>CAVPQY010000007.1:0-233914 GCA_963707695.1 uncultured Actinomycetes bacterium | reverse complement strand
CGATCGTCACGACCGCCACCCGGAGGCCCTGCGCGGCCAGGCCCATGGCCAGCGCGGCCGACGTCGTCGTCTTGCCCACGCCGCCCGACCCCGCGCAGATGACGACGCGCTTGCCCGCGAGCCGCTCGCCGACGCCCGCGCTCACAGCGGCAGCGCGCCGCTGCTCGGCGGCGGTGGATGGTGAAGGACGACGCCCGCGCTCACAGCGGCAGCGCGCCGCTGCTCGGCGGCGGTGGATGGTGAAGGACGACGCCCGCGCTCACAGCGCGCGCTCCAGCCGGTCGGCCAGGTTGCCCAGGACGCGGGGATCGAGGCCGGCGGCGACGACGAAGGGCAGGCGGCACACGGGCGCCCCGGTCCCGCGCCGCAGCCGCGCGAGCTGGGCGCGCTGGGCGCGGGCCCGCGCCGCGGCGCTCCGCGCGACCGCGGCCGCCGGGTGCCCGTCGGCCCCGCCGAGCGCCTGGACGTCGGCGCCGCTGAAGCGGTCGGGCAGCAGCGCGTTGGCGACGACGAGCGACACGGGCAGCCCGACGCGCGCCGCCAGGGCGCGCTCCAGGGCGAGCGCCTCGTTGACCGGCATCTCCTCCGGCCGGGCCACGACGACGACGCCGGTCCGGGCCGGGTCGGAGAGCATCGCGTCGATCGTACGGCCCTGGCGGTAGATAGGGCCCGCCCCGGGCGATCTCCGCGAAGGTGCGCGGCGCCTCGAGGATCGCCACCCCGTGACCCGTCGCCGGCGCGTCAAGGACCACGAGGTCGTAGGGGCGGCCGCCCGGCGTGCGGCGCGCGTCCTGGGCCAGCTCCCAGACCTTGCCGACGGTCAGCAGCTCGCGCATCCCCGGCGTCGCCGCCGTGAAGTACCCGAACAGCCGCGACCGGCCCAGGAGGTCGGCCAGGGGCCGCGCGGGCAGGCGCTCGAGGAGGTACTCCTCCAGCGCGGACTGCGGGTCGATCGAGATGTGGTGCAGGCCGTCGCCGAGGCGGCCCTCGGTGTCGTCGTGGTCGTCGTCGCGCCCCAGCGCGCTCGAGACGTCGTCGCGGGCGGCGACCTCGGCCACGATCGTGCGCAGCCCGCGCCGGGCGGCCACGAGGCCGAGCGCCGCCGCGACCGTCGTCTTGCCCGCGCCGCCCTTCCCCGTGACCACGACGAGGTCCTTGGCCAGCAGCCCGCCGCCGGTCGGCGCGGCCGTCAGAGCTCCCCGTCCCAGTAGTCCGCGACCGGCTCCACACGGACGAGCAGCGGGCCCAGGTAGGCCTTGCGCGAGCGCGGGTAGAAGACGACCTCGCCTGGCTCGCGCGTCCCGAAGGCGAGGTAGGTCAGTCCGCGCCCGCCGGCGCGCAGCGCGTGGGCGACGCCCGTCGCCGCCGGGCGGGAGACGAGGTGCCCGGCCCGGATCGGGACCGCCTCGCGCTGGGCGCCGTCGTCGTCGAAGAAGGAGCAGCTCGCCGTCGCCCTCGAGCACGTGGAAGAGCTCGTGCTCCTGGGCGTGCCAGTGCGGCGGGCAGCTCCAGGCGCCGGGCGGCATGACCTCGTGGCGCACGCCGCAGAGGGTGGAGCCCAGGGCGCGCCCGAGGTCGCGCTCCTCGGTGACGAAGAGCCCCTTGTCGAGCGTCTCGAGCTCGACGTCGACGAGCGCGGTGACGGCCACGGCCCCGTCGAAGGGCGGCTTGGGCGGGACGTGCGCGCCCAGGAGCAGGAGGTCGAGGCCGTCCTCGTCGGCGCGGTAGGCCGGGGGCGGGTCCCCGCCCCGCCGCAGCACCACGAGGCCGGGCCGCAGGGGCCAGCCGCCCTGCGGCGGCCCGTCGGGCCCCTGCAGCTCGACCCGCCCGCTCCCGGCCAGGACGAGCGCGAACTCCTCCGCCGGCGCGGGCCCGGCGAGCGTCGCGAAGGCCGGGACGAGCGCGTCGCCGGCGAGGTGCACCCGGCGCGCGGCGGCGACCGTGGCGCCCGCGGCCGCCCCGAGGTCCTGCACCGCGTGGGGCAGGCGCGGCTCGCCCGCGACCTCCTCGGCGGGCACGTCATCGAGGTGGACGAGGCCGCCCTTGCCGTCGAAGGCGCTCACGGCTCGCCCTCCCAGTACGGGACCTGGTCGACGGCGAAGCGGACGCCGAGGCCGCGCAGCGCCACCTTCCGCGAGCGCGGGTAGTACGTCATGTCCCGGGTGTCGCGCTGCCCATAGGCGAGCAGCCGCAGGCCGCCGGGGCCGGCACGGAAGGCGTGGGCGACGCCGGTGCCGGCCGGGCGCGCGACGACGCTGCCCTCGCGGACCGGGTGCTCGTCGTCGCCCAGCAGCAGCGTCCCGTCGCCGCGCGCGACGACGAACAGCTCCTCCTCGGCGCTGTGGCAGTGCGGCGGTCCGCTGAGCCGCCCGGGCTCGACGTCGATGACGCTCAGGCCCGCCAGCACGGTCTCGAGCGCGCCGCCCGGGTCCCGCAGGTGGGTGGCGACGTCCCCCTCGCCCCACGCC
The DNA here is from genome assembly GCA_963707695.1 of uncultured Actinomycetes bacterium. Lineage (GTDB taxonomy): Bacteria > Actinomycetota > Thermoleophilia > Solirubrobacterales > Solirubrobacteraceae > JAOPZW01. The sequence continues at coordinate 231,446 of CAVPQY010000007.1, read as the reverse complement.
TCGGGCTCGAGGTCGTCGATCGCGACGATCGTCGGCGGTCGCCCGGGCTCGGCCGGCGGGAGCTCGAGCGGGCCCGCGGCGTCCTCGGCCGTGATCGGGTCCGGCCCCTCGGGCGGCACCCAGTGCGGGCCGGCCCAGAACGCGCCGGCGCGCGGCAGCCAGGTGAGGCCCGTGGGCGAGCCCGACCCGAAGGCCAGGACGTCCAGCCCCTCCGCCTCGGCGGCCACGATCGTGTGGGCCGCGCCGCCCGCGCGGTGCAGCACGACGTCGCCCGCGGTCACCGCCCAGGCCCCTCCGTCCTGCCAGCTCAGCCCCGCGCCCGCCAGCACGACGAAGAGCTCCTCCTCGTCGGCATGGACGTGGACCGGCATGGCGCGCTCGCCCGGCCCGAGCCGGTAGCGGCTGAGCCCGACGCGGGCACAGCCCGCGACGGGTCCCACGCGCCAGCGCGTGCCGCGCAGGACCGCGCGGTCGATGGCCTCCGCCGGGACGTCGTCGAGGTGCACGACCACGGCGCGCGATCCTAGTCGCCGCTCCGGGTCGCCGGGAGGACCTCCGGCGGTTGGCGACGCCCGGCGCCGGGGATGCCGCCCTCGTGCCCGAGCACGGCCGCCCCCGGTCCTTCGCCGCCGTGCGCGGCCTCCCCGGCCTGGGTCGCGTCCTGGACTGGGGCCTGGGCCCCGCCGCCGTGTCGCCGCGCACGAGGCGGGCGGGCGCCCGGATCGCGGGCCTGAAGGTCACCGAGTCCGTCTGCCCCTACTGCGCCGTCGGCTGCGCGCAGATCGTCTACACCCGGGGCGGCGAGCTCGTCGACATCGAGGGCAACCCGCGCTCGCCCATCAACCAGGGCACGCTCTGCCCGAAGGGCTCGGCCTCGCGCCAGCTCGTCCAGCAGCCCGGCCGCCTGACCAAGGTGCGGTACCGGCGGCCGCGCGCCACGGAGTGGGAGGAGCTCGAGCTCGACACCGCGATGGACATGATCGCCGAGCGCGTGGTCGCCGCACGGGAGAACGGCTGGCAGGACCACGACGACGAGGGCCACCGGGTCGACCGCACGCTCGGCTTCGCCCACCTCGGCGGTGCGACGCTCGACAACGAGGAGAACTACCTCATCAAGAAGGCCTTCACCGCCATGGGCGCGGTGCAGATCGAGAACCAGGCCCGCATATGACACAGCGCACCGTGCCCGGTCTGGGCACCTCGTTCGGTCGCGGCGGCGCCACGACCAACCAGATGGACGTCCGGTTCGCCGACTGCATCCTCATCATGGGCTCGAACATGGCCGAGTGCCACCCGGTCGGCTTCCGCTTCGTCATGGAGGCGAAGCTGAGCGCGGCGCGAAGGTCATCCACGTCGACCCGCGGTTCACGCCGCACCTCGGCCATGGCCGACATCTACGTCCCCCTCCGCGCCGGGACCGACATCGTCTTCCTCGGCGGGCTGATCCGCTACGTCCTCGAGACCGAGACGTACTTCAAGGACTACGTCGTCGCCTACACCAACGCCGCGACCCTGATCACCGAGGACTACAAGGACACCGAGGACCTGCGACGGCCTCTTCTCGGGCTTCGACCCCGAGACGCAGGACTACGACCCGACGACCTGGCGGTACGACGCCGGCGGAGGTCGCGGCGCCGCCGGCCCGCGCGAGCACTCGACGCCTGACCTTCAGAGCACCGGCGCGGGCATGCTGACGAGCCGCCGCAGCGCGACCCGACCCTGCAGCACCCGCGCTGCGTCTTCCAGATCCTCCGCCGCCACTACGCCCGCTACACGCCCGAGATGGTCGAGCGGGTCTGCGGCACCTCCGAGGAGACTTCCTGCAAGTGGCCGAGACGCTCGTGCGCAACTCGGGCCCCGACCGCACGGCGGTGATCTGCTACGCCGTCGGCTGGACCCAGCACACCACGGGCGTCCAGATGATCCGCGCCGGCGACGATCCTGCAGCTCCTGCTCGGCAACATCGGCCGGCCGGGCGGCGGCATCCTCGCGCTGCGCGGGCACGCCTCGATCCAGGGCTCGACCGACATCCCGACGCTCTACAACCTGCTGCCCGGCTACCTGAACACGCCCAGCGCGCGAAGAGCACGACGCTCGCCGACTACATCGAGACCGAGATCAGCCCGACGAGCTACTGGTCCACTTCCCCAAGTTCATCGTCAGCCTGCTCAAGGCCTGGTACGGCGACGCGGCCACGAAGGAGAACGACTACGGCTTCGGCTGGCTGCCCAAGATCATCGGCGACCACTCGCACTTGCCGATGTTCGCGCGATTCGACGGAGGCCTGGACGGGCTTCATGGCGATGGGCCAGAACCCGGCCGTCGGCGGCCAGAACGCCGGCTTCCAGCGGCGGGCGCTGGCGAAGCTCGACTGGCTGGTCGTCCGCGACCTGTACGAGACCGAGACGCGCGACGTTCTGGAAGGACAGCCCCGAGGTGCGCTCGGGCGAGCTGAAGCCCGAGGACATCGCCACCGAGGTCTTCCTCATGCCCGCCGCCGCGCACGGCGAGATGGACGGGCACCTACACGAACACCCAGCGCCTGATCCAGTGGCACGACCAGGCGCTCGACCCGCCCGGCGACGCCCGGTCCGACCTCTGGTTCACCGTCCAGCTCGGCCGGCGCCTGCAAGCGCCCCTACGCCGACAGCAAGCGCGACCGCGACTGGCCGATCCACGCTCACCTGGGACTACATCGCCGAGAACGGCCCGCAGGCGCGAGCCCTCGGCCGAGGCCGTCCTCAAGAGATCAACGGCTACGACGTCGCGACCGGCGAGCCGGTGCCCGGGCTTCGGCGACCTCAAGGCCGACGGCTCGACGGCCTGCGGGGCCTGGATCTACAGCGGCGTCTTCGCCGGACGGCGTCAACCAGGCCCGGCGGCGCGACGCCGGCGACCGCGACGCGCCGACGACTGGGTGGCGCCCGGGTGGGGCTTCGCCTGGCCGGCCAACCGCCGGATCATGTACAACCGCGCGTCCGCCGACCCGGAGGGCCGGCCGTGGTCCGAGCGCAAGGGCTACGTCTACTGGGACGAGGCGGAGGGCGCGCTGGGCGGGCTCGACGTCCCCGACTTCCCGGTCGACAAGCCCCCGACGCCGCGCCGCAGGACGACGCGACGGGCTGGACGCGATTTCCACGACGACGCCGTTCATGATGAAGGCCGACGGCAAGGGCTGGCTCTTCGCCCCCTCGGGCCTGCGTCGACGGCCCGCTGCCCGACGCACTACGAGCCGCTACGAGTCGCCGGTGCCGAACCTCGCTCTACCCCGACCGTCGAGCCAACCCGGCGGCGCTGCGCTGGGACGCCCCGAGAACCCGTACGCCGCAGTCGGCCGACCCGCGCTACCCGTGCGTCCTCTCGACCTACCGCCTGACCGAGCACCACCTGAGGGCTCGATGAGCCGCTGGCTCCCCTGGCTCGCCGAGCTCCAGCCCGAGCTGTTCGTCGAGATCGACCCGGTGCTGGCCGCGCGAGCGCGGCATCGAGGACGGCGGCTGGATGACGGTCAGTCAGCCGCGCGCGCCGAGATCGCGGCGCGGGCCGTGGTCACCGACCGCATGCGGCCGCTGCAGGTCGACGGCCGGGTCATCCACCAGGTCGCCCTGCCGTGGCACTGGGGCTACGCCGGGCCCGACCCCGGCGACGCCGCGAACGACCTGATCGCGCTCGTCGGGCGACCCCAACGTGTCGATCCAGGAGTCCAAGGCGTTCGCCTGCGACGTGCGGGCCGGGCGGCGCGACGCGAGCGGCACCGTCGCGCCTGGCGGCGTGCGCGCGTCGCCGCCCGGCGTCGCCCCCGACAGGACCACCCGGCCGAGGATCCGCCCCAGACGTGACCGAGATCGCGATCCACCGCCCCGGCGCGCCCGGCGCAGCGCATGGGGTTCTTCACCGACACGACCGTGTGCATCGGCTGCAAGGCCTGCGAGGTCGCCTGCAAGCAGTGGAACGACCTGCCCGCCGACGACGTCGGCTTCCGCCGCGGCGGCGTCGTACGACCACACGGCCGAGCTCGCGGCGCGGCACCTGGCGCCACGTGCGCTTCGTCGAGGTGCTCGAGCCCACCCATTCCGACGCCGCGCGCGCGCGGACGCTGCTGGGGCGGCCTGGCGCGCCGGCTTCCAGGCGGGGACCTGCCCGACATCCCGGCCGTCGGCGCCGCCGGCGCGGGCCGGTGGGCGGGGACGCGCTCGACGCCGGGCCGGCGACCTCGACCTGGTGGGTGGGCCGACGGCGACCGCGCGCTGGACCGCTGGGTCTTCATGTCCGACGTCTGCAAGCACTGCACGAACGCCGGCTGCCTCGACGCGTGCCCGACGGGCGCGCTCATCCGCACGGAGTTCGAGACCGTGGTCCTCCAGCCGGACGTCTGCAACGGATGCGGCTACTGCGTCCCGTCCTGCCCGTTCGGCGTCGTGGACCGCGACCCCGACGACGGCCGCGCCGCGAAGTGCACCCTCTGCTACGACCGCCTCCAGGACGGCCTCGAGCCCGCGTGCGCGAAGGCGTGCCCGACCGACTCGATCCAGTTCGGCCCCTACGACGAGCTCGTCGACGTCGCGCAGCGCCGCGTCGCGCGACTGCACGAGCACGGCGTCGACGGCCGCGTACCTCTACGGCGCCGGCGACGCGCCGGGCGCGCGGCTCGCCGGCGGCCTGGGCGCGTTCTTCCTGCTCACGGAGCCGCCGGAGCGCTTCGGGCTGCCCGCGCAGGCCGACTCGCCGATCCAGGAGAACGTCGTCCCGGCGACGGCCGCCGCGGTGGGCGCGGGCCTGCTGGCCGCGGCGGGCGTCGCGGCCGCCTTCGTGCTCGGGCGGGCCGACGCCCGCGGCGCGCGGCGCGGCGGGCGCCGCGGCGCGCGACGCCGACCGCGGAGCCGCTGGTGAGCGCGCTGGCGCTCGCCCGGCGCCGGCTGGCCCTCGCGCGCGAGCGACGGCGCTGGGCCGCGCGACGCCGGCCGGGGGAGCGCGACGTCACGCCCGCGCTGGGCACGCGCGGCGAGCCCGCCGACTGGGGGCGCGCCGTCGAGGGGGCGCCGGTGGCGCTGCACCGCCCCGGGTGGGAGGACGCGCGCTGGTCGTACCTCTACGGGAGGACACCGCCTACGCGGTGCGCGACGCCGCGGTCGACCGCGACGCCGTCGCCCGCGCGGCCCGGGCCGCGCGCGAGGGCGATCCGCCTGGCGAGGTCCCGGGGCCCGGTCATGAAGGCGCCGGTGTGGACGTGGGAGGTGCCGCTCTACTTCTGGTTCGGCGGCATCGCCGCCGGCTCGTCGTTCGTCGCGCTCGCCTGCGACCTCGCGGGCGACCACCGCAGCGCGGTCTGGGCGCGGCGCGTGGCGCTCGGCGCGCTCGCGCCCTCGCCGCCGCTGCTCATCCTCGACCTCGGGCGCCCCGAGCGCTTCTACAACATGCTGCGCGTGGTCAAGCCGCGCTCGCCGATGAACATGGGCGCGTGGGCGCTGACGGCCTTCGGCGGGCTCGCGACCGGCGCCGTGGGGGCGGACCTGCTCGGGCACGGCCGCGCGCGGCGCCGCCTCGGCGCCGCCACCGCGGTCGTCGGCGGCTACCTCGGGTCCTACACCGGCGTCCTGCTGGCGTCGACCGCCGTGCCGGTGTGGGCGCGCAGCCGGCTCCTTCCTCGGGCCGATCTTCGTCTCCACCGCGACCGCGACCGGGGCGTCGGCGACGCGCCTCGTCCTCGTCGCGGCCGGGCTGCCGCACGGCCACCCGACGCGGGAGGCGCTCGGGCGCGTCGAGACCGGCGCCATGGTCGTCGAGCTCGCGCTCGCCGAGATCAACGAGCACCGGCTCGGGCGCCTGGCCGAGGGCCTGCACCAGGGCCGCCCCGGGCGCCTCTTCGGGGCCGCGAACGGGCTCGTCTACGCCGGGCTGGCCACCCGCGCGGCGCGCGGCCCGCTCCGCGCCGCGGCCGGCCCGCGCACCACGCCGCCAGCGTGTGCTACCTGGCCGCCGGCCTGTGCTTCCGCTACGCGTGGGTGGGCGCGGGGCCGCCGTCCGCGCGCGACGACGAGGCCGTGGCCCTCATGGCCCGCGCCCGCGGCCGACGCGGCGACCCCGACCCCGACCCCGGGCCGACCGAGGCCGCGGGCCCGGGATAGCCCGGCCCGGGGCGTCCGGAGCCGCTGGTATCGCTCCCGGCGCGGGAAGGGGAAGCCCGGGGCGCGGCGAATGAGGCCGTGATCCCGGGCAGTCCCGACGCTATGGAGCACCAGTGGAGCCCCACCCCAGCCGAGCCAGGGTCATCGCGTTCGCCAACCAGAAGGGCGGCGTCGCCAAGACGACGACGACGCTGAACCTCGCCGTCGCCTTCGCGGAGAAGGGCCATCGCGTGCTGTGCGTCGACATGGACCCGCAGGGCAACCTGACGATGTCGCAGGGCATCGACCCCGACACGCTCGAGAAGTCGATGTACGACGTGCTCGTGCACCACATCTCGATCCGCGAGGTCATCCGCAAGCGCGAGATCGACGTCGCCTGCGCCTCGATCGACCTCGCCGGCGCCGAGATCGCGATGTCGACGAAGATCGGCCGCGAGCGCTCGCTGCAGAAGGCGTTCGAGCCGATCCTGGAGGACTACGACTTCATCTGCATCGACACGCCGCCGAGCCTCGGGCTGCTCACGATCAACGCGCTGACGGCGGCCGACAAGGTGATCGTCCCCGTGCAGTGCGAGTATCTGTCGATGCGCGGGCTGATCCAGCTGCAGAACACCCTGCAGATGATCCGCGAGAACCTGAATCCGGACGTCGAGATCGAGGGCATCCTGCCCGACGCTGGTGGACACGCGGACGATCCACGCCAAGGAGGCGATCGAGATCCTCGAGGAGAACTTCGGCGACCGCGTCTTCGCCTCGCGCATCCGCAAGACCATCCGCTTCGCCGAGGCGCCCGTGAAGGGCATGTCGGTGCTCAAGTACGACCCGGACGGGATGGCCGCCCAGTCCTATCGCGATCTCGCGAAGGAGGTTCTCGCCCATGGCACAGCGGTAAGCGCGCGAGCATGCGCGAGGGCCCGCTCGCGGCCCTGTTCCGCAAGACGACGAGCGGCCACGAGGCCGCAGGTCGCGCGAGCGGCCGACGCAGAGCGCGCCGGCCGCCGCGCCCGCGCCCGAGCCGCGAGCCGCGCCGCGCCGGAGCCCGCCGGCGCCCGAGGCGCCCGCCGCCGTCGCCGCGCGACGCCCGAGGCCCCGGCCGACCGCGCCGCAGCGCGCCGTACGCCGCACCCGCGCGCGGCCGGGCGCCGCGAGCCCCGAGGAGCCGCGCCGCAGTCCCGACGCCGCAGGAGCGCCTGCGCCACGCGTTCTCCGCCGACATCCCCGAGAACGCTCGATGGACCGCCCGGCCGCCGCCGGGCCCGATCCGGCGCCGCGCCGCAGCACGCGCGCCGCGTCGGCGCGGCTACGAGGCCGCGCGCCGAGCTCGCCGGCGCGCCGGTCATCCGCGTCGTCGGCGTCGGCGGCGCCGGCGTCAACGCCGTCAACCGCATGGTCGAGGCCGAGGTCGAGGGCGTCGAGTTCATCGCGCATCAACACCGACCTGCAGTCGCTGCAGCAGTCGACCGCCGACATCACGCTGCACATCGGCCCGCAGGCTCACGCGCGGCCTCGGCGCCGGCTCCAACCCGGACCTCGGCCGCCAGGCGGCGATGGAGGAGTACGACCGCATCAAGGCGCTGCTCAAGGGCAGCGACATGATCTTCATCGCCGCCGGCGCCGGCGGCGGCACCGGCACCGGCGCGGCGCCGATCGTCGCGCGCATCGCCCGCGAGGTCGGCGCGCTGACCGTCGGCATCGTCACGAAGCCGTTCGGCTTCGAGGGCATCCGCCGCGCGAGGCACGCCGACGGCCGGCATCGAGGCGCTCGGCCGACGAGGTCGACACGCTGATCGTCGTGCCCGAACAACCGGCTGCTGTCGCGTGCTCGACAAGCAGACGTCGATGGTCGACGCGTTCCGCGTCGCCGACGACGTGCTGCGCCAGGGCGTGCAGGGCATCTCGGACCTCGTCACGCTGCCCGGGCTGATCAACCTCGACTTCGCCGACGTGCGCACGATCATGTCCGACGCCGGCAACGCGCTGCTCGGCATCGGCATGGGCGTCGGGCGAGAACCGCGCGATCGACGCGGCCGAGCAGGCCGTCGTCGTCGCCGCTGCTCGAGACGAGCATGGAGGGCGCGCGCAAGATCCTGCTGTCGATCACCGGCGGGCGAGGACCTGTCGCTGTGGGAGGTCAACGAGGCGGCCAAGGCCGTCGTCGGAGGCCGCGCACCCCGACGCGAACATCATCTTCGGCGCGATGGTCGACGAGAAGCTCGACGACCAGGTCTGGGTGACGGTCGTCGCGACCGGCTACGGCGAGCGCGCGCCGCGCGCGCCGAGCGCCGGCGCGCTCGAGGAGCCCGCGGGCGAGCCGCGCGTCGAGCGCCGCACGCGCCGGGCGCGCGCCGAGCCCGCGCGGCGCGCCGGGCTCGGCCGTCGACCGAGCTCGACGTCCCCGAGTTCATCTCGCCGTACGCGCGCGCTGAGCCGTACGCGGCCGGCCGGCCGCGCATCCCAGGCTGCGCGCGCCGATGACCGTAGCGGCCATGGCCGATGGCATGTCGCCGCCGGCCATCCGCTGACGGCGGAGGCCGGCGCGCGCGTGCTGCGCGAGGGCGGCAACGCCGTCGACGCCGCGGTCGCGGCGATGCTGACGTCGTGGGTCGCCGAGCCGCTGCTGACCGGCCCGGGCGCCGGCGGCTACCTGCTCGTCGCCGGGCGCGGGCGAGGAGCCGACGCTGCTCGACTTCTTCGTCGCGGCGCCGGGCCGCGGCGCCGACCCGGCGAGCCGCGCGCACGCTGCGTGCCGGTCGACGTCTCGTTCGGCGACGCCGTGCAGGTCTTCCACGTCGGCGCGGCGTCGTGCGGCGTCTACGGCAACCCGGCGGGCGTCGCGGCGGCGGCGCGGCGCTGGGGCACGCGTGCCGCTCGGCGGACCTCGCCGCGCCCGCCGCCGCGCTCGCGCGCGACGGGCGTGCCGCGTCAACGCCGCAGCAGGCCTACGTCTTCGAGATCCTCGAGCCGATCCTCGTGCCGACGCCCGAGGCGCGCGCGGCGTTCGCGCCCGGCGGGCCGCGTGCTGCGCGAGGGCGAGCGCTTCGCCGCGCCCGAGCTCGCCGACACGATCGAGCGCCTCGGCGCCGAGGGCGCGGCGCCGTTCTACACCGGCGACATCGGCGGCGGCGGTCGTCGCGTGGGTCGCGAGCCGCGGCGGCGCTGCTGACGCCGAGGACCTCGCCGCCTACGCGCCGTCGCCGCGCGAGCCGGTGCGCGCTCGCTACCGCGGCCGCGAGGTCCTGACCAACCCGCCGCCGTCGGCCGGCGGCATCCTGCTCGCGCTGGCGCTCGGCGCTGCTCGACGCGCACGGCCGGCGCCGCCGTCGACCGCCGACGCTCGTCGAGGTCATGGAGGACGTGCAGGCCGAGCGCACGCCGAGTTCGTCGACGGGCTGGCCGAGCCCGGCTTCGCCGACGCGCTTCCTCGCCGTCGCGGCTCGGCTCGACGACGCACATCTCGGTCGCTCGACGCGCGACGGCCGCGCCTGCAGGTGACGTGCACGAACGGCGAGGGCTCGGGCGTCGTCGTGCCCGGGCACCGGCATCCACGTCAACAACATCATGGGCGAGGAGGACCTCAACCCGCTCGGCTTCCACCGCGTCCCGCCGGGCCGGCGGATGCCGTCGATGATGGCGCCGACCGTCGTGCTGGGCCCGGACGGCGGCGTCGAGCTCGTGCTCGGCAGCGCGGGCTCGAACCGCATCCGCTCGGCGATCCTGCAGACGATCGTCGGCGTCGTCGACCACGGCCTGCCGGCGCGCGGACGCCGTCGCGGCGCCGCGCGTGCACTTCGAGGACGGCGTCGTCTACGCCGAGCCGGGCGTCGACCGACGAGGCGCCTGCGCGGGGCCGGGCGACGACGTCGTGCGCGTTCCGCGCCCGCAACCTGTTCTTCGGCGGCGTGCAGGCGGTCGAGCGCGACCGGCGACGCGGCGCGCTGTCGCGGCGCGGCGACCCGCGCCGCGGCGGCGCCGTGGTCGCGGCGTGAGGGCCGGGGCGCGCGCGCTCGCCGGTCGCCGCGGCTGCCGCCGCGCTGGCGCTGCTCGCCGGCGGCTGCGGCGGCCGAGGCCGGCGACCTCTTCGCTCGTCCAGCGCAGCGGGCTCGATCCCGGGCGCGCGGCTGAGCGCTGCGCGTCACCGACGACGGCCGCGTCGCCTGCAACGGCGGCGCGCTGCGCGAGATCAGCTCCGCGCCAGAGCTGATCGACGCGCGCGACGCTGCCGCGACGCTCGCCGGCGACGAGGCCGCGGCGCCGGCCACGCGGCGTCACCTGCGGCTCGCGCCGGGCCCGGCTCGGTCCTGCGCTACCGCGTCGCGTCGAGGAGCGGCGACCGTCGCGTTCAGCGACACGTCGCCGCGGCCAGCCGCCCGTGTTCTTCGAGACGCGCGCAGCTCACGCGCGACGTCGCGCGCCGGGTCTGCGGGCTGCCGCGCTAGCGCGGGCGTCAGTCGCGGCGCGGCGCGCTGACGGCCATGCGGCCAGCGATCGTGGTGCCATCCTGCGGCTGTCAGCCTGCGATGACCCGCCGCGCCTGGATCCTGATGGGCGTCCTCGCCGCGCTGTGGGGCGCGTCGTACATGTTCATCAAGGTCGCGCTCGACGACGCTCTCCGCCGGGCGTCGATCGTCTTCGTGCGCATCGCTGCTGGGCGGCGCTCGTGCTGCTCGCCGATCGCGCTCCGGCGCGGCGCGCTGCGGCGCGGCCGCGCGGGCGCGGGCGCTGGCTCGTGCGTCGTCGCGCTCGTCCAGGTCGTCGCGCCGTTCCTGCTCATCACGCTCGGCGAGAAGCACATCGCCTCGGCGCTGGCCGGCATCCTCGTCGCCAGCGCGCCGATCTTCACCGCGCTGCTGGCCGTCGCGCTTCGACCGACGACGAGCGCCCGCGCGGCTGGCGCTGCGTCGGGCATCGTGCTCGGGATCGTCGGCGTCGCGCTGCTGTTCGGCGTCGACCTGTCGGGCGAGCCGGCGACGCGCTGCTCGGCGGCGCTCATGGTGCTGCTGGCCAGCCTCGGCTACGCGGTCGGCCCGCTGCTGATCAAGCGCCGGCTGCCGGGCGTCCCGCCCGTCGGCGTCGCCGCCGCGACGATGGCGCTCGCGGCGCTGCGTGACGCTGCCGCTGCCGCTCGCCGTGCCGCCGCCGACGTGCCCGGCGCTGGAGACGGTCGCGTCGCTGCTCGTGCTCGGCGCGGGCGGCACCGGCGTCGCCTTCCTCATCTTCTACACGCTGATCGCCGAGATCGGCCCGGGCCGCGCGTCGGTCGTCGCCTACATCGCGCCCGCGTTCGCGGTCGTCTACGGCGTGGTGCTGCTCGACGAGCGCCTCACCGTCGGCACCGTCGGCGGCCTGGTGCTGATCCTCGGCGGCTCGTGGCTCGGCGCGTCGCGGCGGGCGGCGCTCAGCCGAAGCGGACCTTCCCGTTCGACCGCGCCCGCGCCTGCGCGCGCTCGATGAAGTCCAGGCGCTTGAGCGCGGCGCGGAACAGCCGCGTCACCAGCCGCAGCCGCGCGTTCTCCGAGCGCAGGTCGAGCAGGCCCTGCTTGGCCTCCAGGCCGAAGTCGACGGTCGCCGCCATCGCGTAGGCGCTCATGCGCGTCGAGCTCCTCGTCGCTCGAGCGACCTTGTCGGTCGCCTGCTCGACGAGCTCGCCGTAGGCGTCGTGGGCGGCCTCGCGGTCGCGCTCGTCGGGCTCCTCGGCCTTGTCGTCGAGGAACTCGACCGTGCCCGCCGGGTAGGGCAGGTCGTCCTGCTCCTCGACGAGCCGGAACGGCCGCGTGCCGCGCGTGAGGATGTTCATCCGCCCGTCGTCCATGCGCTCGAGCACCTCGGCGATCTCGCATCGCGCAGCCGACCGGGCGCAGCCCGTCGTCGCCGGCCCACACGATCCCGAACTCGCGCTCCTCGCTCGAGGCACTCGGCGATCATCGTCCGGTAGCGCGGCTCGAAGATGTGCAGCGGCACGAACTCGGGCGGCAGCGCCACGAGGCCGAGCGGGAAGAGCGGGAAGTCGCGTCAGGCGGTCGGGCATCCGTCGCGAGCGTACCCGAGCCCCGCGCCGCGGCCACCCGGTCGCCGGCGTCCTGGGCGCGGGGAGGCCGGCCGGCCTACGCGTGGGCGACGGCACCCCGACGGCGGCCACGACGAACGCGCCGGCGGTGACCTGCACGAGCGACTCGTCGCGACACGTGAGGTGCGCCGGCGCGCGACGGCGATGACGACGAGCTCCGCGGCCACGACGGCGTCGGCGATCGCCAGCGCGCGCGAGACGTCGCCGGAGGACGGCAGGGCGTGGACGGTGCCGCCCGGAACGTCGCCGGCCCGTGACGAGCCCGCGCTGGAGCGAGCGCCCACGGCCGGTGAGCGAGCCGTCGTCGCTCAGCGCCGCCGACAGCCCCTGGAGATCGCGGCGCCGAGCGCGGCCGCCGCGCCGACGAGCCGCGCGGCGCGCGAGCCGGGACGTAGGCCGCGGCGAGAGGGCGCGAGGGTCGGATCGTGCCGGCGATCAGGCCGACGAGCCCGGCTGGACGACCTGCAGCTGGCGCTCGCGGTCGCCCGCCGCGCGCCACGACGAGCGCGGAGTCGAGGCCGGGGAGCGTGCCCCCAGTGTGACAGCTGGTTGGCGTCACTTCTACGAAGGCTGCCCTGATATCTGGCATCCGCCCACGAGCACCGCGCCCGCGACCGACCGCCTGACCGACGCGCTGCGCACGCGCGGGCTGCGCGTCACGAGCCAGCGCGTCGACCGGCTCGATGCGCTCCGCGGGCTGGGGCGCCACGCCACCGCCGAGGAGCTCGCGCGCGCCGGCCGGCGAGCGGCTGGCCGGGCTGGCGCTGCCGACGGTCTACGCCGCGCTCGAACCTTCGAGGAGCTCGGCCTCGTGCGCCGCATCCAGGCCGGCGCGGCGGTCCTCGTCGACCCCGTCGCCGACGGGCACGCGCAGCTGGCCTGCCGGCGCTGCGGGGCGGTCGTCGACGTCGGCGCGGCCGTCGACACCGGCGCGCGAGCGCGCCGCGCGCCGCGCCGGGGCGCGCGTCGACGCCGGCGAGGTCGAGCGCGCGGGCTGGGCCCTACCGCGCGGCGCGTGCGCCGAGAGCATGAGGTTGTAGAAGATCGCCGGCGGCAGCCGCGGCTCGAGCAGCCGCGCGTCGACCTGCTGCAGCGCGAGGTAGCCGCGGTAGGCGTACAGCTTCCAGGCGTACGGGACCGTCGTCGGCGGCCGCCGTGCCTCGAGCGTGCGGTTCGCCCAGCCGAACCAGTTGGCCAGCAGCTCCTCGCCGCGGACGCGCACGTCGTCGAAGCCCGCGCGCCGGGCGGCGCGCAGGGCCTCGGGCGTGAAGGCGTGGACGTCGACGAGGGGCTCGAGCTGGTGGTTCTCGGCGCCGCCGTCGCCGTGGCCCGCGCGCGCCGGGCCGGCGCGCAGCGCCGCCGCCACACCGGCGCCAGCCGCGAGGCGACGCGCTTGGGGAACGCGGCGATGCGGTCGCCGTGGTGCGACGGCTCGCCGGCGAACACCGACGCGCCGCCCGGGCGCAGCACGCGGTGGAACTCGCGGAACGGCGCGGTCGAGGTCCGGCAGGTGGTGCAGCACCGCGTGGCCGAAGACGAGGTCGAAGACGCCGTCCTCGAAGGGCAGGACCTCGGCGTCGGCGACGCGGGCGTCGACGTCGAGGCCCAGGCGGGCGGCGTTGGCGCGCAGCGTCGACAGCATGCCCGGCGAGATGTCGGTGCACGTCGCGTGCCCGACGACGCCGGCGCGCACGAGGTTCAGCGAGAAGTAGCCGGTGCCGGCGCCGATCTCGAGCGAGCGGGCGTACCGCCCCGGCGCCGGCCGAGCGCCTTGCGCAGCTTGCCGAGGACCTGCGCCTGGCCGATCTCGCCGAAGTCGATGCCCCACTTGGCGTCGTACCCGGCGGCCGCGCCGTCGTGGTAGCGCGTGTTGACGTCGCGGATCTCCTCGGCGGTGGCGGGGGCGGCCATGCGGCGCGCCAGTGTACCGGCGCGTTCGCTAGACTCGGGCGCCGCCCATGGCCCCGAGAGCCGCCGATGCTCTACGTGCAGCGCGACCAGCCCGACGGCGTCCCGCCGCTGGCGCTGACCGGCGAGCGGACGCTGCCCGACGTCCCCGAGGAGAACTACTGGTTCCAGCGCCACCTCGTCGTCTACGAGTGGATCGCCCGCGGGTGGCGGGGCGGCGCGTCGTCGACATGGCCTGCGGCGAGGGCTACGGCTCCGACGTGCTCGCCCGCGCGGCGCGCTCCGTGCGGGCGTCGACGCCAACCCCGAGGCCCACGAGCACGCGCGGCTGCGCTACGCGCGCGCCGAACCTGCGCTTCGAGCGCGACCTCGTCGAGCTGTTCGCCGAGCCCTGCGACGCCGTCGTGTTCCTGCAGACGATCGAGCACGTCGCAGAACCCCGACGAGGTGCTCGAGCACTTCAAGCGGCATGCTCGAGGCGGCGGTCGCGGGCCTACGTCTCGACGCCCGAACGTCCTGACGCTCGCGCCGGCGGGCGCCGAGCGCTCCGGCAACCCGTGGCACCTCAAGGAGTACCGCGCCGAGGAGTTCCGGCGCGCTGTGCGGCGCGCACTTCGCCGCCGTCGAGCTGCTCGGCCTCTTCCACGCGCGCAAGCTGCGCGCGCACGAGTTGGCGATCGACACGCGCGCTGGGACGACGTCCACCGGCGGCTGGGCATCACGACGCGCTTCTACGACCGCTTCACCCCGGCGATCGCCGTGCGCGACTTCGCGCTGCGCTCCGAGCCACGGCGCCGACCTCGATCGCGCGCTGGACTTCCTCGCCGTGTGCCGCCCTGAGCGCGCCGCGAACGGCCGCCCTCGCCTCGTCCTGCACTCCCACATGCCCTACGTGGAGGGCTTCGGGACGTGGCCGTTCGGCGAGGAGTGGCTGTGGGAGGCGATCGCGACGTCGTACCTGCCGCTGCTCGAGCTGCTCGACGACGCGCCGTCACGCTGTCGGTCACGCCGGTGCTGGCCGACCAGCTCGAGGCGCCCGGCGCCGCCGAGCGCTGCGCGCCTTCCTGCGCGACGTGCGGGCGCGCGTCGCACGCGCTCGACGTCGAGGCGGCGCCGGGGGCGCTGCGCCCGGCGCTCGAGCCGCGCCGCCGGCGACTACCGCGCCGCCGCGCAGCGCCTGGACGCGCTCGGCGGCGACCTCGTCGGGCGCTCTGGCGCGCGCGTCGCTGGACGAGCGCGGCCACGCACGCGGTGCTGCCGCTGCTGGCCACCACGCCCGGCGATCCGGCTGCAGCTCCGGACCGGGATCGAGGCGCACCGGGCGCGCACGGCGCCGCCGTGGGGCGGCGGCTTCTGGCTGCCGGAGTGCGCGCACGCGCCCTGGCTCGACGCCGCTGCTCGAGGAGGCCGGCGTGCACGCCACGTGCGTCGACCTGACCGACGTCCTCGGCCACGGCGACGCCCGCCACCTGCGGCCGCTGCGCACGCCGGCCGGGCCGCTGCTCGTGCCGGTCGACCGCGCGATGGTCGACCTCGTCTGGAGCGCCGACGGCTACCCCGCCGCACGGGGCCTACCGCGACTACCACGCCCACACGGAGCGCCACCACCGCCCTGGGCCAACGACGGCGCGGTCTACGACCCGGAGCGCGCGGCCGGGCAGGCGCCGCCGACGCGCGCCGACTTCGTCGCGCGCGTCGCCGCAGCGCGTGCGCGGCGGCGGGCTGTGCGTCTGCGCGCTCGACACCGAGCTGCTCGGGCACTGGTGGTACGAGGGGCCGGCCTGGCTGGGCGCGGTCCTCGACGAGGCCGACCGCACGGGCCTGGCGCTGCGCGCGCTCGACGACGCGCTGGCCGACGTCACGCCCGCGGACCGCCGCCCGGCGCCGGGCGGGTCACGACGTGGGGCACGCCGCGGACCTCTCGACGTGGAGCGGGCCCGCCGGTCGCCGACCTCGCCGTCGGCGCGCGCGACGCCGAGCTGCGCGTGGTCGCCGCGGGCGCCGCCGCGGGCGACCGCGCGCTGCGCGAGCTGCTCGCGCTGCAGACCAGCGACTGGGCCTTCCTGGCCACCGCGGGGACGGCCGGCCCGTACCCGCGCGAGCGCGCCGCGGGGCACCGCGCGGCGCTCGACGGGGCGCTGGCCGGCGACGAGGGCGACGGCCGCGTGCGCTACCTCGCACCACACCTGGCGCGCGCGGCGCTGCTGGCGCCCTGAGGACGTTCCGTCCCGGTACCGCTAAGGTCCGGTGCGCCGACCACCATATCGCCGAGTCCCGCCGCCCTGAGGCGGGGGACGGGGGACCCAGGGGGCCGCCACGTGCGGCCCGGGGCGAATCGCCGGCCGAGCCGGTGTAGCGCAGTCTCGAACGCGCGAGCCCGTCAGCTAACCCCGTAGGCGACCGAGACGAAGGGACGGACGTGACGAAGACAGGACCCCCGCGGTCTCCGCGGGCCATGACGGTGCCGGTGCGCCCGGCGCCCACGCGGGCGACGCGGCCACCGAGCTCGCCTTCCGCCGCTCGCTGCGCGCCGCCCGCACGCGGCGCGCCGCGGCCGCCGCCACGCGCCGCTGGTCCCTGCGGCGCCGCGCCACCGCGGTCCTCGCCACCGTCGCCGCGACCGGGCTGGCCGGGGCCGCCGTCGCGCAGCAGCCGGCCTCGTCGGGCGCGTCCCCGGCGGGCGCGACCAGCCTGAAGGCCGGCGCCCACGGCGCCGGCGTGCAGGCGCTGCAGCGCAAGCTCGGCGTCCCCGTCGACGGCGTCTACGGGACGCGGACCCGGCGCGCCGTGCGCCGCTTCCAGCGTGCCCACGGCCTTCAGGTCGACGGCGTGGTCGGCCCCGCCACCCTGCGGGCGCTCGGCCTGGGCCGCGTCCGCGCCGCGGCCCCCGCGACCGGGGCCGCGAGCGCCGTCGCGCGGGACGCGAGCGCCGGCTCGGGCCGCCTCGAGCGCATCGCCCGCTGCGAGTCGGGCGGCGACCCCGAGGCCGTCTCGGCGAGCGGGCAGTACCGCGGGAAGTACCAGTTCGACCGCGCCACCTGGCGCGCGCTCGGCGGCCACGGCGATCCCGCCCGCGCCTCCGAGGCCGAGCAGGACCGCCGCGCCGCGGCGCTGCTCGCACGGCGGGGCACCGCGCCCTGGCCGACCTGCGGGTAGGGCGGACGCCGTCGGCCCGGGGGTGGACGGCGCGTGCCTAGGCACGCGCCGCGGGCGGGTGGGGCCCGGCGTAGCGTCGGGGCGTGACCGACCTCGACGCGCTGAAGGCCGGGGCCCGGCGGGTGTGGGCGGCCGGCGACTACCCCGCCATCTCCACGCGGCTCGCCGGGGCGGGGGAGGCGACCGCGCGGCGCGCGGGCGCCGCCCCCGGCGTGCGACTCCTCGACGTCGCCGCCGGCGACGGGAACGTCGCGATCCCCGCGGCCCAGGCCGGCGCCGCGGTCACGGCGATCGACCTGACGCCCGAGCTGCTCGAGGCGGGGCGGGCGCGCGCCGCGCGCGTGGGCGCGGCCGGCATCGACTGGGTCGCGGGCGACGCCGAGGCGCTGCCGGTCCCCGACGGCGCGTTCGACGCGGTGACCTCGAACTTCGGGGCGATGTTCGCGCCGCGCCACGAGCTGGTCGCCGCGGAACTCGTGCGCGCGGTGCGCCCGGGCGGCACCGTCGTCCTGACGGCCTGGGACCGCGACGGGGCCAACGGGCACCTCCTCGAGGTCCTCGGTCCGTTCCTGCCCCCGCCGCCGACGGGCGTCGGGCTGCCGACGGCGTGGGGCGACGAGGCCTACGGCCGGAGGCTGCTCACGGGCGCCGGCCTGCTCGTCGACGTCGAGCGCGACGCCGTCCGTCCCCGGTACGCCTCGATCGACGAGGCGGTGGCCTTCTTCGCGCGCACCTTCGGCCCGCTGGCCCTCAGCCGCGCGCGCCTGGAGGCCGAGGGCCGCTGGGACGACGCGCTGGACGCGCTGCGCGGCCTCTACGACGCGACGGCCCGGCCCCTCCGGGACGGCGTCGAGCTCAGCGGCCCGTACCTGCGCTACGTCGCCCGGCGCGCGGGCTAGCCGCCCGTCGCGGTCGGCTCCTGCACGGGGGCCATCCGGTCGCGGGCCCGCGACGGGGAGCCGGCGGCATGTGATCCCCGGCCACCGGGCCGAGGCGCGGCATGGTGCCGGAGATCGACTCGTGCCGGGCGGACGCGGCTCACGCCCACCGCAGCGACCGCGGCGCCTCCCGCCGGCGCAGGATGCGCGCGGGCACGCCGCCCACCACCGCGTCGGGCGGGACGTCGCCGGTCACCACCGCGTAGGTGCCGACGACGGCGTTGTCGCCGACCGTCACGCCGCGCAGGAAGCACGCGCCGTAGCCGACCCACACGTTGTGGCCGACCCGGACGTCCTCCTTGTAGATCCCCTGGTCGCGGATCGGCCGCTCGACCTCGACGACGCCGTGGTCGAAGTCGATGAGCATGACCCGGTCGGCGAGGATGCACTCGCGCCCGACGGACACGTGCCGGAAGGCCGAGATCGTGCACTCCTGCCCCAGGACGCTCTTGGCCCCGATGTGCACCTCGCCCTCGTGGCAGCGGATCTTCGTGCCGTGCCCGATCCAGCACCAGCGCCCCAGGTGGACCGTCGCGTCGGGGCCGATCTCGAAGGTCACGCCCGGTCCGACGAACGCGGGCCCGTCGGTGCGCAGCCGCCCGCGGAAGCGCAGCTTGAGCCAGGCCAGGCGCAGGGCCAGGCGGGCGTAGCGGTGGTTGAGCATGCCGTGCGCGCGCAGGAAGCGCAGGAGCGCCAACGGGCCGCCGGAGCGCGGCGCCGGAGGGCGGCGCACGTCGAGCGCCGGGGGCGCGGGCGCCTCGGGCGGGGACAGGACGGGCTCCACGGACGGGAGGGTAGTCTGCCCCGCCCGTGCCGGAGGCCCCGACCCTCGCCCAGCGCCTGCTCGACGGCGACCGCCGCGCGCTGGCGCGGGCGATCACGCTCGTGGAGTCCGACGACCCGGCCGGGTGGGAGCTCGTCCGCGAGGTCTACCCGCACACGGGCCGGGCGGCGGTCATCGGCCTCACCGGCGCGCCCGGCGCGGGCAAGTCGTCGCTCATCAGCGCGCTGACCCGGATCCGCCGCGCCCGGGACCGCTCGATCGCGGTGCTGTCGATCGACCCGTCGTCGCCCTTCACCCAGGGCGCGCTCCTGGGCGACCGCATCCGCCTGACCGACCACTTCCTCGACCCCGGCGTGTTCATCCGGTCCATGGCCAACCGCGGCGCGCTCGGCGGCCTGTCCGAGGCCGCGCTGCAGGCGGCGCTGCTCATGGACGCCTCGGGCAAGGACGACGTGCTGCTGGAGACCGTCGGCGTCGGCCAGGCCGAGGTCGACGTCATCGACCACGCCGACACGGTCGTGCTCGTGCTCATGCCCGGCTCCGGCGACTCGATCCAGGCGCTCAAGGCCGGGATCATGGAGATCCCGGACATCATCGTCGTCAACAAGGCCGACCACCCGCTGACCGACACGATGGTCCGCGAGATCCGCGGCGTGCTCTCGCTGGCGCCGCAGCGCGGCTGGCGCGTGCCGATCATCAAGACCGAGGCCGTGCGCGGCAAGGGCGTCGAGGAGCTCGACGGCAAGCTCGACGAGCACCGCGCCCACATCGTCGCGGAGGGGACGCTGTCCGAGCGGCGGCGCCGCAACCTGCGCTCCGAGGTGCTGGCGCTCTGCACGACCCGCCTGCGCCGCCGGCTCGAGGCCGTGCTCGCGGAGGACCCGCGCTTCCAGGCGCTGCTCGACGAGGTCGTCGCGCGCCGGATCGACCCGGCCTCGGCGGCCGGCGAGGTCCTCGAGCGCATCCCCTAGCCCGCGCGCGGCCGTGCCTAGCGCAGCGCGTCGCCCGGCAGGACGCGCTCGGCGCCGCCCCAGGGCAGCGGCCCGCGCGGCGGCGCGACGCCGGCGTCGCCGTCGACGCGCGCCGCCGCGAGGGTCCACACGGTCGCCACGACCGTCAGCACGGCCAGCGCCCGCCCGGTCCGGGGCACGCGCCGCAGCGCCCACGCGCACAGCGCGCCGCCCCAGCGGCGCCACGCACAGCAGCCCGTGGCCGGGCGGCCACGGGCCGCCGAGCTCCGGCGCCAGGAACGCCACGACGACCGCCTGCGCCGCGCACGCGGCCAGCAGGAAGCCCGCCGTGACCTCCACGTCGACGTACTGCGGCAGCGCGCTGACGAGCCGCTCGCGGTGCGCGCGCCAGAGCAGCCACGCCGCGACGGGGACGAGGAGCGCGAACGGCGCCCAGCGCACGAGGCCGGCCTCGCGGTCGAGCCACAGGCCGGCGAGCCGCGGCCAGCGCGCGAGGTGGTCGGCGAGGCCGTGGGCCCCGGTCGGCGGGTCGTCGGGCCCGAGCACGGCGTAGGGCGTCAGGCCGCCGTACAGGCGCTCCGTCGACCGAGATGAACGTCACGAGCGAGAAGAGCACGACCTCCATCGCCGCGAAGCCCGCCAGCCCGCGCCGGCGCCGGCGCAGCCAGCGGGTGACGGCGAGCGCGATCACCGCGGCCGGGGCGGCGAAGCGCACGCCCGCCCAGGGCACCGCGCCGACGAGCAGGGCCGCCCAGAACGCGTGGACGGAGAAGCGCCCGCCCACCTCCTCGCGGACGCGCAGCGCGAGCGCGGCGGCTCCGGCCAGGAGCGCCGCCGCCAGCGGGTCGGACGAGATCGTCGTCGCCCCCAGGACGGCCGGGGGCGAGAGCCCGGCGACCAGGACGCCGCCCGTCGCCCACGGCTCGGGCACGAGGCGCCGCGCGATGCCGACGGCGGCGGCGAAGGCCGCGGCCAGCGAGCGCCGCGCCCGCGAGCTGGACGGCCAGCCGCCCGCCCACGGCGTAGACCGGCGCCATGACCGCCACCTCGAGCAGGCCCGGCCGGCTCGAGCTGGCCGCGCGGCCGCGGGCCGCCCTGCGGGACGCAGCTCGCCGCCGTAGTCGTGGCGCCAGGCGCGCTCGCCGTAGTCGGCGGCGAGGTCGAGGTCGCCGTCGTGGGCGACCGACCGGATCGTCAGCAGGACGCGCGCCTCGCCCGGCGAGAGGTCCTCGCCGGGCGACGCGCGCAGGCCGAGCCCGGCCGCGTAGACGACCAGGAGCAGCGCCCAGACGACGAGGGCTCGGCGCAGCGGTCGGCCGGGCTAGGCGCCGAGCGCGCGGGCGATGACCATCTGCTGGACCTCGTCGGTCCCCTCGCCGATGGTCAGGATCTTCGCGTCGCGGTAGAAGCGGCAGACGGGGTACTCCTCGATGTAGCCGTAGCCGCCGTGGACCTGCACGGCCTCCTCGGTCGGCCCGCACCGCCAGGCGACCGGTCTTGAGCTTGGCCTGGGCCGCGGTCAGCGTGAAGTTCCGGCCCTGGTCCTTCAGCCAGCGCGGCCTTGTACGTCAGCAGGCGCGCCGCCTCGATCTCCGCGGAGAGGTCGGCGAGCTTGCCCTGGATGGCCTGGAACTTCGAGATCGGCCTGGCCGAAGGCGCGGCGCTCCTTGGCGTAGGCGAGGGCCTGGTCGAGCGCGCCCTGCGCGAGCCCGACGCCCATCGCCGCCACGCCGATCCGGCCGATGTCGAGGATGTGGAGGAACTGCTTGAAGCCCTGGCCGCGGGGGCCGAGGAGGTTCTCCTCCGGCACGACGCAGTCCGTGAAGGTCAGCGGCCGCGTGTCCGAGGCGTTCCAGCCCATCTTGCGGTACGGCTCGCCCTGCTCGTAGCCGGGCGTGCCCGTCTCGACGATGAGGTTCGAGATCTCGTCCTCGGCGGTCCGCGCGGTGATCGCGACGTGGCCGCTGATGGACGGTCCCGGCGTTCGTGATGAACTGCTTGGCGCCGTTGATCGACCCAGCCGCCGGCGTCCGGCACGGCCCGGGTGCGGACGTTGCCCGCGTCGCTGCCGGCCTCGGGCTCGGTCAGCCCGAAGGCGCCGAGGCGGCGTCCGGCGCAGAGGTCGGGCAGGAGCCGGGCCTTCTGCTCCTCGCTGCCGAAGAGGTAGACGGGCTGCGTCCCCAGCGACGTGTGCGCGCACATCGTGATCGCCACCGACGAGTCGACGCGGGTGAGCTCCTCGACCGCGAGCGCGTAGCCGAGCGCGTCGCCCCCGGCCCCCCCGACCTCCTCCGGGAAGGGGATGCCCATCCAGCCCAGCTCGCCCATCTTCGCGACGAGCTCGTAGGGGAACGACTTCGTCCGGTCGAGCTCCTCGGCCACCGGCGCCACCTCGTGGTCGGCGAACTCGCGGACGGTCTGCTGGAGGAGGCGGTGGTCGTCGGGGAGGTCGAAGAACATGCGGCCAAACTACGGCCTGGCGGCGCGGTATGGTCCGCTGAGGATGTCGAGCGAGCCCTACGACTCCCGGACCGACCGCCTCAAGGCCTCGCCGCCGCTCTTCGCGTCCCCGTTCCTGGACCGCTTCACGCGGGTGCACCACCTGGTGCCGGTCGTCCTGTACGGGCCGGTCGTCCTGGTCTGCGTCGTCGTCGCGCTCTCGCGCCAGAGCCTGCCCGCGGTGGTCGGCTACGCCCTGGTCGGGTACGTGCTGTGGACGCTGACGGAGTACTGGCTGCACCGCATCGTCTTCCACTTCGAGCCCGAGGGCCGGCGTCGGCGCGCGCCTGCACTTCCTCATCCACGGCGTCCACCACGACCACCCGAACGACCCCAAGCGGCTCGTCATGCCGCCCGCCGCGTCCGTCCCGCTGGCGCTCGGCTTCGTCCTGCTGTTCCGCTGGGTCTTCGGCCCCGACGCCTGGACCGCGGTGACGGCCGGCTTCCTGGGCGGCTACCTCGTCTACGACGAGCTGCACTACTACCTGCACCACCGCGTGCCCACGACCGCGGCCGGCCGGCGCCTGCGCGAGCTGCACATGCGCCACCACTTCCAGGACGACACGCACGGCTACGGCATCAGCGCGCCGTACTGGGACCGCGTGTTCGGGACCTTCGGCGGCCCTGGGCGCCGTCGCGACGACTGAGCGCGCCCGCGGCGGTCCGCCGCGCCGGTGAGGGCTCGCTCGCGGCTCAGGCCGGGCAGTCGCGGCTCAGGCCGGGCAGCCGGCGGGCGGCCGCTGCTGTTCGCGCCACCACACGACGACCACGAGGCCGTCGCCGTCGCGCAGGGCCGGCCGAACCGCGCCGCGGCAGGTCGCCCCCGGCGCGAGGCGGCTCGAGCCCCCGCCGCCGCCGGCCGCGCTGCCGACGGTGTCCACGAACCCGGCGAGGACGCGCGCCGCGCTGGCGCCGCCGCCGCCCCCGAACGCCCCGCCGCCGCCTCCTCCGCCGCCGGCGCCGTGGCTCGTCGCGATCGGCCTCCCCACGAGGGAGAAGACGCCCGTGGCCAGCCCGTCCCCGCCCGCGCCGCCGGCGCCGGCTGCGCCCGCCCGGCCGGCCGCCGACACCGGGCCGTCGCCGCCACCCGCGCCGCCGGCCGTTGCGGTGCCGCCGCCGCCGCCGGCCACGGGCGGCAAGGGCAGCCCCAGTTGGGTCACCGGGCCGTCGGCGCCAGCGGCGCCGCCGGCGCCGCCGGCGCCGCCGGCCACGCCGGCAGCGCCGCCGCCGCCGCCCGCAACGAGCAGGTGGGTCGTGCCGAGCCACACGCGCGACGGCCCGCCGCCGCCGGCGCCGCCCGGCCCGCCGGGCAGGGCGAACGGCGTGGTGATCGACGTCGTCCCCCATCCGCCCGGGGCCCCGCCGCCCGCGCCGCCGGCGCCGGGGACATCGCCGGCCGGGTCGCCGCCGCGCCCGCCGACCTGGATCGTGAGCGTCGCCCCGGGATGCACGGCCACCCGGGCGCGCACCCACGCGCCCAGCCCGCCCGGCGCCCCCGCGGGGTCGTGCCCGCCGGCGGCGCCGAAGCCCCGGACCCTGATGGCGTGCACGCCGCGCGGGACCGTCCAGGTGAACGTGCCCGGGTGGTCGAAGCGCTCGCGCTGCACGGGTGCGGCCGCGGCGGCAGGAGACGCGAGCGCGGCGTGCCCGCAGCGCCGCGGCCGCCAGCGTCGCGGCGGGGACCAGCGAGCGGGCCGGGCGGGCGAGCGGCATCGTGCCAGCTTGGACCCCGGCCCGGGCCAGGGTCAACCCTCCGGAGCGCCGCCCTGCTCTGCCAGCGCGGTCGCGAGCTCGACCAGCAGCCGCACGCCCCAGCCCGTCCCGCCCTTGGCCGCCCAGGGGCGGCCCGCGTCGTCGGCGACCCCGGCGATGTCGAGGTGGGCCCAGGGGACGTCGCCGGCGAAGCGGGCGAGGAACTGCGCGGCCGTGATGGCGCCCGCCTTGCGCGCCTCGGTGCTGTTGACGAGGTCGGCGTAGCGGCCCTTGACCATCTCGGCGTACTCCGCGTGCAGCGGCATCCGCCAGACGAGGTCGCCGGTCGCGCGGCCGGCGTCCTCCACGAGCGCGGCGAGCCCGTCGTCGGTGCTCATGAGCCCGGCGTAGGTCGACGCCCAGCGCGCTCGTGATCGCGCCGGTCAGGGTCGCGACGTCGACGAGGCGCTGCGGCGCCGAGGCGGCGGGCGTGCAGCAGGCAGTCGGCCAGGACCAGCCGGCCCTCGGCGTCGGTGTTGTTGACCTCGATCGTCGTGCCGTCGGCGGCGCGCACGATGTCGCCCGGGGCGCATCGCGCGGTCCGACGGCATGTTCTCGGTCGCGCCCACGACGGCGACGGCGCGCAGCGGCAGCCCGCAGGCGCGCGACGGCCCCGAGCGCCTCGAGGACCGCGGCGCCGCCGGACATGTCGAACTTCATGCCCGCCATGGACCCGGCCGGCTTGATCGACAGCCCGCCGCTGTCGAAGGTCACGGCCTTGCCCACGAGCCCGAGCAGCGGGGCGTCCGGCCCGCGCCTCGGGGTGCTCGTAGCGCAGGACGACGAGGGCGGGCTCGGTCGCGCTGCCCTGCGCGACGGCCAGGAAGGCGCCCATCGCGTGCCGGCGCAGCGCCTCCGTGCCGCCGACCTCGGCGGACAGGTGCGGCGCCTCGGCCGCGATGGCGCGGGCGCGCTCGCCCAGCGCGGCCGGCGGCAGGTCGTTCGGCGGGCGTGTTCTGGAGGTCGCGGGCGCGGTTGACGGCCGCGGCCACGACCGCGGCGCGGTCGACGGCGGCGCGAGCGGTCGTGGTGGTCGCTGAGCACGAGCTCGCCCGGGCCCGGCGCCTCGTCGCGGTCGGCCCCGGAGCGGTAGCGCGTGAAGCGGTAGGCGGCCAGCACCGTGCCCTCCACCAGCCCGGTCACGACGTCGTCGCCCGCGTGGTGGGGGACCTCCCAGCACAGGGTCCGGGCGCCGAGGTCCCGGGCCCGGCCGAGCGCGGCGGCGGCCACGGCGCGGGCGCGCTCGCCGTCGAGGTCCGCGCGCCGGCCGAGCCCGGCCAGGACCCACCGCTTCCCGCCGGCGTGCGTGACCGCGAGGTGGCGCGGGGTCGCGCGGGCCTCGCCGGCGTCGACGAGCGCCTGCAGCGCGCCGTCCGCCGTGTCGTGCGGGATCCCCTCGTCCTCGAGCATCCCCACGACGACGGTGTCGGCGCTGGTGGCGGCGGGCGCCTGGGTCGTGGCGACGACGTGCATGGTCGCCCCACCATAGGATCCGGGCATGCCCAAGACCGTCATCCTCGGCGCGGCCCGGACCCCGATCGGCAAGATGGGCGGCGCCCTCAGCGGCGTCGACGCCACCGAGCTCGGCGGCACGGCGATCACCGCCGCCCTCGAGCGCGCGCAGGTCGAGCCCGAGCAGGTCGAGCACGTGATCATGGGCCAGGTCATCCAGGCCGGCCAGGGCCAGATCCCCTCGCGCCAGGCCCAGATCCACGCCGGCATCCCCAAGGAGGTCTCGTCGGAGACCGTCAACAAGGTCTGCGCCTCCGGGCTGCGCGCGACGGTCCTGCTCGACCAGGCGATCCGCGCCGGCGACGTCGAGGTCGGCGTGGGCGGCGGGATGGAGTCGATGTCCCGGGCGCCCTACCTCCTGCCCGGCGCCCGGTTCGGGTTCCGCATGGGCGACGTGACCGCGCTCGACGCGATGGTCCACGACGCGCTGACGAACCCCTTCAGCGGCAAGCAGATGTTCCAGGAGGCCACGGAGGTCGGCGACGAGCTCGAGCTCACCCGGCCCGACCTCGACCGCTGGGCGCTGCGCTCCCACGAGCGGGCCATCCAGGCCACCGACGAGGGCCGGCTGCCGGAGGAGATCGTCCCCGTGACGGTGAAGGGCCGCAAGGGCGACACCGTCGTCGAGGTCGACGAGGCGCCGCGCCGCGGCTCGACGCTCGAGGCCCTGGCCAAGCTGCCCGGGCCTGGCCGGCAAGGAGGGGTCGCACACGGCCGGCAACTCGCCCGGGCGTCAACGACGGCGCCGGGGCGCTCGTCGTCGCCAGCGAGGAGTGGGCGCGAGCGCAACGGCAAGGAGGCGCTCGCCGAGGTCGTCGCCCACGCCCAGAGCGCGAACGACTTCGCCTACCTGGCCACCACGCCCGCGCGGGCGGCCATGAAGGCGCTCGACAAGGCCGGCCTGCAGCCGGGCGACATCGACCTCTGGGAGATCAACGAGGCCTTCGCCTCGGTCGCCCTGCACTCGATCCGCATGCTCGGCATCGACGAGGAGCGCGTCAACGTCAACGGCGGCGCCGTCGCGCTCGGCCACCCGGTCGGCGCGTCGGGCGCGCGGATCCTGGGCGCGCTCGTCCACGAGCTGCGCCGCCGCGGCGGCGGCTACGGCTGCGCCGCGATCTGCTCCGGCGGCGGCCAGGGCGATGCGGTCATCCTGAAGGTGTGACCGAGCCGCCGCGCCGCCGCCTTCTTCGACCTCGACCGCACCCTCATGGCCGGCTCGTCCGGCTTCCACTGGGCCCGCGCGGCCTACCGCGCCGGGCTCCTGACCCGCCGCCAGATCGCGGCCGACGCCTGGGCGAACCTCCAGTTCCGCCTGCGCGGGGCGACCGACGCCGAGACCGACGAGCTCAAGCTGCGCCTGGGCGAGTGGCTGCGCGGCCGCCGCGTCCGCGACCTCGAGCGCCTGTCGCCCGGCGTGCTGGCCGGCGTGCTGCCGCGGCTGTACCCGACGATGCTGCAGACGGCCTACGACCACCAGGACGCGGGCCGGCCCGTCTACATCTGCACCGCGGCCTCGCAGGGGACGGCCGACATGCTCGCCCACGTGCTCGGCTTCGACGGCGCCGCGGGCAGCGGCCTGGAGGAGCGCGACGGGGCGTACACCGGCCGCTTCGACGGTCCCTTCTGCTACGGCGAGGGCAAGCCGCGTGCGCATGGCTCAGCTCGCCGAGCGCGACGGCCTCGACCTCGCCGCCGTCCTACGCCTACTCCGACGCCGCCTCCGACGTGCCGATGCTGCGCGCCGTCGGCCATCCCGTCGCGGTGAACCCGGACGCCGAGCTCGCCCGGCTCGCCGCCCAGGAGGGCTGGGACGTGCTGCGCTTCGAGACGCTCGGGCGGCGCGTGAAGATCCTCGCCGCGATCGTCGCCGCGGCCGCCGCCGGCTCCGTCGGCCGCACCGTCGCCCGGCGGACCGCGACGACCACGCGATGAGCCTCGCCGAGCTCACCGACGACCAGCGCGAGGTCCGCGACCTGGCCCGGCGCTTCGCCGACGAGGTCGTGGCGCCCGCAGGCCGCGGCCTGGGACGCCGAGCGGCGCTTCCCGCGGGAGGTCCTGACCCAGCTCGGCGAGCTCGGGCTCATGGGCGTCGTGCGTCCCCGAGGCGCTCGGCGGCGTCGGCGCGGGCCACCTGACCTACGCGCTCGTGCTCGAGGAGCTCTCCCGGGCCGACGCGGGCGCTGGGCGTGACGCTCGCGGTGCACACCGGCGCGGGGACGCTGCCGATCGTCGCGCACGGCACCGAGGACCAGCGGCTGCGCCTGGTCGCCGCCGCTCGCCCAGGGCCACGAGCTCGCCGCCTTCGCCCTGACGGAGTCCGAGTCGGGCTCCGACGCCGCGGCGATGCGCGCCACCGCCGACGAGCAGGACCGCCTGACGGGCACGAAGCAGTGGATCACGAACGGCAGCCACGCCCACGTCTTCACGGTCTTCGCCCGCGACGCGCGGGCCGGCGGGCGCCCGAGCGCGTTCGTCGTGCGCCGCGGCGCCGACGGCTTCCGCGCCGTCCGCGAGGAGGAGAAGCTCGGGCTGCACTCCTCGAGCACGGCCGACCTCGCCTTCGAGGGCACGCCCGCCGAGCTGCTCGGCGCCCGCGGCGCGGGGATGCGCATCGCGCTGGCGACGCTCGACGGCGGGCGCATCGGGATCGCCGCGCAGGCCGTCGGCATCGCCCAGGCCGCGCTCGACGTCGCCGTCGCGCTACGCCAAGGAGCGGCGGACCTTCGGCGTGCCGATCGGCGCCCACCAGGCCATCCAGCAGAAGCTCGCGGACATGAGCACCGAGGTCGAGGCGGCCCGCGCGCTGACGTGGCGCGCGGCCCGCGCCAAGGACGCCGGGCGCCCGCACACGGTCGAGGGCGCGCAGGCCAAGCTCTTCGCCTCCGGCGTCGCCCGGCGCGTCACCGGCGAGGCGATCCAGGTCCTGGGCGGCCCCGGCTACACGCGCCAGTTCCCGGCCGAGCGCTTCTACCGCGACGCCAAGGTGACCGAGATCTACGAGGGCACGAGCGAGATCCAGCGCCTCGTCATCGCCCGCGCGCTGCTCGGCGACGTCGCCCGCGCCACCGCCGGCTGAGCCGGCCGACGGCCGGGCGCGGGCCGCCGCTCGACGGGGGCAGGCCGCACCTGCGGAGGCCGGGCCGCCCACGTCAGCGACGCCGGGCCGCCACCTGGGCCGGCGGCCGGCGAGCGCGGGAGGCTTGCCCCATGCACCCCTCCCTCATCGGCATCGCCCACGCCAAGGCGCACCAGCCGTTCCCGACGCCGCGGCGGTCCGACCGGCCGCGCCGGCTGCGCCGCGGCCGCTAGCGCCACCGCACCACCCCAGGAGCCCGTCATGCCCAGCACCCCCGCCGCCCGTCCGCCGTCCACACGTTCTCCCTCCCGACGGTCCGCCCCGTCCCCCGGCCGCCCGTGGCGTCCTCGACGCGCGCACCTGGTAGCCGCCGCGCCCGCGCCGGCCGCTCGGCCGGCGCGGGTGCGCGCGAGCGGCGCCTAGGCCGGCGCCGCCGCGCGGAGCACCGGCCGGCCGGCGGGCTCGTCGGCCTTGCCGCACGACGCGGGCCGCTCGGGCAGCGGCTCGCGCTCGACCTCCACCCGGACGGGCGCGCCGTCCGCACGCAGGGTCACGACGTCGTCCTCGACCGCGAGCACCGTCGACGTCGTCGAGCCCGTCGAGCCCGCGCTCGGCCCGCACGAGCGCGTCGGCGGCCTGGACCGCCCACGGGTCGCCGACCCGGCCGCGCAGCAGCTCGACCGGGCACCCGGCCCGGCCTCGAGGGCCGCGGCCACCTCGCGGGCGCGCGCCGCCGGGACGCGTCCCAGGCAGACGCCCGACGGCAGGTGCAGCAGCGTGGGCGCGAAGCGGTGGCCGCCCAGGTGCGAGGTCTGCCAGGTCGCGTCCGGGCGCGCCGCGAGCAGCGCACGGTGCAGCGGCCGGCCCAGGCGCGCGCAGCAGGGGTCGCGCTCGCCGTGCGCGCACACGGCGAAGACGTCGCGCGTCCAGCGCGCCGCCGGGTCGGTCGGGCGTCCGGCGCCGAGCGCGTCGAGGTCGAGCCGCAGCGCGTCGGCGGGGTCCTCGAGCGGTGGCGCTCGACCCAGCGTCGCGCCCCGCCGGGTGCAGGCGAGGAACGCCGTCCGGCGGCGGACGTGCTCGCGCGCGACGGTCCGGCGCAGCAGGGCCAGGCGGATCCCGAGCGCCTCGCAGCGCGCGGCCAGCTCGGTCGCGAGCGCCTCGTCGAGGCCGGCGCCGTGCGGGACCTTCGGACCCCAGGGCCCCGGCTGCTCGAGCAGCAGCCAGCGGTCGTCGGTCACCGCGCGTCCCGGCGAGCGGCTCGCCGACGGCGGCGGAGCGGGTCGAGCAGGCCTCGGGCGGCGCGTCGGTCACCGCCCCGACGCTAGCGGCCGCGCCGCTAGGATCCGCCCCCATGGCCACCACCCCGAAGCGGCCGGCGGTGCCGGCGACGTACGAGGAGTGGTGCGCGGCCTACGGCGCGACGCCGGAGCGCGACGCCGACTTCACGACGCTCTCGGGCGAGCCGGTCAAGCCGCTCTACACCGAGGCCGACCTGCCGGCCGACCGCGACGCCGCCATCGGGTCCCGGGCGGGTTCCCGTTCACGCGCGGCGTCTACCCGTCGATGTACCGCGGGCGCCTGTGGACGATGCGGCAGTTCGCCGGGTTCGGCACGGCGGAGGAGACCAACGAGCGCTTCCGCTACCTCCTCGACCACGGCCAGACGGGGCTCAGCACGGCCTTCGACATGCCCTCGCTCATGGGGCACGACTCCGACAGCCCGCGCTCGCTGGGCGAGGTCGGCCGGGAGGGCGTGGCCCTCGACACCGTCGACGACATGAGCACGCTCTTCCGCGGCATCGACGTCGGCGAGGTCTCCGTCTCGATGACGATCAACGCGCCCGCGGCGATCATGCTGGCCTTCTACGTCGCGGCGGCCGAGCGCGACGGCGTCCCGCCCGAGCGCCTGGCGGGCACGATCCAGGCCGACATCCTCAAGGAGTACATCGCCCAGAAGGAGTGGTGCTTCCCGATCGACCCGGCCATGCGCCTGCTGGGCGACATGGTCGAGTGGTGCTCGCAGCAGATGCCGCGCTGGCACCCGGTCTCGATCTCGCGGCTACCACATCCGCGAGGCCGGCTCGACGGCGGCGCAGGAGCTCGCCTTCACGCTCAAGGACGGCCTGACCTACGTCGAGCAGGCCGTCGAGCGCGGCCTGGACGTCGACGACTTCGCGCCGCGCCTGTCGTTCTTCTTCAACGCGCAGATCGACTTCTTCGAGGAGATCGCCAAGCTCCGCGCGGCGCGGCGCATCTGGGCCCGCGAGCTGCGCGACACGCTTCGGCGCGCGCGACCCGCGCTCCTGGCTCATGCGCACGCACGTGCAGACCGCCGGGGTGTCGCTCACCGCCCAGCAGCCGCTGAACAACATCGTCCGCACCGCGATCGAGGCGCTCGCCGGCGTCCTGGGCGGCACGCAGTCGCTGCACACGAACTCCTACGACGAGGCGCTCGCGCTGCCGACCGAGGACGCCGTGCAGATCGCGCTGCGCACCCAGCAGGTCATCGCCCACGAGACCGGCGTCGCCAGCACGATCGACCCGCTCGGCGGCAGCTACCACGTCGAGGCGCTCACGGACGAGCTCGAGCGCCAGGCCCTCGCCTACTTCGCCCGCATCGACGAGCTCGGCGGCATGGTCCAGGCCGTCAAGGACAACTTCCCGCAGCGCGAGATCGCCGACGCCTCGTTCGAGCTCCAGCAGCGGATCGACGCCGGGCGGCGCATCGTCGTCGGCGTCAACCGCTACCGCGTCGAGGACGAGACGCCGCTGCCGATCCTGCGCATCGACCCGTCCCTCGAGCGCAAGCAGGTCGGGCGCGTCCAGGCGGTCCGCGCGGCGCGCGACGCCGGGAAGGTGGAGCACGCCCTGGGCGTCCTCTGCGAAGGTGCCACGTCCGACGTCAACCTCATGCCGTCCCTGCTCGACGCCGCCCGGGTCCACGCGACCGAGGGCGAGATCGTGCAGGCGCTCCAGCGCGTCTGGGGCGACTACACCGAGTCCCCGGTCTTCTAGGAGGAGACAAGCCCAATGAAGAAGCTGCTCGCCGCCCTCGTCGCGGTCTGCCTCGCCGGCACGGCGCTGTTCGCGATCCCGGCCCTCGCCGCCACGAAGTCCATCTCGCTGAAGGACGACAAGTTCGCCCCGAAGTCCGTCACGGTCAAGAAGGGCACGACGCTGAAGTTCGTCTGGAAGGGCAAGCACCCGCACAACGTCGTGGTCGCGAAGGGGCCGAAGAAGTTCCGCTCGAAGACGCAGACGAAGGGCTCCTTCAAGGCCAAGGTCACGAAGAAGGGCACCTACAAGATCATCTGCGAGATCCACCCCGGGATGAACCTGAAGGTCAAGGTCAAGTAGCACCCCGCGACGCTGCGGCGGGCGGCGCGGAGGTAGCATCCGCGCCGCCCGTGAGCGCCGCCACCGCCCGCAAGATCCGCGTCGTCGTCGCCAAGCCCGGCCTGGACGGGCACGACCGCGGCGCGAAGATCATCGCCCGCGCCCTGCGCGACGCGGGGATGGAGGTCATCTACACCGGCCTCCACCAGACGCCCGAGCAGATCGTCGAGACCGTCATCCAGGAGGACGCCGACGCCGTCGGGCTGTCGATCCTCTCCGGCGCCCACATGACGCTCGTCCCGCGCATCGTCGAGCTCCTGCACGAGCAGGGCATCGACGACGTCGTGCTCACGGTCGGCGGGACGATCCCCGGCGACGACATCCCCGAGCTCAAGCGCCTGGGGGTGGCCGAGGTCTTCACGCCCGGCGCCCCGACGCAGGCCATCATCGACTTCATCCAGGACGCCGTCGCGGCGCGGACGTCGCGGTAGCGGAGGCCCGGGCCGCCGGGAACCTGACCGGGCCGCCGCGCCGGTGCGCCGGGTGGCCGGTCGACTGACCCGTCAGTCAATGAATTGGGTAGCATCGAACCCTCGTTCGCCAGAGGAGGCACAGTGAAGATCGCCGTCTTGGTCAAAGAGGTCCCGGACGCGGCGGTCCAGAAGCGCATCGACCCGGCCACGGGGCGCATGGACCGCAGCGGTGAGAAGAACCTCAACCCGTACGACACGCACGCCATCGAGGCCGCCATGCAGCTCAAGGAGGGCGGGGCGGTCGAGGTCGACGAGATCGTCGCCGTGACGATGGGGCCCGACTCGGCGCAGCGCGCGCTGCACAAGGCCGTGTCGCTCGGCGCCGACCGCTCGGTGCACCTGTCCGACGACGCCGCTGGCGGGCTCCGACGTCGCCGCCACGGGCTACGCGCTCGCGCAGGCCCTGCGCCGCGAGAGCCCGGACCTCGTCCTGCTGGGCCAGCAGAGCGACGACGGCGAGTGCTACACGATCGGCGCCGTCGTGGCCGACCACCTGCAGATGCCGTCGCTGACGCAGGTCATCAAGATGGACGTCGACGGCGAGGCCCTGCGCTGCGAGCGCCAGGCCGAGTACGGCTACGACACCGTCCAGGTGAAGTTCCCCGCCGTCATCTCCGTCGGCGACGCGATCAACGAGCCGCGCTACCCGTCGCTCAAGGCGATCATGGGCGCGAAGAAGAAGCCGCTCGACAAGCTCGCCGCCGGCGACGTCGACATCGACCCGTCCAAGGTCGGCGCCGACGGCTCGCAGGTCGACTGCGGGGACTTCAAGGCCCCGCCGGCCAAGGCCGGCGGCACGATCATCGAGGACGAGGACACCGACGACACGGTCGAGAAGATCGTGGCCTGGCTCGACGAGAGGAAGCTCATCTGATGTCGGACATCCTGGTGTTCGCCCTCCACTACGAGGGCGCGTTCAACAAGAACTCCCTGGGCGCGGTCTCCGAGGCGGCCCGGCTGGCGGGCGAGCTCGGCGGCGAGGCCCACGCGGTCGTCGTCGGCGACGTGCCCGACGAGCTCGCGGCCACGCTCGGCCGCTACGGCGCGGCGAAGGTCCTGCGCGCCAAGGACGCCCCCGAGGGCCTGGCGCAGCCCGTCATCGACGTCATGGCCCAGGCCATGACCGACGGCGGCATCGACTACGCCCTGTTCGGCGGCGGCCTGCTCGGCTTCGAGATCGGCGCCGGCCTGGCCGCCCGCCTCGGCGCCGGCGTGACCATGGAGGTCACGGCGGTCCACGTCCAGGACGGCAAGCTCGCCGCCGAGCGCCCGATCCTGGGCGACTCGTCGATCTCCACCTCCCGCTACAAGGGCAAGGGGATCGTCATCGGCCGCCTCAACGCCTTCGAGATCAGAGAGGATGCCGCCCGCCCCGCCGGCGACGCCGCCGTGGAGGACGTCCAGGTCGAGCTCTCGCCCTGGTCGACGCAGGCGTCGATGGTCACCCGCGGCGAGCAGCGCGGCGCCGACGTGAACATCGAGGACGCGAGCATCCTGGTGGCCGGCGGCCGCGGCCTGGGCAAGGCCGAGGGCTTCCAGCTCGCCGAGGACCTCGCGGGCGCGCTCGGCGGCGCCGTCGCGGCCACCCGCGCGGTGGTCGACGCCGGCTGGTACCCCTACGCCGCCCAGATCGGCCAGACGGGCAAGACCGTCGCGCCGAAGCTCTACCTCGCCGCCGGCATCTCCGGCGCGATCCAGCACAAGGTCGGCATGCAGGCCTCGGAGAACATCGTGGCGATCAACAAGGACGCCAACGCCCCGATCTTCGAGTTCTCCGACCTGGGCATCGTCGGCGACCTCAACAAGATCCTCCCCAAGCTCACCGAGGCGGTGAAGGCCCGCAAGGGCAGCTGACATGGCCAGCAACGGCAGCAGCCGGAACGGCTCCCACCCGCCCGTCGCCCCGATCGACTTCCCGCCGCCCGTCGACTCGCGCAAGGAGTTCATCAAGCGCGAGCTCGACGCGGAGGACGAGCGGATCGAGGTGGGCGTCGCCATCATCGGCGGCGGAACGGCGGGGCTGGCCACGGCCAACCGCCTCCTGCAGCTCCTCGGCGACGACCGGGTGGGCGGCCCCGAGGTCATGGAGCGCCTCGGCGAGGTCCCCGTCGCGGTCATCGAGAAGGCGAAGACCTGCGGCGGGCACAACCTCTCCGGCGCCGTCATGCGCCCGGCGCCGCTGCAGGAGCTCTTCCCCGAGGTCTCGCGCGAGGACTGGCGCAGGGAGGGCTTCGCCTTCGGCGAGGTCACCAAGGAGGCCGTCTACATGCTGCCGAGCGGCAAGGTCGCCGCCCGGATCCCGACCCCGCCGCCGTTCAAGAACCACGGCAACGAGGTCGTGTCCGTCTCCGCGATGGCGCGGTTCCAGCAGCGCCTGGCCGAGGAGGGCGGCGCCTACGTGCTGACCGAGACCTCGGCGCAGCAGCTGCTCGTCGAGGACGGCGTGGTCCGCGGCGTGCGCACGGGCGACAAGGGCCGCGGCAAGGACGGCCAGCCGCTCGGGAACTTCGAGCCCGGCGCCGACCTGACCGCCAAGGCGACCGTCCTGGCCGAGGGCTGCTGGGGCCACCTCACCGGCGCGGCGATCAAGGAGTTCGGCCTGGCCGAGGGCCGCGAGCCGCAGGTCTGGGAGCTCGGGGTCAAGGAGGTCTGGAAGGTCCCCAAGCCGCTGGACCGGATCATCCACACGATCGGGCCGTGGCCGCTGAAGCTGTCCTCGAAGTACGGGCAGATCGGCGGGACCTGGATCTACCCGATGAAGGACGAGAAGACCGGCGACGACCTCGTCTCGATCGGGTTCGTCATCGACCTCGAGTACGCCGACGCCACGACGTCGGCCCACGACCTGCTGCAGCTGTTCAAGACCCACCCGCTCGTGCGGCGGATCCTCGAGGGCGGCGAGCGCGTCGCCTGGGGCGCCAAGGCGCTCCCCGGCGGCGGCTACTGGTCGATGCCGAAGCTCACGATGCCGGGTGCGCTGCTGGCCGGCGACAGCGCCGGCATGGTCGACACGGTGGCGCTCAAGGGCGTCCACCACTCCGTGCGGTCGGGGATCCTGGCCGCGGAGGCGATCTACGCGGCGCTCAAGCGCGGGTCCACGGACCTGTCGAGCTACGAGCAGGCGGTCGAGGACTCCTCGATCGGCAAGGAGCTCTACACGGTCCGCAACACGCGCCAGCCGTTCTCCAAGGGCTTCATCCAGGGCGGCCCCGTCGTCAACCTGGCGATCGCCACGAAGGGCCGGCTGCCCGCCGGGAAGATGGAGTGGCACCGCAACGACGCCCGCCCGATGTTCGTGGGCGACACGAAGGACAGCTATCCCAAGCCGGACGGCAAGTACACGTTCGACAAGCTCTCGAGCGTCTTCATCACCGGCAACGCCACGCGCGACGACGCGCCGAACCACATCCGCGTGCGCAAGAGCGTGCCGCGCGAGGTCGCCGAGACGTGGCGGTGGATGTGCCCGGCCGGGGTCTACGAGATCCCCGAGGACGCGCCCGAGCACGGCGACGTGGACGTCATCGTGAACTACACGAACTGCGTGCAGTGCGGGGCGATCACGGCCAAGGGCGGCCGCCTGACGACGCCCGAGGGCGGCGACGGGCCGCTCTACCAGATCACCTAGGACCGCGGGCGGCGGCCGGCGCGGGCTCAGGCCGCGGCGGCCGCGCCGGCGTCCCGGGCGACGGGTGCGTCGCCGAGCTCGTCGAGCAGCAGCTCGACGCAGCGCCCGTCGAAGTGGGTCCCGCAGCCGCGTCGCAGCTCGGCCACGGCCGCCTCGCGCGCGAGCGGCTCGCGGTGGGGCCGGCCGGACGTCATCGCGTCCCAGGCGTCGGCCACGGCGATGACGCGCGACTCCGGCGGGATGTCCTCGCCGGCCAGGCCGCGCGGGTAGCCCGTCCCGTCGAGGCGCTCGTGCACGTGCCGGATCCACGGGACGAGCCCCTCGAGGCCCTCGATCTGCGCGACGAGCTCGGCGCCGAGGGCGGCGTGGCTGCGCACGACGGCGAGCTCCTCGTCCGCGAGCGGGCCCTCCTTGCGCAGCAGCTCGTCGGGGATGGCGACCTTGCCGACGTCGTGGAGGATCGCCGCGATCCGCAGCTGCGCGAGCCGCGCCTCCGCCCAGCCCAGCCGGCGCCCGATCGCGACGGCGAGGTCCGCGACGGCCTGCGAGTGCGGGTGGGCGCCGCCGTCGACACGGCGGTCGACGGCCGCCGCCAGCGCGGTCGCCCAGGAGAGCTCGCGCCGGCGCGCGGGCACCTGGACGGCCGAGCGCCCGTGCTTGATCGCGTAGAGCCGGACGTCGGCCTGGTGGTGGAGCTCCTCACGCTCGCGGCCGTCGGCCGGCAGGGAGGCGGCGCCCAGCGACGCCGGCGCACGGGTCGCGAGCGCGTCGCGCAGCCCCCGCGCCGTCGCGTGCGCCTCACGCGAGCCCGCGCCCCGGACGAGGACCGCGAACTCGTCGCCGCCCAGCCGTCCGACCGTCCCGCGCTCCCCGAGCGTCCGCGTGAGGGTCGCGACGACCCAGCGCAGGTGCTCGTCGCCGGCGGCGTGGCCGTGGAGGTCGTTGAGCTCCTTGAAGCAGTCGAGGTCGATGAGGAGGTAGCCGAGCGGCTGTCCCGAGCGCTCGGCGCGGCGCAGCTCGACCGCGAAGCGCTCCTCGAAGCCGCGTCGGTTCAGGCAGCCCGTGAGCGGGTCCGTGCGCGAGGCGCGATCCAGCTCGGCGCGCTGGAGCTGCTGCGTACGCGCCTGCCACGCACCCATCCAGGCGCTGCAGGCCAGCACCGCGGAGAAGAAGAAGGCGTCGGCCGCCGACGCGCCGCCCAGGGCCAGCGCGAGCGCGAGGTACGCGGCCAGCGCCATCGCGCCGGTCACGAGCACCGAGGCGAAGGGGGAGGACAGGCCGGCGAAGACGACGGGCAGGACCAGCGCGACCGCCAGCGGGCTGTCCGCGCCGCCGTCGAAGGCGGCGGCGAGCCCGAACAGCGCCACGAGGAGGGCGCTGTAGCCGAGCAGCAGCGTCTCGCGCAGCGCCGCGTGCTCGAGGAGCGTCCCGAAGGGCGCCCGCGAGAGCAGCAGCGAGCCGGCCAGGGCGACCGCGGAGACCGCGAGGACCGTCGTGCGGTGGCCCTGCGACCAGGTCAGGGCGCTGTAGGCGGTCCCGAACAGGCAGCAGCACACGCCGAGCCAGACCCCCGCCTGGATGCCACGCAGGCGGAGCCGGAACCCGACGAGGTCCGTCGTGAACGCATCGCGGCCGTTGCCCATCTGTCCAGCCCATCGGCAGGAGGGCCCCGGGGCTGGAGGTCCGGAGGGCTACAATGGACCGGCGATGAAGACCGAGATCCACCCCGAGTACGTCGAGGCCCACGTGCGCTGCACCTGCGGCAACGAGTTCACGACGCGCTCGACCCAGCCTGAGATCCACGTCGAGATCTGCTCGAACTGCCACCCGTTCTACACGGGCCGGCAGAAGCTCGTGGACACCGGCGGCCGCGTCGAGCGGTTCCGCCGCCGCGCGTCCAAGCGCGCCCGCGGCGACGCGTAGCAGCGGGCAGCCGGCACCGGCTCACCCCGCTCCGAACCGTGGCCGACGAGGGACGCCTCCGAGCGCAGCGCGACGCCCCCGTCGGCGGCCAGGCCGTCCTCGAGGGCGTCATGATGCGCGGGGTCTCGACCTGGGCGGTCGCGGTCCGCAGGCCGCTGCCCGACCAGGTCGCCGACCACGGGCTCGAACCCGACGAGGCGCCCCTCGGCGACATCGAGGTGCGCTCGTTCCCGCTCGTCAGCGTGCTCAAGCGCCACCGGGTGCTGCGCTGGCCGATCGTCCGCGGCGTCGTCGCGCTGGGCGAGTCGCTCTCCATCGGCTTCAAGGCGCTCGGCATCAGCGCCAACGCGCAGCTCCCCGAGGGCGAGCAGGAGATCGGCAAGGGCACCTGGGGCGGCACCGTCGTCCTCGCCGTCGCGCTCGCCGTCGGCCTCTTCTTCCTCCTGCCCGCCGGGCTGACGAGCCTCGTCAAGGACGAGCTCCCCGGCAGCCTGGCCTTCGTCATCGTCGAGAAGCTCGTGCGCATCACGATCTTCCTCGGCTACCTCTGGCTCATCAGCCGGATGAAGGACCTCCAGCGCGTCTTCCAGTACCACGGCGCCGAGCACAAGACGATCTCGTGCTACGAGGCCGGCCTGGAGCTCACGCCCGAGAACGCGCAGCGCTTCACGCGCCTGCACCCGCGCTG
This sequence comes from uncultured Actinomycetes bacterium, assembly GCA_963707695.1. GTDB lineage: Bacteria > Actinomycetota > Thermoleophilia > Solirubrobacterales > Solirubrobacteraceae > JAOPZW01. The sequence continues at coordinate 192,554 of CAVPQY010000007.1, read as the reverse complement.
CGGCACGAGCTTCCTGCTCATCGTGATGATCGTGGCCATCGTGGTCTTCGCCCCGCTGGGCACGCCCGAGTGGTACTGGCTCTTCCTCTCGCGGATCCTCGGGATCCCGGTCGTCGCCGGGCTGGCCTTCGAGGTCATCAAGCTCTTCGGCCGCTACCGCCGCCACCGGTGGGCCCAGGTCCTGATGTGGCCGGGGATGCAGCTGCAGCGCCTCACCACGCGCGAGCCCGACCTCGCGCAGCTCGCCGTGGCGATCGCCGCGATGGGCGCCGTCCTCGAGGTCGAGCGCCCGGGGGAGACCGCCCCGGAGGAGCTCGTCGGCCTCGAGGTCGTGGCCTGACGCGTGGCCGACACGGACCTCATCGAGGGGCTGGTCGAGCAGGTCGAGCGTCGCTTCGCCGAGTTGTCGGAGCAGATCGTCGACCCGGCCGTGATCTCCGACCGCAGCCGCTACGCCGAGGTCGGGCGGGAGTACCGCCGCCTCGCGCAGGCCGCGCGGCTCGCCGCCGAGTGGCGCCGGACCCGCGACGACGCCGCCGGGGCCCAGGAGCTGCTGGCCGAGGGCGGCGACGAGGCCGAGCTGCGCGAGATGCTCGACGCCGCCCGCGCCCGCCAGGAGGAGCTCGAGGAGGAGCTGCGCCTGGCCATGGTCGAGCGCGACCCCAACGACGACAAGGACGTGATCGTCGAGATCCAGGGGGGCGCCGGCGGGGAGGAGGCCGACCTCTGGGCCGGCGACCTCTACCGCATGCTCACGCGCTACGCGGAGCGCCGCGGCTTCAAGGCCGAGCCCCTCGACGCGGCCGACGGCAAGTACACCTTCGCCATCAAGGGCGACGGCGCGTACTCCGTCTTCAAGTTCGAGGGCGGGACGCACCGCGTCCAGCGCGTGCCGGCCACGGAGTCCCAGGGTCGCACGCACACCTCGACGGCCACCGTGGCGGTGCTGCCGGAGGCCGAGGACGTCGACGTCCACGTCGACCCCAACGACCTGCAGGTCGACGTCTACCGCTCGTCCGGCCCCGGCGGCCAGTCCGTCAACACGACCGACTCGGCCGTGCGGATCACGCACAGGCCCTCCGGCGTCGTGGTGTCGATGCAGGACGAGAAGAGCCAGCTCCAGAACCGCGAGAAGGCGATGCGCGTGCTGCGCGCCCGCCTGTACGAGCGGGCGCTGGCCGAGCAGCAGGCGGAGCTCGCCGCCGACCGCCGCTCGCAGGTGGGCACGGGCGACCGCGCGGAGAAGATCCGGACCTACAACTACGGCGAGCGCCGGGTGACCGACCACCGCGTCAAGGTCACCCAGCACAACCTCGACGCGGTCCTCGAGGGGGAGCTCGACGGCTTCACCGACGCGCTGGCCGCCGACGAGAAGCGCCGCCGGCTCGAGGGCTGAGGTGGCGTTCCGCGGGGTGCCGGCCCGCGAGGCCGTGGACTCGGCGGCCGTGGCCATCGGCGCCGCGGGCAGCGACACGCCCCGGCTCGACGCCGAGCTCCTGCTCGCCCACGTGCTCGGCGTCGACCGCACCCAGGTCGTGCTGCACGGCGACCGGCCGGTCGAGGGGCCGGCGGTCCGCGCCTTCCAGGACCTCGTCCGCCGCCGCTCGGCCGGGCACGAGCCCGTCGCCTACCTCGTCGGGCGCCGCGGGTTCCGCCGCCTGGACCTCGACGTCGACCACCGCGTGCTCATCCCACGGCCCGAGACCGAGACGCTCGTCGAGGTCGGCCTCGAGCTGCCGCGCGGCGCGCGCGTCGCCGACGTCGGCACGGGCAGCGGCGCGGTCGCGCTCGCGCTCAAGGACGAACGGCCCGACCTCGACGTCCTGGCGACCGACGTCTCCGAGGAGGCGCTGGACGTCGCGCGCGCCAACGCCACGCGGCTGGGGCTCGACGTCGCCTTCCGGCGCGCCGACCTGCTGGAGGGCGTCGAGGACCCCGGCCGCCCCGGCCTCGACGCCGTGCTGGCCAACCCGCCCTACGTCGCCCAGGCCGACCGGCCGTCGCTGCAGCGGGAGATCACCGACCACGAGCCCGCGCTCGCGGTCTTCGGCGGCGAGGACGGGCTGGACGTCACGCGCCGCCTCGTGGCCCAGGCGGCCGCCACGGCGGCCTCGCTGCTCGCGCTCGAGACGGGGTCGGGGCAGGCCGCCGAGCTCGCCGGGATCATGGCCGGCGCGGGGTTCGCCGTGACGGTGCGCCCGGACCTGGCGGGGATCGACCGCGTCGTCGTCGGGCGGCGCTGAGCGGCGATGCTCGCGCTCCGCGACGCCGAGGTCCTCGCGCGCTGCATCGCGGTCGGGGGGGTCGCCGTCCTGCCCACCGACACGGTCTACGGCCTGGCCTGCGAGCCGGACACGGTCGAGGCGGTGCACCGGCTCGCCGCCCTCAAGCGCCGCCGGCTGGACAAGCCCTCGGCCGTGCTGTTCTTCGCACCCGACCTCGCCCTGGCCGCGCTGCCCGAGCTCGGTCCGCGCACGCAGGCGGCGATGCGCGCCCTGCTGCCCGGCGCGGTGACGACGGTCGTGCCGAACCCGGCGCACCGCTTTCCGCTGGCCTGCGGCGCCGACCCGTCGGCGCTCGGCGTCCGGGTCCCGGCCTGGCCGCCCGCGCTCGCCGCGCTGCGCGGCGTCTCGTGGCCCGTGCTGCAGTCGAGCGCGAACCTCGCCGGCGGCCCCGACCCGCGGACCCTCGACGAGGTGCCGGCGGAGATCCGCGCCGAGGCCGACCTCGTCCTGGACGGCGGCGCGCTGCCGGGTGCGCCGTCGACGGTCGTCGACCTGCGCGCCTTCGAGCTCGACGCGCGCTGGTCGGTCCTGCGCGAGGGCGCGGTGCCGGCCGGGGCGGTCCGGGCCGCCCTCGACGGCGCGGCCTGACCGCCTACCAGACGTCGCGCGGGGCCAGGGCGGTCTCGAGCTCCTGGACGATCTGCTCGGTGCGCCGGCGCAGCGCCGGGTCCTCGTGGCAGGTCGTCCACGCCTCGAGCAGGTCGCGCGCGTGCGCCAGCGCGACCCGGGCGGCGGCGAGGTCGCGCTCCGCCAGCAGCCGGCCCTCGCTGTCGCGGCGCCACTGGTCGTACCAGGACTGGCGCAGTGTCCGGTGGTAGTCGCGCTCGCGCGCGAGCTGGTCGAAGGCGGAGCGCGGGACGGTCGGCTGGTCGTCGCTCAAGGCGTGCCTCGGCTCGGGGCTGGGGGCATAGGATCGCACCATGTCCGCCCCCGCGCATGCCTTCGTGACCGGAGGTTCCGGCTTCATCGGCGGGGCGCTGATCCGCCGGCTGGTCGCCGAGGGCGGGACCGTCGCGGCCCTCGCGCGGAGCGCGGGCGCCGCGGACGCGGTGCGGGCGAACGGCGCCGACCCGGTCCACGGCGACCTCGACGACGTCGCCGCGCTGGAGCACGGGATGACGGGTGCCGACGTCGTCGTCCACGCGGCCGCGCACCTCGGCGACTGGGGTCACCCGGCCGAGTTCGAGCGCGTCAACGTCCAGGGCACCCGCAACGTCGTCGACGCGGCCCGCCGAGCCGGGGTGCGGCGGGTCGTCCACGTCGGGACCGAGGCGGCGCTCCTGCACGGCCAGCCGCTCGTCGCCGCCGACGAGCGCACGCCGCTGGCCTTCGGCTCGCCCGTCCTCTACAGCGCCACGAAGGCCCGCGCCGAGGAGGTCGTGCTCGAGGCCGGCCACGGCGGGCTGGAGACCGTCGTCGTGCGGCCGCGGTTCGTCTGGGGCGCGGGCGACACGACGCTCCTGCCGGTCATGACCGAGATGGTCCGGTCGGGGCGCTTCGCGTGGATCGGCGGCGGCCGCCAGCGGACGTCGACGTCGCACGTCGACAACGTCGTCGAGGGCCTGGTGCTCGCCGCCACGCGCGGCGCGAGCGGGGGCGTGTGGTTCGTCACGGACGGCCCCTCGGTCGTCTTCCGCGAGTTCGTCACGGCGCTCCTGGCCACCCAGGGCGTCGCGCCGCCCGACCGCAGCGTGCCGCTGCCCGTCGCCCGCGCGCTGGCCGGGGCGGGCGAGCGCGCGTGGCGCCACCTCCGGCTGCCCGGCCGTCCCCCGGTCACGCGGTTCTCGGTCTGGGTCTCCGCGCTGGAGTGCACGCTGAGCGACGCGCGAGCCCGCCGCGACCTCGGCTACGCGCCCCTCGTGACGCACGAGGAGGGACTGGCGGGGCTGGTACCGTCGGCCACGTGACCGAGCTGCCGCCCGACTTCTTCTCCCGCCCCCTGGCGGACGTCGACCCCGAGGTCGCCGACGCCATCGCCCACGAGCTGGACCGCCAGCAGCGGACGCTGGAGATGATCGCCTCCGAGAACTTCGTGCCCCAGGCCGTCCTCGAGGCCCAGGGCAGCGTCCTGACGAACAAGTACGCCGAGGGCTATCCGGGGCGCCGGTACTACGGCGGCTGCGAGTTCGTCGACGTCATCGAGCAGCTCGCGATCGACCGCGCGAAGGAGCTGTTCGGGGCCGAGCACGCCAACGTGCAGCCGCACGCCGGCGCCCAGGCGAACGCGGCGGTCTACCACGCCCTCCTGCAGCCGGGCGACACGATCATGGGCCTGGCCTTGCCCCACGGCGGGCACCTGACCCACGGCATGAAGCTCAACGTCTCCGGGCGCCTCTACGACATCGCGCCGTACGAGGTCGACCGCGAGACCTCGCTCATCGACATGGACGCCGTCGCGCGCATCGCCCGCGAGCGGCGCCCCAAGCTCATCATGGCCGGCTGGAGCGCCTACCCGCGCACGCTGGACTTCGAGGCCTTCCGCGCCATCGCCGACGAGGTCGACGCGTACCTCGTGGTCGACATGGCGCACTTCGCCGGGCTCGTCGCGGCGGGGCTGCACCCCTCGCCCGTGCCCCACGCGGACGTCGTGACCTCGACCGTGCACAAGACGCTGGGCGGCGCGCGCAGCGGCCTCATCCTGTGCCGCCAGGAGCACGCCAAGAAGATCGACTCGGCGGTGTTCCCGGGCCAGCAGGGCGGGCCGCTCGAGCACGTCGTGGCCGGCAAGGCGGTGACGTTCCGCATCGCGATGACCGAGGCCTTCCGCGAGCGTCAGCGCCGCACCGTCGCGGGGGCGCAGGCCGTCGCCCGCGAGCTGCTGGGCGCCGGCGAAGGGGTGAACGTCCTCACGGGCGGGACCGACGTGCACCTCGTGCTCGTCGACCTGCGGGAGAGCGCGCTCGACGGCCAGCAGGCCGAGGACCGCCTGCACGACATCGGGATCACGGTCAACCGCAACGCCGTGCCCTTCGACCCGCGCCCGCCGATGGTCACGAGCGGCCTGCGCGTCGGCACGCCGGCCCTGGCCACCCGGGGCCTGCAGGGCGAGGACTTCGAGGAGGTCGGGCGGATCATCGCCGTGGCGCTGACGGGCGCCTTCGAGGCCCGGCGCGACGAGCTGGCCGAGCGCGTCACCGCGATCGCCGACCGCCACCCGCTCTACGAGCACCTCAAGGCCGGCGCGCCGGTCTAGGCGCGGGCCGGCCGGGGACCCGGGCGGTCGCCGCCCGGCCCGGCTGCCATGCTAGGTGCCCCATGGCCCTGACCGAGGTCGACGCCGTCCTGGCCGGCGGCGCGGCCGCGCTGACCACGGCGGCGCTGACGCCGGTCGCGGCGCGGCTCGCGCGGCGGGTCGGCGCCGTCGACGAGCCACGGGAGCGCGGGCTCGCGCAGCGCGAGACGCCGCTGCTGGGCGGCCTGGCGATCCTGGCCGGGGTCCTGCTCGCGTCCTGGCTGTGGCTCCCGCACGGCGGCACGCTGCCCTCGATCCTCCTGGGGGCCGTCGTCATCGCCGCGGTCGGCGCGGTCGACGACGTCGTGGACCTGCCGGCGGCGGCGAAGCTCGCCGGCCAGGCCGGGGCCGTGCTCATCCCGGTCACGCAGGGCGTCGTCGTCCACACGGTCACGCTCCCGTTCCTCGGCGGGGTCGACCTGGGGCACGCCGGCGGCCCGGTGACGCTCATCGGGATCGTCGCCCTCGTCAACGTCGTGAACTTCTCCGACGGCGTCGACGGGCTCGCCGCCGGCGTCGGCGTCATCGCCTCGACGTCGTTCGCGATCATCGCCTTCGACCTGGGCAAGGAGAACGCCGCCGTCCTGGCCGCCGTGACGGCGGGCGCCGCGCTCGGCTTCCTCGTCCACAACTTCCACCCGGCCGCCGTCTTCATGGGCGATTGCGGCTCGAACCTCCTCGGCTACCTCCTGGGCACGATCATCGTCGAGGGCACGCTCAAGACCAACGCCCTGATCGCGCTCGTCGGGCCGCTCGTCATCCTCGCGGTCCCCTTCCTCGACACGGGGTTCGTCGTCGCCAAGCGCATCAAGTACGGTCGCCCGGTCTACCGCGCCGACCGCTGGCACTTCCACCACCGGATGGCGAACATCGGCTTCTCGCAGCGGCGCACCGTGCTCTACCTCTACGGGTGGATGCTGCTCATGGCCGGCATCGCGGTCGCGCTGCGCTTCATCCCCTACTCGCAGAGCGACGGGACGCTCAACGCGGGGTGGGCCGTCCTCATGGGCGTGATGCTCCTCGCCGCCCTGGGCGCGTCGGTCTACCTCGTCTACGTGCTCGAGATCCTGAAGTTCAAGCGCCTCGCGGCCCGGCGGGTGCGGCGGGCGCGGCCCGAGGCCACCGAGGACGACGTCGAGGCCGACGTCACGCACAAGCTCGAGACGGGGGAGTGGGAGGCCGTCGGGCGCTGAGCGCGCTCGGGCGCTGGGCCTCAGCGCCCGTAGACGGAGCGCACCCAGATGTCGCAGAGCGCGCCGACGAGCTCGTCGCGGGAGGGCGGCTGGTCCTGCACGAGGCGCTGGTAGAAGACCCGCTCCGTCATCCAGCACAGCGAGAACGCGATGGCCTCGGGGTGGCCCGGCGCGCCCACGCCCTCCGCCTGCTCGCGCTCGATGCGGCGGCGGGTGGCCGACGTGAAGCGCCCCATCAGGCCGCGCCAGAAGCGGGCGACCTCCTCGTCGTAGGTCGAGACCTCGACGATGGCGCGCAGGAGCACGCCGTGCTCGTCGTAGAGCGCGGCGATGCTGGTCAGTGCCGCCCGCAGCTCCTGCGCCGGCTCGCCGCGGCCCGAGAACCACACGTCGGCCTGGCCGAAGAGCTGGTCGTTGACGTCCTCCGTGAGCCGCATGAGCAGCTCGCGCTTGTCGCGGAAGTAGAAGTAGAAGGCGGTGCGCCCGAGGCCGGCGCGGCGGGCGATCGCCTCGATGCTCAGGTCGGCGTAGGACGCGCCCTCGCGCAGGAGGTCCTCGGTGGCGGCCAGCACGGCCGCCTGGACCGCCCGGCGCCTGGCGGTGGGCTCGGCCGTGGCCATCGGCGCAGCCAGCCTAGCACCGGTCCCGAGCGGGCTTGACAGGGTGTCAAACGCGTGATCGACTCACCGCCCATGCCCTCGCTGCTGGACCTGACCACCCAGGGCGACGTCGCCACGATGAGCGACGAGTCGCGCCTCTCGACCGTCACGCTCATGACGCCCCGCGAGCTCTACCGGCTGTGGGAGCGCCAGAACTGGAGCTCCCACGAGATCGACTTCACCCAGGACCGCCGCGACTGGGAGGCGATGGACCCCGTCGTGCGCGACCAGATCGCATGGGGCCTGGCGAGCTTCTTCGTCGGGGAGGAGCGCGTGGCGACGCAGTTCTCGGGCCTCGTCATGGCCTACGACGACCAGCACGAGGAGGCGTTCCTCACGACCCAGCAGGTCGACGAGGCCCGCCACGCCCAGCACTTCAACAACCTCTGGGAGCAGGTCCTGCAGCACGACGGGACCTTCGAGCAGCGCCTCGACGACTGCCGCGCCACGCTCAACGAGGACTACTTCCGGCTCTTCGACGGGATGCTCGTCGACGTCAACCGCGCGCTCATCGAGCATCCGCGCGACGTCGAGGCCAAGGTCGACTTCATCGTGACCTACCACATGGTCATCGAGGGGACCCTGGCGCTCACCGGGCAGCACTTCCAGACGCAGTGGCTCGAGGACGAGGGCGTGCTGCCCGGGCATCTCGAGGGCTTCCGCCGCATCTCCCAGGACGAGCACCGCCACGTCGCCTACGGCACCTGGTACCTCCAGCGCCAGGCGCGCGACCCGGCGCTCGCGCAGCGCATCCAGGACCGCCTGATGGCGACGCTCCCGGCCGCGGCCGGGGTCCTGGTCCCGCCCGGCCACACGCTCGGCGAGGACTACGTCTACCTCGGGCAGTCCTCCCAGGACATGAACGAGTTCGCCTTCACCGCGCTGAGCCGGCGCCTGAAGGTCATCGGCGTGGGCCTTCCGGCCGTCGCGGCCTGACGCGGCGCGGTCGCTCGGGCAAGGGTGTGGACAACCGCCCTTGAGCACGCCCAGGACGTCCGCTAGGGTCGGCGACATCCTCACGCCAGACCTTGTGAGGAGGCTCTCGATGACGCACCCGCGCATGGACATCAACGGCACGTTCCCCGCTCGCAAGAGCGGCGCTGCCGTTCGCCCCTGCGCCTCCGCGTCGTAGAGCCCGATCCAGGCTCGGCGCGGGCGCACCGCCCGCCGGCCGAGCACCTCTGAGTGCAGCGCTCGTCCCGTCGGGCGGTGGACCTCGTTTCCACCACCCACCAGAGAGGACCGCCGTGCATTCCCTGCTGCATCCCGAGATGGCGAAGGCCCAGACGCCGCGCGAGCATCCGCGTCGCACCGCGCCGAAGGCCCCGCGCACGAGGCGCCGCTGGCAACCGCCCGGGCGCCGCTGAGCGGCGCGCCGGGGCCGGGGCGGGCGGCGTCCGCTGCCCCGATCGCTACCGTCCTGTCCGTCGGCCCCCGGGCCGGCGGACAGGACCAAGCGCCACCATGCACCGCTCCCGACTGCAGGACCGCGAGCCCTTCACGACGCTCGACGGGTCCACCATCCGCGAGGTCGCCCACCCGGCGTGGACGGCCGCCCGCCACCAGAGCCTCGCCGAGGCGACGGTGCCGCCGCACGGGGCGACCGAGGCGCACCTGCACCGCGTCACCGAGGAGCTCTACTTCTTCACCGCCGGCCGGGGGCGCATGCGCCTCGGCGACGACGAGTTCGACGTCGCCGCCGGCGACTGCGTCGTCATCCCGCCCGGCACCGAGCACGCGCTCGTCAACACGGTCGGCGAGCCGCTCGTGCTGCTGTGCTGCTGCGCGCCCGCCTATGCCCACGAGGACACCGTCATCACGGGGGCCCCGGCGCTCAAGGGCGCCCGGGGTGGCGCCGACACCACGACGTGATGCGCCTGTCCCGCTCGACGCTCGCGGCCCCGGCCGCCGCGGTCGTGACCGTGCTCGGCCTCGCCGCCCCGGCCCCGGCCGCGGCGGCGGCCCCGGCCGCGGCGGCGCCGCGGCCGCCGGCGCCCGTGCGCGGCGTGCTGCAGGTCGGCCTCAGCGAGCAGAACGACACGGTCTTCCGGGACCCGACGTTCCGACGCCTGGGCCTGCGCTACGCGCGCCTCGTCGTGCCGTGGGACCTCGCGCTGGGCCCCGCCCGCCGGCGCATCGAGGTCCATCGCTGGGTCGACCGCGCCGTGTTCAGCGGGATCGAGCCGCACATCGCGTTCGGCGGGACGTCGTTCTCGCGCCGCAACCGCAACCGCTACCCGTCGCCGTCGCGCTACCGGACCGCCGTCGTGCACTTCCGCCGGCAGTTCCCGGCCGTCCGCGTGTTCACCCCGTGGAACGAGGCCAACCACTTCCTCCAGCCGACGGCCGAGCGGCCGGCGCTGGCGGGGCGCTACTACGCCGTGCTCAAGTCGGTGTGCACCACGTGCCGCGTCCTGGGCGCCGACGTGCTCGACCAGCCGGGCCTGGACCGGTGGATGGCCCGCTTCCGCCGCGGCCTGCGCGGTCGCTCCCCGCGACTGTGGGGGCTGCACAACTACCAGGACGGCAACCACCACGTGCGGGCCGGGCGGAGCTGGACGCTGCGCTTCCCGAAGCTCGTCCGGGGGCAGATCTGGGCGACCGAGACCGGCGGCATCGTGCGGTTCGTCACCGACCGCGGCCGCCTGACCTACCCCTACAGCCCCACACGGGCGGCCGGCGCGCTGCGCCACATCCTCGACCTCATGCACCGCCCCCAGGTGCGCGCCCGCTACACGCGCATCTACATCTACAACTGGTACGGCGTCGCGCGCCGGGAGCGCCGCCAGCGCTGGGACTCCGGGCTCGTCGGCGCCGACGGGCGCGCGCGGCCTGCCCTCACCGTCCTGCGGCGCCAGGTGCGCCGCTCGCGCGCCGCCGAGCGCACGGTCGTCGCGCGGCGGGCCAAGGCGCGCGCGGCGCGCACCCGCGCGCGGCACGGGCGGTAGCGTCGGGCGCGCCGTGCGCCTGGCCATCATCTCCGACACCCACCTGCCGCGCGGCGGGCGGCGGCTGCCCGAGGCGTGCGTGGAGCGCCTGCGCGCCGCCGACCTCGTCCTGCACGGCGGCGACGTGATGGAGGCCGGGGTCCTCGCAGAGCTCGAGGCGCTCGGGCCGCCGGTGCTCGCCGTGCACGGCAACGTGGACGACCCGGAGCTGCGGCGCGCGCTGCCGGCGGAGCGGGTGGTGGAGGCGGACGGCGCGCGCATCGGGATGGTGCACGACGCCGGGCCGGCCGCCGGCCGGCTCGAGCGCCTGCGTGGCCGCTTCCCCGGCTGCGCCGCCGTCGTGTTCGGCCACTCGCACATCCCGCTCCTGGAGGTCGCGCCGGACGGCTTCGCGATCTTCAACCCCGGCAGCCCCACCGACCGCCGGCGCCAGCCGGTGCACACGATGGGGACGGGCGAGGTCGCCGGCGGCGCGGTGACCTTCGCGCACGTCGAGCTGGGCTGAGCGCGCGGTCGGGGAGGGACGCCCGCCGCGCCGCTCGGCCGCCACCCGACCCGCTAGGCGGGTCCCCGTCGCGCGCCCGGGCGGCGCTCGATCTCGAGCAGGCGCGCCGCGTCGGGCGCGTGGTCGACCTGGAGCGTCACGTGGTCGACGCCGAAGCGGTCGCCGAGCACCCGCTGCAGGCGCCGTCGCACCGCGTGGCAGTCGTCGCCCGGGCGCACGAGCACATGGGCGGCGAGCGCCGGGAAGCCCGACGTGACCTCCCACACGTGGAGGTCGTGCACCTCGACGACGCCCGGCTCGCGCGCGAGCGCCGACCCGATCGCGTCGACGTCGATGCCGCGCGGCGCCGCCTCGAGCAGGACGTCGGTCGCCGCGCGCAGGAGCCGCGCACCGGACCGGATCATGAGCGCCGACACGAGCAGCGACGCGACGGGGTCGGCCCGATCGAGCCCCCACACGAGGATCAGCAGCCCGGCGAGCGCGGCCAGGAGCGAGGAGACGAGGTCGGCGACGACGTGGGCCATCGCGCCCTCGACGTTGAGGCTGCGCCGCTGAGCGCGCGAGATCGCCCACGCCGTGCCCACGTTCACGGCGGCCCCGAGGAGGCCGACCACGACGACGAAGCCGCCGTCGACGTCGGCCGGGTGGGCCAGGCGGCCGACCGCCTCGACGCCGAGCACGCCGGCCAGGACGAGCAGCGCGACGCCGTTGGCCTGCGCCGAGAGGATCTCGGCCCGGCCGAGCCCGAAGGTGAAGCGCCCGCGCGCCGGGCGGGCGGCGAGGCCCGCGGCGAGCACGGCGAGGCCGATGGCCGCCGCGTCGGTGAGCATGTGCGCGGCATCGGAGAGCAGCGCCAGCGACGAGGCGAGCAGGCCGGCGACGACCTCCACGACCATGAAGGCCAGGACGAGCCCGAGGGCCCCGAGCAGCCAGCGCCGGTCGTCCGCGGCCGACACGGCGTGGTGGTCGTGCCCGGCGTGGTCGTGCCCGGCGTGGTCGTGCGCGTGCGGGTGCTCGTGGCCCACGTGCCGAGCGTAGTCGCGTCAGCGCACGACGCTGAAGGCGCGCGTCCGGCGCGCGGCGCCGAGCGCGGCGACGCGCAGGCGGTAGCGCCCGCGGGCGAGCGGGCGCCCCCCGGGCGCGGCGCCCACTCGGCGGGCGGCCCTGCCCGCCCACGCGTGGGCGCGGACGCGGCGCACGACGCTCCAGCGGCACCGGCCGGCGCGGCAGGCGCGACGCTCGAACGCGAGGCCGACCGTGGCCCGGCGCGCCAGGCGCCAGCGCACTTCGACGGTGCGCGCGTGGCACCCCGGGCGCGAGGCCGGGCGGCGGCCGGCGCGGCCCGAGGCGAAGCGGAGGCGGTCGCCGCGGCGCTCGGCGCGGCAGGTGCGCGCCAGCCTCCCGCGGAGGCGGACGTCGCTGAGCGCCGGGGCGGGCCGGCCCGCAGGCGGGGTCGCGGCGGTCGTGCCCGCGGGCGGCGCGGCGGTCGTGGGCCCGGTGCTCGCGGGCGGCGCGGCGTCCGCGGGGACGGTGGCGGCCAGCGCGCGCCCCAGGTCGAGGTCGCCGCCGACCACCCGGCCGGCCACGGTGGGGTCCGGGCGGCTCGAGCCGACCAGGATCGCCCGCAGCTGCGCGGGGGTCAGCGCCGGGTCGCGGCCGAGCAGGGCGGCGGCGGCGGCCGAGGCGAAGGGCGCGGCCATGGAGGTCCCGTCGGCGTAGCGGTAGGTGCCGCCGGTCCAGGTCGAGGCGATGTGCTCGCCGGGCGCGAGCAGGTCGACGGAGCGCGCGCCCCAGTTCGAGAACGAGGCGAGGCCGCCGGCGCGGCCCTCGGCCCCGACGCACAGGACGTTCGGCTCGTCGTACGCGCACGGGTAGATCGGCTGGGCGTCGTCGTCGCGCGCCTGGTTGCCGGAGGCCGCCACGAAGAGCACGTCCGGGTGCGCCCGGATGACCGTGCGCTCGGCCAGCGAGGGGCCCTCGCTGCCGAGGCTCAGGTTGATCACGCGCGCGCCGAGATCGGCCGCCCGGTCCTCGGCGTCCGCCACCCCGGACATGGGGCCGCTGCCGTCGGCGCCCAGCGCCTGCATCGCCAGCACGCGCGCCCCCGGCGCCACGCCGGCGACGCCGACGCCGTTGGAGGTGGCCGCCGCGACCACGCCCGCGACGTGCGTCCCGTGGCCGTTGGGGTCGGTCACGGCGCCGCGGGGGTCGAGCTGGCCGGCGAGGTCGGGGTGCGCGGCGTCGACGCCCGTGTCGACCACGCCGACGGTGGTGCCGCGGCCGTCGGCGACGGCCCAGGCGCCGGGCGCGCCGATCGCGGCGAGCCCCCACTCGAGCGGGAGGTACGGGTCGGCGGCGAGGCCGAAGGCGTGCGCGGTCGGGTCGGCCTGGGCCCAGCGCACCCCGTCGGCGTCGCGCAGGTCGGCCAGCGTCGCGGACGCCTCGCGGTCCGGGACCTCGACGAGCTCGAGGCCGGCGACGCGCAGGTCGCGGACGTGGCGCACGCCCGCCTCCCGGCGGAGCTGCGCCCTGTCGCCGGCGTCCGCGCCGGGGTCGTGGGCGAGGACGAGCGTCTCCGCGTGCGCGGCCGGCGCCGTCGCGCCGAGCGCGAGGACGAGCAGCAGGAGAGCCGGCAGCGGGCGCGGGGGGCGGCGCACGGGTCCTGCATCGGCACCCCGGCGGCCGAGCATGACCTCGGAGGTCAGGACGTGTCACAAAGCTGTCACAAAGTCGGGGTGATGCGATAGGGTGCAGGAGCGCCGCCGGGAACGACGCCCGTCCCCCCGAGAAGCTCCCGGCGGACGTTCTCCCCGTGCCCTTCCTGCGCCACCTCGACCTCGTGCTGCTCGCGCTCGCGCTGCCGGTGTTCCTCCTCGCGGGCTTCCCGCTGGAGGGCTGGGCCGGGGGCAGCGTGGCCTGGGTCGTGCAGCGCGCGATCGCCCGCTACGCCACGGCCCGCGCGGCGGCCCAGGAGGACCCGCGCAGGACCGTCGGGATCGTCACGGCGTCGATGATCGGACGCGGATGGCTCGTAGCCGTCATGATCCTGGGCGTGGGCCTGGCCTTCGGCGACGACGCCGGTCTGTCCGCGGCCGTGCTCTTCCTGCTCGTCGTCACCGCCCACCTCACCGTGTCCCTCATCCTGCGCCCCTTCGAGTCCAAGCCGGAGCAGCCCGCCTGACCATGCGCCGCCGTCGCGTCATCGCCGTCCTCGCGCCCTTCGCGCTCCTCCTCGCCGGTCCGGCGAACGCGCTCGCCCTGAACATCAACGAGAGCTACCGGCCCCAGGACGAGTTCAAGCTCGACCCTTGGATCGACCTCCCGGGGCCGTTCGACATCAACAAGGCCGTGTTCTACGTCATCGTCGCGACGGTGCTGACCTGCCTGACGATGGTCCTCGTGGCGCGCCGCATGCAGCAGCGACCCAACCGCCTGCAGACCGCGGTCGAGTTCGCCTACACGGGCCTGCGGGACAACATCACCAAGGGCAACATGGACTCGTCCATGGCGGCCAAGTGGTTCCCGTTCATCGCGACGATCTTCCTGTTCATCTGGTTCTCGAACCTCATCGGCTACCTGCCGCTGCCGACGAACACGGAGCACAAGGTCGACATCTTCGGCGTCCAGATCCCGAGCTTCGCGCTCTTCGCCGCGACGGCGAACATCTCGGTGCCGCTCGTGCTCACCCTCCTGGTGTGGGTGAGCTACCACGTCGAGGGCATCCGCGCGAAGGGCTTCGTCGGCTACCTCAAGAGCTGGATCCCCGCCGGCGTCGAGGGCCCCGCCCGCATCCCGATCTTCGGCATCGAGGTCATCTCGCACTTCGTGCGGCTGGTCTCCCTCTCCGTCCGGCTCTTCGCCAACATCCTGGCCGGGCACCTGCTCATCCTCTTCATGGGCGGCGGTCTCGTCGTCCTGCTGAACCTGGCGGTGTTCGGCTCCGTGATCCTGGGGCTCGTCACCGGCGTCATGGCCGTCGCGTTCTTCCTCTTCGAGGTCGTGCTGGTCGCGACGCTCCAGGCCTTCATCTTCGCCACCCTCACCGCGATCTACCTCGGCGGCGCCGTCGCCGAGGAGCACTAAAGGAGCAACCCGCAGTGGACCTCTCGATCATCGCCCAGCTCGCCCAGGCGGCCGACCCCGCGGAGTACGGGCGCAAGGCCGGCAAGGCGATCGCCCTCGGCATCGGCGCCGGCCTCGGCACCATCGGCCCCGGCATCGGCGTCGGCTACATCTTCGGCAAGGTCATCGAGTCGGTGACCCGCCAGCCCGAGATGCGCGACGAGATCACCTCGATCCAGTGGCTCGGCTTCGCGCTCACCGAGGCGATCGTGTTCTACGCCTTCATCTTCGGTCTCATCGCCTTCTTCCTCGGCTAGTCGATGACGGCCGCCCTGACCACCCTGCCGCTCGCCGCGGCCAAGGAGGAGAGCAGCAACTTCCTCGTGAGCCCGAACGTCGGGCTGATGATCTGGACGCTGCTGTCGTTCTTCGTCGCGTTCTTCGTCCTGCGCAAGTACGCGTGGCCGCAGATCTCGGCGGCGCTGGACAAGCGCCAGCGGGCCATCGAGGAGTCCATCGAGACGGCCGAGCGCACGCGCTCGGAGGCCCGGCAGCTCCTCGAGGAGTACCGCGAGCGCCTCCGCGAGGCGCGCTCGCAGGCGGACGACATCGTCGTCCGCGCCCGCAAGGCCGCCGAGGTCCACGAGCGCGAGTCGACGGAGGAGGCCCGCCGCCGCCGCGAGGAGCTGCTCGAGCAGACCCGCCGCGACATCGAGGCGGAGACCCGGCGCGCGATCTCCGAGATCCGCGGTGAGGTCGCCGACCTCACCGTCGCCGCCACCGAGAAGGTGACGCGCCGCACGCTGACGGAGGAGGACCAGCGCCGACTCGTCGACGAGGCGCTGTCGGAGCTCGACTTCTCGGCGCTCTCCGGCGGGGAGCGACGCGGCTAGGCCATGGAGGAGATCGCCCAGGTCTACGCGCGATCGCTCTTCGAGGTCGCCGAGGAGCGCGGCACGACCGACCGGGTCCGCGAGGAGCTCGGCCGGTTCACCGACGCGCTGCAGGAGAGCCGCGAGCTCCAGACCTTCTTCTTCTCCCCGTACTTCTCGACGGAGGAGAAGAAGGCCGGGCTCGACCGTGCCGTGACCGGCGAGGACGAGACGGTCCGCAACTTCCTCCAGCTCCTCGTGGAGAACCACCGGATGCCGGTGGTCTTCCGCGTCCGGCGCGAGGTCGACCGCCTGTGGCGGGAGGCCAACCGGCTCCTGCCGGTCGAGATCACGAGCGCGGTCGCGCTCGACGAGGCGATCTCGGCGCGCATCGGCGACGAGATCGGACGCCAGACCGGCCGCGAGGTCGAGCTGCGCACTACCGTGGATCCGGAGGTCATCGGCGGCATCGTCCTGCGCGTCGGGAACTCCATCCTCGACGCCTCCATCCGCACCCGACTCGAGAACCTGCGCAAGCAGGTCGCCCAGGCCTAAGGAGCCACCCGGAACGACATGCAGATCAAGCCCGACGAGATCACGAGCATCCTGAAGTCCCGCATCGAGGGCCTGGACGCCGGCAGCGCCGAGCTCACCGAGGTGGGCACCGTCCTCTCGATCGGCGACGGCATCGCCCGCGTCCACGGCCTCGAGAACTGCATGGCCTTCGAGATGCTCGAGCTCCCGCACGGCGTCATCGGCCTCGCCCTCAACCTCGAGGCCGACAACGTCGGCGCGGTGCTCTTCGGCGACTGGGAGGAGATCGTCGAGGGCGACACGGTCAAGCGCACGAACCGCCTGCTGGAGATCCCGGTGGGCCGGGGCCTGCTCGGCCGCATCGTCTCCCCGCTGGGCCAGCCCCTGGACGGCAAGGGCCCGATCGACACCGAGGGCACCCGGCCCGCGGAGTTCAAGGCGCCCGGCGTCGTGCAGCGCCAGCCCGTCAAGGAGCCCATGCAGACGGGGCTGAAGGCGATCGACTCGATGATCCCGATCGGCCGCGGCCAGCGCGAGCTCATCATCGGCGACCGCCAGACCGGCAAGACGGCGATCGCGATCGACACGATCATCAACAACAAGGACAACGACATCGTCAGCGTCTACGTGGCCATCGGCCAGCGCATGGCGACGGTCGTGGGCCTGGCCGAGACGCTGGCGGAGGCCGGTGCGCTGGAGTCGACGATCATCGTCGCCGCGCCCGCCGACGAGGCCGCGCCGATCAAGTTCATGGCGCCCTACGCCGGCTGCGCGATGGCCGAGCACTTCCTCTACGACGGCGGCCACGCGCTCTGCGTGTACGACGACCTGACCAAGCACGCGTACGCCTACCGGCAGATGTCCCTGCTGCTGCGCCGCCCGCCGGGTCGCGAGGCCTACCCGGGCGACGTCTTCTACCTCCACAGCCGCCTGCTCGAGCGCGCCGTCAAGCTCAACGACGAGCTCGGCGGCGGGTCGCTGACCGCGCTGCCGATCATCGAGACGCAGGCGGGCGACGTGTCGGCCTACATCCCGACGAACGTCATCTCGATCACCGACGGGCAGATCTTCCTGGAGCCGAAGCTCTTCTACTCCGGCGTCCGCCCGGCCATCAACGTCGGCATCTCGGTGTCGCGCGTGGGCGGATCGGCGCAGGTCGCGCCGATGCGCAAGGTCGCCGGCCGCCTGAAGATCGAGCTCTCGCAGTACCGCGACCTCGAGGCCTTCGCCCAGTTCGGGTCCGACCTCGACGCGGACACCCAGCGCACGCTGGCCCGCGGCGAGCGCCTGGTCGCGACGCTCAACCAGGACGAGCGCTCCCCGATGCCCGTCGAGGAGCAGGTCGTGCAGGTCTTCGCGGCCACGAGCGGCTTCCTGGACCGGGTCAACGCCGACCGCGTCGGCGAGTTCCTGGACGGCCTGACGCAGCGCATCCGCGCCGAGAAGGCCGACCTCCTGGAGAAGGTCGCGTCGGGCGACTGGTCCGACGAGACGCAGGAGGCGCTGAAGTCGGCGATCGCCGAGTACGCCGACGACTTCGGCTACGACCTCGACGAGGAGGGCGCGCCGCTCTCCGACGACGACGCGCCCACGCGGTCGGCCGACGGCGTGCGCGCCTCGCGCGACGCCGACGCCGATGCGGACGGCGCCGAGGGCGAGGCCGGCGACGACGACGCGCGGGCGGAGGAGGCGGGCGCCGTCAGCGCCTGACCATGGCCTCCCAGCGCGACGTCAAGAACCGCATCGAGTCGGTCAAGAACATCCGCAAGATCACCCGCGCGATGGAGATGGTCGCCGCCGCGCGCCTGCGGCGGGCCGAGCAGCGCATCGCGCACCTGCGCCCGTATGCGGGCGCCATCCGCCGGATGACGCGTCAGGCGGCCCAGGCCGCCGGCGGCGAGATCTCGGGCCTGCCGATCCTGCAGCAGCACGACGAGCAGCGCCGGGTGGCGATCCTCCTCGTCACCGCCGACCGCGGGCTCGCGGGCGCGTTCAACTCGCAGATCCTGCGGGCCGGGCTGCGCGCGGCGGGCGAGTTCGAGGGCGACGGCCAGGAGGTCGCGTTCTACGCCTCCGGCCGCCGCGGCGTCTCGTCGCTGACCTTCCGCGGCCGCGAGCCGCAGGGCGCCTACGTCGGGTTCACCGAGCGCCCCGCCTACGCCAACGCGCGCGAGATCGCCACGGACCTCGTGGCGGCCTACGTCGACGGCCAGGTCGACCGCGTCGAGGTCATCTACAACGGCTACGTCTCGCCGCTGACCCAGGAGGTCCGCCGCGAGACCCTGCTGCCCCTGCAGCAGGCCACCATCCTGGAGTCGGGCGACGACGAGGACGAGGGCGAGGAGCGCCCAGAGCACCACGCCCTCGTCGACTACGAGCCCGACCCCGAGCAGATCCTGCAGCGCCTGGTCCCCGACTACGTCGAGATCTCGATCTACCGGTCGCTGCTGGAGTCGACGGCCTCCGAGCTCGGCGCGCGCATGACCGCGATGCGCAGCGCCTCGGAGAACGCCGGCGAGGTCATCGAGGACCTCACCCTGGAGATGAACCGCGCCCGCCAGGCCGAGATCACCCAGGAGATCATGGAAGTCGTCGCCGGCGCCGAGTCGCTGGTCTAGCGCACAAGAGGAGCACCACCGCACATGAAGGCCACCATCGAGCGCCCGCCGGGCGCGGAAGGCAGGGAGGGCGGGGATCGCAACGTCGGCCGGATCGAGGAGATCCAGGGCGTCGTGATCGAGGCCGTCTTCCCCGACGAGCTCCCCGAGATCAACCACGCGATCATCATCGAGCGCGAGGACAACCCCGAGGAGGCCGAGGGGATCTCCTCCGGCACCGGGAACATCCTGGTCTGCGAGGTCCAGCAGCACCTCGGCGACGACCGCGTCCGCGCCGTCGCCATGGACACGACCGACGGTCTGAGCCGCGGCACCGAGGTCATCGACACCGGCAGTCCGATCACCGTCCCCGTCGGCGACATGACGCTCGGGCGCATCTTCAACCTCCTCGGCGAGCCCATCGACCAGGCGGGCGACGTCGAGGTCGGCGAGCGCTGGCCGATCCACCGTCCCGCGCCGACCGTCGAGAACCTGACGCCGACCACGGAGATGTTCGAGACGGGCATCAAGGTCATCGACCTGCTGGCGCCCTACGCCAAGGGCGGCAAGGTCGGCCTGTTCGGCGGCGCCGGCGTCGGCAAGACGGTCCTCATCCAGGAGCTCATCCACAACCTGGCCAAGGAGCACAGCGGCCTGTCCGCCTTCTGCGGCGTCGGCGAGCGCTCCCGCGAGGGCAACGACCTCTGGCTCGAGATGAAGGAGTCCGGCGTCCTCGAGAAGACGATGCTCGTCTTCGGCCAGATGAACGAGCCGCCCGGCGCGCGCATGCGCGTCGCGCTGTCCGGGCTGACGATGGCGGAGTACTTCCGCGAGCAGGGCCAGGACGTGCTGCTCTTCATCGACAACATCTTCCGGTTCGTCCAGGCCGGCTCGGAGGTCTCCGCGCTCCTGGGCCGGATGCCGTCGCAGGTGGGCTACCAGCCGACGCTCGAGTCGGAGATGGGCCAGCTGCAGGAGCGCATCACCTCGACGCGGCAGGGCTCGGTCACCTCGGTGCAGGCGATCTACGTCCCCGCGGACGACCTGACCGACCCCGCGCCCGCGTCGGTGTTCGCGCACCTCAACGCGACGACCACGCTGTCGCGGTCGATCTCGGAGAAGGGGATCTACCCGGCGGTCGACCCGCTCGACTCGACGTCGACGATCCTCAAGGCCGACATCGTCGGCGAGGAGCACTACCGCGTCGCCACCGAGGTCAAGGAGGTCCTCCAGCGCTACCGCGAGCTGCAGGACATCATCGCCATCCTCGGCATCGACGAGCTCTCCGACGAGGACAAGGTGACGGTGCAGCGCGCGCGCAAGATCGAGCGCTTCCTGTCGCAGCCCTTCAGCGTGGCCGAGCAGTTCACGGGCACGCCGGGCCAGTACGTGCCGATCGGCGAGACGGTGCGCTCGTTCCGCGAGATCCTCGACGGCCAGCACGACGACCTGCCCGAGTCCATCTTCCTGCTCCGCGGGTCGATCGACGACGTCGTCGAGGCCGCGAAGAAGAGCTAGGGGCGGCCGTGGCACACGCGAAGTTCACCGCCGAGGTCCTGACCCCCGAGGGTCAGGTCTTCGACGGCGAGGTCGAGATGGTCTCGACGCGCACGGCGATCGGCTCGCTCGCCGTCCTGGCCAAGCACCAGCCGATGCTGACGCTGCTCGAGCCCACCGAGCTCCGGCTCTACACGAGCGAGACGGACGTCGAGCGCTTCGCCCAGGGCGAGGGCTACATGCAGGTCACCGGCGACCGCGTCCTCGTGCTCGTCGAGGAGGCCATCCGCCCGGGCGACCTCGACGCGGCCGACCTGCGCGAGCGGCTGCGCGCGGCGCAGGAGACGGCCGAGCGCGCCGAGGACGGCTCCGAGGAGGAGCGCCTGGCCCAGCGCGACGCCCGTCGCTGGGAGGCGTTCCTCCAGCTCGCCGAGGGCGGCCAGGGCTAGCCCGCCGATGGGTGCGGGCCGTCCTGCGGCGTCGCGAAGCGCTCGCCCTCGATGAGCTCGACGCGGTAGCCGTCCGGGTCGGCGACGAAGGCGATGCGGGGCAGGTCCTCGCGGCCGCCGGGGCGGTAGGCGGGCTTCTCGGGCTCCACCCCGGCGGCGGCCAGCGCGCCCAGGGCCGCATCGAGGTCCCCGACGGCGACGGCGACGTGGTTGAAGCCGTCGCCGACGTCGTAGGGCTCGGTGCGACCGACGTTCACCGTCAGCTCGAGGACGTCGCCGTCGCCCGGCAGGCCGAGGTAGACGTTGAACGCGGTGTCGAAGTTCAGCTGCCCGCGGCGCTCGAAGCCGAGCGCGCCGTAGAAGCGCACGGAAGCCTCGGGGTCGACGACGCGCAGGCAGGTGTGGGCGAAGGCGGGGCTCATGCGCGGGATGCTCGCAGCCGGCCGCCGCGGCGGCTCAGACGGCGGCGGGCAGCGCGGAGAGCGCGTCGGCGGCCGCGACGACGTCCCCCGGCAGCAGCCGCGCCCGCGCCCGCGCCGCGACCTCGCGCGTGGCGGCCCGGCCGCCGAGGGCGAGCGGCCGCGCCGCGGCCACCGGCGCCAGCGCCGCCGCGTCGAGCGTGCCCGGGATCGCGGCGCCGAGGACGACGAGGTCGGCCCCGACGCGGGCCGCCGTCTCGGTCAGGGCCTCCAGGGGCGTGTCGGCGCCCAGGAAGGTGACCTCCCAGCCTCGGTCGTGCAGGAGCAGCGCGAAGCAGAGCAGGCCGAGCTCGTGGCGCTCCCCGGGTGGGCAGGCCAGGACCGCCCGCGGCCCGCGACCGGAGGCGAAGGACCGGCCGAGCGCCCGGAGCCGTCCGCCGAGCAGCGCGCTGGCGAAGTGCTCCTGGCCGACCGAGAGCTCCCCGGCCTCCCAGCGGTCGCCGATCCGGGCCAGCAGCGGCAGCACGACGTCGCGCAGCGTGAGGTCGAGGCCGCGGGCCGCGAGGAGGTGGTCGAGGGCGGCGTGGGCCGCGCGCGAGTCGAGCGCGTCGAGCGCGGCCTCCAGCGCCGCCGCGCTCCCGGCCGCGGCCGCGGCGCCGCCGGCGCCCCGCTCGAGCGCGGGCGGCCCCGCCGCGGGAGCCGGGCGGCGCGCGGCTCGCACGCCGGCGGCCTCGCCGCGGGCCAGCCGCGCCGCCACCTGCGGGGCGAAGCCCTCCGCGCGCAGCGCGAGCATCCGCCGCAGCGCGAGCTCCTGGGCGGGGTCGTAGAGGCGCTGGCCGGCCCGCGAGCGCCCGGGGCGCGGGAGGCCGTAGCGGCGCTCCCAGGCCCGCAGGGTCGCGGGCTCGACGCCGACGCGGCGGCTGAGCTCGCCGATGCGGACGCCGGCCGGGACAGCGTCGTCCATGGCGCGACGGTACTCCTTTAGACAGACACTTGACAAGCTCTGGACAACGCGTTCAACTTGGCGCATGGCCACTGATCGTCCCGCGCCCGCGGACCTCCACGACCCGGGCTGCTTCGCCCGCGTCTTCGCCGACCACGCGGCCATGGTCCACGGGACCGCGCTCGTGGTGCTGCGCGACGCGCCGCGGGCCGAGGACGTCGTGCAGGACGTGTTCCTGCGCCTGTGGCGGCGCCCCGAGGCCTTCGACCCCGCGCGCGGCGACCTGGCGGCGTTCCTGCGGCTCATGGCCCGCTCCCGCGCCGTCGACCTGTGGCGGGAGGCCCAGGCCCGCGACCGCGCGCGCCGCCGCGTCCTCGCCGCCCATGCTCCGCGACCCGGGAGCCGCACCGCCGCCCGGCCGGAGCTGCGCGCCGCCGCCGCGGACACGCCCGACGGCGTCGCCCTGCGCTCGGCCGAGCGCGCGCGGCTGCGCGTCGCGCTGCGCACCCTGCCCCTCGAGCAGCGCCAGGCCGTCGCCCTGGCCTACTTCGGCGGCCTGACGGCGGAGGAGATCGCCTCGCGCGACGGCATCCCGCTCGGCACGGTCAAGAGCCGCGTGCGCCTCGGGCTGCACAAGCTCCGCGACGCGCTGCCCGCCGGTGGCGAGCGCGGCGAGCCCGTCGCCGCCGGAACGCGGAGCGGCGAGCGCGGGGCGCCCGTCGCCGCCTGAGCCCCTCCGGCTCGGCGCCTAGCCCGCCCGGGCGAGGCCGGACTCGGCCGTGCCGGCCTCGGCGGCGTCGAGCCCGAAGGCGTCGACGGGCCCCAGCGCCCCGGAGCCCCGCAGCGCGCCGGCGGCGATCCGCTCCGCCGTCCAGGCGAGCATCCGCGCCGTGAAGTCGTAGGCGTCGCCGCCCTCGAGGCGCACCTGCGCGAGGCGCTCGCCGCCCGGCCCCAGCGCCCGCGCCACGACCGTCGTCGACGCGCGGGCCCTGGCCGCGGCGTCGGGACCGCCCGTCGAGCCCTTGACCAGGTGCCCCGTGGCCGCGCCGAGCCCGCGCTTGAGCCCGGGCACGCGCGCGGCGGCCGCCGTGACGGCGGACACGCCCTGCATGGCGCGCGACGCGCCCCCGAACACCCCGAGGTGGACGTCGACGTCGCGGAGCGACGGGTGCACCCGCGGGAGCGCGAGCGCCTCGGTCGAGCCGATGCTCACGGCGGCCGCGCGCCGGCCGCCGCCCAGCTCGAACGTCGCCAGGTGCGCCGCCGCGCGCTCGCCGACGACCTCGCCGCCCCGCCGCCGGAAGGCCGGCTCGAGCGTCATGGCGGCCGCGCTGGCCCGCGTGCCGCCGCTGGGGGCGACGCCGTCGGCGAAGTAGCCGACCTCGACCGCCGTGGCGGCGCTGCCCGCCTCGCGCAGCGCGATCGCGCCGGCGACGTTGCCGGGCACGTAGTCGAAGCCCATCGCCGTCAGCAGCCCCACCCCGGCCCGCTGCGCGCGCGGGCCGTGGCGCTCGAAGACGTCGCGCAGGAACGGCGCCTCGCCGGTCGAGTCGACGTAGTGCGCCCGCGCGGCGAGCGCGGCCTCGACGGCGGGCTGGCCGAAGCGCACGAAGGGCCCGACCGTGCTGACGAGCACGTCGCCCTCGCCGACGAGCGCGCGCACCGTGGCCGGGTCCCGGACGTCGGCCGCGCGCGCCTCGAGGCCGCCGAGGTCGGCCGCGAGCGCCGCCACGCGCCTGCGCGACCGCGCGGCGAGGACCGGTCGCGCGCCGCGCGCCACGAGGGCGCGGGCGGTCAGCTCCCCGGTGTAGCCCGTCGCGCCGAAGAGCACGATCTGCGCAGCCATGGCGCCGAACATATCCCGGCGAGGACCCCGGGCGGGTGCGATCGGCGCGTCACCCTATCCTGCCCCGGGTGGACGAGCGGGTCCTGGCCGAGCGCCTGATGAGCTACGACACGTCCCAGCCCGAGGGGCTGGGCGCCGCCGCGGCGTTCGTGAAGGGCTGGCTCGAGTCCCGCGAGGTCGCCGTCGAGCAGCGGTCCTTCGACGGGCTGCCGGTCATCCTGGCCGACGTCGGGCCGCGCAACGCGCCGACGGTCATCCTCCACGGCCACCTCGACGTCGTCCCCGCGCGCGACGGGCAGTTCACGCCGCGCGTCGAGGGCGACCGGCTCATCGGCCGCGGGGCCTACGACATGAAGGGCGCGCTGGCCGTCCTGCTGTGCGCGACCGTCGACGCGGCCGCGCAGGACCGCGTCCGGGTGCGCCTGCTGTGCGTCCCCGACGAGGAGTCCGAGGACGTCACGCGCCGCTCGACCGACGCGCTGGTGGCCGAGGGCCTGCGGGCCGACTTCGCCCTCACCGGCGAGCCGACCGACCTCCACATCGGCGTGCAGGCCAAAGGGGTGCTCGCGGTCCGCGTCGAAGTCCAGGGGACGAGTGCCCACGGCTCGACCCCGTGGCTCGGGGACAACGCGATCCTCAAGGCCCTCGACGTCTTCCGCCGCATCGAGACCCTGCCCTTCAGCCGACAGTCCTCGGACCTCTTCGACCGGCCGTCGATCAACCTCGCGCGCATCGGGGGCGGCGACGCCTTCAACAAGGTCCCCGACGTCTGCACGATGGACGTCGACATCCGCTTCCTGCCCAACCAGGACCCCGGCGAGATCCTCAGCCAGGTGCGGGCCATCGGCGACCTCGACATCCTCAAGCAGTTCATCCGCTCGCCGGCGATCGTCTCGCGCCGCAACCCCTACGTCCTCGCCCTCCGCGACGCGGTCGGGCGCTCGATCGAGGGCGACGCGCTGTCCGTCGGCCGCGACGGGGCCTCGGACGCGATCTCGTTCCTGGAGGCCGGCATCCCGGCCGTCGAGTTCGGGCCCATCGGCGGCGGCCACCACGGCCCGCACGAGTGGGTCTCGATCGCCTCGCTGACGCGCTACCGCGAGGCCCTGCGCGACTTCGTCGTCGCCCTGCCCGAGTGGCTCGCCCCGCACGAGGACCCGCCGCTGCGCGCGATCGAGGGCGGCCTGGCGTGAGGCTGCCGTTCCGCGACCGGCTCCCGCCGGAGGAGCGCCCGCCGCACCTCGGGCGCTCGATGCTCGTCCGCGCGGCCCTGGGCGCGCTGCTCATCTGCGTGCTGACGACCGCCTCGGTCGCGTCCGCGGTCCTGCTCGAGGTCAACGACGCGGTCCAGATCTTCCAGCGCGAGAGCAAGCCGCTGGACCCGGGCGTCAAGGAGCTCCTCGCGGACGTTGAGCCCGGCAAGCCCCAGACGATCCTCGTCATCGGCGACGACCGCCGCTACGACGAGGTCTACGACCGCAAGGGCAAGCTGCTCAAGCACCCGGCGCGGTCGCGGTCGGACACGATGATCCTCATCCACCTCGACCCGTCCAAGGGCGCCACGGCGATCATGTCGCTGCCGCGCGACCTGCGGACGGACATCCCCGGCCACGGGCGCGCGAAGCTCAACGCGGCCTACTCCTACGGCGGGGACAAGCTGGCGATCAAGACGATCGGGGGCCTGCTCGGCCTGCGCATCCACCACTACGTCCGCGTCACCTTCTGGGGCTTCCGCGACGCGATCGACCGGCTCGGGTGCGTCTACAGCGACGTCGACCGCCGCTACTACCACTCGAACGTCGGCCTCCCGCCGTCGCAGCAGTACGCCGAGATCGACGTGAAGGCCGGGTACCAGAAGCTCTGCGGCCAGAAGGCGCTCGACTACGTGCGCTTCCGCCACACGGACTCCGACCTCGTGCGCGAGGTGCGCCAGCAGCAGTTCATCTCCGACGCCCGCAGCCAGGTCGGCGTCGGCAGCCTGTTCCGCAACCGCACGCAGCTCCTGCGGATCTTCGGGCGCGCGGTGCGGACCGACATCAGCTCGACCAAGAGCATCCTCGGGCTGCTGAAGCTCGTGGCGGAGTCCTCCGGGAAGCCGCTGCAGCCCGTCCGGCTGCAGGTCACCGACGCGACGGACGGCTCGGGCGACGTCCAGGCCTCGCCGAGCTCCATCCGGGCGGCCGCCCAGCGCTTCCTCGACGTCCAGGCCAGCCCGAAGGCCGGGACCCCGCGCCGCACGGCCCGCAAGGCGCGGCGCTCGCGCCGCAGCCGCCGGTCCACCGCGACCGTCCCGCCCGGCCTGTACGTCAACAGCGGCCCGGGGGAGACGCTCGCCGCGCGGCTCTCGCTCAAGCTCGGGGCCAGGCTGCCCGTCTACTACCCGAAGCTCGTCACGAGCTCGGGCAGCTACCAGACGACCGACAGCCGCAGCTACACGATCCGCGACCGCTCGGGCAAGCCGCACAAGGCCTACCGGATCGTGGCCTACGAGGGCCACGTCGGCCAGTACTACGGCGTGCAGGGGACGACGTGGCAGTCCCCGCCGGTCCTCGACGACCCGTCCGAGACCCGGACCGTGCGGGGCCGCAGGCTGCAGCTGTACTACGACGGCTCCCGCCTGCGCCTGGTCGCGTGGAAGACCGGGAAGGCGTGGTACTGGGTCGAGAACACCCTCCTGGGCTCCCTCTCGGAGAAGCAGATGCTCGCGGTGGCGCGCTCGCTGACCCGGGTCGGGTCCTGACGGGGGCGCGATCGTTACCCTTCGCCGCCGCATGGACGGCGGTCGCGAAACCATCGCAGTCATCGGCACGGGCTACGTCGGCCTGGTGACGGCCGCCGGCTTCGCGGAGCTCGGCAGCGAGGTCTGGTGCATCGACATCGACGCGGAGAAGATCGAGCGCCTGCGCCGCGGCGAGATCCCGATCTACGAGCCCGGGCTCTCCGAGCTCGTCGCGAGCCACCGCGACCGGCTGCACTTCTCCACCGACGTCGGCGACGCACTCGAGCACGCGCGGCTCCTCTTCGTGGCGGTCGGCACCCCGCCGACCTACTCGGGGGACGCCGACCTGTCGGCCGTCCACGCGGTCGTCGACGCCATGCCGCCCTCCGACCGCCACGCGCTCGTCATGAAGTCGACGGTCCCCGTCGGCACCGGCGGCTCGATCAAGCGCGTCTTCCACGAGCGCGGCAAGGAGGGCTTCCGCTACGTCTCCTGCCCCGAGTTCCTCAAGGAGGGCTCGGCGATCGCGGACTTCCTGCACCCGGACCGCGTCGTCATCGGCGACGACGGCGACTGGGCCGGCGACGCCGTGGCCGAGCTGTACCGGCCGCTGCTGACCCCCGAGCACGGCGGTGGCGCGGCCGGCGAGCTCGTGCGCACGGACATCGCGAGCGCGGAGATGGTCAAGCTCGCCGCCAACGCCTTCCTGGCCACGAAGATCTCGTTCATCAACGAGATCGCCAACGTGTGCGAGGTCACGGGCGCGACGGTCACCGAGGTGGCCCGCGGCATCGGCCTCGACGACCGCATCGGACCGAAGTTCCTGCAGCCGGGCATCGGCTTCGGCGGCAGCTGCTTCCCGAAGGACGTCAGCGCGCTGAAGCAGCTCGCGGGCAACTCGGGCTACCACTTCCAGCTGCTCAACGCGGTCATCGAGGTCAACGAGCTGCAGAAGCGCCGGGTCATCGGCAAGCTCCAGAAGCACCTCGGCGCGCTCGTGGGCCGGCGCGTCGCACTGCTCGGCCTCGCCTTCAAGCCGGACACCGACGACATGCGCGAGGCGTCGTCGCTCGTCCTGAGCGCCCGGCTGCAGGCCGACGGCGCGCTCGTCGCGGCCTACGACCCGGTCGCCGAGGGTGAGGCGCGCAAGCTCATGAAGGGGGTCGAGTTCGCCGATGGGGCGCTCGAGTGCGTCCGCGGAGCCGATGCGGTCGTGCTCGTGACCGAGTGGGACGAGTTCAAGGCGCTCGACTGGGACGAGGTGGCGGACGCGATGGCCGGCAAGGTCGTGATCGACGGGCGCAACGCCCTGGACCCCGTGCGCGTCCGGGCCGCGGGCCTGACCTACGAGGGCATCGGGCGCTAGTGGCCGCTCCGATGACCGACGGCCGCCGGAGCGACCACTAGTGCAGGCCGTCATCCTCGTCGGCGGTGAGGGCACGCGGCTGCGCCCGCTGACCTCGACCGTCCCGAAGCCCGTCGTCCCGCTCGTCGACCGGCCCTTCATCGCCTACATGCTCGAGTGGCTGCGGGCCCACGGCGTCGACGACGTGGTCATGTCGTGCGGGTTCCTCGCCACGAGCGTCCGCAACGTCCTGGGCGACGGCTCGGCCTACGGGCTGCGGCTGCGCTTCGTCGAGGAGCCCGAGCCGCGCGGCACCGGCGGGGCGCTCAAGGAGGCCGAGCCGCTGCTCGACGAGCGCTTCCTCATGCTCAACGGCGACGTGCTGACCGACCTCGACCTCACCGCCCAGCTCGCCCAGCACGAGGCGACGGGCGCCATCGGGACGCTCGCCCTCGTCCCCGTGGGCGACCCCTCCGCCTACGGCCTCGTGCGCCTGCACGAGGACCAGAGCGTGCGCGAGTTCGTCGAGAAGCCGCGGCCCGACGAGATCGACACGAACCTCATCTCGGCCGGCGCGTACGTCCTCGAGCGCTCGGTGCTCGACCTGATCCCGGCCCAGCAGAAGGTCTCGATCGAGCGCGAGGTCTGGCCGCGACTCGTCGGCGACGGCCTGTTCGGGTTCCGCGCCGAGGCCTACTGGCTCGACATCGGCACCCCCGAGCGCTACCTGCAGGGCACCTTCGACATCCTCGAGGGGAACGTCCGCACCCGCGTGGGCGAGCGCCTCGGGAACGACTTCCTGTCGGTCGACGACCCCGGTGCGGTCGACGGCCGCGTGGTCCCGCCCGCGCTGGTGGAGCGCGGCTGCCGGATCGACGAGGAGGCCCACGTGGGGTCCCTCGTCGTGCTGGGGGAGGGCGTGTCCGTCGGCAAGGGCTCGACGATCGAGCGCAGCGTCGTCCTCAACGGGGCGGAGATCGGCGCCGGCTGCACCCTGCGCGGCTGCATCGTCGCGGCCGGGGCGCGGATCGGCGACCACGTGCAGGTGACGGGCGGCGCGGTGCTCGGCGAGGGGGTGACGGTCGGCGACGGCAACGTGCTCACCGCCGGCCTGCGCCTGGCGCCGGGGACGGAACTGCCCGCCGGGGCGATCAGGTTCTAGGGAGAGGGAGAGCATGTCCAGCAGCGGCACCCACACCACGCTCGACCGCGAGGCGGTCGCGCGCGTCGACGCGTCGGACCTCGTGACGGACATCCTGGCGCTGCCCGAGCACCTGCGCGACGCGCTGTGGAAGCTCGAGTCGGCCGGCCTGACGCAGTGGGACAGCCCGGGCGGCCTCGTCGTCGCCGGGATGGGCGGCTCGGCGATCGGGGGCGCGCTGGCCCGCGCGATCCTCTCCGACCACGCGTCGCGCCCGCTCCTGGCCTCCCAGGCCTACGGGCTGCCGCCGTGGACCACGCCCGACACGACGGTCCTGTGCGCGAGCTACTCGGGCAACACCGAGGAGACGCTGGCCTGCTACGAGGCCGCCGGGGTCATCGGCGCGCGCCGCGTCGTCGTGACCGCCGGTGGGGAGCTGGCCGAGCAGGCGCGCGCCGACGGCGTCCCGGTCATCCCGGTCACCGGCGGCCTGCAGCCGCGCGCCGCGGTCGGCTACATGACCGTGGCCGCGCTCGAGGTCGCCGCCCTCTGCGGCGTCGGCCCTCGCTGCGGCTCCGAGCTCGACGTGGCCGCCGAGCACCTCGAGGACCTCGTCGAGGCCTGGGGGCCGGACGCGCCCGACGAGGCCGAGCCCAAGGTCCTGGCGCGCGCGCTGCACGGGTCGGTGCCGGTCCTCTTCGGCGCCGGGCTGACGACGCCGCTGGCCTACCGCTGGAAGACCCAGATCAACGAGAACGCCAAGCAGCTGGCCTACTCGGTCGAGCTGCCGGAGGCGGACCACAACGAGATCGTCGGCTGGGTCAGCGCCGCCGAGCACGGGCGCTTCGCCGCGGTCTTCCTCGACGACGCCGACACGCACCCGCGGGTCAAGGCGCGCATCGAGCTGACGGGGCAGATCGTCGACGGCGGCGCCACCGGCGGCGTGCACCGCGTCGAGTCGCGCGGCTCGACCGCCGTCGAGCGCGTGCTCTCGCTCGTGCTGCTGGGCGACCTCGTCTCGCTCTACCTGGCCGCGCTGCGCGGCGTCGACCCGACGCCGGTGCCGGCCATCGAGCGCCTGAAGACGGACCTGGGGTAGCCCGGCGCGATGAGGAAGCTCCTGCTCCTGCCGATCACGCTCCCGCTCGGCATGGCGCGCGGAGCGCTCGAGGGCGCCGTGAAGACCGCCGCCGACGCGCTCATGGACCTCGCGCGCGAGCACGACCACGAGGACGCCGGTATGGCGACGGCCCCCCCGGTGCCCCCGCGGCCGGCCGCCGCTCCGCCGCCCCCGCGCCCGGCCGCGGCTGCGCCGCCGCGGCCCGCTGCCGCTCCGCCTCCGCCGCCGCCTCCGCCTCCGCCGCCGCCGCCACCGCCGTCCGCGGCCGTCGTGGACCTCGACGAGGCCCGCCCGGCACCGGCCACCGCGTCCGACGTCGCCGAGGACCTCGGCCTCGAGGCCGGCCACGTCGACGAGGAGCCCGACGAGCTCGTCGAGTCCGAGGGGGCCGCCGACCCGGGCGCCGAGCTGCACGTCGACGAGCCCTGGCCCGGCTACGGCGCGCTGAAGGCGCCCGACGTCGTCGACCGCCTCCGGACGTCGGACGCGGCGACGAAGGCGATCGTCCGGCTCTACGAGCAGCAGCACCGCAAGCGGCGCACCGTGCTCGCCGCGACCGAGTCGTAACCCGGCGCCGGAACCTTGACACAGTCGTGGTAAGGTTTGGCCGTCCCATGGACGCCCTGACCATCCACGAAGCGGCGCAGACGACGGGCTGGTCCCCGCGGATGCTCCGCTACGTCGAGCGCATCGGGCTCGTCGGGCCCCAGCGCTCGGGCTCGGGCTACCGCCTGTACGGCCCCGAGGAGCTCCAGCGCCTGCGCACCCTGCGCGAGCTGCAGGAGCAGTTCGACGTCGGCCTGGGCGAGCTCGGCTTCGCGCTGCGCCTGCGCCGCGATCGCGTGCTGCGCGACGCGGTGGAGTCGTGGTTCGCGGCCGAGCCGCGGCGTCCCGAGCATGTGCCCGCCGCCGACTGGCTGCGGTTCGAGCAGGAGAAGCACGAGCGGCTGCTGACCGCGGTGCGCCCCACGCCCCACCTCACGGAGATCGGATGACCACGACCACCACCCCCCGCACGCTGACCGACGGCGACTTCAAGGTCGCCGACCTCTCGCTGGCCGCCTTCGGCCGCAAGGAGATCCAGCTCGCCGAGCACGAGATGCCCGGCCTGATGAAGACCCGCGAGGAGTTCGCGGCCACCCAGCCGCTCAAGGGCGCGCGGATCTCGGGCTCGCTGCACATGACGGTGCAGACGGCCGTGCTCATCGAGACGCTCACGGCGCTCGGCGCCGACGTCCGCTGGTGCTCGTGCAACATCTTCTCGACCCAGGACCACGCCGCCGCCGCGGTCGTCGTGGGCCCCGAGGGCACGCCGGAGGCGCCCGCCGGCGTCCCCGTCTACGCCTGGAAGGGGGAGACGCTCGAGGAGTACTGGTGGTGCACCGAGCAGATGCTCGACTGGGGCGACGCCGAGGGCCCGAACATGATCCTCGACGACGGCGGCGACGCCACGCTGCTCGTGCACAAGGGCGTCGAGTTCGAGGCCGCCGGCGCGGTGCCCGACCCCGAGTCGGCCGAGTCCGACGAGTTCAAGATCATCCTCCGCACGCTGCAGCGCAACCTCCGCGAGGACGGCCAGCGCTGGACGCGGATCGCCGCCGGGATCAAGGGCGTGACCGAGGAGACCACGACCGGCGTCCACCGCCTCTACCAGTTCGCGGAGACCGGCCAGCTGCTCTTCCCGGCCATCAACGTCAACGACTCCGTCACCAAGTCGAAGTTCGACAACCTCTACGGCTGCCGGCACTCGCTCATCGACGGCATCAACCGCGCGACCGACGTCATGCTCGCCGGCAAGGTCGCCGTCGTCTGCGGCTACGGCGACGTCGGCAAGGGCTGCGCCGCCTCGCTCAAGGGCCAGGGCGCGCGCGTGATCGTCACCGAGATCGACCCCATCTGCGCGCTGCAGGCGGCGATGGAGGGCTTCCAGGTCCTGACCCTCGACGACGTCGTCGAGACGGCCGACATCTTCATCACCACGACCGGCAACAAGGACATCGTCACGGCCGCCCACATGGCGCGGATGAAGCACCAGGCGATCGTCGGCAACATCGGCCACTTCGACAACGAGATCGACATGGCGGGGATCCTGCGCGACGAGGACGTCAAGCGGGTCACGATCAAGCCGCAGGTCGACGAGTTCGTCTTCCCCGACGGCCACGCGATCATCGTCCTCTCCGAGGGCCGGCTGCTGAACCTCGGCAACGCGACGGGCCACCCGAGCTTCGTCATGTCGAACTCCTTCACGAACCAGACGATCGCCCAGATCGAGCTGTTCACGAAGACCGAGGAGTACGAGAAGCAGGTCTACGTCCTGCCCAAGCACCTCGACGAGAAGGTCGCCCGGCTGCACCTCGACGCGCTCGGCGTGAAGCTCACGACGCTCAGCGAGGACCAGGCGGCCTACATCGGCGTCCCGGTGCAGGGCCCGTACAAGCCGGACCACTACCGGTACTAGCCCGGCCCGCGCCCGTCTCCGTCCCCCGCCCGTGAGCGCCATCGCCGACCCGGCGCTCGCGGCGGCGGGCGAGGACCGGATCGCCTGGGCCGACGCCCAGATGCCGGTCCTGCGCCTCGTCCGCGAGCGCTTCGCGGCCGAGCGGCCGCTCGACGGCGTCACGGTGGCGGCGTGCCTGCACGTCACGGCCGAGACCGCGAACCTCGTCCGGGCGCTCGTGGCCGGCGGCGCGCGGACCGCGCTCAGCGCCGCCAACCCGCTGTCGACCCAGGACGACGTGGCCGCCGCCCTGGCCGAGTCCGACGGGGCCGAGGTCCACGCCGTGCGCGGCGAGGACGCGGCCGCCTACGCCGACCACGTCCGCACGCTCGTCGCGCCGGGCCCCGACATCACGCTCGACGACGGCGCCGACCTCGTCGCCGCCGTCCACGAGCTCGACCCCGGGCACGCCGAGGCGATGCTCGGGGCGATGGAGGAGACGACGACCGGCATGCTGCGCGTGCGCCGCATGGCGGCCGAGGGCCGGCTGCGGTGCCCGGTCCTGGCCGTCAACGAGTGCTGGGCCGAGCGCACGCTCAACGACCGCTTCGGCACCGGGCAGTCGGTCCTCGACGGCATCCTGCGGGCGACGAACCTCCTGCTCGCCGGGCGCGTCGTGGTCGTGCTCGGCTACGGCTGGACCGGCCGCGGCGTGGCGCTGCGGGCCCGGGGCGCGGGCGCGTCGGTCGTCGTCTGCGAGATCGACCCGATGCGCGCGCTCGAGGCCCGGATGGAGGGCTTCGAGGTCCTGCCCTCGCTCGTCGCCGCGGAGCGCGGCGACGTCTTCATCACGGTCACCGGCTCCACCGGCGTGCTGGGCGCCCCGCACTTCGCGCGGATGAAGGACGGGGCGGTGCTGGCCAACGCCGGGCACTTCGACGTGGAGATCGACCTCGACGCGCTGGCCGCCGCGGCGACGGACGGCGTGCGCCAGGTCCTCCCGCTCGTCGAGACCTACGTCGTCGGCAGCCGGCGGCTGCACCTGCTCGCTCGCGGGCGGGTCGTGAACCTCGCGGCCGCCCTGGGCCACCCGGCCGAGGTCATGGACGTCTCCTTCGCGACCCAGGCGCTCTGCGTCGAGGAGCTCGTCCGGGCGGGCCGCGGCGGCGGGGCGGGCCGGCCGGCCGCCGGCGTGCACCCCGTCCCGGAGGCGATCGACCGCGAGGTCGCGCGGCTGAAGCTCGCCGCCCTCGGGGTGGCGCTCGACGAGCCGACGCCCGAGCAGGACGCCTACCGGTCGTCCTGGGCCCAGGGCGGGTAGCGTCCAGCCGCATGGCGGACGGGCTGCAGGAGAGCGTCGACAAGATGCGCGAGGGCGGCGTGGGGGAGGCCGGGATCGCGGCCTTCCGCGACGCCTACGGGCGGCTGCAGGAGGGCGAGACCGGGATGCTGCCCGAGTCCGAGATCGACCCCATCGAGGCGCCGCAGGACGCCGACGCGCTCCCCGAGCCCGGCGACGCGGAGCTCCGCGACGTCCTCGACCGGGCCGTGGTCATCAAGCTCAACGGCGGGCTCGGGACGTCGATGGGCATGCAGCGGGCCAAGTCGCTGCTCGAGGTCAAGGACGGCCGGTCGTTCCTCGACCTCATCGCCGAGCAGGTGCTGGACCTGCGCGGGCGCTACGGCGCCCGGCTGCCGCTCGTGCTCATGAACTCCTTCGCCACGCGCGACGACTCCCTGGCCGCCCTGCGCCGCCACCCGGGCATCGAGGCCGACGTGCCCCTGGACTTCCTGCAGAACAAGGTCCCGAAGCTCCGCGCGGACGACCTGCGGCCGGTGTCGTGGCCGGACGACCCCGGGCTCGAGTGGGCGCCGCCCGGGCACGGCGACGTCTACCCGGCGCTGCAGTCCTCCGGCATGCTCGACGCGCTGCTCGAGCGCGGCTACCGCTGGGCCTTCCTCTCCAACGCCGACAACCTCGGGGCCGTCCTCGAGCCGCGGATCCTCGCGTGGGTGGCCCGCGAGGGCCTGCCGTTCGCCAGCGAGGTGCCCGAGCGCACCGAGGCGGACCGCAAGGGCGGGCACCTCGCCCGCCGCCGGGACGGCGGGCTCGTCCTGCGCGAGACCGCCCAGACGCCCGAGGAGGACCTCGACGCCTTCCAGGACGCCTCGCGGCACCGCTGGTTCCACGCGAACAACCTGTGGGTCGACCTCGAGGCGCTGCGCCGCGTGCTCGACGCGCGCGACGGCGTGCTCGGCCTGCCGATGATCGTCAACCGCAAGACGGTCGACCCGGCCGACAAGGGCTCCACGCCCGTCATCCAGCTCGAGTCGGCCATGGGGGCGGCGATCGCCGTCTTCGACGGGGCCCGGCCGCTGCGCGTGCCGCGGACGCGGTTCCTGCCGGTCAAGACCACGAGCGACCTCCTCGTCCTGCGCTCCGACGCCTACGAGCTGCGCGACGGCGGGCGGGTGGCGCTGGCGGCCGGCCGCACGACGGCGCCCCTGGCCGAGCTCGACGACGAGCACTTCAAGCTCATCGCCGACTTCGAGGCCCACCTCCCGGCGGGGCCGCCCTCGCTCGTGGCCTGCGACCGGCTCACGGTGGAGGGCGACGTCGTCTTCGGCACGGGCGTGGTGTGCCGCGGGGCGGTGACGGTGACCGGTCCGCAGCGCGTCCCGGACGGGGCGGTGCTGGAGGGCTGAACCTGGGAGGCTGGCGAGATGGCGCTCGGCGTCGTCATCTCCGTCGACGTGCTGCCGGACACCGCGGCGCCCGGGCGCAGCACGGCCTTCCTCGTGCTGACGGCGTTCCTGCTGACGTTCGCCTTCATCCGCACGAGCGCGCGGCTCATCCGCAACCCGAAGGTCACGTGGTGGCCCGGGAACGTCGAGACGGGCGACCTGCACATCCACCACCTCGTGTGGGGCATCTGCCTGGTCCTCGTGTCCGGGTTCCTCGGCTTCGCCGCGGACCTGCAGAGCCCGTGGTGGCACATCTCGGCGATCGCCTTCGGGATCGGCGCAGGCCTGACCATCGACGAGTTCGCCCTCTGGCTGTACCTGCGCGACGTCTACTGGGCCCGCGAGGGGCGCCTGTCGGTCGACGCGGCGGTCCTGGCCACGACCTTCGCGATCCTCGTCGTGCTCGGCACGAAGCCGTTCGGGCTGGACGACCCCGGCTCGGTCCTCGCGACGGTCCTGCTCTTCCTCGAGGCCGTCGTGCTGTCCGCGCTCGCGTTCCTGAAGGGCCGCTTCCTCATCGGCGTCGTCGCGCTCTTCATCCCCTTCTGGGGGCTCGTGGCCGCCGTCCGCCTGGCCAGGCCGACCTCGCCCTGGGCGCGGTGGCGCTACCGCGGGCCGCGCGCGGACAAGCTCGCCCGCGCGGAGCGGCGCTTCCGGACCGACCGCCGCGCCGCCGAGCTCGGCGACCGGCTCGTCACCCTCACGACCGGCCTCTCGCAGCCCGAGCCGACCGGCGGCCGCGCCCCCGACGAGCGCGGCTGAGGCCCGGTCGGCGGCGTCAGCGCGAGGCGGCGGCGCGCTCGGCCTCGAGGTCCTCGAGGCGGTCGGCGCGCTCCTGGGCGCGCTCGCTCTCGCCGAGCGCCCGCACGAAGAGCCACGTCAGCGCGATGCCCATGGTGATCGACTGCTCGAGGGCCATGATCGCGCCCGCCGCGGCCTGGTCCTCGGTCGGCGTCAGGCCCCAGATCGACCCGCGGTCGCTGTAGAAGGCGTACAGCGCGTCGGGCGCGAAGGTCAGGCCGATGCCGAGCAGCCCGACGAGGACCTTCGTCGAGAGCATGTAGACGACCGGGTACATGCCGCGCTGGTCCATCCGCGTGCGCACGGGCGAGATCAGGTGCCACCAGTACAGGAACCCGGCGGTGTAGAAGCAGACGTGCTCGAGGACGTGCACCGTGTCGTGCTGCAGCGCCGCGTCGTAGAGGGCGGGCACGTGCCACAGCCACATGACGCCGACGTAGAGCACCACCGCGAAGGCCGGGTGGGCCAGGGGCCCGGCCCGCTGCTCGAGCGCGTACGTGTGGCGCGTGACGGGGCGCAGCAGGACCTTCGTCAGCCCGCAGAGCAGGAGGATCGGCGACACGTCGAGCAGCAGGACGTGCTGGACCATGTGCATCGTGAAGGCCTGCTCGCCGAGGGCGTCGATCGGCGAGACGAGCGCGACGAGGATCGTCAGGCAGCCCGCGAGCCACGACGCCAGGCGCCACCGGCCGGCGGCGCGCGGGCCGTCGTGGGCGCGCACGGCGCGCCAGCGGCGCACGTACGCCCAGACGAGCACGGCGACGAGGAGGATCGGCCCCGGGTCGAGCGTCCAGTGGGGATCGGCGGCGACCGCGAGAGCCACGAGGGCCGATTGTGGCACCCGCTCCCGGGGATCCGGTGCGGGGACGTCCGCGCTCCGGTGCATCGGCGGCGGCGTGCCGTGACGCGGGCCCGGGCAGGCTCGGGCCCGTGCTCCACCACCTGATCTCCGCGCTGGCGCCGCCAGGATGCCTGGCCTGCGGCGGGCCGCCGGCCGACCCGCGGGAGGTGCTCTGCGCCGCCTGTCGCCGCGCGCTGCCGTGGCTGCGCGGTCCGTCCTGCCCGCGGTGCGCCCTGCCGGCCCACCGGGGCGGCGCCCGCTGCCCCGCCCCGCCGGGCGCGCCCGCGTGGTCGTGGGCGCCGCTGGCCCACGCCGGCCCGGCCGCCGCGCTCGTCCACGCGCTGAAGCTCCGGGGCGCGCTGCGCGCGGCCGACGCGATGGCGGCGGCCCTCGCCGCGAACGCCCCGGCCGGCCTGCTGGCCGGCGTCCTGGTGCCGGTCCCGCCCGACCCGCGGCGCCGGCGGGCGCGCGGGCACGACCACGCCGCGCGGCTGGCCGCCGCGCTCGGCCGGCGCACCGGGCTGGACGTCTGTCGGGCCCTGCGCCGGGCGCACGCCGCGCCGGCCCAGGTCGGCGCCTCGCGGACGGCGCGGCTCGCGGCCGGGCGGGTGCCCGTGGCGGTCCTGCGGTCGCCTCGGCCCGGTGCGCGGGTCGTGCTCGTCGACGACGTCCACACGACGGGGGCGACCCTGGCGGCGTGCGCCACGGCGCTGCGCGCGGCAGGGGTCCCGTCGGTCCTGGCGATCACCTACACCCGGGCCTTGAGCGACCTCCGGGCGGGGCGTACCCTCGGCGCTCCGCATCCCGACGAGAGGAGCTCCATGCGCATCGCGGTCAAGGGTCGGAACGTCCCAGTCACCGACGAGCTTCGGGAGCACGTCGTGCGGCGCTTCAGCCGCATGAGCCGGCAGGTCTCGGAGCTGGCGCACCTCGAGGTGGAGGTCCGGGAGGAGCGCAACCCGGCGATCGGCGAGGCGAAGGTGGCCGAGGCCACCCTGTACCTGAAGGGGACGACCCTCCGCGCGCGCGACCGGGCGCGGGACCTGCGGCACGCGGTGAACCTCTGCGAGGAGGAGCTCGGCCGCCAGGTCAAGCGGCACGCCGACAAGCGCCGCAAGTACGGCAAGGTCGGGACGGAGAGCATCCGCACGACGCCGAGGCAGGACGGCGGCGGCGGGGCTCAGGCCGCGCTCTAGCGGGCGGCTCCAGCGGTCCGGCGGCGGGCGCGCCGCCGGGCTCGCGCGGCCCGGCGGGCGACCCGCGGCCCGCGCTCCGGAGCCCGTCCGGCGGGCCGCGGCGCAGGGTGCGCGGAGCCCGCCGCGCAGGGTGCGCGGAGCCCGCCGCGCAGGGTGCGCGGAGCCCGCCGCGAGGGCTCCGCCGACCCCCCGGAACCGGCGCTTGCCGCTGCTACGCTGGCCCTCATGGGCCTTCTTGACCGCGCGCTGAACGTCGGCGAGGCGAAGCAGTTCCGGCAGTACCAGAAGCGGGTCGAGCGCATCTCCGCCTTCGAGCCCGAGCTCCAGGAGGAGACCGACGAGGCGCTCCGCGAGCGCATGGACGTCCTGCGCGAGCGCGTCCAGGAGGACGGCGAAGAGCTCGACGCGGTGCTCGACGAGTGCTTCGCGCTGGTGCGCGAGGCCGGCCGTCGCACGATGGGCATGCGGCACTTCGACGTGCAGCTCATCGGCGGGATGGTGCTCCACGGCGGCAACATCGCCGAGATGCGCACCGGCGAGGGCAAGACCCTCACCGCGACCCTCGCGGTCGTGCTCAACGCGCTGGCCGGCAAGGGCGTCCACGTCGTCACGGTCAACGACTACCTCGCCCGCCGCGACGCCGAGTGGATGAGCCCCATCTACGAGGCGCTCGGCTTCCGGGTCGACACGCTCTACAACCAGCAGCCGTACGAGGAGAAGCGCGACGCCTACGCGGCCGACATCACCTACGGCACGAACTCCGAGTTCGGCTTCGACTACCTGCGCGACAACATGGCCACGTCGCTGGAGGAGAAGGTCCAGCACGGCGGGCGCTACGACGAGGACGGCCACCCGCTGGCGACGCACAGCTTCGCCATCGTCGACGAGGTCGACAACATCCTCATCGACGAGGCGCGGACGCCGCTGATCATCTCCGGCCAGCCCGAGCGCGCGGCCGACCTCTACCAGACCTTCGCGCGCATGGCCAAGCAGATGGAGCCCGGCAAGACGCCGGAGGGCATGGACCCGCGCTCGAAGAAGGACTTCGTCGCCGACTTCGACTTCGAGTTCGACGAGAAGCACAAGACCGTCGCCGTGACCGAGCGCGGGGTCGCCAAGGCCGAGAAGTTCCTGGGCATCGACCATCTCTACCGCGCCGAGAACGGGCCGCTCGTCAACCACCTCATCCAGTCGCTCAAGGCGGAGTCGCTCTACAAGCGCGACGTCGACTACGCGGTCGTCGACGGCGAGGTGAAGATCATCGACGAGTTCACCGGGCGCATCCTGGAGGGCCGCCGCTGGTCGGAGGGCCTGCACCAGGCCGTGGAGGCCAAGGAGGGCGTCTCGGTCCAGGAGGAGAACCAGACCCTCGCGACCGTCACGCTCCAGAACTACTTCCGCATGTACGACAAGCTCGCCGGGATGACGGGCACCGCCCTCACCGAGGCGACCGAGTTCATGAAGATCTACAAGCTCGGCGTCGTGCAGATCCCGACGAAC
Source organism: uncultured Actinomycetes bacterium (assembly GCA_963707695.1). GTDB lineage: Bacteria > Actinomycetota > Thermoleophilia > Solirubrobacterales > Solirubrobacteraceae > JAOPZW01. Next base: position 152,668 of record CAVPQY010000007.1, on the reverse strand, counting down.
CGCCCGATGGTCCGCCTGGACAAGAACGACCAGGTCTACAAGACCAAGGGCGGCAAGTGGGCGGCCGTGGTCAACGAGATCGTCGCCCGCCACGAGGCCGGCCAGCCCGTCCTCGTCGGCACGATCTCCGTGGAGGTCTCGGAGCTGCTCGGCGACATGCTCCTCAAGCGCGGCGTCCCGCACACGGTCCTCAACGCCAAGCCCGAGCACGCGGCCCGCGAGGCCGAGATCGTGGCCGAGGCCGGCCGTCCCGGCGCGGTGACCATCGCGACGAACATGGCCGGGCGCGGCGTCGACATCAAGCTCGGCGGCAACGCCGAGCACCAGGCCGAGCTCGAGCTGGCCAAGCTCGGGCTGCGCCCCGGCGAGCCCGACTACGACGAGCGCGTCGCGCAGATCTTCCCGTCGATCGAGGCGCAGATCGCGGAGGACCGCGAGCGGGTCGTCGACGCCGGCGGGCTCTTCATCGTCGGCACCGAGCGCCACGAGTCCCGCCGGATCGACAACCAGCTGCGCGGCCGCTCCGGCCGCCAGGGCGACCCGGGCGAGTCGCGGTTCTTCCTCTCCGCCGAGGACGACCTCGTGCGCCTGTTCGCCGGCGACCGGATCTACCGGATCCTCGACCGCCTCGGCTCGACCGACGAGGAGGGCAACGAGGAGCCGATCGAGGCCGGGATGCTCTCGAAGCAGATCGAGAAGGCCCAGCGGAAGGTCGAGGAGCAGAACTTCCTCATCCGCAAGCGCGTCCTCGAGTACGACGACGTCATGAACGAGCAGCGCCGGATCGTCTACGAGTACCGCGACCAGGTCCTCGAGGGCAAGGACATGGGCGAGGACTCGCGCGAGGAGCTCGGCAACGTCGTCCGGCGGCTCGTCGACGAGCACACGCCCGGCGACTTCATCGAGGAGTGGGACCTCACCGGCCTGCTCGTCGCCCTGCGCGACATCTTCCCGACCGAGCTCACCGAGCAGGAGGTCGCCGAGCGCCAGCTCGACCGCGAGGAGCTCATCGAGGCGCTGAGCGAGGAGGGCGTCCGGCTCTACGACGCGCGCGAGGAGGAGCTCGGCGAGGAGCTCATGCGCGCGCTCGAGCGCTACCTGCTGCTGCAGATCATCGACAACCGCTGGCGCGAGCACCTGTACGACATGGACTACCTGCGCGAGGGCATCCACCTCCGCGGGTTCGCGCAGATCGAGCCGATCGTCGCCTACAAGAACGAGGCCTTCGAGCTCTTCTCCGACCTCATGAGCTCGATCTGGCAGGACTTCGCCCGGATGGTGTTCCACGTCGAGGTCGAGGTCCAGGGCGAGGAGGGCGCGCCGCCCCCCGACTGGACGCCCGCCGCCGGCTCGCAGACGCAGGGCGGGACGGTCACGTACTCCGGCGGCGCCGACGCCCAGCCCAGCGCGCTCTCCGCCGCGGCGGCGGCCGGCGCGGGCACCGCGGTCGCCGGCGAGTACGCCGAGGAGGACGCCAACGGCCACGGCGCGGTCACGGGCCAGGTCGTGCAGCAGCGCCGCGTCGACGCCGACCAGGCGATCGGGCGCAACGACCCGTGCTGGTGCGGCAGCGGGAAGAAGTTCAAGAAGTGCCACGGCCAGTGACGTCCGAGGGTCGGACGCCTCGCCGCGCCGCTGCCCGCCACTGCTGACGTCACGCCGCGTCCGCCTCGCCCGCCTCCCACTCAGACCGGCGGCAGGACCGGCGAGGGCGGCAGCCCGCCGAGCCCGCGGGGCGCCGCCAGGCGGTCGAGCATGACCGCGGTGTCCGCGATGGCGACGCCGGTCAGGTGCGCGTCGCGCCCTTCGAAGTCGGCCACGATCGCCCGCAGGGCGCGGTCGTAGGCGTCCCGGTCGCCGCCGGCCAGGGCGCCCAGGGCGTCGGCCGTGCGCGCGAAGGCCTCGCCGCCCGCGTGCATCGTGGCGACCGCGCCGGGGACGTCGCCGTCGCGGCGGGCGACCAGCGCGGAGACCGCGCGCGCGTAGGCGGCCACGGGCGAGTCGCCCGTGGGGGCCTCGTCGAGCGCCGCCAGGACGTAGGCGGCCTCCGGACCGCCGTCGCCGGCCAGCAGCGCGGCCTTGACGTGGCCGACGAGCCGCCCGAAGGCCGTCGGCCCGGCCGCCTCCCACGACTCGCGGTACGCGGCCGCGGCGGCGCGCAGGGGGTCGGCGGCGGAGGGGTCGCCCGCGAGGAGCCGGCGCTGCCCCTCGGCCTCCTCGGCGAGGGCCCGGTCGAGCGCCGCCTGGTGCGCCCGGCGCTCGGTCAGGGCGTGACGTAGATCGGGTTGGGGAGCTTGACCGATCGCCGCGCGAACCCGCCGGCCAGGTCGCTGAACTGGTCGCCGACGTTCACGAGGATGCGGTAGCCGGCGCCCTCGATGAACGCCCGGACGCTCGACTTGTAGGGCACGAGCGACGGGTTCGTGTAGCCCCCGGGCAGGCCCGTGATGCTGAACGACCCGCCGAAGCCGACCGCGCGGAGGTTCGCCTCGCGCAGCGACGTGACCGCCGCCGGCGCGCCCGTCACGAAGAAGACCCGCACCCCGCGGCGCTGGGCGCGGCGGACGAAGGCGCGCGCGCCCGGGATCGCGGTCGAGCGGCTCTGGACGACGCACGTGACCAGGCCGGTCAGGGCGAAGTCGACCTCGTTCAGGCAGCCGTAGTTCGACAGCGACGTCTCGTCGATGTCCAGCACCACCGCCGGCTTGCTGGGGTGGCGGGCGAGCTGCTGGGTGAGGGCGCGTTGGGCGCGGTCCCAGCCCAGGGCGAGGCGGTGGCCGTAGATCCCCGAGTCGTGGAGGTGGCGGATGACGGCCGGGCTCAGCGGCGTCCGGGTGGTGGCGCCGGCCGGGACGGCGGCGAGGGCGAGGAACGCGGCGACGGCGAGCGCGATCGCGCAGAGGCGGCGGGACATGGGCGCGAGCCTATCCGCGATCGGAGGGCGCACGCCGGATTTCTGTGTGGGAACCGCGGCCGGGCCGGGTCGCCGGTGCGCCGACCGGACGCGACGGCGGCTCGGCGTCCCGGCGCGCTCAGCCCGCGGCCGGCGGCCGGCGGCGGGTCCGGGCCGCGCCGGGGAGCCGGTCGACGATGCGGCCGAGGCGCTCGACGGCGCCCTCCAGCGGCTCGACCATCGTGATCGCCCGCTCGAGGTAGGGCAGCGCCTCGGCGACCTGCGCGCCGCGCTGGGCGACCTCGCCGGCGGCGGTCACGACGTCCTGCCCGCGGGCCTCGATGCTCTCGCCGATCCCGAGGATCGCGGCGGCGCGCTCGTCGAGGCGGTCGCCGAGCGCGACGATCGCGTCGGCCTGGGCCTCGACCGTCGCGCCCACGGCCAGCAGGGCGGCGATGCGGGCCTCGACGGCCTCCCCGAGGGTCAGGAGCGCCGCCACGCGCTCCTCGACGGTCTCCCCGAGTCCGAGCAGCGCGGCGATGCGCGCGTCGATGCGCTCGGCCGTGCCCAGGGCCGCGCCGGCGCGCCCCTCGATCGCCTCGGCGATGACGATCCCGCGGACGAGCCCCCGCTCGATGCGCTCGGCGCGCTCCTCGAGCGCGGCCAGGCTGCCCGTCAGCGTCGCCGCGGCGCGGGCGAGGGTGTGGAGGTCGTCGAGCGCCCGCCACACCAGGCGCGGGGGCAGGAGGAGCGGGTTCATCGGGCCCAGCGTACCGGCGACCCGCCGCCCGCCCGCGGGGCGCGAGGGCGACCGGCGGGGGCGGGACCGGCGCCGCCCACCCGGGTGCTAGCGTCGATCCGAGCCCCATGGCGACGACGTCGAACACCGAGCCGACCCCGCAGCGGCTGGCCGCGATCCGCGCCGGCCTCGACGCGCTGGCCGCGCACACCGACCCCGACGCGCTCGCGGCGCACCTCGGCGAGCTCGAGGGCCGGATGGGCGCCCCGGGCTTCTGGGACGACCAGGAGCTCGCGGCCCGGACGAGCGCCGACCACGCGCGCACCTCGCGCAAGCTCGAGGGCTTCCGGGCGCTCGAGCGCGACGTCGACGACGCCGAGGGCCTCGTCGAGCTCGCCGAGGAGGACCCCGAGCTGGCGGGCGAGGTCGAGGAGCAGCTCGCGTCGATCGAGCAGCGCCTGGAGGCGCTCGAGGAGGAGCGGCTGTTCTCCGGCCGCTACGACGCGGGCGACGCGCTGGTCACGGTCAACGCCGGCGCCGGCGGGACCGACGCCCAGGACTGGGCCGAGATGGTGCTGCGCATGCTCATGCGCTGGGCCGAGCGCCGGGGCTTCGGCGTCGAGCTGCTCGAGGCCAGCCCCGGGGAGGAGGCCGGCATCAAGTCGGCGACCTTCCGCGCGTCGGGCGAGAACGCCTACGGCCTCTTCAACGCCGAGTCGGGCGTGCACCGGCTCGTCCGGCTGTCGCCCTTCGACTCGGCCAACCGCCGCCAGACGTCGTTCGCGGGCGTCGAGGTCGCGCCCGTCGTCGACGAGGTCGGGTCCGTCGAGGTCGACGACGACGACCTGCAGGTCGACACCTACCGCGCCTCCGGGGCCGGCGGCCAGCACGTGAACAAGACCGACTCGGCCGTGCGCATCACCCACCGGCCGAGCGGGATCGTCGTGCAGTGCCAGAACGAGCGCTCGCAGTCGGCCAACCGCGAGACGGCGATGCGCATGCTGCGGGCCAAGCTGCTCGAGCAGGAGGAGCGCCGCCGCCGCGAGGAGATCGCCCGGGAGCGCGGCGAGGCCCAGGACGTGAACTTCGGCTCGCAGATCCGCTCCTACGTGCTGCACCCGTACACGATGGTCAAGGACCACCGCACGGGCCACGAGATGGGCGACGCCCAGCGGGTGCTCGACGGGGACCTCGACGGCTTCGTCCGCGCCGAGCTCCTGCGGTCGGCCGGCCGGTGAGCTCCGAGCAGCCGGCCGCGCCGTACCTCGACGCGGTCGTCGGCTACGCCTTCCGCGGGCCCGGCCGCTTCCACGTCCCCGGGCACAAGGGCGGCCCGGGCGCCGACCCCGGCCTCCGCTACGCGCTGGGCGAGCGCGCCCTGGCGATGGACGTGCCGCAGGACATCCACGGGATCGACCTCGGCCCGTCGCCGACGCCCTACGAGGAGGCCGAGCGGCTGGCCGCCGAGGCCTACGGGGCCGCGCGGACGTTCTTCCTGACCAACGGGGCGACGCAGGGCAACCACGCGCTCTGCCTGGCGCTCGCCCCGCTGGGGACGCGGATCGTCGCGCAGCGCAACTCGCACGCGTCCGTCGTCGACGGCCTGGTGCTCTCGGGCGGCGTGGCGGCCTTCGTCGCCCCTGAGCTCGACGAGGAGCTCGGCCTCGCCCACGGGGTGACGCCGGCGGCGCTCGACGAGGCGCTGGCGCACACCCGCGGCGGCTCGGGGGTCAACGCGGCGTTCGTCGTCTCGCCGACGTACTACGGCATGGTCGCCGACGTCGAGGGGCTCGCGCGCGTCGCGCACGCCCACGACGTCCCGCTCGTCGTCGACCAGAGCTGGGGCCCGCACCTCGGCTTCCACCCCGACCTGCCCGCCGGCGCGCTGCAGCTCGGCGCCGACGCCGTCCTGACGAGCACCCACAAGATCACGGGGTCGCTGACCCAGAGCGCGATGCTCCACGTCGGCCGGGCGGGGGAGGAGCCGCGCATCGAGCCCGCCGCCGTGGCACGGGTGCTGCGCCTGCTGCGCTCGACCAGCCCGTCGTCGCTGCTCATGGCCTCGCTCGACGCGGCGCGGCGCCAGCTCGCCCTCCACGGCGAGCAGCTCCTCCACGACACGCTGCGCGGGGTGGAGGAGGCCCGGGCCAAGCTCGAGGCCGTCGAGGGCGTCGCGCTCGTCGACCACCGCTTCATCGGCCGCCCCGGGGTCGCGGGCTACGACCCGCTGCGGATCGTCCTCGACGTCCGCGGCACGGGCCGGACGGGCTACGAGCTGGCCGAGGCCCTGCGCCGCTCCTACGACGTGCACCCGGAGCTGGCCACCCAGGCGACGATCGTCCTGCTCGTCGGGATGGGGGAGCCGCGGGCGGCGCTCGAGCGCGTCGCCGGCGACGTCGAGGAGGTCGTCCGCCGCATCGAGGGCCCCGGCGAGACCGCCGCGATCGTCCGCCCGACGGCCACCTTCGAGAACGAGCTGGCGCTCACGCCGCGCGAGGCCTTCCTGGGCGACTGGGAGGTCGTCGACGCCGACGACGCCGTCGGGCGCGTCTCCTGCGAGACCGTCGCCGGCTACCCGCCCGGGATCCCGGCGCTCCTGCCGGGCGAGCGCATCTCCGCGGCCACCGTCGGCTACCTGCGCGAGATCGTCGCCTCGGGCGCGCGGCTGCACGGCGCCAGCGACCCGTCCTTCGCGACGGTCACCGTGCTGCGCGCCTGAGCCCGAGCATGCCCGCGCTGCCCGATCGCTACCGGCGCACCGGCGCCACGCCGCCCTTCGGGGACGCGCGCGGCTACCACGGCGTGGCGATGGAGGGCTACTACTGGCGCTTCACCGACCGCGCGCGTGGCCGCGTCGTCGTCGCGCTGCTCGGCGTGAGCCGCGACGCGGGCGGCGAGGAGTGGGGGACCGTCGCGCTCGCGGCGCGCTCGGCGTCGTCGGGGTCGCTCCAGCGCGAGGTCGTCGCCGAGCGGGCGTGGGCCGACCCGGACGGGCTGGCCGTCACGGCGCACCACGACGGGCGCGAGGTGTTCGCGGCCGACGCCGACCGTGTGCGCGTGGACCTCGGCGACGGCGCGCGGCTCGAGGTCGCCCTGGGCGACGCACGGCGCTGGCCGGCCCGCAGCGCCTTCGGCGGGATCGGGCCGGCGCAGGCGCTCCCGGGCCTGAGCCAGTACTGGCACCCGCACCTCCTCGGCGGGCGCGCCCGCGGGCGCCTGGAGCTCGACGGGGCGACGTGGCCGCTCGACGGCGCGGCCGCCTACGCGGAGAAGAACTGGGGCGGCGGGCACGGCTTCCCGCCGGCCTGGTGGTGGGGGCAGAGCCACGGGTTCGATCGCGAGGACGCGTGCGTCGCCTTCGCTGGCGGCCGCGCCGGCGTCGGCCCGCTGCAGGTCGTGGCGACGTCGCTCGTCGTCGCGCTCGGCGGCGAGCTCCACCATGCCGTCCGGCCCTTCGTCCCGATGCGCGTCGCCGTCGACGAGCGGGGCTGGGTCCTGCGCGCGCGCACGGCGCGGGCCCGGCTGGAGGTCGAGGCCCACGCCGGGGAGGGCGGGGATGGCATCCCGCACGTGCTGCCCGTGCCCGTGCCGGCCGAGCGGCGGACGATCCCCGGCGCGCGCCAGCACCTGACCGGCCGGCTGCGGGCGCGCGTCGAGCGCTCGCGCGGGCGGGTGGTGTGGGAGGGCGAGTCGGAGCTGGCCGGGCTCGAGCGCGGGCTAGGCCCGGGCCACCGAGCCTGAGCGCTCGGCGCGGGCCGTCGCCACGGTCAGCGGCTCGGTGGCGATGAGGCGCTCGAACGTCCGGATGAGGCCGCCCAGCGCCCGCAGCGCCAGCGCGGCGCGCACGTCGGTCGGGCGGACCCGGGCCTCGCTGACGAGCGCCGACCGCCCGTCGGCGTCGGGCTCGACCCAGTGCGCGAAGAGCACCCGGACCGTGCCCGGCCGGTCCCAGGCGCGGAACGCCTCGGGGTCCTCGAGCCGCGGGTAGTCGCGCGTGAGCGTCCAGATCCGCCCGCACAGCCCGGACACCGAGAACCCGTCGCCCTCGGCGAGCAGCACGAACGGATAGGCGGCGAAGAGCTCACGGAACCGCAGGTCCGCCGGCGTGCCGGGGATCCGCCAGCGCACGAGGCGCCCGAGCGTGCGCGTGTCCGCCAGGCGCACGCCCGAGGCCGCCGACCAGAGGTCGCCCGGCGTCGCGCGCGCGGTGCGGCGGTGGTGGGTCCGGACCGTCGGGTCGGGCAGCCACGCGTCGAGCTCGCCGGTCCGCACGCGCCGGCTCAGAGGCGGTCGAGCGCGATGCCCGCCGCCAGCAGGATGCAGCCCAGCAGGTGGATCTGCGCGACGTGCGGGGCGAGCGTCTCCAGCACGGGGTCCCCGCTCTCGCGCGCCGAGCGCGCCTGACGCGCGGCGCCCGCGGCCAGGGGCAGCGTCACGAGCGGCAGCAGGAGCCACGGTCCGAAGAGGCCGGTGAGCACGAGCACGACCGGCACGGCGTAGGTCAGCGCCAGGGACGTGAGGAAGAGGACGCGTGCGCGGGTGAACCCGATCCGTACCGCGAGCGTCCGCACGCCGGCGGCGGCATCGCCGGGGATGTCGGAGAGGTTGTTCGCCTCGAGCACGGCGGTGATGAGCAGCCCGGGGAAGAGGCCCACCCAGAAGGCGGCGGCCGAGAAGGCGTCGCCGGTGATCGCCGTGTAGGCGCCCTGGGTCAGCAGCGGGCCCATGAGCCAGACGATCAGCGGGTCGCCGAGCCCGTCGTACTTGTACGGCCGCGGGCCGCCGGTGTAGAGCCAGCCGCCGAGGATGCCCGCCAGGCCGTAGGGCAGCAGGGCCCAGGTCTGCACGGCGCAGAGGACCAGGCCGAGCACGAGCGCAGCGGCGAAGACGGCCGCGTAGATGCGCCGGCCCTCGGCGATCGAGAGCATCCCGGTGCTGAAGACCCGGCTGTTGTCCATCTTGTCCGGCGAGTCCACGCCGTTGGCGGCGTCCTCGACCTCGTTGGTGATGTCGACGCCGGCGTGGACGAGCAGCGTGGCCAAGAGGACGAGCGGCAGCAGCCACCAGTCCGCGCCGTCGTGGCCGATCGCGACGAGGGCGCCGGCCAGCGCCGGGATCACCGACGTCGGGAGGTAGGGCGGGCGGGTCGCGCGCACCGCCAGCGCCAGCTTGGACGGCGTGGGCTGGGGCACGGCGACGCTCATGGTCCGACGCTACCCGGGCCCGGGGGCCCCGACCACCCGCATATCCTCCCCGGCATGCCGCCGCTCGACCCCGAGGTCGTCCAGGACGTCGTCCGCCGGGCCCTGGAGGAGGACGTCGGCCCGGGCGACGTGACCACGCGCGCCACCGTCCCGGCGGGGACCCGCGCGCGGGCGCGCATCACCCAGAAGGCCCCCGGGGTGGTCTTCGGCCTGGAGGCGGCCGAGCTCGCCTTCGCCGCGCTCGACCCGGAGGTGACCCTCGAGCGGCGCTGCGTCGAGGGCGACTGGCGCGACGGGGGGCCGGTCCTCGACATCGAGGGCTCGGCGGCGGCGATGCTCACGGCCGAGCGCACGGCGCTGAACCTCCTGGGGCGCCTGAGCGGCGTCGCCACCACGACCGCGCGCTACGTCGACGCCGTCGACGGCACGGGCGCGCGGATCCTCGACACCCGCAAGACGACGCCCGGCCTGCGGGCGCTCGAGAAGGCCGCGGTGGCGGCGGCCGGCGGCGTGAACCACCGCTTCGGCCTCTTCGACGCGATCCTCATCAAGGAGAACCACGCCGCGATGGCCGGCGGCGTGGGCGCGGCGGTGCGCGCGGCTCGCGAGATGGCGCCGGAGCTCGACGTGGAGGTCGAGTGCCGCAGCCCCGAGGAGGTCGACGAGGCGCTCGAGGCGGGCGCCCCGCGCGTCCTGCTCGACAACATGGAGCCGGCCGCGCTGCGGGCGATCGTCGCGCGCGTCGACGGCCGCGCGTCGCTCGAGGCCAGCGGTGGCGTGACCCTCGAGACGGTGCGGGAGATCGCGGGCACCGGAGTAGACTTCGTGTCGGTGGGTGCCCTCACGCACTCCGCCCCGGCCCTCGACCTCTCCCTGCTCCTGGAGCCCTTGTCGTGAACCTCCCCATGGCCACCGTGGCGACCCCCGCGGCCGAGCGGCCGCGCACGCCGGAGGAGCTGGCGGACCTCCAGGCCGAGGTGCGCGCGCTCGCCCGCGAGCGCGACGCGATCATCCTGGCCCACAACTACCAGCTGCCCGAGGTCCAGGACGTCGCCGACGTCGTGGGCGACTCGCTCGCGCTGTCCCAGCGCGCCGCCCGGGTCGACGAGGCCGTGATCGCCTTCTGCGGCGTGCACTTCATGGCCGAGACGGCGTCGATCCTGAGCCCGGACAAGACCGTGCTCATCCCCGACCTCGGCGCGGGCTGCTCGCTGGCCGACTCGATCACCCCGGAGCAGCTGCGCGCCTGGCAGGCGCAGCACCCGGGCGCGATCACGGTCATGTACGTCAACACGACGGCCGAGATCAAGGCGCTCACCGACTACTGCGTGACGTCCTCGAACGCCGTCCAGGTCGTCGAGCACATCCTGCGCGAGCACGGCGAGGACACCGAGATCCTCTTCGGGCCCGACATGTTCCTCGGCGCCTACGTGGAGAAGTCGATCGGGCGGGCGCTCCACGTCTGGGACGGCGAGTGCCACGTCCACGCCGGCATCCGCCCCGCGGACATCGCGCGGGTGCGCGGCGAGCACCCCGGCGCCGACTTCCTCATCCACCCGGAGTGCGGCTGCTCGACCTCGGTCATGGAGTACGTCGCCGCCGGCGACGTCGATCCCGAGGGCGTGCACCTGCTCTCGACGGGCGGGATGGTCGAGTACGCCCGCCAGGCGACGCCCGGGAGCACCGCCGTCATGGCGACCGAGACCGGGATGCTCCACCAGCTGCGCATGGCGGCGCCCGACGTGGACTGGATCGCCGCGAACGAGGCGGCGACCTGCCGCTACATGAAGATGATCACGCTGCCCAAGCTGCGCGACTGCCTGCGTGACCTCAGCGGCGTCGTGAAGGTTCCCGAGGACGTCGCGGCGCGCGCCCGCGTGCCGATCGAGCGCATGGTCGCCATCGGGTGACGACGACCTTCGCGGGCGGCACGCTCGACCGCGCGGGGTCCCGCCGGGCCGACCCGGCCTGGGTCGCGGAGCGGCTGGCCGCTCCGACCGCGCGCGCCGTCGTGGGCGGCGTGCCGGGCGTGCTCGTCACGGGCGACGAGCCCGCGCTCGTGCCGCTCGGGCCGCTCCTGGAGCACGCCGGGGTGGAGCCGATCCTGCTCGGGCTCGAGGACGGCGACCCGACGCGCCCCATCGCCGCCGTCGACCTGGCCGACCTCGACCCCGCGCTCCATCGCGCGCACGCCGGCCGCGACGCCTGGGCGCCCCGCGGCTCCTGGATCGGCGATCCGGGCACCGCCGTGCAGCCCGGGGTCATCCCCGGCGTGGCCCCCGGCACCGTCCTGCGCGGCCTGCGCGACGTGGCAGGCCGCCTCGGCCAGGCCGAGGCGGGGCTGCTGGCCTATGCGGCCGCGATGCTGCACTGGCGCCGGACGACGCGCCACTGCGGTCGCTGCGGCGCCGCCACGGAGTCCGCCGACGCCGGCTTCGTGCGGGCCTGCCCGCGCTGCGGGCTGCAGCACCACCCGCGCACCGATCCGGTCGTCATCATGCTCGTCGCCGACGGCGACCGGGCGCTGCTGGGCCGCCAGCCGACGTGGCCGGCCGGCCGCTACTCGGCCCTGGCCGGGTTCGTCGAGCCGGGCGAGTCGCTGGAGGCGGCGGTCGCGCGCGAGGTCCGGGAGGAGGCCGACGTGGAGGTGCGCGACGTGCGCTACGTCACGTCGCAGCCGTGGCCGTTCCCGGGCTCGCTCATGCTCGGCTTCGAGACCGCGTGGGCGGGCGGCGACGCGCGCGTCGCCGACGCCGAGCTCGACGACGTCCGCTGGTTCGACGCGGCCGAGCTCGAGGCCGCGCGGCGCGAGGAGGGGCCCTTCGGCCTGCCGCCGCGCGAGGCGATCGCCCGGCGCCTCATCGAGGGCTGGCTCGCGCGCCGCGCCGGCGGCTGAGCGCCGGCGGCCGCGCGCGCCGCGCCGGCGGCTGAGCGCCCGCCGTGCCCGGGCGTCAGGGGACGAGCGCTCCGGCGACGCCGAGCAGGTCGACGCCGTGCTCGCGCACGCGCCGGACGGCCGGGAGCGTCGCGGCCCGGCGCTCGAGCTCGGCGGCGGTGTAGCAGTGCACGTCGGCGACCGCCCCCATCTCGCCCGCGTCCCACAGCGAGCCGGCCTGGTGGACGCGCTCGAGCCACGGCACCCCGGCGAAGCCGCCGCTGACGAGCACGACGACCCACTCGGGCCCTCGCTCGCGCTGCGCGCCGAGCCCGCGGGCGTCGTCGACCCGGGCGCCGCCCAGCAGCGCCCCCTCGAGCGGCCAGCGGTCCTCGACGCGTCGCACGTAGCGGGCGAGCTCGCGGCGGTTGAGCGCGTCGGCGGCGACCATCGCGCCGCGATGGTGCCAGAGGCGCGCGCGCTCGTGTGAACATCGCGAGGTCACCGCCCGGGTAGGACCTCGCGGGATGACCGACTCGCGCCGCGCGGCCGGCCACCGGACCAGCGGCATGGCGGCGCTCTCCGTCGGTGCCCTCGGGGTCGTCTTCGGCGACATCGGGACGAGCCCGCTGTACGCGCTGCAGACGGTCTTCAGCGCCGACCACCACGCCGTCCCCGTCGACCGGGCCGGCGTCTACGGCGTGGTCTCCCTCGTCCTCTGGGCGATCACGATCATCGTCTCGCTGAAGTACGTGACGTTCATCATGCGCGCCGACAACGACGGCGAGGGCGGGATCATGGCCCTCATCGCGCTGCTGCGGGGCGTCAGCCTCGGCAGCGCGCGCGCCAAGGCGGTGCTCGTCGGGCTCGGGATCTTCGGCGCGTCGCTGTTCTACGGCGACGGGATGATCACGCCGGCGATCTCGGTCCTGTCGGCGGTCGAGGGGCTCGAGGTCGCCGCTCCCGGGATGCACGAGCTCGTCGTGCCGATCACGCTCGTGATCCTGACCGTGCTCTTCGCGGTCCAGCACCTGGGCACCGGCGCGGTCGGCCGCTGGTTCGGGCCCGTGATGGGCGTCTGGTTCGCCCTCCTGGCCGTCACGGGCCTGCGCGAGGTCGTGATGCACCCGGGGATCCTGCGGGCCGCGTCGCCGACCTACGCGGTGGCCTTCCTGCTCGACCACGGGACCGTGGGCTTCCTCGCCCTCGGCTCCGTCGTCCTGACCGTGACGGGCGCGGAGGCGCTCTACGCCGACATGGGGCACTTCGGCCGCCCCGCCATCCGGCGGGCCTGGTTCACGCTCGTGTTCCCGGCGCTCGCGCTCAACTACGCCGGGCAGGGGGCGCTCGTGCTGCGCTCGCCGCACGCCGTCGACGAGCCCTTCTTCCTCCTCGTCCCGCACTGGGCGCGCATCCCGGTCGTGCTGCTCGCCACGCTGGCGACGGTGATCGCCTCGCAGGCCGTCATCTCCGGCGCTTTCTCGGTCACGCGGCAGGCGGTGCGGCTGGGCTTCCTGCCGCGGCTGGTCATCCGCCACACGTCCCGCAGCCACGTCGGCCAGGTCTACGTGCCCGCGGTGAACTGGGGCCTCTACGTCGCGGTCGTCGCCCTCGTCGTCGGGTTCGGCTCGTCGGCGCGCCTGGCCTCCGCCTACGGGATCGCGGTCACCGGCACGCTGGCGATCGACACGCTCCTGTTCTTCTTCGTCGTCCGCGGGCTGTGGCGCAAGCCGCTGTGGCTGGCGGTCGGCGGCGCGCTGGTCTTCCTCGTCGTCGATCTCGCCTTCCTCGCGGCCAACGTCCCGAAGGTGCTCCACGGCGGCTGGTTCCCACTGGTCATCGCCGCGGGAGTGTTCACGGTCATGAGCACCTGGCAGCGCGGGCGGACGATCCTGACCCGCAACCGCGCGGCCCAGGAGGGCCCCCTCCAGGACTTCGTCGACCACGTCCACGCGCTGCACCCGCCGGTCCACCGCTCGCCCGCGACCGGCGTGTTCCTCAACGCCGACCGGACCACGACGCCGCTGGCGCTGCGGGCCAACCTCGAGCACAACGAGGTCCTGCACCGCACCGTCGTCATCCTCACCGTCGACATGCGCAACGTCCCGCACGTCCCGGACGAGGCGCGCCTGTCGGTCGACGACCTGGGCTTCGGCGACGACGGGATCTGCCACCTCACCGCGCGCTTCGGCTTCCAGGACGACATCGACCTCCCCGCCGCCCTGCGCCTGGCGCAGGCCGCCGGCCTGGAGGCGTCCGCGCCGCTCGACGAGCCGTCCTGGTTCCTGTCGAAGATGGCGATCGTCCCCACGCGCGCCCCCGGCATGGCCCTGTGGCGCAAGCACCTGTTCCTGCTGCTCTCACGCAACGCCGGCAGCCCGGCGGACTTCTTCGGGCTGCCGGTCGACCGCGTCGTGGTGATGGGCTCGCAGGTCGAGCTGTGAGGCGGCGGGGCGGCGACCTCGGCGCCGCCTAGAACTCGTCGGCCGAGTGCGGCCCCACGACGGCGACCGCGAGCTCGTCGGGGTCGACCCGCGCGGCCGCCTCGACGACCTCCGGGAAGGTCACGCGGTCCAGCGCGGCGATGGCCTCGTCGGGGTCGATCGGCTCCCCGAAGACGATCTGCTGGCCGGCGGCGTGGCGGGCGACCGCGTTCGTGTTCTCGAAGGCCAGGACGCGACGGCCGGCCGCGTAGGCCCGGGCCCGCTCGACCTCCTCCTCCGTGGGCCCGTCGGCGGCGAGCTCGGCCACGATCTCGCGCATCCGGGCGTAGGCCTCGCCGCACTTCGACGACTCCAGGCCGGACCCGAGCTGCAGGATCCCGACGTCGGCGGCGGCGTGGTCGACCGCGTAGACGGAGTAGCAGAGCCCGCGCTGCTCGCGGATCTCGTCGAACAGCCGCGAGCCCATCGAGCCGCCCAGGAGCGTCGCGTAGATCGAGAAGGCCGCGCGCTGCTCGCGGTCGGTGACGTCGAGGTCGGGGCGGTAGATCATCCGCAGGTGCGACTGGTTGGTCTCGCGCTCCTCGACGAGCTTCTGGGGCGCGAACGGCGGCGCGGGCTCGTACGGCGAGGGGGCGGGGAGGTCGGGGAAGCGCGAGAGCAGCTCGTCGACCTTGCCGTCGTGGTCGACGTGGTCGAGGTTGCCGACGAGGAAGGCCCCGCCGCGCTCGCCCGACCAGCGGCGCTCGCGGAAGGCGACGATCCCCTCCCGCGAGAACGTGCGCAGGTGGTCCTCGGGCCCCAGCACGGTCCGGCCGAGCGGGTGGTCGCCGAAGGCGGCGCGGTCGATGAGCTCCTCGGCGACGGCCGCGGGCTGGTCCTTGTAGCGCTGGATCTCCTGGATGACGACGCCGCGCTCCTTGTCGAGCTCCTGCGCGTCGATCCTGGGGCGCCCGACGAAGTCCGAGAGGAGGTCGAGCGCCTCCATGGCCGACTCGGCGCGCACCGTGATGTGGAAGGCGACGAGGTCGTGGGACGTGTAGGCGTTGAGCGAGCCGCCCATGCGCTCGGCCGTCTCGTTGACCTTGCGGTAGTCGTCGTAGACCTGGCCCCCCTTGAAGACGAGGTGCTCGAGGAAGTGCGCCATGCCGTTCTCCTCGGGCCGCTCGGTCCGCGCGCCGGCGTCGAACGCGACGAGCAGCGTCGTGGCACGCGTGCCCTCCAGCGCGACCCGGTGGACGGGGAGGCCGTTCGGCGCGACCGACGAGCTGATCTGCGGCATGGCCCGAGCGTAGCGGCGCGTGAAATCCCCCTTGCACAAGACGGGCCGGTGCAGGGCCTTCGCACGTCGACCACTAACCTCCGGCCGTCCATGGAGCCGAACGTCATCGAGTTCCACAAGGTCAGCAAGACCTACGACGCCCGCGGGAGCGCGGGCCTGCACGACGCCACCTTCTCGGTCGGGCGCGGCGAGTTCGTGTTCCTCGTCGGCTCGACCGGCTCGGGGAAGTCGACGCTGATGCGCCTGCTCATCAAGGAGCTCGAGCCGACCGAGGGCCGCATCCGCGTGGCCGGGCGCGACCTGGCCACGATCGACCGCCGCAAGGTCCCGTACTACCGGCGCAACGTCGGCGTCGTCTTCCAGGACTTCAAGCTCCTGCCGGACCGCACCGTGCACGACAACGTGGCCTACGCGCTGCGTGCGACGGGCCACTCGCGCAAGGAGATCCGGGCCAGGGTGCCCGACATCCTGCGCCTCACCGGGCTCTCGACGAAGCTCCACAACTACCCCGACCAGCTCTCGGGCGGCGAGCAGCAGCGCGTCTCGGTCGCGCGCGCCTTCGTCAACCACCCGCCGCTGCTGCTGGCCGACGAGCCCACGGGCAACCTCGACCCCGAGACCTCGATCGGGATCATGCAGCTGCTCTACCGCATCAACCGCACGGGCACGACGGTCCTCGTCGCCACCCACGACTCGGCCATGGTCGACCGCATGCGCCGGCGGGTGCTCGAGCTCGAGGAGGGTCGCCTGGTGCGCGACGAGCAGGCCGGGGCCTACGCCCGGCGCGACCTCAGCACGGCCGAGTTCGGGGCCCTGCTGCGCGAGCCCGCCCCCGAGCCGCAGCGCGCGCCCGAGGCCGCCGACCTCTTCGACTCCGTCTTCAGCGACTGATGCGGATCGGCTTCTTCCTGCGCGAGGCGCTGCGCTCCATGTCGCGCAACGCCATCCCGAGCTTCGCGGCCATGGCCTCGATCCTCGTCACGGTCCTCGTGCTGGGCGTGTTCATCCCGATGGTCCAGGCCGCCACCGGCGCGGCCAACGACGTCCGCAACCGCGTGCTCGTCAACGTCTACCTCAAGACCGACGTCAAGGCCGCCGACGTGACCCGCGTGCGCGACCTGCTGGCCTCGGGGCGCGTCGCGCACGTCGGCAAGGTGCAGTACGTCTCCAAGCAGGACGCGCTGGCCGAGCAGCGGCGCAAGTACCCGGAGGCGTACGACCTCCTGGGCTCCAACCCGCTCCCGGACACCTTCCGCGTCACGCCGCAGCACCCCGACGACGCGCTCCGGCTCCGCGACGCGCTGGCGCCGTCGACCCCCGGCGGCGGGCGCACGACGATCGACCCCGCGGTCGACGTCGTGAAGACCTCGCGCGACGAGACGAAGAAGATCCTCGTCGCCACGCGCGTGGTGAAGCTCGCGACCGGCCTGCTGGCCGGGCTGCTCATCGTCGCGAGCATCCTGCTCATCTCGAACACGATCCGGCTCTCGATGTTCTCGCGCCGGCGCGAGGTCGAGGTCATGAAGCTCGTGGGCGCGACGGACTGGTTCATCCGTTGGCCCTTCGTCATCGAGGGGATCGCGCTCGGGGCGATGGGCGGGGTGCTGGCGATCGGCCTGCTGCTCGTGGGGAAGGTCGCCCTGCTCGACCCGCTCATCTCGCAGTTCTCGCTGCTCGCGTCGCCCCAGACGATCCAGTTCGGGCTGCTGGCCGCCGTGCTCCTCGCGGCGGCGATCGCCGTGAGCGCCGCGGGCTCGGGGTTGTCCCTGCGCCGCTTCCTGCGCGTCTAGCGCCGCGGACCGCGCGGCGCTCGTACCCTAGGGCGTGGTGCTCGACCCCCGCGCCCAGTCCTCCGAACGCCACTTCGGCCGCCGCCGCCGGCGCCGGCGTGCGCCGTGGCTCCTCGTGCCGCTGGCGCTCGTCCTGGTCGTGGCCGGCGCCTGGGTCGGCGGCCGCCACTCCGACTGGCTGCCGGGCCCGATCCGGTCCGCGCTCGTCGGCGACGAGGACACCGCGGTGGTGGCCGAGGCGATCGACGACGTGCACCGCACGTACTACCGCAAGATCCCGAAGGACCAGCTCGCCAACGACGCCATCGCGGGCGTGGTCGAGAAGCTCGGCGACCGCTTCTCGAGCTACCTGAGCCCGAAGGAGTACGGCCGCTTCCGGCAGGACCAGAACAGCGAGTTCAGCGGCATCGGCGTGGCCGTGGCGAAGCACCCGCTCGGCCTGCGCGTCCAGGTCGTCTACGACGGCTCGGCCGCCAAGCGCGCCGGCCTGCGCCCCGGCGACCTCATCGTCGCCGTCGGCGACCGGTCCCTGCGCGGCGTCGGCGAGGCGGTCAGCACCAGCCTGATCAAGGGCCCCGCCGGCAGCGACGTCCGCCTCACGTGGCAGCGCGGGCGCAGGCGGATCACGCGGACCCTGACGCGCAACACGGTCAGCGTGCCGGTCGTCGCGAGCCGGACGCGGACGGCGCCGGACGGCTGCGAGGTCGGCGTGGTGCGCCTGGCGCGCTTCAGCTCCGGCGCGCACGCCGAGGTCTACCGTGCCCTCCAGGAGGAGCGCAAGAAGGGCGCCAAGGCGTTCGTCCTGGACCTGCGCGACAACGGCGGCGGCCTCGTGAGCGAGGCGCAGCTCGTCGCCAGCGCCTTCCTCGAGGACGGGCCGATCGTGACGACGCGGGGCCGCGCCGTGCCCGAGCGGACGCTGCGCGCGACGGGCAGCCCCGTCGTCCCGAAGGCGCCGCTCGTCGTCCTCGTCAACGACGGGACCGCGTCGGCCTCCGAGATCGTCACGGGGGCGCTCCAGGACCGCGACCGCGCGAAGGTCGTCGGCTCCGAGACGTTCGGCAAGGGCGTGTTCCAGCAGGTGCTCGAGCTCTCCAACGGCGGCGCGCTGGACATCACCGCCGGCCAGTACTTCACCCCCGACGGGCGCAACCTCGGGGGCCGCGGTGTCGAGACCGGGAAGGGCATCGTCCCCGACGTGCCCGCGAAGGACGTGCCGGCCACGCCGGCCGACGAGGGCCTGGACAAGGCCGTGGGCGTCGTCGGCCGCGCCTGCCCGTGAGTCGCCCGGGCCGCGGCGGCGGCCGCGGCGGGGGCCGCCGCGACGGTCCGCCCGGAGCGCCCGCGGGCGAGCCGCTCGTCGTCCTGCTCGAGGCGCACGGGCGCTTCCTGACGGGCGAGCCGGTCTTCGGCCCCGGCCGTCGCGTGACCGTCGAGCGCGGCCGCGACGCCCGGCCCGGGCACCTCGCGCTCCTGCGCCCGGCGCGCGGTGGGGTCGGGCGCGCACGGGTGGAGCGGCTCCTCGGTCGCCCCGACGTCGCGCGCGACGTGCTGGAGGCGTACCTGCTGCACCGTGGGATGCGCCGCCGGTTCCCGGCGGGCGTCGAGCGGGCCGCGCGCGAGGCCGTCGAGCGGACGGACGGGATGGCGTCCGCCGAGGGCGCGCCGCGCCGCGACCTCAGGAGCCTGCCGACGTTGACCATCGACCCGGTCACCGCCCAGGACTTCGACGACGCGATCTCCGCCGAGCGCCTGGGGGAGCGGCACTGGCGGGTCTGGGTGCACATCGCCGACGTGAGCGCCTTCGTCCGGCCCGGCTCGCCCGTCGACCGCGAGGCCCACCGCCGCTCCACGAGCGTCTACGTCCCCGGCACGGCCGAGCCGATGCTCCCCGAGGCGCTCTCGAGCGACGCCTGCTCGCTGCGCCCCCGGGTCGACCGCCTGGCGGTGACGGTCGAGCTCGAGCTGCGCGGGCCGGAGGTCGTCAAGGCGGCCTTCCACCGCTCGCTCATCCGCTCGGACGTGCGCCTGGACTACGACGAGGTCGACCGGCTCTTCGCCGGCGCGCGGGAGGCGCAGGCCCCGTGGGCCGAGCCGCTCGCCGCCGCCCGCGAGGCCGCCGCCGCGCTGCAGGCCAAGCGAGACGCCCAGGGCGCCCTGGCGGTCGAGTCGGCCGAGCCCGAGTTCGCCTTCGACCGCGGCGGGCACGTCACGGGGCAGGAGGCCTCCGTGCAGACGGAGTCCCACCGCCTCGTCGAGCACCTCATGATCGCCGCCAACGAGCAGGTCGCCACGCTCCTGGCCGACCGCGGCGTCCCGGCGCTCTACCGCGTCCACGAGCGCCCCGACCCCCCGGCCGTCGAGCGCCTCGTCGAGGCGCTGGCGTCGCTCGGCGTGCCCACCCCGCCCGTGCCCGAGCACCTCTCGGGCCGCGAGGCCGCCGAGCTGGTGGCGCAGGCGTCGCACCTCATCGACCAGCACGTCCGCCGCACGGGCCACGGCCGCGCGGCGCTGACCTCACTGCTCCTGCGCTCGCTCAAGCAGGCGCGCTACGACCCGCAGCCGCTCGGCCACGCCGGCCTGGGCCTCCAGCGCTACTGCCACTTCACCTCGCCCATCCGCCGCTACCCGGACCTCCTCTGCCACCGCGCGCTGCTCAGTGCGGTGGGCGGCGGCGAGGAGCCGCCGCCGGCGGGGACCCTGGAGGAGGAGGGCGCCTGGACGAGCGCCCGCGAGCGCGACGCGATGTCGATCGAGCGCGGGGCCGACGACATCGCCCGCTGCTTCCTGCTCGAGCGCGAGCTCTACGAGGAGGGCTTCGAGCGCGGGTTCGACGGCGAGGTCAGCGGGCTCATCGGCGCGGGGGCGTTCGTCGCCTTCGGGGAGGGCCACGAGGGGATGCTCCCCGTCCGGCGCCTGCGCGGCGACTGGTGGGAGCTCAACGAGCAGGGCACGATCCTGGTGGGCACCGAGACCGGCCGGACGCTGCGCCTCGGCGACCCGGTCCGCGTCCGGGTCCGCCACGTCGACCGGCTCCGCGGCCGGGTCGACCTCGACCTGGCGTAGTCAGGCCTCCTCGACCTCGAGGGTCAGGCCGGCCGCCCGCAGGCGGTCGGCCAGCGCGGTGCCCATCGCCGTCGCCGGCGTGAGGACGCCCGCCCGGGCCGGCAGCCGGTCGCGGTCGAGTGCCAGGCACAGGGCGCTCTCGCCGAACATGACGGCCGTCGCGGCGTAGCCCGGGTCGCCCTGCGCCGCGACGTGGCACACGTAGCGCCGGCCGCTCGTCGTGCGCCCGTGGACGTCGATCTTGAAGAACCCGGTGCGCCGCGCCTTCTCGTCCGGTCCCTCCCCGGGGGAGGGCAGGACGCGGTCGAGCACGGCCCGGGCCGGCGGGAAGGACAGCCCGGCCAGGAGCGCGCCGACGCCGCCCGCCAGCGCGGTCGCCTTGCCCCGTCCGACCATGCCGGGCCCCATGCCCATCGCCTCGCGGTAGCGCAGGCCCCGGCCGTAGGCCCAGCCCTGCAGCGCGTTGCTGCGCCGCACGACCCGCGTGTTGATCGAGGCCATGACGAACGGGGCGAGCCACTGCCCGAGCGCGTCGTCGTGCACGGGGCCTCGCACGCCCGGCTCGCGGCCGAGGTCCGGCTCGGCGGCGCGGTCGGGGCTGAGCGCGTAGGGGTCCTCGAGAACCGCGCGCCAGGCGGGGTTCGCGCGCGAGTCGTCGAGCTCCCCCGTCAGCGAGGCGATCGTCCCGCCGCTCGCCTTGCCCTTCATCGCCCGCACGACGAGGGTCGTGTCCTCCAGGTCGCCGGCCCCGTCGGCCAGCGCGGTCTCGTGGAGCAGGAGGACGCCGAGGTCGGAGGGGATCGAGTCGAAGCCGCAGGTGTGGACGATCCGCGCCCCGGAGCGCTGCGCGTCGGCGTCGTGGCGCTCGATCGTGTCGCGCATGAACAGGACCTCGCCGGTCAGGTCGACGTAGTCCGTCCCGGCGTGCGCGCAGGCGGCGACGAGCGGGAGCCCGTAGCGCCGGTAGGGGCCGACGGTCGTGGCCACCACGCGACAGGAGGCGGCCAGCTCCGCGAGCGCACCCTCGTCCGCGGCGTCGGCCACGAAGAGCGGCCAGTCGGCGGCCGCCGGGCCGAGCGACGACCGCACCTCCTCGAGCCGGGCCCGCGAGCGGCCCGAGAGCCCGACCGTGACGCCGGCCGGCGCGTGCTCGGCCAGGTACGCGGCGGTCAGCCGGCCCACGAAGCCGCTGGCCCCGTGCACGACGACGTCGACAGGGCGCTCGGCGCTCATCGCCGGGACGCTACCGGTGCGGCCGCCGCGGCGGGGGGACCTACGACGGCGAGCGGGCCTTGGACCACTCGGCCTTGTGCACGCGCTTGGCCGCCTGGTAGTCCGCGAGCGCCTGGGCGGAGTCGACGTCGCCGAGCGTCGGGTGCCACGGCACGAGCCCCTCCGCCGCCTCGACGCCGAAGCGCTTGGCCAGGACGGCGCCCAGCGCCTTGACCTTCATCTCGCCGAAGCCCGGCAGCGCCGCCAGGTTGGCGCGCAGCGCGGCGGCGTCCGGGGCGTCGGTCCAGACCCGGGCGGCGTCGCCGTCGTAGCGGTCGCGGACGTGGACGGCGAGGTCGTGCACGCGCCGGGCCATCGCTCCCGGGAAGCGGTGGACGGCGGGCGGTGTGCGGAAGACGGGCTCGAGGTCGGCCGCGGCGAGCGTCGCGGCGTCGATGGCCCCGAGGCGCTCGCGCAGCGCCAGCGGACCCGCGAACGCCTTCTGCACCGTGACCTGCTGGTCGAGCGCGAAGCCCACGAGCAGCGCCATGGGGTCGGAGGCGATGAGCGCGTTGGCCTCGTCGGAGTCGGTGAAGTGCAGGCGATCGGGCACGGCACGATCGTAGTCCGCCGCCGCGCGCGGTCGCCAGCGCAGCCCGGCGGGCCGGAACGGCGACGCCGTCAGTCGTCCACGAGGGCGGTCGGGTCGCCGGCGCGGAGCCGGGCGACGAGGGCCTCGGCCTGCTGCTGGACGGCCGCGAAGAGCCCGCCACCGACGCTCACCCGAGCGACCCCGAGCTGCGCCAGGCGCGCGGGCGGCGGGGCGTCCCGGGTCCAGAGGGCGTTGACCGGGACGCCGGCCCGGGCGACGAAGGCCTCGAGCGCCGCCTCGTCGCCGAGGGCGATCGGGTACACGCAGTCGGCGCCGGCGTCCGCGTAGCGCCGCGCGCGGTCGAGTGCGGCGTCGAGCCGCGCGGCGGGCTCGCCCACCGCGCGGAGGTGGACGTCGACCCGGGCGTTGAGGACGAGGTCCGGGCCGGCGGCGCGCACGCCGGCCAGGTAGGCGGCCTGCTGCGCCGGGTCGCGGAGCGTCCGGCCGCCGGCGGCATGGTCGGTGTCCTCGAGGTTGCAGCCGACCGCCCCGGTGGCCAGGAGCCGCCCGGCCAGCTCCGCGGGCTCGAGGCCGTAGCCCGCCTCGAGGTCGGCGGTCACCGGGACGCCCGGCACGGCGGCGACGACCCGGCGGACGGCGGCGAGGACCTCGTCGACCGGCGCGTCCTGCCCGTCGTCGCGGCCGAGGGCGCGGGCGAGCCCGCTGCTCGTCGTGGCCACGGCAGGCAGGCCGGCGGCGGCGACGACCCGGGCGCTCGCGGCGTCCCAGGCGTTGAGCAGCAGGAGCGGGTCGCCGGGGACGTGGAGCGCCCGCAGGCGGGCGGCGAGCTCGGGCATGCGGCGACCCTACGTCACGGGCCCGCGGGGTCCGATCACCTAAGGTCAAGGGAGGATGGCCAAGGGCAAGAAGCGCAAGGCGGCCCCCGGCGACATCGCCACGAACCGGCAGGCGTCGCACCGCTACGAGCTGCTCGACCGGGTCGAGGCGGGCCTCGTGCTGCAGGGCACCGAGGTCAAGGCGCTGCGCGCCGGCTCGGCGCAGCTCAAGGACGCCTACGCCAGCGTCCGCGACGGCGAGCTCTGGCTCCACAACCTCCACATCCCGCCCTACGGCCCCGCGGCGCGCGACAACCACGAGCCCGAGCGCCCGCGCAAGCTGCTCGTCCACAAGC
Source organism: uncultured Actinomycetes bacterium (assembly GCA_963707695.1). Classification (GTDB taxonomy): domain Bacteria; phylum Actinomycetota; class Thermoleophilia; order Solirubrobacterales; family Solirubrobacteraceae; genus JAOPZW01. Next base: position 129,382 of record CAVPQY010000007.1, on the reverse strand, counting down.
GCGAGATCGAGCGCCTGATCGGCAAGACGCAGGAGCGCGGGCTGACGATCGTCCCCACGCGTCTGTACTTCAGCGGCCCCCGGGCCAAGGTCGAGATCGCGCTCGCCCGCGGCAAGGACCGCTTCGACAAGCGCGAGTCGATCAAGTCGCGCGAGCAGGCACGCGACATGGAGCGCGCGCTGCGCGACGCCGGCCGCTGACCGCTAGGCGTCGCTCAACGTCCGCGCCACGTGCGTGACGTCCATGCCCAGGACGAGCACCACGACGAGGCCGAGGTACACCGCCGCGACGCCGGCGCGCTGGCGCGGCGTGACGCGGTAGTAGTCGCGCGCCTCGGGGTCGCCGGACCGGTACGCCCCCCACCGGCGCCACACGTCGAGCACCGCGAAGAGCGCGATCAGGAGGATGATCGGGTTCGGTCGCCAGAAGCACAGACCGACGATCAGCGCGAGGCCCACGAACCACATCCACGGGGCCATGGCCGCGAAGGCGCGGCCCCCGTCGAGCGGCGTGACGGGAAGGAGGTTGAAGAGGTTCAGGAAGAACCCCGTGAAGGCGAGCGCCAGCAGCAGGTCGCTGCCCAGCCACCAGCCGGCCAGCGCGACGGCCGCGGCGCCGATCGTGCCGAGGACGGGCCCGGCCAGCCCGACGCGGGCCTCGGCGGCGGCGTCGTCGCCGAGCGACTTGGCGCCCACCACGGCGCCCAGGAAGGGGATGAACAGGGGGGCGCTCGCCGGGATCCCCTCGCGGCGCAGCTGGATGACGTGGCCCAGCTCGTGGACGAGCAGCAGCAGCACGAACCCGGCGGCGAACCGCCAGCCCCAGATGAGCGAGTAGGCGGCCACGCTGACGAGCATCGACCCCGAGGTCGTCAGGAGCTTCAGCTTCGGCAGCAGGAGCAGGAGGGCCTTGCCCTTGGCCACGGCGGCGAGGAGCAGGGCGAGGACGGCGCCGCCACGGCCGCGGGCGGGCGGGGTCTGATCCCGGCGCTCCCGGCGCTCGCCGCGCGTCGGCGGCACCGGGTCGGCCGTGGGCACGGGCTCCGGCGCCGCCGGCGGGAGCCACTGGTGCGGGGGGAGGCTGTGCGGCCGGTCGCTCATCGCCACCACCGATTGTGGCAGCGTCAGAGCTCCAGCCCGCGCACCGCCGACGCCACGAGCTCGCTGAACGTGGGGAACTGGAAGATCGCGTCCGCGACGACCTCCACGGGGACCTCCGCGCGGATGGCGAGGGCCAGGGTGTGGATCCACTCCGACGCGAGCGGGCCCACGCCCGTGGCGCCCAGCAGCACCCGGCGCGCCCGGTCGGCGTGCACGACGAGGCCGCCGTGGAGGTCCTTGCCGTAGGTCTCCGTGCGGTCGGTCGCGGAGAGCTCGACCTCGTGGCTGACGACGTCGACGCCCTGCGCCCGCAGCTCCTCGAGGCCATGGCCGACGGCCGCCACCTCCGGGTCGCTGAACACCACGCGCGGGATGCCGCGGTAGTCGGCCGGGACGGTCCGCCCGAGGATGTCGGCCGCGGCGATGCGCGCCTGGTAGGAGGCGACGTGGGTGAACGGCGCGACGCCGGTGACGTCGCCCACCGCCCAGACCCCGTCGGCGGCGCGCAGGTGGTCGTCGACGACGACGGCGCCGTGGTCGGTGCGCACGCCCGCCGCCTCGAGGCCGAGGCCCTCGACGCGCGGGCGGCGGCCCGTGGCGACGAGCAGCACGGCGGCGCCCACGGTGCCGCCGTCGTCGAAGCGGACCTCGACGCCGGCCCCGTCTCGGCGCACCGCGACCGCCTGGCCGGCCGCGCCGTCGCGGATGGCCACGCCGTCGTCCTCCAGCGCGCGGCGCACGTGCGTGCGCGCGAGCTCCTCGTGGCGTGGCAGCGGACAGGGGCCGGGCTCGGTCAGCGTGACCTCGCTGCCGAAGCGGGCGAGCATCTGCGCGAGCTCGACGCCGACGGGCCCCGAGCCCAGCACGACGACGCTGGGCGGCACCTCGCGCAGGGTCGTCGCCTCGCGGTTCGTCCAGAAGGGGACGTCGGCCAGCCCGTCGACGGGCGGGAGGGCGGTCGTCGTCCCGGTCGCGACGACGACCCGCTCGGTCCGCAGAGTGCGGTCGCCGACGCGTACCCCGCGACCGCGCTCGGCGTCCAGGCGCCCCGGCCCGCGTACGACCTCGATGCCCTGGTGCTGGAGCTTGCGGGTCTTCTTCGTGTCGTCCAGGCCGGAGGTCATGTACTCGAGGTAGGCACGGACCTCGTCCCAGCGCGGCGGGGGCGTCGGGCCCAGGCCGGCCGCGTGCGCGGCCTCCGCGCGCACCTCGACGGGGCGCAGGAGGGTCTTCGAGGGGATGCAGGCCCAGAACGGGCACTCGCCGCCGACGAGCTCCTGCTCGACGACGGCGACGGCCATCCCCCCGGCGGCGAGGCCCTGGGCCGTGTGACGGCCTCCGGGCCCGGCGCCGAGGACGACGACGTCGAACTGGTCGGCTGGCATCCGGGCACCCTAGAGCCCCGTGGTCGGCGGTCCGGTGCCAGGTACGCTCGGCGCGTGGCCCGCCTCGTCGACATCGGCGACACCTGCCTGCACGTCGAGGAGCGCGGGGCCGGGGCGCTGGGGGTGATCGCGCTGCACGGCGGGCCCGGCCTCGACCACACGGAGTTCGGCTGGTGGCTCGACCCGATCGCCGACGACCACCGGCTGCTCCTCGTCGACCAGCGCTCGCAGGGCCGCTCGCAGGCCGCCCCCCGGGGACGTGGACCGTCGAGCGCATGGCCGCGGACGTCACGGCCCTGGCGGCGGCGCTCCAGCTCGAGCGCTACGTCGTCCTGGGCCACTCCTTCGGCGCCTTCGTCGCCCTCTCGCACCTCGTCGGGCCCGCGGACCCGGCCCACGCCGGCACGGTGGTCTCCTGCGGCGTGCCCTCCGAGCGCTGGCTGGCCGGCGTCGAGGAGGAGCTCGCCCGCTTCGAGCCCGAGGACCTCCGCGCCCAGGTGCAGGCCTCGTGGGCGCGCGAGGCGGAGGTCCGCACGCCACAGGACGTCGCGGCCGTCCTGGCCGACCAGCTGCCCTTCCACTTCGCCGACCCGCGCGACCCCCGCATCGGCGACCTGCGCGACGCGATGGCGCCCGCCGCCTACGCGCCGGACGTGCTGCGCGCCGCGGCGACCGGGGCGATCGGCGTCCCCGACGTCGAGGCGGCGATGCGCGACGTGCGCACCCCGGTCCTCGTGCTGGCCGGGGCGCACGACCGCATCTGCCCGCCGGCCGCCTCCGAGGCGATCGCCGCCGCGGTGCCGGGCGCGCGCCTGGAGGTCCTCGACCGCTCGGCCCACATGCCCTTCGTCGAGCAGCCCGCCGAGTACGTCGAGGCGGTGCTCGACTTCGTCGGCGGCCTGCGCCCGGCCTAGGCCGGGCCGCCCGGGCGCTCGCGCCCGGCCAGGACGGCCTCGGCCGCCTCCTCGGCGGCGCGCAGCTGCTCCTCGACCAGCGCGAGCCCGTCGGCCCAGAACGCGGGGTCCGTCAGGTCGAGCCCGGCCAGCTCGGCCAGGCCCTCCGGGCTGCGCGAGCCGCCGGCGGCCAGCAGCTCGAGGTAGCGCGGCACGAAGGCGTCGCCCTCCTGGCGGTAGCGGCCGTAGACCGCGAGCGCCAGGAGCTGCCCGTAGGCGTAGGCGTAGACGTAGCCCGGCGTGGCGATGAAATGGGGGACGTAGGACCACCAGCCGCGGTAGCCGTCGGTGATCTCGACGCTGTCGCCCAGCAGCTCCTCCTGCGAGGCGGCCCACAGCTCGCCGATCCGCTCGACGCTGAGCTCGCCCTCGGTGCGCCGCGCGGTGTGGGCGGCGGCCTCGAACTGGTTCATCGCGGTCTGGCGGAAGACCGTCGCGATCGAGCCCTCGATGTCCTCGGCCAGCAGCGCCAGCCGCGACTGCGGCGTGTCGGCCGCGTCGAGCAGCCGCCCGAAGACGAGCGCCTCGCCGAAGACCGACGCCGTCTCGGCCAGCGTCAGCGGCGTCGACTGCTCGAAGACGCCGCGCGGGCGCGCGAGCGCCGCGTGGACGCCGTGCCCGAGCTCGTGCGCGAGGGTCAGCGCGTCGCGGCGCTTGCCGGTCCAGTTCAGCAGGACGTAGGGATGCCGCGAGGGCACGGTGTAGGAGCAGAACGCCCCGCCGCGCTTGCCCGGCCGCACGGGGACGTCGATGTAGCGCCCGTCGAAGAACTCGCGGGCGGTGTCGGCCAGCGCGGGGGAGAAGGACCCGAAGGCGTCGAGGACGACCTCCGTCGCCTCGGGCCAGCCGATGCGCGTCTCGTCCCCGACGACCGTCGCCATCCGGTCGTAGTCGGCCAGGCGGTCGATCCCGAGCAGGCGCGCCTTGAGCCGGTACCAGCGCTGCGGCAGGTCGTAGCGGTCCTTGACGGCCGTGACCAGCGCCTCGACGGACTCGTCGCTGGCCTCGTTGGCGAGGTTGCGGCTCGAGATCCACGTCGGGTAGCTGCGCAGGCGGTCGTCGACGGCCTTGTCGAGCGCGAGCGTGTTGAAGATGAAGCCGCGGGTGCGCAGGCCGGGCTGCAGCGCCTCGGTCACCGCCTCGGCCGTCGTGCGGCGGACCTCCCGGTCGGCGGAGGACAGGCGCGCGAGCGCGACGTCGAGGGCCACGCCCTCGGGCGGGCCGTCGTCCTCGGGCAGGCGCACGCGGATGGCGCTCGTCTGCTCGCTGAAGAGGCGGCTCCAGGCGTCGCGGCCCGTCTGCGCCTTCTCGGTGAGGACCTTCTCCTCGGGCTCGCTGAGCAGGTGCGGGCGGTAGCGGCGCAGCGTCCGCAGGTGGTGGCGGACGCGGTCCAGGCCGTCGGCGGCCAGCAGCTCCTCGGCGCGCTCGTCGTCGAGCGCGGCCCACTCGAGGTCGAAGAACAGCAGCCGCGTCTCGATCGCCGTGCCGCGCTCCTGGACCTTGGCCAGCAGCGCGCCGTTGGCGGGGTCCTCCGTGTCGGCGGCGAAGCGCAGCGCGGCGTACGAGCCGGCGCGGCCGACGAGCTCCACCAGCTCGGCGAGCTCCTCCGTGGCGGCGGCCAGGCCCGGCCCGTCGAGCTCGGCGACCCGGCCGGCGTGCGCCTCGGAGAACGCGGCGGCGCGGCGGTCGGCCTCGTCGAGCAGGTGGTCGACGCCCTCGGCGCCATCGCCGTCGACGAGCGGCTCGAGGTCCCAGGCGACGTCGGCGGGGTCGGCGGCGGTCGGCGTGCTCATGCCGTCGAGGGTATTGCGGACGTAGAACGACGCGGTTCCCGAGCCGTTTGGGGAACCCTCGTCCTGCTGTCGCATCGCGCACGAGGCGCGCGCGCCGGCAGGGGTCCGGGTGGCGAGCCCTCACACCCCGTGGGCTTCGCTCTCGCGGCTCGGTCACCGCGTCTGGTGAAACCGTACGCCGGGCTCCGGCGCCGCGTCAACGCCGCCGGACCGCGCTTCCCGCACGTTGCGGACGAAGGCGGTCCGGCGGTCGTCGGCGGCTCAGCCCAGCGGGTCGGTGTACTGCTCGTCGCCGTTGAGCTGGCGCTGGAGCTTCTTGCCGGCGACGACGCAGCGCCCGTAGGGCGAGCGCTTGCGGGCCGTCGTCCCGCTCAGCGTGCGGCAGGCGCGCTTGGGGCCCGCCTTGCCGTTCGCGATCTTCGCCATCGCGGTGGTGCAGCGGCTGAAGTTCGTGCCCGAGCGGCCGGCGACGTGCTTGCGGCTCTGGTGCTTGCAGCGCTTGCCGTAGGCCTTGGCCTTGGCCTTGGCGGACGCCTTCGGCCCGGGCGTCGGGCCGGTGGCCGCGAGGGCCGTCGCGGGCGCGGCGAGCAGGGCGGTCGCGGCGCAGGCGGTGATGAGCTGTCGGATGCGCATAGGGGCGGCAGGGTGGCACGCTGCGGCGATCGGCGTCGCGCCACGGCGCCGGCGGCACGGTTCGCCGGCACGGCCTGCGCCGCGCCCCGGCCGCGGTGGCCGGAGCGCGGCGAGCCGCCCATGGGGGGTGGCCTGGTGCCTAGCCGAGCGGGTCGGTGTACTGCTCGTCGCCGCCCTTGTGCTTGCCGCGCAGCTTGGCGGCCGCGACGACGCAGCGGCTGAAGGGCGTGCCCTTCTGGCCCTTGACGTGCTTCTTGCTCAGGCCCTTGCAGGCGCGCGCCGGGTTGTCCTCCTTGCCGGTGGCGACCTTCGCCATGGCGGTGACGCAGCGGCTGAAGGCGGTCCCCTTCTGGCCCTTGACGTGCTTCTTGCTCTGGCCCTTGCAGCGCTTGCCGTACGCCTTCGCCTTGGCGGCCGGCGAGGCCTTCGGTCCGGGCGTGGCGGACGACGTGGTGGTCTTGTGGGCGGGCGTCGCCCGATGGGCGTCGCCGGGATTCCCCGGGTGCCCACCGGCGAGCGCGGTGGCCGGGACGGCCAGCGCGGCGGCGGTGAGGCCTGCGGCGACGGCGTGGCTGAGTCGCATGGATGGAGCTCCTTGGGGGTCGTGGTCGGTCCGGGCTCGAGGTGGCGGCCCGGACGTCGTTGTCATGGGTCCAACGCCGGCGTGCGGTGAAGGTCAGGGCTGACCCGAGCCCGCGCTGGACGGATGTCCGCCCTGCGCGCCCGCGGCGCCGGTCGCGTCGGGCCCCGCCGTCGCTCCGGCGTGCGTCGAGCCGGGCGGCCGGGTCGCCGGCGTGCCCGACGAGGAGCGCCGGGCGCGCTTGGCCGTCGAGGCGCCGGCGGACTTGGAGCGCGCCGCGGCCGGCGGGCGGGTGCGCCCGACGCCGCGCGGGGCCTTGGCCTGCCGCCCGCCCGGCGTCGTCGCCCGGTGGGGGCTGCCCCCGCCGGCGTGGCGGCCGGGCGCGGCGCCGCTCCTGTGCGGCGCACCGGCCGACGCGCCTGGAGCGCCCGGCGGCCGGGGCGAGGCTGCGGGCCGGCCGTGCCCGGAGGGGTTGCTGCCGTGCTGCGCCGCGCCGCCGGCTGCGCGCCGGCGCCCGGGCGCCGCGCCGGGCCGCGCCGGCCGGTCGCGGGACGTCGGTCGGGCTGCCGCGGGCGCTCCCGTCGAGGTCGACGTGGGCGCGGGCCGGGCGGCGGCCCGCCGCGTTGCGGCGTCGGTCGTGGGCTGAACGTGGCGGACCGTCCGGTCGCCGCCGCGCTGCTCGAGGTGGATGGCCGTGCTCGCCGCGCCGGTGGCGGTGACCGCCGCGGCGGCGAAGACGGCGACCTTCGTGGCCACGCCCGCCCCGAGCCACCCCGTCGCGGCGGGGGCGGTGCCGGCGCCCGCGGCGCCGGCGACGCCGGCCGCGGACCCGGAGCCCGGCAGCAGATGGGCCAGCAGGGCTGCGGCGCCGGCGACGGGCAGCGGCGGGACGAGCGCGGCGAGGTCCGCCTCGCGCTGCCCGATCGCCACCTGGAAGCTGCGGCACGTGCCGCAGTCGCGCAGGTGCGCCCGCAGGCGCCGGCCGCGCAGCACGCGGCCGTCGGCGTCCGACAGCGCCCGGCGGACGTCCTCACAGGGCATGGAGCGCCCCTCGGCGCACTCGTGCAGCGCCGTCCGAGCCTCGAAGATGGTCTGCTTGACGGAGCGCGCCGTCGAGTCCAGGACGACCGCGATCTCGTCGTGGCCCAGGCCGTTGAGCTCCCGCAGGACCAGCGCGGCGCGCTGACGCTCCGGCAGGTCCGCCAGGTCCGACTCGAGCTCGGCCAGGCGGCGGCGGTCCTCCACCTGCTCGGCCAGCCCGTCCGTCCCCAGCGACGCCGCCGCCTCCAGCTCCGCCGTCGGCCGCCGGCGGCGCAGGAGCGAGATCGCCTCGTTGTGCGCGATCCGGAAGAGCCACGGCCGGACCTCGAAGTCCCGCTGCTCCTCCTGGAGGGCGGCGAAGGCCTTCGTCATGGTGCTCTGCAGGGCGTCCTGGGCGTCCTGGTCGTGGCGCAGGATCGACCGCGCGTAGCGGTAGAGCTCCTGGTGATGGCGCCGGTAGAGGGCCGTGAACGCCCGCTCGTCCCCCCGCAGGGCGAGCGACCGCAGGGCCGTCGTCCGGCGCAGGCGGTGCAGGGGCACCCCCCTCGGAACGCCGGTGGTCGTCACCCGTGGCGGGTCCACAGTTCACACATCGGCAACGCGCGGGCTCGGCTGGAGTCAGGCAGCATCCGCCCGGCATGATCGTCGAGACGTCACGGCTCGTGCTGCGCCGGTTCCGGCCGGGCGCGGACCTGGACGACGTCGCCGCGGTGTGCGCCGACGCGGAGGTCATGCGGTTCATCGGGACCGGCCGGACGCTGACCCGCAGCGAGACCCGGGGGCTGCTGGCGACGATCGAGCGCCACTGGGACGACCACGGCTTCGGGCTGTGGGCGGTCGACGTCGACGGGGAGGTCGCGGGCTTCTGCGGGCTCGCCGTCCCCTCGTTCCTGCCGCAGGTCCTGCCCGCCGTCGAGTGCGGCTGGCGGCTCGGGCGCCCGTGGTGGGGCCGCGGCCTGGCCACGGAGGCCGCGCGGGCGGCGCTCGGCTGGGGCTGGGCCGAGCTCGGCCTGGCGGGCGTGGTCTCGATCATCGCCACGGGGAACGCGCGCAGCGTGCGGGTGGCCGAGAAGCTCGGCATGCGCCGCGGGGCGGACCGCCTGCACCCCGGGACGGGCCTGCGCGTCCACGTCTACGAGCGCGAGCGGCCGTGAGGGAGCGCGCGGCGACCCTGGATGACGCGCCCGCCTTCGGCGCCCTGATCGCCGCCGGCTTCGCGTCCTACCGGGCGTTCCAGCCGGCCGGGTGGGAGCCGCCGGGCGCCGTGGGGGAGACGGCCCGCAGCGCGCAGCGCCTCGCGCGCCCGGAGACCTGGGCGCGCCTGGCCCTCGACGGCGCGACGCCCGCCGGCTGCGTCCTGTTCGAGCCGGCTCCGGGGCTGCCCGGCGTCGCCCACCTGGCGAACCTCTTCGTCGACCCGGCCTGGTGGGGCACCGGGCTCGCGGCGCGCCTGCACGGCCGGGCCGTGGCCGCCATGCGCGAGCGGGGCGATCGCGCGGGCCGGCTCTTCACGCCCGAGGCGCACGCCCGCGCCCGGCGCTTCTACGAGCGCGAGGGCTGGCGCCCGGCGGGCCCTCCCCGCTGGGAGGAGCTCCTGGGGATGTCGCTCGTCGAGTACCGCATCGAGCTCGGCGAAGGCTAGACTGGGAGACGCAGGACACCCCCGGGGACGACAGGCTTCGACGTGGTCGACTTCGCAGGGGTGGTTGCGAGCCGAGGTTCCGGAGGCCTCGTAAAACCCCGGAAACCACATACGTGCGGACTCTCACGAGTACGCCCTCGCCGTCTAGCCACTAGCTAGATCCGAGGTCTCGGGCCCCGCCTGCCGGCCGCGGGGATCACCGGGATCAGAATGCCGGCTCACCCGGGGAGGCCCGCCCTCGCCGAACCGGGGACATCTTCAGGGGGCTGGTCCCGGGCGACCTCGCCGGCGAAGCGACCCCGGGACGAGAACAGAGCGCCGGATACGCTCGTAGACGCCACCTTCGGCGCGATCGCGGACGCGGGTTCGATTCCCGCCGTCTCCACTCCCACCGGCCCATGACCGACGACGCCAGCACGAAGATCGACGCGAAGATCGCCGAGCTCGGGGACTGGCGGGGCGAGACGCTCGCCAAGGTGCGGGCGCTGATCCAGGAGGCCGACCCCGACGTCGTCGAGGAGTGGAAGTGGGTCAAGCCCACGAACCCCGGCGTGCCGGTCTGGTCGCACGACGGCATCGTCTGCACCGGCGAGACCTACAAGGACAAGGTCAAGCTCACGTTCATGAAGGGCGCGCAGCTCGAGGACCCGCAGGGGCTGTTCAACGCCAGCCTCGAGGGCAACGCCCGGCGCGGCCTCGACCTGTTCGAGGACGACGAGCTCGACGAGTCCGCGTTCGTCGCGCTCGTCCGCGAAGCAGTCGCCTTGAACCAGGGCCGCTAGGCAAGAGCCGCCCTCAAGGGGGCGGGCTCTTCTCGTCCGAGGACGCCGCGTCTGCGACGATGCCGCGCGGTGCGCCGCCGGTCCCTCGCCCAGCTCGTCGTCCTCCTGCTGGTCCTCACCGTCCCGGCGACGGCCGCCGCGACGTCGCCGCCCGAGCCCGGGACGGGAGCGAGCGGCCGCTCGTTCTCGGGCACCGCCCGGGACGGCACGGTGCTCGGGTACGCCGACGCCCACGTCCACCTCACCGCGAACCTCCGCGCCGGCGGGCGGGTCATCTCCGGCGAGCCCTTCGACCGGCGCGGCGTCGCCTTCGCCCTCGGCGACGACGCCCGGGACCACGGCCCGGACGGCAGCCTCGACGTCGTCGGCAACCTCCTGCGCGACGGCACGCCGTTCGGCACGCACGACACCGCCGGCTGGCCGACCTTCGCGGGCTGGCCGACCGCCGACACGAACACGCACCAGCAGACCTACTGGGTGTGGCTCAAGCGCGCCTGGCAGTCCGGGCTGCGCCTCGTCGTCGCCCAGACGGTCGAGGACGACCAGCTGTGCCGGGTCATGAAGCGCCGCTCGCACTCCTGCTCGGAGCCGGCGACGATCGCGAAGGAGGTGCGCGAGCTGCGCGGCCTGCAGCGCTACGTCGACGCCCGCAGCGGGGGCCGGGGACGCGGCTTCTTCCGCCTGGTCCACGGGCCGGCCGCGGCGCGCCGCGTGATCGAGCGGGGCAAGCTCGCGGTCGTCATCGGCGTCGAGTCCTCCAACCCGTTCGGATGCCGGCTCAGGCAGGGGCGCACGACGTGCACCCGGGCCGACGTCGACCGGGGGCTCGCGGCCTACCACCGGCTCGGGATCCGCAGCCTGTTCCTCGCCCACTGGTTCGACAACGCCTTCGCGGGCTCGGCGCTCGAAGGGGACCTCAAGGGCGCGTTCATCGGCGCGATGAACCGGCTGGAGACCGGCCACTACTTCCGCGTCGCCGCCTGCCCGCACCCCGGGCAGGGCGAGGTGCCCTCCGTCGCGCCCAAGGCGGCGATCGACCTCGTCGCGCCCTTCTTCGACGGCGTCGCGGCGCTCTCGACGCTGCCCGTCCCCGCCTACCCGGCAACCCGGCGCTGCAACGCGCGCGGCCTGACGGCGCTCGGCGCCCACCTCGTCCGGCGGATGATGAAGCTCCACATGCTCATCGAGGCCGACCACCTCGGCGAGCGTGCCCGCGACCAGGTGCTGGCGATCGCCGCCGCGCACCACTACCCCGTCGTCTCCGGGCACAACGGCACGGGCGGTGCGTGGTCGGCGTCGGAGCTGCGCCGGCTCTACGCGCTCGGCGGCATCGCCGCGGCGACGCCGGAGACGGCGCCCGCGCTGGTGCGCAAGCTCCTGGGCTTCCGCCGCTTCGGGGGCTCGCGCGGCGTCCGCGGCGTGCCGCTCGGCAGCGACGTCGGCGGGTTCGCCGCCCTCCCCGGCCCGCGGCCGGCGAGCCGGCCGCTGCGCTACCCGTTCACCTCGCACCTCGGCCACGTCATCTTCCGTCGCCAGCGGACCGGCACGCGGGTCTTCGACCTCAATCGCGACGGCGTCGCCCACTACGGCCTGGTCGCGGACCTCATCGCCGACGTGGCGCGCCAGCCGCGGGGCGGGAAGGCCCTCGACCTCCTGTTCCACTCGGCCGAGGCGTACCTGCGGACGTGGGAGCGGGCGCAGCGGCACTCGTAGGGCGCCGGGGCCAATCCGCCGTGCCCGACGGCGCCTGACCGCCGCGCGCCGGCGGCGCGCCTCGCAGCCCGCCGGTCAGGCCGGGGGAGCGACGGCGAAGAGCTCCCACTCGCCGTCGACGCCCTTCAGGGCGTGGGCGCCGCGGGCCTCGAAGGCGACGCCCGAGCCCGCGACGAGGTCCCGGACGGTGCGGCTCACGAGCGTCTCGCCGCCGGAGGCCTCCGCGACCACGCGCGCGGCGATGACGACGGCGATCCCGTGGAGGTCCCCGGCCGAGACGACGACCTCGCCGACGTGGAGGCCGACCCGCAGGTCGAGGCCCAGCCCGGCCGCGGCCTCGTGCAGGGCGGCCGCGCAGCGCAGCGCCGACGCGGGTGCGTCGAAGGCCGCGAGCACGCCGTCGCCGAGCGTCTTGACCTCCACGCCACCGAAGCGCCGCAGGGCTGCTCGGACCGCGTCGTCGTGCCGTCCCAGCAGGTCGCGCCACGCGTGGTCGCCGAGGCGCGACGCGAGCGAGGTCGATCCGACGATGTCGGTGAACATCACGGCCGCCAGGCGGCGCTCGCCCCGCTCGCCCGTCGCGGGGCGGCCGAGGAAGTCCTCGATCTCACGCAGCAGGGCGTCCTGGTCGCCGACCCACCACAGGTGGTCGTCGCCGTCGAGCTCCACGTAGCGGGCGCCGGGCACGTGCTCGGCGAGCCAGCGGCCGTTCTCGGGCGCGACGATCCGATCGCCGGCCCGGTGCAGGACGAGCGTCGGCGCACGGATCCGCGGCACGGCCTCGCGGATGTCGAAGTCGCCCAGCATCCGCAGCCAGGCGACCGCCGACGCGGGGCTGGCGCCGCGGTGCAGCGCCCGCGTCCACCAGGCGCGCATGGCCGGGTCCCGCTGCTTGGAGGGCGCCCACAGGGCGAGGAACTCGCCCATGTCGTCCCACGACGCCTGGACGCTCGCGGCGAACGCGTCGAACTCCGCGCGGGTCGGCATCCACGGGTAGCCGCCGTCGCCGACGGTGCACGGCCACCCGCCGTACAGCACCGCCGCCGCGGTGCGCTCGGGGTGGGCGGCGGCGAAGAGGGCGGCCAGGACCGCCCCTTCCGACAGCCCCAGGACCGTCGCCTCCTCGGCGCCGACGGCGTCGAGGACCGCGCCGAGGTCGTCCATGCGCTGCTCGAGCGTCGGCAGCCGGTCGACGCTCACGCGGTCGGACATGCCGGTCCCCCGCTTGTCCAGGAGGACGACCCGGGCGTCGGAGGCGAGGCGCTCGATGAAGCGGGCGTAGGCGGGGTCGTCCCAGATCGACTCCATCGGCAGGACCCAGCCCGTGACGACGAGGATCGTCGTGGGCCCGTCGCCCAGCACCTGGTAGGCGAGGCTGATCGGGCCGTTGGCGGCGAACCGGACCGGCGACGGCCCGAGGGGCTGCGGCATGAAGCTGGACGGCATCCTCGCCCGGGCGACGCTACCAGCGGGGATCGCCGCCGCCGGGCCCGGCCGGGTCGGCGAGGAGCTCGGCCAGGTCGCGCCGGGGCTGCGCCGGCTCGGGCGCGTCCGACTCGAGCTGCCCGAGGAGGGTGATCAGCGCCTTCCACAGGGCCCAGCCGCGCCCGCGCGACCACGTGGCCGGGTCCGCGTCGAGCTCGGCGCGGAACCGCGCCCGGCTCGCCCCGGAGAAACACGTCCACGCGATGACGGTGTCGCACGCGGGGTCGCCGACGCCGGACGACCCGAAGTCGATCACCGCTGCCAGCCGCCCGTCGCGGACGAGCAGGTTGCCGGCGGCGACGTCGCCGTGGAACCACACCGGGTCGTGGTCCCAGGAGGTCGTCATGGCCGCGTCCCACACTCGCAGCGCCGCGTCGCGGGGCACCTCGTCGCCGAGCGCGTCGATCGCGTCGAGCGCCTCGTCGGCGTAGGTCGACAGCGGACCGCCCCGGTGGAAGTTGTGCTGCCCGGGCGCCGGCCCTCCGGTCGCGTCGACCCGGCCCAGGGCGTTGAGGAACCGGGCGAGGGCCGTCGCGACGCCGGTCAGGTCCGCCGGGCGCGCCAGGGACAGGAGCTCGCCGTCGATCCAGCGGTACACCGACCAGGGAAAGGGGAACCCCGCGGCCGGCTCGCCACGGGCCACGGGCGCCGGGATCGGGAGCGGGAGCTGCGGTGCGAGCACGGGCAGCCACCGGTGCTCCTTGTCGACCTGCTGGGCGTACCGGTGGCCGCTGGGCAGCCGGACCGTGAGCTCGTCGCCCAGCCGGAACGTGCGGTTGTCCCAGCCGTCGACCTCGACGGGCGTCACCGGCAGGTGCGACCACTGCGGGAACTGGCGGTCGACGAGCCGGCGCGCCAGGGCGGCGTCGATCACCGGTGGGGGCGGCGCGGTGGCCGGGCGCTCCTCGCCGTGGCTCATGGGACCGCCCTCAGCGCCGGGTGATCACGACGCGCCCGCTGATCGGCCGCCGATCGGCACGGATCTCCGAGCCGCAGTCCGGCGGCTGCTCGAGGGTTCGAGCTGGTAGGTGGCGACCGTCGAGTCGTCCTCCTGCTCGCACGCACGACGACACCGGACCGCGCCTGACGCCCGCCGTCCGTGAGCGAGACCGTCGTGCCGCTCGCCCGATCACCGCCGACGTCGCGGTCGTGCGCAGGCAGCGGACCCGGCCCCGCGTCACGAAGGACGCGCTGGTCAGCGTGACCGTGCCGTCGGCCGTCGGCCGCTCGCCCCGCGGCGCGGACCGTGACCCGGACCTCGGCCGGGGTCCCGGCCAGGAGCACGAAGCTCCCCCGGGCGGCCTGCGGTCCCTGGGCGACGGTGACCGTGCCGCTTCTCGCACTGCCCGCGGCCCCGGGTCCGGGGCGATCAGCGCCGCGCCCACCGCCCCGCGACGACCATGACGCCGCGGCCTGCAGGAGATCGACCCAGCAGGCGGCCCTCGGGCTGCTCCGCGAGCCCCGCGACGGGCGATGCGGCTTCAGCCCCCTCGCCGGCATGGACTCCAACCCTCCCACAACCGGGAGAACTCGAGAGCCCGATCGGTCCTCGCAGCCCGACGGGGGACGCCGCTGGCGCGGCGCCCCCCGGTGCCCCCGGGCGTCTTGCGTCAGGCCGGGATCCGCGAGTGCCGGACGCCGAGCCGCCGGTCGGCGGCCGCCACGGCGCCGGCGCCGGCCAGGCAGGCGCCCAGGCCCACGAGCACGATGGTCGACCAGGACGTGCCGTCGTCCGCGGGCGCGGGGCGCGCGGGGACCGACACGCGGGTCGTCGTGGTCGCCGGCCCGTAGGACGAGTAGTAGCGGGCCTGCGCCAGCAGGCTCGACGGCCGGGCCGTCGCCGTCGGGGTCGTCACGGCGTCCGGGCGGTTCACCGACGCGTAGGACCGCTCCTGCGCGACGAGGCCGGCCGTGGCCGTGTCCGTGGCCACCTGCTGGGAGCCGGTGGCCGGCGCGGGGTCGTCGGCGGGCCGCGCGATGGCGGCGGCCGGCGTGAGGGCGGCCGCGGCGAAGGCCAGGACGAGGATCCGGCGGGGCGCCGTCCGGCGGCGGCCGCGACGGACCTCGGTCGTGGTGATGTGACGCTCGGACATGGTCTCCTCCTGCGGTCTGGCGCCCGGGTGGCGCATCTGGTGGGAACGACGGTCCCAGCGGCGACCCGGCGGCTCCGCGTCGTTCGACCCGCCGATCGCGTGCGGTCCGTCACGCACGGTCGGCGTGGCCGCGCGCGACGCTCGGCGTCCTGCCGCGCTGACGCGGGCGGCCACGGCGGCGGCCGCGCTGCGCCATCATGCGCCGATGGGTGCGGACGCCGACTCCGAGCGCGCCACGGCGCCGGACCTCGCCGCCGCGATCGGCGGCCCGCTGGGCATGGCCGAGGCCGCCCTGCCGGCGGTGGCCTTCGTCACCGCCTACACCGTGTCGGGCTCGCGCACCGGGGTGGCGGGCGCCGTCGCGGTCGGGCTCGCGCTCGCCTTCGCCATCGCCCGGCTCGCGCGGGGCGGCTCGCCGCGCCACGCCGTCTCGGGCCTGGTGGGCGTCGCCTTCGCGGCGTTCGTGGCGGCGCGCAGCGGGCGCGCGGAGAACTTCTTCCTGCCGGGACTGCTCGCCAACGCGGCCTACGCGCTCGCGTTCCTCATCTCGATCGTCGTGCGCCGGCCGCTCGTGGGGGAGATCGTCAGCCGCCTCGACGGCGAGGACGCCGGCTGGCGCGAGGACCCGCGGCGCGTGCGGACCTTCGCCCGCGCGAGTGCGCTGTGGGCGGGCGTCTTCCTCGTCCGCCTGGCCGTCCAGCTCCCGCTCTACCTGGCCGGCGCGGTCGTGGCCCTCGGCATCGCGCGGACCGCGATGGGGCTGCCGCTGTTCGCGCTGGGGCTGTGGCTGACCTGGTGGCTCGTGCGCCGCCCGACGGTCGCGCCCGCCGCCTGAGCGCGCCCGTCAGCCGCCTCCGCGCTCACGGGCGCCCGGAGTGCAACAGGCTGTTGCTTCTCGCGGCGCCGCGGTGTAGACCACGCACGGCCGGGTCGCGCCGCCGCCCTCCGGGGAGCGTGACGCTGGGAGCGCGCCGTTCGCGGCCGACGGCCGCCGTCCGTCTCCACGACCCGGGAGCCTCCATGCGCCTGTCCTCCGTCCGCGCCCCTGCCCTCGCGGCACTGCTGCTGCTCCTGCTCGCCCTCGCGGTCGCGCTCGCCGTGCGAGCGCCGGCCGCCGGCGCGTCCACGCGCTGCCCGGCGTCCTTCCGCGTGCTGCACAACGACCGCATCGGGGCCCTGACGCTGCCGGGCGGCGCGTACCAGCTGCGCGTCCAGGGCCTGAGCTGCGCCCGTGCCGCCAACCTCTTCCCGGTGTTCCTCGACGACTACGACGGCCGCCTCCCGAACGGCTGGTCGGCCGGCGTCCGCGGTCGCGGACGGGGCGTCTTCCGCCGCGGCTCGGCCTCGTTCTCCGTCACGCTGCGCAGCGGCGGCGGCGGGCCCGTCGTCAACCTGGCCTGCACGGCGACGGTCGCCGTGCCGGCGCCCACGCAGGCCGGGCTCCTGCCGCTGCCCGCCGGCAGCTATCGGCTCACGCGGCTCAGCGCCGTCTCGCCGAGCTGCGCCCAGGCGACGCAGCTCCTGACCGGCTTCCTCGGCCAGACCACGCAAGTGCTGCCCGGAGGGTGGGTCAGTCTGCCCGACGACGGCGCGTTCGTGAACGGCTCGACGACGTACGGCTTCCGCGTGGACCCCGCGCGGTGAACCGCCCGCGGCGGGCGCGCCGGCGCCCGCCGCGCCCGCGCCCGCCGCGTCAGTGGCAGGCCTGGCCGCCGGCGTCGGTGAACGACCGCCCGGCGATGGGCAGGAAGCGCCAGTCGTAGCGCCCAGCGCGGAGGGTGAGCTCGAGCACGCCCGAGGTGCTGTCGTCGGCGACCTCGAGCCCCGGACGGGGGGCGACGTTCGGGTAGTGGCTCCGCCCGCCGGTCCCGACGACGAACTCGCGCACGCCGCGGGCCGCGTCGATCGTCCCCGACGGGCTCATCGGCGCCCACCGCTGGTAGGTGTGGTCGTGCCCGGCCAGGACGACGTCGGCGCCGCGCGCGTGCAGGAGCGCCAGCAGCGGGCCGACGGGCGCGAAGTCCCCGTGCGAGCCGCCCGAGAACCGCGGCCGGTGCCAGAAGGCGAGCGTGCAGGCGGCGGGGTGGGCGGCCAGGTCGGCCTCGAGCCACCGGTACTGGGCCGACGTGGCCGACGCGTCGATCTCGCTGTTGAGGCTGACGAGGTGCCACGTGCCCCGGTCCGCGCTGTAGTACCCGGGGCCGGCCGCCGCGCCGAAGTAGCCGAAGTAGCCGGTGGCCCCGGGCGTGTCGTACTCGTGGTTGCCGGGGGTCGGGAGCGTGCGCGCCTTCGCGCGGCCCCAGGTCGGGTCGTAGCAGTCGGCGTACTGCTGGGCCGTGCCCTGGGGGTAGGCGTTGTCGCCGAGCGCGAGCACGGTGGCGGCGGGCCGGGCGTCCAGGAGGCGGGCGGTCGCCTCGGCCTCGTCGTTGCAGCCGGTGATGTCGCCGGCGGCCAGCACGGTCGCGTCGGGCCCGGAGGGGGTGGGCGCCGGGAGCGGCAGCGGCGCCGGGGTGGGCGGCGGCGTGACGGGCGCCACCGCTGGGCGCCGGCAGCGCAGCCGGCGGGCCGAGGCGACCACGCGCCGCGACGTGCGCGACCGGGCCCGGAGCGTCACGCTGCCGCGGCACGCGTACGGGATCGCCGTCGCGCCTGGGCGGCGGAGCGACCGCGTCCAGCCGAACGTGCAGCGCGCCCGGTGGCGGTGTCGGCGCGTCGCCCCGACGGCGTGGCAGGACGCGCGGCGACGCGTCACGCGGACCGTGGTCCCGTGGTGGGCGAGGCGCTTGGCGTCGGCGCCGGCCAGGCGCTTGACGTAGCGCTCGCCCGCCGCGCCGAGGCGGACGCGGTGGGCGTCCGCCGCCGGCGCCGCGAGCAGCCCGCCGGCGAGGAGGGCGACGAGGACGAGGATGGGGACGGTCGGCCGGGGCAAGCGCCACATGCTGCCGGACCCGGGCCGAGGCCGGGCCGCCGGGCTCACCGTCGTCCCGCCGACGGCGCGTGGGTCGCGGCGTGGGCCGCCGTGTCGAGGATGGTCGCGTGGTCGCGCGGGAGGTCGGTCGTGGCCGTGACGCCGAACCGCAGCCGCGCGGCCGGGTGCCGGAGGGCCAGGCCGGCGAGGGCGGCCGCCGCCAGCGCGTTCGCGGCCGGCTCGTCGCGGGCCGGCAGCAGGACCGCGGCCCGCGCCGGGCCGACACGGGCCACGAGGTCGCCGGCCTCCGGGTCGGCCAGCTCGCGCAGGACGTCC
Organism: uncultured Actinomycetes bacterium; assembly: GCA_963707695.1. Taxonomy (GTDB): domain Bacteria; phylum Actinomycetota; class Thermoleophilia; order Solirubrobacterales; family Solirubrobacteraceae; genus JAOPZW01. Next base: position 110,938 of record CAVPQY010000007.1, on the reverse strand, counting down.
GCGAGGCCCTCGAGCTCGGCGCTCCCCGCGCCGGGGTGGCGCTCGAGCTCGCCGACCACGAGCGCCGCCGCGACCGGGCCGCCGGCGCCGGCAAGCCCTTGGAGGTGCTCGCGCAGGGCGACCTCGTCCGCGAGGCCGGTCAGGGCGTCGACCCGCTCCGAGGCGAGCAGGAGCCCCGCGCGGCGGGCCGCGGCCACGAGCGCGGAGACCTCGGCCGCGACGCGGTAGAAGTGCGGCAGGTCGGCGACGGTCAGCCGCGTGCTCGACGCGCACCACAGCTCGCCCCAGACCTCGCCGTCGCGCAGGAGCGGCACGCCGACCTGGGAGTGCTTGCCCAGCGCCTCCAGCAGCATGACCGACGCCCGGTCGGCGTCGCGGTCGTCGACGGCCACGACGTAGCCGCGCTGCTGGCGCAGCACCGCCGCCACCCTCGGGAACCCGGCCAGCGGGTAGTGCTCGTCGCGGGGCCGGGCGACCTCGCCGGGGCCGAGCTCGCCCACGTTGACGATCGTCCGCAGGGACCCGGTGCCCGAGGCGTCGAAGGCGCTGATCGAGCACGACGCCACGCCGCCCTCGCGCAGCGCGAGGCGGGCGGCGCCCTCCAGGACGTCGGCCAGCGCCCGCGGCGCCGGGCGCAGCGGCCGAACCGGCAACGGCGGCGTGGCGGCGACGTCGTCGCTGGTCGAGAGGTCCTGCGGGCGCACGGCCAGCAGGTCTAGCGGCCAGGCCTGGGGCTCGCAACGGTCCATGCGTCCGCTCCGCGTGGCTGAGGGCGGTCCGTGCCCATCACGGCCAGTACGTCCGTCCAGGGCGCGGACTGACGCGGCGCGTCCCGACGCCGCGTGGGCCGGTCGCCGGTGCGCCGGCCTGCCCTAGACCGGGCGCTCCCCCTCGAGCGCGCCGATGACCTCCCGCCACCACGACCGCTCGGCGTCGCCGGCAGCGTGGGCCAGCCGGCGCCGCGCGGCGTCCTGGAGCTGGCGGGGGGACCCCGTGGCCTTGACGGGCCCGGTGTAGGCGAAGCGGCCGTCCTCGAGGGCGACGAGCGCGCCGGGGACGTCGCGCCGGGTCCGCAGGCGCTCGATGACCTCCAGGCCGCTGACGCGCTCGGGCGCGGCCGGGTCGCCGTCGCCGGGCGTCCACGGGCCCGTGGCGAAGACCGTCACCCCGCGCCGCCCGATCGGCCGGCGCGGCCGGCCGGCCAGCGGCCCCTCGCGCCAGCGCCGCAGCAGCCGGGAGAACTCGACGGCGGCCTCCTGGCGGACGAGCACGTGCAGGTGGTCCCCGGGCTCGATGACGGTCGACCCGCGCGGGGGGATCGCCTCGCCGCCGCGGACGATGAGGTTCAGCAGCGCGTCGCGCGGCAGGCCGAGGTCGCGCACCGGGCGCCCGGCCGCGGCGTCGCCGGGGCGCACCGCGAACTGGCGCACCTCGGCGCCCAGCCGGCGCACCGCGCCGGAGTCCACGAGCGGCGCCGGGAGCGCCTGCTCGTCGCTCGTGGCCCCGAGCAGGTGCGCGAACGGCTCGAAGGTCGCACCCTGGACGACCGTGCTGACCACGACGGCGAAGAACACGATGTTGAACACGTCGACCCCGCCCTCGACGCCTGCGATCACGGGGAAGGTCGCCAGGACGACCGGGACCGCGCCGCGCAGGCCGGCCCAGCCGAGCACGAGCCGGTCGGGCACGCTGTAGCCCCCGAAGGGCAGCGCGACGAGCACGGCCAGCGGGCGCGCGACGGCGGCCGCGACGAGGGCGAGCACGGTGCCCTCGACGGCGACGTCGTCCAGCCGGCTGGGGAACACGAGCAGGCCGAGCGTGAAGAACATGCCGAGCTGCGCGAGCCACGCCATCCCGTCGTGGAAGGTCACGATCGTCCGCCGCGCCGGGATGTCGGAGCTGCCCAGGACCATGCCGCAGAGGAAGACGGCGAGGAAGCCCGAGCCGTGGCCGGCGTCGGCGGTGCCGTAGGCCAGCGCGGCGGCGGCCAGGGAGGCGAGCGGGTAGAGCCCCGCGGAGGCCAGCCGGACCCGGCTCAGCGCCCACGTCGCCGCGAGGCCGACGGCGAGGCCGACGACGAGGCCGACGGCGAGCTCCTCGACGAAGAGCAGCGCCATGTCGGCCACGCCGTAGCCCGGGTCCTCGATCCAGTCGATGAAGCCGATGACGAGGATGACGGCCACCGGGTCGTTGACCCCGGCCTCGCCCTCGAGCGTCCGCGCCAGGCGGCGGCGCAGCGTCGAGCCCCGCAGCACCGCGAAGATGGCGGCGCCGTCGGTGCCGGCGATGATCGAGCCCAGCAGGAACCCCTCCAGCAGCGTCAGGTCGAAGAGCGCGTACGCGGCCAGCCCGGTCAGGAGCGCCGTGAGGATCGTCCCGACCAGCGCGAGCGAGAGCGCCCCGCCGATGACCGGGCGCACCTCGTCCCAGTTCGTCGCCAGCCCGCCCTCGAAGAGGATGAGCCCGAGGGCGACGATCCCGATCGTCCGGGCCAGATCGAAGTCGTCGAAGGCCAGGCCGCCGAGGCCCTCCGAGCCCGCGGCCATGCCGAGCCCCAGGAAGGCGACGAGCCCGGGGACCCGGACCCGCCCGGCGACGAGGGAGGCGGCGAGCGCGACGGCCAGCAGGACGCCGCAGAGGAAGATGAGCCGCCCGGCGTCCACGTGGTCCAGGATCCCAGTCCGCCCGGCGGGCCGTCCTCAGGGTCGGCGCGCTCGCCGCCTCGCGCTCGCGGCCGGGCGAGCGTGCTTGCTTGTGCAACGATCGTCGGGTGGGCACCCAGACGGCCGGCCGGCTCCCCGACCAGTTCACGCCGCACCGGCTCGTGCGCGGCGCGCTGGAGATCGCCGCGCTCATCGGCGTCCTGGTGCTCGTCGCGGTCCTCGCCCCGGGCCTGGGGGAGGTGCGCGAGGCGCTCCGGGACGTCAAGCCGGGCTGGATCGCCCTGGGCGTTCTCTTCGAGGCCCTCTCGTGCGCGTCCTACGTGCTCATGTTCCGGCCGGTCTTCTGCCGGCGGATGCCCTGGCGGCGCAGCGCCGAGATCGGGCTGGCCGAGGTCGGGGTCGGCTCGATCGTCCCCGCCAGCGGCGCGGGCGGCCTCGCCCTCGGTGCCTGGATCCTCTCCCGGGAGGGCATGCCGGCCGACCGGATCGCCCGCCGGTCGGTGGCGTTCTTCCTCATCAAGAGCTCGGTGAACTTCGTCGCCGTGGCCCTCATCGGGACCGCCATGGCGGTCGGGCTCGTCGGTCCGCACCGCTCGCTGCTGCTCACCGCGCTGCCCGCGGCGCTGTCCGTCGCGGTCATCAGCGCGATCCTGCTGCTGCCGAAGCTCGGGCGCGGGGGGGAGGCGCCCCGCGCCGCGGGTCGCCTCCACCGGCTCGTCGTCGGCGCGCGCCACGCCGTCGTCGACGGGACGGCGGAGGCGATCCTCATCGTGCGCCAGCGCGACCCGGTCCTGCTCGTCGGGGCGATCGGCTACTGGGCCTGGGACAACGCGGTGCTGTGGGCGACCTTCCACGCGGTCGGCGCCGCGCCGGCTCCCGCGATCATCCTCATGGGCTACCTCATCGGGCAGCTCGGCGGCCTGCTGCCGATCCCGGGCGGCGTCGGCGGCATCGACGGGGGCCTGATCGGGACGCTCGTGGTCTACGGGGCGCCGGCGGCGGCCACGACGGCCGCCGTGCTGGCCTATCGCCTCATCCTGTTCTGGCTGCCGCTCCTGCTGGGCACGGTGGCGTTCTGGACGCTCCGTCGACGCCTGGCCGGCACGGGGTAGACTGGCCCCACGGGAGGCATCGGACGCCGCCCGCAGAAAGGAGGGAGGCCCATGCGCTTCCTCTGCTCCAAGTGCCTGCGGCTCTGGCCCGCCGAGCGCGTTGCGCTCCGCGCCACGTGCCCGCACTGCGGCGGCGCCCTCAGCGCCCGCCCCTAGGCACTCAAACAGACGGAGAAGGGATCCGGCCGACGCCGGATCCCCGGCCCGTCCCCGCGTCCGCTCAGGGCGTCAGCGCGGGCTCGGCGTAGAGCCGGCGCTCGTAGTCGGCCAGCATCCGCCCGGCGCTGAACTGCGGCCCGAGCGTCCGCAGCGACGCCTTGACGCGCGCCAGCCAGGCGCGGGGCGGGGCGCCCTCGTCGTGGTCGTAGAAGGCGGGGACGACCTCGTCGCCGAGCAGCCGCGCCAGCTCGACCGCGTCGCGGTGGTCCTGGGCGCCGTGGTCGCCGTCGACCTCGCCGGAGAGCGGCCAGCCGTTGTCGCCGGTGTAGCCCTCGGCCCACCAGCCGTCCAGGACGCTGAGGTGCAGCCCGCCGTTCACGGCGTTCTTCATCCCGCTCGTGCCGCTGGCCTCCAGCGGGGGACGGGGGAGGTTCAGCCACACGTCGCAGCCCTGCACGAGGCGGGCGGCCAGCGCGAGGTCGTAGTCCTCCAGGAACGCGACCCGCGCCGCGACCGCGGGCGAGTCCTTGGCCGTGAAGAGGTGCTGGACGAGGCGCTTGCCGTCGTCGTCGCGGGGGTGCGCCTTGCCGGCGATGAGCAGCTGCACCGGCCGTCCGTCGGCCAGCGCCGCGAGGGACCGGTCACGATCCTGCAGCAGCAGGTGCAGGCGCTTGTACGTGGCGACCCGGCGCGCGAACCCGATCGTCAGCACGTCGGGGTCGAACGCGCGGGCGGCCGCCTGGACGTACTCGCGCGTGTCGCCGCGCGAGAGGCGTTCGAGGACGGTGCGCTCGCGCACCCACGCGACGAGCGAGGCGCGCTGGGCGCGGCGCGCGGCCCAGAGCTCCTCGTCGGGGATGCCGTCGACCGGCGCCCACGTCTCCGGGTGCTCGGCGCGCCGCAGCCACCCCTCGCCCAGGTGGCGGTCGAGCAGCGCGCGCATCGCCGGCCCCAGCCACGTCGGCTCGTGCACGCCGTTCGTCACGTGCGTCACCGGGACCTCGTCGACGGGGCGGTCCGGCCAGAGGCCGTGCCACATCTCGCGGGAGACCTCGCCGTGGCGGCGGGAGACCGCGTTCGCCGCCCGGGACGCGCGCAGCGCGAACTGCGTGACGCCGAAGGGCTCGCCCTCGTCGTCGGGGTGCGTCCGGCCGAGCCGCACGACCTCCCACGGGTCGGCGTCGAGCTCGGCCGCCACGCGGCCCAGGACGCCGGCCACCAGCTCGCCGGGGTAGGTGTCGTTGCCGGCCGGCACCGGGGTGTGGGTCGTGAAGACCGTCCGCCGCCGCGCGGCCTCGAGCGCGTCGTGGAGGCTCGCGCCGCCCCCGTGCGCGCGGCGCGCGAGCTCCAGGCACGACAGCGCGGCGTGGCCCTCGTTGAGGTGCACCACGCCGGGCTCGATGCCCATCGCCTCGAGCGCCCGCACGCCGCCGACGCCGAGCAGGACGTACTGCCCCAGGCGGGTCACCGGGTCGCCGTCGTACAGGCGCGCCGTGAGCCAGCGGTCGACCGGGTCGTTCTCGGCGCGCTCGGCGTCGAGGAGGTAGAGCGGCACGCGGCCGACGTCGGCCCGCCACACCTGCGCGACGACGTCGCGCTCGCCGATGGGGACCGTCACGGTGAGCGGGGCGCCGTCCGGGCCGGTGACGGGCGCCAGCGCGCAGCGCTCGGGGTCGGTCGGGACCCAGTACTCGTGCTGCCAGCCCGACCCGTCGAGGCGCTGGCGGAAGTAGCCCTGGCGGTAGAGGAGCCCGACGGCGACGAGCGGCAGCGCGCGGTCGGCGGCCTCCTTGAGGATGTCGCCGGCCAGCGCGCCGAGGCCGCCCGAGTAGATCGGCAGCGAGGCGTGGACGCCGTACTCGGCGCAGAAGTAGGCGGCGGGGTGCTCGGCGGTCGCCGCGCCGGCCGGCGCGGGTGGGCGCTCGCGCTCGGCGCGCAGCGTCGCCTCGAGCTGCGCGGCGCGCGCCAGGAGCGCGTCGTCGGCCGCCGCGGCCGCGAGCCGGCCGGCGTCGGCCTCCTCGAGCAGGCGCACGGGGTTGTGGGCGCACTGCTCCCAGCGCGCCGGGTCGATGGCGGCAAAGGCCTCGTCGCCGCCGGGGGTCCACGACCAGCGGAGGTCGTAGGCGATGCGGGCGAACGGCGCGAGGGGCTCCGGGACGCGGGAGGCGAGCGCGGCGCCGGCCCGCTCGAGGTCGTCGTGGCCGGGGGTCATGTGCGGCGCATGATGGCAAGCGGGCGCCGCGGCGCCCGCCCCGGTCGCCGCGGGGACGTCTAGCGCACCATGCCCGCCGCGACGGTGTCGTTCGTGCCCTCGTCGACGAGGATGAACGCGCCGGTCGTGCGGTTGCAGCGGTAGGAGTCGATCGCCAGGGGCCGGGCCGTCCGCAGCCGCACCCGCCCGAGGTCGTTCAGCGCGAGCTCGGCGGGCCCGGGCTCGGCGTCGAGGGTCTCGAGGTCCAGGCGCGCCTCGAGGGCGTCGACGACGACCGGGACCGTCACGGTCGTGTGCTTCAGCAGCAGCCGGGCGCGGGGCCGCAGCGGCGCCTCGGCCATCCAGCAGAGCTCGGCCTCGAGCTGGCGGGTCACCTGGGGCGGATCCTCGGGCGGGGCGAGGAGGTCGCCGCGGCCCACGTCGACGTCGTCGGTCAGCGTGACCGTCACCGACAGCGGCGCGACGGCCTCCGCGAGCTCCTCGTCGAGCACCCGCACGCTGGCGACGGTCGTCCGGGTGCCGGCGGGCAGCACGACGACCTCGTCGCCCGGGCGGACCGCGCCGCCGGCGACCTGGCCCGCGTAGCCGCGGAACTCATCGGATCCCACCCGCCCGCGCAGGACGAGCTGGACGGGCAGGCGCAGCGACCCGCCGCCGGCGTGCTCGGCGGACAGCTCGACCCGCTCGAGGTGCTCGAGCAGCGGCGCCCCGTCGTACCAGGGCGCCGCGGCCGAGCGCTCGACGACGTTGTCGCCGTGCAGTGCGCTGATCGGCAGGAAGGTGACGTCGGCCACGCCGGGCAGCCGCTCCCGCACGCCCGCGAACTCGCGCACGATGCGGTCGAAGACCTCCTCGTCCCAGCCGACGAGGTCCATCTTGTTCACCGCGACGACGAGGTGGGGGACGCGCAGCAGCGACGCGATCGACGCGTGGCGCCGCGTCTGCTCGATGACGCCCTTGCGCGCGTCGACGAGCACGATGGCCACGTCGGCCGTCGAGGCGCCGGTGACCATGTTGCGCGTGTACTGCACGTGGCCGGGCGTGTCGGCGACGATGAAGCGCCGCCGCGGCGTCGCGAAGTAGCGGTACGCGACGTCGATCGTGATGCCCTGCTCGCGCTCGGCGCGCAGGCCGTCCGTGAGCAGCGCCAGGTCCGGGGCGTCGGCGCCCTTGCGCCGCGAGGCCTCCTCGACGTGCGCGAGCTGGTCGGCCAGCACGGCCTTGGCGTCGAGCAGGAGCCGGCCGATGAGGGTCGACTTGCCGTCGTCGACCGAGCCGGCCGTGGCGATGCGCAGGAGGTCCGACATCAGAAGTAGCCGGCGATCTTCCGGTCCTCCATCGCCGCCTCGCTGACGCGGTCGTCCGCGCGCGTCTCCCCGCGCTCGGTGACCGTCGTCGCCGCGATCTCGGCCACGACGTCGTCGAGCCGCGTCGCGCTCGAGGCGACGGCGCCCGTGCAGCTCATGTCGCCGACCGTCCGGTAGCGCACGGAGGTCGCGAAGGCCTCCTCGCCGGGCAGCAGCTCCACGTAGGGCGAGACCGCGTACAGCATCCCGTCGCGGCGGAAGACCTCGCGCTCGTGGGCGAAGTAGATCGACGGGACCTCGAGCTCCTCCTCGGCGATGTACTGCCAGACGTCGAGCTCGGTCCAGTTGCTCAGGGGGAAGACGCGCAGGTGCTCGCCCTGGCCGATGCGGGCGTTGTAGAGGTCCCAGGGCTCGGGCCGTTGCCGGCGCGGGTCCCAGCCGCCGAAGTCGTCGCGCAGCGAGAAGATGCGCTCCTTGGCCCGCGAGCGCTCCTCGTCGCGGCGCGCCCCGCCGAAGAGCGCGTCGAAGCGGTGCTCCTCGATCGCGTCGAGCAGCGTCGTCGTCTGCAGGCGGTTGCGCGACGCGCGCGGGCCGGTCTCCTCGACGACGCGCCCGGCGTCGATCGAAGCCTGGACCGAGGCGACGACGAGGCGCTCGTCCAGCTCGGCCACGCGGCGGTCGCGGAACGCGAGGACCTCGGGGAAGTTGTGCCCCGTGTCGACGTGCAGCAGCGGGAACGGGAAGCGGGCCGGGCGGAACGCCTTCTCCGCCAGGCGCAGGAGGACGATGGAGTCCTTGCCGCCGCTGAACATCAGCGCCAGGCGCTCGCGCTCCGCGGCGACCTCCCGCATGATGTGGACGGCTTCCGCCTCGAGGGCGCGCAGATGGGTGACGGTGCTGGCGTTCATGCGGCTGCGACGGCGGCTCGCGTACGGGAGCGGTGGACGAGCGCGGCGGCCACGCCGGCCGCCAGGGGGGCTCCGACGATAGCCCAGGCCGGCACATCGGCCCCGGCCTTGCTCAGCACGCCGAGGGCCGAGGCGAGCAGGACGCACCCCAGCGCCGGCCGCAGCCCGGCCGCCGGGACGTGCGGCAGCAGCGCGGTGCCGAGCCAGATCCCGGGCAGCGAGCCCACGAGGATCGTGACCATGAGCCCGAGGTCGACGTTGCCCGAGACCCAGTGGGCCAGGCCCGCGCTCCACAGCAGGATCGCCGCGTGGAAGACGTCCGTGCCCACGACGCGATGGGGCGTCAGCCGGAAGACGACGATCAGGGCCAGGCCGACGAGCGCGCCCGAGCCCACCGACGTCATGCCCACGAGCAGGCCGAGGACGAGCCCCATCGCGACGGCCACGACGCGCACGCGCGGCGTCAGGCGCACGGTCTCCTGCTCGCGGGCCGCCAGCGCGGGGAGGAACACTGCGCGCCCGAGGATCGACAGCGAGACGACGACGAGCGCGGCCGCGATCCCGCACAGCAGGACGGTGTCGAGCCGGTCGCCGTAGCGGTCGTGCAGCCGGCCGATGAGCCAGACGCCGGTGAGCGACCCGGGGACGCTGCCGACGGCGAGCCACCCCGACACGCCGAGGTCGACCTTCCCGCTGCGCAGCAGCCGCCACCCGCCGACGGTCTTCGTCACCGCCCCATAGGCGAGGTCGGTGCCGATCGCCACGACGGGGTGCACGCCCGCGAAGAGGACGAGCAGCGGGGTCATGAGCGACCCGCCGCCGATCCCCGTCAGGCCCACGAGCACGCCCACGCCCAGGCCGAACAGGACGACGACGGGATCCATGCCTCAGGAGCCTGCCCGGACGACCGGCGGCACATGCAGGCCGCACTCGGTCTTGTCCAGGCCGGCCCACCGCCCCTCGCGCCCCGCGCCGGGGGCGGTGCAGGTCGCGCAACCGATCGAGGCGTACCCCGCGTCGTGCAGCGCGTGGTAGGGCAGGTCGCGCTCGGCGATCCGGGCCCAGACGTCCTCGTCGGTCCAGTCCACGAGCGGGTTGTACTTCCACAGCCCGCGGCCCTCGTCGCGCTCGACGGGCTGCGCGAGCGCGCGCGTGGGCGCCTGGACGCGGCGGATGCCGGTGATCCAGCCCTCGGCGCCGTCGAGCGCGCGCTCGAGCGCGGCGACCTTCGCGTCACCGCAGCAGTCGTCGGCCGTCCAGCGGCCGTCCGGGTGCCGGGCGTCCTCCGTGGCGACCTCGACGCCGAAGCGCTGCTCGAAGGCCCGCCAGGTCGCGAGCGTCTCCGGGAACAGGACGCCCGTGTCGATCGTGACCACGCGGACGTCGCGCCCGCCGTCCAGGCGGGTCAGCGCGTCGATCAGGACCGACTCCTCCTTCTGGAAGGAGCACAGCAGGACGAGCCGGTCGCCGTGGCGGGCGACCGCGTCCTGCAGGACGGCCTCGGCGGTCATGGGACCTCCACCTCCTCGGGCGCGAGCTGCGCCGACCACCACTCCGGCGGGGTCCGGGCGGCGAAGGCCCGGAACGTCTCGCCCTCGTCGTGCGTCGTCTCGTAGAGGCTGAAGATGCGCAGCAGCGTCTCGTTGAGCTCCCAGTTCGGGACCTTGCGGAGCACCACGTCGCCGAACTTCGGGTCGGCCCCGAGGCGGCCGCCGATGCGGATGTCCATCGCCTCGACGAACTCGCCGTCGACCTTCTTCAGGACGCCCTCGATGCCGATGTCCGCGATCTGGTGCTGGGCGCAGCTCGAGGAGCACCCGGCGAAGTGCAGCCGGAAGTCCTCGCCGTGGCCGTTCGGCGTGACGTGCGTGTCGAGGAACGCGGCGATCTCGGCGGCGCGGCCCCCGTCCGGGCCCTTCGTGTGCACCTTGGCCAGGCCGCAGAACTCCTTGCCGGTGCACGTCTGCAGCGCGCGGTTGAAGAACGTCGGGCGCGGCTGGAGCTCCTGCGCGACGGGCTCGGCGAGCAGGTCGTCCACCCGCTCGTTGGGGATCCACGACAGCAGGACGTTCTGCTGGTGCGTCAGCCGCACCTCCGGCGTGGTGGCGTACTCGCGGGCGAGGCGCACCAGCTCGTGGAGCTGCGAGGCCTTCAGCCGCCCGACGGGGACGCAGAACCCGACCGCGCTGTGCTCGCCGTCGGCCTGCGGCGTGATCCCGAGGTGGTCGTGGCCGAGATCGCGACCCCACCCACCCCGGGCCGGCGCCGCCGGGCGCAGCTCGCGGCCGACGCGGCGCACGAGCTCCTCGCGGAAGGCCTCGGGGCCCATCGCGTCGACGAGGAACTTCAGGCGGGCGCGGCCGCGCTTGCTGCGGTTCTCGTCGCTGTCGCGGAAGATCGCGGTGACGCCGGCGACCACCTCCGGGACCTCCTCCGGCGTGACGAAGACGTCGAGGCTCCGCGCGAAGTGCGGGCTGCTCGAGAGGCCTCCGCCGATGCGGAGGTTGAAGCCCGCGGTCCCGTCGTCGTGGACGGCGCCCGAGAGCGCGACGTCGTTGATCAGGCCGCGCGCGCAGTCCTCGCGGCAGCCCGTGATCGAGATCTTGTACTTGCGCGGGAGGTTCGAGTAGAGCTTGTTGTCGAGGAAGTGCTCGTGGGTGGCCTCGGCCACGGCGTGGCCGTCGACGACCTGGTCGTGCGCGATGCTCGCCACGGTGCAGCCGACGACGTTGCGGGTGATGTCGCCGCAGGCGCCGGACGTCGTGAGCCCGCAGCCGTCCAGGCGGGCGAAGATCTCGTGGATGGCGTCCAGCGTGATCCAGTGGACCTGGAAGCACTGCCGGGTCGTGCAGTCGATGATCCCGCGCCCGAAGTCCTCGGCGATCGAGGCCATGACCTCCGCCTGGTCGGCGCTCAGGACGCCCTGGACGACCTTCACCCGCAACATGAAGTGGCCGTCCTTGGCGTTGTGGGCGTAGAGCCCGTACCACTTCAGGCGCATGAGGTCGCCGTCGTCGAGGGTCTCCCAGCCCTCGTCGGCCGCCCGCAGCAGGGCGGGCAGGACGTCGAGGCCGTCCTTCTCGGCCTTCGTGCGCTCGAACTTGTTCATTGCGGGGGCCTCCGGGGACGTCGGCGAAGCTCGCAAAGCTAGCAAAGGCGATCAGAGATCCTGATATTGCCCTTCACCCTGTCCGGTTGGCCAGGGTGGACGGCGCGGGGCGCCCGTACCGTCGTCGGCGTGTACCGCGTCCAGTCCTCGGGAGCCCTGGTCCGCGGGCACCGCCAGCTCCTGCGGCGCCGGTCGACCCCGGCCGCCTCGCCGGCCGTCCCGCGAACGGTCCTGCTGCTCGGCCTGACCAGCCTGCTGACGGACGTCTCCTCGGAGATGGTGGCGGCCGTCCTCCCGCTCTACCTCGTCTCCGTCGCGGGCTTCGCGCCCGTCGCCGTCGGCGTCGTCGACGGCGTCCAGCGCGGCGGCGCCGCGCTCGTCGCGCTCGTCGGCGGGGTCCTGGGCGACCGCACGGGCCGCCACCACCGTGTGGCCACCGCCGGGTACGGGACGTCCGCCGTGGCCCGCGCGCTGCTGGCCGTCGGCGGGACGGCCGGGGCCGCCGTCGGCGGGGCCGTCCTGCTCGATCGGCTGGGCAAGGGGATCAGAACGGCGCCGCGGGACGCGATGATCTCGCTGAGCACGCCGCAGGAGGACCTCGGGACGGCGTTCGGCGTGCACCGCGCGATGGACACGACCGGCGCGCTGCTCGGCCCGCTCATCGCCTTCGCGCTGCTCGCGGCGGCACCCGGCGCCTACGGCACCGTCTGGCTCGTCTCGCTGTGCGCCGCGCTGCTCGGCGTCGGCGTCATCGCGCTGCTCGTCCGCCCGCCCGCGGTGGCCGCGCCCGCCGCGCCGGCGAAGGTGCGCACGCTCACGCGCGAGGTCCTGCACGACGCCCGCGTGCGCCGCCTGGCCGCCGTGGCCGCGCTCCTGGGCCTGACCGCGACGAGCGACGCCTTCGTCTACCTGGCGCTGCGCGATCGCGTCGGCGTCGGCGTCGCCACCTTCCCGCTGCTCTTCCTGGGCACCGCGCTCGTGTACATGGCGCTGGCCGTGCCGGCCGGCCGCCTCGCCGACCGCGTGGGCCGGGGCCGGGTGCTCCTCGGCGGCTCGGCCCTCATGGTCGGCGTCGACGCGCTGCTGCTGGCCGGCGGCGGCCCCGTGACGGTCGTGCTCGCCCTCGCGCTGCTCGGCGCGGGCTACGCCGCGACCGACGGCGTCCTCGCCGCGCTGGCCAGCGCGATGCTGCCCGAGGGCGTCCGCGGGACCGGCCTCTCCGTGGTCGGGACGGCCTCGAGCGCCTCGCGGCTGCTGGGCTCGGTCCTCTTCGGCGCCGCCTGGACGGCCTTCGGCCTGACCGCCGCGCTCGAGGCCTTCGCGGTCGCGGTCGTCCTGGCGCTCGCGCTCAGCGCCTCCCTGCTGCGCGCGGGCCGCCCGACCGGGGACGCCGCCCGTGCGTGACCGCCGGGCCCGGGCCTTCGCGGCGCTGGCCGGCGCCTGCGTCCTCGTGGCCGCCATCGCCGTCCTGCGCGCGGTCGACGGCGCCCGCGAGGCCGACGCCCGCGAGTCGCACGCGCGTCCCGACGCCGTCTCCGCGCCGGCCGACCGCACCGGCCCGCTCGTCCTGTTCCGCAGCCTCGACCGCCGGCGCGCCGCGACCTACGGGCGCATCGCGACCGCGCCGCTGGGAGCGCCCGCGGCCCGTCGTCTGGGGCCGCAGACCTGCGACCGGGTGGCCTTCGCCGGCGGCCGCGGGATCTGCCTGCGCGTGCGGGGCACGCTCGGGGACGCGACCGCGGTGACGGTCTTCGACGCCCACTGGCGCGTGCAGCGGTCGTTCCGGACCGCCGGGATCCCGAGCCGCACGCGCGTGTCGCCGGACGGCAGCCTCGGGGCGATCACGACCTTCATCGGCGGGCACGCCTACGGCAGCCCGGGCACGTTCTCGACCGCCACGACGCTCCTCGACCTCGCGCGGGGCCGCACGCTGGGCAACCTCGAGCGCTTCACGATCGTCCGGGACGGCCGGACCATCGCGCCGCGGGACCGCAATCTCTGGGGCGTGACGTTCGCCCGCGACGAGGACACCTTCTACGCGACGCTGGCCACGGGCGGGGACCACCTCCTCGTGCGCGGCAGCGTGCGCGCCCGGCGGCTGGTCGTCGTGCGGGGCGACGTCGAGTGCCCGTCGCTCTCGCCCGACGGCACGCGCATCGGCTACAAGAAGACGGTGGGGTCGCCGCCGCGCTGGCGCTTCTACGTGCTCGACCTGCGCACGGGGCGCGACACCCCCCTGGCCGAGGTCCGGCCCGTCGACGACCAGCTCGCCTGGCGCGACGACGAGCACCTCCTCTACGGCCGTGGCGAGGAGGTCCTGCAGGTGCGCGCCGACGGCACGGGCCGGCCCGGGCGGCTCCTGGCGGCCGCCGGCTCGCCGACCGTCTCCGGCTGACGGCCGACCGCGCCGGCGCGGAGCTCGTCGGCCGGTCGCGGCGGAGCCGCGCGGGAACGCCGCCGCGGCGGGGACCGAGAACGGGCCGCGGGGACGCAAGGTGACGCTCGTCGCATGCCGGGATCGTGCTCACGGCCCGGCGGACCCGTCGACCGCCGCCCTGGCGGCCTTGACCGCGTGCCTAGTCTCGGTCCCATGGCCGAGTGCACGCACCTGGACACGATCGCGATCGTCGACCTGCCCGAGTCGATCCCGGGCTGCGAGGACTGCCTGAAGATCGGCAGCCCCTGGGTGCACCTGCGCATGTGCATGGCCTGCGGCCACATCGGGTGCTGCGACTCGTCGCCGAACCGCCACGCGCGCCGGCACGCCGGTGAGGTCGAGCACCCGATCGTGCGCTCCGCGGAGCCCGGCGAGGACTGGAGCTACTGCTTCGTCGACGACGTGGCCTTCGTCGTGCGCTGACCACCGGGGCCGCAGGGCCGCGGACTCGGCCGGATCCCGGCGTTTAGGGAAGTTTCAGGCTCGGACGGGAAACTTCTCCCGCGAACTGGCGTTCGTCTGTAGAGGGCCCTGGCACGTATCCCGGGCAGGGCCTCGTCGCGCCGCCCCGAAGGTTGCATGAACAACGGTCTTCGGGTACAATTCCGAGTATCACAGTTGGTTTTGCGAAGGACACAACGAGCACCTTGAAGAAGAACGACACCATCACCCTCCGTCAGCAGCCCGAGATCGCCGTGGACTCGGTCGACCTGCTCCTGCGCGATGCGGGCAAGTACCCCCTGCTCAAGCCGGCGCAGGAGATCGAGCTCGCCCAGCGCATCGAGAAGGGCGATCTCGCGGCCAAGGAGCTGCTGATCAACTCCAACCTGCGACTCGTGGTCTCGATCGCGCGTCGCTACATCGGCCACGGCCTGCCCATGACGGACATCGTCCAGGAGGGCATGCTGGGCCTCATCCGCGCCGCCGAGAAGTTCGACTGGCGCAAGGGCTTCCGGTTCTCGACGTACGCCACGCTCTGGATCCGGCAGTCCATCCAGCGCGGGCTCGACAACACCGCCCGCTCGATCCGCCTGCCGGCCAACGTCGCGCAGCGCGCCCGCAAGGTCGGGCGCGTGACGAGCGACCTGGCCAAGGAGCTCGAGCGTGACCCGACCGTCGAGGAGGTCGCCGCGGCGACCGGCCTGACGCCGGAGGAGGTCGCCGCCATCAAGGAGGTCGACTACACGCCGCCGAGCCTCAACGCCCCTGTGGGCGAGGAGGAGGGCAGCGAGCTCGGGCACCTCATCGCCGCCGAGGGCCGTCCCGTGGAGGAGGAGGTCTCCGAGACCCTCGTCTCCGCGGAGGTCGTCAGCGCGGTGGACCAGCTGCCCGAGGCCGAGCGGAAGGTCATCCACCTGCGCTTCGGCACGCAGGGCGAGGAGCCCCGCACCCAGGCGCAGACCGCCCGCGCCCTGGGCTGCTCGCCGCAGGACGCCGCCCGGCTCGAGGCCCGCGCGCTCAAGCGCCTGGCCGACGACCCGGCCATGGCCGCCCTGCGCGAGGCCGCCTAGCCAGCACCACCCCTCGGGCCCCGGACTTCCGGGGCCCGAGTGCTTTGGGCCGGTCGTCGTCCCGCTCGCTCAGCGCGGCAGCGACATCCCCAGCCGCCGGGGCAGCGACGTGACGAACCGCGTCGCCGGGCCGGGCGTGCGGCCCGCGTCCAGCAGGTCGTCCGCGTGGACCATCGCCGCCCGGATCGCGGCGCCGCCCGCGAGGCGCAGCGGCTCCGGGGGGAAGCGCCGCGCGCCGGGCTCCACGACGCAGAGCCGGGTGACCGGCTCGCGGCGGTCCAGCGCGAGCGCGGCGAGGATGCGCCCGCCGAGGTGGGCCGGGCCCACGCCGTTGCCCGTGAACCCGAACCCCGCGTGGACGCCGCCCCCGGCCAGGGTCCGGAACTGCGGCAGGCGCGTGGGGGAGACGTCGATCGGCCCGCCCCACGCGTGCGTGATGCGCCGGCCGGCCAGCTCGGGGAAGACGCGCACGAGGTCGCGGTGCGTGCGGGCGGCCACGTCGGGGTCGACGTCGAGCACGCGCCGGCGCCGGGCGCCGAGCGCCATGCGGCCGCCGCCCCAGCCGAAGGCGATGCGCCCGTCCGGGGTCGTGCGGAAGTAGTGCAGCATCGTCCGGCGGTCGCTCAGCGCCTCACCGCCCGTCCAGCCCGCGCGCTCGAGGACGTCGGGCACCGGCTCGGTCAGGACGATGTGGCTCGACGCCACCGCCAGCGCCCGGCGCAGCGGCGCCAGGCCGGCCGTGGCGTGGTTGACCGCGAGCACGACGGCGCCCGCCCGGATCTCGCCGCCGTCCGTCAGCACGCGCGGCGCCGGGCCGCCGGTGACGCGGCGGACGCGGCTGCCCTCGTGGACGACGGCGCCGACGGCGCGCACGCGGTCGCGCAGCCCGAAGGCCAGGCGGGCCGGCTGGACCGTCGCCGCCGACGCGATGCGCAGGCCGCCCCCGAAGACCGGGGAGCGGCACACCCGCGCGACCTCGGCGGCGCTCAGCGGCCGCACCTCGTCGTCGCGTCCGACCGCCGCGCACGCGGCGGCGACCCCGTCGTCGCCGCCCTCCTGGGCCGCCGCGGTGGCGACCTCGAGGTGCGGGGCGCGCCGGAACCAGGCGTCGACGCCCTGCTCGTCGCACCAGGCGCCGATCGCGTCGACGGAGGCCTGGGCGGCCTCGAGCAGGTCGGAGGCCGCGGCGGGGCCGGCCTGGCCCAGGACGGTCGGGGCCTTGTCCCACAGCCCGTTGACGAAGCCGCCGTTGCGTCCGGACGGACCCGTCCCGCAGACCCCGGCCTCGAGCACGACCACCCGCGCGCCGGGGGCGTGGCGCAGGACGTGCCACGCGGTCCAGAGGCCCAGGTAGCCGCCGCCGACGACGGCCACGTCGGCCGTCGTCGTCCCGCGCAGGGCGGAGGCCGGCTCGGGCCGGCCGGCCTCCTGCACCCAGTAGCCCTCGGCGGTGTGCTCCATGCCGGCGGCGAGCGTAGCCGAGCCCGTCGCGCTCCCGGCGCGGGCGGCGCGCCCGCGGTGCGTGGCAGGATGGCGCTTGGCAGGGTCCACGGCGAGGGGAGCACGGGATGGGCGAGGACAGGACGCTGACGCGCCGGCAGGCGGTGGCCGGCGGAGCCGCGCTGGCGGCGGGTGTCGCGCTCGGCGCGGCGGGCCCGGCGCCGGCCGCGCGGCGACGGCACCGCGACCGGGTCGACGTCGTCGTGGTGGGTGCGGGGCTGAGCGGGCTGACGGCCGCCACCGACCTCGTCGCCCGGGGCCGCTCCGTGGCCGTCCTGGAGGCGCGGGCCCGTGTCGGCGGGAGGACGCTCAACGCCAGGCTCGGCGGCGGGAAGGTCGTCGAGGTGGGCGGCCAGTGGATCGGCCCGACCCAGGACCGCCTGCTCGCGCGCGCCCGCACCGTCGGGGTGAGGACGTTCAAGACCTACAACGACGGCCAGACGCTCCTCAGCTGGGACGGGCAGCGCACGCCCTTCCCGGCCAGCTCGCCGCTCGCGCCCTTCCCGACCGCCGGCGCGGTCGCGGCGCTCATCGGCCGCATCGACGCCGACGCGGCGACGCTCCCGCTCGACCGGCCCTGGGCCGCCCCGCGGGCGCGCGAGTGGGATGCGATGACGAGCGAGACGTGGAAGCTGCAGAACATCCCCGACGAGGACACCCGCAAGGTCTTCGACCTCGCCGTCGAGGCCGTCTGGGCGGCCGAGCCCGCCGACCTGTCCCACCTCTTCCTGCTCTGGTACGTCGCCCAGGCCGGCAACGCGGCCAACCCGGGGTCGCTGGGGCGCCTGACCACGACCGCCGGCGGCGCGCAGGAGTCGCGCTTCGTCGGGGGATCGCAGCGGATCTCGGTCCTCCTCGCCCGCCGGCTCGAGGGCCGCGTCCGGCTCGGCGCGCCGGTGCGGCGCATCGAGCAGGACGCCCACGGCGTCGTCGTCCACGCCGACGGCCGGACGGTGCGCGCGCGGCGGGTCGTCGTCGCGGTCCCGCCGACGCTCGCCGGCCGCATCGCCTACGACCGCCCGCTCTCCGCCGCCCGCGACCAGCTCACGCAGCGCATGCCCCAGGGGTCGGTCATCAAGTGCCTGGCCGTCTACGACGAGCCGTTCTGGCGTGCCGACGGCCTCAGCGGGCAGGTCCAGTCCGACACGGGCCCGATCAAGATCACCTACGACAACTCGCCGCCGAGCGGCCGCCCGGGCGTCCTCCTGGGCTTCGTCGAGGGCGACGCCGCGCGGGCGCTCACCCGGCGCTCGGCGCGCGAGCGCGCCCGGGTCGTGACGGCGGAGTTCGCCCGCTACTTCGGGGCGCGCGCGGGCCGCCCGCGGCGGCTGATCCTCCAGGACTGGTCCGAGGCCGAGTGGACGCGCGGGTGCTACGAGGCGTTCACGCCGCCCGGGGTCCTGACCGAGTACGGCGAGGCCCTGCGCGCCCCCGTCGGCCGGATCCACTGGGCCGGGACGGAGACGGCGATCCACTGGACGGGCTACATGGACGGCGCGGTGTCCGCGGGCGAGCGGGCCGCGAAGGAGGTCCTGGCGCGGCTCTAGGGCGGACGGGCGTGCCCGGTGACTACCGTGGGGCCGTGGTCCCCACGCGCGCCGACGACCCCGTGCGCGCCGCCCGCTGGGCGGTGTTCGCCGTGTTCCTCGCCAACGGCTCGTTCTTCGGCGCCTGGGCGACCCGGATCCCGGCGATCCGCGACCGGCTCGACCTCTCCGACGGCCAGCTCGGCCTGGCGCTGGCCGCCGTCGCGCTGGGCGCCATCGTGGCGATGCCCCCCGCGGGCGCGCTCGCGGCGCGGGTCGGCAGCCGCACGGCGACGCGGGGCGGCCTCGTGCTGGCTGCCGTCGCGACCGCCTGCGTCGCGCTCGCCCCGTCGTTCGGGGCCTTCGTCGCACTGACGTTCCTCTTCGGCATGGGGATGGGGGCGCTCGACGTCGCGATGAATGCGCACGGCGTCACCGTCGAGAAGCGCTTCGGGCGCCCGATCCTGTCGAGCTTCCACGCCGGCTTCTCGGCCGGGGGCCTCGTGGGCGGGGTGCTCGGCGGCCTGGTGGCCGCCGCCGGCGTCGACCCGCGGGTGCACCTGCCCGTGGCGGCGCTCGACCGGTCTCGCGGTCATGCTCGCCGCCTCCCGCTGGTTCCTGCCCGACAGCGCCGACGCCGGCGGCCGCGCCGAGCCCGTGCTCGTGCGGCCGCCGCGACGACTGTGGGCCATCGGGGCGCTGGCCTTCTCCGGCCTCCTGGTGGAGGGCGCGTGCGGGGACTGGTCGGCGGTCTACCTCCACGACGAGCTCGGGACGTCGGCCGGCCTCGCCGCCGCCGGGTTCACCGCCTTCTCGGTGGCGATGGTCGTCGGGCGCACGTCGGGCGACCGGCTCGTGCAGGCGCTCGGGCCCGTCCGCCTGGTCCGCTCCGGCGGCACCCTGGCCGCCGCGGGGTTCGCGCTGGCGCTCGTCGCAGCGTCCCCGGCGGCGGCGGTGCTCGGGTTCGCGTGCCTCGGGATCGGCGTCTCCTGCATCGTGCCGCTCGTCTTCCGCGCCGCCGGGCACGTCCCCGGGATCGCCCCCGGCCTGGCGCTCGGCGCCGTGTCGAGCATGGGCTACGCCGGGCTCATGGCCGGCCCGCCGCTCGTCGGCGCGCTCGCCGAGCTGACGTCGCTGCCGACGGCGCTGTGGCTGCTCGTCGGGCTGGCCGGCCTCGTGGCCGCGCTGGCCAACGTGGCCCGGGTGCCCGTGGCGGCTCCGGCGCCGTCCGGGAGGACTGCGAGCGTCGTGGCGTGAGCGACGACGAGGTCCAGCACGCCGGCGGCCTGGCCTACCGCGAGGCGGCGCCCGATCCGGGGCGCCCGCCGCGCGGGACGCTCGTCGCCCTGCACGGCTTCCCGGAGTCGTCCTGGATGTGGCGGCCGGTCCTGGCCGCCGCGGCCCACGCCGGCTGGCGCGCCCTCGCGCCCGACCTCCCCGGCAGCGGCGACTCGCCCCCCGACCGCCCGGCCACCTGGACGCGGGCGGTGGAGGCCGTCGAGCGCTGGCGCACCGAGCTGGGCCTCGACCGCGTCGTCCTCGTGGTCCACGACTGGGGCGGCCTGATCGGCCTGCGCTGGGCGTGCGACCACCCCGACGCCGTCGCCGGCCTCGTCCTCAGCGACACGGGCTTCTTCCCCGATGGGCGCTGGCACGGGATGGCCGAAGGGCTGCGGACGCCCGGGCAGGGCGAGCAGCTCGTCGACGCGCTCGACGCGACCGCCTTCGCCGGCCTGCTGCGGTCGATGTCACCCGCCCTCGACGACGCCGCGCTGGCCGAGTACTTCAAGGGCTTCGCCGACGAGGAGCGACGCCGCTCGGTCCTCGACCTCTACCGCTCGGGGCAGTTCGCCGAGCTCGAGCCCTACGCGCCGCGGCTGCGCGCGCTCGACGTGCCCGCGCTCGTCCTCTGGGGCGAGGACGACCCGTTCGCGCCGGTGGCCGGCGCCCACCGGTTCGTGGCCGAGCTCGCCGACGCCGAGCTCGTGGTGCTGCCGGCGACGGGCCACTTCGTCGTCGACGACGCGCCCGAGGCCTACGCCGAGGCCGTCACGGCCTTCCTCGCCCGGCTCTAGCGCGCTCGCGGGATCAGTCCGCGCGCATCGCCGCGGCGACCCAGGCGCCGAAGACGAGCTGGAAGGGCAGGCGCGCGACGAGCGCCCAGCGCGGGATCTGCGCGTAGCGGTCGTGGTGGAGGGCCATGTGGACGTTGGCCGGGAAGACCGCGGCCAGCGTCGCGAGCAGCCACCAGCCGGCGGCGCGCTGCGTGCGCGGGAGCAGCAGTCCCGCGCCGCCGACGGCCTCCGCGACGCCGCTGGCCAGCACGAGCTCGTGGTGGGCGGGCAGGTAGTCGGGCATGATCGACCGGTAGACCTTCGGGACCCGGAAGTGGTTGAGGCCGGCGGCGAGGAACGTCAGGCCGCACGCGACGCGCACGGCCCTCATCGGTCGTCCTCCATCGTGAACTCCTCCTCGCCGAGCGCCACCACGAGCGGCTCGGCGTCGTCGGCGCGGGCGGTGATCGCCAGCGGGGTGCCGGGGTCGGTGGTGGCGAACTGGGCCAGGGCCACGTTGCGCCCGCCCAGGGCGTGCGCGAGCGCGCGGGTCGACTCGGCCAGGTGCTGCAGCCCGCCCAGGGGCGAGGTCACGCGGCCCTCGGCCGGGTCGACCTCGAAGGGCGGCAGCTGGTGCATCGGCGGGAGGTCGGGCAGCGGGGCGTCGAGCTCGAGGCCGTGCGGGAGGTACACCGTCCGCGCGCCGAGGTCGACCTCGATGGGGAGCAGGCGCCCGCAGTCCACGACGGCCGGGCCCTCGCCCGGCGCGCGGTCGACGACCGCGACGGCGCGCACGGCGCCCGAGCGGTGCAGGAACTCCCGCAGGAGCACGACGACCCCGTCGAGCGGGCCGACCGAGGCGACGACCTCCAGCGGCTCCTCGTCGCCGCTGGGCACCGGCGGCGTCATCCGACGGACGAGGGCAGCTCGTCCGGGACCACCGCGATCCGCCGGACGTCGCCCTCGCGCACGACGACGGCGTCCAGCCGCCGGCCGATGCGCGTGGCGTCCATGAGCCGCTGCACGTCGTCGACGCCCTCGACGGGGGCGCCGTCGAGCTCGACGAGCAGGTCCTCGGGGCGCAGCCCCGCGGTCGCGGCCGGGCTGCCGGCGACGACCTCGAGCACCTCGACGCCCCGTTCGCGGCCGAAGCGGCCGGCGACGCGCGGGGGCAGCGGCCTGGTGCCGCCCGCCAGCCCGAGGTAGGCGCGGCGCACGCGGCCGTCGGCCATGAGCGTCGCGATGATCCGGCGGGTCCCGTCGTCGACGGGGACGGCCAGGCCCAGCCCCACGCCGGCGACGGCGGTGTTCACGCCGACCACCTCGCCCGTGCCGTTGGCCAGGGCGCCGCCGGAGTTGCCGGGGTTCAGCGCGGCGTCGGTCTGCACGACGTTCTCGACGAGGCGCTGCGGCCCGCCGCGGCCACCGACGGGCAGCGAGCGGCCGAGGGCCGAGACGACGCCGGCGGTGACCGAGCCGCCGAAGCCGTGCGGGTTGCCGATGGCCACGACGAGCTGGCCGACCTGCAGCCGCCCGGCGTCGCCCAGGCGCGCCGCGGGCGGGGAAGGCGGGCCCGAGGTGCCGCTCGCCGCGTCGACGCGCAGGACGGCGAGGTCGGAGAGGGGGTCGCGCCCGACCACGCGGAAGCGCAGCTCGGAGCCGTCGACGAAGGTCGCGGTGCCCTCGCGGGCGCCCTCCACGACGTGGGCGCTCGTCAGCAGGAAGCCGTCCGGCGTGATGACGACCCCGCTGCCCGCACCCATCGCCGTGCGTCCGCCGCGCACGCGCCGGGCGACGCGGAGGCTGGCGACGCTGCGCGTCAGCTCGCGCGCGACGGTCGTCACGACCGTGGAGTACGCGTCGAGCGCCTCCGCCTCGGTCGGCGGGCGCGGCTCGCGCCCGCTCGCGTCCGCCGGGGCGTCGGCGGGTGGGCCCGATCCGTCGTCGACGAAGAGCAGGGCGTCCATGGCCCGACGCTAGCAGCGGGGCGGCCGGGTGCCCTACGAGCCCGACGGCGCCTTGGCCAGGTGCCCGACGCGCGGGCCGACGGCCTCCGCGAGCGCGATGGCGGCCGACAGCGGCCGCACCATGACGGTGAACTCGCTGACGAGCCCGTCGGGCCCGAGCCGGAGGTGGTCGAGGCCCTCGACCTGCTTGTCGCCGATGCGCGCCCGGAAGACCAGCGCGTGGGTCCCGTCGCCCGTGAGCTCGTCGACATAGCGGAAGTCCTCGAACGTGTCGACGAGGACCGCGAAGAGCTCGCGGATCGCGTCGCGGCCGGCGAAGGGCCGGAAGGCGACCGGGCTCTGGAGGATCGCGTCGGGGGCCAGGACCGACGCCATGGCGTCCGGGTCCTGGGCCTCGGCGGCGGCACGGAAGGGGTGGCTCATGCGCCCAGGCTCCCACGTGGGGCACCGGGCCGCACGGCACCGGCGACGAGGTCCGCGACGGCCTGCGGGACCTCGAGCGAGGGCAGGTGCGCGACGCCGGGGAAGACGTGGCTGCGCGCGCGGGCGGGGCCGAGGGCCGCGACGAGGGCGCGGGCCTCGTCGATGACGGCCGGGAGGTCGGCGTCGCCCCAGGCGACCGTGACGGGGCCGCGGACCTCGTCGAGCCGGCCCGCCGCCTCGACGCCGCTCGCGCCGGCGTCGTCGGCCGCGCCGTGGGCGGCGATCGCGCGGTGCATCGCGAGCGCGAGCTCGCGCGCCGCGCCGCCGACGCGGCCCTCGGGCTGCGCGGGCCCGTCGAGCCACAGCCAGGTCTCCAGCCGCAGCGCCTCCTCGCCGTCGGCGGTCTCGAGCCGGTCGGCGAGCGCGATCGTCGGCGCGTCGAGGTCCTCGGCCTCGGGCGTGCCGCTGACCGCGGGCGCGAGCAGCACGAGCCCGTCGACCCGCTCCGGCAGCTCGAGCGCCGCGTCGAGCGCCAGCGCGCCGCCCATCGAGTTGCCGACGAGCCACGCGGGCCGGTCGCCCGCGGTCGCGTCGAGCACGGCGCGCAGGTCGTCGAGGTGGCTGAACGGCGCGTCGCCGGGGGGCGTGGCGCCGAAGCCCCGGCGGTCGTAGGCGACGACGTCGAGCCCGGTCGCCGCCAGGCGGTCGGCCACCTCCGCCCAGCCGCGCCGGTCGGCGACCCCGGCGTGCAGGAGCACCACGGTGGGCCCGTCGCCCGGCCAGTGGTCCGCGGCCAGCGTGCCGCCGGGGACGTCCACGGTCAACGGCTCGGGGCTCATGCCCGCAAGCCTGCCACGTCAGTCCGCGCCCCGGGCCCCGCGCCGTCCGGAGGAGGCGTCGCCGCGCCGGGCGGCCGTCGGCGTCCCAGGCGAGCTCGAGCGCCAGCGCGCCGTCGGGGCCGAGCCCGAGGCGTGCGCGGACGCGGCCGTCGTCGTCGACGACCTCCAGGGCGGGGACGCGCAGCGGGACGGGGGTCATGTCACGGGCTACGGGCTGTGCGACGCTGTCGCCCACCATGGCCCCCCTCGCGGAGATCTCCTTCGGCCGCTCGCGCTTCGACGACCGCCTCCAGCGGCTGCTCGACGAGTCCGGCATCGACCCCGACGAGTTCGAGGACCTCGCCTACTTCGGCCTCGTCCCGTTCTTCATCCTCGCCGGGGCGTCCGTCATCACCCACGCCGAGGGGCACGGCGACCACCTCCACTTCCGGTCGGTCGAGATCACGGTCCCCGACGAGCTCGAGGAGGCGTTCTTCGCTGTGCTGCCCCAGCTCCTGGACCAGGCCTACGGCGACGCGGAGCTCGAGGCCGACTAGCCGTCCGCGGGCCGGCGCGCTAGGGCCGCGCCTCGGCCAGCCGCCGGGCGATGACGTCGCCCCAGGCCGCGCCGCGGGCCGCGGCCAGCACGGCCTCGCGCGCGGCCTCCCAGTCGTAGCCGACGCGGCGGTGCTCCACGGCGCCGTCCTCGTGCACGAGGGCGTAGCCCGCGCGGCGGTCGCCGTCGAAGGGCAGGCCGACGGAGCCGGGGTTCACGAGCTCGACGCCGCCGGCGGCCACGCGGCGGAAGGGCAGGTGCGTATGGCCGAAGACCAGCCGCGGCTCCCGCACGCCGGCGAGGAGCTCCGCCTCGTCGTCGGCCGGCTCGGGGAGGAACGAGCGCAGGTCGGACACCGGGGAGGCGTGCCACGCCGTGCCCCCACCCGACGCCGGCGGGAGCGGGGCGCTCGCGGGCAGCGCGGCGAGCGCGTCGGCGCGCGCGTCGCCCAGCGCCGAGCGGCAGGCGAGGACGGCGTCGCGCATCGGCTCCTCGCCGGACCCGAAGTCCGACTGGTCGGCCAGCCAGCGGTCCGTGTTGCCCCGGATCCAGGTGACCGGCGCCAGCTCGCCGAGGAGGGCGTCGACCGCGACGGGATCGCCGCCGAAGGCGACCACGTCCCCGCCGAGCAGCCAGTCGCCGGCGCCGCGCGCGCGGGCGTCGGCCAGGACGGCCTGCAGCGCGGGTAGGTTGCCGTGGATGTCGTACAGCAGCGCGAGCATCGCCCTGCATGGTCCCACGCTGACGCTGCGCGCCCCGACGCCGGCCGACGCCCCGGCGCTGCTGGCGCTCGCCTCCGACGCCGAGGTCACGCGGTGGTTCTCGTGGGGCCCTTACACCACGCTCGAGCAGCCGCTGGCCTACGTCGAGGCGGCCGCCGCACGGGCGGAGCGCGGCGAGCAGCTCGACCTGCTGGTCGTCCACCGCGAGCACGGGCCGGCCGGCATCACCGGGCTCGCCGAGCACGCCGCGCGCGACCGGCGCGCGACGGTCGGCACGTGGTTCGGCCGGCGCTTCTGGGGAACCGGGGCCAACCGCGAGTCCAAGGCGCTGGTCTTCCACCTCGGGTTCGCCGTGCTCGGCCTGCACCGCATCGGCTCGTACTCCAACCCGGAGAACGTGCGGTCCACGCGCGCGCTGCTGGGCGTCGGCCTGCGCCACGAGGGCGTGCTGCGCGGCTGGCACCGCCACGGCGACCGCCACCTGGACGTCAACGTCTTCGGGCTGCTGCGCGACGAGTGGGCGCGGGGCGAGCTGGCGCGGATCCCCGTGAGGGTCGAGGGCGCGCCGCCGGAGGCGTTCAGGCCCGGCGCTGGTCCCAGCTGAAGCCGCGCACCGCGAAGACGATCCCCAGCGCGGCCCACAGGCCGATGACGAGGAGGTCCGAGAGGTGGTCGGCCAGCCCCGTCCCGGTCACCATCGCGCCGGAGAGCCCGTCGATGACGTGGGTCAGCGGCAGCGCCTGCGCGATGTCGCGCAGGAACTGCGGCGCGTTGCCCACGTCGTAGAACACGCCGGAGATGAAGATGACCGGCAGGAAGACGATGTTCACGTAGGCCGGCGCGGCGTCGAAGTTCGGGATCACGTGCGCCCAGGCGATGCCGAGCGCGGCCAGGCACACGACCCCGGCGGTGACGAAGACCGCGAGCTCGATCCAGTCCTTCGGCCACCCGATGCCGAAGAGGAGCTTCCCGGCCAGCACGACGATCGAGATCTGGATCACGGCGTTCGTCACCGCGTTGCCGAAGACCCCGGCGAGGTAGGCCGGCGTGGGGAGCGGCGTGCCGCGCATGCGCTTGAGCACGCCCTGCTCGCGCAGGAAGACGAGGTTCATGGCCAGCGCGCTGAACGTCGTCGACATGACGGCCAGGCCGGCGATGCCGGGCACGATGACGTCGAGGTCTGCCTGGCTCGAGCTGAAGATCGCGCCGAAGAGCGCCAGGAACAGCAGCGGCAGCGCGAAGTTGAAGAACGCCGCCGAGGGGTTGCGCCAGAACAGGCGGCGCTCGAGGCGGTACTGGCGCCAGGCCAGGCCGACCGCGTCAGCCACGGGCGCGCTCCGGCTCCTCGGCGTCCGCGGTCAGCTCCAGGTAGACGTCCTCCAGCGTGGGCCGGGTGACCGACAGGTCGCGCAGCGCGGCGCCGCGGGCGAGCGCACCGCTCGTGAGCTGGTGCAGCAGCGCGGTGGGGTCGGGCACCTGGCGCTCCTGCAGCATCCCCCGCTCGTCGCGCCAGGCGACGCGGTAGCGCGAGGCGCCGGCGCCGAGCGACGACGGCGCGCCCATCTCCAGGATGCGCCCCTCCTTGATGATGGCGACGCGGTCGCAGAGCGCCTGCGCCTCGTCGAGGTAGTGCGTGGTGAGCAGGACGGTCTTGCCCAGTCCCTGCAGCGAGCGGATCGCGCCCCAGGCGGCCCGGCGCGCGGCCGGGTCGAAGCCCGTCGTGGGCTCGTCGAGGAAGATGAGCTCCGGGTCCCCGACGAGGGCCAGGGCGAAGTCCAGGCGGCGCAGCTGGCCGCCGGAGAGCGTGCGCGCCAGCGCGTCCTCCTTGCCCACGAGGCCGGCGATGTCGAGGACCTCGTCGACGTCGCGGGGGCGCGGGTAGAGCCCGGCCCAGTGGGCGACCGCCTCGCGCACGCGGATGTGGCGGTACATGCCCGTCGCCTGCAGGACGATGCCGACCCGCTCGCGCAGGGCGCGGGGGCGCTGCTCGGGGTCGTGGCCGAGGACGGAGACGATCCCGCTCGTGCGGCGGCGGTAGCCCTCGAGCACCTCGACCGTCGTGGTCTTGCCCGCGCCGTTGGGGCCGAGGAGCCCGAAGACCTCGCCGCGGGCGACCTCGAAGTCGACGCCGCGGACCGCCTCGTGGTCGCCGTAGGCCTTGCGCAGCTCGCGGACGAGGATGGCCGGTGCGGCGGAGTCCATCACCAGCCATGATGGCAGCCCCGTGCGGTGCGCCTGCGTCGACATCGGCTCGAACACCACGCGCCTGCTGGTGGCCGACGCCGGTGGCGGCCGCCCGCTGCGGACGCTGGCCGCCGAGCGGCGCTTCGTCCGCCTGCCCGAGGGCGCGACGGGCGGCGCGGTCGGCCCGGAGCGGGCCGCGCGGCTGGCCGCGGTGGTCGCGAGCCAGGTCGCCCTGGCCCGCGAGCACGGCGCCGAGCGGATCCGTGTCGTCGGGACCGCCGCGCTGCGCCGCTGCGCCGACCGCGACGAGGTCGTGGCCGCCGTCGGCCGTGCCGCGGGCCTGCCCGTGCGGATCCTGGCCCCGTCCGAGGAGGCGGCCCTCGCCTTCGCGGGCGCGACCCACGGCCTGCGCGACGGGCGCGTCGATCCCGGGATCGCGATCGCGGTCGCCGACGTCGGGGGCGGGTCGACCGAGCTCGTCGTCGGGACGCTGGGCGATGGCGTGCGCTGGTCGGCCTCGCGGCCGGTCGGCTCGGGGGTCCTGGCGGCGGGGCACCTCTCCGGGCCCGGCCGCTCCGACCCGCCCGGCCCGGAGGCGCTCGCCGCGGTGGCCGGGGCGGCCACGGCGGCCTTGGCCGGCCTGGCGCCGCCGGCCTCCGAGCTCGCGCTGGCGGTCGGCGGCGGGGCGGCGTCGCTGTCGCGCCTGTGCGGGACCGAGCTCTCCGAGGAGGTGCTGACGGAGGCGCTGGAGCGCCTGTGCGCCGCGCCGGCGGCGATCGTGGCCGCCGAGCTGGGCCTCCACGCGGAGCGGGTGCGGCTCCTCCCCGCCGGCCTCGTGCTGCTGCGCGCGGCCGCGCGGACCCTCGGAGGGCCGCTGCAGGTGGCGGGCGGCGGGCTGCGGGAGGGCGTCGTGCTCGACGAGGTCGCCCGTGCCGTCCCGCAGTAGGCTCGGACCGTGGCCAAGGCGAGCGACATCCCGGGCCTGACGGCCGAGCTCCCGTTCGGCGAGGCGGCCGCGCGGACGGTCGCGGTCCGCGCCCGCGAGCTCTTCGAGGCCTCCGGCGACGTCCTCGACACGCGCGACATCGAGCGGGTGCACGACATGCGCGTCGCGACCCGTCGCCTGCGCGCGGTGCTGGAGATCTACGCGGCCTGCTTCCCGCCCGCCGAGCTGAAGGTCGTCCTCCGCGACGTCAAGGCGCTGGCCGACGCGCTCGGCGCGCGCCGCGACCCCGACGTGCAGCTCGCGGGCATCACCGGGATGGAGGAGCGCCTCGACCCCGCCGACCGCGCCGGCCTCGAGGCCTTCGCGGACCGCCTGCGCGCCGGCCAGGCGCACGGCAACGAGGTCCTCGCCCAGGCGTTGGCCCGCGCGGACGAGGACGACCTCGAGGGCCGCCTGCGGGCGCTCGTCGAGGCCGCCGCCCCGTCGACGGGGGCGGCGGCCTCGTGAAGGCCCGGCGCGTCAAGGGCCTCGACCCCGCCGGCCCGCTGGCCGACCAGGTCGAGCGGATCGTGCTCGTCCGCCTCGACGAGCTGCACCGCTTCATCCCCGCCGCCCTGGACCCCGCCGAGGTCACCGCGCTGCACGATCTGCGGATCGCGGCCAAGCGCCTTCGCTACATCCTCGAGACGACGGCCGAGGCGTGCTTCGGCCCCTATGCCCGAACGGCGGCCAAGCGCGCCCGGGAGCTCCAGGACCTCCTGGGCGAGATCCACGACTGCGACGAGACGCTCCCGCGCGTCCTCGCGCTGGCCGACGAGCTGCGCGAGACGGACGCCACCGTCGCGCGCCTGGCCGCCGGCGACGCCGACGACCTCGACCCGGCGCTCACCGCGGCCACGCCGCACGCGGAGGCGCGCCGCGGGCTGCAGACGCTGGCCGTCCACCTTCAGGCCCGCCGCGGCCTGCTGCACGGGCGGTTCCTGGAGGAGTGGCGGCGCCTCGAACGCGAGGGCTTCCGCGCGCGGCTGGAGTACGCCGTCACCGAGCGCCCGCCGGGGCGGGTGGGCGATCGTCCCGCCGCGCCGGACCTCGCCGCGGCCGCGGACGCCGTCGCCCGCGCCGCCGGAGCCCATCCACACGGCGTTCACGCCGGCGCCGACGGCGGCCCCGTACCGTCGGGACACTCATGAGCGAACAGCAGACCGCCATCCGCCGGGTCCAGCAGCGCCGCCCGGGGCGTGAGGACGAGGACGGCGCGCCCGACCTCCACCAGCCGCACCTCTACGACAACCGCGAGCTGTCCTGGGTCGACTTCAACGCGCGCGTGCTCGCGCTGGCCGAGGACCCGGCCGTCCCGCTCCTCGAGCGGGTGAAGTTCGCGGCGATCTTCACCTCGAACCTCGACGAGTTCTTCATGATCCGCGTGGCCGGGGTCCTCGACCAGGTCGACGCCGGGGTCGACCAGCCCGGCCCCGACGGGCGGACCCCGCAGCAGGTCCTCGACGAGCTGCGGGTGCGCATCGCCGCGCTGACCGAGGGCCAGACGACCTGCGTCGAGCACGAGCTGCGCCCCCAGCTGGCCGAGCACGGGATCTCGATCGTCCCGCTCGGCGAGCTCACCCGCGAGGAGCGCGACCGCGTCGACGAGCTCTTCCGCCGCCAGATCTTCCCGGTGCTCACCCCGCTCGCCGTCGGGCTGGGGCGGCCGTTCCCGTACATCTCGAACCTCTCCGTGTCGCTGGCGGTCCTCGTGCGCGACCCGCAGACCCAGACGACGACGTTCGCCCGGGTCAAGGTGCCCAAGGAGCTGCTCCCGCGCTTCGTCCAGGTCGGCGAGGGCGACGACCTGCGCTTCGTGACCGTCGAGGACGTCATCGCCGCCCACCTCGACGCGCTCTTCCCGGGCATGGAGATCGTCGACCACGGCGTCTTCCGCGTGACGCGCGACGCCGACTTCGAGGTCTCCGACGAGGCCGACGACCTCCTGGAGGCCGTCGAGCAGGAGCTGCGCCGGCGCCGGTTCGGGGAGGTCGTGCGGCTCGAGGTCGACGGCGGCATGAGCCCTGCCCTGCGCCACGAGCTCGGGCAGGCGCTCGCCGTCGAGGAGTCGCAGGTCTACGCGATCGAGGGGCTCATCGACCTCAACGACCTCATGCAGATCGCCGGGCTGAAGGGCTTCAACGAGCTGCGGTACCCGGCGTGGACGCCGGTGACCCAGCCGCGCCTGCAGGGCGACGAGGGCGAGCCGGCCGACGTCTTCTCCGTCATCCGCCAGGGCGACGTGCTCGTCCACCACCCCTACGACTCGTTCGTGACGTCGGTGCAGCGCTTCGTCGACCAGGCCGTCGATGACCCCGACGTCCTCGCCATCAAGATGACGGTCTACCGGACGTCGTCGGACACGCCGCTCGTCCCGGCCCTCATCCGGGCCTCGGAGGTGGGCAAGCAGGCCGTGTGCATGGTGGAGCTCAAGGCCCGCTTCGACGAGCGGCGCAACATCCGCTGGGCCAAGGCGATGGAGGAGGCGGGCGTTCACGTCGTCTACGGCCACCCGGCCCTCAAGACCCACGCGAAGTGCATCCTCGTCGTGCGCCGCGAGGGCGACGGCGTGCGCAACTACGTCCACGTCGGCACCGGGAACTACCACCCGCGGACGGCGCGGCTGTACACGGACTTCGGCCTCTTCACCTGCGACGAGCGCCTCGGCGCCGACGCGGCCGACATGTTCAACTTCCTGACCGGCTTCGGGCGGCCGCGGGCCTACCGGGCGGCGCTCATCGCGCCGACGTTCCTGCGCGACGGGATCCTGAGCCAGATCGAGCGGACCGTCGCCGCGCACAAGGAGGGCCGCGAGGCCCGCATCGCGATGAAGATGAACGCGCTCGTGGATCGCCGCTGCATCCGCGCGCTGTACCGGGCGGCGCAGGCGGGGGTCCCGGTCGACCTCAACGTCCGCGGCATCTGCTGCCTGGTCCCCGGCGTGCCCGGGGTCTCGGAGGGCATCACGGTGCGGTCGGTCGTCGGGCGGTTCCTGGAGCACTCGCGGATCTACGCGTTCTTCCGCGGCGGCGAGGAGCCGACCGTCCTCATCGGGTCCGCCGACCTCATGCCGCGCAACCTCGACAAGCGCGTCGAGCTCGTCGCGCCCGTGGAGGACGAGGCGATCCGCGACGACCTCCTGGACGCCCTCGAGCGCTGCCTGGCCGACACCGCGAACTCGTGGGAGCTCCACGGCCCGGGGACGTGGGTCCGCCGGAGCGTCGAGGACGGCGTCGAGCCGCGCAACGTGCACGAGGAGCTCATGGTCGGGCACGCCGCCCGGTCCGCCGAGGGCCCGGCGCCCGCGTGAGCCTGCGCGACGAGGTGGCCCAGGCGCGCATCCGCGTGCCCGTGCGCGGGAACCGCCGGCTCGGCGCGCTCGTCGACGCCGTCAACGAGGACGAGCAGCTCAAGGCCTGGTGGCACGTCGCGGGCGTCAACGCCACCCGGCTGGGGATGTCGGACCACTCCTGGGTCCACATCCAGATCGTCACGAACATCGCGCTGCGGCTCACGCGGCTGCTGTCCCGCCGCGGCGTCGAGCCAGGGCTGGTGACCGACCACGGGCTGGCCGAGCACGACGCGGAGGTGGCGATCGCCGCAGCGGCGATGTTCCACGACACCGGGATGGCGATCCACCGCACCGACCACGAGGCCTACTCGCTGTTCCTGACCGCCGACAGGCTTGGGGGCCTGCTGGCGCCCGTCTACGAGGAGCCGGAGCGGTCGGTCATCGTCTCCGAGGCGATGCACGCCGTCATCTCGCACCGCTCGCGCGGCGCGCCGTTCACGATCGAGGGCGCGATCGTGCGCGTCGCCGACGCCCTCGACATGGCCAAGGGCCGCTCCCGCATCCCCTTCGAGGCCGGCCAGCAGAACATCCACGCGCTGTCGAACTACGCGATCGACGAGGTGCGGATCAGCGCCGGCGAGGACAAGGCCGTGCGCGTCGAGGTCGCGATGAACAACAGCGCCGGGATCTACCAGGTCGACGAGGGCCTCGGCACGAAGCTCCGCGGCACGCCGCTCGAGCAGCACTTCGAGGTCGTCGCACGGATCGAGGGCGAGCACGAGCGGCGCCTGCTGGAGGTCTTCCGCCTCTAGCGGCGCCGCTCCTCCGCGAGACCGGGTCGACCACCCGGAGCGCGCCTGGACGCCGTCGCGGCCACTACGCTTCCGCCGCGATGCCCCAGCGCCGCCCGGCCGCGCCCTGAGCGTCCTCGAAGCCCTCGCGATCCTGGGCGCCGGGACCGCCGCCGGGGCGATCAACACCGTGGTCGGCAGCGGGACGCTCATCACGTTCCCGGTCCTGCTCGCCCTCGGCTACGCGCCGGTGACGGCGAACGTCTCGAACACCATCGGGCTCGTGCCCGGCTCCCTGTCGGGGGCGATCGGCTACCGGCGCGAGCTCGCGGGGCAGCGGCCGCGCGCGATCCGCCTCGGGATCTGCTCCACGCTCGGCGGCGTGACGGGCGCCGTCGCCCTGCTCGTCCTGCCGGCGTCGGCGTTCAAGACCATCGTGCCCGTCTTCATCGCGATCGCCCTCGTGCTCGTCGTCGTCCAGCCGGCGCTGGCGGCGCGGCTGCGCGCGCGTAGGCCGCCGGACGCCCACGAGGGCCTTCCGACCCGGCTGGCCGTCTTCGGCACCGGGATCTACGGCGGCTACTTCGGCGCCGCGCAGGGGATCCTGCTGCTCGGCATCCTCGGCGTCGCACTGCCCGACGACCTGCAGCGCATCAACGCGCTGAAGAACGTCCTGGCCATGCTCGTCAACCTCGTCGCGGGCATCGTCTTCGCCCTCGTCGCCGACGTGGCGTGGGACGTGGCCGCGCTGCTGGCCGTCGGCGCGACCGCCGGGGGGGTGCTCGGCGCGCGGTTCGGCCGGCGCCTGCCGCCCGCCGTCCTGCGGGCGGTCATCGTCGTCGTCGGCACCGTGGCGATCGCGCGCCTCCTGTGAGCGGGCGGCCCGTCGCGGCGGCGCGGTCTACCAGTGCACGCCCTTCATGAGGTTCGCCATCGCGACCTGCTCCATCGAGGCCTTCTCGTTGGGGTCCTTCTGGCCCTTGGCCGCCGCCGAGTCCGGGAAGACGCGGTAGGCCATGTGCAGGATCTGGTCGACGGCCTTGGGGGCGAGCGTGTAGGCGACCTCGCCGAAGGTCCCCAGGCGGGTGTTGATCTGCTTGGGCTTGGAGCGGATCGCCTCGCACACGAGGTCGCCCGCCTCGTCCGGGGTGATCGTCGGGAACGAGTCGTACATCTTCGTCGGCGCGATCATCGGCGTGCGGACGAGCGGCATGTGGATCGTCGTGAAGGTGATCCCGTCGCCGATGACCTCGGAGGAGACGACGCGCGTCCACGCGTCCAGCGCGGCCTTCGAGGCGACGTAGGCGCTGAAGCGGGGCGGGTTCGTCTGCGCCCCGATCGACGAGACGTTCACGACGTGGCCGGAGCCGCGCTCCTTCCAGTGCGGGAGGAAGCCCATGACGAGCTTGATCGCCCCGAAGTAGTTGAGCTGCATCGTGCGCTCGTAGTCGTGGAAGCGGTCGAGGCTCAGCGACACCGACCGGCGGATCGACCGTCCGGCGTTGTTGACGAGCATGTCGATCGCGACGTGGTCGGAGAGCAGGCGCGCGACGAGCGCGTCGATGGCGTCGAGGTCGGAGAGGTCGGCGGAGTACGCGTAGGCCGTGCCGCCGGCCGCCTCGATCTCGGCCTTCGCGGCCTCGAGCTTGTCCGTCGAGCGGGCCACGAGGATGGGGATGCCGCCCGCCGCGGCGATCTTGTGGGCGGCGGCCAGGCCGATCCCGCTCGAGGCCCCCGTGATGACGACCGTCCGTCCGTTGATCGCGCCCTCGAAGGAGCGGTCGCGGAAGAGGTCGGGGTCCAGGTGGCGCTCCCAGTAGTCCCACAGGCGCCAGGCGTACTCGTCGAGCTCGGGGACCTCGACGCCCGAGCCGGCCAGCGCGCGCTCGCTGTCGCGGGTGTCGAACTGCGCCCGGAAGCCCACGTGCTCGATGACCTCGTCGGGGATGCCCACGTCGGCCAGGAGCGTCTTGCGGACGTCCTTGAGGGCCGGGAGCTTCATGAGCATCGAGAAGACGCCCTTGGGCAGCGCGTCGGTCAGCCGCTTGTCGACGCGCAGCGCGAGCTGGGGCGCGTGCGCGGCCCGCGCGAAGGTGTTGAGGACCTCGCCCGAGCGCTGCATGCGCGGGCTCGCGAGGTGGAAGGTCTGGCCCTCGAGCCCGGGCTCGTGGGCGATGTGGTCCAGGGCGTCGGCGACGTAGTCGACCGGCACGACGTTCGTGCGCCCGAGCTCCGGGCCGACGAGCGGGAACCACTCGGGCAGCGCCGCGCGCGCCTTCTGGATCGCCTTGAAGAAGTAGTAGGGGCCGTCGACCTTGTCCATCTGGCCGGTGCGCGAGTGGCCCACGACGATCGCCGGGCGGTACACGCGCCACGGCACCTTCAGCGACTCGCGGGCCACCTTCTCGGACTCGAACTTCGTCCGGTGGTAGGCCGAGGGCAGGCCCTGGCCCTCGTTGAACATGTCCTCGCGGAAGAGGCCCTTGAAGTCGCCGGCCACCGCGACGGAGGAGACGTGGTGGAAGGTCCCGGCCTCCAGCGCGTTGCCGAGGGCGACCGCGTGGCGGGTGCCGCCGACGTTGAGCACCTCGTTGCGCTCGTCGGAGACCGTCATGTCGTAGATCGCCGCGAGGTGGAAGAAGTGCTCGATCTTGCCGCGGTGCTGCTCGATCCACGCCTCGGGCACCCCGAGCAGCGCCTCGCCGAGGTCGCCGGTGACGATCCCGACGCGCTCCTGCGCGCCCCAGGCGCCGATGCGGCGCTCCATCTTGTCGCGCGAGCCCTCGCGCACCAGGACGAAGATGTCGCCCTCGCGGATGTCGAGCAGCCGCTCGACGAGGTGCCGGCCGATGAAGCCCGTCGCGCCGGTCACGAAGTACGCCATGGGTCCCGCTTCCTCCTCCGTCGGTTGCCCGCCACCCTATACGCGGGGTCCCGTCGCCGCCCGCCTTCGGAGCGGCGGGACGGAACGCGCTACCAGCCGCCGTTGAAGTCGATCTTGCGGTGCGCGGCCTTGCGGCGCTCCTTGCGCTTGTCCAGCGCCCGCTGGAGCATCGACATCACGAAGATGAGCGCCGGGAAGAACGCGATGAGCAGGAAGCCGGCGTTCGTGACGACCTTGTCGTCGGCCGGGCCGTAGGTGCCCTCGCCGCCGTCGTGCGCGAGCGCGGTGGGCGCGAGGAGCAGGAAGGTGACGAGGACGGCGGGGAGGACGGTCGTCAGGCGCTTCACCCCGCAGATCCTAGAGGATGCCCGGCCATGGGCAGCCTGGCGCGCGAGCGGCGCGACGACGGGATCGAGGTGCTCCGGCTCGACCGGCCGCAGGCACGCAACGCGCTCGGGTCGGCGCAGCTGGCCGAGCTCGAGGCGGCGCTCGCCGACCTGGCGCGCGACGACGACCTACGGGCGCTCGTGCTCTCGACGACGGACGCCCGGGCGCTCTGCGCCGGCGCCGACGTCGCGGAGGAGCTCGACCGCCCCGCGGCGGTGGCGCGGATGGAGGCCTTCACGCGGGTCTACGCCGCCTTCGACGCCGTCCGCGTGCCGAGCGTCGCCGTCTGCGTCGGCAACGTCGTCGGCGCGGGCGCGGAGATCGCCGCGGGCTGCGACCTGCGCGCGGGCGGCGACAACCTCAAGCTCATGTGGGCCGGGGCCCGGATGGGCGCGCCGGTCGGCCCGGCCCGGCTCGTCCCCCTCGTCGGGCTCTCGCGGGCCAAGGACCTCGTCCTCACCGGGCGCGTCGTCGGGATGGAGGAGGCCGCGGCGATCGGCTTCCTGCACCGCACGGCGCCCGCCGCCGACGCCGAGGCCGCCGCGCTGGCCCTGGCCGCCGAGGTCGCCGCCCACGACCCGGCCGGGGTCCGGGCCCTGAAGGCGATGTTCTCCGAGCTCGAGGCGATGCCGGCCCGCATCGCCCACGAGAACGAGCAGCTCGTCGCGTGGCAGCGCGAGGGCACCGGGCTGCCCAGCGGCGGCGTGCGGCGCTAGACGTCACCCCCTCCCGGGACCCGGTCCGCCCCCGGGCACGCACCTACCATTGGAGGTGTGGCGGTCCTCATCGCATCCGACCTGGCCAAGGACATGGCCGGCGAGCCCCTGCTGCGCGGGGTCTCCTTCAAGCTCGAGCGGGGCGACCGCATGACGATCGCCGGGCGCAACGGGGCGGGCAAGACGACCCTCCTGCGGATGCTGGCCGGCGAGACCTCGATCGACGGCGGCGAGGTCGTCCTGGGCAAGGGCGTCCGCGTGGCCCTCCACGATCAGCGCCCGCCGCGGGAGCGCGACCTGTCCCTGCGCGACTACGTCCTGTCCGGATCGCGCGAGCCGCTCGAGCTCGAGGCGGAGCTCGGGCGCCTCGAGCGCGCCATGGCCACCGGCGAGGAGTCGGCGCTGGCGCGCTACAGCGACGCGTACGCCCGCTTCGAGGCGGTCGGGGGCTACGGGTGGCGCGAGCGCGCGAACGGCGTCGTCCACGGCCTCGGCTTCTCCGACGCCGACCTCGACCGCCCGCTGCGGACGTTCTCCGGCGGGCAGCTCACCCGCGCGTCCCTGGCCCGCGCGCTGGCCGCACAGCCCGACCTGCTGCTCCTCGACGAGCCCACGAACCACC
This sequence comes from uncultured Actinomycetes bacterium, assembly GCA_963707695.1. GTDB lineage: Bacteria > Actinomycetota > Thermoleophilia > Solirubrobacterales > Solirubrobacteraceae > JAOPZW01. Next base: position 74,093 of record CAVPQY010000007.1, on the reverse strand, counting down.
TCGACATCGAGTCGCTCGAGTGGCTCGAGCAGACGCTCGTCGCCCTCGACGCGGCGATCATCATGGTCGCCCACGACCGCTGGTTCCTGGAAGCGGTGGGCACCTCGGTGCTCGAGGTCGAGGCCGGCCGCACGCGCTTCTTCAACGGCACGTGGGCGCGCTGGCGCCGCGAGCAGGCCGCCCGGGAGATGGCGCTCGGCAAGGCGATCGAGAAGCAGCAGGCCGAGATCGCCCGGATGGAGGCCTTCGTCGAGCGCTTCCGCTACAAGGCGACGAAGGCGCGCCAGGCCCAGTCGCGCCTGAAGCGCCTGGACAAGATCGACCGGATCGAGCGCGATCCCCGCGACGGGCGTGAGCTCGGCTTCCAGTTCAAGAAGCCGGAGCGCTCGGGGCGCGTGATCTTCGAGGTCGAGGACGCCCGGCTGCAGGTCGGCGCCGACCCGCCGCGGGTCCTGCTGGCGGGCGCCGAGCTGTGGCTCGAGCGTGGCGAGCACGTGTCCCTCGTCGGGCCCAACGGCACCGGCAAGACGACGCTCATCGAGGCGCTGGCCGGGCGCCGCGAGCTCGACGGCGGCCGCCTGCGCTCCGGCCACAACGTCAAGGTCGGCTACCTCAGCCAGCACGGCGAGGAGCTCGAATGGGGTTCCACCCACCCCGCGCGCACGGTCCTCGAGGCCGTCCAGCGGCACACCGGGCTGACCCCGAACCAGGCCCGCGCGCTGCTGGGGCGCTTCCTCTTCAGCGGCGAGGAGGCCGAGAAGCCGCTCGACGGGCTCTCCGGCGGCGAGCGCAAGCGCCTCGGGCTGTCCATCCTGGTCGCGAGCGGCGCGAACGTCCTCATCCTCGACGAGCCCACGAACCACCTCGACCTCGAGTCCCGCGAGGCGCTCGAGGACGCCCTGCGTGCCTTCGAGGGCGCGCTGCTGCTCGTGACCCACGACCGGGCGCTGCTCGACGCCGTCGGCTCGCGGACCGTCGCCGTCGAGGACTTCACCCTGCGCAGCTACGTCGGCGGCTGGGCCGAGTACGCCCGTCTGCGCGAGGAGCGCAAGGCCGCCGGCCTCCCGCCGGCCTCGGCGCCGCCCCCTGCGCCCGTGGCGGCGACGCCGCGGACGCCGCCCGGAGGCAAGCCGGCAGCGCCGCGGTCGGCGCCCGCGGCGGCCGTCGCGCCCGCGCCGTCGAAGAACCGCCAGAAGGAGCAGGGCCGGCTCGAGCGGGCCGTCGAGCAGGCCGAGGCGGAGCTCGCGGCGCTCGAGGAGGAGCTGGCCGACCCCGGACGCTGGGCCACGAAGTACGAGTCGGCGAAGTCCCAGGCCCGGCACACGGCGGCCAAGCGCGCCGTCGAGGAGGCCTACGCCGCGCTCGAGGCGTTCGAGCAGCGGGCCGTGACGGCGTGAGCACCGCCGTCCCGCTGACCTCGCTCTCGCACGGGGCGGGCTGCGGGTGCAAGCTGCCCGCCGCCGACCTGCTCCCCATCGTGCGCGACCTCCCGGCCGCGACGGACCCCCGCCTGCTCGTCGGGTCGGCCACGGGCGACGACGCGGCCGTGTTCCGGCTGCGCGACGACCTCGCGCTCGTCCAGACGATCGACTTCTTCACCCCCGTCGTCGACGACCCCTACGACTTCGGGCGCATCGCCGCGGCCAACGCGCTCTCCGACGTCTACGCCATGGGCGGCACGCCGCTCACGGCGCTGAACGTCGTCGCCTTCCCGCTCGAGCGCCTCGGCGGGGACGTCCTGCGCGAGATCCTGCGCGGCGGCCACGACGTCGTGACCGCGGCGGGCGCGTCGGTCGTGGGCGGCCACTCGATCGACGACCCCGAGCCGAAGTACGGCCTCGCCGTGACGGGCGCCGTGCACCCCGATCGCGTCCTGGCCAACGCCGGCGCGCGCCCGGGCGATGCGCTCGTGCTGACCAAGCCGCTCGGCGTGGGGGCGATCACCACCGCGCTCAAGCGCGGGGCGGCCGGCGCCGCCGAGGCGCTGCCCGCGGCCGTGGCCACCATGGCGGCGCTGAACGCCGCCGCGTCGGAGGCGGCGCTGGCCGCCGGGGCCCACGCGGCGACCGACGTCACCGGCTTCGGCCTGCTCGGCCACGCGCACCACCTGGCGCGCGAGAGCGGGGTGGCCGTCGAGCTCGACGCCGCCGCGATCCCGGTGCTCGAGGGCGCCGAGGCGCTGCTGCGCGGCGAGGACGCCGTCAGCGGCGGGAGCCGTCGCAACCGCGAGTGGGCCGAGTCGTTCGCGGCCGTCGCGCCGACCGTCGCGGGGTGGCGCCACCGCCTGGCCGCCGACGCGACGACGTCGGGCGGCCTGCTCGTCGCGCTGCCGCCCGCGCGGGCCGGCGAGGTGCCCGGCGCGGTCGTCGGGCGCGTCGGCGCGGGCGTCGCCGGCGCGGTCGCCCTGGCCTGACGCCTGGCGCCGCCGTCCCGTGGTGGCGATGATGGGCCCAGGGTGCCAGGACCCACCTCCCTCGCGGCGGCCGCCGATCCGGCCAAGATCGACGAGTTCTACCGAGCGTTCGCCTCGGTGTCGTTCACGCTGCTCGGGCTGTGGTGGGTGGTCGTCCAGCTGCGCTACCGGGAGGGGGAGGGCGACCTGCGCGGGCGCCGGCACGCCTACGGCATCGCCCTGTTCTTCCTGCTGCCGGGCGTCATGAGCCTGCTGTCGTCGGTCAACAGCGAGCACAGCGCGCTCTGGCGGCTGGCCTTCGGCGGCTGCGCGGCGCTCGGCATCGTCGAGATCGTGCTCTACCTGCGCTCGGAGGGCCGCCGGACGGCCGCCGGCGTGGCCCTGCGCTGGGCGGGGCTGGTGCTGTACGTGCTGATGGCGGCGCTGGCGCTGCGGCCCACGCTGTCGGTCGACCTCTCGCTCGGCCTCACGCCCCGGGAGGCCGAGGCCGTCCTGCTCGCGCTGCTCCTCGTCGTCGGGGCGAACCTCGCCTGGCTCGGCCTCACGGAGTCGGGGGAGACCGCCGGGGCCTAGGCGCGGCGCAGCTCGGAGCCGGAGATCCGCGTCCGCCAGGCTGCACGAGGCCTGCCAGGCTGCCGAGGCTCTGCAGCTCCAGCAGTCGTGGGATCGGGTGAGTCCGCAGGTGGCGGCAGACCGACACCGCGTCGCCGTCCTCGAACGACCGATGCTGGTGCCGACGCGCCAGGCGTCACTGCGGCGGCGGTGCGTGCCGGGACGTCTGCGGGACGTCCTCCCCTCGCCGAGGCCGAGGCCGAGGCCGGCGCCGAGACGGTGCGGGCGCCGGATAGACGCGCCTCGTTCGGCGAGAGTCCTCGATGTCAAGCGTCCGGAGGCGATCGGGATCCGCCTCACCGGCGACCAGCCGATCCCGTCGGTCGTGGTGCTCAGGACGAGGTCGTTCGCCGAGCAGCCGGTGCGGCAACCATGACGCGGTAGCCCGCGCGCACACCGCCGCGCTCAAGGCTGGGCCCGGCCCGGCGCCGCGGGTTGCTGGGTCGGAGTGACCGGCACGGCGGCGCTCCACGTCCGCCCGCCGTCGGTCGAGCGGAACGACAGCAGGCCGGTCTCGGCGAGGTTCTCGATCGGCACGATGACCGTCCCGTCGGGCTGGACGACGGGATGACCGCCGATCCCGAAGTCGTTCCCCGCGGTGGTGACGGGTGCGCTCCAGGTGAGCCCACCGTCCGTGGACGTGCTCATCTTGATCCGGTTGAAGTCCCCGTTGTCGTCGAACTCCGTGTAGCAGTGTCCGTAGGACGGGCTCCGCGGACCGGAGTCGCAGACGGTCCAGTTCCTTGTCGAGGCGGCTGGCCCGGCTGTTCCCCGCGGCGACCGTGACGGGCGCCGACCAGCGACGCCCGTCGCGCGAGCGGCTGACGACCACCGCCTCTGGCTCCACGTTGACGGCGAGGCTCGAGATCAGCCAGACGCCGTGGGCGGCGTCATGGGCCACGGTCGGGTCGCTCGCAACGGCGTACGGGCCCCCGGCGGCGCTGGTCAGGCCCGGGAGGACCCCGCTCGTGACGTGCCTGGCGCCGTCACGGGCAGGTGACCCACCCGATGCTCGTCGCGCTCTTCAGCCACCTCCCGATGCAGAGCTGGGGACCCTGGCCGTGGTGGTCGAACGAGCAGGCTCGAACTCGATGGGTGCTTGCTGTTCTCGACGCTTCCGCGGACGACCGTGGTGGTGAGGTGCCCGCTGCGATCGAGGACGACGACGAGCGCGGCTTCCTCTACCACGAGCACAATGAGACGGGCGGCCGTCTGAGTGGCGAGCAGTAGGGTCCGCGTGGTGGGCGGCGGCTTCGGCGAGCAGGCCGTCGCGGCCCACTTCGACGGCCGGTTGCTCGAGCACTGGCCGCGTGAGATGAACGGTGGCCAGGACATCTACCTCCTCCAGCGTGCCACGAGCTCGGTCGATCAGGCGCATCGGCGCGATGCAACCGCGATGCTGCGCTCCGGCGGGCGACCGCCTTCGGCGCCGCTTGACCAGAGCGTCCCACCGAGGCGGGATCCCGGGCGGTCGCCGACGTCGACACGGGGACCGCTCGCGCCCTGGAGCGCGACGAGCCGGTCGACGGCTCGACGTCGACGCCGTCGCCGAGCTGCAGGCGCGCAGCACTGTTCGGCGCCGCGCCGCTCCGGACGGTCGGCTCACTGGTCGCCTCGTCCCGCGCTCCCGAGGCGGCCGACGGCTCGGAGGCGGAGGAGCGCGATCGGCTGGCCGGCGCTTCGCGGGCTCGCACGAGCCCATCCCCGACCCCGCTGCCGCGATGACCACCGCCGCCGCGCGAGGGCCTCGACCTGGACCTGAGGTCGCGTCGCGCTGCTCGGCGACGCCGCACACGGCCATGCTGCCGAACCTCGGCCAGGGCGGCTGCCAGGCGGTCGAGGACGCGTCGGCGCTGGCGAGGTCGCTCGCGGACGGGGCCGCGGCACCGGAAGCGCTCCGCGCCTACGAGCGCTCCCGCAAGCCGCGAGCCGACGACATCGCCCGCCAGTCGCGGCGGATGAGCGCGCTCGCCCACCTGCGCAACCCTGCGGCCACGACGCTGCGCAACCTCGCGATGCGCGCGGCACCGGCGGCCGCCATGCACCGGCGGCTCGACGCCCTCGTCGACGGATGACCACGCGGAGGGCGTGCGCCGCGACGAGGCCTCCTAGGAGCTGAAGTGGAGGACCGTGTCCCCCTGGGTGATCGCCGGCGGGTTCGCCGTCGCGCCCAGGTTCTCCTTGACCCACTCGGCCGCGCGCCGGGAGGACTCGTCCGCCCCGGCCTGGTCCTCGCAGACCGTCACCGTCACGCCGCCGTCGTCGCTGCGAACGGCCGCGTAGCTGACGAACCCCGGGACTCCGCTGATGAGGGCCTGCACGTCCTCCTCGCGCTGCCCGAGGAGGTCGAAGAGCTCGGACGCTCCCTGCCCCGAATAGGTTCGAACGACGGCGTGCATGGCGGCTCCTTCACGTGGCAGATGCCACTTCGATGGCCTTCCGGCTCACCCTACCCGACCGCTTCCCGAGCTCCTGCTCGTCCCGGGCCAGGACCAGTGACCGTCACGGGCGCGACAGCCGACGAGAAGCGACACGCTGCCGCGAGACCACTCGACCCACGGAGGTCACCATGAGCCGCACCGAGACTTCGAGGGAGACCCCCGAGGTGGGGACCATCGACATGAAGCTCGAGGTCGTGACGTTGCCCGTCTCGGACGTCGATCGGGCCAAGAGCTTCTATCAGCGCCTCGGCTGGCGGCTCGACGTCGACCTGGCCGGGGGCGACAGCTTCCGAGCGGTCCAGATGACGCCGCCGCACTCGCAGTGCTCGATCCACTTCGGCACGGGCCTCACGGCGTCCGAGCCGGGGTCCGCCGAGAGGCTGATCCTCGCGGTCGACGACATCGACGCCGCCCGGGAGGAGCTGCTCCGCCGCGGCGTCGAGGTCGGCGAGGTGTACGAGCAGCGGCCTCCGGGCTTCGAGTCGCTGGAAGGGCGCTCCTACTTCGCGTACGCGTCGTTCCGCGACCCCGACGGCAACGGGTGGCTGCTCCAGGAGGTCACGACGCGCCTCCCGGGCCGGGAGTGGGAGGACTGAGATGGACGTCGCCTCGCTCGCGGACCTGCTGCACGAGACATCCGAGCGCCACGGCTCGTTCGAGGCGGTCGCCCCTCCGCACGACTGGTGGGACTGGTACGCGGCCTACCTCGACGCCCGGCAGAGCGGGAGCACCGCGGAGGAGGCCTCCGCGGCCGCCGGGCGCTACATGGCGGAGGTCAAGCACGTCGTCGTCTCGCCCGCCTGACGCCCGCACCGGCGCCGGCGCGCTCGGCCCGCGCCGACGCCGCGCGCCGAACGCGGGTGCTCAGCTCAGGACCGCCGCCAGCCAGGCGCCGGCGGCGAGCACCGTGGCCGACAGCTCGATCACGATCGACAAGCCCATCGCGCGCAGCGCCGCGCGGGTGGAGCGCCAGGCCGACGGGTGTCCGCCGAGCCGGCGGCGCTCCTCGAGGTAGATGCCGAGGGGGAAGCCGAGGAAGAAGCCCACGACGGGGATCAGGAAGAAGCCGACGACCGCGAGCAGCAGGCCGGCGAGGATCGACCGCCTGGGGACGCCCGCCTCGCGCAGGCGCCGTCCGGGCACGAGGAGCTTCACGACCTGGGCGCCGCCGATGAGCAGGGTCGCGATCGCCAGCACCGCCCACCCGGTCCCGGAGCCGACCACGAGCGCCCACGCGGCGATGGCGGCCCACACCAGCAGCGCCCCGGGGAGCACGGGCACGACGACCCCGACGATGCCCGTGGCGATCGCCAGGCCGATGAGCACGACTCCGGGGTCGCTCACCGCCGGACCGCCCGGGACGCGGCCGGTCGGTCGGCGACGACCGACCGCGGAGCCGCCACGCCCGACCCGAGATGCTGTGGCGACCGCGGCTGCACGGTCGCCATCGTTGCGCAACCCCGAGTCTTGGACGCGGATCGGCGCCTTGTGCCCCGGCCACCGCTGTGGTCAGGTGGGTCGGCGTGAGCGGTTCCCGCCATCCAGGTCGTCCCGGGCTCCCGGTGCCCGCGGCGTGGATGACCCGCCGCGAGGTCCTCGAGGGTGCGCTCGGCCTGGCGACGATCGGTGCCGGCGCGGCGCTCACGGCCGACGTGCCGGCCGGCGCCGCCGGCAGCGGCCGACGGCCATCGCGGCGCGAGCGCGTCGCCGTCATCGGCGCCGGAGCGGGCGGCGTGGCCGCGGCCTACTTCCTGGCCGGCACCTTCGACGTCGACCTCCTCGAGGCGCGATCCCGGATCGGCGGGCACTGCGATTCGCGGGTGATCCGCCACCACGGGCGGAGGATCACCGTCGACCTCGGCGCGCAGTTCTTCCATCCCGACACGCACCCCATCTACGTCACGCTCCTCGAGGAGCTCGGCCTCTACGACCCCGACCACGCCGGCGCCGACGACACGCTGCAGGCTCCCGGCAGCCTGTGCATCTTCCCGATGGCCGGGGGCGCGCCCGTCTTCTCGTCGTCGCACCCGCTCGCGACGCCGCTGCACGCGGTCGACTTCGCGATGTTCACGCAGCTCGCGCGGCAGGCGGTGCTCTCCGAGATGTCGTGGGAGGTCACCGTCGACGCATGGATCCGCAGCCTGCCCGTCAGGCCGTCGTTCAAGGACGACGTCCTGCACCCCTGGATCACGGCGACGATCGGGTGTTCGCGGGCCGACGCGCTGCGAGCGTCGGCGCGGTCGATCCTGCAGACCTTCGCGTTGGCGTTCCCGGCCAACATCGTCGACGGCGCCACGACGTACACCTCGAAGATCGGGCTGCAGGGCAACCTGCAGCGCCTGCTGGACCGCAGCCCGACCGTGCACGTGCACGTCTGCACGCCCACGCGGGCCCTGAGGCGGAACCGCGCGGGCTGGTTCCTGCAGACCCCCGCGGGCCGGCGGGGGCCCTATCGCTTCGTGGTGCTGAACGCGCCTGCGCGGGTCGGACGCGAGCTGCTGCGTCCCCTGCCCGCCTTCGCCGACATCACGGCGGTGCTCGACGAGTACCGGTACTTCACCTCGCGCCTGCTGATCCACACCGACGCGGCCTACGTGCACCGCGATCGCCGCAACTGGGCGGCCTACAACGCGGGCGTCGACGGGCGCAGATGCGAGGGGAGCGCCTGGCTCGGCGCCCTGCAGGACGCGCCTGCCTCGGGCGCGCCTCTCCACGTGTTCAAGTCGTGGGCCCAGCGCCGGCGCGCGGACCCGAAGCACATCCTGCTGGAACGGCGGTTCAGGCACCCGCTCATCAGCCGCTCGACGATCCGCGCCGCGCGCGCCCTGGGTCCGCTGCAGGGGCGCAGGGGCCTGTACTTCAGCGGCCAGTACACCACCGGCATGGACCTGCAGGAGTCGGCCGTCTACTCGGCCATGGGGGTGGCCGAGGCGCTGGCCCCCGGCAGCGAGACCCTGGCGTCGCTGAAGGCGCGCCTGGCGGCGCGCGGGCACGCCGGCATCTCCTACGACCTCTGATCGGCGCGCCTGCGCCGCTGGGTCACCACCGAGCACGCCTCGGGTCCCACCCTCTTCGGATGATGTGGGCTGCGACGGCGGTTCGTAGCGTGCGCGTCGATGGCGTCCCCGCCGTGCCCGGACGTCGCGAAGGACGCACCCCACCGAAGGAGGCAGACGATGGCCGATGACCCAGTGTTCGTGTACGCGGCGGTGTACGCCGACCGTGCGGGCGCCGAAGCCGACTACGACGTCCTCCTCGAGCTGCACTCCGAGAAGCTCGTGGGCAGCTACGACGTCGCGCTGATGTCCAAGGACGACGAGGGCAAGGTGCACGTCACCAAGCACGAGAAGCCCACCCAGCACGGCGCCTGGACGGGCGCAGCCGTCGGCGCGCTCGTCGGCGTCATCTTCCCGCCGGCGGTGCTCGGTGCGGCCGTCGCCGGCGCTGCTGCGGGTGGCGGGATCGGGCACGTCATGGGCGGCATGTCGCGCAGTGACGCCAAGGAGCTCGGCGAGCAGCTCGACGCCGGCCAGGCCGCCCTGGTCGTGATCGGCAAGTCGCGCGTCCAGGAGCAGCTCGACAAGGCGCTCGCCCGGGCCGTGAAGAGCGAAGAGCGCCAGATCGACGCGGACGGCAAGGAGCTGGCGAAGGAGCTCGACGCGCTCCCGACCTAGCCCTTCGCCGGCGATGACCAGGCGCTGACCGGGCGCCGGACCGGGAACGGCCGCGCTCCGGGCGGCCGTTCCTGCGTCAGAAGACGGTCGCCCAGTCGTTGCCGACGCTGACGACCGTCCAGTCGTCCGCGGCGGCTCGGTCGAGCGCCTGCTCGGCGCCCGCCGTGTCGTCGAATTCGCGCTTGCTGTCGTCGTGCAGGATGAGCAGGCGCAGCGAGGGCTTGTCCGCGTGCTGGGTGAAGTGCAGCATCGGCACGTCGCCGTTGGAGTTCCCGGCGGCCAGCACCGGCCGCCGGCCCGTGCGGCTCCAGAGCGTCTCGGTGGTCACGTCCCGAGCCTCGCCGGGCGCCCGGCGAGGGACATCACCCCTCAGGGATGATCTTCCGACGCGGGACGGCTGCCGGTGAGGCTGACGCTCATCTTGATCGCGCTGACCGCGCCCGTCGTGCCCGCCTGCAGCGTGACGCCCAGCGCGAGGACGATGATCCCCGGGATCAGCAGGACGCTCGAGCCCAGCATCAGGATGCCCAGCCGCCCCAAGAGGTAGGGCGGTGTGCAGACCGTCACGCCCAGGACGCCGCCGACCGCCGTCGTCACGAGCTTGTCGCGTCTCGACTGCGTCGGCTTGACGCCGATCAGGCGCGCGGGCACGGCGACGTACCCGACCATCATCAGCCCGATGACGATGCCCAGCGAGAGCGTGAACCACGGGCGCTCCCACCGCGTCATCACCGTCGTCGAGATCGCGAGCAGCAGGCCCACGACGGCGCCTGAGGCCAGGATCGGCGTCAGGTGGCGCCGCGCGCGGGCGACCGCCGGCCGGACTTCGGGGCGACCTGGCCGCGTGATCGCGAACGCGAACACGGCGTTGAGGAAGAAGCTCGCCGCGGTGATGGCGACGATGACCAGGATGATCGGGACGAGCACCGGGCCGCGGAGCACGTGGAACGAGCTGCCGCGCAGGGCGTGCGCCTTGAGGTCGGCCATCGCCAGCCAGATCCACATCGCCGGCAGGAGCTGGACGAGCGTGAGGCGCCAGTTGGACACGAGCAGCCTGAGGCCGCCGAAGAGCAACGCGAAGGCCCCGATCGCGAACGCGAGTGGAGCGAACACCCGCCGGGAGCGGCTGAGGCGCAGGACCGCCTCCTCGATGCGGGCCTCGTCACTCTCTTCGATGGCCCGCACGAGTGACCCGATGCGGGTGGAGAGCGACGCCAGGCGGCGCGTGAAGCTCGGCTTCGAGGGTCCCTGGCCGCTCGGTGGCACGGGAGCGCGGCGGACGGCGTCCGTCCGAGGGTCCTACCCGGACGGCGCCGGCGTCGGCTGACCTCTTGCCGCGCCATCGCTGCGGGCCTGGAGCTCGTTGGCGATGTGCACGGCCGCGGAGGTCAGCGGGGCGGCGAGGGTCAGCCCGACCATCCCGAACAGCGTGCCGGCGCTGATGGTCACGATGAGCACCACGAGGGGGTTCAGGCTCAGCGTCGCGCCCATCACGAACGGCTGGATCAGCTGCTGGAGCACGCTGTTGGCGAGGAGCGCGACGACCGCCATGATCAGCGCGTCGTCCGTGCTCCCGGTGCTGAGGGCGATCAGCACCGCGAAGCCGCCGGCCACCCATGCGCCCAGGTACGGCACGTAGGCCCCCACGAACGTGACGACCGCGATCGTCCCAGCGAGCGGCACGCCGAGGATCAGCGCCGCGCCCCCGATCAGGACGGCGTTGAACGCGGCGATGATCGTCAGGGCCAGGAAGTAGCTGCGCAGTGACTTGGCGATGTTGCTCGTGACGATCTCGGCGTCCCGCTCGGGCACGCCCATGTGCCGGTTGACGAAGCGGCGCATCACGGGTCCGTCCTTGAGCACGAACAGCGTGCTGAGCATCGCGAACGCCAGGAAGAACCCCAGCGACTTGAGGCCCTCGACGCCCGCCGCGACCCCGCTCAGCAGCGTCGTGCGGATCTCGGGCGCGGCCTTCTGCAGGTCCTCCTTGGCGCTCGTCGTGTCGTCGATGCCGAGGTCGCCCAACCAGCCCTGGATCTTGTCCAGCGACTGGTTCATCTTCGCCGAGATCTCGCCCGAGTTGGAGGAGATGCCGCCGAAGACGAGGCAGAAGATGAGCACGCCGATGGCGACGAGCCCGAGCAGGACGAGGATCGCTCCGCCGACGCGCGGCACCCGGTGGCGCTCCAGCCAGTCCACGCCGGGTCCGGCGACCGCGCCGAGCACGGTGGCGAGGATGACCGGCATGACGATCGTCGACGTCTTGCCGAGCAGCCAGATGACCCCGATGATGATCAGGACGAACCCGACCAGCAGCCACGACGAGAACCCGAGGTCCCTGAGCCACCTGGGCGCCTGGAACTGCACGTTGCCCTCGGACTCCATCGCTCGGTGCTCCTCGCTCGGCCCGCCTGTGGCGAGCATGTCGGGTCGGCTCGCGGGCGGGCGAGGAGCCGGAGGTGGTCGTCGCCATCACCCTCCACCGATCCGCCGCTCAGCAGGTGGGCGGCGATCATCGGAGGCCGGGCGCATGCCGGCATCACCCGGCTCGGGTGAAATCCGGGCGATCGCCGCCGGCATGGCGGTCGGCGAGCGGCGCCGCGCGGAGGCGTGGCTGAGGTCCGCGTCGACGACGGGGTCAGCTCCGGTCGGTCGCGCTCGACGGCTCCGCCGGTCCACCGCGGCCGCCCGCTTCCGCGCAGCCTCAGCGCGTGGTCTGAGCGGAGCAGGCCTCGGCGGTCGTAGGTCGAGACCTCGTCCGGCCGAGGTCGGCGGCGAGGTCGCAGGCTCTCGAAGTTGAGCGACCGCATCGAGCTGAGCCCCGCGCACGTCGAGAGGCTCAAGCGTCTCACCCCCGCCGCCGGCGAGCGCCACGACGAGACCAACATGGCGGCCATCGACCGCTGATCGCCATGCGCCGGCAGGCGCCCGAGGGACGGCCTCGGAGGCGCCGCGGCGCTGGGGCGACGACCGCTACTGGCGTGCCACCGCCGTTCGCGCGCATCTGCCGCGGCATCCAGGCGCTACGGACCAAGACCCGCACTGCCGCAGGAGCGGAGCGGCGAAGGAGTCGAACGGCGGGATACAGCCGGGCCCACGGCCTTGAAGGCCCCTTCCGCGTGATGCGCTTGGCTTGGCCGTTCGCGTCGTCGTCGCGGAGCCGGGAGCCGTCGCCACCGTCACCCGTCCGCACAGCGTCTCGCTCCACGCCGGACCGAAGCGCCAGTGGCTTGCTGTGAGCCGCGATGTCCTTCTCCGACAGCGAATCGACGGTTTCGACCGTCTGCAATGGCCTAGGGTGATGCGACAGCCGGTCTGGCTGGCCTGGGAATCGGCCCGGTGCCGTTCGTGGTTTGTGATCGACGCCGTCGCCGAGCTTGATCTGTCGGCGTTCTACGGCGCCTACCAGACGACGGTCACGGCCGCCCGGCCTACGCCCGGCGAGTCTTCCCTGTCGGCGACCTGTACGCGACGAACGAGCGACTGCCCGCGCCGAGCGTGCCGGTCGGCCAAGACGGACGCTAGGTCTGCTCCGATGCTGCCTTGATGAAGTCATGCAGCTGCCCGAGCATCGTCGCCGGCTCCGCATACTCGAGTCGGCGATCCTGGGGCGCGATGCCGGACTCGTCCGGCGCGAGCGTAGCCGTCGCTAGACCTTGGCCAGCCTTCCCGTCCGCGAGGTCATCGCGACCGTGCTGCATGCGTGCACGGACCTGGTAGACGGAGGCGCGTTCGGCCCTTGTCGGCAGCTTCGCCGCTTAGGGGTTCGTTCGGGGGTCTTCTGAAGCGCCTCGAGAAGTTTGAGTGCTCGGTAGAGCGAGTCGACCAGCGACTCGAGCTCGTCGATGCCCCGAAACGATGCCGGCGTGACGCCAGCCGGCGGGGTGCTCCTGCCACGCCTCGACCTCCATGGCCTTATGAGCGGTGGAGACCCGTCACGCGTCGTCGAGTGGCCTTCAAAGCTGGCGGTTGCTCGGTCCCAGGCCGGCAACGCCCTGTCGACGAGCCGGGCCGCGGCAGTGAGTCGCCATGGTCGTGGCGGTCGCGGCGGCTGGGGTGGGTGGGCGCACCGGGTTCGGTGTGGCCGGCACGAGCGGCGGACCGCACCTGGGACAGCCTCAGGTCTTCGAAGAACTCCGGGTACTCGCGGACGAGGTCGTGGGTGTCTGCGACGTGTTCGCCGCGGGTCACGTCGATGCGTTCGCCGTCGGTGCTGGTGGCGGCGAAATCGCGAGTGGCGACCTTCATGGTGGTGTGGCCCTTTCGGACGCGGGGGCACGTAGGACCTCGGAGGTCCTGCGTCTGGATGTGCCTTGCGTCCGGGCCGGGTATGCGGGACCACACCCCGGTGGTCCTATTCCCACGCGCCTGCCGTGGACCTTGGCGGCGTCGAGGCCGACACCCACTGTCCGGGGCACCGACGGCCTCGCGACCGAATGTGAAGTTGTCGTGCGGTCCGGGTGCCTCGCCGTGGAGTCAGTGGCGGGGCGGCGCGGCCGCACCCGAGCACTTGTACCGCGTCGCAGGGACGTGTCCGGCGGGACCGTCCCGGGGTGTGTGGCTAGTCGCCGTCCCGGTCGACCTGTTCGGCCATCCGGTTGAGCGTGACGGCCACTTCGCGGGCCTCGGCCGGCGCGAGCCACGTCCAGTCGCCGCGGTCCCCCTCGGGCGTGCCCGTGATTTCGAGGCTCACGAGGTTGCGCTCGTCGTCCACCTGCATCCCGACGATGACCATGCGCCCGGGTTTGTCGGCGGTGACCGGGATGGTGTGGCGATCCTCCATGGCGTGTGAGCGTTATCGCGCGGGTTGAGGTTGAGCGGCATGCGCGCGACCTGGCCGCCACGGCGCCGTCTCGGTCTTGTTCTACGTCGTGACCTGAACCGCGATCAACTTGATCTCGCCGATCGTGGACCCCGATGCGGGACTCCCAGCCCGGTCTCGGGACGCGCATTCCATGCGGACGCTTCCGGCCGTCGCGAGCGTCGTGAGACCTTCCAAGTTGAGGCCCACGCTGAACACCTGGAAGCTCGTTCCGCCCTGGTCAAACTTCTCGCTGACCACCTGTGAGTTGTCAATCGCAAGATTGTCGCCCCGACGCAGGGCGCAGTCCCACGTGACACTTTGGTTTGCGTTCGTCGCGACGCCCTTCGCCGTCACGAAGTAGCTTCCCGCGGGGAGGTTCAAGGTCGCGATGGTCGTATAACCCGGCGGCGTCACGGCCACGCCTGAGAAGATGTCCTTCTGGAAGGCATGCCCGACGCCCGGCGGTCCGGGTGGTCCGGGCGGTCCGGGCGTGCCGGGCGTGCCCGGGAGACCAGGTACTCCCTGCGGGCCGCGCTGGTTCCACTGGATCGCCAGCTCGCTGCGGCGGCAGTCGTTCGCAGAGTTGACGACGCGCAGGTTGCCATTCTGCTTCTGATAGCACCCATGGAGCACCCCGCTTGAGTCCGGGATTGCCGCGTAGCCGATCCCCACGGTCGCGAGAACGGCAAGCCCGGCGATCACCGCGATCACCGGCCTGCGGGTTGAGCCCTGGCGCATCGCTAGGCCCCTTTCAGTGGGGTGCCTGACCTAGGTGGCGTAGCAGTGCCGCAAGACGAAGTCAAGGAGGCGCTCGGGGCCGCTTTGGGACACCACGGCGCGGCGTGCGTCAAGCGTCGCCAGCGCGCGGAGGGCCGCCGCGGGCCGTCGTTCTAGATGGTTCGAGGATGAGGGACCGTCCAGACCGTCCGCACCGTCCGGACCGTCCGGCGGGCGTGGCTTAGGTCAGGTCCGCGGGGATGAGGCCCTGGAGCTTCGCGTACCCCGCAACCGGGGGGCCACGCCGGGGGTCTTTGCCGCGATCAGCCGTCGAGGTCCGGCCGGTCGAACGCGGCGAACGCCACCTCGAAATCCCGGCCCAACTGGTCCACCGCGTCGGCCGCCCGGTCCAGGGCGTCGCGGCGGGATCAGCGCGGCGGTGCGGGCGGCAACCTCCGGGCCGAACGCGTCCGCGACCGCGTCCAGAAAGTCCGTGGGGTTGCGTCCGACGTCCACGGCGGGACCCGGCCGGGGTCGGTCACATGGCAGGAGCCCCAGCACGTCCTCGTCGTCGCCGGACGACTGGTCGTCCCACCACTGGTCGTCGGTGAGGTCCGCCCCGAGGTCGGCGTCGGCGGCCAGCGCGGCGAGCACGCTCGCGGCGTCGCGTTCGCCGGCCGCCTGGAGGACGGCGACGCCCGCGAAGCCAGCCATACCCGGGGGACGGTACGCCCCGGCCCGGATTTCGGGATACAGCGGGGATACCATGCGCGCGCATATACCTTCGTGGGGTGGCCCCGATTTGGCGACGGAGCGGCGAAGGAGTCGAACCTTCCCCCGGCGGGATGCCGCCGGGCCCACGGCTTTGAAGGCCGTTCGGAGCACCGGCCCCGGGCCGCTCCAGGGGTGCGCACCGTAGCGCCGCGGCCCGGCCCGGCGGCGCTCGCGCGCCTGCCAAGATGCCGGGCATGTCCGGCGCCGGCCCCGACGCGACGCTCCCCGAGGCGGTGCGGGCGCGGCTGCGGGAGCTCCCGGCCGTCGACCGGCTGGCCGCGGCCGTGCAGGCCGCCGAGGCCGGGGCCGTCGCCGAGCGCGAGGCCGTCGCCGTGGCGCGCGCGACGCTGGCCGACCGCCGCGACGAGGTGCTCGGGGGCGCGCGAGACGCCCCCGACCTGCTCGCCCGCGCGCGCGGGCGACTGCGCCCGTCGCTGCGGCGGGTCCTCAACGCGACGGGGGTCGTCGTCCACACCGGCTTGGGGCGGGCGCCGCTGGCCGCCGCCGCCCGCGAGGCGGTCGCCCGCGCGGCCGAGGGCTACGCGAACCTCGAGCTCGACCTCGAGGACGGCGCGCGCGGCTCGCGCCACGACCACGTCGAGGGCCTGCTGCGTGAGCTCACGGGAGCGGAGGCGGCGCTCGTGGTCAACAACTGCGCGGCGGCGACGCTCCTGGCCGCCGCGGCGCTCGCGGCCGGGCGCGACCTGGTCGTCTCGCGCGGCCAACTCGTCGAGATCGGCGGCGGCTTCCGGGTCCCGGAGGTCGTCGCCCAGGCCGGGGCGCGCCTCGTCGAGGTCGGGACGACCAACCGCACGCGCCTGGCCGACTACGCGCAGGCCGTCCGCGCGAGCGGGGACGACCTCGGTGCGATCCTCCGCGCGCACCCGTCGAACTTCCGGACGGTCGGCTTCGTCGAGGAGGTGGAGGTCGAGGCCCTCTGCTCGCTCGGCGTGCCCGTCATCGACGACGCCGGCTCGGGCGTCCTCGACGACGACGGCCTCGACCTCCTCGCCGGCGAGCCGCCCGTCCGGCGGTCGGTGCGCGCCGGCGCCGCGCTCGTGGCCTTCAGCGGCGACAAGCTCCTCGGCGGCCCGCAGGCCGGCCTGCTCGTCGGCACCCGCGAGGCCGTCGCGGCCTGCCGCCGGCATCCGCTCGCGCGCGCCGTGCGGATCGACAAGCTGTCGCTCGCCGCCCTGGAGGCGACGCTGCGCCTGCACCGCGACCCGGCGCTCGCGCGGCGCGAGCTGCCGGTGCTCGCGATGCTGACGGCGGACGAGGCGACCCTGCGCTCGCGAGCGCAGCGCCTGGCCGACGCCACCGGCGGGACCGTCGTCGAGGCGGTCGCCCGCGTCGGTGGCGGGGCGCTGCCCCTGCTCGAGCTGCCCGGCCCCGCGGTCGCGCTGGAGGGCGGTGACCCGGGCGCGCTGGCGGCGGCGCTGCGGCGCGGCGAGCCGCCGGTCGTCGCGCGCATCGCCGACGGGCGCGTGGTGCTCGACCCACGCACGCTGACGGACGCGGAGGTGGGGCTCACCGCGGGCGCCGTCCGCGCCGCGCGGGCGTGAGCGGAGCGCCGCTGACGCTCGGGACCGCCGGGCACATCGACCACGGCAAGACCGCGCTCGTGCACGCGCTGACCGGCGTCGACGCCGATCGGCTGCCCGAGGAGCGCGCCCGCGGCATGACCATCGTCCTGGGCTACGCCCCGCTGCGGCTGCCGTCGGGCCGCCGGGTGTCCGTCGTCGACGTGCCCGGGCACGAGCGCTTCGTGCGGACGATGGTGGCCGGGGCGACCGGCATCGACCTCGTGCTGCTCGTCGTGGCCGCCGACGACGGCGTCATGCCCCAGACCGTCGAGCACGTCGCGGTCCTGCGGGCGCTCGGGGTCCGCGAGGGCGTCGTGGCCCTCACGAAGGCCGACCTGGCCGACCCGGCCCGGGCGCGCGAGGAGCTCGAGGACCTGCTCGGCGACGACCTGCGGCTGGAGGCCGTCGCGTGCTCGGCGCGGACGGGGGACGGGGTCGAAGAGGTCCGCGCCGCGCTCGAGCGCGGGGCGGCCCGGGTCGACCGGGCCCGCGCGGTGCGAGCCGACGGCGCTCGCGACCGGCGCGGCGACGAGGCCGACCGCGCCGCCGAGGGTCCCGCGCTCCTGCACGTCGACCGGTCCTTCACGGTCCGCGGCGCCGGGACCGTGGTCACGGGGACGCTGTGGTCGGGCACGATCGGGCGCGGCGACGTCCTCGAGCTCCAACCCGGCGGCCGGCGGGCCCGGGTCCGCGGGGTGCAGGTCCACGATGAGCCGGTCGAGCGCGCCGCGCCCGGCCAGCGCGTCGCGGCGAACCTCACGGGCGTCGAGCGCCACGACGTCGGCCGCGGGGACGTCCTGGCCGCGCCCGGGGCGGTGGCGCCGACGCTGCGCCTCGACGCGGCGCTGGAGCTGCGCGTGGCGGCGCACGGCGCGCGCGTCCACGTCCACCACGGCACGCGCGAGGCGCCCGCCCGGCTCGTCGACCTCGGCGACGGGCTCTGGCAGCTCCGCCTCGAAACCCCGCTGCTGGCCCGCGCCGGCGACCGCGTCGTGGTGCGGTCGGTATCGCCGCCCGACACGCTCGGCGGAGGGGTCGTCCTGGACGCGGGCGCCCGCCGGCACGGGCGCCGGCCGGACCTGCTCGCGCGGCTGCAGGCGCTGCGGCGCGGCGAGGCGCCGCTCAGCGAGGGCGCGGACGAGGCCGCCGCGCAGCCCGCGGCCCCGGAAGGGTCCGCCGACGCCCCCGCCGCGTCCGCTGCGCCGCCGCGCGCGGCCCCGCCGCCCGCGGCCCCGCCACCGCTCCCCGCCGCGGCCCTGGCGCTCGAGGAGCGCCTTCGGCGTGCCGGCCACGAGCCGCCACTGCGCGCCGAGCTCGGCCCCCAGGCCGAGCACCTCGGCGCCCTGCGGGACGCCGGCCGCGCGGTCCGCGTCGGACGCGACCGATGGGCGCACCCCGACGCGCTCGCCGCCGTCCGCGCCCGCGTCGAGGCGCTCGTGGCCGCCGACGGCTCCGTCACCCTGGCCGGTCTGCGGGACGACCTCGGCACGTCGCGCCAGTTCGCCCAGGCGCTGCTCGAGCACCTCGACGCCGCCCGCGTGACCGTGCGGCGCGCGGACGACACCCGCGTGCTGCGCCGTCGCGCGACCTGACCTCGCGACGCGCGCCGTGGCTCGGTCGTCGCACGACGGGGTAGCGGCCGCCCATGGCACGACGACGCCCTTCCCGCGGCGGCTTCTCGATGTGGGGTCCGTTCCCCTCCTACTCCCGCCGCGCCCGCGGCGGGAGCAGCGTCCGGGTCACCGGGTGCTGCCTGCCGCTGGCGCTCGGCCTGACGGCCGTGCCCGTCGTGGCCGCACGGCTCGCCTGGCGCCACCGCTAGCCGGCGCGGCCGGTCCGGGCGCGCGGCGCGCGGCGCGCGCTTCCCGCGTGCACGGGTACGCTGCCGCCGCCATGGCGGAGCTTCTCCTCGGCCCGGTCCTCCGCTACGTCGACGACGACGAGGCCACCGTCTGGGTGGAGGCCGACGCGCCGTGCACCGTGGAGGTGCTCGGCTGCCGCGACCGGACGTTCCACGTCGCCGGCCACCACTACGCGCTCGTGCACGTCACCGGGTTGGCACGCGGTGCGATCACGCCGTACGAGGTCGCGCTGGACGGCGAGCGGCGGTGGCCGCTGGCGGACGCGGCGTTCCCGCCCAGCGTCATCCGGACGACCGGCGGCGGGACCCCGGCGCGGATCGTCTTCGGCTCCTGTCGCGTGACGGTCCCGCACGACCCGCCCTACAGCCTGCGCAAGGACGAGGACGACCGCGGCCGCGAGGTCGACGCGCTCCGGACGCTCGCGCTCCGCCTCCTCGACCAGCCCGCGGAGCGGCTGCCCACGCTCCTGCTCCTGCTCGGCGACCAGGTCTACGCCGACGAGGTCCCCCCGGCGGTGCGCGACCTCATCGCCGCCCGGCGCGACCCCGCGGAGCCGCCGGGGACCGAGGTCGCCGACTTCGAGGAGTACACCGCGCTCTACCGCGAGGCGTGGGGGGACCCCGTGGTCCGCTGGCTGCTCTCGACCGTCCCCAGCGGGATGATCTTCGACGACCACGACGTCCACGACGACTGGAACATCTCCGAGGCGTGGGTGGCGGACATGCGCCGGCTGCCGTGGTGGGAGGAGCGCATCGCCGGCGCCTTCGCGTCGTACTGGATCCACCAGCACCTCGGCAACCTGCAACCCGAGCACCTCCACGACGACGGGGTGCTCGACGCGGTCCGCGCGGCGGAAGACGGCGCCGTCCCGCTGCGGGAGTTCGCCCTGCGGGCCGACCGCGAGACCGAGGGCAGCCGCTGGAGCTTCTGCCGCGACCACGGGGGCGTGCGGGTCCTCGTCGTGGACTCCCGCGCGGGCCGCGTCCTGCGCGACGGCCGCCGCTGCATGGTCGACGACGACGAGTGGGACTGGATCTGCGAGCGGCTCGTGGGCGGGCCCGACCACCTGCTCGTCGCCACGTCGCTGCCGCTGCTGCTCGGCCACGGGATGCACTTCCTGGAGGCGTGGAGCGAGGCGGTGTGCGCGGGGGCGTGGGGCCCGGGGCCGCGCGCCTGGGGGAGCGCCTGCGCCGCGCCGTCGACCTCGAGCACTGGGCCGCGTTCGGCGAGTCCTTCGAGCGCCTCACGACGCGCCTGCGCGAGGTCGGCGCGGGCCGCCACGGCCCGGCGCCCGCCTCGATCGTCGTGCTGTCGGGCGACGTCCACCACGCGTACCTCAGCGAGATGGCCTTCCGCCGCGAGGCGGAGGTCCGCAGCGCCGTGTGGCAGGCGGTCTGCTCGCCGCTGCGCAACCCGCTCGACGCGCGCGAGCAGCGCGCGATCCGCCTCGGCGGCTCGAAGGCCGGCCACGCCGCGGGGCGCGCCCTCGCGCGGGCCGCCGGCGTCCCCGACCCGGACCTGCGGTGGCGCATGGTCGAAGGCCCGGTCTTCGACAACCAGATCGCGACCCTGGACTTCGACGGCCGGCACGCCGGCCTCACGGTCGAGCGGACGCGCCCGGGCGACGGCGAGGGCGACAGCGCCACGCCGCCGCGGCTCGAGCGCGCGTTCTCCCACCCGCTGGCCTGAGCCTTCACCGCGGCGCGGCGCACCTGCTGCTCGCCGACCGCGCGCGGCGACCCGGCCGCGCGTCAGGCGACCTGGGGCCCGCGCCGCTCCTCCTGCACCGCCGCGAGGTAGCGCGCGAGCCGGCGGCGGAAGGCGGCCGGCTTCTCGGCGTAGAGCCGCGCGCCGAGCCGCCGCGCGCCCTCCTGGAGGTCGTGGCGGCGGTGCGCGACGAGCTCGAGCACGTCGTCGTCGACACCCTCGGCCGACCCGGCGCCGCCCGTGGCGGTGACCCGCGCGGACAGGACCGCCAGGTCGTGGTCGTCGCCGAGCAGGTCGGCCAGCGCGTGCGCGTCCTGGGCGAGCGCCTCGAAGGCGCGCGGCCACGCGTCGCCCAGCAGGCGTGCCTGGTACCAGAGGTCCTTCGCGCGCTTGCGCCACTCGTGCAGGCGCTCGTCGGTCGGCTCCGCGATCGCGGCGGCCATCGCGTCGCGCCCGCGCCCGTAGGCGCGCACCGCGCCGTCCCGCAGCGCGTCGGCGTCCAGGCGCTCCAGCGGCCAGTCGGGCACCGCGTCGGCCGCGGCCCGGAGCGCCACGACGACGTCGGAGAGCGGGGCCGCGGCGGCGCCGCCACCGCCAGGGCCGGCGACCTGGGCGCGGAGGTCCGCGAAGCGTTGCTCGGGCAGCCGGCCGACGTACCGCTCGGCCAGGTCGTCGACCGTCGCCGCGAGCACGTCCGCGTCGCGGCGGTCCGACAGGCGCCGCCCGGCGTCGCGCAGCTCGTCGTCGATCCGGCGGTGGGCATCGCGGTCGAGGCCCGGGCGCGCGAGGCGCAGGAGCGAGCGGGCCTTCTTCAGGTCCTTCCGGGCTCCGTGCACGGCCTCGACGGGGTCGTCGCCGTACTGGTCGCGCAGGCGCGCCAGGGCGTCGTCGAGCTGCTCCCGCGCGGTCCGGCGCACGCTCGCGGCGAGGTCCTCGGAGAAGTCCAGGCGATACGGCATCGGCCTCCCTCGGTCACCTCTGGCCGTTCCCGGCCGGCAGGGCGGGCGTGCGGGGCGACGGGCAGGGTCGTCCGCTCACGGACGACCGCATCCGTGAAACGCCGCGCGCGGGCGGTCACCGGGCCCGCTGCTTGATCGAGATGCCCTCGAGCACGTGCGCGACCGTCTCGCAGGCGTCGACGCTGGCCTCGAAGGCCTCGAAGATGTCCTTCCAGCGGATCACGACGATCGGGTCGATCCCGTTGTGGAAGAGCGACGCGACGGCGTCGCGCGAGATCCGGTCGCCCTCGTTCTCCAGGCGGTGGATCTCGACGAGGAAGGTGCCCAGCTCGGCCCCCGTGCGCAGCGCGCGCAGCGCCAGCGCGACCTGCTCGCCGCAGCCGACGAGGACGTCCGCGAGCTGGTCGGCCTGCTCCATCGGCGCCTCGACGTGGTAGATCCCGAAGGCGTCCGCGGTCTGCTCGGCGAAGTCGACGACGTCGTCGAGCGCGGTCGCGAGCTGGTAGCCGTCGGAGGCGGCGAAGGGCAGCCGCCGCCCGGCGTGGAGCAGGTGGATGATGTCGTGGGCGATCCGGTCGCCCTCCTGCTCGCACAGGAACAGGTCCCGGGCCAGCGGCGCGTGGTCCGGGTAGTCGTCGACGAGGTCGCGCAGGAGCAGCGTCGAGCGCTGCACGTTGCGCCCGGCCTCCTCGAAGAGGTCGAGCACCTGCCCGTCCGGGCGACGTCGGATCCGCAGCGCCATCTGGGCCGACCGTAGCGGCGACGTGTCCCGCCGCGGGCGGCGTTCACGGGTCGTTCACAGCCACTTCACCGGTCGGTAACCGGGGCGGGCGCCGCGGCCATCAGCATCGCCTGCATGGAGCAGGCCGAGCGTCAGGGCTTCGACGAGCGCCAGGGATCCGACGTCCTCCGCCTCGGGGTCCTGGAGGTGCGCCCGCGCGACGGTCTCGCCACGGTCCAGGGCCGAGCGCTCCCGCTCTCGGTGCGCGAGTTCGGCCTGCTCGTCGCCTTCGTGCGCTCCGGCGCGGGCATCGTCCGCCGCGAGGACCTCTACCGCGAGGTCTGGGGCGGGCGGCTGCGCGCCGGCGACCGCTCGATCGACGTCTACGTCCACAAGCTGCGCGTGAAGCTCGAGGACGCGGTCCCGGGCACGCGGTGGATCCACACCCACGTCGGCTTCGGCTACCGGTTCGACCCGGAGCCCTTCACACCCTTTTCACACCACGGTCACGGCTCTGCAACAGGCTGATCTGCAGCCGATGCGAGCCTCGACGCCGTCAACTACAAGGAGCACTCCCTTGCGTTCCACGAAGGTCCTCGCCGTCGGCTGCACGGCACTGCTCGCTGCAGGCATCGCCGCCTGCGGCAGCGATGACAGCAGTCCCAGCGGCTCCTCGAGCAGCGCCAGCAGCTCGGGCGCCCAGAAGGGCGGCACCATCAACGGCGCCGGCGCCACGTTCCCCGCCCCGGTGTACAGCGAGTGGGCGGCGCGCTTCAAGGACGCCCAGGGCACCACGGTCAACTACCAGGCCATCGGCTCGGGGGGCGGCATCGCACAGTTCACCGCCGGCACCGTCGACTTCGGCGCCTCGGACTCGGCGATGAAGGACGAGGAGATCAAGGCCGCCGCGGGCAAGGGCACGCCCGTGCACGTCCCGACGGTCGCCGGCGCGGTGACGGTCTCCTACAAGGTCGACGGCGTCGACAAGGGCCTGAAGCTCGACGGCGCGACGATCGCGGACATCTTCCTCGGGCAGATCAAGACGTGGAACGACCCGGCCATCGCCAAGCTCAACAGCGGCGCGAGCCTCCCCGGCACGTCGATCACGGTCTGCCACCGCTCCGACGAGTCCGGCACCACGAAGAACTTCACGGAGTTCCTCACCGACTACTCGAGCGCGTGGAAGAGCGGCCCCGGCTCGGACAAGTCGGTCAAGTGGCCGACCGGCACCGGCGCCAAGGGCAACGACGGGGTGGCGGGCTGCATCAAGCAGACCGACGGCGCCGTCGGCTACGTCGAGCAGGCCTACGCGCTGCAGAACAACTTCACCTTCGCCTCGGTGAAGAACAAGAGCGGGAGCTTCGTCGTGCCGACGCTCGAGGCCGCCTCGGCGGCGGTCGAGGGCGCCCAGGTGCCGGCCGACCTGCGCTTCAGCACGATCAACGCCCCCGCTCCGAACGCCTACCCGATCACGGCCACCACGTTCCTGCTCGTCTACGAGGACATGTGCAAGGCCGGCGTCGCCGCGAAGACGGCGTCGCTGGTCAAGGACTGGCTGGACTACGGCCTGGGCGACGGCCAGAGCGTCGCCAAGGAGCTCGAGTACGCGCCGCTGCCGGCCAACATCAAGACCAAGGCCCAGGCCAAGGTCGACGGCCTGAAGTGCAACGGGACTGCGCTGAAGGGCTGACCTGATGTCGATGGAGGCCGCCAGCACCACGGTCGCCGCCACCCCGGCGCCGATCAGCGTCCTGACCAACCGGTCGCGGGGCCGCCGGGCCGACCCGGCGCTCGAGTGGACGCTCGCCGGGCTGGCGGCCTTCATCCTCGTCCTCATCACGTTCTTCTTCGTCCGTCTGCTCATCGAGGCGCTCCCCGCCTTCGAGCAGACGGGCGTCCTGAGCTTCGTCTTCACGAACGACTGGGTCCCGTCCCAGAACGCGTTCGGGGCCCTGCCGCTCCTGGTCGGGACGCTCATCACCTCGGCCATCGCGCTGCTCATCGGCGTGCCGGTGGCGATCGCCACCGCGCTGTACGTCACCGAGCTCGCGCCGACCCGTGTCCGCCAGCCCCTGACGATCCTCGTCGAGCTCCTGGCGGCGGTCCCGTCCGTCGTCTACGGGCTGTGGGGCATCTTCTTCCTGGCGCCGAAGCTGCAGCCGGCGGAGACGTGGTTCGCCGACACCTTCTCCTTCCTGCCCTTCGTGGGCGGGAGCGTCTCCATCCCGAACTACTTCGTGGCCGGGCTGATCCTCGCGATCATGATCCTGCCGATCGTCAGCGCGATCTCCCGTGAGGTCATGGCGACCGTGCCGAAGGAGACCAAGGAGGCCGCCCTCGCGCTCGGCGCGACGCGCTGGGAGATGATCCGGATGGCCGTCCTGCCCTACGCCCGCCCCGGGATCGCCGGTGCGTCCATGCTCGGCCTGGGCCGCGCGCTGGGCGAGACGATCGCCGTGACGATCGTCATCGGCAACGCGGCCGTCATCGGCCACTCCGTCTTCTCCCAGGGCTACAGCCTGGCCGCCGTGATCGCCAACGAGTTCGGCGAGGCGGCCGCCACCCCCGACCACCGGGCGGCGCTCATCGCCGCCGGGCTCCTGCTCTTCGTCTTCACCCTCCTCGTGAACGCGATCGCCCGCTACTTCGTCACCCGCGCCGGGCGCAGCCGCGTCACCGGCGTCGCCCAGGGGATGGCCGGATGAGCGCCGTCCCCGGGATCCCCGCGGTCAGCACCCGCCGCCGGGCGACGGACCGCGGCATGCGCGGTCTCGCGCTCGCCCTCACCGGGGTCGCGCTCGTGCCGCTGGTCCTGATCCTCTACTACCTGCTGAAGAAGGGCCTCGGCGCCTTCAGCGTCGACTTCTTCACCACGGACCCGACTGGCCGCTTCCTCGGCAACCCGGGCGGGATCCGCTCGGCCATCCTCGGCACGATCGAGATGGTCGCCATCGCAAGCGCCATCGCCGTGCCCTTCGGCGTCGGCGTGGCGGTGTGGCTCGTCGAGTACGGCCGGACCGGGTGGTTCGCGAACCTCGTGCGGTACTTCATCGACGTGATGACCGGCGTGCCGTCGGTCGTCTTCGGGCTCTTCGTCTACATCGTCCTCGTCGTCACGAAGGTCGGCGGGACGTTCGCCGCCTGGAAGGGCGCCGTCGCGCTGGCGCTGCTCATGCTGCCGGTCGTCACGCGCTCCGCCGAGGTCGTCCTCAGCCTCGTGCCCGACACCCTGCGCGAGGGCGCGCTGGCGCTCGGCGCCCCGCGCTGGCGGGTCATCTTCAAGGTGGTCCTGCCCACGGCGCTGCCCGGCATCGTGACCGGCTCGCTGCTCGCGGTGGCCCGTGCCGCGGGGGAGACCGCGCCGCTGCTCTTCAGCGTCGCCTTCGTGTACGGCGCGTCGCTCGACCCGACCCAGCGGATGAACTCGCTGCCGCTGCAGATCTTCAACGACGTCGGACAGGCCCAGGACCGGCTCGTCACCCGCGCGTGGGGCGCGGCGCTGACGCTCGTCCTGATGATCCTCGTCCTCACGATCCTGGCGCGCGCCGTGCAGCGACGCAGCCGCCTGGCGCCATGAGCGCCGACGACCCTGACCCCAGAGAGGAACCCGCACCAGTGCCCGACCCCGCGACCACCCCGCCTCCCGAGGCGCCGTCCGCGCGCCCGCGCGTCGCGGGCGCCCCGACCGCGCCGCCGCGCCTGACGGCCACCGCCCGCGCCGCCGAGCCGCGCGCGGGGGCCGCGACCGGCCGGACCGTCGAGCTGCGCGACCTGCACGCCTTCTACGGGGAGACGCACGCCGTCAAGGGCGTCGACCTCGTCTACCGCGCGAACGAGGTGACGGCCATGATCGGCCCCTCCGGCTGCGGGAAGTCGACGCTCGTACGCTGCATCAACCGCATGCACGAGGAGATCCCGGGCGCGCGCGCCGAGGGCTCGGTGACGCTCGACGACACCGACATCTACGGCGCGTCGATCGACCCGACGATGGTCCGCCGCGTCATCGGCATGGTCTTCCAGAAGCCCAACCCGTTCCCGACGATGTCGATCTTCGACAACGTCGCCGCGGGCGTGCGGCTGAGCGGGACCCGGGGCGTCAACCTCAAGGACCGGGTCGAGTGGGCGCTGCGCGGCGCCGGCCTCTGGGACGAGGTCAAGGACCGCCTGGCCGCGCCGGGCGTCGGCCTCTCCGGCGGCCAGCAGCAGCGGCTGTGCATCGCCCGCACGATCGCGGTGGAGCCCGAGGTCATCCTCATGGACGAGCCCGCCTCAGCGCTGGACCCGATCGCCACGCTGAAGATCGAGGACCTCGTGGCCGACCTCAAGGAGCGCTTCACGATCGTCATCGTCACGCACAACATGCAGCAGGCCGCGCGCGTCGCCGACACGACCGCCTTCATGCTCGACGGCGACCTCATCGAGCACGCGCCGACGGAGAAGATCTTCTCGAACCCGGACGATCCCCGGACCGAGGAGTACATCACCGGGAAGTTCGGCTGAGCGGATGCCCGAGCACGGCACGCGCCAGCACTTCCGTGACGAGCTCGAGCACCTCGAGGAGGCCGCGCTGGGTGGCCTCGACATCGTGCGCGAGCAGCTCGACCGCGTCCTGGAGGCCCTCGAGCACCAGGACGTCGAGCTGGCCGAGATCGTCATCCTCGACGACGACCGCGTCGACGGCCGCTACCTCGAGGTCCACCAGGGCATCCTCTCGCTGCTCGCGCTCCAGGCGCCGGTGGCGACCGACCTGCGGCTCGTCGCCGCCCTCCTGCACGTCATCAAGCACGTCGAGCGCATGGGCGACCAGTGCGTGAACATCGCCAAGCTCATCCCGCTGTCCGGGCACGAGCCGCCGGTGCAGCCGGAGGTCCAGGACCTCGTCCTGCGCATGGGGCGAGCGGCGCGCTCGGAGGTCGTCCAGGCCCGGGCGGCCTTCCAGACCCGTGACACCGACCTCGCGACCGACCTGGCCCGCCAGGACCGCGAGGTCAACCGCCTCAACCGCGAGGTCTTCCGCCTGGCCATCGAGGTCGGCGACGACTCCGACACCCGCGAGTGGGCCATGCACCAGACGATGATCGCGCGGGCGCTCGAGCGCGTCGGCGACAACGCGGTGGACATCGGCGAGCAGACCGTGTTCGTCGTCAGCGGGCTCTTCCGCGAGTTCCCGACCGTCCCGGCCGGCGGCACGCCGGCCGGCTGAGATCTCGACCATCCGTCCACCCGATCCGCCCCCGAGCGCCGGAATCGAGCCATCCTCCGGCCTGGGTGTGAACGACCTGTTACCGGGGGACGGGCCTGCCCCCACGCCGTCGAGAGCGACCTCTACACTCGGCCGGGAGATGAACGATCGCAACGACGCCGGGGGGACCGCCGTCGATCGCCAACAGAGCCAGCCGCCGCTGCGGCTGGCCGTCATCGACACCGACTCCGGGTTCCTGCAGGTCCTGGCCAAGCGCCTGGACCGGCTGGGCTGGGAGCACCGCGTGCTCGGGACCGCCGTCCCGATCGACGAGCTCGTCGCCATGCGGGTCAGCGGGCTGGTCGTCGACCTCGCCGTCCTCGGCCCGCGCGCGTGGGAGGAGCTCGAGCGCATCTGCCAGACGATGCCCGGCCTCGGCGTCGTCGTCTGCACCGGCCAGTCGACGGTCGCCCAGCGCGTCCGCGGTCTGCGCCTCGGCGCCGACGACTGGCTCACGAAGCCGTGCCACCCGGAGGAGCTCATCGCCCGCGTCGAGGCGGTCGTGCGCCGCCGGCGTCGCTCGGAGCCCCGCGCGACCGAGGGCCCGCGCTCGGCGGGCGAGCTCGAGATCCGCATCGACCGCTTCCAGGCCTTCGTCGGCGACCGCTCCGTCGAGCTGACCCGCCGCGAGTTCGAGCTCATCGAGCTCCTCGCCCGCGCCGAGGGCCGCGTGCTCGAGCGCGAGGAGATCTACCAGCGCGTCTGGGGCTACGCGATGGCCCGCGGCGACCGCTCGGTCGACGTCTTCGTCCGCAAGCTGCGCCAGAAGCTCGAGAAGGCGTCGCCGTCCTGGCGCTACCTCCACACGCACTTCGGCGTCGGCTACCGCTTCGCCGCCGAGCCCTTCGTCGACCCGTCGGCCGACGTCGGGGAGGAGGTCGCCGAGCAGGCCGCCCGGGAGGCGTTCCACGCCCCCGAGGTCGAGCCGCGCGCGCACGACGCCTCGCTGGGCGCCGGGTCGCGGCTGCGCTAGGGGTGCCGGGGTCGCGAGCGGCGGCCCGTCGCCCGGACGGCGGCCGTCGCCGCGGCGGCGGCCTCTAGGCTGTGAACGTGGCCGTCGCCCGCAACGTCGTGATCGTCCTCGCGCTGGGGGCCGTCGTGGCCTTCCTGCCGGGCGGGGGCGACGCCGCGGCGGTCATCGGCGCGGTCCTCTCGACGCTCATCCTCGCGTCGTTCGTCTGGCTGGCCGTCCGGTTCTACCGCGAGCACCAGTACGACCTCGACGGCCTGGGCGACCGCTGGCGAGGCCTGCTGTACGGCGCGATCGCCGTCGTGATCTTCGCGATGGCCGCGCGACCGCGCCTGCTCGACACGAGCGCGGGCGCGATCGTCTGGGTGGCCCTGATCGCCGGGGCCGCCTACGCGGGCTACCGCGTCTGGCGCCACTGGCGCGAGTACGCGTAGGGCCGCGCGCTCCCGCCGCAGCTCCGTGACGATCCGGGGCCGTCCCGGCACCCGGCCACCGTGACGCTGCGGGCATGCCCCGCCCGTCCGCACCCGCCCGCCGCCGAACGCGCGCCCCGGGCGGCGAGGACGGTCAGGCGGCGGTCGAGCTCGTCGCCGTGCTGCCGCTGCTCGCGCTCCTCGCCCTCGGGGGCTGGCAGGCCGTCCTCGCGGGGCAGGCCGCGTGGCTGGCGGCCGGCGCCGCACGCGCGTCGGCGCGCGCCGCCGCCGTCGGCGACGACCCCACGGCCGCCGCCCGCCGGACGCTGCCGCCGGCGCTCGAGCGCGGCCTGCGGGTCACGACCGCGACCTCCGGCACCGCCGTCACGGTCCGCATCGCGGTCCCCAGCGTCGTCCTCGGGGGCCGCCTGGCCACGATCCGCTCGTCGGCGGAGTTCCCGGAGCAGCGGTCGTGAGCCCTCGCTCCGACATCGGCCAGGCGACGGTCGAGGTCGTGGCGGTCCTGCCGCTGCTCGTCGTCGTCGCGCTCGCCGGCGCGCAGGTCCTCGCGGCCCGCTCGGCCGAGACCCGCGCCGCCGGCGCGGCCGAGGCGGGGGCCGTCGCCGTGCTGCAGGACCGCGACCCGGGCGCCGCCGCGCGCGCGGCGCTCGGCGGGGGTGCCGGCCGCGGCGCGCGCGTCGAGGTCCACGGGCGGCGCGTGCGCGTCCGCGTCCGGCCCCGCACCGTGGTGCCGGGCGTGGCCGGGCTGCTCACGGCCACCGCGACCGCCGACGCCGGCCCATGAGCCTGCGGAGCTTCCTCCTCGCGCCGGTGGCGACCACCGCGCCGGCGGCCGAGGCCAGGGTCGACGGGCACGCGGAAGCCTTCGACCGGCGCGCCGCCTCCGCGCCGGCGTCCCCGCCGGTGCTGGGGCTCGTGTGCGAGCGCGCGGACGGCGCCACGCTCGGCGCGGCCGCCGCGCTGCTCCTGCTCGCCCGTCACCGGCTCCCGAGCGCCGTCGTCGCGCTCCACCGGGCGCCGCCCGTCGCGGGAGCCGCGGCGCCCTGCGAGCACCCCGGCGACCTGCCGAGCCTCTGCGGCGCGCACGCCGCCAGGATCGGCGAGCAGCCCGACGCCGCGCGGAGCCCGTCCGGCGCTCCCGGCGCCGCGCTCGCCGAGCACCCCGGCGACACGTCCGGCGGGCCCCGGCCCGAGGTCCGAGCCTGGACGCTGCCGGCAGCGCGCCGGCTGGCCTCGGCACTGCGCGCTCGGCGCCTCCCGGCCGTCGCGACCGGCCGCCTCGCGGCGGTCGCGCTGCCCGACGAGGCCGCCGACGTGCTCGCGGCCGCCGAGCGCGTGGCCGTGACGGCCGTCGCGGCGCGGGCGGCGACGGTCGTGGTCGTCGCGGGCCCCCGCGCCGGCGCGCTCGACGACGTGCTCGCGCGGTGCGACGCCGTCGTGGTGATCACGCCGCCGCAGCGCACGGCGGTCGCCGGCCTCGCGGCGGACGCGCTCGTCGCGCTCGGCGTGCCGGTCAGCCGTGCGACGGCGACCGTCCGCGCGCCGGCGCGCGCGCTGGGGGCCGCGGGCCTCGTGGCGCCGCCCGACCTTCGCGCTGCGCTGACGCCGGCCCTCGACGCGGTGGGAGGGCGATCGTGACCCGGCCGCAGACCGCGACGGGAGCGTCGTGCCGCGTGCGGGCGGGAGGACGGCCGGGGCGACGGGCCCTGCTCGGTGCGCGCGCCGCCGCCGGCCGTCCTGCCCTCCGCCGTGGCGCCGAGGCCGGGCAGGCCGCGGTGCTGCTGCTCGGGGCGCTCCTCGCCCTGGTGGCCGGGGCGGTGGTGCTCGGCGCGGTCGGCTCGGGCCTCGCGCAGCGGGCGGAGCGGCAGCGGGCGGCGGACCTCGCCGCGCTCGCCGGGGCGCGGGCGCTGCGGGCGGTCCACCACCGGGTCTTCGCGCCGGCGACGATCGACGGGCGGCCCAACCCCGTGCACCTCTCCCGGGCGGCGTACCTCCGGCTGGGCACGGACGCCGCACGGACGACGGCGCGCCGCAACGGCGCCGCCGACGCCGCCGTGTCGTTCCCCGGCGCGGGCCTCGCGCCCGTCCGCGTCCGTGTCACCGTCGGCGACCCGCTCCTGGCCCTCGGCGCCGCGCTGCACCGCCCCGTGACGGCCGAGGCCGAGCTGCTGCCGCCAGGAAGCCTGGCGGGCGGGGCGGGGGCGGGGGACTACACCGGGCCGCTCGCCGTCCGCCAGGCCAAGCGGATGCGTCCCGACGTCGCGCTGGCCTTCGACCGCCTCGCCGCCGCGGCTCGGGCCGACGGCGTCACGCTGACGATCGCGAGCGCCTACCGCTCCGACGCCGAGCAGTCGCAGCTCTTCGCCGCCCACCCGGACCCGCGCTGGGTGGCGCCCCCGGGCACGTCGCTGCACCGCCTCGGCACCGAGCTCGACCTGGGGCCGCCGGGAACCTACGGCTGGCTGGCGCGCACCGCCCCGCGCTTCGGCTTCGTGCGCCGCTACGCGTGGGAACCGTGGCACTAGGGGCAGTCCTAACCCGCAAAAGGTTTGATCCCTCGCCGGCGCCTCGATGGAGGGAGGAGTGCGGCCGTCGGGATGTGGATGATCGCCCGGACGGCTAGACGCCGGCGACTACGCCCACAGGCTGCGGCGCCCTGCGATCTCCCGGCGGGCCCAGGGCGATCCCGGAGTCCTCAGGCTGCCGCGCTGACGGCGCGCGCTGCAGGTGTCGACGTGCCCAAGACCCCGATCACCTGGCCGTGGTCATCACTGAGCAGGACGTCCTGCACGTACGCCGGGAACCGAGTTCCGTCCTTCCGGCGGACTTCGAACTCGCCGGCCCAGGTGCCGGTATGCCGCACGCTCTCCAGGATCTGCTCAGCGAGATCAGCGTCGTCCGGCCCGACGGTCAGCTTGGTGATCGGACGACCGATCACCTCCTGCGCTGACCAACCGTAGAGCCGCTCGGCCACGGCGTTCCACGTCGTCACAATTCCCGCCAGGTCGGTGGCGATCACGGCATGTTCCGGCGGCTCTTCGCCCGCCAGCACGGGCGGCGGCGGTTCGAGCGCGTTCAACAGATCCTGGACGCCGGAAAACTCCAGAGTGCGTTGGATCGCCTTGTTGCCCTCGATGACCGAGAGCTCGAAGCCCTGGTTCCGGCAGAGGGCCTCGAGCCTGACCACCGCATGCAGGCCGGTTGAGTCCATGAAGCTCAGGCCACGCAGGTCGAGCGTCACGGCCTGCGTCGGGACTGCGCGGACGGCGGCGATCACCGCGTCGAGCTTCGGCTTGGCGGCGAGGTCGACCTCGCCAAACAACGCCAAAGTCCACCTGCCCGGGCGATAGGACACCTCACACCGGAAGGGTTCCTCGGCTGGCGCCATGCGCGTGGGCGTTGCGGGCATGCTTCGAGCGCCTCCGTTCTTGAGACGGCGGGCAGACCAAGTATCCGTCTGCGAGCGCACACGTGCTGCGGTCTGGATGCAGGGGCTGTTCGTTTCCAACTTCGGTCACGCGACACCGTGCTGAGCCGCACCGACCCGCTCATGCCGGGACCACAATCGGCGGCAGTGGGAGACCTGAGCGAAAGTCGGACCAAGCCTGGGAACCGTGGCACCGGGGGTTGCTGTAGCCCGCAAGAGGCGGGAGGGGCATGCGTCCTGACGCCGTGTCACGGGAGGCGAGACTGGCGGGCTCGAGCGCCGTTCGACGCGCAGGCCAGCCCTCCGGCCTAGTGGCTCTCGCCGGGCGGCTCTCCGAGCGCGGCGCGCACCCAGTCGTGTTGGCTGCCCGGGTCGAGATCGGCGAGGAACTCGGAACGAGAGCCATCCCAGCTGTGGCTTGCGCGATCTGCCGCGCAGGCGACGACCGCCTCTCGTGTGGCCGGGTCGTCGCAACACACGAGCGCGATGGCCGCGTTCGGTCCGGCCTGCGCGAGGATCGTGTGGGCTGCCGTCTCGTTGGAACCGACGTGTGCTTGGCGGACGTGGCGAGCACGGCGCTCGGTCCTCGCACCTTTCAGGGTCGAGAACAGGCCCATGAACCCGACCATCCACGAGAGCGAGATGTGGATGAGCGCCGAGGCAAACCCACTGCCCGACAAGACGTGCGACTCGGTGAGTTTCAGCGAACCGTCCTTGTTGCCGCTGACCACGAACGCCGACACCTTCGAATTCCGCGCCTTCTTCCGGAACCCCCGCCCCAGCGACGCCAGCATCCGCTCCGCGGCGGAACGGCTCTCGAAGCTGGCGAGGACCACTGACTCCTGCGCTGCATCGCCATCGGACGCCACGTCTGCATCATCCCATCACGCGCGGGGCCTGGCCCGGGGGAGAGCGCAGTCCGTCTCCGCCGGGATCTCGATCGGCGGCAGCGCCAGCGTCCCCTGCGGGATTTCCGTCGGAAGGTGGGAAGCCTGGCACTAGGGGCTGCTTTAGCCCGAAATGCTGGGAGTCGCCTCGCCGTGCGGCGGCTCGCCCCGGGGCGTACCCTCCCCGGGCGCATGGTCGACCTGCGGCCAGCCGTGGCGCTACTGAGGAGCGCCGGTCAGCACCACGCCGCCGACGTTCTCGCCGCCATCGAAGAGGACCCACGCCTCCACCTCGTGCTCGACGACGGCTGGTGGAACGGGCCGGGCGACCTGGTCGCGGACGACGGCGAGGGCGTCACCGCCGCCTGAGCACCCGAGCGCCCCTCGGGCGCGCTGCAACATCTGACGTGTCCGTTGCATCGCGTAGCGTTGCGGGTCGATGAGCACCGACGCGCCACCCCCGCTGTTGACCATCCGCGAGGCCGCCGACCGCTTCCACATCGCCCGGTCGACCGCCTACCGGCTCGCCGCCACCGGCGAACTCCCGACGCACCGCCTCGGTCGTTCCCTGCGTGTCCGCGCCGACGAGGTCGCCGCGCTCACCACCCGCCCCGCGACCAAGGACCCCTGATGACGAAGACCACGATGTTGCAAGCCACCGAGTCGTTCGACGCCATCATCGACGGTGTCCGCGAGCGGATCGTGGCCGGCGCCGATCGCGCCGTCGCTGACCACGAACTCGTCCGGCTGCGCCCCGAGTGCTGGGCGCCCGAGTCAGCGCCACCCGTACGTCCTTCAGGCTCGGTGAAGGCGCAGGCGTCCCCCAAGCGGGGCGCCTCGGCCGTGGCGCCGACCGCGCACGCCGGCGAGCCGTGGCGGCTCGGGCCGCCGCCCGCCCGGCACGACGTCGACCTGCGCGCCAATCGCCCGCGACGTCGACGGTCCGGCTCGCCGACCGCGCGTACTGGTCGATCCGCGACCTGGCGCGCGCGTCCGAGGACGGCCGCGAAACGGGCGGGCTGCTGCTCGGCGTGCGCGCCCACTCCTGGCAGCCGCTGAAGATCCACGAGGCCACCGGTCCCGGTGACGCCGAGCGCGCTGTCGGAAGCCTACGAGTCGACCACGCCCACGACATCGCCATCGAGCGTCAGTACCACCGGGACCTCGACGGGCAGGGCGGCAACATCGGCCACTGGCACACCCACCCGCACCCGCGCGCCGACCGGCCCAGCGACGCCGACCTCGCCAGCTGGAACGGCTACGCACGTCTCTTGGGCCGCACCCGGTACGTCGGACTGATCCTCACCCCCGACCCGGTCCGCGGCTGGCACAAGCCGTACCTCCACGGCTGGCTGCTCACCCAAGGCGTCCGGGCCCGCCGCACCGTCTGCGAGCGCCTGGATCTAACGCGATGAACCGAAGCGCGACCCGAACCGCACCACGCCGACACCGCATCGATGTTGAGGGCTCGGCGGACGCTGTCGCGTCGGGCCCGCGCGGCCGGCCGCCGAACACCCACCCACCCCCAGGGGGGCGGCCAGCACGCCTAGGGGCGCGTCATCGCCGCCATAGCCCGGCCATGGCAATTCCTCTCCCCGTCGTTTGAGCGTCGAGGGGGTGGCTGGTGACCCAGGACCGGTATGGGTGGCCGCACCGGAGGCTGAGGCAGCGGTGGGCGAGGGCGATCGCGGCTGGTGGGGTGCGTTGCGCGCGATGTGGCGCGCCGCTCCTGGAGGGCCAACCTTGGGATTTGGGGCATGTCGACGGTGACCCGTCGCGGTACGCCGGCCCTGAATGCCGTGGCTGTAATCGGCGGACGTCGGCGCATCGGGTGGAGGCGGCGGCGGTCCCCCGCCGGCAGAGCCGGGTGTGGTGAGAGGTGGGGCCCCCAGGGGCGGGGATCAGATCGTCGGCGCACCTGACGACCTAATGCCACGCTAGCCCCCCGACCGCTGGGTGTACGGTCGCGTTCACCGGAGGTCGGGGCTCAGCGCGCCGCCGGACCCGAGACAAGGCTGGCGCCGCAGGGTCCCGGCCGCCGGCGTTGTCGACGTTCGAGCCGCTCGGACGGTCCGCCACGCGGGGCTGGCGGCAGCGATTGCGCTACGGCTTCGGTCCGCGCTCGACGAACGCGACGCACTGGCCCTGGTTCTTGAAGTGGTCGCCGAAGTTCCTCCAGCCGCCGTTCTTGCACTGTTCGTTGGAGGTGGGAACCGCCGGGGCGTCGTGGACGACGATGTCTCCTTGGGCGAGGAGCGTCAGATCGGGCCAGGCGAGAGTTGCGCAGTCGGTGGGCGGTGTGCTGTTTCCTAGCTCAAAGGCGATCTGGTCGGGTCCCGTGAAGGGGACGGTGCCCGGTGGCCCGTTGTCGACGACGAAGAAGTAGAACCCGACGTAGGCGGGCGGCGGCGGTTTAAAGGGCGGGATTTCGTAGTAGGAGTAGCCGCCCTGCGTCCGAAGCCCGTAGCCGCCGATGACCGCACGGTTGCCCGAGACGGCCAAGCACGTCACGAGCGCAGATGGCACCGTCTCGTTGTAGCCCGCGCTGCCGAAGGAGTAGCTCAGCGTGCCGGCTGGAGGTTGCCCAGATGGGCTGCTGTGGACATCGATCCTGGGCTGCAGGTACGGGGCGTTGAATGGGAACGCGTAGACGTCCTGGGACGTCACTGAGTCCTCATCCGGCGCTTGGGCGCTGGCCACACCCGCGCACAGCGATGCGATGACGACGGCAACGACCGTGACGGAGCTGGCGCGTCGGACGAGCCTTGACATCTGCGATGGCCTCAACGTGGGATCGAGCTGGGTTTGCTTCCTGGCTTCGGTCCGCGTTCCACGAACGCGACGCACTGGCCCTGGTTCTTAAACATGGCTCCAAAGTCTTGCCAACCGCCATTCTTGCACTGCTGCTTTGAGCTAGGCAGCGAGGGAGCGTCATGGATTGTTACCGAGCCGCTGGTGACAAGCTGAAGGGTTACCACCGCAGGGAAGGCTGGGCACGCCACCGGTAGTGGCACGGGCCCGCTGATCGATTCTTGGTTCGTAGTGAAGTCACCGCTGAACCCAAAATAGTCCGGTCCCGACGAGCCTCCGTCTTCCGCGTAGACGAACACCACGTCGCCTACGAACGGCGGTTCGTCGAAGGGATTGCCGTCGTCCCTGTTCGTGACTAGGACGCCAACAACCGCTTGGCTACCGTGCGCGGCCAAGCAGACCACCGTGCCGCTGACAATGACCCCTGGGAGGTCATGAAACCAGGCTGAGAGTTCAGCGGCTCCTGTCGGATTCGCGCCGGACCCGGTGCTGCTCGCGTTCACGCTGAACGTGTCGCCGGTGACGACGCTCTCGGGGTAGGTGGTCGGCGTCGAGCTGCCGACGCCCGTCACCGTGTCGCCGGCGGCGTGAGCCAAAGAGACCGGCCCGACGAAGACGAACGCCGCAACTAGTACAGCGCGAGTGCAGAGGACACGCGCACGTGTCACCAAGCGGATCGACACCGGCGCCTCCTTCGATGGCTCACGCGCCGTTATGCGTGGCCTACCACCTCGCACGAACGGAGACAAGCCGTGCCTATGCCCGTCACGGCGGCATATGGGATTGCCGGGTGCTGACGGGCTGGCGTCTTACTGGCGTCCGTCGTCGGGACGAGCTAGCGGTGCAACCGTGGCCCGCGCCGAGGAGCTCCTCAGCCGGCGCTCTTAAGCGCGCCCCGGTGCTGACCCCGGACGAGCCCGACAGCGGGCCGACGAGCGAGATGTACGCGGCGGTCCAGTCGCGCGCGATCCGACGCTGTAGCTGTCGTAGCGGCCGCCCGTCGTCACACACAGCGCTGTTTGCGGCGTTCTCAAGCCGGTCCTTGTCACGGAACCCCGGGCGCGGCCTGCGGCGCTGCGGGAACAGGTTGGCAATGCTGTTCGAGCCGCCGAGCTCCAGCGGCACCAGGTGGTCGATCTCGTACTGGCCGGGGCGGTGATCGCGGATGCCGTACTCGCGGTGAACGGACGTTCTTCCTCGCCTCGGCGACGTGAATCGAAAGCCGCGGGCGCTGTGACTATTGGCGATCGCCCCCATCGGGGCTCCCTTCGCCGAGTGTCACCGCAACCCCTTCCTAGGTACGTGAGGCGCCGCTGGTCCGTAAGAGGACGCACGTCCGCGCACGAGCGCGCCGGTCCATGAGACTGTCTTCCGGACTGCTGAGGCGGACGTCTTTACCCGGCGCCCGCACGATCAAGGAGACCGACATGGTCAACCCCATGCGCGTGTTCAGGCCGCTCCTCGGCGCGGTCGCGGCGTTCGCCCTCCTCGTCCCCGCCGCCGCGTCCGGTGACGCCCAACCGAGCGGCGGGGCCGGTCCGCAGCGAGTTCCGGCCGGGACCGAGCCCTTCGACCTGGGACCCGAGTGGTGCGGGTTCCCGATCCATGTCGACATCGTGAAGGACAAGCAGTACGTCACCACCAGGACGAGCGCCGACGGGAGCACGCGGATCAGCATCCTGGGGCAGTTGGTCATGCGCTTCACCAACGTGAACACCGGCGCCTCGATCACGCGGAACGTAAGCGGTCCCACGTTCGTCACCGTGTTCGCCGACGGGACGATCCGCGTCGTCCTCACCGGGCGGTCTTTTCTGACCGTGGACCCGCCGAGCCAGGCGAACTCGGGGCTGCCCGGCCTGGTGTTCCCGACTGGCCGCTTCGTCGGTATCGCGGATGCCACGAACACGCTGGTCAGCTACTCAGCCACGGGCCAGCTCACCGATGGGTGCGCCCTGCTGAGCTGACCGCGGTCAATGCCGCGCCGAGAACCACAGGCGAACACGGCCGCAAGCCTCCGCAGCGGCGTCAAGCGGTCAAGAATGCGCCGACGCGCAGGTGGCCGCGGATGGCGCGGTTGGGTGCCCCGGCCTGGCTGGGGGGTGCCTAGGCGAAAGAGCCCGAGCTGCCTACGTCGCACCTTGTTTCTGAACCTTGGGAGGCAGTACGTTCGGCGCGAAAGGCATCCGACGGAAGGGTCGGCATCATGAAGGCACGGCTAATCAAGCTTGGGCTAGCAACGACCGCCGCCGGGGGCACCTTGGCGGTGCTCGCGTCGGCCGCCCAGGCTGGCTACGGCTGGTCCGACGTCCGGCTGAAGCACGACGTGCGCACCGTCGAGGACCCACTGACGCGCCTCCGCTCGCTGTAGTGCGGCAGGGCGCCCCGCCGCTCGTCACTCGATTGTGGGGCGTCACTTGGCGATGGCGAGACGACGCGCCACATGACGCGCGTCGGCAGCCCGGCATCGGTGTGCTCGCGCAGGATGTTGAGCGGGTATTTCCCGAGCTCATACACACCGACCGGCTGGGCCGCAAGAAGGTGGATTACCTTGGCCTCGTCGCGCCGTTGATTGAGGCTGTTCGCGACCTCGATGACCGCGTCCGCGAGCTTGAAGCACGCGAGAAGTTGTGGGAGGCGTCGAACTAGTCGTCCCGCCTCGGGGGTGGGGTGCAGACCTGGTCCGGCTTGGTCGCCTCAGTAGGTTCCTCCCTTCGCTTCGGTCAGCCCGGGCGGCTCGCCGGGACGTCGTGGCGTCTTTCTACATTCGAGCGGCCGCGGCCTCTGCGCACCCAGGCGAGGAGGACGCGAACGCTCGCGGTCGGGGGAAACGCGTTGCTGAGGGGCTAGTCCGTTGCTGAGGGGCTAGTCACTGCGTGGCGGGCCAAATCCGGACCGGGGCAACAGCAGCTAACCGCCGCGAGGTAGGCAGGGCAATAGGCCAGGCGCACCTGCCCCACGCGTTCTGGCTGCGCCACGCCGCCTACCACCGGCCGGCGAGGAGCAGCTAGCTGCTCTTCGGTCCTCGTGCGACGAACGCCACGCACTGGCCCTGGTTCTTGAACACCGATCCGAAGTCGCGCCAGCCGCCGTTCTTGCACTGATCCTTCGACGTTGGCACCGGCGGCGGGTCGTCCACGCAGTCTAAGACGACCGCACGCGTGACAGTGAATGACCGCGACGGGACCGAGACAACGACCTGCGCAAGGCCAAGATCGGACATGAATTGCAGTCCGGGGACGACGCCTTGATCGTTCGCTGGAGCCGACAATGAGCTGGGGCCGTAGGTCGTATTGGGGGGCGGCGTGAAGGTGGCGTTGACGACCTCCCCCGGCGACAGCCCATCAATGCGAACGAACGGGATGTCCAAGATGAGGCCGCCGGGCCGTCCGAAGCAGTTCTCGAACACCGTCACGGTCGGTTGAGGCTGTGAGAGGGCGGCGGTAGCCGTCCCGGCGACGCAGAGCAGGGACGCAGCGCACGTAATTAGGGCGCCCACGATCTTCACGACGGACCTCCGACGGGTGGGGGGTGAGACGATCTAAACGGACGACTGGAGACGGCGATGGCTCATCGTGGCCGGGCCGACAACGGTCCTCGGGTCTAGTACGCCGACCGTTGGGGCGTCCAGCGCCGACGCGCTCGGCGATCAAAACTTCGGCCCGCGCTCGACGAACGCGACGCACTGGCCTTGGTTCTTGAAGGTGGTGGCGAAGGTCTTCCAACCGCCGTTCTTGCATCGGTCCTTGGTCGCGGGAAGCGGTTGAGAATCGACGACTACGAAATCGCCCTCGAGCGCGAGTTCGCCGCCGGACAGAAACGGTCCGGGATTGGTGCACGAGTCTCCTGGGTCAGGTGGAGCCGAGTTCGTGGTATCTCCTGCCGAACCGTTATCAGTGATGGACAGGTAGCCGTTTGCCGGCGTGCCGATCACCGCGCGGTTACCGGTCACTGCTAGGCACGTTACGGGAAGGACAAGTGTTGTCGTGGGCGACGTCACGAGGGTCACGGTTCCCGAAGGGTTCTCGCCTGACGGGCCGCTCTGAGCGTCGACGGTCAGCGTGAAGTCGAGCGCCGAAATAACGCCGGTTCCCGACACCGAGTCGGCTCCCGGCGCGGCCAGGCCCGCCGTTGGATAACAGAGCAGCACGACCACGCTCATGACCGCCAGTAGCAGCAGAGTCTGTACGGTTCGCTCCAGGGTGATGTCGCGAGTCATGAAGCGGCCCCTCGGTTCTACTTCAGTCCGCGTTCTACGAAGGCCACGCACTGACCCTGGTTCTTGAACGTCGCACCGAAGTTCTTCCAGCGGTCGTTCTTGCATTGGGCTTTGGTCGTTGGCAACGGGTCGGCGTCGACCACGATGATGTCGCCCATGGCGATCGCCGGCTGGGCGGTGTACACCGGCTCGGGTTGGGCGCATTGCGTCAGTGGCAGGGTCGGTGTTGCGTTCTCCTAATGAGCGATTTAGGCGGAATTCCTTTTGGAGAAATCTCCTCAGCAATTTGCACTAGAACCAATTTAGCACCAGCATCCACAGCAATAGAAAGAGCAAGGGTAGCTGCTGTCAATCCAAAGACCAGAATAATCTTACTCTCCTTTTTCGTGCTATACCACATAAAGAATTTAACACTCATTATCGTCAAAATACAAGTTGCAGATAACGAGCTAATTGTGTAAATTGAAGATGTCAGAACACTCGTATCGTTGGTATAGATTACTAAAATTAAAAGAAATGCAAGGAAAAACTGAACGACCCACATCGATAGGTGCATCCATTTGATTAGAGGCGATTTTTGTCTGATCTCTTTAGTTATCTGACTAGTATATACAAAAAGTACCCAAGAGCCAATACCATATCCGATTACTACGGTAAGAATGAATATTACAGGTTCAGAGAAGCTGTCCACCGGAATTACTTGACGAGTGGCCAAGAGATCGATAGTTACAAGAACAGTCACTATCGCCGCAGTAAGAATCGCTTGTTTAGTTTTACTTCTAAGAGAAATGCGGGTATCTTCTAACCTTTGCAAAATCTTATCCCTTTCCTAGACATTGCGTCAGAGTATACCTTTCGCTGACATGCACTATCATCATCATATTCTATAACTAGCCAATACATTCTCATCACCATTTCTTGTACAGCTATCATCATTCTGTTTAATTGACTATAACAATAGCTTCAATCAAATTATGATTTATCAAAGAATCTGTCTAGTCCTAAATTAAGATCGGCAAACATTAGTTTTCATGAGTTCGTGCTAATTGTAGACGCACGTTATGATAACTCAAGACTGGGATACAGGCCACAAGATAAGCAACTAACTTCTAATTAATACTATGAATCAATATTTTGTAGTTTATACCGTGAGATTCTCAGTAGCTTACCTTCCTTTAAGAGCTGATTTTCTTGAGTGCATTTACGTTCGTATTGTACCTGACTTCTTGTGCTGTAGAATATTGGCCAGGGCGTGTTCCCATATTCGACTATACAGTAGTAGTAGGACGGTGAAGTGAAATATGAGTCCTGAGATTGATAATGAATCAGACAGCCAGATTATCAGAGATCTTGCGATTAGAAAGAGAGGACATATTGATTCTTGTGAATCACAAGCCATGGATGCAATAAAGCAATCCAATGAAGAGATATCATTCTCTGGCAAGTCAAAGGACTATTGTGTTTCCATTGTGGATATTGTTAACTCTACAAGAATAGTATCTGAAATAGTAGATGCAGACCAAGTTCGCAAGTATTACACCATTTTTCTAAATACCGTATCAACTATCATAGAGAAGCATGGAGCAAAAACTTTCAAAACCCTGGGCGACAGCCTAATTTACTATTTTCCTATGACTGAAGATAGCACCAATAAAATTGCGTTTCATCGTGTGATGGAATGCTCCATGGATGTTTTGGAAGCTTGCTCACCCATGAATGTAGAGCTGCAAAGAGAGCAATTACCATCGATAGGATATAGACTCAGTGCTGATTATGGCAGGCTTGAGGTAGCTAGGTGTAGCACATCGGAAAGTGACGATCTTTTTGGCTCTACCATAAATATATGTTCGAAAATAAATCGCCGAGGCAACCCCAAATGGTATGGTAATAGGCGGAGATTTGTACACAGTATTGAGATCCCTAGGCTTTACAGAAAATTTCCGCATGCATGCAATAGGCGAATATGCTGGAGGTTTGAGCAGATATTCCTACCCGATATACTCTGTCACACCACGACAGACAAGAAGTATCTTAGGTTTAAAGGGAATTCCATCAGAAGACTTCTTTCCCAAGAGATGGCGAAGTATCAAGACAAGTTTCAAATTATTTACGGTACAGAGGTAGTGTCAAATCCGATCGTAACATTATGTTAGTAGATGATGAGCCCGATGTCCTCTACACTTACAAGTGCTTCCTATCTTCTCGTGGATATAATGTGGTAACATTCACGAATCCCAGAGAAGCTCTGATTCACTTTGTACAATCAGATCCAGCGTACTATGGTCTGGTAATATTGGACATACGAATGCCCCATCTAAATGGCCTCCAGTTATTTCACAAATTTAGGGAAATCGACCACAAAATCAAGATAATATTTGTATCAGCCCTTGATGGCGCAGCCGAGCTTGTTAGCCTTCTTCCAGACCTTAAGGAAGAGAACATCATGAAAAAACCAGTCAATCAAGCAACCTTTCTAGAGAAAGTAGAACAAATATTATCTTGATGTGTATACAGCGATAAGTAATTGT
Organism: uncultured Actinomycetes bacterium; assembly: GCA_963707695.1. Classification (GTDB taxonomy): domain Bacteria; phylum Actinomycetota; class Thermoleophilia; order Solirubrobacterales; family Solirubrobacteraceae; genus JAOPZW01. The sequence continues at coordinate 31,311 of CAVPQY010000007.1, read as the reverse complement.
CGTATGTCAAGAATGACAATATGAAATTACGAGCAGTCTATACGACCTATTTGCGTAACCTACAATCCCTTCCAATTCAGATATTTATTTTCCTAGAGAAAAATGAAATCGTAACATCATGGTCGACGTAATTCATCCTTTACTACATTTATCAGATATTCTGAATCCACTGGCTTGCGAACAAAGGAATCTATTCTCAATTCGGGGTACATTTTTCGTAGTCCCTCATAATTTATGTCAAATGCCGTGATAAAGACCACTTTGACCTTATCGTCTATCTTTTTTAATTCTTCATATAGCTGAAATCCGTCCATTTTGGGCATCCGGATATCCAAAATAACAAGATCGTATGAACCTGCTTTAAAATTTTCCTTTGCATGAACAGGATCGTTGTATGTATCGACTTTGAAGCCGTTGCCCTCGAGTATCATCTTAAAACTCAAGGTAATATCAGGCTCATCATCAACAATCAAGATTCTAGTCATTATTTTTCCCTTATTTCCTGCCTTTCGTATTGTTTTGATAGTGGCAGGGTAAATGTAAATGTAGCCCCATTTTCATTGTTGACTCTATTGTCATTTGCCCAAATTCTACCACCATGTGCCTCTACAATATTTTTACATAGAAATAAACCTAAACCCGTACCCGATTCGCCTGAATGTGATTTTGTAATAAACTTTGAAAATAGGTCATCTATTATTTCACCATCAATGCCCCTACCGGAATCCTTTACTTTGATAATTGCCTCATTGTCACTCTTCTCTAAAATGACAGAAATAATTCCTTTTTCAGTAAATTTGATCGAATTTGCAAGCAGGTTGTAGATCACCTGACTCAATCTGATTTTATCTACTTCTACAAATATGTCTTTAGGGTGATCTAGAAGTCTTAGCTTATTCTGATTTTCTATATTGCTGTCTAGGATCATATCGTTTATGGTATTTGTGACTAGGTCACTCAAATTGGTCCTCTCTTTGTTCAGCCTTAACATTTGACTTCCTATCTTGGCAGTATCCAAAATATTATTGGTAATTCTCAATAATCTTCTTGCATTCCTCATTGTGATGTCCAGTATTTTGCGTTCTTCAATGTCTAGTACTTTGGATCTAAGAATTCCTGTTAGAATGAGTATGGGTTGGATGGGTGTTCGTAATTCATGAGCTGCTATATTAATAAAGTCGTCTTTCATCTTGTCTGCTTCCCGAAGCTTTTCAAATTGGTCAAGAATTATCTTTTCTCTTTGTCTCAGGATTTTGTTATACTGTATGCTGGAAATCGCTAGCGAGATAACGATAATGAAATAAGCCGAAATTTTCAAGATATGAGGTACATTGTGTGCTGTATCAAAGTTGGAAGCCGAGTAGGCCATTATTATCTGGCCAAAGATGTCGATTATTAACGCACCTAGAATCCCTTTATAGAAAACATCATTCGTTTTGTAAAGCCTCTTTTTGTAAAAGTAAAATAATGCCACCGAAAATAGAATCAATGAAGGTATTTCGTAGGGCCTATGTATTGGACTGGCACTCACTATATCAGGAAATCTGGTGAAGAAAGAAACACCTACCACACTAATTGCTAAAACAGAGAAAACAAGAGAAAACAAGAGTGTGCTGTCCAGTTTATCGGCAGATTTTTGATTGTTATCCGACGCTATTTCTCCCTGTCGATTGTTGTTCCTGTTCAAATCTGCTGTTGCTGTGGCATCGAAATCTGATGCTGTTTGGACATGTGCATATTTAATAACTGCAATGGCTAGCATTGCACCCAAGAAGGTACGACCTGCAAACCAAGTTTGAGGAATAAAGTATCTGAGAAAAGGAGAGTTACCTACAGCATTAAAAGAAAGTGTTGCGTGTAGAAAATCTACTATCGCAATAGTCAAAAAACCTATTCCTATGAAAAGACTGAACTTTTCATTTAATGAATATGATCTTGTGATACAGTAAAAGGCAACGACAGTGGATAACACCACTGCCATAATCTCGAAATAAAAATGATGAACATCAGACGTCATCCAAAGTTTAGGGTCCAGCGAAAGAATGGCTATAATCGAAAGAATTACCGAGGGTATGATAATGTATTTCATGTGATAGGAATTTACGATGGAGAATGACAAGTTGACGTCATTCAGATACTCGAAAGTTGAAGTTAATAAACCTCGCCACTCCCAAATCCGTGTGGCTCGAGTTATGAACAAATTGAAATATGGATTATCAATAATTCTTTGACTTGTTAGTTTCAATAGTGTTACCATTAGATGAAAGTAGTCTCAACAGTTCTCTATCAATACGATTATAAAATTTGCGGCTTCGTTGTGTCACTATCTGATTGAGCATAATCAATGTTGGTACGAAGCCTATTGCGATCCATGCCACCGATTCCAATAATTCCATATTCGTACTATGAATAGTATAAAACATAATAACTTCTGTCAGCAAATGTTCTGATTATTTTACTTCATGTGATAGAAATAAGGAGTGTTTATGATAAATAGACATCGATGTCTATGGCATTACGACTCGTGAATTATTCACGAACATGACAGGCCCTTAAAGTCACAATATGCTTTTGACGGTAACCAATGGAAACTAGAGATTCAAGCAAAATTTTCACAATACAGTAGGGTAGATTGATCTGAATCTACTCACTTGCTTTAGGGATAGAATCACCTGTTGCCATTTTTACTTCTGTAATCCATTCGCACTTTATGTTAGCCCTCGAATGGTGCTTCTCAACAGCATCCTTATCTGGTGCATCTAGTAAACAGAAGCAAACATTGGCATCTTTATTGTAGAACAAGTTGACGTGGCTAACTCCAAACTCATCCCGTGGCGACCCACAGAGTTCTTTGAGATTTTCTTCTGAGAAAGGAACTTTATGTACGTCAAGAAATATGGGCATGTCCAAACCAAGACCTAAGCTGAATAAATTACTTGCTGTTACCCTAAATATGCTGGCCATTTATTGATGAAGAAAGGAATGATTAGAGTCCAGTTCTTCTATTCCGAACATGTTGAACTAAGAACGGGCTGCATGCCAATTCATGAGGGAAAAAAAGTCGATCTTACACTTGTCTTTATATTTCCTTGATTTCAATACAATACCACGTGACCTCTTAAGTGAGCTCGTCTAGTGAGAATGTAGATGTAGTAAATGGCGAGCAGCAAGTAGCTAGGCTAACCAATGAAATAATCCCCAAAGTAAGTAGCAACGTTGACTGCGTATTTCAATCCCATCAGGGCTTAGAAACATTCTTGGACAGCATTGTTAATCTCAAGAAGCAGTACATTAAGGTTCGACTCGTTACAGAAATAACAAGAGACAATCTCCCATATTACAAAGAGATTACCAAGCATATCGATATTCGCCACCTTGATAGTGTGAAAGGTAGTTTTATGGTATGCGACGGAAGAGAGTATTTGGGATACATATTTGGAAAACAACCGGAGCGAGTAGAAATGCTTCATATTACTATGGAATCATTCGTTGAGGCCCAACAGTATGTGTTCGACGGTTTATGGACAGCAGCTGTTCCATTCAAGGATAAACTGTTGGAAATTGAAGAGCCGGATAAGCGGCAATTTACAGAGAGGCTTGCAGAGGCCATTGAAACTCAGAGACTAATCAAGAAGATCATAAATTCTGCGACAGAAGAAATACTTCTCTTATTTTCAACAACTAATTCCTTCATGCGTGCAGAACATGATGGTTTGCTGAGCCTTCTACGAGATGCCTCTAATCGAGGTGTCAAAGTCAGGTTACTGGTACATATAGAAGACGTTAATTTGAGAGAAAAACTTCAGGATGAAATGAGAAAAAATTTCGCTTCCTTATCAATTCTATACATGCGCAAGCCATTAGAGAGAACTATTACCACGCTGGTGAGAGACAGACAAGTTTGTTTGCTAATAAAGGTGAATGATGACTCCAAAGAGAGTTCCATAGACGCAACAGTGGATAGCACTTATTCTAATAGTAGCGCAACCATAAATTCTTGTGTATCCATATTCGAGTCTTTGTGGATACAAACGGAATTGGACAGTCAGAAAAGAATCAAGCAAGTATACTTTCAACTTTTCAAGGGATTCAAACTTAAGGACGAGACCTACGACCGTCAATGGTCATTTGAACATGACAATCAACAAGAATAACGCGCCAGGTTATAGCCTATGAGAGGGGATAACCAATAATTTGAAACGGAAACCTTATCAGAAAACCTGACACATTGCTATGCAATAGGCAATAGGCTAGCCTGTTCTGCTAGTTCATTTAATTCCAATGTAACAACGCACACGAGGTAAGATTGTTGATCTCAGCGTAATTGAAGGATACAACCGCTTTTTTTGGTATTTTTGGTCATCTTTTAGCCAACGTTAAAATATCCTTTTTTACATATGTGGTAAATATCTTGCGAAAACAGACTTTATTGAATTAGATCTTTTTCGGTGACCGACCAGCCAAATCTAGCGCTTAAGGAATTTTTAGTCAAGTCTGAAAAGATCGATTCAGGTTCGGACCATACTATCTGTTAGGACAATTATGTGCTGTGTTTAACGACTTCGCGGGAATGGAGTTCTGTTTCTTGAATTATTTACATATGCATATACATACAATATGCATGGGTATAATGACACGATTGTTATGACATATGACACGATTGTTATGACATGTGAGATATGTTATGACATATGACACGATTTTGTTGTCTTTAGTGTAGACATCTTTTGACCCATTAGTTGACCTTTAATGAGACATTTTCAATGCGTAATTGAACAGTGACACTGTTTGGGAGCCACGTCGCAACGAGTGAGTCAACGAAAGCTACAACCCACATTCCGAGTAGCAATAGATCGTTAGGGGAAACGATGGGCAATTAAGTGACCCTATTTGTAATAATTACTACTAATACTACTGGTATCACGATGTTAATACTAGTTTTGTGGTAAAATCGCCTTAAATAGGCTATGACCCGGCTTCATGATTAGTCAACAAATTCTTGCTAAATAAGCTTAAATGCATGAAATTCCAAATATGACTGTTTCAGTATGGTATCTAACGTAACTAATTTTCGATCATTGACCTCGATTAGAGGCGTATCATTGTAACAACGTGAAATGCGTTGTCTAATATGAGAAAAACTGGGGATGGATCATCTCGGGATCATCTAGACTTCCTTATATCTACCGATCGTCCTGAGACAGATAATGGAATCGAGGTATCCTTTACAAACAATTCTGAGAATTACTGTGTGACCGTTGTGGATATAGTTGGTTCTACATCAATCGTATCCGCTATTAGTAGTTCGGAAAAAACTAGGAAATTTTATTCTATATTTATTAACGCCATGGCCAATATTCTCAGGAAATACGATGCCAGGGTAATCAAAACCGTGGGTGACGGTATAATATCCTTTTTTCCAAAGACAAAAGACTCGACCAACACGGGTGCCTTCAAGGATGTTCTTGAATGTTGCTTCTCACAAATAGCAGAATCGCCAAATATCAATAGGATGCTTCAAGAAGAAAAATTACCTAGTATAGGTTTTAGAATTAGCGCCGATTACGGAAGAGTAGAGATAGCCAAATCTGGAAGTCTAGATATCGACGATCTATTTGGTTCAACAGTCAACTTCTGCTCTAAGATAAATTTACGGGCATCATGGAATGGAATAGTAATAGGAAGCGACCTTTACAGAATTATAAGATCAATCCCTCAATTGGAGAAATCCTGCCGGGTAGAAGAACTGGCTGGATATTATTCTGGTGTTGGAAAATATTCTTACCCAATTTACTCACTTTCAAAAAGGAGTCAGCCTGTTAATGAGTGGAATTCATCAACGCAGCAGGAAGATGAGGTAAAAAAATATGCGAGTGAGAGACGCAAAAAGGCATCCAAGGTCCCCAATATTTTACTGATAGACGACGAACGTGATGATCTTTTTGTATTGGAGAAATTTTTGACTCGAGAAGGGTTCGGAGTAAAATCATTCTCAAATCCACGTGAAGCACTGGAACACTTTTCACGAACAAATCCATCATTTTATGATTTAATAGTAAGCGATATAAGAATGCCAGAAATTAATGGCCTTGAACTATATCTGAGCCTAAAAGCGATTAAGAATGACGTAAAAATTCTTTTTGCATCTTGCATTGAACTAGCTGAGGAGATTCTGTCCGTGATGCCAGGAGTAAAACGAGAGCAACTCATCAGGAAACCCGTAGAACAAGGGGTGTTCATCGAGTTAGTGAAAAAGACCATCCGCGAACCTTCATAGTGTATCTAACGTGGCAGCAAAATATCAGCATCTCGAGACAATGTAAGCCTACCCAAGATCAAGATGGAGAAAACTACGGTGATAACCGTAGCACTTGGTTTTAGCTCGTACCTGAATATTAATAAGAATAAAACTATATCGACAATTGATGACAAGGGTCTTCATAGTTATGGGACATGTTGGTGATTGTTCAGAGCCTTACTACATTGCATCCACTTTGAGTAAGGCCAAGTCTTGGATAAAGAAAAAAGCCAAAGAAGAATCGAAAGAAGATCCCCACATGAAGTCCTACTACAAGGCAAATCCTTATGGACATTGGAGCGTACAAAAATGGAAAATGGATTCAGAAGTAAACAAAATAGTGCTTCCATTATCCGAGTAGAAATTTCGTTCGACCCAATTATGCCGTCTTGATGCTTAAAGAACAAGATAGCAACTGTCCAAATTCTGCAAGACTTACTAGCAGTGGTAGCAATATTCATGAGGATTATGATTAAGAGATTCGCAAAGCCTACATACGTAAATCTTAATAACATAATCCCATGGGAAGGAAATTAAATGATTACAAGAAATAGAATTCTCTCAGTAATCCTTATCGTATGTATTATCGCAGGAATGACTTCTTTTATACGACCTTCATTTGCACAAAAGGAACAAGTAACGCTAAGAGCTCTGCTGGATAATCTCGCTCATCCGGGCAGATGGGACACATTGATTCAACCTGCTCTTCAACAATTGAGGGAAAGGCATCCCGATATCGATATCCAGATAGCGTATCAAGAGTCACCTTACAATCAAACCAGGGACAAGATTTTGGCCGCATTGACCAATCAAACCCCAGTTGATATGGTATCAGTTGACCAGATTTGGCTTGGGGAGTTTGCAGAGAAAGGATTGCTAACTGATCTGACAAACCGTACTGAAAAATGGGGAAGGTCTTCAGATTGGTATCAAGCTAATTGGGATGGTGGAAGCTTCAATAAGAAAATCTATGGAATCTGGGCATGGACTGATGTTAGAGGTATGTGGTACTGGAAGGACCTCCTGAAAAAGGCCGATGTTGATCCTGAATCATTAAGCTCCTGGAGTGGATATTTGAATGGTGCAAAGAAACTTGAGGAAAAACTGAGGGGAAACGGAACAGATGGAATGTATCTTGTAGCCGCTAGTCATTCTCCTGATCTGTGGTATCCTTACCTATGGATGTTAGGAGGGCAGATACTCGAGTATGATGATGGCCATCCAACCAAGGGAAGATACTGGTTTCCGGCATATAATAGCTCACAGGGTGTTAGAGCCTTGGAATTTCTCAAAGAGCAAGTAAATGTTGGTATAAAGCCTCAGGTGAATGCACTCCACCAAGCTCAAGACTTTGTTAACAGAAAGTTTGCAGTGTCGATAGATGGATCGTGGGTTCCAGGTGAATTTCCACCAGAAAAACGAAATCAACTAGAGAACTTGGTTGGCTTTCTACCTGCTTTTCCTATCTCAACTAACGAAACCGATCAGACTGCTACAATGATGGGTGGATGGGAACTAAGTATTCCTGTCTCATCTAAGCATAAAGATTTGGCATGGGAGCTCATTACCATCATGCTAGAACCAAAAACTCTAGCGCCGTGGCTCTTGAAATTTGGATATCTTCCCACGCAGTCAGTTATTGGAGAACTAAATACAAATGGTTCACAGTCATTGTCTTTCCCCTACTATAACAGGATGATAAGCATGATACCCCTTGGTCATGTAAGACCAAGTATAGCAGAATATCCAATGATAGCTGCACATATCAGTCAGGCCATAAAGGAGGTGCTAACAGAGGGTAAGGACGCTAGACAAGCATTACAAAATGCTGCCTCGAAGTCTGCCAAGGATTTGGGGTGGTAAGTACCAAGTCTTGCCAATATCCTGGAATTGTCTTGTATCAAATCTTCAAAACTCAGGAGAGTGCAGGAAAGGAAATTAAATAATACTGTGGTATTACGGAGGATCAGACCAAGTGGACTTATTTTCGTCGAAAGTTAGGATAATAGGCGTACTTTCTGTTATTTTAATAGTCGTATTCTCATTTGGCATTTTCTATTTCATCCAAAATATAACAGAGAATAATGTGAAAAGCAGCCTCATCAAAGAGCAAGTACAACGACAGCTAACATCAACCATGGCAATCTCTCAACATATAGGTTCAGATCTAAGTCTGGTAATGGCAGTTCTTGACGGTCTGGGCAATTCTGCATATCTTCAGAACGAAGAGCTCTCAGCTGAAAAAACTAAGAATCTAATTGAGGAAAAATATGGCCTGGTGAAAAATATAGTTGATAGAATTTTCGTACTTGGACAAAAATGATATTGTGACTATCGGCCTATCTCCAGAGGGGAAAGATCGTTATCTTGGTGCTGATTTCTCTCAAAGAGCTTGGGTACAGGAAGCTAAACGCACCTTGAAACCTGTATTTTCTGAAGGTTTTGAGAGGCAGGGAATATACACAACTTTTATCGCAATTCCAATAATAAATAGAGAAAATAGTCAATACCTCGGATTAATAGGCGCGTCGATACCGACAGAGTCATTCTTTGCACATTACGGCAATGTCCATGACATTAATTCACAATTCTTAGTCGTCATTAGACAAGAAAGGTACTTTACTTGCTGTGGGTGCTAGCAAGGATTTGGTTGGCAAGAATTTCTTTGGTCCTGTTGTACAGAAATTTATCAACTACAATCAGATCCTAAACAACCTGACAAGAAATCTATTAAATGGCAAACCAGGATATGCCATCTATGATTACGGAAGAGGTGAAAGAATCAATACTAACTATCCAATATTTGTGCAAGGTCAGCCCAATTACTTTATCCAGGTAGTTACACCGACCAACGTAATTTTTTCAAACATTGGCGAGACTCTTTTCGCAGAGAGACTCAAAAGTTATTCGCTACTTGTGGGTACCCTGATTGCCGTTGCAGTGCTAATAATATTCCTGGTCAAATGGAGTAGCACCATGGAAAAGGAGGTCGTCAAAAGAACCCGAGAGTTGAAGGAATCTAATCTCAAACTTGACACGATGACCAAAGACCTTAAAAATTCCAACATTTCCCTGCAAGAGGCTTACCAACAACTAAAAGAGAATGAAAAGATTCAAAAAGACTTTATCAATGTCGCTGCACATGAATTACGTACACCCATCCAGCCCATACTTGGCCTATCAGGTATACTTCACTCCGAATTAAGAAATCCTTCCCAGAAGGAGATGATAAATATTGTCATGAGAAATGCGAAAAGGCTACAAAGGCTCTCTCAAGATATTTTGGATGCTTCAAAAATTGAAAGTGGCTTGTTGAAACTGCATAAGGAACGATTTGACATTAATGAGAAAATTAAAACTGTCATAAGTGATATTGAGAATGGTCCCGATGTATATATGAAGAATAAGGATATAAAAATTGTTTTTGAACCCAAAGAATCCCTGTATGTATATGCAGACAAAGAAAGGATTTATCAGGTAATTTTTAACTTGCTAAAGAACGCACTAAAGTTTACTGAAACTGGTACCATTACAATAACCACGGAAATGAAGCATAATGACAATAAGGATCTTGAAGTTGTTGTTACCATATCAGATACTGGCAAAGGTATTGATTCTGATGTCATGCCACGACTTTTCTCAAAGTTTGTTTCGAAGTCAGATGCGGGGACTGGTCTTGGGCTTTTTATTTCAAAAAATATCATTGAGGCCCATGGTGGAAAAATGTGGGCTCAAAATAATTCAAACGGGGTAGGGGCTATCTTTTCCTTCACTCTACCTGCCATTAATTTCGACTCCACCAGTTATACACCGTCTGGTGAAGATTTTACTCAAAACTAATCTGTGTGTCGTTCAAACCAGAGTGTAGGATATCCCCAACACTTATAGGTATTCTAGTCCTAAGATAGCTGAACAATGTGAGAAAAGTTATGAATTACGTTTATTCGGCGGTTAAACTAATCAACTATGATGAATTTGCCTTACTTTGTCAAGTAGTCTAGTTATAAGGCATTGGCCTTATTCTCTACTCAATCAGCGATGCAGTAGCTGATCTAGACCTTTTTCTTTCCAGAGTCCTGAGATGTCTTTCTTTACTTTTTGCAATATGTCAAAAGTCTTGCCTGCATTAAGGCTCTTTTTCATAAGTATTTCTTCATGTCCATTTTTATAATCACGCCAGTAGATTTCAAGATTCTTTTTATTTAGAACAACTTTGGGTTCATATGAAATTCCCCCATCATTACTTAGATTCTTTATACCATCAAAATTAGATCCATTGTTAATACTTTTCCTGTAAAATATCTCGTTACTGCCTGGTGTTGTTCCATCCCATACTACAAATACACTGCTTGAATTGACTTTAATCTCTGGATTACCCGATCCTGCCGGATCGTTACTAACATTAATTACCTTGGCAAATGTTTTTCCATTATCAGTACTTTTCCTCATTAGAATATCCTGGTTTCCTGATTGAGAATCTCCTTGCCAGACAACATACACATTATTTCCTTCTGACGAGACTTTTGGATTAAATACTGCGGAAGGAATTCCAGGGCTTAACCTCAGGACATCCCCATATGTTTTGCCCCCATCAGTACTTCTCTTGAATAGAATATATCTACCATCTTCATCTCCTTCGCTCCAAACAATATAGCTAAATTGACCTGATGTCAAACTCTGAGGATAGCATCCTTCGTCAGCCTGTCTATCAACACTCGAATTAAGTCCAGAATTAGTTATTGCTGAGCCAGTTCCATTTGAAACAATGATATTACAATTTATCGCTCCATTATACTGAAGACTATCATTACTTATTTGTGGAACTATTTGACTGCTATTATTATCACTCACGCCGACAGGACTCTTTACAGGACAATCTGTTAGTAAACTATTATTCATATCTAATGTTCCTGTATCTGAATTATTCGTTATTCCATCATGATTAACACATTCAGAGTCTATTTCACTAGTCGATATCGAACCATCTGTATTGTTGTTGACATCAGTCGACAATGATGATGTTGTTGTTATCTGCTCGGGTATCAACGTAACATTTTGAACTGTTGCAGAAGAAGCGTTTGTCGGAGTGGATTCTGATGCATTAGAAGGTTCGGAGTCACCACTATTATCCCCTCACTTGGGGGGCTGGTAATGGAGTCTTGCGTTCCATTTTTCATCACTTCAGTTATTATTGATCCAGCTTTATCACGAATATTTTTTTCTGCTTGAGCAAGAATCTCGCCGTAGTTTGGTCCGGACTCAGATATCTGATTATTACTATCATTATGCAAAGAGTCATTAACAGTGCCTGTACCGTCCACAGTTGCATCGGACCTTTGTTTTGAAGATTCCAAATCTTTTACCAACTCTTTCGACTTTTCTTTATCGATACTTTTGCTCTCATCTTGAGATGCTAGATTTCCGATATCTGATACTGCTTGCGATTCAGACTTTGATGCCTCACCTAATTTGGTTTCAAGCCCTTTGAATCTTGGATTTGATTGAGGAGATCGCTTTTATCAGTGTGAGAAGCGACTTGTCTTCAGATACTTTTTTCAAGAATTCTTATCAGATTTCGTATTCTCCCTGACCACATCGCCTTGCCCACTATTATCATTATTAGTGTCCTTATTTGCAGATTCATTCAAATCCTTCTCTGCTTGCTTGGCAAGCTCCGCTGCCTTATTTGCCTCCTTCTCCATTGCGAGTGCCTTATCCGAGAGCTTCTTGGCATTTTTCGCCGCTAGCTTTGCTTCTTGATGCTTCTTCTTGGCGTCCATCAATGCTATTCCCAAATTGTCATTTTCTCCTGTCGTTTTCTTCTTGGTCCCATTGGAATCGTCTACCGGCAAGTCAAGTATTTTTTTGACCACTTTGTCTGCCTCCTGAGCAGCAGAAGACAAAAACTTTGAATTCTGTGTAGCGTTGTTTGCTGCATTCGCTGCCAGCCTGGCTTCTATTGCGGCCTGGTTTGCTTTCTCTATCAAGTTGTTTGTTTTTTGTTGTTGTTTAGAATTGTCAACTGATAATTTATTTTTGGAATCACCATTATTCTGTGGATCCCCCTTTAGTGCGAAAGCTGAATAATATGATGGCAGAGCCACCACCACTATTAACGATTGAATTATTGAATAAATTCAAAATACCAGAAATAGTACCGACTATCAGAATCGTAAAGATTGTAATAGCTAAAAGTCTCTGAAACATCTTAGATCGGTATCTCATAGTAGAAGGTTATTGGTATCTAATAAAAGTTCGTCACATACAAGTTCATATAAAAAATCTGAAAAATCTTCTATAACCATAAACTGTCATTTGATGCCAAGTTGTATTGCGATAGACCTTCCACAGTTTATCTTGCAGTGTATTGATCGGTATAACTCGAATTAAAAACTACTGGATCAATATTGTTACTATTTTGAGTATCAAGCTATAGACTATCAAAATAGAATAGGCCTTTGTAGAAGATTACGTTACTCTTATTGAGGAGGTTGTATTTCCCTTACGCTCAAGTTCTTGAAATCGACGTCAGTCGCAGTGTCCCACCTGAAAGTGGCTATAGGACCACCCCATGTAATTATTTGGTCAGGAGCACCATTACATTCCTTACCCTCATTGCCCCATCCACCCCTATCGACGTTTTCATCGACCTTCACAAAATTCCCATCATTGCTCTTGTCTAGCCAGAACTCCGTCTTAACTGCAGTCTTACCGTTACTGTCTTGGAAATTGTATACTACAAATTTGAAACCGACCCATTTTCCTTTAATTGACGAGGTTCCAGTTTCGTAATTAGTGAAAACGTAACTCACATGCCATTGCTCCTTCGCAAATCTGACTTTCCCCGAAAAGAACAGATCGCCCTTGTATGCGGAGCCTTCGCATCCCTCCGGAGCACCTCCTCCCGTATGCCTTCCTCCTCTACCGTAAGGTGCAAAGTTGTCATCAGAGCCAGCCTTATTGACTTTTGTGTACATCGTCATTTCAATGTTCTTCCAGTCATTTGGAGCAAGCATGTATCCCTTTGAAGCAATTTTGCTATGGTCCAAAGTAGGTATCTTACTTGAACTATATCCTGAAGAGGTATATACTCCCATTCTGACTTTACTTGATTTCATCTTCCAAGAACCATCTGAATTCTTTGTTATCGAATTTTGAGGATTGAATCTATTGTCGCCGTTCGGATTATTCATATCCATATACCATTCTTCGCCTGAAGACTTTGTATTGTATATCTTTTTTATACCAAACTTGTCGGTGCCTGCAGAAGTCGATGCACTGATGCTAATGGAGATAGTTGCAGTGTTGCTGTCTGCCTTGCCATCATTTACCTTAAAGGTGAAACTGTCAGATCCCGTATAACCTGATGCCGGTGTGTAAGTTAATACCGGTATGTACCCGACAGTGTGCCATGCGCAGGTTGCTTGGCTATCGAATATGTCAATTTGTTAGCATCACTGTCAGACGCAGTGAGTGTAATTGACTTGGCCGTATTCTTGAGTGGTAGCAACATTTTGGTTATTGGCCACGGGGTTGTGATTTGTTGTACCCCCTGACGAGTCCGTTGAAAACACATCAATTTCACTTATACTTACCCAGTCGTTCTGAGTGTTGCCTGTGAAAGTAATCTTTACGTATCTTCTCTTTATATCATCAATATCATATTTTTCTGCAGGCAGCAGTTTTGCCACTGCTCTTACCTGAGAAAATTTTAGTAAAGCTAGTACCATCATTGGAAACTGCAATATCAAATGTATTTACTCTTTCATTTCCCTTGAACCAGGCAATATTTACACTACAGATTGTCTTTTCGCTTCCTAGATCTAACCTGATCCATGAACCAATACCCTCATTAGACCACCTAGTATCTAAATTATTATCAACCGTCGCTGATGCAGGGTTTCCTGATTGAGCAGCGTTAGCTGTAACAGCAGATATTGGAGCATTCTTGTCACAACTAGAAGATGGAGGTGGAGGAGGTAGGTGGCGATTGTGCCACGGCGGTGGTAAAGGACCATTTCTTGCTCTCACTCAAGGGATTTCCGGCCATATCTTTTGCTCCTGTGAAAATTGTAGCAACGTATCTTGTTGAAGAAGCTAGATTAGCTGACGGGTCAAACGATCCTGTCTTGCCATCTGAACTGAGGGATACCACACCACCCAGATTTGTGGGGGTGTCGGCTACCCTTAAGGTAAACGTGTTGGTTGAACAGAAGACGACAACATTGGTTCGCTAAATGTCACCTTGATAACAGAATTAACTTGAATGTTGCTGGTCCCCCCACCAGGACTCGTACTTGTCACGGTAGGTTTTGTGGTGTCTGAAGGTAGTGAAGTTGGAGATGTCCCGAATACATCTATTTCATTAATACTGACCCAATCACTTTGAGTATTACCTGTAACAGTAATCTTCACGTATCTCCCTTGGCTATCGGTGACATCATATTTTTCTGCAGCCGTGGTTGTTCCACTGCTTTTAGATGAGAAAATCTTCGTAAATGTGTTACCATCATTAGAAACTGCAATCTCAAATGTATTCACTCTTTGATTTCCATTAAACCAGCTAATGTCTACACTACAGACTGTCTTTTGGCTTCCAAGATCTAACCTGATCCATGAACCAAGACCCTCGTTAGACCACCTGGTAGCGGCATCATTATCAACAGCTTCTGATGCGGGATTTGTTGACTGAGCACCATTTGCTAGAGGTGCAGAGATTGGAAGATTGGCACAAGTTGTAGCACCATAGACTTCGTGCCCTGTCATATATTTAATAGAAAACGTAAACGTCAGTAATAGCAATGATATTAAAATAAGAGAATTTATTTTTCTGCTAGTTAAAATATAGTTTCTAGTAGAAAGTAACGATATATTTCTAAAGTTCATTTCTAAATACGATATGTACTGATAGTTTTTACTATTTAATAAAAGTTGAGTTAGATCTTGATTACTTTAACATCTTGGATAAAATACCCTAATAGTATTACGGATCATAAATTTGATTCTTTATCAGGAACACTAATCATAAAAAAAGTAACATATTTGTTTTTTCTGACCACATACGGTTATTCGTATGTCCGCAATTATCGAATTGTACAAGCATCATCCAGACCCCACTTTTGCTGGGGATTTGATACCGTATGTACAAGATAAAAGATGAAATTTGCTCAAGCTATAATAGACTTTTGTTTCTACCCATGAAGAATACTTTTTTCAGAACGAGACCTTTCCTTTTGTCTTTTGCTAACACTTTTCATAAATTCCGCCATGGTGCCTACTGAAAAAATGTATTTTATTCCTTGTGATTTGAATTCCTCTGATAGCATAGAGTTCATTCTCTCCACGTCATCTCTGACTTTTGTTTCAGAATGTTTGTTAGTTCGTGCAACTACATACTGAAACTGATCGCATTGATATCTGTGAATTTCATATACATTGCTCATGAAATTTTTCAGCCCTATACCGTATATCAAAATGGTCTATTTTTATATCTATATCAAAACTGCTAGAGAATTTGGTCATGAAAAATTAGCAAGGCACCTCATTTTTTTCCTAACGATTCAGGAGAGATGTATGAATAAACCAGACAAAAATAGCCCGTATAATAATAAGTGAAGGAGGACTATGATTAATAAAAAATCGTATTAACACATCAGCTCATGAAACATTGGGATTTAGGCTCGCGATACAAGGAGATTCAGATTTTATTATTCAAAGTATAAAACATAATGAATTTTCTAATTTGTCCATGTGAAATAATAATAATAAATAGACAGTATGAAGACTAAACAAGGTAATGGTGAAATAGGAATAGGAATAGAAATGAAAGATAATGGCATTAGCACACCGATTGATGGTAGTTACAACCTGAAGGTAATTCAAACACGCAAAGAATATGTAGAATCACTACTAAATGATTTTGGATCCGGTCAGATTTCTCATGAGAAGTTAGTTGGCGAACTTACCCAAGAATTCAAAAACATATATGCATTTATTGAAAGCCTGATTACCAATGTTACTCAGCTTAAAAATAATTACGAATTTCTACTGAATATAATAATATCAATGCCAGAAGTTCAAAATAATCCAGACCTTGCCCAAAAAATCACCGAAAAGTTCCCAGAAGATTCACATCCATAAGCATTTTCCTCAAGTGTTTTAGAAAAGCCGTCATAATCTTCCTTACCCCATTTTTTAAATATCACTAGTGATTTGAGCGTGAGTTTCAAACATAGGTTATACATTCTATTATTAGTAGGAGTTGCATGTAATATGGTGTATTATGAAATACCGTACTAGGGCAGATTTGATAGCAGTGGTTCTAAGTTCTGCTGCAAAAGAAGGCGGAGCACCACTTACACGGATTATGTATAATTCATTTCTTTCCTACCCTCAAATAAAGCAATTCTCCCAATTTCTACTTGAACATGGCTTGTTAGAACACAATGAATTGGAAAAGGTGTACAAGACAACAGGGAAAGGCTTCCAGTATTTAGAGTTATACAAGCAAATGGAAGAATTGATCAAAATCAAGTAAGGAAACCCGTCCGTAAGTAACTATACAGTATCCGAACATAACAGTCTATACTATATTTTGCTTCAGGCTTCGTCTTACTGTTCAACTAATCAATCTTGACCAATAAGCTATGTGTTCTTAGCCATTTTCGATGCTCGTCGTATTGAGGAATGGCCTCCCCGACCAGTTGCCAAAACCTCTTTGAATGATTGAATTCGACAAGATGCATCAGCTCATGGACAATAATGTAGTCGATTACATCAACAGGTAACATAGAAAGGAGAAGACTGAAGCTTAGATTACCAGTCTTAGAACAGCTACCCCACCTCGATTTTAGATTTCTTACCGAGATTTTCTTGTATGAGAGAGAAAGTTTGCTACCCATGACAGGAAGCCTTTCGTCTAGGATCTTCTTTGTTTGTTCCCTGTACCAAGTTCGGAGATAACGCTTGTAGCTTCTTTTATCCTTTACGTGAAATGTAATTTGGTTCAGGTTATCAGAGACTATTGCGTATTCTTGTTGTTTGTCCTTGGTGATTTTAATTCTATACCTTTTACCAAAAAATAATATCGTGTCCTTTTGAATCTCTGATTCTCCAATTTTCTTTTTAAGACGCGAATAATAATCATAAACCTTGGAGATCCATTGTCGTTTACTGTTGACAAATTGCTTTATGCTCTCAACTGATTGATGAATAGGGGCAACCACCCTAATCCCATAGACGTCTGCGTGCAGGCTGATATGCTTAGCCCTGCTGCTTCTTCTCAGTTCTATCCGGACAGTTGTATCTGTTTGTTGTAGCAAGATTTCAATGGACATGGCAACACAAGATGATGCTGACAACGAGAGAGACAGATTTTTGCGTTTGTGTTTCTCTCTTTATTTATTTATTTATTTATTTATTGTACCTATGGCTTTGTGAAATTCCCCTTACTTTTCATTGAGGCAATAGCTTCCATGAGAATCCTCGCAGCGATATTAGCCGTGTTATTGTTCAGGTCAAAAGCAGGGGTAAGCTCTACAATGTCTAAACCGACTAGGTTCAGATCCTGACAAATTTTTTTTACCAAAAAAATCACTTCCAAGGAACTAAGCCCTCCAGCTGCCGGCACAGAGACACCTGGAGCTATGCCTGGGTCGATACAGTCTAAATCCAAGGAAAGATAAACATTTGACTTGGCACCACATCTAGAAGTTATTTTCTGAGCAATGGAACTTACACCCTTTTCTAGAATGTCTAGAGGCGTTACTATCTCCAATTTGTTTTCACGCGCATTTTTTATCTCTTCAGGCTCGGCGGCCCGTGTCCCAATTAGTAGGCTCTTATCAAAGTTAATGCACTCTGCAGAGTCTGAAAGAACTGAGCCATAATAATCTCGTGTACTGGTAACAAAATCAGGATGGGCATCAAAGTAGAGAAGATTGTACCTTACCTATCGAGTCATTAATAGCTTTTAATGAAAGTGTTGTGATCGAATGATCCCCACCAAGAATAATGGGAATTTTACCCGCTAAAGAAATGTCATAAACGAGCCGATAAAGATCGTCCCTGTTAATATTACCAAAGTCAAAAATCTTTTTATTGTCGAGGTCTCCTGCCATAGGACATATTCGTATTATCTTTCCATCTCTTTCAAAATATTCGTATTCATTTGATGCCATTCTTATGGCATCGGGTCCTTTGCCTGCACCTTTCCGCTTGGCATTGGACTTGGATTCGTCTGGTAGACCAATTATAACGATATCTGCGTTGAACATGGAGCTGGCATTTGAGTATAGAAATTTCATTAGCTAACTGATAGATTTGAGAAATGGTCCTGAATTTGAAGCTTCTTTTGATAACTAAGAATGAGGTAAAGGAGTCCCCTAGCTTGCGTCAAAAAAGAGTAGTAGATTTTAGCGAATCCAATAACAGGAAACCGCTTATTCGTTACGAGAAGTTAGTGAATTTATCAACAGTCATGTAGAATCATAACGCTTCAACCGAAAAAAGCAAGGGGCACGCGAAGCATTGCACAAGAACGTTGAATTCAAATACAAATGTCTGCGTGCCCTTGCAGGGTACCGTTGTTTTGTTCAAACTTGAAAAGTTTCTCAGATAATTTTACCTCTCCATACTGGGGAAATCTATTGTTATTTTACTTTCTGAATTTCAAGTCATGTTGACCGAGTTAGAGTATGACCGTGACCTGACCAAGGAACCATTTTAGGAGTACAATAGGAGTTCCTTTTTTTGAAGATCATGAAATATGAAAATCGTTAATTGATGAGATTAGAAGTACTGGGTTGTGTCCACAGACAGATTTTGGATCCCTGACAGGCGCTTAGTCCATTGATTCCCTCGTTCCCATCTTGATTGCCTCCGTCGCCTCCATTTGCACCCATCCCTGGACCACCGTTACCTCCTTTTCCCCCAGTTCCGCCAAACGAGTCCCCTGCAAATCCACCGCTTCCGCCTATACCACCATTACCGCCGTTGCCTGACCCTCCAGCGCCTCCTTGTCCAGCATTGTTCCCATCCCCAGCTAGTCCGCCTGAGCCGCCAATGCCACCTATGCCTCCTGCACCTCCGATGCCGCCGTTTGAATTCCCAGCGTTACCTCCAAGTCCACCAGGGCCCCCGTCGCCTAGTCCTCCATTACCACCAACCCCGTTACCTCCTGTGCCGCCATCTGCATTACCACCACTACTGCCATCTCCACCGTCGAGGCCAAGTCCGAATATCATGTCGCTGCCCCCGGAGCCGCCGTTGCCGCCGTCGGCTGAGCCGCCGTTGCCACCGTTACCAGCAGTGGAAATACCGCCTGTCCCTCCTATCCCACCATTGCCGCCATCAGTTGAACCGCCGTCAGCTCCATTACCTCCTGCACCGCCAGCACCGCCTTTTGCACTCCCTCCTACTCCGGCCGTTGGTCCAGTACCATCCTGTCCTTGTATACCGCCATTACCGCCAGTGCCTCCGTTTGCCGCACCAGCATTTCCACTTTGGCCTCCAGTGCCGCCATCGGCTGAGCCTCCAGTGCCGCCATCGGCTGAGCCTCCAGTGCCGCCATCGGCTGAGCCTCCAGTGCCGCCATTACCGCCAGTTTCTTGTTTTTCACCTTGCGTATCTAAGCCGCTATGGCCGCCATCAGCTGAGCCACCATTGCCCCCATTACCGCCATCGCCTGCATCTCCACCGTCACCTCCTATTCCACCGTTACCACCTTCGGATGTACCGCCTTTGCCCCCAGTACCGCCAGCACCGCCAATTCCTCCTACATCGCCGAGGATGGTGCTAATTGTTGCTGTTGGTGCGGATCCGCCTATACCGCCATCTCCACCATAAGCATCTCCCCCTGCACCGCCTTTGTCGCCGTTACCGCCATCGGACGAGCCGCCGTCGCCGCCAGTGGTAGAGCCGCCGTTACCGCCATCTGCCGAGCCGCCGTTACCGCCATCACTCCCACCAAAACTATTACCACCATTTGCTGTACCACCGTTGCCGCCATTACCCCCTTTACCAGAATCACCGCCAGTACCACCAGTTCCGCCATTACCGCCGTCAGCCTCACCTCCCGGTCCTCCGGAGCCACCAGAGCCGCCAGAGCCGCCAGAGCCGCCTATAGATTTGCCAGTGCCGCTAGCTCCACTGGATATACCACCAATACCTCCAGAACCTCCACCTGCGTTCCCACCAGAGCCAGCTTCGCCGCCGTTGCCACCTAGCGCATGACCACCGGATCCAGGAGAGCTACTTCCTCCCTGCCCGCCTTTGGCAGAACCAGGATTTCCACCCTCTCCGGCCCCTTGACTTTCACTTCCAGGAAGGGCATTCCCATCAAGGCCGTCATTTCCTATGACACCCCCTTGTCCGTTCGCTCCCGTTTGCCCATCAAATCCGCCATTGGCTGAACCACCAAGCCCGCCTGCGCCGCCAAGCCCGCCTGAGCCGCCTGCACCGCCTATAGAAATACCATTATCTGAGGCCGCACCCGCATCATGTCCATCTCCACCGCTGCCACCTTCAGCAGTGCCGCCTTTTCCACCAAGCCCGCCATCGCCACCGTTACCATCAGCAGGGCCACCCGTACCGCCGGTACCACCACTACCGCCTGTACCACCGGCGCCACCATTTGAAATCGTGTTAGAACCCATAGCGAATTTCCCGTCTCCGCCTTTACCTCCTGTGCCACCATTACCTGAGCCGCCAATGCCGCCAATGCCGCCTGTTACCACCATTGTCATCAGCTGAACCACCATCGCCGCCAATGCCGCCGTTACCAGCATTGCCGCCAATGCCGCCGTTTGCTGTTCCTCCAAGAAGAGCCTATTCCTCCTCGACCACCATCGCCGCCTTTGCCTCCAAATGCAGAGCCCCCGACACCACCTGTGCCAGCATTGATTCCAAATTCGCTGCCAGTCTTTCCTTGCAAGCCCTCACTACCGTCAGTACCTCCATTTCCGCCGTTTGCAATACCAAATATGCCTATTCCTCCCTTTCCACCATGAGGACCATCACCGCCTTTGGCACATCCGTATATGGATATGCCTCCTTTTGTGCCTGATTGGTCACACCCATGAATCGAAATACCGTCATTTTTACTAATATCCAAATTACCTTCAAAAGATGATCCCATATTCTTCTTCGTATCGTGATTCTCAATCTTCATCCTACCTTCAGCAATTTTCGAATCTCCAAATGGTAACGAAGTTAGGGCCCCAAAAACTAAAATTCCTACTAATACTATTGACAACATTTTTGCGGTAGCAAAGTTATTCGTACTTGTAATTGTACTATTTTTCATGACTTGTGAATACTCAAATCACAACGAACAAAAGCATTACGAAACATTAAGGATAGCACATTTTATCGAAGATAACACTGAAAATAAAACTGAAGATGATTACCTGTATTTTAATGCTTACCAATATTCAGTTAATGTAGTGTTCCAAAGTGGCAATTAGAGTTCACTTCGACATGCTGTGCCAGTATTATGCAGTTAAGTACTTACCTTACGTCATAATGTGTCAGAATAGATAAAGATGGTTTAATGTTTGTAGATCAGACTATTTGAAAAATCATGAATAAATTACAATAATTTCTTATTCGACTCTATACTGATTTAAAAAAAGAAAGAAGAAAAGAGGAGTTTTTTACTCCTTTTTTGTTTTTGGTTTGTTTGTTTTGTTTTATTTATCTTGTTCGGTGTTCTAGAATGGATTTACAGAGCCGCCGTCGCCGCCAGTTCCGCCTGTTCCACCTGTAGCTCCGTTGCCGCCAAAGCCACCAATGCCTGCGCCGCCGTTACCAGCAGTGCCGCCTGCAGCACCATTAGCGTCTCCGCCAATGTTAGCACCGCCTAGGCCGCCGTTACCGCCAGTAGAACTGCCGCCGTACCACCGTCACCGGAAATACATGATACAGTGCTTTCACATGCAGAGCCACCTGTAGCAATACCGCCTATTCCTGTACCTGCGCCACCGCTAGCATCGCCAGACGACCAAAGTTACTTCCACCTGCTGCGCCTGCGCCACCGCTAGCATCGCCAGATAGGCCATTGTTACTTCCACCTGCTGCACCAGCACCGCCTGCGCCACCGATACAAGTAGCTCCGCCAAGACATCCACCGCCTGCGCCTCCTGCGCCGCCTGCGCCGCCTGCGCCACCGTCACCGAAAGCAAGACTTGCACCGCCAGCACCGCCTGCGCCGCCTGCACCGCCGTCGCCGCTAGCATCGACTAATGCCGCCGTCGCCGCCGGTACCTATGCCATCAGCATTGCCACCATTGCCACCTGTCGCTATGATGTCGCCAGAGTTGCCGCCAGCACCACCGTCGCTTGCGTTGCCGCCTGCGCCGCCATCAGCGTTTCCAGTAGAACCGCCAGTACCGCCTGCGCCACCATCAGCTGGTACCGCCGTCGCCACCTATGCCGTCGCCGCCGATACCACCTTTGCCGCCAGAGCCGCCAGAGCCGCCAGAGCCGCCAGAGCCGCCAGAGCCGCTTCCATCATCTTCAGTTACGCTACCGCCTGCGCCGCCAGCTGCACCTTCGCCGCCAGCTGTCACCAGAGCCACCATCTGAGCCAATGCCGTCACCGCCAGTACCAGCAGTGCCGCCTGGAGCACCGTCAGCAAAGCCACCGATGTTCGCTCCAGCATCATTACCGTTGCCTCCAGTGGAGTTACCGCCAATTCCGCCTTCACCTGTCAGACATGCAGCTTCACTAAAGCATGCTGATGCGCCATTAGCATCTCCACCTATACCGTCGCCAGTTCCACCAGTGGCACTGCCAGATACGCCAAAGTTATCTCCGCCAATTGCACCAACACCACCGGTTGCAGAGCCAGACAGACCGATGTTGCTTCCAGCAGCTGCGCCAGCACCGCCTGCACCGCCGTCACAGAAGGCAAGAAGACCACAAAGTCCGCCTGCGCCACCTGCGCCGCCAGCACCGCCTGCACCTCCGCTGCCGCTAGCATCGCTGGCGCCGCCGGACCGCCTGCGCCGCCTGCGCCTCCGCTGCCGCTAGCATCGCTGACGCCGCCTAGCGCCACCGGTACCTATACCGCTAGCATTGCCGCCATTGCCGCCTGTAGCTACGATTGCACCAGAGCTGCCGCCTGCGCCGCCTGCGCCAGAGCTGCCGCCTGGTCCACCACTAGCGGATCCAGTAGATCCACCAGTGCCGCCTGCGCCACCGCTAGCACTACCGCCAAAGCCGCCAATACCTGCGCCGCCTGCGCCGCCGTTACCGCCATTACCGGCGTTACCGCCATTACCGGCATTACCGCCTGTGCCAACATACGCTTCAAGTGCGGCTAATGGATACCTTTCGCCGATCAGCTTGCTTGTAAGTTTTGTAATCTTTGTTGTTGTTTTTTGCTTAACTTCGCAAAAGCTGAGTGATCACCAAAGGTCAGCGGGAGAATTAAAGCTCCTGCGACCAAAATGACACTAACAGCTAACGCGAGAAATTTTGCTGTTGAATTCAAGTTAACTTAGTTAGTTAGGAACGCTTTATTTAAGTCTCACTGAGTAAAGTGATATAACATAATATTGAAGATGTTTAGGAAAAAATGTTTTTTGATTAGTCACATAATTTTTACACAAGTCATTTAGATTTCACATATCCATACTAGTATATGAAGTCAATGAATATGAAGACGCAATTATACATTGCATCTGGCTTACAAAATTAGGTGTACTGTCACGTGAAATTATAAGATTTGACCTCATCCAGTTTAAGGAGTTATCCATGTTCAATTAACAGCCATATACAACCACTACCACGTGGTCTAATCTTTAGAAACGCTCACGATTTCTGAAATCAAACAAATATCATGACAGCACGATGGTCCGTCAAACCGAACCCACCATTTTTCACCACATTGTAGCCTCTGTTTCAAGCATCCGAAAAACGTTACAAACAAAGGTGCTTATTTCTATACAACGTTTTGTCAATTCTGCTTACTTAGTCACTAGTCATCAGATATTATTATTTAGTCGACGATCGAAACGGGAGATTACACTTCGTAACTTAGGAGATCAGAATAAAGAATATTCGCAAATTTTTAGACTATCAAAAAACAATGAGACAGCACGGCATTTAGACAAAAGCCAAAGTGTAAGTCAAAGTCAAAATAAATTATATTAATTTCTTATCCAACTCTATACTGATTTAAAAAAAGAAAGAAGAAAAGAGGAGTTTTTTACTCCTTTTTTGTTTTTGGTTTGTTAGTTTGTTTTATTTTTTTGTTCTGTGTTCTAGAATGGATTTACAGAGCCGCCATCGCCGCCAGTTCCGCCTGTTCCACCTGTAGCCTCCGTTGCCGCCAAGGCCACCAATGCCTGCGCCGCCGTTACCAGCAGTGCCGCCTGCAGCACCATTAGCATCTCCGCCAATGTTAGCACCGCCTAGGCCGCCGTTACCGCCAGTAGAGCTGCCACCGCACCACCGTCACCGGTAAGTACATGATCCAGTGCTTTCACATGCAGAGCCACCTGTAGCAATACCGCCTATTCCTGTACCTGCGCCACCGCTAGCATCGCCAGAGACACCAAAGTTACTTCCACCTGCTGCGCCTGCGCCACCGCTAGCATCGCCAGAGACACCAAAGTTACTTCCAGCTAGCTGCACCAGCACCGCCTGCGCCGCCGTTACAACTAGCTCCGCCAAGGCATCCGCCGCCGTTGCCGCCTGCTCCGCCTGGCCGCCTGCACCACCGTCACCGAAAGCAAGACTTGCACCGCCTGCACCGCCTGCGCCGCCTGCACCGCCGTCACCGAAAGCATGACTTGACGCCACCGTCACCGCCGATACCTATGCCATCAGCGTAGCCGCCATTGCCGCCTGCTGCTATGATGTCGCCAGAGTTGCCGCCAGCACCACCATCGCCTGCGTTGCCGCCTGCGCCACCGTCAGCGTTTCCAGTAGAGCCACCAGTACCGCCTGCGCCGCCATCAGCATGGACCACCGTCGCCACCTATGCCGTCGCCGCCGATACCGCCAGAGCCGCCAGAGCCGCCAGAGCCGCCAGAGCCGCCAGAGCCGCCAGAGCCGCTTCCGTCATCTTCAGTTACACTACCGCCTGCGCCGCCAGCTCGCACCTTCACCGCCAGCTTCACCAGAGCCACCATCTGAGCCTATGCCGTCACCGCCAATACCAGCAATTCCGCCTGGAGCACCATCAGCAAAGCCAGCCGATGTTTGCTCCAGCATTATTACCGTTGCCGCCAGTGGAGTCACCGCCAATTCCGCCTTCACCTGTCAGACATGCGTCAATGTCAAAGCATGCAGATGCGCCATCAGCATCTCCAGCTATACCGTCACCAGTTGCACCAGTAGCACAGCCGGATAAGCCCAAGTTGTTTCCACCAGGCGCACCGACGCCACCGTCAGCTGCAGGCCAGATAAGCCTAAGTTATTTCCACCAGGTGCGCCTGCGCCGCCTGGACCGCCGTCACAGACAGTAGAAGGCCACAAAGCCGCCTGCGCCGCCTGCGCCAGCATTGCCGCCTGCGCCACCGCTGCCGCTAGCATCACTGACGCCGCCTGCGCCGCCTGGACCGCCTGCGCCACCGCTGCCGCTAGCATCACTAATGCCGCCAGTGCCGCCGATACCTATGCCATAGCATTGCCGCCATTGCCGCCTGTGCTGCGATTGCACCGAGGTGCCGCCTGCGCCGCCTGCGCCAGCATTGCCGCCTGCGCCACCATCAGCGTTTCCAGTAGAGCCACCAGTGCCGCCTGCGCCACCGCTAGCACTACCGCCAGTGCCGCCAATACCTGCGCCGCCTGCGCCGCCGTTACCGCCATTACCTGCGTTACCGCCATTACCGGCATTACCGCCTGTGCCTACATACGCTTCAAGTGTGGCTGAATGGATACCTTTAGCCGATAAGCTGCTTGTACAGTTTTGTAATCTTTGTTGTTGTTTTTTGCTTAACTTCGCAAAAGCTGAGTGATCACCAAAGGTCAGCGGGACAATTAAAGCTCCTGCGACCAAAATGACACTAACAGCTAACGCGAGAAATTTTGCTGTTGAATTCAAGTTAACTTAGTTAGTTAGGAAGGCTTTATTTAAGTCTCACTGAGTAAAGTAATATAACAGAATATTGAGGATATCTTCGGAAATATTACTTATTTTTCCACAGTAGGGAAAAAGATAGAGGTGGTCGGCCACACATGAATCAGGAGTGCAGGCAAAGGTGGTAGACCGTTCAAAAGATAATTAGCTAAGTTGAACTCATGAATCTAATACTCATTTAATACAGTCTTGCCTAATAAGAATCTAAGAAATATCAATTGTGACAGGTATTCCCATAATTAAACATGGTATTTCGTAAAGCAGTTTGATGGAGATTTCTGCGGTTTCTACAGATGGGTTAAGAAAATGCGATATCCAATCTCTGATTAAAAGTCCTGCCAGGAAAAGCTGCTGCAAAATACGGATGATCAAAGGAAACTAGTAAACAGATGGTGATTCTTGAGGACTAATATGACTCCAAAACCTGTAAAGTCCTTCTCAGAAAATGTCCTTCGCAGAAAATGTCCTTCGTCCGTGTAGATTGGGGGGAAATCAATAGTTTGTTCTGATCTTGATTGTTCCTTGAGGGTGGTTTTCATTTTCGATCATTGTATGCAATATATTGAAAGGGTTAATTCAGCTGACACATTCTTTCATGTTATCAACGATGACATAAACCGTATTGGAAAGATTGTATAGTCCTCTTATCTCTGTTATATTTGGACCTCTTATTCTATCGGAGTGAGATGCGTTAAAAATGGGATCAGCTGTGAAAAGCACCTTATTTGTTTTTTAACCGGGACCTTGAAATTGCGACCAGGATAAGGAGTCTATAATCTCGTAATCCTCGTGCATGACAAATTTAGTTAGTCAGTTTAGCATTACAATCCCACCAATAACTTTCAATAATTGTCACATTATCGTCATCGGGCAAGTGTTCTTCAAAGGATCCGACGAGATATCGAATTTTACTGAATACGGGACTGATAGAGACTAAGCACTCGGCGATCTGGGGATGTGACTCCTATACTAAAATACTTCCAAGTAATCGCAGAGAAAAATATGCATTATCTATTATTGCCTTGAAATTATGTTTGTGTATAAACGTAAACGTCGATCTTTACTATCCTTATCATAGTATCATATTCTAATACAATCTTTATTTATGTGAATTCGATATCTAGTCAATGTACTAATGTCGTTTTATTTTTTATAAACTACTGTACGGCACTTTAAATATAGTATGTCGATGATGGGATTTTGAATACAAAATGGAGTTTCGGAAGGCGAGAGATTTGGCCATCTTTATCATCCTGGCAGCTGGTGCGTTGACAACTGTAGGAGTATTTTCAGTACCGTCCGTATTTGCAGACAAATGTGATAAAAATGAAGATAACAACTGCAATGAGACTGAGATTAACCAGGAAACTTGGACGGACAACAGATGCAAATTAGAAAATTTGGACAAGGATCGGAGTAATGAAAACGTGCATAACAGCACTCTAGCATGCGTAAACGCTGTAAGAAATTTGGAGAACCTTGCGACAATACCCGACCAATTTGCGGCAACTTCTTAAAGTTTTTCCCCTACCCATACATAGCATATTTTTTCCGAAAATTCCACTTATATTTTATGTATAGTTGTTATCAACTGATTATGACCTAATCAATTAAGACTTTTACCTAGAAGGTTTTTTATCTGGCGAATTTTGTACACCAGTATAAAGAAAAGACATGCCAAGAACTAAAAGTCAAGTTTCAGGTGGGACAACTAAAACCAAGGCACCTGAAGAAGAACCATTTCCAGAGTGGGCAGAAGAAGAAATAAAGTCCGTAAAGTTAGGTGAGCCAGAGATAGTAACACGGTCCGGTTACTTTCTCGATATATACGAAAATGATTATAAAGTGGACATTCAAGTCTACGAAGCACTTCCTGATGGCAGGACAATAGTCGAGGGATTGGATGTACCCAAGAGTATGAAGATAACTGATTTTCTGAAGGGCACTGTCTATGAATTCAAAATAAATGTCTCCAAAGGCAGTCTTAGTCCACAATTGACGGAACTTCTTAAATCCAAATATAATCTGGATATGGATTCCATTTATAGATTTGAATTACAGGAGCTCCAATTAATGGATGTAGAGTCAGATCTTCCCTCATCATCATTTTCTTCTTCCGAAGGGAATGAACAAGAGGAAGAAGAAGAATAATCATGATATCTAACAATTCAAAAATTAGTCGTTGTCTATTATTACCTGATAGTTAATTCAGCCGACTAACTTTTATTTAATTTCATTTCATTTTAGTACGCTGCTTTCGCTCTTGTTCAATTTATCTTTCTTCTTTCTATCCTCCTTTACTTGTTACTTGTTTTCTAGATTACTTAATTGTCATCCATCCATTCAGTCATTCAGTTTTCATGATCAGTATCGTTATCTAGGTCCATCATTCTTCTAAATGATTTACCAATAATGGGATTTGTAATATAGGGAATAGTATGCTTTAGCCATATGGCTCCCCTCATGAAAAACGGGACCACTATTTCAAATCTATGGGAAGTCGATGCCTTGAGCACAGATTTTGACACTGTAGTAGCATCTAAGGAATACCGCATATTCCAGCTCTTATTTCTTTTCTTAAATGAAGGATGATTCAAAAAATTTGTTCTCACACCAATTGGAGATACAACCGTGATTCCAACCCCAGTTCCACGCAGTTCATGAGATAATGACTCTGAGAAACCAAGCACTGCAAATTTTGAACCACAGTAGGCAGCCAGTCCGGGTATTCCAAAACTTGCCGCTAAAGATGCCACGTTTACTATATGACCATTTTTTCTTGCCAGCATCGAGCTAAGAAAGGCCTTTGTGCAGTAGATCATTCCAAGATAGTTGGTAGCAGTAACGGCTTCTATTTCCTCTACGGACTGCACATCCACCTTTCCAAGAATTCCGTATCCAGCATTGTTGACTAGCACATCTATATTACCAAACTTTTCTAGAACATTTCTAGCCATAGATACAACTGCAGATTTGTCAGACACATCGCAAGGACATACTAGGCATTCACACTTATCTTGAATTTCCAATGCCAGCTCATTTAATCGGTCTTTGTTTCTAGCAACAATAGCAACGCCTTTCACACCTTCTTTGGCAAAATCAATTGCTACTTGTTTTCCTATTCCAGATGATGCACCTGTGATAACTATTACTTTGTCCTGGTGTCGTCCTTGTTGTCCTGTCATTTTTCAGGTTCTAATACGCAGAGATAGTTTAATTGTTATATTTGTTCTGTTTATTTATTGATGTTCCTTTATTTTTCCCTTACTTTACTTTCTAAATTTTGTATTTACTTCTTATGTAAGCAGTGTCACACTCTATTTTGTCGTTGATAGATACGATTCCACAAGATTGACTTGATCTTTGATCTGAAGGTATCTGCTTTACTAATTATACATTTTATTTAATGGTCGTATCCGTACATTAATCGTCTTATTCAATCTTTACCATTTTCAGAATCATCAGTTTTGTCATTCTTTTTTAAATTGTCCTGTTTGTTATCATTTTTAATACTGTCCACAGTATCCTTCTTCGAAACATTATCCAAGTGTCTGGAGTATCGAAGGGGTTATGTGGATTTTTTCCAATTTTCCTAATACTGGACTGACTTAATTTTCCTCTTTTGAAAGATAAGAAGTCTTTGGATGACGCAAAGAAAACGAATGCTTGTCAGATCCAGGTTTGTGTAGCGGATCGTCGTTTGACTGTAAATATGAAGATGAAGGTGACAAAGAAGAAGGAGAGGAGTTTTCAGGCGATTCATTTGAAGAATAAATTTTTGGCGACTCAGTATCGTTTTCACCATTAGTACCGATATTATTATCATCATCGCTAGTATTGCCTTTTTTGGAATTGCTGGATCTTATTGTGATTGATCCCTTCCCGATTGTTATCTTCATAAGACATATCCACATTATTACAAGTGGAATATGGTATGTTGCTATTCTCCATGCTATAACTACCGACAGCTGTGAATCGTTCAGAATATCGGCAAAGTGTGGGATACCTCCAAGATTGGATATGTATGCCCAAACCCCAAGTTCGGCTAAACCAGAGCCTCCTATAGTGATGGGCAGTGTAGCCAGAGCAGTTGAAGCAGAAGTTGCCATTAAAGATTCAAGCAGGCCTATATGCTCATGTACGGCGTTTGCGAGTACGAAAAAGGATATGCCTTGAAATAGAAATGCGACAAAAGTCATCGCCATGCCGACAGAGAACACCTTGACTGACTTTCTCGATTTGAAATGGGTTCTGCTCATTTTACACAAGTCTGACAGTGCGATATTGGTCGAAGTCACTATTCGCAAGGATCTCTCTGTTGAAAGAAATCTTTGAAGCAATCTTGTTGCAAAGTGTGGCAGTTGAATGTTCCTGTGAGCCGAAAAAAGTACCACCAAAAACCAAAAACTGAAGATTGGAATAGTCACAAGAATTACGACTATCCCTATGAAAGTGCCTCCATGGTATAGTGCAAGCGCTCCTGCCATGAAAGCCAATACCGTACCAGCAAACACATCTGCAATGATCTCCGTGGTTGCAACCCATGCGGCGTCACCGGTAGAAACGCCATTCTTAACGAGCCAGGCAATTCGAACTATTTCACCACCCACAAAGGAAGGAGTGGTTTGTGTCACAAATTCACCGGCCATGCGGGCCACCATTATTTTTCCAGTTGAACTCAAATTAGGGCCGATAAAGTGTTTGATAAAGTATCTAAAGCGGTACGCCTGCAATAGGATTCTTACCATAACTGCTCCTACCGAACAGATGAAAGGAATAACTCCAACTGAAAATACATCCTCAGGAGAGACAGGAGTTAAGATAAATAAGATCAGGAAAGGAACTATGCTGGCCGCAATTGCCACTAACCTCCATTTCAAAAGTTGTCATTGGATTCATGAATATTAGGCATATAATAATTAA
>CAVPQY010000006.1:670000-747237 GCA_963707695.1 uncultured Actinomycetes bacterium | reverse complement strand
TCACGGGCGGCGCCAGCGGGATCGGCGCCGCCGCCGCCGCGCTGCTGCGCGACCGCGGCGCCCGGGTCGCCGCCTTCGACCTCGACCCCTCGGGGGCGCCCGACGGCGTGCTCGGGATCGCGGGCGACGTCACGGAGTCCGGGCAGGCCGACGCCGCCGTGGCCCGCGTCGAGCGCGAGCTCGGCCCCCTCGACGTGCTGGTGTGCTGCGCCGGCGTCGGCGGCGACTCGCTGCACACCGTCGACGTCGGCGACGAGGAGTGGCGCCGGGTCTTCGCGATCAACCTCGACGGGGTCTTCTTCTTCGACCGCGCCGCGGCGCGGGCGATGGCGCCGCGCGGCTACGGGCGGATCGTGAACGTCGCCTCGATCGCGGGGAAGGAGGGCAATCCGATGGCCGCCGCCTACTCGGCCAGCAAGGCGGCCGTGATCGGCCTCACGAAGTCGGTGGGCAAGGACCTGGCCACGACCGGCGTGCTCGTGAACTGCATCGCCCCGGCGGTCATCGCCACGC
Organism: uncultured Actinomycetes bacterium; assembly: GCA_963707695.1. Lineage (GTDB taxonomy): Bacteria > Actinomycetota > Thermoleophilia > Solirubrobacterales > Solirubrobacteraceae > JAOPZW01. Next base: position 746,724 of record CAVPQY010000006.1, on the reverse strand, counting down.
CCATCCTGGAGCAGCTCAGCCAGGAGCACGTCGACTACATGGTGGAGCGCATCCCCATGGGCCGCATGGGCCGCCCCGAGGAGGTCGCCGAGCTCATCGCGTTCCTCGCCGGCGACCGCCTCTCGTTCTCGACCGGCGCGACCTACGACATCTCCGGGGGCCGCGCGGTCTTCTAGGCCGGGGCCGCGCCTCCCCCGGGCGGAGGCCCCTAGTCGAGCGTCTCGTAGAAGGCCCGCTCGCGGTCCTCCATGAGGCCGAAGAGCTCGCCCGGGCCGATCCGCTGGAAGTGCTCGGTCTGCCCGTGCTCCTCGAAGGCCGCCTTGTCGCGGTACTGCTCGTACATGAGGAAGACGCGCGGGTCCTCGGGGTCGCGGTGGGCGAGGTAGTGGACGTTCCCCGGCTCCTGCGCCGACGCCGTCGCGAGCTCGCGGATCAGCTCCGCCGCGCGCTCCTCCTCGCCCTCGCGGGCGGTCATCCTGGCCACGAGCACGTACGCCATTCAGCTCTCCTTGGTCACCGGGTTGGTCAGCTGGCCGAGGCCCTCGACCTCGACGGTCACCTCGTCGCCGTCCTGCAGCAGCACCTGCGGGTCGCGGAAGACGCCGACGCCGGCCGGCGTGCCGGTGGCGATGAGGTCCCCCGGCACGAGCGTCACCGTGCGCGTGACGTAGGCGATGATCTCGGCGACCGAGAAGACCATGTTCGCGGTCGTGGAGTCCTGGAGCACCTCGCCGTTGACGAGGCAGCGGATCGCGAGCGACTGGGGGTCCTCGACCTCCTCGCGCGGCACGAGCCGGGGGCCGACCGGGCAGAAGGTGTCCGGCGACTTGCCGCGCGTCCACTGGCCGTCGGCGAACTGCAGGTCGCGCGCGCTGACGTCGTTGACGCAGACGTACCCGCGGACGTGGTCGAGCGCGTCGCGCTCGGCGACGCGGCGGCCGGTGCGGCCGATGACGACCCCGAGCTCTGCCTCGTAGTCGACCTGGGAGCTCTCGGGCGGCAGGACGATCGGCTCGCCCGGGCCGATGAGCGCGTTCGACCACTTGGCGAACAGCAGCGGCGCGGTCGGGAGGTCGGAGCCCTGCTCCTCCGCGTGATCGCGGTAGTTCAGCCCGACGCAGATGATCTTCGTCGGACTATCGATAGGGAGCGCCACGGCCGCAACCTACCCGCGCCGGCCTCGTCCCCGCAAGGTGCTTGGATGGCCTCCATGACGACGCGCCTGCCCCGCCCGCTGCTGCGCGGATGCCGCGGCGGCGTGGTCGCGGCGCATCCGCTCGCGGTCACGGCCGGGGACGACGTCCTGCGCGCCGGCGGCAACGCCGTCGACGCCGCCGTCGCGGCCGCCGCGGCGCTGGCCGTCGTGGCGCCGGACCAGTGCGGGCTGGGCGGGGACGCGCTCCTGCTCGTGCGCGAGCCCGACGGGGCGGTGGCCGCCTACGTCGGCGCCGCGGCCGTGCCACGGCGCCCGATCCTCCCGGTCACGGCCTACGGCCCGGCGAGCGCCGGCGTCCCCGGCGCCGTCGCCGCGTGGTGCGCGGCGCACGAGGCCTCCGGGCACCTGCCGCTCGCCGACGTGCTCGGGCCGGCGACCGACCTGGCGCTCACCGGCTTCCCGGTGTCGGACTGGCTGGCGGGGGCGCGCGATCGCCGCGCGGGGCGCCTCGACGACGGCGCGCCCGGCTGGCCGCTGCTCACCGCGCGCCCCGGCGACGTCTGGCGCCAGGGCGCCCTGGCCGAGACGCTCGAGGCCGTCCGCGCGGACGGCGTCGACGGCTTCTACCGCGGGCCCGTGGCGGAGGCGATCGAGCGCGCCGTCACGACCGGCGGCGACGGGATCGACCGCGACGACCTGGCGGCCTACGCGGTCGCGGCGGAGGCGCCCGTCACGGGGACGCACGCGAGCGCCCGCCTGGCGGTCACCCCGCCGCCGTCGCAGGCGGCGCTCACCCTCCTGGCGCTCGACGCGCTGCGGGACGCGCCGCCGCCCCGGACCGTGGCGGGCGAGCACGCGGCGATCGAGGCGATCAAGCACGCCTTCGAGCGGCGCGAGGACCTGCGGACGGCCGGCGGCGCCGAGCGGGTGCGCGCGAGGCCCCTGGCCGCGGCGCCGGCGCGGGCCAGCGACCTGCGCGGCCCGACGGCGGCCGACCACACCGCCGCCGTGACCGCCGCCGACGGCGAAGGCCTCGTCGTCTCCATGCTCGTCAGCGTCTTCCACGAGTTCGGCTCCGGCGTGCTCGTGCCCGAGGGCGGCTTCGTCCTGAACAACCGCCTCAGCGGGCTGGTCGGGGCGGACGCGCTGCCCCCCGGCGGCAGCCGGGCGCTGCACACGCTCTCCCCCATGCTGCTCGAGCACGACGTGCAGGGTGTGCTCGCGATGGCCACCCCGGGGGCCGACGGGCAGGTCCAGATCCTCGTCCAGCTCGCGCGCCTGGTGCTCGACGCCGCCGTCCCCGTCGCCGAGGCGCTCGACGCCCCCCGCTGGCGCGCCGTGCGCGGCAGCGTCCTGTGCGAGCAGTCCTTCGACCCCGCGCTCGCCGACGGCCTCGCCGCGCTCGGCCACGCCGTCGAGCGCCGTCCCGACGGGCACCCGCTCTTCGGCGCGGCCGCCGTCGCGGGTCTCGACGCCCGGACGGGCACCGTCGTCTGCGGCACCGACCCGCGGCGCGAGGTGTGGGGCGCGGTGCGCTGAGGCTCAGCCGCGCCGGTACACGGCGTGGCGCAGGCGGCCGACCCCCTGGACGTCGAGGTCCACCACGTCGCCGTCCTGCAGCGTGACGTCGTCGGGCGGGACGACGCCCGTGCCCGTCAGCAGGACCACCCCCGCGGGGTGCGAGAGCTCGCGGAAGAGGTGCTCGACGAGGACGTCGAAGGACCGCGCCATCTCGGCCACCGAGGTCGCGCCCTCGAAGACGGTCGCGCCGGCGCGCTCGATGCGCAGGCTGATGGCCGCGGCGTGCACGGCGTCGCCGAGGTCGCGGGCGAGGACGATCGTCCCCGACAGGCCGAGCGCGTCGTCGTAGACCTTGGCCTGCGGGAGGTAGAGCGGGTTGGCGCCCTCGATCGAGCGCGACGAGACGTCGTCGGCGGCGAGGTAGCCGACGACCGCGCCGTGGGCGTCGGCGACGAGGGCCAGCTCCGGCTCGGGCACGTCCCACCCGGAGTCGCGGCGGATGCGCAGCGGCGCGCCCGGGACGGGGACGCGGCTCGGGGTCGCCTTGAGGAAGAGCTCGGGGCGCTCGGCGGCGTAGACGCGCTCGTAGGCGTCGGGGGCCACCGACTCCTCGACCCGGGCGGACGCCGAGCGCCGGTAGGTCACCCCGCTCGCCCAGACCTCCTGCTCGTCGACCGGCGCCAGGAGCCCGGTCGCCCCGTCCAGCGGCGGACCCTCCAGGGCCCGGTCGACCGCCTCGTGCAGGTGGTCGCGCCCGGCCGCGAGCACCTCGGCGAGCGTCGCCCCCAGGCCGAAGAGCGTCCCGCCGCGGGCGACTGCGAGCGCGGGTGCGCCGCCGACGAGGACGCGGCGCAGGCCGTCGGGGGCGGCGTCGGGGTCGGCGGCCACGTGCGCCACGGCCGGCCGCCCTAGGCGGCGGTCAGCCCGCCGTCGATGACGAGCGAGCTGCCGGTGACGAAGGCGGCGGCATCCGAGGCGAGGTAGAGGACCGCGTCGGCGATCTCCTCCGGGGTGCCCAGGCGGCCCATCGGCTGACGGGCACGCAGCGCGTCGAGCGACTCGCCGGCGTCGTGGACGAGGCGCTGCACCCATGGCGAGTCGACGGTGCCGGGGCACACGACGTTCACGCGGACGCCGTCGCCGACGTGGTCGACGGCCAGCGCGCGGGTGAGCGCGATGACGGCGCCCTTCGAGGCGCAGTACGCGGCCCGGTTGCGCAGGCCGACGAGGCCGGCGACCGAGCCGATGTTCACGACCGTCCCGCCGCCGCGGGCCACCATGCCCGGGATCGCGTGCTTGCAGCAGAGGAACGTCCCGCGGGCGTTGACGGCGAAGACGTCCTCCCAGACGTCGAGCGGCGTGTCCGGGGCCGACGTCGTGGAGCCGATCCCGGCCACGTTGACGAGGACGTCGAGGTCGCCCGTCGCGGCCTGGACCGCGTCCTCGTCGCGGACGTCGAGCTGCACCCAGCCGACCGCCTCCCCCAGCTCGCCGGCCACGTCGCGGACGCGGTCCCCGGCGGCGTCGGCGAGCAGGAGCTCCGCGCCCTCCGCGGCGAGGCGGCGCGCGACCGCGGCGCCGATGCCCGAGCCGGCGCCCGTGACGAGCGCGCGGCGGCCGGTGAAGCGCTCCTCGGTCATGCGCGGGGCAACCTACCGCAGGCCCTCCGCCACCAGGACGACGAGCCGGCGCGGTCCGTGGACGCCCTCGACGCGCTGCAGCTCGATGTCCGACGTCGCCGACGGCCCGGAGACGAGCGTGACCGGGCGGCCGGCGTCGATGGCGGCGCGCAGCCGGCGCAGGCCCTCGGGGACCGTGGCCACGACCTGGTCGGCGCGGACGACGCAGACGTGCAGGTCGGGCAGGAGCGAGAGCGCCCGCCGGCCCTGGGCGGGGCCGTGGTCGAGCGCGATCGTCCCGGTCTCGGCGATGGCCACCGCCGCGCCGGTCAGGACGCCGTCGGCGGCGTCGAGGGCGTCGACCCCCAGCGGGGCGGCCGGGTCGTCGCCGAGCCACTCGACGCCGTCGACCCGCCAGGCGGCCGGCAGGCCCGGCGGGGCGACGACGCGCCGCGCCCGGTGGCGCGCGCAGGCGTCGGCGATCGCCGGGGCCACGTCCGCATCGACGGGGCAGCGCACGACCTCGGCCCGGTAGTCGGCCACCCGCTCGGCGAAGAGGTGCAGCGGCGCGGGCGCGTCGGGCGCGGGCCCGCGCCGGTAGGCGTCGGGCGCCCCGTCGCCGCCCGGGCCGTCCCAGCGCTCGGGCTCGCCCGCCGGGACGTCGCGCAGCGCGGTGCGGACCCGCCCGAGGACGTCCTCCCGCGCGGTGCTCACGCGCGTCCTCCGCGCTCGCGCTCGGCCCACCAGGCCCGGAACGACTGCGCGGGCGGCGCCTGGAGGTCGCGGACGGCGGTCCAGCCCTTCAGCGGCCCGGGCAGCCGCCGCTCGATGCGCCCGTCGCGCGTCAGCGGCCACGCCCCCAGGCGCGCCGCGGTCTGCGCGGCCTCGAAGCGCCTGCGCGTGAGGAAGATCCGCCCGAGCGCCGCCATGGACCGGCGCTCGGGGTCCAGGCGGCCGTGGCCGGCGCCGCCCTGGGCGACGACCCGCCGGCGCAGGTGGACGAGGATGGAGGGGATGTCGATCTTCACCGGGCAGACCTCGTAGCAGGCGCCGCACAGCGTGCTGGCCCACGGGAGGTCCGCGTGCTCGCGAAGGCCGGTGAGCTGCGGCGCGAGGATCGCGCCGATGGGCCCGGGGTAGGTCGCGCCGTAGGCATGCCCGCCGGTGCGCTCGTAGACCGGGCAGACGTTGAGGCACGCGCTGCAGCGGATGCAGTGCAGGGCGTCGCGCCCGACCTCGTCGGCGAGCACCTCGGTGCGCCCGTTGTCGAGCAGGACGAGATGGAAGGCGCCCGGGCCGTCGCCGGGCCGCACGCCGGTCCACAGCGACGTGTAGGGGTTCATCCGCTCGCCGGTGGACGAGCGCGGCAGGAGCTGCAGCATGACCTCGAGGTCGTCGAGCCGGGGCACGACCTTCTCGATCCCCATGACCGTGACGAGCGTGTGCGGCAGCGTCGTGCACATCCGGCCGTTGCCCTCGCTCTCGACGACGCAGACCGTCCCGGTCTCGGCGACGGCGAAGTTCGCGCCGCTGACGCCGACGCCGACGGTGAGGAACTTCCGCCGCAGGAAGCGGCGCGCGACCGCCGTCAGCTCCGACGGGTCGGACCCCAGGCCCTCGGCGCCGGGGAGGTGGCGGCGGAAGAGCGCGGCGATCTCCTCGCGGTTGCGGTGGATCGCGGGGACGAGGATGTGCGAGGGGCGGTCGTGCGCGAGCTGGTTGATGAGCTCGGCCAGGTCGGTCTCCAGCGCCGCGATGCCGTGCTGGGCCAGCGCGTCGTTGAGCCCGATCTCGTCGGTGGCCAGCGACTTGACCTTGATGACCTCGTCCGCCCCGGCCGCGCGGACGATCCCCGCCACGGTCGCGGTGGCCTCCGCGGCGTCGCGGGCCCAGTGCACGACGCCGCCCCGGGCGGTCACGGTCCGCTCGAGGTCCTCGAGATGGCGGTCGAGGTGGCGCACCGCCCGCGCCTTGATCCGCCGGCCCGCCTCGCGCAGGGCCTCCCAGTCGTCGCGCTCGGCGACGACCGCGGCGCGCTTCTCGCGGATCGTCGTCGTGGCCGTGCGCAGGTTGCGGCGCAGCTGGGAGTCCGCCAGGGCCTCGCGGGCGGCCTCCGGGAACGGGCGCGCGGTGTCGGTCATCGCTCGGCGTCGGTCATCGCGCCGCGAGGATCTCGGCGACGTGCATGGCGCGGACCCCGCTGCGCTGGCGCGACAGGCCGCCGCCGAGGTGCATGAGGCACGAGTTGTCGGCGGCGCACACGACCTCGGCGCCCGTGTCGAGCACCGCGCGGAGCTTGTCGGTCAGCATGGCCGCGGACGTGTCGGCGTTCTTGACCGCGAAGGTGCCGCCGAAGCCGCAGCACGACGCCGCCTCGGGGAGCTCGACGAGCTCGAGCCCCTCGACGCCGCGCAGGAGGCGCAGGGGCGCGTCGCCGATGCCGAGCGCGCGCAGGGCGTGGCACGCCGGGTGGTAGGTGACGCGGTGCGGGAACACCGCGCCGACGTCCTCCACGCCCAGCTCGTCGGCCAGGAACTGGGTCAGCTCGAAGACGCGCGGGCCGAGCGCCTCGACCTCCCGGAGCAGTCCCTCGTCCCCCGCCTCCCGGGCGAGGTGCGCGTACTGCTCGCGCACCATCGCGACGCACGACCCCGAGGGCGAGACGACCGCCTCGGCGTCGCCGAAGACGTCGACGAAGCGCCGGACGAGCGGGAGCGCCTCGCGCCCGTAGCCGCTGTTGGCGTGCATCTGGCCGCAGCAGGTCTGCTCGGCCGGGAAGCCCACCGAGCACCCGGCCCCCTCGAGCAGCGACACCGTCGCGCGCCCCGTCTCCGGGAAGAGCGTGTCGTTCAGGCAGGTGATGAAGAGGGCGACGCGCACGGCGGTGCCCGGCAACCTAGTGGCCCGCGGTCGCGGGCGGGAGGCGCTTGACACGGCGGGCGGCTGTGGGAGGCTCGCGCCGTCCGGGGTCGAATCGATAACAGGAGCCACGCATGGCGCGTCCCGTCACGCTGTTCACCGGCCAGTGGGCCGACCTCCCGCTCGCGGAGCTCGCCGAGCGCTGCGGCGGCTGGGGCTTCGACGGCCTCGAGCTCGCCTGCTGGGGCGACCACTTCGACGTCGCCGAGGCGGTGCGCGACCCGGGCTACGTCGCCGGCCGCCGCGAGCTGCTCGAGCGCCACGGCCTGCGCTGCTGGGCGATCGGCAACCACCTCGTCGGCCAGGCCGTCTGCGACCCGATCGACGAGCGCCACCGCGCCGTCCTGCCGCCGGACGTCTGGGGCGACGGCGACCCCGAGGGCGTCCGCCGCCGGGCCGCCGACCGGATGAAGGACACCGCCAGGGCGGCCGCGGCGCTCGGCGTGGAGGTCGTGACGGGCTTCACCGGCTCGGCGATCTGGCACCTGCTCTACTCCTTCCCGCCGAACGACTTCGAGACGGTGCAGCGCGGCTACGAGGACTTCGCCGCGCGCTGGGCCCCGATCGTCGACGTCTTCGAGGCCGAGGGCGTCCGCTTCGCCCTCGAGGTCCACCCCACCGAGATCGCCTACGACTTCGTCACGACCCGCAGGGCGCTCGAGGCCATCGGCGAGCGCGACGGGTTCGGGATCAACTTCGACCCGAGCCACCTCGAGCACCAGTTCCTGAGCTCGGCGGCGTTCGTGGCCGAGTTCGGCGACCGGATCCACCACGTCCACGTCAAGGACTCCAAGCGCCGGCTCGACGGGCGCTCGTCGATCCTGGGCGGGCACCTGGACTTCGGCGAGCCCGGGCGCGGATGGGACTTCGTCTCCCCCGGCCACGGCGACGTGGACTTCGAGGAGCTCTTCCGCGCGCTGAACCGCATCGGCTACGAGGGCCCGCTCTCGATCGAGTGGGAGGACTCGGGCATGGATCGCGACTGGGGCGCCCCGGACGCGCTCGCGTTCGTGCGCCGGACGGACTTCGCGCCGTCGCAGGTCGCCTTCGACGCGGCCTTCGCGAAGGAGGCGTAGGTGCCCGACCTCGGCTCGGCGCCCGACGGCGCCACGCGCGGCGGGGACGACGTCGCGACGATCGGCGTGGGGATGCTCGGCTACGCCTTCATGGGCAAGGCCCACGCCAACGCCTACAAGACGCTGTCCTACATGACGTGGCCGCCGCCGCTGCGGCCCGAGCTCGTGGCCATCGCGGGCCGCACCCGGGAGGCCGTGGCCGAGGCGGCGCGGCGCTACGGCTTCGCCGACCACGTCACGGACTGGCGCGCCCTCGTGGCCGACGACCGGATCGGGCTCTTCGACAACTCGGGGCCCAACAACCTCCATGCAGAGCCGACGATCGCCGCCGCCGAGGCGGGCAAGCACGTCATCTGCGAGAAGCCGCTGGGCCGCGACGCGGCGGAGGCCCACGAGACCTGGCGGCGCGTGGAGGCCGCCGGCGTCAAGCACCTGTGCGCCTTCAACTACCGCTTCGTCCCGGCCGTGCGCCTGGCGCGCGAGATCATCGAGGCGGGCGAGCTCGGCGAGCTGCACCACTTCCGCGGGACCTACCTGCAGGAGTGGGGCGCCACCGACGCCGACCTGTGGCGCTTCGACAAGGCGGCGGCGGGGTCGGGTGCGCTGGGCGACCTCGGGGCGCACGTGATCGACCTCGGCCGCTACCTCGTGGGCGAGATCGACGCCGTGGCCGCGCACACGGCGACCTTCCAGCCCGGGCGCGAGGTCGACGACGCCGTCGAGGCCACCGTCGCGTTCGAGGGCGGCGCCGTGGGGACGATCGAGGCCTCGCGGTTCTGCCCGGGACGCAAGAACGCGCTGCGCTTCGAGGTCAACGGCACGAAGGGGTCGCTCGCGTTCGACCTCGAGCGCCTCAACGAGCTGCAGGTGCACCTGGTGGGCTCCTCCCCCGGCGCCCTTGCGCAGGGGTTCCGGACCGTGCTCGTCTCCGAGCCCGACCACCCCTTCTGGGGGCACTGGTGGCCGCAGGGCCACATGATCGGCTGGGAGCACACCTTCGTGCACGAGCTCCACCACCTGCTCACGGCGATCCGCGACGACGCCGACGTGGCGCCGCACGGAGCGACGCTCGAGGACGGCTACCGGGCCGCCGAGGTGTGCGACGCCATGCTCCGCTCGGCCGAGGGCGGCGGCCGCGAGGCCGTCGCGTACCGGCCGGCGACCGCCTAGCGGACGCCGAGCAGCACGTCGACGACGAGCTGGTCGAGGCGCTCGTTGCCGTAGCCGCGCGGCGCGAGGGCGTCGAGCGCGTCGGCCTCCGCCTTCAGCGCGTCGGGCGTGTCGCCGCCGGCCACGGACGGGCGCCCCAGCTCGCCGGTGCCGGCGGCCGCGAGCGCCTCCTGCACCTCGGGCAGGGCGTCGAAGTGGCGGGCGCGCTCGGCCAGCGCGAGGTAGGTCCGCATGCAGCCGCGGGCGAAGTCCCAGACGCCGTCGGCGTCCTCGTTGCGGTAGGCGTGCGCGTCGAAGTGCCGCGGCCCGGCGTACCCGGCGCGCTCGAGCAGGCGGACGAGCAGGAACGCCTCCTTGAGGTCTTCGGCCCCGAACCGGAAGTCCTGGTCGTAGCGCCCGATCCGCTGCGCGTTGAGGTCGATGTGGAAGAGCTTGCCGGCCCACAGGGCCTGCCCGACGCCGTGGACGAAGGACAGCCCGGCCATCGTCTCGTGGGCGACCTCGGGGTTGACGCCGACCATCTCGGGGCGCTGCAGCGTCTCGATGAAGTGCAGCGCGTGACCGACGGTCGGCAGGAAGATGTCCCCGCGCGGCTCGTTCGGCTTGGGCTCCATCGCGAAGCGCAGGTCGTACCCCTGCCCGACCGCGTACTCCGCCAGGACGTCGATCGCCTCGCGGTAGCGCTCGAGCGCGTCGCGGGGGTCCTTGGCCACGGACGCCTCCGTGCCCTCGCGGCCGCCCCAGAAGACGTAGACCTCCGCGCCGAGCTCGGCGCCGAGGTCGATCGAGCGCATGGCCTTGCCGATCGCGGCCCGCCGGACGGCGCGGTCGTTCGAGGTGAAGGCGCCGTCCTTGAAGGCCGGGTGGCCGAAGAGGTTCGTGGTGGCCATCCCGACGCCGAGCCCGGTCTCCTGCAGGGCGGCCGCGAACCTCGCCACGATGCGGTCGCGCTCGGGCGCCGGCGTGCCCCACGGCACGAGGTCGTCGTCGTGCAGGCTCACCCCCCAGGCGCCGAGCCCGGCCAGCCGGTGCACCGTGTCGACCGGGTCCACCGGCGCGCGCGTCGGCTCGCCGAACGGGTCGCGCCCGGGGTTGCCGACCGTCCAGAGGCCGAAGGTGAACCGGTGCTCGGGCCGGGGCGCCAGCGCGTCGTCGCTCATGGGGTGGTCACGATACGTCGAACGCGAGGGTGGCCTTCACGCCCGGGAAGGCGAACGCGTCCTCGAAGCGGTCCACCGGCACCCGCAGCCCGACGAAGGCCTCGAGCACGCCGGGCCACCGCCCGCGCGCCGCGGCCAGCGCGGCGACCGCGGCCACCCAGTCGTCGCGGTGGGCGTTGACGCTGCCGACCAGCGCGCGATTGCCGAGGACCGCGTCGACGCCGACGACGCGGCGCTCGAGGGCCACGCGCCCGGGCCGGGCGTCGAGCCCGAGCAGGCAGGCGACGCCGTTGCGCGCGAGCAGCCCGAGCGTGCCGAGCATGACGTCGGCGTCCCCGGTCGCCTCGAGGACGACGTCGAAGCCGCCCACGTCGTGCGCGAGCGCCTCCGGCGGGGTCTCGGCCACCGAGGCGTAGGTCGCGCCGAGGGCGTCGGCGAGCTGCGCCTTCGGGGTGTCCGGCGCGGCGCGGGCCGCGGTCCACACCGCGAAGCCCTCGAGCCGCAGCAGGCAGGTGGCGAGCATCCCGATCGCGCCGCTGCCGAGCACGAGCGCGCGGCGCGGGGCCCACGGCTGGCGGTGCCCCACCGCCTCGGCGTGGCGGATCGCCCGCGCGCAGACCGACGCGGGCTCGGCCAGGACCCCCAGCCGGCCCAGCGCCGCGGGGACCGGCACCAGGTGCTCCGGCGACTCGGCCACGAGCTCGCGGGCGAAGCCGTCGAGGCGGGTGATGCCGCGCTCCGCGTAGTCGCCGGTGAAGCAGGCGTCGGGGGCACCCGCCGCGCAGGCCGCGCAGCGCCCGCACGAGCGGCGCACGGTCGCCGTGACGAGCTGGCCGCGGGCGAGGCCGTGCGCGTCGCGCTCGACGACGCCCAGCAGCTCGTGGCCGAGGACCAGCCGCCGCTCGCCCGGGGGCGCGACGCCGAAGAGGCCCTCGGCGATCTCGCGGTCGGTCCCGCACACCCCGACCTCGAGCGTGCGCACGAGGACCTCCCCCGCCTCCGGGACGGGATCGGGGACGGCGACGACCTCGGCGGTGCGCGCCCGGCCGGGGGTCGTGACGAGCGCCAGCACGGTCAGACCGGCCGTAGGACGGCGCCGTCGGTGGCCGAGCCCACGGCGGCGCGGTAGCGCGCGAAGACGCCGTGCTCGGCGGGCGCGGGCGGCGGCGACCACGCCGCCAGGCGCCGTTCGAGCTCAGCGGCGCCGAGCGCGACGTCGAGCGTCCCGGCGTCGAGGTCGATCGTGATCACGTCGCCGTCGCGCACGGCGGCCAGCGGGCCGCCGCGGGCCGCCTCGGGCGAGACGTGGCCGACCATGAGGCCGCGCGTGGCCCCCGAGAAGCGCCCGTCGGTCACGAGCGCGACCGACTCCCCCAGGCCGGCGCCGACGACGGACGCCGTGACGCTCAGCATCTCCCGCATCCCCGGACCGCCCGCCGGGCCCTCGTAGCGGATGACCAGCACGTCGCCCGGCTGCGCCGCGCCGGCGCGGACCGCGTCGGCGCAGGCCTCCTCACCGTCGAAGACGCGGGCGGGGCCGGTCTGGTGGCGCCGCTCGGTGCCCGCGAGCTTCACGAGGCTCCCGTCGGGTGCCAGGCTCCCGCGCAGCGAGAACAGCGAGCCCGCCGCCTTCACCGGCCGGTCGACGGTCCGGACGACCCCGCCGTCGGGCGGCCGGGCGTCCGCGGTCGCGCGGGCGAGGGTCCCGCCCTGCACCACCGGGGCGTCACCGTCGAGGTGGCCGCCGCGCACGAGCTCGGCGATGAGCGACGCGGTGCCGCCGGCGCGGTGGAGGTCCTCCGCCACGAACCGGCCCGCCGGCGCCAGGTCGGCGATCACGGGGGTGCGCGCGGCGACGGCGGTCAGCTCGTCCTGGTCGAGCGCGACGCCGCACTCGCGGGCGATGGCCAGGAGGTGCAGCACCCCGTTCGTCGACCCGCCGGTCGCGGCGATGCCCGCCATGGCGTTCAGGAGCGCCCGCCGGTCGAGGAACGCGCGCGCCGTCGGCCCGCCGCGCGCGAGCTCGGTCGCCAGGGCGCCGGCGCGCGCCGCCGCGGCGGCCTTCTCGGCGACGGCGTCGGCGGGGATCAGGCCGTCCCCGATCACCGCCGCGCCCAGGCACTCCAGCGCGACGGCCATGGTGCTCGCCGTGAAGTGCCCGGCGCACGTGCCCGGGCCCGGGCAGGCGTCGCGCTCGAGCTCGTCGAGGTCGGCGCGCGACAGCCCGCCGCGCTCGAACGCGCCGACCGCCTCCCACACGTCCTGGATCGTCACCGTCGAGCCGCGCCAGCGCCCGGCGCGCATCGGGCCGCTGGCGAGCAGGACGCCGGGCTTGTCGAGGCGGCCGAGCGCCATGAGCGCGGCGGGCACCGTCTTGTCGCACCCCACGACGCACACGAGCGCGTCGAAGTCGTGCGCGTGGGCCATGAGCTCGATCGAGTCGGCGATGACCTCGCGCGAGACGAGCGACGCGCGCATCCCCGGCGTGCCCTGCGACTGGTTGTCGGACACCGCGATGGTCGTGAAGGGCAGCGCCACGCCGCCCGCCGCCGTGACGGCCGCCGCGGCGTGCTCGGCCAGCGCGCGGTGGTTGAGGTTGCAGGGCATCGTCTGCGTCCAGGACGACGCGATGCCGACGATCGGCCCGTCGAGCCGCGCCGGGTCGATGCCCATGGCCCGGAAGTGCGCGCGGGCGCCGGCGCGCTCCGCCCCCGCCGCGAGCCCCTCGCGCGCCCGGCGGCGCAGGTCCTCCATGGGCAGACCCTAGCCCGGCGCGGGCTCCTCCCGGGCCCGCGCCAGCGCCGCCGTCGCCCCCGCCAGCAGGAGGCGGCTGTCGAAGGACACGCACTGCAGCCGGAAGCCGCGCTGCGCCCAGCCCGCGGACCGCCGCGGGTCGTCGACGTAGATCCCGAGCATGGCCGGCCCCTGGAGCTCCGCGGCGACCTGCTCGGCCGCGCGGCGCACCTCCGGCCCGTCCACGTCGCCCGGCCGCCCGAGCGCCTCGGCCAGGTCGTAGGGCCCGACGAACACGCCGTCGACGCCGGGCACGCGCCCGATCTCGGCCGAGCGGCGGATGGCCTCCTCCCCTTCGAGCTGGACGACCACGAGGACGGCGTCGTCCAGGGCGTCGCGGTCCGGCACCGCGACGGCCGAGACGAGGGGGGCCACGCCCCGCTCGCCGCGGGGCGCCCATCGTGCGGCGCGCACGGCCCGCGCCGCCGCCTCGGGCGTGGCGACGTGCGGCACCATGACCCCGTTGGCGCCCGCGTCGAGGACCTTGCCGACGAGCGCGGGCTCGTTGGCCCACACGCGGACGAGGACGGGCAGGTCGACCGCCCGGGCCTCGGCGATGAGCCCGGGGAGGCCCTCGACGCCGATCGTCGAGTGCTCCAGGTCCAGGACGGCGAAGTCGAAGCCCGCGAGCGCCAGCGCCCGCACCGTGACCGGCGTGGGCAGCTCGATGACGAACGTCCCCCGCAGGACCCGCTCGGCGTAGGCCGCGCGCAGCCGGGCCCCCGCGGACAGCGTCCAGGCCAGGCGCGCCCGCGACGCAGCGGCCACGGGCGGGAGGTCGGCGCCGGGCATCGCGCGATTGGACCACGTGGCCGCCGGCCGGGCAACTGCCGTGCCGAGCGGCTCGTCGCGAGCCCTGGCTCCTGGCGCGAGGCCGCTGCGCGGCGGTCGGACGCGGGCAGCCGACGGGGCGACGCCGGCTCGGGCAGAGTGCGCCCATGCCCCCGCGCCTCGTGCTCCACGCCGTCCCGCCGTCGCACCCCTGCATGGCCGCCGACCGGGCGCTGCGCCTCAAGGGCCTGCCCTTCGAGCGCGTCGACCTCACGCCCGGACGCCACCCCGACGAGATGGAGCGGCTCTACGGCGCGGGGCACCGCACCGTCCCGGGCCTCATGGTCGACGACGAGCCCGTCCACGGCTCGATCGCCATCCTCGAGCGCCTCGAGGCGATCGCGCCGGACCCGCCGCTCTACCCGTCTGACCGGGCCGACGCCGTCCACGCCGCCGAGCGCTGGGCCGACGCCGAGCTCCAGGACCTCGGGCGCCGCCTGCCGTGGGGGGCGCTGCACTTCCGGCCCGAGGCGATGGGGACCTTCGGGGGCGCCGGCCCGCTCGACCCGGCCGGCACGGACGTCGCCATCGCCTACGCGCGGGGGACGTGGCGCTACCACGGCATCACGGCGCAGCGCCTGGCCGACGACCTCGCCGGGCTGCCGGCCAAGCTCGACCACGTCGACGCGCTCGTCGCCGACGGCGTGATCGGTGCCGACGAGCCCACCGCGGCCGACCTCCAGATCGGGGCGACGCTGCGCGTCCTGCTGACGGTCGGCGACCTGCGGGCGCTGCTCGAGGACCGCCCGGCCGGCGCGCTGGCACGGCGCTGGTTCCCCGGCTACGCCGGCGACATCCCGGCGGGGGCGTTCCCCGCCGGGTGGGTGCCGGCGCGCGCCTAGCCCCAGGCCGCGCGCGCCGCGAGGCCGGCGACGACCTTGGACAGCTGGCCGCCCTGCCAGGCGATCGGCGAGCGCCCCGGATCCTCCACGACGAGCTCGGCGGCCGGGATCGTCCGCGCGTAGGCCTCGGCGACCGCGAGCGGGTGCCCGGGGTCGGCCTCGTCGCGGTCGCCGACGACGACCGTCGGGACCGTGACCGCGGCGAGCGCGCCGACGTCGGGGAAGGGCCGCGAGCGCGGCACCACGCGCAGCGCCTCCGCGACGGCGAGCGGGTGCTCGTGCTGGGCCAGGCGCTGGCGCAGCACGGTCTCGACGGTGGGACGGAAGGCGTCCGGCACCGCGTCGAGGTCGTACGCGCCGACGAAGCCGTCCACCCCGCCCCCGGCCAGGCCGTCGGCCAGCCGGTCCCAGCCGGCCAGCGCCGCCGGGTCGCCGGCCGTCGCCGCGTCGTAGGCCGGCGTGACGACGACCAGCCCGGCGACGCGCTCGGGCCACTCGAGCGCGCAGCGCAGCGCCGTGTGGGCGCCCATGGAGGCCCCGGCCAGCACGACGCGGTCCAGGCCCTCGTCGTCGAGCACCGCGACGAGGTCCGCCACGAGGTCGGCGTAGGCGTACGCGCCGGGCTCCAGCGCCGGCTCCGAGCGCCCGTGCCCGCGCGCGTCGTAGGCCACGACGCGGTGCCCGGAGCGCTCGAGGTGCTTCGAGCCCATCACGACGTAGCGGTGCGTCGCGGTGAGGCCGTGGAGCAGCACGACGGGCCGGCCGTCGCCGGCGGTCAGGACGTGGAGGCGGTCGCTGGAAGCCACGGGGGCGAGTCCTATCATCGAGCGCATGGCCGTCATCGACGTCAGCGAGGGCACGTTCGAGACCGACGTGATCGAGCGCTCCAAGAGCGTCCCGGTCGTCGTCGACTTCTGGGCCGCGTGGTGCGGCCCGTGCCGCATGCTCACCCCCGTGCTCGAGCAGGCGGCCCGGGCCCGGGAGGACGACGTCGTGCTGGCCAAGCTCGACACGGACGCGAACCCCGGGCTGTCGCAGGCCTTCGGCATCCAGGGCATCCCGGCCGTCAAGGCCTTCAAGGACGGCCGCGTCGTCGACGAGTTCGTCGGCGCGCAGCCGCCCGCGGTGGTCGAGCGGTTCTTCGACGGCCTCGTGCCCTCCGAGGCCGAGCGCCTCGTCGAGCAGGGCGACGAGGCCTCGCTCCGCCGGGCGCTCGAGCTCCAGCCGCAGAACACCGAGGCGGCCGCGAGCCTGGCCGGGCTGCTGCACCGCCGCGGCGAGGAGGACGAGGCCCTGCGGCTCGTCGACGGGCTCCCGGGCTTCCGGCCCGAGGGGCTCGCGGCGCGCATCCGGCTCGAGCGGGCCGACGACATCGACCTGTCCGACGCCTTCGCCGCCCTCGACGCGGGCGACCGCGACCGCGCGCTGGACCTGCTGCTCGAGGCGCTGCCCGCGGCCGGGGAGCACCGCGACGACGTCCGCCGCGTGATCGTCGGCGCGCTCGACGACCTCGGCGTCGAGCACCCGCTCGCGCGGGACGCCCGCCGGCGCCTGGCCGCGGCGCTGTACTAGGCGGCCCGGCCCGCTGCGCGCAGGGCGTGGTCGCCCACGAGCGCGGCGGAGCGCTCCGGCTGCTCCCACCAGAAGAGGTGCCCGACGTCCTCGAGCAGCTCGAGCCGGGCGCCGGGGATCGCCGCCGCCAGCAGCTCGGCGTTGGCCGCCGGCAGCATCCGGTCGACCGTCCCGTGCACGACGAGCGTCGGCGCCGTGATGTCCGCCAGGCGGGCACTCGCGTCGTGGGCCACGACCGCCCGGGACTGCAGCGCGATGACCGGCACCGCGACGGGCGCCGACGTCGCCATCGCATGGAAGGCGTCGAAGCGCCCGGCCTCCGCCGCGAAGCCCGGCGACACGTTGATCTCCCACATCGCGCGCAGTGCGAGCTCGCGGTCGCCGGAGCTCATCGCCCCGAACAGCCGCTGGGCGTCGTCCGGCGCGGTGAGCTGCGCGCCGGGCCCGCCCGGGTAGGTGCAGCCGAGCGTCAGGCTGCGCAGCCGGTCCGGGTGGCGGAGCGCCAGCTCCTGGGCGACCATCCCGCCCATGGAGACCCCGAGGACGTGGGCGGTCTCCAGCCCGAGGACGGTCAGCAGGGCGGCCGCGTCCTCGGCGAGGTCGGCGATCGTGAGCGGCGCCGCGAGGTCGATGGGGTCCGAGCGCCCGACGCCGCGGTGGTCGTAGGCGACGGTGGCGAGGCTCGCCTCGTGCAGCGCCGCGAGGAACGGGTCGCCCCAGCTCAGGCGCGTGCCGCTCATGCCCTGGACGAGCAGCAGCGGCTCGCCCTCTCCCGCCTCGTCGTAGAACACCCGGCGACCGTCGAGCTGCGCGTGGGGCATGCCGCGACCCTACAGCGGGAGGGCCAGCTGCCCGGCCGGCGCCGCCTGCCCCTGCGCGGCGGCCCGGCCCTCCGGCTCGGCGTCGTCGAAGCCCGCGATCCGCACGCCGAGCAGCCGGACCGGCCGCGGTGGCGCGTAGGCGCGCAGGAGCTCGACCGCGACCTCCGCGACGAGCTCCGCCTCGTCGGTGAAGCCCTCGATCGTGCGCGCGCGCGTCACGGTCGTCCAGTCGTCGAGGCGCACCTTGATCCCGATGGTGCGCCCGCGGCGCCCGCGGCGGCGCAGGCCGCCCGCGACCTCGCCGGCCAGCCGCCGGACGACGCCCTCCAGCACGGTGGCGTCCTCGACGTCGGAGTCGAACGTCGTCTCGCTCGACCGCGACTTCACCGCGCGCGCGAGCTCGACCTCCGAGCTGTCGTGGAACTGCGCGCGGCGCACGAGGTACGGCCCGGTCCGGCCGCCGAAGCGGGCGCTCAGGACCTCGGGGTCGGCCCGTTGCAGGTCGGCGACGGTCGCGATGCCCATCGAGGCCAGGCGCTCCGCCGTCTTCGGGCCGATCCCCGGCAGGCGGCTCGGAGCGGAGGCGGCGAAGCGCTCGCACGCCTCCTCGCGGCCCATCGCCACGAAGCCGGCGGGCTTGCCCAGGTCGCTGCAGCACTTCGCGACGAGGCGATTGGGCCCGACGCCGACCGAGAGCTGCACGCCGGTGCGGCCCTTGACCTCGGCGACGACCCCGCGCAGGACGCGCAGCGGCTTCTCGACGCCGGTGAGGTCGGCGTAGCCCTCGTCGATGCCGACCTGCTGGACGCGCTCGAGGTGGTCGCGGACGGTCGCCCAGACCTCCTGCGAGGTCGCCCGGTAGGCCTCGAAGTCGGGCGGGACGAGGACGGCCTGCGGGCACAGCCGCCGCGCGCGCGAGGTCGGCATCGCGGAGCCGATCCCGTACCGGCGGGCCTCGTAGGACGCCGTCGTGACGACCGCGCGCGGCCCGGTGCCCGAGACGATGACGGGCTTGCCCCGCAGCTCGGGCCGGCGCAGCAGCTCGACGGTCGCGTAGAAGGCGTCGCAGTCGAGGTGCGCGACGACGCGCTTGGCGGGTGCCGGGCCGGGGGGCACGCGATGGAGCGTACGTCCCCGGCCGGGCGGGACCGCGGGAGGGCCGGGCGCTACCGGGTGACGAGGATCGACCCGACCCCGCCGAAGCCCAGGCGGTCCTTCGTCGCCGCGGTGAGGTCGTACTCGCGGGCGCCGACGTAGGGCCCGCGGTCGATGACCGGCACGCGGACCGACCGCCGGCCGTGGCGCAGCGTGACCATGGTGCCGCACGGCAGCGACTTGTTGGCCACGCCGAGCTGCCCGGCGCGCAGCGTGCCGCCGCAGCCGAGCCGCTGGCCGTAGAAGCCGGGGCCGTACCACGAGACCAGCGCGGGACGGAAGACGTTGAGCCGCCCGACGACCTCCCCGCCCGGGGCCAGGGCGCCGGCGCCGTCGACCCGGACGCGGACGGCCGCGCTCAGCGCCTGGCCGAGACGGGCGTCCAGGCGGAACGCCCCCTTCGCGCCCGTGCGGCCGCGGTCCACGGTGCGCCAGCCGCGCGCGGTGCGGTGCTGGAGGGCGACGGCCTGCCCGGCGACGGCGGGGCGGACCACGCCGTGGACGCTCGCGCGGCGGCCCGCCCGGACGTCCAGGCGGCGTCGGCCGACGAGGACGTCGGCGACGACGCGCACGTGCGTGGGCGCGGAGATGGCGGGGCCGGCGCCGACGGCGGCGACCGCCGCCTGGGCGCGCGCCGCGGGGGCCGCGACGACGCGCACGTCGGCGGCGCCGCGCAGGGCGGCCCGGACGCGGAAGCGCCCGCCGGTCGTCGTGCGACCGAGGCCGGCGGTGAGCCAGGCCCGGGATCCGGTGGGGCGCTGCTGGACGACGACGGCCCCGCCGGCGCCCATGCCGCGGGCGCGCCCGCGCACGTCGGCACGCTGGCCGAAGGACAGGGTGCGGTCGGCGACCCGGACGGTCACGCGGTCGCCCGCGTGCGGGCCAGGGGCGGCCTGCGCGGCGGGCGCCGCGGCGAAGGTGGTGGTGGCGCACAGGGCGCCGAGCGCCGCAGCCGTGCCGCGGGCGCGCAGGGACAGAGGTCGCATGGACCGGGCCCTCCTTGGGGGGTCTGGCGCCTACGGGGTTAGCTGACGGGCTCGCGAACGACCGCGGTGCGCACCGAGCGCACCGCCGCGCCATCCGCTACGGCCTCCGCTGAGGCCGATTCGCCCCCGCCGGCGCGCCGCACCTGGGTGCGTCGCTCGCCGGCCATGGGTCCCCCGCTCGCCCGCGCACTGGACGCGGGCGACTCGGCAGTAGAACTGACGTTCGCACCGTAGCCCGCGCCGCGGAGCGCCTCCGTGACGGGGCTCACACGGCCGGACGCGGCACGCCGACCGTCGGCGTGCCCGCCAGCACCATCGCCACGAGGGCCCCGGGCGCGATGGCGAGCGGGTCCTCCGGCCGCGCCTCACGAGCCTCGAGCGCGAGCTCAAGGACCTCGTCGCAGACCGCGAGCAGGTCGGCCAGCGCGTCGGTGCGCCAGGTCCGGCAGGCCAGGCGGGCGAGCTGGAGCGGCTCGGTGGGGTCGGCCCCGCGGAAGGCGACCTGGGTCGCGACGGAGGCGTAGGTCACGACGCGCTCCGCGTCCACCTCGCGCGGCCCGAGCGCCCCGGGCCCCGGGGCGGGCCCGACGTCGAGCGGCTCCTCGCCCGCGACGACGCGCGCCACCTGACCGCCCGCGATCGCCCGCACGGCGTCGTCCCCCAGCCCGACCGCGGCGGCGCAGCGCCGGAAGATGAACGCGGCCAGGGCGCCGGCGCCGTAGGGCATGTCGCTGGCGTAGAGGATCCGGCTCGGAGGCACGTGGGCGTAGAGCTGCAGCTGGTCGGCGATCGACCACCACGCGGTGTCGAAGAAGAGGTTCGGCAGCGCGACGGCGTGCGGCGGGATCCAGGCCAGGTCGCTGATCCCGGCGTGGGCGAGGATGAGCCGCGCCCCGGGGTAGCGCCGCGCGAGGTCGACGACGGCCTCGCCGAGGTGCGGGATGCCCCGGCCCGCGTGGAAGAGGACCGGCGCGCGCGCCTCGTGGGCGAGCGCCACGACCTGCTCGACCGCCGGGTGCGGGAGGGTGAAGGCGTCCGAGCGCGGGTGCAGCTTGAACCCGCGCGCCCCCGCGGCGAGGCAGCGCCGAGCCTCGGCCACCGCGTCCTCGGCGTTCGGGCTGACGCGCGCGAGCGGGAGCAGCCTGCCGTCGCTGGACGCGCACGCGGCGAGCACGGCGTCGTTCGCCGCCGTGTAGCCGCCGGGCTCGTGCATGGCGAAGATCAGGGCGCGGTGGTGGCCGGCGGCGTCGAGCCCGCCGAGGATCTCCTCGGCCGTGGCGCGCCGGCCGTCGGGGTCGTTCTGGCCGAGGTGCGTGTGCGCGTCGAACCAGTCACCCGGCGCGAGCCCCGTCCGTGCCGCGGTCAGGAGGCGTCTCAGGGCGGGGTCCGCGTCGCTCCCGGTCACCGGCATGCGGCGCGGGAGCCTAGTCGATGCCCGCCGCGGGACCCGCCGCGCTAGGCGGCGGTCGCGACCGGCGCCACGGCGTCCTCGATCTCGGACCGGAGCTTGGCCAGCCCGAGGCGGATGCGGCTCTTCGCCGTCCCGAGCGGGACGCCGGCGCGCCGGGCGATCTGGTCGGCGGTCAGGCCGCCCCAGTACGCGAGGACGACCGCCTCGCGCTGCGGCTCCGGGAGCGCGCCGAGGGCCTCGCGCACGGCGCGCCGCTCGCTCTCGCGCTCGACCATCGCGGACGGGCGCTCCTCGATGCGCGGCTCCTCGTGGGCGACGACGACCTTCAGGCGGTCGCCGGCGCGTCCGGCGGCCTGGCCCTCGCGCCAGAGGTCCAGCGCCCGGCTGCGGGCCATGAGGCGCAGGTAGGACCCGAGCTCGCCGCGACGGCGGTCGAACTTCTGCGGGTTGCGCCAGAGCTTGAGGAAGACGTCCTGCGTGACGTCCTGGGCCTGGGCGGTGTTGCCGAGGATCCGCATGGCGGCGGCGTACACGCCGCGGTGGTGCTCGTCGTAGGTGCGCCCGAAGGCGGTGGGGTCGCTGAGGTCCATCGCGGCGTGGCTCCTGGGGTCGAGAGGTGCCGGTCGAGCCCGGCACCGAGGTACTTCCCGCTGTGCGGATACCTTACACACAATGTTGAAGGTTGTCCATCGGGCCGATGCGGGGGAGGATCAGGGCATGAGCCACGGCGACCGCCTCACCGGCCTGGATGCGAGCTTCCTGCACCTCGAGACGGGCGGCGCGCACATGCACGTCGCGTCGATCCTCGTGTTCGAGGGGGAGGCGCCCGCCTACGACGACGCGGTCGCCGCGATCGAGAGCCGACTGCACCTCGTCCCCCGCTACCGCCAGCGCCTGGCCTTCGTGCCCCTGGGCCAGGGACGCCCCGTGTGGGTCGACGACCCGCACTTCAACATCCGCTACCACGTGCGCCACAGCGCGCTGCCGGCACCCGGCGGCGACGAGGAGCTCGCGGCCCTCGGCGGCCGGCTCTTCGCCCAGCAGCTCGACCGCTCCAAGCCGCTCTGGGAGATGAACATCGTCGAAGGGCTCGCCCCCGACGCGGACGGGTCCCCGCGCTGGGCGATGATCTCGAAGACCCATCACTCCCTGGTCGACGGCGTCTCGGGCGTCGACATCACGTCGATCCTCTTCGACACGAACCCGGACCCGTCGCCCGTCGCGGCGCCCGCCCGCGCCTGGGAGCCCGCGCCCCCGCCGACGGGGTCCCAGCTCCTGGCCGACGCGCTCGTGGAGCGGGTCACGGTGCCGGCGGAGATCGCGCGTGGCGTCCGCGCCGTGCTGCGCGCCCCGCAGCGGGCGGCGCGCCAGCTGGCCATCCCGGCCGTCGGCCTTGGCGCCATGGCCCGCGTCGGCCTGAACCCCGCGCCGGCCTCGCCCTTCAACGTCCCGATCGGGCCGCACCGCCGCTACGCGTGGGTCGACGCCGAGATCGACGACGTCAAGGCGATCAAGAACGCCTTCGGCGGGACCCTCAACGACGCCGTCCTGACCGCCGTGACGCTCGCCACCGGGCGCTGGATGCGCGAGCACGGCCACCCCACCGAGGGCGTCGTCCTGCGCGCCATGGTGCCCGTCTCCATCCGCGCCGACGCCGAGCGCGGCGCGCTCGGCAACCGCGTCGCGGCGATCTACGCGCCGCTGCCGGTGGGCGTCCAGGACCCGCGCGCCGCCTTCGACGCCATCCACGAGGCGATGGTCCACCTGAAGTCCTCCGGGCAGGCCGTCGGCGCGCAGGCCATCACGCAGCTCGCGGACTTCGCGCCCCCGACGATCCTCACCCAGGCCGGACGGCTGCAGACCCGCCAGCGCTTCTTCAACTTCGTCGTGACGAACGTCCCGGGTCCCCAGTTCGAGCTCTACGCGCTCGGGCGGCGGCTGCGTGCCTTCTACCCGGTCGTCCCGCTCGCGCGGAACACCGCCCTCGGGATCGCGATCATGAGCTACCACGGGCGCCTCGCCTTCGGCCTGCTCGGCGACTACGACGCGATGGAGGACCTCGACGGGCTGCGCGACCACCTCGACGACGCGCTGCGCGACCTCGTGCGCGCCGCCGGCGGGCGGCCGCGCACGGGCGCGCGCAGCGGCGCCGCCCGCCGGCGCGCGCGGCAGGCCTCGTCCCGCCGGGCCCCCGCCGTGCCCACGCGGGTCTAGCCCGGCCACCCGGCCCCCCGTCGACCGGAACCGATGCGCATCGCCCTGGTCCAGATGAACGCGGTCGTCGGCGACATCGCCGGCAACGAGGCGCTCGTCCGCGCGCGGCTGCAGGAGGCGCGGGGGGCCGGCGCCCAGCTCGTGCTCTTCCCCGAGCTGGCGCTCAGCGGCTACCCGCCCGAGGACCTCCTGCTCAAGGAGCACTTCCTGCGCGACGCGCGCGCGGCGCTGGACCGGGTCGCCGCCGAGGTGCAGGACGTGGTGGCGGTCGTCGGGTTCCCCGAGCGCGCGGACGACGTCTTCAACAGCGCGGCGGTGCTGGCCGACGGCGCCGTGCAGGCGATCTACCGCAAGATCCACCTGCCGAACTACGGCGTCTTCGACGAGGTCCGGTACTTCCAGCAGGGCCCCGGCCCGGCCCTCGTCGAGGTCGACGGCGTGAAGGTCGGGCTGACCGTGTGCGAGGACATCTGGCAGCCGGGGCCGCCGCTGAGCGACGAGGCGCTGGCCGGCGCCCGGCTCATCGTGAACATCGACGCCTCGCCCTACCACCGCGGCAAGGGCCACGACCGCGAGCGGATGGTGGCGCAGCGCGCCCGCGACGAGCTCTGCGCGGTGGCCTTCTGCGCGCTCGTCGGCGGCCAGGACGAGCTCGTCTTCGACGGCCACTCGTTCGTCGTCGACCACGACGGCAAGATCATCGCCCGCGCGCCGCAGTTCGAGGAGGCGCTGCTCGTCTGCGACGTCGACACCGACGCCGCGGGCGCGGCGCGGCTGCGCGACACCCGCCGACGGCGCCCGGCCCGAGAGGCGCAGGCCGCCGTCGACCACCTCGGGTCGCTGCGCACCCCGGCGGCCGGCACGCACGCCGGCGAGGTCGGCGGGCCGGTCGCCGACACGCTGCCGGAGGTCGACGAGGTCTACGCCGCGCTCGTCCTCGGGACGCGCGACTACACGCGCAAGAACGGCTTCCGCCACGTCGTGCTCGGGCTGTCGGGCGGCATCGACTCGACGCTCGTGGCGCTCATCGCGGTCGACGCGCTCGGGACCGAGGCCGTCACCTGCGTGACGATGCCGTCGCGGTACACCTCGGAGGGGACGCGCACCGACGCGACGGCGCTGGCCCGCAACCTCGGCGTGGACCTCCTCGAGCTCGCCATCGCCGGGCCGATGACGGCCTACGAGGACTTGCTGCGCGACGTCTTCGCCGGCCGCGAGCCCGACCTGACCGAGGAGAACCTGCAGGCGCGCATCCGCGGGAACCTCCTCATGGCGCTGTCGAACAAGTTCGGCTGGCTCGTGCTCACGACCGGGAACAAGTCGGAGATGTCCGTGGGCTACTCGACGCTCTACGGCGACAGCGCGGGCGGGTTCGCGGTCATCAAGGACGTCCCCAAGACCCTCGTCTTCCGGCTGACGGGGGCGCGCGACGCCCGCGCGGGCGGCGGGCTCGTCCCGCCGGAGGTCCTGACCCGCCCGCCGTCGGCCGAGCTGCGCGCCGACCAGAAGGACGAGGACTCGCTGCCGCCGTACCCGATCCTCGACGCGATCCTCGAGGGCTACGTCGAGCGGGACCTCGGCCGCGACCAGCTCATCGCGCGCGGGCTGCCGCCCGAGGACGTCGACCGCGTCATCCGGCTCGTCGACCTGGCCGAGTACAAGCGGCGCCAGCAGCCGCCCGGCATCAAGGTCACGAGCAAGGCGTTCGGCCGCGACCGCCGGGTGCCGATCACGAACCGCTACCGCGGGTGAGCCGGCGGTGAGCGTCGCCCTGGTCACCGGCGCGGACAACCCCCGGGGCATCGGGCGCGCCGCGTGCCGGGAGCTCGCCGTGCGCGGCCACGCGGTCGCGTTCACGCTGCAGGTCCCCGCCGCGCCGGACGACTGCGACGCGCTGGCCGACGAGCTGCGGGCACTCGGCGCGCCCCAGGCCGCGGGGCTCGCCGTCGACCTGGCCGACCCCGGCGTGGCCGACCCGCTGCTGGACGCGGCGGCCGACGCGCTCGGCTCCGGCGTCGCCGTCGTGGTGAACAACGCGGCGCACTCCACGCGCGACGGCTACGCGGCCCTCGGCGCGGCGACGATCGACGCGCACTTCGCCGTCAACGCCCGCGCGCCGATGCTGCTCGGCTGCGCGCTGGCCCGCCGGGCCCCGGAGGGCGGCGGCCGCGTCGTGAACCTCACCTCGGGCCAGGCGCTGGGGCCGATGCCGGGGGAGCTGGCCTACACCGCGAGCAAGGGCGCGCTGGAGGTCTTCACGCGCCAGCTCGCGGCGGAGGTGGCGCACCTGGGGATCACGGTCAACGCCGTCGGGCCCGGGCCGAACGACACCGGCTGGATCGACGACGCGCTGCGTGCCGAGCTGCTGCCGAGGTTCCCGGCCGGCCGGCTGGGCGAGCCGGAGGACGCGGCGCGCGTCATCGCATGGCTGTGCTCGCCCGAGGCCGCCTGGGTCACAGGGCAGGTCATCCACGCCGAGGGCGGCTTCCTGCGCACATGAGCGACGTCACCGACACCGTGGTCCTGCGCGCCGGCGACCTCGAGGCGACCTGGGTGCCCGCCGCGGGCATGGTCGGCGCGTCGCTGCGCCACCGCGGCGACGAGCTGCTGGGCCAGCGCGGGGGGCTGGCGGCGTACGTCGAGCGCGGGTCGACGTTCGGGGTCCCGCTCCTGCACCCGTGGGCCAACCGGGTCGGTGCGGACCGCTTCGGCGTGGCCGGCCACGAGGTCCACCTGCCCGAGCGGGCGGCGCCGGTCCGCCGCGACGAGCGCGGGCTGCCGATCCACGGGCTGCTCGCCGCCTCGCCCGCGTGGCGTGTCACGGCGGCCGAGCACGGCGCGGTCACGGCCCGCCTGGAGTTCGGCGGCGACCTCCTGGAGCTCTTCCCGTTCCCGCACGAGCTCGTCGTCTCGGTGGCGCTCGACGAGCGCGGCCTCGAGGTGACGACCGCGGTCGAGGCCGTGGCCGGGACCCCGGTCCCGATCGCCTTCGGGTGGCACCCCTACGTCGCCCCGCCCGGCGCCGAACGGGCGGACTGGGTGCTCGACCTGCCCGAGCGCCGTCACCTGCTGACCGACGACCGCGGGCTGCCGACGGGCGCGACCGGGCCCGCGTCCGCCGAGCGCGCGCGCCTGGGGGCCCGGACGTTCGACGACGGCTACGACGAGCTCGCGGCGCCCGTCCTGGCGCTGGAGGGCGGCGGCCGGCGGATCGCGGTGACGCTCGGCCACGGTTACCGCGTCGCGCAGGTCTTCGCGCCGCCGGACCAGGACCTCGTCGCGCTCGAGCCGATGACCGCCCCGACCGACGCGCTGCGCACCGGGCACGGCCTGCGCTGGGCCGCCGCGGGAGAGGCCTTCACGGCGACGTTCCGCCTCGACGTCGAGGACCTGCCGGCCGCCTGAGCCGGCCCCGACCCGCTCCCGCTCGGCCTCAGCGGACCGCGATCGTCATGCGCACGAGGGCGCAGAGGCGGTCGTCGTCGTCGGTGATCTCGACCTCCCACACCCACGTCGTGCGGCCGCGGTGGCGGCGCCGGGCCGTCGCGTGGATCGTCCCCGCGAGGATCGGCCGCAGGAAGCTGGTCTGGTTCGAGAGCCCCTGGGCCGTCCTGCCGTCGCCCCGGACGGCCACCGCGGTGGCCAGCGACGTCATGGACTCGGCCATGGACGCGAAGACCCCGCCGTGGACGAGCCCCATCGGCTGGCGCACCTCGTCGCGCACGGCCACGCGCGCGCGGACGAGCTCGTCCGCGCACTCGAGCACCTCGAGCCCGTAGAGGGCGTCGAACGTCAGCTCGTAGGGGATCGGGGGCGAGGGCTCCATGAGGGTCCGGCACCATAGCGGCGCCCCGCGGGTACCCTGAGCCGCCGCATGCCCGGCCTCGACGCCCTGCCCGCCGACCAGCGGACCGTCCTGCAGCTCGTGCTGCGCCAGGGGCGCTCCTACGACGCGATCGCCCGGGCGCTGCGCCTCGACCCCGCTGCGGTGCGCCGGCGGGCCCACGCGGGCCTCGCGGGGCTCGTCCCGCCCGACGGCGTGGCCATCCGCGACCGCGGGCGCGTCGCCGACTGGCTCCTGGGCCAGGGCGAGGACGGCGCCGCCGACCTCGTGGCGCAGGACGGCCCGGCCCGCCGCTGGGCCGCGGCGCTGCGCGACGAGCTCGAGCCCGCGGCGACGGCCGGGCTGCCCGCGTGGCCGGACGTGGCGGATGCGGACCCCGTCCCGGCCGCGACCGCGGCCGCGGCCGCCACGCCGGGTCCCACCGCCCCGGATGCGCCGACGGCGGCCCCCACCGCACCGGACGCGCGCTCGGCCGGCGGCCGCCGGCCCGCGTCGCGCCGCGGCGGCGTGCTGCTGCTCGCGGGGCTCGCGCTCTTCACGGTCATCGTGGCGGTGGTCGTCGGCCTGATCTCCAGCGGCGACGACGGCAAGCCCGGCACCACGTCCGCCGGCACCTCCACGGCGTCGAGCACGTCGTCGTCCTCGAGCTCGGGGACCGCCGACGCGCGGGTCCTGGCCCAGGTGAACCTCACGGCTCCGAACGGCGCCCCGGCGCCCAAGGCGCTCGGCGTCGTCCAGGTCGTCGAGCTCCAGGGCAAGAAGGCCATCAACGCGATCGTGCAGGGCCTGCCGGCGCCGACGAAGAAGGCCGGGTTCGGCATCTGGCTGCTGGGCGATGGCGGGCGCCGGTGGCTCGGGTACTTCCGCAACGCCGACCAGCAGGGTCGGCTCGTCGCCCAGGGGCAGCTCGACCAGGGCCTGGACATCACGAAGTACCGGCGCGTGCTCATCACGCGGGAGACGGCCGAGCCGCCGAAGCAGCCCGGCACGACGTACCTCTCGGGCGCCGTGGACACCGGCGCCGCCCAGGGCTCGGGCGGCGGCGAGCCCTCCGGCAGCTCCGGCTCGTCCGGCGGCGGCTGAGCGCGCTCAGAGCCCGAGCTTGCCGGGGTTCAGGATCCCGGCGGGGTCGAGCTCGCGCTTGACCGCGCGCAGCGCGGCGACGCCGGTGGCGCCGAGCTCGCGCGCGATCCACGGCGCGTGGTCGCGCCCGACGGCGTGGTGGTGCGTGAGCGTCCCGCCCGCCGCGACGAGCGCGTCCGTGGCGGCGCCCTTGGCCGCACGCCACTGCCCGAGCGGGTCGCCGTCGTCGCGCCGCGCCAGGTAGGTGAAGTACAGCGACGCGCCGGTCGGGTACAGGTGCGACACGTGGCAGCCGACGACGGGCGCGTGGGCCCGGAGCGCCGCCGTGACCGCGCGGTGCACGCCGGGGACGTCGGCCCACGTCGCGGCCGTCTCGAGCGTGTCGACCAGGACGCCGTGCTCGAGCAGCCCGTCGCGCAGGTAGGGCCCGTGGAAGCGCCCCCGCTCCCACGCCCGGCCCGGCGCCGCGCCCAGGGCGGCGGCGCCGTGCCGCCGCAGCACGGCGAGCGTCGCCTCGCGCCGGGCCCGGACCGCGACCGGGTCGCCCTCCCAGCCGACGATGGCCAGGCAACCGCGCGCGACGCCCCGCGCGCGCAGGTAGGCGCGCAGCGCCGCGCCGCGCGTGCCGTCGGTCCCGGCCAGCGCGAAGGTCATCTCGGTCTCGGCCTCGTCGCTGAGCCGCGCGACGTCCGGGGCCGCGCCCTCCTGCACGAGGGCCCTGAAGGCGTCCAGCCCCGCCCCCAGGTCCCGCAGCACGACGCCGTCGTACCGGCGTGCCGCCGGCGCGGGGCGCACGTGGAGCGTCACCGACGTCAGGACGCCGAGGGTCCCCTCCGAGCCGAGCAGCAGCTCGCGGACGGACGGGCCCGCCGCGCTGGCCGGGAACGGCGCGACCTCGAGGTCGCCGGCCGGCGCCGCCGCGCGCAGCCCGCGGACGAGCTCGTCGAAGCGGCCGTAGCCGGTCGAGGCCTGGCCGGCCGACCGCGTGGCCGCGCACCCGCCGACCGTCACGTGCTCGAAGCTCTGCGGCAGGTGCCCGGCCGTCAGGCCGCGTGCGCCGAGCAGCCGCTCGAGCCCGGCCACCGGCAGGCCCGCGCCGACCCGCGCCAGGCCCGAGACCTCGTCGACGTGCTCGACGGCGTCCAGCCGCGCGAGGTCGAGGGCCACGACGGCCGCGAAGCCGCCGCGCTCGGGGTCGACGCCGCCGACGACGCTCGTCCCGCCGCCGAAGGGCACGACCGCGACGCCCTCGCGCGCACAGGCCTCGAGCACCGCCCGCACCTGCCCGTGGTCGGCCGGCAGCACGACGGCGTCGGGTGCCCCGTCCGGCTCGCCCGCGCGGAGGCGGAGGAGGTCGGGGTAGGACTTGCCCGCGGCGTGGAGCACGCGGGCGACCTGGTCGGTGCGGACCGCGCCCTCCCCCACCGCCGCCTCCAGCGCCCGGCGCGCGTCCCCGCCCAGCGCCGACGGCGGCAGGCGCACGTCCTGGACGCGCCGCGCGGCCCTCGGCGTGGCCGGGAGCGGGCCGTCGAGCCGCTCGGCGAGCCAGCCCGGCGCGTGCGGCGGCAGCGCGTCGTGCCCGGCGGCGGCCGCGTCCGTGCCCCAGCCCCAGAAGCGCATCGGCTCAGCGGCCACCGGTGCCGTGCACCTCCTCGAGCCCGTCCAGGGCCTCGTCGACGATCCGGCGGGTCGCGTGGCGCACGATGAAGCCGCCGAGCGCCGCCACGCCGCGCAGGCGCTGGCGGATCTCGACCCCGACCCGCGCCCCTTCGCCCTCGGGCGTGACGCGCACCGTCGTCTCCGCCGACCGCAGGATGCGGTCGAACGGCGTCCCCTCGACCTCCTGGCCCCACCGGAGGACCTCGCCCTCGTGGCGCTCCAGCACGAGGAAGTCCGCCCGCACCGCGCGGCCGCGGTCGGTCATCAGCACCTGCGTGAAGCCGTCGTCGTCGGCCCCCTCGATGCGTACGACCTTCGGCCACCAGCGCGCGAGCTGGGTCGGGTCGCCGACGGTCGCCCACACCGCGGCGGGCGGGTCGGCGAGCGCGCGGCTGCGGCGGACCTTCGGCACGGGCGGATGGGGGCCGGCGGGCGAGGTCCTAGGCCCCGTCGTAGACGAGCAGGCTGTGCACCTCGTCGACGCCCAGGCGGGCCCGGCCGCCCAGGGCCGCGAGCTCGAGCAGGAACGCGGCGCCGACGACCTCGCCGCCGAGCTGCTCGACGAGCTCGACGAGCGCGCGGGCCGTCCCCCCGGTCGCGAGGAGGTCGTCGTGGACCAGCACCCGCGTCCCGACGTCGATCGCGTCGGTGTGCAGCTCGAGCGCGTCGGTGCCGTACTCGAGCAGGTACTCCGCGCGGACGGTCGTGTAGGGCAGCTTGCCGGGCTTGCGGGCCAGGGCGAACCCCGCGCCGAGCTCGCGCGCGACGGCCGAGCCGAGCAGGAAGCCGCGCGCCTCGGCGCCGATGACGACGTCGACCCCGCGGTCGCGGGCCCAGTCGGCGAGCCCCGTGACCGCCGCGTCGAGGCCCGCCGGGTCGGCCAGGACGGGCGTGATGTCCTTGAAGAGGATCCCCGCCTTCGGGAAGTCCGGGATGTCGCGGATCAGCCCGGCCAGGTCGGCGCCCATCACCCGACGATCTTGCGCAGGTCGCGGATGAGCAGCAGGTGCTTGAGGTGCGTGGTGACCGCGGCCAGGTTCTCGAGGGCCTCGATCGCCTCCTTGCGGCGCTGCTCGTTGCGCGACCGCAGGGCTGGGGCGAGGATCTGCTGCAGCAGCGCCGCCTCGCGGTCCGCCGACGTGCGGAACGCGCGCAGGTTGCGGCCGCCGACGCCGTAGCGGGCCAGCTCGGTGACGGCGCGGACGATCTCGCGCTCGGTCTCGTCGTAGTACTTCTTCCCCGAGCGCACCTCCCCCTTGATGACGCCGTAGTCCTCGAGCTCGGCGACGAGCCGCGGCTCGGCCCGCGTCTCCTCGACGACGTCCTCGAGGGAGTACAGCGCGCCGGAGGGCTGCGCGGTCACGCTCGGGCGGCGGCCGCGCGGGCGGGCGGACGTGGCCTCGGCCGCGCCGCCGGACGCCGGCACCTCGGGGTCCGAGCGCCCCGAGGCGAGCTCCTGCCGGATGACGCGCAGGGGCAGGAACTCGTCGCGCTGCAGGCGCAGGATCGTGCGCAGTCGCGCGACGTCGCCCTGGGTGTAGAGCCGGTAGCCGCCCGGGGTGCGCCGCGGGGCCAGGAGCTTCTGGTCCTCCAGGTAGCGCACCTTGGAGATCGAGATGTCCGGGAACTCCTGCTCGAGGGCCTTGACGACGGCCCCGATCGTCATCGCCTTCGCGGGAGGCCCGCCGTTCTCGTCGGCTGCGGCGGTGACCCGCTCGTCCTGGACGGCCATGGTGCCCCCTAGCGGGAGAGGTAGGTGAGCTTGTACTTGCCGACCTGCAGCTCGTCGCCGTCCTCGAGGCGGTGCGAGTCGATGCGGTGCCGGTTGACGTAGGTCCCGTTGAGGGACCCGAGGTCGTCGAGGTAGTAGTCCTGCCCGCGGCGGACGAGCAGCGCGTGGTCGCGCGACACCGTCACGTCGTCGAGGAACACGTCGGAGTCCGGGCGCCGCCCGATGGTCATCCGGTCGCCCCCGAGCGGGAACGACTCCCCGACGCGGCCGCCGCCGGCGCGGATGACGAGCGCCGCGCCGTCGTGCTGGACGACGTCCTCGACGTCGACGGGCACGAGCTCGCCCGTCTCGTCGATGCGGTAGGTGGCCGTCTGCGGCTCGCGCGTCGTCGCGCCCCCGCCCGCGTCGTCGCGCTCGCCGATGAAGGCGCCGCACTTCTGGCAGTAGTTGGCCCCGTCGGCGTTGACGGTCCCGCACTCGGGGCAGTGGACGGCCATGGGGGGCGGCCCTCGTCCGTCCTAGCCCTCGTCCCCGCCCGCGCGGCCCGCGAGGATGTCCGTGAGCCGCTGCACGTCGGCGCCGCTGATGACCTCCTGGCCGCCCTCGTGCTTCTTGCGGAGGCGGTTGACGAGCTCGGCGCGCAGGATGTCGATCTTCCCGTGCAGGATGCGACGCCGGTAGGAGACCTCGGTCTCCTCCTCGGTGAGCTGCTGGATGTACTCCTTCAGCTCCTCGTCGGAGAGGGAGCCCAGGTCGGGGAACGTGTCCATGGTGCGCGGGATCGTACCAGCGCAGGCCCAACGCTCAAGGGGAGCTTGAGGGTGGCGCTCCGCCAGGCCTGATCTGGGTCAGCGCGTCGCGGACGTAGAAGACCGTGGCCGTCAAGGAGAGGAAGAGCCCCAGGTAGAGCAGCACGGCCGCGAACGTCGTCAGCCCGCAGAGGCCGAAGAAGAGCGCCGACATGAGGGGCCAGACCGACCAGCGGCCCCACCAGTTGATCTGGAGCACCACGCCGCGGCGCAGCGCGGCGCGCCCGGCGACGAGCATGAAGACCTCGCGCGCGACGAGGACCGCCAGCGCCCAGCGGGGCAGCAGCTCGAAGCGCCAGCAGACGACCACCCCGGAGATCACGAGCAGGCGGTCGACGACCGGGTCCAGCAGGGCGCCGAAGCGGCTGTACTGGCCCGTGACCCGCGCGGCGATCCCGTCGGCGTAGTCGCTCCAGGCGATGACGGCGAACAGGACCGCGGGCAGCGCGTCGGTGCCGTCGTCCGAGCTCAGCGCGAGCACGAGGAAGGTCGGGATGAGCGCGAGGCGGACGAAGCCGATCGCGTTCGGGATCGTCCAGACGTTCAGCGGCTGGCCCGGCAGCGTCTGCGGCGGGGGCGGGCCGGAGCGGTCCAGGCCGCTCAGGCGCCGGAAGGTCAGGCGCGCTCGCTCTAGGGGAGCGTCCGCCACAGCTCCGCGACCGCCTCGGCCGCGCCCTGCAGCGGGACGCCGCCCTCCACCTCGGTCAGCCCGCGCCGCACCTGCGCCTCGGCGCGCCCGGACTCCAGGGAGCGGCGGCCGACCGTCAGCCGCAGCGGGCACCCGAGCAGCTCCGCGTCGGCGAACTTCTCCCCCGGCCCCGCGTCGCGGTCGTCGAGCAGGACGTCCAGGCCCGCGGCCCGCAGCTCGTCGTAGAGCGCCTCGGCCGCGTCGCGCTCGGGGGTCCCCGGCTTGCCGAGGGCGACGACCTCGACGTCCCAGGGCGCAAGCGCCTTGGGCCAGGCGATCCCGCGGTCGTCGGCGAACTGCTCGACCGCGGCGGCGGCGATGCGCGCCGGCCCGATCCCGTAGGAGCCCATGACGATCGGGCGCTCCTGCCCGGTCTCGTCGAGGTAGCTCGCGCCGAGCGGCTCGGAGTACCGCGTGCCGAGCTGGAAGATGTTGCCGACCTCGATCGCGGGCTCGACGCGGATCGGGTGGCCGTCGACGAGGTCGCCCGCCTCGACCGTGCGCACGTCGGCGCGGGTGAACGGGAAGTCGCGGCCGGGCTCGACGCCGCGCAGATGCAGGTCCGCGCGGTTGGCGCCCGTGACGTACGCCCCCGGGGCGACGCCCTCGTCGAGGACGATCGGGAGGTTCGCCCCGACGGGCCCGAGGTAGCCCGGCGGTCCGAGGCGCTCGGCGACCTCGTCCTCGTGCGCGGGGCGCACCTCGCCGTGGACGTGGTTGCGGAGCTTGATGTCGTTGACGCGGTGGTCGCCGCGCACGACGACCAGGACCATGCCCTTGCGCTCCGTGACGACCGGGAACGCCTTCAGCAGCGCGCCGGCCGGGACGCCGAGGTGCCCGGCGACGGCGTCGATCGTGGTCATGCCGGGGGTCGAGACCTCCTGCGGCGCGTCGAGCGGCTCGCCGAGCGCGACCGGCTGGGCGTCGGCGCGCGCGATCTCGACGTTCGCGGCGTACCCCGGGCGCGAGGGCGACGTCGTTCTCGCCGGCCGGGCACGGGGCCATGTACTCGTGCGCGGCCGTTCCGCCCATCATGCCGACGTCGGACTCGACCCGGTACCACTCGAGCCCGGTGCGGTCGAAGATCCGGTCGTAGGCCGTGATGTGCCGCTCGTAGGAGAGCTGCAGCCCCTCCGCGTCGCGGTCGAAGGAGTAGCTGTCCTTCATGATGAACTCGCGCGTGCGCAGGACCCCGGCGCGCGGGCGCGGCTCGTCGCGCTCCTTCGTCTGGAAGTGGTACAGGATGAACGGCAGGTCGCGGTAGGAGCGGACGACCTGCGCGACGTGGGTCGTCACGGCCTCCTCGTGCGTCATGGCCAGGACCAGGGGCGCGCCCCGGCGGTCCTGCAGGCGGAAGAGCTCGGGGCCCACGGCGTCGTAGCGGCCCGACCGCTGCCAGATCTCCGCCGGGTTGAGGACCGGCATGAGCATCTCCTGCCCGCCGATCGCGTCGAGCTCCTCGCGGACGATCTGCACGACCTTCTGGTGGACGCGCCAGCCCGCCGGGAACCACGTCCACAGGCCGGCCCCGAGCTGGCGCACCAGGCCGGCGCGGACGAGGAGCTTGTGGGAGACCGCCTCGGCGTCGGCGGGGGGCTGCCGCTCGGTGGGCAGCAGGAGCTGGGACAGGCGCACGGAGGGCCGAACACTAGCGATAGGCTCGAAGCACCCCGCCATCCCCGACCACAGGAGCCCCCATGGCCTACGAGGTCCCCGCCCTGCCGTACGACTACGCCGCCCTGGAGCCCCACATCGACGAGCAGACGATGCGGCTGCACCACGACAAGCACCACCAGGCGTACGTCGACAAGGCCAACGGGGCGGTGCAGGGCACGGAGCACGAGGGCAAGCCCGTCGAGGAGGTCCTGCGCAACCTCTCCTCGCTGCCCGCCGACCAGCAGGCCGTGTTCCGCAACAACGGCGGCGGCCACTACAACCACTCGCTCTTCTGGGAGTCCATGAGGGCGGCGGGTGAGCGGTTCCCAAGAGCCCTCCGGCGACCTCGGCGACGCCATCACGTCCGCCTTCGGCTCCTTCGACGCCTTCAAGGAGCAGTTCGAGGCCAACGGCGTCGGGCAGTTCGGCTCGGGCTGGACCTGGCTCGTCCTCGACGGCGGCGAGCTGAAGCTCACGAAGACGCCCAACCAGGACAGCCCCGTCCTCGAGGGCCAGACGCCGCTGCTCGGCAACGACGTCTGGGAGCACGCCTACTACCTGAAGTACCAGAACCAGCGCCCCGCCTACCTCAAGGCGTGGTGGAACGTCGTCAACTGGGACAAGGTCGCCGAGCGCTACGCGGCGGCGCGGTAGCGGCCGGGGCACCGCACGACCGCGCGCCCTGTGAGGAGGCGCGCGGCTAGGCCCGCTGGAACCGGCGGCCGGCGACGGGCGAGGCCTCGTCGTCGATCGCCGGGGCGGCGGCCTCCGCCTCCTGGCGCGCGGCCTCGGCCTCCAGGGCGGCCAGGCGCTCCGGCGTCAGGGCGGTGGCGTCCTCGTTCTCCGAGAGCCAGCGCGCGGCCTCGGCGGCGGCCGTCTCGTCGCGCACGACCCGCTTGCCGGCCGCGTAGAACTTGTCGATCTCGGCGAAGAGCTCGTCGACGAGGCGGTCGGTCGGGACCTTCTTGAGCGGCTCGCCCTTGGAGAAGATCATCCCCGCGTCCTTGGCGCCGGTGATCCCGAAGTCGGCGTGGCGCGCCTCGCCGATGCCGTTGACCGCGCAGCCGAGGATGGAGACCTCGATCGGGTCCTCGTAGGCCTCGAGGCGGCGCTCGACCTCGACGACGACCGAGTCCATGTCGAACTGCAGCCGCCCGCACGTCGGGCAGGCGATGAGGACGGGGCCGCGCTCGCGCAGCTTCAGCGCCTTGAGGATCTCCCAGGCGACCTTGACCTCCTCCTCGGCGTGGAACGTCGAGAGCGAGATCCGGATCGTGTCGCCGATGCCGTCGGCCAGCAGGGTCCCCAGGCCGACCGCGCTCTTCAGCGACCCGGTCCACTTCGTGCCCGCCTCCGTCACGCCGAGGTGGAGCGGGTAGGGGATCCGCGTGGCCAGGAGCCGGTTGGAGGCGATGGTGTTCGGGACCGACGTCGACTTCATCGAGACCTTGAAGTCCCGGAAGTCGAGCCGCTCCATGAGCTCGACCGTCTCGACGGCGGCCGTGACGAGCGCCTCCACCGGGTTCGTGAACTCGAGGTCGCGCAGGTGGCGCGGGAGCGAGCCGGAGTTCACCCCGACGCGGATGGGGGTCCCGAGCTGCTTGGCCTTCGCGATGACCTCGGCGACCTTCTCGGGGCCGCCGATGTTCCCCGGGTTCAGCCGCACGCAGGCCGCGCCGGCGTCCAGCGCCTTGAGCGCGAGGGTGTGGTTGAAGTGGATGTCCGCGATGATCGGGATCGGCGACTCGCGCACGATCGTCCGCAGCGCCTCGGCGTCCTGCTCGCGCGGGACGGCGACGCGGACCAGGTCGGCGCCGGCGTCGGCGACGCGGCGGACCTGGTCCATCGTGGCCTGCAGGTTGGCGGTCTCCGTCTTGGTCATCGTCTGGACGACGACCGGCGCGCCGCCCCCGATGGGGACGCCGCCGACGTGGATCTGCCGCTCGGAGGCCATGTGACCATGATACGAACGCCCCGTGGCCCCGGATGTCCCCGGTTCGGTGTACGGCTCGGCTCCCGCACGGCGGCGCGCGCGCGTCGCCTCGCCCCTGGCCGCCCGCGCCCGGGCGCGGCGGCACGCCGCGCTCTTCCCGCGGACGGGGCTGCGGCCGGGGATGTCCGTGGTCGACGTGGGCTGCGGGGCGCTCGGGCTGCGGGCGCTGGAGCCGGGCCTCGACGTCACCGGGGTCGACCTGGTCCCCCGTCCCGGCTACCCCGGGTCGTTCGTCCAGGCCGACGCCGCCGAGGCCCTCCCCTTCCCGGACGGGGCGTTCGACCTCGCCTACGCCTCGTCGGTCGTCGAGCACGTCGCGCCGGCGCGGCGGGCGCGCTTCGCGGCCGAGCTGGCCCGGGTCGCCCGCGGGCTGTACGTCCAGACCCCCGCCTGGTCGTTCCCGGTCGAGCCGCACGCGCTGCTGCCGGCGGCGCACTGGCTGCCGGTCGCCCTCCGGCGCCCGTACTGGCGCCTCGGCGCCCAGGGCCCGTGGGAGGACGTCGCGCTGCTGCGCCGCTGGGAGCTCGAGGCCCTGTTCCCCGCGGCCACGGTCCACGCCGAGCGCGTCGGCCCGCTCGTGAAGAGCTGGGTCGCCATCGCGCCGGTCGCCGGCCAGGCGCCCTCGCGCGCGTTGAAGGCGCCGTAGAGCGCCCGCAGCCGGGCCTCCGCCCGACCTCAGCGACCCTCGACGACCTCGAGCTCCCGGGTGTCGAACGGGCCGCGGGGGCCGGTGACGAGCCGGTTGACGAGCCAGAAGGCGACGCCGAGCGCGAGGAGCGCGCCGGCCCGCGCGTAGGTCTCGCCGCTCTTCTGCGTCATGAGCGCCACGCAGACGGCGATCCCGACGACCGGGAAGACCGTCGGCGCGTGGAAGTGGGCGTGCTCGACGGCGTCGCGCCGCAGCACGAGGACCGACACGTTGACGAGGATGAAGACGACGAGCAGCAGGAGCACCGTCGTGTCGGCGAGGCTGGCGAGGTCGCCGGTGAGCACGAGCAGGCCGCACAGCGAGGCCGTGAACAGGATGGCGTTCAGCGGCGTCCGCCGCCCGTCGAGCACCCGGGCGAACACCGACGGGACGATGCCCTGGCAGGCCATCCCGTAGGTCAGCCGCGAGGCCATGATGAGGTTGATGAGCGCCCCGTTGGCGACGGCGAACAGCGCGATGGCGGCGAAGACCTTGTCGGGGACCGACAGCGGCCCGGTGCCGGTGACCTCCAGCAGCGGGCCCGACGACCCGGCCAGGCGATCCGTCGGGACCACCATGGAGGCCAGGCCCGAGACCAGGAGGTAGATCACTCCGGCGATGAGCAGGCCCCCGAACAGCGCGCGCGGGTAGTCCCGCTGGGGGTCCCGGGTCTCCTCGGCGACGTTGACCGAGTCCTCGAAGCCGATGAGCGCGTAGAAGGCGAGCGCGGCGCCGCCGAGCATCGCGCCGACGACGGACTCCCCCTCCTTGAACTCGAAGGCGCGGCCGGCGTCGCCCTGGCCGTCGCCCAGCGCGGCGACGGCGATGACGATCACGAGCAGCAGCCCGCCCAGCTCGATGAGCGTCAGGCCGATGTTCACCTTCACCGACTCGCCGATCCCGCGGGCGTTGATCGCGGTCACGGCGGCCAGGAAGACGAGCGCCGCCACGGCGGTGGGCACCGAGACGAACTGCTCGAGGTAGTCGCCGCCGAAGGCGCGGGCGAGGGTCGCCGCCGACGTGATCCCCGACGCCATGACCGCGAAGGCGACCATGAAGGTCACGAAAGGGCGGCCGAAGGACTTGTTGACGTACAGCGCGGCGCCGGCGGCGCGCGGGTACTTCGTCACGAGCTCGGCGTAGGCGAAGGCCGTGAAGACGGCCAGCAGGAGCGCGACGAGGAACGACGTCCAGATCGCGCCGCCGACCCGGCCGCCGACCTCGCCCACGAGCGCATAGATGCCGGCCCCCAGGACGTCCCCGAGGACGAAGAAGAAGAGCATCCTGCGCCCGATCGCCCGGTTCAGCCCCCCGGGCGCCGGCGCCGCTGCGCGTGCGGGGGCGGTCGTCGCGGCCATGGGCCGCCGTTACCCCGTCAGCGCGAGTACAGCGCGTCGATCTCGGCCGCGTACTTCGCGGCGATCGGCTTGCGCTTGAGCTTCATCGTCGGCGTGAGCTCGTCGCCGCCCGGCACCCAGTCCCCCGGCACGAGGTGGAAGCGCTTGAGCTGCTCGACGCGAGCGAGCTTCGCGTTGGCCGTGTCGACGCCCTCCTGGACGGCGGCCCGGACGCGCTCGTCGCGGGCGAGCGCCTCGGGCGTGGCGGCGTCGATGCCCTGCTGGGCGGCCCACGCGGGCGCGAAGTCCGGGTCCAGGACGATCAGCGCCGTGTTGTAGGGACGCGCGTCGCCGATCACGCAGACCTGGCCGATGAGCGGCGACGCGGCCTTGAGCGTCGCCTCGATGTTCGCGGGGGACATGTTCTTGCCCGCCGCGTTGATGATGAGCTCCTTCTTGCGGTCGACGATCCGGATGTAGCCGTCGTCGTCGATCTCGGCGATGTCGCCGGTGTGCAGCCAGCCGTCGGCGTCGATGGCCTCCGCCGTCTTCTCCGGCTGGCCGCGGTAGCCGAGCATGATCACCTCGCTGCGGACGAGCAGCTCGCCGTCCTCGGCGAGCCGCGCCTCCGTCCCCGGCGACGCCGGGCCGACCGTGCCGATCTTCACGCGGTCGGGCGGGTTGCAGGCGCCGGCCCCGCACGTCTCGCTCATCCCCCACAGCTCGGCGAGCGGCACGCCGAGGGCGTGGAAGAACTCGATGACCTCGACCGGCGTGGGCGCCGCGCCCACGTTGACCGCGGCGATGGCGTCGAAGCCGAGCATGCGCCGCAGCCCGGCGAAGATCGTGGCGTCGGCCTCGGCGACCCGGGCGGCGAGGTCGGCGGGCACGGGCTCGCCGGCCTGCTCGAGGCGGACCTTGCGCAGCGACGCCTCCAGGGCGGCCTCCACGGGCACGCGCTGCTCGTCGGGCTGGGCGGCGAGCATGGTCTCCAGGCCGGCCTTGAGCTTCTCCCAGATCCGGGGCACCGCGAAGAACCAGCTCGGCTGGACCTCGGGCAGGTACTGCAGCACCTCGCGCGGGTTCGGACAGCAGGTGACCTGCAGGCCGTAGACCACCGGCAGGTAGTGGTGCGCGTTGCGCTCGGCGACGTGGGCGTTCGGGAGCCAGGAGATCACCCGCCCGCCGCGCGGGAACTGGATCATGGCCTCGACCGTGTTCACCGCGGCCATGAGGTTGCGGTGGGTGAGCATCACGCCCTTCGGGGGCCCGGTGGTGCCCGACGTGTAGATGAGCGTCAGCACGTCCTCGGGGCCGAGAGCGGCCACGGAGCCCTCGACGTCGAAGCCCGAGGCCGCC
Organism: uncultured Actinomycetes bacterium; assembly: GCA_963707695.1. Taxonomy (GTDB): domain Bacteria; phylum Actinomycetota; class Thermoleophilia; order Solirubrobacterales; family Solirubrobacteraceae; genus JAOPZW01. The sequence goes on along the minus strand of CAVPQY010000006.1, from coordinate 706,630 downwards.
CCCGCGGCCTCCAGCTCGGCCAGCGGCGTCGTGCCCGCCGGCGCATCGTCGCCTGCGCCCTGACCGGCGGAGCCGAGCGGAGCATCGACCACGATCACGTGCTCGACCTGGCCGCCGAGGCGCTCCCGGGCGGCCAGGACCTGGTCGAGATGGGCCTGCTCGGTGAGGACGATCCGCGCGCCGGCGTCGCCGACGACGTACTCGACCTGCTCGGGCGAGGAGGTCGCGTAGATCGAGAACGGCGTGCCGCCGGCGTGGACGACGCCCAGGTCGCAGACGTGGAACTCGGGGCGGTTTCCGAGCATGAGCGCGACGCACTCGCCGCGCTGGAGGCCGAGACCCGCCAGGCCGCCGGCCAGCGCGTCGACGCGCTCGCGCAGCTGCGCCCAGGTCAGCGTGACCTCGTCGTGGCGCGTCCTGATCGCCACCTCGTCGGCGCGCTGCGCGGCCGTGATGCGGAACGCCTCCGCGATCGTCGCCGCCTGCGTCGCGTCCTGCGCGGCCGCCTCGGTGTGGCTCATGGGGCGAACCTACCGGCTGACGCCGAAGCCCTCGCCGCCGAGTCTGCCGATGTCGTTCGACAGCCCGACGACGAACAGGAACGCGACCAGCAGGAAGCCGACCACGCTGGCCCGCTCGATGATCCGGAACGGGATCGGGCGGCCGCGGACCTTCTCCGCCAGGGCCCAGAAGATGTGGCCGCCGTCGAGGGGCAGGAACGGGAAGAGGTTCACGACGGCCAGCGAGAGCGAGATCAGCGCCAGGATCTCCAGCGCCCGCGCGGTGGACAACGAGAAGGACTGGCGGGTGGTCTCGTACGAGCCCACGACCCCGCTGACCTCCTGGCGCTTCTGGTTGTCGTAGAAGACCTCGACGATGCGGGTCGCCGTCAGCCGCGTGACGTCCCACATGCCGGTGACCGTCACGCCCACCGCGCGCGCCGGGCCCACGGGCTCGCTGCGGGTTCCGTAGGTCAGTCCGAGCAGCATCGTGCCCTTCGCGCCGTTCTGGGCCGGCACGTAGCGGGGCGAGATCCGCTCGACGACGCGGCGCCCGTCGCGCTCGACGACGACGGTCGCCGGCGTCGCCGCGCGACACCCCTTGACCGGGGTGCCGGCGCACGTGTGCGAGGCGATCTGCTTCCGCAGCGCGTCGGAGCGGCGGTCGCCCTCCTCGAAGCCGAGCCCGGGCGCGTAGCCCGGCGTCCCGTCCACTGACAGCACGCGATCCCCTGGCCGCAGCGCGGCCGCGGCGGGGCTGCCCTGCGAGACGGAGTCGACGTCGAGCGCGACGTGCGCGATCCCGTTGGCCACGAACAGCGCCCAGATGATGAGGAACGCGATGACGACGTTCACGAACGGCCCGGCGGCGATGACGACCACGCGCTTCCAGACGGGCATGTTCAGGTACGCGCGGGGAGCGACCTCGGGGGTCAGCTCCTCGTGCGGCGTCATCCCCGTGATCTTCACGTAGCCGCCGAGCGGCACGGCCCCGATGCCGTACTCGGTCTCCCCCCGCCTGACCTTCGCGAGGATCGGCGGGAAGAACAGCATGAAGCGCTCGACGCGCATGCCGACGGCCTTCGCGGCCGTGAAGTGGCCGGCCTCGTGGAGGATGATGAGCGCCGCGAACCCGGCGAAGGCGAGGACCCAGCTCACGGGGGCCAGTGTGGCAAGGTCGGCGTCAGGCGCCCGTCAGGCCGGGTGGAGGCCGCGGATCAGGCCCGGACGGCGACGAGCTCGGCGGCCACGTCGCGGGCTGCGCGGTCGCTGTCGTAGAGCGACTCGAAGCTGCGGACCCGCTCGGCGGGCAGGCGCTCGAGCGTGGCCTCGACGACGGCCGGGATGCCGAGGAAGTCCAGCCGGCCGCCGAGGAAGGCGTGGACGGCCACCTCGTTGGCGGCGTTGAGCACGCACGGCGCCGTGCCGCCCTCGACGGCGGCGGCGCGCGCCAGGCGCAGGCACGGGAAGGCCTCGAGGTCGACGGGCTCGAAGTCCAGGCGCCCGACCTCGGGCAGGCTCAGCCGCGCGGTCGGCAGCTCGGCGACGTCGGGGTGGTGCAGCGCGTAGGCGATCGCGATCCGCATGTCGGGCATCCCGAGGTGGGCGAGCTGCGCCCCGTCGGCGGTCGTGACGGTGCCGTGGACGATCGACTGCGGGTGGACGATGACGTCGATGCGGTCGTAGGGGACGCCGAAGAGGTGGTGGGCCTCCATGACCTCGAGGCCCTTGTTCATGAGCGTGGCGGAGTCGATCGTGATCTTCCCGCCCATGGCCCACGTCGGGTGCGCGAGCGCCTCGTCGACGGTGACCCCCGCGAGCTCCTCGCGCCGGCGCCCGCGGAACGGGCCGCCCGAGGCCGTGATCGTCATGCGCTCCAACGCGCCCGGCGGCACGGCCCGCAGGAGGTGGTGCAGCGCCGTGTGCTCGGAGTCGATCGGCAGCAGGCGCGCGCCCGTGGCCTCGGCCAGCTGGGTCACGAGCTCGCCGCCGACGACGAGCGACTCCTTGTTGGCCAGCGCGAGGTCGATCCCCTCCCCCAGCGCCGCGATCGTCGGCCCCAGGCCGGCGGAGCCGACCAGCGCGTTGAGGACGAGGTCGGCCTCGGACTCGATGACGAGCCGGACGAGCCCCTCGGGGCCGGCCAGGACCTCCCCGTCCGTCCACGCCTCCGCCGCACGGGCGGCGGCGTCGGCGTCCGCGAGCGCGATGCGGCGCACGCCGAGCTCCCGGGCCTGGGCCACGAGCGGCTCCCACGCGCGCCCGGCCGACAGGCCGACCACCTCGAGGTCGTCGCTGCGCCCGACGACGTCGAGCGCCTGGGTGCCGATGGACCCGGTTGCGCCGAGGAGGAGGAGCCGCCGAGCCATGGCCGCCGATTGTAGGAGTGCCAGACTGGCCCGCATGTCGCGCAAGCAGGGCGCCCTCGTGGCGGCGATCCTGGGATCGGCCGTCGTCACGGTCGACTCCACGGTCGTCAACGTGGCGCTCCCGAGGATCGCCGACGACCTGGGCGGCGGGCTGGCCGGGCAGCAGTGGGTCGCCAACGCCTACCTGCTGACCCTCGCGTCGCTCATCCTCGTCGCCGGATCGCTGGCCGACATCTTCGGCGAGCGGCGGATCTTCGTCGCCGGGGTCGCGCTCTTCGGGGTCTTCTCGCTCGCCTGCGCCCTGGCGCCGACCGTCGGCGTCCTCATCGTCGCGCGCGGCCTGCAGGGCGTCGCCGGCGCCCTGCTGACCCCGGCCGCGCTGGCCATCATCGTCTCGGTCTTCCCGCAGGACGAGCGGGGCGCCGCCATCGGCTCCTGGACCGCGTGGAGCGGCGTCGGGATCCTCATCGGGCCGCTGCTCGGCGGGCAGATCGTGGACCACGTCTCCTGGCGGTGGGTGTTCGCGCTGAACGTCCCGCTCGTCCTCGCCACCCTCGCCATCGCCTCGCGGTACGTGCCCGAGGGCGTGCGCGCCGCCGACCGCCCGCGCCCCAAGGTCGACGTCCGGGGCGCGACGCTCTGCGCGCTCGGCCTCGGGCTGATCTCCTTCGCGCTCATCGAGCGGCGCTGGTGGGTCCTGGCGCCCGGGCTCGCGCTCTTCGCAACCTTCGTCGTCCTCGAGGCGCGCACGCCGGAGCCGATGCTGCCGCTGGGCCTGTTCCGCCGGCGCGCCTTCACGGTCGCGAACCTCGAGACGCTCTCGATGTACGGGGGGATCGCGATCTTCGGGTTCTTCCTGACGATCTTCCTGCAGCAGGTGGCGGGCTGGAGCGCCACGGAGGCCGGCGCGGTCTCGCTCATCCCGACCGGCGTGATGTTCGCGCTCAGCCGCCGGGCGGGCGCGCTGGCCGACCGCTACGGGCCGCGCTGGTTCATGGCGGGCGGCCCGTTCCTGGTCTCCGGCGGGTTCCTGCTCATGCTCCGCTTCGACCAGAGCACGAGCTTCCTCACCGACGTCCTGCCGGCCATGCTGCTCTTCTCCCTCGGCCTGGCGGCGACGGTGTCGCCCCTGACGGCGACGGTCCTCGCCGACGCCGACGAGACCGACGCGGGGATCGCCTCGGCCGTCAACAACGCGGTGGCGCGCACGGCGGGCCTCCTGGCGACGGCCGCCGTCGGCGCCGTCATCGCGTCGGCCTGGACGGCGAAGATCGACGACATCGCCGCCCGGACGCAGGCCTCGGGCGCCGCGGCCCAGGTCCTCGAGGGCGCGCGCGCCCAGGCGCTGCGAACGGTCGACCGGGGGCGCGCCGGGGAGGCGATCGCGGACGAGGTCGCGCAGGCCGGCGTGGAGAGCTTCCACATCGCCGTCGTGATCGGCGCGGTGATGCTCGCCGCCGCGGGGACGCTCGGCGCGGTGTTCCTGCGCAACCCGCGCCGGCGGACGTCCGCCGAGTGCTGCCCGGGCGGGGCCGTCGTCGGGGCCTCCGAGCAGGTCGGCGGGCAGCCCGCGCCGGCGCAGCCCGCCGGGGCGAGGGCCTAGGCCGGCGGGCGGCCCAGCGCGGCGGCGACGGCGGCGGCGGCCTGCTCGCCGGCCACCTGCAGCGGCTCGGTGCTGCGCAGCGCCCGCGCGAGGACGAACGCGCCCTCGAGCGCCGCGATCATCCCGAGCGCCAGCGCACGGGCCCGCTCGGGGGTGGCCCCCGCGGCGACGAAGCGCTCGGCCGCGGTCGCGACCCACCCCTCGAACACGTCGGCGCACGCCTCGCGCAGCGGCTCGCTGGTGCTCGAGACCTCCAGTGCGACCGTCGCGATCGGGCACGCGTCGGCGAAGTCGCTCGCCACGAGGTGCTCGCCGGCGCCCGCGAAGAAGTCGCGCACCGCGGTCACCACGTCGGGCGCCGGGTCGAAGATCGCGGGGACCAGGAGCGCGTACCAGTCGCCCGACGAGCGGATGGCGGCGGCGCCCAGCTCCTCCTTGCCGCCCGGGAAGTGGTGGTAGACCGAGCCGAACGGCGCCTGCGCCGCCGCGACGATCTGCTTGACGCCCGTCGCCGTGTAGCCCTGGCGCCGGAAGAGCTCGGCGCTCGCGCCGACGATGCGCTCGCGGGTCGTGACCATGCCCGGTAGCCTAGCTCGCTAGAGCGATCTCTCCAGGAGGTGGGCCCGTGCGGTCCTGGTTGGCCAAGAAGGTCCTCACCCGACTCATGGCGCGGCTGAACGCCGGCGATCCCGAGCCGCTCCTGCGACTCGACCATCGCGACGTCCGCTTCCGCTTCCCGGGCGACAGCTCCTGGGCGGCCGACCTCCGGGGCAAGGACGAGCTCCGCCGGTGGCTGCAGCGCTTCGTCGCCTCCGGCGTGCAGATCTTCGCCGACGAGGTCGTCGTCCGCGGCTGGCCTTGGGACACCACGCTGGCCATCCGCGGCACCGACCACCTCGTCACGCCCGGCGGCGAGCGGATCTACGCCAACCGCTACGTCATCTGGGGGCGGGTGCGCTGGGGCCTGCTGCGCGAGTACGAGGTCTACGAGGACACGCAGGCCAGCAAGGCGCTCGACGACCACGTGCCCGCGCTCGTCGCGTCCTAGGCGTGACCCGCCGCCCGCCACGGTGCCGGGGCGCGCCGCCCCGGGGCGCGGCCCGGACCTTGACACGGCGACCGCACCGCGGATAGGACCGGGCAGGACACGTCACCGACGAGGGGATGGGACGATGCGCCTGACCGGCCGGCAGGGACCCAGCCGAGCCCTCCTGGCCGCGGCGGTCGCCGCGGCGGTGCTCGGGGCCGGTGCGTCCCGGGCGAGCGCCGCGCCCTTCGTCTACGTCACCGACGCGCTGTCGGCCGCCGTGTCGCAGTACGACGCCGGGGGGCCGAGCCTCGCGCCGCTCGTGCCCCCGGCGGTCGGCACGGGCGTCGCCCCGCTCGGCGTCGCGGTGAGTCCGGACGGCACCAGCGCCTATGTGACCACGCCTGAGCCCGCATCCGTGCGGCAGTACGCGATCGGCGCGAACGGCGGCCTGACGCTCGCGTCGTCCGCCCCGGTGCCCCCGGGAGCCGGACCCGGCCAGCTCGCGGTGAGCCCCGACGGCCGCAGCGTCTACGTCATCGGGGCCGGCGGCAGCCAGGGCGTCCTCCAGTACACCGTGGCGGCGAGCGGCGCGCTCACGCCCAAGTCGCCTCTCGGCGTCCCGACCCCGCCGGGGCCGCAGCGGCTGGCGGTCAGCCCGGACAGCCGCAGCGTCTACGTCACGACCACGGTGACGGGGCTGAGCACCGTGGCGCAGTACACCGCCGGCGCGGACGGCGCGCTGAGCCCGAAGTCGCCCGCCAGCCTGCCGGTGGGCGGTGACCCGTTCGCCGAGCCCATCGGCGTCGCGGTGAGCCCCGACGGGCGCAGCGTCTACGTCGCCGACGCGGCGGGTGACGTCACCCGCCCGGGCCGCATCCTCCAGTTCACGGCCGCGCTCGACGGGGCGCTGAGCCCGAAGTCGCCCGCGACCGTGGCGGCCGGCCGGTCGCCGTTCGGCGTCGCGGTCGCCGCCGACGGGCGCAGCGTGTACGCCACCGACGCCGAGGAGATCGGCGCGGTGCTGCAGTACACCGCCGCCGCCGACGGGACGCTCACGCCGAAGTCGCCGGGCGCCGTGCCGGCCGGCTCCTTCCCGCTCGGCATCGCGGCGACCGCCGACGGCCGGGCCGTGTACGCGGCGGGCGCGGGCGACGACGCGGTCTCGCAGTACACCGTCGGGGCGGCCGGGACCCTGGTGCCGCGGTCACCGGCGGCGGTCGCGGCGGGCCGCAACCCGGTCGAGGTCGCCGTCAGCCCGATCGCCCCGGTCCCCACGAGCAGGGACCAGTGCAAGGGCGACGGCTGGAGGCGGTTCGGCTTCCGGAACCAGGGCCAGTGCATCGCCTTCGTCAACCACGCCGGGTAGCGGCGGAGGCCACGTGGCGCGGGACCGCTCCGCGCGCGGCCACTCAGCCGCCGTGCTCGGCGTGCTCGATGACCCGCGCCAGCTCGTAGCGGGACGGGACGTCGAGCTTGCGGAAGATCGTGCGCAGATGCGTCTCGACGGTCTTGACGCTGAGGAAGAGCTCCGTGGCGATCTCGGGGTTCGTCCGGCGGTCGACGACGAGGTGCGCGACCTCGGCCTCGCGCTCGGTGAGGGTCTCGAGCCCGGTCCCGTCGCGGCGGCCCGGCCGCGTGCGCCGGTGCACCGACCGCCCGAGGCGGCGCAGCTCGCGCTCCGCCTCGTGGCGGTAGCGGACCGCCCCGCACAGGTCGAGCTGGTGGACGGCGCGCTCGAGCTCGGCCGTCGCGCGCGGCGTATCGCCGCCGCGGGCCAGCGCCCGGCCCGCGAGCGTCCGCGCACGGGCCGCCTCCACCCGCGCGCCCACGCCGTCGGCCGCGCCCGCCGAGGCCAGCGCCCGCTCGGCGGCGATCGCCGGCTCGTCCGCCAGCGCGACGGCCGCCGCGGCCCGGTGGGCCATCGCCCGGGCGAGCGGGAGCCCGAGCTCCGCCGCGGTCGCCTCGGCCCGCTCGGCCGCGGCGCGGGCCGCGCCGGCGTCCCCCACGGCCAGCCAGCAGCGCGTCAGCAGCTCGAAGTAGTTCGCCCGCCAGCCGGCCGCGATCGCCGGCAGCGCCTCCCCGCCGGCCGCGGCCAGGAGGACCTCGATCGCCCGCCCCGCCTCGTCGTCCTCGTACAGCGCGCTGGCCAGCGCGACGCTGGCGTAGGTCGAGACCAGGCCGTCGTCGAGGTCGCGCGTGACCTCGAGGCTCTCGTGGGCGGCGCCGAGCGCGATCGGCACGTCGCCGGCCGCGAGCGCCGTGAACGAGCGGCTGAGCAGGTTCCAGCCCAGCGACTGCGCGTTGCCCGACAGGCGCGCGGCCTCGACGGCGCCGTCGAGCAGCGCGGCCGAGTCCGCCACCCGCCCGGTGACGTGCAGGACGTTGCTGAGGACGGGGACGAGGACCGGGGAGATCTCGCCCTGGCCGGTGACCTGCGCGATGGCCAGCCCGCGCTGCGCGTGCGCTCCGGCCGCCGCGTAGCGGTGCAGGTAGAGCTCGGCCGTCGCGAGGTTCGCGAGCGCGTCCAGGCGCAGGCCGACCTCCTCGTCGGGCATCGCGTCGACGAGCGCCGCCGCCGCGGAGCTGTGCCGACGCGCCTCCGGGACGGCGGCGAGGATCGCGGCCGCGAGTGCGAGCACGGCCGTGCTCGCGGCCGTGAGCGAGGGCACGTCGAGCTCGGTCGCCGCGCCCAGCGCCCGCACCCCCCACGCCCGCATCGCCTCGTAGTCGACGCGGTAGAAGTCGCCGACGGCGAGCAGGATCATGAGCTCGACCGCCTCCGGCGACGCCGCGCCAGACCGGCGGTGGAGCGCTGCCGTGAGCCGCGTGCGCGCGGCCTCGTGATGACCGAGGAGCTGCTCGAGGCCCGCGCACGCGCCGATGAGCCCGACGCGCGGGCCGTCCTCCGCGTCGGGCGTCAGCGCGATGCTCTCCAGGAGGGCCGCCCGGCTGTCCTCGAACCGCCCGGTCGCCGCGTGCGCCCCGGCGAGCGCGGTCAGCAGCTCGACCCGGTCGCCGGGTCGCGCGTCCTCCGGCAGGAGCCCGAGTGCGATCCCGAACCAGCGCGCGGCGCTCTCCGGCGCGCGCCCCGCCGTCGCGAGCCCCGCCTCCCGCAGCACCGCGACGGCCTCCAGGTCGCCGGGCCGGGCGGCGTGCTCGACGTGGTGCGCCCGTGCGGCCGGCGGCGCACCGCGGGCCGCCAGCGCGTCGGCGGTGCGTTCGTGCGCGCGCAGGCGGGCGCCGAGCGGGCACGCCCCGTAGACGGCGCGGCGGACGAGCGGGTGGCGGAAGCGGAAGCGCCGCGGGACGTCCGCCGGCCGGACGAGGTCCTGCCCGAGCAGCTCGTCGAGCGCCGGCAGCGCCGCGCGGTCGTCCATCGCCGCGGTGGCGATCGCGAGGTCGAGGTCGAACGGGTCGCCGGCGACCGCCGACGCCTCCGCGAGGCGGCGGGCGGGCGCGGACAGCGCGTCGAGCTCGCCCAGGATCGCGGCCGCGATCGCCTCGGGCACGCCGTCCCCGTCGGCCTCCCACGCCGGCCCGTGGTCGTGCTCGTCCAGGCGGGCGAGCTGGAGCAGGTAGAACGGGTTGCCGCCGCTGGCCTCGTAGAGGCGCTCGGCCCGCCCCGGGGCCGTCTCGCCGACGAGGCCGAGGGCGTCCTCGGGCGAGAGCGGGCCGAGCGTCGAGGCGCAGGACGGCGTCGGAGCCGGCTGCGGCACGCTCGATGGCGTCCAGCAGCGACCGGTCGGCCTGCCCGGCCCGGAACCCGGCCGCGATCACGACCGCGGCGCGAGGCGGGTGGCGGAGCAGGTGGGCCACGAGCTCGAGCGAGGCGCCGTCGGCCCAGTGCAGGTCGTCGAGCACGAGCACGAGCGGGCGGCGGGCGGCCAGGCGCTCGAGGAGCTCGCGGACGGCCCGATGGGCGCGGAAGCGCTCCGCGGCGGTCGTCGGCCGGCCGGACCCCGGGTCGAGGGCGCGCACGGACGGGAACACGGCGGCGAGCTCGCCGAGGTCCTCGGCGGTCAGGCGGCCGAACGCGCGCGGGTCCAGCGACTCGAGGTACTCGTCCAGGGCGTCCACGAGCAGGCCGAACGGCAGCTCGCGCTCGAACTCCGCGGCGCTCCCGTGGAAGGCGAGGCACCCGCGGTCCTCGGCCCGGCGGAGCAGCTCGCCCAGCAGCGAGGTCTTCCCGATCCCGGGCTCGCCCGTGACGAACGCGAACCGCGCCGCGCCGGCGCCCGCCTCGTCCAGGAGCCCCGCGAGCCCGTCCAGCTCGCGGTCACGGCCGACGAGGGACTGTGGTCCGGGCAAGGTGCGGTCGCTCCCAGGGCGAGACTAGCCCGCCCTGGCCGTGCGCGGGGATTCCTGGCCGCCCTGGCCAGGAGCGGAGGTCCCTGGCCAGCCCTGGCCGTGCGCGGGGATCCACCGGGCCGCCTCCAGGGGGTTGCCCCGATGTCGCGGCCCGGCCGGTCGTCGATGCTGCGCCCATGCCGCGGTTCGTGCTCGAGCACGCGCACACCGCCCGCGAGTGCGGCGTCGTCTTCGCGTCCTTCAAGGGGTTCGAGAGCCCGCTGCGGCACGGCCCCGCCGTCGGGGCCTGCGCCTTCGGGACCCACCGGATCTGGTGGGACGTGGAGGCCGCGACGGCCGACGACGCGCTCGCGCGGCTGCCGCGCTACGTCGCCGCGCGCACGACGGCGATCCGCGTCGGCGAGCTCCGGACGCCCTGAGCCCGTCCGCTCGGTGCCGGCTCAGGGGCGCGGTCAGGGGGTTCCCCCGATGTCCCGGGCGCGCGGTCGCGGCACGGTGGCTCCCTGACCACGTCCGCCGACCGCCCGCCCGAGGAGCACACCATGGCATCGCTGACCCTGCCGGAGCTCGAGAGCCTCCCGACCCGACCCGACGCGGCCGTGCGCGCCCGGGGCGTCGCGCGGCGCTACGGCGAGGGCGAGACGGTCGTCGACGCCCTGCGCGGCGTGGACCTCGACGTGGCGACCGGGCAGCTGACGGCCGTCATGGGGCCGTCGGGCTCGGGCAAGTCGACCCTGATGCACATCCTCGCGGGGCTGGACCACCCCGACGGCGGGCAGGTCTGGATCGGCGACACCGAGGTCACCGGCCTCGACGACGCCGGGCTCACGGCCCTGCGCCGGGACCACATCGGCTTCATCTTCCAGTTCTTCAACCTCCTGCCGATGCTCACCGCGCAGGAGAACATCCTCCTGCCGATGGAGATCGCCGGTCGCAAGCCGGAGGCGGACTGGTACGAGCAGCTCATCGCGAAGGTCGGCCTCGGCGACCGGCTCAGCCACCGCCCGAGCGAGATGTCCGGCGGCCAGCAGCAGCGCGTCGCCGTGGCCCGCGCGCTCGTGTCGCGCCCGACGGTGATGTTCGCGGACGAGCCCACCGGCAACCTCGACTCCACGACCAGCGGCGAGATCCTCGAGCTCATGCGCGCCCTGGTCGACGGCTTCGGCCAGACGACGGTCATGGTGACCCACGACGCCCACGCCGCGGCGATCGCCGACCGGGTCCTCTTCCTCGCCGACGGCAAGATCGTGCGCGACCTGACCGGCTGCGACTCCCACACCGTCCTGGAGACGATGGAGGAGCTGAGGGCGTCATGAGGCGCGTGGCGCTCAAGGGCCTGTGGTGGCGCCGCGGCCGGGCCGTGCTGACGGCCTTCGCGGTCGTGCTCGGGGTCGCGATGGTCAGCGGCACGTTCGTCCTGACCGACACGATCAACAAGGCGTTCGACTCGATCTTCCAGGACTCCTACTCGAAGACCAGCGCGGTGATCTCCGGCCGCGAGGTGGTCAAGGACGCCGTCAGCGGCAACGCCACGGTGCCCGCCTCGCTGCTCGACCGCGTCCGGGCCAACGGCGACGTCGCGGAGGCCACGGGGGCGATCTTCAACCTCAGCGGGCTGTCCGACTCCACGAAGCTCATCGCCAAGGACGGCAAGCGGCTGGGCTCGAGCCAGAACGGGCAGTTCGGCTTCGGCTTCGACCCGCAGGCCAAGGGCCTGAACCCGCTCTCGCTCACCGCCGGCCGGTGGGCCGCCGGCCCCGGGCAGGTCGTCGTCGACAAGGGCACCGCCCAGAACAACGGCCTCGACGTGGGCGAGACGGTCGGCGTGGCCGCCCGCGGCCCCGTGCGGCAGTACCGCATCACCGGGATCGCCCGCTACGGCACCGTGGACTCCATCGGGGGCTCGACGATCGCCGTCTTCGACGTCCCGACCGCCCAGGCCCTGCTGGGCAAGCGCGGGCAGTACGACACCATCCTCGTCGCGGCCCGCGACGGCGTCTCGCCGGAGCAGCTCGTCCGCGAGCTGCGGCCGATCGTGCCCGCCGCCGCGCAGGTCAAGACGGGGCAGCAGCAGGCCGACGCCAACGCGAAGGACACCCAGGAGCAGAGCAAGTTCGTCCAGTACTTCCTGCTCGGGTTCGGCTTCATCGCGCTCGGCGTCGGGGCGTTCGTGATCTTCAACACGCTCTCGATCACGCTCGCCCAGCGCATCCGCGAGCTGGCCACCCTGCGCACGCTCGGCGCGTCCAAGCGCCAGGTCAGGCGCTCGGTCCTGACGGAGGGGCTCGTCATGGGCGTCTTCGCCTCGCTCGTCGGGCTCGTGCTCGGCGTGGCGCTGGCCAAGGGGCTGAACCTCCTCTTCGAGGCGTTCGGCGTGGACCTCCCGAGCGCCTCGATGGTGGTCGAGCCCCGCACGATCATCGTGGCGCTGGCGCTGGGGATCGTGGTGACGCTCATCGCCAGCATCTCGCCGGCGCGGCGCGCGACCCAGATCGCCCCGGTCGCGGCGCTGCGCGAGGGCGCGACGCTGCCGCCGCGGCTGGGGTCGCGCCGGCCGTCCGTGCCCCTGGCGATCCTCGCCGTCGCCGCCGCGGCCTCCGTGGCGGGCGCGGCCGGCATCGGTCCGATCGGGGTGTCGCTCATCCTGGTCGGCGTCGGGGCGCTCGGCCTCTTCCTCGGCGTGATCATGGTCGCCGGGCGCCTGGTGCGGCCGCTCGCCTCCGTGCTGGGAGCGCCCGCGCGGCGCTTCGGCGGCCCGGCCGGACGGCTCGCCAGCGGCAACGCGACGCGGAACACCACCCGGACCGCGACGACCGCCGCCGCCCTCATGATCGGGCTGGCCCTCGTGACGCTCGTGGCCACGCTGTCGAGCGGCTTCCGCGCCTCGAACCGCAGCGCCGACGAGGACGCCGTCAAGGCCGACTACGTCGTGACCTCGAAGAGCGGGTTCGACACCGTCCCGGCCGCGGTCGGGACGGCGGTGGCGCGGGTGCCGGGCGTGCGGCAGGTCTCCGCCGTCCGCCACGACGAGGCCAAGGTGCTCGGGAAGACCGTCAGCGTCGACGCGATCGCTCCCAACTTCGCCGACAGCGTCAAGCAGCGGTACGAGCAGGGCTCCGACGCGGTGATCCCGCGGCTCGGCGCCTCCGGGGCCATCGTCACGAAGGCGTTCGCCGACGACCACGCGCTGCGCCTGGGCAGCGCGGTGCCCATCACGACGTCCGCCGGCCGCAAGCTGACGGCGAGGGTCGCGGCGATCACGGACCCGAAGGGCGACCTGCTCGGCGAGGTCCTGATCTCGCAGGCCGCGTTCGACGCCAGCTTCCCGCGCCCGAGCGACCTCTTCGTGTTCGTGAACGCCCGGGACGGGACGAACGCCGCCACCACCGCCGGGATCGATCGCGCGGTCGACGGGTTCACCGAGGTCGACGCCCGCACGCGCGCCGCCTGGATCGACTTCCGCGGCAAGGACATGCAGCAGTTCCTCATGCTGCTCTACGTCCTGCTCGCGCTGTCGGTGGTCGTGAGCCTGTTCGGCATGGTCAACGCCCTCGTGCTGACCGTGTTCGAGCGCACCCGGGAGATCGGGATGATGCGCGCCGTCGGCATGACCCGCCGCCAGGTGCGCCGCATGGTCCGCCACGAGAGCATCATCACCGCGCTCATCGGCGCGGGCCTCGGCCTGCCGCTGGGGCTCCTGGTGGCCGGGGCGATGGTGGCCGCGATCCACGCGCCCTTCGTGCCGCCCGTGCCGTCGCTCGTCGTCTTCACCCTCGTCGCGGTCCTCGCGGGCGTGCTGGCGGCGATCGGGCCGGCGCGCCGGGCGGCGCGACTGGACGTCCTCCAGGCGCTGCACTACGAGTAGGAGCACCCGCCCGCCCGGCGTCGGACGCGCGACGCCGGCGGGGCGGACGGGCGCTACATCAGCGCCTGCCAGACCCAGAAGCCGGTGACCGCCGCGAACAGGACGGCGTCGAGGCGGTCCAGCGCGCCGCCGTGGGCGCCGAACAGCGTCCCGGAGTCCTTGACGCCCGCGTCGCGCTTGAAGAACGACTCCCACAGGTCCCCGATGGGGGCCGCCAGGCAGACCGCGGCGCCGAGGACGAGAGCGTGGACGCCTGAGAGCCAGTCCTGGTAGAGCCCGGCGAACCACACGGCGGCGACCCCCACGACGACGCCGATGACCAGGCCCTCCCACGTCTTGTTCGGGGAGACCGAGGGCGCCAGCCGGTGGCGCCCGAAGAGCTGGCCGCCGGTCATCGCCGCGCTGTCGCCGATGAAGACGCCGACGAGGACGTCGACGACGATGCCGTCGCCGTGCGGGGCGTCGCGCAGGAGCACCGCGTGGGCGAGCGCCAGGCCGATCCAGGCCAGCCCCAGCATGGTCAGCGACGCGCCGCCCGGGGTGCCCCGCGGGCGCTGGAGCAGCGAGACCGCGAACACGAGCGGCAGCGAGGCGACGAAGACGAGCAGGACCGTGCCCGTGTCGCCCCAGTGCGCCGCCGCCAGGAGCCCGAGCAGCCCCGCGAACCCGGCCAGCCGCGCGGGACGGGTCTGCGGGTACAGGCCGAAGAGCTCGTGCAGGCAGGCGAGGCCGAGCAGCCCCACCCCGGCCGCGAAGACGAGGCCCCCCTCGGCGATGATGAAGATCGCGAACGCGATGGCCGGGATGGCGACGAGGACCCGCCCGCGCATCCCCGACCCGCCGATCGGCCCGCGCGGTGGGCGCTGACGCGCGGTGGCCATCAGCGCCCTCCGAAGCGGCGGCGGCGCGACGCGTACTCGGCCAGGCTGGCCTCGAACGCCTCCCGGGTGAAGTCGGGCCAGAGCTCGTCGCGGAAGACCAGCTCGCTGTAGGCGGACTGCCACAGCAGGTAGTTCGACATCCGCTGCTCCCCGCTCGTGCGGATCACGACGTCGGGGTCGTGCATCTCCGGCGCGTAGAGGAGCGCCCGGAACGCCTCCTCGCCGCCGCCGGCGTAGCGCTCGGCCGCGTCGAGGACCTCGGCCCGCCCGCCGTAGTTGAAGGCGACGAAGAGCGTGATGCGGTCGTTGGCGGCGGTCTCGGCCTCGGCCCAGTCCATCTGCTCCAGGAGGGCCGGCGCGACCCGCTCGCGGCGCCCGATGAAGCGCATGCGCACGCCCTCGCCCTTGAGCTCCGGGGTCTCGCCGAGGATGCGCTCGGAGAACATCCGCATCAGCGCGGTGACCTCCTGGGCCGGGCGGGACCAGTTCTCGGTCGAGAAGGAGTAGACGGTCAGCTCGCGGATGCCCAGATCGACGGCGTCGCGCAGCCGGGCCTTGACGACGTCGGCGCCCGCGCGGTGGCCGTCGGCGACGGGCACGCCGCGGGCCTGGGCCCAGCGGCCGTTGCCGTCGGTGATGATGGCGACGTACCGCGCAGGGCCGTCCTGGGCCTCCGGCCCGTCCGCGGCCCCCTCGGCGGCCATCAGACCTCGAGGATCTCCGCTTCCTTCGCCTTGAGGACTCCGTCGAGCTCGTGCACGCGCTCGTCGGTGAGCTTCTGGAGCTCGACCTCGGCGCGGTGCTCGTCGTCGGCGCCGATGTCGCCCCCCTCCTTGAGCTCGCGCAGGTCGTGCATGACGTCACGCCGGACGTTGCGGATCGCGATCCGGCCCTCCTCGGCGATCGTCCGTACGACCTTGACCAGCTCGCGCCGGCGCTCCTCGTTGAGCTCGGGGACGACGAGGCGGATGAGCCGGCCGTCGTTGCCGGGGTTCAGGCCCAGGTCGGCCTCGCGGATCGCCTTCTCGATGTTCTTGATCGACGACTGGTCGAACGGCTGGACCGTCAGCAGCCGGGCCTCGGGCGCGTGGATCGTCGCGAGCTGCTTGAGCGGCGTGGGCGCCCCGTAGTAGTCCACGACGACGCGGTCCAGGAGCACCGGCGACGCGCGCCCGGTCCGCACCGAGCCGAACTCGCCGGCGGTGGCCTCCACCGACTTCTTCATGCGGTCGCGGGCGTCGGCGAGCAGCTCGTTCGTGATGTCGCTCATGCCGTGGCCACCAGGGTCCCCACCCGCTCGCCGGACACTATCCGGTCGATGTTGCGCTCGTCGTCCATGTTGAAGACGTAGATCGGGAGGTCGTTCTCCATGCAGAGGGTCAGGGCCGTCAGGTCCATGACGCGGAGCCGGCGCTCGACCGCCTCCATGTGCGTGATCTCGGCGATGAACTCCGCGTCGGGCTCGGTGCGCGGATCGGCCGAGTAGACGCCCTCGACGCCGTTCTTGGCCATGAGGAGCGCCTCGGCGTGGATCTCGATCGCGCGCAGCGCCGCGGCCGTGTCGGTCGAGAAGAACGGGTTGCCGGTCCCGGCGGCGAAGATCACGACCCGGCCCTTCTCCAGGTGGCGCATGGCGCGGCGCCGGATGTAGGGCTCCGCGACCTCCTGGACGTGGATGGCGGACTGCACGCGCGTGTCGACGCCGAGCTTCTCGAGCGCGTCCTGGAGCTGCAGCGCGTTGAGGACGATCGCGAGCATCCCCATGTAGTCCGCGGTGGCGCGATCCATGCCCGCCGCCGCGCCGGAGATCCCGCGGAAGATGTTGCCCGCGCCCAGCACGATCGCCACCTCGACGCCGTCGCCTTGGACGCGCTTGACGGCGTTCGCCACCGAGCGCAGGCGCTCCGGATCGGTCCCGTAGTCGAGGGAGCCCATGAGCGACTCCCCCGACAGCTTGAGGAGGATGCGCCGGAAGGCCGGGTCGCTCACTCGCCGACCGCGAAGCGCGCGAAGCGCCGGATGACGACGTTCTCGCCCGTCTTCGCCGAGAGGTCGGCGCGCAGCTGCTCGATGGTCTTGCCCTCGTGCTTGTCGGGGTTGACGTGCTCCTGGCGCAGGAGCACGACCTCGCCGAGCCACTTGTCGAGCATGCCCTGCACGATGCGCGGGCGCACCTGCTCGGGCTTGTCGGCGGCCTGCTGCTCGAACACGCGCGTCTCGGCCGCCTTGGCGGCCTCGGGCACCTCGTCGTCGCTGACGTGGCGGACCGTCGGCGAGGCCGCGATGTGGAGCGCCACGTCGCGCGCGAACGCGACGAAGTCCTCGTTGCGGGCCACGAAGTCGGTGTTGCAGTCGACCTCGACGAGCACGCCGACCTTGCCGGTGGCGTGGATGTAGGACTGGATCGTGCCCTCGGCCGCCTCGCGGTCGGCCAGCTTGCCGATCTTGTTGCCCATGCGGACGCGCAGGAGCTCGACGGCCTTGTCGACGTCGCCGCCGGCCTCCTGCAGCGCGTTCTTGCAGTCCATCATGCCCGCGCCGGTCTGCTGCCGCAGCTCCTTGACCTGCGCGGCGCTGATCGTGGGGGTGCTCATGCGGGGGTGTCCTCCGTCGTCGTCTCCGCCTCCGGGGAGGCGTCGTCGGGGGTGTGGTCGCTGGCGGGCGGGGCGGGGTCCGGCGACGCGCCCTTGGCGTTGTCGCGTTGCGCGGGCGCGACCTCCGTCTCCGCCTTCGGGGCCACCGCGGCCTCGGCGTCGGGCTGCGGTCGGCCGGCCTCCTCGAGGACCTGCGCCTCGGCCTGCTCCTGGGCGGCGCGGTCCGGCCCGGCGGCCGCCGCGGCGGCGACCGCCTCGCGGCCGACCTCGGCCTCGGGCGCGGGCGCCTCGACGCCGGCGGCGGCGGCCGCCTCGGCCTCGTCGGCGGCCGACTGCGCGGCGGCCGCCTCCGCCTCGCGGCGGGCCTGCTCCTCGGCGGCACGGCGCTGCTGCTCGGCGGCGTCCTGGCGGGCCTGCTCCTCGCGGGCGTGGAACTGCAGGTTGCCCTCGCGGACGACGTCGCCGATCGAGCGGGCGATGATGTCGCAGGAGCGGATCGCGTCGTCGTTGCCGGGGACGACGTAGTCGATGCCGTCCGGGTCGCAGTTCGTGTCGACCAGGCCGATGATCGGGATGCGCAGGCGCTGGGCCTCGTGCACGGCGATGACCTCGGTCTTGAGGTCGATCACGAACATCGCGTCGGGCGGGCGCTGCATGTGCTTGACGCCGCCCAGGTTCGCGCGCAGCTTGGCCAGGTCGGCCTCGGCCGCCAGGCGCTCACGGGTGGGCAGCAGCGCGAGCTGGCCCTCGGCCTCGTAGCGCTCGAGGTCGTGCAGGCGCCGGATGCGCTGGCTGATCGTCTGGAAGTTCGTCAGCAGCCCGCCGAGCCAGCGGTGGTTGACGTACGGCATGCCGGCGGCCTCGGCGACGTCCTTGACGGCGTCGCGGGCCTGCTTCTTCGTGCCGACGAAGAGCACGGTGCCGCCGCGGTGCGCGATCTGCGCGGCGAAGTCCTGCGCGTTGCTCAGCAGCTGCTGCGTCTTGAGCAGGTCGATGAGGTAGATGCCGCCGCGCTCGCCGAAGATGTAGCGGCGCATCTTGGGGTTCCAGCGTCGCGTCTGGTGGCCGAAGTGGACGCCGGCCTCCAGCAGCTCCTTGATCCCGGTCTGGGCCATGGTGGTGCTCCCTTGGTGGTGCGGATGAGAGGGACTGCGTCCGGACGGGGCCTGTCGGCGGACCCGGGGCGCGGTGGCGCCGCCGGGCAGGGTCGCCGTGGCGAGCCGTCCGGGGTAGGGGAAACGAACGACCTCCCATTCTACGCACCCCGGGCCCGCTCCAGCGCCCCGGCGAGGTCGGCCGGCAACGGCGAGCGGACGTCGACGGCCGCGCCGGTGGCCGGGTGGGCGAAGGCCAGCCGCGCCGCGTGCAGGAACTGTCGCTCGAGGCCGAGGAGCCCCGGCGTGCCGTACTCCGGGTCGCCGGCGACCGGGTGGGCGATGGCGAGCAGGTGGGCGCGGATCTGGTGGGTGCGCCCCGTCTCCAGCCGGACCCGCAGCAGCGTCGTGGCCGGCAGCGCCTCCTCGAGCGCGAAGTGCGTCACCGCCCGGCGCGGCTGGTCGGTGTCGGTGCTCACCCGGGTGCGGTGGCGGCGGTCGCGCCCCAGGGGCGCGTCGATCGTCCCCGTGCGCGCCGGCGGGCGGCCCTCGACGAGCGCGAGGTACTCGCGGACGAGCGCGCGGCGGGCCAGCGCCTCGCGCAGCGCCCGGTGGGTCGCCTCGTCGCGGGCCACCACGAGCAGCCCCGAGGTGTCCTTGTCGAGGCGGTGCACGATCCCCGCGCGGCCGGCCTCGCCGCCGGCGGCGCGACCGGCCAGCGCCTGGCTGAGCGTCCCCTCGCGGTGCCCGCGCGGCGGGGTGCACGACGAGGCCCGCCGGCTTGTCGACGACGAGCAGGTGCTCGTCCTCGTAGGGCGACGGCGAAGGGGAGCGCCGGCGCCATCGGCGCGGGAGCCGGCGGGGGGTCCTCCCCTCCGTCCTGCACGACCACGCGCTCGCCCGCGGCCAGCCGGTGGCGCTTGGGCACGGGCGCGCCGTCGACCGTCACCCGGCCGTCGTCGATGAGGCGCGCCGCGCGCGACCGCGATCCCAGCGGCGCGGCCAGGAAGGCGTCGAGCCGCGCGCCGGCGTCGTCAGGTCCCGCGCGGAGCTCCACCGTCGCGCTCCAGGACGACCAGCAGCAGCAGCACGCCGAGCGTGATGGCCGCGTCGGCCAGGTTGAAGGCGGGCCAGTGCGGGACCTTGACGAAGTCGGTGACCGCACCGTCGCGCACGCGGTCGACGACGTTGCCGGCCGCGCCGCCGACGAGCATCCCCGTCGGCAGCCACACGAGCGGCCGGTCCGCGTGGCGCACGAAGAACACGAGCAGGGCGCCCACGGCGACGGCGATGACGAGGGCGACGACCACGCCGCCGCCGCCGAGCGCCCCGAAGGCCACGCCGTCGTTGTTGACGCGCACCAGGTCGACGAAGGCGACGAGGTCGCGCCGCTCCCCCACGACGAGGTCGCCGCGGACGAGCCCCTTCGTGAGCTGGTCGAGGGCGACGACCACGAGCGCCGTGAGCGCCGCCAGCGCCCAGCCCCTGGCCCGCGAGCGGGCACGCACCGCGCTAGCCCCGGATCAGGTTGACCACGATCGAGCCGACGATCTGCAGCACGAGGATCGCGACGATCGGGCTGAAGTCCAGGGGGCCGATGGCCGGGATGAAGCGCCGGAAGATGGCCAGGTACGGCTCGCAGACGTCGCGCAGGAACCCGAGGATCGCGCTCGACCAGCGCGCGTAGGGGACGCGGCCGCCGAAGCCGAAGAAGAGCGAGCTGAGGATGTAGGCGATGATCAGCAGCGTGTAGACGAAGAGCACCGCGGCGACGTAGTCCCCGATCTGGTCGCGCGCCGTGGCGAGGACGAGGGTCACGCGGGCCCGGCCGTGGAGGTCGGCGCGAGCGCCGCGTCGAGCGCCTCCGAGAAGGCCGCGCGCACGCCGCCGCGCTCGAGCGCGGCGAGACCGCGGGCCGTGGCGCCGCCGGGCGAGGTGACCTGCCGGCGGACCGCCAGCGTGTCGAAGTCCCGGCGGCGCAGGAGCTCGGCCGTGCCGGCCAGCGTCTGGACGACGAGCTCGGCCGCGCCGTCGGCGGGCAGGCCGCCGCGCACGCCGGCGTCGACCTGGGCCTCGGCGACGAGCGCGACGTAGGCGGGCGCGCAGCTCATGAGCGCCATCGCCGGGTCGACGAGGGCGTCGTCGAGGACGACGAGCGTCCCGAGCTCGGCGAAGAGCTCGCGCACGGCGCGGTCGACGCCCAGGTCCTGCTCGTCGTCGCGGGCCAGGACGACGGCGCCCTGGCGCACCTCCACGGGCGTGCTCGGGAGCACGCGGTAGGCCGGGCGACCGGGGTAGGCCGCCTTGACGGTCGACAGCGGCGTGGCGGCCAGGATCGAGACGACCGCGCGGGCGCACGGCGCGACCTCGGCGGCCACGGCGTCGAGCTGGGCCGGCTTGTGGCAGAGGACGACGACGTCCGCGCGCTCGGCGAGCTCGGCGTTGGAGGCCAGCGCCTCGCCGCCCGTCTCGGCGGCCAGCGCGTCGGCGCGCTCGGGCAGCGCGTCGGTGCAGAGGACGGGACGGCCCCAGCCCCGCGCGAGGGCGCTGGCCATGTTCCCGGATCCGACGAGGCCGACCTGCATGGCGCCGGAGACTAGCCGCCGCGGGCCGGACGGGTCCGCTTCCCGGCGCGCAGGTTCAGGACTGGTTGAAGAAGCCCTTCTCGATGAGCTGTGCGCGCTCCTCCGCCGAGATCTCGACGTTGCGCGGCGTGAGCATGAAGACGCGGTCGGCGATGCGCTGCATGCCGCCGTCGAGCGCGTAGGTCAGGCCGCTGGCGAAGTCGATGAGGCGCCGCTGGAGCTCGTTCTCGGTGGACTGGAGGTTCAGCACGACCGGGATGCCGTCCTTGAAGCGGTCGGCGACCTGCTGGGCGTCGTTGAAGCTCTTGGGGATCACGAGGTGCACGCGCACCCCGTTGCGGCCGTTGCCGCGCGCTCCGCCCACCGCCCGCAGCTGCGTCGTGGGGCGCCCGGGCGGCTCGTCGTCGGCGAAGATGTCGTCGAAGTCGTTGCCGCGGCGGCGGTTGCCGAGGCGGCGGACGTTCGGCCGCTCGCGGTAGCGCTCCTCGAGCTGGGCCTCGGGCTCGTAGCCATCGTCCTCCTCCTCGTAGGGGTCGCGGTCCTCGGCCAGGCCGAAGTACACGAGCGCACGGTGCCAGGAGTCCTTGAAGGCCATCAGGGCGAAGGCTACTCCGTCGGGGCCGAAAGTCCTGCAATCACCGGAACAAGGTCGACCCGAGGCGCACGACGGTCGCGCCCTCCTCCGCGGCGACGCGGAAGTCCTGCGTCGTGCCCATGGAGAGCTCGGGCAGGCCGCGGTCGGCGGCGAGCTGCGCGAGGGCCGCGAAGTGGCGACGGCTGTCCTCCGGGCGCTCCGCGGCGGGCGGCATCGTCATGAGGCCGGCGACGCGACAGGGCACACGCGCCAGGAAGGCGTCGAGCTCGTCCGGCGCGACCCCGCTCTTGTCCGGGTCGCCGGCCACGTTGACCTCCACGAGGACCTCGGTCTCGCGTGTTCCGTGCCGGGCCAGCTGCGCGAGGACCGAGTCGCTGGCCACGGAGTGCACCCAGCGCACGAGCGGGAGCACCTGGCGGACCTTGCGCGACTGCAGGTGGCCGATGAAGTCCCAGGTGATCCCGCGCTCGGCGCCGAGCAGCGCGGTCTTGGCCGCGAGGTCCTGGGCGCGGTTCTCCCCGAACAGGCGCAGCCCGGCCTCGGCGAGGACCTCGAGCTCCTCGGGCGCGACGTACTTCGTGGCGGCGAGGACCTGCACGTCGCCGGGCTCGCGCCCGGCCGCGGCCAGCTCGTCGTGGACGCGCTCGAGGTTGTCCCGGACCCGCGCGGCCTCCAGGCCGCGGATCACCTGCGCCATGCGATGCCCGCCTGGCGCCCGGTCACGCCGCCGTCGCGACGATGGCTGAAGAGCAGCCCCTGCGGGGCGCACATCGTGCACAGGCCGCTGTGGTGGACCTCGCCCACGCCGGCGGCGTGCAGCTGCCCCGCGGCGATCGCGGGCAGGTCGAGCGTCCGGCCGCTGGTGCCGAAGCGCGCGCGCAGGTCGTCGCCGACCTCGTAGCAGCACGGCCCCGCGGCCGGCCCGAGCGCCGCGGCGACGGGCGCCTCGTCGCCGGCCAGGCCGCGCACGGCGCCCACCGCCCGGGCCAGGATGCCGCCGGCCAGCCCGGGCCAGCCGGCGTGCACCAGGGCGACGGCCCCCGGAGCGACCAGGGCGACCGGCAGGCAGTCGGCCGTCAGCGCCACGGGGGCGCCGCCGGGGTCGGCGGTCGCCTGGCCGTCGGCGTCCTCGCCGCGCCCGCCCTCGACGGCGACGGTCGTGCCGTGGACCTGGTGCCCCTGCAGGAGCCGGCGCCCCCCGGCCAGCGCGGCCAGGCGGCGGCGGTTCTCGGCGACGTCGCCGGGGTCGTCGTCGGTCCACGGGCCGAGGTTCAGCGTGGCGTAGGGCCCGCCGGACACCCCGCCGCGGCGCGTCGTGAAGCGGACGTGGCCGTGCTCGAGGTCGAGGGCGAGCTGGCCGTCGGACCAGCGGAAGGGCGCCGGGACGACCGGGTCGGCGACGACGGACATCGCGGTCAGGCTAGTCGGCCGCCCGGTCCGGCCCGTCCAGCGCGGCGCGCAGCTCGGCGTCGCGGTCCGGCGCCCGGCCGTCGAGCTTGGCGTCGAGCGCCCGTCGCAGGCGCTCCCCCACCTCGGGCCCGCGCGGGACGCCCGCCGCGAGCAGGTCGTCGCCCGTGATGGCCAGGCGGACGTGGCGCAGGTCCTCGAGCCAGCGGCGGGCCGCCTCGCCCCCGGCCAGCGCGACGGCCTCCAGCGGCGCGCCGCGCGCGGCGCGCGCGATCTCCGACGGCGTCCGTGCGGCGTGCAGCGGCGTCCCCATGGCGGCGCGCGACCCGGCGCCGACGAGGTCGCGGTCGGCCGCGGGGAACCCCATGCGGTCCAGCCAGGCCAGGAGCGCCGACAGGTCGACCCCGCCGGCGCCCGAGGCCAGGACGACGAGGTCGCCGCGGCCGCCCGGCGGGAGCAGCGCCAGGGCGGCGCGCCCGGCGTCCTCCCGGACGGCGTAGCCGGGCGGGAGCAGCCGGGGCTGCAGCGCGGCTGCCGCGCGCAGCGCGGCGAACGGGTCCGGCTCGCGCAGGGCGAGGCGCAGCTCCGCGCCCAGGCGGTCGCCGCTGACGGTCCCCGGGTCGGCGGCCGCGGCGAGGGCGCCCGTGTGCGGGTCGACCGCGAACCCCAGCCGCGCCCCGTAGCGCGCGACGCGCCACAGCCGCGTCGGGTCGTCGGCGAAGGACGCGTCGTGCAGGACGCGCAGGACGCCGTCGCGGAGGTCCTCCCGGGCGCCGGGGACGCCGACGAGCTCGCCGTCGGGGCGCAGCGCCAGGGCGTTGACCGTGACGTCGCGCCGGCGGAGGTCCTCGGCCAGCGTCCCCGGACGCACCTCGGGCAGCGCGCCCGGGTGCGGGTAGCTCTCCGCGCGGGCGCGGACGAGGTCGTAGATGCAGCCGTCGGGGGTGCGCAGGGTGGCGGTGCCGAAGCGCTCGTGCACCGTCGCCTCACCGGGGCCGAGGCGGGCGAGCGCGTCGGCGAGGTCGCCCTCGACCACGAGGTCGAGCTCTCGCGGCTCGCGGCCGAGCAGGAGGTCGCGGACGGCGCCCCCGACGAGGCTGACCCCGTCCCCGGGCCCGAAGGCGGCGGCGACCCGCGCGCCGCACGGCTGGGCCCGCAGCGCCTCGAGGGCCTCGTCCGGCGTCCGCACGCGGGGATGGTCGCAGCCGTCGCGGCGCGAGGCCGCGCGCGCTAGGCGCCGGCGGGGCGGGGCGCCGCCGAGGACCGCGGCGCGGGCGTGGGTGCGGGCGCCGCGGGGACCGGCTCGCCGCCGCGCGGCGGGGCGGGCGGCGCCGGGGCCGCCGCACGGGCGCCGGCCCGGGCGATGGGCGGCCAGTTGGGGCGGTCGTCGCGCACCGGGCGCCCGTCGAAGCCCGGCCGCGACTCGGCCCCGAAGCGCAGCGAGAGCAGCGCGAGCAGGCCGAAGACGGCCATCGGGAGGAGCACCAGGGCCAGGTCGCCCATGGGCGCAGGCTCCTCCTCCCCGCGCCCCGGGTCAACCCGGCCGTCACCGCGCGCGGCGCGCCGCCCGACGGCTTCAGCGCCGCACGGCGATGCCGGCCGCGGCGAGGTGCTCCTTGGCCTCGGCGACCGTGTGCTGCCCGTAGTGGAAGATCGAGGCCGCCAGCGCGGCGTCGGCGCCGGCCTCGAGCGCCTGGGCCAGGTGGCCCAGCTCGCCCGCGCCGCCGGAGGCGATGACGGGCACGCCCACCGCCTCGGCGACCGCGCGCGTCAGGGCGAGGTCATAGCCGTCGGTCGTGCCGTCGCGGTCCATCGAGGTCAACAGGACCTCCCCCGCCCCGCGCTCGACGCCCTCCTGGGCCCAGGCGACCGCGTCGCGGCCGGTCGGCGTGCGCCCGCCGCCGACGAAGACCTCCCACCCGCCCTCGCCGGCGGGGCGCGCCTTGGCGTCGATGGCCAGGACGACGCACTGGGCCCCGAACACGGCGGCGAGCTCGTCGAGCAGCTCGGGGCGCGCGACGGCCGCGCTGTTGACGCTCACCTTGTCGGCCCCGGCGTCGAGGACGGCCTGCGCGTCGGCCACGGACCGGATCCCGCCGCCGATGGTGAAGGGCACGAAGACGTTGTCCGCCGTGCGCCGGGCGAGCTCGACGATCGTCTCGCGCCGCTCGTGCGTGGCGGTGATGTCGAGGAAGACGAGCTCGTCCGCGCCGGCGGCGTCGTAGCGCTCGGCCAGCTCCACGGGGTCGCCCGCGTCGCGCAGGTCGACGAAGTTCGTGCCCTTGACGACGCGCCCGCCGTCGACGTCCAGGCACGGGATCACGCGCTTGAGGTGCACGGCCCGAGCGTAGCGGCGGCCCGCCGGGGGCTACTCGAGCGCGCGCTGCGCCTCGCGGACCGTGAAGCGCCCCTCGTAGAGCGCCTTGCCGACGATGACGCCGCCCAGGTTGACCTGGCGCAGGGCGCCGAGCGCCTCGAGGTCCGCCAGCGAGCCGATGCCGCCCGAGTAGAGGAAGCGGCCGCGCACGACCTGCGCGATGTGGCGCACCTCCTCGAGGTCGGGCCCCTGGAGCATCCCGTCGCGGTCGACGTTCGTGTAGACGAACGACCGCACGCCCCGCTGCTGCAGGCGGTCGATGACGTGGTCGGCCGGGATCTGCGTCGTCTCGGTCCAGCCCGACGTGGACACCTTGCCGCCGCGAGTGTCCACGCTGACGATCACGCGCTCGCGGTAGGCGCCGAGCACGTCGTCGAGGAAGTCGATGTCGTTGTAGGCGGCCGTGCCGAGGATGACCCGCTCGGCGCCCGCGCGAAGCGCGTCGCGCACCGCGGGCAGCGAGCGCAGCCCCCCGCCGACCTGGACCGGCACCGCGAGCTCCGAGGTGATCGCCTCGAGGTGGTGGAGGTTCTGCGGCCTGCCCGTCCGCGCCCCGTCGAGGTCGACGACGTGCAGGAAGCGCGCCCCCTCCTCGACCCACGCGCGCGCGGCCTCGAGGGGCGAGTCGCGGTAGACCGTGCGCTCGTCGAAGTCGCCCTGGGTCAGCCGGACGGCCTGCCCGTCGAGGATGTCGATGGCCGGGTAGAGGATCACGCCGTGGCCCGCGTGCAGAGCGCGGCGAAGTTCGCGAGCAGGCGCAGTCCGGCGCCCGACGACTTCTCGGGGTGGAACTGGACGCCGAAGAGGTGGTCGCGGGCCACGATCGAGGGGAAGCGCCCGCCGTAGTCCCCGACGCCGAGGACCTCCTCCTCGTGCGCGGGGTGCACCGCGAGCGAGTGCACGTGGTAGAACGCGGCGCGGTCGCCCAGGCCGGCGAGCAGCGGGGAGGGTCGGGTGAAGCGCACCTCGTTCCAGCCGATGTGCGGCACCTTCAGCGTGGGCGGCTCGGGGGCGAGCCGGCGCACCTCGCCCTCCAGCAGGCCGAGACCCTCCGCGCCGCCGAGCTCCTCGGAGCGCTCGAAGAGGAGCTGCATCCCGAGGCACAGCCCGAGGACCGGGACGCCGGCCCGCGCGCGGTCGACGAGCACGTCGGCGATCCCCGTCCCGGTGAGGCGCTCCATGGCCGCCGCGAAGGCGCCGACGCCGATGAGCACCAGGCCGTCCGCGCGGCGCGAGCTCGTCGAGGTCGGCGGTGTGCGTCGCGCGGACGCCGGCGTGCTCGAGCGCCTTCTCGACGCTGCGCCGGTTGCCCATGCCGTAGTCGGCCACGACGAGCCCGCGCCCGACGGCGCGCCCGGCCGGGCGCGCGACGTCCTGGGAGGCCGACCCGCGGTGGGGTCTCAAGCCGTCAGCGTCCCCTTCGTCGAGGGCACGCCGGTCTCCGTCGGGTCCAGCGCGACCGCCTCGCGCAGCGCGCGGGCGAAGGCCTTGAAGCACGCCTCGATCATGTGGTGGGCGTTCGTGCCCGCCTCGACCGCCAGGTGCGTCGTCAGGCGCGCGTTCGTCGTCACCGCGCGGAAGAGCTCCTCGACGAGCTCGTGGTCGAGGCCGCCGGTGATCCCCGGCGGGAGCAGGTCGGCGTCGAGGGCCAGGAACGGGCGCCCGGAGACATCGATCGCGCACGACGCCCGGGCCTCGTCCATGGGCACGACGGCGTGCCCGTAGCGCGTGATCCCGGCGCGGTCGCCGAGGGCCCGGTCGAGCGCCTGCCCGAGGACGATGCCGGTGTCCTCGGCGGTGTGGTGGCCGCCGGTCTCGAGGTCGCCCCGGACGGCCACGTCGAGGTCCAGCCGCCCGTGGCGGGCCAGGAGGTCGAGCATGTGGTCCAGGAAGCCGATGCCCGTGCTGCGCTCCCCCGCCCCCGTCCCGTCCAGGGTCAGCGTCAGGCGCACGTCGGTCTCGCGCGTCGCGCGGTCGATCGAGGCGGTGCGGGTCGTCCGGGCGGCCATGGCGTCACCCATCCTCGCGCACCTCCATCGACGCCGCGTGGCGCTCGAACCCCTCGGCGCGCGCGATCGGCGCCCCGGCGCGTGCGAGCGCGGCGGCCGCGGGGCCGATCCGCACCTCGGCCATGCGCCGGCGGAAGACCCGGGCGGACAGGCCGGAGGCGAAGCGGGCCGCCCCGCCGGTGGGCAGCGAGTGGTTCGAGCCGGCGACGTAGTCGCCGAAGGCCACCGCGCTCTCCCGCCCGACGAACAGGCAGCCGGCGCGCCGCACGCGCGGGGCGAGCGCCTCGGCGGCGGCCCCCGCGAGCTCGAGGTGCTCGGGCGCGAAGGCCTCGGCGAAGGCCAGCGCGCCCTCGGCGTCCGGGGTCTGCACGAGCGCCGCGACGGCGCCCGTCCCCTCCCAGCCCGCGTCGACGCGCGCGCGCGACGTCGTCGAGCAGCGCACGGTCGTCCGAGGCGGCGGCCACGACCGTCCCCGGCCCGTGCTCGGCCTGCGCCAGGAGGTCGAGCGCGACCTCCTCGGCGCGCGCGCCCGCGGTCGCGACGACCAGGACGTCGCTGGGGCCGTGGTAGCCGTCGATGCCGACGTCGCCCGAGACCAGGCGCTTGGCCTCCTGAACCCAGACGCCGCCAGGGCCGGCGACGACGTCCGCGCGCGGGACGCTCTCCGTCCCGTAGGCGAGCGCCGCGACGGCCTGGGCGCCGCCGACGCGGAAGACGCGGTCGGCCCCGCACAGCGCGGCGGCGGCGAGGATGACCGGGTGCGAGCCGGGCGCGGCGACGACGACCTCGTCGACCTCGGCGGCCCGCGCGGTCACCACGCCCATGACGACGGTGCTCGGGTAGGGGTGCCGTCCGCCGGGCGCGTAGATGGCGGCGCGGGCGACGGGCACCTCGCGCAGCACGACGCGCTGACCCTCGGGCAGCTCGACCGGCGCGTCGCCGGCGACCCCGGCGCGGGCGACCGCGCCGACGTTGGCGATCGCGACCTCGAGGCCGGCGCGGACGGCGCCGTCGAGCGCCGCGAGGGCGGCGTCGAGCTCGTCGCGCGTGACCTCGAGCGCCTGCCCCGGCGCGACGCGGTCGAGGCGCTCGGCGTGCTCGCGCACGGCCGCGTCCCCGCGCGCGCGGACGTCGCGCACGATGCGGGCGACCTCCTGGCCGACGCCGGCGCCGCCGTCCGAGGCCCGGGCGCGCAGCCCGGCGGCGAGCGCCTCCGCCCCGCCGGCGTCGCCGAGCACGAGGCGCTCAGCCGCCACGCAGGCCCTCCACGACCTCGTCGACCGCGGCGGCCTTGAGCTTGTGCGCGACCGGGTTGGCGATCAGGCGCGCGGTGGCGACGGCGATCTCCTCGCGGATCACGAGGCGGTTCTCGCGCAGCGTCGTGCCGGTGGCGGTGAGGTCGACGATCGCCTCGGCGAGCCCGGTCAGGGGCGCGAGCTCGACGGAGCCCTTGACCTCGACGATCTCGGCCTGGCGGCCGGTGTCCTCCAGGTACCGGCTCGCGATGCGCGGGTACTTCGTGGCGACGCGCAGCACGCCGAGCCGCCGCAGCGCCTCCGCGGCCGGGTCGGGCTCGACGTCGACGGTGGCCAGCACCATCCGGCAGCGCCCGAAGCCGAGGTCGAGCAGCTCGAACACCCGGCGCTCGTCCTGTTCGAGCAGGACGTCCTTGCCCGTGATCCCGAGGTCCGCCGCGCCCGCCCCGACGTAGGTCGGCACGTCGCTCGGGCGCATCGTGACGATCCCGACGTCGCCGAACAGGAGCTTGCGGTCGTTGCCCCGCACCTCCTCCGTGGCGACGCCGAGGGCGTCCAGCGCGTCGAGCGCCTGGCCGAAGAGCGCGCCGCGGGGCACGGCGATGGTCAATCCGAAGCGGTTCACGCCTCCTCCCCGGCCAGCGCGAGGTGCAGGCGGTCGACGTCGAGGGCGAAGCCGACGGCCGGCAGGTCGCGCCCGAAGCGCCCGGCGAGGTCGTCGTAGCGCCCGCCGCCGCCGATGGGCGTGCCGACGGCGGGGTCGTAGACGTCGAACACGGCGCCCGTGTAGTAGCCGAGCCCGCGGGCCAGCCCGAGGTCGACGAGGACGCGCGAGGCGACCCCGGCGTCGAGGCGGCCCAGGACGTCGCGGAGGCCGTCGGCGGCGTCGTGGACGGTCCCGCTGACGCGCTCGAGCACCTCGGGGCCGCCGCGCAGCTGCGGGACGCGCACGAGCTCCTCCGCGGCGGCCGCGGGGAGGTCGAGGTCGCGGACCTCCTCCTCCAGCGCCACGAAGCTCTGGTCCCCGAGGATCTCGAGCAGCCGCGGCCGGGCCGCCTCCGGGACGCCGTGGGCCTCCAGGAGCGCCGGGTACAGCGCGGCCGAGCCCAGGCCCACGCGCGCGGTCGAGAGGCCCACGGCGTCCAGGCCGGCGCAGAGGACGGCCAGGGCCTCGGCCGTCCCGGCCGGCCCCGGCGCGCCGAAGAGCTCGATCCCGGCCTGCAGGAACTCGCGCATCTGCCCGCGGTGCGGGCGCACGGCCCGGTAGGCGTGCGCGACGTAGCAGAAGCGCAGCGGGGGCTCGGCGGCCCCGTAGCGGGTCGCGGCGACGCGCGCGATGGGGACCGTCATGTCCGGCCGCAGGGCCAGGACCTCGCCGTGGTCGTCGAAGACGCGGTAGGCCGGTTGCGGGCCGCCGCCGGCGCGGCTGAGCACCTGCTCGTACTCGATCGCCGGCGTGGACACCTCGCCGTAGCCGAACCGGTCGAAGACCCCGCGCAGGGCCTCCGTGATGGCGCGCAGCTCGCGCATCTCGTCGGGCAGGACGTCGCGCGTCCCGCTGGGCAGCGGGTGGATCACGACCTACGCCGCGACCGGCTGCGGCTCGCTGGGCACGCGCTCGATGCGCGCGCCGAGGTCCCGCAGGCGCTCGTCGATGCGCTCGTAGCCGCGGTCGATCTGGCGGATGTTGCCGATCTCGGTGCGACCGTCGGCGCACAGCCCCGCGATGAGCATCGCCATGCCCGCACGGATGTCGGGGGACTCGACGCGCTCGCCGCGCAGGCGCGAGGGGCCCGAGACGATCGCCCGGTGCGGGTCGCAGAGGGTGACGTCGGCGCCCATGAGCACGAGCTTGTCCGTGAAGACCAGGCGGTTCTCGAACATCCACTCGTGGATGAGGACCGAGCCCTCGCACTGCGTCGCCAGCGCGAGCGCGATCGACGTGAGGTCGGCCGGGAAGGCGGGCCAGGGGCCGTCCTGGACCTTGGCCTTGAACTCCCCCACGTCGCGGGACGCGATGAGCTTCTGGGCGCCGGGCACGACGACGTCGGCGCCGTCGAGCTCGCTGTGCAGCCCGATGCGGCGGAAGACCAGGCGGATCATCCGCAGGTCGTCCGGCTCGCAGTCGCGGATGCGCAGCTCGCCGCCCGTCACGCCGGCCAGCGCCATGAACGACCCGATCTCGATGTGGTCGGGGCCGACGTCGTGCGTGCAGCCGCCGAGCTCGGCCTTGCCCGTCACCCAGAGCACGTTGGAGCCGATGCCGCGGATGTCGGCGCCCATCTTCGTGAGCATCCGCGCGAGGTCCTGGACGTGGGGCTCGCACGCGGCGTTGCCGATGACGGTCTGGCCCGGGGTGAGCGCGGCGGCCATCAACGCGTTCTCGGTCGCCATCACCGACGGCTCGTCCATGAAGACCGTGCCCGGCTGCAGGCGCCCGTCCTCGGCCTCGAGCACGATGTCGCGCTGTGAGGCGTAGCGCGCGCCCAGGGCCCGGAAGGCGTCGAGGTGCGGGTCCAGGCGCCGGCGGCCGATGACGTCGCCACCCGGCGGCGGCATCGTCGCCCGGCCGAAGCGGGCCAGGAGCGGGCCGGCCAGGAGGAAGGACGCGCGGATGCGCTCGGCGTGGGCCCGGTCGATCACGGCCTCCGGGTCGACGCCGGCCGCGCAGAGCACGACCTCGTTGGCGTCGCGCCAGTCGGCCCGGACGCCCAGGCCACGCAGGACGCGCAGCATCGCGTCGACGTCGCGGATGCGCGGCACGTTGCGCACGACGAGCTCCTCGGAGGTCAGGACCGAGGCGGCGAGGATGGGCAGGGCGCCGTTCTTGTTCCCGGCGGGGACGACCGTGCCGGAGAGCGGGACGCCACCATCGATGACGAACTTCTCCATGGGGGCGGCGGCTAGGCTAACAGCCATGTCCCCGCTCCCTTCGCGCGATGAGGCCTGGGCCCTGCTCACGTCCTGGGTCGCGTCGGAGTCCCTGCGGCGGCACTGCCTCGCGGTCGAGGCGGCGATGCGTCACGAGGCCGTCGTCCGCGGCGAGGACGAGGAGCTCTGGGGCCTGACCGGCCTGCTCCACGACCTCGACTACGAGCGCTACCCGGACCCCGAGACGGGCCATCCGCGGATGGCGCTGGCCGAGCTCGAGCGCCTGGACTACCCGCCCGAGCTCGTCCGAGCCGTCGCGTCGCACGCCTCGTACCTCGGCGTGCCGCGCGAGACGCCGCTCGAGCGCACGCTCTTCGCCGTCGACGAGCTCTCGGGCTTCGTCGTGGCGGTGGCGAAGGTGCGCCCCGAGGGCATCGTCGGGATGACGCCGAAGTCGGTCAAGAAGAAGCTCAAGACGCCGGCCTTCGCGGCCGCCGTCGACCGCGAGGAGGTCCGTCGCGGCGCGGAGGAGCTCGGCGTGGACTTCGACGCGCACCTCGCGTCGGTCATCGCGGCCCTCGAGGCCCGCGCCGACGCCCTCGGGCTCACCCCCGCGCAGCCCTCCGCGCCGGCCGGCTGACGCGCCGGCCGTGGCATGACCGCCGCCGCGCGCTACGCGCGCGTCCTGCGCGCGCCCGAGGTGGGACGCCTGCTGGCGTCGGCCGTCCTGGCCCGGATGCCGATCGGGCTGGACGGGCTCGCCATCGTCCTCTTCGTGCAGGACCAGAAGGGCTCGTTCGGCCCGGCCGGCGCGGTGGCCGGCGCCTTCGGCGTCGCGCTCGCCGTCACGACGCCGCTCCAGGGCCGCCTCATCGACCGCCACGGGCACGCTCGCGTCCTGCTCCCGCTGGCCGCCGGGCACGCCGTCGCCCTGGCGCTCCTCGTCGTCCTCGGCCTCGCGGGCGCGCCCACGGTGGCGCTCGCGGCCTGCGGCGCGATCGCGGGGGCGACGCTGCCCCCGGTCGGCGCCGTCGTGCGCCCGCTCCTGCCCGAGCTCCTCGACGGCCGCCCGGAGCTGCTGCCGACCGCCTTCGCGCTCGACTCCGTGCTCATCGAGCTCTCGTTCGTGGTCGGCCCGCTGCTGGCGGCCGTCCTCGTGTCGCTCGTCGCGCCCGCCGCGGCGCTCCTGGCCGCCTGCCTGCTCGTGCTCGTCGGCACCGCGACGCTCGTAGGCGCCCCCGCCTCGCGCGCCTGGGTGCCCTCCGCGCCGGCGGAGCGCCACCCGCTCGGGCCGCTCGCCGCCCCCGGGGTGCGGACCATCGTCGCCGCGACGCTGCCGATCGGCTTCTGCCTCGGCGTCACCGAGGTCGCGCTTCCCGCCTTCGCCACCGACCAGGGCCACCGCCCGGCGGCCGGCGTGCTGCTCGCCTTCTGGTCGCTCGGCAGCGGGCTCGGCGGCCTCGCCTACGGCGCCCGCGGCCACCACGGCCCGCTCGGGCGCACCTACGTGCGCCTCGCGCTCCTGCTGCCGCTGACGATCGTGCCGCTGCTCGCGGCGTCGTCGGTCGCGGTGATGCTGCCCCTGGCGATCGTGGCGGGGGCCGGCATCGCCCCGCTGTTCGCGGCGGGGAACCAGCTCGTCGGCGAGGTCGCGCCGCGCGGCGTGGTCACCGAGGCCTTCACGTGGCCCGTGACCGCGATCGCGCTCGGCGTCGCGTCCGGCAACGCGGTCTCGGGCCTCGTCGTCGACGGCGCGGGCTGGCGTGAGGCGGTCGTCGTCGGCGTGGCGGTGTCGCTCGTGGGCGCCGCGATCGCCGTGAGGTGGCGGGGAACGCTCCAGGCCGCCCCGGCCGCGGCGGGCGTCCCCGCCTAGGGCCTGGGCGCGCCGGGCCCGAGGGCCGGGGGCGCCGTCAGCTGGCCGAGCGCCAGCGGCCGCCGGCCTTGGCCCACTGCAGGAGGTGGTCGGTGCCGCAGAACGCGTCGGCGATCCGGTGCTCGCCGCGATGGCGGACGAGCAGCACGCGCGTGTCGCCCAGCGCCTCGCCGCACTGCACGCACCGCCCCAGGGCGTCGTCGGGCTCGTCGGGCTCCAGCAGCCGCCCCGGGTCGGCGTGCGCGCCCTGGATGACCCACGGCACGACGTGCTCGAGGCGGCAGAAGGCGGCCTTGCGCTCGCTCACCGGCTCGGCCAGGCGGAAGCCGTCATCGCGGTCGATCCCGACTCCGCACCAGCTGCAGACCTCGGCCGCCATGGGGGCGAGAGCCTACCGGCCGCGGCGGCGTCCGCCCCGGCGGGCCCGGCGTCCTCGGCGGCGGGCCCTGGGCTACCGTGTCGGCGATGCCCACCGTGCCGAAGATCGTCGTCCTCGAGGGGGACGAGACCGGGCAGGAGCTGCTCGAGCAGGCCCTCCGGCTCCTGGACCCGGACGTCCTCGGGCTCGACCTCGAGCTCCAGCGCTTCGACCTGTCGCTCGAGCGCCGGCGCGCCACCGCCAACGACGTCGTCACGCAGGCCGCGCGGGCCATGCGGGACACCGGCCTCGGCATCAAGGCGGCCACCATCACGCCCGAGGGACGCGACGACGTCGGGTCCCCCAACCGGATCCTCCGCGAGGAGCTCGACGGCAAGGTCATCATCCGCACGGGCCGCCGCATCCCCGGCGTGACGCCCGTCGCCGGCGTCTTCGAGCCGATCTCCGTGGTCCGCATGGCCGTGGAGGACGCCTACGGCGCCGAGCAGTGGCGCGAGGGCACGGAGGGCGCGGGCGACGAGGTCGCCTTCCGCACCGAGCGGATCACGCGCTCGACCTGCCGGGCGGTCGCCATGTACGCCTTCAGGACGGCGCGCAGGATGGGCGGCAAGGTCTACGGCGGCCCGAAGTGGACGGTCTCGCCCGTCTACGAGGGGATGCTCAAGGAGGAGCTCGACCGGGCGGCCGGGCTGCACCCCGACGTGACCTACCAGCCGGTCCTCATCGACGCGACGTACGCCGGGCTCATCAGCGGCGCCGCCGACGGCCCGCTGGTGATCCCGGCGCTCAACCGCGACGGCGACTGCCTCAGCGACCTCGTCCTGCCGATGTTCGGGTCGATCGCCGGCGCGGAGTCCATCCTCCTGGCCTTCGACGAGCGCTTCGACACCCAGGTGGCGATGGCCGAGGCGCCCCACGGGACGGCGCCCGCCCTCCTCGGGAAGGACGTCGCGAACCCGATGGCGATGATCCTCGCGAGCGCGGCCGTGCTGCACGTCGCGTCGGTCAAGGGCCACGAGGGCTGCGACCGCGCCTCGCGTGCGATCTACGAGTCCGTCCTGGAGGCGGCCGCGTCGGGCGTCCGCACCCCGGACCTCGGTGGCCACCACTCGACGTCGGAGTTCACGTCCGACGTCCTCGCCCGGGTGCGGACGAAGCTCGACGTCTGGTCCTCGCTCGGCGCGACCGTCTAGCGCCGCTCGGCGGGCCGCCGGACCGCGGTTCGCGCTCCGGTGCCGGCGAGCCGGCGCTCCGTCTCGGCGCGGTGGGCGCGCCGGCGACGATCGTAGGCCAGGCGCTGCACGGTCAGCGTGGCCAGCCCGCCGACGAGGATCATCAGGAGGTTGAGCACCAGCGTCTGCGCCGACCCGCTGGCCCCGGCGCGGTCGCCGTAGACCAGGCAGACCGCCGCGTTCGCGGCGGCCGGGACCGTGGTCACCGAGATCAGGACGCCGACGAGCGCGCCGGACTTCGCGGTGGAGAGCGACAGCATGCCGGCGATCCCCGCGCCGAGCCCCACGATGACCGTGTACCAGTCGGGGGAGGCGATGGTCTCGGCGAACGAGTGGTCGGCGGAGTTGAAGTCCTCCGGCGCGATGCCGACGGCCCGCCAGACGGCCACCGCAGCCGCGGTGGTCGCGACGAGCGCGGCGAACCCGACGACGAGCGCCACGAGCGAGCGGGCGGCGAGCGCGCGCCGGCGCTGCACGGCCGCCACGCAGAACCCGGCCACCGGGCCGAACTCGGGCCCGACGACCATCGCGCCGACGATGAGGATCGGCGAGTTCAGCAGGATGCCGACGGCCGCGATGACGCCGGCGATGACGATGAAGGCGAGGAAGCTCCCGGACAGCTCCGCGGACTCCGAGGTGCGCGCGGTGAGCTCCTCCCAGACCACCGCGTCCGCCGGAGCCCCCTCGGCCGCGCGCTCCGCCTCGACGGCGAGGTCGGAGACCGCGACGTCGACGAGCTCGACGGCGATCGAGCCGTCGTGCTCGAGCCCCATGTGACGCAGGCCGGACAGCACGACGGAGGCGTCCTCGCGCGCGACGTCGCACATCACGACGTCGCCGTCGGGCCGGCGGCTGGCACCCGTGAGGTGCACGAGGTTGATCACCGTCGTGCAGGCCAGCAGGAAGTCGAGCACCGCCTGCGCGCGGCCGGGCGGCACGACGAGCCTGAGGTGGACCACCCCGCGGACTGTACGGGGCGGCCCCTGCAATCCGTCTTGCAGCCGTCCGGGGCCCGTCGTAGCTTGGCGAACACATGTTCTGGCAGGCAGATCCCATGAACCGGAGCCCCGAGCGCCCGTGGCGCACCCGGCTCCGCCGCGCCGTCGACCTGGCCGTGGCCTTCGCCACCCTCGAGGAGGCGCCTTCCCCGCCCGGCCACCCCGACGCGCCCGAGCCGCACCCGCACCACCGCACGCTCCGCGCCCCGGCGCGGGCCGGGCGGCCCGGGACGGTCGCAGCTCGCGTCACCCCCTGCACGACTCCGCTCGCCCCGTCGGCCACCGGCCGGCGCGGGCGCCCGCGGGGGCGGTCGGACGATCGCCACCTCGGTCGCGCCTAGGACGCGTCTCCTTCGTCGGCGGCGCACGCCGGTCAGGCGCCGACGTAGGCCGCGAGGTGCTCGCCGGTGAGGGACCGGATCCCCTCCCGCCCGGCGACGAGGTCGGCGGGTGTGCCCTCGAAGACGATCCGGCCGCCGTCGTGGCCGGCGCCGGGGCCGAGGTCGATGATCCAGTCGGCGTGCGCCATGACCCCCTGGTGGTGCTCGATGACGATGACCGACGTGCCGGAGTCGACGAGCCGGTCGAGCAGGCCGAGCAGCTGCTCGACGTCGGCGAGGTGGAGGCCGACGGTCGGCTCGTCGAGGACGTAGACGCCGGGCGGGTGGGACGGCTTCGCCATGTGGGTGGCCAGCTTGAGCCGCTGCCGCTCGCCGCCGGACAGCGTCGTGAGCGGCCGGCCGAGGCTGAGGTAGCCGAGCCCGACGTCGGTGAGCCGGCCGAGGATCGCGTGCGCGGCGGGCG
>CAVPQY010000006.1:0-665000 GCA_963707695.1 uncultured Actinomycetes bacterium | reverse complement strand
GCTTTGTAACTGCCGCCGGACCGGCCACGGTCCGGAACAAGCGCCCTACAACCCCCGGTACGCAACGCGTGGCCGCTTGCACGTACCAGGTTTGGGCTGATCCCCTTTCGCTCGCCACTACTCAGGGAGTCTCGGTTGATTTACTTTCCTCGGGGTACTGAGATGTTTCACTTCCCCCGCTTGTCTCCTGCCGGCCTATGTGTTCAGCCGGCGGTGACGCCGCATTACCGGCGCCGGGTTTCCCCATTCGGGCATCCACGGATCAAAGACCATTCAGCGTCTCCCCGTGGCTTATCGCAGCCGTTCACGCCCTTCATCGACTCTAGGTGCCAAGGCATCCACCATGTGCCCTTACTATCTTGACGGTGATCTGGCCGAGCTCCGGAAAGGAAGCCCGGCCGGTGATACCCGTGCCGCCCCCGACTCATCGTAAAAGGGGCGACATGTGGCTACTGTGCAGTTTTCAAGGGCCGTCCGAGATGGGCGACAACCGGCCGACGCACACGAGGGCGCGCCGGCGGGCGATCGGTCTCTCAAAACTCAACAGCATGCACCCGCTCGAGACTGACGGGATGCCAGTCTGGCGGGGCCAGGTCCGGTCGACGTTCTAGCCACACGGTCGGAGGCCGGCGTTCCCCCCGCCTCGGCTCCCGGAGGAGCTGGTCCCGAAGGACCGGCGGGTTCACGGTCGGCGCCGTGCCGTGCGTGCCCTCATCACGAGGGCTCCCTAGAAAGGAGGTGATCCAGCCGCACCTTCCGGTACGGCTACCTTGTTACGACTTCACCCCAGTCACGAGCCCCACCTTCGACGGCTCCCTCCCCTAAGGGTTAGGCCACCGGCTTCGGGTGTTGCTCACTCCCGTGGTGTGACGGGCGGTGTGTACAAGGCCCGGGAACGTATTCACCGCGGCAATGCTGATCCGCGATTACTAGCAACTCCACCTTCATGCAGGCGGGTTTCAGCCTGCAATCCGAACCGAGACGCGCTTTGAGGGATTCGCTCCACCTCGCGGTATCGCAGCCCTCTGTACGCGCCAATGTAGCACGTGTGTAGCCCTGAACATAAGGGGCATGATGACTTGACGTCATCCCCACCTTCCTCCGGTTTGTCACCGGCAGTCTCGCATGAGTCCCCAACTAAATGCTGGCAACATGCGACGGGGGTTGCGCTCGTTGCGGGACTTAACCCAACATCTCACGACACGAGCTGACGACAGCCATGCACCACCTGTGAACCTGCCCCGAAGGGAAGCCCTGTTTCCAGGGCGGTCAGGCACATGTCAAGCCCAGGTAAGGTTCTTCGCGTTGCGTCGAATTAAACCACATGCTCCGCTGCTTGTGCGGGCCCCCGTCAATTCCTTTGAGTTTTAGTCTTGCGACCGTACTCCCCAGGCGGGGCACTTAATGCGTTAGCTTCGGCACGGGAGGAGTCGACACCTCCCACACCTAGTGCCCATCGTTTACGGCGTGGACTACCAGGGTATCTAATCCTGTTTGCTCCCCACGCTTTCGCGTCTCAGCGTCAGTACCGTCCCAGCGAGCTGCCTTCGCCATTGGTGTTCCTCCTGATATCTGCGCATTTCACCGCTACACCAGGAATTCCACTCGCCTCTTCCGGACTCGAGCTCGACAGTATCCACCGGCATCCCAGGGTTGAGCCCTGGACTTTCACAGCAGACTTATCGAGCCGCCTACACGCGCTTTACGCCCAATGATTCCGGACAACGCTTGCCCCCTACGTATTACCGCGGCTGCTGGCACGTAGTTAGCCGGGGCTTCTTCTGAAGGTACCGTCACCTGGATCGGCTGTTCACCGACCAGGCTTCGTCCCAACTGAAAGCGGTTTACAACCCGAAGGCCGTCTTCCCGCACGCGGCGTTGCTGCATCACGCTTTCGCGCATTGTGCAAGATTCCCCACTGCTGCCTCCCGTAGGAGTCTGGGCCGTGTCTCAGTCCCAGTGTGGCTGATCGTCCTCTCAGACCAGCTACGCATCGTCGCCTTGGTAGGCCGTTACCCCACCAACAAGCTAATGCGCCGCGGGCCCATCCCGATGCGGAGGCCGAAGCTTCCTTTCCATCCGTCCCTCATGAGACGGGAGCACATCCGGTATTAGCCCGAGTTTCCTCGGGTTGTCCCGGTCATCGGGGCAGGTTGCCCACGTGTTACTCACCCGTTCGCGGCTTTGCCCCGGGCCGAAGCCCGGTTCGTCGCTCCACTTGCATGTGTTAAGCACGCCGCCAGCGTTCGTCCTGAGCCAGGATCAAACTCTCCGTGAAGAACTGCTGGAACGCAGCCCGAGGGCCGCGAACCGTCACGTAGAGCTGTCATGGATCTCTGTGCAGCGCCCATACACGGGGCACTGCGATCTATGACGGGTTCATTCTCAGGTCCGCCAGGGCCCGGCTGGGTCCCGGCGGATCGAACCTGGACGCACACTCGGATCCGAAGATCCAAAGTGCGCATGCTGTTGAGTTTTCAAAGACCGTCGCGCCCGTCCGGGCGAAGGGGACACCTTCGCGAGAGGCGCGCTCAGACCCGAGAGCCTGAGGCGGACCGTCGAGTATAGCGCCTGCCCGGTCCGGGCCCAAGGGCCCGCTGCGGGAGGTGCCGCGTCGACGGAGGCGGACGATACACGCCTCGACGCCGGCCGCGCGGTGCGGCCCTCGGCTCGGAGCCGGGGTCGGGCCGACCCGGCCGGCGTCGCGCGGCCCCCTCGCGTCGAGCGGCCGGCTCAACCCACGCGCACGCGGCGGAACTGCCGCTTGCCCACCTGGACCACGCGCCCGTCCAGGCGCGTCGGGTCGACGTCGAGGTCCTCGGGCCCGAGCGCCTCGCCGTCGACGCGGACCGCGCCCTGGCCCAGGAGCCGCCGCGCCTCCGAGCGCGAGAGCCCGAAGGCCTGCGCGAGGAGGGCCGGCACGTGGACGTGCCCGTCGTCCGGGGCGACCGTGACCTCGGGCACCTCGTCGGGCGCCTCGTGGCGGACGAAGAGGCGGTCGAAGTGCTCCTCGGCGTCGGCCGCCGCGTCCGCACCCTGGAAGCGCTCGACGATGGCCCGCGCGAGGGCGCGCTTGGCCTCGCGCGGCGACGCGCCGTCCGGCGCGGGAGGCAGGCCGAGGACGGCGTACCACGTCGGCATCGCCTCGTCGGGCAGGGACATCGCCCGGCCGTACATGTCCCGCGGCGGGTCGGTGACGCCGATGTGGTTCCCGAGCGACTTCGACATCTTCTCGGCCCCGTCGAGGCCGGGCAGGATCGGCACCGTGAGCACGACCTGCTCGGGCACCCCGAAGGCGCGCTGGACGTCGCGGCCGAGCAGGAGGTTGAAGGTCTGATCGGTCCCCCCGAGCTCGACGTCGGCGCGGACGGCCACGGAGTCGTAGCCCTGCAGGAGCGGGTACAGCAGCTCGAGGACCGAGATCGGCTGCTCTGCCGCGTAGCGCCGGGCGAAGTCGTCGCGCTCCAGCAGCTGGGCGACGGTCGTCGTCCGCGCCAGGCGGAAGAGCTCCTCCATCGGCATGTCGAGCCATTCCGAGTTGGAGCGCAGCTCGTAGCGCTCCGGGTCGTCGACGAGGATGCGCAGCGCCTGGTCCTGGTAGGTCCGCGCGTTGGCCTCGATCTGCTCCGTGCCGAGCACGGGTCGCGTCGTCGACCGCCCGCTCGGATCGCCCACGCGCGCGGTGAAGTCGCCGACGATGAGGACGACGCGGTGCCCGAGGTCCTGGAACTCGCGCAGCTTCTGCAGGACCACCGTGTGCCCGAGGTGGAGGTCCGCCGCGGTGGGGTCCAGGCCGAGCTTGACGCGCAGCTGCCGCCCCTCGCGGGCGGCCTCGGCGAGGCGCCGCTCGAGCGCGCCGGCGGGCAGTGCGGCCGCGGCGTTGCGGGTCAGGAAGGCGGCGTCGGCGGCGGGGTCGGCCATCGGCCCGATGCTAGACTCACGCGCCGATCACGGCCCGCCCCCCGCAGGTCGTCGTCGAGCCCGAGCCCCCGCCGGTCCGCCCGGCGCGCCCGCCGCCCATGAGCGTCGAGAGCCCGTCGAACATCACCCCGCTGTTCCCCGCCGACGGCGACGACGACGGCTCGCCACCGACCCCGCCGCGGGTCAAGAAGCTGCGCCTGCTGGCCATCCTCGTGCCGCTGGCGCTGCTCGCGCTCGTCTCGACGGCCTTCGGGATGATGATGGCGGTCGCCTCCGACCTGCCCGACCTCGAGAACCGCAAGGAGTACCAGGACGCGCGGAACTCGGTGCTCACCGACGTGCACGGCCGCACGCTCGGCGTCCTGACGAACAACCACTCGCGCATCCTCGTCGGCTTCGACGACATCTCGCCGGTCATGCGCAACGCGGTCATCGCCATCGAGGACCGCCGCTTCTACGAGAACTCGGGCGTCGACCTCAAGGGCATCGGGCGCGCGCTCTTCCAGGACCTCGTGCAGCAGCGCGCCGCCCAGGGCGGGTCCACGATCACCCAGCAGTTCGTGAAGAACGCGCTGCGCGCGCAGTCCGACCGGACGGTGCTGCAGAAGATGCGCGAGGCGGCCCTGGCCTACCACCTGACCCGCAAGTGGTCCAAGGCCAAGATCCTCACCCAGTACCTGAACTCGATCTACTTCGGCAACGGCGCCTACGGGATCGAGGCCGCCGCGCGGACGTACTTCAGCCGCCAGCACCCCGGCTGCGGGACGCGTGCGCGGCCCTGCGCCCGCGTGCTCGCGCCCTACGAGGCGGCGCTGCTGGCCGGCGTCATCGCGTCGCCCAGCGCCTACGACCCCATCGCGCACCCGGCCGCCGCCAAGGCGCGCCGCGACCTCGTCCTGCAGCGGATGTTCGAGCAGGGCCGGATCTCGCGCCTGGACCTCTTCAACGGCCGCCAGGCCGCGCTGCCGGGCCCGAACGACGTCCGGCCGCCGTCGGTCGAGACGAAGTACCCGTACTTCACGACGTGGGTGCGCCAGCAGCTCGTCGACCGCTTCGGCGCCCGGCGGGCGCTCGAGGGCGGCCTCGACGTGCAGACGACCCTCGACAGCGACCTGCAGGACGCCGCGCAGGCGTCCGTCGACGAGGTCCTGGCCAGCCCGACGCAGCCGTCCGCCGCGCTCGTGGCCATCGACAACGACACGGGCGAGGTCCGCGCCATGGTCGGCGGCCGGAACTACGAGGAGCAGCCGTTCAACCTCGCCACGCAGGGCCAGCGCCAGCCCGGGTCGTCCATCAAGCCCTTCACGCTGGCCACCGCGCTCACCCGCGGGATCGGGCCCGGGTCGCTCTGGCCCTCGCGCAAGCGCGAGTTCCCGGTCCCCGGGACCCGCGGGCGCGAGGTCTTCATCGTGAACAACTTCGAGGGCTCCTACTCCGGCGTGCAGAGCCTCGTCGGCGGGTTGACCGTGTCCGACAACGCGGTCTACGCCGCGGTCGGCCTCCAGGTCGGGACGCGGCGGATCGCCCGCATGGCCCGCCGGATGGGCATCCGGACCCCGATCTCCACGAACCCGTCCATGACGCTGGGCGGCCTGCGCCAGGGCGTCACGCCGCTCGACATGGCCCACGCCTACGAGACCTTCGCGGCGGGCGGGTCGCGCGTCACCGGGTCGCTCGGCAGCCCCGGCGGCGGCCCGGTGGGGATCCGATCCGTCGGCACGCTGGGCGGCGGCGAGCCCTTCGTGCGCAACCGCGTCCGCCGCCGGCGCGTCCTGCGGCCCGACGTGGTCCAGACGGCCACCGCCGCGCTGGCCAGCGTCGTGGCCCGTGGCACCGGGCGGCGGGCGGCGCTCGGCACCGAGTTCGCGGCCGGCAAGACCGGCACGACCGAGAACTCCGGCGACGCGTGGTTCGTGGGCTTCACCCACAAGTACACCGTCGCCGTCTGGGTCGGCTACCCGCAGGGCTTCAAGCCCATGAAGACCGAGTTCCAGGGCGGCCCGGTCGAGGGCGGCACGTTCCCCGCGATCATCTGGCACGCGTTCATGACGCGGGCGCTCGCGGCCGACCAGGCGCGCGTCGACCGCGAGCGCGCGAAGGAGGGCCTGCCGCCGCTGCCCGTCGCGCCCACCACGCCGACGTCCCCGACGGTCCCGGTGCCCGCCGAGGGGCAGCCGGCCACGCCGGCGCCGTCGGCCGGCACCGGCACGGGCACGGGTGGGACCGGCTCCGGTGGCGCGGGCGGGACCGGCGACGGGGGCGGGACGACCCCGGCGACGCCCAAGCAGCCGGCCGCACCGAAGGCCACGCCCTCCACGCCCGCCCCGGCGACCCCCGCGGCCCCGTCCACCCCGCAGGCGACGCCGCCGTCCAGCGGCGGCGGGACGGGCGCCGGGGGCGGGGCCACCGCGCCGGCGGGCTAGGCCCCGCTCGGCGCCCACCGGCGCCCCGGCCGGGCGGCGGGGTCTGTGCCGCCGGTCAGGCCGCGTCGCGCAACGCCGCCCGGACGGCGGGCGGCCACGGCCGCGACACGTGGCGCGTGCCGAGCGCCATGAAGCGCCAGGGCAGGTCCGCAGCGCGGGTGATCCCGATGCGCTCGCCGGCGACGATCCGCGGCCGGCGCCACCCCGTGGGGCGCGGCCCCAGGCGCACCGGCCCGTCGGCGAGGCTCGTCGCGTTCTCCGACAGCTCGATGCCCAGCGCCTGGGTGAGCTTCCCCGGCCCCGAGCAGAGGTCGGCGTCGCGCGCGACGCCGCGCCGCGCGCGCATGAGCTCGATCCCGTCGCGGGGCTCGAGCGCGCGGATGAGGACCGCGGCGCCGACGCCGTCGGGCTCGCAGACCGCGTTCAGGAGGGCGTGGATGCCGTAGGACCGGTAGACGTAGGCGGTCCCCGGCGGCCCCCAGATCGTCGACGTCCGCTGCGTCACGCCGACGTAGGCGTGGCAGGCCGGCTCGGTCCAGTGGTAGGCCTCGGTCTCGACGATGACGCCGCTGCTGCCGCCGTGCGTGACGGTGCAGCCGACGAGGTCGCGCGCCACCCGCAGCACGGGGCGGTCGTAGAAGTCCAGCGGCAGGACCGCGTCAGCCATCGAGCAGCGCGCGGGCCGCCTCGAGCTGCTCGCGGACCCGGGGCAGGGCGGTGCCGCCCTCGCTGACCTTCGACTCCAGCCAGGAGCGCTGGCGCAGGACCTCGGCGGCCTCCTCGCCCAGGGCGGGGACGGCGACCTCGGACAGCGGCCGCCCGCTCGTGACGGCCTCGCGGACGAGGCCGGCCACCACGCCGTGGGCCTCCCGGAACGGCGTGCCACGGCGCACGAGGAGGTCGGCCAGGTCGGTCGCCGCGATGAGCTCGTCGGACGCGGCCGCGGCCATGCGCTCGCGGTCGAAGCGTGCCCCGGCGACCATCCCGGCCGCAGCACGCAGGGCGTCGCGGAGCGTGTCGGCCGCGTCGAAGAGGTGCTCCTTGTCCTCCTGGAGGTCCTTGTTGTACGTCAGCGGGAGCGCGTGCAGGACGCCGTGCAGCGCGGTGAGGCGCCCCACCACGCGCGGCGCCTTGGCCCGCAGGAGCTCGGCCGCGTCGGGGTTCTTCTTCTGGGGCATGATCGACGACCCGCTCGACCACGCGTCGGGCAGCTCGACGAACCCGAACTCCTGGCTGGACCAGAGGACGAGCTCGGCGCCCAGGCGGGAGAGGTGCGTCGCGCAGGTCGCCGCGGCGGCGAGGAAGTCCAGGACGAAGTCGCGGTTGGCGACGGCGTCGATGGAGTTCGGGGCGACGTGCTCGAAGCCCAGCTCGTCGGCGACCATCCGCCGGTCGGTGGCGAAGTTCACGCCCGCGAGTGCGCCGGCGCCGAGCGGCAGGACCTGCGTCTGGGCCACGGTGAAGCGCAGTCGCTCGCGGTCGCGGGCGAGCATCCAGACGTAGGCGAGCAGGTGGTGGGAGAGGTAGACGGGCTGGGCGCGCTGGAGGTGGGTGTAGCCCGGCAGCGGCC
This sequence comes from uncultured Actinomycetes bacterium, assembly GCA_963707695.1. Taxonomy (GTDB): domain Bacteria; phylum Actinomycetota; class Thermoleophilia; order Solirubrobacterales; family Solirubrobacteraceae; genus JAOPZW01. Next base: position 657,086 of record CAVPQY010000006.1, on the reverse strand, counting down.
AGTCGAGGTGCGCCTCGGCGGCCGCGACGAGCGCCCGCATGAGCTCCTCGGCGGCGGCGATCGCCTCCAGGGCCGCCTCGCGCGTGAAGAGCGCGACGTCCGTGGCGACCTGGTCGTTGCGCGACCGGGCCGTGTGGAGCTTGCCCCCGACCGGCCCGGCGACCTCCGTGACCCGCCGCTCGACGGCCATGTGGATGTCCTCGTCGTCCTCCCGGAACGGGAAGCGCCCCTCCGCCAGCTCGGCCGCGACCGCGTCGAGCGCCGCCAGCAGGGCATCGCGGTCGGCGCCGGAGATGACGTCGCGCGCCGCGAGCATGCGCGCGTGGGCTCGGGACTGGGCGACGTCCTGGCGCCACAGGCGCCGGTCGAACGCCGAGGGAGCGGTTGAGCGCGACGAACAGCGGGTCCGGCGGCTCGGCGAAGCGCGACATGCGGCAGCCGACCTTACAGCGCGTCGGCGATCTGGCTGACCTGGGTCGCGAGGAGGAACCCCAGGAGGTAGAGGCTGACGCCCCAGCCCGACCACGCCGCCGTGCCGCGGCCCGGGAAGCGCCGGTCGGGGTCGCGCCAGTCGCGCACCGCGACGGGCACGAAGCACAGCAGGCCGAGGCCCATGAGGACCCACGGCGACCAGCCCGTGACGAGGTAGCTGGGGTCGAGCCGGAAGTCGGCCGCGATCGCCCGCACGACGCGCCCGAAGAGCACCACGGGCAGCGCCAGCCCGACCACGAAGACCGCCGCGCCGGCGACCCGCGCGCGCCGGCGGGCGCGCCGCAGCTCCTCGGCGCGCCGGGCCGTCATGCCGGCGCGTCCAGCGCCCCGGCCAGCGCCTCGGCCACGCGCGCCACCTGGTCCTCCGCCAGCCCGGGGAAGAACGGCAGCGCGACGGAGCGCGCGGCCACGTCCTCGCAGACGGGGAACTCGCCGGGGCGGTGCCCGAAGCGCTCGCGGTAGAAGGACATGAGGTGGATCGCGGGCAGGTACGGCTTGCACTGCACCCCTCGCGCGCGCAGGGCCGCGATCACCGCGTCGCGGTCGTGGCCGCGCGGGACCTGCACGACGAAGACGAACCAGCCGCGCCGGTCGCCGCCGGCGTCCGGGCAGGGAAGCCCGAGTCCCCGCTCGCGCTCGAGGCCGGCGAAGGCCTCGCGGTAGGCCGCGGCGACCCGCGCACGGTCCTCGAGCATCGCGTCGAGGTGGTCGAGCTGGGCCAGGCCGACGGCGGCGTGCAGGTCGCTGAGGCGGTAGTTGAAGCCGAGGCGGTCATGGTCGAGCCAGCCCATGTCGGGGGCGCGGCCCTGGTTGCGCTCGCTGTCGACGCGCGCCTTGACCGCCGCGTCGGCGGTCGTGAGCATCCCGCCCTCGCCGGTCGTGAGCTGCTTGTTGGCGTAGAAGCCGAACACCGCCGGGTGGCCGCGCGCGCCGACCGCGACGCCGTCGGCGTGGACCGCGCCGAGCGCCTCGCAGGCGTCCTCGACGAGCGGGAGCCCGAGGCGCTCGAGCGCGGGCAGGTCGGCCGGGTAGCCGAAGATGTGGACCGGGAGCAGCGCCGTCGTGCGGTCGGTGACCGCCGCGGCGGCCGCCGCGGGGTCGAGGTTCAGCGTGACCGGGTCGATGTCGGCGAACACGGGCCGAGCGCGCTCGAAGAGCACGCTGTTGGCGCTGGCCACGAACGAGAAGGGCGACGTGACGACCTCGTCGCCCTCCCCCACGCCGACCGCGCGCAGCGCGAGGTGCAGCCCGGCGGTGCCGCTGGAGACCGCGCTCGCGTGGGCGACGCCGAGCCGAGCCGCGAACGCCTCCTCGAAGGCCGGCACGCGCGGGCCGAGCGAGAGCTGGCCCGACCGCAGGACGTCGAGCACCGCCTGCTCCTCGGCCTCGCCGAGCACGGGCCGCGCGAGCGGCACCTCCTCCTGGCGGACGCCGCTCACGGCGCCGGCGCCGGCCGGCCCGGGTCGCGCACGGGCGGCGCGGCCCCCGCGGCGGGCTGCTCGGCGTAGGCGAGCGACTCGACGAGGGCCTCCCAGGAGGCGGCGATGACGTTCTCGTGGACGCCGATCGAGCCCCACACCTCGTGCCCGTCGCTGGAGTCGATGAGCACGCGCGTGACCGCGGCCGTGCCGTGGCGCTCGTCCAGGATCCGGACCTTGTAGTTCACGAGCTCGATCGCGGCGAGGTGCGGGTGGATCTCCGCGATGGCGGCGCGCAGGGCGGCGTCGAGCGCGTTGACCGGGCCGTTGCCCTCGGCCGTGCGGACGTAGCGCTCGCCGTCGACCCAGATCTTGATCGTGGCCTCGGTCTCGACGGCGCCGTCGCGGCGCTGCTCGACGATCACGCGCCAGCTCTCGAGCGTGAAGAGCGGCTCGAAGGCCCCGGTCTCGCGCCGCACGAGCAGCGCGAAGGACCCGTCGGCGGCCTCGTACTGGTAGCCGCGGTGCTCGAGGCGCTTGACCTGCTCGGTGACGCGGGCGGCGCCGTCCTCGTCGAGCTCGAGCCCGAGCTCCTGCGCCTTCTCGGCGGCCGTCGCGCGGCCGGCCAGCTCGCTCATCACGAGCTCGCGGCGGTTGCCCACGACCTCGGGGGCGACGTGCTCGAACGTCGCCGCGTCGGCGCGCACGCCCGCGACGTGCATCCCGCCCTTGTGGGCGAAGGCGTTGCGCCCGACGTAGGGCTGGCCGGGGTCCGGCGTCCGGTTGAGGAGCTCGTCGACGAAGTGCGCGGCGTCGGTGAGCCCGGCGAGCTGCTCGTCGGCGACGACGCGGTGGCCGAGCTTGAGCTGCAGCCCGGCGATGATCGACACGAGGTTCGCGTTGCCCGTGCGCTCGCCGATGCCGTTCATCGTCCCCTGGACCTGGCGCGCCCCGGCCTCGACGGCCGCGAACGCGTTGGCCACGCCGCAGCCGGCGTCGTCGTGCGGGTGGATGCCGACGCGCACGCCCGCGTGGGCGCCGCCGAGCGCGGCCACGGCCCGGGCGGTGGCCGCGCCGACCTGCGACGGGAGCGACGAGCCGTTCGTGTCGCAGAGCACGACGGTCTCGGCGCCCGCGGCGGCGGCGACGCGCAGGCACTCGAGCGCGTAGCCCTCGTCGTCGCGGAAGCCGTCGAAGAAGTGCTCGGCGTCGTAGACGACGCGCTTGCCCGCCGCGTGCAGGAACGCGACCGAGTCGCCGATGAGCGCGAGGTTCTCGTCGCGGCCGACGCGGACGACCTTCTCGAGGTGCAGCCCCCAGGTCTTCCCCACGAGCGTGCAGACGGGCGCGAAGCACCCCGCCAGCGTGCGCAGCCCGGGGTCCTCGTCCGCGGGCAGGTCGCGCCGGCGCGTCATGCCGAAGGCGGCGACCTCGGCCTGCTGGAGCACCTCGGAGGCCAGCAGCTCGAAGAGCTCGAGGTCCTTCGGGTTCGAGCCGGGGAAGCCCGCCTCGACCAGGTGGACGCCGAGGGCGTCCAGGCGCCGGGCGACGCGCACCTTCTCGGCGGCCGAGAGCGCCATGCCCTGCCCCTGCATGCCGTCGCGCAGGGTCGCGTCGTAGAGCTCGACCGCGCTCACGTGCCCTGCGCGGCGAGCGCGGGCACGGGGTCGAGCCACTCGCGGTAGCGCTCCGTGCGGCCGCGCAGCGCGTCCTCGTAGGCCTGCTGCACCGCCCGCGTGACCTCGCCCGGGCGCCCGGTGCCGACGGCGTGGTCGTCGACCTCGCGCACCGGCACGAGCTCGGCGGCGGTGCCGCTGAAGAAGACCTCGTCGGCCAGGTAGAGCTCGGAGCGCGCGAGGTCGCGCTCGACGACCTCGACCCCCAGGTCGCGCGCGATCTGCAGGACGGCCTTGCGGGTGATGCCGTCGAGGATCGAGGCGGTCTGGGGCGGGGTGGCGATCACGCCGTCCTGGACGACGTAGATGTTCTCGCCCGACCCCTCGCACACGTGGCCGTGGTCGTCGAGGAGGATCGCCTCGTCGTACCCGGCCTTGTGGCTCTCGATCTTGGCCAGGACGGAGTTGAGGTACTGGCCCGAGGCCTTGGCGTGCGGGATGAGCGAGTCGGGGCTGATGCGCCGCCACGAGCTGACCTTCGCCCGGATGCCGTCGCGCTTGCCCTCCTCGCCCAGGTACGCGCCCCACTCCCAGACGGCGATGGCGACGTCGACCTCCGCGTCGAGCGGGAACAGGCCCATGGTGCCGTAGCCCCGGAAGACGAGCGGGCGGATGTAGCACTCGCGCAGGCCGTTGCGGCCGATGAGCTCGAGCGTCGCCTGCCGCAGCTGCTCGCGGTCGTAGGGCACCGGCATGTAGTAGAGCTCGGCGCTGCGGACGAGCCGGTCGAGGTGGTCCTGGTGGCGGAACACCGCCGGGCCCGTCTCGCTGTCGTAGCAGCGGATGCCCTCGAACACCCCGGTGCCGTAGTGCAGGCCGTGGGTGAGCACGTGGACCTTGGCCTCGTCCCAGGGCACGAACTCGCCGTTCATCCAGATGAGGTCCGCAGGCTGCACGTGGGGTCCTGGTCTCCTAGAGCTCGGCGAGCACGGCCTGCGCGGCCTCGGCGGTGCTCGCGGTCCCGCCGAGGTCCCGCGTGCGCAGGCCCGCCTGCAGCGCGCGGTCGACCGCCGATTCTACGGCCGCCGCGGCATCGCGTCGACCGAGCCCGTGCCGGAGGAGCATCGCGGCCGACAGGACCATGGCCAGCGGGTTGGCGATCCCCTGCCCGGCGATGTCCGGCGCCGAGCCGTGGACGGGCTCGAACAGGCCGGGGGTGCCGTCCTCGCCGAGCGACGCGCTGGGCAGCAGGCCGAGCGACCCGGTGATGACCGAGGCCTCGTCGCTGAGGATGTCGCCGAAGAGGTTCTCGGTCACGAGCACGTCGAAGTGCCGGGGGGCGGTCACGAGCTTCATCGCGGTCGAGTCGACGAGCGCGTGCTCGAGCTCGACGTACGGGAACTCGCGGGCGTGGACGTCGCGGACGACCTCCCGCCACAGCCGGCTCGTCTCCAGGACGTTGGCCTTGTCGACGCTGACGACCTTCGACCGGGCGGCGCGGAAGGCGACGCGCGCGATCCGCTCGACCTCACCGCGCGTGTACCGGCAGTCGTCGGAGGCCTCGTCGGGCGTCCGGGTCTTCGCCCCGAAGTAGATGCCGCCCGTGAGCTCGCGCACGACCAGGAGGTCGGTGCCGGCCACGACCTCGGGGCGCAGCGGGCTCGCGTCCAGCAGCGCGTCGATGGCCTTGACCGGGCGCAGGTTGGCGTAGAGGCCGAGCTCGCGGCGCAGGCCGAGCAGGCCCTGCTCGGGCCGCGGGGCGTCGGGGTCGGTCGTGTCCCACCTCGGCCCGCCGACGGCGGCCAGCAGGACGGCGTCGGCCGCGCGGCAGGCGGCGAGCGTCGCGTCGGTCAGGGCCGTGCCGTGGCGGTCGATCGAGACGCCGCCGAACGGGTGCTCCTCGAACGCGAGGTCGTCGGCGACCGCCCGCAGCACGTCGACGGCCACGGCAGCGATCTCGGGCCCGATCCCGTCCCCGGGCAGCAGGACGACGCGGGGCACCGCTAGGCCGACGGCCGTCGTGACGGGACCGCGACGCTCGCGGTCGCGCTCGTAGGCCGCGATCTCCCCGTCGCGCTGGAGCGTCAGCGCGATGTCGTCGAGGCCGTTGAGGAGCCGGTGCTTGACCTCCGGGTCGACCTCGAAGCGCGCGACGCACGCGCCATCGGCCCCGGTCCAGCGGACCTCCTGCGCGGCGAGGTCGACCTGGGCGTGCCCCGCGTCGGCCACGGCCCGCACCTCCTCGGGCGCGAGGACGATCGGCAGCAGGCCGATCTTCGTGCAGTTCGAGCTGAAGATGTCCGCGAAGCTCTCCGCGATGATCGCCCGGAAGCCGTAGTCCTCGAGCGCCCAGGGCGCGTGCTCGCGGCTCGAGCCGCAGCCGAAGTTCCGCCCGGTCACGAGGATCTGGTGGGCCGGGAGGTCCCAGTCGGGCTCCTTGGCCCAGTCGTAGAAGAGGAACTCGCCGAAGCCCGTCCGCTCCACCCGCTTGAGGAACTGCTTGGGGATGATCTGGTCCGTGTCGACGTCGTGGCGGTCCAGGACCGCGACGGGGCCGGTGATGGTCTCGATGGCTCTCATGCGGTGACCCCGTCCCACTCGCGGACGTCGACGAAGTGCCCCTCGATGGCGGCGGCGGCCGCCATCTGCGGGCTCACGAGGTGGCTGCGCGCCCCGCGGCCCTGGCGCCCTTCGAAGTTGCGGTTCGAGGTGCTCGCGACGCGCTCGCCGGGAGCGGCGATGTCGGGGTTCATGCCGAGGCACATCGAGCAGCCGGCCCCGCGCCAGTCGAACCCCGCGGCGCGGAAGACCTCGTCGAGGCCCTCCGCCTCGGCCTGGCGCTTCACCTGCACCGACCCCGGGACGACCATCGCGTCGACGTGCGACGCCACCCGGTGGCCTTCGACGACCGCGGCGGCCGCGCGGAGGTCGCCGATCCGCGAGTTCGTGCACGAGCCGATGAAGACGCGGTCGAGCCGGATGTCCCGGACCGGCGTCCCCGGCCGGAGGTCCATGTAGACCAGGGCGCGCTCCTCGCCCTCGCTGGAGGGCGCGGGCACGACGTCGGTCACGCCGACGACCTGCGCCGGGTTGGTCCCCCAGCTCACCATCGGGCTCAGCGCGCCGGCGTCGACGACGACCTCCTTGTCGAAGGTCGCCCCGGCGTCGGTGCGCAGGCCCGACCAGGCCGGGTCCACCTCGACCCCGCGCTCGGCGACCCAGGCGGACGTCGTCTCGTCGGGCGCGACCATGCCCGCCCGGCCGCCGCCCTCGATCGTCATGTTGCAGACCGTCATGCGGCCCTCCATCGTCAGCGCCTCGACGGCGGGCCCGGCGAACTCGACGACGTGGCCGGCGGCGCCGTCGACGCCGATCTGGCCGATCGTCCCGAGGATGAGGTCCTTGGCCGTGACGCCGAACCCGAGGCCGCCCTCGTAGCGCACGCGCATCGAGCGCGGCTTGCGCTGCACGAGCGTCTGGGTCGCCAGCACGTGCTCGACCTCGCTCGTCCCGATGCCGAACGCGAGCGCGCCGAAGGCGCCGTGGGTGGCGGTGTGGCTGTCGCCGCAGACGATGGTCATCCCGGGCTGGGTCAGCCCGAGCTCGGGCCCGATGACGTGGACGATGCCCTGGTGCTCGGAGCCGAGGGAGTGCAGCGGGATCCCGAACTCGGCGCAGTTGCGCTCGAGCGTCTCGACCTGCGTGCGCGAGAGCACGTCGCGGATGCGCGCCGCGACCGGGGTGCCGTCGGTGGGCACGTTGTGGTCGGCCGTGGCCAGCGTGCGGTCGGGCCGGCGGACGGGGCGCCCGGCCAGGCGCAGCCCGTCGAAGGCCTGCGGGCTCGTGACCTCGTGGACGAGGTGCAGGTCGATGTACAGCAGGCCGGGCGCCACCTCGTGGGCGGCCCAGATCTTGTCGAACAGCGTGGTGGGGGCCATCGGCTCAGCTCCGTCGGAGGCCCGCGGAGACGACGGCCAGCAGGCGCGCCTCGTCCGGGCCGGGGTTGGCGAAGTGGTGGGGCAGGTCGGCGTCGAAGGTCACGCAGTCGCCCGCGGCGAGGTCGTGGCGCTCGCCGTCGACCTCCAGGACGACCGCGCCGTCCTCGACCAGGGCGATCTCGCGGCTGCCCGGCTCGTGCATCGGCGGGTCGCCCGCCAGGCCGGTGCGGGCCCCGGGGGTCAGCACGTGGCGGCTGAGCTCGGCGCGCTGCCCGGGCAGCGGCGCGGTGAGCACCTCGACGCGGTGGCCGCCGCGGGCCGACCCGCCGCGCCGGCGCTCGCCGGCGCGGACGATCGTGACGCTGCCGGCCTCCTCGAGGCGCAGCAGCTGGCTCAGCCGCAGGTCGAGGCCGCCCGCGATGCGCGCGGCGACCGAGAGCGTCGGGCTCGTCTCCCCCCGCTCGACCTGGCTGAGCATCGGGGCGGAGACGCCGGAGCGGTCCGCGAGGTCGCGCAGCGAGAGGTCCATCGCCTCGCGCAGCGCCCGCACGCGCGGGCCGATCAGGACGGGCTGGTCGAGGGCGTCCGCGAGGGCCATCCACGGCGTACGGTATCACGTACATCCGTTATCGCGTACAGCGCTTCGCGTACAGTGGCGCGTCCATGAGCGGGACCTCCACCGCCCCCGACGTCCTCGTCCTCGGAGCCGGAGGCGTCCTCGGCGAGGCCTGGACCAACGGCGTCCTGGCCGGACTCGAGGACGCGGCCGGGGTCGACCTGCGCCGGGCCGAGGCCTTCGTCGGCACCTCGGCCGGGAGCATCGTCGCCGCACGGCTCGCCGCCGGGCACCGGCCGCGCCGGCCGGGCGCCGTGCACGCCGCCGAGGCGATGGACGAGCGCGCCGGCGCCGGCGACCACGGCGTCGCGGCCGGGGACGCCCGCGAGCACGAAGGCCGTCGCCGGCCCGCACTCCCCGGGGCCGGCGCCGCCGGCGCCCTGGGCGCCCGCGCCGCGCGGGGCGCGGGCCGCCTGGCCTGGACCGTCACGGCCCCGCTGACGCCCGCCGCCGTCGCGCTCGGCGCGCCCGCGGGGCGGCTCGCGCGGTCGGCGGTGCTCGCGCGCATCCCGGCCGGCAGCCGCGGGCTCCGGGAGCTCCACGCCGCCATCGCGCGGTCGGGCGTGCGGTTCGACGGCCGGCTGCGGATCTGCTGCGTCGACCGCCGCAGCGGCCGGCGGGTCGTCTTCGGGTCGCCGGGCGCCCCGCCGGCGTCGGTCGCCGACGCGGTGGCGGCCTCCTGCGCGATCCCGGGCGTCTTCGCCCCCGTCCGCATCGGCGGCCGCGAGTACGTCGACGGCGGCGCCTGGTCGGTCACGAACGCCGACGCGGCCCCCGCCCGCGAGCGCAGCGAGGTCCTCCTGCTCGAGCCCACGGCCCTGCCGGCGCGGTCGTGGCACACGCCCGAGGGCGCGCTGCGGGCCGCGCTCGGCGCGAGCACGGCCGTCGAGCTCCAGGTGCTCCGCGCCCGCGGCGCGTCCGTGCGCCGCGTCACGCCGGACGCGGCGAGCTCCGCCCTCATGGCCGGCGGCCTCATGCGGCCCGAGCCCGCCGGCGACGTCCTCGCCGCGGCGTACCGCCAGGGGCTGGCGCTCGCCGGCGCCGCCGACGACGCCTAGACCTCGTCGGCCGCGAACGTGTCGCAGGCGCCGGCGTCCCCGTCGGCGAAGCCGGCCCGGAACCAGCGCTCGCGCTGCGCCGACGTGCCGTGCGTGAAGGTGTCGGCGTCGACCGACCCGCCCGCCCTGCGCTGGAGGCGGTCGTCGCCCACCGCCTGCGCGGCGCCGAGCGCCTCCTCGAGGTCGCCCGCCTCCAGCTCGCCACGCCGGTAGGCGCCGTGCGCCCAGACGCCGGCGTAGCAGTCCGCCTGCAGCTCCAGGCGCACGGAGAGCTCGTTGCGCCGGGCCGGGTCGTCGCGCTGCAGGCGCGCGACCTCGTCGCTCGTCCCGAGCTGCTCCTGCACGTGGTGCCCCATCTCGTGCGCGATGACGTAGGCCCACGCGAAGTCGCCGGCGGCGCCCAGCTCCCGGGCCATCTGGTCGTAGAAGGAGAGGTCGAGGTAGACCCGCCGGTCGGGCGGGCAGTAGAACGGGCCGACGGCGGACGACGCCGTGCCGCACCCCGTCGACACGCCGCGGCGGAAGAGGACGAGCTTCGCGTGGTCGTAGGGCTTGCCGGCGCCGCCGAAGGTCTTCTCCCAGGACCGCTGCACGTCCGTGAAGACCGAGGCGCTGAAGTCCCTGAGGTCGCGCTCGGGGTCCTGGGCGGCGGGGATCGGTCGCCCGGCGCCCCCGCTGCCGTCCCCGAAGCCGCCGGGGACGTCGAAGGCGGAGCCGCTCCCGCCGCCCCCCAGGACCTGCAGCAGCACGACGACGACGAGCCCGACGAGCCCGAGCCCCCCGCCCGCCGCCACGCCGCGGCCGCCGAGGCCGCCACCACCGCCCCCGCGCTGGTCGAGGACGTCAGGGTTGTCGACGCGGCGCCATTTCACGCGGCGGGACGCTACCCGACCGCGCGCGGCGCCCGGGGAGGCGGCGAGAAGCGCCCCGCGTGCGCGCCCGGCCACCGCCCGGTCCGCGGGCGCCGCCTGGCCCGGGCCCGGTCGTAGACCCGCTCGTAGCCGTGCACCGCGGCCTCGACGCTGAAGCGCTCGGCGGCGTGCTCGCGGCACGCCGCGCGGTCCAGCCGTCCGATCTCCCCGATCGCGCGCGCCATCGCGTCCTCGTCCTCGACGACGACGCCGGTGACCCCGTCCTCGACGACCTCGGGGACCGAGCCCTCCGGGAAGGCGATGACCGGCGTGCCACAGGCCATGGCCTCGACCATGACCATGCCGAACGGCTCCCGCCAGCGGATCGGCATGAGCAGCGCCCGCGCATCGCCGTACAGGGCCTCCTTGCCGTCCACGCCGACCTCGCCCACGTAGCGGACCGCGTCGTCGTCGACGTGGGGCTCGACCTCCTTCGCGAAGAACTCCTCCTGGCCGGGCTGCACGGGCCCGGCCAGGACGAGCGGGACGCCGGCGGCGCGCGCCGCCGCGATCGCGCGGTGCGGGCCCTTGACGGGCGCCATGCGCCCGACCCAGAGGACGTGGTCGCCGCCCCCGCCAGCCGCCCACTCGTCGAAGGCCAGGGGGTTGTGGACGACCGCGCACGGGCCGGCCTCCTCCGGCACGTCCGCGCCCTGGGCGCGGCTGATGGCCACGAGCGTCGCCTTGCGACCGTGCGTGGCGTAGAAGTCGCGGTTGTCGCCGTCGCACGGGCCGTGCATCGTGTGGACCATCGGCGTGCCCACGCGGTCGGCCATCGCCAGCGCGGCATAGCCCGTGTGGTCGTGCAGGACGTCGAACGGGCGACCGTCCGCCTCGGCGGCGTCGAGCGCGGCGAAGGCGCGCGCGACGTGGTCGGCCTCCCAGCGGCACCGCTCGATCTCGTCGGGGTGCGTGTCGTCGAGCAGCGGCTGCACGTCGGCCTCGGACGTCGACGTCGGCGGCGCGAACAGGGTGACGTCGTGCCCGTGGTCGACGAGGCCGCCGCACAGGAGCCGCACCACCTCCTCGATCCCGCCGTAGGCCGGGGCCGGGACCGGGATCCACGGCGGTGCGAGGACAGCGATGCGCAGGGCGCCCATGTCGGGGGGCTCCCCAGCAAACGACTCACCACATCGCGGGATGTCGGCGTTGCGACGCTCGCGGTGCTGGGCAGACCGATCGCAGCATGTCGCCCGAGTCCCTGCCCACCACCCCCGTCACCGAGGCCGCGGCGGCGACGGTCAACCTCTCCGACGCGGTGGTCCTCAAGGAGGGGCCGGCCTTCGCCGTGACGCTGCGCGACGGCACGGTGCCCGTGGGCGTCGCCCACCCGCTCGGGCTGTTCCGCGACGACTGCCGGCACCTGTCCGGCCACGAGCTGCGGGTCGGGGGCGCGCTGCCGCGCCTCCTGGTGGCCTCGGCGGCGACGGGCGACGAGGGCATCACCGAGCTCACGAACCCCGACCTCGAGCTGCCCGGCGGCCGGCTCGTGCCGCTCCAGACGCTGCAGGTGCGCCTCGAGCGGCGGCTCAGCGGCGACGCCCTCGAGGAGCTCGTCGTCGTCCACCTCTACGGCCACACCGCGCTCGAGCTCGACCTCGAGCTCGCGCTGGCGGCCGACTTCCGCCCGATGCTCGCGCTGCGCGGCATCGTCGACGTGCCGGCCGCGGCGGTGGACGTCGCGGCGCGTCCCGACGGCGTCGTCTTCAGCGCCGTCACGGGCGACGGCGTCCGCCGGTCGACGACGGTCACGGCGGACCCCGCGCCCGCGGACGTCGACGAGGCGACCCTGCGGTGGTCGCTCGCCCTCGAGCCCGGGGAGCACGCCTCGATCGGCCTGCGCTACGCGCTCGGTGGCGGGGAGCCGCTCGCTCCCGCCGCCCCCGGGACGACGGCGCGCCGCGGACGGGCCGGCGCCGACGCCTGGCTGGCCGAGCGCACGCGCGTCCGCGCCGACGACGAGCTCTTCAACCGCGTCGTGCAGCGCTCGCTGCTCGACCTGCGGATGCTCCGCTCGCCCCTCGACGGCCACGAGTTCCACGCCGCGGGCGTCCCGTGGTTCGCCACGCTCTTCGGCCGCGACAGCATCATCACCGCCCTCGAGGTCCTCGCCTTCGACCCCTCCGTCGCCGAGCAGACCCTGCGCGTCCTGGGCGAGCGGCTCGGCCGCCAGCTCGACCCGTGGCGGGAGGAGGAGCCCGGCAAGGTCCTCCACGAGCTTCGCGTCGGCGAGGTCGCCGCCCTGGGCGTCACGCCGCTCTCGCGCTACTACGGCTCGGTCGACGCGACGCCGCTCTTCCTCTCCCTGCTCGTCGAGCACACCGCGTGGCGCGGCGACCTCGAGCTGTTCCGGGAGCTGCGCGGCGCCGTCGACGCGGCGCTGGGGTGGATCGACCGCCACGGCGACCACGACGGCGACGGCCTGCTCGACTACCGCGCGAGCGTCCCGGAGGGCCTGCGCAACCAGGGCTGGAAGGACTCCGAGGACGGCGTCCTGGACGGCCACGGCGTCCCGCTCGAGCCGCCCATCGCACTGGTCGAGGCCCAGGCCTACGTCGTCCACGCCAAGCGGGGGCTGGCCGACCTCTTCGCCCGCGACGGCGACGCCGCCCGGGCCCGGCGCCTGGAGGCCCAGGCCGCCGCCCTGGAGGCCGAGCTGGGGCGCTTCTGGATCTCCGAGCGCGGGTTCTACGGGATGGCGCTCGACGGCGAGGGGCGGCTGAGCACGGCGCTGGCCTCGAACCAGGGGCACCTGCTGTGGGCCGGCGCCGTGCCGCCGGAGCGCGCGCGGGGCGTCCGCGACGCGCTCATGGGCGAGGCGATGTTCTCGGGCTGGGGCATCCGGACCCTGGGGATGGGCGAGGCCGGGTTCAACCCGGTCGGCTACCACCTCGGGACGGTCTGGCCCCACGACACCGCCATCGCCGCCGCCGGCCTGCGCCGCTACGGCTTCGACGAGGACTTCACCGAGGTCTTCGAGGCGCTGCTCGAGGCCGCGTCGCACGCCGAGGCCTACCGCCTGCCCGAGCTCTTCGCCGGGTTCTCGCGCACGCAGTTCGAGACGCCGGTCCCCTACCCCGTGGCCTGCCACCCGCAGGCGTGGGCGGCCGGCGCGATCCCGTACCTGCTCACGAGCGGGCTCGGCCTGCGGCCGGACGGCCTCGAGCGGCGCCTGCGCGTGCGGCGCCCCTCGCTGCCGCGCTGGGTCGACCGGGTGGAGGTCGAGGGGCTGCGCGTCGCCGACGCGCGGGTCGACCTGCTCTTCGAGCGCGCCGCCACGGGCGACCACGTCGCCCTGACCGACGCGCGCATCCAGGGCGAGGTCGAGGTCGTCCTCGAGATCAGCGGGAGCCGCTAGCGCGGCCGGCTCATCGGCCGAAGCCCTCGACGACCGACACGAGGATCCGCGTGAGCGCCTCGAGGTCGTCGACGGCGACGCGCTCGTCGACCCCGTGGGCCCGGTCGATCCCGCGCGGCCCGACCATGACGGCCGGGATGCCGTGCGCGCGGAACAGCCGGAAGTCGGCGCCCCACGGGACCCCGGCCAGGCGGGCGGCGCCGCGCTCGGCCCGCACGGCGGCGGCGGCCAGCGTGACGAGCGGGTCGTCGGGCGGCGTGGCGGCCGAGGCGAAGGTGGCGCCCGTCCAGCGCAGCTCGACGTGCCCGGCCCGCGACGGCGCGCCGCGTGACGAGCGGGTCGTCGGCGGCGTGGCGGCCAGGCGAAGGTGGCGCCCGTCCAGCGCAGCTCGACGTGCCCGGCCCCGGTAGCGGCCACGGCCTGCTCGACCGCCGCGCGGGCCGCCGCGACGTCCTGGCCCACGAGCACCGGCGCGCGGCCCTCGAAGACGAGGCGGTCGGGCACCGTCGAGGCCCACTCGCCGGCGCGCAGGCGGCCGACGAGCACGGGGTAGGGCAGCTCGAGCGGGCGCATGAGCGGATGCTCGACGGCGGCGTTGACCTCGGCTTCGAGCGCCGCCAGGGCCGCGTGGACGGGGAGGTAGCGGTCGATGGCGGAGGCGCCGTGGAGGCGCTCGGCCGCGTGGGCGCCCACGCCCCGCACGACGCCGGCGAAGGTCAGCGCGCCCGCCTGCGCGCACACGACGTCGAAGCCGGTCGGCTCGGGCAGGACGACGCCGGCGAGGTCCGCGTCGCGGGCCAGCGCCGCGAACGCGCCCTGGCCGCCGTCCTCCTCGCTCGAGACCAGCAGGAGCACGACGTCGCCGCGCGGCGCGCGCCCGCCGTGGGCCGCGCCCACCCGGGCCAGCGCGTGGAGCGCGGAGGCGACGCCGCCCTTCATGTCGGCGCTCCCCCGGCCCCATACGAAGCCGTCCGCGACGTCGCCGGACCAGGCGCCGTGCGACCAGCGCTCCGTCCCCTCGGGCACGACGTCGACGTGGGCGCACAGCGCGAGCCGCGCCGCCGCCGGGTCGGTGCCCGGCAGGACGACCTCGAGCGTCAGCAGCTCGTCGCGCGCCACCTCCTGCCCCGGCCAGCCCTCCGTGGCGCGCACCGCCGCGAGGTCGTGCTCGATGAGCGTCGGGCGCAGGGCGAGCGCCCGAGCGCGACGCTCCAGGTGCTCGAGAGCTCGTCGCGCGACACCTCCTGCCCCGGCCAGCCCTCCTCGGCGCGCACCGCCGCGAGGTCGTGCTCGATGAGCGTCGGGCGCAGGGCGAGCGCCCGAGCGCGACGCTCCAGGTGCTCGAGCGCCGCGCGCTCCGCGCCGGTGACCGACGGGATGCGGACGAGCGCGGCGGCCTCCGCGGCCACCGCGCCGGCCGCCGTCACGGCGTCGGCAGCAGCTCGCCCGCCTGCGTCGCCCTCGCCTTGCGCAGCGCGTTGGAGACCGCGCGGACGTAGGCCCGGCCCGCCGCCTCGAGGATGTCGGTGGCGACGCCCTGGCCGGAGGCCGACTGCCCCTGGAGCTCGACGACGACCGACGTCTCGCCGAGCGCGTCCTCGCCGCCGGTCACCGCGTCGACGCGGAACTCGCGCAACCGCGCGTCGAGCCCGGTCGCGGCGTTGACGGCGCGGAAGATCGCGTCCACCGGCCCGTCGCCGGTGAAGGACCCGGTGACCTCGGCGCCCTCGGGGGTGCGCACCCCGACCGTCGCGTACGGCGGCCGCCGCGACCCGGCCTCGACGTCGAACCACTCCAGGGTGTAGCTCGCGAGCTCCTCGCGCAGCTCGTCGGTCACGAGCGCCTCGAGGTCCATCGCCGTGACCTGCTTCTTCTTGTCGGCGAGCTCCTTGAAGCGCCGGAACGCGGTGTTCAGCGCCTGCCCCTCGACCGCGAGCCCGAGGTCCGCCAGCGCCTGGCGCAGCGCGTGGCGCCCGGAGTGCTTGCCGAGCACGATCGAGTCGACGTCGTCCAGGCCGACGGTCCGCGCGTCCATGATCTCGTAGGTCGAGCGCTCCTTGAGCACGCCGTCCTGGTGGATGCCAGACTCGTGCGCGAACGCGTTGCGGCCGACGATCGCCTTGTTGGGCTGCACCGGGTAGCCGGTCAGGCGCGAGACGAGCCGGCTCGTCCGCGCGATCTCCGTCGTGACCGCGCCGCTGGACAGCCCCGTGTCGGCGCGGCGCGTGTGCAGGAGCATCACGAGCTCCTCCAGCGACGCGTTGCCGGCGCGCTCGCCGATGCCGTTGATCGCGCACTCGACCTGGCGCGCGCCGGCCAGGACGCCCGCGAACGAGTTGGCCACCGCCAGCCCGAGGTCGTCGTGGCAGTGCACCGAGAGGACGACGTCGCGGAGGCCCGGGACGAGGTCGTAGAGCCGGCCCAGGAACTCGGCGTACTCCTGCGGCATGGCGTACCCGACGGTGTCGGGGACGTTGATCGTCGTCGCGCCCTCGTCGAGGGCGATCTGGATCACCTCGGCCGTGAACTCGACGTCGGCGCGCGTGGCGTCCATGGGCGAGAACTCGACGTCGTCGGTGTGGCCCTTGGCCTGGGCCACCGAGGCGCGGGCGAGGCCCTTGACGTCCTCGCGCGTCGCCTGCAGCTGGTGGACGATGTGGATGTCCGAGGTCGAGACGAACGTGTGGATGCGCGGCCGCGCGGCCTCGCGCACCGCCTCCCACGCGCGCTCGACGTCGGCGGGGTTGGCGCGGGCCAGCCCCGCGATCACCGGGCCGTCGACCTCTCGCGCGATCGCCCGCACGGCCTCGAAGTCGCCCGGCGAGGCGATCGGGAAGCCGGCCTCGATGACGTCGACCCCGAGCCGGGCGAGCTGGTGGGCGATCTCGAGCTTCTCGGCCGTGTTGAGGCTGATGCCCGGCGACTGCTCCCCGTCGCGCAGGGTGGTGTCGAAGATGAGGACCCGGTCGGGGTCCGGAGGCGTGGTCATGCGCGTGCTGCTCCTGTCTGGTTCGTCGTCCGCTTTCGTCCTCGTTCGCGGCTTCAGGCGGCCGCCACGCGCAGGTCGCTCCCCCTAGTGGGGGAGGAGGAGAAGTCGGAGGGCGAGCAGGGTGGACGGCATGTCCGCCCGCGAGGCTATCAACGCCGCGCGCGGACGACCAGCACCGGGCGGCCCGTCGTGGGCGTGGCCGCCGGCGAGCGGCGTGGCCGTGGCCATCAGGCCGCGGCGGGCGTGCCGGGCGTGAGCACCGCGGGCGCCTCCGCGGGCGCCGAGGCGCCGGCGTCGAAGTCGCGGCGCGCGAGGCGCCGCTGCAGGAGGACGTTGCCCACCATGAGCGCCAGCACCACGAGCAGCATCGCCGTGGCCAGGACGTTGACCTCCGGCGGCACGCCCTGGCGCGCCGCGCCGTAGATGTAGAGCGGGAACGTGATCGTGACGCCCGCGTTGAAGTTCGTGATGACGAAGTCGTCGATCGAGATGGCGAAGGCCAGCAGGCCCGCGGCCGCCAGGCCGGGCGCGATGAGCGGCAGCGTGACCTTGCGGATCGTGGTCCACTCGTTGGCCCCGAGGTCCATCGCCGCCTCCTCGACGTGGAGGTCGAGCCCCTCCAGGCGCGCCCGGATGGTCACGACGACGTAGCCGAGCGTGAACATCACGTGGGCGATGAGGATCGTCGCGAAGCCGCGCGAGAAGGTCGCCGTGAGGAAGAGCCCGAGGAGGGCGGCGCCCATGACGACCTCGGGCGTGGCCAGCGGCAGGAAGATGAGCTGCTCGACGCCGGCCCGGCCGCCGAAGCGGTAGCGCACCGTCGCCAGGGCGATCCCGGTCCCGATGACGAGCGCGATCGCCGTCGCCAGCAGCCCGATGACGATCGACTTCTCGAACGCCGGGCCGAGCCCCTGCGGGCCGAAGGGGTGCGCCCAGTGGCGCAGCGTGAAGCCCTGCCAGGTGAAGTTGAAGCGCCCCTGGTTGTCGTTGAAGGAGTAGAGCGCGACGACGAAGATCGGGATGAAGAGGTACAGGAGGGCCAGGGCCGCCCACAGCCCCAGGGCCCGGTCGCGCCAGCGGTCGCCGCGCGACCTCACGCCACCGACTCCCGCAGGCTCTGGGTGCCCAGCGCCCGCGCGTAGATCGCGATCCCGACGAGGATCACCGCCATGAGCACGAAGCTCAGCGCCGCGGCGACCGGGTAGTCGCGCACGACGAGGAACTGCGACTGGATGACGTTGCCGATCATGTACTGCTGGGAGGACCCCAGGAGCTGGGCGTTGATGAAGTCGCCCAGCGCGGGGATGAAGGTCAGCAGCGTCCCGGCGAACACGCCCGGCAGCGCCAGCGGCAGCGTGACCTTGCGGAAGGCCGTCGCGCGGCTGGCGTAGAGGTCCGTGGCGGCCTCGACCAGCCGGCGGTCGATCTTCTCGAGCGCCACGTACAGCGGCAGCGCCATGAAGGGCAGGAAGTTGTAGGTGATGCCCGCGATGACGGCCGTCCGCGTGGCCAGCAGCCGGCCGTCGTCCGCGACGAGGCCGACGTCCTGCGCGCGGTGCAGCACCCAGCCGTCGTCGGCCAGGATGGTCTGCCAGGCCACGGTGCGGACGATGTAGCTCGTGAAGAACGGCAGGACGATGAGCAGCAGCAGGACGTTCTTCCACCGCCCGGCCTTGAAGGCGATGAAGTACGCCAGCGGGAACGAGATGACCAGGCACAGGACGGTCGCCGCCGCCGCGTACCCGAACGACCGCTGGAGCTGGCTCGTGTACTCCGAGATCGAGTCCGGGTACACGGACCAGTTGAACGTCTGGCTGAACCCGGTGTCGGCGTTGCCCGTCTGCAGCGAGACCCACAGCTGGTTGACCACCGGGACGGCGAAGAACACGACGAGCCACAGCACGCCCGGCGCCAGCAGGACGTACGGCAGCAGCGCGCGCCGGCGGCGCAGCGTGAGCACGCCGCCGCTCAAGCCCCCGTGACCTTCTGCATCTCCGCCGTGAGCTCCCGCTCGACCGCGGGCGACACGGGGGGGTAGCCCTGAAGCCTGGCCTGCGTGGCGGCGTCCGGGAAGATGAGCGGGTTGGAGGCCAGCTTCGGGTCGGTGCGCTGCAGCACCTCCTTCGCGCCCTGCACCGGGCAGAAGTAGTTCACGTAGGCGGCGAGCTTCGCGGCGACCTGGGGGTCGTAGTAGTAGTTCATCCACGTCTCCGCGCCGTACGGGTGCTTCGCCTTCATCGGGATCATCATGTTGTCCGACCAGGTGACGGCGCCCTCCTCGGGGCACGAGGAACTCGAGCTCCGGGTTGTCGGACTGCAGCTGGACGATGTCGCCGGAGTAGGCCGTGCAGGCCCAGAGGTTCCCCGCGGCGAGGTCCTTGGCGTAGTCGTTGCCCGTGAACCGGCGGATCTGGCCGCCCTTGTTGGCCTTGTCGAGCTTCTCGATCGCCGCCAGGAGGTCGTCCTTGGTCGCCGTGGCGGTCTTCTTGCCCATGCCCAGCAGGACGAGGCTCGCCGAGTCGTGCCAGTCCGAGATGAACGAGACGCGGCCCTTGAACTTCGGGTCGAACAGGTCGTTGATGCTCGTGAGCCTGCGGCCCGTCTTCTTCGGGTTGTAGCCGATGGCCGTGATGCCCGACTGCCAGGGCAGCGTGTAGTCGCGGTTGCGGTCGAAGCCCGGGTGCTGCAGCGCGGGGAGCAGGTTCTTCGCGTTGGGGACGTTGCGCTTGTCGATCTTCTCCGTGTAGCCCGCGTCGACCCAGCGCGCGGCCATCCAGTCGGTGAGCACGACGAGGTCGCGGTCGATGGCCTGGCCCGCTTCGAGCTGCTGGCGGACCTTGGCGAAGAACTCGTCGTTCTCGTTGATGTCCTCGGTGTAGCTGAGCTTGGCGTTCTCGGCCTTCTGCCAGCCCTTCGGCGTCTTCTTGTCGATGTAGAGCGGCCAGTTGGACACGACGAGGGTGCCGATCGCCGTCTTGGGGTGGTTCGCCGGCTGGGCGGCGGCGGCCTTGTCCTGCTTCTTCTCCGTGCCCGACACGCCCCCGCACGCGGCGAGGAAGGCGCCGGCGGAGGTCACGGCGCCCATGGCGCCGAGCCGGCGCACGAACTCGCGCCGGGAGTGGTGATCGCCATCGAGCAGGCGCTCGACGACACGGTCCAGCGACTCAGGCGACTGCGACAACTTCGGCCTCCTTGGCGACGACGAACGTGTGGTGCGGCTCCCAGCTCACGACGACCTCGCGGCCGGGCCCGAGGGTCTCGAGCCCGCCGCCGGTGTTCTGCGCGACGACGGTCAGGTCGGCCCCGTCGGCGTGGACGACGTACTGCGTCATGACGCCGAGGTAGCTCGCGTCGGTGACGTGGCCGCGCAGGACGTTGCCGGCCGGCGCGGCGGTCTCGGCGGCGGCGAGGCGCAGCTTCTCCGGACGCACGCCCACGCGGACGGCGCCGTCGCCGCCGGTGGCGGGCAGGCGGTCGGCGGGGACGTGCAGCGTGGCGCCCGGGGTCGTCTCGAACGTCGCCGTCGCGCCGTCGCGGCGGACGACGCGGCCGTCGAGGAGGTTCGAGATCCCGAGGAAGTTCGCGACGAACTCCGTGCGGGGCCGCTCGTAGAGCTCCCCGGCGGTGCCCATCTGCTCGATGCGCCCGAGGTTCATGACCGCGATGGCGTCGGCCATCGACATGGCCTCCTCCTGGTCGTGGGTCACGTGGACGAAGGTGACGCCGACCTCGCGCTGGATGCGCCCGAGCTCGATCTGCAGCTGCTTGCGGAGCTTGAGGTCCAGGGCCCCGAGCGGCTCGTCGAGCAGCAGCGCCCGCGGGGAGTTCACGAGCGCCCGGGCCAGCGCGACGCGCTGCTGCTGACCGCCGGAGAGCTGGGACGGACGGCGGCGGCCGAGCCCCTGCAGGTGCACGAGGTCGAGCACGTCCCCCACCCGCCTGCGGACCTCGGCCTTGGGGACCCGCTTGCGCTCGAGCCCGAACGCGACGTTGCGCTCGACGTCGAGGTGCGGGAAGAGCGCGTAGCTCTGGAAGACCGTGTTGACGTCGCGCTTGTACGGCGGGACGTCGGTGACGTCGACGCCACCGAGCTCGACGCGGCCGGCGGTCGGGTCCTCGAAGCCGCCGATCATCCGCAGCGAGGTGGTCTTGCCGCAGCCGGACGGCCCGAGGAGCGCGAAGAAGCTCGAGCGCGGGATCTCGAGCGTCAGGTCGTCGACCGCCGTGTGGCCGTCGAAGACCTTCGTCACCCCGCGCAGGGCGACGTCCGCCTCGGCCGGGGGCCCGTCCTGGGCGCGGGCACCGATCACCGGCCCCTCGTGGGTGTGCACCATCGCCTGTCGCCTCTCCCTTTGATCCTGCCTGGAGGTGGCGGCAGGTTAGCCGGACCGGCAGGCAGGACACGCCACGCGCCTGGCTTTGCGCCGGAGTGGTGTATCCGTGCGCGCCCGGGCGCCCCGCGGTTGTCCAGTCCGGATCGACGGGCCGCCATCGGGGCCAGGTGGTGTCGTACCCGACCGGCGCGGGGGTCGAACCACCGTCGCCGGCCCGGCGCCGCGGTCCCGCGGCGACTCGTCGTCGCTCGCCGCGGCTGCCATCCTGGAGGCCGTGCCGCGGCTCGACACCGGCTTCCCGACCGCCGACGCGCAGGACGACTTCCAGCGCGCGCGGCGCCGCCAGGTCATGTCGCGCCTCGGCCGCCGCCTGGGCCGCGGGCCGGGGGACGTCGACGTCATCCTCCCCTTCGAGGAGGTCGTGGGCGCGCTCGGCCGTGTCGAGGAGCGCTACGCCGGCCTGCAGACCATCCCGCTGGACTCCGTGCTGGGCACCGTCGACCGCAAGCGGGGGTTCGACCGCCAGTTCCGCCCGACCACCGTCCTCGTGCGGGCCCGGTGGGAGCGGATCGCCAACGCGGTCCGGCGAGGCGAGGCGATGCCGCCCATCAGCGTCTACCGCATCGGCGAGGTCCACTTCGTCCGCGACGGCCACCACCGCGTCTCGGTCGCGCGGGCGCTGGGCCGCACGGACATCGACGCCTACGTCGTCGAGGTCGTCACGCGGGTCGGCGCGGAGCGCTCGCTCACCGTCGGCGACCTGCCCACGAAGAGCCACGAGCGCCTGTTCCACGAGCGCGTGCCCCTCCCCGCGCGTGCCCGCGACCGGATGCGCGTCCACGACGCGTGGAGCTACGGCGTCCTGGCGGAGGCCGTCGAGGCGTGGGCCTTCCGCGCCATGCAGGAGCGCGCCGAGTTCTGGGACCGCCGCACGGCGGCGCGCCGCTGGTACGAGGACGAGTTCGTGCCCGTCGTCGAGATGCTGCGCGAGGCCGACATGCTCGGCGAGCGCACCGACGCCGATGCCTACCTCGGCGTGGCCGCCCAGCGCTACCGCCTGCTCTTCACGCACGAGTGGAGCGAGGACGTCCTCGCCCGCCTGCGCAGCGCGACCGCGCGGTGAGCGCGGCCGCGGGCCCGTCCGAGGAGCGGGCTAGGCCGGCGTGCCGGCGGCCGCCTCGGCGCGCTCGGGCTCGGGGTCGCGCGTCAGCGACGCGCCCGAGTGCGGGTCGAAGAGGTGCAGCTTGGCCGTGTCGATCCAGAGCCGCGCCTTCTGGCCCGGGCGGACGTCGCTCTCGGCGCTCAGGCGCGCGACGGCGCGCGAGCCCTCCTGCATGCCGCGCGCCTCGCTGGCCCCCGAGTCCGCCTCGAGCTCCCGGAGCTCGGCGACCTCGAGGTCGCCGCCCTCGTACGCGAAGTAGGCGTAGATCTCCGAGCCCATCGACTCGACGATCTCGATCGGGGCCTCGAAGACGGCCCCGTCCTGGCGGTCGCCGACCATCGACGCGTCCTCGAACTCCTCGGGGCGCACCCCGACGACGACCTCGCGGGTGCCCGCCTCATGACGGGCCAGGCGGCGGCGCAGCGACTCGGCCAGCGGCAGGTCCCCGAGCGGCGTGCGGACCTTGTCGCCCTCGAGGTGCCCGCCGAAGAAGTTCATGGACGGCGAGCCGATGAAGCCGGCCACGAAGAGGTTCTTCGGGTTGTTGTAGAGCTCGCGCGGCGTGTCGAACTGCTGCAGGATGCCGGAGCGCATGACCGCCACGCGGTCGCCGAGGGTCATGGCCTCGGTCTGGTCGTGGGTCACGTAGACCGTCGTCGTGCCCAGGCGGTGCTGGAGCTGCGAGACGGCGGCGCGCATCTCGACGCGGAGCTTCGCATCGAGGTTCGACAGCGGCTCGTCCATGAGGAAGGCCGACGGCTCGCGGACGATCGCGCGGCCCATGGCGACGCGCTGGCGCTGGCCGCCGGAGAGGTTGGCCGGCTTGCGGTCGAGGTGCTGCTCGAGGTCGAGGATCCGGGCGGCCTCGTCCACGCGGCGGTCGATCTCCTCCTGCTTCTCGCCGCGGAGCTTGAGCGCGAAGCCGATGTTCTCGCGCACGGTCATGTGCGGGTACAGCGCGTAGCTCTGGAAGACCATGGCGATGTCGCGATCGCGCGGGGCCAGGTCGTTGACGACCTCCCCGCCGATGCGCAGCTCGCCGTCCGAGATCTCCTCGAGCCCGGCGATCATCCGCAGCGCGGTGGTCTTCCCGCAGCCCGAGGGACCGACGAGGATCACGAACTCCCCGTCCTTCATCTCGAGGTTGAGGCTCTTGACCGCCTCGGTCCCATCCGGGTACCGCTTGGTCACGCCGTCGAAGACGATGTCCGCCATGGGCGCGACCTTACCCGCCCGGCGGTTCGTTGCAACCCGCTCGAAGTCCGCGGGCGCCTAGGTCAGGGCGACGGCGCGCCCGGTGTCGAACCCGTCGCCGGCCACGATGCCGTCCACGACGTCCTGGCGGACCACCGCGTCCGTGGTGACGACCATGACCGCGAGGCCCTCGGCGCCCGTCCCGTCGTCGTCGTCCGGCGCGTGCCCCACCGCCGCCGCGTCGATGTTCACGCCCTGCTCCCCGAGCGCGGTCCCGATGCGGCCGAGCATGCCCGGGACGTCGCGGTAGCGGAACAGCGCGACGTGGTCGTCGAGCTGGAGGTTGAAGCGCTGGCCCCACGCCTCGAGCAGGTGCGGGCGGTGGCGGCGGCCGACGACGGTCCCGACGACGCGCTCGCGGCGGTCGCCGTTGACGACCGTGACGCGGACGAGGTCGGCGAAGTCGCGCGCGCTCGTGCGCTTGGCCTCCACGACGTCGATCCCGCGCTCCTCGGCCAGGCCCGGCGCGTTGACCGCGTTGACCTCCTCCTCGGTGTGGCCCTCGAGGACCCCCAGGAGGGTCGCGACCGCGAGCGGGCGCGTGTCGCGCTCGGCGATGCGGCCCAGGAACTCGACCTCGACGCCCTCGACCCCGTCGGCGAGCGCGACGCCGAGGCGCCCCAGCCGCCGGCAGAGCGGGAGGAACGGGCCGAGCACCTCGAGGTCCTCCGCGGCCACCGCGGGGACGTTCACGGCGCTCGTGACGCTGCCGCCCGTCAGGGCCGCGACGACCTGCTCGGCGGCCTGCAGCCCGGCACGATCGGTGGCCTCCGCGGTGGACGCGCCGAGGTGCGGCGTCACGATGACGTTCGGCCGGCCGAAGAGCGGGTGCTCGGTGATCGGCTCGCTGCGGAAGACGTCGAGGGCCGCGCCCGCGACCTTGCCGCTGTCCAGCGCGGCCTCGAGGTCCTCGTCGACGATGAGCGGCCCGCGCGCGACGTTCAGGACGCGCACGCCGTCCTTGCACTTGGCCAGGGCCCCGGCGTCGAGCCAGCCCTCGGTCGCCGCGGTCTTGGGCAGGTGCAGCGTCAGGAAGTCCGCGACGGCGTAGACCTCGTCGGAGGACTCGACCTTGTCGACGCCGAGCTCGCGGTAGCGCTCGGCGCCCACGAACGGGTCGTAGGCCACGACGCGCATCCCGAAGCCCATGGCCCGCTGCGCGACGAGCTGGCCGATGCGCCCGAAGCCGAGGATGCCGAGCGTCTTGTCCAGGAGCTCGACGCCGCTGAACTTCGAGCGCTCCCAGCGCCCGGCGACGAGCGACGCGTGGGCCTGGGGCACGTTGCGGGCCAGCGCCAGCAGCAGCGCGAGCGTGTGCTCGGCGGCGGTGACGACGTTGCTCTGGGGGGCGTTGACGACGACGATGCCGCGCTTCGTGGCGGCCGCCACGTCGACGTTGTCGACGCCCACGCCGGCGCGCCCGATGACCCTCAGGCGCCCCGCGTGCTCGAGCACGTCGGCCGTGAGCTTCGTGGCCGACCGGATGAGGATGCCGTCGAACTGGCCGAGGCGGTCGAGGTGGTCGCCGCGCTCGACCTCGAAGTGCTGCTCGAGCAGCGCGACCCCGGAGGCGCCGATGTCCTCGGCGACGAGGACCCTCATCGGCCCAGCCCGTCCACGACGACGTCGATGCACGCGGTCAGGGCGCGCACGTCGTCGGGCTCGACGGCCGGGAACATGCCGACGCGCAGCTGGTTGCGCCCGAGCTTGCGGTAGGGCTCGACGTCGACGATGCCGTTCGCGCGCAGCGTCGCGGCCACGGCGGCGGCATCCACGCCGTCGTCGAAGTCCACCGTGCCGACGACGAGCGACCGCCTGGCCGCGTCGGCGACGAACGGCGTCGCGTAGGGCGAGGCCTCGGCCCAGCCGTAGAGGGCCGAGCTGGACTCGGTCGTGCGCCGCACGCACCAGTCCAGGCCGCCGTGGCCGAGCATCCACTCGACCTGGTCGGCGAGCAGCAGGAGCGTCGCGACGGCGGGCGTGTTGTAGGTCTGGTCCTTGCGGGAGTTCTCCAGCGCGGTGGTCAGCGAGAGGAACTCCGGGATCCAGCGTCCGCTCGACCCGAGCTCGGCGATGCGCTCCTGCGCCGCCGGGCTCAGCAGCGCGAGCCACAGGCCGCCGTCGGCGGCGAAGGACTTCTGCGGCGCGAAGTAGTAGGCGTCGGCCTGCGCGACGTCGACGGGCAGGCCGCCGGCCCCGGAGGTGGCGTCGATGAGCACGAGCGCGTCGGAGCTCGCCCCGTCAGGGCGCTCCACGCCGAGCATCACGCCGGTCGAGGTCTCGTTGTGGGCCCACCCGATCGCGTCGACGCCCTCGGGCACGGACGGCACCGCGGGCGCGTCGCCCGGGTCGGCGGTGACCACGACGGGGTCCTCGAGGAACGGGGCGCCCTTCGTGACGGTGGCGAACTTGCTCGAGAACTCGCCGTAGGTCAGGTGCAGCGCGCGCTCGCGCACGAGGCCGAGGGCGGCGGCGTCCCAGAAGGCGGTGGTCCCGCCGTTGCCGAGGGCGACCTCGTAGCCCTCGGGCAGCGCGAAGAGCTCGCGCAAGCCCTCGCGGACGCGGCCCACGACGGCCTTCACGGGGCGCTGGCGGTGCGACGTGCCGAGGATGTCGGTGGCGTGCTCGAGCAGGTGGCGCACCTGCTCGGGGCGGACCTTGGACGGCCCGCAGCCGAAGCGGCCGTCGGACGGCTTGAGGTCGGGCGGGATGGTCAGCTGGGCAGCGGTCGACATCGGGCGTTCCTCTCGGATCGAGCGGCGGTGGTGCCCAGGCGCACGGCTGCGGAGCAGCCCGACCGCCTGTGACGTGCGGCGGCTGCGCCGTCGCTCCCCGGTGGTCTGTTCCACCCTGCGACGCCAGTCACGACGGCTTCGCTGATGCTAGCTGACCCGCGCCGCGGCGGACCCTCCGGCGGGACAGCGCGCCCCGGCGGGGTCTAGCGGACGGCTCGCCGGGCCGACCGCGCCGCGAGCTGCGCGTAGACGCCCGCGGTCCGACGGGCGACCTCGGGCCAGCCGAAGGTCCGGACGTGCTCGGAGGCCTCGGCCACCAGCCGCTCGCGCAGGGCGTCGTCGGTGAGGACGCGCTCCATCATCGCGGCCAGGGAGCGCGGGTCGCGCGAGCGGAAGCGCAGGCCGACGTCGTCGTTGGGCACGACCTCGCGCAGCCCGCCGGTGTCGGCCACGATGCAGGCGCAGCCGGAGGCCATCGCCTCCAGGGCCACGAGCCCGAACGGCTCGTAGATCGAGGGGACCACGGTCAGGTCGGCGATGCGGTAGAGCGAGTGGAGGATGTCGTCGCCGATCCACCCCAGGAACGTCCCGTGCCGCGTGAGCCCGAGGCGCCGGGCCTGTGCCTTGAGCTCGGCCTCGTGCGTGCCCGACCCGGCGACGAGGAAGCGGACTCCGCCCACGCGGTCGATGACCGGCTTGAGCGCGTCGAGCGCGAGCTGGAAGCCCTTCTCGTAGACCAGGCGCCCGACGAGCAGGACGAGCTTGTCCTCGGGCGCCGCGAAGCGCGCCCGCAGCGCGTCGAGGTCGTCGACGCACCCGAGGTCGGCCGGGTCGATCCCGTTCGGGATGACCTCCACGCGCCCGTCGGGCACACCGAACACGTCGGCGACGTGGTCGCGCATGTAGGACGAGCAGACGACGACCCGGTCGGCGCGCTGGGCCATCCAGGCCTCGACGCCGTGGATGTGGGCCTGCGGGTGCTTGTCGACCCAGCCCTGGTGGCGGCCGTGCTCGGTCGCGTGCACCGTCGTGACGTAGGGCAGCTCGAGCTCGTGCGCGAGGCGCGCGGCCGCCGAGGCGACGAGCCAGTCGTGGCCGTGGACGACGTCGAACGTGGCCTTGCGCGCGAGCGCACGCCCGGCGTCGAGCATGTCCTGGTCCATCGCCTCGACCCACTCGACGAACGCGTCGAGGTCGCCCGGCTTGCGCGGCTCGGGGACGCGGTGGACCCGCACGCCGGCGCGCACCTCCTGTGGCAGGTCGCCCACGCGCCCGCGCGTGAGGACCGTGACGGCGACGCCTTCGGCGACGAGGGCCTCGGCGAGCTTGGCGACGTGCCGGGCCAGGCCCCCCTCCACGATGGGCGGGTACTCCCACGAGAGGATCAGGACCCGCGGCGCCACGCGGCGCCGGACACTATCGCGGGCCGGCTGCGGTCGAGCGTCCGCCCTGCCGCGCGGCGGGCGCGTCCCGCGGCGTCGGGCTCGTGCGGGCCAACTCCTAGCGGCCGCGGCCACGGAACCTCGTCGCCGCTGCAGCAGCGGGCCGTCGTCCGTCACGCGCAGCCCGACACGGTGGGTGGACACCTCGCCCGCCGTGTGCGACCGTGGCGCTAGAGCGATCTATCTAGGAGACGAGCATGGGCGCGGTCGAGCTGTCGGCGGGGACGGTCGGGCTGTCGGCCGGGACGGTCGAGGTGCAGGACACCGGAGGCGACGGCCCGGTCGTCGTCCTCATCGGCGGCCTGGCCATCGGGCCCTCGCTCTGGCGCGGGGTCGTCGACGACCTGCGCGCCGACCACCGCTGCATCGTCCCGACCCTGCCCTGGGGCGCGCACCGGATCCCGATGCGCCCGGGCGCGGACCTGACGCTCCGCGGCCACGCCCGGCTCGTCGCCGAGCTGCTCGAGGCCCTCGACCTCCGCGACGTCGTCCTCGTCGAGAACGACACGGGCATGGCCCAGCTCGTGGCCGCCGACCACGCCGAGCGACTCGCCGGGCTCGTGCTGACGTCGTGCGAGGCCTTCGACAACTACCCGCCGGGCCTCGCCGGGAAGGCCGTCGGGCTGCTCGGCCGGCTCCCGGGCGGCCTGTACCTGGCCATGCAGCAGCTGCGACTGCGCCCGCTGCGCCGCTCGCCGCTGACCTACGGGTGGATGTCCCGGCGCCCGATCCCGGATGCCGAGCTCGACGCCTGGCTGCGCCCGCTGCAGACCGACCGGGCGATCCGGCGCGACGTCGAGGCCTACGTCCGCCACCTCGACCGGCGGGTCCTCCTCGAGGCCGCCGACCGCCTGCGCGGGTTCGACCGCCCGGCCCTCGTGGCCTGGGCCGCCGACGACAAGCTCATGCCGGTCGAGCACGGCCGCCGCCTGGCCGCGCTGCTGCCGCAGGGGCGCTTCGTCCTCGTGCCCGACAGCCGCACGCTGATCCCGCTCGACCAGCCCCGGGCGCTCGCGGGGCTCGTGCGCGAGCTCGTGCGCGAGGCTCAGGCGCGCTCGAGCAGCCCGACGCCGTAGGCGGAGACGAGCGGGGCGACGTCGGCCGTCTCCCCCAGCCGGTGCTCGGCGCCGGTGAGGACGTCGCGCCAGCGCCCCGCGAGGCCGGCCCCGAGGGCGAGCCGGGCCCCGTCGGCATCGCGCACCGGCACGACGGCGAGCACCTCGCGCCCACGGGCGTAGGCGCACACGCCCGACCCGGCGTCGATCGGGTCGTAGACGTCCGCGAACGGCGCGGGGCGCCGGAGCCGGAGGTCCAGGCCCTTCCAGAGCAGGAACTGCTTGAGCGTGCGCTCGTCGGGCTCCGTGCCGCGCTGCAGCGCCGCCAGCGAGGAGCGCCGCAGGTCCCAGTCGACCGGCCGGCGGTTGTCGGGGTCGACGAGGTTCAGGGCCTCGAGCTCGTCGCCCTGGTAGACGTCGCTGATCCCGGGCGAGGTGAGCTTGAGCAGCTGCTGGGCCAGCGCGCTGCGCCGCCCCTCCTCGGCCACCCGCGCCGCGAACGGCCTGAAGTCCTCCAGGAAGGCGCGGTGGGTCAGCAGCCCGGTCGCGTAGGCCTTGACGCGCGCCTCCCAGTCGTGATCGGGGTCGACCCACGACGTCGTGACCTTGCGCTCGCGCAGCGCCTTCTCCAGGTAGGCCTCCAGCCGCTCGGCCGGGATCGGCCACGCCCCCACGAGGGTCTGGAAGACGAGGTACTGCTCCTGGTGGTCCGGCGCCCGCCCGCGCGCGCCGTCGCGGCGCAGCTCCTCGGTCAGCACCCGCCAGCGGTGCACGCGCTCGCCCCACTCCCGCGGCATCGAGGCCAGGGCGCCGAGTCGGGCGCGCACGTCGCCGCCGCGCTTGGTGTCGTGCGTCTGCGTCACGAGCAGCCCACGCGGCGCGCGCAGCGCGCGGACCTCGTTGGCGGCGTGGAAGGCCTCGACGGACATCCCGAAGCGCGCCGGGTCGCCGCCGACCTCGTTGAGCGCGACGAGCCGCAGGTAGCGGTAGAGCGCGGTGTCCTCGACGCCCTTGGCCGTCACCGGCGGCGAGGTCTGCTGGAAGCGGACGACGAACTCGTCGTGGCCGCGCTCCTCGAGGAGCAGCGCGCGGGCCAGCCGCTCGTCCATCCCGGCGGCCGCGATCACCTCGCGGTCCTCGGGCTCGACCCGGCCGCTCCACGGCTCGACGTAGGTGCGGTAGACCGGCAGCGCGGACAGCGCGTCGGCGACGCCGGGGACGTCGTGGAGGTCGCGCAGGCGGGCGACCTCCCGCGCGAAGGTCGTCGTCGCCTGCTCGACCTGCGCGTCGAGTGCGACCTCCGGGAACGCCCAGGCCTCGCCCGTGAGGTCGGCGTACAGCGCGGTCATCTCGTCCTCGGAGGCCGGGTCGACGAAGAGCGCCGTGGCGTCGTTGAGGAACTCGTAGCCGACCGTGCCCTCGACCGGCCAGTCGCGGAGAGGCTCGGGTGGGTGGGTCCGCATCAGGATCTTCTCGACCCAGACGTGCTCGACCCCGCGCTCGCGCAGGCGGCGCAGGTAGCCCGCCGGGTCGGCCAGGCCGTCGGGGTGGTCGACGCGCAGGCCGTCCAGGACGCCCTCCGCGACGAGCTCGAGGACCTTGCCGTGGACGACGTCGAAGACCTCCGGGTCCTCGACGCGGATCGCCGCGAGGTCGTCGATGTCGAAGAATCGCCGGTACCAGCCGCTCTCGCGGTCCCAGTCGAAGAAGCGCTCGCGCAGGTCCTCGTCGGCCCACCAGCGGTTCTCGTCGGAGACCCCCATGTGGTTCGGGACGATGTCGAGCACGATGCCCAGGCCACGGGCCCGCAGCGCCCGCAGGCCGTCCTCGCCGCCGAGGGCGTCGCTGACGCGGGTGGGGTCGACGACGTCGTAGCCGTGGGTCGACCCGGCGCGGGCCTGGAGCGCCGGCGAGAGGTAGAGGTGCGAGATCCCGAGGTCGGTGAGGTAGGGGACGAGCGCCCCGACGGCCGCGAAGTCCTGCTCGGGCGTGAGCTGCAGCCGGTAGGTCGCGCGGAAGTCGCTCACCGGATGCGCCTCAGGACCTTCAGCGAGCGCGCCGCGACGGGCACGTCCGAGCGTGCCGTGAGCTGGTCCTCCCCGGCCGGGAGCCCCGGGTCCTCGGTGCACAGCTCGTGCGTCCACACGCTGCCGAAGCGGCGAGCCGGCAGCGTGAAGGTCACGTCCTCGTAGTGGGCGTTGAAGAGCAGCAGGAAGGAGTCGTCCTCGATCGGGTCGCCGCGCTCGGTGCGGTCGGGGATCTCCTCGCCGTTGAGGAAGACGCCGAGCGTGTGGGCGTCGGCGAAGCCCCAGTCGCGCTGGGTCATCCGGCGCCCGTCGGTGCGGAACCACCAGACGTCTGGCAGGCCCGAGCCCTCCTGCTCGTGGCCGACGAGGAAGGCCGAGCGCCGGAAGACCGGGTGGGCGCGGCGCAGGTCGATGAGGCGCCGCGTGAAGGCCAGGAGCTCCCGGTCGCCGTCCGCGCGGGCCCAGTCGAGCCAGGAGATCTCGTTGTCCTGGCACCAGGCGTTGTTGTTGCCGCCCTGGGTGCGCCCGTGCTCGTCGCCGCCGAGGAGCATGGGAACGCCGAGCGAGAGCATGAGCGTCGTGAGGAAGTTGCGCTGCTGGCGGCGGCGCAGGGCCACGATCCCGAGGTCGTCGGTCGGCCCCTCGGCCCCGCAGTTCCAGGAGCGGTTGTCGTCGGTCCCGTCGCGGTTGTCCTCGAGGTTGGCCTCGTTGTGCTTCTCGTTGTAGGAGACGAGGTCGCGGAGGGTGAAGCCGTCGTGGGCGGTGATGAAGTTGATCGACGCGAACGCGCGCCGGCCCTCGTCGGCGTAGAGGTCCGCCGACCCGGTGAAGCGCGAGGCGAACTCCGCCGCCGGCGCCGCGCCGCGCCAGAAGTCGCGGACCACGTCGCGGTAGATGCCGTTCCACTCGCTCCACAGCACCGGGAAGTTCCCGACCTGGTAGCCGCCGGGGCCGACGTCCCAGGGCTCCGCGATGAGCTTGACCTGCGAGAGCACGGGGTCCTGGTGGATGACGTCGAAGAACGCGCTCAGGCGGTCGACGTCGTAGAGCTCCCGGGCCAGCGCGCTGGCGAGGTCGAAGCGGAAGCCGTCCACGTGGCACTCCGTGACCCAGTAGCGCAGCGAGTCCATGATGAGCCGCAGGACGCTCGGGTGCACGACGTTCAGCGAGTTGCCCGTGCCCGTGAAGTCCATGTAGTGCCGCGGGTCGTCGGGCACCAGGCGGTAGTAGGCGGCGTTGTCGACGCCCTTGAAGGACAGCATCGGGCCCAGGTGGTTGCCCTCGGCCGTGTGGTTGTAGACGACGTCGAGGATCACCTCGATGCCGGCGCCGTGGAGCGCCTTGACCATCCCCTTGAACTCCCGCACCTGGTCGCCCGTGCGGCCGGTGGCCGAGTAGCCGGCGTGCGGTGCCAGGTAGCCGATCGAGCTGTAGCCCCAGTAGTTCGTCAGGCCGCGCTCGGCGAGGAACGACTCGTCGATGATGTGGTGGATCGGCAGGAGCTCGACGGCGGTCACGCCGAGGTCCTGGAGGTAGGCGAGCGCCGGCTCGGAGGCCAGCCCCGCGTAGGTGCCCCGCAGGTCCTCGCGCACCTCGGGGTGGCGCTTCGTGAACCCGCGGACGTGGGCCTCGTAGATGACGGTGTCGCGCCACGGGGTGCGCGGCGCGACGTCGTCCTCCCAGTCGAAGCGCTCGTCGACGACGATGGAGCGCGGGATCGCGTCGGCGTCGTCCTCGTCGTCGAGCTCGAGGTCGGCCGTGGCGGTGCCGTCGGGGATGTACGGCAGCGTGTTCGCCGCGTCCCACCGCACGCCGCCGTCGATGGCCTTGGCGTAGGGATCGATGAGCAGCTTGTGCGCGTTGAAGCGATGGCCCTCCTCGGGCAGGTACGGCCCGTGGACGCGGTAGCCGTAGCGCGTGCCGGGCCCGACCTCCGGGCAGGTAGACGTGCCAGACGTAGGCCGTGACCTGCTCGACGGGGAGGCGCTCCTCGGCGCCGTCGTCGCCGAAGAGGCAGAGCTCGACCGCCGTCGCGTGCTCGCTGAAGAGCGAGAAGTTCGTCCCCTGCCCGTCCCAGGTCGCGCCGAGCGGGTAGGGCCGCCCCGGCCACGCGTCGCGGCTCACCGGGTCACCAGCGCGCCGGCGAGCGAGGGCAGGACGACGGTGTCGTCGTGCACGTGGGCGTCGTGGGTGGCGACGCGCACGGTGCGCGCCCCCGGCACGGGGACCGCGGTCCCGGGCCCGAAGTTCGCGACGAGCGCCGCCTCCCCGCGCGGGACGACGAGCCAGCGGCCCTCGCGGCCGTCCGCGAAGCGGATCTCGCCGGCGTCGCCGTGCTCGAGCTCGCGGCGCACCTCGAGCAGGCGGCCGTAGAGGTCGCGCAGCGCGGGGTCGCCGCGCCGCGTGAGCTTCGAGCGCCGGAACGTCGCGGGGTCCTGCGGGTCGGGGACCTCCTCGCCCGCGAAGGCCGCGAAGGCCGCGAACTCCCGGCGACGCCCCTCGCGGGTCGCCACGGCGATCTCCTCGTCGATGTGGTCGCTGAAGAACTGGAACGGCGCCGCCTCGCCGTGCTCCTCGCCCATGAAGAGCATCGGGGTGAAGGGCGACAGCAGCGTCAGGAAGGCGGCGAGCGGCCGGGCGGCAGGCGGCAGGCGGTCGCCGAGCGCCCGGTTGCCGACCTGGTCGTGGTTCTGATCGAAGACGACGAACTGCGCGGCGGGGCGGTCGGGCGCCGGCGCCCCGAAGCGCCGCCGGCGGAAGCTCGAGTACTGCCCGTCGTGCACGAAGGGGCGCCGGAAGGCCTTGGCGAGGTCGCCGACCGCGCCGAACTCGTCGTACCAGCCGCCGCGCTCGCCGGTGACGAGCACCCGCAGCGCGTGGTGGAAGTCGTCGGCCCACACCGCGTCGTGCCCGAGGCCCCCCTCGGATGCCGGGCGGATGACGCGCGGGTCGTTCTGGCCGGACTCCGCGATGACGAGCGCGCGGTGGTCGCGCCCGTGCACGCGGTCGGCCAGCTCGCGCAGCACCGGCCGGGCCGACTCGTCGTGCAGGGCGTGGATCGCGTCGAGGCGCAGGCCGTCGACCCGCAGGTCGCGGACCCAGCCCTCGGCGCTCTGCAGCAGCCACTCGCGGACGGGGTCGCAGTCGGCGTCGTCGAGGTTGACGGCCCTGCCCCACGGGGTCTCGTGCCGCTCGGTGAGGTAGGGGCCGAAGGCCTCGATCGCCTTGCACGCCGGACGCCCCGAGGTGGTTGTAGACGACGTCGAGGACCACGAGCAGGCCCGCCGCGTGGGCGGCGTCGACGAGGCGGGCGAGGCCCTCCGGGCCGCCGTAGCTCGACTGCGCCGCCGAGACGTAGACGCCGTCGTAGCCCCACCCCCAGCGTCCGGGGAACTCGCCGACGGGCATGAGCTCGATCGCCGTGACGCCGAGCTCGCGCAGCTCGGCGAGGTGCTCGATCGCCGCGTCGAAGGTCCCCTCCTGCGTGAACGTGCCGACGTGGAGCTCGTAGAGGACGAGGTCCTCGAGGCCCACGTCCGGCCGCGACGCGGTCCACGTGAAGGTCCGCGGGTCGAGCACCCGCGAGGGCCCGCGGATCCCGCCGGGCTGCCAGCGCGAGCACGGGTCGGGCAGCGCCACGCGGTCGAGGACGACCTCGTAGTCGTCGCCGTGGGCGGCCGGCAGGACGGCCGAGCGGACCCCGAAGCCCTCCTCGGCGAGCGCGTGGTCCTCCCCGCGCAGCCGCAGCCGCACGTCCTCCGCCCTGGGCGCCCAGACCCGGAACTCGACGAGGCCGTCCTCGACCGGCGTCGCGCCGAGCGGACGCTCCCACGGGTAGGTGCCGGCCGTCATGCGTCCGGGATCAGCCAGAGGACGCCGAGCGGCGGGAGGCTCAGCTGCACGCTGTGGGGCTGGCCGTGCCAGGGGACGGCCTCCGCCTCGACGCCGCCGTAGTTGCCGACGTTCGACCCGCCGTAGCGCTCGGCGTCGGTGTTCAGCGCCTCGCGCCAGCGGCCCGGGCGCGGGACGCCCGACGCGGTAGCCGTGGCGGGGGACCGGCGAGAGGTTCATGACGCAGGCGACCACGTCCTCGGCCCCGCGCGAGCCGCGGCAGAACGCGACGATGTTGTTGTCGGCGTCGTTGGGCTCCAGCCACCAGAAGCCGGACGGATCGAAGTCGACCTCCCACAGGGCCGGCTGGTCGCGGTAGACGTGGTTGAGGTCGCGCACGAGGTGCTGGACGCCCTGGTGCCCCGGGTCCTCGAGCAGGTGCCAGTCCAGTGACCGCTCGTGGCTCCACTCGCGCTCCTGGGCGAGCTCCTGGCCCATGAAGAGCAGCTTCTTGCCGGGGTGGGCCCACATGTAGGCGTACAGCGCGCGCAGGTTGGCGAGCTTCTGCCACTTGTCGCCCGGCATCTTCTCCAGCAGCGAGCCCTTGCCGTGGACGACCTCGTCGTGGCTCAGCGGCAGGATGAAGTTCTCGCTGAAGGCGTAGACGAGGCTGAACGTCAGCTGGTGGTGGTGGTAGCGGCGGTAGACCGGGTCCTGCTGGAAGTACTCCAGCGTGTCGTGCATCCACCCCATGTTCCACTTGAAGCCGAACCCGAGGCCGCCGACGTACGTCGGCCGCGAGACGCCCGGCCAGGCCGTCGACTCCTCGGCGGCCGAGACGACGCCGGGCTCGCGCGCGTGCGTGACCTCGTTGAGCTCCTTGAGGAACGCGACCGCGTCGAGGTCCTCGCGCCCGCCGAACTCGTTCGGGATCCACTCCCCCGCCTTGCGCGAGTAGTCGAGGTAGAGCATCGACGCGACGGCGTCGACGCGGATGCCGTCCGCGTGGTGCTCGCGCAGCCAGTACAGGGCGCTGGCCAGCAGGAAGTTGCGGACCTCGTTGCGGCCGAAGTTGAAGACGAGCGTGCCCCAGTCGGGGTGCGCGCCGCGGCGCGGGTCCTCGTGCTCGTACAGCGCGGTGCCGTCGAAGCGCGCGAGCGCCCAGGCGTCGCGCGGGAAGTGCGCCGGCACCCAGTCGAGGAGCACGCCGATGCCCTCGGCGTGCATCCGGTCGACGAAGGCGCGGAAGTCGTCGGGCGAGCCGTGGCGCGGCGTGGGCGCGAAGTACGAGGTGACCTGGTAGCCCCACGAGCCCGAGAACGGGATGGGCCATCACCGGCAGGAGCTCGACGTGCGTGAAGCCCAGGTCGCGGCAGTACGCCGTGAGCTCGTCGGCGAGCTCCGCGTAGGTCAGCTCGCGCTCGGGGTCGTCCGGGTCCCGTCGCCACGAGGACAGGTGGACCTCGTAGATCGTCATCGGGCCGGCCTGCGGGTCGCGCTGCGCGCGACGCGCCAGCCAGGCCTCGTCGTCCCAGACGTACCGCGAGCGCGTCGACGACCGAGGCGGTCTGCGGCGGGACCTCGGCCGCGAAGGCGTACGGGTCGGCCTTCAGGACCAGCTCGCCGGACGGCGTCCGGATCTCGAACTTGTAGCGCGAGCCCTCCGCGACGCCGGGGAGGAAGACCTCCCAGATCCCGGTCGGGCCGAGCGAGCGCATCGGGTGCAGCCGGCCGTCCCAGGAGTTGAAGTCGCCCACGACGCTCACCGACCGGGCGGACGGCGCCCAGACGGCGAAGGCGACGCCCTCGGCGCCGTCGACCTCGAGCACGTGCGCGCCGAGCTTCTCGTAGAGCTCCTCGTGGCGGCCCTCGCCGGCGAGGTGCAGGTCGACCTCGCCGATCGTCGGCGGGAAGGCGTACGGCGTCCCGACCGCGCACGACGAGCCCGTCGGGGTAGGCGACCTCGAGCTCGTAGCGCAGCGGGAGCCGCGCCCCCGGCACGCGGCCCTCGAAGAGCCCGGCGGTGTGGACGCGCTCGAGCTCGACCGGCTCGGTCCCCGCGCCGTCGGTGGGATCGAGGACGTGGGCCGTGACGCGCTCGGCGTCGGGGCGGAACGCGCGCAGGACGACGCCGCCGTCATCGGGGTGGGCGCCGAGCAGCGCGTGCGGGTCGCGGAGGTCGCGCGCGACGAGCCGTTCGATGTCCTCGGGC
This sequence comes from uncultured Actinomycetes bacterium, assembly GCA_963707695.1. Classification (GTDB taxonomy): domain Bacteria; phylum Actinomycetota; class Thermoleophilia; order Solirubrobacterales; family Solirubrobacteraceae; genus JAOPZW01. Next base: position 620,638 of record CAVPQY010000006.1, on the reverse strand, counting down.
AGGGTGCGCTGGCTCATGCGACCGGCTCCTCCAGCAGGCGGGCGATGCCGGCGACCGGGATCGCCACCCAGTCCGGGCGGTTGTCGAGCTCGTAGCGCAGCTCGTAGACGGCCTTCTCGAGCTCGAAGACGGTCAGCAGGGTGCGCGTCGCGCCCTGGGCCGGCGGCAGGAGGGACTGGTCCACGGTCTCGAAGTACCCGTTGAGGAAGCGCTCACGCGCGGCGTCCTCCCAGCCCTCGGGCGTCTCGGTCGCGCGCTGGATCCGGGCCGCCGACCCCGCGTAGGCGAACGAGCGCAGCATCCCGGCGACGTCGCGCAGCGGCGAGCGCTTGCGGCGGCGCTCGAGCAGCGGACGGGCCGGCTCGCCCTCGAAGTCCAGGACGACCCACGGCGACGCCGGACCCGCGCCGGCCTCGACCGGGCGGTGGGCGACGTGCATCGTCTGCCCCAGGTGCAGGTCGCCGTGCTGGCGGATGACGCGGCCGCCCACGGCGAGCTGGGTCAACAGCCCGAGGCGGTCGCGGATCTCCTGCCCGCGGCCGGCGATCGGCGCCAGGACCGGCGCCTCGCGCGGGAGGTCGCGGAAGACGCGCTCGATGTCCTCGTCGATCGTGGCGGTCAGCAGCGCGAGCGCCTCCGGGCTGGGCTCCTCGGGCGCGAAGGCGGGGTCCGAGCTGTCGGAGGCCAGGACGCGTGTGCATCCGCCCGATGACGCGCCCGAGCTCTTCGAGGTCGTCCAGGACGGCCTCGGCGCGGCCCTCGGCGCAGCGCGTCGAGCACGAGCTCCCACCCGTCCCGGCCGCCGGCCACGAAGCGCTGCACGACGCCGAGGGTCGCGTCGACGAGCTCGCTCTGGAGCTCGTAGGCCCCGCTGAGCGGGGCGATCGCGTCGAAGCCGCGCTCGGTGAGGAAGCGCAGCATCTCGAGCTCGGGGTTGTCGCCCGCCTCCAGGCGCCGGAAGGCCTTCAGCGCCCAGGCGCCGTCGACGACGATCGACGAGTTCGACTGCTCGGCGCCCATCGGGCGCACCTCGGGCTCGGCCGACGGGCGGCCGGCCTCGTCGAACCAGCGGAAGCGGACCTCGGCGTCGCCGTCGCCGGTCACGGTGGCCTCGTCGCGCAGCAGGCCGGCGAGGCGCCGACCGGCGGCCGGGTCGTCGAGCGGCAGCAGCTGGTAGAGCTCGTGCGTGCCGGCGGCGAACATGACCTCGGCCACGGCCAGCTCCAGGCCGGGCGCCAGCTCGATGGAGGCCACCACGTCGGCGCCGGCGAGGTCGCGGCCCTTCGCCCCGAACCAGCGCTGGACCTGGAGCCACTCGACGAGCTCGGCGTCGGAGCCCGGGCGCTCAGTCACCGGTCACCGCCCGGTGCTCGAGGGTCGGCTGCTCGCGCTCCTCCTCGCGCAGCAGGAACCAGAAGAACCCGCGGGGCGCGAAGGTCAGCAGGTAGGGCAGCTCGCCGATCTGGGGAAAGCGCGAGCGGCCGAACATCTCCTCCGGCCACCGCCCCCGCCAGGCGGAGAGGTCGAGCTCGACGGCCTGCGCGCTGCGGGCCAGGTTGTGGACGCACAACGCGACGTCGTCGCCGTACTCGCGCACGTGGGCGAAGACGCGCGGGTTGCTCGTCGGCAGCGGCGTGTAGCTGCCCAGGCCGAAGACCGGGTGCTCCTGGCGCAGCGAGATGAAGCGCTTGAGCCAGCGCAGCAGCGAGGTCGGCGTGCGCAGCTGCGCCTCGACGTTCACGGCCTGGTAGCCGTAGACGGGATCCATGAGCGGCGGCGCGTAGAGCTGCGCGAAGTCCGCGCGCGAGAAGCCGCCGTTGCGGTCGCCGGTCCACTGCATCGGCGTCCGCACGCCGTCGCGGTCGCCGAGGTAGACGTTGTCCCCCATCGCGATCTCGTCGCCGTAGTACAGGACGGGGCTGCCCGGCAGCGAGAACAGGATCGCGTGCATGAGCTCCATCTCGTCGCGGCCGCCCTCCAGCAGCGGCGCCAGGCGGCGGCGGATCCCCAGGTTGCTCTTCATCCGCGGGTCCTTGGCGTACTCGCCCCACATGTAGTCGCGCTCCTCGTCGGTGACCATCTCGAGGGTCAGCTCGTCGTGGTTGCGCAGGAACAGCCCCCACTGGCAGTTGTCCGGGATCTCGGGGGTGCGGCCCAGGATCTCGTACATGGGCGTCGCCTCCTCGCGGCGCAGCGCCATGAACATCCGCGGCATGACCGGGAAGTGGAAGCACATGTGGCACTCGTCGCCCTCGCCGAAGTACTCGACGACGTCCTCGGGCCACTGGTTGGCCTCGGCCAGGAGGACCGTGTCGGGGTACTCGCGGTCGATCGTCGCGCGCAGGTCCCTCAGGAACGCGTGGGTCTCGGGCAGGTTCTCGCCGTTGGTCCCCTCGCGCTCGTAGAGGTACGGCACGGCGTCGAGGCGGAAGCCGTCCAGGCCGAGCTCCAGCCAGAAGCGCAGGACGTCGAGCATGGCCTCGCGCACGGCCGGGTTGTCGAAGTTCAGGTCGGGCTGGTGGGCGTAGAAGCGGTGCCAGAAGTACGCGCCCGCCTCCTCGTCCCACGTCCAGTTCGACGTCTCGGTGTCGATGAAGATGATCCGCGCGTCCTCGTACTTGTGCACGGTGTCCGACCAGACGTACCAGTCGCGCTCGGGCGACCCCGCAGGGGCCCGCCGCGCCCGCTGGAACCACTCGTGGTCCGAGGACGTGTGGTTCATGACGAGGTCGGCGATGACGCGCATCCCGCGCTCGTGCGCCGCCTCGACGAAGGTCCGCACGTCCTCGATCGTCCCGTAGTCGGGGTGGACGGCGTAGTAGTCGGAGATGTCGTAGCCGCCGTCGCGCAGCGGGCTGGCGTAGAAGGGCAGCAGCCAGATGCAGTCCACGCCGAGCCACTGCAGGTAGTCGAGCTTCTCGGTCAAGCCGCGGAAGTCGCCCGAGCCGTCGGCGTTGCCGTCGAAGAACCCGCGCAGGTGGACCTCGTAGAAGACCGCCCGCTTGAACCAGGTGGGGTCGCTCTCGAACCAGTGGTGGGGCCGGCTGGCCTCGCGCCGGGGCTCGGCCCCGGTCCTGCCCGTGCTCACGGGGTGTCCACCCGCAGGACGTGGCCGGGGCGCTCGTGGGGCGAGAGGCGGACGTAGTTGCCGCCCACGTGCCAGTCGTAGCGGGAGACGTCGAGGAGGTCGGTCGTCGTGAAGGCGGGCGGCACGCCGAGGTCCCATGGGATGTCGACCAGGCCCTCCTGGGTGCCGTGCGGGTCGAGGTTCACGACGGTCACCACGACGTTGCGGTCGGTGCGCTTGGCGTAGGCGATCAGGGCGTCGTTGTGGGTGTCGAGGAAGCGGAGGTTGTCCAGGTGCTGCAGGGCCGGGTTCTCCCGCCGCGCCTGGTTGAGGCGCGCGATCATCGGCAGGAGGGGGCCGTCGAGGCGCCGGCTGCGCACCTCGTACTTCTCGGAGTCCAGGTACTCCTCGCTGCCGGGCCGGACGGCGACGTGCTCGAAGCTCTCGAAGCCGGAGTAGACCCCGTAGGTCGGCGACAGGGTAGCGGCCAGCACGAGGCGCACCGGGAAGGCCGCGGGCCCCCCGTGCTGGAGGTAGTCCGAGAGGATGTCGGGGGTGTTGACGAAGAAGTTCGGGCGGAAGTACTCGCGCTCGTCGGTCGTCGTCAGCTCGGTGAGGTACTGCTCGATGTCCCACTTCGCGTTCTTCCACGTGAAGTACGTGTAGGACTGGTTGAAGCCGGCCTTGGCCAGCGCGCGCATGACGGCCCGGCGGGTGAAGGCCTCGGCCAGGAAGAGCACCGTCGGAGTCCTCCCGGCGCACCTCGGCGATGAGCCACTCCCAGAAGGCCAGCGGCTTCGTGTGCGGGTTGTCGACGCGGAAGACCTTCACGCCCCGGCGCACCCAGCCCAGGACGACCTCCAGCCACGCCTGCCAGAGCCCGCGCCAGTCCTCGCCGTCGAAGTTGAAGTTGTAGATGTCCTGGTACTTCTTGGGCGGGTTCTCGGCGTACTTCAGCGTCCCGTCGGGCCGCCGGTTGAACCACTCGGGGTGCTCCGTGAGCCACGGGTGGTCGGCCGAGGCGTTGATCGCGAGGTCGAGGCAGAGCTCCATCCCGTGCTCGCCCAGCGTCGTGACGAGCGCGTCGAAGTCCTCCCAGGTCCCCAGCTCCGCGTGCAGCGCGTCGTGGCCGCCGCTCTCGTCGCCGATCGCGTACGGGCTGCCGGGGTCGCCGGGCTCGGCGACGAGCGTGTTGTTGCGCCCCTTGCGGTTCGTGTGCCCGATCGGGTGGACGGGCGGGAAGTACAGGACGTCGAAGCCGAGCTCGGCCAGCCGCGGGACCTGCTCGGCCGTGCCGCGCAGGCCGCCCCAGGAGCGCGGGAACAGCTCGTACCAGGCGCCGAAGCGGCCGCGCTCGCGGTCGACCTCGAGCGGCAGCGGCGGGTCGAGCTGCTCCTGCTCGGATCGGTCGCCCGCGCCCGCGGCCTCGACGAGCGCCGCGACCTCCGCGTCGAGGACCGCGCGCACGTCGCCGTCCTGCTCGAGCGCGTCGGCGACCGCGGTCAGCCGGCGCTTGGCGGCGCCGGTGGCGCGCTCGGCCGCCTCGCGCAGGAGCACCACGCCCTCGGACGCCTCGCCGGCCAGGTCGGCCTGGCCGGCCTCGATCTTGCGGCTCACCTCGTCGCGCCACGAGGCGAAGGGATCGGTCCACGCCCGGATGGTGTACTGCCAGCGCCCGGGCGGCCCGTCGACCTCGAAGCGGCCCGCCCACCGGACGCCCTGGTGGTGGGCGTCGACCGGGGTCAGCGGCGCGGTGGACCACCGGCGGGCTCCGGGCGCCTTCCAGCACACCTCGGCCCGCAGCACCTCGTGGCCGTCCCGGAAGACGTCGACCGAGACGTCGACGACGTCGCCGACGGTCCGCTTGACCGGCCAGCGCCCACCGTCGACGACCGGGGCCGGGTACTGGATGCGGATGCGGGCAGGCGCTTGCGTCGGCTCTCGGGCGGGCATCGGCTGACCCATTCCCTTCTCCAGGTGGACCCCAACGTGAACTTCGCATGACCGCGTTGCCGCGCGCAAGCGGCGTGCAGCTCCACGTGACCTCGCTCCCGTCCGGGACGCTCGGCCCGGACGCGCACGCGTTCGTGGACTGGCTGGCCGCCGCCGGGCAGCGCTTCTGGCAGGTCCTCCCGCTCGGGCCGCCCGACCGCCACGGCTCCCCCTACAAGTCGGCCTCGGCCTTCGCGGCCTGGCGCGGGCTCCTGCACGACCCCGGCGCGGAGGTCGGCGACGACGAGGTCGAGGCCTTCCGCGCCCAGCACGCCGACTGGATCGCGGACTGGGAGGCCCACGCCGGCGGCCGACGCGCGGTGGCCGACCAGGTGCGCTTCGCCCGCGAGTGGGGCGACCTGCGGGTGCACGCGGCGCGGGTCGGCGTCCGCCTCTACGGCGACGTGCCGATCTACGTCGCGCCCGGGAGCGCCGACCATCGCGCCCACCCCGAGCTCTTCCGCGACGACGCGGTCGCGGGCGTGCCGCCCGACGCCTACTCCGACAAGGGGCAGCTGTGGGGCAACCCGCTCTACGACTGGCCGGCGCTCCAGCGCCGGCGCTACCGCTGGTGGGTGGCGCGACTGCGCCGCACGTTCGAGCTGGTCGACCTCGCGCGCATCGACCACTTCCGCGCGTTCGCCGCCTACTGGGCCGTCCCGGCCGGGGCGCGGGACGCCCGCGGGGGGCGCTGGGCGCGCGGACCGGGGCGTGCCGTCTTCGATGCGGCGCAACGAGAGCTCGGCGAGCTCCAGGTCGTCGCCGAGGACCTCGGCGTCATCACGCCGGCCGTGCGGCGGCTGCGCGACGGGGTCGGCTTCCCGGGCATGGTGGTGCTGCAGTTCGCCTTCGACCCCGAGGACCGCCACGGCCCGCACTGGCCGCGCAACCACCGCGAGCACCAGGTCCTCTACACGGGCACCCACGACAACGACACGCTGCGCGGCTGGTGGGACCACCTCGACGACGCCCGGCGGCGTGAGGTCCGGCGCGAGCTGCGGGCGGCCGGCGTCGACGAGGGCGAGGTCTGGTGGTCGCTCGTCCGGCTCGCCCTGGGCTCGCGGCCCCGGCTCTGCGTGGTCCAGGCCCAGGACCTGCTCGGGCTCGGCTCCGAGGCGCGCATGAACGTCCCCGGCCGCACCGGCGGCAACTGGCGGTGGCGTCTGGAGGCCGGGCAGCTCGGCGATCGCGAGGCCGAGCGGCTCGGGGCCATGACCCGCGCGGCGGGTCGCGCGGGGTGAGCCCCCCGGTGGACGCCGGCGGCGTCGGGGGCGCCCCGCTCGTCGCGCTGGGCGACTCGATCACGCGCGGGCACGGCGAGCCGATGCTCGGGGTGCAGGCGCAGTCGTGGGCGCAGTGGCTGGCCGAGGCGCTCGACGTCCCCTTCCACGGGCTGGCCGCCGACGGGGCGGGCGTGGCCCACGTCGTCGCCGAGCAGGTGCCGCGCCTGCGGGCGGGCGGCGGCCTCGGGGTGCTGTACGCCGGCGTCAACGACGTGCGGTCGCTCGAGTGGGACGCCGAGGCCTACGCCCGCGACCTGCGGATCGCGGTCGCCGGGCTCGACGCCGCGTGCGACCGCCTGCTGCTGTGCACCCTGCCGGACGACCTCGGCCGGCCGAGGAGCGCCCCCAAGCCGCGCGAGGCCTCCGCGCTCGTGCGGGCCCAGGCCGCCGAGGCGGGCGCCGTGGTCGTGGAGCTCGCCGACCTGCGGGGCCCCGCGCTCGTCCTCCCCGACGCGGTGCACCCCACGGCGCTGGGGCAGGTCGTCATCGCCGAGCGCGCCGCCTGGTCGCTGCGCGCGGCCGGGATCCACGTGCCGGGCTCGCCGCTGGCGCTCGCCGACGCCGACCGCTCGGCACGGGCGCGGGCGCGGTGGCGGCTGCGCTCGGCGCGGCTGCTCGGGCAGGACCTGCGCCGGCGCGCCGTCGAGGCGGCCGGGCTGCGGCGGGCCTGACGCGCGCGGCGGCCGGTACCGTGGCCGCGTGCCCGCCCGGCGTCCGCTCCTCCTGCGCCTGCGCACGCGCGGCCGCGTGGTCGCCGAGTCCGGCGTCCGCCTCGGGCGCGGCATCACCTGGGACGTCGCGCCCGGCGGATCGGTCGTGCTGGCCGACGGGTGCTCGATCGGCAAGCGGTGCCGGTTCCACGTGGCCTCCGGCGCGGTCGTCGTCGTCGGGGCGGGCGCGCACCTGGGGGCCCGCTGCGTCGTGACGGCCCACGAGCGCATCGACGTCGGGCCACAGGCCCGACTCGGCGACGAGGTCGTGCTGCTCGACTTCGACCACGTCGTGGCGGACCCGGAGCTCCCGGTCCGCCGGCAGGGCCTCGTCACCGCACCCGTGCGGATCGGCCGCGGCGCGCGCGTCGACGCCGCGGCGGTCGTCCTGCGGGGCGTGACCGTCGGGCCGGTCGCCCGCGTCGGCGTGCGCGCCGTCGTCACCGCGGACGTCGCGCCCGGCGCCCATGTCGAGGGCGTCCCGGCGCGCCCGGCCGGGACCCCGGAGCCCGCCGTGCCCGCGCGGCGCCGGCTCGTCCGGCGCGGCTAGCCCGCCTGCAGGAAGCGCACGACGGCCCGGTGCACCCGCCCCCGGCCGACCTGCCGCAGGACGCCGTGGCCGCGGCCGCGGGCCACGACGAGCCGCCCGCGCGGGGCCCGGGCGGCCTCCTCCCGCGCCCAGGCCAGCGGCGTCGAGAGGTCGCGGTCGCCGGCCAGCAGGAGCACCGGCACCGCGGGGAGGTCGCGCGCGACCGGCGCCGGCCGCCGGACCGGCGGCCACGGGCGGCACTGGGCGACGAAGCCGTTGCCCGTCGCGGTGGGGGCGTCGAAGGGCGCGGTCGACCGGGGCCGGGCGCCCAGGGCCGCGCGCGAGCGCGCGAGCGGCGCGCCCCGGCGCGCGACGGACAGGTCCACCGGCCACGGGAAGCGCGACTCGGCGCACAGCGTCGCGGCGTGCAGGCCCTGGCTGAGGACGGTCGCCGGCGCGCGCTGGGCGCGGCCGACGGCCGCGACGAGCGCCCGCAGGGGCGCCCGGTCGCCCACCCGGGCCGCGTGGAGCGCCTCCGGCACCCCGGGGAAGCCCGGCGCCTGGACCGACAGGGCGGTGAGGACGTCGTAGAGCTCGACGCCGAGGCGGTCGCGCCGGACGACGACGGCGAGGTCGGCAGCCGGGTCGCCCGGGCAGCGGCGCGCCCGGCAGACGGCGCGCAGCACGCGGCCGGCGGCGCGGAGCGGCGCGGTGCCCGCCGCCGCGACGCCGGGATGGGGCACGACGGAGTCGAGGACCAACCGCCCGGTCTGGCGTGGGTGGGCCAGCGCGTAGCGCTCGGCGACGAACGTGCCGTAGGACGTGCCCAGCAGCGACAGCCGCGGGGCACGCAGCGCGCGGCGCAGGTCGTCGACGTCGGCGACGGTGTCGGCGGTCCTGAAGTGCGTGCGCCGGGTGCCGAGGCGGCGCGCACAGGCCCTCACGGCGCCCGCCGGGGGGACCGTGAGGTCCGACGTCCCCATGGCCCGCTGCAGCGCCGGGCACCGCAGGGCGCCGGCGCCCGTGCCGCGCTGGTCGAGCAGCACGATGCGCCAGCCGCGGGCGGCCGCGCCCAGCCGCTGCCCGATCCGCGACGCGAAGGGGACGCCGGGCTGGCCGGGGCCGCCGGCGAGCACGACGAGCACGCCGCGGCGCGCCGGGACGTCCTGGACCGCCACTCGCAGGGCCAGGCGCTCTCCGTCGGGCCGCGACCGGTCCAGCGGGACCCGGAGGGTCGCGCAGGTGAAGTCCGGAGCGCCGTCGCAGGCCGCCCGGGCGCGCAGCGGCGGCGGGACCGCCGGCGCCGCCGCGGTCGCGGTGCGGGCCGCATGGTGCCGCCCGCCGCCTCCGCCGCAGCCGACGAGGGCCAGGGCCAGGACGGGGGCGAGTGCGACGCAGCGACCCGGGCGGACGGCCGTGGCGGGGACGCGACGCACCGTCGCGGGCCCTGCGCCCCGGCTAGAAGCTCGGCTTGATCCAGTCCATGTGGGAGCGCAGCTCCTCCCCCACGTGCTCGACCTCCGTGTCGGCCTGCTCGGCCCGCAGGCGCTTGAAGTTCTCCTGCCCGGCGCGGTTCTCCGCGATCCACTCGCGGGCGAACGCGCCCGACTGGATCTCGCCCAGGATCCGCTTCATCTCCGCCCGCACGTGGTCGTCGACGACGCGCGGCCCGCGCGTGTAGTCGCCGTACTCGGCCGTGTTCGAGATGGAGTAGCGCATGCCGGCCATCCCCTTCTCGTACATGAGGTCGACGATGAGCTTGAGCTCGTGGAGGCACTCGAAGTACGCCATCTGCGGGTCGTAGCCCGCGTCGACGAGCGTCTCGAAGCCGGCCTGCACGAGCGCGGTCGCGCCGCCGCAGAGGACGGCCTGCTCCCCGAAGAGGTCGGTCTCCGTCTCGTCCTTGAACGTCGTCTCGATCACGCCGCCGCGCGTGCAGCCGATGCCGCGGGCGTAGGCGAGCGCGAGCGCCTTGGCGTTCCCGGTCGCGTCCTGCTGGATGGCGATGAGGCCGGGCACGCCGGAGCCCTCGGTGTACTGGCGGCGGACGAGGTGGCCCGGGCCCTTGGGGGCGACGAGCGCGACGTCGACGTCGGCGGGCGGCTCGACCTCGCCGTAGTGGACCGAGAAGCCGTGGCCGAAGAGGACGAGGTTGCCGGGGGCGATGCCGTCGCGGACCTCCTGCTCCCACACGTCGTGATGGAGCTCGTCGGGGACGAGCACCATGACGACGTCGCCGCGGCTGGCGGCGTCGGCCACGGGCAGGACCTCGAGGCCGGCGTCCTGCGCCGCCTGGACGGAGGACGACGCCTCGCGCAGGCCGACGACGACGTCGACCCCGCTGTCGCGCAGGTTCTGCGCGTGGGCGTGGCCCTGGGAGCCGAAGCCGATGATCGCGACGGCCTTGCCGTCGAGGAGCGTGAGGTCCGCGTCGTCGTCGTAGAACATGGGGCGCGGACTCTAGGGGACGACCGGCCCGGCGGCCGGTCCGCCCCCGGCGCCGCGCACCCGCAGCACCAGGACGTGGCCGTGGGCCGCGAACGGGCCGTCGCCGTCGAGGACGCCGGTGGCCGCGTCGAGGACCAGGACGTCGTCCTCATGGCGCTCACGGACGAAGGTCGAGGGCTCGGCGACGGACGCCAGCAGGGCGTGGCCGGCGACCCGGGCGCCGCGCCACGAGCCGGGCGCGCCGGTCCAGCGCACGTCGACGACGTAGGCGCCGCCCTCCTCGGCGGCCGCGGAGACGAGCTCGAGCGGCAGGCGCCCGTCGGCGCACGCGCGGCGGAGGTGGGGCAGCAGGTGGGCCTCGGGGTCCTCGGCGACCCAGCCCTCCGAGTCCATCGCGGCGAGCAGGCGCCGCGCCTCGGGCAGCAGGGCCCGGGCGTCGCCGACGCCCGCGCCGCGCTCGTCGGTGTCCCAGCGGCGGCCCATCGTCGCTCAGGCCTCGGCGGTCGCGACCAGCGTCCGGCCCGGGATGGCGACGCGGCCGTCCGCGTCGGTGAACTCCGCGTAGGCCGTGTCGAAGGCGTCGCGCAACGCGTAGTGCTCGGCGGGCGACAGGCCAGCGACGGCGTCGGCCGCGCGCTGGGAGGTCGTGGTCGCGTGCTCCCACCAGTCGTCCAGCGAGCCGGCCCGGTAGACGAGGTCGACCGCCTCGACGCGCACCTCCGTCACGCCCGCACCCCACAGCAGGTCGGCCAGCCGCTCCGGGTCGCCCAGCGAGAACGGGCCGGGCTCGCCGGGCTCGGGGGCCGCCGCGAGGCCGCGGTCGACGAGGAGCCCGTGCAGGCGCGTGAGCCACGGGTTCAGGTCGGGTCCCGCCCAGACGGCGAGGGCGAGGCGGCCGCCCGGGCGCAGGACGCGGCGCCACTCGCGCAGGGCCGCCTCCGGGTCGGCCAGGAGCATGAGGCCCCAGCGGCACAGGAGCGCGTCGACCGATGCGGCCGGCAGGTCGAGCCACTCGGCCTCCATCGGGCGCACCTCGACGTCGTGGAGCCCGAGCTCGGCGGCCCGGCGGTGGATGGCTGCGACCATCGCCTCGGCCCCGTCGGTGAGGATCGCCCGGCCGCCCGGCGCGACGCGGCGGGCGGCCTGCAGGCCGGTCTCCCCCGCCCCGGCCGCCACCTCGAGCACGGTCATCCCCGGCTCCAGGCGGGCTGCGTCGAGCAGCCACTCGGTCACCGGCGCGGCGTCGCGCTGCAGGCGCTCGCGCGTCGCCTCCCACCCGGCGGCCGAGCGCTCCCAGCGGTCACGGCTCTCGGCGCGGAAGGCCTCGGGGTCCATCGGCCCAGCCTAGGCGGCGGGCGGTGTCAGCGCAGCGCCCGGCGGATGACCTTGCCCGACGCGGTGCGCGGCAGGGCGCTGGCGAACGCGATGTCCTTCGGCACCTGGAACCCGGCCAGCCGGGCGGCGCAGTGCGCCCGCAGCGCGGCCTCGGTGACGTGCGCGCCCGGCCGCAGGACGACCGTGGCGACGACCGCCTCGCCCCACTCGGGGTGCGCGCGCCCGTGAACGGCGGCCTCGGCCACCGCGGGATGGCCGAGCAGGACGTCCTCGACCTCCGCCGGTGCGACGTTCTCGCCGCCGGTGACGATCGTGTCGGCCTTGCGCCCGACGACCTCGAGCGTCCCGTCCCGCGTCCAGCGCCCGAGGTCGCCGGTGGCCAGCTCCGGGGCCGCCTCGGGGGCCAGCGTCAGGCCGGAGACGAGGATCTCGCCGTCGGGCGCCAGGCGGACCCTGGTGCAGAAGAGCGGCGCGCCGTTCGTGACGACCTGCGAGCAGGCCTCCGTGAGCCCGTACGTCGCCGCGACCGGCACGCGCGCGGCCCGCGCGCGGTCGAGGAGCGGCGCGGGGACGGCCGCGCCGCCGAGGAGCGCCCACCGCAGGGAGGACGGCTCCTGCAGGCCCGCGTCGAGCAGGCGCGCGAGCGTCGTCGGGACGAGCGAGACGACCGTGGGGCCGTCCTCGCGGGCCAGCGCCTCGAGCACCCGCTCGGTGCTGAACCGCTCGTGCACCACGGCGGTCGTCGCGGCGATGACCGAGCGCAGCAGGATCGACAGGCCGCCGACGTGGGTCAGCGGCAGGGCGCACAGCCAGCGCTCGTCGGGCGGGCAGCCCAGCGCGGTCGCCGACCCGAGCGCGCTCCAGAGCCAGTTGCCGTAGGTGAGGGCCACCGGCTTGGAGGCGCCGCTCGTCCCGCTCGTGAAGACGACGATCGCCGGCGCGCCGAGGTCGTGCCGCGCTGACAGCGGCGCCCGCTCGTCGCCGTCGCCCTCGTCGAGCGGCGCCTCGACGACGACGGCGCAGCCCGCCGCCCGGCGCGCCCGGTCGGCCTCCGGCAGGCGCAGGTCCAGCGGGACGGCCACGGCGCCGAGGCGCAGGCAGGCGTGCAGCGCGACGGCGAAGGCCTCGCCGGCCGGGAGCGCGAGGCCGACGCGGTCGCCGGCCCGGGCGCCGCGCGCGGCCAGCCGCCGCGCCCCCGCGTCGGCCGCGACCAGCAGGTCGGCGTAGCGCAGGGCGTTGACCGCCGGCGCGCCGGGGCGCGCCGCCGCGGCGCGGGGGAGCCAGGCGTCGACCAGCACGGCCTGCAACGTACTCTGCGCGATCGTGCCCGCGAGCGCCACGCGCATCTGGCTCATGGCCGCCCGTCCGCGGACCCTCCCGGCGGCGGTCGCCCCCGTGCTCGTGGGGACCGCGCTGGGCGCCACGGAGCGCCACGGGCTGCGCTGGCTGGCGTTCGCCGCGGCGCTCCTCGGCGCGGTCTTCATCCAGGTCGGGACGAACCTCTCCAACGACTACTCCGACGCGCGGCGCGGCGCGGACACCGAGGACCGCCTCGGGCCCGTCCGCGTGACCGCCGGCGGCCTCGTGCCACCGCGCCAGGTCCTGCGCGCGACGTACGTGACCTTCGGCCTGGCGGTGCTGTGCGGCGTGTACCTCGTCGCGGTCGCCGGGTGGGTCCTGCTGCTCATCGGCGCGGCGTCGATCCTGGCCGGCGTCCTCTACACCGGCGGCCCGCGGCCCTACGGCTACGAGGGGCTGGGCGAGGTCTTCGTCTTCCTCTTCTTCGGCATCGTGGCCGTGGCCGGCTCGTACTACGTGCAGACCGAGCGCCTGGAGTGGGAGGCGTTCGTCCTGGCCGTGCCCGTCGGGCTGCTCGCGGCGGCGATCCTCGTGGTCAACAACGTGCGCGACCTCGAGACCGACCGCCGCGCCGGCAAGCGCACGCTCGCCGTCCGCCTGGGGCGCAGCCGGACGCGCGGGCTCTACGCCGCGATGGTGTACGGCGCCTTCCTGACCGCCCCGCTGCCATGGGTGGCGGGCTCGCTGTCGCCCTGGCTGCTGCTGCCCTGGCTGACGCTGCCGCTCGCCGCGTCGGTCGTGCGCCTCGTGCGCCAGCACACCGACGGCCCCACGCTGAACGAGGCGCTCGCGCGCACGGGCCTGCTGCAGCTCCTCTTCTGCGTCCTGCTGGCGACCGGCCTGCTCCTGAGCTGACGATGGACGTCGACTTCACCTCCGTCCGGATCCCCTTCGACCGCCCGCTGCCCTTCGCGTGGGGCGAGCTGGCCGAGCGCGAGCTGCTCGTCCTGCGGCTCGCCGGGCGCGACGGGGTCATCGGCTGGGGCGAGGCGGCGCCGCTCGAGCCCTACGACGGCGTCTCGCTCGACACCGTCCAGGACGCCTTCGAGGCCTACGAGCCGATCCTCCGCGCGGGCGACGGCGCCCAGGGCGCCGAGCTGCTCGACGCCTGCCGCGAGGCCGCCGACGTGCCGCAGGCGCTGGCCGCGGTCGACCTGGCGTTGTGGGACCGCGCCGGCAACCGCGAGGGCCGGTCGGTCAGCGCGCTGCTCACCGAGGCGCCCGCCCGGGAGATCCGGGTCAACGCGACGATCCCGGCCGAGGACCGCGCCGAAGCCGCCACGCAGGCCGCCGCGGCCGCGCGCGACGGCTTCGCCTGCGTGAAGGTCAAGGTCGGGATCGGCGACGACGCCGGCCGCGTCGCGGCGGTGCGCGCGGCGATCGGCCCGGAGGTCGAGCTGCGCCTGGACGCGAACGGCGCCTGGGCCGTCGACGAGGCGGTGCACGCCATCGAGGCGCTGGCCCCGGCCGGCCTCGAGCTCGTCGAGGAGCCCGTGCACGGGGTCGAGGGCATGCGCGCCGTGCGCGACCGGGTCGCGGTGCGGATCGCGATGGACGAGACGGCGGCGCATCCCGGCTCGCTCACCGCCAAGGTCGCCGACGCGGTCTGCCTGAAGGTCGCGCGGTGCGGCGGCATCAGCGGCCTGCTGGCCCAGGCCGCGCTCGTGCGCGCCTCGGGCGCCGACGTCTACGTCGCCTCGACCTTCGACGGGCCGCTGGGCATCGCGGCCGCCGTGCACTGCGCCGCCGCGCTGCGCCCGACCTCGGCCTGCGGGCTCGGCACCCTGCCGCTCTTCGCGGGCGAGTTCGACGTCCTCGAGCTCGAGGACGGCCGCATCGCCGTCCCCAGCGGGCCGGGCCTCGGCGTCTAGGGCCTGCCGGCGATCGCCGCCGCGACGGCGTCCGGCGCCTCGCGCGGCAGGCCGTGCCCCGCGCCGGGGACCACCCGCAGCTCCGCCTGGGGCAGGGCGTCCGCGAGGCGCCGGCCCAGCGCGGCGAACTTCGCGTCGCGCGCGCCGGCGACGACCGTGGCGGGCAGGCGGAGCTCCCCCAGGCGGTCCCAGAGGGGCGCCATCGTCCCGGCGCCCAGCCCGCGCAGCGCGGCCGCCAGGGCCCGGGGGTCGTTGCGCAGGACGTCGCGCCGGGCGACCGCCTGCGCCTGCGGCGGGTCGTCGGCGAAGAGCGGCTGGGGCACCCAGCGGTCGGCGAAGGCCTCGATCGTCGCCCCCTCGGCGAAGGCGGCGAGCTCGGCGTCCGCCGTGCGCCGGGCCGCACGCTCGGCCTCGTCCTCGATCCCGGCCGTCGTGGCCACGAGGACCAGGCGGCCGACGCGGTCGGGGGCCGCCAGCGCCACGTGCAGCGCGACGCGGCCGCCGAGCGAGTAGCCGACGAGCGTGCACCCCGGCGGGGCGGCGCCGAGGACGTCGGCCGTCACCGCGTCGAAGCTGATCGGGCGGGCGTCGCGCGCCGCGCCGTGGCCGCGGAGGTCGAGCGCGAGCGGCCGGTACCGTGCCGGGTCGAGCCGCTCGGCCACGAGGTCCCAGCCGCGCCGCGTCCCGGCGAACCCGTGCAGCAGGACGACCGTGGCCCTCACCCGCCCCACGATGCCAGACCCCCGCGATCCCCACGTCCTCCTGCGCGCGTTCGCCGACGAGCTCGCGCGGTGCTCGATCGCCGGCGCGTGCACCTCCCCCGGGTCGCGCTCGACGCCGGTCGTCCTGGCCCTCGTGCGCGACGGGCGCTTCCCCTGCTTCTCGCACGTCGACGAGCGCAGCGCCGCGTTCTTCGCGCTCGGCCTGGCCAAGGCGACCGGGCGCCCGGCGGTGCTGGCCTGCACCAGCGGGACGGCCGCCGCCGAGTACCTGCCCGCCCTCGTCGAGGCGCGCGAGGCCCGCGTGCCGCTCGTGGTCCTGACCGCCGACCGCCCGCCGGAGCTGCGGGACACCGGCGCCGGCCAGGCCATCGACCAGGTCAAGCTCTACGGCGACGTCGTGAAGTGGTTCGTGGAGGTCGACGTCGGCGAGGCGACGCCCGAGCGCCTGCGGTGGGTCCGCGCGCTGGCCTGCCGGGCCGTGTGGACTGCGCTCGAGCGCCGGGCCGGCCCCGTGCAGCTGAACGTCCCGCTGCGCGAGCCGCTCGTGCTCGACGAGCCGCTGGAGGGCGACCGCGCCGCCGGCGGCCGCGCCGACGGCCGGCCGTGGGTCGTGCGCGCGCCGGCCACCGGCGACGCCCGGGCCGGCGCCGCGACGCTCGCGCAGATCACGGGGGCGGCCGGCCGCGGGGTCGTCGTGGCCGGCCGCGAGGAGCGCGGGTGGCGCACGGGCGGCCCCTCGCCCCTGGGCCGGGCCGCGAGCGCCTTCGCCGCCGCGGCCGGCTGGCCGCTGCTCGCCGACCCGCTGAGCGGGGCGCGCCACGGCGACCTCGCCGTCGCCCACTACGACGCGCTGCTGCGCGTCGAGGCCTTCACCGACCTCGCGCGGCCCGAGGTCGTCCTGCGCGTCGGCGACCTCCCGACGTCCAAGCCGCTGCGCACGTGGCTGGCCGGGCTCGACGCCGTCCAGGTCCTGCTCGACCCCGACGGCGCCTGGCAGGACCCCGCGCAGGTCGTGGACCTCGCCCTCCCCCAGGAGCCGGCGCCCGTGCTCGCCGCGCTCGCCGAGGCCGTCGCGCCCGCCGACCCGGCCTGGGCGGCGGCCTGGCGGGCCGCCGACGACCGCGCCGCGCAGGCGATCGCCGGGACCCTCGGCGAGGAGCTCAGCGAGCCGCGCCTGGCGGCCGAGCTCGGCGCCGCGCTGCCGGCCGAGGCGACGCTCGTCGTCGCCTCGTCGATGCCCGTCCGCGACCTCGAGACCTTCGCCCCGGCGCGCGACGACCCGCCCCGCGTGCTGGCCAACCGCGGCGCGAACGGCATCGACGGGACGCTGGCCACCGCGTACGGCGTCGCGGCCGGCAGCGACGGCCCGGTCGTCTGCCTGCTCGGGGACGTCGCCTTCGCCTACGACGTCGGCTCGCTGCTCACCGCGCGCCGGCTCGCCGTCCCGCTCACGATCGTCCTGGTCGACAACGGCGGGGGCGGGATCTTCGACTTCCTGCCGATCGCGTCGCAGAGCGACGCCTACGAGCACCACGTCGCCACGCCGACCGGCCTCGACGTGGCCGGGATCGCGGCCGCCTACGGCCTGCAGCACCTGCCCGTCGCGACGCTGCCCGAGCTGCGCGCCGCCGTCGACCACGGGCTGACCTCGGCGGGCACGACGCTCGTCGTCGTCCGCACGCGCCGGCCCGAGAACGTCCGCCTGCATCGGGAGGTCTGGGCGGCGGTCGCCCGCGCGCTGGGCTGAGGTGCGCGCGCACCGCCGCTGCACGCCCGCATGCAGCGCGTCCGGGACGCCGCCTAGCGTCGCGACCGTGGACACGCTCTTCAGCCTCGACGCGGACCCTGGGACGCACGCGGACCCGGAGCCGCAGGCCGATCGGGCGCCGCGCGCGGGTCGGGAGCCGCACGCCGCGCCGGAGCCGCGGCCGGCGGCGGCCGCCGCCGTGTCGCCGGCCGCGGCGGCGCGCCGGCAGCGGCGCTCGAGCAAGGGCATCGCGCCGGGCGACGTCGTCGAGGTCGACCGGCGCGGCCGGCGCTTCTTCGCGCTCGTGACGTCGATCCACCAGCGCCCGTCGGGCCACCACGACCTCGACCTGCGCCCGCTCGACCCGCGCACGACGTACTTCACGGCGACGATCCGCGAGGTCGTGGCCGTGTGGCGGCGCGCCGCGTAGCCTCGTCGCGACGTGCCCGCCTACGTGATCGCCGACGTCGAGGTCCACGACCCGGAGGCCTACGCCGAGTACGTCGCCGGCGTCGGGGCGACCGTCGACGCCCACGGCGGGCGCTTCCTCGTGCGCGGGGGCGCGCCCGAGGGCCTCGAGGGCGGCTGGCACCCGTCCCGCATCGTCGTCCTGGAGTTCCCGGACCGCGCGGCCGCGCGGCGCTGGATCGAGTCCGACGCCTACGCCCCGCTGCGCGCCCGCCGCCAGGCGGCGTCGACCGGGCGCCTCGTGCTCGTCGACGGCGACGACGGCTAGAGCGCGAGCACCGGCAGCAGCGCCTCGAGCTTGACCTCGGTCTCGGCCAGCTCGGCCGCCGGGTCGCTGTCGCGCACGACTCCGACGCCCGCGTAGCAGCGCGCGACGGGCCCGTCGAGCAGCGCGCAGCGCAGCGCGACGCAGAACTCGCCGTCCTCGGCCGCGTCCGTCCAGCCCACGGGGCCCGCGTACCAGCCGCGGTCGAGGCCCTCGAGCGCGGGGATGAGCGGCGCGGCGGCCGCGTGCGGCTCGCCGCCGACCGCCGGCGTCGGGTGCAGCAGCCCGGCCAGCTCGACGGCGCCGACGGGACGGGCGAGCTGTGCGCGGATCGGCGTGGCCAGGTGCTGGATGTTCGCGATGCTCGCGACGACCGGCTCGTCGGCGGCGGTCACCCAGACGCTGTGGGGCTCGAGCGCGCGCACGATCCGCCGCGTGACGATCGCCTGCTCCTCGCGGTCCTTGGCCGAGCGCAGCAGCTGCTCGCCGAGGTGGTCGTCGACGGCGGGGTCGGCGCTGCGCCGCGTCGACCCGGCCAGCGCGAGCGTCCCCGCGCGCAGGCCCTCCCGACGGACGAGCAGCTCGGGGCTGGCGGCCAGGAAGGTCGACGCCCCGCGCCCGACCGCGACGACGTGGCACTGCGGGAAGGCGTCGCGCAGGACGCCGAGGACGGCCGCGGCGTCGTGCGGCTGCGCAGCGTGGACCTGGACCTCGCGGGCGAGGACGACCTTGCTCAGCGCGCCGGCGCGGATGCGCTCGACCGCGCGCGCGACGGCCTCCTCGTAGTGGCGCGGCGGCATCGCGGACACCACCCGCACCCGGCCGGCCGGGTCGGGGTCCAGCAGCGGCAGCGGCGCCTCGCGCAGGCCGGCGGCCCGCTCCTCGAGCCGGCGCAGGAGCTCGTCGGCGACGTCGTCGGGGCGCGCGACGGCCGCGAGGGTCAGGCGGACCTCGTCGCCGCGGCGGTGCAGCGCGACCTCGGGCACGTGCAGCGACGCCGGCGCGAACCCGCGCCAGTGCGGCGCGTCGCCGCCGTCGTCGGCGAAGGCGAAGCCGCCGACGGCCACCGGCCCGGCGCCGCGCGCGCCGCCGGGGTCGTCGCACGCGGCGCCCACGACGAGCTCGCGCCAGCGCGCCGCGACCTCGGCGAAGCGCCCGGGCCCCGAGGCCTCGAGCGCCGCCGCGCAGCCCAGGGCGGCGAGCGCGGTCCCGGCGCGGGCGGGCTGCTCGAAGGCGAACCACGGCTCGTCCCCGCGGCGGGAGGCGACGCACACGGCGGTCGGGTCCACGTCGGCGGGCACGGCCACGGTGACGGCGGCGAGCGCGCAGCCCGCGCGCGACCGGCGGGCGCGGCGCACGGCCTCCCGCAGGCGGGCGGCGAGGCGGTCGCGGTCGGCCGCCCGCAGGGCGAGCCGGCCGCCGCCGGCGGTGCGCAGCGGCATCGTCCGAGTGTACGGCGAGGCCCGGCCCGGCCCGGCGCGGGCGCCGGTGTCGAGCCTGGCGCTCACGACGCACCGCGAGCCGGTGCGACGCGCCTATGAGCGGTGGTCTTGACAGAACGACCACCCGCGATCGCGCCGTCTTCTGACTGGACTTGACACATGATCCGCGGATCGGAGAGGGTGGCCTCGGATGCGGGAGCCCACCGGGTCGCTGCGGGTTCGCAATCGTGTGCGCGTCGTCGACGCGCTGCGGCGCCGCGGCCCTGCGTCCCGGGCCGACATCGCCGCCACCGCGGGGCTCTCGCGCGCCACCGTGTCGTCGCTCGTGGCCGAGCTCCTGGAGAGCGGCCTGCTCGTCGAGCGCAAGGACGACGAGGGCACCTCGCGCACCGGCCGGCCGCCGGTCCTGCTCGCGCTCGACCCGGCCGCGGGCGGCGCGCTCGGGGTGGACTTCGGGCACGCGCACCTGCGCGTCGCCCTGGCCGACCTCAACGCCGACGTGCGCGCCGAGCGCCACGTCGGCCTCGACGTCGACCACGACGCCGACGAGGCGCTCGACGCGGCCGCCGAGCTCGTCGACGAGATCCTGGCCGAGGCCGACATCGACCGTGACGCCCTCCTCGGCTGCGGGCTGGGCCTGCCCGGCCCGATCGACGCCGACACGGGCAGCGTCGGCTCCACCGTCATCCTCCCGGGGTGGCGCGGGCGCCACGCCGGCGACGAGCTGGCCTCACGGCTGGGCGTGCAGGTCACCGTCGACAACGACGCGAACCTCGGCGCGCTGGCCGAGATGACCTACGGCGCGGCGCGCGGCGCCCGTGACCTCGTCTACGTCAAGGCCGCGTCGGGCGTCGGCGCAGGCATCGTCCTGGGCGGCCGGCTCCACCGCGGGATCCGGCGGCATGGCCGGCGAGCTCGGCCACGTCCACGTCGAGGACGACGGCCGCGTCTGCCGCTGCGGGAACCGCGGCTGCCTGGAGACCGTGGCGGCCGCCCCGGCGCTGCTCGCGCTGCTGCGCGAGTCCCACGGCGACGACCTCGCGCTCGGCGGGCTGCTCGAGCTCGCCGCCCGCGGCGACCTCGGCACGCGGCGCGTCCTGCAGGACGCCGGGCTGGCGATCGGCCGCGCCCTCGCCGTCGCCGTCAACCTGCTCAACCCCGAGCTCGTCGTCGTCGGCGGCGACCTCGCCCTGGCCGGCGAGCCGCTGCTCGAGGGCGTCCGCGAGTCGCTGAGCCGCTACGCGCTCCCCGCCGCCGCGGAGGCGGCGCGGGTCACCGGCGGCGTGCTGGGCGATCGGGCCGAGGTGCTCGGCGCGCTGGCCCTGGTCATCGCCGACACCGAGACCCTTCGCTCCGAGGCACTGGGAGCGCTGTCCACCACCACAACCACCACCCCCGCATCACCCGTTCCAGGAGGAGGAACGTCACCATGAGGCACATCCCCATGCGGATGGCCGTGAGCGTCGCGCTCGCGTCCGTCGCACTCGTCGTCGCTGCCTGCGGCAGCGACAACAACGACAACAGCTCGAGCAGCAGCTCGGGCTCCAGCAGCAGCCAGAGCAAGAAGATCGCCCTGCTCCTGCCGGAGTCCAAGACCACGCGCTACGAGGCTCAGGACCGGCCGCTGTTCACGGCCAAGCTCAAGGCCATCTGCCCGAACTGCCAGCTCATCTACTCCAACGCCGACCAGGACGCCTCCAAGCAGCAGACCCAGGCCGAGGCGGCCATCACCCAGGGCGCGAACGCGATCGTCCTCGATCCCGTCGACGCGGCCTCGGCCGCGGCCATCGTGACGCGGGCCAAGCAATCGAACATCCCGGTGGTCTCCTACGACCGGCTCGTCACGAACGCGGACGTCGACTACTACATCTCCTACGACAACGCGCAGGTCGGCAAGCTCCAGGGCACCTCGCTGCTCGAAGGCGCTCGGGTCCCCGAACGGCAAGTCGATCGTGATGATCAACGGCGCGCCGACGGACAACAACGCCAAGCTGTTCAAGTCGGGCGCCCACTCCGTGCTCGACAAGTCCGGCGTGAAGATCGCCAAGGAGTACGACACCCCCGACTGGTCGCCCGACAAGGCCCAGACGGAGATGGAGCAGGCCATCACCGCGCTCGGCAAGGCGAACATCGACGGCGTCTACGCCGCGAACGACGGCACCGCCGGCGGCGCGATCGCGGCCATGAAGGGCAACGGCGTCGACCCCAAGAAGGTCCCGACGACGGGCCAGGACGCCGAGCTGGCCGGGATCCAGCGGATCCTCGCGGGCGAGCAGTACATGACGGTCTACAAGGCGTTCAAGCCGGAGGCCGAGCAGGCCGCCGAGCTGGCCTACGCCGTCGCGACGGGCAAGCAGCCGCCCGCGAGCCTGAAGATCACGAAGGTCAACAACGGCAAGAAGGACGTGTCTTCGGTCATCCTGACCCCGGTCGCGGTGACGAAGGCCAACGTCAAGTCCACGATCATCAAGGACGGGCTCTACAAGCCGTCCGAGCTGTGCACCGGCGCCTCCGCCGCCGGCTGCAAGGCGGAAGGGATCCAGTAGCCATCATGGCCACCGAGACGCAGGCCGGCGCCGCCCAGGCGCCGGCCGGCGCCGGTCCCCTCCTGAAGCTGCGCGGCGTGTCCAAGCGCTTCGGGGCGGTGCAGGCGCTCCAGGACGTCGACCTCGACGTCAACGCCGGAGAGGTCGTCGCCCTCGTGGGCGACAACGGCGCCGGCAAGTCCACGCTCATCAAGACCATCTCCGGCGTCGGGCCGGCGGACGCCGGGACCTTCGAGCTCGGCGGCGAGCAGATCAGGATCCACTCGCCGGCCGACTCGGCCAAGCTGGGCATCGCGGTCGTCTACCAGGACCTCGCGCTGTGCGACAACCTCGACGTCGTCGCCAACCTCTGGCTCGGTCGCGAGGCCGACCGCGGGCCGGCCCTCGACGAGATCACGATGGAGAAGGAGTCGCGGCGGCTGCTGGACTCCCTCGCCGTGCGGACGCTGAAGTCCGTGCGCGCGGAGGTCGGCATGCTCTCCGGCGGCCAGCGCCAGACCGTCGCCATCGCCCGGTCGATGCTGGGCGAGCCCCGCATGGTCATCCTCGACGAGCCGACGGCGGCGCTCGGCGTCGCGCAGACCGAGCAGGTGCTCCAGCTCGTGCGCCGCCTCCGGGACCGTGGGCTCGGCGTGATCCTCATCTCCCACAACCTGGCCGACGTCTTCCAGGTCGCCGACCGCATCGTCGTGCTGCGCCTGGGACGCAACGCGGGCGAGTACGCGGCCACCGCCGACCAGCGCCAGGAAGTCGTCGCCGCCATCACCGGCGTCTCCGACAGCCCGACCGGCGCCGCCGAGACCGGTGGCTCGGGCCTCTCCGGCGGCGCCCCGAAGGAGGCCTCCTCATGAGCACCACCGCCCATGGCGCCGTCGTCGCCGACGAGCTCCCGCCCGCGCCCGAGAGCGAGGCGCCCGACCGGGGTCCGCGCGCGTGGGTCAAGCGCCTGGCCGAGGGCGAGCTCGGCTCGCTGCGCGTCCTCATCGTCCTCGCGCTCATCTGGACGTATCTTCGCCGTCGCCAACTCGAACTTCCTGACCTCGACGAACCTCACGAACCTCGCGCTGCAGATCGCCGCCGATCGGGACGGTGTCGGTCGGCGTCGTGCTCATCCTGCTGCTCGGCGAGATCGACCTGTCGGTCGGCGCGGTGAGCGGCCTGTGCGCGGCCATCATGGCCGTCCTCTCGGTCAAGCACGGCTGGGGCGGCTACGAGGCGATCGCGGCCGCGCTCGTCGTCGGCGCCCTCATCGGGCTCTTCCAGGGCACGATCGTCACGTGGCTGGCGATCCCGTCCTTCGTCGTGACGCTCGCGGGCTTCCTGGGCTGGCAGGGCGCCCAGCTCGCGGTCCTGGGCGAGACCGGCACGGTGAACATCACCGACACGAAGATCACGAACCTCGCGAACAGCTTCCTGGCCGACTGGCTCGGGTGGACGGTCGCGGTCGTCCTCATCGCGGCGCTCGTGGGCTCGACGCTGGCGACCCGCCGGCGACGGGCCGCGGCGGGCCTCGAGCTCGAGCCGTTCTCGAACCTCGTCATCCGCCTGGGGGCGGCCGCGATCGCCCTGCTCGTCGCCGTCGAGGTCGTCAACAACGACCGCGGCGTGCCGGTCGCCCTGGTCATCCTCGTCGCCCTCGTGATCATCTTCGAGGCGCTCGTCCAGCGCACGCCCTACGGCCGCCACGTCCTGGCCTCGGGCGGCAACGAGGAGGCGGCGCGACGCGCGGGCATCCGGACGACGCGCGTGAAGACGATCGTGTTCGTCCTGGGCTCGACGCTGGCGGCGTTCGGCGGCGTCCTCGCCGCCTCGCGGCTGCTCGCCGTCAACCAGAGCTCCGGCAGCGGCGACTTCCTGCTGCTGGCGATCGCCGGGCCGGTGATCGCCGGCGTCAGCCTCTTCGGCGGCCGCGGCTCGGTGTGGGGCGCGCTGCTGGGCGCGCTCGTCATCGGCTCCATCAACAACGGCATGGACCTGCTCGGGTACGAGTCGTCGACGAAGTTCATGGTCACCGGCGGCGTCCTGCTGGTCGCCGTGGTGCTCGACGCGCTCGGGCGCAAGCAGCGGTCCCTGCGCGGCAGGGTCTAGGCACGTCCCGCGGGCGGCGCGCCGTCGGCGCGCCGCCGCGTAGGGTGCCCGCATGAGCGAGAGGATCACGCGCAGGCGGCTGCTCGAAGGCGGGGCGGCCGGAGGGGCGGCGCTGCTGGCGCCGACGGCCACCGCGGCGGCGCGCCGGCACCGGCGCCGGCACCGCCGCACGGAGGTCGTCGTCGTGGGCGCGGGCTTCGCCGGGCTGTCGGCGGCCCGGGCGCTCGCGGCGGGCGGCAAGGACGTCCTCGTGCTCGAGGCGCGCTCGCGCGTCGGCGGCCGGACGCTGAACCAGCACCTCCCCGGCGGCGTGATCTCCGAGGTCGGCGGCCAGTACGTCGGGCCGACGCAGGACCGGATCCAGGCGCTGGCCGCGGCCGTCGGCGTCGGGACCTTCAAGACCTACAACGAGGGCGAGAACATCCTGCGGCTCGACGGGGCGCGGTCGCCGTACCCCTACCCGGCCGCCACCGGCATCTCCGGCGACCCGCGCTTCCTTGACGCCATCGGCTCGATCGGTGGGCTCGACGCCATGGCCGCGGCGGTCCCCGTCACGGCGCCCTGGACGGCGCCGAAGGCGGCCGAGTGGGACGCCACGACGCTCGAGGCCTTCAAGCAGGCGAACGTCAAGACCCCCGGCGGCCGCGCGATCTTCGACGCGGCGACGGAGGGGCTGTTCGGCGCCGAGGCGTCCCGGATCTCGCTCCTGTTCGCGCTCTTCTACACCGCGGCCGCGGGCAACGAGACGACGCCCGGGAGCTTCTTCCGCCTCATCACGACCGGCGGCGGCGCGCAGGAGTCGCGCTTCGACGGCGGCTCGCAGCGGGTCGCGCAGGAGGTCGCGCGCCGGCTCGGCTCGCGCGTGCTCCGCCGCCAGCCGGTGCGGCGCATCGAGCACCACGGGCGCACGGTGCGGGTCGAGACCGACGGGCTCGTGGTCACCGCCGACCAGGTCGTCGTCGCGATCCCGCCCGTGCTGCTGCGCCGCATCGACTTCCGCCCCGGCCTGCCGCGCGACCGCCGCCGGCTGCTGGCCGGCCTCAAGCCGGGGCACCTCATCAAGTGGGAGGCCGTGTACGACCGCCCCTTCTGGCGCGACGCCGGCCTCAGCGGCCAGGCCGTGTCGGACCAGGGGCCGGCCAACACGACCTTCGACAACACCCCGCCGTCCGGCGGGCCCCCCGGGATCCTCTTCGGGTTCATCGGCGGCGCCGAGGCCGACCGGGCCGCGCGGCTGTCGCGCTCGGAGCGGCGCCGGGCCGTCCTGGGGAACTTCGTCGACTTCTTCGGGCCCGAGGCGGCGAAGCCCACGGAGTCCTTCGAGCTCGACTGGACCGACGAGGCCTGGACGCGCGGCTGCCCGGTCGCGCACCCGACGAAGGGCCTCCTGCGCCGCTACGGGCCGCTGCTGCGCAAGCCGCTCGGGCGCATCCACTGGGCCGGGACGGAGACGGCGACGTACTGGAACGGCTACATGGACGGCGCCGTCCGCTCCGGCGAGGAGGCGGCGCGCGCGATCCTCGCGGGCGGGTAGTGCGGGTCGCATGAGCGCGTACACCCTGCGCAACCTGCGCGACGTCGAGGACCAGGCGGCCAAGCACGGCCTCGGTCCAGGACTCCAGGCGCGGTTCCCCTTCGGGGAGCTCGACGCCGACCAGACCGGGCTCAGCCTCCAGCGCCTCGCGCCCGGCGAGCGCCTGCCGTTCGCCCATCGCCACGACGAGGCCGAGGAGGTCTGCGTCGTCCTGGCGGGCAGCGGCGAGGCGCTGCTCGACGGCGAGGTCGTCCCGCTCGCGACGATGGACGCCCTGCGCCTGGCGCCGTCGGTCGTGCGGTCCTACGCCGCCGGGCCCGAGGGGATGGAGTACCTCATCTTCGGCCCGCGGCGCGAGCAGGACTCCACCCAGGCCCAGGCCGACTGGCCGGCGTAGCGGCCCGCCCGCCGGCCGTGCGCGTCCGCGACGCCGACCCGGGCGACTGGCCGGCGATCTGGCCCTTCTTCCGGGCGATCGTCGCGGCGGGCGAGACCTACGCCTACCCCTCGGACGTCGAGGAGGCGGAGGGACGCGCGCTGTGGATCCAGGAGCCGCCCGGCCGGACGGTCGTCGCCGTCGACGACGACGGCACGGTCCTGGGCAGCGCCAAGATGGGCCCGAACCGGGCGGGCAACGGCGCGCACGTGTCGACCGCGAGCTTCATGGTCGACCCCGCCCACGCCGGGCGCGGCGCCGGCCGCGCCCTCGGCGAGGAGGCCCTGGCCTGGGCCCGCGCGGAGGGCTACCGCGCGATGCAGTTCAACGCGGTCGTGGCGACGAACGCCCGCGCCCTCCACCTCTGGCACGCCCTCGGCTTCACGATCGTCGGCACGGTGCCCGAGGCCTTCGACCACCCCACGGAAGGCCTCGTCGGCCTCCACGTGATGCACCGCCGGCTCTGAGCCGCGAAGCAGGCGAGTCCTGGCAGGCGGCGGAAGCCTTCCGCTCAGGTCTCGGAGCGACCGCGGCTGACCGCGATCTCGCCCGTCCGCATCATCTCGATGAGGCCGTAGGGCCGCACGAGCTTCTCGAAGGCCTCGATCTTCTCGGTCGTGCCCGTGAGCTCGATGATCACGGACTTCTTGCCCAGGTCGACGACCTTCCCGCGGAAGACCTCGGTGGCCTGCAGGAGCTCCGCGCGGCGGTCGCCGTCGGCGGCGACCTTGAACATCGCGAGCTCCCGCGCCACGGTGCCGCTCGGCTCGAGGTCGCGGATCTTCAGGACGTTGATGAGCTTGTGCAGCTGCTTCGTGACCTGGTCGATCGGGTGCAGCGCGCCGTCGAGGGTCAGCGTGACGCGCGAGTAGCGCTCGTCGTCGGTCGGCCCGACCGACAGCGTGTCGATGTTGAACCCGCGCCGGGCGAAGAGCCCCGCGATGCGGGTCAGGACGCCCGGCTTGTTCTCGACGAGGATCGACAGCGTGTGCTTGCGCCCCGTGCGCAGCGCGCCCGAGGCCTCGAGCTCCTCGAGGCTCAGCAGCTCCTTCGTGCCCGGCTCGCCCACGATCCCGCTACCCCACCATGTCGCGCGCGGCGGCCCCGGGCGCGATCATCGGGTACACGTTCTCCTCGGGCGTCACGCGGACGTCGACGAGGACCGGGCCCTCGGTGGCCAGCGCCTTGCGCATGTCCTCCACGAGCGTCCGCTTGTCGGTGAAGCGCATCCCCGTCGCGCCGTAGGCCTCGGCGAGCTTCACGAAGTCCGGGTACCGGCCCATGTCGACCTGCGAGTAGCGCCGGTCCCAGAAGAGCTCCTGCCACTGCCGGACCATGCCGAGGTAGCCGTTGTTCATGATGAAGACCTTCACGGCGATGCCCTCCTGGGCGCACGTCGCGAGCTCCTGCATGTTCATCTGCACCGAGCCGTCCCCGGCGATGCAGACGACGGTCTCCTCGGGGCGGCCGACCTTCGCGCCCATCGCCGCGGGCAGCCCGAAGCCCATCGTCCCCAGGCCGCCGGAGCCGATCCACCGGCGCGGGCCCTTGAAGTGGAAGTGCTGCGCGGCCCACATCTGGTGCTGGCCGACGTCGGAGGTGACGATCGCGTCGCCGCCGGTGGCCTCGTAGAGCGCCTGGACCATGTACTGCGGGCGGATCTCGGCGTCCTCGGTGTCCGTGTAGGCCAGCGGGTGGCGCTCCTGCCACTCGCGGATGCGCTGCCACCAGGCGTCGAGGCGCGCGCGGTCGGCGCCCAGGGCGCGGTACTCGATCACGAGCTTGGCCAGGACGCGCTTGGCGTCGCCGACGATCGGGATGTGGGCCGGGACGTTCTTGGAGATCTCGGCCGGGTCGATGTCGACGTGGATGAACTTCGCCCGCGGCGCGAACTCGCTGAGCTTGCCGGTGATGCGGTCGTCGAAGCGGGCGCCCACCGCGCAGATGAGGTCGGCCTCGTCCATCGCGTAGTTCGCGGCCCGCGTGCCGTGCATGCCGAGCATGCCGAGCCACTGCGGATGCGGGGCTGGGAACCCGCCGAGGCCGTTGAGCGTCGTCGTCACCGGGAAGGCGTCGGCGGTCGCGAGCTCCGTGAGCTCCGCCGAGGCGTCGCCGAGGACGACGCCGCCGCCGGCGTAGATCACGGGGCGCCGGGCCGCGGCCAGCGCCTTGGCCGCCTGGCGGATCTGCTTCGTGTTGCCGTCCGTCGTCGGCTGGTAGCCGGGCAGGTGGACGTCGGTGACGGGCTCGTAGTCGATGTCGACGCGCGAGAGGTCCTGCGGGATGTCGATGACGACCGGGCCCGGGCGCCCGGTGCGCGCGATGTGGAAGGCCTCGTGGATCACGCGGGGGATCTCGAGCGGGTGCTGGATCATGAAGCTGTGCTTCACCGCCGGCATCGTGATCCCCAGGATGTCGGCCTCCTGGAAGCCGTCCGTGCCCAGCAGCTCCGTCCGGACCTGCCCGGTGAGGAAGACCGTCGGGACGGAGTCCATCATCGCGTCCATGATCGGCGTGACGAGGTTCGTCGCCCCGGGGCCCGAGGTGCCGAAGGCGACGCCCACCTTGCCGGTGGCCTTGGCGTAGCCCTCGGCGGCGTGACCGCCGCCCGCCTCGTGGCGGACGAGCACGTGGTGGATCCCGCCGTCGACGAGCGCGTCGTAGGTCGGGAGGTTCGCCCCGCCCGGAAGGCCGAAGACGACGTCGACGCCTTCCGCCTTCAGGCACTCCATGATGGCGTCGACGGCGCGCATGTGCTTCCGCTGCTCCTGCTGCTCGAGGGTGGGTCGGCCCGCGCGGGGCGGGCCGGAAGGCCGAGTCTACCAGCGGTCCTGCGGCCCTCAGCGGGCTGGGAGGGCCGTCGCAGGCTCGTCCGGCCCGACGTCCTCGGGGAACTCGAGCTCGGTGCCGCAGCGGGTGCAGAGCGCCTGGTGCAGGGGCACGACCTTCCCGCAGCCCGGACACCGGCGGTGCGGCTCCTCGCGCTCGTTGCGGTAGAGCACCGCGGCCAGGAGCCCGATGAAGGGCGGGATCGCGGAGACCAGGAACCAGAGCAGGAACGAGCTGCCCTTCAGCCGTCCCACGACGCCGCCGGCCAGCCCGAAGGACAGCGCGATGACGACGAAGGCCCCGCCGGCCATCTCAGGTGAGCGTGCGCACGGCCCAGAGCACGCCGATGATCGCGACGACCACGGCGACGATCCAGGCGATGCCCACGACGGCGCTGATGACGACCTTCAGCAGGAACCAGGCGGCGACCGCGAGGACGAGGACGGCCAGGATGCGTGCACCGAACGAGGGACCGGACTGCTCCATGCCCTGGATGGTAGGGCGCGGCGCGGTCGCGCGGGAGGGTTCAGTCGTAGCGGCGCCGCAGCTGCGCGAGCCGCGCCGTCCGCGCCGCCGGCGTGCGGGCGTTGAGCTGCACGCGGGCCAGCCGGTAGCGACGGACACGCGCGGCGCCCGCGGGGTCACGGCGAGCCGGGACGTCGCGGCGCTCGGGGACCAGCAGGAGCCGCTGGGGGGCGAGGTCGAGCGGAAGCATCGACCGATCCTGCCGCTCCGCGGCCCCGGATGGAAGTGACCGGGTGTCGAACGTGACCCGGCGCCCGTCCGACCGGCGGTCGGACGCCGGGCTCACGCCGCGACGACCGCCGCCGCGAGCGCCGGCCGCTGCCGCGGGTCGAGCCGGCGCCGCACGCGCCACGTCGTGCCCGAGAAGGCGAGGTTGGCCACCGTGGCCAGGCCGGCCTCGTCGGCGCGGAGCGCCAGCAGGAGGTGCGACGTGCGGTCGGCCGTGGGCAGGCCGGGATCCGGGACGCCGACGCACCAGCAGTCCACGCGCGGGCGCCCGAGCCGCCCGCGGCGCACGAGCAGGGCGCCCGCCGGCCCGACGAGCCACATGCCCAGGCGGCCCGGCTCGAGCACCAGTCCCGTGCGCGCCAGGAGGTCGCGGGCGTCGTGCCCGACGAGGTCGCCGAGCAACCCGAGCGCCGTCGCCTCGGGCCCCTCCCCCGCCTGCGCCGTCCGGCGCGGGGGGCGCACGACGTTCGCCCCGCGCGCGGCGTAGAGCTCGGGGATGACCCAGGCGTGGGCGACGCAGGCCAGCGCCACCGGCAGCGCGAGCGGCTGGATCGCGACGAGCGCGACGCCCGCGACGAGGAACGGCACGACGTGGGCGACGGTCGTCGCCGTCCAGAGGTCGCCGCGCCGGCGCAGGCGCGCGTGGTCCAGGCGCGGGCGCCAGGCGACCGTGGCCAGCTCGGGCAGCGGCGCGCCACCCGGGGGCTCGAGCGTGACCGGGGCGCTCACGGGGCCAAGCGCGGCGCTAGCCGCCGGCGATCGGGCGGCGCAGGATGACGAGGTCGGCGTCGACCGGCAGCGCGCGGACGTGCTCGGCCCGGCCGGGCCCCGTCGTGACCATGGCGATGGCGCCCGTGTCCAGCTCCTCGCGGAACGCGGCGACGGCGGCCTCGACGGCGGCGGGGTCGTCGGCGCGCCACTCCGCGACCGTGGTGTGGCCGGTGTGGTCCATGCGGACGAGACGTGACATGGGCCCGATGCTACGCCCGGCCGGGGGCGCGCGCGACGGCAGCGGTCCGAGGCCGGCGCACGCTGGCACGGCCCCTAGAGCGAGAGCTTCTCCCGCACGATCCGCGTGACCTCGCCGCCGTCCGCGCGGCCCTTGGTCTCCCGCATGACGTGGCCGACGATCGCGCCGATCGGCTTCATGTTGCCCGCGCGGAGCTTCTCGACCGCGTCCGGGTTGGCGTCGAGCGCGGCCTGGACGACCGGCTCGAGCTCGTCGCCGCCGCCCATCGCCGCCAGGCCCTCGCTCTCGACGATCGCGGCCGGGTCGCCGCCCTCGGCGACGAGCCGGTCGAGGACCTGCCGTGCCGCGCCCTGCGTGACCTCCCGGCGGCCGACCATCCCCGCGAGCGCCGCGAGCGCCGCCGGGGCGACGCGCGAGGCGGCCGGGTCCTCGCCGTCGAGCCGGGCGCTGAGCTCCGTCATCCAGTGGGCGAGCGGCTGCGGCTCGGCCACGCCGTCGGCGCTGTCCAGCGCCGCCTCGAAGAAGTCGCCCAGCTCGGCCCGCCAGGCGAGCAGCCGCGCGCTGTCGGGGCTGAGCCCGAGCTCGCGCTCGAAGCGCGCGGCGCGGTCGGCCGGCAGCTCGGGCATCGCGGCCTGCGCACGGTCGAGCATCGCCTCGGTGATCGCGATCGGGACGAGGTCGGGCTCGGGGAAGTAGCGGTAGTCGTGCGCCTCCTCCTTGGAGCGCAGCGACGTGATCGCCTCCGTGCGCGGGTCGAAGTGCAGCGTCTCCTGCACCACCTCGTCCCCGGCGCGCAGCA
Source organism: uncultured Actinomycetes bacterium (assembly GCA_963707695.1). Taxonomy (GTDB): domain Bacteria; phylum Actinomycetota; class Thermoleophilia; order Solirubrobacterales; family Solirubrobacteraceae; genus JAOPZW01. The sequence continues at coordinate 589,445 of CAVPQY010000006.1, read as the reverse complement.
GCGCCTCCTGCCGCGCGACCTCGGCGCGGATGCCGCGCTCGATGAAGCGGAAGGAGTTCATGTTCTTCAGCTCGGTCTTCGTGCCGAGCGTCGCCTCCCCGCGCGGGCGCAGCGAGATGTTGGCGTCGCAGCGCAGCGACCCCTCCTCCATGTTCACGTCGCTGACGCCGAGCTGGCGCAGCGTCGTGCGCAGGAGCTTGAGCCACTCGGCCGCGTCCTCGGCGGTGCGCAGGTCGGGCTCGCTGACGATCTCCGCCAGCGGCGTCCCGCCGCGGTTGAAGTCGACCACGGAGGCGTCGGACCCGTGGATGCGCCCGCTCGCGCCCACGTGCGTGAGCTTGGCCGCGTCCTCCTCCAGGTGCACGCGGTGGATCCGCACGTCGCCGAGCCGGCCGCCGCGGCAGAGGGGCTCGTCGTACTGGCTGATCTGGTACCCCTTCGGCAGGTCGGGGTAGAAGTAGTTCTTGCGGTGGAAGATCGACCGCGGCGCCAGCTCGGACCCCAGCGCCAGGCCGATGAGCAGCCCGAAGTGGATCGCCTCGGCGTTGACGACCGGCAGCGTGCCGGGCAGGCCCAGGCAGACCGGGCAGGTGCGGGTGTTCGGCGGCTCGCCGAAGGACAGCGCGCACGAGCAGAACATCTTCGTGCGGGTCGCGAGCTGGACGTGGATCTCCAGCCCGATGACCGGCTCGTAGGTCACGTCGCTCATGCCGCCGCCCTCGCCGGGCCGCCGTCGAAGCCGAGGGCACGCTCGAGCGCGAAGGCGGCGTCGAGGACGCGGTTCTCGCTGAAGGCAGGCCCCGCGAGCTGCAGGCCGACCGGCAGGCCCTCGCTCAGGCCGGCGGGGATCGAGATCGCGGGGATCCCGGCCAGCGACATCGGCACGGTGAAGTAGTCGTTGAGGTACATCGCCAGCGGGTCGTCGGTCTTGGAGCCGAGCGGGAAGGCCACGCCCGGGCTCGTCGGGGTGACGACGAGGTCCACGCGCTCGAAGGCGGCGCGGAAGTCCTCGGCGATCTTCGTGCGCACGCGCTGCGCCCGCCCGTAGTAGGCGTCGTAGTACCCGCTCGACAGGGCGTAGGTGCCGAGCATGATGCGCCGCTTGACCTCGGGCCCGAAGCCGTCGTGGCGGGTGCGCGTGTACATCGTCTCCAGGTCGTCGGCGTCGGCGCGCAGCCCGTAGCGCACGCCGTCGTAGCGCGCCAGGTTGCTCGACGCCTCCGCCGGGGCCAGGACGTAGTAGGCGCTCAGGCCGTAGTCGGCGTGCGGCAGCGCGACGCGGTCGACGGTCGCGCCGAGCGACCGGGCCGTGTCGAGCGCCGCCTCGAAGGCGGCCAGCACGCCGGGCTCGACCCCCTCGCCGGTGAGCTCCTCCGGCACGCCGAGCCGCACCCCGTCCAGCCGCTCGGCGGACGGGAGGCGGACCTCCTCCGGGAAGGCCAGCGACGTGGAGTCGCAGGCGTCCTGCCCGACCATGTGCCCGAAGAGCAGCGCCGCGTCGGTGACGTCGCGGGTCAGCGGACCTGCCTGGTCCAGGGAGGACGCGAAGGCGATCATCCCGAAGCGGCTGACCGAGCCGTAGGTGGGCTTGAGCCCGACGATGCCGCAGAGCGCGGCCGGCTGGCGGATGGAGCCGCCCGTGTCCGTCCCGAGCGCCCACGGCGCGCTGCCCGCGGCGACGGCGGCGGCGCTGCCGCCGCTCGAGCCGCCCGGGACGCGCCCGCGGTCCCACGGGTTGCGGACCGGGCCGAAGGCGGAGTTCTCGTTCGAGGACCCCATCGCGAACTCGTCCTGGTTGAGCTTGCCCAGCAACGGGGCGCCGGCGTCCGCCAGCCGCTCCACGACCGTCGCGGTGTAGGGCGGCCGGTAGCCCTCCAGGATCTTCGAGCCCGCCTGGCTGGGCACGTCCTTCGTGCAGAAGAGGTCCTTGACGCCGAGTGGGACGCCGGCCAGCGGCCGCTCGGCCGCACCCACCCCGGCCGCCCCGTCGTCCGGCGGCCCGTCGGCCACCCACAGGAAGGCGTTGAGCTCGTCGGCCGCGGCGCGTTCGCGGTAGGCGGCGAAGAGCTCGCCGGCGCCGAGGTCCCCGCGGCGGACCGCCGCGACGGCCTCGGCGGCGGTCAGGTCGGTGATCGCCGCCATCTACGCCTGCGGGCTCGGGACGAGGAAGCCGCCGTCGGCGACGGCGGGCGCCTGCGACAGCGCGACCTCGCGGGGCAGCGACGGGCGCGGCTCGTCCGGGCGCAGCGCGTTGGCCACCTCGACGACGTGCGTCGTGGGCTCGACGTCGTCGAGGTCGAGGCGGCCGATCTGCTCGACGGAGTCGAGGATCTTCGACAGCTCGCCGGTCATCCGCGCGACCTCGTCGTCGGTCAGCTGCAGCCGGGCCAGGCGCGCGACGTGGAGGACCTGCTCGCGGTCGATCACGCCCCGAAGGCTAGCTCGCGCGAGGCTCAGCAGCCGCGCGCGTACGCCGCCCACCGCTTGTTGCGGGCCAGCAGCGTGAAGCCGCGGACGTGGCGGGTCGACCAGGGGCGCCGCGCGGACGTCCGGCCGTGCGCCACGCCGATCGTCGTGCGGGCGACCCGCGGCTCGAAGTTGAACGTCGCGCTGATGAGGTGGACGCCCCGGGACGGCGGCCGGCCCTGCACGATCGTCGCCTGGAAGGCGTCCTTCGGCAGCCCCGTCTCGTAGCGGATCACCGGGATCGCCGAGTGCGACGGCACCGTGATCGGGCGGCACGACTGCAGGGCGGGGACGACGCGCGGCGCGTCGAGGAGCTGGGACAGGCCGTTCTGCTGGGCCTCGACGAAGGTCATCTGGCCGTTGAGGGTCCGGAAGTCGCGCACCACGTGCGGCGCGCGCCAGGCCAGGACGAGCGCGGAGACGACGGCGATCCCGATGGCCACCAGACGCGGGCCGCGGTCGGGCACGACGGTCCACCCGCCCAGCGCCACCGCGACGCCCAGGGTCAGGAGCAGCGACGGGATCATCATGTACCGGGGGATCACCGACAGGCCGGCCGCGGCGATGAGGAGGAACGTCCCGAGGCCGAGCGCGCCGAGCGCGAGCGGCAGCGCCGCCCGCCGGCGCAGGATGGACGCGCCGAGCAGCAGGCCGAGCCCGCCGACGCCGACCGTCACGACCCGGTCGGGGCCGCCCGCGTAGCTCGGGATCGCCTTCACCGCCTCGACGAAGCCGAGGTTGCGCCCGAACTCGCCGGAGACCTCGCGCGTCGAGGTCAGCGAGTAGAACGGCTCCCCCGTGACGACGAGGTCGGCCGCCAGCCACAGGACCGGCGCGACGGCCACCAGGAGCGCGTAGCGGACGAGCAGCGCCCGTGGCGTCCCGGGCACGAGCCACGCCCAGTAGGCCGCCGAGAGCAGCCACGCCTCCGGGCGCAGGAGACCCGCCAGGCCGAGAAGCGCGAGGACCGGCCACCCCCGGCGCGGCCGCCCGAGCTCGAGCACCGCGGCGCCGAGCACGAGGACGTAGAACGGGAGGTCGAAGACGGCGCGCAGCGCCAGGAGCTCCATGTCGGTGCGCGTGAGCATCACGGCCACCGCCAGGAGCGCCACGAGCGACCCCAGCAGGCGCTGGACGAACAGGAAGGCGACGGCCAGGAAGGCGACGAAGGTCAGCAGCGACAGCAGCACGAGGAGGCGGTCGCCCGAGGTCCCGAAGGGCGCGAGCAGCACCCCCGTCGCGGTCGACAGCGGATGCGGCGTGGGCTGGCGCAGCACCGCGTAGTCGGGCAGGTGGCCGTGGAGGATCTCCTGGCCCCACACGAGCGCGTAGTAGGAGTCGTAGTTCGGCGTCGTCTGGCGCACGGCGAAGACGACGACGGCGACGAGCGCGCCGGCGCCGAGCACCAGCCGCCCGGCGAGCGGCGTCAGGAGGGCGTCGAGGCGCCCGGTGGGGCCCGGGCCCGCCCCGGCGTCACCGGCCCCCGGGGGCGTCGCCCGTGGCGGGCTTGGGTTCGTCACGGACATGCGCAGGTGGACGGCGGGGCGCCCGCGGTGGGCGGCGACGATAGCAGCGGTGCTCCGCCCGTCAGGCCCCGCGCGGGACGCACCCGCGCAGGCGGTGGATCTCGACCACGGGGCCCGGGCGCGCGAACGCCCGCGGCTCGTAGTCGAAGGACTTGTCGAAGGAGAACGGGACCGGATCGGCGCCTCGGGCGTAGGGCGAGAACCGCTCGACCGTCGCGCTGGCCGCGTCGAGCGCGCGGTAGTAGTCGCGGGCGTTCCGCAGGCCCGCCTTCAGGCCGCGGTCCTTCTGGTGGCTGCCGACCACGACCCAGCAGAAGCCGCCGCGGCGGTAGCGCTCGACCCGGCTCGCGCGCAGACGCTTCTCGTAGCCCTGGAAGGGCCGCTGCACCGGGTAGCGGCGCAGGTGCAGGTCGCCGAGCGGTGGCCGCGTGAGCCAGTCGGCGGGCACGAAGGGCTCGACCACGACGCCGGCGCCGGCCGGGACGTGGGACGCCAGCCACGCCCGGGCCTGCGCGCGGGTGTCCTCCCGGCCCAGGACGGCGTCGACGTGGGCGCTGGCGACCAGGCCCTGCGCGCACAGGACCGCGGCCGCGGCGGTCACGATCGCGGCCAGCCGCCGCGGCGCGGTCGTGATCGCCCGCGCGAGCGCCACCACCCCGTATCCGGCCAGGATGCAGAGCGCCGGGTAGGCGGGCAGCAGCCAGCGCCCGAAGAAGCGCGCCTGCGTGCTGAGGAACAGGAAGAGCACGAGCGGGAAGGCGACGAGCAGGAGGGTCCGGCGCCAGTCGCGCCGCACCCCGGCGACCACGCCGCCGGCGGCGGCCGCGAGCGGCAGCCAGCCCAGGCCCCACGTCAGCGTGCCGAGGTAGTAGAGCGCCCCGGGGACGTCGTCGTGGCCGAGCTTGCCCGTCCCGGCCTGCCGCGACTGCCCGACGACCTGCGAGTGGGCCTCGGACGGGTTGAGCAGCGCGAAGGGGTTGAGCACCGCGAACGCGGCCGCGAAGCCCAGGGCCGCGAGGGCGAGGCCGGCCAGCGTGGCGCGCAGGCCGCCGCGGTCGTCGAGCACGCGCAGGCCCGCGGCCACCAGCAGCGTGACGAGCATCGCGCCGGCCGTGTACTTCGTCGCGGTGGCCGCGCCGATGGCAGCGCCCGCCACCACCCACTCGGGCCGGCGCCCGCGCTGGTGGACGACGAGGCACGCGACGAGCGCGACCGTCACCGGGACGAGCGTCACGACGTCGTTGAGGGCGTGCTTGGCGTAGAAGACGGGCAGGAAGGCGACGGCCAGCACCGCGGCGGCCACGAGCCCGACGCGGCGGTCGTAGAACCGCGCGCCGGCCCAGAAGGTGAGCGCGACGCCGAGCGTCCCCAGGAGCGCGACCACCACACGGGCCGTGAGGAAGGCCGGCTCGGGGTCCGTCGCGAACGTCCGTGCCAGGTCCCCGCCCCGGAGGTGGAAGACGAGCAGCAGGAGGTACGTGAAGGCCGGGGGGTTCTCGTAGTAGCCCGGGTCCAGCGAGCCGTGGAGCATCGCGATCGCCCGCGGGACGAAGTGCTCGGCCTCGTCGGAGTTGTAGGCGAAGGGCAGGCCGTGGTCGAGGTTCCACAACCGCAGCGCCAGGGCGACGAGGAGGACGACGGCGATCCCGAGCGCCGTGCCGCGGCGGGCCGCGCCGTCGCCGGGGGCCGCACTCGCTCGCCGCTCCGGGGCCCGGGGCTCCGGTGGGGCCGCCGCGCTCACACGCCGCCCCGCAGCCCGACGGCCTGGCGGCAGTCGTGCAGCCGGTAGATCCGGATCTCGGGGCCGGGCCGCTCGTAGGCCGGGGCGTAGTAGCTGTAGCTCAAGTCGAAGCTGAACGGCGGCGCCTGGGCGTCGGCCCGGTACGGGCTCACGGCGAAGACGAGGTCGGACTCGCGCTCGAGGCGGGCGTAGTACGCCAGCGCGGCGGGCCGGCGATCGGCCTCGACGCGGCCGCGGATGAGGTCCATCGTGACCACGGTGCAGTAGCCGGCCGCGCGGTAGCGGTCCAGCAGCGCCGGCCGCAGCGTCCCGGTGTACTGGACGTGGGACTCCTGGGTGTCCCGGACGAGCTGGTTGACCAGCTGCGGCCGGTCGGCCGACCGCTTCGGGCGGCCACCGCGCGTCGGCCAGAACCACCGCTCGGGCACCGCGGGCTCCACGACGACGCGCAGCCCGCGGGGCTGGGTCGAGACGAGCCACCGGCGCGCGATCTCCCGGGTGTCGCGGTGGCCGAGGACGGCCATCGAGCGGGAGTCCGCCGCAAGCGGCTGGTACAGCACGATCGCGCACCCCAGGGCCAGCGCGGGACCGGCCAGGGCCGGTGCGCGGGCGCGCACGGCCTCCGCCCCGCGCACCAGCGCGACGGCGGCCAGCAGCGCCAGCATCGGGTAGACGGGCAACAGCCAGCGCCCGAAGAACCGCGACTGCACGCTCAGGTACAGGAACAGCGCGACCGGGAAGACCAGCAGCAGCGCCAGGCGCGCGGGGTCGCGGCGCCCGAGGAGCACGGCGCCCGCGGCGGCGGCCGCGGTCGCCAGCCACCCGAGACCCCAGGTCAGGCTCTCGAGGTAGTACAGCGGGCCGCTGTCGCCGGCCTGGCCGAGCTTCGTCTGGCTGCCGGCGACGTCGGCCTGGCCGCGGAGCTGGTGCACGGCCTCGCCGAGGTCGAGGAAGAAGTACGGCGTCGTGACGAAGAAGGCGGCGACGGCGGCCCCGAGGACGACGGCCGCGCCGGCCACCAGCCGCCGGACGGGGGCCCGCCGCGCGGCGGCCGCGAGGGCCACGCCGGTGAGCGGGACGAGCACGACCAGGCCCGCCGTGTACTTGAAGCCGACGGCCGCGCCGACGGCGGCGCCCGCCCACGCGCACCACCTCAGTCTCCCGGTCTCGGCCAGGCGCACGGAGCACAGCAGGCACAGCGCCACGGGGAGCAGCGTCCCGACGTCGGTGAGCGCCAGGCGGGAGAAGGCCACCGGGAGGAACGCGAAGCAGAGCACCGCGGCCGCCACGAGGCCGGTTCGGCGGTCCCAGAGCGAGCGACCGACCGCGTAGACGCCGGCGACGCCCCCGAGGCAGAGGACGGCCGCCAGGCCGCGCGAGACCTCGAAGACCCACGTCGCGTTGGCCCGGTAGGCGGCGACGACGTCGGCCGAGCCGCCCATCCCGACCGCGACGGCGCGGTAGACGAGGTACAGCAGGTACGTGTAGCCCGATGGGTTCTGGAAGTACCCCGGGTTGGCGTCGCGGAAGGTCTCGATCGCCCGCTTGGTGAAGTGCGAGCCCTCGTCGACGTAGTAGACGTACGGCAGCCCGTGGTCGTTGTGCACCACGCGCAGCACGAGGCCGACGAGGAGGATGAGGCCGAGGACGCTGAGCGATGGGCCCTCCTCGCGCAGCAGGCTCTTCACCGCGAGGATGCTAGCTCGCGGGCCCCGGCGGCCGCCCCTCCTCCCCGGGGTCAGGCCGTGGGCGGCGCCGGCCGCGCCGGGGGCGGCTCGTAGGCGCTCTCGGGCGCGTCGGTGCGCTCGTCGCGGATCGAGAGCCACGCGCCGGCGGCGAGCGCGGCGGCGGAGAGCAGGCCGAGGTAGGCGGGCGCCCGGACGCTGATGAGCTCGTTGGGCACGTCGTGGCCGAGGGCGGGCTGGTCGATGACCCGCACGATGAGCACCGCCAGGGTGATCGTCCCCACCGTGGCGGTCAGGACGCCCGCGGCGACGGCCTGCGAGGCCTGGGCGGGCGGGCGCAGGGCGGTGGCGACGACGAGCCACACCGCCAGGCCGAGCGTCAGGACGACCATCGCGTCCAGGAACCAGCCCAGCGAGCCCCAGCCGCTGCGCGACAACGCCGGCGACATCGCCTCGAACCAGGTCAGCGGGAGCGTCACGAGGAGGCCGACGACGCCGGCCAGCGCGACCCACTCCCCCGTGCGCAGCCGCCCGAACCTCATGCCGGGACCGCCTGGGCCCGCTCGGCCGCCTCCAGCGTGTTGCGCAGCAGGCAGGCGATGGTCATGGGCCCCACGCCGCCGGGCACGGGCGTGATCGCCGACGCGACCGCCGCGACCTCGGCGAAGGCCACGTCGCCCACGAGCCGGCCCTCCGTGCGGTTCTGCCCCACGTCGAGGACGACGGCGCCGGGCTTGACCCAGTCGGCGCGCACCATCTCGGGCCGCCCGACCGCGACGACGAGCACGTCGGCGCGCCGGCAGACGGCGGCCAGGTCGCGCGTGCGCGAGTGGCAGACGGTGACGGTCGCGTTCGCCGCCAGCAGGAGCTGGGCCATCGGCTTGCCGAAGAGGTTCGAGCGCCCGACCACGACGGCCTCGAGGCCCGCGACCTCGACGTCCTGGTCCTCGAGCAGGAGCATGCAGCCCAGCGGCGTGCAGGGGCGCAGGCCGGGGCGGCCGAGGGCGAGCAGGCCGGCCGAGAGGGTCGTGAGGCCGTCGACGTCCTTGCCGGGGTCGACGCGGCCCGTGAGCTCGACGCCGTCGAGGTGGCCGGGCAGCGGAAGCTGCACGATGATCCCGTTGACGGCCGGGTCGGCGTTGAGCTCCTCGACCAGCCCGGCGACGTCCTCGTGGCGGGCGTCGACGGGCAGGCGGTGGTCGAAGCCGGCCATGCCGACCTCCTGCGTGGCCTTCTGCTTGCCGCCGACGTAGAGGGCGCTGGCGGGGTCGTCGCCCACGAGCACCGTGGCCAGCCCGGGCGGGCGGCCGGTCCGGGCGGCGTAGTGGGCCACGCCGCGCGCGACGTCCCCGCGCACGCGGGCCGCCACCGCCCTGCCGTCGATCGTCCGGGCCGTCATCGGCGGCGGACGCTACCGCTTCGTGATCGGCGCGTACTCGGCCATGAGCTTGCGCTCCGAGCCGTCGGACGCGAAGCGGACGACGACGATGCCGCCGGGCTCGACCGAGGTCACCACCCCGTCGCCGAAGGCGGCGTGGACGACGTCCTCGCCGAGCCGGAAGGACGCCCCCGACGGCTCCGGCGCCTGCGCCTGGGCGCTCGCCCACGAGGTCGTCAGCCGCGGGCGGCCGCCGCCTTCGCCGGCGCCGGCGAAGGCGCCCACGCCCGAGGTGTGGGTGCGTGGGCCGGACTCGACGAGGTCGGGCGGCAGCTCGGCCAGGAACCGGGAGGGGAGCCCGTAGGTCGCCGAGCCGAAGACGTTGCGCCGCCGCGCGTGGGTGAAGGTCAGGTCGCGCATCGCGCGGGTGATCCCGACGTAGCAGAGGCGCCGCTCCTCCTCGAGCGTCCCCTCGTCGAGCGAGCGCGAGTGCGGGAAGACGCCCTCCTCGCAGCCGATGATGAAGACGATCGGGTACTCCAGCCCCTTGGCGTTGTGGAGCGTCATGAGCGTCACGAGGCCCTCGTCGTCGCGGCGCTCGTCGCTGTCGGCCACGAGGGCGACCTGCTGGAGGAAGGCGTCGAGGGTGTCGCCGTCCGCCTCGGCGGCGGCGTCGAACTCGCGCGCGACCTCGACGAGCTCCTCGAGGTTCTCCAGGCGCCCCTGGGCCTCGATCGTGCGCTCGGCCTTGAGCCAGTCCCGGTAGCCGGAGTCGTCGAGGACCGCCTCGAGCAGGTCGCCCACCGGGACCCGCTGCTCGACGCGCTCCCGCAGCCCCGCCATCGTCGCCATGAAGCGCTCGAGCGCCCGCACCGCCGCCGTGCCCAGCCCGGGCACCGACGAGGGGTCGGCCGCCGCGTCCCACACGGGGATGCCCATCGTCTCGGCGTGGGCGAGCACCCGCGAGAGCGACGTCTGCCCGATCCCGCGCTTGGGCGAGTTGGCGACCCGCGTGAAGGACACGGCGTCCTGCGGGTTGCCCAGCACCGTGAGGTACGCCATCGCGTCCTTGATCTCGGCGCGCTCGTAGAACTTCGTGCCGCCGATGACCTGGTAGCCGATCTCGCGGCGGACGAGCGTGTCCTCCAGGACCCGCGACTGCGAGTTCATCCGGTAGAAGATCGCGATCTCGGCGCGGCTGACGCCCTCGTCGACGAGCCGCTCGACCTCCCCCACGACGTAGCGCGCCTCGGCGTGCTCGTCGTCGAGCTCGCGGACCTTGACGAGGTCGCCCTCCCCCAGGTCGGTCCACAGGTGCTTGGCCATCTGGCCCCGGTTGTGGGCGATGACCGCGTTGGCGGCGCTGAGGATCGTCTGCGTGGAGCGGTAGTTCTGCTCGAGGCGCACGACGGTCGCGTCCTCGAAGTCGTCCTGGAAGTCGAGGATGTTCCGGATGTCCGCGCCGCGGAAGCCGTAGATCGACTGGGCGTCGTCGCCGACGACCATGAGGTTGCGGTGGGCGGGCAGGGTGGTGGGCGGGGTTCCGACGCCGGCGAGGAGCTGGAGCAGGCGGTACTGGACGTGGTTCGTGTCCTGGTACTCGTCGACCAGGACGTGGCGGAAGGCGGCGCCGTAGCGGGCGCGGACCTCCGGGAAGAGCTCGAGGACGTTCACCGTGCGGACCAGCAGGTCGTCGAAGTCCATCGCGTTCATCTGCACGAGCCGCTGCTCGTAGAGCTCGTAGGCGTCGGCGACGGTCTGCTCGAAGTAGGAGCCGACGAGCTGCCGGTAGGCCGCCGCGTCGCGGAGCTTGTTCTTCGCGTCGGAGATCTGGTGCTGGACGGCCGCGGGCGTGAAGCGCTTGGGGTCGACGCCGAGCTCGTCGAGGCAGCGCTTGACCAGGCGGCGGCTGTCGGCCTGGTCGTAGATCGTGAACTGGCGCGTGTAGCCCAGGCGCGGCGCCTCGGAGCGCAGGATGCGCGCGCACGCCGCGTGGAAGGTCATGACCCACATCCCGCGCGTGGACCGGCCCAGGAGCAGCTCGACCCGCTCGCGCATCTCCTGCGCGGCCTTGTTCGTGAAGGTGATGGCCAGGACCTCGCTGTGGCGGGCCTGGTCGGAGTGGATGAGGTAGGCGATGCGGTGCGTCAGGACGCGGGTCTTGCCGGAGCCGGCGCCGGCCAGCACGAGCAGCGGCCCACCCGGGTGCGTCACCGCCTCCCGCTGGGGCGGGTTGAGGCCCTCGAGGAGCGGCGCGAGGCGGTCGTTGAGGGCGTCGGTGGGCACCACTTCCAGGATAGGCCGCGGGGCGGCCGGGACCACGGGCGCGCGGGCTCTAGCAGCGGGTGTAGACGCTGAAGTAGCGGCCGGTCACGGCCCGGTCGAAGCCGGGCATCGGCAGCGCCAGGCGGATGCCGTCGGGCTTGTAGCCGAAGGTGATGAGCGTCTTGCGCTCGGCCGCGTAGACCGCGGCGCCGCGCCGGATGCGGCGCCGCTGGCGCGGGTCGCTGCGCGCGACCACGTCGCGCTCGCCGGCGCCGAGGATCCAGCGCACCTCCCCCACGAGCTTGTGGTTCGGCAGCGACACCGGGCCGCAGCGCCGCGCGGCCTGCACGCGGGGGTCGCGCAGCACCGCCTCGAGCGAGCGGTGGTAGCCGCCGCGGTAGCGCAGGTCGGTCACGAAGTGCCCGGGCGTCACGTGGGTGACCAGGGAGACGACCGCGTAGACGAGCAGCGCGCCCGAGCCGATCGCCCACCAGCGGCGGACCGGTGTCCCGGGCCCCAGGAGCGTCCACCCGGTCAGCGCCAGGGCCGCGAAGAGCATGAGCATGAGCGACGGGATCAGCAGGTACCGGAAGACGATCGAGAAGCCGCCCAACGCCACGAGCGCGAACGTCCCGAAGCCGACGACGAGCAGGGCCAGCGGCACGCGCGAGCGCTCACGGAACAGCCGGACGGCGAGCACGACCCCGACCACGGCCCCCGCCAGCACCGGCGCCTTGTCGAGCCCCGACAGGAAGCGCAGCGTCTGCGACGGGACGGCCGAGAGGCCCTTGGCCCGGCCGAGCTCCTCGGCCAGCCCGCTCGTGTGGGTCAGCGAGAACACGGGGTTCCCGGTCACGACGAGGTCGACCGCGCACCACGTCACGGGCGCGAGCGCGACGAGCGCGGCGCCGCGCACCCGCTGCGGCGCGGTCCACCCGGGCAGGCACCACAGCCAGTAGACGCCCGCCAGCACCCAGGCCTCGGGGCGCAGCAGGCCGGCCGTCGCCAGCAGGGCGAGGACCGGCGCGCCGCGCCGCGGCCGCTGCGCCTCGAGCGCCGCGGCCCACACGACGATCGCCAGGTACGGGATGTCGATGTAGGCGCGCAGCGCCAGGAGCGGGAAGTCGAACCGCGTGCACAGCAGCGCGCCGGCGGCCAGGCCCACGAGCGTGCCGTAGGACGCGCGCCCGAGGCGGTAGAGCCCCGCCGCGAGCGCCACGAAGGACGCCATCGTCGCGCCGACGAGGACGCGGTCGGCGCCACCGCCCAGCACCGACACCAGGCCGCCGAAGACGACGGCGAGCGGATGCTGGGTCGGCGCTCGGTAGGCCTCGAAGCTCGGGAGGTGCCCGTGGACGAGCTCCCGGCCCCAGAGGAGGCTGTAGTAGCTGTCGTAGTTCGGGTACGTGGGGTACGCCAGGAAGCCGGCCAGCGAGGCGAGCGCGACCACGAGCAGCGCCAGCGCGGGCCAGCGCACGCGCCGGCGCGCCGGCGGCGCCGGCGCGCCCGGTCCGGCGGCGCGCGGCTCGCCGACCGTCGTCCCGGCCACGCTCACCCGGCGCCGGCGCGCACCATGACGCAGTCGAACTCGAGCACGCGGGCCGTCCGCGACTCCCGGCTGACGGGGAACAGGCCGGTGACCTCGAAGCCGGCCGCCTCGTAGGTGGCCAGCGCTTCGGGGAGGCGGGGCATCCCGTCGTAGATGCGCAGGAGCGCCACCTCGGACTGCAGGCCGACGAGGTCGGCGGCGCGGTCGCCGAGGCCGGCGAAGACCTCGAGGTCGTACCCCTGGGTGTCGAGCTTGAGGTAGGGCCGGCGCGCGGCCAGGCCCGCCAGCGCGTCGTCGAGCAGGCCGTCGAGGCGGCGGACCGGGACCTCCTCCAGGCGCGTCGCGCGCAGTCGCCGGTAGCGGCGCGCGCCGAAGGCGGTCGGCGCGCGCACCGAGCTCAGGGTGCCGGGGACGACGTGCATCGTCGTCGTGCCGTCCTGCGCCCCGAGCGCGCAGGCGTGGACGACCCAGTCGGGGTCGTCCGCCGCACGCCCCCGCAGCTCGGCGGCCGTCGCGGGCACGGGCTCGAAGGACACGATCCGCCCGCGGAAGCCCGCCTCTCGCAGGCGCCGGCCGAACTGGCCGCGGTTGGCCCCCACGTCGAGGACGCAGTCGACGTCGTACTGCGCGAGCAGGGCGGCGACGTGGGCGTGGGCGGCGACGTCGGCGAGCGCGGCCTCCACGGGCCACCAGTGCTCGCGCAGGCCCGCCCGGTCGGCCGCGAGCACCGCGGACGGCCCCAGGCGCCGGGCCTGGCCGCGGCCGGCCCGCGCCAGCACGACGGCCCCGGAGCCGGCGCGCTGCACGTCGAGCCCGAGGGCCCCGAGCGCCCGCCGCGCCCCCCGGCGCAGGGCCACGGCGGCGCTCACCCGCCACGCTCCGCGCGCGTGCGCGGCGGCACCCGGCGCAGGCGGGTGCGCTCGAGCAGGTCGATGGTCCGTCCCCGCCGCGGGAGCGACACGCGGACCGTGTAGGTCCCCTCCGGCGCGGGGGTCCCGGCGTCGGTCCGCCCGCGCCACCGCACCCGGATCCGGCGGTCGGGCTCCAGGTGGCGCGCGCGGACGAGGTGGCGCACGGGGCGGCCGGCCGCGTCGAGCACCGTGACGGCGACGACGTCGCGCCGGCCCACGGCGAACCGGATCGTGGCGCGGTCGCGCAGCGTGTCGCCGTTGGGCGTGAAGCGCGCGGTGACGTAGACCCGCCGGAGGTAGGCCGGCTCGCCCTTCAGCCGCTGGGCGACGACGAGGCCCACGACCGCGGTCAGCGCGACGGCCGCGAGCACGAGCTGCGCGGGACGGGTCATGCCGGGCAGCCGCGCAGGCGGCGGACCTCGACGAGCGGGCCGGGTCGCTCGTAGGCCGGCGCGCGGTAGAGGACCGTCGAGCCGTCGAAGTCGAAGGGCACGGGGCCTCGGCCCGCACGGTAGGGCGAGGCCCGGAAGAGGACGACGCTCTGACGATCGAGCCGGCGGTAGTAGCGGCGCACCGGCGCGGTGCCGGCCGCGAGCGCCCGGTCGCGGATGAAGCTCGACGTCACGACCGTGCAGAACCCGGCCTCGCGGTAGCGGTCCAAGCGCGGCGCGCCGAGCGTGCGGATGAAGCGCGCCGGGGTCCCGCGGTGGTGGCCGGGCGGGTTCGGCGGCGCGGCGAAGCCCTGCGCGAGGTGCGTCCCGAAGAAGCCGAGCGGGAAGGCGGGCTCGACGACGGCCCTCGTCCCCGCCGGCAGGCGCCCGAGCACCCAGGCCCGCGCCTGCGTCCGCGTGTCCTCGCGGCCGAGCACGCGCGCGGTGCGCAGGTCGGCCGCGACCGGCTGCGCGAGCACCGCGGCCAGCAGCGCCGCCAGCACGCCCGCACGCAGCGCGGGGCGGCGCGTCACCGCGGCCGCCGCCCGGGCGAGGGCCAGGCCGGCCAGGAGCGCGAGCACGGGATAGGCGGGCATGAGCCAGCGCGCGAAGGAGCGCTCGGCCGTGCAGAGGTAGGCGAAGAGCAGGACCGGGAAGAGGGCCAGCAGCAGCGCGCGGCGCCGGTCGACGCGGGCCTGCCAGGCCAGGCCCGCCGCCGCGGCCGCGCACGCGCCCCACCCCAGCCCCCAGCTCAGGCTGTCGAGATAGAAGCGCACCGGGCCGTGGACGGCCTGCCCGAGCTTCTGCGTGTCGGCGGACCGGGACTGGACCTTCAGCTCGTAGAGGGCGGAGCGCAGGTCGATGAGGAAGAACGGCGTCGTGATCAGGAAGGCCAGCGCGGCGGCAGCGGCGGCCAGGGCGAGGCGGCGCAGCGCCTCGGCCCGCGGCAGGCCGCGCAGCAGCACGGCGACCGCGACGGGCACGACGAGCAGGCCGGCCGTGTACTTGAAGCCGACGGCCACCCCGACCGCGACGCCGGCCAGGACCGGCCACCGGCGCCGGTCGTCCTCGGCGCTGCGCACGGCGGCCCACGTCGCCAGCGCGACGGGCGCGAACGCGCCGACGTCGGTGAGGGCCAGGCGGGAGTACGTCACCGGCAGGAAGGCGAAGGCCAGCACGGCGGCGGCGGCGACCCCCGCGGCGGGGTCCCACAGCCGGCGCCCGACGTCGTAGACCGCGACGACGCCGGCGAGGCACAGGACGACGGCGAGCGCCCGGGTCGTGAGGAACGCGTCCGTGGGGTCGCTCGCGAAGCCGGCGACGAGGTCGTGGTCGGAGCCCAGCGGCCAGCCGGCGGTGAAGCGCAGCCGCAGCGCGAGGTGGGCGAGGTAGGTGAAGGCCGACGGGTTCTGGAAGTAGTGCGGGTCGAGCCCGTGGCCGAACATCGCCACGGCGCGATCGGTGAAGTGCAGCGCCTCGTCGGGGTTGAAGACGTACGGCAGGCCGTGGTCGAGCGCGACCAGGCGCAGCGCGAGCGCGCCGGCCACGATCGCCAGGAGCGCGAGCGGTGCGGCCCACGCAGCGGCCGCGCCGGCACCCGCGGCCGCTTCGGCGCCCGGCGCGTCCGGCGCCGCGCCGGGGCCGGTCGCCTCGCCCGCGTCGGCCGGCGGCGGCGCCGGCGGGGACTCGTCCCCGCCCACCCGGCCGCCCGCGGCGGGCGCGGGAGGCACCGAGGCGGAGGGGCGCCCGGTCAGCGCGCGGCCTTCCCCGCCGCCCGCGGCCGCAGGGCGTAGATGCGCTTGTAGCCGTCGAGGAAGATCGTCTGCCCGTCGGAGACGACGGGGTTGTAGGACCCGTCGGGGAAGGTGAAGACGACGCGACCGGTCCGCGCCGAGTAGCCCGTCGTCCGCTTCGAGCGGATGTTCGCGCTGTAGACGATGTCGCCGACCAGGGTCGAGCCGCCCGAGATCGCGCCGCCCTCCTGCTTGCTCCACCGCACCTTCCCGGACCTCGCGTCGAGCGCGTAGAACGTCCCGTCGTAGGAGCCGACGAACACGGTGGGGCCGAGGCGCGGGACCTGGGCGACCGCCGCCGAGGAGTAGACGTAGCCGCCCGTCCGGGTCCGCCACGCGAGCTTGCCGCTGTCCTGCGCGAACGAGTAGACGTTGCCGTCGGTGTTGCCGAGGTACACGCGGCCGAAGGCGACCGACGCCGTCGCGTAGAAGCGCCCCGAGCCGAGGCCGAAGCGGGTCCCGCTCGTGCCGACCGACCAGAGCTGCCTGCCGTCGGTGCGGCGCAGGGCGTAGACGCGGCCGCCGTAGTCGCCGAAGAAGAGCTTCCCGCCGCTGAGCGCGAGCCCGCCCTTGACCGCCCCGGACGCCTTGGCCCGCCACACCGTCGAGCCGTTCGACGCGCGCAGCGCGTAGACGGTCCCGTTCTCGGTGCCGAAGTACAGCCGGCCGCCGACGAGCAGCGGCGAGGACTCGGCCCGGCTCGGCAGCGCGTGGGACCAGATCGTCCGGCCGTCCTTCGCGCGGATGGCCACGACGCGGCCCGCCCGCACCCCCGTCGCGCGCTCGAGGATGACGGCGTAGAGGACGCCGCCGCCGTAGGCCGGCGAGGCCGCCGCCAGCGACCCGAACCGCCGCCGCCACAGCACGCGCCCGTGGTTCTTGGCGACGGCCACCATGACCGCGTCGTCGTTGAGGACGTAGAGCGCCTTGCCGCCCAGGACCGGCGGGAACTCGAGCAGCTTGCGGGCGTTGACGGTCCAGCGCCGGCGGAACGGCGGCTTCAGCGACGACGGTGCGGGGAGCGAGCGGCGGCGGTCGGCGGTGTAGCCGTACATGGGCCAGACGAACGACGCGTACGGATCCGCCTTGGCCTTCGCCGGCGGAGGCTGGGCCGGGGTCGTGGGCGTGGGCTCGGAGCGGAACTCGACGTCGGGGTGCGAGATGTTGCCCTGCCGCCGGGTGGCGGCGAAGACCGCGCCCGCGACGACCAGGAGGGCCACGACCCCGACGCCGAGGAGGATCCGCCGCCTCCTGCGCGGGTGCGGCGCCTGCGGCGACATGCGCCGGAGGGTAGCCCAGCGGCCGGTCCGGTTCGCCGTCCCCTACGCTGCCGCCCGTGGCGCCCCCGAAGGTCAGCGTGGTGGTCCCGGTCTACAACCCGGGCCCGGCGATCGACGTGTGCATCGCCTCGCTCCTGCGGCAGTCGCTGCCCGCCGACGAGTACGAGGCGATCTTCGTCGACGACGGCTCCACCGACGGCACCGGGGAGCGGCTCGAGGCGCTCGCCGCCGAGCACCCGAACGTCACGACGATCCGCATCCCGAACTCGGGCTGGCCGGGGCGCCCGCGCAACGTCGGCACCGACGCGGCGCGCGGCGACTACGTCCTCTACGTCGACAACGACGACTGGCTCGACGACGAGGCGCTCGAGCGGCTGCACGCCGCGGCGGTGCGCGACGACGCGGACATCGTGCTGGGCAAGGTCATCGGCCACCGGCGGTCGGTCTCGCGCGAGCTCTTCCGGCGCAACCGCTCGCACGCGCGCCTGCTCCAGGACCCGCTCCTCTCGCTGCTCTCGCCGCACAAGCTGTTCCGGCGGGCCTTCCTGCGCGAGCACGGGCTGCGCTTCCCCGAGGGCCGCCGGCGCCTGGAGGACCACGTGCTCGTCGTGCCCGCCTACTTCGCGGCCCGCTCGATCACGATCCTGGCCGACCACCCGATCTACCACTGGATCGCGCACACGGACGGCAGCAACGCCTCCGTGCAGCCGCTGACCGCCGCCTACTTCGACGACGTGCGGGAGGTGCTCGACCTCGTCGAGGCGCGCACCGAGCCCGGCGAGTTCCGCGACCGGATGCTGGCCCACTGGTACCGCTCGAAGGTCCTCGTGCGGCTCGGCACGACGCGCCTGCTCAAGCGCCCGCGGGAGCAGTGGGACGAGCTCTTCACCGCGACGCGGTCGCTCGCCCGCGACCGCTTCGGGCCGGCGGTCACCGCCAAGCTCGGGGCCACCCTGCGCGTCCGGGCGCGACTGCTCGTCGACGGGCGCCTGGACGGGCTGGAGGCGCTCGCGCGCGCCGAGGGCGCCCGTGACCCCGCCCTGCGGCTGACCGCCGCGTCCTGGGCGGACGGCGTCCTGCGCCTCGAGCTCGCCGCCGCGGCCGTCACGGCGGACGGCGAGCCGGTGCCCTACCGGCGGGAGGACGGCCGGCTGCGCCTCGTCCTGCCGGACGCCCTTCCCGGCGGGGAGGGCGTGACGCCCGAGGACCGCGACGTCGAGGACGAGCTGCCCCGCGCGCGGCTGACCGCCTTCGTGCGGGAGCGCGAGACCGGCGAGGAGTACCTCGTCCCGGCCCGGTCGGACGTCACCATCGACGAGGACCCGGCCACGGGCCGCGCGACGCTGGCGGTCACCGCCAGGGCGGAGCTCGACGTGGCCACGATCGTGGCCGAGGTCGGGCCCCTCACCGCCGGCGTCTGGGACCTCTGGGCGGAGCTGCACGTCGCCGGCCAGGGGATGGCGCGGCGGATCCCCGTGGGCGACGTCCCGGTGCCGGCGCCGGCGCTCCTGGACGGCGCCCGGGGCACCCGGCTCCTGGTGCCCTACGCGACCACGAACGGGAAGCTCAGCCTCGACCTCGACGCCGGCACGCGCGCGCTGACGGTCGCCGCGCGCCCCGCCGCCGCGGACGCGCGGGCCACCCGCGACGGGGACGACGACGTCGTCCTCCGCATCCCCGTGCCGGTCCACGTCACCGCGGCCGAGGGGTCGCAGCCCGCGCGCCTGGCGCTGCGCACCGCGCCCGACGCCGACCCCGTCGAGCTGCCCGCCGAGCTCGCGCACGACGCCGGCGGGGCCGCGCTCGTGGCGCACGTGCCACGGGCGGTCGGCCCGGGCCCGTGGCGGCTGGCGGCCGCCGTGGCCGACGGGCCGGAGCGGGGCCTCGGCCTCGTGCTCGACGTGGGCGCCGACGGCGAGCCCACGGTGCGGCGCCCGGCGAAGGCCCGGCCCGCGGCCGCCGAGGCGCCCGCGGCCTCGCCGCTGCGTCGGGCGCTGGCCCGCGTCCGGCCGCTCCGGGCGGTGGTCCGTGCCCTGCGGCGCTAGCGGCTCAACCGCGGTGCAGCAGGCCGGCGGCCTGCTGGAGCGGCCCGCGGCGCAGCTCGGGGAAGGAGCGCCGGATGGACCGCCGCAGGGCCGGGAGCCCCTGGTCCTTGTGCGTGCGCTCCTCGCGCGCCGAGCGCAGGAGGCCCCAGAACGGCGCCTCCAGGACGGCCTGCGGGTCCAGGACGCCGTCGCGCTGGAGCAGGTCGTCGGGCACGTCCTGCGGGTCGGGGACGACCCACTCCTCGGTGAGCGCGGCGACGCGGGCGGCCAGGTGCTCGTCGGCCGGGTCGGCGCCGAGCACGAGCAGGAGACCGGTCGGATCGGTCCCGACGCGCAGGCACAGCAGGTCCGGCCGCTCGCGCTCGAGCACCGGGATGATCTTGAAGACGTCGCCGGTCCACGACTGCGTGCTGCGGTCGCGGTTCGCCTCGTCGGTCGTCCGCGGCAGGATGTCGTCGAAGACCGTCACGCTCCACCACGCCGAGTGCCGCTCCACGTTCACGAAGTCGCGCAGGACGTACTCGAAGAGGTGCATGCCGTCGATGAACGACAGCGCGGCGGGCTCGCCGCCGAAGTGCCCGAGCGGCTCGGGGCGCTCGAAGAACTCGTCGCTGGTCGTCCGGTGCAGCTCGACCGGGCACGCCAGCTCGGCGCGCACGTTGTAGGCGGGGTCGATGCCCACGCTGCGCGCCCGCGAGAGCGCCAGGCTCCCGCCGTTGCGGATGCCGATCTCGAGGTACGTCGGCGGCTGGAGGGCGCGGTGGATGCCCTTGAGGAACCGGAGGTAGTGCACGTCTCGCCTCGGTCGCGGACCTTAGACGACCCGCGCCAGATCCGCCCTTCGCGCGCAACCGCGGCGGCCGGGAGGTGTTGCCGTACGGCAGTGCCCACCCGCCCCCTCCTCGCCCTCCTGCTCGCCGCGGCGGCCGTCCTCGCGGCCCTGGCCGCCGCGCCCGCCGCCGAGGCCGCCTTCCCGGGGCGCAACGGCGTCATCGCCTACCAGTCGACGGCCAGCGCCCGCGGGGTCTTCCTCGCCCGCCGCGCGAGCGGCCGCGGCCTGCAGCGGCTGATCCCGGGCGGGCACGTCAGCGACCCGACCTTCTCGGCGACCGGGCGGCGCCTGGCCTTCGCCCGCGACGGCGCGATCTGGTCGATGTACCTCGACGGCGCCGTCCTGCGCCGGATGACGCTGTCCCCGCTGCCGGAGGGGCACCCGTCCTGGTCGCCGGCCGGCGACCAGGTCGCCTTCGAGCGGGGCCGGCGCGGGCACCGGCGCCTCTTCGCGGTCGGCTCCGACGGCCTGAGCCAGCGCCAGCTGAGCTTCCGCGGCCCCGACGACCACGCGCCGGCCTGGTCGGCGCGCGGCCAGATCGCGTTCGTGCGCCCCAGCCGCCACCGCGGGCAGGACCTCTGGGTCATGGACGGGCCGGGGCAGGTCCCCCGCCGCCTGACGCGGGCCAAGCCCGACGAGGAGGCGCCCGCGTGGTCGCCGGACGGGCGGCGCCTGGCCTTCGTGCGCGGTCCGGCCGCCCGCGCCGAGCTCGTCGTCATGGACGCGGACGGGCGCCACGAGCGGCGCCTGACCCGCCACGTCGGCGCGGCCTCGCCCGCATGGTCGCCCGACGGCCGGCGGATCGCCTACTCCGCCGGCCCGCACGGGCGCCGCCAGGTCTTCGTCCTGCGCGCGCGCGGCGGTCAGGTCCGCCAGCTCACGCGCGGACGGACCGACGCGCTCGCCCCCGCCTGGCAGCCCACGGGCGGCGATCCGGTCATCGCCGCCGCCGGCGACATCGCGTGCGACCCCACCAACCGCGAGTTCGGCGGCGGGCTCGGGAGCGCCCGCAACTGCCACCAGCAGCAGACCTCCGACGTGCTGCTCGGGCTCGACCTCGCGGCCGTGCTCATGCTCGGCGACGCGCAGTACCCGAACGGGGCCTACAGCGACTTCCTCGCGGGCTACGGACCGAGCTGGGGGCGCCTGAAGGGGCTCACGCGGCCCGTGCCGGGCAACCACGAGTACGGGACGCCCGGCGCGGCGGGCTACTTCGACTACTTCGACGGCGTGGGGAAGGCCACCGGCGTCGCCGGCGGTCGCGACCGCGGCTACTACGGCTTCGACGTCGGCACCTGGCACGTCGTGGCGCTCAACTCGAACTGCGGGTCCCTGCCGGGTGGCTGCGCCGCGGGCTCGCCCCAGGAGCAGTGGCTGCGCGCGGACCTGGCCGCCCATCCCGCGGCGTGCACCCTGGCCTTCTGGCACCACCCCCTCTTCGCCTCCGCCGAGGAGGGCGAGACGCCCGCCACGCGGCCGCTCTGGCAGGCGCTCTACGACGCGGGCGCGGACGTCGTCCTCAACGGCCACGCCCACGCCTACGAGCGCTTCGGCCCGCAGACCGCCGACGCCGCCGCCGACCCGGCGCGCGGCATCCGCGAGTTCGTCGTCGGGACCGGCGGCCGCAACCTCCAGGGCTTCCGCGCGATCCGGCCCAACAGCGAGGTCCGCAGCCGCGGCTCCTACGGCGTGCTCGCCATGACGCTGCACCCCACGGGCTACGACTGGCGCTTCCTCACCGCCCTCGGCCGGGGCAGCTTCACCGACCGCGGGACCGCCGCCTGCCACTGAGGACCGGCGCCCGGCCCCGCCGGGACGCCTCCCCGCGGCGGCGCGGCTACGCTGCCTCGCTGCCCCAGAGAGGTGACGAGGGACCTGACCGCGAAGGACGCCCAGATGGCGGGGACGACACCCGGCCGACCGACGATCGCGCGCGTGCGCCGCACGGGCCGCGCCCGCCTGCGCCTGTCCGGGGACGCGGCGGGCGCCGCCGGCGCCGCGCTGGTCCTCCGCGAGCGCGACTCCGGCGAGGAGCGGCGCGTCGAGCTCGCGCCCGAGGGGGAGCGGCTCGCGGTCCTCGACCTCACCCGGCCGTGGCCGCTGAGCTCCTGGCGCGGGGTGTGGGACGGCGTCGTCGAGGCCGACGGCGAGCGCACGCCGCCCGCCGTGAGCCTCGACGCCGCGTCACGGGGGTCCATGCTCGTCCGCGACGACGCGGTGGCCTGCCGCGTGCGCGCCGCCGCCCGCCGGGACGGCGCCCCCGGCCTCGTCGTCTCCGTGCGCGCGCTGCCGCAGGTCGAGCACGTCACGCTGGGCGCCGACGGGACCCTCGTCGTCGAGGGGCGCCTCGTCGACCCCGGGGCGGCCACGCTGGCGCTGCGCTCCCGGCTGGTCGAGGAGGACGTCAGCGTCTCGGCGCAGCGCGACGGCGAGCGCTTCCGCGCGGAGGTCGACGCGCGCCGCCTCGTGCGCGGGACGCTCGGCCACGAGGAGGTCTGGGACGCGTTCGTCGCGGTCGAGGGCCTGCGCGGCGAGGCGCGCCTGGGCTGCCAGCTCGACCCCCGCCGGCTCTTCCCGGAGCGGCGGCTGCGCCGCGGGCGCGAGGAGCGCGCGGTGCACCCCTACGTCACGCGCGACGGCAACTTCAGCGTCCGCTGCGCGCGCGAGGGCGAGGTCGTCGACCCCGGGCCGCGGGTCTCGCGCGACGAGGGCCCGCTGCTCCGGCGCCTGGCCCTGCGCCCCGTCGTCCTCGTCCTGCGGGGCCTCCGCGCCGCGGCCTTCGCCGCGCTCGGCCGGCGTTCCCCCCTTCGCGCGCCGTCGCCGCCCGGCGCCCGGCCGCGGGTGACCTTCCTCATCCAGCACGTCTACGGGATGGGCGGCACGATCCGCACGACGCTCGCCACGGCGGCCCACCTCGCCGAGCGCTGCGACGTCGAGCTCCTCACGATGCAGCGGCGTCGCGACGAGCCCTTCTTCCCGCTCCCGGCGGGCGTGACGGTCAGGGCCGTCGAGGACCTCAGGCCGGGCCGGCACCCCGGCCGGGCCGGGCGCGCTGCTGCGCCGCGTCCCGAGCGTGCTCTTCCACGAGGGCGACTTCGGGTACCGCGGCCACTCGCTCTGGAGCGACGTGCAGCTGGCCCGGGCGCTGCGCGGCACGCGCGCCGACGTCCTCGTCGCCACCCGCCCGGCGCTGAACCTCATCGTCGCGCACCTCGCGCCCGAGGGCGTGCTGACGGTCGGCCAGGAGCACATGCACGTCGCCTCCCACCTGCCGGGGCTGCGCCGGGCCGTGCGCCGCGCCTACCCGCGCCTGGACGCGCTGACCGTGCTGACGGAGGCCGACGAGCGCGACTACGGCCGGCTGCTGGCGGGCGCGGCCACGCGCGTCGTGCGCATCCCGAACGCGGTCCCGCCCCTCGACGGGCCGCAGGCCGACCTCGAGGCGCCCGTCGTCGCCGCGGCGGGGCGCCTGACCCACCAGAAGGGCTTCGACCTGCTGCTCGAGGCCTGGGCGCGCGTCGTGCCGCGCCGCCCCGGGTGGACCCTGCGCCTCCACGGCGCGGGGGTCGAGGGCGACCGCCTGCGCTGGCGCGCCCACCAGCTCGGGCTCGAGGACACGGTGCGCTTCGCGGGCGCGACCCAGCACCTCGGCCGCGCCCTGGCCCGCGCCTCGGTCTTCGCGCTCAGCTCGCGCTTCGAGGGCTTCGGGATGGTCCTCCTGGAGGCCATGAGCAAGGGCCTGGCCGTCGTGAGCTTCGACTGCCCGCAGGGCCCGGGCGAGCTCATCACGGACGGCGTCGACGGCGTCCTCGTCCCGGCGGAGGACGTCGCCGCCCTGGCGGCGGCCCTCGAGCGGGTCATGGGCGACGAGGACGAGCGGCGGCGCCTGGCCGACGCCGGCCTGCGGCGCGCGCGCGACTTCGACCCGGCGGTCGTCGGGGCGCGCTGGGACGCCCTCCTGGACGAGCTGCTGGCAGCCCGGGCGCGAACGGCCGCATGACCGCCACCGCCGTCCTCTTCGCGACGGCACCGGCCGCCGACGGCGGCCCGACGGCGCTCCTGCCCGCCGACGGTGCGCCGCTCGCCCGCCGGCTCGTGGCCCAGCTGGGCACGCTCGGGGTCCGGCGGGCGACGGTCGTGACCCGCCCGGCCTGGGCCGACGCGGTCCGGGCGGCCGTCGACGACGGCGGTGGCCGTGCGGACGTCGTCGTCAGCGACGACCTCTCCGGCGACCTCGCGGCGGCCGCGGCGGTGGCCCGGCGGGCCCACGGCACGCTCGTCGTGGCACGGGCCGACCTGCTCGTCCACCGGGAGGCGCTGGCCGGGCTGCTGGGCAACCCCGGGGTGGTGACCGGGATCCTGAGCACCGGCTCGGCGCGCTCGGGCCGCTGGGCCTTCCGGACGCGGTCGCTGCGCGGGCGCGTCGTGGCGGCGAGCTCGCCCTACCACCGCGTCCGCCGGCCCAACCACCACTTCCTCGGCGTCCTGAAGGTCGACGCCCGGGACCTCGCCGCGTTCGCGGACGTGGCCGGCCGCCTGGGCGAGCTGACGGCGGTCCACGCC
This sequence comes from uncultured Actinomycetes bacterium, assembly GCA_963707695.1. Classification (GTDB taxonomy): domain Bacteria; phylum Actinomycetota; class Thermoleophilia; order Solirubrobacterales; family Solirubrobacteraceae; genus JAOPZW01. Next base: position 564,980 of record CAVPQY010000006.1, on the reverse strand, counting down.
GCCGACGTCGAGCCGGACGGCGCCTGGGCGGCGGAGCTCGCGCGCAAGGTCGGCGACTGGCGCCGCTGGCTGTGGCAGGTCGCCGAGGAGGAGCGCACCGGCATCCTGCCCGCGGGCGACGACGCGCCCGAGCACCCACCGGTGAGCGAGGAGGACGAGGCGACGCTCGCCGTGCGCGAGCGCATCTCGCGCGAGGACGCCCCCGCGATGCTGCTCGTCGGGCTGGTCCGCAGCGGCGTCCACGTCGGCAACGCCTACCTGCGCGGCTTCTTCCACGCGCGCCCCGCGTCGCGCCCCGCGGCCGCCGAGGCCGAGGCCGAGCTGGCGGAGCGCGACGAGGACAAGATCGCGCTCGACTCGGCCGTCAAGGCGGCCGACGGGTTCTTCACGACGTTCTTCGTCAGCCCCTACTCGCGCTACATCGCGCGCTGGTGCGCCCGGCGCGGGCTCACGCCGAACCAGATGACGACGGTCTCGATGGGGATGGGCCTCGTCGCGGCCGCCCTCTTCGCGCTCGGCTCGCGCCCCGGGCTCGTCGCGGGCGCGGTCGTGCTGCAGGCGGCCTTCACGATCGACTGCGTCGACGGCCAGCTCGCGCGGTACACGCGCCAGTTCTCGAAGCTCGGGGCGTGGCTGGACTCGATCTTCGACCGCGGCAAGGAGTACGTCGTGTACGTCGGGCTCGCGCTCGGGGCCAGCCGCGGGTTCGGGGACGACGTCTGGACGCTGGCGGTCGCGGCCCTCGCGCTGCAGACGGCGCGCCACCAGGTCGACTTCGGGTGGGGCGCCACGCGCCAGCAGGCGATCGCCGCGCTCCCGCACCTCCCGCTCGAGCAGCCCGACGAGCTCGCCGCCCCCGCCCCCGCGCCCGTCGCCCGCACGGCCGCCGGGCGGGCCACCGCGCCCGCCCTCCGGCCGCGCCCGCCGGCGCCCGCCCCCGACGTCGTCGCGCGTCCCGCGGCACCCACGACCCCCACCGCGGTCGCGGACGTCCCCCAGCCCAGCACCGCCGACCTGCTGCCCGGCGACGAGGAGGTCCCTCCGCCGCCGCGCGGCGTGCCCGGCCTGGCCCGGCGAGGCGTGACCGTCATCACCGGCCTCGAGCGCTGGACCGCCACGCGCTGGGCCAAGCGGATCTTCTCGCTGCCGATCGGCGAGCGCTTCGCGCTCATCTCGGTCACGGCGGCGCTCTGGGACCCGCGCACGACCTTCACCGCCCTGCTGGTCTGGGGCGGCGCCGCCGCCGTCTACCAGGTGGGCGGGCGCCTGCTGCGCTCGGTGGCGCGATGACCGCGGCGACGTCGGCCGCCCCGCTCGAGGCGTACCGCGACGACGGCCCGCTGGCGGCCCGGCTGGGCCGCACGGTCGGCGCCCGCCTGCGCGTGGGCGAGGACGCCGCGACCCTCGCGGGCATGGTGCCCGTCGCGATCGTGCTGGCGTGGCCCGCCCACAGCCTCCCGACGGGCGCCGCCGCCGCGGGGCTCGCCCTGGCCGTCGTCCTCTTCGGGCTCGGCGCGCACGACGTCGGGCGCGGTCGGCTGGCCTGGCTCGTCCCCGCCCTGCTGCGCGCGGCCGAGTTCGGGGGCCTGCTGAAGCTGACCGTCCTGACCGACCCCGGCTGGGTGCCGGCCTGCTACGCGTTCCTGGCCGTCGTGGCCTTCCACTACTACGACACCGTCTACCGCCTGCGCCACCAGCGCGTGGCGCCGCCGGGGTGGACGCGGAGCGCGACCGGCGGCTGGGACGGACGGCTGCTGGCCGGGGCCGCCCTGGCCGCCGCGGGCGTGCTCGGCCCCGTGCTGGTGGCGGCGGCCGTGGTGCTGGGGATCGCCTACGGTGGGGACAGCATCGCGAGCTGGCTGCGCTTCGTGTCCGCCGAGCGCCCCGCCGCCTACGAGGACGAGGAGCTGGAGGACGCATGATCGGCATGGTGCTCGCGGCCGGACCGGGGAGCCGGCTCGGGGCGCTCACGGAGACCCACCCCAAGACGCTGCTGCCCGTCGACGGCGAGCGGACGATCCTCGACATCGCGCTGTCGAACCTCCGCGCCGCGGCGATGGAGGAGGTCGTGGTCGTCACGGGCTGGGGCGCCGAGCACCTCGAGGCCCTCGCGCCCGAGCTCGAGGAGCGCCACGACGTGCGCCTGCGCCTGCTGCACAACCCCAAGGCCCTGGAGTGGAACAACTGCTACTCGCTGTGGCTGGCGCGCGAGGCGTTCGTCGAGGGGGTCCTGCTGTGCAACGGCGACACGGTCCACCCGCCGAGCGTCGAGCGCACGCTGCTGGACGACCGCGGGCGCGCGGGCGTCGTCCTGGCCGTCGACCGGGAGAAGCCCCTGGGCCAGGAGGAGATGAAGGTCCTCCTCGACGACCGCGGCCATGTCACGCGCATCTCGAAGGCGATCGACCCGGCCGCGGCGGAGGGCGAGTACATCGGCGTGACGCTCATCGAGCCCGAGGCCGCGGAGCCGCTGGCCGACGCGCTCGAGGCGACCTGGCGGCGGGACCCGTCGCTCTACTACGAGGACGGCTTCCAGGAGCTGGCCGACCGCGGAGGCGACGTGGGCACCGCGCCCATCGGCGCCGTGGACTGGGTCGAGGTCGACGACGACCGCGACCTGGCCCGGGCGCGGGAGGTCGCGTGCCGCTGCTAGCGCGCATGGTCGCCTGCCCGCTGGCGATCGACGTGCGCCACGGCGCCGTCGGCGGCATCGGGACCATGCTCGCCGACCAGCGGATCTCCGCCGGCGGGGACGTGGCCGTGGCGGTCGGCCCCGGCCAGGGGGAGCAGATCGCCGCGACGCTGGCGCGCACGCTGCGGCGCGCGGACGTCTTCCCCGTCGAAGGCGGCTCCATCGAGGCCGCCCGCACGCTGTCCGCCGAGCTCGGCGCCGGGACCTACGACGCCGTCGTCGGGATCGGCGGCGGGCGCACGATCGACGTCGCCAAGTACGCGGCCAGCCTCACCGGACTGCCGATGGTGGCGGTGGCCACGAGCCTCGCCCACGACGGCCTGGCCTCGCCCGTCGCCTCGCTCGTCCACAACGAGCGCAAGGGCTCCTACGGCGTCCAGATCCCGATCGGCGTCGTGGTCGACCTCGACTACGTCGCCCGGTCGCCCGAGGCCCAGCTGCGGTCGGGCCTCGGCGACGCGCTGAGCAACCTCAGCGCCCTGGCCGACTGGGAGCTCGCCGAGCGCGAGCGCGGGGAGCGCGTCGACGGCCTGGCCGCCGCGTTCGCCCGCTCGGGCGCCGACTCGCTGCTCTACCTCCGGGCGGACGTCAGCTCGGACCAGTTCACCTCCACGCTGGCCCGGGCCCTGATCCTGGGCGGCTTGGCGATGGCCGTGGCCGGGAACAGCCGCCCCTGCAGCGGTGCCGACCACGAGATCGCCCACGCCATCGACGCGTTGCACCCCGGGCACGGCCACCACGGCGAGCAGGTCGCGGTGGGCGCCCTCTTCGCGTCCTTCCTGCGCGACGACCCGAACGTCGGCGGCTTGGACGACTGCCTGCACCGCTACGGTGTTCCCCGGCTGCCGGGCGACCTGCGCCTCTCCGAGGAGGAGTTCAGCGCCGTCGTCGCGCACGCCCCGACGACCCGCCCGGACCGGTACACCATCCTGGAGCACCTCGACCTCGACCTGCCGGAGATCCGCCGGCGCGTACATGACTTCGTCGTCGCCTTCGATCGCTGATCTGCGCACCGTCACCCAGCCCGAGTCGACGCTCGGGCGGGCGAGCGCGGAGCACTGGGCCGGGCCGCTGTACATGCGGCGCGTGTCGCCCTACGTGACCCGCGCGCTGCTGCGCACCCCGATCACGGCCAACGGCGTGACGTGGCTCATGATCCCCAGCGGGCTGCTCGGGGCGGCCGCGCTGACGATCCCCGGCCTGACCGGCCCGATCCTGGCCGCGCTCTTCATCCAGCTGCAGTTCCTCTTCGACTGCTGCGACGGCGAGGTCGCCCGCTGGCGGGGCGAGTCCTCCGCGACCGGCGTGTACCTCGACCGGATCGCGCACCACCTCACCGACGCGGCGCTGCCGATCGCGCTCGGGATCCGCGCCGCCGGGGGCTGGGACTCGCTCGACGGCTGGGCCACCCTCGGGCTGGTCGTGGCCGTGCTCGTGCTGCTCATCAAGGCCGAGACCCAGCTCGTCACCGTCGCCCGGGCCGAGTCGGGGCTGCCGAAGCTCCGCGACACGACCGCGTCGGCCGCACCGCGCACCACCGGCCTGCGCCGGGTGCGGCGGACGCTGGCCTACCTGCCCTTCTTCCGCGCCTTCGTGCCGGTCGAGGCCTCGCTGCTGGCGCTCGCCGCCGCGATCGTCGACCAGGCGTCCGGCGACCTGACCGGGACGCGGACCCTCCTCGTCGTCCTCGTGCCGGTCGCCGCCCTGACGGCGCTCGGGCACCTCGCCGGCGTCCTGTCCTCGGACCGGCTGCGCTGATGGCGACGCGCGTCGAGCACGAGGCCGAGCAGCACGGGCGCCTGCTCGAGGACGAGTTCCACACCGAGCGCCACGTCTACGAGCCCCACAAGGCCGGCCTGCCGCCGATGGGCTCCTACCTGCACGAGCTCTGGCGCCGGCGCCAGTTCGCCTTCGAGATGGCCCGCACGACGCTGCGGGCGCAGAACTTCAACACCGCGCTGGGCCAGCTGTGGCTGCTCCTCAACCCGCTGCTGCTGACCTGCGTCTACTTCCTGCTCATCTCCATCCTCCGCGACCACAGCCGTGGCTCGGTCTTCTTCGCCCACCTCATGGCGGGCCTCTTCGCCTACAACTTCATCAGCACGTCGCTCAACCAGGCCGGCCGGTCGGTGACGAAGGGCGGCCGGCTGGTGCTGAACACGGCCTTCCCACGGACGCTGCTGCCGCTCTCGGCGGTGCTCGTCTCCTTCCTGCGCTTCCTGCCGACGCTGGCGATCTTCGCCGTCATGGCGGTGATCGCGCACCTGCCGTTCGGCCCCCACCTGCTGTGGGCCATCCCCGTCTTCGGGATCATCGCGATGTTCACGGCCGGCATGGCGATGCTCATCGCCGCCCTGCACGTCTACTTCCGCGACGTCTCGAGCTTCCTGCCCTACGCGCTGCGGATCTGGCTCTACGCCTCGCCGGTGCTCTACTACTACGCCGAGGTGCCGCGGCACCTCAAGCACATCATCGCCCTGAACCCCCTCACCCCGATGTTCGCCGCCTGGAGCGAGGTCCTCATCGCCGGCCACCGCCCGTCGCTCCACTTCATGCTGTGGGGCCTGGCCTGGGCCGTCGCCGCCCTGGTGGCCGGGGGCCTGTACTTCATCTCGCGGGAGCGTGAGTTCGCTGTCCGCCTCTGAGCAGCGGGTCCGGCCGCCCGTCCGACCCCGCGGCGGCACGGCCGTCTCGGTGGAGGACCTCTCGGTCACCTACCGGACGGCCTACGAGACGCAGCCGACGCTGCGCAACCGCATGATCCGCCTCGGCCGCCGGCAGAAGCTCTACCGCGAGATCGAGGCGGTCAAGGGCGTCTCGCTGGAGATCCCGCGCGGGACGGTCACCGGCGTCGTGGGCGTCAACGGGGCCGGGAAGTCGACGCTCATGCGCTCCATCGCCGGGATCCTGCCGCCCAGCAAGGGCCGCATCGTCGTCGAGGGCCGCGTCAGCACGCTCCTCGCGCTCGGCGTCGGCTTCAACAAGGACCTCAGCGGGCGCGAGAACGTCGTCCTGGGCGGCCTGGCGGCCGGCCTGCGCCGCGACGAGCTGGCCGAGAAGTACGACGAGATCACGGCGTTCGCGGAGCTCGGCGACTTCATGGACCTGCCCATGCGGACGTACTCCTCGGGCATGTACGGGCGGCTGGCGTTCTCCGTCGCGGTGAACATGGACCCCGACATCCTCCTCGTCGACGAGGCGCTGTCCGTCGGCGACGCGCGCTTCAAGAAGAAGTCCTTCGAGCGCATGCAGGAGCTGTGCGCGAAGGCCGGCACGATCCTGCTCGTCAGCCACGCGCTGCGCAGCGTCGAGCAGCTCTGCACCGACGTCGCGTGGATGCACAACGGCGAGCTCGTCATGTTCGACGACGCCGCCACGGTGATCGAGGCCTACACCCGGTTCATGGACGTCGGCGACGTCGAGGCGGCCCTCGAGGACGTCTGACGGACGGCCGCCGCGGGCGCGAGCGCGACGCCGGCGGCCAGCAGCGCCCAGGTCAGCGGGTCCTCCAGGAAGGCCGCGTACACGAGCGTGTGGAAGACGAGCGCGGCGAAGGCCGCCGCGACGGCGGCGCGGGCGGCCGACCCCCGCGCGCCGCGCAGGAGCGCCGTGAGCGCGATCACCAGCAGCGCGACGTAGGCCAGCAGGCCGAGCGTCCCCTGCTCGGCCGCGACCGTGACCGGGGTGGTGTGCGACGCGGCCAGCTCGTCGGCCGCGGTGGCGCCGCGCAGGCGGCGATACTCGTCCTCGAACGTGCCCGAGCCGTAGCCCGCCACGGGGCGGGCGCGGAAGAGGTCGAGGCCCCCGCCGAGCAGGTCGCCGCGGCCGCTCGTCGCCTCGTTGAAGGAGTCGCCGCGCCCGCCGAGCCCGACGGCGCCGGGCGCGACGACGACCGTCGCCGTGGCGGCCAGCGCGAGCGCGGCCGCCACGGCGACGACCAGGCGCGGCCGGGTGCGGATCGCGGTCAGGACGCCGAGGCCGACGAGCAGCGCGCCGAAGCTCGACTGCGACAGCGTCGACAGCATCCCCAGGCACAGGACGGCGAGCACGCCTCCGCCGGCCAGCAGCTCGCGCCGGCGATGCTGCCCGGCGACCCACGCGGCCACGAGGACGGCGGTCACGGCGAGGAAGCGGCCGAGGACGTTCGGGTCGTAGAAGAGCGAGTTGACCCGGAGGTAGGGGTTGTACGTGTTGCTGGCGATGAGCTTGTCGTTCCAGAGCACGTCGCCCGCGACGACCTCGCCGAAGGCGACGAGGCAGAAGAGGAGCGCCAGGCCGACGAGCACGAGCAGGCAGGTCCGCATCAGCCGCGGCGTCCACGCGGCGCCGGCCAGCAGCGCGAACAGCAGCGCGAAGGGCGCGAGGAAGAAGGCGAGGTCCTGGACCGCCGGCGAGGGGTCGCCCGCGTACGTCGCCTGCAGGGCGTAGAGGACGACGAAGGCGGCCAGCGCGCGCGGGAGCAGGCCCGGCGGCGGCCCGGCCGGCTCGTCAGGCGGGTCCGCGCGCAGCACCGTGGCGACGTGCGCGACGGTCGCGGCGGCCACGACCGCGTACAGGGGCAGGAGCAGGTTCGCGGTCGTCGACCCGATCGTCAGCGGCACCCGGAAGGGCACGGTGGCCACGATCGCGGGCACGACGAGGCCGGGCCACCGGCGCGCGACCACGGCGCCCACCGCCACCGCCGAGGCGAGCAGGACCGCTCCCACGAGCGCCAGCCCGGCGCGGTCGCGCACGGGTGCGAACGCGTCGGTGTCCCAGACGTCGGCCAGCAGCAGCAGCGGCGCGAGGACGAGCGCCGCCGCCATGGCGAGCGCGCGGGTCCGCGCCGTCGGGCCCGCGAGCACCACCGCGACGACGAGCGCGAGGACGACGGCGCCGACCCGCTCGCCGCCACCGAGCGCGGTCGCCGCCACGGAGACCATCAGACGGGGTCGGGGCGGCCGGTCACCGCGGCGGGAGTCTACGGTCGGCGGGGGGCGCACGCCGTCGCGGGCGCTCGGGTCCGCCCGTCGCGGGCGCGCGTGCCCGCCGTCGACGGCGCGCGTGCTCGCCGTCGACCGCGGCACCCGCGACGTCGCCGACGTCGAGCGGCCATCATCGGGCGCGCATGCGCCCCCGCACCGCACCCTCGCTCGTCGTCGTCCTGACGGCGCTGCTGCTCGGGATCGCCGCGCCGCCCGGCGCCGGCGCCGCCACGGCGCCCTGCGCCGGCGCGACCCGGCCGGTCCAGGCGCTGCCGGCGACCACCGGCCGCCGCGCCGTGGTCTGCCTCGTCAACCGCGAGCGCCGCCGCCGCGGCCTGCGGCCGTACCGGTCCGCCGGTGGCCTGCGGCGCGCCGCCCAGGCGCATGCGGCCGACATGGTCCGCCGCCGCTTCTTCGACCACGTCGCCCCGGGTGGCAGCACGCCCGCGAGCCGCGTGCGGCGGACGGGCTGGCTCGACGGCGCGCGCGCCTGGTCGATCGGCGAGGCGATCGGGTGGGCGGGCGGCCGGCGCACGAGCGCCGCGGCCATCGTCCGCCTGTGGCTGCGCAGCCCGCCCCACCGCGCGATCCTGCTCGACCGCGGCTTCCGGTGGGTCGGCGTCGGGATCGCCGGCGGGACGCCCAGAGGCGGCGACGGCGCGACCTTCGCGCTCGACGCGGGCCGGCGCTGACGCCGGGACCCGGGCGCCGACTGAGCTACCGTCGCAGCGGCCATGGCCCTGCCCGACGACGTCCGCGCCGCCTGCACGCGGCTGGCCGAGCAGGCCACGAGCGTCCGGATCGACTCCGAGCGCCTCGACGCGGTCCTCGACGACGGCGCCGGCGGATGGGACCTGACGGCGCCGGCCCTGGACGCCGAGCGGCACTTCCTCGACGGCTCCGAGGCCGACGTGGCGACCTACCTGCTGACGCTCGACACCGTGAACTTCGGCTCGGGGTGGTGGCCGACCCTGCGCAAGCGCGAGGTCGCCGGCCGTCCCGTGTCGGGCTACTTCACCGTCGCGTGGGCGCTGGCCGACCGCTTCCGCGCCCACGGGCCGTGGTCGAATCCCGAGCTGCGCGCGCTGCGCGCCGACGAGGTCGCCGACGTCCTCGGGCAGCCGGCCGACCACGAGCTCATGGCCCTCTTCGCCCAGGCGCTGCGCGGGCTCGGGACGTTCCTGGGCGAGCGCAGCGCGCTGGACCTCGTCCGCGCCGCGGGCGGCTCCGCCGTCCGGCTGGCCGAGGCGCTCGCCGGCGGGATGGCCATGTACGACGACCGCGGCTTCTACAAGCGCGCGCAGCTCGTCCCCAGCGACCTCGCCCTGGCCGGAGTCGCGGGCTTCACCGACCTCGACCGGCTCACGATCTTCGCCGACAACCTCGTCCCCCACGTCCTGCGCGTCGAGGGCGTCCTCGTCTACGACCCGCGTCTCGAGGCGCGCATCGACGCCGGCGAGCTGCTGCGCCCCGGGCCGCAGGAACGCGAGATCCGCGCCGGCGCGGTGCGCGCCTGCGAGCTGCTGGCCGCGCGCCTGGGCGTCGACGAGCAGACCGTCGACCACTGGCTCTGGACGCGCGGCGGGGAGCCCCGGTACAAGGCGATCCCGCGCCACCGCTGCCGGACCGTCTTCTACTGATGCGCACCGCGCGGCTGCGGCGGACCGCGCTGCACCAGGTCGCCGTCGACCCCTGGCGGGCGGCGCTCGCCCTCGGCGGCGACGAGCGGCCCTTCGCGCTCACCGGTCGCTGGGCCGGGGGCGGCGCGATCCTCGGCTCGGCGCCGGTCCGGGTCGCCACCCCGGGCGAGGACCCGTTCGCGCTGCTCGACGAGCAGCCCGCCGTCGAGCGCGGCGACGCCCCGGAGCACGCCGTCGGCGGCGGCTGGGTCGGCCGGCTCGGCTTCGGCCTCGCGCGGCGCGTGGAGCACGTCCCGCCTCCGCCCCCGCGACCCGTGGCGCTGCCCGACGCCGACCTCGCCTTCTACGACCACGTCCTGCGCCTGGACCCGGAGGGGCGGTGGTGGTTCGAGGCGCTGTGGACCCACGCCCGGGACGGCGCGCTGGCGGAGCGACTGGAGACCCTGCGGCGGCGGCTGGGCGCCGCGGCCGCCGCCCCGCCGGCCGCTGCGCGCCTGGGCCCGTTCGCGCTGCGCGCGCCCGGCGCGACCGGGCACCGCGCCGCCGTGGCGGCCTGCCGCGAGCGCATCGCCGCCGGCGACCTCTTCCAGGCGAGCCTCTGCCTGCGTCTGGACGGCGACTGGCACGGGTCGCCGGCGGCGCTCTTCGCCCGCGCCGCCGGGGCGCTGCGGCCCGACCGCGCCGCGCTGGTGACGGGGGCGCGAAGCGCGGCCGTCTCGCTCTCCCCCGAGCTCTTCCTCGAGCGCCACGGGCGCACCGTGCGGACCGCGCCGATCAAGGGCACCGCGCCGCTGGAGGACGGCGACGCCGGCGCGGCGCTCGCCGCCTCGGCCAAGGATCGCGCCGAGAACGTCATGATCGCCGACCTCATGCGCAACGACCTCGGGCGGGTCTGCGCGTACGGCTCGGTACGGGTCGACGCCCTCGCCGAGCCGCGGGTCCACGCCGGTGTCGCGCACCTCGTCTCCGAGGTGCGCGGGACGCTCCGCGAGGACGCCACCGACGCCGACCTGCTGCGCGCGACCTTCCCGCCCGGCTCCGTGACCGGGGCGCCGAAGGTCCAGGCGCTCCGCGTCATCGACGAGCTCGAGGCCACCGGGCGCGAGACCTACACCGGCGCCATCGGCTTCGCCAGCCCCGTCGCGGGGCTCGAGCTCAGCGTCGCGATCCGCACCTTCGAGCTCGCGCGGCGACCGTGCGTGGCTCGGGGCGGGCGGCGGCGTGACGTGGGGCTCGGATCCCGAGGCCGAGCTCGAGGAGTGCCTGGTCAAGGCCCGGCCGCTCCTGGCCGCGGCCGGGACCCGGCTGGCCGCCGACGGCACGCGGCCGGCCGCCGAGCGCCCGCGGCGGGCGACGGCGCCGGCCCCGCCGGAGGCCCTCGCCCACGGCGAGCGCCCCGACCCCGCCCACGGCGTGCTCACGACGCTCCTCGTCCACGACGGCGTCCCCGTCGACCTCGAGGCCCACCTCGCCCGCCTGCGCGCCAGCGCCGCGGCGCTCGGCCTCGACGCACCGGCGGGCGACGTCCTTCCCGACGGGCTCGCCGGGACCCTCCGCGCCCGCGTCGTGCTCACCCCGGGCCGGGCCGCGCACGTGGAGACCGGCCCGGTCCCGCCCCCGCGCCCGGCGGTCCTCGCGCCGGTGACGCTGCCCGGCGGCCTCGGCGAGCACAAGTGGGCCGACCGCCGGCTGCTCGACGCCCTGGCGCGGCGGCACGGCGCCACGCCGCTGCTCGTCGACCTCGACGGCGACGTCCTGGAGACCGGCTGGGCCAGCGTCCTGGCGCTCGAGCGAGGCGCGCTCGTCGGCCCACCCCGCGACGGCCGGCTGCTGGACTCGACGAGCCGCCGCCGCGTCGAGGGCCACGCGCGCGCCCTCGGGCTCGCGGTGCGCGAGGAGCCGCTGACCCTCGAGCGGCTCCGCGCCGCCCGGGCGATCCTCGTCGCGACGGCGCTGCGCGGCCCGGCGACGGCCACCCTGCAGGGCGGCCCGCCGAGCGGGCACGTGCCAGACGTCCACGCCCTGCAGGCGGCCTGGCGGGCCGCGCTGCCGGGATCCGGCGCCCCGGCACGGAGCACGTCGACGTCCTCCTCGTCAGCCTGCTGGTCGCCGTCGCGGGCCTGAGCGCCCCGCGCGGCCGCGGGCCCTACCCGCCGGCCGGGTTGGGGCCGCGCCGGGGGCGCAGGGGCCGGACGTCGGCCTGCGACGGCGGCGGGGCGGTGCCCGCCTCGTCGGCCATCTCGGCCACCGCGTGCTCGACCGCCTCGATGCGTGAGGCGAGCCCGCGGATGGCGTCGGCGACCGGATCGGGCAGGTGGACCCAGTCGGCGTCGGGCCCGTCGACGCGGCGGCCGTCGACCCGGACCACGTGGCCGGGGTTGCCGACGACCGTCGCGTCGGGGGGCACGTCGATGACCACGACGCTGTTCGCGCCGACCTTCGCCCCGCGGCCGACCGTGATCGGGCCCAGGAGCTTGGCCCCCGAGCCGACCGTCACCTCGTCCTCGACGGTCGGGTGGCGCTTGCCGGTCGCGAAGCCCGTGCCGCCGAGCGTGACGCCCTGGTAGAGCGTGACGTCGCGGCCGACCTCCGCCGTCTCGCCGATGACGACGCCGACGCCGTGGTCGATGAAGAGCCCGTTCCCGACGCGGGCGGCCGGGTGGATCTCGATCCCCGTCGCCGCGCGGCTGAGGGCCGCGAGCGTGCGGGGGACGAGCGGGACGCCGGCCCCGTGCAGCGCATGGGCGACGCGGTGGGCGAGCAGGGCGTGGACGCCGGGCCACAGCGCCAGCACCTCGAGCGACCCCACGCCGCGCGCGGCCGGGTCGCGGTCGTGGACGGCGTCGACGTCGCGGCGAACCTCGCCGAGGACGCGCGCCACTGTCCGCAGGCCGAGCATCGGCGTGGACTGTAGTCGCCCGGCGCGGAGGGTCGGGAGGGCCTACGCGTGCGGCGCGGCCAGGGCCGTGTCGCGGGGACCGGCGGCCGGCGGCACGAAGAACGGCGCGCTCGCGTAGCGCTCGCCCGAGTCGGGCAGGATGGCGACGATCCGCTTGCCGCGGGACTCCGGCCGGCGCGCGACCTCCAGCGCGCCCCACACGGCCGCGCCGCAGGACATCCCGGCCAGCACCCCCTCACGTCGCGCGAGCTCCCAGGCCGTGTGGATCGCGTCCTCGTCGGGGCAGGTCAGGACCTCGTCGAGCAGGTCGCGGTTGAGCACGGCGGGGACGAAGCCCGCGCCGATGCCCTGGATGCGGTGCGCGCCCGCGGGGCCGCCGGAGAGGACGGGCGAGCTCGCCGGCTCGACGGCGACGACCCGCGCGCGGGGGTTGCGCTGCTTGAGCACCTCGCCCACGCCGGTGATCGTCCCGCCCGTCCCCACCCCGGCGACGAGCACGTCGAGGTCGCCGTCGAGCGCGTCGAGGATCTCCGGGCCCGTCGTGCGCCGGTGGGCCTCGGGGTTGGCGGGGTTGGAGAACTGGTCGGGGAGGTAGGCGTCGTCGCGCCCGGCGAGCGCCCGCGCCGCCTCGACGGCCTCCCCCATGCCGCCGAGCGACTCGACCACCTCGACCTGCGCGCCGTAGAGGCGCAGCAGCGTCTCGCGCTCGCGGCTCATGCCCTGGGGCAGGAAGATCACGAGCTCGTAGCCCTTGGCCGCGCAGCAGAAGGCCAGCGCGATGCCCGTGTTGCCCGAGGTCGCCTCGACGATCGTCGTCCGCCCGGGCTCGATCCGGCCCTCGGCCTCGGCCGCGTCGAGCATCGCCACGCCGATGCGGTCCTTGACCGAGCCGCCCGGGTTGAAGGCCTCGAGCTTCGCGAAGAGCTGCACGTCGCAGCCCTCCGGGAGGATCCGCGTGAGCTGCACCATCGGCGTGCGACCGACGTGGTCCGCAATGTTGATCGGGATTCGCGACATGCCCGCGCCAGCCTAGCGCGCCGCGCCCGTGGGCCGGGGATCGGCACGCTTCGGGCGACGGGCGGACGGGCCCGTGCGACGGACGGCTTCTCCCTGCACATCCCCTACTGTTCCCGCCTGGGAGGCGCCGCCTGGAACCGGCGCTGCACCACGCACTCCGGTGCGGCGCCGCGACTCCATGCCCCCCGGGGTCGCGGCGCACCGGAGGTCCTCCGAGCCCTCAGGCCAGTCCGGCCACCGCCGAGCGCACGTCGTCGTCGTCGAGCTCCGCCGGCGCCCACGTCCCCAGCCGCGGCGTGCCCAGGTCGGTCCGCATGACCGGCGCCGACTGGATCGCCGTCAGCAGCGGCGTGACGATCACCAGCACGATGGCCGGCTCGACGCTCGTCCCCCGCAGCAGGTCGACGTGCAGCGCCAGCGCCGCCCGGCGCACGCCGAGCACCGCCGGCAGTCCCGCCGGGCCCTCGCGGCGCAGCGTGCGCAGCGCGTCCGGCGCCGCGCGCAGCTCGCCGGCGTGCAGGACGCCGCGACGCTCGGACAGCAGGGTCGGCTCGAGGACCCACCAGCGATCGTCGGCGTGCTCGGCCGCGCGCGCCTCGACGTAGCCGCGGACGGCGTCGACGAACTCCTCGAGCGTGCGGGCCGCCATGACCCGGGATCATGGCGCCTCACGCGTGGGCGAGGACCGCAGCGAGGGCCTGGCCGCCAGGGACCGCCGTCCAGTCGCTCAGACGAGCCCGACGACCTTCCCGGTGGCCGCGTCGGCCTCCATGTGGCGGTGGGCGTCGGCGACGTCGTCGAGCGCGAAGGTGGAGTCGACGATGTCGTGCAGGCGCCCCTCCCCCACCGCGTCGGCGATCCGCTGCAGCGCGTCGCCGAACGCCTCGCGGGTGAGCGTGCCGCTCTGGAAGCCCCCCAGCCGCACCCCGGCCTGGCCCGCGGCGGCCGAGGCCTGCGCCGCGTCCCAGACGCCCTCGAGGAAGCCGGACAGGCAGACGCGGCCGCCGGGCCGCACCGCCTGCAGCGCGCCCAGGAGCGCCCGGGGTCCGACGAGCTCGAGCAGCCCGTCGACGCCGTCGGGCACGACGTCCCGCACGGTCGCCACGAGCCGGCCGTCGTCGAGGACCGCGTGGTCGGCGCCGCCGGCGCGCAGGACGCCCAGGCGGTCCTGGCGGCGCGTCGTCGCGACCACGGTCAGCCCGGCGTCCTTGGCCAGCGTGATGGCGGCCCGCCCGACCGACGACGTCCCGCCGCGCACGAGCACCGTCCGCCCCGGCGGCAGCCCGAGGACGCCGAGCGAGCCCCAGGCCGTCCCGAAGCTCTCCGGGAGGCTGCCCAGCCGCGGCCAGTCGAGCGTCGTCGTCACGGGGATGACGTGCGCCGCCGGCAGGAGGGCGTACTCCTCGTACCCGCCGTCGAAGTCGCGGCCCATGCCGCCCATCGCGGCGGCCACGACCTGCCCGGGCGCGAGGTCGCCGCCGCCCGGGTCGACGACCTCGCCGACGGCCTCGATCCCGAGGACGCGAGGAAAGCGCACGGCGTCCCCCGACCCGCCCGCCCGTGTGACGAGCTCGGCCCGGTTCAGGCCGAAGGCACGGACGCGGACGAGCACCCAGCCCGGGCGCGGCTCGGGCCGGGGGCGCTCCTCCACCCGCAGGACGTCGGGCGGCCCGGGGGCGTGGACGACGACGGCGCGGTGGGCGGCGGCGGGCATGCCGCCAGGCTAGGCACCGCCGCGTCGACCTCCTCTAGCCGATGGCGATGCTGGCCTCGTCGAGCTGGCCCTTGAAGAACTCGCTGACGCCGTTCTCGGCCGCACCCGGGTGCGCGCCGAAGATGATGCCGCGCGTCAGGACGATCGTGCCGATGTTGACGGTCTTCGACGTCGTGACGTTGTCGACGACGGTCTGGACCCCCGTCGCCGTCTTGATGCACTTGATCGTGTGCCACTGGCCGAGCGCGAGCGGGGCCGACTTCACCTCGGTGTAGCCGGGCGTCCCGTTGCCCTTGAAGGCGCAGAGCACGGAGCCGTCGGGGTTGTACTCCATCTTGTACTCGTCGCCGTCGTAGTAGCTCCCGGCGGAGCGCATGAGGTCCCAGTCCTGCTCGCCGGTGTTCGACACCGTCGGGGCCTTCATGTGGATCGTCAGCGTGACGTTCCGGTCGACGGCGCTGAGCTCGTCGGACTGCGGCACGGAGACGTAGCTGCTGACGCCGTTGAACCCGAACGATCCCGTGCCCGAGAACGCCGGCGTCACGCCCGTCGTGACGTTGTGCAGCGTCCCGTGGTGGGTGCCGGCCGAGTCGGCCATCGTCGAACCGGTGTCGTCCATCGTCCAGTGGGCGATGAGCCCGGTGCTCGTGTCCGCCGGCTTCGGGGTCACGGGCTGCGAGCGGGCCGACGTCGCCTGGACCGTCCCGGCCGCGTTCGTGGCGGTCTGGACCACGACGAGCCGGTAGCCGACGTCGCCGGCCTGCACGACGTAGGAGGCGCCGGTCGCGCCCGCGATCGCCGTGCAGACGTTCCCGCAGCGCTGCCACTGGCTCGTGACGGTGATCGGCTTCGTGCCGCCGTAGGTGCCCGGGGTGAGGGTGATCGACGTGCCCTCCTGCGGCTTGGCCGGGATCGACGGGCTCTTCGTGACGGTCGGCGGGGTGCGGACGAGGGCGGTGACGGCCGACGGCGCGCGGGCCGACCCGGCCGTGTTGGCCGCGGTGACGACGACGCGCAGCGTGCTGCCGTCGTCGGCCGCGGTGACGGTGTACGACGCGGCCGTCGCGCCGGCGATCGGCTGGCAGCCGGTGCCCGTGGCGGAGCAGCGCTCCCACGCGTAGGCGTAGCTCGCGGACGAGCCCGACCAGGCGCCGGTGCTCGCCCTCAGGCTCGCCCCGACCGTGGCCGTGCCGGAGATCGCGGGCGCCCCGGTGGCGGCCGGGGCGACGACCGCCGGCGGCGGCTCGGTCGGCGGCTCGTGCGGCTTCTCGGGCGGGTTCTTGCCGCCGTTGCCCGACGACGTCGCGCGGGCGCTGACGGTCATCGGGGCGGCCAGGCGCAGGCCGGCGCCGATGAGGGACACGGTCCGCGGGCCGGCGGCGAGGACCGCGGGAAGGCGCAGCGCCGCCGTGAAGGCCCCGGTCCGGCCCGTCCGGACGCGCAGCGCGCGACCGAAGCCGGAGAGCCGGAGCGCGCGACGGTGGGCGAAGCCGGTGCCCTGGACGCGCAGCGTGCTGCCCGGGTAGAGCGTCGTCGGCGAGAGGCGCACGCGCTCGCCGCCGGCGCCGGCGAGCTCCGCGACCTGCGAGGCGCCGCGGCGCGACGTGACGTAGAAGCGGCTGGCGACCCGGCGCCCGCCGCCGCGGGAGGTGATCGTGACCCAGCCCGAGCGCCTGGGCATCGTGAGCCGCAGCGTGAAGCCGCCGCGGCGCGAGGTCTTGACCGACCGCGGCCTGAGGCCGGTCGCGCGGACCTTGACGCGCTTGGACGCGGGGAAGCCCGAAGCCCGAAGGACGGCGGTGGAGCCGGGGGCGCCGGCGGCGGGGCTCAGGTCGACCTGCCCGGCGGCGAGGCCGGCGGCGGGCGCCAGCAGCAGCACGGCGACGCCGGCCACGAGGCCGGGGACGATACGGCGGCACGTCACGCGCATGCCCTTGGTACGAACGCGACCCCCCAGTCCTTTCGGGGGGCCGACATCGGGATCCAGCCTGCAATTCCCATCGCGCCGAACTCCGGTGCGCCACATGCCGGTGCAACACTGCCGGGGTGACGCCCTCGCGCACGACCCCGGCGCGGCGGCGTCCCGACCCGGTCGAGGCGGTGATCGTGGCCGCGTTCGCGGTCCTCAGCCTGTGGGTCCTGGCGCTCAGCCTCTGGCACGTCGTGCGGCATGGGCAGACCTGGACCGGCACCGACGGCGTCGGGGCGCAGGACCAGATGCAGTACCTCGCCTGGATCCAGGACATGTCGCGGCACGGTCTCGCGTCGAACCTGTTCCAGGCCGACCCGACCACGCACGACTTCGCCCAGCCGATGATGGAGCTCTCCGGCGCGGTCACGGCACTGGGCGTCCCGGCGTGGCTGTCCTACCTCCTGTGGAAGCCCGTCGCCGTCGCCGGCGCGGCCGTCGCCGCCGCCGCGTACGTCCACGCCGCCATCCCAGGCACGTGGAGCCGACGGGCGGCGCTGGCGATCGCCCTGCTGTTCGTCGGGTGGGGCGCGCTCGCCCACGACAAGCTCGGGCTCGGCACGGGCTTCACCTGGCCCGCGACGACCGACGAGCTCTCGCTCCCCTACACGTCCTGGGGGTACTACCCCACGCTGCTGGCCTTCGCCGCCATGGTCGGCGCCCTGCTCGCCTACGCGCGCGGCCGCCGGACCTGGGTGCCGCCCGCCTTCGCGGCCCTCGCGTCGTGGCTGCACCCCTGGCAGGGCGAGGAGCTGATCCTCATCCTCCTCGGCGCCGAGCTCGTCCTGTGGCCGGCGGGGCACCGCCTGAGGGGCCCGCTCCTCGCGACCGTCGTGGCCGGCGCCGCGCCCCTGGCCTTCTACGTCGTCCTCGGTCACGCCGATCCGGCCTGGGAGGCGGCGCAGGCGGCGACGCACACGCAGTGGCCCTTCCACGTCGTCGCGTTCTCGCTCGCCCCACTCGTGGTCGCCGCCGCCCTGGCGTACCGCCGGCGCCCGACGACCCTGCTGGCCGCCGCGACCCGGATCTGGCCCGTCGCGACGCTCGTCGTCTTCTTCGTCAACGAGCGGGTCGGGACGACGCCCGTCCACGCGTTCCTCGGCGTGACCCTGCCGCTCGGCGTCCTCGCGGTCGAGGGCGTCCGGGACCTCGGGTGGCGCCCACTCGCGCGGTCGGCACGGCGCTCGCCGCGGGCCTCCTGGCGCTGCTCCTCGTGCCGCTCGTCGACGAGGCCGACCGTGCGCGACGGCTCGTCCGCTTCTCGGCGACGCCCGGGCCCGCCGGCGCCCACCCGACGCCGACGTTCATCGACGCCGGCGAGCGTGACGCGCTCGCGGACCTGCGCCGGGAGCCGGCCGGCTGGGCGGTCCTGACGCGCGCCGACCTCGGCGCGGTCGTGCCGGGTCACACCGGACGCGCGACCTACGTGGGCAACGCGTTCTGGACGCCGCGCTACTTCGTCCGTGCGGTCGCCGTCGACGCCCTGATGGCCGGCAAGGAGCCGGTCGCGGCGCAACGGGAGCTCGTGCGCGCCAGCGGAGCGCGCTTCGTGCTGGCCGATTGCACGACGAGGAGGGACCTGCGGCCGGCGCTCGGTCGGATGGTCACCGCCGTGCGGCACTTCGGCTGCGCGACGGTGTACGTGCTCCGGTAGGACAGAGGCTCGGCGAGGCCCAGGAGCCGCGGCGCGCTAGGCTCCGGGGACGGGTCGGGCATCCGCCTGACCGAAGCAGTGCCCGCGTTTCCGCAGTCGTTGCCTCTCAGCACCTCCGCGTTTCGCAGTGCACCTGTACGAGGAGAGAGCAAGATGGCCACCGGAACCGTCAAGTGGTTCAGCGACGACAAGGGCTTCGGCTTCATCACGCCGGACGACTCGGGCAAGGACCTGTTCGTCCACCACAGCGCGATCCAGGGCAGCGGCTTCAAGTCGCTGGCCGAGGGCGCCAAGGTCAGCTACGACCCCGAGCAGGGCCCCAAGGGCCCCGCGGCGGGCAACGTGCAGGTCCTCTAGGCCCACCCGCCTTCAGCGCCGCACCGGAGGGCCCGTTCGCGGGCCCTCCGTCGTTCCGCCGCCGACCGTCGCGGGACGCGGCCGATGAGTTCGGGGCGCGGGCCGCGTCCTCACCGCACAACGATCGCCCCGGCGCACGCGCCGCGGCAGGAAGGAGCCCGACATGCTCGCCGACAGCCCGGCGTTCAGTGGGTTCGCGGTGGACGACGTGCCGCGGGCCAAGGCGTTCTACGAGGGGACGCTCGGGCTCAGGACGTCCGAGGAGCACGGCCTCCTGACCCTGCACCTGGCCGGCGACCGGCCGACCCTCGTCTACCCCAAGCCCGACCACACCCCCGCCGCCTACACGATCCTGAACTTCCCCGTCGACGACATCGACCGCGCCGTCGACGGCCTGGCCGAGCGCGGTGTGCGCTTCGAGCGCTACGACGGGATGCCGCAGGACGAGAAGGGCGTGATGCGGGAGGACGGGCCCTTCATCGCCTGGTTCACCGACCCCGCCGGGAACATCCTCTCCGTGCTGCAGGAGCGCTAGCCCGAGGGCGCCGCGCAGCACCCGCAGGCGTCGCCGCGCCAGGCGTCGCGCGCCTCCCGGGCGGCGATCGCGGCGATGCCGAGCGCGACGACCGGGTCGGCCCACCACCACCCCAGGACGGCGTTCGCGAGCAACCCGGCGAGGAGGCCCGCGGAGAGCTGGGCGCAGAGCATCGTCTGCCGGCTCTCGCTCGCGGTCGCCGCCGACCCGAGGCGCTCACCCGCGCGGCGCTTGGCGACGGCGAGCGGCGGCATCGCGACGAGCGTGACGGCCGCAAGGGCCACGCCGACCCAGCTCACGCCGGGACGGTGCCCGCCGACGAGGTCCCGGACCGCCTCGACGCCCACGTAGGCCGCCAGGACGACGAAGGACGCGGCGACGAGCTGCTGCGCGCGGCGTTCGGCCCGCGCCGACGACGAGCGCGTCCCGGTCATGAGCCACAGCACGACGAGCCCCGCAACCGCCTCGATCAGGCTGTCGGCGCCGAAGCCGACGAGGGCGACGGAGCCGGCGGCGACCCCGGCCGCGACGGCGATCGCCGCCTCGGCCACGTGCCACGCGAGGCCCACCCACGCGAGGAGCCGGGCCCGGCGGACGAGGTGCGCGCGGGCGGCCGGCGGCGGCCCGGCCGCGACGTCGACGACCGGCAGGACGGGGAGGGACGGTCCCGCGCTCACGCCCCGCAGGGTACGCCAGCCGCCCAGGACATCGCGGGCCGGCGGAACGTGCCGCCGACCTCGGGGGTCAGGCGGCCGTCGCGAAGAACAGGCACAGCCGCGTCCCGCCGCCGGGGCGCGACTGGACCTCGAAGCGCTCCGTGAGCGCGGCCAGGAGGGGCAGCCCGAGGCCCAGCCCCGGGCTGTCGGGACGCGGCGTCATGCCGCGACCGTCGTCGCACACGGCGATCATCAGCCCGTCCTCCGGGAGCGAGCGGGCGACGATCTCGACGTCGCCCGGCTCGGGCTCGTCGGCGTAGGCGTGCAGCACCACGTTCGTGATGGCCTCCGAGAGCGCCAGCGCCACGGCATCGGGGTCGACGACGCCCTGGTCGCGCGCGAACGCCGTCGCTTCACGTCGTGCTTGTCCAACCGCTTCTGCGGACGCTCGGAAGCGCCGGGCCAGAGACGTCGAGTCCATCAGGTACCGGCTTCCACCCGCGAGGGCGTCGCTGTGCGGGAGGGGTCCCCGGGCCTCCGGGGTTCGAAACCAACCGGACCCACGCGGGTCAGATCAGGAGTACGGACCGGCACTCGCGCCCGCGCCAGGAAGAGCGGCACGGGCGTCAGCCGCCGACCGGGTGCGGGTCCGACGACGCGCACCCGGCCGGCGTCGCCCGCAGGACCCCGTGAGGGGCCCCGCGGGGCGAGCGCTAGCGGTCGCGCGACTCGTTGTCGCCGCCGACGTAGTACGGCTCGCGGCTGCCGGACTTCGCCAGCCCGCGGCTGATGAGGTACGCGCCCGTGACGATGGCGACGTACAGCCACGCCTGATCGGCCTGCAGGCGGTCGTCGTGGCCGTCGCCGGCCTTGGTGAGCAGGCCGGCGAGCAGGATGCCGACGGTGATGGCGGCCCAGATGTAGAGCTCGCTGGTCTTGCTCGAGTGCTTCGTCTCGGTCGTCAGGCGCGCAGAACTGCGATCTGCGCGGCCGACGCCGCGACCCGTACCGGTTGCGGTTGCAGCCATGGTGTGTGCCTCCTCAGGGGTTGGACGACGGCCGCTACCCACCCGTCGTCCCGACCACCGACGACCGTGCGCAAGCGCACACGCGCGCCGTGCGGACTCCGAGGCGCCCCGGGGTTCGGGTCGCGACCGGCTCGCCTCCGGGTCGTTCGCACCGGGGGCGCCTGGCGCCTAGACTCGGGGGCACGCCCCGGGTTCTCTGCCCCTCCTCCCCGCGCGCATCACCTCCAGAGGGGCGAGAGAGGGGACCCGTGTCCTCGCCGCACCCCAGCAGATCTCCGATGGCCGCGCAGCTCGTGGGCGACCAGCTCGCCGTGGAGGCTCGGCTGCACCGCCGGACCGCCCTGGTCGCGCTCCGGGGCGAGTTCGACCTCGTCACGGTCTCGAAGGTCGCCGAGGTCCTCGACCGGCTCGAACCGCAGGCCGCCGGCGTGCGCCACGTCGTGCTGGACCTGCGCGGGCTGACGTTCATGGACCTCCCCGCGCTGCGGGAGCTCCTCCGGCAGAACGAGTTCGCCCGGATCAACCGCCACAACCTCGCCGTCGTGCGCGGGACCGACGAGATCGCGCGCCTGCTCGAGCTCACCGGGGTCGAGGAGCAGCTCGTCCTCGTCGACGACCCGGACGACCTCGTCCCGCCGCCGCTCGCCCCGCTGCCGCCGGCACGACCCGACGCACCGCGTCCCTGACGACCTCCGCACGGGTCGGACGTGGCCGCTCGGGCTCGCCTGGATCGCGCTCGGGCCCGCCGTCGTCCGGGAGGTCCAGGCCGGGTGAGCCACCCTGCGGGCGGTGCCGGGGCCGAGCCGCCGCCGAGGCTGTCCCGCGGCGCCCGCGCCCTGCGGGCCGGCCACGCCGCGATCGCCCTGGTCGAGCTGAGCTGCCTCGGGTACGTGTGGGGCTGTGCCGTCACCGGACGCCGCGACCGCCGGCTGCGCGCCGCGATCGGGATCCTCGGCGCGGAAGGCGTCGGGCTCGTGGTCGGGCGCGGGGCCTGTCCGCTGGGTCCGCTCCAACGGCGCGTCGGGGACCCCGTGCCCCTGTTCGAGCTGGTCCTGCCGCCCGTGTGGGCCCGACGGGCCGTGCCGATCCTGGCCGGCATCAGCGGCGTGGGGATCGCCCTCGCCCTGCGACCCGCTCGCCGCTGAGCGACCGGGCGGTGGACCGGGCCGCGGGCACCATCGGCGCGTCCCGCGCTTCGATCCCGGCTCGTGGTATCCGCACCTCGCCCGTGCGGGGCCCCGTAGTGCCGGCGCGCGCGGGGCGAGGTAGAACCGAGCGCGCCGTTCCCTCCCTCCCCGGACCCGCTGGAGAAGCACCACGATGATGCAGCGCCTGACCCGCAGCGTCCTGCGCCACAAGCGCCTGGTCGCGATCAGCTGGCTCGTCCTGACCCTGGTCGGCATGGTGTCCGCCGGCCCCGCCTCCCAGGCGCTCGACCAGCGCTTCAGCGTCCCCGGGCGCGAGGGCTGGGAGGCCAGCCAGGAGATCGCGCAGACCTACGGCAACGGCGGCGACACGCTGCCCCTGGTGCCGGTGGTGACGCTCAAGCCGGGCACGACGGTCACCTCGCCGGGCGTCCGCGAGGACCTCCGCGCGCTCGAGCGCAAGGCCAACCGGGTCGTCCCGGGGTCCCGCGTGGCCGGCTTCGGCTCCACCGGCGACCGCGCCTTCACCTCGAAGGACGGCCGGACGGCCTTCGTGTACGTCTTCAGTCCGCGCAGCGACGATCCCTTCGGCAACAACACCGACGTCCAGCGCGACCTGCGCGACGCGCTGCGCGGCGACACCGTGGCCGGAGCGCCCGTGCGGCTGACCGGCTACGACGCGCTCTACGACTCCTCGGGCGGCGGCGACGACGGCCCCGGGGTCCTGCTCGAGGCGGTCATCGGCGGCGTCGGCGCGCTGATCGTCCTGCTCTTCGTCTTCGGGTCGGCCCTGGCCTTCGTGCCGCTCGGGATGGCCATCTGCTCGGTCCTGGTGTCGTTCCTGCTGCTGTGGGGCCTCACCACCATCACCGAGATCTCGCCCATCGTGCAGTTCCTCGTGGCCCTCATCGGTCTCGGCGTGTCGATCGACTACGCGCTCCTGATCGTCGTCCGCTGGCGCGAGGAGCGCGAGCGCGGCCTGGAGGGCGACGAGGCGGTCGTCGCGGCCATGGCGACCGCGGGGCGCGCCGTCGTGTTCTCGGGCACGACCGTCGCGGTCGGCCTCCTCGCGCTCGTCGTGCTGCCGCTGCCGTTCCTGCGCAGCATGGGCTACGGCGGCATGCTCATCCCGCTGGTGGCGACGCTCGTGGCGATCACGCTGCTGCCGGTCATCCTGGCGACGGTCGGACCGCGGATGGATCGCCGCCGGCTGCGCCGGCGCGACACGAGCAACGCCTTCTGGCAGCGCTGGTCGGAGGCCGTCGTCCGGCGCCGGTGGGTCGCCGCCCTGGCCGCCGTGGCCATCCTGGCCGCGCTGCTCGGGTCCGCGACGAACCTCCACCTCGGCAACGCCGATCCCGACACGATCGCGAAGTCCGGGCCGGCCAAGCAGGCCCTCGACGAGCTCGACCGCTCCGGCATCGGCAAGGGGGCCATCGCGCCGGTCGAGACGCTCGTGCCCAAGGACGCCGCGGCGAGGGTCGCGACGGCGCAGGCCGAGGTCGACGGCGTCCACGGCGCCGTGGCCCCCGCCGGCACGCAGTGGCGCCGCGACGGGACCGCGATCGTCGCCGCGGTCCCGCGCGCCGGCGACGAGTCGTCGGCCGGGCGCCACGCGGTGCAGGACCTCCGCGACGCCGCCCACGAGGCCGCGCCCGACGCTCGCGTGGGAGGGAGCGGCCCGCTGAACGCGGACTTCATCGACGCGGTCTACGGCTCCTTCCCGCTCATGATCGGCGTGATCTCGCTGCTGACCTTCGTGCTGCTGGCGCGGGCGTTCCGCTCGCTGCTGCTGCCGCTGAAGGCGATCCTCCTGAACATCCTCTCCATCGGGGCGGCGTGGGGCATCATGACCCTCGTCTGGCAGGAGGGCCACGGCTCCGACGAGCTGTGGGGGATCGCGGCGACCGGGTCGATCTCGTCCTGGATCCCGCTCATCGTGTTCGCGTTCCTCTACGGCCTGTCCATGGACTACGAGGTCTTCATCCTCGCCCGCATCCGGGAGGAGTACGACAAGACGCACGACACCGACGAGGCGGTCGTGTTCGGGCTCGCGCGGACGGGGCGGCTCGTGACCAGCGCGGCGCTCATCCTGTTCCTGGCGTTCGCCGCGCTGGCCTCCGGCCCCGAGACGGACGTGAAGATCCTCGCCACGGGGCTCGCCGCCGGCATCCTGCTCGACGCGACGGTCGTGCGCGCGGTGCTGGTGCCCGCGCTCGTGTCGATGTTCGGGCGCTGGAACTGGTGGATGCCGCCCCGCGTCGCGCGCGTCCTGCGCGTCGGCCCGGCGCCGGACGCGGTGCCCGAGCCCGGCCGCTGAGGTCGGGTCCGGCGGGGAGGGGCGGTCTGCGCGGGCCGCCCCTCCCGCCCGGGCGGTCCATCGGGCTGCCGTCCCCGACGCCGCCACGACCTCGTCGTAGGCTGGAACCCTCATGCAGGTCGAGCTTCTGTACGTCGACGGCTGCCCCAACCACGAGGAGCTGCTGCCGCACCTGACGGACCTTCTCGCCGAGGCCGCCGTCGAGGCAGAGATCTCGCTGCGCCGCGTCGAGTCGCACGAGGCCGCTGTGCGCGAGCGGTTCCTGGGCTCGCCGACGCTGCGGATCAACGGCGAGGACGTGGACCCCGGCGCCGGCGAGCGCACCGACTTCGGACTGACGTGCCGTCTGTACGCGACCCCTAGCGGCCTGCGCGGCAGGCCGGCGGATGAGTGGGTGCTCGACGCTCTGGCGGGGGCAGGGGCGACGTCACCTCGCTGACGGAGCGGCGCCGTCGAGCCGCTCGGCGAGTTCGACGATCAGGCCTTCGGGTCCGCGGACGTAGCAGAGGAGGAACGTGGTCTCGACGTCGACGATCTCCCCGACCGTGTCCCAGCCGGCCTCTCGGACGCGGTCGACGACCTCACGCACGTCGTCGACCTTGAAGGCGATGTGCCGGAGCCCGGGACGGTTCGCGGCCGGCGCCGGCTCTTGAGCGCCGGCGGAAGGCGAGTGGAAGCGCACCACCTCGAACATGTCGCTCCCGTCGGCGGTGCGAGCCATCACGACCTCGACCGTCACGTCCTCGAGACCGATGATCCGGCCGATCCACTCGCCGCTGAACGTCCCGGGCTCGCCGCAGTCCAAGCCGAGCAGCGCGAGAAACCGGACCGTCTCGTCGAGGTCCTCGACGACGAGACCGACGTGGACGAAGTCGGTGACGCCGGGCCGATGGCTGTCCGTTGAGGTCAAACGACTCGCTCGAGATCGCCGTGCTGCCGAGTCGTGAGGATAAGCGAGGTGCGGAGTTCCTCGAACTCGGGGCGGGCCCAGCAGTCCGCGCGCCGCGCGCTCGGCGACCGGCGGCTAAAGCGAAACGCCCGGACCGTCGATGCATGACGGACCTCGTCCTTCTGCTGAGCGAAAGCCATCATGTTCAAGCGCCCCCGCCGCCGTACCGCCGTTCTGACGACGATCGCCCTCCTGGTCGTCGCTGCCTCCGCCTATGCCTACTGGTCGACGATCGGCTCGGGCTCGGGCTCGGCCACGACCGGCACCTCTTCCAGCGTCACGATCGCCCAGACGAACACCGTCTCGGGCCTGTACCCGGGCGGTCCCGCCCAGGACGTCGAGTACAAGATCACCAACCCGGCGTCGGGCAACCAGTACGTCTCGACGGTCGCGGTGTCGATCTCGTCGGTGACGAAGGCCGGAGTGCCCGCGACCGGTTGCACGGCCGCTGACTTCACGCTGACCCAGCCGGCCGCGATCGCGCAGGACCTGCCGTCCGGCGACACGGCCTTCACGGGCACCAAGGCGGCCAAGCTGCAGATGAAGAACACGGCGACCAACCAGGACGGCTGCAAGGGCGTCACCGTCAACCTGGCCTTCAACGCCAGCTAGGAGGCCGTTCGCGTCGGCCTCGGCGGCTGCGCAGCCGCCTTGGCCGGTCCGCTGGCCCATGTCGCACGTCGCTCTGAGCGGTCCGCGCAGCACGACCTTCACCAGGTCGTGCTGCGCGACGCTCGCCTTCGCCGTGCTGGCTGTGCTCTGCCCCACGGCTCAGGCCTACTGGCCGGCCACCGACGGTCGAGGGACGGGCGTGGCGAACGTCTCGACGCTCGACGCCGCCGTCATCAGCGCCCCCAGCAGCTCCCCCGGTTCGATCACGCTGACGTGGACGGCCCAGGCTCGGGTTCGCGACGACGCGGCGGCGGGACCGGTGACGTACGTCGTCGAGCGCGCCGCTGGCACAGGGGCCTATGCGCCCGTCAGCAGCGGGCCGTGCTCGGGATCGCTCCCGAGGCCCACGACCACCTGCACCGACACCGTCGCCGCGAGCGGCACCTACGCCTACCGGGTGGTGGCGTCGATGGCCACATGGACGGCGACGTCGTCGCCCGTCTCGGTGACCGTCAGCGACGCCACCGCCCCAACCGCGTCGCTGACCCGCGCCGACACCAGCCCCTCGAACGCGGCGTCGGTGCGCTGGACGGTGTCCTTCAGCGAGGCGGTCACCGGTGTCAACGCCGGCGACTTCGCCCTGACGAGCACCGGTGCGGTCGCCGGCGCCGCGATCACCGGCGTGACCGGCTCCGGGACCACGTGGACCGTCACCGCCGCCACCGGGAGCGGTGACGGCGGCCTCGGGCTGAACCTCCTCGACGACGACTCGGTCAAGGACACGGCGGGGAACCCGCTGGGCGGCGCCGGCATCGGGAACGGCGCCATCACCGGGCCCGTCTACACCCTCGACCGGACCGCGCCGGTCCTGACGAAGCTCGAGCTGCTCGACACCACGACCAACGGCAAGGTCGACCAGGTCAAGGCCACCTTCGACGAAGCGCTCGCGAGCTCGACCCTGAAGACCAACTGGACGCTGTCGGGGGTCCCCAGCGGCGGCACGCTCTCGTCGGTGACCGTCAGTGGCACCGCGGCGACGCTCACGCTGACCGAGGGCACGGGCACGGCCGACACGGCATCCGGATCGATGACCGTCGCACTGGCCGCCGCGAGCACCGGCATCCGCGACGCCCTCGGGAACCAGGCCTCCTTCGCCGCCGCCGCCCCGACCGACAAGGCCCAACCGGTCCTCCTGAGCGTCACGGACACCAACGGGCTCGTCGACGGGCTCATGCAGACCGCCGACACCCTGACGCTCGGGTTCTCCGAACCGCTGAAGTCCTCGACGGTCCCCACGGCTCCGACCATCACCGAGGCGCGGCCGGCCTCCGGCAATGCGACGCTCTCGATCCCCGGTGTCACCTCCGGCGCGCTCGGCATGGGCTCCGCCGGCTACCTGCTCACCGCCGGCACCAGCGCCACCTTCGCGGGGACGACGACCACGTCCGGCTCGACGATCAAGGTCACCGTCGGCGCCTGCGCGAGCGGGTGCTCCGCCCCGACGTCCCCGGCCACGACGCCCACGATGAGCTTCACCGCCTCGACGGGGTTGACCGATGCCGCCGGCAACACCGTGACGAAGTCCTACAGCTGGACCGCCAAGACCTTCTAGCGCGACGCATCGCGGCCGTGACATCCGCGGCGCAGACCATCGTCGGCTCGTCGACGAGCGCTTCCTGCACCGCGGCAAGGAGATCGCGTTCCGCGGCGGCCCCGTCGCGCTCGGTTCCTCGGCGTCATGCCCAGTCATGGCGCACGCCTGCGCCCACGTTGCGGGGTCGTGCTCGCAGTCGGCACCGCCCGGTGAGACGCTGGTGGAGCGCGTCGTCGATCGCCCCCCAGGCGACGCCTCCGGTCCCGGCCGCCCTCGGCGGGCGGCCAGGGATCGGGCCCGTGTGGGTCAGGTCGCGCGAAGCCGGCCAGCAGCCTCGGGGCATGTGGGGCTCGCGTCCTGTCCTGGCTGATCCCGAGCCGCTCCGCGCGAGGCGGACCAGCGTCTCCCCGGCCCATGAGCGCTCAAACCGTCTGGGATGACCTACTTCCTGGGTCCACGTTCGACGAACGCCACACACTCCCCCTGGCTCTTGAACATGGAGCCGAAGGTCTTCCAGCCGCCGTTCTTGCACTGGTCCTTGCTCGTTGGCACCTTCGGGGGCTGCAGGACGGCGATGCCGGCGGGCTCGAGGCCCGAGGCGACGCTTGGCGGGCTCTTGGGCGCCAGCGTGCCATTCGCCGGGTCGACGTCGTATTGCGAGACGGTGCCGAACAGGCCGCCCGTGACGTAGGCGCTCGTGCCGTCCGGGGTCACCGCGACCGCGGTCGGGCGTGATCCGACGACCGTCGCGGGCGTCTTCGGCGAGAGCCTGCCAGTCAGCGGGTCGATGTCGTACTGCGAGAGGGTGTCGTCGAACGGATTGGGGACGTAGAGGCTCTTGCCGTCCGGACTCACGGCGGGCCCGCGGATGGCCCCACCACGAGCGCCTGCGACGGTCGGCGGGTTCTTCGGCGACAGCGCGCCGCTCACGGGGTCGACGTCGAACTGCGAGATGATCCGCTCGTCGTTCGCGGTGACGTACGCATTGCGGCCGTCCGGAGTCATCACGACTTCCACGGGGGCCCCGGCGGCCGGCGCGGTCGCCGGGCTCTTCGGTGAGAGTCTGCCGGTCAGCGGGTCGATGTCGTACTGGGAGACGGCGTCGGCGAACGGATCGGCCACGTAGGCGCTCCGGCCGTCGGGCGCCACGGCGATGCCGTCGGGATGAAGGACGGCGCGGACCGTCGCCGGGTTCTTCGCCGACAGGGCGCCGCTCACGGGGTCGACGTCGTACTGCGAGATGGTGTCGTCGAGGACGTTGACGACGTAGGCGCTCCTGCCATCCGGCGTGACAGCGACGCTGTCCGGTCGCAGGCCGGCGGCGACCAGCGCGGGGACCTTGGGCGACAGCGCGCCGCTCAGCGGGTCGACGTCGTACTGCGAGATGGTGTTGCCGAAGAAGTTGCCGACGTACACGCTCTTGCCGTCCGGGGCGACGGCGACGGACCGCGGGTCGTCTCCGGCGGGCATCGTCGGCGGACTGAGCGGCGAAAGCCGTCCGTCGGCACCGATCGCGTATTGCGAGACGCTTGTCGCGCCCTGGTTGCCGACGTAGACGGTGTCGGCCGCCTGCGCGCCGGCTGGCGCCACGAGGACCATCAGCGCGACAAGCCACCGTCGTCCCATGCCTTGGGCCCGACGTTACGCCCCTGCTCGCAGCGACGTCAATCCGGCGCGCTCGTCAGGGAGGTCGCGCCCAGGTCGCCCCGGCGCGAGGTCATCCAGAAGGCTTGAGCGATGCTTGAACCGAGTCGCGATCGGCCGCTCCATCGCGACGGAGACCGCGCGACGCGGCACATCTGACCGCCTCGCTCGTCGAAACCGCCGGCTTCTGGTCGCTGTTCAGTCCTCCGGTCCACGCAGCCGGATCGCCGGCGTGGCGCAGCGGAAGACGCGGGCCGCGCGCCGGCCCGATGCAGTGCGGCAAGACGCTGTGCGTTCGGCCCGCGTGGGTTAGGGTCGTCTGGACCGGGGACCATGTTCCCCGCCGACACGAGAAGGGGTTGCTCGATGGCCGGAGAGCAGAACGTCGAGACCGCCAAAGAGGCCTACGCCGCGTTCTCGGCAGGTGACGCGGAGGGCGCGATGGCCAGGATCGCAGACGACGTCGAGTGGATCACGCCCGGCAACAGCGCGATCAGCGGCACCCGGCACGGCAAGCAAGAGGTCGGAGCCTTGTGGGCCAAGCTGGCTGAGAAGGGCTTCACGACCTCGCCGCAACATTGGTTCTCCGACGAGGACCGCGTCGTCGTGCTCACAGAGATCACCGTCGGTGGCACGCAGGCGGATCAGGCAGACGTGCTCACCTATCGCGACGGCAAGCTGATCAAGTTCCAGAACGCGGGAGACACCGCCCTCTACGAGCGGGTATTCGGCTCCAAGTAAGCACTCAGGGCGGACGCCCGCCCAAGCCGTTGCGGAGAGACCGGCGCCCTGCGGCCGGGAGCGACAAGGCCATGGCGACGATCCCAGTCGCGCGACGGACGACACACGGGAGCCCCTCGGCGTGGCGTCCTGGGCACCCGCAGAAGCGAAGGGCGTGCGCAGGCAGCGGTTGATCCGGCGATTCGGTGCGCGTAGGGTCGCGCCACTCTCGGCTTCGCTGAGCTGGAGCGGCGGACGGTTCCACCCGACCTGTTGTTCGCCATGGGGCGTGCGCCGAAGCCGGCTTGATCCTCCGAGGCCGAGCCATCGAAGGGAGGGGCTTCATGTTCGGCTCACCGATCCCGCGGCGCCTGCTGCGAACCGCTGTCGTGTCGGCTGGTCTGGCGCTTGCGGTCGCGGTGCTCAGCCCGTCGGCGGCGGTCGCGAACAAGGGCGGCACCGACCGGCCGATCAAGGACGACGAAACGGGAACCAGCGTCCTGAACCTGCTGACCGGAGCGTTCGTCGCCGACACGACCGGAGTCGAGTCGCACCTTGGGCGAGTGGCCAGTCACCAGGAAGGGGTGGTCACGACGACGGGCCCGACGACGTTCACCGTCACTGGCTCCGAGATCAAGGTCGCGGCGAACGGCGACGAGCTGTTTGAGACGTTCAGCGGCAGCGGAACGCTCGACGCTGCGGGCGTCGCCACCGGCCCGGTGGTCGTCACCTACACCGGCGGCACCGGCCGCTTTGTGACCGCCAGCGGATCGGCAACCGGTCAGTTCAGCCAAGTGCCTATCTCGACAGCTGGGACGACGGCGACGTTCGCCACCAGCGTCTCGTTGAGCGGCACGATCAGCTACTGAACCCAGGTTGGCTGAGGAGCGGTTCCGAGCGGCCCGAGCGGTCGAAATCCCAGTCGCAGAGCCAGATCTGGCTCTACCGCTACCCCCGCGGTAGACGTACCACATAGACAGCGTGGTACTGCGGAGCCGAGTTTCGCTCTGCGGGCCGGATCACGGACCGCTGAGGACGCTCGGAAACGCCACGGCGCTGAACGAAAAGCCTGGGGTGCCACCCCGTTGCGACCCGGGCGACGCGTGGGGAAGGGTGGTCCGTGCTCGATGTTCTCGTCGTCGAGCGGTGACCAAGGCGAAGGGGTCGCGCTGAGGCCGCCCAGCTTCCAGAGCCCCCGGGGAGGGCGTCGTTGTGTTCAGATCAACGCTCAAGCGGGGCTGCGTGCCGAGCTGCCGTCGTCGTGGCCATGCTGGCGGGGTGCGCGGGCGGACAGGCCGACAAGGCGGACCCGGTCGGCAGCACGACCGCGACGCTCAACGGCTACTGGCAGTCGACTCGTCCCGCAGGCAGCATCGCTGTCTTTGTGTATTCAAGTACGGCACCACGACGGCCTACGGGAGCCGCGCCTTCGGCTCCACGGCCGATGGCAACTGCCAAGTCGGATGGGTTCCTCAGTCCTCGGCCTGCTTCGCCCTGGGTCCCGCGAACACGATCCACAAGTACTCGGTTCCGGTCAGCGGGCTTGCGCCGAACACGACCTACCACTTCAGCCTCTGCGCGGCCGACGCCGATCAGACGAAAGACATCTGCCTGAACGACGCGACATTCAAGACGGGGCAGTCAGGCTCGGCCTAGCCCTGGCGACTCGCCCGCCGGACGGCCCCGACCGCCCGACCGACCTGACTGCGACACGGACTGCGACACGGACCCCGCATCGCCCTCTGAGGCGCCTCGGGGTGACGTCTAGCCCTCGATGAGGCTGATGTCGAACTCGCGCCCGTCGGTGAAGCACTCCAGCGCAGGCGACCCGGACGTGGTGAGCCACCTGGACTGCGAGTTGCGGACCCAGCCCGCGTCGCGCTTGTCGAAGAAGACCACGAACGTGTCCGTGCCGTAGCTGAACGACAGCTTGTACCGGCCGGTGAAGGGCGCACCGGCCACGTCCACCCAGCCCTCCTTCACGAAGGACTTCGCCGTGAGCGTGACGGGCAGGAACTGGTTGGTGCCGGGCTTGTCGAGGCACATGCCACCGATCGTGGTGGTCTGGCCGGCGGCGCCGGCGGGGACGCGCCGAGCGTCACGAGCGCCAGGGCCGTCCCGGCGACGGCCGCTGTGGCGGTGAGCTTGCTGCGCATGCTGTGCCTTCCGATGGTGGTTGGGCTGGGACGCTAGGGCCGGGTGGGCCGTGCGCCTCGGTGGTTGCCCGCGCCCCGTGGGGCGTGGCCGCGATCGGGGTCGCGCAGGGGTCGCACGGACCGTCGCGCGGGTCGTCCGTGTCGCCGGTCGCCGGGTCACCGTGGAAGCTGCGCAGCTCCGGCAAGAACGTGCCGGTCCTCTTCGGAACGGTCGTCGTGGGGCAGGCTGGCATCCGCGGACCGTGGTCGCCCTCTACCCGGGGAGGAGGCCGAGCTGGCCGAGAAACTCCATCTGGTCGAAGAACAGGTGCTCGGACTTCAGCGTCTCCCCATCGGTGGCATAGACCGCCGCCCACCGGAGCTCAACGGCTCGTCCTGTCGGCGGAACATCACCGTTCGGCGTATGGAGCACGCCGTCGTGGGTGCCCGCGAGGGTCCCTTCGGCCGCTGCGGCCGGTCCGTCGGAGAGGAGGTGCTTGAGCTCGAGGCGGAGGTCCGGAAACGCCTCTAGGAACACGCCGAGGAAGCCGAGGACCTCGTCGCGGCCGCTGGCCCCGCCGCCGGGGGCCACCATCTGGGCATCGGCGGCCCACGGATCGGCGGCGCTGTCACGGTTGTTGAGGGCGGCGATGTGCTTGAGGATCACGTCTCTGGCGTCGGGCATCGGATCTCCGGGTGTCGTTGACGGCGCGAGCCTCTCAGAAGTACGGACGGTCGATTGGGACGAGAAGCGGCAGCGGTGCGCCAGAGGCGCCGTTCGTGGAACCACCGTCCCGCGACGCCACATCGAGTCCTGAGTCAGAAAGGGCCAGATGACCCCTTCTGACTCAAGCCGCCCGGCCGTTTCACGACACGACAACTCCACATACCCCCCAGGGGCAGGGTCCCGACATCGAGGCGCGCCAGCCCAGCGGACCGTCGGGGGTGTCGAGGTACGTCGGGCGCGCGCGCGTCGACGCGCGGCGACGGGCGCTCGGCCGGACCGTGACGCGAACGATCACGCCGGATAGGCTCGACGGAGCTGGCAGACGAGACAGGAGGGACGAGATGCACGCTGTCGTGGTCAACGTGACGATTCGAGACCCGGAAGGAAGCGAGGCCGCCCTGCGCGAGCAGGTAGTACCCCGCATCTCGCAGGCACCTGGTTTCGTCGCCGCCTACTGGACCCGGAAGGACAACCACGGCCTCTCCATGTCGGTGTGGCAGTCCGAAGACGCGGCCAACACCGCAAGCGAGATGGTCACAGCGGCGGCGCCCGAAGGAGTGACCGTGGACAGCGTCGAGGTACGGGAGGTCGTGGTTAGCGCCTGAACCGTTGCAGGGCCTACGCGGACGGATTCTCGTCCGTGTGTGCGTGCTCCCCGAGCGCCCCGTCAGGCCTCCAGAGGCCGCTCTGGCGCGTCGTACGCTCGCGCCATGGGTTCCGCCCCAAGCGCGCGACCGAGCCCGAGCCGCCCCGGCCGGGCCGCCGCGGCAGGGCCACGCCCGCGAGCGCCTGACAGCCCGACTGCAGCGCGGGCTGCAGCGCACCCCCACCCCCGAATCCCAGTCCAGAGCGAAGTCGATCAGATGTAGTACATCGGCGCGGCGGCCTGCTCGGCCTCGCGCTCCGCCTCGTCGGCGATCGAGGTCCCGGCCAGCACGTCGCGCGCGGCGGCCGCCGCGGCGGCGAAGACACCCTGGGCGTCGCGGCCGAGCGGGCCGTCGAGGAGCTCGACGACCTCCAGGACGGTGACCGTGGAGGGGTCGCGGTCGAAGCGGTAGCCGCCCTTGACCCCGCGCTGGGAGCGCAGGACGCCGGCGCGGCGCAGGACGGCGAAGAGCTGCTCGAGGAACTGGACCGGGATCTCGCGCCGGCGGGCCAGCTCGCCGATCGGCACCGGGGCCTCGCCGCCGGTGCGCGCGAGCTCGACGAGCGCCGCCACCGCGTAGGGCGACTTCGTCGTGATCGAGATCATCGGAGCGGGCCCGCGGGCATGCGCTCGATCGTACCGGCGGGCACGGCGAGGTCCTGCGCCTCGGGCCGCCGCGCACGCCGTCGCCCCCCACGGCGTCGCCTGGATTAGGGCAACCTTACGGAGCCAGGGCGGGGGTTCTTCCGTCCTGGAGCGATTCCTCTTATCCGAGGGCATGTCCGGACCGCTCCGCCGCTTCGCCCTGCCCGCGCTGCTCGTCGTCCTGGCCGTCGGCGCACCGACGGCCCAGGCGGCCGGCACCCGCGGTCCGGCCTACGTCTCGGCGGGCGTCAGCGCACCGACCGGGCAGAAGCCGCAGAGCAAGCTGTGGTTCCACGACGGCAGCTGGTGGGGCGTGCTCTACGACTACCCGTCCCGCGCGCACGAGATCTTCAAGTTCGACTGGGCCGCGGACACGTGGACCTCGACCGGCGTCGAGGTCGATCCGCGCGAGCGCGCCCAGGCCGACGTCCTCTGGTCGGACGACAGGCTCTACGTCAGCACCAACATGCCGGTGGGCACGTCCGAGCCCGACGACCGCAGTCGCGTCCGGCGGTACTCCTACGACGCGGCGGCGGGGACGCACGCGCTCGACGCCGGGTTCCCCGTGGAGCTGGCCGACCGGGAGATGGAGTCGCAGTCCATCGACAAGGACTCGCAGGGCACCCTCTGGACCACGTACACGCTCGACGACCCGGATCTCACCCCGCTCGACGCGAGCGACGACACGCGGTCCGTCTACGTCCAGCACACCGTCGCCGGAAGCCAGACCGACTGGAGCGCGCCCTACGTCGTCCCGGTGGCGGGGGCGACGAACCTGACCGACGACATCTCGGCGCTCGTGGCCTTCAACGGGAAGGTCGGCGTCCTGTGGTCCAACGGCAACGACGGCACGATCCACTTCGCCGTGCACCGCGACGGCGAGGGCGACACCGCCGCCGCCTGGACCGACCACCCGGCGCGGGACGGGCTCACGGACGCCACGCCCGCGAGCCGCACGTGGACGATCAGCACGCCGAGGCCCTCGACGCCCGCCCCGTCGAGCTCGTCGGCGCCCTCCACGCCGGCCCCGGGCACCGACGCCCAGGAGCGCAGCGCCCCGGCGCCGGCGCGGCTGGCCGCGAGCTTCCTGCTGCCGCGCCAGCGCCTGACGCGCCGCACCACCCTCCTGGCCTTCGCGCGCTGCGACCGCCGCTGCACGATCCGCGGGACCGTCTACGCGCGCGTCCGCGTCGGCGGCGCGACGAAGCGCCTCCGCCTCGTCGTGGTGCGCCGCACGCTCCGCGCGGGTCACCGCACGGCGATCCACCTGCGGCTCTCGCGCCAGGCGCTGCGCCAGATCCGGTCGACGCTGAGCCGCGGGCGCCCCGTCTCGCTCAGCGTCACCGTCCGCGCGCGGACCGCGGCGGGCCCGACGCGCAAGACGACGGCCCGGCTCACCGTGCGGCGATGAGATTTCCGCCGCTCGGGCGCAAGCGCGGCGCCGTGGCATCCGTACTGACCGACGGGGCCGCCGAGGCGCCCGCCGACGAGGACACCGCCCCCGCACACGGAAGGACACCATGGGCCACGGACGCGCACCGCTGCACCTCCTCGCACTCTCACTCTCGACGCTGGCGCTCGCGCCCGCGGGCGCGTCCGCTGCGACGAACGTCTGTGCGACGGTCGAGTCCGACCCCGTCCACCACGCGCTCGACGCGGCCGACGACGCGGCCGTCTGGATCAACCCGGCCAACCCCGCGGCCAGCGCGTTCATCGGCGCCGACAAGCAGACCGGCGGCGGCCTGAGCGTCTACGACTTCGCCGGCCACGAGCTCGGCTTCTACGCCGACGAGCGCGTCAACAACGTCGACCTCCGCTACAACTTCCCGCTCGGCTCGCAGCGCGTCAGCCTCGTCGGCGCCACGAACCGCGACCACCGCCGCATCGACTTCTGGAAGGTCGACGAGGCCACTCGCACGCTCTCCTCCGTGGGCAGCGTCGCCATGGGCGCCGAGGCCGGTGCCGGGCGCATCGCCCGCGGCTTCGCGCTGTACCACTCGCCGGTCTCGGGCAAGTACTACGCCTTCGTGACCGACAGCGGCCACACGTGGCAGTACGAGCTCGACGGCTCCAGCGGCCAGGTCAAGGGCACGTTCGTGCGCGAGCTGGCGATCAGCGGCGTCACCGAGGGCCTCGTGGCCGACGACGAGCACGCCCGCGTCTACGTCGCCGTCGAGGACATCGGCGGCATCGACCGCTGGGGCGCCGAGCCGGGCGACCCGAAGACGCCCGTCCGCATCGACAAGACCACCGAGGCCGGCGGGCACATCGTCCAGGACGTCAAGGGCCTGTCGATGTACTACGCCAGCGGCGGCGCCGGGTACCTCATCGCCGCCAGCCAGGGCGGTGACACGTTCCACGTCTACGACCGTGTGACGAACGCCTGGAAGGGCGAGTTCCACATCGCCGACTGCGCGGCCAACGGCACCGACAAGGTCACCGCCATCGACGGCCAGGACGTGACGAACGTCAACCTCGGCCCGGCCTTCCCCGAGGGCGCCTTCATCGCGCAGGACGACTCGAACGCGACCCCCACGGGCCTGGCGAACCAGAACTACAAGCTCGTCCCCTGGGGCGACATCGCCCGCAAGCTCGGGCTGACGATCGACACGACGTTCAACCCGCGCACCATCGGCGCGCTCGGGTCGCCGACGCCGCTGCCCACCCCCACGCCGATCCCGTCGCCCCCGACGGGCGGGACCCCGCCCACCGGCAGCACGCCGGGGCCTGGGCCGGCGCCGGGCCCGGCGCCAGGGCCGGGCACCGGGACGGGCTCGACACCCGGAGCGCACGTCGCCACCCTGGATCGCTTCGGGCGCCGCCCCGCCGTCCGCGCGCTGGTCTCGAGGCGCACGGGCTTGCGCGCCTCGGCGTCCGGCACCGTCCGGTTCAAGGTCCGCAACGCGAACGCCTTCGCCGTCCGCGCGACGGCGGTGCTCCGCACGACCGGCGGCCGGCGGCTGGCGAAGACCGTCCGCTTCACGGTGGTGCGAGACCGCGCGGTCACGATGCGCCTCAGCAAGCCGGCGCGCGCCCTGCTGCGGCGCGGTGCCCGCAAGGTCGAGCTGACGCTCACCCTCCGCGACCCCGCCGGCACCGTCCGCGGCGCCTGGGTCACGTTCCGCCTGCGGACCGCGACCGCGGCCCGCTAGCCGGCGCGGCCGGCCTAGAGCCAGCCGCGCTCGGTGGCGATGAGGACGGCCTGGGCGCGGTCGACCGCGCCGAGCTTGCCGTAGATGTTGTGCAGGTGCGTGCGGACCGTGCTCGTCGAGAGCGACAGCTCGTGCGCGATCTGCTTGTAGACCTTGCCCTCGGCCAGGCGCTTGAGCACCTCGCTCTCGCGCGTGGACAGCGGCGAGGGGTCGATCTGGCGGGTGCGGCCGCCCGTCGGGTAGGGCAGGTCGTAGAGGACGCGGCGCAGGTCCTTGGGGCCCATGCCCACGGCGCGGGCGACCTTGAGCAGCTCGGTCGGGGCGATGGCGCTGCCCTGCGCGTAGTGGGCGAGCATGTCGGCCAGCCGGACGAACGCGGCCTCGCCGGTGGCGTCCTCGGCGTGGTGGCGCTCGATGACCGCGGCGACGGACTTCGGCAGGCCCCAGCGGCGGGCCAGGACGCCGCCGACCAGCGCGTGGTCGACGCCGAGCTCGCGGCGCTCGCGGTGGATGCGCTCCTCGGGCGTGCGCGCCTGGCCGTGGATCCGGGACGGGTACCCGGGGTAGGCGTGCATGAGGACGAGCTTGCCGATGTCGTGCAGCAGGGCCGTGACCATCAGGCGGTCGCGGTCCTCGTAGCCGGCCTCGGTGGCCAGCCGGTCGGCCGCGCGCTGCGTGGCCACGCCGTGGAGGCGGAAGCGCTCGGGCGCGGCGTCCCAGACGGTCGTGCGCTCGAAGAAGTCGAAGGTGCGCGCGCGGGTGGCGAGCTGCTGGACGCTCTCGGGCGAGAGGAGCTCGACGGCCCCGACGACCGACTCGACCCGGCCGCGGGTCTTGCCCTCGACCTGGTTGGCGAGGCGCAGCGTCGAGATGACGAGCGCGACGTCGGACTCGACGGCGGCGACGACGTCGCCGGGCGAGATCCGGTCGGCGGTCACGAGGCGCAGGACGCGGTCCCGGGACTCGGCGAGCGCGGGGAACGCCTCCAGCGCCTCGAAGGCGGCGGTCAGGCGGCGGCCGTGGCCCTCGTTGGGCCGACCGGCGGCAGGGGTGGCAGTGGTGGTGGCGCCGGCCGCATCCTTGCGGAGGGGCGCCACGGCGGTGGCGGTGCTCGGGGGAGTCATGGTGATGAGGGGGTCGTCGTGCGTGACACCCTTCTCATCGGCAGGAATGGACGTTCGGTTGAGCCCTCCCTCCCCCGCTCCGGCCGTCCCTGGCACACCCGGATCCTCCCACGACGCCGGCCTCGCGAGGCCCCGGCGCGACCAGCGGCAGCCTGGGGCGCCGGACGGCCGGCGCGCGCGCCGGGCGGTCGCCTGGCGCGCTAGGCGGCGGGCGCCAATGCGGCGTCGATGCGGCGCAGCGACTCGTCGCGGCCCAGCACGACGAGCGTCTCCGGCAGTCCCGGCGACACGGT
The DNA here is from genome assembly GCA_963707695.1 of uncultured Actinomycetes bacterium. Lineage (GTDB taxonomy): Bacteria > Actinomycetota > Thermoleophilia > Solirubrobacterales > Solirubrobacteraceae > JAOPZW01. Next base: position 526,149 of record CAVPQY010000006.1, on the reverse strand, counting down.
GGTGCCGGTCACCGCGACCCGGACCGCCTGGAAGACGTCGCGCTTCTTGGCCCCACGGGCCGCGACGACCTCGTCGAGGGCGGCCTCCACCGGCGCGGGCTGGAAGGGATCGGCCTCGGCCACGGCACCGCGCGCGTCGGCCAGCGCGGCGCGGCCCTCGTCGTCGAGCCACTTGTCGCGGGCCTTGGGGTCGTCGGCGGGGCCGTCGAAGATCGTGCCCACCAGCGGCCAGAAGTCGGCCAGCGTCTGGATCTTCTCGCGGGCGATCGCGACGGCCGGCTCCAGGCCGGTGCGGCCGGTGTACGCCTCCAGGCGCCGGGTCAGGTCCTCCTCGGACAGCAGGCGCAGGTGGCGTCCGTTGAGCCAGCGGAGCTTCTGCTCGTCGAAGCGGGCCGGGTTGCGGCTCACCCGATCGATGGCGAAGCGCTCGACGAGCTGCGGCGTCGTGAGCACGGTCTCGTCGTCGGCGTCGCCCCAGCCCAGCAGCGCGAGGTAGTTGCGGACCGCCTCGGGGAGGTAGCCGGCGTCGCGGAGCTCCTGGACCGACGCCGCGCCGTGGCGCTTGGAGAGCTTCTTGCCGTCGGGGCCGTGCAGGAGCGGGAGGTGGGCGTACAGCGGCTGGCCGGCGCCCATCGCCTCCAGGACGAGGAGCTGCTTCGGCGTGTTGGAGAGGTGGTCCTCCCCGCGGATCACGTGCGTGATCCCGGCGTCGGCGTCGTCGATGGCGACCGCGAAGTTGTAGAGGACGCTCCCGTCCGCACGCGCGATCACCGGATCGTCGAGGTGGCGGTGCTGGAAGGTCGTGTCCCCGCGGATGACGTCGTGGACGACGGTCGCGCCCTCGTCGGGGACGCGCAGGCGGACGGCCCCCTCCCCCTCGTCCTCGCCTCGGAAGCCGCGGTCGGCGCCGTGTCGGGCCTTGAAGGCCCTGACGTCCTCGCCCGTGGCGGTGGAGCGGTAGGCGAGCCCGCGGTCGAGGAGGTCGCGCAGGACCTCCTGGTGGCGGTCGGTCCGCGAGACCTGCGAGATCGGGCCCTCGTCGACGTCGAGCTCGAGCCACTCGAGCGCCTCCAGGATGAAGGCGACGTTCTCGGGGGTCGAGCGCTCCCGGTCGGTATCTTCGATGCGCAGCACGAGCGTGCCGCCGGCGTGGCGCGCCAGCAGCCAGTTGTAGAGCGCCGTGCGCGCACCGCCGATGTGCAGCGCGCCGGTCGGAGAAGGAGCGAAGCGAACCCGCATGTCCCTGGACAGTACGGAATGCTGATCGGCGCCCACGTGTCGCCGGCGGGCGGCCCGGCGAAGGCCGTGGAGCGCGGCGCCGAGCGTGGCTGCGACGCGATCCAGATCTTCAACCAGAACCCGCGTGCGTGGAAGCCGACGGCCTACTCCGACGAGGCGATCGCGGCCTACGAGGCCGCCATCGCGGCGTCGCCGGTCCAGGCGCTCGTCATCCACGCCGTCTACCTGCTGAACGCCGCCTCCGAGGACGAGGAGATCCGCGCGAAGACCCTCACGTCCCTCATCGCGTCGCTGCGCGCCGGGCGGCGCCTGGGCGCCGTCGGCGTCGTCCTGCACCCCGGGTCGGCCAAGACGGGCGAGGTCGGGCCCGCCGTCGGGCGCGCGGGCGCAGTCATCCGCGAGGCGCTGGCCGAGTCCGAGGGCTGCCCGCTGCACCTCGAGAACACGGCGGGCGCGGGCGGGACGCTCGGGCGCTCCTTCGGCGAGCTCGCCTCGCTGCTCGAGGCGGGCGGCGGCGGCGAGCGCCTGGGCGTCTGCCTCGACAGCTGCCACCTCTACGCCTCCGGCTACGACGTGCGCACCGCCGAGGGGCTGACGCAGGTGCTCGACGACTTCGACGCCGAGGTCGGCCTGGGCCGCCTGCACTCCCTGCACCTCAACGACTCGCAGGTCGGGCTGGGCTCCAACCGCGACCGCCACGCGGTCGTCGGCCAAGGCGAGCTCGGCGACGACGGCTGCGCCGTCTTCCTCTCCGAGCCCCGCTTCGCCGACCTGCCCTGCATCCTCGAGACGCCGGACCCCGACCTCGAGGGCCCCGCCGAGATGGAGCGCTGCGCCGAGCTGCGCGAGCGCGGCGCGGCGGCGCGCCGCCGGGGCTAGGCGGCCGGGCCGCAGCGGCCTAGTGGCAGGTGCCGGCGCCGGCGTCGGTGTACCTCCCGCCGGACGTCGGCTGGAAGCGCCACCCGTAGCTGCCGGCCCGCAGGGTCAGGTCGAGCACGCCGTAGGTCCCGGTCTGCTTCGTGACGCTGTTGGCCGCCGTGCCGGTCCACGGGTAGAAGCCGATGCCGCCGGTCCCCACGGTGAAGGACCGGATCCCCCGGGCGTCGTCGCGCACGCCGTCCGCTCGCTGGGGCGCGAAGCGCTCGTAGCCGTGCTGGTGCCCGTTGATGACCAGCTCGACGCCGGCCGTGGCGAGCGCCTGCACGATCGTCCGCATCGCCAGCTCGCGGCCGTGGGTCCTGGTCGGGCTCGTCCAGTACGGCTGGTGCCAGTAGGCGATGGTGCAGCCGCCGCGATGGGCGCGCCAGGTCGGCCCGCACCCAGGCCTCCAGCGCCGCGGTGCTGCAGTGCGCGGTGTCGCGGTAGCACGCGTCGTCGATGGCCATGAAGTGCCACCCGCCGCGGTCGAAGCTGTAGGACTGGTGGGGGCGCAGCGTCACCGGCACCCTGAGGTGGCGCGGCCCCGCGCCGTTGAAGTAGCGCAGCGGGTAGGCGTCGCGCCAGTCGTCGTCGTGCGTCGGTGCGAGCACCGGGTACATCTTCGGGAGGTTCAGCGCCCAGCGATCGGTGTCCCACCCCGCGCGGAACTCGGCCGGCGTCCCCGACTGGTACTGGTGGTCCCCGATCGAGAGGATCACGTCGGACTTCGCGGCCTCGACGCCGGTGGCGGCGCTGTTGGCCGAGCGCGAGGGCGGGTGGATGTCGCCGACCGCCGCCACCTTCAGGGGCCGCGAGGACGGCGGCGGGAAGACCGCCCACGACCACACGCGGGGGAGCGCCTCGACGTTGCCGGCCGCGTCGCGCGCCCACACGCGGAACTGGTGGCGGCCGAGCCGCAGGCCGGTGACCGTCTTCGGGCTCCGGCACGGCACCGCCACGCCCAGGTCGAGGCGGCAGGTGAACGTCGCCGCCTCGTTCGCGGTGAACGAGAACGACGCCGTCGCGCTCTGGGTGACGTTCGCCGGCATGCCGGACAGCGTGGTCCTCGGGGCCGTCCGGTCCACCGGGGCGCTCGCCGCCGTGCTCGCCGGCGCGGTGGTGAACGAGTGGCCCGGGAACCAGGCGACGGCGTTCAGCCGATCGCCCTTGACGCCCATCTGCCAGCGGTAGCGCGTCCCCGGGGTCAGGCCCGTGATCTTCTCGCGCAGCGTGACCCGGACGGTCCGGGCCCGCACCGGGCCGCGGAGGGGCCCGCGCTTCCACCCTTTGGTGCCCACGGCCCGCCAGCGCATGCGGTACTGACAGGGCACCGGGTGCCCGCCGCCGCAGCGCGCGACCGCGGTCAGCGTCGCCGTCGTCGAGGTGATGTCGGTGGCGGCGCCGGGCAGCACGACGCAGCCGCCCAGCGCGAGGGCCCCGAGGAGGCCGAGGGCGGCGAGGGCCGTCCGGGCGCGGCGGGCCGGCATCAGGGGGCGACGTGGTCCATGGCGGACCCGCCATCCCATCACACCGGAAGCCGGCCGATCAAGCGGCCGAGGGACCGAAAAGCGCTGGTCTTGGGGCGATCCGGTCCCGGCCGGCGGGCGACCCGCTTCCGGCCGACGCGCGATCCGCTGCCGGCCGGCCGGCGATCCGCTGCCGGTCGGCCCGATCCGCGCTCGCTAGGCGGTCACGCGCAGGGCCTCGGGCCCGAGGATCTTCGCCAGCTCGGCTCGCAGGCTCGGCGTCTCGTTGACCTTGAAGTCGCCCCCCAGGCGCAGCAGGCGCGGGCCGGAGGACGTCTCGAGGTGCAGCACGACCTCGCGCTCACCCGTGTGGTTGCCCAGGACGTGCTTGAGCTCCTCGATGACCGTCGCGGGCAGCGCGCGCGCGTCGAGGGCCACGGTCAGGGCCGACGGGCCCTGCGGCGTCCGGGCCGCCTCCTCGCGGGCGGCCTCGACCTCCTCGGGCGTGGGCTCGAACGGCTCGACCGTCTGCACGATCAGGCACGTCTTGGCCGCGTCCTTGTGGTCGACGCGCCCGCGCACGAGCACGACCGAGTCGACGCCCAGCGCGCCCTCGTACTCCGCCAGGGCCTTGCCGAAGACGAGGATCTCCACCGCGCCCTCGAGGTCGTCGAGCGTGGCGAACATCATCGGGTCGCCCTTCTTCGTCCGGATCTTCTTGGCCTGGGTGATGATGCCCCCGGCCGTGACCCAGTCGCCGTCGCGGCGGTCGGCGAGGTCGGCCAGCGGGAAGTCGACCGCCTGGCGCATGGCCTCGCGCACCTCCTTGAGCGGGTGCGCGGAGATGAAGACGCCGATCGACTCCTTCTCGAGCGCGAGGAGGTCCGGCTGGTCGAACTCGGCGGAGGGGATCGGCGGGTGCGACGGCGCGAAGGACGGCGCGCCGCCAGGGCGGCCGGGATCCGCGTCGTCGCCCGCCATGTCGAAGATGGAGCCCTGCCCGATCTGGGCGTCGAGCTGCTGCTTCTGCCCGGCGCCCTGGGCCTGCTCGAGGACCTCGAGCATCCCCCGTCGCGTGGCGCCGGTCGACCCGAAGGCGCCGCACTTGATGAGCGCCTCGATCGCGCGCTTGTTCACCGCGCGGGGGTCGACGCGGGCGCAGAAGTCCCAGATCGAGTCGAACGGCCCGCCGTCCTCGCGCGCCGCCTTGATCGCCTCGACCGCCGCGAAGCCGACGCCCTTGACCGCGTCGAGCCCGAAGCGGATGTGCCCGTCGACGACCACGAACTCGTGGTCGGAGAGGTTGACGTCGGGCGGGAGGATCTCGATCCCCATGTCCTCGGTCTGGGCGACGAAGAAGGGGACCTTGTCCTTCGTGTCCATGACGGACGAGATGAGGGCGGCCATGTACTCGGCCGGGTAGTTCGCCTTGAGCCACGCGGTGCGGTAGGCGATGAGCGCATAGCAGGCCGCGTGGGACTTGTTGAACGAGTAGTCGGCCGACTTCTCGTTCGTCGTCCAGAGCCAGTCGATGACCTGCGGGCTCGTGCCGCTGGCCGCGCAGCCCGCCCGGAACTCGGGCTCGAGCAAGGCCATCGCCGCCCGGTTCTTCTTGCCGATGGCCTTGCGCAGGTCGTCCGCCTTGGCCCCGCTGAAGCCGGCCAGCTCCTTGGAGATCTGCATGGCCTGCTCCTGGTACAGGATGACCCCGTAGGTCGGCCCGAGGATCGGCTCCAGGCGCTCGTCGGGGATCGCGACGGTGTCGCGGTCGCGCTTCCCGCGGGCGTAGGTCGGGATCTGGTCCATCGCGCCCGGCCGGTAGAGCGCGTTGAGCGCGACCAGGTCGTCGAACTCGGTCGGGCGCACCTTCTTGAGGGCCTCGCGCATGCCCTCGGACTCGAACTGGAACACGCCGATCGAGTCGCCGCGGGCCAGCATCTCGTAGGTCCCGGGGTCGTCGAGCGGCAGCGCCGTCATGTCGGGGCGCTCGCCGTCGGAGCGCTCGATGATGTCCAGCGCGTCCTCGATGACGTCGAGGTTGCGCAGCCCCAGGAAGTCCATCTTCAGCAGCCCGAGCTGCTCGACGGGCTTCATCGAGAACTGCGTGACCATCCGGTACTCGCGCTCGCCGCGCTCGTCCGTCGTCCCCGCGTCGGCGAGCTGGAGCGGCACCACGTCGGTGAGCGGCATGCCCGCGATGACCACGGCCGCGGCGTGGATCGACGAGTTGCGGACGATCCCCTCCAGGCCCTTGGCGACGTCGATGATCTGCTTCGCCGTCGGGTCGCTGTCGTAGGCGGCGCGGAGCTGCTCGCCGTCGCGCAGGCAGTCGTCGAAGCTCGGCGGCCGGCCCATGATCGGGTCCGGGATGAGCTTGGCCAGGCGGTCGCCGGCGCCGTAGTCGTGCCCGAGGACGCGGGCCGCGTCGCGCGTCGCCGCGCGCGGGAACATCTTGCCGAAGGTGATGATCTGCGCGACCGACTCGCGCCCGTACTTCTCGGTCACGTAGCGCATCACGCGCTCCCGGCCGCGGACGGAGAAGTCGATGTCGATGTCCGGCATCGACACGCGCTCGGGGTTCAGGAAGCGCTCGAAGAGCAGGTCGTAGCGCAGCGGGTCGACGTCGGTGATCCGCAGCGAGAAGGCCACGATCGAGCCGGCGGCCGAGCCGCGGCCCGGGCCGACGCCGATCCCGTGGTCCTTGGCCCACTTCACGAAGTCCCAGACGATGAGGAAGTAGGCGTTGAACCCCATGCGGTCGATGACCGCGAGCTCCATCTCGGCACGCTCCACCGCATCCGCGGGCACCGGGTCGCCGTAGCGGGCGCGCAGCCCGTCGAAGACGCGCTCGCGCAGGTAGGCGCGCTCGTCCTGGCCCTCGGGCAGGAAGCGCGGGATGAGCTGGCCGCCGAGCTCGAGGTCGACGTGGCAGCGCTCGGCGATCTCGAGCGTCGAGGCCATCGCCTCCGGCCACTCGGCGAAGGCCTGCGCCATCTCCTCGCTCGAGCGCAGGTAGAACTCGTTCGTGTCGAAGGTCATCTTCGGCGCGGCGAGCGTCGACTTCGTCTGCACGCACAGGAGCGCCGTGTGGTGGTGGTAGTCCTCGCGGCGCAGGTAGTGGACGTCGCCGGTCCCCACGAGCGGTCGGCCCACGTCCCGCGCGATGCGGACGATCCCGGCGTTGGCGACCTCCTGGTCGCCGATGCCGTTCTTCTGGACCTCGAAGAAGACGTTGTCCGCGCCGAGCGCCTGCAGCAGGTCGTCGGCGTGGGCGCGCGCCTCGGCGTCGCGGCCGGCCACGAGGCGCTGGCAGAAGCGCGAGGCCAGGCAGCCCGTCAGCGCGATGAGGCCCTCGCCGTGGCGCTCGACCTGGGCGAGGTCGACGTTCGGCTTGCCCCGGTGCAGCCCCTCCAGGAAGCCCGCCGAGGAGAGCTTGACGAGGTTGCGGTAGCCGACGTCGGAGGAGGCCAGGAGCGTGAGGTGGTTGCGCTCGACCCTTCGGCCCGAGCCGGGCTCGGGCCGGTCGGCGTGGTCGTCGACGAGGTAGACCTCGCAGCCGATGATCGGCTTGACGCCGTGCTTCTTGGCCGCCAGGTGCAGCTCGACGGCGCCGTTCATCACCCCGTGGTCGGTCAGGCCCAGGGCGGGCTGGCCGAACTCCGCGGCCCGCGCCGCGAGGGCGTCGATGTTGCACGCGCCGTCCAGGAGCGAGTACTCCGAGTGGACGTGCAGGTGGGCGCAGGCGGGGGTGCTCACGGAACCCCGAGGATAGGTGCCGCGCCGGATGCGATCCCCGGCCCGGGGGCGCTGCGCCCGCACGTTGCGGACGACGGCCCGGTCAGCGCAGCACCGACCGGCAGGGGCGCGCCGAACTCGCCCGCCGTGGCCGCGAGCGAGGCCTCGTCGACGAGCGGCACGTCGAGGTCCCGGGCGACCTCCCGGACGGCGGCGCGCTGCCAGCTCGACCACCGCGGCGAGAGCCCCAGCGCCCGGACCTGCGCCACCTCGGCGCGGACGCCCTCGGGGTGCACCTCGAGGCGCCCCCAGACCGCGACGATCCCGACGACGCCGCGGAAGTCCGACGCGGGCAGGGCCGAGCGTGGCGCGTGGTAGGCGTGCAGCCCGCAGCGGCAGTCGGGGTGCGGTGCGAGGTCGGGCGGGTGCTCGGGGGCCTCGGGCGAGCGCAGCTCCGGCCGGCAGCGGGCGCGCACGACGCCGGTCCAGCGCTCCTCGGCGTGCGGCGAGAGGAGCGCCCCGTCGGCCACGCGCCAGCCCCGGAAGGCGATGACCGCCTCGAGGAGGTCCGGGGCCGCGGCGCTCACGGGCGCCCGGGCGGCGGCTCGTCGCGCTCCGGCCCGCTCGGGCCGCGCTCGGCGGCCACGGGCGCGGGGACCGCCGGGGGCCGCAGGGGCTCCTCGTCGGGCCGGACGGGCTCGGCGACCACGGTCCGCGACGGCGCGTCGAAGGGGTCGCGGGGCGGCCTCGGCCTCATGCCCCGCGAGTGTACGCCGGGGCGCGGCGACATCGACCCGGTCCGTCCGTGCCCGGGCCGACCGGTCGGTCCGCCCGGGCCGACCGGGCGGCCGCCGGTCCGGGACCCCCGGGCCGGCCGCGGGCTCAGCCCACGACGGCGAGCGGCGGCGCGCGGTCCCCGTGGCCGGCATCGGCCTCGCCGTCCCAGGACGCGCACCGCCACGGGCGGCCCCGCGTCGCCGACGCGGACGCACGTGCCGGGGGCGGCCGGCCCGCCCGGGGCCGTCGCCGGCTCCAGCGCGGGCTCCTCGATCCAGCTGCCGGTTCCGACCAGGCGCGTCCCGGTCGGCGCGACCCACGCGCGGGCGTCGTCGCCCGGCCACGGCCCCGCGCGGTGCACGTGGCCCGTCACGAGCCAGTCCGCGTGCAGGTCGAGGTGGACGCACAGCTCCCCGAGCGCGGTCAGGGCCGCCGGCAGGAGGTCGTCGGCCTCCGTCCGCGCCCGCAGGTCCCCGAGCCCGGCGACGCGCAGCGCGGCCAGCACGACCGGCAGCGCCGGCCCCAGCGCGCCGCGCGAGGCGGGCGGTCCCCCCCGCCGCCGAGCAGCAGGCGGCGCAGCACCGGCCCCGGGCCGCGCCGGCCCGCATCCGCCGGGCCGGTCAGCCCGGACGGCCCCCGTTCGCGTCGCGGCCACCCCTGCACGAGCTCGTGGGCGAGCGCGTAGAGCGGGGCCAGGCGCGCCTCGTAGTCCTCGGGCGTGGCGCGCGGCGGCACCGGCCCGGTCAGCAGCCCGAGCGTCCCGATGGCCAGCCGCTCGAGCGTCGGCAGCACGGTGTGGACGTCGAGCAGGTGGCCGTGCGTCGCGTAGACGCCGGGCCGCAGCCACAGCCCCGGGTAGGCGAAGGTCAGGCGCGCGGGCCCGAGCCAGCGCGCCAGGGTCCACGCGGGCCCGTCGCCGCGGCCGGCCACGATCCGCTGCTCGAGGCCGAGCGGGTCCTCGTCGACGCGCCGGGCGTGCCACGCGGCCAGCAGCCGGTGATCGTGGTTGCCGGGCACGAGCACGACGTCGCGATCGCCCAGGACCGACCCGAGCTCGGCGAAGAACGGGCGCGCCACGTCGAGCACGCGCGCGACCGGGCCTTGGCGGAGGTCGACGACGTCCCCCAGCAGCACGACCCGGTCGGCGTCCTCGAGCTGCGCCCACAGCCGGGCGCGCACGTCGGGGCGACGCAGGAGGTCGCGACCCGAGCGCACGCCCAGGTGCAGGTCCGACAGGACGACCGTCGTCACGGCGCGCGCTTCAGCGCGAGGATCGCCCCGCCGCTGTTCGCCGCCGCGGAGAGCTTCCAGCTCGCCGATGTCGGTCCGGTCGTCGCCGCGACGCGGTAGGCCTGCCGGCCGTGCATCGTGCCCACGTCGACGTCCGACAGGGTGCTGAAGGCGCCGTCGACGAGGCTCGAGGTGGCCGACCCCGGGTAGTTGATCGAGCCGACGACGACGTCGCCGGGCACGGTCGTGGTGATCGTGGGCGTGGGTGCGGTGGTCGACGACGCCGTGCCCGTGTTGCCCGCGGCGACGTCGAGCGCCCCGGCGGTGGCCACGCCGCTGAACTCGGCCACCGTCGCGCCCGCCGCCTTGGCGGTCGACAGCGTCACGGTCGCGTTCGTGACGGACGGCGCGGCCGTCCGGTACCAGAGCTCGGTGCGGGTGCTCGAGCCCGACAGGAAGCCGACGGCGCCCTTGGTCCACGTCCCGCCGGCGGAGTCCGTCACGCCGGTCACCGGCGGCGGTCGACCCCGCCTGGATGGCGACCGCCGCCACCAGTGCGTCACCGGAGGTGGAGACGATCGGCACGTCGAAGCTCGTCCCGCCGCCGGTGCTCCCGGTGGCCTGGCGGACGAAGCGGATCCCGAGCGACCCGCCGGTCGGCGTCGTCACGGGCGCCGCGGCCGTGGCGGACGACGCGTTGCGGGCGGCGTCGAAGGCCGAGACGGCGTAGGTGTAGGTCGTGCCCGGCGCGACGGTCGTGTCCGACCAGGACGTCGCGGAGCTCACCGTCGCCACGAGGACGCCGTTGCGCGTGATGTTGTAGCCGGTGACGCCGACGTTGTCGGTCGATGCCGTCCAGTTGACGTCGACGCGCGACGAGCTCGCCGCGGCGGCGGTCACGCTCCCGGGCGCCGTGGGCGCCGTCGTGTCGGCCGGCGGTGGGGGCGGCGGGGCGGAGAAGTCGTAGGTCTGCACGTCGAAGGTCCGGCCCTGCGAGTCGGTCGGCGTCACCGTGACCTGCCGCCCGTTGACGGTGACGAGCAGGAAGTGGTGGAACTGCAGCGCGGACGTCGGCTTGACGCCCGCGCCGCACTTGCTGCCGCTGCCGGAGCTGGTGGACCAGCCGATCGCGTAGGCGTCGATCGCGCTGCAGTGGCTGACCGGCTGCGGCCGGCCGCCGGCGCCGCCGGTGACGTAGGACACGAAGCCTCCGGCGGGCGCGAGGTTCCGCTCGTAGACGTGCGCGTGGCCGCTGAAGGCCATCGACACGCCGTAGTTGTGCAGGAGTCCCTCCAGGCTGGTCGGGCCCTGCAGGAACGTGTCCGAGGTCTGGGTCGAGTTGTCGACGTAGAGCGGGTAGTGCCAGAACGCGAGCTTCAGCGAGCCGGGGTGGTTGGCCAGGTCGCGCTGGAGCCACTGGTACTCCGGGCTCGCCGGCGTCCAGTGGTTGTCGTAGTCGTTCTCGTAGATCGTCGCCGTGCCGTTGTTCGTGTCGGCCCACGACGCGTCGAGGACGTAGAACCGCGCGCCGCCCTGGTCGAAGGCGTACCAGACGCTCGGGTAGCTCGCCGACGACGTCCCGTTCGTGCAGCAGTAGGTGTCCATCTGGAAGCGCCCTCCGGCGGCGGCCGCCGTCTGGGCGCTCGGCCACATCTGCAGGAAGGTGCCGTTGCGGCCGTGGTTCGCGTTCGTCGGGAAGTGCGGGATCGAGCGCCCCGGCAGCGTCCAGCTGTCGGGCGCGAAGACGCCGCTGACGTTGTCGCCGGTCTGGAACAGGTCGCCGTAGTTCGTCTGGTTGCCGGAGGGGTAGCCGACGTCACCGGTGCCGACGGCGAACCGGGCGCCGCTGCCGGCGATCTGGCGCATGACGCCGGCCTGCCCCGGGTTGCCGGCGGCGTAGCCCTGGCCCCAGTCGCCGAGCACGGCGAACTTGAAGGGCGTCGACGTGCTCGTCAGGCGGCTGTCGGCCTGCGGCGAGGCGTCGGCGCCGAGCAGGTCCACGGTGCCGCCGAAGACGCGGTAGCAGAACCGGGTTCCGTCGCCGGTGCCCGCGCGCGCGGTCCACTGGTACTCGGAGACGCTGCCGACCGTCACGGAGGCGCGCGTCGCGGTGACGGCGTTGGCCGTGCACGACTCGACGCCGACGCGCCCCCAGCGCAGCGTGCCGGTCGTGAGCGTCCGGTCGGTTCCCCAGTTGACGGTCACGCCGCCCGACGTGGCGTCCGAGAGGTACGGGTAGCGCTTGAGCTGCGGGGCCGCGGCGCTGGCGCCAGCCGCCCCCAGGGCGAGGAGCGCGGCGACGAGGGCGAGGGCCCCCGCGAGGCGGCGGAGGCGCTTGCCGAGGGGGGCCAGGACAGGGCACTCGGACATGGCGGCGGGGGAACAACGCACGAGGTCGTCGATCCCTTCCACGGTGCGCGCAACCCGGTTCACGGTGTCCATGGGTGCTCCCCTCCCAGTCGTCGCCGGTGGGCCGCCCGGCGTCGGCGGGCGAGCAGTGCCGCGCCCCCCACGAGCACGACGGCGAAGGCGCCGAGCAGCGGGAGCCCGTACTGCGCGCCGGTCGGCGAGGACGTGCTCGAGTCGAGGTCCGCGGTGCTCGCCGGCCTGGCCCCGAGCGCGTCGGCGAGCACGGTGAGCGCGCGCCCTCCCTCCTCGCGGCTCGGCTCCACGTGCGAGTTCTCGCTGTACTCGTTCCAGCTGATGAGGCCGACCATGTCCGGGTCCGAGCCCAGCGCGACGTCGAGCGACCGGCGCAGCGTGCGCCCGTCGCGCCGGGGGACGACCTTGCGGCCGCCCAGCAGCCGGGCGTCGAACCCGGGAGCGGCGGGCGCCACCCACAGCCCGCCGCGGCGGTGCACCGCGCGGGCCATCAGGTCGAGCTTGCGGGCGTAGCCCGGCGTCCGCAGCGGGTCGGCCGAGGACCAGTAGTAGGCCTCGCCGTCCACCGACGCGGCCAGGCGCTCGTAGGAGCCGGGGTGCTTCTCGCTGGCCAGCACCGTGAGGCGGTCGCGGACCGGCGCGGTCGCCTGGGCGACCTGGGACGGCGCGAACCGCCAGGTCCCCGACCACACCACGAGCGGCTTGCCGCGGAACCGCAGCGGCGGCGAGCGCCCGAAGTCCGACGCGAGCAGCCGGAAGTCCTGGGCGACCCGCGCGGCGGGCAGCGGGCGGCGGTGGAAGTCCAGGCCCTGGTAGACGATGCCGAGGCCGAAGTGGCGCCGCCGGGCCACGTCGATGAGCATCCGCAGCCGGCGGTCGAGGACCGGCGTGCTCTTCCAGCTCACGAGGAAGCCCGTGAGGCCGGCCTCCTGCGCCCACCGCACGTGGCGTTCCATGATGCTGCGCTCGTCGCTCGAGTAGCGCCCGAGCAGCGGGAAGTCGACCTTGGCGCGGTTCCACGACGAGGCGTTGAACCAGATGTAGTAGTAGGCGAGGACGGGCGGCGCGCCGGCCAGCGGCACCGCGGCCCGGGCCGGGGTCCCACCGCCGGGCGCGGTGGCGAGGAGCGCACCGGCGACGAGCGCCGCCACGGCGCCCCGGAGGACGTGGCGCCTACCCATGGATGAGCTCCCTCTCGGTGGTGCGCCGGCGCGACCGCCGCCGGCGCCGGCGCAGGACGCGGTGGGCGACGGCGAGCCCCACGACGACGACGAGCAGCGTGCCCCCCACGACGACGACGTCGAGGCGGCTGATGACCCGCAGGTCGACGTCCTGCGACCGCGACAGCGACACGGGGCGCGCGAACGAGAGGCCGGGGCCGTCCACGCTGACCTGGTACTCGCCGCGGGCGAGGCCGGTCAGCAGGACGTGCCCGGTGTCGTCGAGCGGGCGGCGCTCGGCGTGCCCGTCGGGGAAGCGGACGACGACCGCGCGGCCGACGCGACGGGCGAAGAGCGCGTCGCGGACGGTGACACGGGCCGAGAAGAACAGGGCGCGCACCTGCACCCGCGGGGTCCGCACGGGCTTGAACCGCTGCTGGTTGCGGTGCACGACGTTCACGCCGTGGGCCCGCACCTCCTGGACGGTGTACGAGATCGAGCGGCGCCGCCAGTCGCCGCGTGGCGTGACGACGGCGCGGACCGCCGGCAGCCAGGTCGTGCGGTCGCTGCGGAGGACCGGGCGCGAGCCGTCGCTGCCGCGGACGACGACCTCGGGCGCCTCGCTCCCGTCGAGCTCGCGGCCGGCCGGGTCGGTCAGGACGACGCGGACCGGCGCGTGCAGGACCACGGTCGGCGTGGCACCCACCCAGCGCCCGAAGCGCATCCGCCGCCCCGGGGCGACGGTCCGCGGCGGGATGCGCAGGCGCGCGCGCAGGAGCGCGCCGCCGTGGGCGCGCTCCTTCGGGCTCGCGGGCAGCGTGACGCGCCCACGCGCGTCGCTGACGTACCGGCGCCCGTGCAGGACGAAGACGACGCCCGGGGTGACGGGGCGGACCTGCAGCACCACGGGCCGCGTGGCCGCCGCGGAGGCCGCGGGCGCCGAGCCGAGGACCGCGGCGACGAGCGCGGCGACGACGACGAGGCCGGCGGGCGTCCGCCGTCGTCGGACCGTCATCGCCCGGTCCCCCGGAGGCGGCCGCGGCGTCCCCCGCGGGCCCGCCGGCCCGGCGCGACGAGCGCTCCGCCGGCGATCAGCACGGCGGCCAGGATCGCGGCACCGCCGTAGCCGGCGTAGATCACGCTGCGCCGGACCCGCTCGGGTGGCGGGTGCGTGCGCGCGAGCGCGGGGATGACCGGCGGCCGCGGACCGGCCGAGAAGTCGAAGGCGTCGATGAAGGTCCGGGCGCGGCGGTCGGTCGGGCGCAGCGCGGGCAGGCGCCAGTTGACCTCGATGAACCGCAGGGCCGACGTCGTGTCCAGCGGCGTGTGGTCGACGTGGTGGCGGCGCGCCCAGGCGCTGACGAGCAGGGCCGGGACGCGGAAGCCGCGGCCCTTCGGCGGCCGCACGTGGTCGTACCAGCCGCCCCAGGTGTCGTAGGTCCACAGGAACGCCGACGACGGCCACAGCGGGCTGAGCAGCATGGACCCGACGATGCGCCGGACGAGCCGCTGGCCGGCCTGCGGGCGCCCGGGCGGGTGCTCGCTCGAGGCGGCCGGGACCACGAAGGCCACGGACGGCAGCGTGCCGCTGTCGGCGTCCGTGAACAGCTCGGAGAGGTCGACGATGTGCCGGCGCACGGCCGGGTCGTCGACGTACTTCGGGAACGACAGCAGCGGCATCCACGTCGCCTGGGTCGTCGGCCCGTCGCTCCCGGTCGAGCGGTAGGTGATCGACGGGTCGTAGTCCTGGACGTAGACCTTCCAGGACACGCCGCGCGCGCGCAGCAGGTCGATGATCGTCGGGATGCGGCGGAAGCCTCCGGGGGGGATGAGATCGGGGTAGCGCGGGTCGCCGGAGGTGGCCGTCAGCCACTGGAGGTGGTTCGAGACGCTGCCGCCCGGCGAGGCGGCGAAGAAACGGTCGAAGAGCACGTACTGGTCGGCGAGGTTCCAGTAGAAGGGCAGGTCGCGGCCGTCGTAGAAGCCCATCGGCGAGCGCGGGTCGGCGACGCCGAGCTCGACCTGGGACTTCACGAAGCCGTCCATCCGGCCGCCGCGCTGCTGCGCCGCGGTCGTCACCGCGCTGTGGGGCAGGCTCGCGGAGCGGTCGCCGAGACGGAACGGCGCGACGCAGCGCCCGCCGCGCCGCGCCGGGTCCACGGGCATGCAGGTCCCCTTCGGGATCCCGTCGGCGCCCGGGTACGTGCCGAAGTAGTTGTCGAACGAGTGGCCCTCCTGCATGAGGACCACGAAGTGCTCGATCGGGGTGCGCGGCTTGACGGCCACGGCCGCGGACGCCGGCGCGGCGGCGACCGGCACCGCCAGGGCGGCGAGCGCGAGCGCGCGGAGGACGACGGCACGCCTCATGGCCGCAGGACGTAGACGAGGATGGCCGGGCGGGGCACGGTGTGGCCCGAGGCGGTGCGCGCCGGGAGCATGACCGCGTGGACGACGCGTCCGCGGTAGCGCTCGACGTAGCGCTGCAGGCTGCGGGCGAAGAACGACGAGCGTGACGCGCTGAACGCGTCCCACACCGCGTACTGGACCCGCGCCTCGCGGATCGCCAGGTCGGGGTTGACCAGCGGCTTGTAGGACGGGTTGCGGCTGAGCGGGTTGGGGCTGACCGACAGCCCCCACGCGCGGTGGTGCCCGTAGAAGGCCAGGACGTTGGCCATGGACGGGCCGATCGTCATGACCTGCGCCCCGGGCGGGACGTGGGCGCCGAGCCAGCGCCCCGCCTCGCGGCCGCCGGGCATCCCGCCCGAGCCGGCCAGCAGCGACGCCGATGGCGAGGGCGCGATCCGGTCCCACGACGACACGCCCAGCACCGCCGCGACGACGACCGCCGGGACGCCGACGGCCAGGAGCCTCGCGCGGCCGCCGACGGGCCGCCCGGCGAGGCGCGCGGGGGCGAGCGCGAGCGTGCGCGCGGCCAGGACGGCGACGGCCGGCGCGCAGGGCAGCAGGTACTGGAAGCCCTTGACCGGCCACAGGACGAAGAAGGCCACCGGGACGACGATCCAGGCCAGCAGCAGCGTCTCGCGCCACGAGCGCCGGCGGCGCAGCAGCACGAGGCCGGCGGCGGCGAGGGCCAGGACGAGGAGCCCGACGGCGGGCGGGACCACGGACGGGTAGAAGCCGAGGTCGTGGTTCGGGCGCCGGAAGAGCTGCCAGACCAGGTAGTGCCCGCCCGAGCGGCTGCCGCCGGCGAGGTGCAGGACGACGGGGAAGGGCGCGATCGTCACGACGAGGATGCCCGCCGCCACCAGGCCCTGGCGCAGGCGCACCGGCACCTCGGGCGCGAGGGCGAAGAACGCGTAGACCGCGCCGAGCAGGAGGATGCTCGTCTCCTTGCACAGCACCGTCAGCCCCATCGCCGCGGCCGCCGCGTAGAGCCACGTGGGCCTCGCGGTCGTCGCGAAGCGGGCCAGGAGGTAGAGCGAGAGCGTGGCGCAGAGCACCATCGGCCCGTCGAGCAGCACCTGGCGGGACACGACGACGTGGTACGGCATGACCGCCAGCAGCAGCCCCGCCACCAGCCCCGCCGCCGTGCCGTACAGCAGCCGCCCGAGGCGGAAGGTCACGTAGACGGTCACGACGCCGAACAGCGCCGCGATCACCCGCGCCGTCTCGAGGTGGCCGCCCAGGCGCCACGGCACCGAGAGCAGCGTCTGGAAGAGCAGCGGATGCGCGCGGAAGATCGGGAACAGCGGCGTCAGCGACGGGTCGCCGGCGATCGAGGCCGCCTGGCCCGCGTAGACGGCCTCGTCGCTGTTGGCGCCGAGCGCCTGGAGGTCCCAGAGGCGGAGGAACGCGGCGAGGACGAGCACGGCGGCCAGTGCCGCCCACGTCGCGGGCGACGTGCGCGGGATGTGGTCCGTCGCAACCGCCCGCGCACCCCCGGCGCGCAGGCGCCCCAGGGGCGGGCGGGCGACGCCCGGGGTGGCGGCCCCGGCCACGCCTACGCGTCCGAGGCTGCGCCAGGGACGGCCTCTGGCGCCGCGGACGGCGCCCCACCGGCGATCGCGACGGGCTTGACGGCCGGTCCGAGCAGCGCGCCGAGGCGCGTCGCCCAGTCCATGGTCTCGCTGCGCATGAGCGTCGCCTTGACCCCGTGGAGCGCCCGCGCGATCGTCTCGCGCTCGGCGGTCTGCAGCTGGGCGCCCTCGTGGCTGTGCAGGAAGTGCTCGATCTCGCTGTAGGGCGGGAAGCCGTAGGCGTCCTCGCAGTTCTCCAGCAGCGTCGCGAGCGCCTCGTCGCCGTCGAGCACGACGTCGCCGGTGCCGCCGCGCTGGATGATCACCATCCCCCGGACCTTCGCCTCGGACGCCAGGCGGACGCCGGGCACCAGGCGATCGACGTGGAACTTCGGCGGCGGGACGAGGATCTGCGTGATCGCGTTGATCGTCGCCGCGGGCGCGTGGGTCTTGGCCAGCAGGAGCGCGAAGCGCCGCCCGGACCGGGAGTGCAGCCGGCTCTGCACGACGAGGCCCAGCCGCTCGCGGCGGGTGAGGACCGGCGTCTTGACGGCGTGCAGCGTGTGCCGGCTGATGGTCAGCGGCTTGGGGTACGTCAGCACGCGCCCGTCCGGGCACAGCAGCGTCAGGTCGTCGGACAGGAAGCGGTACGGCCCCGTGTCGAGGACCTTCAGGCACGTCGTCGTCTTGCCGGTGTCCGTGCGCGCGGTGATGAGGAACGCGTCGTCGCCCGCCGCGATGCACGCCGCGTGCACGAGCGCGTAGCCGCGCTCGGCGAACGACCAGCGCAGGATCGGCTCGACGACGTTCGTGTACAGGACGTGCGGCGAGAGCCCGACGAGGCGCGAGGCGCGGACCTCGAAGCGGTCGCCGCGCGCGATGTCGACCGCGAAGCCGAGGCGCCGCAGGGACTCCGCGTAGGCGATCCGGGCCGGGTGCGCGTCGGCGGGTCCGGCCGGATCGGGGGGTCGGTCACCGGCCGGCCCGCCGACCCGCACCGTGATCGTCGGGCTCCCGGCGAGCTCGTCGACGGTGAACCGCTCGAGCTCGGGCAGGACGACGTCACTGCGCACGGTGACGATGCCGTGCACGTCGTAGCTCCAGGCGGCCGCCCGGCCCACGTGGGCGTCGAGCGTCCGCCGCGCCTGCCAGATCCAGCTGTCGGCCAGGCCGAACCGCACGAGCGTCAGCGCCATCAGCGAGACGATGTTCGAGATGAGGTAGTTCACCCCGAGCCCGGACGTCAGGGCCAGCAGCAGCGGGATGCGCAGGAGCATCGCGATGTTGTTCGTCGCGAAGTACAGGCCGGCGCGGTGGCTGGCCCGCCGGCCCGTCTCGCGCCCGCGGAACACCCACGCCTCCGTCAGCGCGTAGTTCCACAGCGTCGAGACCTGCGTCGCGAGGATCGCCGAGATCAGGTAGTAGATGCCCGCGCCCGAGGTGAACGCCGCCAGGGCGACGGTGTTGACCACCAGACCCGTCAGCCCGACGAGCCCGAAGCGCACGAAGCGCAGCGGTGCGTCGTCGAGGCGCGCGGTCAGGAGCTGGGCGAGGAAGCGGCCCGCCTCGCGGGCGCCGGCCTTGCTCTCGCCGGCGTAGCGCTCGCCGAAGTGGAAGCCGATCTCGCCCACGCGCAGCCGCGGCGTCCGCACGAGCAGCTCGACGAGGATCTTGAACCCGCGCGGGCGCAGGCGGTCGAGGTCGACGGCGCTCCGGCGGACGACGAAGAAGCCGCTCATCGGGTCCGAGACCGCCCGGAGGCGGCTCGGGAAGAGCAGGCGCGCGCCCTCCTTGCTCGCCCACGAGACCAGGCGGCGGGCGGCGGCGAAGCGCTCGGCGTCGCCCTCGGGCCGGAACCGGCTGGCCACGACGACGTCGTAGCCGCCGTCGCGAGCGCGGTCGAGCAGTCGCCCGACGAGCTCGGGCGGGTGCTGCAGGTCGGCGTCCATGACGCAGACCCAGGTGCCGCGCGCCGTGCGCAGCCCCTCGACGACCGCGCCGCCCAGGCCGCTGGCGCGGTCCGGCGGCTCGCGGTGCACCAGGCGGACCGGCGCGCGCGTGCGGGCGGCGGCGAGGCGCACCGCGTCGGGCGTGCCGTCGTCGCTGTCGTCGACGAAGACGACCTCGCACGAGACGTGCGCGAGCGCGTCGTCGAGCAGGGCGCAGAGGCGGGCGACGTTGCCCTCCTCGTTGCGGGTCGGGACGACGACCGTCAGCTCCGGCGGGCCCGCCATGGACGGCCGGCCCTCCACCGGGACCGGCGTGGTGGCGGACGTGGACACGGGACCTCCCTGGATGTGGATCGTCATGAGGCGAGCAGCTCCGAGGCGCCGTGCGCCGGCCGGGCGGTGAGGCGGACGAGCAGCGCCGAGGCCTCGTCGCGGGAGTGCACGCCGAGCTTCAGGAACGCCGACGCCAGGTGCGTCTTGACCGTGCTCTCGGCGAGGCACATCCGGCGGGCGATGTCCGCGTTGGCCAGCCCCTCGTGGACGAGGCCGAGGACCTGGCGCTCGCGCGCGGAGAGCACCGGGTCGCCGAGCGCCCGGCGGCCGTCGCGCGGCACGGAGCTCTGGCCGAGGGCGACCAGGCGCACGACGAGCCCGAGCGTCAGCTCCAGGCGCGCCTCCGCCACGACGCCGTCGGCGCCGGCCTCCAGGGCGGCGCGCGTGGCCTCGGGGGTCGCCGCGGGCAGGACGACGACGGCGCGGGCCTGCGGGAGGGCGGCGGCCTGCGCCCGCAGGACGGCCGCGCCGTCGCGAGCGTCGCCGGTCCAGGCGGCGACGACGACGTGCGGGGTGGCGTGCGCGCAGCCCGCGACCATGGCCTCGAGGGCCGCCGCCAGGACGGGCACCTCGTGCCCGTCGCGCAGGAGCGCGCGGCCGATGCGCCGCGCACGGGCGGGGTCGGCGAGGACGCCGACGAGGAGCGGCGGGGCGGGCACCTCGGCGGCTGCGGTGGCCTGGGCGCTCAGCATGACGTCGCCGGCCCGGCGCCGAGGTCGTGGAGGGCGACGCGGGCCGCGGCCCGGCCGCGGTGGTGCAGGCCGTTGACGGCGCCGACGGACCGGCCCGTGCGGCGCGCGATCTCCGGCGGCGTCAGCCCCAGCAGGTGGCGCAGGAGGAGCACGTCACGCTGCCCGGCCGGCAGCGTGCCGAGCGCCTCGCGCAGGGACGCGCGGCAGGCGACGGCGACGTCGTCCGCGCCGAGCGCCTCGGGGTCGCGCACGACCGCGACCGGGATCGACCAGCGGCGACGGCGGCGGTGGTCGATGGCCGTGTTGCGAGCGACGCGCAGGAGCCAGCCGAGGAACGTGGACCCGCCCGGCTCGTAGCGCCACAGCTCGGTCAGGAGCTTGGCGAAGACCTGCTGGCAGACGTCCTCGGCGTCGTGCTGCTCGCCGACGATCGGCTGGACGTAGCCCAGGACGGCCGGGCGATAGCGGACGTAGAGCGCCTGCATCGCGGCGCGGTCGCCCCGCTGGGCATCCGCCACGAGCGCTCTCGTGGACGGGTCCGGCGGTGCGTGTCGGTGCCGGTCGGGTGCGCGTCGGCGCACCGGACCGCTGCGCGCGGGGCGCACGGTGATCGGCAACAAGCCCCCCTTGCTCGTCGGGCCGGCAGCCCCCAGCCGCCGGCGAGCTGTGGAGGTCACCCTGCCTGGAGGGACTTCACAGGCGGTTCACATAACGGTTTAATCAGCGTGAGCGGTTTGGAGTTCGGACGGCGATCGGCCCGAGCGGACCGACGCGCCGGAGGGGGGCTGGTTATGGGGGGGGACCGGAGGCCGGTGCGCGATGCGTGGGAGACCGCGCACGTCTCGGCGGCCGTGCGCGCGTTCGAGGGCCATCCCTACGCGATCTTCGTCCTGACGCCCGAGGGCCGTCTCGTGACGCACAACGACGCCGCGCGCGCGCTGCTGGGCTCGGCGGCCCCGCTCGGCTGGGACCGCCCGGGCAGCCCGGTCGCCGCCGAGGTCCTGGGACTGCCGCGCGCGACCGCCGGCGGGGTCCCGCTCCTGCGCCGTGCGCTGGACCAGGGGTCGGCGCTGCCCGAGGTCCGCACCGACCTCCCGCCCGGCTGCTCCACGGACGCTGCCTGGGTGACGGTGGCGCCCGTGTCCGCGGACGATGCCGAGGACGGCGTGCTGGTCGAGCTGCGCCCGGGACGCCGCGACGACCGGCGCCGGCGGACCGAGCCGCACTGGGGCGGCGGCCCGGAGCTCCGGATCCGGGCGCTCGGGCGGACGCAGGTCGACAGCGCGGAGGTGTCGCTCGGCGGCCGGTGGCTGGACCAGCGCACGGGACGGCTCCTCAAGCTCCTCGTCACCGAGCGCCACCGCATGCTCTTCCCGGACGAGATCGCCGAGCAGCTGTGGTCGGACTCCGGCCCGCGCAACCTGCAGGGGGTGCGGTACTTCGTCCACGCGCTGCGCGAGCGGCTCGAGCCCGCCCGCGTGCCCAGGGCCGAGTCGGCCTTCGTCCGCTTCCTGGACGGCGCCTACTCGCTCGACCGCCGCCGGGTCCACATCGACGCCGACGAGTTCGAGCGCGACGTCAAGGACGGGCGCGAGGCCCTGGCCCAGGGCGACCGCGAGCTCGCTCGGGCCCGGCTCGCCCGGGCGGTCGACCTGTACCGCGGCGACTTCCTCGCCGACGAGCCCTACGCCGACTGGGCGCGCTCGGAGCGCGACCGGCTGCGCGCGCTGGCCGCGGAGGCGCTGCGGACCCTCGGCGCGTTCGAGCGCGAGGCCGGCGACCTGGACGCCGCCGCCGCCTACCTCGAGCGCCTCGCCGACCTCGAGCCGTTCGACACCGATGTCCATCGCCAGCTCATCGCGCTCTGCCTCGAGCGACGCCGCCACAGCGAGGCGCTGCGCCGGTACACCGCGCTCCGGCAGCGCCTCCTCGCCACCTTCGGCGAGGACGTCGACTTCACGCTGGCCGACCTCGCCGCCGCCGACGAGCGGAGCGTGGGCGGCGGGCTGCGCTAGCGGTCGCGGGACCCGCGCCCGGCGAGCCGGCGGAGGAGCTCGCCGAGGCTGCGGCGGCGCGGCGGCCCCGAACGGGTCGGTCCTGCCGACGAGGCACGGCGCTCGCCCGCGTCCTCGCTCGGGGCGGCGTCCTCGGCGTCGATCACGACCGCGTCGACGACGGCGTCGCCGGTGTCGGCGGCGGCCGTCACGGGCGGGCCGTCGCCGTCGCCGACCAGCTCGGCGTCGACGACCGGGGCGTCCACGGCCTCGCCGTCGGCCGCGCTCGGGAGGTCGTCCACCGCCGGCTGCATCGGGGTCGGCGCCGGGCGGTCGCGCGGCTCGGGCCCCGGCGGCCAGCCGGACGCCCGGCCGGCGGTGCTCTCCGCGGCGGGCTCGGGCTCGGGCGGGTCGGGCAGGGGGTCGTCGTCCGGCCGCTCGGCCGGACGTGGCGCCGCAGGCCGGACGGGGCGCAGCTCGACGACCTCGCCGCCCTCGCCCTCGCCCTCGTCGTCGTCCTCGTCCTGCGCGGGGCCGATGTCGGCGGTGGCGACGCCGAGGGCGGCGCCGTGCGCCGGCTCGGGCGCGACCGGGCCGGCGGCGCCCACCTCGAGACCGGCCTCCGCGGACACGCCGTCGTCGGGACCCGCGCCGTCCGGACCGGCGGCGTCCATCGTCGGCAGCTGCGCGCGCAGGCGGTCGGCGGCGGCGGTCAGGCCGGCGATGAGGTCGGGCCCCGCGCCGGCGGGATCGCTCGCGTCGCGCACGCGGTCGCGGGCGGCGTGGAGCGCGGCGAGCTGCGCCTCGCGCGCGGCGCGGGCGCCGTGCTCCCCGGCCCCGATCGCGCCGCCGGTCCAGCCGGGCGCGCCCGTGTCGTCGCGCGCGGCCGAGCCGCTCGGGCCCGGGCCGCGCCGCTCCGGCTCGAGGCCGCGCCCGCCCAGGCGCCGGTCCGCCGGGTCGGGCACGTCGCGCTCGCCGCCGGGGGAACCCCGGCCGGGTCGCCGCCCGGCATCGGGCACATCGCCCTCGGCGCCGGGGGAACCGCCGAGGGGCCGCCGCCCGGGATCGCCCGCGTCACGGTCGCCCGAGCCGGCGAAGCCCCCGCCCGGGGAGCCGCCTAGCGGACGGTGCAGCGGGTCGGAGGGGTCCCGGTCGCCCGGGCGCCCGCCGAGCGGGCGGTGGAAGGGGTCGGCCGCGTCGCGCGGGCCGAGCACGCCGGACCGCCGCCGCTCGGCCTCGAGCTCGTCGCGGGCGTCGGAGAGGACCGCGGCGGCCTCCGCGCTGCGCTGGCGGGTCTCGTCGAGCGCCGCCTCGGCCTGCTCCGCGGCCGCCCCGGCCTCGTCCGCGCGACGGCGGTGCTCGTCGACCTCGGCGCGCGCCTGGGCGAGCTGCGCGGTGGCCGCCTCGGCCTCCTCGCGCGCGGCCCCGAGCGCAGCCTCGGCCCTTCGGGCCGCTGCGACGGCGTCCTCGGCGCGACGGCCGTGCTCGTCCACCTCGGCCCGGGCCCGGGCCACGCCCTCGGAGGACTCCTGCGCGCGCAGCCGGTGCTCCTCGACCGCGGCACGCGCCTGCGCGAGCGCGGAGACGGCGCCGTCCGCGCGCCGGCGCTGGAACTCGGCCAGGCCGTCGGCCTCGTGCGCCCGGCGCCGCGCGTCCTCGAGCGCGGTGGTCGCCGCGTCGGCCCGGCGCCGCGCCTCGTCGAGGGCGGCGGTCGCCTCGTCGGCCCGGTGACGCTGGACCTCGGCCGCGCCCGCCGCCTCGTCGGCGCGGCGGCGCTCGGCGTCGAGGGCGCCGACGGCCTCGTCGGCCCGCCGCTCCTGTGCCGTCACCGCGTCCTGGGCGCGGGCGACCTCGGCCGCGGCCTCGGCGGTGCGCCGCTGCTGGCCCGCGACGGCCTCGTCCGCGCGCCGCCGCTCATCCTCCACGCGCTCCTCCGCGGCGGCGAGCGCAGCGGCGGCGTCGTCGGCGCGGCGCCGCAGCGCCTCGAGCTCGTGGCGAGCGGCCGTGAGCGCCTCGACCGCCTCGTCGGCCCGCCGCCCCTCGGCCTCGGCCCGGCGCCCCTCCGCCTCGGCCCGGCGCTGGGCGCCGGCCAGGGCGGCGGCGGCCTCCTGGGCCTCCCGGCGCAGCCCGTCCGCGGCCTCGCGCGCCCGCGCGGCCTCGGCGGCCGCGTCGTCGGCGCGGCGGCGGTCGGCGGCGGCCGCGAGCTGGGCCTGGGCCTGAGCGGCCTCGGACGCCTCGCGCGCCTCCAGGTGGCGATCGACCTCCTCGCGCGCGTGCCGGGCGGCGTCGGCGACCTCCGCGATGAGCGTCGCCACCTCGCGCTCGCGCGCGTCACGCGCGCCGACGTCCGCGCGGACCGCGTCGAGCTCCGCCCGCAGGCGGCCGACCGCCCGCAGGAGCTCGGCCTCGGCTCCCTCGCGCTCGGCCAGCTCGCGCCGGGCCGTCGTGGCGTCCTCGCGCGCGCGGGCGAGGAGCACCTCGAGCGACGAGGCCTCGCCGGGGGACTCGGCCAGCGCGCGCGCCTCGAGCGCGGCGAGCTGCGCGTCGCGCTCGGCCACGCCGGCGCTCAGGGCGTCGCGCGCCGCGGACGCCGCGGCCAGGCGGGCGCGGAGCGCCTCGATCTCGGCCTCGGCGGTGGCGAGCTGCCGACGGGCCCCGGCCTCCCCGGTCTCGGACGGCACGCGAGCGCCGGCGACGGGGTCGTCACCCGGCGACGGAGGCGGGACGGCAGGCTCCACCCCACGCACCGTAGGGGTCGCGGCGGACGTCTGCCAGCCCTGCACCGGCGTCCTGCGGCTACCGCGAGACGGCCGCCGCACCGCCCAGGCCGACGAGCACGAGGCCGGAGGCCGTCCGCTGACGCCGCCAGCGGCGCGGGGAGCGCCGCAGGCCCGCGGCGAGCCGCCCGGAGAGGACCGCCACGACGAGGTCCGCGGCGCTGTTCAGCGCGACGGTGACGAGGCCGAGCACGACGAGCTGCGGGACCAGCGGGCCGCGGTCGGGCTGCACGAACTGCGGCAGGAAGGTCAGGAAGAAGAGCGCCGTCTTCGGGTTCAGCGCCTCCGTGAGGACGCCCTGCCGCAGCGGGTCCCCGCGACCGGCCGGGGCTCCGAGCTCCGGCGGCGTCCCGGCCGTGCGCAGCGTCTGCACGCCGAGCCAGACGAGGTACGCGGCGCCGGCCAGCCGCAGCGCCTCGAAGGCGGTGGAGGACGCCAGCACGAGCGCCGACAGCCCCGCCGCCGCGGCGACGACGTGCAGGCTGCCGCCGAGCGCCGTGCCGGCCGTCGAGCGCACGCCGGCGCGCGTGCCGCCGGCGAGGCTGCGCGCCAGGACGTAGAGCATGCCGGGGCCCGGGATCACGGCCAGCAGGAGGGCGGCCGCCAGGAACGCGGTCAGGTGGGCGGCATCGGGCACGCCACGAGCCTACGGCGTCAGCTGGCCGGAGCGTCCCCCGCGCGAGCGCGCGCCGAGCAGGAGCGCCGCCAGCGCGACGCCGGCCACGCCGACGAGGACGGGCCGCGGCATCCTCTGCCGCCCGTACTTCCGGCGCAGGAACCAGGTGCCGGACTTCCAGACGACCATGCCGAGCAGGCGGTAGAGCATGCGGGCTGCCTACCCCGTCGGGCCGTCGCCCGATCGCGCGACGAGGCGGGCGAGGGCGCTGCCCCACAGGACCATGGGCCAGAACGGCCCGCGCGCGGCGGGTGCGGCGACCCCGCGTCCGCCCGTGCGGGCTCCCGGCGGCCTAGGCTCCACCGCCGCCGCCGCGCTCGTGCAGCCGGTGCGCGAGCCGGGACTGCAGCGACCACAGCTCGATGAAGCCGGGCGAGGCCTGCTGGGAGAAGAGGCCGCCGGAGGTCTCGAAGGTCGCCAGCGACGCGTCGTAGACCGCGTTGGGGGACGAGCGCGTCACGACGCGGGCGTGGCCCTTGAAGAGCTTGATGCCGATCGTCCCGGTGACCTGCTCGTTGACCGCGTCCATGTAGGCGTCGAGGTTCGCCCGCAGCGGCTCCCACCACAGGCCCGCGTAGACGAGGTAGGCCCACTGCCGGTCGAGGTCGGGCTTGAACTGGTTCTGGTGGATCGTCCCCACGAGGCGCTCGAGCTCGGCGTGGGCGAGCAGCAGGATCGTCGCCGCGGGCACCTCGTAGATGTCGCGCACCTTCAGCCCGACGATCCGGTCCTCGATGTGGTCGACGATCCCGATGCCGTGCTCGATCCCGAGCGCGCCGGCGCGCTCGATGAGCTCGACGAGGCCGAGGCGCTCGCCGTCCAGGGTCACGGGCACCCCGCGCTCGAACCCGACCTCGACGACGCGCGGCTCGTCGGGCGCCAGCTCGGGCCGGGTCACGAGCTGGAAGACGTCGTCGTCGGGGGCGTGCGAGAGGTCCTCGATCCAGCGTCCTTCGCTCGAGCGGCCCCAGAGGTTGTCGTCGATCGAGTACGGCGTCTGCTCGGCCCCGCCCTTGATCGGGATCCCGTGGCGCCGGGCGTACTCGATCTCCTCCTCGCGGCCCATCTGCCAGCCGCGGACGGGCGCGATGACCTTCAGCTCGGGCGCGAGCGTGGCGACCGTCGCCTCGATGCGGACCTGGTCGTTGCCCTTTCCGGTGCAGCCGTGGGCGATCGTGTCGCACCCGTGACGGCGCGCGTAGTCGACGGCGATCTTGGCGATGAGCGGCCGGCCGAGCGCCGTGAAGAGCGGGTAGGCGAGCCCGTAGGTCCCGTTGGCCTTGATGGCGGGGAGCACGAAGTCGCGGGCGAACTCCTCGCGCGCGTCCACCACCTCCGCGGCGACGGCGCCGAGCTGCAGCGCCTTGCCCTGCACGACGCCGTAGTCCTCCCCCGGCTGACCCAGGTCGACGGTGAGCGCGACGACCTCGGCCGAGTACTCGTCCTGGATCCACTTGAGCATCACGCTCGTGTCGAGGCCGCCCGAGTAGAGCAGCAGGACGCGGCTGACCTCGCCCGGCTCGGCGAGGTAGCTCGCGGTGCGGGTGTGCTGGGTCTCGTGCGCCTCGGCCATGGGCGCCGGAGCCTAGGACAGAACCCGCTCGGGGCGCGTGTAGACGTTGACGCGCCCGCCGCGGGCGAACCCGCACAGCGTCAGGCCGCGGTCGGCCGCGAGCTCGACCGCGAGTGAGGTCGGCGCTCCGACCCCGACGAGGACGGGCGCGCCGGCGACGGCGGCCTTCTGGACGAGCTCGAACGAGAGCCGCCCGCTCACGCACAGCACGTGGCCGTGCAGCGGCAGCGCCCCGACGAGCAGCGCGCGCCCGACCACCTTGTCCATCGCGTTGTGGCGCCCGACGTCCTCGCGGACCCAGCGCAGCTCGCCGGCGCGCGTGAAGAGCCCGGTCGCGTGCAGGCCGCCGGTCGCGTCGAAGCCGGGCTGGCGCAGGCGGCCGGGCAGGGTCGCGAGCAGCGCGCGGCGGACGACGGGCCCGTCGGGGAGCGGCGGTGCGTGGACCGCGACCTCCTCGAGGGCGCCCTTCCCGCAGACCCCGCACGACGACGTCGTGTAGAACCGCCGCGACGCGACCGCGCCCTCCCCGCCGGCGAGCTCGGCGTCGACCTCGACGGCGTTGTTGGCCAGGTCCGGCGGCGGGCCCGCCGGAGGCGCCGGCCCGGGCGCCAGCAGGCCCTCGCCGTGCAGGAACCCGAGCGCGAGCTCCTCGTCGTGGCCGGGCGTGCGCATCGTCACCGCCAGCGCCGTGCCGCGGACCCGGATCTCGAGCGGCTCCTCGATCGCCACCCGGTCGGCGACGCCGTCGTGCTCGACGGGCACCGACAGGCGGAGGGGATCGACGGCCATGCGACCTGGCTACCCGTCCGCCACCAGCAGCTCGAGCGTCCCCCAGCCGGTGCGCACCCGCGCCTGGCGGCGCACGCCCGCGAAGCCCGCCGCCGCGAGGACCGCCGGGAGACGACCCGCGGCGTGGTCGCGCGTGGCCTCGCGCCCGTCCAGGAGCCGCAGCGCCCCGAAGGCGACCCGCGACAGGAGCCCGCGCGGGCGGCCCCAGTCGGCGACGTGGAGGCGACCGCCCGGGCGCAGGACGCGCCGCACCTCTCGCAGCGCCTCGTCCCGGCTCACGGGCGACAGGTGGTGCAGGAGCAGCGAGAGCACGACGCGGTCTGCGGCCGCGTCGGCCAGAGGGAGGTCGCCGGCCAGGGCGGCGACCCAGTCGACCCGCTCGGCGCCGGCCTTGCGCCGCGCGAGCGCCAGGACGTCCGGGTCGCCGTCGACCCCGACGACGCGCGCCTCGGGCCGGGCGGCGGCGAGCGCGATCGCGAGGGTCCCGGTCCCGGCGCCGACGTCGACGACGGTCGCCCCCGGCCGCAGCCCCGCGACGACCGCGGCCAGCAGCGCCGGCCGCCAGCGCGCCTCGCGCATGGTGGACGCAAGGACCGCGTCGTAGGCGCCGGTGAACGCCGCACGCCCGGCGGCCGGGACGTAGCGCTCGGCCGGCGCGGCGCTCATCCCGGCGCGAGCACGCGGCGCAGTCGCGCGACGGCCTCGTCGCACTCGGCCTCGGTGACGACGAGGGGCGGGAGCAGGCGGACCGTCGTGGGTCCCGTCGCGTTGACCACCAGGCGCTCCTCCAGCAGCGCGCGCCGGACGACGTCCGGAGCGGTGCGGTCCCCCGCCGGGTCGAGCTCGGCCGCGAGCATGAGGCCGCGGCCGCGGACCGCCACGACGCCGGGGAGCTCGGCCAGCGCCGCGGCCAGGCGCTCGCCGAGCGCCCGCACGCGCGCCAGCAGCGCTTCGTCGGTGACCACGTCGAGCACGGCCAGGCCGGCCGCCGCCTGGACGGGGCCGCCGGCGAAGGTCGACCCGTGGTCGCCCGGCTCCAGCACGTCGGCCAGGCGCTCGCCGAGCAGGAGCGCGCCGATCGGCAGGCCCCCGCCCAGCGCCTTGGCGGTCGTGAGCGCGTCGGGCACGACGCCCGCGTGCTCGTAGGCCCACAGCCGGCCGGTCCGCCCCAGCCCGCACTGGACCTCGTCGAAGACGAGCGCGGCGCCGTGCGCGTCGCACGCCGCCCGGGCCGCCCGCAGGACGTCGTCGCCGAGCACGTGGACGCCGCCCTCGCCCTGGACCGGCTCGAGCAGGACGGCGGCGGTGCGGTCGTCGACCGCCGCCGTGATCGCCTCGGCCGTCGGGGCGACGGCGACGAACCCGGGCACGAGCGGCGCGAACGGCGCCTGCTTGCTCTCCTGCGGCGTGGCCGAGAGCGCGCCGTACGTCCGGCCGTGGAAGCCGCGGTGGACCGACACGACCGTGCCGCCCGTGCGCGCCTTGCGGCAGACCTTCAGCGCGGCCTCGACCGCCTCGGCCCCGGAGTTCGCGAAGTGGACCTTGCCGCCGAGCGAGAGCTCGGCCAGGCGCGCCGCCAGGCGGACCATCGGCTCGGTGTAGAAGAGGTTGCCGACGTGGACGAGCCGCGCGGCCTGCTCCTGGATCGCGGCGACGACGGCCGGATGGCCGTGGCCCACCGCGGTCACGGCGAGCCCGGTCTGGAAGTCGAGGTGCTCGACGCCCTCGGCGTCCCACAGCCGCGTCCCCTCGCCGCGCACGAAGGCCACGGGCTGCCGCGCGTACGCGGGGACGAGGTGCGCGCGCTCGAGCGCCTGGAGCTCGGCGACGGTCGGCGCGGTCATGCGGCCGGCTTGACCTTCGTGCCGACGCCCGCGCGCGTGAAGAGCTCCAGCAGCACCGAGTGCGGCACCCGCCCGTCGACGATCTGCGCGCTCGAGACCCCGCCGTGGATCGCCTCGACGCACGCCTGGAGCTTCGGGCGCATCCCGCCCGCGACGTGCCCGAGCGCGGCCTCGACCTCGTCCGTGCTCGCCTCGCTGATGAGCGACGACGGGTCGGCCGGGTCGCGCAGCCACCCCACGACGTCGGTGAGGAACAGCAGCTTGTAGGCGCCGATCGCCCGGGCCACGGCCGAGGCCACCTCGTCGGCGTTGATGTTGTACGAGTTGCCCTCGCGGTCGGCGCCGATCGACGCGATGACCGGGATGTAGTCGCGCGCGACGTGGTCGATCACGCGGCGGTCGACGCGCTCGATGCGCCCGACGAAGCCCAGGTCGGTGCCGTCGGGCGCCGCGCGCCGCGAGACCCGCAGGAGGCCGCCGTCGTCGCCGCTCAGGCCGATCGCGGACTGGCCGTGGCGGTTCAGGCGCAGGACGATGTCCTTGTTGACCTTGCCGACGAGGACCATCTTGGCGACCTCGACCGTCGCGGCGTCGCTGACCCGCAGGCCGCCGACGAACTCGACCGGCAGGTTCAGGCGCTCCATGTAGGTCGTGATCTCGGGCCCGCCGCCGTGCACGACGACGGGGTCAAGGCCGACGTACTTCAGGAGCACGACGTCGCGGGCGAAGTCCTCGCGCAGCCCCGGGTCCTCCATGGCCGCCCCGCCGTACTTGATGACGATCGTGCGGCCGTGGAACTCCCGGATGTACGGCAGCGCCTCCAGCAGCGTCTCGATCCGCGCCTCGCCCCCGGCTCGCGGCCGCTCGCTCTCGCTCCGCTGTCGCACCCCAGCCCCCTAGGTCGTGTACTCGGCGTTGATGGTCACGTAGGCGTGCGACAGGTCGGAGAAGAAGACCTCGGTCTCGTGCCCGTCGCCCGGGAGGCCGACGACGTACTCGACCTCGGGTCGCGCGACGAGCGCCGCCAGGGC
Source organism: uncultured Actinomycetes bacterium (assembly GCA_963707695.1). Classification (GTDB taxonomy): domain Bacteria; phylum Actinomycetota; class Thermoleophilia; order Solirubrobacterales; family Solirubrobacteraceae; genus JAOPZW01. The sequence continues at coordinate 495,607 of CAVPQY010000006.1, read as the reverse complement.
CGCCACGTCGTGCGGCACGGCCGTCCCGCCCGAGCACACCTGGACGCCCTCGATCGAGATGTCCAGCGGCACCGGCGCCGCGTCCACGAGCGCCATGCCGGCGGCCTGGGCGATCCGCCCCCAGTTCGGGTCGCCGCCGTGCAGCGCGGCCTTGGCCAGCGGCGAGTTGGCGATCGCGCGCGCCGTGCGCTCGACGCGGGTGCCGTGGCCGCCGCGCACCACGACCCGGCCGACGCGCGCGGCGCCCTCGCCGTCGCGGACGATGTCGAGGGCGAGCTGGCGCAGGAGCGCGTCGAGCGCCTGGCCGAAGCGCAGCTCGTCGTCGGACTCCGGGACGACGTCGACGCCGCTCGCGCCCGAGGCCTGGAGGATGACCGTGTCGTTCGTCGAGAGCTGGCCGTCGACCGAGATGCGGTCGAACGAGCGCTTGACGCACACCCCGAGCAGGAGGTCGGCCGTCTCCGGCGCCAGCGCGGCGTCGGTCTGCACGAAGCACAGCATGGTCGCGAACGACGGCTGGATCATCCCCGCGCCCTTCGCCTGGGCCGTCAGGCGGACCGTCCCGCCCGTGAGCTCGACGTCGAGCACGGCCCGCTTGGCGAACGCGTCCGTCGTCATGATCGACGCGGCGAGGTCGCCGTCGCCGTCAGGGCGCAGCTCGCCGGCCGCGCGCGCGAGCGCCCGCACGACGGCCGAGCCGTCGAGCACGACGCCGATGACCCCCGTCGAGGCCAGCGCCACGGCGTCGACCGGGACCCCGGCGGCGATCGCCGCGGCCCCCTGGACCTTGGCCGCCTCGTCCAGGCCGGGCCGCCCTGTGGCCGCGTTCGCGTTGCCGGCGTTGACGGCGACGGCGCGCAGGGCGTCCAGGCGCGTGCGCTCCTTCGTCACCACGACGGGCGCGGCCAGGACGCCCGAGCGCGTGAAGCGCGCCGCGCTGACGGTGCCCGGCTCGTCGCTGACGAGCAGGCCGACGTCCCGCGCGCCCGAGGCCTTCAGGCCGCCGGCCACCCCCGCCGCGCGGAAGCCGCGGGGAAGCGTCGGGGACGCCGTGGCGGCCACGTCCGCGAGGCCCTCGGGGACCTCGACCCAGCGCGAGCCGAAGAAGCTCATCGAGGACTCCTCCGCCGGGCATCCGGCGCCAGGTGATGAGGACCCGGCCGGGGTCTCAACGTGACAGCCCCGCCGCCTCGTCGAGCCCGAGCATGAGGTTCAGGCTCTGCACGGCCTGCGACGACGTGCCCTTCCAGAGGTTGTCCAGCGCGGCGAAGACGAAGGCCTTGCCCGTCCGCTCGTCGCGCCGGGCGTGCATCCGGCAGATGTTCGTCTCGCGCACGTCGCGCACGCCGGGCGGGCGGTCGACGACCTCGACGAAGGGCTCGTCCGCGTAGGCCTCCGCGAAGCGCGCGGCGACGTCGACGTCCTCGCGCAGGGTCGCGTAGCAGGAGACGAGCTCGCCCTGGTCGAGCGGCAGCAGGTGCGGCGTGAAGGTGACGGTGAGGTCGCGCGCGCCGGCGGCCGCGAGCTCCTGGTCGATCTCGGGCATGTGGCGATGGCGCCCGACGCCGTAGGGCGTGACGTTCTCGTCGACCGCCACGAAGTGCGTCTTCTCCGTCGCGGCCCGCCCGGCCCCCGAGACGCCGCTCTTGGCGTCGACGACGACGTCGTCGAGGACGTCGGCGAGCGGGGCGAGCGCGAGGATCGTCGCGGTCGGGTAGCAGCCCGGACCGGCCACGAGTCCGGCGCCCCGCAGGTCGTCGCGATAGCGCTCCGGCAGCCCGTACACGGCGTCGGCGACGAGCCCCGGCTCGGGGTGCGGCGGCGTACCACTCCTCGTAGACCGCGACGTCGCGCAGGCGGAAGTCCGCGCTGAGGTCGACGACGAGCACCCCGCGACGGCGCAGCTCGGCGACGACCGGCGCCGAGGCGGCGTGCGGGTAGGCGACCACGGCCGCGTCGACCTCGCCGTGGGGGCCGTCGAGGTCGAGGGCCTCCAGCTCGGCGGCGACGCGGTGGTGCGGGTAGAGCTCGTCGAGGCGCCGGCCGGCGTCGCTGCGGCTCGTCACGGCCGTCAGCTCGAGCTGCGGGTGGCGGTCGACGAGCCGCGCGGCCAGCGCGCCCGCGTAGCCGGAGGCGCCGGCGACCAGGACCCGCGCGTCAGCCACGCAGCTCGCCCCCGAGCTCGTCGCGCAGGGCGGCCACGACGCGGTCGACCGCGGGCGCGACGTCCTCGTCGGTGAGGGTCCGATCGGCGGCGCGGAACTCGAGGTGGAGCGCGAGCGAGACGCGGCCCTCGCCGAGCTGGGGCCCGCGGAAGACGTCGAACACCTCGGCCTTCGCGAGGACGTCGCCGCCCGCGCGGCGGACGAGCTCGGCGACCCGCGCCGCCGGCACGTCGTCGCCGACGACGACGGCGAGGTCCTGGCGCAGCACCGGGAAGGACGTCAGGTCGCGATGGGCGGGGACGGCGACGGCGTGCGCCACGACGCGGTCAAGGTCGACCACCGCGACCGCCACCGGGTCCTCGGCGAGGTCCCAGGCGGCGGCGGCGCGGGGGTGCAGCTCGCCCACGAACCCGACCAGCTCCCCGGCGACGTGGACGGTCCCGGCCCGGCCCGGGTGCAGGTACGGGCGCTGCGCCGGCTCGACATGCCAGTCCACCCGCAGGGTGCGCAGGACGGCCTCCAGGACGCCCTTGACCGCGAAGACGTCGGCGCGCGGCGGCGGCAGGCGGTCCTTCCAGGAGCGCGGGAAGTCGCTGCCGTGCAGGAGCATCCCGAGCGCGAGGTGCTCACCGGCCAGCCCGTCGTCGCGACCGGGGTCCGACCGGTAGACCGCCCCGGCCTCGAAGAGCGCGAGGTCCGTCGCGCCCCGGGCCCGGTTGTGGGCGGCGGCGTCGAGCAGGGAGCCGAGGATCGTCGGGCGCAGGATCGACTGCGTCTCGCTCATCGGGTTCTCGAGCTCGACGACGCGGCGCATCGGGTCGTCGGGCGGGAGGAGCAGGCGGTCGAGCAGGCCCGGCTCGGTGAACGACCAGCCCACGACCTCGAAGAGCCCGAGGCCGACGAGCACGTCCTCGGCGCGGCGCCGCAGGCGCTGGTGGGCGGTCAGGCCGCCCGGAAGCCCGGTGCGGTTCTCCTGGATCGTCGCCGGCAGCTCGTCGAGCGCGCCGAGCCGCGCGACCTCCTCGACGAGGTCGGCCTCGCGGCGGACGTCGTTGCGGCGGGCGTGCGGGACGGTGACGTCGAGGCCGTCCGGGGCGTCCCGCACGCCGAACTCGAGCGCGGTCAGGATCCCGCGGGAGCGCTCGCGCGGCACCGGCATGCCCAGCAGCCGCTCGATGCGGGCGTCGCGCAGCCGGATCGTCGCCGGCTGAGGGCCGGCGCCTCCCACGTCGACGGTCCCGTCGACCTGCCGCGCGCCCAGGACCTCGGTGAACAGGCGCGTCGCGACGGCCTGGGCCTCGAGGCAGCCCTCGGGCGAGAGCCCCTTCTCGAAGCGCGACGAGGCCTCGGACCGCAGGCCCAGGCGCGTCGAGGTGCGGTTGACGTTCGGCCCGTCCCACACCGCCGCCTCGAGCAGCACGCGCGTCGTGCCGTCATGGACCTCCGAGCGCTCGCCGCCCATGACGCCCGCGAGCGACGTCGGGCCGTCGGCGTCGGCGATGACGACCATGTCGGGGTCGAGCCCGCGGTCGACGCCGTCGAGCGTCCGCAGCCGCTCACCCGCCCGCGCCCGGCGGACGTCGAGGCGGCCGCCGGCCACGCGGTCGAGGTCGAAGGCGTGCACCGGGTGGCCCGTCACGAGCATCACGTAGTTCGTGAGGTCCACGACGTTGCTGATCGGCCGCTGCCCGGCGGCCATGAGCCGCGCCTTCAGCCAGGGCGGCGAGGGCCCGACCCGGACGTCCTCGAAGGCGCGCGCGGTGAAGCGCGGGCAGTCCCGGGGGTCCTCGACGGTGATCGCGACCGGCGCGCCCTGCGCCTCGCCGGCGGCGGCACCGGGGTCCTCGGACCACGGGGGCGCCGCCAGCTCGGCTCCGGTCGCGGCGTGGACCTCCCGCGCGACGCCGTAGATCCCGAGGCAGTCCGGCCGGTTGGGCGTGATCTCGAGCTCGAGGACGTCGGTCTCCAGCACCAGGACGTCGGCCAGCGGCGTGCCCGGGACGAGGTCGCCGCCGCCCGGCAGGAGGTCGTCGAGGACCATGATCCCGGCGTGGTCGGTGCCGATCCCGAGCTCGTCCTCGGCCAGGATCATCCCCTCCGAGGCGACCCCGCGGAGCTTCGCGGCCCCGAGCGTCGTCCCGTCGGGCATGACGGCGCCGGGCCGCGCGACGGCGACGGTCTGGCCCGCGGCGACGTTCGGCGCACCGCAGACGATCGTGGCGGTGTCCCCCTCCCCCACGGCCACGTGGCAGACGGTCAGGCGGTCGGCGTCCGGGTGGCGCTCGGCGCTGAGGACGCGCCCGACGACGAAGAAGTCGAGCGCCGCGACGCCGTGGTGGTGGATCCGGTCGACGACGGTGCCGGTGAGGTCGAGCCGGTCGGCCAGCTCCGCCGTCGGCAGCGCCGGGCGCGTGAACTCGTGGAGCCACTCCAGCGGGACGAGCATCAGCCGAACTGCTCCAGGAACCGCAGGTCGTTGTCGAAGAGCAGCCGCAGGTCGGGCACGCCGTGCTTGAGCATCGCGATCCGGTCGATGCCCATGCCGAACGCGTAGCCCTGCACGCGCTCGGGGTCGTAGCCGTGCTCGCGCACGTGCTCGAACACGTTGGGGTCGACCATCCCGGCGCCGAGGATCTCGATCCAGGCCGTGCCCTTGCACAGCGTGCAGCGACGGCCGTCGTCCAGGTGGCCCGTGCCGCCGCACAGGAAGCAGCTCACGTCGACCTCGACGCTCGGCTCGGTGAACGGGAAGAAGTGCGGGCGCAGGCGCACCTGGCGGTCCTCGCCGAACATCGCGCGGGCGAAGGCCAGCAGCGTGCCCTTGAGGTCGGCCAGCGTGATGTCGACGTCGACCGCGAGCCCCTCCACCTGGTGGAACTGCGGGCTGTGCGTCGCGTCGCTGTCGCGGCGGTAGACGCGCCCCGGGATGATGATCTGGATCGGCGGCGGCCCGAGCTCCATCGAGCGGACCTGCATCGGCGACGTGTGGGTGCGCAGGACGACGTCGTCGCGGCCGGCCAGGTAGAACGTGTCGCTGCGCGACCGGGCCGGGTGCGCGGCGTCGTGGTTCAGCGCGTCGAAGTTGTAGAAGACCGTCTCGACCTCGGGGCCCTCCACGACCCGGAACCCCAGCCCGGCGAAGATGTCCTCGATCTCGCGGCGCGTCTGGGCCAGCAGGTGGTGGCGGCCGACGGGCCGGACCGGCGCGCCGGGCAGCGTGACGTCGACGCGGTCGGCGGCCAGGCGCTCCTGGAGCTCGCCGGCCTCGAGCTCGGCGCCGCGGTCGGTGATGAGGCGCTCGAGCGCCTGACGGGCCTCGTTGGCCGCCTTGCCGACGCGCCCGCGCTCGGCCGGCTCGAGCTGGGCGACCCCGCGCAGGAGGTTCGGCAGCTCCGCCTTGCGGCCCAGGAAGCGAACGCGCAGCGCCTCCAGCGCAGTCGTGTCGAGCGCCGCGCGGACCGCCGCCTCGGCCTCGGCCCGGAGCTCGTCGATGCGCTGCAGGGCCTGGCTCATGCGCGCTGCACCCTAGAGAACTCGTAGAGCGCGATCGACGCCGCCATCGCCGCGTTCAGGGACTCCGTGGCGATCGGGATGTGGGCCACCGCGTCGCAGGCCGCCACGACGGCGGCGGGCAGGCCCTCGCGCTCGCCGCCGACGAGCAGCGCCCCCGGGGCGCCGCCCGCGCTCGCCCGCAGCGGCTCGCCCGGCGCGCGCCACGAGCGCGACGGCGGGCCGCGGCAGCTCGTCGACGCTCGTCGCCCGCGCCAGCGGGACGGCGAACACCGCCCCCATCGAGGCCCGGACCGCCTTCGGCGAGAAGGGGTCGGCCGTCCCCGGGCCGACGACGACGCACGCCGCGCCGAAGGCGAGGGCCGAGCGGAGCACGGTCCCCACGTTGCCGGGGTCGCGCACGCCCCAGAGCACGACCGCCGGCGCCGCGGCCGGGCTCGTCCAGCGCTGCTCGTAGACCGCGATCGCCCGCGTGCCGGAGCCGAGGCCGGAGACGCCGGCCAGCACGTGCGGGTCGACCTCCTCGCCCGCCAGGCCGCTCCCCGCCGCCACGAAGCGCTCCAGCGCCGGCCAGCCCGCCGCGTCCGCGGCCGCCAGGAGGTCCTCCCCCTCGGCGACGAAGCGCCCGTCCTCGCGGCGCCGGGCGAGGCGACGGAGGTCCTTGAGCTTCGGGTTGTGCGGGGAGGTGATCAAGGGTCGGCAACGAGAAAGGGCGCCGTCCCGGGTGGGAAGCGGCGCCCGTGTGGTCGGCGATGTCGGCGGCGGTGCTAGGCAGCGGCGGCCGACGTCGCCTCACGGGCGGCGTCGGCGAATCGGGAGAACGTCTCGGCGTCGCGGACGGCGATGTCGGCGAGCACCTTGCGGTCGAGCTCGATGCCGGCGAGCTTGAGCCCGTGCATGAACTGGCCGTAGTTCATCCCGTTCTGGCGGGCGGCGGCGTTGATCCGCGTGATCCAGAGCCGGCGGAAGTCGCGCTTGCGGTTGCGGCGGTCGCGGTACGCGTACGCGTCCGCCTTCATGACCGCTTCCTTGGCGCGCTTGTAGTTGCTGTTCGCCTCGCCGCGGAAGCCCTTGGCGCGCTCGAGGGTCGCGCGGCGCTTCTTCTTCGCGTGGACGGACCGCTTGACGCGCGTCACTTGCCCACCCCCAGCAGCTTCTTGACCCGCTTGGCGTCCTGGTCCTTCAGGATCAGCGGACGGCCGTGGTGGCGCTTCTTCTTCGGCGACTTCTTCTCGAGGATGTGGCTCGTGAAGGCGTGACGGCCACGGACCTTGCCGCCCGCGGTGACCTTGAAGCGCTTCTTCGTGCCCGAATGGGTCTTCATCTTCGGCATGACGAGCGGTCGAGGATAGCGAAGGCGGCCCCTCAGCCGGCCTCCGCCACGGCGTCGGCCAGGCGCCGGACGCCCTCCGCGAGCGCCGGCTCGGGCAGGTTGCCGTAGCCCAGCAGGAGGAGGTCGGTCCGCTCGCCCGGGCCCGACACGAGCGGCCAGGCGCCCACGTCGCGCCGCGACGCCGCCGCGAGCAGCGCATCCGCGTCGAGCGCGGCGGGCAGGCGCACCACGGCGTGCAGGCCGGCGGCGATCCCCTCGACACGGGCGGCCGGGAGGTGCTCGGCGACCGCCGCGACGACGGCGGCGCGGCGCCCGGCCAGGCGCCGCCGGGTGAGGCGCAGGTGCCGGTCGTAGGCGGCGGTGCTCAGCAGGCGCCCCAGCACGAGCTGGTCGAGGACGGCGCACCCGCCGTCCTCGAGCGCCTTGGCCTCGGCCACCGCGCGGGCGAGGCCCGCCGGGAGCACGAGCCAGCCGAGGCGCAGGCCGGGCGCGAGCGCCTTGCTGGCCGAGCCGGCGTAGGCGACCTGCGCGGGCGCGAGGGCCTGCAGCGCGCCGACGGGCTGGCGGTCGAAGCGGAACTCGGCGTCGTAGTCGTCCTCGACGACCAGGCCGTCGCGCTCGCGGGCCCAGGCGGTCAGCGCGGCGCGCCGCGCCGGCGCGAGGACCATGCCCAGCGGGAAGTGGTGCGCGGGCGTGACGACGACGGCCCCGGCGCCCGTCGCGCGCAGCGCGTCGACCCGCAGGCCCTCGTCGTCGACGGGCACCGGGACGACCTCCAGCCCGGCGGCGGCCAGGACCGCGCGGTGGGGCGCCAGGCTGGGGTCCTCGACCGCGACGGCCTCGTGGCCGGCCGCGCGCAGGACGCGCCCGAGCAGCGCCAGGGCCTGGGTCACGCCGGCGCAGACGACGATGCGCCCCGGGTCGGCCACGACGCCGCGGGTGCGGGCCAGGTGGGCGGCGAGCGCCCTCCGCAGCGCGGGCACCCCCCGCGCGTCGGGGTAGCCGAGCGCCGCGTCCGGGACGTCGTGCAGGACGGCGCGCGTGGCCCGCAGCCACTCCGCGCGCGGGAAGCCGGCGAGGTCGCCGACGCCGGGGAAGAAGTCGTAGGCGCGTGGCCGGCGGGGCGGCCGGGCCGGCCCCGCGGGCACGGCGGCGGCCGCCTCCGCGACGAGGGTGCCCGACCCGTGCCGCGCGGCCAGGAAGCCCTCGGCGACGAGCTGCTCGTAGGCCTCGACGACGAGCCGGCGCGAGACGCCGAGGTCGCGCGCGAGCGTCCGCGAGGACGGCAGCCGCGCGCCGACGGCCAGCCGCCCGTCCCGGATGGCCGCGCGCAGCCCGGCCTCGAGCTGCGCCCGCAGCGGCCCCGCGCCGCGGTGGAGCTCGAGCAGCAGCTGCGGCCCCGCCCCGCGCGGACGGTCCGGGGCGGCGCGAGTGGACCCCTCTTCGATCACCGAGGTGGACCTTACGCGGGTGCCACCCCGCGGCCTAGGGTCGGCGCCGTGTCCTCTCCCCTCCCCGCGCCGCTCAAGGTCGCCGTCGGCGCGCTGGCGGGCGCGAGCCTCGCGATCGGGGCCTGGCAGACGCTGGCGCCGCGCTCCTTCTACGACGCGCTCGGGCCGTTCGGTCCCTTCAACGCCCACTACGTGCGCGACTACGCGAGCTGGTCGCTCGCCTACGGGCTGGTGCTGCTCCTCGCGTTGCGGCGCCCGTCGTGGGCCGTGCCGCTCGTCGTCCTCGGCCTCGTGCAGATGGCGCTCCACACCCTCAACCACGTCCTGGACGCCGGCGAGGCCGACCCGTCCTGGATCGGGCCGTTCGACGCCGTCGCGCTCGGGCTCACCGCGGTCGGACTCGTGCTCGTCCTGCGCCTCGGGCGCCAGGAGGCCGTCCGATGAGGGTCTTCGTCGCGGGCGCCACCGGCGCGATCGGGCGGCCGCTCGTCGCCCTGCTGCTCGAGGCCGGCCACGACGTCGCCGCGATGACGCGCTCCCCGGAGCGTGCCGCCGCCCTGCGCGCGCGGGGCGTCGACGCCGTCGTCGCCGACGCGCTCGACCCCGACGGGACGCGCCGGGCGATCGTCGCGGCGCGGCCCGAGGTCGTCGTCCACCAGCTCACCGACCTGCCCGCCCGCATCGACCTGCGCCACTACGAGCGCGACGTCGGACCGACGTCGCACCTGCGGGAGGTCACCGGCCCGCTCTTCGCGCGTGCGGCGCGCGAGGCCGGCGCGCGGCGCCTCGTGGCCCAGTCGGTCTCGTTCCTCACCGCGCCGCAGGGGCCGCCGGTCCTGGACGAGGCCGCGCCCGCGGCGAGCGACATGCCCGGGGCGATGGGCCGCGTCATGCGCGGGACGCTCGCCCTCGAGCGCGCGGTCACGGGCGCCGAGGCGCTCGAGGGGGTCGTGCTCCGCTACGGGTTCTTCTACGGGCCGGGGACGGCGTACGGGCCGGGCGGGTCGCTCGTGGAGGACGTCCGCCGGCGCCGGCTGCCGATCGTGGGCGCGGGCACCGGCCTGTCCTCCTTCGTCTCGGTCGACGACGCCGCGGCGGCCACGATGCTCGCGCTCGACCGCGCGGCGCCGGGGATCTACAACGTCACCGACGACGAGCCCATCGCCCAGCGCGACTGGGTGCGCGTCCTGGCCGAGGCGCTCGGCGCCCCGGCCGCCGTTCCGGATCCCGCTGTGGATCGCGCGCCTGGTCGCCGGCCCGGTGGCGACCGCCGCGGTGACCGCCCGCGGGGCGTCGAACGCCAAGGCCCGCCGCGAGCTCGGCTGGGCCCCGCGGTGGCCCAGCGTCCGCGAGGGCTTCCCGGCCGTCCTGGCCGCGGATCCGCAGGGCGCCGCCGGAGCAGGGCGCCGCGCGGCGCTCCCCGGTGCGGGCCTCGGCGGGGCGGGCTAGCGCCGCGAGCGCGCCGGGACCGGCGCGTCGGCGGACGCGCCCTCGGCCTCGGACTCGGCGGCGTCGGCGTCGGTCACCTCTGCGGCCGGCTCGGGCGCTGCAGGCTCGCCGTCGTCGCCGGCGGCCTCGTCCGGAGCGGGCTCGCTCGCCGGGGCGGCGGCCTCGTCCGAGGCGGGCTCGCTCGCGGTGGCGGCGACGGCGTCCGCAGCCGGCTCGGTCGCCTCGGCGGCGGCCTCGTCCGGGACGGGCTCGCTCGCCGTGGTGGCCGCCTCCTGCGGCGCGGCCTCGCGGTCCGGCGCGGCGGAGCGCTCGTCGCCCGCGGCGGACTGCGTGCCCTCGGCCTGGGCCTCGTCGCCCTCGTGCTGTCCGCCGTCCTTGTCGTACTGCCCGGCCAGCACGGCCTTCGAGGGGCCGAGCATCATGGTCATGTTGCGCCCGTCGAGGTTGGGGCGCTGCTCGACGATGGCCAGGTCGGCCAGCTCCTCGGCCAGGCGGTCGAGGATCATCTGCCCGCGCTCGGGGTGCGTGACCTCGCGCCCGCGGAACATGATCGTGACCTTGACCTTGTCGCGGCGCTTGAGGAAGCGCTCGACGTGGCCCTTCTTCGTGGCGTAGTCGCCGACCGCGATCTTCGGGCGGAACTTGATCTCGCGGATCGTGATCTGCTGCTGGTGCTTGCGCGCGGCCTTCTGCTTCTGGGCCTGCTCGTACTTGTACTTCGAGTAGTCGAGCACGCGGGTCACCGGCGGACGGGCCTCCGGGGCGACCTCGACGAGGTCGAGGTCGCGCTGCTGCGCGTAGCGCAGGGCCTCGTCGGTGCGCATCACACCGATCTGGTTGCCGTCCTCGCCGATCACGCGGACCTCGGGCACGCGGATCCGCTCGTTGATCCGGGTCGTGTCCCGTTCGGGCGGGCGCCGGTCGAACCTGCGGGGAACCGGCACTAGCTGTGGTGGAGGCGGCGAACCGTCAAGCGCTTCGCGGCCGGGTGGCGGGCGAGAGGAAGATCAACACGGGCAAGTATAGCCAGGCCACGGAGCGGCGGCGACGAATCCGTCAGCGCACCCGGCGGCGCACTCGAGCACCGCGCCGGCGCCGCGGCACCACCGCAGCCGGCCCGGCCCGACGCCCCGGTCCACCCGCACCACGGCCCCGTCGCGGCCGAGCCAGACGAGGTCCAGGGCCACCCGCATGCCCAGCGTGTGGACCGCCCGGCAGCGCGGGAGGAGGAGGGCCCGGTCCGGCGGCACGCGCGCGAGCCCGGCCAGCCCGCGCCGCCGCTCGCCGAAGCGTCGCGCGACGTGGACCCGCAGCACCACGCTCCCGCCGGGCGGCGCGCGGCGCCGATCGTGGAGCGGGAGCGGGCCGGAGAGCGGGAGCGGACCGGGGAGCGGGAGCGGACCGGGGACCGCCGGGCAGGCGCGGATCGAGGAGCGGGAGCCGATCGAGGCGGTCCAGCGGGTCGCGGGCGGCAGGCAGCGGCACGGGACCGAGCGTGACGGGCGGATCGCGGCCGGCCGGGCTGGAGGAGCCGGCGCGTGGCAGAGCCGTGGAGCTCCCGCGACGAACCCGCCCTGATCCGTGGCTGGTGCCGCCCTCCGCCGGCCGGTCCGGCCGAGGGCCGCCGCGGGCACCGGCCGCCCTCGCCGGCGGAACCGCCCGCCCTCTCCGCCCGCTGGTCCGGCCGGCCCTACGCCGCCGCGGGCGCCGGCGCGAGGCGCTCGCGCGCCTCCTGCGAGAGCAGCGTCACGACGTCGCCGACGGGCACCACGCCGTCGTCGCCCTGGCCGTGGCGGCGGACCGACACGGCGCCGGCCTCGACCTCGCGGTCGCCCACGACGAGCATGTAGGGCACCTTGCGGAGCTCGGCGTCGCGGATCTTGCGGCCGACGGACTCCGTGCGCTCGTCGACCTCGGCGCGGACGCCGGCCTCCCGCAGGCGCTCGGCCACCTCCTGCGCCGCCTCCAGATGGCGGTCCGCGATCGGCAGCACGATCGCCTGGACCGGGGCCAGCCACAGCGGGAACTCGCCCGCGTAGTGCTCGATGAGGATGCCGATGAAGCGCTCGAAGGAGCCCAAGAGCGCGCGGTGGATCATCACCGGGCGGTGCTCGGCGTTGTCCTGGCCGGTGTAGGTGAGCCCGAAGCGCTCCGGCATCGCGTAGTCGAGCTGCACCGTGCCGAGCTGCCAGGAGCGCCCGATCGAGTCCGTCATGTGCAGGTCGATCTTCGGCCCGTAGAAGGCCCCGTCGCCCGCGTTGAGCTCGTAGGGCAGCCCGCGCCGCTCCAGCGCGGCGGCGAGCGCGGCCTCGGCCTCGTCCCACATCTCGTCCGAGCCGATGCGGTTGTCCGGCCGGGTCGAGAGCTCCAGCCGCGGCTCGAAGCCGAAGAGGTCGTAGATGTGGAAGCCGAAGTCCAGGCAGCGGATGACCTCGTCCTCGACCTGCTCGGGCAGGCAGAAGATGTGGGCGTCGTCCTGCGTGATGTGCCGGACGCGCAGCAGGCCGTGGAGGGCGCCGCTCGGCTCGTGGCGGTGCACGAGCCCCGCCTCGGAGTAGCGGATCGGCAGGTCGCGGTAGGAGCGCCGCTCGTCCGCGAAGAGCTGCACGTGCGCCGGGCAGTTCATGGGCTTGAGGCCCATGGGCCGGTCCTCGACGTCCGTGAAGTACATGTGGTCGCGGTACTTGTCCCAGTGCCCGCTCTGCTTGAAGAGGTCGACGTCGTAGAGGATCGGCGTCTTGACCTCGCGGTAGCCGCGGCGGCCGTTCTCCTCGCGCCAGAGCTCGGTCAGGGCGTTCCAGATGACCATCCCCGGCGGCTGCCAGAACGGCGCCCCGGGCGAGACCTCGCTGAACATGAACAGCCCGAGCTCGCGGCCGAGCTTGCGGTGGTCGCGCGCCCGCGCCTCCTCGAGCAGCCGCAGGTGCTCGTCGAGCTCCTTCTGCTTGAAGAAGGCCGTGCCGTAGACGCGGGTGAGCATCGTCCGGCTCGCATCGCCGCGCCAGTACGCGCCGGCGACCGACTGGAGCGTGAACGCGCCGATCCGGCCCGTCGTCGGGGCGTGCGGGCCGCGGCAGAGGTCGGTGAAGGGGCCGTTGCGATAGAGCGACACCGTCTCGACCCCGCGGTCGCGCGCGAGGTCCTCGATGAGCTCGACCTTGTAGGGCTGGTCCTCGGCCCGGAAGCGCTCGAGCGCCGCGGCGACCGTCACGTCCTCGCGCACGAACGGCTCGTCGGCGGCGACGTGCTCGCGCATCCGCTCCTCGATGCGGGGGAAGTCGGCCTCGGAGACGGTCGTGCCGGGCGGGAACTCGAAGTCGTAGTAGAAGCCCTGCTCGATCGGGGGCCCGATCGAGATCTTCACGCCCGGGAAGAGCTCGAGCACCGCGGTGGCCAGGACGTGCGCGGTGTCGTGGCGGATGAGGTCCAGGGCGTCGCGCCCTGACCGCTGCGTGATGACCTCCAGCGGCGCGTCGGGGAGCAGCGGCCGGGCGAGGTCGCGCACCTCGCCGCCCTGCTTGACGGCGAGCGCCGCCTTGGCCAGCCCAGGGCCGATCGCGGCCGCGGCGTCGGCCCCCGTCGCGCCGTCGGGGAGCTCGAGCGGGGTGCCGTCCGGGAGCGTGACCTGCATCGCCCTCGACTCTACCGTCGGCCCGTCGCGGCCCGGGCGGCGCCGGAGGAACGAACGGACGTTCGGTCCGTCTTGCTACCTTGAGGTCCGGCCGGGGCTCGCAGCTCCCGACCTGTTCCGCGCGCCGACGTGCGCCGACGCCCCTAGAGCGTCGCGCGACCCGAGGGTCACCGTCCGCGCCGAGCCCCGGCCACTCGACCGCAACGGCGCGCCGCCGTGCGCGCCGCCGTGGCGCGTTCGAGCGCTCGCGCCCCGTGGAGGACCACGCACCCATGCCGTCCCGAAGCTCCCTGTCCCTCGCCGCCGTCGCCTCCGCGGCGATCGCGCTGCCCGCCGCGACGGCCATCGCCGCGCCGGGCGCTCCCGCCGTGCCGGCGCCCGGGCCGCTGGCGCCCGATCTGCCCGGCCCGCACGCGACGGTCGCCGCGCAGATGCGTGCCGCGGCGCGTCCCGCGCTCGTCGACCGCGTCGTCCGCCTCGCGCGCACCCGCGCGCGCCTCGACGGCCATCGCCTGCGGCCCGGCTACCGCGACCACGTCGCCACGTGGTCCCCGCAGCGCCTGCGCCACGAGCGCCGGGACCTGCGCCGTGACGTCCGCCGCCTGCGCGACGAGCACCGCCGCGAGCGCGCGACGACGAGCGCGGGCGGCGGCTCCGTCGCGTCGGCGGGCCTGCAGGCCATCGCGGCCTGCGAGTCCGGCGGCGACCCGGCCGCCGTCGACGCCACGGGCACCTACCGGGGCAAGTACCAGTTCGACCTGCAGACGTGGCGCTCGGTCGGCGGCACCGGCGACCCCGCCGCCGCGCCCGAGGCCGAGCAGGACCGGCGCGCCGCGGCGCTGCTGGCGCGCGCGGGGAGCAACCCGTGGCCCGTCTGCGGCGGGTGATCTAGCGTCCCCGGGGTGCTCGACCCCTCCACCCTGCGCTCCGCCTTCCCGGTCCTCGCCGACCGCGCGTACCTCAACGCCGGGACGTGCGGGCCGCTGCCGGCGGCGGCCGTGGAGGCCGCCGCCGCCGTGATGGCGGACGGCGAGCACCACGGCCGCACGAAGCCGTACTTCGAGACGATGCTCGACCTCCGCGAACGCCAGCGCGCGGCCTACGCCGCGCGCCTCGGCGCCGCGGCGGAGGACATCGCGCTGACGACGTCGACGAGCGAGGGCCTCGTGCGCGTGCTCGCGGGGCTCGACCTCGGCCCGCGGGACGAGGTGCTGACGGCGCCCGACGAGCACCCCGGCCTGCTCGGCCCGCTGCTCACGCTGCGCGAGCGGCGCGGCGTGCAGGTCAGAGCGGCGCCCTTCGCGGAGCTCGCCGAGGCCGTCGGCCCGCGGACGCGGCTCGTGGCCTGCTCGCACGTGAGCTGGGTGACGGGCGCCCTCGCGCCGGCCGAGCTGGCGGCGCTGCCGGAGGACGTGCCGGTGCTCTTCGACGGCGCCCAGGGCGCCGGCGCGGTCCCGGTCGACGTCGAGGCGCTCGGCTGTGCCTTCTACGCGGGGGCGGGCCAGAAGTGGCTCTGCGGCCCGGTCGGCACCGGGATGCTCTGGGTCGCCCCGGCCTGGCGCGACCGGGTCGCGCCCCTCGGCGCGACGTACCTCAACCTCGACGAGCCGGGCGCGGGCCTCGACGCCGCCGTGCGCGACGACGCCCGCCGCCACGACGCCTCCGCCATCCCGGCCGAGGCGAGCGCGCTCGCCGTCGCCGCCCACGACGTCCTCGCCGACGCCGGGTGGGACGCCGTCCACGCCCGTGCCACGTCGCTGGCCGCCTCGCTCGCGCGTGCCCTGGCGGAGCGCGGGCGCACCGTCGCCCGCCGGGACGCCACGACGCTCGTCGCGTGGGAGGAGGCCGACCCGACCGCCGCGGTCGCCCGCCTCGGCGAGGCCGGGGTCACGCTGCGCGAGCTGCCCGGCACGCCCTACCTGCGCGCGTCGGTCGGCGCGTGGAACGACGAGGACGACCTCGACCGGCTGCTCGGCGCGCTCGGCTAGCCGGCGCCTGCGGGGACCGGTCCGAGCTCCGCCCGGGGCCGGGGCGCGCCCCGGGACCGGAGGCGCGGCCGGCCAGGGCCCGTGAGCTGATGAGCTAGAGTAATTACCTAGCGTCATGACTCTGCCGGCCGCCCCTTCCGCCCCCGTCGCCGCGCCCACCGCGCCGGAGCTCGCCGCGGCGCTGCGACCGGCCCTGACCCGGACCGCGCGGCGCCTGCGCCAGGAGGGCGGCGCCGACCTCAGCCCCTCGCTGAGCGCGGCCCTGGCCACGATCGCGCGCCGCGGGCCGCTGAGCCCCAGCGAGCTGGCCGCCCACGAGCGCGTGCAGCGCCCGACGGCCACGCGCGTCGCCGCGCGCCTCGAGGAGCTCGGCCTGGTCACGAAGACCGCCGACGCCGACGACGGGCGCGTCCGCCGCCTCGCCGTCAGCGATGCGGGGACCGCGCTCCTGGAGGCGTCCCGCGCCCGCAAGGACGCCTGGCTGACCCGCGGCCTGGATCGCCTGGCCCCGGCCGACCGCCGCGCGCTCGCCCGGGCGGCGGCGCTGCTCGAGCGCCTGCTCGAGGAGGACGCGTGAGCGACGGCCTGCGCCGCTCGCTGCACTCGCTGGCCGTCCCGAACTTCCGCCGCTACTTCACCGGCCAGGCGATCTCGCTGGCCGGCACGTGGATGCAGACCGTCGCCGAGACGTGGCTCGTCCTGCGCCTGACCGGCTCGGGCGTCGCGCTCGGCGTCTCCACGGCCCTGCAGTTCGCGCCCGTCCTCGTCGCCGGCGCCTGGGGCGGCCTGCTCGCCGACCGCCTGCCGAAGCGCCGGCTGCTCGTGGTCACGCAGGCGCTCATGGCCGTCCCGGCGCTCGTGCTCTGGGCGCTCACCGCCTTCGGCGACGTCCAGGTGTGGGTCGTCTTCGCCCTCATCTTCGCCCGCGGGATGGTGACCGCGGTCGACAACCCCACCCGCCAGAGCTTCGTCAGCGAGATGGTGGACCGCGACCACGTGCTCAACGCGGTCTCGCTGAACTCCGTCCTGGTCCAGACGGCCCGGATCGTCGGGCCGGCCCTCGCCGCCGTGGTCATCGCGACGCTCGGCGTCGCCGCCTGCTTCCTGGCCAACGCCGTCTCCTTCACCGCCATGCTCGTCGCGCTGCGCCGGATGGACCCCGCGCAGCTGCGGCCCGCGCCCGTCACGCCGCGCGGCCGCGGGCAGCTCCGCGAGGCGCTGCGCATCGTCCGCGACACGCCCGCGCTGCGCACGCCGCTGCTGCTCATCGCCGTCGTCGGGACGCTGTCCTTCAACTTCACCGTGGTCCTGCCGCTGCTGGCCCGCTTCACCCTGCACGGCGGCGCGTCGACCTACGCGCTGCTCACGAGCGTCATGGGCGCCGGCGCGGTCCTCGGCGCCCTGCGCAACGGGGCGCGCGGCGCCGTGTCGGCCCGCCTGGTGGCCGGAGCCGCGCTGGGGCTGGGCGCCGCGATGGCCGCCGTCGCGCTGGCGCCGTCGCTGCCCACCGTGCTGCTCGCGCTCGTGTTCGTCGGCGCGTCGAGCGTGACGTTCACGTCCTCGCTCAACGCGGCCCTGCAGCTCGCCGCCGAGCCCGCCCTGCGCGGGCGGGTCATGGCGCTGTGGTCGGTCGTGTTCCTCGGCTCGACCCCGATCGGCGGCCCGCTCGTCGGCTGGCTCTCGGCCGCTGCGGGCCCGCGCGCGGGCCTGCTGCTCGGCGCCGCCGCCGCGCTCGCGGCCGGGACCTGGGTCGCCGTCCGCGAGCTGCGCGCGCCCGCGGTCGCCGCCGCCGGGACCTGAGCCACCCGGGCGCGCCGTCGCGCGCTGGTACGGTCGCCGCCGGCATGCGCCGCACCGCCCTCTGCGCCACGTGGGCCACCGCCCTCGCCCTGCTCCTCCCCGCCGCGGCCGCCGCCCGGGCGCACGGGACGACCGTGCGGGCGGGCTTCGCCCCGCGGGACGCCGCGCTCCGGCTCGACGGGCCGGGCCTCGCCCTGCGCCAGCGCGGCGCGATCGCCGTGCGCACGCCGGCGGGCGACGTGCGCGCGACCCGCATCGTGCGCCGATCCGCGCGGAGCGTCACGCTGGCGACGCCCGACGGCCGCACGCGGGTCGCGGTGACCCTGCGCCGGGCGGGCGACGGGGCGCTCGGAGTCGACGTGCACGCCTCCGGCGGCCCCGTCACGGGCGTGCGCCTCGCCTTCTCCGCCCGCCGTGCCGAGCGCTTCCTGGGCTTCGGCGAGCGCGCGGACGCCGTCGAGCAGCGCGGCCGCGCCGTCGACGCCTACGTCAGCGACGGCCCGTACCCGGCCCGCGACCGCGCGGTCGCCGCGGCGGTCACCCCGCCCTGGGCCCTGCAGGCCTCCGACGACGCGACGTACTACCCCGTCCCCTGGCTGCTCTCGACCCGCGGCTACGGCGTCCTCGTCGACCAGGACGACCGCAGCGCCTTCGACCTCCGGGCCGCCGCCCGCGGGACCTGGGCGGTGACCGTCGACGCCGCGACCCTGCGCCTGCGGGTCTTCGCCGGCCCGCGCCCGGCCGACGCCCTGCGTCGCTTCACCGCCGCGACCGGCCGCCAGCCGGCCCCGCCCGCCGACTGGGTGTTCGGGCCGTGGTTCCAGACGGGGCAGAACGACGCGACACCGCCGGCGCTGGAGCGCGAGTGGACCCGGCGGCTGCGCGACGGCGACGCCCCGGTCTCCGTCGCCGAGACCCACCTGCACTACCTCCCGTGCGGCGCCCAGCGCGGCCGGGAGGCGGCTGAGCGCGCCCGGGTGCGCCGCCTGCACGCCACCGGCCTGGCCGTGCTGACCTACCTCAACCCGCTCGTCTGCCAGCCCTACGGCGAGCTCTTCGACCGCGCGCTGGCGACGGGCGCCTTCCAGGCGCGCCCCGGCGGCGGCGCGTACCTCTACCCCGGGTTCGTGGGCGGCTCGATCGTCGGCTCGCGGACGCTGGGCCAGCTCGACTTCGGGAGCCGTGCGGGCCGCGACCTCTTCGCGGGGGTCGTGCGCGAGGTCGTCGGCGACGGCCACGACGGCTGGATGGAGGACTTCGGCGAGTACACGCCCCCCGACGCGGTCTCGGCCTCGGGGCAGCGGGGCGTGGCGCTGCACAACGCCTACCCGCGCCAGTTCCACTGCGCCGCCGCGGCGATCGCCCGCGACCAGGACCGCCCGCTCGTGCGCTTCGTGCGCTCGGGCTGGACGGGTGCGGCCCGCTGCGCGACCGTCGTGTGGGGTGGCGACCCGACGACGTCGTGGCGCTTCGACGGCCTGGCCGCCCAGGTCCGCGTGGCGCTGAGCGCCGGCCTCTCGGGCATCGGCCGCTGGGGCACCGACATCGGCGGCTACTTCTCGATCGGGGACGACCGGCTGACGCCCGAGCTGCTCGCCCGCTGGATCCAGCTCGGCGCGGTCGCCGGGGCGATGCGCTCCAAGGGCGGCGGCATCGCCATCCCGGCCAAGCCGCGCCCGCAGATCTGGGAGCCGGCCATGCTCCCGGTGTGGCGGCGGTGGGCGAAGCTCCGCACCCAGCTCCTGCCCTACTGGCAGGCGGCCGACGCGACCTACCGCGCCACGGGGCTGCCCGAGATGCGCCAGCTCGTCCTGCTGGACCCGTCCTGGCCGCGGGCCGCCCGCGTCGACGACGAGTTCGGCGTCGGCGACCGCCTGCTCGCCGCGCCGGTGCTGCGCCCCGGCGCCCGGCGCCGGCGGGTGTGGCTGCCGCGCGGGACGTGGGTCGACCTGTGGCGCAGCGTCCGGTACGTGCGGGCGACGGGTGGTCTGGCCGTCCACGGCGCGCGCCTGCTCGCCGGGCGCCGGGCGGTCACCCTGCCCGCCCCGCGCGACGAGCTGCCGCTCCTGGCCCGCGCCGGCACGGTCCTCACGCTCCTGCCGCCCGACGTGGACACGCTCGCCCGCACGGGGCGGGCGCCCGGCCTGGTCCACGCCGCCGATCGCGGCGGCCGCCGCGTCGTCGTCGCCTTCCCCCGGGGGCGCGGCCGCCAGGCCTTCGGCCGCGGCGAGGCGTGGTCGTCGCACGAGCTGCGGGGCGGCGGCTGGCGGCTGGCCGTCCGCGCCCGCCGCGCGCGGACGTACGTCGTCCAGGCCGCGCTGACGACCCTCCGCCACCGGCTGCGCCCGCGCGCCGTCCTCGTCGACGGGCGGCCGCTGCGCGCCTCCCGCTGGCGCTTCGACGCCCGTCGCGGCGTCCTCCGCGCCACCGTGCGCCTGGGTCGCCGGGGCGTCCTCGCCGTGCGCGGCTAGCCGCCCGGCGCGGGGGGGACCACGCGTCTCGACGCCGCTGGGCGCTCACTCAGGGGAGGCGCGGTGTCCGCCGGCTCGTCGACCTCGCAGCGGGCGGGCGGGAACGGCTTCGGCGATCGGCGTACGGGCAGCGCTCCGGAGGCGTCGGCGCTCACGCAGGACTGCGGGAAGCTCGGGCAGCGCCCCGAGGAGCCCCGCGACATGGACTCGCAAGCGCCGCTCCCGCGCGGCATGCCACGCCCAGGCGAGTTGCCGGTAGGCAACGAGCGGCGCCCACCGCTTCGGGAAGGCTTTCGCCACGAGGAGAACGGTATTGCGCGCCACCCAACCGCTGACCGGGCGCGACAGGCCCACGGCGCTCCCGGCTCCAGCGTGACGCGCGACGACGGGTTCGTAGCGACATGTCCACCCGGCCAGCCGCAATCGCAGAGCCAGATCGACATCCTCGAGGTACATGAAGTATCGCTCGTCGAAGCCCCCGACCTCCAGCACCGCGGAACGGCGATAGAGGGCGGCGCCCGCGCACGCGCCCCAGATCGTCCCTGGCGTGTCCCACTGCCCCGTGTCCCGGCGGAAGCGGCCGCGCTGCTCGGCCACCCCGTCGCGGCGCAGAACGTCCCCCGTGTCGTCGATGCGTCCTGCGTCGTCCAACGCCACCATCTTGGTGGCGACCGCGGCGGCGTCCGGATGGGCCTTCAAGGCGGCGAGCGTGCCTTCGAGCCAACGAGGATCGAGCACGACATCGGTGTTCACCAGCGCCACGGCGTCAGCGCGCACCAGCGCGATGCCGTGATTGGCCGCGACAGCGAAGCCACCGTTGCGGGTGAGGCGTTCGACGCGGGGCCGCAAGCCGTGCCGAGTCGCGATGGCGACCGACTCGTCCCCTGACGCACCATCGACGACGAGGACCTCATCTGGCGTTCGGGTTTGGACGGCGAGCGAATCAAGGCAGCCCTCCAACCAGCGTGCGCCGTTCCAGTTCGGGATGACGACGGCGACGCGCATCCAGAACCTCAGCCGGCCGGCGACAGGTGCGGAGTGGCCTCGGGCGAATGTGTCATCAGCGTTCTCGAAGTGTCGGCGCCCAGATAAGCCGTTCCCTGGAAGAGACGATGACAGAGGCGCCTCGACGGCACACGAGTCGACTGCTGCCAGGATCCCCGCGTGCTCGCCGCCCAGGCCCCTCCCCCGCCGCCCAACCCCTGCGACGACCCCGCGCAGCACCTCGTCTGCCCCAACCTGCGGATGCCGGCGCCGACCGGCCTGGTCCAGGTGCGTCGCGGCCGGCGGTCCCTGCTGCTCATGGCCAACGAGCTCGTGAACGTCGGTCCGGGGCAGCTGCGCTTCAAGGGCCGGCGCGCCTCGGAGTACGAGATGGTCGCCCGCCAGGTCATCGACCGCCGCCGCAGCCGCTCGAAGCTCGTGGTCGACACCGGCGCGCGGCTGCGCTTCAAGGACGTGCCGGGCTACCGGGGGTCGTTCTGGAAGTTCCACCAGGCGGCCCGCTTCGAGCTCTGGGACCAGGACCCCAAGGGCCACCGCACACGCGTGCTGGGGGCCGGTCCGAAGCTCGACTACTGCCTGCGCGACCTCTTCCCGGCCGGCCGCGGCCCGCGGCCGCCGCTGCGCTACGGCGCCTGCAGCACGGACCACTCGCGCCGGCGGGTGACGCTCGGCATCTCCGTCCGCTGGGCCGACGCCTACCCCGCGCACTACCCGGAGAACTGGATCGACGTGACGGGCCGGCGGGGGTGCTTCACCGTCGTCCAGCGCGCCGACCCCGCGCAGGTCGTGCGCGAGTCCGACGAGACCGACAACGTCGGCGTTCGCGTGGTGCGGCTGCCCTACCGGCCCGGCCGGCAGCGGTGCCCGCGCCACGCGGGCTTCGTGCCGCCCGCGCCGCCTGCGCCCCCGCCCCCGGCGCCCGGACCGCCGATGGTCAGCCCGGGCTGAGCGCTCAGCGCCGGCGGAAGAGGCCGCGGCGCTGCGGCGGCGGCGGCGACGCCGCCGCCTTGGGCTCCGCGGGCCCGTACACGCGGTCGAGGATGTCCGCGTAGAGGTCGTCGATCTGAAAGCGGCTGAGGACGTGCTCGGCGTCGGCCCGCGATCGCCCCTCGTGGCGCATCTTGTAGAGCGTGGCCTGGATGAGGACGGGCAGCGGGAGCTGCTCGACCTCGGTCGCCGCGTCGGTCACCAGGGCGTCGGCGTCCCCGCCCTCGGGCTGCTCGCCGGGCGGCAGCTCCGGGAGCTTGCCGGTGGTCTCCGCGGTGAGCTTGGCCGTCAGCGTGCTCGACTCGGCCCGCAGCCCCGTGGCCATCCCGGTGAGCCCGTGCTCGATCGCGTCGATCGAGTCGAGCACCGTCGAGGCGCGCTCGAGCGCGGCCTTGAAGATCTCCTCGGCGCGCCGCTGGGCGTCGCCCTCGGTCCGCCTCGCGGTCTCCTCGGCCCGGCGCCGGACGTCGTTGGCGTCCTTCTCGGCCAGGTCGAGGATGCGCCGCACCTCGGTCTCGACGAGGGCGCCGAGGCGCTCGGCGGCGTCGTGCAGCTCGGACGGGATCTGGTCTGCGCTGGATTCCACGCCGCAAGGATGACCGATTTGCCCAACTAGCGGGGGTGATGCTCAACCTTCGGTGCGTTCCGAGGCGGACAGCCACCACCGGTCGGCCGTCCCGGGTCGTCGCCGCGGTCGCGCGGACCTCAGCGGCCGCGCTGCTTGACTGACGCGTCGTGGCACCCGGTCGTCACCGAGGCGCCTGCGGCTCCGGCGGTTGCGGCGCGACGACCTCGACGAGGTCGCCGCGATGGGCGCCGACCCCGAGCAGATGCGCTTCTCCCCGCGCCCAAGACGCGCGACGAGGTGCGCGCGTGGCTGGAGTGGAACCGCGCGCTCTACGACGAGCACGGCTTCGGCACCTGGTACGTCGCGTCGGCGTCGCGCCGAGGAGTTCGTGGGCTACTGCGGGATCCGGCCGCTGCGCCTGGACGGCGCGTCGGAGACCGAGCTGGCGTGGCACGTCGGAAGACCCACTGGAACCGGGGGCTCGCCACGGAGGCCGCGCGCGCCTCGCTGATGCGCTCGGCTTCGACACGTTCGGTCTGCCGAGCCGCGTGGCGATCGATCCACCCGGACAACGGCGCCTCCCGGCGCGTGGCGCAGAAGCTCGGGATGGCGGAGGACGGCCCCCTCGTCCACGACGGCGAGCCGGTCGTCGTCTACCGCACCACGGGCACCTGACGCACCGCGCCCGGGCAGAGGCGGCCGAGAAGTGGGCCGGGGCGCCGAACCTTCCGGGTTCGACGCCCCGACCTCGGCCGCAGTCCATGCGGTCGGGTAGCTCGGGGGGTCAAGCTACCCAAACCTCCCTACGTGCGTGGGGGCCGCCCACTTCTGCGACAGGCCCTTGCAACTGCGCTTGCACGCCGGCCCCGGTTCGGCGGCCGCCGGCGCCGCCGCGGCGTCGGGGGCTACCTCGGTCCCCGTTCGACGAAGGACACGCACTGCCCCTGGTTCTTGAAGGTCTCGCCGAACGTCGTCCAGCCGCCGTTCGTGCATTGCGTCTTCGACGTGGGCAGGGGCGGGGCGTCGGTGATCACGATGTCGCCCGAGATGACCGGGAAGAGCGTGGGTTGGATCCCGGCTGGTTCGCGCGGCCGACCGTCTGGACGGCCGTCACGGCAAGCAGTGACAGCATCAGGCCCGTTGCGGCACGGCGCGGCGCGACCGGCGGGCGGCGGGTCACGTCGGCCAGCACCAGCGCCAGCACGACGACCAGCGCCGGCTGCGAGGCGCTGACGTTGCGCAGGACGAACAGCCGTGGACCGACGGCGTCGTACAGCAGGAGCCCGAGGAGCGTCGCCGCGGACAGCAGGACCATGAGCCCACGCTCGCTCCGGAGCGCCGCGGCCGCGCGCGGAAGCCCCGACCCCTGCCGGACCGTGACCGCCGCCGCGAAGGTCGCCGTCAGCAGCACGGCGAGCATGAGGACGAGCCCCGTACGCCCGGGGATGGCGTCGAGCTCGCGGAACGGGTGCCCCACGACCGATCTGATGGGGTACTCGGCCACACTTGACACGTCGAACGTCGTCAAGCTGTCGAACGCCTCGACGCCGCGGTTGCGACGCTGTTCGAGGAAGCCCGGCACCACGCCGGTGACCAGCCCGAGCGCATCGGGTGCCCCATCGGTGACGTCGAAGAACACCGCCCTGCCGAACTGCGCGTCGCCGTCCGCGTTGTCGATCCCGATCACCGCCCGGATCCCGATGACGTTCAGGCAGGTCACGGTGCTCCCGACGCGGATCGTACGACTCGGGATGGCCGCGGTGCCGAGGACGGCGACGGCAGCCGCGGTGGCCCCTCGAGTACGGTAGCGCTCGTCGCGAGAGGCAGTCCGTCCCACGCTCACGCAAAGCCCGCCGCGGCAACGTCCCAGCGCGACGTCGCGGCAGACGGCACCCTGGCGCTCAGCTCCCCCACCGTCGGGCGGGCACCGCTCCGGCAGCCGTGGCGGTCGCATCGACGGCTGGTCCGCGCGTCGTCCGTGATCAGCGACACGTCCGTCGCGTCCCGCGACGCCCCTGACGCCCATGAGCCCGCCATCACGTAGCAGGTGGCACGATCCGGTCGCGGAGGCGTTCAGCTCGAACGGCGCCTCGTTCCTCGCCAACCGGGAAGCGACGCCGTGTCCCAGTCCGCCGTCGTGCCGCGGACGTTCATACCCACGCGTCTCGCCCACCGTGGCCGCGGGCACCGGTCCAGCCGGATCGCGGTGCCGGAGCTGACGGATCCGATGCAGCTCAGCAATCCAAGCCAACGACCGTCTTGAAGACCGAGATCGCCACCAGATCGAGGACCATCCTCGCAACCGCGGCGCGACCTCGCTGCGGATGCGCGGCTCTCGCCTCTCGAGGAAGACCGTTCGCCCAGCACCGCATCCGAAGTCCAACACTCGCTGCCCTCGAAGGCCAGTCTGGCAGCAGTTCCCCGCGGTTCGTGACCCAGCGCCGTACTCCTTTGCGGCTCGTCAGCACGCAGCGAAAGGGTCGTGCCACGGGAACCGGTTGCGCAGTACCAGCTACGTCGCCTGCTGCAAGGCCTCTGCGCTCGCGTGCTCTCGTACTCGTCCTCCCGCTGCGCGTTCGGCGCCCGTTGACGGAAGGTCGCTGGTGCTAGGCGCACGCCGCCGTTTCCCGCCACGACCGTGCCACGGCGCTGCTCGTCTGCCCTCGCCCTGCCGAAGCGTCCGCTTCACATGCCAGGCGTTCGATCGACGGGACCCGCAGCTGCGATGGCCAGGACGCGAACGGGCGCGGACGACCGATCAGTCATGGCAGGGGCACCTCCCCCTGAGGACCGTTCGACGCTCCTCGCCCGCGGCCGGTCGTCCTCCGCGTCACTGCGCGGCCTGGCGTGGAGAGCGCTGTGATTCCGCCATAGGCATCCCGATCGGGACAACCCCGCCCGTGCCGGCGTTCCCCTGCGACGACCCAGATCAGGTCATGACGCCGACATGGCCTTCCAGGACCCGAGCTATGGCGCACGGAGTGCTCGATCCTCGATGCCGGATCCCACTCCATCACTGTCCGAGGTCAGCGGCGCCCTGCCAGCGGAGGCGGATCCCGTTGCGGATCGACCCGCTGCCCCTGGCAAGCGTTGACGGAGCAGCGCCAGCGTCCCTGCTGGCCATGACCTACGGTGACCGTCCGACGGAGCGGAACCCGACCGTGCCGTTCCCCAGCGCCTACCGTAGACTGACGGCGCCTGAGGACGTGGACGACGAGCACCGCGATGAGGATCGCCCCGCCTCGCCGGTATGGAGCCCCCCCGTTCACGGGGCGTTCCTCGAGGTGGGCGATAGTGGGCTCGAACCCGACGCGCGGGTCAGCGCCGACTGCGGCCAGCTCGTGCTCGTGCGGGCTGGGCGCGTAGTCCGCGTAGCGCTGCGTCGTCTTGATGTCGCGGTGGCCCATCCACTCCTGCCGCGTGCGCATCGGCACGCCCGCGGCGGCCAGCGCCGTGCCGAGGGTGCGGCGCAGAAGTGGAGGTGTGGGCGTCGTCGGGTCCCGCATCCCACACGCCGTCAGGCAGGAGGGAGCGCGTGGACGACGTTGGAGTCGGGCAGGTAGAGCTGCTTGGAGCTTCCAGCCGTCGCAGTCGGGCGAGATGCGGAACAGGCTTCCGTGGCCGGGGTGGGGGATCGCCGCGAAGACGCTCGGCGAGTCGACGCGCGCCGCGTCCCGGTCGATCGTCCCGTCGGGCCGACGAGCGTCACGGTGTCGAGATGCCGCTCAGGCCGTGCTCAGCGATGGGCAGGTAGCGCGCGCCGGCGGGGTCCTCGCGACTCCCGCGGCGACCGGCCCCACGCGGCCGGCGATGCTCATCGGGTTCACGGCACCAGCACGAGCTTGCCCTTCGATGCCGAGCGCTCGAGCAGCTCGTGCGCGTGGCGCGCCTCGGTCAGCGGCAGGCGCTCCGCGACGACCGGGTGGATCTTGTGCTCGCGGAGCAGCTCGAGCAGCGCGCGCGAAGTCCTCCCGGAACCACTCCGGGTAGCGGGGCTCGCCGCCCACCGCTCCGGCTCGCCTCTGGGCAGCGTCGCGGAACCTCTGGATCTGGTACTTGAGCACCCGGCGGCGGGGCGACAGCTTGCCCCAGAGCCACACGGCCGCGACCGCCGCGTACCACTCGATCACCGCTCGCCGGTCCTTGTGCCCGTGCGAGAGCGTCGCGTAGCGGCCGAACACGACGAGCCTTCCGCCCGGCCGCAGCGCGCGGAACGAGCGAAGCGAGATCGGGCCACCGAGCGAGTCGAGCACGACGTCCACGCCGTCGCCGCCGGTCAGCTCGCGCACCCGAGCCAGGAAGTCCTCGTTGCGATAGTCGATCGCGACCGCGCCGAGCCGCTCGACCGCCTCGCGGTCGCGAGCCGAGCAGGTCCCGAAGAGGCGAAGCCCGGCCAGCGCTCCGAGCTCGAGCTCCGCGACGCCGACCCTGCCGGCCGCGCCGTGCACGAGCACCGTCTCGCCGCGCTTCGCCATCGCCGTGCGGTGAAGCACCTGGTAGGCGGTCATGTACGGGAACAGGAGGCTCACGACCTCCGCCGGGTCGAGGTCCTCGGGCACCTCGACCGCGCTCGCCTCCGGCACGCACACCCGGTCCGCGTCGGCCCCCCACACCGTCAGCGCGCCGATGCGGTCGCCCTCCCGCAACCGCGAGCAGCCCGGGCCGACCTCCTCGACGACGCCGACGAGCTCGTAGCCGGGCGTGAACGGCGGCTTCGGCGCGCCGGGGATGTACGTGCCGGCGCGCAGCTGGGCATCGGTGAACGACACGCCCGCGGCCAGGACCCTGACCCGCACCTCGCCCGGACCCGGTCGCGGATCGTCCTCCTCCACCACCCTCAGGACCTCGGGGCCGCCGAAGTGATCAACGACAACGCGCTGCATCCCAACCCCTCCTTCTTGCCTTCATCGCAGTCCAGTCTCTTCAGCCCGAGTGCCAGCGCCGCGGCGCGATGAGCGCGTCGGCGGCCTGCGGGCCCCACGTGCCCGCGGCGTAGGGGTCGACAGTCCCCGCGCGATCCAGGACCGGGGCGACGATCTCCCACGAGCGCTCGACGGCGTCCTCGCGCAGGAAGAGGGTCTGATCGCTGGCCATCGCGTCGTGCAGGAGCCGCTCGTAGGCCCCCGTTGACCGGGTCCTGAAGGACCCGCCGTAGGCGAAGTCCATGGGCACGGCCTCGAGCGCCATCCCGGGACCGGGCTCCTTGGCCCTGAAGACGAGCGAGATGCCCTCGTCGGGCTGGATGCGCAGCGCCAGGTGGTGTGCCGGCAGGCGCGCGATGCCGGCGTCCTCGAACAACCGGCGGTCCGGCTCGCGCAGGACGATCGCGACCTCGGTGGCGCGGTGGGGCAGGCGCTTGCCCGGTGCGCAGGAAGAACGGGACGCCCTTCCAGCGCGCGTTGTCGATCCAGGCGCGCACCGCCACGAACGTCTCGACGGCCGAGTCGTGCGCGACCAGCTCCTCCTGCCGGTACCCCGGCACCTCGCATCCCTCGACCACGCCCGCGACGTACTGGCCGCGGACGAGCTCGTCCTCGGAGAACGGGCGCACGGCCTCCAGCAGCTCCGCCTTGCGGTCGCGGACGTCCTCCGGGGCCAGCGAGGCGGGCGGCTCCATCGCCACGAACGCCAGCACCTGGAGCAGGTGGTTCTGGACCATGTCGCGCAGCGCGCCGGCCTGCTCGTAGTAGCGCCCGCGCCGCTCGATGCCGGCGGACTCGGCGACCGTGATCTCGACGTGGTCGACCACGTCGCCGGACCACGCCCGCTCCACCATCGAGTTCGCGAACCGGAAGACCAGGATGTTCTGCACCGCCTCCTTGCCGACGTAATGGTCGATGCGGAACACCTGCGGCTCGTCGAAGACCTCGCACACCACGCGACCGAGCTCGCGCGCGCTCAGCAGGTCGTGGCCGATCGGCTTCTCGAGCACGATCCGCCCGTTCTCCGCGAGTCGCGCCTCGCCGATCCGGCGCACGATCGCCGGGAAGGCCGACGGCGGTGTCCCGCAGTAGAACAGCCGCCGGCCCTCGGCGCCGAGCTCACGGTCGAGCGTCGCGAGCCGCTCGCGCAGCGGGCCGAAGGCGTCCGGGTCGTCGAGCGCCGCCGAGACGTAGGACAGCCCCTCCGCGAACGCCTGCCAGCGCCCCTCGTCCAGCCGGTGGCGGGAGAACTCCTCGACCGCGCCGCGGGCGCGCTCGCGGAAGCCCTCGTCGTCCAGGCGGCTTCCGCCCGAGCCGACGATCGCGTAGCGCGTCGGCAGGAGGCCCTCGTAAGCCAGGTCGTAGAGCGCCGGAAGCAGCTTGCGGCGGGCCAGATCGCCCGACGCACCGAACACGACCATGACCAACGGAGCGATCCGTCCCCGTGCCAGACCGCCCGGAGCACCGCTCGCGAGCGGGCCGGCCGGACGTCGCGCGCCGGCGGAACCAGCCGTCGGCTTCGTTGCAGTCCCACGCATGACGATGACCACCGTTCCTCGTGCGCTTCGCGACGATCTCACCCGGACGAGGCGGCGCATCGGTAATGGGCCGCCTGTCGCAGTCGGCGAAGTACGGACGCGTCGGGCACCCGCGCAGGCCGCGACGGCTGCGCGGCGAGGACCAACCGCCGCCCCGCGTCGCCGGCGCCACGGCTGGGCTCGCAGTTTGCCCACCGTCGAACCCGTACTCGGCACCGATGCCGGGAGCACGTCGTCGAAGCGAGGCTGATCGGGTCCACGGAGAACGGAGCATCATGCGCAAGGCCCTTCCGATCGCGGCGACTGTGATGCTCGCGGCATCCGTCGCCGGATGCGGTGGCTCAGACGACGGCGGCAACGACGGGAAGACCACGTCGTCGACCGCAGCCACGGCGTCCACCACGGCCAAGCCGGCGACCGCGAACCCCGCGCTCACCGTCAGGATGTCCGAGTTCGCCTTCGACCCGAAGAACGCGCGTGCGAAGGCGGGCACGGTGACGATCACGGCTCCCAACGACGGCAAGGTGGTCCACGAGCTCGTCATCCTCAAGACCAACGCGGACCCGGCGCATCTTCCGATGGACGGTGACGACGTCGACGAGCGCACCAGCGTCGGCGAGATCGCCGACGTCGGGCCGGGCGCGACCAAGAAGGTGACGCTCAAGCTCGCGCCGGGGAAGTACGCGATGGTCTGCGCGCTGCCCGGCCACTACCAGTCCGGGATGTACGGGTCGCTCACCGTCGGCAGCTGATCGCGCTGCCGTCGACTCATCGCGGGTTCTCGGCTCGCGCCAGTGGTGACGCCCTCGGGACCACGCCGCGTACGTCGCGGAGGGTCAGGCGTCGAGACCGGCATCGGCGTCGGCGAGCCGGCGCTTGGCCGAGGCGAGGTCACGGCGAGCAGATCAGGACCGATCGACCTGCGTGGCCACGCAATCACAGCGCCGGGGTCCGATGGCACGATCGCCGTCAACCTCGCCGGCAGCAAGATCATGGTCCGCATCGGCGGGACCGGGAAGCGCAGTCAGGATCGCCGTCGGAGCGAGGCGTATGGTGCTGCGTCGGACGAGCGCGGCGGCGTACGCGCGAGTCCGGGCGACAGCGGCGCTCGCGAGCGAACCGCACTGTGCCGGGGAAGCCTCTGGTGCACGGCTTGCCGGGAGATGCCCAAGGCCCGGCCGATGCTGGCGAGGCTCAATCCCTTCTGGCGTGCCCGTTGGATGAGGTCGTGCTCGACGTCGGCCAGGAATCGGCGCTCGCGCGCGATCGCGATCAGCAGCGCGATCTCCTCCTCGCCGGGCCCCTCCAACACAGCGCGAGCGTACCGTGCGGACAGGGATGCCGCCAACGGCAGAGCCGCGTCAAGCGTGGTTGACGATCCGGCGCCGAAATCCCGCTCCGTGCGGCTTTTCCCGAACCCGCAGCTTGCACGCCGGGCGTGTGCGCGCGCAGGCTAGCGGCTCGAGGGACATCATCGTTCTCCGCGGCAGAGAGATACGTCGCGGCGCCGGCTCGAAGGGAGCATGCCTCATGAAGCGCGCGCTTCTGCTCACGCTCGCGCTGGTCTGCGTGCTTGAGCTCTGGGATGCCTCGGTCGCCTCCGCGAAGCCCGTCTCCGTCACGGTCACGATCCTGCGCTTCGTCGAGCTCCAGAATCCCGACCCCCAGATCGGTCAGGGCTGCTGCGGTGACTACTACCCGAGCGTGCGGATCGCGGGAGGCGCGGCGCAGACGAAGCCCGAGATCGGCGACGACGCCGACATCTCCCCCTACTGGACCTTCACGGCGACCGTGGACGACAGCGGCGGGACGATCCCGATCCAGATCCAGATCATTGACTCCGATGGTGCCTTGACGGCGCCGGACGACGTGATGGATCTGAACCCACGGGACGGGGCGCTGAACCTGATCACCAATTTCAACCCGGCGGACGGGACCTGGAGCGGCGGAACGATCGCTCCGAACGTCGGCTTCTCCCAAGGCGACGGCGACCATGAGTTCCTCGGCGCCGACGAGGGCGGCGAGGCGGGCAAGGTCCTCTTCGACATCTCGCTCAGCAACGACGGCGACACCGACGACGACGGGATCCCGGACGGCGTGGAGCGCTTCGGCGTCCACGACGGGAACGGGAACCTGGTCGCGGACATGGCGGGCATGGGAGCCGATCCCTGCCGAAAGACGATCGCGGTCGAGGTCGACTGGATGGCCGGCGCCGCGGATGGTCACAGCCATCGCCCGACCGACGCCGCGGTCAACGACGCCGTCGCCACCATGAACAACGCGCCGGTGAGCGCCACCAACCAGTGCCCATACGCCGGGTTCCCGCAGCGGCCGCAGGGCGTGAACCTGATCGTCGATCGCAGCAACTCGATCCCGGAGCAGGCGAACTTCCCCCTCAGCTCGCTCGCCGGCACGCGCGACGGAGGGAACTTCAACGCGGATCGCCGGCCGTACTTCCACTACGTGCTGTTCGTCCACAACCAGTCGAACGGCAGCTCGGCGTCCGGCCGGTGCTGCGTGGACAACCGCGACTTCGTCATCAGCCTCGGATCGTGGGCCAACCAGGTGGGCACGTTCCGCGATCAGTCCGGGAGCCTCCTCCACGAGCTGGGTCACTCGTTGGGCTTGGGCCACGGCGGCGACGAGGCGCGGAACTACAAGCCCAACTACGTCAGCGACATGAACTACTTCTTCGACCCCACGGGCATCCCTGACTCCACGATCCCGGCGAACATCGACACCGACGGCAACGGCGTGGCCGACACGAGCTTCCGGCTCGACTACTCGGGCGCCGATCTCCCGGACCTCGCGAAGTCGGCGTTGAGCGAGCCGGCCGGTATCGCGGACGGCACCGACTCCACCTTCTGGTACGACCCGAACTACGCGGTGCAGAGCTCCGCGGGCAACGCCGGCATCGACTGGAACGGCGCCTCCGGCATCGAGCCGTTCCCCGCGCCGCCCGGGACGCCGCCCGTCGGTGTCGATCTCAACGCCGATCCGTGCGTGAGCTCGGGCACCAACAACGCCATCGACACTGCCACGGCCGGCGACGACCGCGTCATCAAGACCGGGGCCGGCCCGGTCATCGTCGCCGGCGGCGACTTCACCTGCAACTCGGCGAAGTCCGGCGACGACTCGCAAGACCTCCCCGTGGGCACGAACGTCCTCACGAACGCGTCGCTCGCCACGCTCCACGGCTACGACGACTGGAAGAACCTCAAGTACCGAGCCGCGATGTCCGTCAATGCCGGCGCGGCATCCGTGAACCACGGCCCCGACATCGGCTTCGAGGAGGTACAGGCCTACCGTTCGGAGATCTTCCGGCTCTTCCGGCCCGACTTCACCCTCACGAAGTCCGCCGACCGCGCGGCCGCGAATCCCGGGGACACCGTCACCTACGCCGTCACGGCGAAGAACCAGGGAACCGGCGACGGGGCCTCCGTGGAGATCAAGGACGCCCTCCCCGATGGAGCGACGTCCACGGCGTCGATCGGCGCGCTCGCCGCGGGCGGTTCGGCGTCGAGGACCTTCACCTACAAGGTGCCGTGCGCCACCGCCGACAACACCACGTTGGTGAACAACGCAAGCGTCTCGGGCACGAACGTGCTCAACAACCCGGAGATCGACCAGGGCAACAACAGCGCGAGCGCGTCGACGACCGTGCACGCGCCAGTCCTCTCGTTGGCCAAGACGGCCGGGTCGACCGCCCTTCCTGGCGCGGCGATCCCGTACCGCATCACCTACGAGAACACTGGGACCGGCGAAGCCCAGTCCGTCGTGGTGAGCGACAAGCTCCCCGCCGACGTCTACTACAGCGCGACGCTCGACCTCGGGTCGGGCCCGGCCCCCAGCTCTGTCACCAGGAACGCCGACGGCACCACGACCCTCACGTGGAACGTCGGCGCCGTCGCCGGTGGCTCCGGCCCGCACACGATCGACTACACGGCTCGGCCGAGCCTGCTCTTCCTCGGTGGCAGCACCGTGCAGAACGACGCGCGCGTGACCTTCACGAACGCCACCGGCTGCAGCTATTCGCCCGTGACGAGCGCAGGCACCACGTCGATCACCGTCCTGCCTCCGCAGCGCAACCCGCTCAGCCAGGGGTACTGGAAGAACCATCCGGACGAATGGACAGCCGAAATCCTGGCTCGCATCCAGGCCACCGACCAGCGCTTCGACGGTGCCGACGGGTCGCCGCCCAACCAGAGCTTGTCACCCTTCGAGGTCATGGCGGTGCTCGGGACGCACGGCACGTCACAGGACATCCTGCGACTGCAACTCCTTGCCGCCTATTTCAACCTGGCGACGCACCGGATCAACGCCGGAACCGCGATCCGATCGACGACGTCGATCAGGCTCGGGCTGAGCAATGTGCGCGATGCCGCACGGTACGCGATCGCCACGCTGACGCTGCCGCTCATCGGCAACAGGGCGCGCTACAGCGACGCCATCCGGATACTGGACGAGATCAACGCCAACAAGAGCGAGATCTACTGAGCGGACGGCCACACGATCGCGCCGCGTGGTGCCCGTAGCCGGCGAGGAGCTCGGCGGCGCCTGCGGAGCGCATGAGCGAGAGCTGACGGCAGCCGCCGACGGCGCCGAAGACGAAGAGCGCGGCTAGAGGGTCGGCCCCTGAAGGGCGTTCACGCCGCGCCGACCGCGTCTCCCGAGCGCTCGGGCGGTGGCGCACCGGGTGGGCGCTCGCGCTCGGGGCCCTCCTCGGGTACTTCGCGGCGGCGCCACGGTGCCCGGCGCCCGCGGTCACGGCCGATCGCTTCGAGCCCCGGGGTCGGCGCCGTATAGGCGGACACATGCGGCGGTCCGCAGGCCGTTCCGTCTGGGACGTCTCCGTCCCCCTCCCCTTGCGTCGTCCTGCCCGTGAGCATCGGGACTCTCGACGGTGTGGGCGTGGGTGCTTGCGCGCCCCCTCAGGGGAGATAGTCCGCGCCGATTACCAGTTGCAGCCGCGCCGAGCGACTGGTGGATCAGCCGTGAGACCTGCATCCGCGAAACGCCGATGCGGTCGCCGATTTCCGCTTGCGTGGTGCACTCCTCGAAGCGGCGGCGCAGGATCTCGCGGTTGCGCGCGACGAGTAATGGAAGGCGTCCGCGAGTATCGCCCGCTGCTTGGCCCCGGGCGAGCTCGTCGTCCTCCCGCCCAGTTGCGCGGGGTGGGCAAGCGGGTGATGCAGGCGGGGACACGATTGGGTGCCGCGAGCACCCGACACGTGCCGGCGCGAGGCGCCACAGGCCGGCTAGTTGAACGGGTCGCCCGGCGCTACCTGAAGATGCCGGGTCTGCGCCGATGCTGGGCCCGCGCCGCTCGCAGCAAGTCGCCTAGCATCCGCCGCGAAGCTGTCCCGGGGAGGTGAGCGCCGTGCGACTGTTGCTCAACATCATCTGGTTCGTGCTCGCGGGGCTGTGGATGTTCATCGGCTACGCGCTCGCGGCGCTGGTCTGCTTCATCCTCATCATCACGATCCCGTTCGGCGTCGCCTCGCTCCGCATCGGCATGTTCGCCCTCTGGCCCTTCGGCAAGACCGTCGTCAAGCGACCCGAAGCCGGCGTCGCGTCGGGCATCGGCAACGTCATCTGGCTCATCCTCTTCGGCTGGTGGCTCGTGCTCGTCCACCTCGTCGCCGGCGTCGTGCTGTGCATCACGATCATCGGGATCCCGCTCGGGGTCGCCAGCTTCAAGCTGATCCCGGTGTCGCTGCTGCCGCTGGGTCGCGAGATCGTCAGCGTTGAGGAAGCGGAGGCACAAGGCCTGACGCCGACGGTCGCGGTCCCACGCCACCCCTCGCCGCCCGCCGGCTGACCCGACGGCGTCCGACCTTCGGTCGGGACGGGACGGTGTGCGGACCTGACGACGAATCGCTCGTTTCACGTACGGGTCCTGGTGACTGCGGAATGAAGTCGAGCTGGCATGGGTCCTGGGCCTGCCGCCGCCAGCGCTCCGTTTGCAGCGACATAGTGGCGCCGAGAGCTCGGCGTTCCGAACCGAACTTCGAGCAGCGGCGGATCCGCCGTCCCACTCGCCCCGTCCGCCCCGAGGGCTAGCCGGCTCAGACGCCGCGCACACCGAACGCGCGCATGGCGCCGGTCCTCGTGTTGAACCGGTCCGCGGGTGGGCTCATGGTCGATGGCGGCTAATCGCCACCCGCCGCATCTCGCGGGCCTCCGGCCGATCCCCGGGCGCTCCAGATCGCAGGCTCATCCCTTCGGTATGACGGCGGGGGGCACGCGCGTCACCACGTTCGGGCGCAGTTCGAGGTCGCCTGATTCGGCTCCGACGTGCAGAGCGAGATCGCGCCGGCGCCGACCAGATCCGTCGTGCAATCACAGGAGAGACACGACCGTCTCCGGCGAGACGCTTCGCTCCATCGCGACGCCTCAGCGGCTGGACACCCGGCTCGCGACGCTAGAGCTCATCGACGGCGCGCCCACTGCTGAGACCGCCGAGCGCCTGTACGACCACCTCGACTTCATCCACGGCGGTCGCGTCTACGGCGCCTACGGCGTCCCGGCGGGCGAGCTCAAGCCTGCTCGCCCTCGAGCGCGATGATGGCGATCCCCAGCGCGTCCGTGATCTTCAAGGCGGCAGCCGCCGTGCGCGGCGTGCCGACGATCGGCGCCACCGCGACGAGGATGTCTTGCAGCTGCTCGACCGTGACGCCGGCGTCCATCGCCGGGCCGATGTGCATGAGATAGGACGCCGCAGGCGCATCGACGGCCACCAGGGCGGCGAGCCGCGCGGCCAGGAGCGATTTGTCGTCCAGCCCGCACCGCGCGATCGACTCCGCCGTCATCGCTGCGAGCGTGTCGAGAACGGGAGTTTCAGAAGATGCGCCGGTCATTGCGGTCCTTTGTTCGGGAAGAGCAACCAGCTCCGACGATCGCCGACGGGGCCGAACGGCACATCGGCCGATTCGGGTGAACGCCGCGACCGGATCGCGAACGCCAATCGGTGCGGTCGTCGCGGGAGGCGACCGTGCGGGCCCGCGAAGCGTCTCGGCGTAGAGCTCGCCCTCCTCCGTGAGAGCTCCGCTGTCGAGTAGGGGCTTGAGCTGGGGCGAGCTCGACGAGGGCTCGCTCGAGAACTTCATGACGAGGTCCTCGGCCGAGGACGGGCTGGTGCGGCGGTGAGACGACCGACGCCCCCGAGACGGTCGTAGGCGAGCCGAAACCTCGAGCCTCATTCCCTTTGGGCGATGGCCGCGCGCTTCGGAGCGGCTTAGCTGGCTCGGTGATCCGCCACTGCTTCGTGCGGCCGCTCGGTGTGGGCGGCGACTAAGCGCCGTTCGGCATGGGCCAGGTCGTTCTCCTCTCCCTCACGTCGGCGCTGAACCCGACGCTGATTACTGCGACGACGGTGATGCTCCTCCTCCCGAACCCGTTCAGGCTCATGCTCGGGTATTGGCTGGGCGCGATGGCGATGAGCATCCCGCTGGGCCTGTTGATCGAGTACTCATTGGCGGGCTCGAGCATCGTCGACACAACCCAGGACACGCTCAGTCCAGCCGCCGACATCGTCCTGGGCGGATTGGCGTTGATGCTCGCCATCGTGATCGGAACCGGTCGTGATGGCGTGATCTCGGAGCGCCGTGCGAGGAGGAGGACAGGGAACGACCTTCCGAGATGGCAGCGCACGATGAGCGGCGGCAGCGCCAGGACCACGTTCGTGATCGGCGCGCTCCTGACGCTGCCGGGAGCGTCCTACATCGCCGGTCTGACCAAGCTCAGCAAGTTGGACTACTCACCTGAGGTGACGGTGCTCGTCGTCATCGCCTTCAACCTAGTGATGCTGGTTCTGCTGGAGACGGCGTTGGTGGCGTTCAGGCTCGCCCCCGACTCGACGCCCGCCGTGATCGAGCGCACCAAGGAGTGGGCGGGCCGACACGCCAGGCGAGTCGCCACTTGCGGGTTCGCTGCAGTCGCCGCGGCGCTCGTCCTCAAGGGGATCATTGGCCTTGCGTCATGAGCGGTCCCACCGGCATCCCGAACCGAGTGATGCCGTGTCATCACTGGGCCGCCTCACGGTTGGGCGCTGACGCGGGATGTGGCAGTTGGCCCGGGCGCAACCCTCGAGCTGTCCTCAGTGCCCCGTCAGGTGGAGCACGCCCACGTCCTCCAGGCCGTCGAGGACGAGCTGCACGGCGAGCGCCGCGAGCAGGAAGCCGAAGACCTTCTCCGTAACGAGCA
Organism: uncultured Actinomycetes bacterium; assembly: GCA_963707695.1. Lineage (GTDB taxonomy): Bacteria > Actinomycetota > Thermoleophilia > Solirubrobacterales > Solirubrobacteraceae > JAOPZW01. The sequence continues at coordinate 458,584 of CAVPQY010000006.1, read as the reverse complement.
TCCGGCTCGCGTCGAGGTGGTCGCTGACGCCGTTGGCCCAGCGAAAGACGCCGACGTCGATGGCGAGTACGAGCGCGAGGATCCCGAGGTAGACGGCGAACACCGCGACCGACCCCGCCTCGGCGGCGAGGGTCACGAGCGCGACGATGCCCGCCGGGTTGAGGAGGTAGGGGATGGCGAGCGGGAACACGGCCACCTCCATCGGATCCCGCTGAACCGACCCTGCGCTCGAGGTCTCGGGCTGGTCGGTCGACAGCACCATCGAGACGGCGATGATGATCAGGATGATGCCGCCCGCCACCGACAACGCCCCGGCGGAGAAGTGCAGCAGCCTGCGGAGCACCTCGCCCAGGACGGCGAGCGACACCGCCGCCGCAGCGGCTGTGGTGATCATCTTGCGGGCGACGCGCCGCTTCGTCGGCTCGTCCATCGCGGCCGTCGCCTCGATGAACGGGACGAGCGCGATCTTCGGCCCGACGCCGATGAGCAGCAGGAGGAACATCTCGACGAGGACGTCGAAGTCCAGTGACGTGATGTCCATGTCGCCTGGGGCTCAGGTCGCCTCAGACGCCGGGCGCCACGTGGTGCGCCGCAGGTGAGCGGCGCCTAGGAGCACTTCGAGTCGGTCGCCTTCTTGAAGGTGTCCGCGGCCGACCCGACGGCCGTCACCTGAGCCGGGACCTGGGTGAGCGCCTGCTTGGCGGTGGAGGGATCGTCGAGCTCCTTGAGCGTCCCCGCGAGCGACTGGAGCGACTGGTTGAGCGCTTGAGTCTCGTCCGGGAAGTCGGTCTTCGCGGAGCTGACCACCGCTTTGCCCGTGTCCTCCACCTTCTGGCCGGATGACTTGACCGCATCCACTCCGTCGTCCGCCGGGTTGACGCCCTTCAGGTCGCTGACGGCGCTCTCGAAGCTGGACACGTCCGAGCAGTAGTCGGGCTTGTCATCGCCGCAGCCCGTAGCCGCGACGAGCAGCAAGCCGACCAACGCCGCCACGGCGACGAGATGAAGGCGACGCAGTGCTCGGGTCATGCACGCATCCTCGGCGTGTCGCCGTCCGCCGTCATCCCCCTATCGGCATGAACCGGCGTCATCGCCACCCGCGCAAGCTCCGGCCGACCGCTTCGGTCCGACGCCGGCGAGACGACCGATGATCCCCGCTCCCTTCGCGGGCTGGCACCGAGGCGCCGGCTAGGACGCGCAGACCACCCCGCCGGGCCCGCGGCCAGTGGCGTCACAGGGCTGTACCGGGGGCGGCTGCCACCCGGAGCCGTCGAGGACGCCGGCCGTCGCCCGGCTGAGGTCGTACAGCCGCCAGACCAGCCGGAAGCCCTGGCCGCGCGCGGGCGCGGGCAGCCAGTTGCTCATTTGCGCAGGGTCAGACGGCCTGTCGTGCTGAACGTAGAGGTCGATCGAGCCGTCGGCGTTCGGGCGCAGGTGCGAGAGGCTGTTGAGCAGGTACCGGTTGAACGGGTTGGGGACGAAGAAGGAGTTCGTGTCGTACAGCGTCAGCGACCAGAACGCCTTCACCGGGATCGGCAGGCTGCTCTTCGGGATGTGCAGCACGTACCGCGTCGATCCGACGAGCGGGGCCTTCGTGTCGTCGAGCAGCGCCGCCGGGTAGGTCGCGATGCCGGCCCGCTGGCCGCCGACGCCGAGCAGGTCGCCGATGGCCCGCAGGGCGTAGTTCGTCCTCCACCCGCCGAGGTCGGCGACGAGGTAGCCGTTGTGCTCGTCGAAGTGCCGGAGGTAGAGCGCCAGCGCGTCGGACCTGACCTTGGCTGGTCCCTGTGTGACCGCGTCGCGCATGCCTCGGAGCGTGTCGGAGCTGAGCTTCGCTCGAGGCGGACTCATCGCCGGGCCGACGCCGACGGTCCTGAGCCGCTGGAGCAGCGGCTTGTCGGCCGCCGGCGCGGGGAACCGTCGCATCTGCGCACCGAGCGCCGCGTAGAACGCGAGCGGGTCCTCGCCGGCCTGCGTGCCGGGGATGTGCGACGCGGTCGGCGTGGTCTCGACCTTCCTGTGCCGCCGGGGCTTGAAGCGGGTGCCGAACTTCGACAGGGGTGTGATCGAGTACGCGTCCTGGATCCGGTGCAGGCGCCCGAAATCCTTCGCGCCGCGGAGGTAGGTGCGGCCGACGACCCAGACCCGGTCGTAGCGCGACCTCACCCGGGTCACCCCGTGCGGCAGCTTGCCCTTGAAGCGCGGGCCGACGACTGCCCAGTCTCCGCCGTGGGTGACGTTGAAGTCGCCCGGCCCCATCTTCCGACGGGCCGAGGTGATGTTGTAGAAGTTGTTCGTCCAAGGGTCGACGAGCTCGAACTCCCAGAAGCGGTTCCTGATCGCCGGGGCGTGCAGGACCTGGGGCTGCTTGTTCAGGTCGAGCCAGGCGATCGAGTAGGGCGTGTCGTTGTTGGGAGCGTTCACCGTGTGCTGGGCGGCGCTCGCGAGGTTGCGGATGCTGCAGAACTGGTTCACGGGACCGTGGGCGGTGACGTGATCGCACACCGCGACGCTGGTGCTCGACTTGAAGATCCGATCGAGGTCGAGCAGCGGCACCCCGTACTCGTACGCCTCGGCGCCGAGCGCCAGTCCGCGTTGGTAGTCGGACGCGGGGGCGGCGGACGCGACCGCCGCGCCGGCGCCCACCGCTGCGAGGGCCACGACCACGCCGGCCGCCAGGCGGCTGAGCCGCTCCCTGAGGCTGTTCATGAGGGACGTGTCTCCCGAGTGCGGTCCATGATGACCGGCAAGCTAGGTCGCCGACCCGAATGGCGCTCGTCGCTCACCGACGAGCCGACGGACCCCCGTTGTACGACTGCGACAACGGTTGGCTCAGCTTCGCCGCACACGGACGTGCTGCGCAAGTGCAAGCGCGACGCGCAGCTCGAGCGTGCGCTGATCGACGCTGCGACCGAGGATCTCCTCCGCCTGCTTGATCCGGTAGCTGACGGTGTTCTCGTGGATGCCGAGCCGCTTGGCGGTGCGGCTGCGGCTGGCGTGCTCGTCGAGATAGGTGCGCAAGGTGGCCGCGAGCCGGGCGGTCAGATCGTCGTCACCGGCCAGGCCGCGCAGCTCGCGCTGCACGAACGTGCGGGCCTGCTCGAGATCAGCGGTCGCCATGGCGGCGAGGGCCACGCGCGAGTAGCGGGTGATGGTGCCGGGGGGCCGGCCCGCGAGCTCGGCGACGCGCCGGGCCTCGACGGCCTCGGTGTGACTCCTGCGGAATCCGCCGATGCCGTGTCCGGACTCGCCGATCGCGATCAGGACCCCCGGCGCCGTCTGCGTATCGAACCGCAGCTCGTCCAACCGGCCGGACGGGACCGTGTCGTGGGTGCCGATCCACGCGGCTGTCGACAAGGTCCCGAGCGGGTGGATGAGCGCGCGCGGCGCGCCGAGGCGTTCGCGGACCACGGCGACTGCCGCTTCCAGCACGCCGTGGGTGTCCTGTCCTTCGTCGTGGGCCTGGAGCCAGGCGATCACGGCGATGTGCTGACGATCGAGCTCGTAGCCGAGCCGGCGACCGGCGAGTGCTGCGTCGATCGGTTCGCCCGACACGATCGTCTTGATGGTCTCCGCCCGGGTCGCGGCCGTGCTGCGCATCCAGCGCTCTCGCTCCGCGCTGTAGTAGTCCTCGGCGAGGCACAACGCCGAATCGACGTACGCGAACAGCCACGCTGAGCAGAGGTCGGTCGCGACCGCACGCTGCTCCGCGTCGGCCGCCCTGGCCGCGATCATGGCCGTGATCCGTTCCCACGCGGCGGCATGCCCGAGCCGGTAGCTGCGCATCAACGTCGTGAGCGGCGTCCCGCGCTGGGCCCCTTCCTGCGTGTAGGCGAGCGTCGCGGCCCCGAGGCTCGCCGCTGACGGGTCCGCACCCTCCGCGAGGACCTCCGCGAAGCCGACGATGCTCGACTCGGTGCTGGCGCGGTTCGCCTCGAAGGACTCCGGGCTGGGCAGCAGGTCGGGCAGCCGCCGGCCGATCGACTCGGTCACCGCGACCGACAGATCGCGAGCCCCCGCACCCAGCTCCTCGGCGACCGGTCGCAGCACCTCGGCCCACGCGCCGCGCTGCGAGCGGGTCCGGACGCGGCTCCACTCCGGGTCCATGCGCGCAACCGTAACCGCGCACGCGCAACCCGGTGGACGATGAACCGTGCGGCGATCCGACAAGCGGAGGCGCCCGGGTTGGAGCGGTCCGACAAGCGACCAGGGGACCGGGGACCGATCATCGATCTGTGAGACACCCCACGAGCGTGACGCGGCGATTCCCTGCCCGACGACACGAGACGCGACAGCCCGCAAAGGAGCAGCGATGAGCAGCACGCCCGAGGTCGCACCCCTGCCGACCAAGAGCATCGACGGCGACGACGTCCCCTGGGTCCCGTTCGCGCCCTATTCCGAGGAGGTGTTCCTCAAGTACCACCACATCAACCCGGTGCAGGGGGAGATCCTCGTGTCGATGCGGTTCCCGGCCGGCATGCAGATGCCGACCCACCACCACACCGGGATCGTGATCGCGCACACGATCCGAGGCGCGTGGCGCTACCTCGAGCACGACTGGGTCTCGCGCGCCGGGGGCACCGTCTACGAGACCGCGGGCTCGACCCACACACCCCAGAGCTGCGGCGATGAGGAGGCCGAAGTCTTCTTCGTGATCGTCGGCGAGCTCCTGTTCCTCGACGACGACGGGAACGTCGTCGCCCGCGAGAACCACCTGACCTCGACGGAGCGCTACCTGGCCTACTGCCGCGAGAACGGGATCGCGGCGCAGGACCTGAGCGCGTACCGATGATCGCCGGAGCGCCGCTGGCGCAGGTGGCGTTCTCGGTCGTGGACCTGGTCGCGACCGAGCGATGGTTCCGCGAAGGGCTGGGGTTCCGGCCGGCGGGTGGCTCGCGCTGGCGGATGCGCGGCCCATTGGCGTCAGCCGTCCAAGGTCTCCCACGCGTCGCTTCGACCTGCTGGTGGATGGTGGACCGAAACGAGTTCTTCCAGCTCGAGCTGTTCCAGTTCGAGCACCCGCTGGCCCGGCTCGTGCGTCCCGACTTCCGGCCGTGCGACCTCGGGTACACGCGGGTCGGCGTCTGGGTGGCGGACTTCGACGAGGCCCTGGCACGGCTCGAGCGCCTCGGCTCACCACCGCTCGCCGATCCGATCGGGTCCACCGGCACCCGTCGCGCCTGCGTGCGCAACCCCGACGGGGTCTACGTCGAGGTCATGGAGGACGACCCGCTGATCGGCGCCGGCTCGACGCCGAGCAGACCGGGCCGCGCCGCCGTGCGCTCGGTCACGCTCTCGGTCCCTGACCTCGCCCGCTCCGCGGCCTTCTTCTCGCGCGGCATCGGGTTGCGGCGGTCCGACGCTGCCCTCCACGCCCCGGAGCACGAGACGCTGTGGGGGCTGTCGGGCGCGCGGACACGCAGCCGCGTGTTCGCCGCGGGAAGCGTCCTCGTCGAGGTCGTGCAGTACGTCGAGCCGGCTGGTCGATCGCGCGCCGCCGACTACCGGATCTCGGATCAGGGCATCGTCAACATTGCCTTCGGCTCGCGGAGCAGGCGCGCCCACCGCGAGCTCTATCGTCGCGCCTGCGCCGCTGGGGCACGCCCCAACTGCAGGCCGGTTCACCTGCCGGGCGGCGGCGTCGTGTACGTCATCGATCCGGACGGCTTCTCCGTCGAGCTGCTGTCGATGTCGCCGGCTTCGGACAGGTTCTGGGGATTCACGCCGCGTCCGCCCGCCAAGAGGCCGCGGGCCGACACGCACGCCGTCGAGCGGACGGTCCGGATCGCGGCGCCCGCGGGGACCACGTGGGATGCGATCACGGCGCACGAGAACCTGCCCGCGTGGCTTGGAGTCGGAGGTGTCCGCCGGACCGTCGAAGGCGCCCCGGAGGCCGATGGCCGCGGCTCCGAGCGTGTGGTGCGACTTGCGGGCGCGCGCATCACCGAACGAGTGGTCGCCTATGCACCGCCGACCGTCTACCGGTACCACGTGACAGCAGGATCGCCGTTCGTGTGCCACCAGGGCGAGATCCGCCTGCGAGCTGACGGCGATCACACGGAGGTCGCCTGGAGGATCCGGTTCCGCCCGAAGCTGCCTGGAACCGGGCGCCCGCTCGCGACGGCGCTGTCGCGGCTGCTCGGACGTGTGCTGAGCTCGGGTCTCAAGCCGCACGTCGAGGCGCTGGCCCAACTGGAGCGTGTGTGATGGAGCCGTCCGACGCCAACGACAAGCCGGTGGCCGTGCTCGGCGCCATCGCGGTGGGGATGTACCTCGTCGCGATCGGGCTGACGCCCGGGCACGCGCCCGACTCCGAGTCAGCTGGCACGCAGATCGTGCGGTGGGCGGCCGCCCACCGCACCCAACTTCTCGCGAGCTACCTCCTCTTCGCTGGGGGACTTGCGGTGCTCGTCGTCTTCGCCGCGGGCTTGGGTCAGGTCATCAGGCGCGCCGAGGGCAAGGGCGGTTGGCTTGGGACGGCTTCGGTGGCGTGCGTCGCCGGCGGCTCCGGGATCTTCGGTGCCGGCACCGCGCTGTTCATGACCGTCGCCTACCGTCCGGACACGGATCCCGCCGTCGCCCGGGCGCTGTGGGACGCCGGCTGGCTGGCCTACAACACCGCTGGGTTCGCCTTCGTCGCATGGATCGGGATCGTCGTCGTAGCCGCGCTGAGGCACGGGGCTCTCGCGCCATGGACGGCCTGGATCGGGATGCCGGTGGGAGTGATCAACCTCATCGGCCCGCTCGCGGTGAAGGACGGAAGCGGCGCGTTCTCTCCGCAAGGCTGGTTCGCGCTGGTCGTCGGCCTCACCTTCGCGGTCTGGCTGGTCGCCCTCACGGTGGCGGCGTGGTGCTCTCCGTGGAGGATGCCGGTGCGTGCGGGTGCAGTTGAGCCTTGACTCCCGTCATCCCGGACACCCGCGCTCACCCATGTTGGCCCGTCGGCCAAGCGAGCCGAGGGACTCCCGGGCCCGGCAGGCGACGCGGCCACGTGCCGTTCGCCACGGGTTGCTTTGGCCGGCCGGTGCGCGTAGCTTCGGCCGGAGCTGCGCGCGTGCGCAGGTGGGAGCGTCGCACTGCCCCGGGAGGCGCCTTCGGCGCCACCGTTCTCCGACCGGAAGAGAGACGACCATGCCCTTTGGAGCCGATCGACGCCAACGGCGCCGTCGTGCCGCCGCCGTCGCGGGCGGCGCGTACGCCGTGCACAAGCACCGCGAGCATGAGCAACAGGAGCAGGAGGCAGCCGCCGCACAATCCCCGCCGGAGCAGGAGGTCGGTCCTACGCCCGACGCCCCGGCTGAGCAGGCCGCCGATCCGTACGCTCAGCTCGCGCAGCTCAAAGAGCTGCTCGACAGCGGAGCTCTTACGCAGGCCGAGTTCGACGCCCAGAAGCAGAAGATCCTGAGCAGCCCCTGACGGTCAGTCGCGGCCAGCCGCGCGCGCCCTGCCGGCTGCTGCGCCGTCGGAAGCGCCACATCGCCCATGGCACGGGCAGACGCCGGCGCGCGGATCCCGCGGCCGGTGTTGCCGTGGGGCAGCAGGAGGCGGTCGGGCGAGGTTCTCCGCCGCCTCCGGGCGGAGGCCCGCGCGGCCCTCCGGGACATCAACGCTCCGGTGAAGCCCACATCTGGTAGCGGTTAGTGTCGCCTGACAGCGTTTACGGCCCTGAAGCACGGCATGGACTTGCAGACCGATCTCCGATCGCCCGCTCGCAAGGGGTACCCGTCAGAGGAGCGCACAGCTCTCCTCGACGAGGGCCCTCCGACCGCATCCCCGAAGGCGCGGTTCGAGCTTCTCGAGTCGAAGCTGCTCCCACCTCCTGCCGACCGGGCAACCGTGTCGCGCGCAGAGCTCATCGGCTCGTTGGACGGTCCGCCTGCGCCGCCGCTCGTCCTGCTCTCCGCCGGCCCGGGTTGGGGGAAGACGATGCTCCTCGCCCAATGGGCGGAGCGCTCTGAGCGGCCGTTCGCCTGGCTGTCGATTGATGCCGGCGACAACGACCCGATCGTCCTTCTGACGTACGTCGCGAACGCGCTGGACCGGATCTCACCGCTTCCGGCGGGGGTGTTCGAGGCGCTCACGTCGCCCGGCGTCTCCGTCGAGGGAACGGTGGTGCCCCGCCTAGGAGTCGCGTTGACGACGATGGAGGACGCCGTCGTCCTCGTCATCGATGACCTGCACCTGCTCGAGTCCCCGGTGTGCCTGGATGCCATCGCCGCGCTGACGAGACACGTGCCCGAGGGTTCGCAGCTCGTGCTCTCCTCGCGGAGTCATCCCCCGTTGCCGCTCGGAGCGCTGCGCGCTCGGAGCCTCGTCGTCGAGCTCGGGCCCAACGAGCTGAGCCTGGACGTGGCCGAGGCGCGTCAGCTGCTGAGTGCGACCGGGCTCGAGCCGACGGACGCCGAGGTCGCCGAGGTCGTCGACCACACCGAGGGCTGGTCCGCAGGCGTGTACCTGGCTGCGCTCAGCGCCAAGGTGAGCAGAACCGGGATGAACGGCGTGACCGGGTTCCGTGGCGACGACCGGTTCGTGGCCGAGTACCTCGTCTCGGAGCTCCTGTCGCGCCTCCCGCGCGACGAGCTGCTGTTCCTGACGAGGACCGCCGTCCTCGAGCCCATGTCGGGCGAGCTCTGCGACGCGGTCCTCGAGGGGACCGGCTCCGCGACGCTCCTGAGATCGCTCGCGGATTCGAACCTGTTCGTGGTACCGCTCGACCGGACCGGCGAGTGGTACCGCTATCACCACCTGTTCCGGGAGCTGCTGCGCTCGGAGCTGGAGCGAGCCGAGCCCGATCTCGTGCCGCGTCTGCTTGCGCGCGCCGCCGACTGGTGCGAGGCGAACGGGCAGCCGGAGGCCGCGATCGGGTACGCGCAGGACGCCGGGGACGTCGACCGGGCGGCGCGGCTGGTCGTCCTCTGCGGTCTGCCCGTCTACCAGAGCGGTCGGGCCGCCACGGCAGAACGCTGGCTCGGGTGGCTGGAGTCACACGGAGCGCTCGAGCAGAACGCGGCGCTCGCGGTGCTCGGCGCACTGCTCGCCACCGTGTGGGGGCGCCCTGCGGAGGCCGACCGGTGGGCGGATGCTGCGGCGAGCGGCAGCTACGAGGGCGCCCTGCCCGACGGCAGCGGCTCGATCGACGCGTGGCTCGCCCTCCTCCGCGCGCAGCGTTGTCGTGGTGGCGCCGTGAGGATGCGCGCAGACGCGGAGCTCGCGGTCCGGACGCTCGCCCGTGGCAGCCCCTTCTGGCCGCATGCCCTCGGACTGGTGGCCATCTCGCGGTGGCTCACCGGCGACGGCGACGAGGCCGACGGGCTGTTCTCCGACGTCGCCGAAGCCGCCCTCGAGCTCCCGGACGCCGACGTCGCGACCGTTGCGTTGGGTGAGCGTGCGGCTCTCGCGCTCGCGCGTGGGGCCTGGGTCCAAGGGGAGGAGCACGCCACGTCGGCCCGCCGGATCATCGGGCAGTACGGGATCGAGGACCACCCGACGAGCGCGCTGGCGCTTGCCGTCGAAGCGCGCGTGGCGCTGAACCGAGGCGATGGTCGAGGCGCGGAAGACCTCATGGCGCGGGTGCAGCGCCTTCGGCCGCAGCTCACGTACGCGATGCCGTACTACGCGGTGCAGACGCGCCTAGAGCTGGCGCGGGCCTATCTGACGCTCGCCGATGCCGGGGGCGCCGAGACCGTGCTGCGCGAGGTCGACGCCGTGCTGCGCCGGCAACCCGACCTCGGCACGCTGCCGGCTCAGGTGGACGAGCTGCGTACGAGCGTGGGTGCGATCCATGCCGACGCACCCGGGGTCTCCACGCTCACCGAGGCTGAGCTCCGCCTGCTGCCCTACCTCGCGACGCACCTGTCGTTCCGCGAGATCGGCGACCGCCTGTTCGTCTCGCGCCACACCGTGAAGTCGCACGCGATGGCCGTCTACCGCAAGCTCAACGTCTCCTCGCGGAGCGCTGCCGTCGAGCGCGCGCGTCAGCTCACCCTGATCTAGCGATCTCCTCCAGATGGGGCGATGCGCGGAGGGAGCGCACGCTCGACGCTCGCAGCGATGCCTGTCGGCACGAACGCGAACAGGAGCGCAACGGGCGCAGCGGCAGGCGCGAGCGTCGTCCTGGCGACGCTCGCCGCCGGCCAGTTCCTGATGACGCTCGACACGTCGGTCATGAACGTCGCGATCGCGACCGTCGCCAAGGACCTGAACACCGACGTCACCGGCATCCAGACGGCGATCACGCTGTATACGCTCGTCATGGCGACGCTGATGGTCACCGGCGGCAAGATCGGGGCACTGATCGGCCGCAAGCGGGCCTTCTCCCTGGGCTGCGTGATCTACGGCACCGGCTCGCTCACGACCGCCCTGTCGCCGTCGCTGGGCGTCCTGCTCGTCGGGTGGTCGCTCCTCGAGGGCATCGGGGCCGCCCTGATCCTGCCGGCGATCGTCGCGCTCGTGGCCGCCAACTTCCCGCGCGAGGATCGGCCGCGAGCCTACGGGCTCGTGGCGGCGGCGGCGGCGATCGCCGTCGCGGTCGGGCCGCTCGTGGGCGGGCTCTTCACGACCTACCTCAGCTGGCGGCTGGTGTTCGTCGGCGAGGTGCTGATGGTGCTGGCGATCCTCGCGCTGGCCCGGCGGATCCAGGACGAGCCGCCGGGCGAGCGTCCGCGGATCGACTTCGTCGGTGTCGTCCTTTCGGCGGCGGGCCTGGGCCTTGCCGTGTTCGGCGTCCTCCGCTCGAGCGTCTGGGGCTGGGTCGCGCCGAAGCCCGACGCGCCGGAGTTGTTCGGCATCTCGGCGACGCTGTGGCTGATCCTGGGCGGCCTCTTCCTCGTCTGGCTGTTCTTCTCCTGGGAGTCGCACCTCGAAGACCGCGGCGTGGAGCCGCTCGTGCGCCCGTCGCTGATGGAGAACGCCCAACTCCGCGGCGGCCTGCGCATGTTCTCCTTCCAGTACTTCATCCAGGCCGGCGTCTTCTTCGTCATCCCGCTGTTCCTGTCGGTCTCGCTCGGCCTCTCGGCGATCGACACCGGCATCCGCCTGCTGCCGCTGTCCGTCACGCTGCTGGTGGCAGCCGCGGGCATCCCGCGACTCCGGCCGGACGCGAACCCGCGCCGCATCGTGCGCGTCGGGCTGCTCTCGATGTTCGCCGGGATCGTCGTGCTGCTGGCGGCCTTGGATCAGGACGCGTCGGCCAAGGTGGTGACGGTGCCGCTGTTGCTGATGGGATTCGGCATCGGTGCCCTGGCCTCGCAGCTCGGCAGCGTCACCGTCTCAGCAGTCGCTGACGCTGAGAGCCCCGAAGTGGGCGGCTTGCAGAACACGGCGACGAACCTCGGGGCGTCGCTCGGGACTGCGCTGGCAGGGTCGGTGTTGATCGCCAGCCTCACCGCGACGCTGCTGACGGGGATCGAGCAGAACCCTGACGTCCCTTCGCGCATCTCGCAGCAGGCGGACACGCAGCTGTCCAGCGGGGTTCCGTTCCTGTCGGACGACGACCTCAAGGCGCAGCTCGACAAGGCTCATGTCACCGGCAAGACCCAATCCGCGATCGTGGACGAGAACGCGAAGGCACGGCTCAGCGCGCTGCGAGCCGCACTGGCCATCATCGCGGGCGTTGCAGCGCTGGCGCTGTTCTTCACCGGCCGCATCCCCACGCGGCAGCCCGGGTCCATCACGGCGAAGGCCGAACGAGCGCCCCCCGCTGGCCGGCCTTCGCCTGCGGCCACCACCGAGTAGCGTCGCGCTGATCCACGACGGTCCATCGGCGGGCAGCACGTCCCAAGCGCTTCCGATCATCGCCGCTGGAGGTGTGGTTCAGGAGGAGGTAGGTCGCCGACCGGCCGCCGATCCGTGCAGCGTCGACGCGCCCACCGAGGCAGCAACTAGGCGACGCGACACAGAGAAGCCGACGCAGCTCCGCGGTTCGAGTGCTGTGACGCACGGCCGGTGCGTCACGTCTGCGCGATCACGAGCACGATCGTCAGCAGGACCAGCGCGACGCCGGCGACCGTGAAGAGCTCAACGGTGCGGTACCGCAGTGGAACATGCCCCGCGGCGAGGAACGCGCGCTCGAGCTCGTGCTGTCGCCGGGCGCCCACGACCATCAGCCCGACGGCCAGCGCCGCGTACCCGCAGCCGAGCAGGACGTACGGCCACGAGGCGACGTGAAGCAGGTTCGGCGCGAGCCGGCCGACGGCGAGCGCCCCGGCCGTCGCCGCCAGCCCGGTGCGCCACCACGCGAGCCAGGTGCGCTCCGCCGCCATCGACGTGCGGGCCTCATCGAGGTTCGGCGGCGGCTGCGCGTGCGCCATTGCGGCATCTAATCGCGGACGGAGACCTCGCGGGAGCGCGGGGCCGCCGAGGTGCCCACGTGACCCCTCAAGGGGATGGATCCCGAGACCGATCCGCGAGCCCTGGCACCAACCGTTGCGCGATCGCTCGAGTGAGGTCCCTGTCCCCGAGCCTCACGCGCGACACAAGCCGCGGATCTTGCCGCATCTGTGGTGCCGCTCGGTGACCACGGTGCGCGACCGCAGACGACACCGCACGTCGCGCCGTCGCCCTGCGCCTCGAGCGCCGCTTCCACGTCGTAGCCGAGTGCCAGCGCCAGCTCGGGCGCGTCGGACACGACGCGGGCCAGCCCGATGACGGGAGCCACCGCGATCAACGTGCCGACGATCTCGTCGACCTGAGCGCCGGCTGCGAGCGCCACTTCGATGTTCGACTTGTAGGAACTGGGTCCGGCGTCGACTGCGAGCGACGCCGCCAAGCGGATCAACGCATGCGTCTTCTGATCGAGACGCGAGACATCCACCGTGTCGTGCCCCATGCCGAGCACGGTGTCAACGAAGCCGCGGTCGTTGAGAGCAAGCTTGCGCAGGATCTCCGTGTCGTCAGCCATGTCTCCTCGGTGGGTCCTCAGTGATCGCCGCCGAAACCCTTGTGCGGACCCGCGACGTAGCGCGTCGGCGAGCGTCTTGGCCGAGCTCGGGGACCAGGCTTGCGGCCGGCTCCTCGGGCGCTCTGACGGTGAGCATGGGCTCCCCTCGCGGCCGGACCATCCGTGCGAGCCTCGATGCGTTCCTACGCTCTCAGGAGAGACGTTGGGCAGCGGCCGCCTTCTGCGTCGGTGCCATGAAGGCGCCGAGGATCCACAGGAAGGGAATGAAGATTCCTACCCAGAATAGGACGGTGTGGCCGCGGCGCAGCGTCGCAAGTCCTAGCCAGAACAGCGCGATCAAGTACAGCGTCACGAAGAGAATCCATAGGAGCATTGTCTTTCCTCTCGGTTCGAGTTTTCGCCTGGCTCAGGCAGCTCGCCTGCGTCGCTGTGAAGTGCGTCGTGATCCCAACGTGGAACGGAATGCGTGTCCGATGTGACGCACGGTCGGCAGACCGGTCCTGGGCGCCCGGTCTTGAGACGAGTCCGATCGCGTTCGAGTCATCAGACTCACGGAGGCGTCGTTGCACAGGGCGCCGCGCGAGCCAATCGGGCCGCCCAGCGGCAGCGCCGAGTGATGCTCCATCACCACCGGGGCTGAGAAGTAGCCGCTCGCGATTGCCGGCGAGCACATTGCGGACCTGCTCATAGGGATACATGGACGCCATCGAACGCCGACGCCCCGAACGCCTCAGCGCCCACCCCGTTTCGTCCTCACCCTCGATGTCGGGGCCTACTGCCGCCCAAATCTGGTCGAAGACCTCGATCGCCTCGTCCTCGGAGAGCTGGCCGAGGTGCTGGATCTCGAACGCGCCGGCCACATCGTTGTAGACGACCAGCGCGCCGAGCGCGCGAAGGGTCTCGCTCTCGCGCAGCCGCTCCGGCTCGCCATGGATCTCGTCGTGGTTGATGCCCGGGAGTGTCAGTTGGGCCGGTCCGATCGCCATGTCATGTCCCTTCGTTGATGGCGGCCATCTTGCGGCGCTTTGGTGCTCCATCAGCGTTGATCACGGGCGTCCGGGGCGCATCGCCCCGTTTGGGGGATTCCCGTCGGCGTACGCCGGCCGGCCCGTGGAACTTCATGCCAACGGGACGATGACGCGTGAGATCAGGCTCGTTTAGATGCTCCCAGCGAACCAGCACGCGCGGCGACTCGACGTCATCGCGTACAGGGAGGGAGCGCAGCTCATGGCGAGCGTCGATCTAGTCACCGAGAGCCCGGACCGAGTTGCGGGTGCCTCCTCGGATGCCGGCGGCAACGGCTCGCGGCGCGCGGCGCGGCCCGTACCGCACCTCGAGCCCAGCGAGCGGATGGCGGCGGGCAGAGCCGCTCGCGCCGAGGTGCCACGCTCGGTGCACGGTGTGTGGGAACCGGCACCGGATCGACCCGACCCGGTCGAGCTGCTCGAGGAGCAGTCGGCGACGCGGGTACCGGAACTGGTGCCCGTCCGCTACGGACGGATGCTGGTCTCCCCATTCACGTTCTTCCGTGGAGCCGCCTATCCGATGGCCGCGGATCTCGCCCGCCAACCCAGAACGGACCTCCACGTCCAGCTCTGCGGCGACGCCCATCTTTCGAACTTCGGCGGGTTCGCGTCGCCGGACCGGCGCCTCGTGTTCGGCGTGAACGACTTCGACGAAACGCTCCCCGGACCGTTCGAGTGGGATGTGAAGCGCCTGGTGGCGAGCTTCGCGGTTGCCGGCCGCGATCGCGGCTTCGACAGCAAGCAGCGCAGATCGATCAACACCGCCGTCGCGCGCGCGTACCGCGCAGCGATGAGGAGCTATGCCGACATGGGCAACCTGGACGTCTGGTACGCCCACGTCGATGTCGAAGAGTTCGCCGAGCTCGCCGCCAGACAAGCCACCGCCAAGCAGGTGAAGCGCTTCGAGAAGAACGTCGCGAAGGCACGTTCCAAGGACAGCGTGAGGGCGTTCGGCAAGCTCACGGAGACGGTCGACGGTGAACCGCGGATCGCGAGCGATCCGCCGCTCATCGTCCCGATCGAGGACGTTGTGCCCCGGGCCCAACGCGACCGCGTCGAGGACTACCTGCGCGGCGTCATCCACTCGTACCGGCGCACGTTGACCGCGGACCGGCGCCGACTGCTGGAGCGCTACCGCTACGTCCATGCGGCCCACAAGGTCGTCGGCGTCGGCAGCGTCGGCACTCGCGCCTGGATCATGCTCTTGCTCGGGCGCGACCAGAGCGACCCGCTGTTCCTGCAGTTCAAGCAGGCCGAGGCGTCGGTGCTCGAGCCGTTCCTCGGCAAGAGCACGCACAGCAGCCACGGCCAGCGCGTCGTCGAGGGCCAACGCATGATGCAGGCCACCAGCGACATCCTCCTCGGCTGGATCAGGACCGAGTCCTTCGACGGCGTCGAGCGCGACTTCTACGTCCGCCAGCTCTGGGACGCGAAGGGCTCCGCGCTCGTCGAGGTCATGAACGCAGCGGCGATGACCGTCTACGCGGACCTCTGCGGCAGAACGCTCGCCAGGGCGCACGCCCGCTCGGGCGACGTCATCGCGATCGCGAGCTACCTCGGCCGGGGCAGCAGCTTCGACCGGGCCATGGCCTCCTTCGCCGAGACCTACGCGGACCAGAACGAGCGCGACTACACCGCGATGATGGACGCCGTGGCCTCCGGCCGCATCGAGGCGAAGCCCGGCCTCTAGGACAACTGATCACGGTGAGCCCCGTGGGCGTCTACGGCCGACGCTCAGGCGCCGCGCCCGGCGGGTCGAGCTGCCTGGTGGCTCCAACCGCGGCGCGCCCGAGGGCGTTGGCGTACGTGGGGAACGAGAACGGGGTCAGCGCGAGCTGCTCGACCGTGATCCCCGCGGCCATGGCCACGGCTGCGACCTGGGCGAGTTCGACGGCGCGCTCTCCGACGATGTGGCATCCGAGGAGGGTGTGGAGCTGCCGATCGACGATGAGCTTGCAGAACCCGGTGGTGCGGCCGTCGATGATCGGTCGCGGCAACGCGTCGAACCGCTCGGTCGCGACGATCGCGTCCCGCGTCTCCCGGGCTGTTGCTTCGGTGAGCCCGACCGACGCGTACTCGGGGTCGGTGAAGCTGCCGATCGGACTGACCTCGGCGGGGAGGGCCGTGGTGTGCCCCAGCACGGCGTTGGTGGCCGCGAGGTAGGCCTCGCGCGCGGCCTCGTGGACGACCATGACGTGCCCGGTCACGTCGCCGGCGGCGAACACGTGCGACGCCGTCGTGCGAAGCTCGGCATCCACCTGCGACGTAGCCCCGCTCGTCGGTGCGGACCCCGGCGGCAGCGAGGTTGAGGTCGGCGGTGTTGGCCACCCAGCCAACCGCGACCACAGCGAGGGAAGCGTCGATCCGGTCGTGCGCATCCCCGTCGGCGTAGCACAGCCGGACGCCGGTGCCGCAGGGCTCGAAGCGCTCGATGGATCCGGCGTCCGCCAGGACGTGGATCCCCGACGCGGACAGCGCGGCGCTGACCGTCGCGGCGACGTCCGGGTCCTCGCTCATCAGGATCCTCGGCGCGGCCTCGAACAGGGTGACCTGCGACCCGAAGGCGTTGAAGATGGAAGCGAGCTGCACGCCGGTCGCGCCGGCGCCGACGACGAGCATCGACGGTGGCACCGAGGAGAGTCCGCCAAGCGTCGCTGTGCGTGCTCGTCAGCTCGAACCCGGGCAGCGGGAGTCGTCGTGACATCCCGCCGGTGCAGATGATGAACCGGTCCGACTGCAGCACGGGGCCGTTGGCGGTGGCGACGGTGTGCGCGTCGACGAAGCCAGCGGCGCCGGCGTGCTCGTGCACCGCAACGCCCGACGTCCGCAGCTCCTCGCGGAGCAGCGCGTGCGCGCTCACCTCGCCGGTGACCTCCCGGACGCGCTCCAGCAGCCGTGGGTAGTCCAGCCCGGGTTCCCCCGCGGTGATGCCGTAGCGCGAGAGCTGTCTGGCCTCGCGGATGAGGCGCGCGGCGTGGGCGAGGGTGCGGACCGGGACGGGACCGTCGTGGGCCGCGATCCCGCCGAGCGCGTCACGCGTGATGAGCGCGGTCCGCGCGCCGAGTCGCGCGGCCCGAACGGCCGCGACCACGCCCGCGGGTCCGGCACCGACCACGAGGACGTCCAGGTGCTCGACGTCCGACGGACTCATCCTGCCGAGGATCGGGGCCGCACCCGCCGACGGCATCCCCTCTTTGGGGTGACGCAGGTACGTCATCCGGCGGAGAGCATGGGGCCATGCGCGCCATCACGGCAGTGCCAGGCCGGCGGGGAAGCGTCGGCGTCGAGGACGTCCCCGAGCCAGCCGAGCAGGATGGCGGCGTGCTCGTGCGCGGGCGGCTGATCGGCGTCTGCGGCACCGACCGCGAGATCGTCGACGGGGCCTACGGCGAACCACCGCCCGGAGAGCGCAAGCTCATCATCGGCCACGAGGGCCTAGGCGAGGTGCTCGAGGCACCACCCGACTCGGGCTTCGCGCCCGGAGACCTCGTGGTGAGCATCGTCCGCCGCCCAGATCCGGTCCCGTGCCCGGCGTGCGCCGTGGGCGAGTGGGACATGTGCCGCAACGACGGCTTCGCCGAACGCGGGATCGTCCGGCGCCATGGGTTCGGCAGTGAGCTGTGGCGCGTCGAACCCGAGTTCGCGTTGCTCATCCCACCCGCGCTCGGCGAGCTGGGCGTGCTGCTCGAGCCGGCGTCGGTGTTGGCCAAGGCGTGGGACCAGGTCGACAGGATCTCCGAGCGGGCGTTCTTCCTCCGCGGCCGGGCGCTGGTCACCGGCGTGGGGCCGATCGGGCTGTTGGCGTGCCTGTTGGGCGTCCAGCGTGGCTATGAGATCCACGCCGTCGACGTGGCCACCGAGGGTCTCAAGCGTGACCTGGTGGAGGGTCTCGGCGCGCACTACCACGTCGGGGACGCCGCCGACCTCGACGCCGACGTCGACGTCGTCATCGAGTGCACCGGTCTCGGCGCGGTCGGCCGGGCGGCCGGCCAGAAGGTCGCCAGCGGCGGGATCATGTGCCTCACCGGGATCATGGACGCGGATCCGCAGCTGGACGTGGATGCCACCGCCTTGAATCGCAGGATGGTGCTGCACAACCAGCTGCTGTTCGGCACGGTCAACGCCGGCCGACGCCATTGGGCGCAAGCCGCGGACGCGCTCGCCGCCGCCGACCCGGCGTGGTTGCGAGCGATGATCACCCGTCGGGTTCCGCTGACTCGCTGGGACGAGGCGCTTGACCGACAGCCAGAGGACATCAAGGTCGTCGTCGAGCTGGCGGCATGACCGAGCCGCAGGTCACCGCCTGGTCGGGATCCGACAAGCCAGGCGTGCTCAGCGAGGGCCCGCGATGGCACCACGAGCGCCAAGAGCTGCTGTGGGTCGACATCCTCGGCTGCCAGGTGCACCGGGGCACCCTGAGCGGCAACGGCGGCCTCGACCGGATGACGTCGACCGCGATCGACCGTCACGTCGGCGCCGTCGCGCCCGCTCTGGAACGCGGATACGTCGTCGCGGCCGGCCCGGGATTCCTGTTCCTCGACGAGGACGGCTCGGTCCAGGAGCTGGCGCAGCCCGAAGGCAGCCGGACCGACGTGCGGATGAACGACGGCGCGTGCGATCCGCAGGGGCGCTTCTGGGCCGGGACGATGGCCTACGACGAGTCGCCTGGAACGGGCGCGCTGTACCGGCTCGAGCTCGACGGAAACTGCAGCACGGTCCTGACCGGCCTGACGATCGCCAACGGCATCGGCTGGAGCCCCGACGGCCGGACCATGTACCTCAACGACAGCGGCACCGGCTGCCTCGACGCCTTCGACTTCGAGGGCTCCAGCGGCGCGATCGCGCGCCGTCGCACGCTCGTTCATGGTGACCGTCCCGGGGTGGTACCGGACGGGCTGACCGTGGACGCGGAAGGCGGCATCTGGGTGGCGTGGTGGGGAGGCAGCGCCGTCAGCCGGTACGGGCCCGACGGGACACTCCTCGCCACGATCCAGCTCCCGGTCGAGCGCCCGACCTCATGCGCATTCGGTGGGACCGACCTCGCCACCCTGTTCGTGACCACCGCCCGAGCCGGCCTTGACGACGACGCCCGTGCGCGGCAGCCCGATGCCGGACGCGTGTTCGCCATCGCCGGGCTCGGTGTCCGTGGCCTCCCGTGTCAGGTCTACCGAGGTCGTGTGCCGTCGGCGGTGCACGCGTGAGTCGTTCCGGTCCATGAGCCACGCCGTCAGCCCGACGAGGAAGGACGTGGCCTTCGGTAATGGCGTGCTCGCCGCGTGAGCGAACAAGTCACACGCCGCACGTTGCCCGACGACGTTGCGGACAACATCCGAGCAAGCGCTAGCCGTATGCAAACGTCCCCTTACGGGAACGCCGGTTAGTCGTCGTGGTCGACAGCGGACGCCACGCTCGGCCGGGCTTCATCGACGCTTCCACAGTGGCGTCCAGTCGCCGCAGCCGATCTTGCCGCACGGAGCCTCGACCATCCCGCCGCCCGATCCGAGTCCCAACCGAGCCGGGCGAAAGGAGAGGTCCCGGCGCGCCGACATGATCGCGCCGAAACCGGACCGCCCGAGCAAAAACGGTCCGATGTTGGTCCGACGGCTCCACCCAATGACGCCGAAAGCCCCGTCGTAGCCGGGAACTTCAAAGGTGGGCGATACTGGGCTCGAACCAGTGACCTCCGCCTTGTCGAGGCGGCGCTCTCCCAGCTGAGCTAATCGCCCTGGGAGCGGCAAGCCTAGCAACGTCAGGGAGCCAGCGACCCGGTGCTGCGGACCTCCGTGGCGGCCTGCCGGAGCGACCGCGCGGCGCGTGGCAGGTCGCGGATCGCGGGGTCGAGGTCCTCCGAGATGCGGTTGCGCGATCGACCGCGTCGTCGACCCCGGGCGTGGCCGTGATGGCCTGCCAGGCGAGGATCGTCACGGACACGGCGCAGACCGTCACCGCGAGGAGCGCGATCCGGCGAGGACGCGCAGCGGACTGGTCCCGCGACGGGCGCGCACGACGGGCGGGGACGACGTCGCCGACGAGGCGAGCGATAGCCTCAGAGGCCCCTGGCGACGTGGCGGAGTGGCTACGCAGCGGCCTGCAAAGCCGTGTACACCGGTTCGATTCCGGTCGTCGCCTCTCGCCGCTCCGGCCGGCTGGATCCGAGCCGGCGCCGGCACGGTCGGCCCCGGCCCGGGTCGCGCAGGCCTCCGAGCCGACGCGACTCGCCACAACCCGGTCCGTCGGCGTAGGGTCCGCAGTCCTGTCCGCCCAGCCTGGCGATCGGAGGTCGAGGACGGCCCATCATCGGTGGCGGTCGCAGGGCGCGCGTCCGCTCGTCGCCGGGCGCCGCCGGCGGGCCACCGCGCTCGGGAGCGAGGTGCCCGGCGCCGTCGCGTTCGGGCTCGCCGCGGCCATCCCCGTGCTCGTCGCGACGCTGCAGGCGTTCCGGCTGGGATGGGCCCCCGGCGGCGACGACGGGGTGATCGTCCTGCGGGCGTTCGACGTCCTGAGCGCCCATCCGCCGCTCGTCGGCCAGTACTCCCAGGCGTCGCCGCTCACCGGGCACGCGACCTACAGCCCCGGGCCGCTCCTGTACTGGTGGCTGGCCGTCCCGGCGCACCTCGGTGGACGGATGCCGATCGTGGCGATGGGCGCGCTCAGCACGCTCTCGGTCCTCGGCGTGGTCCTCGTCGCGCGCCGGCTCGGCGGACCGCTGCTCATGGTCGCCGCGGCCCTCACGATGGTCGCGACCGCGTGGGCGCTCCCGGTGGAGGTCCCCTACGAGGTGTGGAACTGCTGGGCGGCGGCGTTCGCCTTCACGCTCCTGCCGTTCCTCGCCTGGGCGGTCGGGACGGGCCACTACCGGCTGCTGCCGCTGCTGGCGGCGGTCGCCAGCTTCGTCGTGCAGTGCCACCTCACCTACGTGGCGCCCACGCTCGTCGCGGTGGCGGTGGCCGCCGTCGGCCTCGCGCTGTGGCTGCGTCGCTCCGCCCCTGCGCCGACGGGCTCACGACGGCGGCCGGTCCGCCGCTGGGTCGCCGCGGCGGCGCTCGTCGGCCTCGTGTGCTGGAGCGCACCGCTCGTCGAGCAGGTCGAGCATCGCCCCGGCAACGGCGTGCGGCTGTCCCAGCTCGCCACGAACGGCCATCCGACGCTCGGGAGCCGGGCCGCGCGCAACGCCGTGGCCGCGACCGTCGGCGTGCCACCGCTGTGGCTGGCGGGCGCGCGGCGGCCGTCGGACCGGATCGAGATCGTCGGCCGGTCGCCCTCGCCGGTCTCCGGGGTCTCGGCGTGCCTCGTGCTCGGCGGGCTCGCGCTCTGCTGCGGCCTCGCCTGGCGACGCCGGCGGCACGACCTCGTCGTCGGCACGGCCCTCGCCCTGGGCCTCTGCGCCGCCCTGGTTCCCACGGCGGCGACCATCCCGGCCGGACCGCTCGGCTTCGCCGTCGAGCCGTACGTCCTCATCTGGATGGTCTCCGCGGGGATGTTCGCGTGGCTCGTGCTCGGCTGGGCCACCGTCGAGCTCGTCCGCCCGGCCCCACGGCTGCTCGTGGCCCGTCCCGGGACGTCGCTGGCCGCGGCGATGGCCGTCGTGGCCGCCGCGGGCGTCGCCGCGTCCGCCCGCCGCGCGGCGGACCCCCAGCGCCTGCCGCCGCAGATCCAGGACTACCGCCTCATCCGCGAGGCCATGGGGCGCGTCGAGGACGCGACGGCCGGCGACCGCGCGGTCTTCGTCGACGTCCGCACGCCGGACGTGGCGTCCGAGCTGCCCTCCGCCATCCTGTACGCCCTGCGCCGCCGAGGCGCGCGGGTGGTCGTCGCCCCGCGCGTGGCCACCTACGTCGGGGCGCACTACGCCGGGACCCAGCGCGAGGCGGACGCCGTCGTCCACGTCGCCGGGGCCGGGTCCGTCCCGCCTCGAGGCGCCCGCGTCCTGCTCGCCGGCGGCGGCTACGCGGTGTCCCTGTCGCGCCCACCGCCGTGAGACGACGGCGAGGCGTGGGTCACCGACCGCTTCGTCGCGGTCCCCAGAGACCGACGCGCTAGCCGGTCGCGGACCGGCCGGACGCGGCCGCCGGGTCGCGGCCTTGCGCGGCCGCCGCGCGCTGCGCGGCCGCCACCGGAGCGCCGAACCGCAGGAGGCGCCCGCCGAAGGCGATGCTGCACGCCGCGAACCACGCCCAGCCGAGGGCGAGGCCGCCGAGGACGTCGCTGAGCCAGTGGGCGTCGAGCAGGACGCGGCTGGCGGCGACGGCAGCCGCCAGCCCGGCGGCCATCCCGGCGAGGGCGGCGCGCGTCCCTCGCGCCCGCTCCCGGCCGAGGACGAGCGCGGCCGCGGCGAGGAAGGCCGCGGAGTACGACGAGTGGCCGCTCGGGAACGACGGCCCGAACGTCGCCGCGACGGGGTCGAGCGTGGGCCGCGCGCGGTCGGCCAGGTCCTTGATCGTCGTCGTCAGCGCCGCGTTGCCGCCGACGACGACGACGAGGAACGGGATGATCCACCGGCTGCGCGTCCGGATCGTCTCGACGACGCCGAGCAGCACCGCCATCGCCACGACCGCCCCCGGCGAGCCCAGGTCGGTGAACGCCTTCAGCGCCTGCTCGGAGAAGGTCGTCGCGTGCGCGTGGGCCCACTCGGCGACGCTGCGGTCCACGCGGACGACCTCGGTCGTCCCGCGCACGAGCGCCGCGAGCACGGCGAGCGCGAGACCGCCGCCGACGAGCACGATCAGCGCGAGCGTCAGCGCCAGTCCGGTCGCGGCCTCGGGGTCGGTCCGCCGCGCGAACCGCGCGAGCCGCGGACGTCGCGCGACCGCCCGCCCCGCCTCCCGCGCCGCCGCGACGCTCGTCCGCGGAGCGCCGGCCGAACGCGACGGCCAGCGGAGCGCCGCGGTGGCGACGGACAGGCCGACGAGGCCGCCGACGAGGATCAGGAGGACGACGGGCATTTGAGGACCTCCCGGACGGGGTACCCCGGATTCCGCAGCATCGACGAGGAGGGAAGAGCTGCGATGAACGCCTCACGTAGGACGCGGGAGGTGCCGGTGCTCCGTGCCCGGACCGGCGGCCCGGCGGAGCGCTTCGCGCGCCGGCTCGGTGGACGCCACCCGGTCGCGGTCTTCGCGGCGGCGCTGCTGCTGGGCTTCGCGGCCCTCGCCGCGGTCTCGATCGCGCTCGGCCTGCTCGTCACCGACGTGCTGGTCCACACCGCCGGCATCGGCTCCGCCGACGAGCGCTTCGTGCACACGCTGGCGGCGCACCGGACCGGGTTCGAGACCGACGCCTCGAGCGTCGGCTCCACGATGGGCGGCGCGCCCGGTCCTCCCCATCGTCGCCGCGCTGGTGGCCATCGGCGCCGCGATCGCGCGGCACTGGCGCATCGCGGCCTTCGCCGTCTTCGTCCTCGCCCTGGAGTCCGCCACCTACCGCGTGACGACCCTCGCGATCCACCGCGACCGCCCGCATGTCCACCGGCTCGAGGGGCTTCCCGCCGACGCGAGCTTCCCGTCGGGTCACACGGCCGCCTCGATCGCGGTCTACGCCGGCCTGGTGCTGCTGCTCACGTCGCGGATCCGCAGCCGGCCCACGAGGGTGGTCGCGTGGGCCGTGGCCGTCATCCTGCCCGTGTTCGTCGCGATGTCGAGGATGTACCGGGGCATGCACCACCCGCTCGACGTCGCGGGCGGCGCGGTCATCGGCGTCGCGGCGATCGGCGTCCTGCTCTTCGCGTGCCGGGCCGCGGGTGCGGCGGCCGAGCGCTCCGCGGTCACCGAGCCGCGCCGGCGCGCCGCGGCGTCCCGGCGCACGCAGGCGGCATGAACGTCGCCGTCGTCGCGCACGCCGGGAAGACGCTGGGCGGCGGGCTGCCGGAGCTTCGCCGCGTCCTCTCCGATCAGGGGATCGACGACCCGTTCTGGGCGGAGGTCCCGAAGAGCAAGCGTGCGCCGGACCAGGTTCGCCGCGCGCTCGACGAGGGCGCCGATGTCGTCTTCGCGTGGGGCGGCGACGGGCTGGTCCGGCGCTGCGTCGGCGTCCTGGCCGGCTCGGCGGCGAGGCTCGCCGTCGTCCCGGCGGGCACCGCGAACCTCTTCGCCTCGAACCTCGGGATCCCCCGCGACATCGGCGCGGCGGTCGCCATCGGGCTGCACGGCGACACCCGGAGCCTCGACGTCGGGCGCTTCAACGACGAGCGCTTCGCCGTGATGGCCGGCGCGGGGTTCGACGCCGCGATGATCCGCGGCGCCGACGCGCTGAAGGAGCGCGTCGGTCGGCTCGCGTATCTCTACGCCGGGTCGCGCAACCTGCCGCCGCCGGCCTTCGGCGCGGAGGTCGTGGTCGACGGCGTCGACTGGTACGAGGGGCCCGCGAGCTGCGTCCTCGCCGGCAACGTGGGACAGCTCTTCGGCGGCATGACGGCCTTCCCCGACGCCCGGCCGGACGACGGCTCGCTCGAGCTCGGGATCGTCACCGCCGACGGTCTCGTCGAGTGGGTCCGGACGCTCGGCCGCACGGCGGTCGGCCGTCCGGACCGGTCGCCGTTCGTCCGCACGACGCGTGCGCGCTCGGTGGAGGTCAAGCTCGACCGGAAGGTCCGCTACGAGCTCGACGGCGGGGATCGCAGCAAGGTCAAGAAGTTCGCGGTGGGAGTCGAGGCCGGCGCGCTCCGGCTCCGCGTGCCGCGCCGAGCGCCGACCGCCCAAGCCGCCTGAGGACGAGGAGACGACGATGAGCAACCCAGCAGCCGCGCCCGTCCGCACGGTCCGGGCCGAGGGCGAGCAGTTCGCCCACAGCCGCCAGCTCGAGTGGCTCGCCCGCGCGGGCCTCGTCGCGCGCGGCGTGATCTACGCCATCATCGCCGTGCTGGCCATCAAGCTCGCGCTCGGCGACGGCGGCAAGGCCACGAACCAGCAGGGCGCGCTGAAGACGATCGCCCACCAGCCGTTCGGCAAGGCGCTGCTCGTCGTCGTCGCGATCGGCTTGGCCGGCTACGCGATCTGGCGGCTCGTGCGCGCCGCCATCGGGCACGGGCCCGAGTCGCGCGACAGCGGGAAGGAGCGGCTCGCCGGCCTCGCGAGCGGGATCGCCTACGGCCTGCTCTGCGTGGCGGCCGTGAAGATCCTCTCCGCCTCGGGCACCGGCAGCGGCGGCCCGCAGAAGGCCGCCGGGGGCGTGCTGGACTGGACGGGCGGCACCTGGCTCGTGGGCCTGGCCGGCGTCGTGATGCTCGTCGTCGCGGCCGAGCAGGCCTACAAGGGCGTCACCAAGGAGTTCCTCGAGAAGTCCAAGACCGCGGAGATGAGCCGCGAGGTCCGGCGCGCGTTCACCGCCCTCGGCGTCTTCGGCCACGTCGCCCGCGCCGTCGTCTTCGCCCTCATCGGCTACGGCCTCATCCGGGCGGCCGTCGACTACGACCCCCACAAGGCGATCGGCCTCGACGGCGCGCTGGCGAAGCTCGGCCAGGCGTCCTACGGCCCGGTGCTGCTCGGCGTCGTGGCCGTCGGGCTGCTCGGCTTCGGCGCGTATTCGATCGCCGACGCGCGCTACCGGAAGGTCTGACCGCCCGCGGCGCCTCAGCCGCGCGCCGGGACGGGGTCGGGCTCGGCGCTGCCGCGCGCGGTCGCCGCGTCGGCCGGGACTTCGACGTCGCCGGTGCGAGGGATGTGCTTCCAGGCGGCTCTCGCCCCGACCAGGGCGGAGACCGCGGACTCGATGACGACGAGGTACATCACCTGGCGGTAGACGAACTGCTGCAGCGGGAGCGCCCACAGCGGGCCGAGCGGCTCGCGGTCGAGCCGGAAGGCGATCGTGGCGACGACGAGCTGGACGAGGTTGAAGGCAAGCCAGAAGCCCAGCACCGGACGAGGGTCGGTGAAGACGATGGCGTAGAGCGCGAAGAGGTCGATGAGCGGCGCGATGAGCGGCAGCAGGATCTGGAAGAAGACCATGTACGGCAGGGCGCGCAGGCCGATCCGGCGGTCTCCGGGGCGTCGCCCTGCGACGGCGCCCTTGTGCTTCCAGACCGCCTGCATCGTGCCGAACGACCAGCGGTAGCGCTGACGCCAGAGCCCGCTGAGGGTCGAGGGCGCCTCGGTCCAGGCTCGCGCGTCCTCGGCGTAGACCACCCGGTGACCCAGGCGCCCGATGGCGAGGGTGAGGTCGGTGTCCTCGGCGAGGGTCTGGCTCGACACGCCGCCCACCTCGAGGATCGTGCTGCGCCGGAACGCGCCGATCGCACCCGGGACCGTCGGCGTGCACTGCAGCATCTCGTACATGCGCCGGTCGAGGTTGAAGCCCATGACGTACTCGATGTGCTGCCAGCGCCCGAGCAGGCCGCGGCGGTTGCCCACCTTCGTGTTGCCCGCCACGGCGCCCACCCGCGGGTCCGCCAGGGGTTGGACGAGGCGGTCGATGGTGTCCGCCTCGAAGACGGTGTCGCCGTCCACCATGACGACCACCTCGGCGTCCGTGTGCAGGACGCCCGTCGTCAGGGCCGCGGCCTTGCCGCCGTTGGCGCGGCGGATGACCCGGACCCGCTCCTCCCGCATCTCCTCCACGATCGCGGCCGTGGCGTCGGTGGAGCCGTCGTCGACGACGATGACGCGCAGGTCCGGGTAGTCCGCCGCCAGGAGCGATCGCACGGCACGCTCGATGCCGACCGCCTCGTTGTAGGCGGGCACGATGACCGCGACGGGGGGACGGTGCCCCGCCCGTGGCGCCCGTCGGCTGCGCCGTACCTGCAGGCCGGCGAGCGGCACGACCAGCAGGACGCGCAGGGCGACGAGGAGCCCGACGGCGCCGATGAGCCAGCCCAACCCTCCCGTGAGCCAGAAGGCCAGGCGCACCGCCCACAGGAACGCCATCCCGCGCAGGCGCTCCCCGAGCGGCGCCGCCGGCTCGGCCTCGGCCGGGCTGAGGCCGAGCAGCTCCCGCACGGGAACGAAGCTGTAGCCCTGCCGCTTGAGCCGGGGGACGAGCACCGAGAGGGCGGCCGCGGTCTCGCTCCGGTTCCCGCCTCCGTCGTGGAACATGACGATCCCGCCCCGGCCCGCCGGCGGTGTCGCGTTGGTGACGATCCGAGCGACGCCCGGCCGGGCCCAGTCCCGCGAGTCGTAGTCGGCCAGGGCGATGACGTACCGGCTGCCGGCGGCGTCGGCGAGCGCCCGCTCGTCCGCCGGCGTGACGGCGTCCGCGGTGGCGGAGTAGGGCGGCCGGATGAACCGGGGGTAGTGCCCCGTGATGCCCAGCAGGATCGCCTCGGTCAGGTGCACCTGCGCCTGGCGCTGCCACCGGGCGCCGCTGGTCATGGAGCTGTGGGTGAACGTGTGGGCGGCGATCTCGCTGCCCGCGCTCGCGACGGCGCGCACGAGGTCCGGATGCCGAGCGGCCTGGCTGCCGACCATGAAGAACGTCGCGGGCACGTCCTCGCGGCGCAGGACGGCGAGGACCTCCGGCGTCCAGCGCGGGTCGGGGCCGTCGTCGAAGGTGAGGGCGATGCGCCGGCCCGGCGGTGGCTGCGGTGAGCGCAGGCGATGCCCGTCGGCGGCCAGCAACGGCCGGGACCCGGCCAGCGGGGCCGCCCGTCCCGACCCCGGACGCGTCTCGGACGACGCCCCGATCGTGTGCGTCGCGAACCCCTGGAAGGCGATGAGCGCCGCCAGCACGGCCAGGCAGACGGCGAGCAGCTTCCAATGACCCGGCGGACGTCGCAGACGGCGGCGAAGCAGGACGGCGCGCCGGCGCGCCTCGGATGCCGACCCGTCGCTCATGGCGTCGTGGTCGTGCGGCCGGACCGCACCTGAGGCGGCGTCGCGGCTCCCGGCATCGTGTCGGTCCGGCCCGGAGCCGTCGCCGACGTCCCCGCATCGGTGGGTGGCCCGGAGCCCCGCCCGGGTGCGACCGCGCTGCCTCCGGGGGCGGAGCCGGCCGGCGTCGTGCCGGGGCCGCCGGGCGCGCCGTCAGGGGCGGCGGCCTGGGGACGCGCGCCCGTCGCCGGGGTCGTCGGCGGCGTGCTCCCGGCCGCGCCGGTGGGCGCCGGTGTCGCGGCGGGGACGGACCGGGCCGGTCCGACGCGTGGGCGCTTCGGCGCCCGGGAGGTCGTCGTCCTCCGGCGCGGCGCGATCGCGCGGGAGGAGGGTCGCCGGTCCACCGGGCTGCCGCCCCCCGCCACCGGGCCCGGGGCCGCCCGGGACGCGCCCCCACCGGAGCGCGGCAGCGCGAGGTGGCGGCGGCCTTCGACGGCTGCTCGAACCCGCGGGAGCTCGCCCGGCTCGACGCCCCGCGGCTGCAGCCCGCCCACGACGGGCAAGCCGCGCAGGGGCTGGAGTCCCAGCCCTCCCACGGCGAGCACGACCAGCCACAGGCCGAGGAGCGTGGCCAGGACGCGCCCCGTGGCGGCCAGCCGACGACCGCGGCGACCGGTGGGGTCGGCCAGGATGGGCAGATCGGAGGTGGGGGCGGGATCGGACACGGAGATGCGGATCGCGGAAGGCGGCGATCGCCATCGCGTACAACGCGCGCGGGACCCCAAGGTCGGGGACGATCATCGGCACGGTGCCGCCGCCGGGCCGCTCGCCGCGCCGCCCCCGGGCTGCGAGGATCGCGGCGTGGACCTCGGCGTGCACCTGCCCCTGATGCAGTTCGGGGACGAGCCGCTCTCGCTCGAGCGCCTGAGCAGCACCGTCGACACGGCCAGGGACTGCGGCTTCGCCTCGGTCTCGGCCAACGACCACCTCGTCTTCCAGACGCCCTGGCTCGACGGGCCGACGGCGCTCGCGAGCGTCATCGAGCGCTCCGGCCGGCTGACGCTGGCGACGACGGTGGCGCTGCCGGTCGTGCGCGGCCCGGTCCCGCTGGCCAAGGCCCTGGCCGCCATCGACGTCCTCTCCGGCGGACGGCTCGTCGCGGGCGTCGGGCCCGGGTCGTCCCGGCGCGACTACGACGCCGTCGGCCTCCCGTTCGAGGAGCGCTGGACGTCGTTCGACCAGGCCCTCGCCGCGCTGCGCGCCCTGCTCGACGGCGCACCGCTCCCGGCTCGTGCGGGGATGCATCCCGTTCCCGCCGACCTGGTGCTCGCGCCCGCCCCCCGCCGGCCGGGCGGGATCCCGCTGTGGGTGGGGAGCTGGGGCTCGAAGGCGGGGCTCGCCCGCGTCGCCCGTGCCGGCGATGGCTGGCTCGCCTCCGCCTACAACACGACGCCGGAGCGGTTCGCCGCGGCGCGCGCCGACCTGGCCCGCGCCCTCGCCGATCGGGGCCGGGACGGCGAGGGCTTCCCCAACGCGCTGGCCACGATGTGGACCTGGGTCTCGCGTGATCGGGCCGAGGCGGACCGGGTGCTGACCGACGTGCTGGGGCCGCTCCTGCGCCGGGATCCGGACGAGCTGCGCGACCAGGTCTGCGTCGGCTCCGCCGAGCACTGCGCCGAGCTGCTCTCGCGCTACGCCGCGGGCGGCTGCGGGCGCATCTACCTCTGGCCGCTCGGCGACGAGCGGCGACAGCTGGAGCTCGTCGCGAGTCGACGTGGCACCGCTGATCGGCGGCGCCTGAGGCCGGCGCCCGGCCCGGGCGTCCCGCCCCCTCCGGGGCAGGGGGTTGCGTCCGGGCCGCGCCGCTGGGAGGGTCGGTCGGGCTCGGCCGTCCGGCCCGCATCCATCCATCGACGAAGGGGGAGCTGCTGTGCGCACCCGACTTCGCGCGTTCGTGACGTTCGCGAACGTCACGAGCCTCATCGCGCTGTTCGTCGCCCTCGGCGGCACCTCGTACGCGGCCCTGAGGATCACCGGCAAGAACGTCAAGAACTCGTCGTTGACCGGCGCCGACGTCCGGAACTCGTCGCTGACGTCGAGCGACATCAAGAACCGGTCGCTCCTGGCCCGGGACTTCAAGGCCGGCCAGCTCGCGGCCGCGGCGCAGGGCGCCAAGGGCGACAAGGGCGACAAGGGGAGCCCGGGCACGAACGGCACCAACGGCACGAACGGCACCCCCGCCTTCGGGGCGCTCTTGGGCCGCGGCAACGGCGCGCCGGCGACGCCGTCCTTCTTCGCGCCGTCAGGGCAGTCGACGGCGAACGCCAACCAGAACAACGTCAGCGCCTTCACGCCGAACGCCACCATGACGGCCGGCGACCTGGCGGTCACGCTCACCGTCGCCACGGGGCTCGCCGACACGCGGACGTTCACCGTCCAGGTCGGCAACGCCCCGACGGCGCTGAGCTGCACGGTGCCGGGGGGCAACACCGGCTGCACGAGCACCCAGAGCATCAGCATCCCGCCCGGATCGCTCATCGCGATCGCCTCGACGAGCACCGGCACCCCGATGCCGACCGACGTGCGGTTCGGCTGGCGCGCGACGAGCTGAGCCGGGCGCCGGCCCGCCGTCCTACGCGCCGACCGGCGTCGCGAGCTGCCTCAGGTACTGGTGGACGAAGGCGATCGCCATGCTGCCCTCGCCGACCGCGGCGGCGACGCGCTTGACCGGGCCGAACCGCACGTCGCCGCACGCGAAGACGCCCGGGACGCTCGTCTCGAGCAGGTACGGGTCGCGCTCGAGCGTCCCAGCTGCCCGGCGGCGCGGACGTCCGAGCCGGTCAGCACGTAGCCGCGGCGGTCGAGGGCGATCTCGGGCGGCAGCCACGCCGGTCTCGGCGTCGGCGCCGATGAAGATGTACAGGCCGCCGGACGTCGAGCCGCGTCGTCCTCGCCGGTCGCCCCGTCGCGGACCTCGATGGCCTCGAGCGACACGTCGCCGTGGGCGGCGACGACCTCGCGTCCGGTACAGCGTGCGGATGTTCGGCCGCGGCGTCGAGCTGGTCGATGAGGTAGCGCGACATGCTCTTCTCGAGCGTGTCGCCGCGGCAGAGGATGGTCACGCTGCGCGCGTGGTTGGCGAAGAACAGCGCCGCCTGCCCGGCCGAGTTGCCCGCGCCGACGATGTGGACGTCGAGGCCGTGGACGTTGCGGCGCCTCGCTGCGTGCCGCGCCGTAGGAGATGCCCTTCCCGGCGAGCCGGTCGAAGCCCGTCGATCGCGAGCTGCCGCCACGCGACGCCGCAGGCCAGGATGATCGTCCGGGCCCGCAGCACGTCGCCGCCGTCGAGGTGGACCTGCCGCGTCGCCGGGTCGATCCGCGTGATCGAGCGGGTGACGAGGATCTCGGCGCCGAGCCTCCGGGCCTGCTGCAGCGCGCGGCTCGCGAGCTCGTCGCCGGAGACGCCCGACGGGAAGCCGAGGTAGTTCTCGATCCGCGACGAGGTGCCGGCCTGGCCGCCGGGCGCCTCGCGCTCGACGACGATCGTGCGCAGGCCCTCCGACGCGCCGTAGACCGCGGCGGCCAGGCCCGCCGGCCCGGCGCCGACGATCACCGCGTCGTACTCCGCGGCGGCGGCCTCGGTCGCCAGGCCGAGCAGCTCGGCGACCCGCCGCAGCCGCGGGCGCACGACGGTCTTGCCGTCGACGACGCGGATCGCCGGGCAGTCCTCCTCGGCCGGCAGCGGACCGCCCCAGTGCTCGGCGGCGTCCGGGGCGTCGGGCGTCAGCCACCGGAAGGTGATCTGGTTGCGGTCGAGGAAGTGGCGCAGCTCCGTGCACGACGCGTCCCAGCGGTGCCCGACGACGATCGCGCGCGGCGGCGGCGGCTCGGCGGCGATGCCCTGCAGCCCGTGCGCGCCGCCCATCCGGTTGGCGGCGAGCCGGCCGACCTCCTGCGCCGAGCTCGGGGCGCGATGGCCGCGACGGCGTGGTAGTCGTGCGCCTCGACGCGCAGGACGCGCGACGGCTCCGCCGCCCGGAAGCCGACCGGGAACACGGTCCCCAGCGCGATCGGCACCTCGCCGAAGATGTCGCCCGGGCGGCGCTCGCCGACCACGCGCGCGATCCCGTCGACGAGCTTGACCGGCTCGATGCGGCCCTCGAGCACGGCGAAGAGCGCGCGCTCGGAGCCCTCGGGCGCCGCGTACTCGCCCGGGCGCGAGCGTGATGTCCGCGGCCACCCGGGAGAGCCGCTCGCGCTCCTCGAGGCCCAGGGCGGCGAACAGCGGAACGGCCCCGAGCTCCTCCGGCGTCACCATGGTCAGCGCCCCCTCCGCGTCGTCGCCCGCACCCTCCCGCGGCGGTCGCCGGCCGGTTCGCGCCGACCCGATCGCCCCCGTGGTGGTGCCAGGGGCCGACGCTACTGGGTCGGCGCCGGTCCCGGTGCGGAGATCGGGCTCAGCGCGCTCGGCACGGGACGGCCCGAGGTCCCGGGACGGACGACGTCCGGCGGACCGCATCAGTTGCGGCGCCCGCGTGTCGTAGAGGTGGGTGGACGCTCGCCGCCGCCGTCCAGCCGCCGCCATGGCCTCGCAGCCCGCGCTCCAGCGCCACCACCGCCCGACGGATCGGGCCGCCGTCCCCGCGCCGTGGGCCGTCCCGCGGCGCGTGACGAACGAGCGGGTCTTCACCCGCCGCCACCTCCCGCTCTACGTCGCCCTGAGCGTCGTGAACCTCTTCGCCGCCGCGTCGCTGATCCTGTTCTGGCTCTCCAAGGCCGAGTGGTCGGCCCAGACGCCCGCCTACGTGGTGCTGACCGGCTCGCTGCTGATCGGCCTCTTCATGTTCGAGTCGCGCTGGTTCGCGCTCCCGCTCATGCGGCGGCCGCGGCCGATGGCGGCCCCACCGGGGCTGCGGGTCGGGGTCGCCACGACCTTCGTCCCCGGCGGCGAGGAGCTCGCGATGCTCGAGCGGACGGTCCGGGCGCTCGTCGCGATGGACTACCCGCACGAGACCTGGGTGCTGGACGAGGGCGACGACGCCGACGTCCGGGCGATGTGCCGGCGTCTCGGGGCCCGGCACTTCAGCCGCTCGGGCGTGGAGCGCTACCAGCAGCCCGGCGGGACCTTCGAGGCCCGCACGAAGCACGGCAACTACAACGCGTGGCTCGACGCCGTCGGCTACGACCGCTTCGAGGTCGTCTGCGCCTTCGACCCCGATCACGTCCCCGAGCGCCACTTCCTCGACCGGGTCCTGGGCTACCTCGACGATCCCTCGGTCGGCTACGTCCAGGCGCCGCAGTTCTACTACAACCAGGGCGCCAGCTTCGTCGCCCGGGGCGCGGCCGAGGAGACCTACGCGTACTACTCCTCGATCCAGATGAGCAGCTACGCGATCGGCTACCCGATCGTGACCGGCTGCCACAACACCCACCGCGTGACCGCCCTGCGGGAGGTCGGCGGGTTCGCGGCCCACGAGGCCGACGACCTGCTCATCACCATCAAGTACCGCGCCGCCGGCTGGAAGGGCGTCTACGTGCCCGAGCGCCTCGCAGCCGGGCTCACGCCGACCGACATGCTGGACTACCTCAAGCAGCAGCGGCGCTGGGCGCGCTCCGTCCTCGACGTGAAGATGAGGATCTTCCCCACGCTCGGCCGCGCGCTGCCGCTGCCCGAGCGCGTCTTCAGCTTCGTGCACGGCCTCTACTACCTGCACGGCCTCGGCAGCGCCCTCAGTGCCGCGCTCCTGAGCTTCATGCTCGTCACGGGCCGGACGCCCGGGGTGTTCTCGGTGGCGACGGGCTGGCGCGTGGTCGTCCTGTTCGCCGTCCTCCAGGCCTGCGACCTGTTCCGCCAGCGCTTCTTCCTGGAGCCCGGGCGCGAACGCGGGCTGCACTGGCGGGCGGGGCTGCTGCGGCTGGCGAAGTGGCCGCACGTGCTGCTGGCCCTCCGCGACGCGCTCGCCGGCCCGAATCGCGGCTACCTGCTGACCAGCAAGGTCAGCGCCGGACCCAAGCGCTACGCCGCCGCCCCGGCCCACCTGATCGTCGCCGCGCTCGTGGGCACGGCGTGGGCGGTCGGCACGGCCCGCGGCGTCATCCACAACCAGGTCCTCGACGTCGCCGCGGGCTTCGTCGTCGCCCTCTCGCTCCTCGTCGCCGTCAGCGAGCTGCGGCGGTTCCCGCCGCCCTACGACGACGAGCTCGCCAGCCGCGAGCTCGCCTCGGACTGATCGGGGCCGGCACGGCCGACGCACCGGGACGGGGCGACGCCCTCCGTCGTGCCATCGTGGTCATGGATGCGCTCCACGACCCCGACAGCCCGGGGCCCGGCCGACGCCCCGCGGGCGGTCCACCTCAGCCGCCGCTCGGGCTGGCTGCGCGCCGCGGTGCTCGGCGCCAACGACGGCCTGGTCTCGACGGCGAGCCTCGTGCTGGGCGTCGCGGCGTCCGGCGCGTCGGGCTCGGCGATCCTCACGGCCGGCGTCGCCGGCCTCGTGGCCGGGGCGCTCTCGATGGCGGCGGGCGAGTACGTGTCGGTCAGCTCGCAGCGAGACGCCGAGCAGGCCGACCTGCGGCTCGAGGAGGAGGAGCTCCGCAGCGATCCGGGCGGCGAGCTCCGCGAGCTGGCCGGGATCTACGAGCGGCGGGGCCTGCCGCCCGAGCTGGCGCGCGAGGTGGCCGTCCACCTCTCGCGCGGCGACGTCCTGGGCGCGCACGCCCGCGACGAGCTCGGCCTCGACGAGGGGCGGATGGCGCGGCCGCTGCAGGCCGCATGGGCGTCCGCGCTCGCGTTCTCGGCCGGCGCGGTGCTCCCGCTGCTGGCCGCCGCCGTCGCCCCGGGCACGGCCCGCGTGGCGGCGATCGTGGTCGTCACGCTCGTCGCGCTCGCGCTGCTCGGCGATCTCGGCGCCCGGCTCGGCGGCGCGGCGCGCCGACGCGCCACCGTGCGCGTGGTCGCCTGGGGCGCCGTGGCGATGGCGGTGACGGCCGGGATCGGCGCGCTCGTCGGTGCCGTCGCCTAGGCGACGCGCCCGCGTCGTCGGTCGACGGCTTCAAGCCCAGCTGCACCTTCCCGTCGCGATGAGCCGGTCACCTTCGTCGGCGGCTGCGTGTGGCGCCGCCAGGCGCTCGCCCAGTCGATCAGCACGTCGCCCTGCGTCGTGTCCGCGGGCGACGCGACGCCCTGCTGGGTCTCGGTCTGGGTCGTCGGGTCGGCCCAACTTCGACGCGATCGGGGACGGGAACCGCCCGAGGGGCACGTCGGTCGACAAGTCGTCGAAGAACACCTGCTCGAAGCCGGGCAAGTCGGCGCTCGGGACCGGCTCCGCCCCGGGGTCGGCCGGCGGCGCGACGCGCGTCCGGACGGACCGGCCGGTTATCCAGGCGGCGTCACCCGTCACCCGGTGCGCCTGCGCGACCGGGCGCGATCCGTCCGATCTCGCGACCTCGCCGGCGCCGACCGGCGCCGACGGTCGAGGTCGTTCACCCCCGGTGCCGCGTCTCCCCGAGCAGCGCGCCGTAGTCGCCGACCGGCCCGAGGTGCCGGAGCTTGTCCGGGTTGACGACCGATCTGACCGCGTGCACCTCGCCACCCCGGACGTCGAGCGCCAGGACGCTGAGGACGCGACCGTCACGGTCGAGCGCGAGCGCGCCGGGCTGGCCGTTGACGTCGACGCGCCGCAGCGTGACGCCGCCGAGGCGCGCGCCGGCGCGTGCCCACGCCAGCAGCGTCCGTGCCACGCGGGCACGACCGTGGGCCGGCCGCGCGAGGGCGGGCACCTTGCCGCCACCGTCGCCGTGGAGGACGACGTCCTGGGCCAGGAGCGCCTCGAGGCCCTGGACGTCGCCGTGCTCGAACGCCGCGAAGAACCGCTCCGCCAGGCGCTCGCGCTGCTCCGGCGAGCTCTCGAAGCGCGGGCGGCGCTCGTCGACGTGCCGGCGCGCGCGGACGGCGAGCTGGCGCACGGCGGGCGGCTCCTTGCCGAGGATCGACGCGATCTCGTCGTAGCGGTAGTCGAAGATGTCGTGCAGCAGGTACACGGCGCGTTGCTCGGGCGACAGGCTCTCCAGCAGCACGAGGAAGGCGAGGCCGAGCGACTCCGACAGCTCGGCGTGCGCGGCCGGGTCGTCCTCGCCGTCCGTGACGACCGGCTCGGGCAGCCACTCGCCGACGTAGCGCTCTCGGCGGGCCCGCGCGGAGCGCAGCTCGTCGATCGCCAGCCGGGTGACGACCGTCATGGTGAAGGCCTCGAGCGATGCGATCGGCTCACCCGCCTCGAGCTCGCGGTGCACGCGCAGGAAGGCCTCCTGCACGACGTCCTCGGCCTCGGCCGCGCTGCCGAGCATCCGGTAGGCGATCGCGAAGGCCTTCGGGCGCAGCGCCTCGTACGGCTCGCCCACGGCGTCACCCCCCGGCCGCCGCGAAGCGCCGTCCGCCAGCTCGGGTGGCGCGGGGTCCACCCGAGCTCCCGCCGCGCCTTGGCGTTCGACGCACCACGCACCTCGGTCATCATGACCGCTCCGCCCTCCCCCGCCGCCAGGCGGCCGAGCCAGCGCGGGACGTGGCGCGGGGGCTTGCCCCCGACGACCCGGGCCACCTGCGGCAGCCAGTCGGCGACCGCCGCGGGGTCGTCGTCGACGATGTTGTAGACGCCGCGGCGACCGTGCGCCAGGGCGGCCACCGTTGCCGCCGCGGCGTCCTCGACCTGCAGGAAGGACCACACGCCGCCGCCGTCGCCCACGACCGGGAAGCGGCGCCGGCGGATGAGCTCCGTGTGCTCGCCGCGCGGGTCCGTGGCCAGGCTCGTCCCGGGTCCGTAGAGCGCGCCGAAGCGCAGGACGACGCCCTCGGTCCACGCCGCCCCGGTGACCGCCTCCTCGAGGTGGCGGATGGCGGCGAGCGTCGCGCGGAACGGCGCGGGCGGATCGGGGTCGAGCGGGTCCTCCTCGGTCTTGACGGCCCCGTCGACGCGGGCGTAGGGCCAGCCGGCGAAGCTCTGGGCGACGACGCGCCGGACGCCCACCGCGCGGCCCGCGGCCAGCAGGTGGTCGGTGCCCGTCGTGCGCAGGCGGTTCGTCACCGCGAAGTCGCGGTCGAAGTGGCGCGGGTCCACTCCGCCGGCGAGCGCGGTCGCCATGTGGACGATGGCCTCGGGCTCCTCGGCGGCGACCGCGGCCGCGACGGCCTCGGCGTCGAGGGCGTCGGCCACGACCGGCCGCCCGCCGAGGCTGCGGACGAGGTCGGACGTCTCGCTCCGGCGGACCATGCCGACGACGTCGTGCCCAGCCGCGACGAGCTGCGGCAGCAGCTGCCGCCCCACCGCGCCGGTGGGTCCTGCGACGAAGACCTTCATGAGGGTGCTCCTTGGTCGCTCATGCCCCCTAGACGGGACGGCGCGGCCGGCTGTGACACCTGGCCGTCGCCGGTGACGAGCCCCACCAGCAGCGGCACGATCCGCTTCTAGGCGATCGCGCCCACCGGCGGCAGCGGCGGCTGCTGCCCCGCGGCGCCGCAGTGCCACAGTCCCGGCGCCGGGTCGACCGGCGCGGGGAGCGCCGGCGGCGCGAGGAAGCTCGGCCGCCGGAAGTCGAAGTAGTCGGTCATGTCAGCCGCGTTGGCGTCGCGGTACGTCATGGCGCCGAGGTTCCACTTCGTCTCGATGAAGCGCGTGATCGACGTGTGGTCCTGCACGACCCGCGAGACGTAGCGCCGCCGGGCCCAGGGCGAGACGACGATGAGCGGCACGCGGAAGCCGTAGCGGTCGAAGCCGCCGGGCACGTCGCCGGGATGCAGCAGCGGGGGGATGGCGTCGGGCGGGACGGCGCGCGGCGGCGGGACGTGGTCGTAGTAGCCGCCGTGCTCGTCGTAGGTGATGAAGAGCGCGGTCCGGCGCCACTGCGGCGAGTGCAGGACGGCGTTCGTCACGCGCGCCAGGAAGCGGTCCCCGAACTGCACGTCCTGCGGGTTCTCCTCCGAGACCGACTCGTAGTCGGGGTTGACGAAGCTGAACTGCGGCAGCCGCCCCGCCGCCGCGTCGTCGAGGAAGTGCTGCACGCCCTTGACGAAGTTCCCGGCGCGCGCGGGGGGCAGGACCCCGGGGATGACGAGCGGTGCCGGCAGGCTGTCGTAGTACGTCTTCCACGTGATCCCGAAGTGGTCGAAGCGGTCGAAGATCGTGCCGTTGGCGGCGGGCACCGAGAACGTCGAGGTGTCCGTCCGGATCACGCCGCTCGACGTGCCCGTCAGGAGGTAGCGGAAGTTCGGATACGTCTGGGCCAGGCACGAGCAGAAGTAGCGCTCCCCGACGGGGAAGCGCCGGGCCAGCGCGTGCGTGAACGGCAGGTCGGCCGCCGTGTAGTACTGCATCGCGACGGGCCCGCTGCCGCGGACGAAGCCGTCGTTGCGACCGCCGTCGTACGCGGTGTGGCTCGCGTTCCAGGCCTGCGACGGCTCGCCGTGCTCCTGGCACACCGTCGGCGCGTGCGACGCCGGGACGAGCACGCCCTGCGCGTCGGGGTTGGCGTCCACCGCCCGCCCCCGCCGGAACCGCAGGCCGTCGACCTCCCGGCCCGGCCGGCCGCGCAGGGTTCCCAGCACGTTGTCGAAGGAGTGGTTCTCCATCATCACGACCACGACGTGGTCGATCGCGGGGAGCGTCTCCGTCCCCTCGGGCAGCCGCGGGAACGGCCGCGACCCCGGACCCTTGAGGCGACCAGCGGCGAGCACGGGTCGCGCCCAGGCGGGCAGCGACTCTGCCGACGCGGCGGCGAGCGCGACGCCCGCTCCGGCGGCGGTCCGCAGCGCGGTCCGCCTGGTGATCCCCCGGACGTCGTCCATGGCGCATCCTAGACCGGCGGGTGACGGCCGTGACGCAGCTGCGGAGGCGGTCCCGCTACCCGATCTGGACGCTGGCCTCGTCGAGCGAGCCGTTGAAGAACTCCGACCCGGGACGGGCCCCGATCGGCACGGCGTCGGTGTTGGAGATCGTCCCGATCGTCGCCGCCTGCGAGGTCGCGGTCCCGTCGACGACGACCCTGATCGCCGACGCGGTCTTCACGCACTGGACCGTGTGCCACTGGCCGTCGTTGATCGGCGGCCCGGCCGTCAGCTCGCTGTAGCCGGACGAGCCGTTGAAGCCGCACGAGGCCTGGCCGGTCGGCTGGTACTCCATCTTCCACTCCCCGCCGGCGGTCGTGTAGAGGCCCTTGCGGATGAGGTCCCAGTCGGGCGACGCGGGCGCCTTGGTCGTCTTGAGCCGGATCGTGACCGTGATCGTCGACCCGCCCGGGTTGAGGTCCGACGCCGTCGGCACCGACACGTAGCTCGACGTGCCGTTGAAGCCGTACGCGGTGCCGGCGAAGCCCGCCTGCCCGAGCGCGACGGAGTGCAGCGTGCCGGTGTGGCCGCCCACCGCATCGGCCATCGTCGTGCCCGAGGTCTCGTCCATGTGCCAGAGGGCGACGAGGCCCGGCTGGGTCTGCGTCGCCTGCACGACCGCGGTGGCCGCCGAGGTGGCGGTGGCGTTGCCCGAGCCGTTCGTGGCCTTGACCGCGACCCGCAGCGTCTTGCCGACGTCGGCCGCGACGATCAGGTAGCTCGTGGCCGTGGCCCCGGAGATCGGCACGCACGCGGCGCCGCCGCTGTCGCAGCGCTGCCAGGCGTACGTGTACGTGATCGGCTGGCTGCCGTCCCACCCGCCCGGCACGGCGGTCAGCGTCTGTCCCTGCTGCGCGGAGCCGGTGATCGTCGGCAGCGCCGTGTTCGACGGCGGGGTCGACGCGCCCTGCACGACGACGGTCGCGTTGGACGTCGCGTTCGTCGTGCCGACGGAGTTCTTCGCCGCGACCACCACGCGCAGCGTCTTGCCGACGTCCGTCGCCGTCGCGGCGTAGGTCCCGGCGGTCGCGTTGGCGATGGCGGCGCACGTCGCCCCGGCGCTGTCGCAGCGCTGCCACTGGTACGTGTACGTGATCGGCTGCGTCCCGGCCCAGGTGCCGGTGCTCGCCGTCAGCGTCTGGCCCGCCTGCGCGGTCCCGGAGATCGTGGGCAGCGTGACGTTCGCCGGCGCGGACGGCGTGGCCGAGCCCGCCCCCTCGACGTCGATGTCGTCGGCCGCCAGCGTGAAGGCCTGCGCGGCGGTGTCGTTGCCGACCTGGATCGTCTGCACGCCCGCCGTGCCGAGGCTCGCCGTCGTCGTGGCGTAGACCTGCGCGCCGTTGAGCTTCACCTCGATGGTGCTGCTGGTGCCCGCGGTGATGACGTGGAGCTCGACGGTCGCCCAGGTGCCCAGCGCGAGCTTGCCGGTGGTGGTGACGTTCGCGCCGCCGAAGCCGAGGCCGATCGTGCCGGCCGACCCGTTCTGGCGGTAGATGCTCACGACGCGCGCGGACGCCGGGTCCAGCAGGCGGAAGAAGGGGACGTTGCCGCCGCTGGCGGGCGCCGTGGCGATGCGGAAGGCGCCGCTGACGGTGAGCTCCTGCTGCGCGGAGGGGAGCGTCTTGCGGATGTAGGCCTTCGACCCCGCCGTCGCGCTCTCGGAGAGCTGGGCCGCGGCCGCGCCGGTCTTGACGACCGCGCTCTGGACGACGGCCGTGCCGTCGCCGGCGGTCTGGACCTGGCTCCAGCTCGCGAAGTCGCCGGACTCGAACCCGTCGCTGAAGACGGTGTTCGTGGCCGCCGCGGTGGTGAACTTCACGGTCGAGCTCGTCCACGAGATCGTGCTGACGTTGTCGCCGCGCCCGCCGATCTGCTCCTCGTACTGCGTGCCGGGCGTGAGGCCCGAGACGTCCCACTTCAGCGGCACGTTCGAGGCCGACCCGGTGACCGGGCCCTGCAGCGGCGTCTCGGTCCAGGCCGAGTCGCCGACCTTGCGGTAGCGCCAGCGCCACTCGCACGGGTTGGGCTGGCCGCTGTCGCAGGTGCCGTGCGCGTTGAACGTGGCGGAGGTCGCCGTGACGTTCGACACCGGGTCGTTGTCCCCGCTGCAGCTGGCGAGGACGAGGCTGCCGACCAGGAGAGCCAGCACGAGCGCGCGCTTCCGCATCCGGCGATCGTAGGGCTCTGCGCGGCCGTTCGGCGCTGCGAGCACGGCCGCCCGTCCCAGTGAGGACGCCGGTCGCATGTCGGATGCCTAGGTACGGACTCGCGGCGACGGGCGCCGGCGGGCTAGCGGTAGAGCCCCTCGAAGACGTCGGCGTGGCGCTCGTAGACGACGTTGCGCTTGACCTTCAGCGTCGGCGTGAGCTCGCCCGACTCCTGGGAGAGGTCGCGCGGCAGGATCGCGAAGCGCTTGACCTGCTCGACCCGCGCGTACTTCGCGTTGACGCGGTCGAGCTCGTCCTGGATGAGCGCGCGCACGGTCTCGTCCCGGCCGAGCTCGGTGACGTCCTCGGGCAGCCCGTGCTCGCGCGCCCACGGGACGACCTCCTCGGGGTCGAGGGTGATGAGCGCGACCGGGTAGGGCTTGCGGTCGCCGAACATGACGGCCTGCGAGATCCAGCGCGACTGCTTGAGGTCGTTCTCGACGTTGGCGGGCGCGAGGTTCTTGCCCCCCGCGGTGATGATGATGTCCTTCTTGCGGCCGGTGATCGAGAGGTAGCCGTCCTCGTCGAGCGTCCCCAGGTCGCCGGTCATGAGCCAGCCGTCCTCGGTGAACGTCTCGGCCGTCGCCTCCGGGTTGCGCCAGTACTCCTTGAAGATGTTCGGGCCGCGCATCTGGATCTCGCCGTCCTGGGCGATGCGCACCTCGACGCCGGGCATCGGGCGCCCGACGGTGCCGATCCGCCAGTGCTCCAGCGTCCCCACGCACCCCACGGCCGTCGTCTCGGTCATGCCGTAGCCCTCGAGGACCATGACGCCGCAGGCGACGAAGAAGCGCAGGATCTCCGGCGCGATCGGCGCCGCGCCCGACACCGCCTGGCGCAGCCGCCCGCCGAACAGCGCGCGGACGTTGGCGAAGACCCGGGCGTCGGCCTCCTCGTAGGCGGCGCGCAGCTCGTCCGGGACGGGCGCGCCGTCGCGCTCGAGCTCGCGGACCTGGAAGCCGATCTCGATCGCCTTCGCGAACTTGACCTGGTCCTCCGCGGGCGCCTGCTCGACCGCCGAGGTCGCCATCGTGAAGATCTTCTCGAAGATCCTGGGCACCGACGGGAAGTACGTCGGCTTCGTCTCCGCCAGCTCGGCGATGATCCGCTTCGGGTCGCCCCCGAAGAAGATGATCGCCGTGCCCACGTCGAAGGACGCGATCTGGACGGTCAGCGCGAAGACGTGCGCCAACGGCAGGTAGAGGTAGCTGACGTCCTCCTCGGTGACGAAGCCGATCTCCTGCACCATCGCCCCGACCGACGAGCAGTTGCCGTGCGTGAGGACCGTGCCCTTGGGCGGCCCCGTGGTCCCCGACGTGTAGACGATGAAGCAGCGGTCCTCCGGCGTGACCGCATCGCGGCGGCGGACGAGCTCGTCGCGATCGCCCTCGTCGCGCCCGCGAGCGCGGAGGTCGTCCAGGGTCAGGTCGGCGTCCCCGGCCGGGCCGTCGATCACGACGATCGCCTCGAGCGCCGGCAGGGCGTCGCGGACCTGCGTGATCTTCGCCACCTGGCTCGCGTCCTCGCAGACGATGACGCGCGCCTCCGAGTTGCCCGCGACCCACTCGCACTCCTCGGGCGCGTTCGTCGGGTAGACCGGCACCACGACGCACCCCGTGCTCGAGATGGCGAGGCTCGCGTAGGTCCAGTCGACGCGGGTGTTGGCCAGCAGGCAGACCCGGTCGCCCGGCTGGACGCCGAGCGTCAGCAGGCCGAGCGCGGCCTCCTCGACGACCTCGGCCGCCTGCGCGAACGTCACCTCCGCCCACCCGTCGCCGCTGCGGTGGCGCAGCGCCGGCCGATCGCCGTACCGCTCGGCCGCCGTCGCGGCGGACCGTGCGATCGTCTGTGCCGCGGGCTTCGTGGACAGGGTGCTTCCGGCTGCCTGCATCAGGTCCTCCTCCTCCGACGAGACGGGGCCTCACCGCCGCGGCACGCGCGCAAACCCGAGGCTGAGGGCTTTATCCCAGGATCACGCCCCGCTCGCTAGGTTCCCGCGACGCCTGGCCCCGGGACATCGTTCGCCGCGTACGCCGTGCGGCGGCTGCTGACCCTGGCGGCGGTCGTCGTGGTGACCCCTGCCGTGACCTTCGTCGCGCTCTACGCGCTGCGCGACGGACGCACGCTGTGGGCCCAGGCCGGCGACCTGCCGCGCTACCTCTCCGACACGTTCCTGCACCTGGACTTCGGCGTGGTGGGGACCGCGGCCGAGCCCGACCCGATCAGCCACCTGGTCCTGCGCGGGCTGCCGGTCGACCTGGCGCTGCTGCTCGGTGGCATCCTCCTCGGCGTCCTGGCCGGGCTGGCGGCCGGCCTCGCCGCCGGCGCCAGGCCGCGGGGGGCCGTCGACCGCGGGCTCGGCCTCGGCTCGGCGCTGGCGCTCAGCTTCCCCGTGTACTTGTTCTCGAACGTCGCGCTGTTCGTCTTCGCGCCGCAATCGGGCACCGCGCAGATCTCGTTCTTCTCGGCCACGGACAGCTACGTGCCACCCGGCGAGGACCTCGTGGGCTGGCTGCACGCCATGTGGGTGCCGTGGGTGGTGCTCGCGATCCCGCTCGCCGCGCTCGTCTACCGCTTGACGCGCACCGTGCTCTTCGACATCGCCCACGACGACGCGTTGCGGTCGGCCCGGGCCAAGGGACTGACCGAGGGCCGCGTCCAGCGCCGCCATGCGCTCCCGCTCGCGCTGCCGCCGGTGCTCGGCCTGGTCTCGGCCACCGTCGCGCTGATGATCACGAACATCGCGCTCATCGAGTCTCCCTTCAACCTCCCCGGAGCCTTCCGCAACGCCGACATCGGCCAGTTCCACTACTCCCCTGGCGACACCGGGGTTCCCAGCCCACCGCTGGACGTCGTCCAGGCGCTCATCGTCGAGTCGGCCTTCCTCGTCGCCTTCACCATGCTGCTGTGCGACGTGCTGCACGCCCGGCTCGACCCGCGCGTGCGTGCCGTCGGCTAGCGGGTACCTCCCGGCGCGTGGAGGACGAGCGGGCTCCCCGGCTGGCCATCGTCATCGGCGGGCTCATGCTCGTCATGCTGCTCGCGTCGCTGGACCAGACGATCGTCTCGACCGCGCTGCCGACGATCGTCGGCGACCTCGGCGGGCTCGAGCACCTCTCGTGGGTCGTCACCGCCTACCTGCTGGCCATCACCGTCGTCACGCCGCTCTACGGCAAGCTCGGGGACCAGCTCGGGCGCAAGCTCGTGCTGCAGGGCGCGCTGGTGGTCTTCCTCATCGGCTCGGCGCTGTGCGGGCTGGCGGAGTCCATGCCGCAGCTCATCGCCTTCCGCGCGGTGCAGGGCCTCGGCGGCGGCGGCCTCATGGTGTCCGCCCAGGCGGCGATCGGGGACGTCGTCTCGCCGCGCGAGCGCGGCAAGTACTCCGGGTTCTTCGGCGCCGTCTTCGGCGTCTCGTCGATCCTCGGGCCGCTCATCGGCGGCTTCTTCACGACGCACGTCAGCTGGCGCGC
The DNA here is from genome assembly GCA_963707695.1 of uncultured Actinomycetes bacterium. Classification (GTDB taxonomy): domain Bacteria; phylum Actinomycetota; class Thermoleophilia; order Solirubrobacterales; family Solirubrobacteraceae; genus JAOPZW01. The sequence goes on along the minus strand of CAVPQY010000006.1, from coordinate 414,372 downwards.
GATCTTCTACATCAACCTGCCGCTCGGCCTGGCGGCCCTCGGTGTCCTGGCCGTCGCCCTGCCCGGCGGCGGGAAGCGCACCGGGCACGTCATCGACTGGCTCGGGACGCTGCTGCTGGCGGTCGGCCTGACGTCGATCGTGCTGGTCACGACGCTCGGCGGGACGACGTTCGACTGGGGGTCCGCCGAGATCGTCGGGCTCGGCGCGCTCGGCGTCCTGGCCCTCGTCGCCTTCGCGGCCGCGGAGCGCCGCGCGGCCGAGCCCATCCTGCCGCTGCGTCTGTTCCGCAACCCGGTCTTCCGCATCACGAGCGCGGTGGGCTTCGTCGTCGGCTTCGCGCTCTTCGGCGCGCTGACGTACCTGCCGCTCTTCCAGCAGGTCGTCCGCGGGCTGAGCCCGACCGCCTCGGGGCTGCAGCTCGTCCCGCTCATGGCCGGGCTGCTGGTGTCCTCCATCGGCTCGGGGCAGCTCATCAGCCGCACCGGGCGCTACAAGGCGTTCCCCATCGCCGGGACGGCGATCTCGGCGGCGGGGATGCTCCTGCTCACGCGGCTGGACGCGACCACGAGCACGAGCGTGGCCGCCCTCTACATGCTCGTGCTCGGCTTCGGGCTGGGCCTCGTCATGCAGGTCCTGGTCCTGGCCGTCCAGAACGCCGTCCCCTACGAGGAGCTGGGCGTGGCCACCTCGTCGGCCACGCTCTTCCGGTCGACCGGCGGGTCGATGGGCACCGCCGTGCTCGGGGCGATCTTCACCACCCGCCTGGCCGGCCTGCTGGGCCAGCGGCTGCCCACGGGCGCCGGTGCGCCGGCCTCGGGATCGATCGACCCCTCCGCCGTGCACCGGCTGCCGGCCCCGATCCGCGACGCGTACCTGGGCTCCTTCACCGACGCGGTCGGCTCCGTCTTCCTGGTCGCCGCGATCGTGGTCGCGGTGGCCTTCGTGCTGACGTGGTTCCTGCCCGAGCGCCCGCTGCGCCGGACGGTCGAGGGCGGCGCCCGCCTCGACGACACCTTCGCGCCCCCCCGCGACGCGGACTCGATGGACGAGCTCGCGCGGCGCCTGCGCGACACCGTCGGACTGGACCGCACGCGGCGCTTCCTGGCCGACACGGCCCGGGCCGCGGGTCTGGACCTCTCGCCCGCCGAGGCCTACCTGCTCGGACGGGCCGCCGACGGGCTGACCGTCGACCCGGCCCGGGTGGCCGACGAACGCGACCTCGACGCGGGGCGCCTGGTCGCCGGCCTCCAGGGCGTCCGCTCGCGCGGCCTCGTGGACGGCTCCGACGCGATCCCGGCCCTCACCGACGCGGGCCGCGCCACGCTCGGACGGCTCGTCGCCTCGCGCCGGGCGTGCCTGGAGGACCTGCTCGACCAGGCGCCCGGCGAGCACACGGCGGGGGCCGAGCCGGTCGTCTCCGACCTCGCCCGCGAGCTGGCCACCGAGGCGCCGGGCCGGTGAGCGAGCGGATGCGCATCCTCGTCACCGGCGCGCGCGGCAAGGTCGGGGCCGCCACCGTCGACGCGCTGCGGCGGGCAGGCCACCGCGTCACCGCCACCGACCGCACGCCGCCCGCCTTCGAGGGCCCGGCCGCGGGCGGCGTGCGCTACCTCGAGGCCGACCTCACCGACGCCGGGAGCGCCCATGCCCTCGTGCGCGGGCACGACGCCGTGGTCCACGCCGCGGCGATCCCGGACCCGGTCCACCACCCGCCGCACGTCGTCTTCGCCAACAACCTCATGGGGACGTTCAACGTCGCCGAGGCCGCGGCGCGCCACGGCGTGGCCCGTCTCGTGCACGTGTCGAGCGAGACGGTCCCCGGCTTCTTCTTCCCCGAGCGCCCGTTCCTGGCCGACTACGCGCCGGTCGACGAGGAGCACCGGGTGCGTCCCCAGGACCCCTACGCGCTGTCGAAGCGCTTCGGCGAGGAGCTCATGGACGCGCTCGTCGCGCGCTCGGACGTCCGGGCGCTGTCGATCCGCCCGAGCTGGGTGCAGTGGGAGGGCAACGTCGAGCGCAACCTCGGGCCCGTCGTGCGCTCGCGCGGCGCGGACCCCTCGGTGTCCTTCTGGTCGTGGATCGACGCCGACGACCTCGCCGAGGCGCTGCGCCTCGCCGCCGAGAGCGACCTCCCCGGCCACGAGGTCCTCTACATCGCGTCGCCCGACAACGCCACCGGCCTGCCGCTGCACGACCTCGTCCGCCGCCACCACGGCGACGCCGTCGCTCTGCGCGCGGTCGACCGGCCCGACGCGTCGGGGATCTCGACGGCCAAGGCGCGGCGGCTGCTCGGGTGGCGTCCCACCCGCGAGCGCCGGGACCTGCTCGACGACGACGGGCGCCTGACCGACGCGGCGCGCGACCGGCTCGAGCGCGGCGACACCGCCGTCCAGCGTGGGCGGGCGGCGACCGCATGAGCAGCGACCCGCAGGCGGAGGCGATCGACTTCGCGCTCACGCGGCGCACGTGGGCCGTCGTCGGCCTCTCCCCCGACCCGCGCCGCGACAGCCACCGCATCGCGGCGCTGCTGCAGCGGCGCGGGCACCGCGTGGTGCCCGTCAACCCGCATGTCGAGGAGGTCCTCGGCGAGCGCGCCTACGCGTCGCTGGCCGACGTCCCGGCCGAGGCGGGCGTCGAGGTCGTCGACGTCTTCCGCCGCTCCGCGCTCGCCGGTGCCCACGTCGACGAGGCGATCGCCGCCGGGGCGCGTGCGGTGTGGCTGCAGCTCGGCGTCGTCGACGAGGCGGCGGCGACCCGCGCCCGGGCCGCCGGGCTGGCCGTGGTCATGGACCGCTGCCCGGCGATCGAGCTCGCGCGCCTCGGCGCGGCGGCGCCGGGCGTCAGCGCGACGCCGCGCGGGTGATCGCCTCGACCTCGTCGTCGGCCAGCGCGAGCGCGGCCGCCCGCGCCGAGTCCTGGATCGTCTCGGGCCGCCGCGAGCCGGGGATCGGGATGACCGTCGGGCCGAGGTGCAGCAGCCATGCGAGCACCACCTGCTGGGGCGAGACGCCGCGGTCCTGCGCGATCGCGGTCACCGCGTCGCGCGCGGACGTCTGGTCGGCCTTGCCGATGCCCCCCAGCGGCGACCAGGGCAGGAAGGCGATCCCGTGCTCGGTCGCGGCCCGCACCTCGCCCTTCGCCAGCGGCGAGGGGAAGTCGAGCGCGAGCTGGTTCTGCACGGAGACGACGTCGACGATCGCGCGCGCCTCCTCGAGCTGCTCCACGGTGACGTTCGACAGCCCGACCCAGCGGACCTTGCCCTCGTCCTGGAGGTCCTTGAGCGCCCCGACGGACTCCGCGAACGGCACGTCGGGGTCGGGGCGGTGGTACTGGTAGAGGTCGATCCGGTCGGTGCCCAGCGCGCGCAGCGAGGCCTCGCAGGCCGCGCGCAGGTGGGCCGGCGAGCCGTCGAGCTCCCACGCCGTGCCGCGGCGCGTGTGGCCGCCCTTGGTGGCCACGAGGACGCCGTCGCGGCGGGAGGACGAGCTCCGGATCGCCTTGGCGATGAGGCGCTCGTTGTGGCCGACCTCGGACTCGTCCGCCGCGTAGGCGTCGGCGGTGTCGATGAGGGTGATCCCGGCGTCGAGCGCGGCGTGGACGGTCCGGATGGCCTGTGCCTCGTCGGGTCGCCCGGAGACGGAGAGCGGCATGCCGCCCAGGCCGATCGGGAAGACGTCGATCTCGGCCAGGCGGCGCGTGGCGGTGCTGGAGGTGGCGCTCATCGCGATGGCCTACCCGGTCGGGCGCCGGGCTCGCACAGTCGCGTCCCACCCGATTTCGAGAATCAGTCTCATTCCCTTGTACGCTCACCGGGGTGCTCGACCCCTTCCAGCTCGTCTTCGTGCAGCGCGGCGTGCTCGAGGTGGCCGCGCTCTCCATCGCGGCGGGGCTCGTGGGCACCTGGATCGTCCTGCGCGGTCTGGCCTTCTACGCCCACGCCGTGGGCAGCGCGGCCTTCCCGGGGCTCGTGCTCGCCGACGGCCTCGGCTTCTCGGCCCACCTCGGGGCCGGCGCGACGGCGCTCGTCGTCGCCGGCTCGGTCGGCTGGCTGGCCCGGCGCGACCGCGAGCGCTACGACAGCGTCACCGCCCTCGTGCTCGTGGCGGCGCTGGCCGCCGGCGTGCTGCTGGCCAGCGACGTGTTCCACTCGGGCGCGAACGTCGAGACGCTGCTCTTCGGCAGCCTGCTCGTGATCTCGCCGGGCGACGTCTGGTTCGCGGCCGCCGTCAGCGCCGTGGTCCTGGCCGCCTCCACGGTCCTCGGCCACCGCTGGCTGGCGACCGGGTTCGACCCGGCCGCGGCGCGCGCGCTCGGCGTCCGCTCGGCGCTGCCCGACGCGGCGCTGCTCGTCCTGGTCGCGCTGGTGGCCGTCGCCGCGCTGTCGGCCGTGGGAGCCCTCCTCGCCACCGCGCTGCTCGTCGTGCCGGCCGCCACGACCCGGCTCGTCTGCTCGCGCCTGCGGACGTGGCAGCCCGCGACGGTTGCGCTCGTCCTCGTCGAGGGCGTCGCCGGCCTGTGGCTGTCCGTCAAGACCAACGCGCCGCCCGGGGCGACGATCGCGGTGCTGAGCTCGGCGACCTTCGCGCTCGTGGCGGCCGCGCGCGTGCTGCACACGCGCCGGCGCATCCCGGCCCCCGCGCTCGCGGCGACGGCCGTCGCCGTGCTCGCGCTCGTGGTGTCCGGCTGCGGCTCCGGCGCGTCCGGGTCCGGCGGCGACCGCGTCGCCGTCGTGGCCACGACGACCCAGCTCGGCGACTTCGCGCGCGCGGTCGGCGGCGACGCCGCCGACGTGACCCAGATCCTCGAGCCGAACTCGGACCCCCACGAGTACGAGCCACGGCCGAAGGACGTCCAGGCCACGGCCTCCGCGGCGGTCGTCCTGGAGAACGGGGACGCGCTGGACGCGTGGATGGGCAAGGTCCTCGAGCAGGGCGGCGGGGACCCGGCCGTCGTGGACGTCGGCGCCGCGGCGCCCGTGCGGCTCCCCGGTGAGGCCGGCGGCCCGGAGGCGTCGCGGGTCGACGCCCACTGGTGGCACGACCCCGTCAACGCCGAGGCGGCCGTGGAGCGGATCCGCGCGGCCCTGACGGCGGCCCGGCCGGCGGCCCGCGCGACGTTCGCGCGCAACGCGGCCGCGTACGTCGCGCGGCTGCGTCGCCTCGACGGCGGGATCCGCCGCTGCGTCGCGCGGGTCCCCGTCGCCCGGCGCAAGCTCGTCACCGACCACGACGCCTTCGGCTACCTCGCCCACCGCTACGGGATCCGCGTCGTCGGCGCCGTGATCCCGTCGCAGACGACGCAGGGCCAGCCGTCGGCGGGCGACGTGGCGCGGCTGAGCGCGGTCATCCGGCGCGAGGGCGTCAAGGCGGTGTTCCCGGAGGCGTCCGTGAACCCCGGGCTCGCGCGCGCGATCGCCCGGCAGACGGGGGCCACCGCCGACCGGACGCTCTACGGCGACGCGCTCGGCCCCGAAGGATCGCGGGGCGCGACGTACCTCGGGCATGGAGGAGGCCAACGCGGACGAGATGGTGCGCGGGTTCACGGGCGGGGCGGTCGGGTGCGCGATCCCGGGGCTGTGACCGCCACGGCCGGGCCGCGGGCGGACGGGCCCGCGCTCGTCCGGACCGAGGGCCTGGCGGCCGGCTACGGCGGGCGCCCCGTGCTGCGCGACGTGACCTTCGCGCTGGCCGCGGGCGAGCGCGCCGGGGTCCTGGGCCCCAACGGCGGCGGGAAGACGACGCTCTTCCGGACGCTGCTGGGGGAGCTGGCGCCGCTGGCGGGCGTGCTCGAGGTGCCGCGGCGCTGCGGCGTCGTCCCCCAGACCGAGCGCTCGCGCCTGGACTTCCCGGTCAGCGCGCTCGACGTCGCGCTCATGGGCGCGATCGCCGGGCTGCCGTGGTGGCGGCGCCCGGGGCGCGCCGAGCGCGCCCGGGCGCGGACCGCGCTCGAGGCGGTCGACCTGGCCGACCGCGCCGACGTGACCTTCGGCGCCCTCTCCGGGGGCCAGCGCCAGCGCGTGCTCGTGGCGCGTGCGCTCGTCCAGGACGCGCGGGTCGTGCTGCTCGACGAGCCCTTCAGCGGCCTCGACGCGGCCAGTGCCGAGCGGCTCGAGGCGCTCCTGGAGCGCCTGGCGGCCGAGGGCCGGGCGCTCCTCATCGCCTCGCACGACGTCGAGCAGGCCGCCGGGTGGGACCGGGTGCTGTGCCTCAACGGGCGCCAGGTCGCCTTCGGCGCGCCGGGCGAGGTGCTGACGCGCGCCACGCTCGAGGCGACCTACGGCGGCGAGATCGTCGACCTGCCGGGGGGCGGCGGCCAGGCGCTGCTGCCCGCGCACCACCACGAGCACGACCACGACGCATGAGTGCGGTCTGGCACGCGCTGGCGGACCCGTGGTCGCAGGCCATCCTGCGCCGCGCCTTCGCCGAGGTCGCGCTGCTCGGCGTGACGGGCGGCGCCCTCGGGTGCTGGGTCGTCTTCGCCAAGCTCTCCTACAGCGCGGAGTCGCTGGCCCACGCCCTGCTGCCGGGCCTGGTCGTCGCTGCGCTGCTCGGGCTGCCGCTGCTGCTGGGCGGCGCGGCGGGGCTGCTCGTCGCCGCGGTCGGCGTCGCCCTGGCCGGCCGCGCGCCGGAGGTCGGGCGCGACACGGCGGTCGCCGTCGTCATCACCGGCCTCTTCGGGCTCGGCGTGCTGCTGGCGCTGTCGCGCGACACGCCGCCCGGGCTGCAGGGCCTGCTCTTCGGCGACGTGCTCGGCGTCTCGGACACCGACCTGGCGCTCGCGGCCGGGCTCGCGGTCGTGACGCTCGCCGCGCTGCGGCTCCTGCACGGTCGGCTGCTCGTCGTCGGCTTCGACCGGCTCAGCGCCCGCGGGCTGGGCGTCCGGCCGCTCGTCGCCGACCTGGCGCTGCTCGCGCTGCTCGCGCTCGCGCTCCTCGTCGCCGTCCAGGGGCTGGGGAACCTGCTCGTCGTCGCGGTCCTCATCGCCCCGGCGGCCGGCGCCCGGCTCCTCGCACGCCGGATGGCGCCGATGATGGCCGCCGCCGCGGCGATCGCCGTCCTCTCCGGGGTGGGCGGCCTCTACCTCAGCTACTACGCCGGGACCGCGGCGGGCGCGTCGATCGCGGCCGTGCTCGTCGGGACGTGGGCGCTCATCGCGCTGGGTCACGAGGCGCTCGGCGCCCGCGGTGCGCGGGCGACCGAGGCCGTCCCGGCGACGCCGGCGACCTAGGCCTCGCGGCAGGCGCCGCAGGAGCCGTGGAGCACGATCTCGTGCTCGGCGACCTCGAAGGTCACGCGACGGGCGACGCGGTCGATCGTGCGCTCGAGCTCGGCGTCCTCGAACGGCGTCACCGACCCGCACGCGTCGCAGACGAGGTGGTGGTGGTGATGGTGCCCGCCCGGATGCAGCGCCTCGTAGCGGACGATGCCCTGCCCGAGCTCGACGCGCGCGACGAGCTTGAGCTGCTCGAGCTCGTCGAGGACGCGGTAGACCGTCGCCCGCGACGGCGGCCGGTCGTCGCCGCGCGTGGCGTCCTCGATCTCCGCCGCCGACAGGGCGCAGGGCTGCCGCGCGAGCAGGTCGATGACGGCCGCGCGGGCGCCGCCGCGCCGGTACCCGGCCGCCGTCAGGCGCTCGGCCGCGTGGCTCGCCCACGTCGTCCCCGTCTCGGTCGCCGGCCCGCTCGCCACGGGGTCATCCTAGCCCGGAGCGGCCTCGCTCCCGGGCCGCGAGCGGCCCGGGCGCTGGCTATACTCGCCCGTCCGTGCGGCTGTAGCTCAGTTGGCTAGAGCGTCTGCTTGCCATGCAGAAGGTCGAGGGTTCGAGTCCCTTCAGCCGCTTGGACAGAAGCCCCCGGGAGCAGCGGGGGCTTCTTCGCGACCCGAACCGTGCCGCGATGCCGCATCGAGCCGGCTGAAGGCGTGTCGGAAGCACCGTCATGCGGCACGTGGGCTCGTGGTCCCGGCAGCCCTGTCAGCGCGCGGCCGGCCCGGCCGAGGGCGGGGTCGAGCGGCGGGCCGCCGCGGGCCCGCCGCGACCGCCCGCCCTCAGTCCCCCGTCTCGTACTTGAACGAGATCGCGAGGCGCACGCGGAAGCTGACCACGCCCCCGTCGCCGATCGTGACGTCCTGGCGGACGACCTCCGCGATGCGCAGGTCGCGGACCGTCCTGGCCGCCGTCTCGACGGCGCTGCGCGCCGCCGCCTCCCAGGACTCGTCGCTGACGCCGATCACCTCGGTGACGCGGTACACGCTGTCGGCCATCCCGTCCCTCCCGGCTCGTGGGGTGCGATCGGGTAGTCCTACCAGCACGCCGGCCCCCGCGGGCAGAACGACGACGCCGGCGAGCACCCACGTCGCGCCGCCCTTGCGCCGCGGCCCCCGCGGCCGCGATGCTCGACCGGACGCCGGACACCGCCCGAGAGGACGACGCAGATGAGCACCGACGCGCCCACGCCCGACACGATCGTGCTGATCCACGGCTTCTGGGTCACCCCGCGCAGCTGGGAGCACTGGATCGGCCGCTACGAGGCCCAGGGCCACCGCGTGCTCGCCCCGGCCTACCCGGGGTTCGAGGTCGAGGTCGAGGCGCTCAACGCCGACCCCGCGCCGATCGAGGCGCTGACGGTCCCGGCGATCATCGACCACCTGGCGTCGGTCATCGGCGCCCTCGACGAGCCGCCGCTGCTCATCGGGCACTCCGCCGGCGGCGCGTTCGTGCAGCTCCTGCTCGACCGCGGCTTCGGGGCCGCCGGAGTGGCGATCAACTCGGCGCCGACCGAGGGCGTGGCCGTCGTCCCGCTCTCGCAGATCAAGGCGTCGTTCCCGGTGCTCAAGAACCCGGCCAACCGCCATCGCGCCGTCGGCCTGACGCCCGAGCAGTGGCGCTACGCGTTCGCGAACACGTTCAGCGAGGAGGAGTCGCGGGCGCTCTACGACCGCTACCACGTCCCAGCGTCCGGGTCGATCTTCTGGGGCAGCGCCCTGGCCAACATCCACCCCGGCCACGACGACACCCACGTCGACTACCACAACGACGACCGCGCGCCGCTGCTGTTCATCTCCGGCAGCGAGGACCACCTCATGCCCCCGAAGATCCAGCGCTCGAACGCCAAGCACTACAAGGGCGACACGATCACCGAGGTCAAGGAGTTCGAGGGCCCGCACCTCCTGCCGGCCGCGCCCGGCTGGGAGGCCGTCGCGGACGACGCCCGGTCGTGGGCGGCGGACCACGCCGTGCGGTCGAGCCGCGCGTGACGGAGGTCCGCGTCACGCACGTCGGCGGCCCGACCGCGCTGATCGAGGCCGGCGGCTGGCGCCTGCTGACCGACCCGACCTTCGACCCGCCCGGCCGCCGGTACCGCTTCGGCTGGGGGACGTCGTCGCGCAAGCTGGCCGGGCCCGCGATCGCCGCGGCCGACCTCGGCCCGGTCGACGCCGTCCTGCTCAGCCACGACCACCACGACGACAACCTCGACCCCGCCGGGCGGGCGCTCCTGCCGTCCGTCGGCGTCGTCGTCACCACGACCTCGGGCGCGCGCCGCCTCGGCGGCGCCTCGCGCGGGCTGGAGCCGTGGCAGACCACGCGCCTGGACGCACCGGGACGCCCGACGATCGAGGTCACGGCGACGCCGTGCCGGCACGGGCCGCCGCTGAGCCATCCGATCGTCGGCGACGTCGTCGGGTTCGCGCTGCGCTGGGACGGCCAGGCGCACGGCGCGCTGTGGATCTCGGGCGACACCGTCCTCTACGACGGCGTCCGCGAGGTCGCCGACCGGCTCCGGGTGGGCACCGCCCTGCTGCACCTCGGCGGCGTCCGCTTCCCGGTCTCGGGGCCCCTGCGGTACACGATGACCGCCCGCGAGGCCGTCGAGCTCGTCGGGCTCCTGCGCCCCCGCGTCGCCATCCCGATCCACTACGAGGGCTGGAAGCACTTCCGGGAGGGCCGCGACGCGATCGAGCGCGAGCTCGCGAGCGCCCCCGAGGACGTGCGCCGCCGCATCCGCTGGCTCGAGCTCGGCGTGCCGGCCGCGCTCGAGGCCTGAGCGGCCGACCCGCCCACGCCGGCCCGTCCCTTCACCACCGCGGCTGCCACACTCCCGGGCTCGCTGCGGTGACCGCCACGACCGACACCTCCCTCGCGGGCGGACGCACCGCGTGGGCGCGGAACCTCGCCGCGCCGATCCGCGGGTTCCTCCACGCCGAGACCGGCGGCGCCGTCGTCCTGGCGGCCGCGGCCGTGGCCGCGCTGCTGTGGGCGAACGTCGCGCCGGACAGCTACGAGTCGGTCTGGGGCACACGCCTCGCGCTCGTCCTCGGCGGCCACGAGCTCGCCACCGACCTGCGCGGGTGGGTCAACGAGGGGCTGATGACCCTCTTCTTCCTCGTCGTCGGCCTCGAGGCCAAGCGCGAGCTCGACCTCGGCGAGCTGCGCGAGCGCCGGCGGCTGGGGATCCCGGTCGTCGCCTCCCTCGGGGGCATGGCGATGGGGGCCGCCGTCTACCTGGCCATCAACGCCGGAGGAGCCGGGGCGTCGGGCTGGGGGATCGCCGTCTCGACGGACACCGCGCTCGCCCTCGGCGCCGTCGCGCTCATCACGCGCGGGCGGGCGATCCGCGTGCGGGTGTTCCTCCTGACGCTCGTGGTGATCGACGACCTCGTCGCCCTGCTGGTCATCGCGCTGGGCTACTCCGAGCACATCTCGGTCACGGCGCTGGCCGTCGCGATCGGGCTGTTCGGGGTGCTCATCGCGCTGCGGTGGGCCGGCTCGTGGCGCGGGCCGGCGGCGATCCTCGTCGGCGTCGGGATCTGGTTCGCGATGTTCGAGTCGGGCGTCGACGCGGTCATCGCGGGCCTGGCCATCGGCCTCGTGACGAGCGCCTACCCCCCGAGCCGCGACGACCTCGAGCGCACGACCGAGCTCACGCGGTCCTTCCGCGAGCAGCCCACGCCCGAGCTCGCCTACTCGGCCCGGGCGAGCCTCACCTCGGCGCTCTCGCCCAACGAGCGCCTGCAGTACCGCCTGCACCCGTGGACGAGCCGGGTGATCGTCCCGCTCTTCGCGCTGGCCAACGCCGGCATCCACGTGGACGGCGACCTCCTGTCGGCCGCCGTCCGGTCCCCGGTGACGCTCGGTGTGATCGCCGCGTACGTCGTCGGCAAGCCGCTCGGGATCCTGGGCGCGTCGTGGCTGGCCACGCGGCCCGCGCTGGGCGGCGCCCGGCTGACGATCACGTGGCCGGCGCTGGTCGCGACGGCCGCGTCGGCGGGCATCGGCTTCACCGTCTCGCTCCTCGTCGCGGCGCTCGCCTTCCACGGGCAGCTGCTGGACGAGGCCAAGCTCGGCATCCTGGCCACCGCCGTCATCTCCCCGGCGCTCTCGTGGCTTGCCGTCCGGGTCATGATGCGGCTGCCGGACGAGACCCGCGCCCGGCAGCTCGGGGCCACCGCCGACGTGCTCGCCGACCTGGCCGAGGACGTCGACCCCGAGCGCGACCACATCCGCGGCCGCCTCGACGCCCCGGTCACGCTCATCGAGTACGGCGACTTCCAGTGCCCGTACTGCGGCGACGCCGCGCCGCTCATCGACAAGCTGCTCGACCGCCTCGGCGACGAGCTGCGCTACGTCTGGCGGCACCTCCCGCTCAACGACGTCCACCCGAACGCCCAGCTGGCCTCCGAGGCGGCCGAGGCCGCCGCCGCGCAGGGGGCGTTCTGGGAGATGCACGACCGGCTCCTGGCGAACCCGGACGCGCTGACGCCCCCCGACCTCCTGCGCCACGCCGGCGAGCTCGGCCTCGACGTCGACCGCGTCCACGAGGAGCTGCGCCGCCGCGAGCACGCTCCGCGCGTCGCCGAGGACGTGCAGAGCGCCGACGCCAGCGGCGTCTCTGGGACGCCGACGTTCTTCGTCAACGGCCGGCGCCATCAGGGCGTCTACGACGTCGACATCCTCACACGGGAGATCAAGGCGGCGGTGCGTGGGGCCACCACGACCGCCCCGGCCGCCGCCGCCCGCTCCTGACGCACCGGCGGCCGGTGCGGTGCACCACCCACGGGCCCGGGGGGAAACCGCACCTGCCCGGAGGAGCTACCGGGAAGGCCGGGCCGCCGCCGGTCGCACAGGCTGCCCGGCATGCCGACGACGACGACGCTCGACGCCCTCACGCCGGACCAGCTCCCGCCGCTGGTCCTCCCCGACTCCCCCGACTACGACACCGCGCGCCGGGCGTGGAACCTCCACACCGACCAGCGCCCCGCGGCCGTCTGCGTGGCCACGAGCACCGGGCACGTCCAGGCCGCGATGGCCTACGCGCGGGCCAACGGCCTGCGCGTCGCCGCCCAGACGACCGGCCATCTGAGCGCCACGCTCCCGTCCCTCGAGGGCACGCTGCTGCTGCGCACCGCGCTGCACGACGGCGTCGTCGAGGTCGACCCGGCCGAGCGCGTCGCCCGGATCAAGGCCGGCGCCCGCTGGGGCGACGTCGTCGAGGCCGTCGCTCCGCACGGCCTGGCCGTCATGCACGGCTCGTCGCCGTCGGTCGGCGTCATCGGCTACCTCCTCGGCGGCGGCCTGTCCTTCTACGGTCGCACGCACGGCCTCGCGGTCAACCACGTCCGCGCGTTCGAGGTGGTCACGCCGGACGGCACCCTGCGTCGCGTCGACGCCGAGAACGGCGCCGAGCTCTTCTGGGCCCTGCGCGGCGGGGGCGGCGCCTACGCGGTCGTCACCGCGGTCGAGCTGGGGCTCCTGCCCTACGCCGAGGTCACCGGCGGCGCGCTCTTCTTCCCCGCCGACCAGGCCCGGCGCGTCCTGCGCGAGTGGCACGAGTGGACGAAGACGGCGCCGGACACGGTGACGACGACGTTCCGCCTGTTGTGCCTGCCGCCGATCCCCGAGGTCCCCGAGCCGCTGCGCGGCGTGCCGATCATCTGCGTCGACGGCGTGGCGCTCGACGCCCAGGAGGGCGCGCGCCTGGAGCGGATCCTGCGCTCGGTGGCCGACCCGATCATGGGCGCCTTCGGCCCCATGCCGAGCGCCGCCGTCGTCCGCCTGCACGGCGACCCCGAGGAGCCGGTCCCGGCGATCGGCGACGCCATCCTGCTCGACAGGCTCGACACGTGGGCCATCGAGGCGTTCCTGCGGGTCGCCGGCGACGGCTCGCCGCTGCTGGCCGCCGAGCTGCGCCACCTCGGCGGCGCGCTGGCCGCCCCGCCGGCCGGCGCCGGTGCCCGCGGCCACCTCGAGGGCAGGTTCCTCGCGTCCGGCGTCGGCATCCCGGACGCCCCGGCGCCCGCCGCCGAGCTCGGCGCGTTCCTCGACCGCTACCTCGGCACCCTGGCGCCCTGGGCGACCGGGACGCGCTTCACGAGCTTCGCCGAGCGCCAGAGCTCGCTGGCGACGTGCGTGCCGGAGGCGGCGCTCGAGCGCCTGGGGCGCATCCGCGCCGCGGTCGACCCCGACGCGCTCCTCGTCCCCGCGCACGCCCCGGGCGCCTAGCCCAGGAGCGCCCAGGGGTCGAACTGCTCGATCGGGATCACCCGGACGCGCGGGAGCGCGACCGTGAACGCCCCGACGTCGTCCTCGAGGTCGAAGATCTCGAGGCCCTCGCCGGTGAGCTGCAGGAGGGCGCCGCTGACGAGCTCGCGGAAGGCGAGCAGGCCGACGCGGCGCCCGCCGCGGCGCAGGAGCGCCGCGACCGGCTCGGCGAAGTCGCCGTCGTGGCTGGCCAGCAGGACGTCGCCGCCGCCGCGCTCGTCCAGGGCCTCCAGCGTGCGGGCGATGGCCACGTCGACGACCTTGACGTCGGAGGGTCCGCTCAGCAGCACCGGGCGGTACTCGAGGGCCGCCAGCGCCTGGACGAACGCCATCGGGACGTGCCCGGAGCCGTTGAGGAAGAACAGGCCGCGCACGGGCTGGTCCCACGCGGCGCGCGCGTGGTCGCGGACGCGGTCCCACCGCGGGCGCTCCTCCGGCGCCGGGCGACGGCCGAGGAGGCTGCCGCCGAGCGTCGCGTCGATGTTCTCCCCGTCGACGAGGAGGAACGTCTCGGGCGCGTCGGCCACCTAGCGGCCCTGGGCCACTAGGACGCGTAGCGCAGCTCGGCGCGCGCCCGGGCCTTCGCGGCCTCGATGTCGCGGTCCTTCGGCGGCGCCGTGGTCGAGAGCTCGCCCAGCAGGCGGCGCGAGACCGCGGCCACGTCCTCCACGGCCTGCGCGAAGGCCTCCTCGTTGGCCTTCGAGGGCTTCGTGAAGCCGCTGATCTTGCGCACGAACTGCAGCGCCGCCGCCCGGACCTCGTCGTCGGTCGCCGGCGGCTCGAAGTTGTAGAGGGTGCGGATGTTCCGGCACATGTCCTCAGGGTAGGCGACGGCGCAGCCCGGGTGACCGCACGGGTAGGGTCCCGGCGCGATGCGCCCTCCCCTCCGCCCCGTCCTCCTCGCCGCGCTCGTCGCGACCGTCGCCCTCGTCGCGGGCGCCGCGCCCGCCGGCGCCGCGATGACGGCCCATGGCAGCGTGGCGGGCGCCTACGTCGTCGGCGCGAAGCGCGGCGACCGCGTGGCGGTGCGTGCGCGGCACGCGCACGGTCCGCGCCGGTCGCGCCGACCGGTTCGGGGCCAAGGTCTTCATCGACCTGCGCCCGGGCGCCGGCTACCGCGTCGTCCAGCGGCGCGGCGCGCGGGTCGTCGCGACCCGGCGGCTGCGCGTCCTGCGCGGCGCCGACCACCCGAAGGCGGCGTTCTACCGCGGCCAGCGCCTCGCCGCGGGCCTGAACTACGTCCGCATGCGCGACGGCGTCGAGCTCGCGATGACGGTGCGCCTGCCCGCCGGCAGGACGCTGGCGGACGGGCCGTTCCCCACCCTCATCGAGTACTCCGGCTACCAGGTGGCCGCGCCGCACGACCTGCTCACGTCCGTCGTCGCGTCCCTGACCGGCGCGCCCGGCGCGAACGACCCGCTGGCCCCGGCGACCGGCACCGCGGTCGGCTCGCTCATCGCCCCGCTGCTCGGGTTCGCCGTGGTCAGCGTGCAGATGCGCGGCTCCGGCTGCTCGGGGGGAGCCTTCGACCTCTTCGGCCTGCCGACGACCTACGACGGCTACGACGCGGTCGAGACCGTCGCCGCGCAGCCCTGGGTCAAGGGCGGGAAGGTCGGGCTGGCAGGCATCTCCTTCTCGGGCATCACGCAGCTCTTCGTCGCCGGCACGCGACCGCCGCACCTGGCGGCCATCGCGCCGATGTCGGTCAACGACGACCTCTACACCGCGACGGGCTTCCCGGGCGGCATCCGCAACTCCGGCTTCGCCGCCTCGTGGATCGCGGAACGCCAGCGCGACGCCCGCCCCGCGCCGGCCGGCGGCCAGCCCTACGCCAAGATCCTCGTGCGCCAGGGCGACGAGCACTGCAAGGCCAACCAGCGGCTGCGCCTCCAGACGCGCGACCTCACGAAGCTCGAGCTCGCGCACCCCTACCGCGACCCGTTCCTCTACGAGCAGCGGTCCCCCGGGGCCTGGGTCGGGCGCATCACCGTCCCCACGTTCCTCGTCGGCCAGTTCCAGGACGAGCAGACCGGCGGCCACTTCCCAGAGAGCCTGGGCGCGCTGAAGCGCAACCCGCGCGTCTGGCTCTCGCTGCAGAACGGCGTCCACGCCGACTCGCTCGGGCCGACGACGATCACGCGCTGGGTCGAGTTCCTCAAGCTCTACGTCGCCGACGAGATCCCGGTCATCCCGTCGACCGTCCTCAGCCTGAGCAGCGCCCTCTACAGCTACCTCGCCGACGCGGGCGCCGCGCCCGTGCAGCAGTCGCGCTTCGCCGGCACGACGGACGTCGCGGCCGCCCGGGCCACCTTCGAGCGCGACCCGCGCGTCCGGCTGCTCATGGACAACGGCGCCGGCCCGCAGGGGCCGGGGTCGATCGGGGCGACCTGGGAGATCGACACGACGGGCTGGCCGGTGCCGGGGCTGCGCCCGACGACCTGGTGGCTGGGCGGCCAGGGTGCCCTGACGCCCTCGCGACCCGCCAGGGCCGCGACCGCCGCGTACGTCGCCGACCCCGCGGCACGCCCGCGCCAGACGCTGCCCGGCAACGGCGAGGGCGACGCCTGGAAGGCCCAGCCGCCCTACGACTGGAAGCCCGTCGCGGCGGGCAAGGGCCTGGGCTTCACCACGACGCCGCTGGCGCAGGACCTCGTCGTCGCCGGTCCCTCCAGCCTCGACCTGCGCCTGCGCTCCTCCGCGCGCGACACCGACCTGCAGGTCACGCTGACCGAGGTCCGGCCCGACGGGCAGGAGACCTACGTCCAGAACGGGTGGCTGCGGGCGTCGCACCGCCACCTCGACGCCCGGCGCTCGACCGCGAACGACCCGGTGCCGACGCACCTGCGCCGCGACGCCGCCCCGATGCCCCGTGGGCGGGCGGTGCTCGTACGCGTGCCGATCTTCCCGGTCGCCCACGCGTTCCGGGCCGGGTCCCGGATCCGGGTCACCGTCCAGGCCGTCGGCGGCGACCGCCCGCGCTGGGCGTTCTCGACGCTCGACCGCGGCCGCACCCGCAACACGGTCACGCTGGGCGGCGCGCGGGCCTCGCGCCTCGTCCTGCCCGTGCTGGCCGGGGCGACGGCCCAGGGCACGCCACTGCCGCCCGCGACGGCGCTGCGGGGCGAGCCCAGCCGTGCGTACGTCGCGGCCTCCAACGGCGGCTGAGCCGTGGTCCGCGCCGCCGGGCCGGCCGCCCTCGTCGCCGCCCTGCTCGCCCTGCCGGCCCCGGCATCCGCCGCCGGCACCCGGGGCCACGGCCCGCCGGGCTTCGAGCGGGCCTTCACGGCCCGCGCGCAGCACGCGCTCGACCTCGGCCTGCGGGCCTACGTCCTGGGGTCGCCCCTGCTCGAGGAGCAGCGGGTCATCACGAACTTCCCGCCGAACCAGCTCATCAACGTCACGCGGCTGAGCACGCCGGCGCAGCGGCTGGTCGTCCTGCCGAACGTCGACACGGTCTACACGGTGGCGCGCCTGCGGCTGGCCGACGGGCCGCTCGTGCTCCACGTCCCGCCGACCGGCGGGCGCTACTTCACCATGCAGCTGCTCGACGCCTACACGAACTCGTTCGCCTACGTGGGGCGACGGACGACCGGGTCGGGCGCGACGGACGTCGCGATCGCCGGCCCGCGCTGGCGCGGCCGCGTCCCGCGCGGCGTGCGCCTGGTGCGGTCCCCCACGCCGGTCGTCTGGCTGCTGGGCCGCACCCTGGTCGACGGCCCGGCCGACCTGCCCGCCGTCAACGCGCTGCAGCGGGGGTACGCGCTGCGCCGGCTCGACGCCCTGGGCGGCCCGCCGCTGGCGTCCCTGTCGATCCCGAGCTCGACCCTGAACCCGGCGCCGCTGCCGACGGGCCTGGCCTTCTTCGACGCGATGGGCGCCGCGATGGCCGAGAACCCGCCGCCGCGCCGCGACCGCGCGCTGCTGGCGCGGCTGCGCCGCGTCGGGATCGGCCCGGGCCTGCGGACCTCGCGCCGCTCCCTCGGGGCGGCCACGCGCGCGGGCCTGCGCGCTGCCGTGGCCGCCGGCCCGAGCCTCTTGGACGCCTACGCGGGCCGCCGGCAGCGCGCGTCCGCCCGCTCGCACCGCGGCTGGCTGCTGCCGCCGGAGGGCATCGGGGATCGCGGGGCCGACGCCCTCCTGCGCGCCTCGGTCGCCCGCACGGCGCTGGGCGCGAACGTCCGCGCCGAGGCCGTCTACCCGCAGGCGGACACCGACCGCCGCGGCCGCCCGCTCGACGGCTCCCACCGCTACGTCCTGCGCTTCGCGCCGGGGCAGCTGCCGCCCGTGAAGGCCTTCTGGTCGCTGACGATGTACGGCGCCGACCGCTTCCTCGTCGAGAACCCGATCGCCCGCTACGCGCTCGGGGACCGCACCGCGGGCCTGCGGCGCGACGCCGGCGGCGGTCTGACGATCCTCCTCCAGCACGACCCGCCGCCGGCCGAGCGGCAGGCCAACTGGCTGCCCGCCCCGGCCGGGCGCTTCCTGCTCTCGCTGCGCCTCTACGAGCCGCGGCGCTCGGTGCTGGCGGATCGCTGGCCCCTGCCGGTGATCACCCGCACGGGCTGACGCGCACCCGCGCCGGGATCGCCACCGTGCCGGGCCGTGCCTCAGGCCGTGACCCGCGCGACCTCGGCGAACGAGGTGAGGCCCTGCATCGCCTTGGCCATGCCGTCCTCGCGCAGCCGGACCATGCCCTTGGCGACCGCGAGCGCGGCGATCTCGTCCGACGCCGCGCGGGCGACGGCGAGCTGCCGCAGCTCCTGGTCGACCGGCATGACCTCGTAGAGCCCGATCCGGCCCTTGTAGCCCGTGCCGCCGCAGCGGGAGCAGCCGCCCGGCTCGAAGGCGTCGACCGCCTCGAGGTCGAGGTCGAAGCCGTTGGCGCGCAGGACCTCTCCCGAGATCCGGACGGGCTTGCGGCAGTGGGTGCAGAGCATGCGGGCCAGCCGCTGGGCGACGACGCAGTCGACGGCGCTGGCGACCAGGAAGGGCTCGACGCCCATGTCGATGAGGCGGGCGATCGCGGTCGGGGCGTCGTTCGTGTGCAGCGTCGAGAGGACGAGGTGGCCGGTCAGCGCGGCCTCGACGGCGATCTGCGCGGTCTGGCGGTCGCGGATCTCGCCGACCATGATCACGTCGGGGTCGGCCCGCATCATGGAGCGCAGGCCGCCCTCGAAGGTCACGCCGGCCTTGGGGTTGACCTGCATCTGCTTGACGCCGGTCAGCTCGTACTCGACGGGGTCCTCGATCGTGATGATGTTCTTCTCGGGGGTGTGCAGGACCTGCAGTGCGCCGTAGAGCGTCGTGGTCTTGCCCGAGCCCGTCGGGCCGGTGACGATGATCGCGCCGTGCGGCTTCGAGAACGCGTGCTCGAAGGACGCCCGCGCCGCCGGGGACAGGCCGAGGCGGTCGAGCTCGACGATCCCGCCCTCCTTGTCGAGGACGCGCAGCACGGCCGCCTCCCCGCCCACGAGCGGCAGCGTCGCCACGCGGATGTCGACCTTGCGGCCGTCGATGGCCAGGGACATGCGCCCGTCCTGCGGCGCGCGGCGCTCGGCGATGTCCAGCTCGGCCATGATCTTGATGCGCGAGACGATGCCGGCCACCATCTTGCGCGGGATCCGCGTCGCGTCGGAGAGCACGCCGTCGATGCGGTAGCGGACGAGGATCTCGCTCGCGCTGGGCTCGAAGTGGATGTCGGAGGCGCCCTGCTCGACGCCCTGCCCCACGATGGAGTGCACGAGCTTGATGACCGGCGCGTCGTCGGCCGACTCGCGCAGGTCGCCGACGTCGAGCTCGTCGCCGGCGTCGTCGGGGTCCTCGAGGTGGACGTCGTCGAGCTGGTTCAGGCGCCCGATGAGCGCCATGACGTCCTCGCGCGCCGTCGCCGCGGGGCGCACGTCGAAGCCCGTCATGAGCGAGATGTCGTCGATGGCGAGGACGTTGCCCGGGTCGCACATGGCCACGAGGACCGTGCGGTCGTCGACGAACCCGACCGGGACCGCCTCGTAGCGGCGGGCGGCCGAGGAGGCCAGGAGGTTGGCGGCCGTCATGTCGACGGTGAAGGCGGAGAGGTCGACGTGGTCGACCCCGAAGCGGTCGGCGATGACGCGCGCCAGCTGGTCGGAGGTCAGGACGCCGTCCTCGACCAGGACCTGCCCGGTGCGGCGGCCCGTCTCACGGGCCTTGGTGATCGCGTGCTCGACCCGCGCACGGTCGGCGAAGCCGAGGTCGACGACCACGTCGCCGATGAGGCGGTGGGATCCGGTGCGGGTGGACGGCGGCGTCACGCCGCTGGACGGCGCGACGGGGACGACTGCAGGGGCCATGCTCCTGACATCGGCAGGAGCGGCCCCGGGCTGAAGGGATGCGGTCTACGAGGCGTCCAGGGCCTGGTTGACGAGCGCGTCCGCGGCGGCGTTCTGCGCCCGCGGGACCGAGCGCACACGCCAGGACTCGAAGGCCGCCAGCGCGTCCAGCGCGGCACGGTGCAGCGGCTTGAGGTCGGGGTGCTTGACCTTGTAGGCGCCGATGACCTGCTTGGCCACGAGCTCGGAGTCGTTGACGACCTCGACCTCGGCGGCGCCCAGCACCCGGGCGCGCTCGAGGCCGAGCAGCAGGGCGCGGTACTCGGCGACGTTGTTCGTCGTCACCCCGAGGAGCTGCGTGGCCTCGTCGACGACGTCGCCCTCGGGCGTGGAGGCGACGGCCGCCGCGGCGGCGGGCCCGGGGTTGCCGCGGGCGCCGCCGTCGACGTGGACGACGAGCTTCACCCCGCGTCGGTGCCGGGGAACTCCCCGGGCACGCGGGCCCGGCGGCGGTCCCGGATCTCGCGGCGCTGGAGGTCCTCCTCCGTGGGCGGCGAGGACGCGTTGCGGCGGCTGGCCTTGCGGCGGTCGACGATGACCGTCACGTTCGGGTCGTCCTTGTAGTACTCGACGAGCTTGTCGTAGAGCTCGGGGGCGAGCTCCGCCGGGACGACGCTGTAGATCACGCTGGGGCTCCGGCCAGGTGGAGGGCGCCGGTCTCGTCGGCCGCGGCGTTCGGCGTGCGGTCCTCCGGGTCGAGCTCGTCGAGCTCGCTGCCCTGCCCGGCCACGCGCGGCCCGGCGGCCTCGTCGGCGAGGTCGACCTCGAAGCGGTACCAGGACAGCTCCCAGGCCACCGCGACGGTGACGACGCTGCCCTCGGTCGCGGAGGGGCGCACGGTCACGAGCGGCGCGCCGAGCGAGCGGCCCACCCCGGCCACCGTCCGGCGGTGCGGCGAGGCGTTGAAGAGCTCGAGCGCGCGGGCCATCTTCAGCCCCGCGTTCGTCGGCACGGCGTGGACGGAGCGCTGGTCGCGCGGCGGGACGGTCAGCGGCTCGCGGGCGCCGACCGGCTCGCGCTCGCGGACCGGCGCGGGGACGGGCGCCGGGGGCGGCGGCTCCACGGCGACCGCGACGGGCTCGGGCTCGGGCTCGGGCTCGCCAGGCGGCGGCGTCCTCGGCGGGCGCCGCGTAGGGGTCGGCGTCCTCGAAGCCGGCGAAGTCGTCGCCGGGATCCGGCGCCGGGCGGTGGTCCGCCCGGCGCGCGCGCAGCCGGGACAGGAAGGACCCGCGGTGCCCCTCGCCGCGACTGCGGACCGTCGCGTCGTCGAGCCCCTCGCGGATCCAGCCCTCGTGCGCCGCCCGGGCGGTGCAGAGCTGGCAGACCATCCGCCGCGACCCGGAGTGCAGGAAGACGTCGGCGTGCTCGCCCCGCAGCAGGGTCCGCCCGCAGACGTCGCAGGACACGACGGGGCCGTTCGTCTGGATCGACTTGCGCGTCACGACGGGTCGAGGATAACGGGGGCGGCCGGGAACCCCCGTCCGGGCTCAGGCGTGGGCGGCCTCGCCCTCCCGCTGCAGCTCGGCCACGACCTTCTGCGCGAGGTGGGCCGGGACCTCCTCGTAGCGGGCCAGCTCCATCGTGTAGTCGCCCTGGCCGGCCGTCAGGGAGCGCAGGTCGGGGGCGTAGGTCAGCATCTCCGCCATCGGCACCTCGGCCTTGACCTCGGTCAGGCCGGCCGCCGGCTCCATGCCCAGCGGCCGCCCGCGGCGGCTGTTGAGGTCGCCGATGACGTCGCCCACCGCGTCGTCGGGCACCGACAGCGTGACGAGCATGATCGGCTCCAGCAGGACCGAGCCGGCCTGCTCGAGAGCCTGGCGCATCGCCTGCGAGCCGGCCATCTTGAAGGCCATCTCGGAGGAGTCGACGGAGTGGAAGCTGCCGTCGAAGAGACGCACGCGCACGCCGCGGACGGGGAAGCCGGCGACTGCGCCGTGCTGGAGGGCCTCCAGGCAGCCCTTCTCGACGGCGGGGATGAAGCTCCCCGGGATGACGCCGCCCTTGATCGCGTCGACGAACTCGAAGTCCGCGTCGCCCCCCTCGGGCAGGGGCTCGACCTCGATGTGGCAGTCGCCGAACTGGCCGCGGCCGCCGGTCTGCTTCTTGTGGCGCCCATGGGCCTTGGCCGCCGAGCGGATCGTCTCGCGGTAGGGCACGCGCGGCGGCTTGAGGTCGACCTCGGCCCCGAAGCGGCTGCGGAGGCGGTCGACGACGACCTCGACGTGCACCTGGGAGAGCCCGGCGACGATCTGCTCGCCGGTCTGCGGGTCGCGGTGCAGGTCGATCGTCGGGTCCTCCTCCTGCAGGCGCCGCAGCGCGGTGAAGACCTTGTCCTCGTCGCCCTTGGTGTGCGGCTCCATCGCGAAGGCCATGACCGGCTGGGGCAGCTTGATGGCCGGCATGGCGATCGGCTCGTCGCGGGCGGCCAGCCAGTCGCCGGCCCGGGTCTCCTTGAGCTTGGCCACCGCGCCGATGTCGCCGGGGCCGAACGCGTCCGCCGGCTTGGAGTCCTTGCCCTCCGGGATCAGGAGCTGGCCGATGCGCTCCTTGGCGTGGGCGCGGGTGTTCAGCACCTGGCCGTCCGGGCGCATCGTGCCCTGGTAGACGCGGAAGAAGTTGATCCGCCCGGCGAACGGGTCGGCCTTCGTCTTGAAGACGTAGGCGAAGAGCTCGGCGTCGGGGTCCGGCTCGAGCGTGACCTCCGGCAGCTGCAGGCCGCCGTGCTTCACGGGCGAGGGCAGGTCCTCGACGATCGCGTCGAGCAGGCGGTTCGTCCCCAGGTTCCGCGTGGCGACGCCGCACACCACCGGGAAGATGTCGCCGTGGTTCGTCCCGTCCTTCAGCGCGGAGACGATCTCCTCGTGGGAGATCTCCTGCCCGTCGAGGTAGCGTTCCATGAGGTCCTCGTGGACCTCGGCCACCTCGTCCATGAGGCGCTCGCGCATCTCCTCGGCCTGCGCGCGGTCCTCGTCGGGGATCGGGACCTCGCGGCTGTTGTCCCGGCCGGCGCCGTCGTACTCGTAGGCCTTCATGTCGACGAGGTCGATGACCCCGCGGACGTCCTGCTCCTGCCCGAGCGGGATCTCGGTGGCCACGACGTGCGGGCCGAAGGCCGCCTTGAGCGCGTCGAGCGTGCGGAAGAAGTCGGCCCGCTCGCGGTCGAGCATGTTCACGAAGAGCATCCGCGCGAGGTCGAGCTCGGCCGCGCGCTCCCACAACCGGACGGTCCCGACCTCGACGCCGAGCACGCCGTTGACGACGAAGACGGCCGACTCGCAGACGCGCAGCGCGCCCAGCGCGTCGGCGACGAAGCTGGGGTCGCCCGGGGTGTCGAGGAGGTTGATCTTGCGGTCCTGCCACTCGAACGAGCCGAAGCTCGTCGCGATGGACATCGACCGGGCCTGCTCGTCGGCGTCGGCGTCCGACATCGTCGTCCCGTCGGCCACGGTGCCCATGCGGGTGAGCGCCCCGGCCTGGAAGAGCAGCGCCTCGTTCAGCGAGGTCTTGCCGCTGCCGCGGTGACCGACGAGGGCGACGTTCCGGATGCGGTCGGCTGGGTGCATGCCGCCGGACCCTAGCGGCGATCAGCACGAGCGCCAACCGCGAGCCGGGCACCCCGGCGACCGCCGCCCACGGGCGGTCCGGCGGCCTACTCGGTGAGGCGGGAGCGCAGCCGCAGCACGGCCTTGGTGTGCAGCTGCGAGACGCGCGACTCGGTCACGCCGAGGACCTCCCCGATCTCCCGGAGGGTGAGGTTCTCGTAGTAGTAGAGCGCGATCACGAGCTTCTCGCGCTCGGGCAGGCGCGCGATCGCGTCGGCCACCCGGTCCTTGAGGTCGGTCTGGTCGATGAGCTGCGCCGGATCCGGGGCGCTCTCGTCGGTCAGCGTGTCGAGCAGCGACACCTGGTCGCCGCTGGAGTCGCCGACCGTCCACATCTCGTCGAGCGCGGCGATCGTCGAGTTGGAGATCTGCAGCAGCGCGTCCTGGAACTCCTTGACGGTCATGCCGAGCTCGGCCGACATCTCCTCGTCGTTGGGCGCGCGCTGGAGCTTGTGCTCGAGCTTCGCGTTGGCGCGCTCGATCTCGCGCGCCCGCTGGCGGACGGAGCGCGGCACCCAGTCCAGGGAGCGCAGCTCGTCGATGATCGCGCCCTTGATGCGGGTGATCGCGTAGGTCTCGAACTTGATCTCGCGCTCGAGCTCGAAGCGCTCGATCGCGTTGATGAGCCCGACGAGCCCGTAGGAGATGAGGTCGGCCTCGTCGACGTGCGCCGGCAGGCCGGAGGCCATGCGGCCCGCGACGTACTTCACGAGCGGCGAGTAGGCGACGACGAGGTCCTCGCGCGCACGGGTGTCGCCGGTGGTCTTGTACCGGCGCCAAAGGTCGCGCAGCTCGATGGCCTTGACGTTGGTCTCCATGCCGTGCTCGGGCTCAGGCCCGTGGGTGGCTCTTCGCGTAGGCGGCCCGCAGCCGCGCGGACTCTACCCGAGTGTAGATCTGGGTCGTGGAGATCGAGGCGTGGCCGAGCAGCTCCTGGATGGCCCGGAGGTCGGCGCCGCCGTCGAGCAGGTGGGTCGCGAAGGAGTGGCGCAGGGCGTGCGGGGAGATGCCGCCGTGGACCGCGGCGTGGCGCGCCCAGACCCGCAGGCGGCGCCGGACGTCCGACGTCGAGAGCCGGCGGCCGGACTTCGAGAGGAAGAGCGCGTCCTCCCCCGGCTCGGCCGCCAGCGCCGGGCGCGCGCGCTCGAGGTAGCGCCCCAGCTGCCCTCAGCGCGGCCTCCCCGGCGGGGACGACGCGGGTCTTCGAGCCCTTGCCCTCGACCCGCAGCTCCTCGGCGTCGAAGTCGACGGAGGCGACGTCGAGGTCGACGAGCTCCTCCGCGCGCAGCCCGCACGCGTAGGCCAGCTCGAACAGGGCGCGGTCGCGCACCTCGAGCGGGGTCGAGGCCGGGATGCGGTCGAGCAGCGCGGCGACCTCGTCGGGGCGGAGGACCTTCGGCAGCGAGGCCGGGCGCTTGGGGGCGGGCATGAGGTCGGCGGGGTTCTGCGCGACGTGGCCGTGCTCGCGCAGCACCCGGTAGAACGCGCGCAGCGCGGCGAGCTTGCGCGCCACCGTGGCCGCGACGTTGCGGCGGTCGGACAGCAGGGCCGCGTACCGCCGCAGCGCGCGGGGGGTGACCGCGGGCGGCTCCAGGCCCTGCTCGGTCGCCCACAGGGCGAACTGCCCGAGGTCCACGCCGTAGGCGCGCCGCGTGCCCTCGGCCATCCCGCGGCGGCGCAGGTCGGCGTCGAACAGCCGCAGCGCCTCCCGCCAGGCGGCGCTGACCGGCGGCCTATCCTCGGCGGACATGGCCGTCTTCTGCATCGACACCGCCACGGGTCAGGTCGCCACCCGCAAGCAGCTGCTCGAGGCCGGGATCGCCCGGCCGGACCGCCCCGTCCCGCGGCCGTGGCACGAGATCCAGGGCACGAGCGACGCGACGACGATGTGGTACGCGGTGATGCGCAAGCGCGAGCGGGGGATCTTCATCGGCGCTCTGGTCCTTCGCCACCAGGGCCACCATGCCTTCCTCCTCGAACGAGGCTGGGAGGAGGTGCCGGTGGCCGAGATCGGGGTCCCGGCCTCCTCGGCGGCGGAGCGCGCGGGCGGCGAGGCGGGCGGCGACGAGGCCGCGGCCGGCTAGGCGATGTAGACCGACGCCCCGACCGGGACGCGCTCGTACAGGTCCTCGACGTCGGAGACGTGCATGCGGATGCAGCCGTGGGAGGCGGCGCTGCCGATCGAGGCGTCGTCGCTGGTTCCGTGGATGCCCACCCCGTCGTAGATGCCCAGCCAGCGCGCCTTGATCGGGTTGGTGGGGTCGCTGCCGGAGATGACCTTGCCGGCGAGGTCGCCCGCCCACGCGCTGTTGGGGACGTGCCAGGCGGGGTTGACGGCCTTGTTCTGGACGGCGTAGAGGCCGGCCGGGGTCTCCAGGCCGATCTGGCCGACGGCGATCGGGTACGTCTTGACCGTCTTCAGGCGCTTGTAGAGCGTGAGCTTGAACGCGCCGCGGTTGACGACGACGACCGTCTCGTACTTCTCGGCCAGGTCCGCGCGGGTGACCGCCGGCTGCGTCGTCTTCGTCCGGACCACGAACCGACGGCGGGCGCTCGGGTCGGTGATCGCGGCGCGGATGCGGCGGCGCAGCACGCGGGTGCGCGCGGCCAGGCCGGTCTGCCCGTCGACCTCCTGCACGCCGGCGCCGGAGATCTTCACGGTGGCGTCCTTGGCCGGGCGGTCGACGCCGGCCCGCACCCGCGACCAGCAGGCGGGTGACGGCCCGCTCGGAGTACGTGACCTCTGGCTCGAGGCGCGCGCTGACCGTCTGGCCGGTCAGCCCGCGCCAGGCCCGCTGGATCGGGTTGCCGTCGCGCGACCGCGACAGCGCCTGCTCGATGGTGGCGTCGAGGTTGGCGGCGATCCGCGCCTCTGCGGCCCCCAGGCGCCACCGGTGCTTGCCGTGGCGGACGACGATGGGCCGCTCGAGCGGGTCCACGAGCTCGCGCTGGAGCCGCGAGCGCGCCTCGGCGCCGGTCAGCCCGCCGACGTCGACGCCGCCGACCGAGACGCCCTTCGCGATCTGGTCGCGGTGGGCCTGGTCGTACGCGTAGACCACCCCGGCGAGCGAGCCGACGAGGACGAGCACGAGGACGACGACGAAGAGGATCGAGCGCGAGCGCATGAGGGCGGAGCTTCCTTGCTGACCGGGGCGGCGCCAGTGTAGGGACTGGCGCAGATCGCGGATGTCCCTGCAAGCGGGCCTGCTGCGTGCGTGCTACGCCTTGGCGCGCAGAAGCCGCTCGATGGCGGTCAGGACCTCCGGACGGGCCCCGTGGGCGCGCTCGTGCGCGGCCAGTGCGGCGAGGTCGCCCGCCGGCAGCGACGGCAGCAGCGCCAGGAGGTCGGTCGCCGGCAGGTCGTCGATGCCGTTCCCGCCCAGGGCCGCCCCGGCGGGGCGGTTGGCGGCCGGCGCCTCGGCGCCCGCGCCGGCGAGCAGCCCGCGCGCCGCCGCCGAGGCGCCGTCGCGCCGGACGCTCGGGCTGAAGCGCAGGAACTCCTCGACCTCGCGCTCGTAGCGGTAGGCGGGCTGGTCCTGGCGGAAGCGGGCCAGCCGCTGCTGGCGGCGCAGGTCGAGCACGGTCTCGCGGGTCGTGCGCGTGAAGCGGTAGCCCGTCGCCTTCAGGCGCCGGTTGTCGAGGCCGCGGCCGTAGCGCAGCAGGCCGAGCAGCTCGGGCGGCAGGCGGACGCCCGCGCGGCTGACCACGGCGGCGGCCAGGCCGGTCCCCCAGGGCGGGAGCACCGGCGCGGCCGGCTTCCCCAGCAGGCCGAGCGCCTCCCCCAGCCCCAGGACGCCGTCGGCGGCGCAGTTGAAGGCGCCGTCGAGGTCGTGGCGCACCGCGTGCAGGAGCGACCCGGCGACGTCGTCGGCGTGGAGGACCTGGAAGCGCGGCTCGAACCCGAGGATGGTCGGCACCACGGGCAGCCCCAGGAGGGTCATGAGCGACGAGCGCACGCCGGGGCCCAGCGCGTCGGCGAAGCGCAGGACGGTCACCGTCACGTCGGGATGGCGGGCGGCGAAGTCGGCGACGGCGCCCTCGGCCTCGACCACGTCGCGCTCGATCGCCGTCCGCGGCGCGTGGCGGCGGCGGGTCTCCTCGGTGAAGAAGGCCGGGTCGTCCTGCTCGGCGCCGTAGACGTGGGCGCTCGAGCGGAAGACGACCTTGCGGACGGGCGAGTCGGCGCCGCCGCACGCGGCCAGGACGTTCAGCGTCCCGATGACGTTGTTCTCGTGCGCGCGCCGCGCCGTCGTGACGACGGAGTCGGCCACGAGCCGCGTGTCGACGACGGTGTCGACCTCGGCGGCCTCGACGATGCGGCGGATGAGCGACTGGCTGTCGGCCACGCGCACGAACTCCGTGCGCTCGAGCTCGACCTTGGGCGGCGTGCGGTCGACGCCGATGACGGCCTCGACGGCGGGGTCCTGCTCGAGGGCCTGGGCCAGCCGCGACCCCCAGGACGTCGAGAGCCCGGTGACGAGGATGCGCCGCGAGGTCACGGCTCAGCCCAGCCAGACCGACCGGCGCTCGGCCAGCATGTCGTAGAGCTCCTCCTGGATCGACGCGCGGACCTCGTGCGCGATCGACTGCACGAGCGCCTTGTCCTCCCACGGCTCGTCGGAGCCGAGGTCGTCCGTGGGCACCGGCGGCAGGAAGCGGATGCGGAACTTCGCCGGCAGGTAGGCCATGCCGCCGAGGACGCCGAAGTGCGGGAAGGTCGGCGTGATCGGGACGTAGAGCAGGCCCGTCAGGCGCTTGAGCAGCCCGAGCTGGGCGAAGGCGGGCATCGCCTCCTCCGCGCCGACGACCGCGATCGGCACGATCGGGGCGCGGGCCCGCATCGCCGCCTCCACGAACCCGCCCCGGCCGAAGCGGCGCAGCCGGTAGCGGTCGCGGTAGAGCTTCTCGGTCCCCTTGCGCCCCTCGGGGAAGACGAGCACGAGCTGCTCCTCGTCGAAGAGCAGGCGGTGGACGTTGGCCGGGTGGGCCGCCACCGCGCCGATCTTCGGGCAGGAGCATCGAGAAGCCCGGGGTAGCCCCGGAAGAAGTGCTCGACGGTCAGGTGCAGCGGCCGCGGGCGCGGGTGCTCCTCCTTGATCGCCTTGGCGATCATCGCCGCGTCGGGCGGCAGGGCGCCCGCGTGGTTCGAGACGAGCAGGGCGCCGCCGGTCGACGGCACGTGCTCGACGCCCTCGACCTCGACCCGGAACCAGAGGCGGTAGAGGAACTCGTAGACCGTCCGGTCCAGCAGCCCCTCGACCCGCTCCGAGCGCCCCCAGTCGGTGATCGTCCGCTCGGGCTCGACGCCCGGGAGGTACGGGCGCAGGTCGCGCGTGGCGACCTCCCCGCCGATCGGCGAGCGCCCGTCGGCCACTAGGCGACGCGAACCCCGGTGAGGACCGGGTCCAGGCGCGCCGCGAGCCCGGCCCAGTCGGGCGCGCACAGCACGCCCTCCTCCTCGCAGACGTCGCGGTTCCACGGGTGGGCGATCGTCGCGGGGACGATCCCGTGCTCCAGGGCGCCGCGGAGGTTGTCCGGGGCGTCGTCGACGAGGACGTCGATGCCGAGCTCGACGCAGCGGCTGATCTTGTCCATCGAGCAGTGCAGGTCGTCGTGGGCGAGGCCGATCTGCTCCAGCCAGCGGGCCGTGGCGTCGTGCGCGGCGACGTCGCGGTGGCTCGTGACGTGGATGAAGTGCCCCTCGGCGTGCCAGCGGTTGACGACCTCGACGGCTCCCGGGTAGGGCACGCCGGCCAGGATGACCGGCTCGCGGTGCGTCTCGGCGACGCAGACGGCGAGCTGGTCCTCCCGCAGGCGGGTGATGCCGTAGCTCGACTGCACCTCGTAGGGCAGCGCGACGCCGAAGCGCCGGCGGGCGGCGTCCGAGAGGACGTCCCAGTAGTGGTGGAGGGTCGAGTCGATGTCGAGGGCGATCCGCATGGGTGCAGGGGCGTCGGGGGACGGCGGCCGCCCGATTATGCTGGAGCGACCATGACCACCGCCTCGCCCCCGCGGCGCCGGCCCGTCGACCTCGACGCCTACGGGCCCCAGGGCCGCTCGCCCTGGCTCGACGTCGACTGGCGCGCCCACCAGCGGTGGGTGGACGTCGGCGGCCAGGCGGTCAACGTCATCGACCTCGGCTCCGGCCCGCCCGTGGTCTTCGTCCACGGGCTCTCGGGGTCCTGGCAGAACTGGCTCGAGCAGCTGCCGGTCCTGGCCGAGGACCACCGCGTCGTCGCGCTGGACCTGCCCGGGTTCGGTCAGTCGCCGATGCCGCCCGAGAAGATCTCGATCCCCGGCTACGGCCGCCTCGTGGAGGGGGTGCTCGACGTCCTCGGCCTGGACGCGGTCGCGCTCGTGGGCAACTCGATGGGCGGCTTCATCGCGGCCGAGGTCGCGATCCAGTTCCCGGCGCGCGTCGAGCGCCTCGTGCTCGTCAGCGCCGCCGGGCTCTCGATCGAGTTCCAGCGCAACGAGCACGTCCTCCGCGCCCTGCGACGCGTCGAGCGGCGCCTGACCGCCTGGGGCGGCTGGCTCGCGTCGCGCTCGGACACGCTCGTCCGGCGCCGTCGCACGCGGCGCGCGCTGCTGGCGATCGTCGCGGCCCACCCCGAGCTGCTCCCGGGTCCGCTGAGCGCCGAGCTGCTGCACGGCAGCGGCACGTCGGGCTTCGTCGACGCGCTCGACGCCCTGACGGACTACCCGATCCGCGAGCGGCTGCCGGAGATCGCCTGCCCGACGCTCATCGTCTGGGGCGAGGAGGACCGCCTCGTGCCCGTCCGCGACGCCTTCGAGTTCGAGCGCCTGATCCCGAAGGCCCGCAAGGTCATCTACCGCGACACCGGGCACGTCGCGATGCTCGAGCGGCCCGCGGCGTTCAACGCCCTGCTGGAGGGCTTCCTGCACGAGGGCGCCGGCGAGGGCGGCGACCAGCCCGGCCGCGACATCCCCGGCCCCGAGCTCACCGAGCGCGAGGCGCGGGCGCAGGCGACGGATCCCGCCGACTGAGCTCCCGGACGCCTCGGCGCGCCCGGCCGCCGCGCCGCCCGCTACGCGGTGATCGCGCCCTCGGCGGCGCTGCCGACGAGCTTGGCGTACTTCGCGAGGACGCCGGTGCGGTCGGAGGGCTCCAGCGGCGTCCATGCGGCGACGCGCCGGGCGATCTCGTCGTCGTCGAGGTCGACGTCCAGGCGCCGGCGGTCGACGTCGATCGTGACGTAGTCCCCCTCGCGCACCGCCGCGATCGGGCCGCCGCGCACCGCCTCGGGGGCGACGTGGCCGGCCATGAAGCCGTGGGTGGCGCCGCTGAAGCGCCCGTCGGTGAGCAGGGCGACGTCCTCGCCCAGCCCGGCGCCGTTGATCGCGGCCGTGACCGCGAGCATCTCGCGCATGCCGGGGCCGCCGGCCGGGCCTTCGTTGCGGATGACGACGACGTCGCCGGCCTGGATCCGGCCCTCCGTCACGGCCTCCATCGCGCCCTCTTCGCCGTCGAAGACGCGCGCCGGGCCGCGGTGGTGGCGCCGCTCGTGCCCGGAGAGCTTCACGACGCACCCGTCGGGCGCGAGGTTCCCGCGCAGGATGGCCAGGCCGCCGGTGGCCTTGACGGGGTCGCTCAGCGGCCGGACGACCTGCTGGCCCGGGGTCTCCTGCGCGGCGCGCGCGTGGTCGCCGATCGGCACGCCCTCGACGGTGATGGCGTCCTCCTGGAGCAGCCCGGCCTCGGCGAGGCGCTTGAGGAGCACCGGGACGCCGCCGGCGGCGCCGAGGTCGACGGCGTTGAAGCGCCCGCCCGGCTTGAGGTCGCACAGGAGCGGCGTGCGCTCGCTGATGCGGTCGAAGTCGTCGATCGTGAGGTCGACGCCGATCTCGCGCGCCACGGCCAGCAGGTGCAGCACGGCGTTGGTCGAGCCGCCGCTGGCCGCCACGGCGGCGATCGCGTTCTCCAGCGCGGGCCGCGTGATGACGTCGCTGGGGAAGAGCCCCCGGCGCAGGACGTCGACGACGAGCTGGCCCGAGGCGTAGGCGACGTCCGCCTTCGTCGCCGCCTGGGCGTCGACCATCGCGGCCCCGGAGGGGCTGAAGCCCATGACCTCGAAGGCCATGGCCATCGTGTTGGCCGTGAACTGGCCGCCGCACGCGCCGGGCCCGGGCGTCGCGGCCGCCTCGAGCTCGTGGAGCTCGTCCTCGGTCATGCGACCGGTGGCCTCGGCCCCGACGCCCTCGAAGACGTCGAGGATCGTGACCTCGCGCCCGCGCCAGCGGCCGGGCGGCACCGAGCCGCCGTAGAGCATGACGCCGGGCACGTCGAGCCGGGCGAGGGCCATGACCGTTCCGGGCAGGGTCTTGTCGCACCCCGAGAGGGCGATCACGGCATCGAAGAGGTGCCCGCGGGTGACGAGCTCGATCGAGTCCGCGATGAGCTCGCGCGACACGAGCGAGGTCTTCATGCCGGGCGTCCCCATCGTGATCCCGTCCGAGATCGCGATGGTGTTGAACTCCATGGGCGTCGCGCCGGCGGCGCGGATGCCCTCCTTGACCTTCGCGGCGAGCGCCCGCAGGTGGATGTTGCACGGCATCGTCTCGATCCACGTCGACGCGACCCCGATGATCGGCTTGGCGAGGTCCTCGTCGCTGTAGCCGGCGCCCTTGAGGTACGAGCGGGCCGCCGCGCGGTGCGGCCCCTCGGTGAGGGCCCGCGATCGGTGCTTGACGTCGAAGGTCTCGGTGGCGCTCACGGGGCGGGGACGATACCCGCCGAGCGCTGGCGCCTGACGAGCCGCTCCCGCTCCCACTGGCTGAGGCGCCAGAGGTCGCGACGGACCTGCTTGGGGTCGACCTGCCGCCCCGGCAGGTGCATGTTCGCCTCGTGGATCAGGCGGCGCTCGTCGCCCGTGAGCGCCATCCACTTCGCGAGCACGTCGTCGCTGTCGGGCAGGCGCGCCGACCCGTACGGGCGCGTCTCGTCCGGGAAGGTGACGCAGTACTCGCTGAGGAGCTCGTGCGTCTGGGGCAGGTAGGCGACGACCGGCTTGTGCGGGTAGACGAGGTAGGCGTAGGGCGCGCCGACGCGCGTGGCCTCGGTCCCGCCCTGGTCCGGCCCGGTGGCCAGCCCGCCCCAGACCCGGACGAAGCCCAGGTCGCGGTACATCTCCCACTCCTCGTCGTTGACGCAGGAGCGCAGGAGCTGGCGGGCGCGCGCCTCGGCCCGGCGTTCGCGGCCCGGGTCGTAGCCCTCGGCCGGGACGGCGGCGCGCCGGGCGCGGCTGCGCGCCCAGGCCTCGCCCACGGCCGGCGCGACGAGGTCCCAGAGCAGCGCGACGATGACGATGGCGGTGGCGCCGAGGGCGAGGGCCATGACTCGAGGTTCCCCTCCCCCGGTCCGACTCAGGCGCCGCCGGCGGCGCGTGGGAAGAAGATGACGCGCTCGGCGTCGCGCGGGACGTCGCCGAAGCTCCGCACCATGCGCGCCTCGCGGCGACCGCCGCCTGCCGTGGTCGGCACCGCCGCCCACATGCCGAGGTCGAGCTGGCGCCGGAACTCCTCGACGAGGCGCTCCTCGTCCTCGGGGACCTCGACGTCCCCCTCGGCGAGCACGACCTCGCCGTGTCCCGGCTTCATCCGCAGCAGCCTCATCGCAGGACCGCCGATTATGGCAAACGGGAGGTGCCGGGCGGCCACCATGGTCAGGGCGCCTCCCCGGCGCGTCCCGCCGCCCGCCCCGCGGGCGGCGCCACCGGTCCCGCGGGTGCCGCCGCCCCTCGCCCGGTCCCCAGCACGTCGACCGGTCCGGCGCCACGACCCAGCCCTCGCAGCCCGTCGCGGACGGCCGCCGCGGCCGCGGTCCGCGCCGCCCGAGCGGCGTCCGGGAGCGACGCCCCGCGCGCGAGGTGCGCGGCGAGCGTCGAGGAGTGCGTGCAGCCCGAGCCGTGGGCGGCGCCGTCCGGGTGGCGCTCGCCGGGGAGCTCGAGCAGCGTCCGCCCGTCGTACAGGAGGTCGGTCGCCTCCGCGCGGTGCCCGC
The DNA here is from genome assembly GCA_963707695.1 of uncultured Actinomycetes bacterium. Classification (GTDB taxonomy): domain Bacteria; phylum Actinomycetota; class Thermoleophilia; order Solirubrobacterales; family Solirubrobacteraceae; genus JAOPZW01. The sequence goes on along the minus strand of CAVPQY010000006.1, from coordinate 380,847 downwards.
CGGTCACGAGGACCGCGCCCGGGCCGAGCAGGAGGATGGCCTCCGCGAGCTCGGCGGGCGTCATCGCGCCGGCGACGTCGCCGGCCAGCACGCGGGCCTCGGGGAGGTTCGGGGTGACGACCGTCGCCCGCGGCAGGATGAGGGCGACGAGCGCCATCTGGGCGTCGGCCTCGAGCAGCCGCGCGCCGGACTCGGCCACCATCACCGGGTCCACGACGACCGGGGTCCCGGGCGGCAGGAGGTCGAGCGCGTCCGCCACCGCGCGCGTCGTCACGGCCGATCCGAGCATGCCGACCTTGACGGCGTCCACGCCGAGGTCCTCGACGACGGCGCGCACCTGCGCGACCACCATCGACGGCGACACGGCCTCGACGGCCTCGACCGCGACCGTGTTCTGCGCGGTGATGGCCGTGATCGCGGTGGTGCCGTGGACGCCCGCGGCCGCGAAGGCCTTGAGGTCGGCCTGGATCCCCGCTCCGCCCCCGGAGTCCGAGCCGGCGATGGACAGGCAGACCGGCAGTGGTCGGGACGGCCGCGGCGCGGACGCGGCGGCGGGGCCGGGCACGGTGCTCAGGCCTCCCCTCGGGGCGTGCGGGCGTCGCCCTGGCCCTCCGCCGGGCGGGCGGAGCCGAACACGAAGAACTCGTCGGTGGCGGCGAGCTCCGTCCGCCAGCCGAGCCCCGCCAGCTTCGCGGCCAGGGCATCGGGCTCCCAGAACCGCTTGACGATGCGGAAGGCGCGGCCGTCGTCGAGGCGGCGGAGCATCGTGTCCTCGCCGGATCCGGGCTGCACGTGGTCGGTCGCCGTGGAGCGGGTCGTCCGGCGGCTGTCGATGAGGAAGGCCCGCCCACCCGGGGCGAGCGCGGCGCCGACGAAGCGCCAGAACGCCGCGAAGCGCTCCTCGGGGACGTGGGACAGCCAGTGGGCGAACATGACGACGTCGTAGCGGCGCGGCGGTGACCAGGCGAAGAGGTCGGCCTCCAGGAGGCGGACCTCGGCCCGCCCCGGGCTCCGGTCGAGGCGGCGACGGGCGACGTCCAGGACCTCCGGGGCCGCGTCGACGGCATCCACCCGATCGGCGTGGCGCGCGAGGTGCTCCGTCCACAGCCCGGTGCCGCAGGCGAGCTCGAGCACGTCCCCGCGCGGGGCGAAGGCCGCCAGGGCGGCCTCGACCTCGGCCGCCTCGGCGCGCCAGCGCGCCGTCGCCTCCGGGCCGCGGTCGTAGCGGCCGCGGCGGAACCACCAGTCGTCGTACTCCTCGGCGCGGGCGGCGTAGTACCGCGCCTGCTCGTCGAGCAGCGCCGTTCGGTCTGCCTCTGCCATGGCCAGCACGCTAGCCACGACCGCCCCCGTGCGGCGCGACGTAGCGGCCGCCGGCCACGCGCCGCAGGGCCCCGAGCAGCTCGAGCTCGCTGAGCGCGGCCAGGACCGGGCCGACGTCCCCCGGCGTCGGTGCGAGCGCGGCCACGGTGTCGCGACCGGCGACGACCGACGCGAGCACCGCGCGCAGCGACGCATCGATGCCCGCGAACGTCCCGAGCGGGTCGAACGGCGGGGCGCCCGCCGTGCCGCGTGCGTCCGTCCGCGTCACCCCCACCACCGCGTCGAGGACGTCCCGCGCGTCGCGGACGAGCGTCGCGCCGTCGCGCAGCAGGGCGTTCGTCCCGGCCGAGCGCCAGGCCAGTGGCGAGCCGGGCACCGCCGCGACCTCGCGGCCCAGGTCGGCGGCGACCTCGGCGGTGATCAGCGAGCCCGAGCGCTCCGCGGCCTCGACGACGACGGTGGTGCCGGCGAGGGCGGCGATCGTCCGGTTGCGCGCCGGGAAGCACCAGCGGTGCGGCGCGAAGCCGGGCGGGAGCTCCGACAGCACGCAGTGCCGCGCGACGAGCTCCCGGTGCAGCGCGCGCTTGCTCGCCGGCGACGCGCGGTCCGCCCCGCCGGCCAGCACCGCGAGGGTCGGGCCGCCGGCCTCGAGCGCCCCGGCGTGGGCGGCGCTGTCGACCCCGAGGGCCATGCCGCTGACGACGGTGATGCCGGCCGCCGCCAGGCCCCGGCCGAGCTCGCGGGCGACCTCGAGGCCCTCCGCGGAGGCGCGGCGGGTGCCGACCACCGCCACCGCGCGGGCGCCGTCGTCGACGCCTCCGCCGACGAGCGCGGCCAGACGGCCGGCATCGCCGGCGACGTGCAGGACCGCGGGGGCGTCGTCGAGGTCGCCCAGGCGCTCGGGGTAGGCCTCGTCGTGCCGACAGGCGAGCGCGAGCCCGGCGCGCCTCGCGGCCTCCCGCAGGCGCCGGGGCTCGACCGCCGCGAGCGCCTGTGCGACCTGCGGCGCCGCGTCGGCGGCCAGCGCCTCGACGAGGGCGGCGTCCTCGAGCGCCAGGACCGCGCGCAGCCGGCCGCCTGGGCGCCCGCCGCCGCGCCGGGCCAGCTCGAGGTGGCCGGCCAGGCGGGCGAGCAGCCACGTGCGTCGCAGGCACGCGTCACAGGCCGTCACGCGCCACCTCCGGGCTTGGCGCGGCCGGCGCGCGGGCGAGGCGCCTCATGCCGCCCGCGCCCCGTCGGCGTCCTGGCGGAAGCCGAGCGCCGTGGCGACGTGCACCCGCTCGACCTGGTCGCTCCCGTCGAGATCGGCCACCGTCCGGGCGACGCGCAGGACGCGGTCCCGTCCGCGCGCGCTCAGCTGGCCGCGCTCGTAGGCGACCGCGAGCGGCCGGTCGGCGTCGGCGGCCAGGTCGACGAGCTCGTGCAGCCGGCGCGCGTCGAGCTGGCCGTTGCTGGCCGCGCCGGTGCCCCGCAGGCGGGTGGCCTGCCGCGCGCGGGCGTCGAGCACGCGCTCGCGCTCCCGCGCCGACGAGCTCAGGCCCGCGCGCTCGAGGGCGGAGCCCTCGGGCCGCTGGACGTGGACGAGCAGGTCGAGGCGGTCCAGGAGCGGGCCGCTCAGTCGGCGCCGGTGACGCGCGAGGTCGCCCTCCGAGCACCGACAGCGCTTGCCGGGCGCGAACCCGCAGGGGCACGGGTTCGTCGCGGCGACGAGCATGAACCTGGTCGGGAAGATCGCGCTGCGCTGCCCCCGGACGATCACCGCCCGGCCGTCCTCGAGCGGCTGACGGAGCGCCTCGAGGGTCGGGCGCGGGAACTCGCTGAGCTCGTCGAGGAACAGGACGCCGTGGTGGGCCAGGCTCGCCTCCCCGGGCACGGGGACCGCCCCGCCGCCGACGAGCCCGGAGGCGCTGATGGTGTGGTGCGGCGCGCGGAAGGGGCGGTGCTCGACGAGCCCACCGCCGTGCCGCAGGCCCGCGACGCTGTGGATGCGCGTGACCTCGAGCGCCTCCTCCGCCGACAGCGGCGGGAGGATCGACGGCAGGCGCCTGGCGAGCATCGTCTTCCCGATGCCCGGTGGACCGCTCAGGAGCAGGTTGTGGCCGCCGGCGGCCGCGATCGTGAGGGCGGCCAGCACCTCCCCGTGTCCGCGCACGTCGGCGAGATCGAGGTCCGGCGCGCCGGCCGTCCCGTCGCTCGTCGTCGTGTCGACCGGAGCGGTGCCGGAGCCCTCTCCGCGCAGGATCGCGGCCACCTCGCGCAGCGACGTCGCGCCGACGACGTCGAGCCGCGGGATGAGCGCCGCCTCCCCGACGCGGTCGACGGGGACGAGCAGCCGCTCGACGCCCCACCGCGCGGCACCCTCCGCCACGGCGAGCGCACCCCGGCACGGGCGCAGCTCGCCCCCGAGGGACAGCTCGCCGAACACCGCCAGCCGGTCCGAGGGACGCGGCCGGGAGCTGCCCGGCCGCCGCGAGGATGCCGCAGGCGATCGCGAGGTCGAAGTGCGGCCCCGCCTTGCGCAGCGAGGCCGGCGCGAGGTTGACGGTCAGCCGCTTGCCCGGGAACTCGAAGCCCGAGTTCAGGATCGCCGCGCGCACGCGCTCGCGCGCCTCCCGCACCGCGCGATCGGCGAGGCCGACGATGGTGAAGCTCGGCAGCCCCGCCCGGACGTCGACCTCCACGGTGACCCGCCGCGGGTCGAGGCCATCGATGGCGAACGTCGTGACACGGGCGAGCATGGACGCCACGGTCGCGGGCCGCGTGTGCCGGCTCAGCACCGCTCTGCTGCGCCCGTGGGTCGACCCGGCCGCGGGTCGGCGGACCGTCGCGGAGGCGACGCTCCCCCGTGCCGATCCGGGGCTCCCGCGGCACACCGCGACCGGGATCGTGGCCCGCATGTCCACCGACGCGCGACGTGACCTCGGACGGGCCGGCGAGCAGCTCGCGCTCGAGCACCTCGAGCGGCTGGGCTACGCGCTGGTGACCCGCAACCACCGGACCGCGCACGGCGAGCTCGACCTCGTCGTCACCGACGGCGAGGTCCTGGTCTTCGTCGAGGTCAAGACGCGTCGCGCGACGCGGGCCACGAGCGCCGGGGCCGTCCCCTGGGACGCGCTGCACCCCGGCAAGCAGCGCCAGGTCCGCGCGACCGCGGCCGCCTACCTGCGGGACGCCGCCGACCGCCCGCCGGCCGCGTCCCTGCGGTTCGACGCCGTCGGGGTCGTCATCGACCCGCGCGGGCGCCTCGTGCGCCTCGACCACCTCGAGGGAGCGTTCTGAGCGGTGCCCCGGCGCGCTCCCGACCTCGGCGCTGCACGGCGCCGGCCGCCGCTACAGCGAGAGCTGCTGGTACGCCGCGCTCTGGAAGGAGAGGCGGTGCAGCGGCGAGACGCCGAGGCGCTGGATCGCGTCGCGGTGCTCGGGCGTCGAATAGCCGACGTGCGAGCGGAACTCCCAGCCAGGGTGGCGCTCGTCGGCGCGGTGCATGAAGCGGTCGCGCGTGACCTTCGCGACGATCGAGGCGGCGGCGATCGCCGCGCTCTTGGCGTCGCCGTCGACCACCGCGCGCTGCTCGAACCCCAGGTCGGCGACGCGGAAGCCGTCCACCAGGCACAGCGTGCCCGGGATCGCGACGCGCAGCAGCGCGTCCCGCAGCGCCGCGAGGTTCGTGCGGTGCAGGCCGCGCCCGTCGATCCCGCGCGCACAGCGGGAGACCGCGGCGACCTTCACCGCCGTGCGCAGGACGACCGGGTAGAGCGCCTCGCGGGCCTCCTCGTCGTGCTGCTTGGAGTCGTTGAGCAGCCCGAGCGCGCGCACCTCGCGCGGTCCGAGGCGGTCGAGGTCGAGCAGGACGGCGGCCGCGACGAGAGGACCGGCCAGGCATCCGCGCCCGGCCTCGTCGGCCCCCGCGACCCAGCGGACGCCGAGCCCGCGGTCGTGCTGCACCAGGCGCCGGCCAGGCCGCTTGGCCTTCCGCCGCTGGGTTCGCCGGGTCCGGGCGGCGCTCGGGCGGTCGCTCACGGCGACGGTTGCCTCGCTAGAGGAGCCCGAGGCGCTTGGGCGGCCAGTAGGTGGCGAAGGCCGAGCCGATGATCCAGCTGCGTGGAACCGGTCCCCAGAAGCGGCTGTCGTCGGACTCCCCACGGTTGTCGCCCATCATGAACCAGTGCCCGGCCGGAATCTTGATGGGCACCGGAAGGTTGCATCCGCGCCCGAGGTCGCCGTTGCACGTGTCGTTGATGTACGGGTCCTTCTCGCGCTTGCCGTTGCGGAACACGTGCCCGTTGCGGATGGCGATCGTGTCGCCCGGCTTGCCGACGACGCGCTTGATGAAGTTCACGCCGGCGCGGTCCTTGGTGGGCCGGTCGCAGGCCGCGCCCTCGCGCCGGTCGGGGTTCCCGCAGGTGTCGCTGTCCGAGCCCGCGGGCGGGTGGAAGACGATGACGTCGCCGATGGTGGGATCGCCGAAGCGGTTGCCGATGCGGTCGACGAGGACGCGTTGGCCGACCTGCAGGGTCGGGACCATCGACTCGCTCGGGATCCGGTACGGCTTGATGAGGAAGGCCTGGATACCCAGCGCGAGGGCCAGGGCGATGACGACGATGACGACGAGCTCGACGAGCGACCCGCCCGCCGAGCGATGCTTCTTCTTCGTCGACGTGCTCACGCCTTGCCGTCGTCGGCCGGGGCGTCCTGCCCCCCGGCCTCGGGCGCGTCGGCGTCGCCCGCGGGCGCTGCGTCGGCCTCGGGCTCCGCCTCGGCGGCGGGCGCGGCGTCAGGCTCCTCGTCGGCGGTGGCGTCCGCCTCGGCCTCCGTGGGCGCCTCGGTGGCCTCCGGGGCGTCGGCGTCGGCGTCGGCGGGCGCCTCCGTGACCTCGGCCGTCGAGTCCGCGGCGCCGCCCGCGTCGACGACCTCCTCGGCCGTCGCGCCGGCGCCGTCGACGGCCTCGTCGGCGGCCTGCTCGGCCTCGAGCGCGGCGACCGGATCGGCGAGGACGCCGGCCTCGACGCGCTCCTCCGGCCCGGTGTAGCGGCGCTCGCGGACGCGGGCGCGCTTGCCGACGCGGTCGCGGAGGTAGTAGAGCTTCGCGCGCCGGACGTCGCCGCGAGCGGCGACGTCGATCTGCTCGATCTTCGGCGAGTGCAGCGGGAACGTGCGCTCCACGCCGACGCCGAACGACTGCTTGCGCACCGTGAACGTCTCGCGCACGCCGTGGCCCTGGCGCTTGATCACGACGCCCTCGAAGACCTGCGTGCGGCGCCGCGAGCCCTCGATCACCTGGAAGTGGACGCGGACGCGGTCGCCCGGCTGGAACTGCGGGACGCGGCGCAGCTGGAGCCGCTCGAGGCTTTCGATGACGGTGCTCATGGGAAGGAGGGGGCGCGGACGGGACGGGTGTGACAGCGGTCCGCGCGACGGGTCAGGATAGCGAACCGCCGCCCGCCGACGCCCCACGCTCGCGGCTGCGCGCCCGGCGCCAGGTGCGGATCTCCGCGTGGTGGCCGGAGAGCAGCACGTCCGGGACCTTCCAGCCGCGGTGCTCGGCCGGCCGGGTGTAGTGCGGGTACTCGGGATCGCCCTCGAGCGCGGCGGAGAACGACTCCTCCACGGCGGAGTCCGCGTGGCCCAGCGTGCCGGGCAGCTTGCGCAGGACGGCGTCGCCGACGACCATCGCCGCGATCTCGCCGCCCGTGAGGACGTAGCGGCCGATGGAGAGCGTGTCCGAGCAGAAGTGCTCGACGATGCGCTCGTCGAAGCCCTCGTAGCGGCCGCAGAGGAGCGTGAGCGCGGGCTCGGTGGCGAGCTCGTCGACGTAGCGGTCGTCGAGGACCCGGCCGCCGGGGACGAGCGCGATGACGCGCCGCTGCCGGCGCAGCTCGACCGGGTCCACGCCGTAGAAGCTGCGCAGGGCCGCCTCCATGACGTCGACGCGCAGCACCATCCCGGCGCCGCCGCCGAAGGGCGTGTCGTCGACCTGGCGGCCGGAGAGCGGCGAGGCGTCGCGGGGGTTCAGCGTGCGCAGCTCGTGGCCGAGCCTCAGGGCGTTGACGACGTGGCGCTGGTGCACGAACCAGCCCTCGAACGCCTCGGGGAAGAGGGTGACGACGTCGAGCTGCATCAGTCGGCCCGCTCGCCGGCGAGGTCCTCGGGGAGCGTGTCGCCCAGGAAGCCGAGGTCGACGTCGACGACCCCGCCGGCCAGGTCCACGGAGCGGACGCAGTCCCGCACGAGCGGGACGAGCAGCTCCGGACCGTCCCGCCGCACCTCGAGCGCCTCGCACGACGGCAGCGGGACGAGCCGTCCCACCTCCCCCACCGGCCGGCGGCCGTCGACGACCCGCAGGCCCACGAGGTCGTCGGCGTACCACTCGTCCTCGCCGAGCGGCGGGGCCTGCCCGCGGGCGACCCAGAGGTCGGCGCCGCGCAGGGCCTCGACGGCGTCGCGTCCGTCGATGCCCGACAGGCGCAGGATCGGGCGGTCGTCGGTGCCGGCTCGGCGGACGACCTCGCGGTCGGCCTCGGCGACGCGGACCGCACCGCCCAGGGGCAGGAGCACGGGCCGCGGGCGGGTGACGTGGAAGGAGCCGTCGAGCCCGTGCGGGCGACCGACGCGGCCGGCAGGGAGCCAGCCCTCGCGACCGGGAGCGGTCGAGGCGGCCACCGGGACGCTCAGTCGACGATGTCGACGAGCACGCGGCGCTGCTCGCGCACCGCGGCCGCCTTCACGATGGTGCGCAGGGCGTTGGCCGTCCGGCCCCCACGGCCGATGACCTTGCCGTAGTCGTCCTCGCCCACGGAGAGCTCGAGGACGACGGTGCCGTCGTCCTCCTCGAACTGCTCGACCGCGACCGCGTCGGGCTCCGACACGATCATGCGGACGAGGGACTCGAGCAGCTCGCGCACGGCGCGCGCCGGCTACCGGCGGGCGCCGGCTTCGATGCCCTGCGTGCGCATGAGCTTGCGGACCTGGTCCGTGGGCTGGGCGCCCTTCGCGATCCAGTCGCGGATGCGCTCCTCGTCGAGGACGATCGTCGACGGGGACGTCTGCGGGTTGTACTGCCCGACGGTCTCGATGAACCGGCCGTCGCGCGGGGAGCGCTGGTCGGCGACGACGACGCGCCAGATCGGGTCCTTCTTGCCGCCCACGCGGGTGAGCCGGAGTCGAACTGCCAAGGTCTTGGTGCTTTCTGGTCCTGGGGAAGGCGGAGGCTGCGGCGGCCCACCGAGGGCCGCGGCCGACGGCTGAGGTTAGCGGGCCTGCCGCATGAGCGCCCCGATGTCGGGCATCTTGCCCCGCCCCATCTGGCGCATGAGCTTGCGCATCTGGTCGAACTGCTTCACGAGCTGGTTGACCTGCTGGACGCTCGTCCCCGACCCCTTCGCGATCCGCAGCCGGCGCGAGCCCTTGATGAGCTCGGGCCGCCGGCGCTCCTCGGCCGTCATGGACAGGATGATCGCCTGCACGCGGTCGAGCTCGCGCTCGTCGACCTTGAGGTTCTTCAGCTGCTGGCCCCCGAGGCCCGGGAGCATCCCGAGCAGGTTCGTGAGCGGCCCCATCTTGCGGATCTGCTTCATCTGCCCGAGGAAGTCCTCGAGCGTGAACTCGTTGCGGCGCAGCTTGCGCTCGAGGTCCTTGGCCTGGTCCTCGTCGAACTGCCGCTCGGCGGTCTCGATGAGCGACATGACGTCGCCCATCCCGAGGATGCGCTGGGCCATCCGGTCGGGGTGGAAGCGCTCGAAGCGGTCGAGCTTCTCGCCCGTCGAGGCGAAGAGGATCGGCTTGCCCGTGACGGCCTTGACCGACAGGGCGGCGCCGCCGCGCGCATCGCCGTCGAGCTTGCTCATCACGACGCCGTCGAAGTCGACGGCGGCGCCGAACTGCTCGGCGACGTTCACCGCGTCCTGGCCGGTCATGGCGTCGACCACGAGCAGCACGTCGGTCGGCCGGACGGCGTCGCGGATGTCGACGAGCTCACGCATGAGCTCCTCGTCGACGTGCAGGCGGCCCGAGGTGTCGACGATGAGGACGTCCTTGCCGTCCATCTTGGCCTGGTCGAGCGCCCAGCGGGCGATCTCGACCGCGGACTTGTCCGTGCCCTGCTCGTAGACGGTCGCGCCGACCTGCTCGCCGACCGTGCGGAGCTGGTCCACGGCGGCGGGGCGGTGGACGTCGCAGGCCGCGACGGCGACCGACGAGCCGTGCTCCGACATGAGCCAGCGCGCGAGCTTGGCCGTCGCCGTCGTCTTGCCCGAGCCCTGCAGGCCGGCCATGAGCACGACGGTCGGCGGCCGCGGCGAGAAGGTCAGCCCCGCCGAGGTGCCGCCCATGAGGCGGCCGAGCTCCTCGTGGACGATCTTCACCACGGTCTGCCCGGGGTTCAGCGCTCCCACGACGTCGGCCCCCAGGCAGCGCTCGCGGACCGTCGAGGTGAACTCCTTGACGACCTTGAAGTTCACGTCGGCCTCGAGCAGGGCCAGGCGGATCTCGCGCAGGGCGGCCTTGACGTCGTCCTCGGTCAGCGTGCCGCGGGACCGGACGTCGGCCAGGGTGGCCTGGAGCTTCTCGGAGAGGGCGTCGAACATCTCCGGTCCAGTCTAGGTGCGCGGCGACCGGCCGGCCGGCACCGCGACGCCCGACTCGTAGGCGACGACGACGGCCTGCACGCGGTCGCGCAGGCCGAGCTTCATGAGGACGCGCGCGACGTGCGTCTTGACCGTCGTCTCGCTGACCACGAGCTCCTCGGCGATCTCCGCATTCGAGAGCCCGCGGGCCAGGAGCTTGAAGACCTCGAGCTCGCGCGCGGTCAGCTCGTCGAGCCCCTCCGGCGGATCGGGCGTCGTCGGCCGCACGGCCGCGAACTCGCCGATGAGGCGCCGGGTGATCGAGGGCGCCAGCAGCGCGTCGCCGCTGGCGACGATGCGGATGCCGGCGGCGAGCTGCTCGGGCGGCACGTCCTTGAGCAGGAACCCGCTGGCGCCGGCGCGCAGCGCCTCGTAGACGTACTCGTCGGCGTCGAAGGTCGTGAGCATCAGGACGCGGACGGGGCGCTCGCCGGCCTCCTCGACGACCCGGCGGGCCGCCTCGATGCCGTCGAGCTCCGGCATCCGGATGTCCATGAGGACGACGTCGGGCCGCAGCTCGCGGGCCAGCTGCACCGCGTGGCGGCCGTCGTGGGCCTCGCCGACGATCTCCAGGCCCTCCTCGGCGTCGAGGATCATGCGGAACCCGGCGCGGACGAGGGCCTGGTCGTCGGCGATGAGGACGCGGACGCTCATGCTGTCGGCTGCTGCTCCGGGCGGCGCACGCCCGGGACCGTACCGGCGCGGGGCGGCGGACGATCCTGCTCGGTCCGGCGCATCGCGCGGACGATCCTCCTCCCTCCGGCGCATCGCGCGTCATCCTCGAGGATGACCCGGGGTCGTCTCCCGGCGCACCCAAGATCAACCCAGAGGCCGACGACGGGGCCCCGGGGCGCTGGGAGGCTCCTGGGCATGCGGACCTGGACGACCACGCACACCGTCGCGGCGCAGCCCGACGCCGTGCTCGACGTCCTGACCGATCCCGACGCCGCCCGGCGCTGGGCGCCGGTGGACTTCGACGTCGAGCTCGACGCCCCCGCCCGCCGGGCGCGGCTGGCGGCCGGGTCCCGCGCCCGGGTCACCGGGCGGCTGGCCGGACGTCAGGTCGACTTCGACGTCGAGGTCGACGAGGCCACCCGCGAGCGGCTGGCCCTGCGGGCCACCGGTCCGGTGGCGCTCGACGTCCTCTACGACCTGGCGCCTGCCGGCGCCGGGAGCGAGGTCCGGGCCTCCGTGTCCGTCCGCTCCGGCGGCGGGCTCATGGGACGCCTCGCCGCCGAGGCCACGAACGCCCTCCTGGGCGCCGGCCTCCTCGACACGGCCGTCGCCCGGATCGGGCGCGCGGCCGTCGCCTGCTGAATCCCGACAAGGAGCCCCCGACACCATGCTGGACACCGCGACCTCCCTTGCCCTGGACGGGCTCGACGCCGCCCCGGCGCCGGCCGTCCGCGCCCAGGCCCTGACCCGCCGCTTCGGCGACGGCGAGGCCGCCGTCGACGCCCTGCGCGGCGTCTCGCTCGACGTCCCCTCCGGCCAGTTCACCGCCGTGATGGGCCCGTCGGGCTCCGGCAAGTCGACGCTCATGCACCTGCTGGCCGGGCTCGACCGCCCGAGCGCGGGCCACGTCCTCGTCGGCGGCCAGGACCTCACGACGCTCCCCGACAAGGCCCTGACGCTCCTGCGCCGGCGCCACATCGGGTTCGTCTTCCAGACGTTCAACCTGCTCCCGACGCTGACCGCCGAGGAGAACGTCCGCCTGCCGCTGGCGATCGCCCGGCGCGGGGACGGCGGCCGCGCCGTGGCGCTGCTCGAGCGCGTCGGCCTCGGCGACCGCCGCGGCCATCGCCCGAGCGAGCTCTCCGGCGGCCAGCAGCAGCGGGTCGCCATCGCCCGCGCGCTCGTCGCCGAGCCGACCGTGCTCTTCGCGGACGAGCCGACGGGCAACCTCGACTCCTCGGCCGGCACCGCGATCCTCGACCTCCTGCGGGAGGCCGTCGACGTGGAGGGCCAGACGACCGTCATGGTCACGCACGACGCCCGCGCCGCCGCGCGGGCCGACCGCGTCGTCCTGCTGGCCGACGGCCGGATCGTCGACGACCTCCGCGACCCGACCGAGGCCGCCGTGCTGACCGCGATGAACGAGGCGGCGGCACGATGATCCGCGTCGCCCTCACCGGGCTGGCCCAGCGCCGGCTGCGGACGTTCCTCACCGCGCTGGCGATCGTCGTCGGCGTGGCCACGGTCAGCGCCGCGCTCACCCTGGGCGACACGCTCGAGGCCGGCTCCGACGCCCTGTCGAAGGACGCCTACCGCGGCACGGCCGCGGCCGTGACGGCGCGCACCGCCTTCACGTCGGGCAGCGACTCGTTCACGAAGGACCCCACCCTCCCGGCCTCGGCGCTGGACGCCGTGCGCCGGGTGCCCGAGGCGGGCGTCGCCGCCGGCGACCTGACGACCCTCGACGCCAAGCTCCTGGACCGCGACGGCGATCCCGTGGGCCAGGGTCCGTACTTCGGCGTCGGCCTCGACACCGCCACGCCCGGATTCGAGCGCCTGACGCCGTTCCGCCTGCGCGACGGCGCCTGGCCCCGCGGCCCGGGCCAGGTCGTCCTCGACGCCGGCAGCGCGGACAAGCAGGACCTGCACGTCGGCGACACCGTGCGCATCGCGGCCTCCGGCCCGGTCCGCAGCTTCCGCGTGGTCGGCACCGCGCGGTTCGGCAGCGTGAAGTCGATCGGCGTGGCCACGGCGGCGCTCTTCGACCTGCGCACCGCACAGCAGGTGTTCGGCGAGCCCGGGCGCCTGGACGCGATCCTCGTCGCCGGGCGCTCCGGGACCCCGCCGGCCCAGGTCCGCGCGGCGCTCGCCGCGGCGCTGCCGCACGGCTTGCAGGTCCGCACCGCGCAGGCCCAGGACCGCTTCACGCTCGACGGGCTCGACACGTTCGTCGGGATCATCCAGGCCGTCCTCCTCGGCTTCGGGCTGATCGCCGTCCTCGTCGGCGGGTTCACGATCTTCAACACGCTCTCGATCACCGTCGCGCAGCGCACCCGCGAGTTCGGGCTGCTGCGGATGGTCGGCGCCCGGCGCCGCCAGGTCCTGGGCAGCGTGCTGGCCGAGGCGCTCGCGGTCGGCCTGCTGGCCTCGGTCGCCGGCCTCGTGGCGGGCGTCGGCCTGGCCGCGGGCCTCGACGCCCTGCTGAAGTCGATCGGCGTCGACCTCCCGCAGAGCGGCCTGGTCGTCACGGGGGGCACCGTCGCCGTCTCGCTGCTCGTCGGCGTCCTGGTGACCGTGCTGGCGGGCCTGCGGCCCGCGTGGAAGGCCACGCGGATCGCCCCCGTCGCCGCGCTCCGCGACGTCGGCGCGGACGGCCCCCGGCCGGGCGTCGTCGGACGCGGCGTGCGCGCGATCGCCGGCGTGCTCGGACGGCCCGCCCAGCTCCTGGGCGGGTCGGCGGGCACCCTGGCCCGGCGCAACGCCATGCGCAACCCGGGCCGGGTGGCCGCGACCGCGGCGGCGATGACCATCGGCGTCGCGCTCGTGACCGCGGTGACCGTCCTCGCGCAGGGGCTCAAGGACACGACGTCCGGCAGCCTGCGCGACCGGATCTCCGCCGGCGCGGTCGTCGTCGACAAGGACGGCTGGTCGCCCATCGACCCCACGGTCGAGCGCGACGTCCGCGCCGTGCCCGGCGTCCGGGCGACGTCGAGCATCGTGCAGGACGGCGGGCGCGCCTTCGGCCAGGAGGAGGGCGTGAACACCGTCGACCCGGCCACGCTGCCGCGGGTCTTCGACTTCGACTGGTCGCACGGGGACCGGGCGGTGCTCGCGGGCCTGCGCGACGACGGCGCGATCGTCGACTCGGGCTGGGCCGACGAGCACGGGCTGGCCGTCGGGGGCCGCTTCACGCTGACCTCGGCCGCCGGGCGCGACCTGCGCCTGACCGTCCGCGGCATCGAGACGTCGCCCGTCCTCGACATGCTCGGGCTGGGGCCGATCACGATCACGCGGAGTGCCGCGCGCAGCGCCGGCTTCGCCGCCACCCGCGCGCGCTTCACCCTCGTGGACGCGCCCGGCGTGGGCACCGCGACGCTCGCCCGCGCCCTGGACCGCCACCCCGAGGTGGAGGTGCAGGCCCGCGACGCCTACGTCGACGACCAGGCCAAGCAGATCGACCCGCTGCTGGCGATCTTCACGGTCCTGCTCGCGCTGGCGGTCATCGTGAGCCTCTTCGGCCTCGTGAACGCCCTCGTGCTGGCCACCTTCGAGCGCACGCGGGAGCTCGGCACGCTGCGCGCGGTCGGGATGACCCGCCGCCAGGTGCGGCGGATGGTCCGCCACGAGAGCGTCATCACGGCGCTGCTCGGCGCGGCGCTGGGGATGGCCGTCGGCCTCGGGCTCGCCGCGCTGGCGGTGGCCGTGTGGGGCGACGTCGGGCTGGCCTTCGGCGTGCCGGTCGGCTCGCTCGTCGCGTTCACCGTCGTGGCCATCGTCGCCGGGGTGCTGGCGGCGGTGCTGCCCGCGCGACGGGCGGCGCGCATGGACGTGCTGGGCGCGCTGGCCTACGAGTAGGCCGAAGCACCCATGGGGGCGGGCCGAGGCCCCGGGCGGCGTGCGCCGCCCGGGGCCGGTGCCCGTCCGACGGGCTAGCCCTTGATGACGTCCAGGGAGGTGACGATCTTCAGGACCGCCTTCTCCGAGCGCGCCGGGTTGAAGGCGTTCGGCGCCGGCTTGAAGTCGGTGCTGATGCCCTTGACCTGCAGCAGGGTGGCGATCCAGGCGGCGTGGTTGGCCTCCACCGAGTGGATGGCGAGGGCCGCCTTGAGGATCGGGAGCTGCTTGATGTACGGCCCCGCCCCGGCGTAGGCGGAGACGCCGACGGGCTCCACGGCCGCGGCGGCCGTCAGGACCGTCTTCTGGTCCTTGAGCAGGCTCGAGAAGTCGAACTTCGGCGACTTCACGGCCGCCTTGCCGAGGGCCTGCTTGAGCGCCTTGACGTGCGCCGCCTCGTGGCCGTGGATGGTCTTGGCCAGCGCGACGGCATCCGGGTCCGTGACGACGCCGCTGTCGATCGCGGCCTTGTAGAACGCCGTCTCGAGGTACTCGAGGGTCAGCGCGTAGTTCGCGATCTTGACGTCGTTGCCGTTCGAGCGCCTGCGCTTCCAGGCGATGCCCGCCGCCTCGGCCGGGGACAGCAGGCCGTTGAACAGGACGCCGCCGGCGACGAAGCCCGCGCCGGTCATGCCGGCCTTGCGCAGCAGCGCGCGCCGGGTGCCGTCGCCGTCGATCGCGTCGACGCCGTCGGCCATCTCGCGCAGGGCGCCGGTGTGGTCGATGTGCTCCAGGCTGATGTGGGACATGCCCATCCTCTCTGTGGGGTGCTTGGTCAGCGGACGACGATCCGGCCGGCCATGCCGGGGTGGATCGTGCAGATGAAGCGGTAGGTGCCGCGGCGGGTCAGCCGCACGGCGGCGGCGCCGGACTTGCGGGTCGCCAGCCGCCGGATGCGCAGGCCGTGCCGGGCGGGGGTGACGTTGTGGGGCGAGTCGCCGTCGGCCCAGCGGAACGTGACCGTGCCGCCCCGGCGGATCGTGACCTTCGCGGGGTTGAAGGCGATGTCCTCGAGCGTCACCGTGGCCCGGGCCGGGGCCCGGCGGGGCGACGGGCCCGCCACGGCCGGCAGGGCGCCGGCGGCGAGGGCCGCGGCCGTCGCGGGGACGGCCAGGAGGACACGCAGCATGGTCGGTCTAGCGCAGGGCCCGACGGCGCGGATCACCGCGCTGGCCCGGGTGGCGCGTCCGCGCTGCTAGACGGCGCGCGGGCCCGTGGGCCCGTCGGGGCCGCCCGGCCCGTCGCCGCGCGCCGGGGGCGCGGGACGGTCGGCGGGCGCCGCCGGCGCCTCGCCCGGCGGGATGAGCCGCTGCCCGAGCGTGCCCAGGGCCTGGGTCAGCTCGGACGGGATGACCCAGATCTTGTTCGCCGAGCCCTCGGCGATCCGCGGCAGCATCTGCAGGTACTGGTAGCTGAGCAGCTCGGGGTCCGGCCGGCCCTCGTGGATGGCGTGGAAGACCGTCTCGATCGCCTTGGACTCGCCCTCGGCCCGCAGCACGGCCGACGTCTTGGCGCCCTCGGCCTTGAGGATCGCCGACTGCTTCTCGCCTTCGGCCGTCAGGATCTGGGACTGCTTGACCCCCTCGGCCGTCAGGATCGCGGCACGCCGGTCGCGCTCGGCGCGCATCTGCTTCTCCATCGCCTCCTGGATCGTCCCGGGCGGGTCGACCGACTTGAGCTCGACGCCGTTGATGCGGATCCCCCACTTGCCCGTGCGCTCGTCGAGCACGATGCGCAGCCGCTCGTTGACCTGGTCGCGGCTGGTCAACGTCTCCTCGAGCGTCAGGGAGCCGATGATGTTGCGCAGCGTCGTGACCGTGAGCTGCTCGATCGCCTGCAGCGGGTTGGCCACCTCGTAGGTCGCCGCCTTCGGGTCGGTGATCGTGAAGTACAGGACCGTGTCGATCCCCACCGACACGTTGTCCTCGGTGATGACGGGCTGCGGCGGGAAGGTCACGACCTGCTCGCGGAGGTCCACGAGGGGGCGCACGCGGTCGACGAACGGGATCACGATCGTCAGCCCGGGCGTCAGCGTCCGGCTGTAGCGCCCGAGGCGCTCGACGACGCCGGCTCGCGCCTGCGGGATGATCCGGATCGTCCGCGACGCGAGGAAGATCGCGAAGAGGACGAGGACGACGACGGCGATCAGCGCGGCCATGGGCGCTCCTATTCGGTGACGAGCGCCGTGGCGCCCTTGATGTCGACGACGGTGACCCGGGTGCCGGCCTCGATGACCTCGTCGTCGTCGTAGGCCCGCGCGCTCCAGACCTCGCCCTCCAGGCGGACGGCGCCGCGGCCGGCGTCGTTGTGGATCGTCTCGGTGACCACGGCGGTGCAGCCGACGAGGGCGGCGGTGCCGGTCCGCAGCGAGGGGGGCATGGTCACGTGCCGGCGGGCGATGGGCCGGACGACGCCGAGGCCGAGCGCCGTCAGGACGACGAAGGCCGCGGCCTGGGGCGCCGAGCCGCCCCCCGCGAGGTCGACGAGCGCCGCCGCGACGCAGCCCAGCGCGAAGGGGAACAGGAAGAAGCTCACCGTGAGCACCTCGCCCACGGCCAGGATCACCGCCGCAATGGCCCAGAAGACCCAAGCGTCCATGCCGGGCTGAGGGTACCTCCGCCGTCAGTCGGCCGGGGCGACGAGGGCGCGCGCGAAGTCGTCGGCGTCGAACGGCCGCAGGTCCTCCAGGCGCTCGCCGATCCCGATGAGCTTCACCGGCAGCCCGAGCTCGCCGGCGATGGCCAGGGCGATCCCGCCCTTCGCCGTGCCGTCGAGCTTCGTCAGGACGATGCCGTCCACGGGGACCGTCGCGCTGAAGAGCTGCGCCTGGCGCAGGCCGTTCTGCCCCGTGGTCGCGTCGACGGTCAGCAGCGTCTCGTGCGGAGCGCCCTCGAGCTGCTTGCCGATGACGCGCCGGACCTTCGCGAGCTCCGCCATGAGCTCGTCCTGCGTGTGCAGGCGCCCGGCCGTGTCGACGATGACGACGTCGGCGCCCCGCTCGCGCCCCTGGCGCACGGCCTCGAAGGCGACGGACGCCGGGTCCGAGCCCGGCTCGCCGCGGACGAAGCCGACGTCCGCGCGCCGTGACCACTCCTCGAGCTGCTCGACGGCGGCGGCGCGGAAGGTGTCGGCGGCCCCGAGGACGACCTGGCGGCCGAGCTCCTGACGCAGGTGCCAGGCGAGCTTGCCGATCGTCGTCGTCTTGCCCGTGCCGTTGACCCCGGCGACCATGATGACGGTCGGCTCGTGGCGCAGGTCGATCCGCCCTTCGCCGGGTCGGGCCAGGTCGGCCAGCAGCTCGACGAGCCGCGCGGTGAGCGCCTCGCCGCCCTCGACCTCGCCGCTCTCGGCCTCCTGCTCGAGCTGCGCCACGACCTTCGCCGTCGTGGTCGCGCCGACGTCGGCCATGATCAGCGCCTCCTCCAGGCGCTCCCACGTCTCGTCGTCGAGCGTCTCGAAGAGCGTCGCCTGCACCTCGGCCTGCAACGCGACCCGCGTCTTGGAGAGGTTCTCGCGCAGGCGGCGGAAGAAGCCGCGCCGCTGCTCGGGCCCGGCGTCGGCCGTCGCGGCGGCGGCGTCGCCGTCGGCGAGGAGGAAGACGTCCGACCAGTCCCGGGGCATGGCGGGGGGCGACGATAGCGGTCGCGCCGCCCGGCCCCCGCGCGGCCGCGCTTGGCACCATGCGCCGCCATGGCCCTCGCCGTGACCTTCCGCCCCGCGCGCGCCGACGAGCCGCCCGGCGCCGACCTGCTCGCCGCGATGATCGACGAGCTCACGCCGCTCTACGGGCGCATCGACGTGCCCGGCGCGCCGACGGCCACGCCGGAGGACCTCGCGCCCCCGGGCGGCGCCTTCCTCGTCGGCCTGGCCGCGGACGGCCGGGCGGTCGCCTGCGGCGGCGTCAAGCGCCTCGACGACCGCGCCTGCGAGATCAAGCGCATGTTCGTCGCGCCCGAGGTCCGCGGGCGGGGCGTGGCCCGCGCGCTGCTGCGTGCCCTGGAGGACCAGGCGCGGCGGCTCGGCTACGTCGTCGCGCGCCTGGACACCGGCCGTCACCAGCCCGACGCCGAGCACCTCTACCGGTCCGCCGGCTACGCCGCGATCGGGAACTTCAACGCGAACCCGTTCGCGAGCTTCTGGGGCGAGAAGCCGCTGGCCTGACGGGGCGGCCCGCCGTGCCCGGGCGAGTCAGCCCGTCGTCGTGTCGGGCAGGTGGCGGCCGACGTGGCCGACGTAGAGGCCGCGGGGCACCTCGCCGGAGCCGTCGGCGACGTGGAGGTAGATCCGGGCGATGAAGCCGGCACCGGACCCGGAGCCGATCGCGACGTGCGGGCCGAGGTCGACGCGCCGGCCGTCGACCGTCGCCGAGTAGGCGTGCGGGTTGCGGCTGCGGGCGATCTCGCTGACGTCCTGGCGCCACTTGAGGCCCAGGTCCTGGGCGGCCGAGGTCAGCGACGTCCCGAACCCGGCCGGGTCGGCGTAGAGCCCGGCGAGGCGGTCCAGGCGCCGCAGCGCGTCGAGGATGTCGGCGGGCCGGCGGAACGGGCTGTCCTGCGCCGAGGCGCGGGCGTCGGGCGTGAAGCGCAGCGCGCGCGCCTCGGCCGCGGCGCGGTCGACGGCCTCGAGGACGGTGCCGGGCGCGGCCTCGTCGGGGCCCGCTGCGGTGTCGGCCTCGGGCGAGCGCCCCTCCGCGAGCGCGGCGGAGAGGCGGGCGATCGTCCGGCCCGCCTGCGCGGCCTCGTCGCGCTCCTCCTCGACCGCGCGCAGCAGCTCCTCGCGGTGGGCGCGGACCGCCTCGAGCTCGTCCTCGAGCGCCGCGTGGGCGGCGAGCCACTCGTCCGAGGCGTCCGCGCGCGGCGGCGGGCTCGCGGCGGCCTGCTGCCGGCGCTCGGCCAGGTGCTGCTCGGCCGCTGCCGCGCGCGCCTCGGCGCGCTCGAGCTGGGCGGCCAGGCGGTCGGCGCGGGCCGCGGCCTCCTGGCGCTCGGCCTCCGCCGCCTCGCGGCGGCGGCGGGCGGTCTCGGCCTGGCGGCGCAGGTCCTCGACGCGCGCCAGCTCGCGCTCGGCGCGCTCCTCGCGGGCGCCGGCCGCACGGGCAGCGTCCTCGGCCGTGCGCAGCCGGGCCAGCAGGCGCGACTCCGGGACCTGGGCGTGCTGGAGGAACTTCTCCCAGCTCCCGAAGACGTGGATGACGTCGTCGGGGTGCGGCCAGTCCTCGCGGCGCAGCCAGTCCTGCGCCCGCGGGACCTCGCCGGCGAGCACGATCCAGCGGTAGAGGTGGCCGAGGTGGTCGGCCTCCTCGATGAGCAGCTGGGCCTGGTGCAGGCGGCCGTCGGAGGCCAGCGGCGAGGCGGCCGGCGCCGGGGCGCCCTCGGGCGCCGGCTCGTCGGTCGCGGCGCCCGGGGCGCCGTCGGACGCCGGCTCGGCCTCGGCGGCCGCGCCGTCCTGCTCATCCCGCGTCTCGCCCCGGCGGCGGCTGCGCTTGCCCATCGGCCGCGCAGGCTAGAGCCCCGGGCCGCCGGGGCGCGGCCCGAGGTCGACCGCGTCGCTACACCGGCCAGCCGGTCGACTGGGCCAGCTCGCGCAGGCGGTCCCAGTCGCGCTCCTCGGCGGACCCGCGGGCCGCGCCGCGGCGGGCCGCGCCGACCGCCGACCGCGTCGCGGTGAGGTCGCCGTCGCCCGGCGCCGGGACCGGGCAGGCGCCGCCGAACGGCCCGGCCGGCACGTCGAACTGCGGCGTCCACCGCTTCGCGCGCGGCAGCAGCTCGTCGGCGAGGTTGTTCGCCGTCGCGTCGCGCACCGTGAGCGGCGCCAGGTTGAAGCGGTCCTCGATCATGCGCAGGATCGAGGTGTGGTCGTACTGCCGGCGCCCGACGTAGCCGCGGCGCGCGTAGGGCGAGACGAGGAGGCAGGGCACGCGGAACCCGAGCCGGCCGTCCACGTCGCCGGCCGCGCGCGTGGCCGGCGGCAGGGGGCGCGTCGGCGGCGGGACGTGGTCGAAGAAGCCGCCCCACTCGTCGTAGTTGATGACGAGGGCGGTGCGCGACCACGCCGGGCTCGTCGTCACCGCGCGGTAGATCCGGTTCATGAACGCCTCGCCGTTGCGGATGTCCGCGTGCGGGTGGTCGTCGGCGGAGGTGCCGGCCTCCTCCCCCAGGAACGTCGGGTCGACGTAGGAGACGTGCGGCAGCGTCCCGGCCGCGCAGTCCTTGAAGAAGTCCGCGATCGGATGGCTGATCGAGGTGTACTTCCCGCCCCACAGGGCGAGGAAGGGCAGGTCGCTGAAGTAGTAGCGGCCGCTCAGCCCCGCCCCGGCCAGGCGATCCCAGATCGTCGGCAGCGTCGACACGGAGAAGTTGTTGGCCAGGCGATCGGTCTGCCCCGCGTGCTGGACGAAGCGGTTGGGGTACGTCTCGGCCAGGATCCCGGAGAAGTAGCGGGAGAAGGTCGTCCAGGACTTGACGGCGGGCCCGAAGAACGAGAGGTCCTTGCGGCGGTAGTAGCCGATCGAGTAGACGTCGTTGCGCCCGGCGCGCAGCCAGCCGTCGCAGCGGCCGCCGTTGTACTCGACGCGGCCGCCGAGGTAGGAGTGGTCGGGGTCGGCGAACCCGCAGCCCTGGTAGTCCGGGGCCAGGGCGTGCGTCGCGTGCGGCACGCCGGCCGCGTCGCGGTAGACCAGTCCGGCCTGGCGGCCGTCGGCACCGGGCACCCAGCCGAGGAAGTGGTCGAAGGACCGGTTCTCCATCATGAGGACCACGACGTGGTCGAACGGCGTCCGGCGGTGCGGCTTGGCCAGCGCGGCGGCGGGGCCGCCGAGGGCCGCCGCCCCGAGCGTCCCGGCGGCGGCGCCGACGAAGCGGCGGCGGGTGATCCGGTCGTCTGCGGTGGGCATCGGGCGATCCTCGCCGCCAGGACGGCCCGATGCAACCCTTCCCGGTGCTACGCGGCGCCGGCGGCCGCCGCCTCGGCCTCGTCGACGAGCTCCGGGGGCAGCCGCCGGGACACGACCTTCGAGACGCCGTCGTCGCCCATCGAGACGCCGTAGAGCGTGTCCGCGGCCTCCATCGTGCGCTTCTGGTGGGTGACGACGATGAACTGCGCCCGGTCGCGGTAGGTCCGCACGAGGTCGAGGAAGCGGGTGATGTTCAGGTCGTCCAGCGCGGCCTCGACCTCGTCGAGGATGTAGAACGGGCACGGCCGCGCGAGGAAGACCGCGAAGAGGAACGCGATGGCGGTCATCGACTTCTCGCCGCCCGAGAGCAGCGTCAGGCGCTTCATCGCCTTGCCGGCGGGCGTGATCTCGATCTCGACGCCGATGTCGTCCTCGGGGCCGCCGTCGCCCTCGGCCTGCGCCTCGGCCTCGGCCGCCTCCTCGGCGGCCTCCTGCGCGGCCGGGTCGTCGCCGGCCGCGCCGCCGCCGAGCACCGCCCGCGGCCCGCCGCCGTCGCCCCGCACGAGCCGCAGCCGGCCGCGGCCGCCGGGGAAGCAGTGGGCCGCGAGCTCCTCGAAGTTCTTCGCGGCCGCGGTGAAGGTCGCCTCGAAGGTGTCGCGGATCTGGCGGTCGGTGTCGCGGATGAGCGTCCGCAGCTCCCGCAGCGCGGTCTCGAGGTCGGTGCGCTGGCCCTCGAGCTCCTCGACGTGCGCGACGGCCTCGTCGTGCTCCTGCTTGGCCAGGGGGTTGACCGGCCCGAGCTGCTCGCGGCGCCGGACGAGGCGCTCGATGCGGCGCCCGAGCTCGTGCGCCGTCTCCTCCGGCAGCGGCTCGGCGGCGGGCTCGGCGTCGAGCCCGAGCCGCTCGGCCAGGCCGGCGAGCTCCTGGACGGCCTCGGCCTCGCGGTCGCGCACGGACTGCGCGCGGACCTCGGCGCTCGTGACGGCCTCCGCGCCGTCGCGCAGGCGGCGCTGCAGGTCGGCCTCCTGCGCGGCGCACTCGCGCAGGCGGGCGGCGACCCCCTGCCCGGCCTGGCGGTCGGCGGCGAGCTCGGCCTCGACGGCCTCGACGCGGTTGCGGACGGCGCCCAGCGCCGACCCGAGCGCCGCCGCCAGCCGCTCCGTGGCCGGGGCCAGGGCCCGATCGCGCCGCACGGCGGCCTCGAGGCGCTCGATCCGGGCGGCGCGCTCGGCGCGCTCGCGGGCGGCGCGCTCGGCGTTGCGGCGCTCGGCGGCGAGCTCGCCCTCGACCTGGGCGCGGCGGACGGCGCCCTCCCCGTGCTCGGGCGCGGCGCGCCGGCGCTCGACGAGCACGCGGACCTGGCGCTCCTCCTCACGGGCCGCCGCGACGGCGCGCGCGGCGTCGCGGGCCGCGGTGGCGGCCTCGTCGCAGGCGATGTCCGCGGCGGCGACCGCCGCGCGCACGTCCTCGACCGCGCCGAGCGCCGCGCGCTCGGCCCGGACCGCGGCCTCGGAGGCACGGATGAGCTCGTCGCGCTCGTTGCGCACGGCCAGCACGCGCTCCGCCCCGCCCTGGGCCTCCTGGCGCAGCTCGCGCGTGGCCGGCGACCAGGCCCGGCCGTCGCGGGTGACGGCGGTGCCGGCGAAGCCGGTGGGCACGCCGGCGAGGTCGTCGACGACCCACGCCCCGGCCAGCAGCGCCCGGGCGAGCTCCGGCCCGGGCCCGTCGCCGCGCACGAGCGCGGCGAGGGCGACCGCGTCGTCCGTGGGCGGGCCGCCGGTGTCGCCCGGCGCGCGGGGGGACGGGCCGGATGGGGCGACGAGCGCGCGGCCCCCGTCGCGGCCGGTGCGGTCCAGCAGCCGGGCGCCCTCCCCCAGGTCCTCGACCACGGCGGCGCTGAGGCGCCCGCCGAGCGCCGCGGCCAGCGCGAGCTCGAAGCCGGCCTGCACCTGCAGGTCGT
Source organism: uncultured Actinomycetes bacterium (assembly GCA_963707695.1). GTDB lineage: Bacteria > Actinomycetota > Thermoleophilia > Solirubrobacterales > Solirubrobacteraceae > JAOPZW01. Next base: position 357,485 of record CAVPQY010000006.1, on the reverse strand, counting down.
CGGCCAGCGCACGGACCTGACCACCCGGTCCGGCGTCGCCGGCGACGACGCCCGCGTGGCTGCGCAGGAACTGGTTGGCCCGCGCGAGCTCGGCGCCCACGCGCGCGGCCTCGCGGCGTGCGGCCTCGGCGCGCTGCTCGGCCCCGCGGCCCTCGCGGCGGGCCGCCTCGGAGGCGGCCTCCGCCTCGGCGAGCGCCGCCCGGCGCGTCCCGTCCTCGGCCTCGAGGTCGGTGACGCGCGCAGCGGCGGCGGCGCGGCGCTCCTCGAGCTCGGCGACCTCGCGCTCGAGCGCGGCGGCCCGGTCGGCGTCGAGTCGGGCGAGCTCGGCCTCGAGCGCCTCGGCGCGGGCGCGGCCGCCGGCGTCGGGCTGGTCCTCGGCGGCCTGGGCCCGCAGGACGGCGAGCTGGGCCTCGCGGTGCTCGACGCGCTCGGCCAGGGCGGTCGACGCCTCGCGCGTGCGCTCCAGGCGGCCCTCGACGCGGTCCACGGCGGACCGGGCGCGGTAGGCGCGCTGGGCCAGCGCCTCCCGCTGCTCCGTGCGCTGCGCGAGCGCCTCCTCCGCCGCCTGCCGGCGGGCGGCCACGACGCCGAGCTCGGCCTGGGCGGCGTCGCGCGCCTCGCGCGCGGACCGCGCCGCCGCCGAGGCGGTGGCGAGGTCGGCGCGCCGGGCGCGCACGGCCTCGCGGGCCAGCTCCCACCGCGCCTCGGTGAGCTGGCGCTCGAGGCGCTCGTGGAGCTCGGCCGCCTCCGCCTGGCGCTTGAGCGGCCGCAGGCGCGAGCGCGCCTCGCGCTCGACGTCGAGCGCGCGGTCGAGGTTGTCCTGGGTGCGCTCGAGCTTGAGCTGGGCGCGCCGGCGGCGCTTGCGGTGCTTGCCCAGCCCCGCGGCCTCCTCGATGAGCAGCCGCCGGTCCTTCGGCTTCGACGTGACGATCGCCTCGACGCGGCCCTGGGAGACGACGGAGTGCATCTCCTTCCCCAGGCCGGTGTCGGACAGGACCTCGAGGACGTCCGCGAGGCGGCAGCGGGCGCCGTTGAGCCGGTACTCGCCGTCCCCGGAGCGGTCGAGCCGCCGCAGGATCGAGATCTCGCCGAGCGGCAGGTCGAGCGCCCCGTCGGCGTTGTCGAGGACGATCTCGACCTCGGCCGCCGACCGGGCCTGGACGCCGCGGCCGCCGCCGAAGATCACGTCCTGCATCGACTGCCCGCGCACGGCCAGGGGCGACTGCTCGCCCATCGCCCACAGCACGGCGTCGGTGACGTTCGACTTGCCCGACCCGTTGGGGCCGACGATGACCGACACGCCGGGGTCGAAGGCCAGCCGCGTGCGGTCGGGGAACGACTTGAAGCCCTTGAGGGTGATCGACTTGAGGTGCATCAGGCGGGATCCTCCGGCTCGAGGCCTTCGAGGGCCGCGCGCGCGGCCTCCTGCTCGGCGTGCTTCTTCGAGCGCCCGGCCCCCTCGCCGAGGAGCTCCTCGCCGACGCGGGCGGCGACCTCGAAGGTCCGGTCGTGCGGCGGCCCGAGCTCGGCCGTCACCTCGTAGGCGACGACGTCGCCGCGCTGGGCGAGGCGCTCCTGCAGCGTGGACTTGAAGTCGACCGGGTGCTCGAGGGCGTGCTCGATCTCGGGCTCGAAGGCGTCGACGACCGCCTCGGCCGTGCGCCCGTAGCCCGCGTGCAGGAAGCACGCGCCGATGATGGCCTCGGTCACCGAGGCGAGCACGCGCTCGGTCGCGACGAGCGTCGAGGCCTTCTGGCCGACGCCGTCGGGCGCGGCGGCCTGGAGGCGCTCGGGCACGCCGAGGCGCTCGGCCACGGCCCGGCAGGACGGGCCCGAGACGGTCTGGGCGCGGATCTTCGTCAGGCGCCCGGCGCCGTAGCGCTCGGCCTCCAGGCGCGGGTAGAGCGCCGCCGTCACGGCCAGGCCGAGCACGCTGTCGCCCAGGAAGGCGAGCCGGGCGTAGGAGTCCGAGCGCCGCTCGGTCCAGGAGGCGTGCGTGAACACCTGGCGGTGCAGGTCCTCGGGCAGCTCGTCGAGGAGGTCGCTCAGGAGCCGCAAGCTCAGGACGCCGCCGGGGCGTGGGCGAGGACGAAGTCCACGGCCTGGCCCACGGTGAGGACGCGCGCCGCCTGCTCGTCGGTCATGCGCACGCCGTAGCGGTCCTCGAGCTCCTGCACGAGCGTGTAGAGGTCGAGCGAGTCGGCCTCGAGGTCCTCCTTGAAGCGCGTGCCCTCGCCGATGCGACCCGGGTCGACGTCGAGCTCGTCGGCCAGGTGATCGCGGACCAGCGTGAGCACCTCGTCGCGGGTCATGACGAGGGCACGCTAGAGCCCGCGCCGGACGCCTCGGGCACGCTCCGCAGCGCCCCCGCGGCCTCGAGCGCCTCGTGCGTGCGGTCGACCACGCCGGACTCCACGCCGCGCGCCGCCAGCAGGATCGCCTGGCGGATCCCGACGCGGGAGAAGCGCCCGTGCGGCACGACGCCGAGCTTGCGCAGGCCGAGCAGGTAGGCGCCCCCGGAGAGCTCCGGGTCGAGGCGGTCGCGCACCGCGGAGAGGGAGGGGCGCAGCAGCAGGCCGCCCGCCTTCCCGCGCGGCGAGGCCAGGGCGGCGTCGCGCACGGCCTCGATCATCGTGCGCGAGACGCCCTCCATGAGCTTGAGGACGATGTTGCCGGTGAAGCCGTCGGTCACCACGACGTCGGCGGCGCCGTTCGTGACGTCGGTGCCCTCGACGTTGCCGACGAAGCGCAACGCCCCGCCGGCCTGCGCGACGCGCTCGGCCAGCAGCTCGTGGGTCTCGATGACCAGCGCGGTGCCCTTCGTCGCCTCCTCGCCGTTCGAGAGCAGCCCGACGCGGGGCGACTCGACCCCGAGCACGCCACGGGTGAAGGCCGCGCCCATGAACGCGAACTGCACGAGGTGCTCCGCGCGGACCTCCGCGTTGGCGCCCGCGTCGAGCAGCGTGAACGGGTGCTCGGGCACCGGCACGGAGACGGCCAGGGCCGGGCGGTGCACGCCCGGGGCGCGCTTGATGTTGAAGAGCGCGGCCGCGAGCGCCGCCCCCGTGGAGCCGCCGCTGACGAGGGCGTCGGCCTCGCCGGCCCCGACGGCCTGGGCCGCCCGGACGATCGAGGCGTCGGGCGTGGCGCGCGCGGCGCGGGCCGGATCGGCCGCCTTGGCGATGGACACCGGCGCGTCGACGACCTCGACGAGGGGGTGGGCGGCCGCCTCGGCGCCGAGCGCCTCGGCCGGGCCGAAGAGCAGGACGCGGACGCCCCGGCCGGCGGCCTCCAGCGCCCCGGCCGCGACCTCGGCGGGGCCGAGGTCCGCGCCGTTCGCGTCGAGCGCGACCGTCGTCGCCACGCCGGGCTAGTGGTCGTGGTCGTGGTCGTGGCCGCCGCGCGGCGTCACGACCTCGCGCCCGCCGTAGCTGCCGCAGACGGGGCAGACCCGGTGCGGGAGGCGCGGGCTGTGGCACGTCGGGCACGCGTTGTACGTGGGCGCGCCGACCTTGTGGGTGGCGCGGCGCTTGTGCGTCCGGGCGTGCGACTGCTTCTGCTTGGGGACGGCCATGGCGAGCGACCAGGGTAGCCAATCGCCCCGCTGCTTGACTTCCGCGCGTGCCCGCGCCGGAGGTCCACGTCCGCCCCCTGCGCCCCGGCGACGTCGAGGGCGCCTACGCCGTCGCGCGCGGCGCGCTCTTCTCGCCGCCGGCCGGCGAGGACGAGGCGCAGCTCCACGCCCGCCAGGTCGACCGGATCGCCCACCTCCACGACACCGACCCCGGCGGCTCGTGGGTCGCCGAGCGCGACGGGCGCGTCGTCGGCGTGGCGCAGGCGCTCCTGCGCGAAGGGGTCTGGGGGCTCTCCCTCTTCGCGGTGGTGGAGGACCTCCAGGGCCAAGGCGTGGGCCGCGGGCTCCTCGACGCCGCGCTGCGCCACGGCGACGGCGCGCGCGGGTGGGTCGTCCTCTCCTCCGAGCGCCCGGCCGCCATGCGCCGCTACGCGCGCGCCGGGCTCGACCTCCACCCCGCCGTGGCCGCCGCCGGGATCCCCGACGCCGCGCGCATCCCCGACGCCGCCGCCCGCGTGGAGGACGCCGGCGACGGAGGCCTGCCCGTGGCCGACGCCATCGGCCGGGCGGTCCGCGGCGCGGGCCACGCCCGCGACCTGCCCTCGTCGCTGCGGCACGGGTCGCGCCTGCTGGTCCTCGAGGACCGCGCCTTCGCGTTGCTGGGGCGCACGGGCGCCGTCGCTCTGCTCGCCGCCCGCGACGAGGCGGCCGCGCAGACCGTGCTCTGGGGCGCCTTCGCGCACGCCCCGCGGGGGGCGACGGCGTCGGTCGACTTCCTGACGGCGGCCCAGCAGTGGGCGCTGCCGGTGCTGCTCGACGCGGGCCTGCTGCTCTCCCCCGACGGCCCGGTCTTCCTGCGCGGGAACGTCGGGCCGTTCACGCCGTACGTCCCCAGCGGCGCGTGGCTCTGAGGCGCGCGGTGCGCCGGCGCCGGCGCCGGCCGCCGCCGGGGGCGCCGGCCGCCCTACTCGAACCGGAGCTCGCGCAGCTTGGCCCAGCGCGGGTCCAGCGCGGCCTCGTGGCGGTGCTCGGGGCCGGCCGCGTTGAGGTCCTCGCCGCACTCGGGGCAGAGCCCGGCGCAGTCCTCGCGGCACAGGAGCTGGTCGGGAAGGCCGAGCGCGAGCGCGTCGTGCGCCCATGCCGCCAGGTCGAGCTCCTCGCGCGCGACGTACGGGCTCGAGAGCTCGTCGCCGCCGCCGGGCTGGTCGACCTCGCGCGCGTCGATCTCGACGACGGGGGCGGCCGGCTCCAGGCAGCGCATGCAGGGGCCGGTCGGCGCCGCCGCGAAGCGCAGCCGCAGGCTGTAGCCGCCGCCCGTCATGCGGGTGACGTCGAGCTGCGCGGGCGCCTCGGCGGGCTCGGGCACGTAGCGCTGGCCGCCGAAGCTGAACTCGCCCAGGGGCACCGCGAGCTCCAGGCGCCGGGCCTCCCCCGGCGTGAGCCGCAGCCGCCCGAGATCGAACACGTCGGTCCTGGCCGCCATGCCTCCCAATGTAGGACCTGCGCCCGTCGGCGCGCCGGCCCTCAGTCGGTCTGCAACTCGCGCTTGACGACCTTGCCGGTCGCGTTGCGCGGCAGCTCGGCGAGGAAGACGACCTCGCGCGGGACCTTGAAGCCGGCCAGGTTCGCCTTGACGTGCGCCTGGAGCGCCTTGGCGTCGAGGTCGGCGCCCTCCCGCAGGACCACGAACGCGCGCAGCCGCTGGCCGAACTGCTCGTCCTGGACCCCGACGACGGCGACCTCGTCGATCGCCTCGTGCGCGGCCAGGAGGTCCTCGACCTCGCGCGGGAAGACGTTCTCGCCGCCCGAGACGATCATCTCGTCGTCGCGGCCGTCGACGAACAGGCGGCCGCCCGCGTCGAGGTGCCCCACGTCGCCGGTGGCCATGACCCCGCCGACGACCTCCTTGTTGCCCCCGCCGGTGTAGCCCTCGAACGCCATCTCGTTGCCGACGAAGATCCGGCCCGTCTGCCCCTGCGGGACCTCGCGGCCGTCCTCGTCGAGGAGCTTGAGGACCGTGCCGCGCGGCGGCGTCCCCGCCGTCCCCGGGGCCGCGCGCAGCTCCTGCGGCGTCGCGATCGTGGCCCAGGCGACCTCGGTCGAGCCGTAGAGGTTGTAGAGGACGTCGCCGAAGCGGTCCATCGCCTCCGTGGCCAGGTCGCCGGGCAGCGCGCTGCCGCTCGCCGCGATGACCCGCAGGCTCGAGAGGTCGTAGCGCCGGAAGGTCTCCTCGGGGAGCTCGAGCATCCGCGAGAGCATGATCGGCACGACCGCCAGCGCGGTGGCGCGGTGCTGGGCGATCGCGCCCAGCGTGTCCTCGGGGTCGAAGCGGCGGCGCACGACGATCGTCGAGCTCAGGCTCAGCGACAGCGCGAAGTGCAGCATGCCCCACGAGTGGAACATGGGCGCCGCGATCATCGTCGGCTCGAGCGCCTTGAGCGGGATCTTGGAGAACAGCGAGGCGATCGGGTCGATCGAGTCGGGCTGCTTGCGCTGCGCGCCCTTCGGCGTCCCCGTGGTGCCCGAGGTGAGGATGACGATGCGGCCCTTCTCCTCCGGCGGCTCGAGGCCCGACGGGTCGCCGGAGGCGACGAGGTCCTCGAGCACGGGGTGCCGCGCGGGCTGCTCGGCGTCGTGCCAGCCGACGTAGCGGCGCAGCCCCTGCGCGGCGTCGTCGCAGAGCGCCTCGAACTCGGCGTCGTGCAGGATCGCCTTGGGCTGCTCGCGGCGCACGACGTCGGTGATCTGGGGCGCCGCGAACATCGTGTTGAGGTAGAGCCCGGTGAGGCCGAGCTTCATCGCCGCGAGCGTCGCGTCGACGAAGCCGCGGTGGTTGCGGCAGAGGATCGCGATGCCGTCGCCGGGCGCGAGCCCCTCGTCCTGCAGCGCGTGGGCGAGCGCGTTCGAGCGGCGGTCGAGGTCCGCCCACGTCAGCGTCCCGAGCTCGTCGACGAGCGCCGGGCGGTCCGGGTGGCGGATCGCCGAGGCGACGGCCCCGGCGGCGAGCGTCGGGCCCCAGCGGTGCAGCGCGTACGCGGTCCGGGCCAGCTTGTCCGGGCGCGTCGGCCGGATGATCCCGGTCCCGGCCAGGATGCGCGCGGTCCCGGCGTGGTGCGCGAGCTGCTCGAGGGGGTTCACGCCCGCAGTCCTACCACGTGCGGGGCCGATCCTGACGCCCCCGTCAGGGCAGCCGCAGCCCGTCGGGCAGCTCGCCGCGCTCGATGAGCGCGCGGACGTCGCCGGCGCGCCGCGGGTTGAGGAAGACGTGGCGCTGGCCGACGCTCGGCTTCTCGGCGAGCAGGCCCGCGTCGAGCAGCGCCTCGCCGACGTCCTCGGCCAGGCGGCGGTCGTTGCCCGCGAAGCCGCGCGCGAGGTGGGCGAACTCGGTGTGGTAGCCGCCCCACTTCCCCATGCCGTCGAGGCGCTGGAGGATCCGCCGGGCCACGCGGCGCGCGGGGTCGGGGTCGTCGTGCGGGCGGACCGGCGGGCCGTCCGCGCCCACGAGGGCCAGCACGGCCTCCTCGTGCTCCTCGGCCGCGCGCGGATCGGCCGGGCGCCCGCCGAGACGGGCCACGTGGACGGCGATGAGCAGGGGGTGCGCGCCGGTCGGCGCCCGCAGGTCGGCCGCGTCGGCCAGCACGTGGGCCGGGAAGGCGAGCGCGCGGGCGCGCAGGCGGTCGACGCCGGCGACCTGGTCCTCGAAGGCCAGGGTCGCCAGCTCGGGGTCGCCGGGGCCCTCCAGGCGCAGGGCCAGGGCGTCGCCCCAGGACCCGGCGGCCAGGGGCGCCTCGGGGTCGGAGGCCTCGACGAGCGCGCCGACCGTCGCCGCCGCCACCGCGAGCTCGCGCTCGTTCCCCGCGCGCGCGTCCGCGCGGAGCGACGGGTGCAGCGGGAGGACGGCGAGCAGGCCAGAGGGTGCGCCCGCCCCGTGCTGGGCAGCTGCGACCGCGACCGTCACCGGCGCGCCGTAGCCGCTGCGCCGGAGCCCCAGCTCGTGCGCCCCGCGGCGGAGCTCGGACGCCAGCAGGCGGCGCAGGCGGCCGCCGTGCTCGCGGGGTGCGCCGACGCCCCCGGCGTCGGCCAGCGCCTCGGCGAGCTCGTCCATGGCCCCACCGTAGAGCGCGCCGCGCCGCGGGCCGGGGTCGCGGGGCCACCGGGCGCGCTTCGTGGCCGGCGGGCGGTCGCCGCCGTTCCGTCAGACGCCGTCCGTACCGTGCGACCTCCACGCCATGGAAGCCTCCGCCGCCACGCCCCTCCGCCGTCCCGCCCACGTCCGCACCGCGGGCGAGGCGCTGTTCGTCGACGGGCTCGTCGTGGGGGACGCCTGCGCCGTCCGGCTCGCCCGGGAGCGCGAGGAGGCCGGCGAGTCCGCCGCCCAGCTCGTCTCGGACGCGATCGAGATCGGCGCGCGGGTGCTCGACCGCGAGCAGACCGCGGCCCACGCCGACTTCGTCAAGGCGGAGTTCGAGCGCGCCGCGCGGGAGCTCGACGGCGCCTTCGTCGAGCGCGCGCGCAAGGTGGCCGAGCGGCTGGACGCGAAGGTCGACGAGGCCTTCGGGGAGGAGCACGGGCACGTCGCCAAGGCGCTCGAGCGCCACTTCGGCGACGCCTCGAGCGAGGCGGTCCAGCACAAGGTCAAGCTCGTCGTCGGCGAGCTGGCCGTGAAGATGCGCGAGGACCTGCAGAAGCAGTTCTCGGGCGACGGCGAGAACAACCCGCTCGCGACCTTCCAGCGCATGGCCGTCGGGCAGCTGCGCGAGTCCGCGCGCCGCCAGGACGAGCAGCTGCGGGCGATGGACGACAAGCTCGGCTCGCTGCGCGAGGAGCTCGTCAAGCTCCAGGCCGAGAAGCAGCGCCTCGAGGAGGTCGCCGCCGAGGCCGACCGCGGCACGGCCAAGGGCCGCGACTACGAGGAGGTCGTCGCCGAGGCCGTCGACGCCCTGGCGCTGCCGCTCGGCGACCTCGCCGAGGCCGTCGGGGACCTCAAGGAGTCCACGGGCAAGAAGGGCGACGTCGTCGTCGCCATCGGCGGCTGCCACGGGCCGGCGCAGGGCCGCATCGTCTTCGAGGCCAAGACCGCGCGGATGACGCGCCCCAAGGCGCTCGAGGAGCTCGACGGCGCCCGCGCGGAGCGCAACGCCGACTACGCGGTGCTCGTCGTCCCCTCCGAGGACAAGGTCCCGGCGAAGATGCAGGCGCTGCGGGAGTACAACGGCGACAAGCTCATCGTCGCCTACGACCCCGACCACGGCCCGCTCGCGCTCCAGGTGGCCTACGCGCTCGCCCGGGCCCGGGTCCTCATGGCGCGCGGCGACAGCGAGGGCGTCGACGCCGCCGCGGTGACCGACACCGTCGAGCGGGCGCTCGCGGCCCTCGACGACGTGCGGCGCATCCGCCAGCAGCTCACGGGCGCCAAGACCCAGATCGACAAGGCCTCGGAGATCGTCGGCGCCATGAGCGACCGCGTCCGGGCGCACCTCGACGAGATCGCCGCGCTCGTGCGCGACGCGGCCGAGCGCGACGAGCAGGCCGGGGCGCCGGCCGCGGTCGGGGCGACGGGGACGGAGTCCGGGCCGCCCTCGCCCGCATCCGGCCGCCCCGACTCGCCCTCGCCGGCTCCGCGCGCGCCCGCCGCCCGCCGCGAGCCGCCGCCGCCGCGCGAGGGCGAGCTGACGCTCGGCCTCTAGCCGTGGGCGGGGACGGGGCCGCCGCGATGGCGCGCCGGGCGGTGGTGCGCGGGCGCGTCCAGGGCGTCTTCTTCCGGCAGGCGACCGCCGACCGGGCGGCCGAGCTCGGCGTCGCGGGATGGGTGCGCAACCGGCCCGACGGGACCGTCGAGCTCCACGCGGAGGGTGCGCCGGAGGCCGTCGAGCGGCTGCTCGCCTTCGTGCGCGAGGGCCCGCGCGACGCGCAGGTGCGCGACGTGGCGGTGGGCGAGGCCGAGCCCGAGGGGCTCGACGCCTTCGAGGTCCGCTGAGCCGGTCGGCCGCCCTCGGCTAGTGCGCGAGGACCAGGGCGACGACGGCGGCGGCGGGCCAGGCGGCCAGCAGCGCCCTCTGGGCGCCGGCGATGAAGGGCAGGAGGTCGGACATCCCGCCCCCTGCATCGACCGCCGGCCGCCCGCGGTTGAACGGCGCCGTCCCGGGGCTGGACGCTAGCTGGACACCTCGGCCAGCGCCGCGGCGAAGGCGCCTCGCGCCGCCTGCCCGCGCAGCGCGAACACCACCCGCTCCAGGCCGCTGCCGCTGGCGAGGTGCCGCTGGACCTCCTCGGCCTCGATGGCGGCGGCCTCCTCGAGCGGGAAGCCGCCCACGCCGGTCCCGAACGCCACGAGCGCCAGCGAGCGCGCGCCGAGCTCCTCGGCCTTCCACAGCACGGCGGCGGTGCAGCGCCGGACGACGTCGGCGTTCGTCGTGCCGCCGGGCTCGAGCATCGTCGCGGCATGGATGACCCACCGCGCCGGGAGGTCCCCGCCGGTCGTCGCGACGGCCTCGCCGAGCTCGATCGGCGCCCGCCGGCGGCTCTCCTCCTCCAGCGCCGGCCCGGCCGCCCGCGCGATCGCCCCGGCCACCCCACCGCCGTGCAGCAGCCGGGCGTTCGCCGCGTTGGCGATCGCGTCGACCTCCAGCGTCGTCACGTCGGCGTCGAGGACCTCGATCTCGGCCATGACGCGAAGCTACCCACAGGGAGCGGCGCAGCGGTGTACGGCGGCGAGGCGGCGGTGCGGGGCAGCGATGCGGGCGGGGTGGCGGACGTGGGATGAGGCCGCGGCGAGGCGGCCCTCAGGCCACCTCGGCCGGTTCGTCCTTGCCCTGCAACCGCTCGCGCCCGCGCTGCACGGCGGCGATGAACTTCGAGAGGTTGACCTCGAGCGTGTTGAGGATGTCGTCGGCGTAGTCCTCGGCGCCGAGGCGGATCTCGCGCTCCCGGCCGCGGGCGTCCTCGATGATCTCCTCGGCGGCGCGCTCGGCCTGCTTCGTGACCTCCTGCTCGGAGGTCAGGACGCGCTGGCGCTCGCGCGCCTCCTTGATGATGCGCTCGGCCTCCCGCTTGGCCTCCGCGAGCATCTCCTGGCGTTCCTTGACGATCCAGCGCGCCTGCTTGATCTCCTCGGGGATCGTCGCGCGCATCTGGTCGAGGATGTCGTAGATCTCCTCCTTGTCCACGCGCACCTGGTCCGTCAACGGGACCGGCTTGGCGTTGTGGACGAGATCGTCCAGCTTGTCGATGAGGACCAGGACGTCCATCGGTTCCCTTCAGTTCTTCAACGGGTGAGCTCTTCCTGCAACCGGGCGGCCACCCGCTCCGGCACGAGCCCGTCGATCGTGCCGCCGAACGTGGCGAGCTCCTTGACGCCGCTCGAGCTCAGGAAACTGTACTGAGGCGACGCCATGAGGTAGAGCGTGTCGATGTCGGAGGACTGGTGGCGGTTGAGCTGGTTCATCTCCAGCTCGTACTCGAAGTCGGAGATCGCGCGGAGCCCCTTGACGATCGCGCGGGCCCCCACCTCGCGCGCGAAGTCGACGACGAGGGTGCTGAACGGCTCGGTCCTGACGTTGATCAGGTGCGCGGTCGCCTCCTCGATGAAGCTCACGCGCTCGTCGGTCTCGAAGAGCGTCCGGCCCTTGCGCACCGAGAGGTTGACCACCGCGACGATGACCTCGTCGAAGATCTCGGCCGCGCGGCCGATCACGTCGAGGTGGCCGTTCGTGATCGGGTCGTAGGACCCTGGGCAGACGGCGATGCGGGGTGTCGTGGGCGGGGTCATGCGCTCGGGGCGGTGTGGATGCGGATCAGGGTGTCGCCGTAGCGGCGCTCGTGGACGACGGGGAGCTCGAGGTCCAGCGGGGTGCGGCGGTCGCTCTCGCTCACGACCCGCGCGGACGGCGCCAGGACGGCGGCCACGGGCCCGGAGAGCTCCCGCCCCAGCCGCGGCGCGTCGGCGTACGGGGGGTCGAGGAGGACCAGATCGTATGCGGCGCCGCGCTCTCGTGCGTCCTCGAGCGCACGGCGCGCCGGCATCCGGAGCACCGTGACCTCCTCCGGCCCCAGCGCCAGGGCCTCCGCGTTGGCGCGGGCGACCGCCGCCGCGCGGGCGTCGCGCTCGACGAGGTCGGCGTGGGCCGCGCCGCGCGAGAGGGCCTCGAGCCCGAGCGCCCCGGACCCGGCGAAGAGGTCCAGGACGAGCGCGCCGCCGAGCGGTCCGAGCGTGCTGAAGAGCGCCTCGCGGACGCGGTCGGAGGTCGGGCGGGTGCCGCGGCCCGGCGGCGCCTGCAGGCGCCGGCCGCCGAAGCGCCCGGCGACGATCCGCATCAGTTCCTCACGCCGGGATGGCCGCGCGCTCGGTCGTGCCGTGCGCGGCCCGGAGCGCGTCGCCGAGCGGGACGTGCTGCGGCTCGGCGAGCTCCGGGTCGGCGTCGACGAGGTCGCGCGCGACGGCGCGCGCCCGCTCGAGCAGGGCGCCGTCCTCGGGCAGGCGCGCGACGCGGAAGCCCGCGGCGCCGGACTGCCGCGTCCCGGTCAGCTCCCCCTCGCCGCGCAGCTCGAGGTCGATCTCGGCCAGCGCGAAGCCGTCGCGGTGCTGCTCGAGCGCCTGCAGCCGGCGCGACTCGCGCGGCCCGAAGAGCAGGCAGACCGACGCGTGCTCGCCGCGGCCGATCCGCCCGCGGAGCTGGTGGAGCTGGCTGAGGCCGTAGCGGTCGGCGTCCTCGACGACCATGACCGTGGCGTTGGGCACGTCGATGCCGACCTCGATGACGGACGTCGCCACGAGCACGTCGGCCTCCCCGGTGCTGAACGCCGCCATCGCCTGCGCCTTCTCGCGCGGCCGGAGCTGGCCATGGAGCAGGACGACGCGGAAGTCGGCGAGCTCCGTCGTGCGCAGCCGTTCGAACTCCGCCGTCGCGGCGCGCGCCTGCAGGGCCTCGGACTCGGCCACGAGCGGGCAGACGACGTAGGCCTGACGGCCGGCGCGCAGCTCCTCGCGGATGCGCTCGTAGGCGCGCTCGCGCTCGCGCTCGGTCGAGCACAGGTGCGTCGTGATCGGCCGGCGCCCGGCCGGGAGCGAGCGCAGCGTGGTGACGTCGAGGTCGCCGTAGCCCAGGAGGGCGAGCGTGCGCGGGATCGGCGTGGCGGTCATGTGCAGCACGTGCGGGACGAGATTCGACCCCACCCGCCCGGCCTTGGCGTCGAGCCGCGTGCGCTGCCGGACGCCGAAGCGGTGCTGCTCGTCGACGACGGCCACCGCGAGGCGGTCGAAGACGACCGTGTCCTCGATGAGCGCATGGGTGCCGACCACGAGCGACAGCTCGCCCGAGGCGAGCTTCCCGAGGACGTCGGTCCGGCGGGCCGCGGGCGTGGAGCCGGTGAGCAGGGCGGCCGGCACCGCCTCGCCGGGCAGGAGCGCCTGCAGCGTGGCGAAGTGCTGCTCGGCCAGCGTCTCGGTGGGGGCCATGAGGGCGGCCTGCCAGCCCTGCTCGACCGCCCGCAGCATCGCGAAGAGCGCGACGACGGTCTTGCCCGACCCCACCTCGCCCATGAGCAGCCGCTGCATCGGCCGGCCGCCGGCCAGGTCGGCCGTCACCGCCTCGAGCGCCCCGCGCTGGTCGTCCGTCGGCGCGAAGGGCAGCAGCTCGTCCAGCCAGCGCCGCGTCAACGTCATCTCGCCGTCCAGCCGGGGCGCGTCGCGCGTCGCGCGGCGGTGCGCGCGGCGGCGCAGGAGGTCGAGCTGGACGAGCAGCAGCTCGTCGAAGGCCAGGCGCCGGCGGCCGCCCTCGAGGTCGCCGCCGTGCGCGGCGGCGAGCGCCGCCGGGCGGTCGGGCAGGCCCTCGCCGGCGCGCAGCCGGCCGGGCAGCGGCTCCGGGGCCGCGCGGATCGCGTCCTGGTGGGCTCGGACGAGCGCGAGGATCTGGGTCGAGGACAGGCCGTCGGTCGCGGGGTAGTGGGCGACGTCGGCGTCGGCGGCGCCGGCCGCCTCCGCGGTCGGCGCGTGCGAGGTGACGCGGAAGCGGTTGCGCGCCTCGTAGGTCCCGTGCAGGACGAGCCGCGTGCCCGGCGGGTACTTGCGCACGAGCCACGGCTGGTTGAAGAACGTGACCTTCATCGGGCCGGTCTCGTCGGCCACGGTGGCCTCCACGAGCGGGCGCATGCCGCGCCGGCGCACGGGGCGCGAGGCGATGCCGCGGACCTCCACGACGACCGTCGCCTGCTCGCCGGGGGCGAGCGCCGCCACGGTGCGGGCCTCGCGGCGGTCGCGCGGCAGGTGCACGAGCAGGTCCCCGACGGTGTGCAGGCCCAGCGCCTCGGCGGCGGCCGCGGCCTTGGCCGGGCTGACCTCCAGGGGCGCGTCGAGGGCCTCGGGCCGCGGCCAGCGCACGGGGGCGGCCAGCAGCGCCTCGCGCCCTGGCTCGTCGCGGCTGGCGAACGCCGTCGTCACGGCTCAGATCTTGCCCGGCGGCGCGGTCGGCCCACGGCTCGATCCGTGGCCGAGCTCCACGTCGGGCTCGTCACCTTCGCGGACGCCGAGGTCGACGCGATCGCGACCGAGGGTGTCGCGGGCAAGATCCCCGTGCACGTCGAGCGCCGAGCGCTCACTCCGCCGCGAGCAGCCACCACCAGCTCGGCTGGCCGCCGCGGGAGACCTCGAGCTCGACGCCGTCGGGCGCCATCGCGTGGACCTGCGCGTCCCCGAAGGGCGCGTCGTCGCCCACGACGACGGTGAGCAGCTCCGCGTCCACGGCAAGGCCGTCGAGGACGATGCGCAGCGTCCCCTCGGGGTCGCCCCAGGCGACGAGCTCCTCCTGGACGTAGCCGACCGCGTCCCCCACGGCGAAGCGCCCGGCGGGGTCCTCGCGCGCCGCGGGCGCGACGCCGCCGGTGCGGACGCGCCCGAGCGCGGCGCGCATCGCGGCCGCGTTCTCGGCGGCCGGGAGCTGGCTGTTGAGGGCGACGGCAGCCGCCAGGCCGGCCTGCTGCGAGCGGGTCGGGACGACGTGGACGACCTTCTCGGAGAGCTCGGCGGCGCGCTCGGCGGCCATGACGACGTTCGCGCTGTCGGGGAGGACGACGACCTCCTCGGCCGGGACCTCGTGGATGCCGGCCAGCAGCTCGTGGGTCGAGGGGTTCAGCGTCGGCCCGCCGTCGAGGACGTGCGCGCCGAGGCCGGCGAAGAGCTCGGGCATGCCGTCGCCGCTCGTGACCGCCAGCACGCCGCAGCGCGCGGCGGGCCGGGCGCCGGCGGCGGAGGCGAGCCGCCCGTCGCGCTCCGCGACCTGCTCGTGCATGTCGGCGACGTCGAGGCGCGAGACCTCACCGGCGCCGTCGAAGACGGCGATCGCGCGCTCGGGCTCGTCGGTGTGGACGTGGACCTTCAGCGTGTGGGCGTCGCCGACGACGAGGACGGAGTCGCCCAGCCCCTCGAGGGCCCCGACGACGGCGCCGGCGTCCAGGCCGTCGCCGATGACGGCGAAGTTCGTGCAGTAGCGGTACGTCGAGCTGACGTGCTCGGGGTGGGTGACCCGGGCGGGCGGGCGGTGGTGCTCGAGCTCGGGCGCCTCCTCGTCCCGCAGCGCGGCCACGACGCCGGCCATCACGACGGTGACGGCGTAGCCGCCGGCGTCGACGACCCCCGCCTCCTTGAGGACCGGCAGGAGGTCCGGGCCGCGCTTGACGGACGCCTCCCCGGCGGCGATGGCGCGCTCGAGGACGTCGGCCAGCGCCCGGTTCTGCTCCTCGTCCCCCGCCTGCGCGTCGAGCCTCGGCGTGGACATGTGCGCGAGCTCGCTGGCCACCTGGGCGGCCATGTCGCGCATGACGGTGAGCATCGTGCCCTCCGCCGGCTCGCGGACCGAGTCGTAGGCGCGCTGGGCCGCCCGGGCCATGGCCGCGCCGAGGAGGACCGGGTCGACGAGCTCGCCGGGCCGGGAGACCAGCTCCTCGGCCGCGCCGCGGATGAGCTGGGACAGGATGACGCCGCTGTTGCCGCGGGCGCCGAGGAGCGCCGCCCGGGCGACCGTGTCGACGATCTCGTCGCGGCCGAGCTCGTCGATCGAGCGGTCGTCGATCGCGGCGAGGCGGTCGAGCTCGTCCGCACAGGCGCGCAGCGTCAGCGCCATGTTGTCGCCCGTGTCGCCGTCCGCGACCGGGAACACGTTGAGGTCGTTGATCTCCTCGCGGCGCGACTCGAGGTGCGCGAGCGCTCCTTGGACGACGGTCCGGAAGCGGACCAGGCTGGGGTCGGACACGGTCCGCGACCGTGCCCGCGCTAGACGGCCTTGGTGACCTTGCCGGCCTTGAGGCAGCGCGTGCAGACGTACGCGCGGCGCGGCGTCTTGCCGTCGAGGATCCGCACCTTCTGGAGGTTCGGGTCGAAGCGGCGCTTCGTCGCCACCATGGAGTGGCTGCGGCTGTTCCCGAAGGCAGGGCCCTTCCCGCAGCTGTGACACACCTTGGCCATGACGCCGTCCAGTGTACCTGGCATCGCGGGTGGGTAGCGTGGCGGGGATGCCGGCCGCCACGTCCCGCATCGCCCTGCCCGACCGCTACAGGGTGGTGCAGCACATCGCCAACGGCGGCATGGCCGGGGTCTGGGCGGCCGAGGACGCGGTCCTGGGGCGGCTCGTCGCCGTCAAGGTGCTCGCCCCCGGCTACGCCGCCGACGCCTCCGCCCGACGGCGCTTCGAGCGCGAGGCGCGGGCCGGGGCGCGCCTGTCCGACCACCCGAACGTCGTCACGGTCTTCGACGTCGGCGAGTACGAGGGCCTGCCGTACATGGTCATGGAGCACTTCGCCGGCGGCTCCGTGGCCGACCGCCTGCGCGCTCCGGAGCCCGTCGACCGCGCCCAGGCCCTGCGCTGGCTCGCCGACGCCGCCTCGGCGCTCGACCACGCCCACCGCCACGACGTCGTCCACCGCGACGTCAAGCCCGGCAACCTCCTGCTCGACGGGCGCGACCGCTGCGCGGTGGGCGACTTCGGCATCGCGCGCGTCGCGACCGAGACCTCGGTGACGCAGACCGGGCAGGTCCTCGGGACCGCCGCGTACATCTCCCCCGAGCAGGCCGTCGGGCAGCCCGCCACCCCGGCGAGCGACCGCTACGCGCTGGCCGTCGTGGCCTGGGAGCTCCTGACGGGCAGCCGCCCCTTCCCGGGCGAGACGCCCGCGGCGCAGGCCCGGGCCCACGTCGAGGACACCGTGCCGCCGGCCAGCCGCGCCGCCGAGGGCCTGCCCCCGCGGGTCGACGCCGTGCTCCAGCGCGGCCTGGCCAAGGACCCCGCGGAGCGCCCGCGCACGGCGGGCACCTTCGTCGACGACCTGTCCGCGGCGCTGGAGGCGGAGCCGGCGACGGACGTCACGCGCCGCCTGGCCCCCGTCGACGGCGCTGAGCGGCGGGCCGCCGCCACCGAGGCGCCCGTCGAGCGCCGCGCCCCCCGGGCGCGTCCGGCGGCCGCGCCGGCCCCTGCGCCCCCGGCCCCGCCCGCCCACGCCGCCCGCGGCAGCCGCGATCGGCCGGCGCGCCGCGGCGGCCTCCTGGCCGCGCTCGCCGCTGCGGTTCTCGTCCTCGGGGCCCTGGGCGCCTACCTCGCCGTCGGGAGCGGCGGCGACGGCGACGGATCGGGCGCCGGCACGAGCGACGCGCAGCGGCAGGCCGGTGCCGCGGGCGACCGCTCGTCGGGGTCCTCGTCGTCGGCGTCCCCGGCGTCGGACGCCGCGAAGGCGAAGAAGCCCAAGCGGTCCAAGCAGGGCTCCGGCTCGACCTCGGCCGGGTCGGGCACCACCCGGTCGACGCCGAGCACGTCCTCGGCCGCCGCCACGCCGCCCGCGGCCACGGGGACCACGCCGAGCACCGGCAGCGGCTCGAAGGGCACGGCCGGCGCCGCGCAGCTCAACGACCAGGGCTACGCCCGCCTGCAGGCCGGCGACGCCGCGGGCGCGCTGCCGCTCCTGCAGCGCTCGGTGTTCGCCTACCGCGCCGGCAAGCAGACGAGCGGGCTGCCCTACGCGTTCGCGCTCTACAACCTCGCCCACGCGCTGCGGCTGTCCGGCCGGCCGGCCGACGCGGTGCCCTACCTGGAGGAGCGCCTGCGCATCTCCGGCAACCAGCGGCCGGCCGTCGAGCGCGAGCTCGCGCTCGCGCGCAAGCAGGCCGGCGGCTGAGCGCCTGGGGCGAGCACGGCGAGCCCGGCGCCGCCTACGCGTCGCCGGCGGGAGCCCGCTCGCGCTGCGGAGCGCGCTCGGGCGCGTGCGCCGGGCGGCGGGCCGGGCGCGGCACGGCGTCGGCCAGCCGCGCGGGCTCGCGCAGCCGGACGGCCGAGGGCAGCGCGTCCGGCAGCGGCACGCCGTCGCGGCCGGGCGCCGGGCCGGGCGCGGGCGCGGGCGCCGGGTCGTCGCCGGGGCGGAGCCACCCGCGCCAGTCCGGGCGCTCGTCGCCCTCGCCGATCAGGTGCCAGATCAGCGCGGCGACGGCGAGGACGTGGACGCCGAAGGTGATGGCGATCGCGAGGATCTCGTGGTCCACGTCGTCGATGGTACCCACGGTCCGGCGCGACGTGCGGGCGCCGGAGCGCCGCGTTCAGGTCAGGCTGCGGGCGACGCGGGCGAGCGCCAGGACGGCCTCGGCGGCGTGGCGGCCGCTGTCGCGCTTGCCGGCGCCGGCCCGGGCCAGCGCCTGCTCCATCGTGTCGACGGTGAGCACCCCGAAGGCGCACGGCACGCCGGTGCGCAGCTGGACGTCCTGGATGCCGCGGGCGGCCTCGCCGCAGACGTAGTCGTAGTGGTCGGTCTCGCCGCGGATCACGGCGCCGAGGCAGGCGACGCCCGCATACCGCCCGCTTCGCGCGGCCAGCTGCGCGGCCATCGGCAGCTCGAACGCGCCGGGGACGTCGAAGACGTCGGGCTCCGGTGCGCCGGCGTCGGCGAACCCGGCCCGCGCGCCGGCCACGAGGCGCTCGGCGAGGTCCTCGTAGAAGCGCGCGACGACGATCGCGAAGCGGTCGCCGGCGGCGGCCGCGCGAGGATCGCCGACCCCGCCCCCCGCGCTCACAGGGCCGGGTCGGTCGGCTCGATGCCGGCGTCGGCCTCGCGCTCGCGGTGGAGCATCTCCTCGTCGAGGTTCAGGCCCTGGTGGTGGAGCGTGTGCCCCATCCGCTCGGCCTTCGCGCGCAGGTAGCTCTCGTTGTGCGGATTCGGGATCTGCTCGATCGGCACCTGCGCGGTGACGCTCAGGCCGTAGCCCTCCAGGCCGCGGATCTTCTTCGGGTTGTTCGTGAGGATCCGGATCGAGCTCAGCCCGAGGTCCGTGAGGATCTGCGCGCCGATGCCGTAGTCGCGCAGGTCGGCGGGCAGGCCGAGGCGGAGGTTCGCGTCGACCGTGTCGAGCCCCTCCTCCTGGAGCTTGTAGGCGCGCAGCTTGTTCAGCAGGCCGATGCCGCGCCCCTCCTGGGCGAGGTAGAGCAGCACGCCCTCGCCGTCGCGCTCGATCATCGCGAGCGCCGACTCGAGCTGCTGGCCGCAGTCGCAGCGCAGCGAGTGGAAGACGTCGCCCGTCAGGCACTCCGAGTGCACGCGGACGAGCACGTCCTCCTTGCCGGCGACCTCGCCCTTGATGAGCGCGACGTGGTGCTTGTCGTCGACGAGCGAGCGGTAGCCGACCGCGTCGAAGTCGCCGAAGGCCGTCGGCAGCCGGGTCGTCACGACGCGCTCGACGAGCCGGTCGTGGCGGCGGCGGTAGGCGATGAGGTCCGCGATCGTGATCATCTTCAGGCGGTGCTTGTGGCAGTACGCCTGCAGGTCGCCGACGCGGGCCATCGACCCGTCCTCGTTCATCACCTCGCAGATCACGCCCGCCGGCTGCAGCCCCGCCATCCGCGCGAGGTCGACCGAGGCCTCGGTGTGCCCGGTGCGCTCCAGGACGCCGCCGGCGCGCGCCTTGAGCGGGTTGACGTGGCCGCCGACGACGATGTCGTCCTGGCCCTTGGCCGGGTCGACCGCGGTGCGGATCGTGTGCGCGCGGTCGGCCGCGCTGATCCCGGTGGTCACGCCCTCGCGCGCCTCGATGGTCACGGTGAACGGCGTCTGGTGCGCCGTCTCGTTCTTCAGCGACATGAGCTCGAGGCCCAGCTGGTCGCAGCGCTCCGGCGAGAGCGCGAGGCAGATCCAGCCGCGCGCGTGGGTGGCCATGAAGTTGATGTCGTCGGCCGAGACGAACTCGGCCGCCATGACGAGGTCGCCCTCGTTCTCGCGGTCCTCGTCGTCGACGACGACGACCATCCGGCCGGCGGCGATCTCCTCGAGCGCCTCCTCGACGGTCGCGAACTGGGTGGTGGCGGGGGTGCTCATGTCAGGTGCGGGCTCCGAACAGCTTCTCGACGTACTTGGCGAGGAGGTCGACCTCGAGGTTGACGACCGTGCCCGGGGCGGCGGTGCCCAGGCTCGTGCGCTCCAGGGTCTCGGGGATGAGGGACACGGCGAAGCTCGCGTCGTCGACGGCGACCACGGTCAGCGAGACGCCGTCGACGGCGATCGACCCCTTCTCGACGACGTAGCGCAGGACGTCCCCGTCGGCCTCGATGGTCACGACGCGGGCGAAGCCGTCCTCGCGGGTGCCGGCGACGACGCCGACGCCGTCGACGTGGCCCTGGACGATGTGGCCGCCCAGCCGCGCGTCGGCCCGCAGCGGCGAGCTCGAGGTTGACGTGGCCGCCCTCGGCCACGTCGGCCAGCGAGGACCGCCGCAGCGACTCGTGCATGACGTCGGCGCCGAAGCGGTCCCCCCGCACGCCGACGGCGGTCAGGCAGACGCCGTTGACGGCCACGGAGTCGCCGTCGCGCAGCTCGGCGGCGAGCGGCGTCGCGACGGTCAGGCGGACGCCGTCGCCGGTGCGCTCCACGGCCTCGACGCGCCCCAGGTCCTCGATGAGCCCCGTGAACACCCCTACCACTCCTTCAGGCGCGCCCCGATGAGCACGTCGTCGGCGGTGCGCTCGCACTCGAGGCTCAGCGCCCGCAGCGCGTCGCTGATGCGCTCGACGCCCTCGCCCTCGAGCGGGTCGCGCGCGGCGCGCCCGCCGAGCAGGAGCGGGGCGATGAAGAGGCGGACCTCGTCGACCTCGCCCGCGTCGAGGAACGCCCCCGCCAGGTGCGGGCCGCCCTCGAGCAGGATCGACGTGACGGGCGAGTCGAGCGCGCCGAGCTGGTCGAGTGCCGAGCGGATGCGGGCGGGCTCGTGCTCGCCCGTGGCGACGACGACGTCGGCGCCGGCCATCTCGAGCGCCTCGGTCGCGGTCCGCGGCGCGGCGCGCGAGACGACGACGGTCAGCGGGACCCGGGGCGCCTCCTTGACGAGCTTCGAGTCGACCGGCAGGCGCGCCGTGGAGTCGAAGACGACGCGCCGCGGCTGGTGGTGGACGCCGTCGACCCGCGAGGTGAGCTGCGGGTCGTCGGCCAGCGCCGTGCCGATCCCGACGGCGACGGCGTCGACCTGCGAGCGCCAGCGATGGGCGCGGCGGCGGCTGCCCTCGCTCGAGATCCACTGGGAGTCGCCGGTGCGCGTGGCGACCTTCCCGTCGAGCGTCATGGCCGACTTGAACAGCACCCAGGGCCGCCCGGTCCGGGCGTGCTTGCGGAAGGCCTGGTTGACCAGCCGCGCGGCGCCCGCGAGCGCGCCGTCGGCCATCGTCACCTCGACGCCCTCGTCGCGCAGGATCCCGAGGCCGCGGCCGTTGGCCTTCTCGGTCGGGTCGTCGGAGGCGACGACGACGCGGCTGATGCCGGCGGCGACGATCGCGTCGGTGCAGGGCGGCGTGAGGCCGTGGTGGCAGCAGGGCTCGAGCGACACGTAGAGCGTGGAGCCGCGCAGGTCGGAGCCGCCGGCCGCGCGGATGGCCTCGACCTCGGCGTGCGGGCCGCCGAGGCGGTCGTGCCAGCCCTCGCCCAGGACCTCGCCGTCGCGGACGAGCACGGCCCCGACGAGCGGGTTCGGGCTGACCTTGCCGAGCCCTCGCTCGGCGAGCTCGAGGGCGCGCGCGAGGTGGAGGTGGTCGGTGTCGGTGCGCTGCATGCGGGGTCCCACCCTCCAGGATACGCGCGCGCCGTCGCCGTCCGGGCGGGCGGGCCGGGTCCCGGCGGCGTCCTGCCCGCGGTGGCGACGTGACGCGCGACCGGGTCCCCTGCGACACTTGCGGGACCCGCGGGGCAGGGCGGGACGGGCCGTGGTTCGCCCGTCCACCCCGCCGCCGACGGCCGTGTGATGAAGCTCATAGTCCAGATCCCCTGCCTGAACGAGGAGGAGACCCTCCCCGCGACGCTCGCCGACCTCCCGCGCGAGGTCCCCGGGTTCGACGCGGTCGAGTGGCTCGTCATCGACGACGGCTCGACGGACCGCACCATCGAGGTGGCCCGCGAGCACGGCGTCGACCACATCGTCCGCCTGACGAACAACAAGGGCCTGGCGGCCGGCTTCCAGGCCGGGCTGGACGCGGCGCTGAAGCTCGGCGCCGACGTCGTCGTCAACACCGACGCCGACAACCAGTACCGCGGCTCGGACATCCTGCGCCTGGTCGAGCCGATCGTCGCCGGCCACGCCGACATGGTCGTCGGCGACCGCGGCACGGACACGATCGAGCACTTCTCGCCCCTCAAGAAGCGCCTGCAGAAGCTCGGCTCGGCGGTCGTGCGCCGCGCGTCGGACACCGACGTGCCGGACACGACGTCGGGCTTCCGCGCCTACAACCGCGAGGCGGCGCTCCAGATGGCCGTCGTCTCGAAGTACACGTACACGCTCGAGACGATCATCCAGGCCGGCAAGCTGCTCATCGCCACCGACCACGTCCCGGTGCGCACGAACGCGCAGACGCGCGAGTCGCGGCTGTTCCCGTCGATGGGCAGCTACGTGCGCCGCAACGCGCTCGCGATCACGCGGATCTACGCCCAGTACGAGCCGCTGAAGGTCTTCCTCACGCTCGCCCTCGTGCTGTTCCTCGCCGCGCTGGTGCCCTTCGGGCGCTTCGCGATCGCCTACGCGGGCGGCAACGGCGCCGGGCACGTGCAGTCGCTGATCTTCGGCGCGGTGCTCTTCAACGCCTCGGTCGTGCTCGCTGCGCTGGGCATCCTCGGGGACCTGCTCTTCGCCCAGCGGATCATGGCCCAGCGGATCTTCGAGCGCGTCCGGCGGATCGAGCTGCAGCTCGGCGTCGAGCCGTCGCACTACGAGCCCGGCGCCAAGCCGACGGGCCAGCCGCCGACCACGGGGGCCGCGGCCGGCCAGACGACCGCCGAGCGCGAGGCCGTCCAGGCATGACGCCCCCGACGGTGACGGTCGACGCCGAGGGGACGGTCACCGGCAACACCTACGACAAGTACGGCTCGACCAACCCGGTCGTCCGCCGGCTCATGTCGACCTTCGAGCGCACGCTGGGCGACCTGTGGACGCGGGCCGACCCGCAGTCGGTGCTCGACGTCGGCTGCGGCGAGGGCGTCCTGACCCACCAGTGGGCGCAGGCGCTCGGCGACCGCCGGATCGTCGGCATCGACCTCGAGGACCCGCGCCTGCAGGCCGAGTGGGCCACGCGGCAGCGCCCGAACCTCGAGTACCGGGTCACGAAGGCCGAGCGCATGCCCTTCGAGGACGGCGAGTTCGACCTGGCCAGCGCGATCGAGGTCCTCGAGCACGTGCCGGACCCCGAGCACACCGTGGCCGAGATGGCGCGCGTGGCCTCGCGCTGGCTGCTCGTGTCCGTGCCGCGCGAGCCGCTCTGGCGCGGGCTGAACCTCGCGCGCGGCGCCTACGTGCGCGACCTCGGCAACACGCCCGGGCACCTCAACCACTGGAGCCGGCGCGCCTTCGTCGCGCTGCTCGGCCGTCACGGCGAGGTCGTCGAGGCCCGGTCGCCGTTCCCCTGGACGATGCTCCTCGTCCGCGTGGGTGACTGAGGCGGCGAGCTCCGCAGGCGACGACGCCGCGGCCCGGCCGGGGGCGTGCGGACGCCTCCTACGCCCGCGGGGCGCGGGTGCTGTCGGTGGGCATCGCCTCCACCGGCGTCTTCACCTTCGCGTACTTCGCCGTCGCCGGCCACGTCCTGGGCGACCGCCAGTACGGCGAGGTCTCCCTGCTGTGGGCGGTGCTGTTCGTCGTCATCTCGGTCATCTACCGCCCGGTCGAGCAGCTCCTCTCGCGGACGATCTCCCGCCGGCGGGCCCAGGGCGCCACCTCGCACCCGCTGCGCGTGCCGCTCGCGCTGCAGGCGGGGTTCGCGCTCGTCTTCCTCGTCGTCGCGCTCGCGCTGCGCCCCCAGCTCGAGGACCTCTTCGGCACCCGCGCGCTGTACTGGATCTTCGTCGGGGCGACGCTCGCCTACGCCGCGAGCTACTTCGCCCGCGGCTACGTCGCCGGCCACGGCTGGTTCGGGCTCTACGGGGGCCTCGTGCTGTTCGAGTCGATCTCGCGCTTCTGCTTCCCGGTCGCCGTCGCGGTGGGCCTGGCGTCCGGGCAGACCGCCGTCGCGCTGGGGATCGTCGCCGCCCCGCTCGTCTCCCTGCTCGTGGTGCCGGCCGTGCTCGTCCGCCACGCGGGCCGGGACCGCGGCGCGGCCGGCGCGTCGGAGGCCGAGCTCGAGCGCGGCGCCGCGAGCCTGTCCCTGCGCGCGGGGGCCGGGTTCGCGCTGGCGGTCGCCGGGATCCAGCTGGCCGAGCAGACGCTGCTCAACGCCGCCGTGCTGACCGTGCGGGGCACGTCGGGCGCGGTCCTGGCCGGCGTGGTCTTCAACGCGCTGCTCATCACGCGCGCCCCGCTGCAGCTCTTCCAGGCGGTCCAGACCTCGCTGCTCCCCCACCTCTCGGGGCTCGAGGCCACGGCCGGGCACGACGCGTTCGCGCGCGCCATCCGGACGACGATGCTCGCCATCGCCGCCTTCGCGGGAGCGGTGGCGCTGGGGCTGCTCCTCCTCGGGCCGTGGGTCATGGAGCACGTGCTCGGCTCGGACTACGCCTACGGGCGCGTCGGGCTCGCGGTCATCGCCCTCGGCATGGGATGCCACCTCTGCGCCGGGACGCTGAACCAGGCGGCGCTGGCGCGCGGTCGCGCGACGGCCGCGGCGCTGAGCTGGCTGGCCGTGGCCGCGGCCTTCGTCGTCTGGATGCTCGTGCCCCTCGTCGACGACGTCCTCCTGCGCGCCGAGGTCGGCTACGCCGGCGCGGCCCTGGTCCTGTGCGCCGTGCTGTGGGTCCTCGAGCGCCGCGGCGCCGTGCGCGGGCAGCCGCCGGTGCCCGCGGCGGCCTGAGGGCCAGCGTCGTGCTCGCGCGGCTCTGGCGGGCGCTGGGCGGGCCGGAGGAGCACGCCGCGCCGGAGGTGGCCGGCCACGGACCGGTGCTGTCGTCGGCGCTGCCCGTCGCCGAGCTCGTCGCCGGCGCGGCGGGGAGCGCCCTGCTGGCCGGAGCCGAGCTCGCCGCGGCCCGAGGCCTCCCCCGGCCCGTGCCCTCGCTGGACCTCGACCACCTCGCCGTGGCCGCGGCCAGCGAGCGCCACGTGCGCCTCGACGGCGCCGTCGTGGGAGCCGCCTTCGATCCCGCGTCGGCCTTCTTCGCGGCGGCCGACGGCTGGGTCCGCACGCATGGCAACTACGAGCACCACCGCGCCGCCCTCCTGCGGGCGCTGGGCGTCCCCGGCCCGGAGCGGCTGGCGTCCGCGATCGCGGCTCGCACGGCCGAGGAGGTCGAGGAGGCCGTCGTGGCGGCCGGCGGCTGCGCCGCGGCGGTGAGGTCCGCCGGGGCGTGGGCGGCGCACCCGCAGGGGCGGCTGCTGGCAGGCGCGGACGCGACGATCGGGCTGGTCGCCCGCGAGGAGGGGCCGTCCTGCGCGCCACCGGCCCCGCCGCCGCCCGGCGCGCTGCCCTGCGCGGGCCTGCGCGTCCTGGACTTCACGCGCGTCATCGCCGGGCCGGTCGGCACGCGGATGCTCGCCGCGCTCGGCGCCGACGTCCTGCGCGTCGACCCGCCCGGACGCCCGGAGCTCCCGGTGGTCGCGCTCGACGGCGGGATGGGCAAGCGCCAGGCGACGGTCGACCTGGCCTCCCCGGACGGCGCCGCGTGGCTGGAGCGCGCGCTGGCGCGCGCCGACGTCGTCGTCGACGGCTTCCGCCCCGGAGCGCTCGCCCGCCGCGGCCTGCACCCCGACGCCCTGGCCGAGCGCCACCCGCACGTCGTCCACGTGTCCCTCTCGGCCTGGGGCGAGAACGGCCCCTGGGGCGCGCGACGCGGCTTCGACTCGCTCGTCCAGGCCGCGACCGGCGTCGCCGTGGCGGTGCGCCCGCCCGGCGGGAGCGAGCCGCCGGGGGCGCTGCCCGTCCAGGCCCTCGACCACGCCACGGGCTACCTCCTGGCGGCCGCGGCGCTGCGCGCCCTGACCGGCCGGGTCGCGACCGGGCGCGCCGGGCGGGCGCGGCTCGCCCTGGCCGCCACCGCGCAGGCCCTGATGGCGGCGGGCCCGCACGAGGCGGGTCGGTCCGAGCCCGCGCGCGAGGTCGACGCCGGCCCGTACCTGACGACGCTCGACCACCCGGCCGGCCGGCTGACCGTCGTCCGTCCGCCCGGGGCGCTGGACGGCCGGCCCCTGGCCTGGCCGTCCCAGCCGCGCCCGGGCGGGCGGCGCTACTCGTAGGCCAGCGCGTCGAGCACGTCCAGGCGCGCCGCCCGCCGCGCCGGCAGCACCGCCGCCGCGACGCCGGCCAACCCGGCCAGCACGAGGAGGACGAGCAGCGTGGGCACCGGGATGCTCAGCACGAAGCCGTCGAGCGGCCGCGTGAAGAGCACCGCCAGGATCGTCCCCAGCGCCGCCCCCACCACGCCGCCGATGAGCGACGTGATGACCGCCTCCCAGCGGATCATCCGCTTGACCTGCCGGCGCGACGTCCCGATGGCGCGCAGCATCCCGAGCTCGCGGGTGCGCTCGCTGATCGACAGCACGAGCGTGTTCACGATCCCGAAGAGCGAGACGATGATGGCCAGGAAGAGCAGCGCGTAGATCAGGCCCAGGAGCTGGTTGACCTGCCCGGCCTGCTGGTCCTTGAACTCCTTCGCCGTCAGGACCTCGGTCGACGGGAAGTCGCGGTCCAGCAGTCCCTTCACGCGCTGCTCGACGACCTTGACGTCCTGCCCGGCCTGCACGCCGACGAGCCCGAAGGCGTCCTTGCGCTCGCCGAAGGCGCTCGCCAGCCAGCGGTTGTCGAACGTCATCTTGGCCAGCAGGCCGCCCTTGTCGTCGTAGATCCCGACGACCCGGACCGCGGTCCGGACGTTCGTCGGCGTGGTCAGGTCGAGCCGGCTGCCCACCTCGAGGTCGTTGCTGTCGGCGAAGCCCTTGCCGACCATGACGGTCCCCGGCCGGGCGAGGGAGCGCACCGCGGCCTCCCCGCCGTCCTTGACGTCGATGCCGTAGAGGCGCGTGAAGCTCCCGCTGTCGACGCCGGTGACCGACTGCTTGCCGTGGCCCTGGACCTTGGCCGTCGAGAAGCGCACGGAGCTCACGCCGGCCACGCCGGGCACCCGGGTCGTCTCCCGCAGCGCGTTCGCCGAGAACGACGAGAAGCCGTTGTCGCTCTGGACGACGAGCCCGGCCTTGAGGTTGTCGTCGACGGCCTTGGCGATCGAGTCCCGCGCGCCGGCCGCGAAGATCGACGCGAAGGTCACGAGCGCCACGCCGATCATGAGCGCCGCGGCGGTGACCGCGGTCCGCCCCGGCTGGCGCGTCGTGTTCCCGCGCGCCAGGCGGCCGGTCACCCCGGTCAGCGCCTCGATCGGCCGCCCGATGGCCGAGGCCAGCGGCCGCACGAGGTACGGGCTCAGCAGCGCGACGCCGAGGAAGGTCGCCGCGACGCCGCCGCCCATGAGGCTCAGCGCCGACGTGTCGCTCTTGAACGAGCCGAACAGGCCGTAGCACATGAGCGCCACGCCGAGGGCGGTCAGCAGCGTGGCGATCACGGCCATCCGCCGCGAGGGCGTCTCCGGCCCCGACTGGACGCCCTCGCGCAGCGCCTCCACCGGGGCGACGCGCGTCGCCCGCAGGGCCGGGGCGATCGAGGACGCCACGGTGACGACCGTCCCGACGAGCACCGAGACGACGATGGTGCGGGTCTCGATCACGCTGCCGTTCGACGGCAGGTCGACGCCGACGGCCTTGAAGAGCGCCCGCAGGCCGACCGCCGTGACCACCCCGAGGCCGAGCCCGACGAGCGACCCCAGGACGCCGAGCGCCAGACCCTCGCCGAGCACGGAGCGCAGCACCTGCGCGCGGGACGCGCCGAGGGTCCGCAGGAGGGCGAACTCGCGGATCCGCTGCGTGACCGTGATCGAGAAGGTGTTGAAGATGATGAAGGCGCCGACGAAGAGCGAGATGCCGGCGAACGCGAGCAGCGCGGTCGTCAGGAAGCCGAGGTTGTCGCGGATGTCCCGCGACTGCTTGGCCGCCTGCTGCTCCCCGGTGCGCACGGTCACCGACGCCGGCAGCACCCGCTTGAGCTGCGTGCTGAGCTCGTCCGCGGAGGTCCCGGGCTTCGCGGCCGCCTGGATCGAGTCGAACCGCCCGGGGATGCCCACGATCCGCTGGGCGACCGGGAGCTGCACGTCGACGACCGTGGTGCCGCCGAAGGACTCCACCCCCTTGATCTGGGTGAACCCGACGACCTTGAAGGGCGCCTTCCGCGTGTCGCCCTGGAGGAAGATCGTCTCGCCCAGCTCCACGCCCTTGCGGTCGGCGGTGTGGGCGTCGATCGCGACCTCGTCGGGCGCGGTCGGCAGCCGGCCCTCCTTGGCGACGCTCGCGCGGAAGCGCGGGTCGACCGCCTCCGAGCTCACGAAGCTCGGGGAGCCCTGGCCGCCCAGGGACTTGCCCTTGGCGTCGAAGACGGCGACCTCGTCGAAGATCGCGCCCTCGGCGGCGGCGACCGCCGGCTGGCGCTTGACCTGGTCGAGGATCGACGCCGGGAGCGTCGGCGTCGTGCCGCCGTCGTTCGTGACGTCCTGGCGCGGCGTGATGGCCGCGTCGGTGCCCTTGTTGGAGGCGACGAAGATCTTGTCGAAGGACGCGTTGATCGTGTCGGTGAACACGTACGTCCCGGCGATGAGCGTCACGCCGAGCGCGACGGCCAGCGCGGTCAGCGCCAGGCGCAGCTTGCGGGAGAAGAGCCCGCGGAGGACGACCTTGCGCATGCCTAGCCCGCGGCCTTGAGGAGGTCGAGGATGCCCTCGGGCGTCTGGGACCCGCCGTCGTGGACGACCTTGCCGTCGGCGAGGAGGAGGATCCGGTCGGCGTAGGAGGCCGCCCGCGCATCGTGGGTCACCATGATCACCGTCTGGCCGAAGTCGTCGACGGAGCGGCGCAGGAGGTCGAGCACCTCGGTCGAGGACTTCGAGTCGAGGTTGCCCGTCGGCTCGTCGGCGAAGACGACGGCCGGCCTGGTCGCCAGCGCGCGGGCCACGGCCACGCGCTGCTGCTGGCCGCCGGAGAGCTCGGAGGGCCGGTGGTCGAGGCGGTCGCGGAGCCCGACGGTGTCGATGAGGCGGTCGATCCACTCGTCGTCGGGCTTGCGGCCGGCGATGGAGAGCGGCAGGAGGATGTTCTCCCGCGCGTCGAGGACGGGCAGGAGGTTGAAGGACTGGAAGATGAAGCCGACCTTGTCGCGGCGCAGCGTCGTCAGCGCCTTGTCGTCGAGGCCGGTGAGCTCCACGCCGGCGACGACGACCGAGCCCGTGGTCGGGCGGTCGAGGCCCGCGAGGAGGTGCATGAGCGTCGACTTGCCCGAGCCCGACGGGCCCATGACGGCGGTGAAGCGCCCGGCCGGGAAGCCGACCGTGACGCCGTCGAGTGCGCGGACTTCGGCCGCCCCTTCGCCGTAGACGCGGGTCACGTCGCTGGCGGAGACGAGGAGGCCCTCGGTGACGTCGGGGAGCGTGGCGGGGGAGGGAGAGGCCATGCGCCAGAGCGTCGCACGACGGTCCCGCGCCGAGGTTCGGATAGCCGCACCTCGCCCCCTAGGGGACGCTGGTGGATGGCCCCTAGGCGCGCAGGTAGGTCAGCACGGCCAGCACCCGGCGGTGGTCGTCCGCGGTGGGCGGCAGGTCGAGCTTGGAGAAGATCGACGTGACGTGCTTCTCGACGGCGCGCTCCGTGACGACGAGCTCGGTGGCGATCGCATGGTTCGACCGGCCCTCGGCCATGAGCGCGAGCACCTCCTTCTCGCGCGGGCTGATGTCGGCCAGCGGGTCCTCCCGGCGGCGGCGGCCCAGGAGGCGCGAGACGACCTCGGGGTCCAGGGCGCTGCCCCCGTCCCCGACGCGTCGCACGGCGTCCACGAAGCGGTCGAGGTCGGCCACGCGGTCCTTGAGCAGGTAGCCCACGCCCTCCGCGTTCTCGGACAGCAGCTCGAGCGCGTAGCTCTCCTCGATGTACTGCGAGAGGACGAGCACCCCGGTCGAGGGGAAGCGCTCCCGGATGTCGACGGCGGCCTTCAGCCCCTCGTCGGTGTGGGTCGGCGGCATGCGCACGTCGACGATGGCCAGGTCGGGCTTGTGGGCGCCGACCTTGCGCAGCAGGTCCTCGGCGTCGCCGGCCTGGGCGACGACCTCGAGGCCGGCGTCCTCGAGCAGCCTGGCCACGCCCTCGCGCAGCAGGAGGCTGTCGTCGGCTAGGACGACGCGCATGGCACCTTGGCCCGGACGAGGGTCCCGCGGCCGGGCGGCGAGTGGACCTCGAGGCGGCCGTCGAGCGCCGCGAGGCGGTCCGCGAGGCCCCGCAGCCCGGTCCCGTCGCCCGGGTCGGCCCCGCCGACGCCGTCGTCGCGGACCTCCACGACGGCGTAGCCGTCGTCCTGGGCGATCGAGACGACGGCGTGCTGCGCGTGGGCGTACTTGGCCACGTTGGTCAGCGACTCCGACACGACGAAGTAGGCGGCCGCCTCGACGGACGGCGGCAGGCGCTCCTGCGGCATGGCGGAGAGGTCTACCGGAAGTGGCGCCCGCTCGGCGAGTGCCTGCAACGCCGGACCCAGCCCGCGGTCGGTCAGGATGGCCGGGTGGATGCCCCGCGCGAGCTCGCGCAGCTCGCCCAGCGCGGTCGACAGCTCCTCCCGCGCGGCGGTGAGCAGGCGGCCGGCGACGTCGGGGTCGCTTTCCAGCTTGCGCTCGGCCAGGCTGAGCTGGAGCGACAGCGCCACGAGCCGCTGCTGGGCGCCGTCGTGCAGGTCGCGCTCGAGCCGGCGGCGCTCGAAGGTCGAGATGTCCAGCAACCGGGCGCGTGAACGCTGGAGCTCCTCCACGCGGGCTCGCAGCTCGGCCTGCAGGCGCTCGTTGTCGAGCGCCAGGCCGGCCGACCCGGCCACCATGCGGACGAGCTCGGGCTCCTCGACCAGCGCCTCCTCGTGGACGATGGCGCCGACGAGCGCGCCGTCGCCCTCCCCCGACCCGCGCCGCGCCCGGACCTCGGTGACGGCGCGGCCGGACCCCGGGCCCGGCAGCTCGACGGGCCGCCCGTCCGCCGTGACGTACTGCCCCGCCGACTCGCGCCAGAAGAGCAGGCCGAGCGTGGGGTCGCCGAGCGCCTCCGCCAGCGCGTCGCGCAGCTCGACGCGCCGGTCGGGGTCGTTGAGCGCCTCGATGAGCTCCCCGACGGCCCCGGCGCGGCTGTAGCGGCTGCGGACGAGGCCGGCCAGGAAGGCGTAGGGCAGGATCGCGAAGGCGCCGACGGCGGCGTAGTCGAGGGTGTCCGAGGCGGCCTTCGCCCCGGCGGTGTCGAGCACGACGCTCAGGAGCAGGAGGAGCAGGAGGACGAGCCCGGTGACGACCATCGGGGCCTGCTGGCGGCGCTGGGCCGGGGTGGCGTCGCGCAGCTTGCGCAGGACCAGGACGGCCGCGGCCCCGAGGCACACGATCGCCACGAAGGTCGCGACGTAGCCGAAGACCTCCGCCACGTCGGCCCCGTCGAAGAGCGCGAACGCGTTGCCGGGGTTGGGGCCGTCGAGCCCCTTCCCGACGTCGCCGCCGAGCACGTAGTACGGCAGCGCGACGAAGAGGACGGCGAGGTAGAAGGCGGCCACCACGACGCGCTGGCCCGTCGTCTCCAGGCGCCCCGAGGGGAACGTCAGCACCATGTGGGTGGCCAGGACGATGAAGAGCGGCCCGAGGTAGAGGCCGATCGTGAACAGGCCGGCCGAGTTGGCCTCCTGCAGGCCGTTGAGGAACCAGGCGAACCCGACCGCGGTCATGAGCGGCCCGAAGCGGTTCAGCGGCCGCCGCCACCACGCGGCGACCCCCACGCCGATGTAGGACAGGCCCACGGCGACCCCGAGCAGGACCGTGGCGAGCTTGTGCGCCTCGTGGCGCGAGATGAGGATGATCGCGACGTCGAGCCCGGCGAAGATGACGCCGAGCGCGAGGAGCGCCAGCAGCGCCCGCCGCAGGGCCAGCATGACCTACAGCAGCTCCGCGATCGCCGCGCCCGAGAGCTCGCCCTTGGGGATGAACCCGCGGGCCCCGCTGCCGCGGACGAGCGGGCCGAAGTCCGAGGGGTCGCGGCTCGAGACGAGGACGACCGCGGGCGCGCCGTCGAACGCCGTGATCCGCTCCGCGACGGCGAACCCGTCGAGGTCGGGCAGGTTGACGTCGAGCAGCACGACGTCCGGCCCGAGGCTGCGGGCCTGGTCGATGCCGCTCTGGCCGTCCGGGGCCTCGCCGACCACGTCGTAGCCCTCGGCCTCCAGGAGCATGCGCGCCGTCGCCCGGAAGGTCGGGTGGTCGTCGACGATGAGGACGGTCGTGGTCACCTGGGATGAGTCTGGCGGCGGCGTCACCGGGGGGAGGTGGTGCTAGCCGTACCCGCCGCCGTCGTCAGCGCGCCCACGGCGGCGGCGATGCGGTGCAGCGCGGCGCCCGGGTCGTCGTGGCGGAAGATCGCCGTGCCGGCCACGAACAGCGTCGCGCCGGCCTCGGCGCAGGGGCCGGCCGTCGTCTCGTCGATCCCCCCGTCGACCTCCAGCTCGAGGTCGTCGCCGACCAGCTCCCGCAGCCGGCGGAGCTTGTCCAGCGAGGCCGGGATGAAGGCCTGGCCGCCCCACCCCGGGTTGACGGTCATGCAGAGCACCTGGTCGAGCTCGCCGCGCACCTCGCGCACGACCTCTGGGGGCGTCCCCGGGTTGAGCGCCAGGGCGGCCCGGCAGCCGGCCGCGCGGATGCTGCGCAGCACGTGGTCGACGTGCGGCGTCGCCTCGGCGTGGACGATGATGGTCCCCGCGCCCGCGTCGGCGAACGCCTCGACGTGGCGCTCGGGGTGCTCGACCATGAGGTGGACGTCGAGGTGGGCGCCCAGGCCGCGCAGCGCCTCGCAGGCGCTCGGGCCCATCGTCAGCGGCGGGACGAAGTGCCCGTCCATGACGTCGACGTGCAGGACGCTGGCGCCGGCCGCGATGACCTGCTGGGCCTGCTCGCGCAGGCGGCCGAAGTCCGCGGCCAGCATGGACGGGGCGATGCGGCGCATCAGACCTCGAGGAGCATGGACCCGCCGCAGTGGTTGCAGACGGTGGTCGCGGTGCTCGACATGCGCACGATCGTGGAGTGCTCGCCGCAGTCGGGGCACACGGAGCGCAGCTCGAAGCGGTGGAGGCAGTTCACGCAGCGGTAGCGCCCGGCGAGGTTCGAGGGGCGCAGCCACGGCTCGTGGCACGACGGGCACCGCAGGCCGAGCTCAAGCTCTTCCATCGCGGGCAGTGTAGAAGCCGTCGGTTGCGTCGAGGTGGGGCAGGGTGCGCCAGTGGTCGGGGCTGCGGAGCCGCTCCTCCGCGGCCGAGATCGTGCACACGGAGTACACCAGGACGCCCGATCCTCCTGCCCGCAGATGCGCGCGGGCGGCCTCGAGGAGGTGGTCCTGCAACGACGCCAGGCGCGTGATCCCGGCCTCGGAGGCGTGCCAGCGCAGGTCGGGGTGCGTGCGCAGGGTCCCCAGACCGCTGCAGGGCGGGTCGAGCAGGACGCGGTCGAAGCCGCCGGGGTCGGCGAAGTCGGCGGCATCGGCCTCGACCACCGTCACGTTCGTGGCCCGCAGGCGCGCGCACGTCGCCCGCAGGGCCCGCGCCCTGCCGGCGTGGCGCTCGACGGCGACCACCTCCCCCTCCCCGCCCATGAGCGCGGCCAGGTGCGTCGTCTTGCCCCCCGGCGCAGCGCAGAGGTCGAGGACCCGCTCACCGGGCTGCGGGGCGACGGTCGCCGCGACCCGCTGGGCGCCGCGCGACTGGACGGTGAAGGCGCCCTGCGCCCAGCCCGGGTGGGCCTCGAGGTCGGCCGGGCCGGCCAGGACGAAGGCGTCGCCGTCCCGCCGGCCCTCGAGCCCCTCGGGCGGCTCGTCGGTGACGAGCGTGTTGATGCGCAGCGCGAGCTCCCCGGGCTCGTTGTCGACGGCCAGGAGCGCCCGCGTGGCCTCCGCCCCGAGCTCCTCCCACCAGCGGCGCACGAGCCACTCCGGATGGCTGTGGCGCACGGCGGCGCCCGCGGGGTCGTCGTCGCCGGGCAGCTCGGCCCCGTCGCGGGCGACCCGGCGCAGCACCGCGTTGACGAGGCGGTGACCCGGCGACGGCTTGGCCAGCTCGACGGCCTCGGTGACAGCGGCGTGCGGGGCGATGCCGTCGAGGAAGAGGAGCTGGAAGAGCCCGAGGTGCAGCGCGGCGCGCACGCCCGGCTCGAGCGTCGTGCCCGGCTTCGTGGCACCGCCGACGACCCAGTCGAGCGTCAGGCGCCGCTGGACCGCGCCGAAGGCCAGGCGCTTGGCCAGCGCGCGGTCGCGCGGCTGCAGGCCGCGGGCCTCGGCGCGCAGCGCCCGGTCCGCCCAGGCGTCGTCCCGCAGCGTGCGCAGGATGACGGCGTGCGCGGCGGCGCGCGCGGGGCTGACGGCGGCGTGGGCCACGGCCACAGGGTGGCAGGGCCGGTCGACTCCGCCCGCCCCGCCGCTCAGGCGCCGCGACGGTACGGTCCGCAGCGATGGCCGACGTCGCCGAGGACCTCCAGCGCCGCCGACGGGACTACGCCGGGCGCCCGCTCGACCCGGCCGACGCCGCCCGGGACCCGATCGCGCAGTTCGAGCGGTGGTACGCGGACGCCACGGACGCGGGGGTGGTCGAGCCCAACGCGATGGTGCTCGCCACCGTCGACGCCGCGGGCCGTCCCCAGGCCCGCCACGTCCTCCTGCGCGGCCTGGACGACGCCGGGTTCCGCTTCTACACGAACCGCGCGAGCGCCAAGGCGGCCGAGCTCGAGGCGCACCCCGCGGTCGGCCTGACCTTCGGCTGGCTCGAGGTCAGCCGCGCCGTGCGCGTCACGGGCCACGCGCACCGGCTCGACGACGCCTCCAGCGACGCGTACTTCGCCTCGCGGCCCCGCGCCAGCCGCCTCGGCGCCTGGGCGTCGCCGCAGAGCGCCGTGCTCGCCTCCCGCGCCGACCTCGACGAGCGCCTGGCCGAGGCCGAGCGCCGCTTCGCGGGCGTCCAGGACATCCCGCGGCCGCCCTTCTGGGGCGGCTACCTCGTCGTCCCGGACGCCGTCGAGTTCTGGCAGGGCCGCCGCGGCCGGCTGCACGACCGCCTGCGCTACCGGCGCGAGGACAGCGCCGCGGGCGGCGACGCCGCGGGCGCGGGGTGGCGCCGGGAGCGCCTGGCGCCCTGAGCGGAGGCCCCGCTAGAGACGGGCCAGCACGGTCGCGAGCTCGTCGACGAGCGCCGGCGGCCCGGCGACGTGCCACGCCGGCCCGTCGCCGACGACGGCGGTCGTGCCGCCGGCCGCCTCCACCAGGAGCGATCCCGGGAGCCAGTCCCAGGGGTCGGGGTCGGGCTGCACCCACGCGTCCAGGCGCCCGGCGGCCACCCAGGCGAGCTCGAGGCTGCCCGAGCCCGTGCAGCGCAGGCCGCCCGTCGCCGTCCACAGCGCCGCGCTGAGCGGCCCGGCGCGGTCCGGGCCCACCTTGTCCGGACGCAGGAAGGTCGCGACGAGGGCGCGGTCCAGCGGCGGCACGGGCGCCGCGCGGGCGACGACCTCGCCGCGGGCCGCGCTGAAGCGCTCGCCGCGCACGGCGTCCTCCACCGCCGCCGCGAGCACCGTGCCATCCGGGCCCTGGAGCGCGACGGCCGCGCACCAGTGCGGGACGCCGTGGAGGAAGTTCGCCGTCCCGTCGAGCGCGTCGACGACCCAGCGTCGGTCTCCGGCGCCGCCGGTCGCACCGCCCTCCTCCCCCAGGACGGCGTCGCGCGGGCGCTCGGCGCGCAGCACGGCGAGCGCGGCGGCCTCCGCGGCCCGGTCCGCGTCGGTGACGGGGTCGCCGCCCGAGGACTTGTAGGCGACGTCGAGCGCCCCGCCGAAGCGCGCGAGGGCGGCCACG
This sequence comes from uncultured Actinomycetes bacterium, assembly GCA_963707695.1. Taxonomy (GTDB): domain Bacteria; phylum Actinomycetota; class Thermoleophilia; order Solirubrobacterales; family Solirubrobacteraceae; genus JAOPZW01. The sequence goes on along the minus strand of CAVPQY010000006.1, from coordinate 321,516 downwards.
CCGGCCGCGGCCGCGGCGACCTCGGCGACCTCGCGGTCGGTCACGTGCGGTGGCCGCGGCGGAAGTCGGCGTAGGACATCGGCCGGCCGCCGGGCGGCTGGACCTCGAGGAGCTCGAGCCCGCCGTCCTCCCCCACCCGGGCGCGGTGCACGCCGAGGAACGACCCGTCGGGCTGCCGCAGGCGGGCGCCGACGTGCGGGTGCAGCGCGCGGACGACCCGCTCCTGGTCGGCGGCCGGGGCGTCGGGGTCCAGCGTCCGGTCGGCGGCGGTGAGCTTCTCGGCGTACGTGGCGCCGTCCTCCTCCTGCTCGCGCCACGGCGGGCGCTCGTCGAGGGCGCGCAGCAGGAGGTCGGCGCCCAGGTCCTCCAGGCGGGCCGAGAGCGTGGCGTAGTCGTCCTCCGGGGTGATCGGCACCGCGGCCTGCAGGGCCACCGGGCCGTCGTCGAGCCCCGGCCCCAGGCGCATGATCGACACCCCGGTCTCCGTGTCCCCGGCCATGATCGCGCGCTCGATCGGCGCCGCGCCCCGCCAGCGCGGCAGCAGCGACGGGTGGACGTTGAGGATCTCGTAGTCCGAGAGCAGCGGGTCGCGCACGAGCGCGCCGAAGGCGCTCAGGACGAGCGCGTCGGGCGCGGCGGCGGCGATCCGCGCCCGCGCCTCCTCGCTGTTGACGGAGTCCGGCTGGTCGACCTCGAGCCCGAGCTCGCGCGCCGTCACGGCGACGGGCGGCGCGGTGAGCCGGCGTCCGCGGCCGGCGGGACGGTCGGGACGCGTGACGACGAGGGCGGGGCGGTGCGGCGAGGCGGCCAGGCGGCGCAGGATCCCCGCCGCGAACGCTGACGTGCCGAGGAAGGTGGTCCTCAAGCCGCCTCGGCCCGCTCGCGCAGGATGCGCATGGCCTCCCGGCGCTGGTCGCGGGGCGCGCGGTCGAGGATGAGGCGGCCGTCGAGGTGGTCCATCTCGTGCTGGATGACGCGGGCCTCCAGGCCGGAGGCCTCGACCGTGATCTCGTCGCCGTCGGCGTCCTGGGCGCGGACGCGCACGTGGAGCGGGCGCTCGACGTCGACGTGGACGCCGGGCAGGCTCAGGCAGCCCTCCTCCATGACGTCCTCATCGCGGGAGGACCACTCGAGGACGGGGTTCACGAGCGCCAGGACGGGCCCGTCGTGCTCGACGCGGTAGACGAGCAGGCGCGAGAGGCGACCGACCTGGGTCGCGGCGAGGCCGATGCCGAGCGCGTCGTGCATGAGGCGGCCCATCTCCTCGACCTCGGCCCGCAGGGCGTCGTCGAAGACCTCGACGCGGCGCGCCTCGGAGCGCAGGACGGGGTCGCCGTACTGGCGCACGTGGGCGAGCGCCGCCTCGCGCCGCGCCCTGGTCTCGGGGTCGAGCGGCGGCGGGCCGGCCTCGACCTCGCCGACCTCGTCGGCGACGTCCGGGGACTGCTGCACCTCGGCCATGGCCCCATTCTAGGCGCGCACGGCGGGGGCTCCAGCGCGCTAAGTGGTACGATGGTACCACTATGCCGACCGGCCTCCTCCTCTCCGCCGCGATCGTCGCCGAGGTCGTCGGGACGATCGCCCTGCGCGACTCCCACGGGTTCTCCCGCCCGCTGCCCTCGCTCGTCGTCGTGGCGGGCTACGCCCTCTCCTTCTGGCTGCTCGCCCTGGTCCTGCGCGACCTCCCGGTGGGCTACGTGTACGCCGTCTGGAGCGCCGTGGGCACGGCGCTCATCGCGGTCGTCGGGATCCTCGCCTTCGGCGAGCCCTCCTCCGTCGTGAAGTTCGCCTCCCTCGGGCTCATCGTGGCCGGCGTGGTCGGCCTCAACCTGGCCGGGGGGGCGCACTGAGCCGGACCGCGCGCGGCGAGCGCCGGCGCCGCGTGCTGCTCGACGCGACGCTGCGGCTCGTCGCGCGCGACGGGCCGCAGGCCGCCACGCACCGCGCCGTGGCCGCGGAGGCCGGCGTGCCGCTGGCGGCCACGACGTACTACTTCGCCTCCCGCGACGACCTGGTCGCCTCCGCGCTGCGCCAGGCGGTCGACGACGAGCTCGCCGAGCTCGCGGACCGGCTCGGCGAGCTGGGCGAGCCGGCCACGGCGGCGGAGGCGGCGGACCTCCTGGCCGAGCTGTTCGAGGGGACGCTGGCCGGCGACCGCCTCGCGCTGCTGGCCAAGAACGAGCTCTACCAGGCCGCCGCCCGCACCCCCGCGCTGCGCTCGGAGGCGCGGCGCTGGACCGACGCCTACCTCGACGTGCTCGCCCCGATGCTCGAGCGCCTCGGCGCCGCGGACCCGCGCGGCGACGCGGAGCTCGTCGTCGCGACGCTCGACGGCCTGCTGGACCTGCGCGTCAGCGAGGAGCGCTGCTCGCCCGCCGAGCTGCGCGGACGCCTGCGGCGCCTGCTCACGGCGCTCTGCGCCCCGGCCGCCTGAGGCGGCACGCGCTCAGCGCACGCGCACGGCGCGCGCCCGGACGACGACGTCGGCCCGGCAGCCGGGCCGGCCGCGGACGGTCAGGCGCAGGCGCCCGCTGCGCCGCGGACGCAGGACGAGCCGCGCCCGGCCGCGCGCGGAGGTTCGACCCCGGGCGAGGACCTTGCCGCGGCCCCGATGCCTCGCCAGCACGCTCGCCCTGGCGACCGCACGGCCGCGCCAGCGGACCGTGACGCCGAGGACCGCGCGTCGCCCGCGGCTGAGCCGGCGGCGCGCCGGGGTCACGCGGCACGCGCGCCAGGGCGCGCCGGGCGTGGTGCGCACGGGACGGCGGACGCCCGCGGCGCCGGGGGCCGGTGCGGCGAGCGTCGTGCCCGGCCGGGCCGGCGCGAGCGGCGTGGCCGGGATCCCGGGACCGGCCGGCGTCGTCCCGAGGGCCGCGCGGGCGAGCTCGCCCAGGCGCGCGTCGCCGAGCGGTGAGGACCACAGGCGCACGAGGTCGACGTCGCCGCGGAAGGGCAGCGCGCAGGTGCCCTCGTAGGTCCCCAGGTAGGTCGTGCTCGAGGTCAGCCCGTAGGCGATCGCCAGCGGCGCGGCCATCGGGGTGCCGACCGGGCGCCCGTCCACGAGCAGTCGGACCGACTGCCCGTCGAAGACGCCGGCCACGTGGTGCCAGCGCCCGTCCCAGACGTCCGCGACGCGGGCCGTCGGGCTGAGCACGTAGCGATGCCCGTCGAAGACGTAGAAGGCCAGGCCGCCGGCCTCGCCGCTGTACAGGCCGTAGGAGCCGGCCAGGCAGTCCTGGGCGCCGCGGGCGACGATGTAGCGCCACCGCCCGGGGCTCCCCTCGGCCCGCACGACCGCCTCGACGGTCAGGTGCGCCGGCGCGAGCTCGAAGGCGTCGGGCAGGCGGACGAACGTGCCGCCGCCGAAGCGCAGGGCGCCGCCGCCACGGGCGCCGGCGATGCGGGCCGGGTCCCGCTCGTCCGACGCGTCGCTGCGACCCAGGCGGCCGTCGAGGCCGAACGGGCCGGCGTCGAGCGCGTGCTGGCCGCCGGCCTCGTCGAAGCCCCAGGTCCCCACCACGCCGGTCGCCGCCCCGGCGACCGCCGGCGGGAGCGCCAGCACCGCCACGACCAACGCCGGCACGGCCGTCCTGGCCACCGCCCGCATCCGAAACCTCCCTGTCCGGCGGGACGCCCCTTGCGCGACCGCGTGCCCGTGAGCCTAGACAGCGCGTCGCGGAACGGGCCTGGCCGGATGGCCAGGCCGAGCACCGTCCTACTGGGGGTCGACGTCGACGCTGAAGGCGACCTCGCGGTGGCCACGGTCGGCCGCGAGGCGGTCGACCACCCCGCCGACGGCCGTCACCGCGGCGGCGCGATCGGCGGCCTTGACCACGACCTGCGAGCGCTCGCGGCCCCGCAGCCGGAAGAGCGGCGCGGGGCCGAGCGCCGGCGTGCGGGCGTCGTCGAGCCCCGCGCGGACGGCCGCCGCGGCGGCGTGCGCCGCGCCTGGCGACGGCGAGGAGCACACGACCCGGATGAGCGTCGAGAAGGGCGGGTAGCGCAGCGCCTCGCGGCGGCCGAGCTCCGCGGCCAGGAACGCGTCGGCGTCGTGGCGGGCGGCCAGCGCGATCGACGGCGCGTCCGGTGCGAGGGTCTGCACGAGCACGCGGCCGCCGGCGCGCCCGCGGCCCGCCCGGCCGGCGAGCTGGGCCACCATCGCGAACGTCCGCTCCTCGGCCCGGAAGTCCGGGAAGCGCAGCGTGGCGTCGGCGTCCAGGACGACCCCGAGGTCGACGTCGGGGAAGTCGTGGCCCTTGGCGACCATCTGGGTGCCGACCAGGACGCCGCGCTCGGCGCCCTCGAAGCGCGCCAGGACGACGGCCGGGTCGCCGACGTCCGCGTCGAGGCGGAAGACCGGCGGGCCGGCCGCGGCCAGCTCGCTCTCCAGGCGCTCGGTCCCCGTCCCGTGGCGGACGATCGAGACCGACGCGCACGACGGGCAGCGGCCCGGCACGGGCTCGCGGTGGCCGCAGTGGTGGCAGGCGAGCTCGCCCGAGGCGCGGTGGAGCACGAGCGTCACGTCGCAGGAGGGGCACGACCACACGTGCCCGCACGTCCGGCAGGTCAGGAAGTTCGACCACCCGCGCCGGTTGAGCAGCACGATCGCCTTGCGGGCGTCGGCCAGCGCCTCGTGCGTCCGCGGGTGCAGCGCGCCGCGGGCGGCGCGCATGTCGACGACCTCGACCGGCGGCAGCCCCGCGCCGTCGACGCGCCGGGGCAGGCGCACCCGCCGCAGCGCGTGGAAGCTCTCGGGCCGCGGGGTCGCGCTGCCGGCGACGAGGACGGCGCCGTCGAGCAGCGCGCGGCGCTCGGCGACCCGGCGGGCGTCGTAGCGCGGGTCGCCCTCGTGCTTGTAGGAGGCGTCGTGCTCCTCGTCGACGACGACGAGGCCGACGTCCTCCATCGGCGCGAACACGGCCGAGCGGGGGCCGACGCAGACGCGCGCCTCGCCCCGGCGCAGCCGGGTCCACTCGTCGTGGCGCTCGCCGTCGGTCAGGCGCGAGTGCAGGACGGCCACCGTCTCGCCGAAGCGCTCGGAGAACCGCGCGACGATCTGGGGCGTCAGCGCGATCTCGGGCACGAGCACGAGGACGCCGCGCTCCTGGGCCAGCGTGCGCGCCGCGGCCTGGAGGTAGACCTCCGTCTTGCCCGAGCCGGTCACGCCGTGCAGCAGCAGGCGCTCCCCGGGCGCCGCGGCGGCGATGGCGTGCAGCGCGGCCTCCTGGTCCGCCGTGAGCGCCGGCCGGCGGCCCCGTGCCCCCACGGCCGTGTGCCGCGGGGCCCGGCGCACGGCGCGCGGCCCGAGCGCGACGAGGCCGCGGGCCTCGAGCCGCCGCAGGGACGCGAGGTCGGCCCCTGCCGCTCGCGGCAGGGATGCCAGGAGCGCGCGCTGGCGCTCGGTCAGGCGCTCGTCCTCGGCCGGCGCCCGGCCGGCCTGGGCCCACAGCGCCGTCTTCGTCCGCGTGCCACGAGGCGGCAGGAGGAGCGAGAGCGCCCGCGCGGGCGTCGAGCACGTGTCGTCGGCCAGCCACAGCGCCAGCTCGACGAGCCTCGGCGGGACGTCGGCGGCCAGGAGCCGGCGCGGCGCGACGACGTCGTGCTCGGAGGCGTCGGCCAGGCCGGTCACGACCCCGAGGACCTCGCGGTGGCCGAACGGCACGAGCAGCACCGAGCCCACCGCCGCCCCCTCGGGGCGCAGGTAGTCGAACGGCCCGCGCAGCGCACGGGCCGTCGTGAGCGGCTCGACCTGGACGATGGCGGGCACGGGGTGCGTCCACGGTAGCCGCGGCGGCGGCGGGGGCGGCTAGGGTGCCGGGCCGATGCGGTGCTTCGGCGACGGGGACCCCGAGTACGAGCGCTACCACGACGACGAGTGGGGCCGTCCGGTCACCGACGAGCGCGGCCTCTTCGAGCGCCTGAGCCTCGAGGCGTTCCAGTCGGGGCTCTCCTGGCGGACGATCCTGCGCAAGCGCGAGGCGTTCCGGGCCGCCTTCGCCGGCTTCGATCCCGACGCCGTGGCGCGCTTCGGGGACGAGGACGTCCACCGCCTGCTGGGCGACGCGGGCATCGTGCGCAACCGGCTGAAGGTCGAGGCGACGCTCGCCAACGCACGGGCCGTCGTGGCGCTCCGTGCGGCCGGCGAGCCGCTCGACGCGGTCGTGCTCGCCCACCGCCCGGCGCCGCGTCCCGCGCCCGCGAGCTTCGGGGACGTCCCCGCGCTGACGCCCGAGACCGTGGCGCTGGCCAAGGAGCTCAAGCGCCGCGGGCTGCGCTTCGTGGGGCCGACGACCCTCTACGCGCTGATGCAGGCGTGCGGCCTCGTGGACGACCACCTGGCCGCCTGCCCCGTCCGGGGGTCCGTGGAGGCCGACCGGCGCGCGGCCGGCCTCGCCTAGGCGTCGGGGTCGACCTTCGCAGCGCGCTCGCGGTGCGCCTCGGCGGCGGCCTGCTCCTGGCGGGCCGCCTCCTCGCGGCCGGCGGCCTCCTGCTCGACCGCCTGGGCGCGGCGGGCGTGCGCCTCGGCCTCCTCGCGCTCGCGCTCGGCGACGGCCCGCTGCTCCTCGGCGGCGCGGAGCTCGCGCTCGGCGGCCTCGTCGTGGCGGCCGGCCTGCGCGGTGCGCGCCCGCGCCTCGACGCGGCCGCTGGCCGCCTTCCGGGCCGAGCGACGCCTGGCGGCCAGCACGAGCGCCGCGAGCGCCAGCAGCACGAGGACGACGATGACGATGACGACGACGGTGTCCACGCCCCGGTGCTACCCCGCCGTCTGAGGCGCACCCGCGCGGGGAAGCGTGGTCCCATGCCCGAGCACGACCTCGACACCATCCTCGCCTGGCGCGGCCGCACGGTCCTCGACCGCGACGGCGACAAGATCGGCCGCGTGGGCGAGCTGTTGCTCGACCGCTCCACGGACCTCCCTGCCTGGGCCGGGGTGCACACCGGCCTCTTCGGGCGCCACGAGACGTTCGTGCCGATCGACGGCATCGAGGAGGACGGCGACGACCTCCGGGTGCCCTTCGACAAGGCGACCGTCACCGACGCCCCGCACGTCGACCCCGACGTCGCCCTCACCGAGGACGAGGAGCGCGCGCTGCACGAGCACTACGGCCAGGGCTGGACGCCCTACCAGGGCGGCGACGACGACGCGGACGCGGGCGCCGGCGCGGTGGCCGCCGGGGACCGCGCGGACGTCGCCGACGCCGCAGCCGAGGACGCCGAGGCCGACGCCCGCGGCACCTCCGGCGAGGCGGCGGAGGTCATCCGCTCCGAGGAGGAGCCGGTCGTCACCGACCGCACCGAGCGCCGCCCGGTCGAGCGCGTCCGCCTGCGCAAGGTGCTCGTGACCGAGCACGAGCAGCGGACCGTCCCCGTCCGGCGCGAGGAGGTCCGCCTCGAGACCGAGCCCCCGCCCGAGGGCGACCGCGTGGAGCGCGTCGACGACGACGCGGAGCGCCCGGGCTAGCCGCTGGGCGTCGCGGCGCCCGAGAGCCCGGCGGCCTCGCGCAGGGCCTCGGCCTTGTCCGTCCGCTCCCACGTGAAGTCGTGGTCGTCGCGCCCGAAGTGGCCGTAGGCCGCCGTCTTCTGGTAGATCGGCCGGTGGAGGTTGAGCTGCTCGCGGAACGAGCCCGGGCGCAGGTCGAAGTGCTCGGCGACGAGCTCCTGGATGCGGCCGCGGCCGAGCTTCTCGGTCCCGAACGTCTCGACCATGACGGACACGGGGTGCGCGACGCCGATGGCGTAGGCGACCTGGACCTCGACGCGGTCGGCCAGGCCGGCGGCCACGAGGTTCTTGGCCACGTAGCGGGCCGCGTAGGCCGCCGAGCGGTCGACCTTCGACGGGTCCTTGCCCGAGAAGGCGCCGCCGCCGTGGCGGGCCATGCCGCCGTAGGTGTCGACGATGATCTTGCGCCCGGTCAGCCCGGCGTCGCCGACGGGGCCGCCGATGACGAACCGGCCGGTCGGGTTGACGAGGAAGGACTTGCGCAGCTTGCCCGCGTCGTAGAGGTCCTTGGGGAGGATCGGCTCGACGACGTGCTCCCAGAGGTCGTCGGGGATCAGCGCCTCGGCGCCCTCCTTGTGCTGGGTGGAGATCAGGAGCTTCTCGATCTCCACCGGGCGCCCGTCGCGGTAGCGGACCGACACCTGGGTCTTGCCGTCGGGGCGCAGGTACGGGATGACGTCGGCCTTGCGCACGTCGGCCAGGCGCTTGGCCAGCTTGTGCGCGAGCGAGATCGGGAGCGGCATGAGCTCCGACGTCTCGTTCGTGGCGTAGCCGAACATCATGCCCTGGTCGCCGGCGCCCGCGACGTCGAGCGCGTCGTCGTCGGAGGGGTCGGTGCGGGTCTCGTAGGCCTGGTCGACGCCCTGCGCGATGTCCGGCGACTGCTTGTCGATCGCGTTGATGACCGCGCACGAGTCGGCCGAGAAGCCGAGGTCCGCGTCCGTGTAGCCGATCTGGCGGATCGTCGAGCGGACGATGTCCTGGATGTCGACGTACGTCGACGTCGAGATCTCGCCCGAGACGACCACGAGCCCGGTGTTCACCAGGGTCTCGCAGGCCACGCGGCCGGTCGGGTCGTCCCGCAGGACGGCGTCCAGGACCCCGTCGGAGATCTGGTCGGCCACCTTGTCGGGGTGCCCCTCGGTGACGGACTCCGAGGTGAAGAGGTGCTCGTTGTCGGCGTACTGGCTCATGAGGACGAGGGAGCGTAGCGACCCGACCGGCTTCGCACCCGCCCGCCGGGTTCCCCCTCGCTCGACGTCCGGCCCCGTCAGCGGCCCGACCCGCCCCCGGCGGCGCGTGCCCGGCTGCGCCGCTCGCGGCGCTCGTTGAAGTCGATGACGAGCGGGACCCCGTCCAGGGCGAAGCGCGCGCGCAGGCGGTTCTCGACGAAGTAGGCGTAGTCGCGGGTCACCCGCGCGCGGCTGTTGACCGAGATCGCGAACCGCGGCGGGCGGACGCCGACCTGCGCCATGTAGAGCAGGCGCAGGCGGTGCCCCTGCTTCGCGGGGGGCTGGCGCGCCTGCACGGTCTCGGCCAGGAAGCGGTTGAGCTGCGGGGTCGGGATCCGCGTGCGGACCTTGTCGCCCAGGGCGATGGCCTCGGCCAGCACGCGGTGGACGTTGCGCCCGGTCAGGGCGCTCGCGGTCAGCACGCGCGGGCGCAGGCGGAGCTTCTGATGGACCTTCCCCCGCTCGTGGTCGAGGTCGGCCTCGTCCATCGCGGCGACGTCCCACTTGTTCAGCACGAGCGCGGTCGCGCACCCCTCCTTCATGGCCAGGTCGGCGATGCGCAGGTCCTGGGCGGTGACGCCGTCGTGGGCGTCGCAGACGACGACGGCGACGTCGGCGCGCTCGACCGCCCGCTGCGAGCGCAGCGTCGTGTAGTACTCGACGGAGTCCGAGACCTTGGCCTGCCGGCGCAGCCCGGCCGTGTCGACGAGGACGATCCGGCGGCCGTCGACCTCGAGCGGGAGGTCGATGGCGTCGCGGGTCGTGCCGGCGACCTCGCTGACGATCACGCGCTCCTCGCCCAGCAGCCGGTTGACGAACGTCGACTTGCCGACGTTGGGCCGCCCGACGACGGCCAGGCGGATCGTGTCGTCGTCCTCCTCGGCGATCTCCTCCTCCGGCGCGGGCAGGCGCTGCACGATCGCGTCGAGCAGGTCGCCCGTGCCGAGCCCCTGCACGGCGGAGACCGGCATCGGGTCCCCCAGGCCCAGCCCGTGGAAGTCGGCGGCCAGGGGGATGTCCTTGGCCGAGTCGACCTTGTTGGCGGCCACGAGCACGGGCAGGCGCGCACGGCGCAGCAGGTCGGCCAGCTCCTCGTCGCCGGGCCGCACGCCGGCCTGGGCGTCGACGACGAGCACGGCGCCCACCGCGTCGGCCAGGGCGGCCCGGGCCTGCTCGCGGATCGACCCCGAGATCGGGTCGGGGTCGAGGAAGTCCATGCCACCCGTGTCGACGAGCGTGAAGCGGCGGCCGTTCCACTCGGTGGCCAGCTCGTGGCGGTCGCGCGTCACGCCCGAGCGCTCGTGGACGACCGCCTCGCGCGACTGCGTCAGGCGGTTGACGAGTGAGCTCTTGCCGACGTTGGGGTAGCCGACGACCGCGACCTTCACCGCGCCACCGCCCCTCGCTCGCGGGCCAGGGCGACGATGCGCCGCACGACCTCGCCGACGCCCAGGCCGGTCGTGTCGACCTCGACGGCGTCGGGGGCCGCGACCATCGGCGAGTGCGTGCGCGTCGCGTCGCGCTCGTCGCGCTCGTCGACCTCGGCCTCGGGCAGCCCGCGCCGGCGCGCGCGCTCCGGGAGCGAGGCGGTGAGCCACACCTTGAGGTCCGCGTCGGGCGCGACGACGGTCCCGATGTCGCGCCCCTCGGCCACCCAGTCGCCGTCGGCCAGGACCTCGCGCTGCTTGGTCACGAGCGCCGCGCGGACGGCGGGGTCGGCGGCGCGGCGCGAGGCCTCCTGGCCGACCTCGGCGGTGCGGATGCGGTCCTCGACGTCGCGGCCGTCGAGGAGGACGCGCCCCTCGTCGTCGAAGCGCACGTCGACCTGGGCGGGGTCGCGGTCTCCGGCCAGCGCGACGGCGCGGTACATCGCCCCCGAGTCGAGGAAGCGGAAGCCGAGCGCGCGCGCGGTGGCGCGCGCCACGGTCGACTTGCCGGCCCCGGCGGGACCGTCGATCGCGACGAGCATGCGCGCGCCACGATAGACGGCCCCGCCGGGCGGACCGCGGTGCGACCAGGGCCGGCCGATCAGGGCCGCGCCTCGAGCACCATGTTCGTCTCGGTCTCGGCGGCGCGCCGGACCGAGGCGAAGCCGCCCTGGCGGATGACCTCGGTCAGCCGGGCCTCGCCGGCCTGCGTCCCGAGGCCCATCCGGCCGGGCTGCGCCAGCGAGCCGGGCGTGCAGACGAGCGTCGAGAAGCCGTAGTCCAGCCGCCCGAGCGGGTGCAGGTTGTCCTCCACGCGGTCGCCCGCCAGCGGCTCGACGACCAACCACGTCCCGTCGTCGGCCAGGGTCTCCCGCACGCGGCGCGCGGCCGCGACCGGGTCCCCGAGGTCGTGCAGGCAGTCGAAGTGGGCGACGAGGTCGTAGCCCTCGCCGGGGAAGTCGCTCGCACCGGCGACCGCGAAGGTCACGCGGTCCTCGACGCACTCCTCCCGCGCGCGCCGCCGCGCCGTCGCGATGGACTCGGCGTGGAGGTCGAAGCCGACGAACGTCGACCGCGGATAGGCCTGCGCGAGCAGGATCGTCGACTCGCCGTGGCCGCAGCCGACGTCGGCGACGGACGCGCCGGCCCGGAGCTTGGCCTCCACCCCCTCGAGCGCGGGGATCCAGTCGGCGACGAGGCTGGTCCGGTAGCCGACGGCGAACAGCCGCGCGACGCCGTGCGGGACGCCGTGGTGGTGCTCGTGCCAGCCCACGCCCTCCCCGGTGCGGAAGGCCCGGGCCACGCGCTCGCGGGAGCCGATCGCGGCCGTCACGGCCTCGAACAGGCCGGCCTGCGAGAGCGGGCTGTGCTCGTCGGCCAGCGCGATGGCGTGCTCGAGCGGGAGCGTGTACGTCGCGGCGGCCGCGTCGTACGTGACGAAGCCGCCCGCGGCCTGGGCGTTGAGCCACTCGCGCACGTAGGCCTCGTGCGTGGCGGTGCGCGCCGCCAGCTCCGCGGGCGTGACGGGCTCGGCGTCGGCCATCGCGCGGTAGAGCCCCAGCTCGTCGCCGATGCAGATCAGCGCGGCGTTCATCGCCGCGCCGGCCTCGACCGCGAGCTGGCCCATGAACGCCTCCGCCCGGGCCTCGTCGAAGGTGGTGGGGGGCGTGGTGGTGGTCATGGGCGGACGGTAGGCGCGCCCCGGCCGCCGAACCTGAGGCTTCCTGAGGCCTGGATGAGGGGGGCCGCTCAGGCGAGGGCGTCGAGGCGGTAGCCGACGCCGCGCACGGTGCGCAGGGCGCTCGCCCGCGCGCCGAGCTTGCGCCGCAGGCCGCTCACGGCCACCTCGACGACGTTGCTGCCGCCCGTCCACTCGTGCCCCCAGACGTCCCGCAGGAGCTCGTCGCGCGTGACCGCGCGCCCTTCGCGCTGCTGGAGGTAGCGCAGGACGTCGAACTCGAGCTGGGTGAGGTCGACCGGCTCGCCGTCGAGGCGCAGGCGCCGCTGGACCACGTCGACCGGCGACTCGGGCTCGATGCCGAGCTCGCGCGCGGCGAGGTCGGTCAGCCAGCCGTCGATCGACCCCGGCCCGAAGTCGTTGAACACCAGGCGGTGCGCGTAGGGCGCCGCCGGCGACTGCCCGGGGACCGGGACGTAGCCGAGGACCTGCACGCAGCGGCCGTCGTCCGCGGCGAGCACGGGCGCGGTGACGTAGGAGCGGCGCAGCGCCGGGCGAGCCGCGACGTAGGCCCGCTTGAGGTCGAGCAGGAGGGCGGCCTGGGCGTGCGAGGGCGCGTCCCGGTCCTCGCGGGTGGCGATGAAGGGCAGGACCAGGACGGCGGCGTCGCGCGGGACGGGGTCGCGGCGCAGGTGCTCGCGCACGGCGGCCGCCACCGGGTCCACGCCGGTGTCGCGCGGGAGCTGCGTGCGGTCGGCCAGGCAGCGGAAGCCGACGACCTCCCCGTCGGTGCGGCGGGCGACGGCGAACGCCTCGGGCACCGCGCGCCACCACGTCTCCAGCCGCGACATGTCCAGGACGCGCTCTTCTGCGGCGAGCGCGGCGATGGCCGGCCAGTCGTCCGGGCGCGCGGGCTCGACGGCGCAGTCGAGCACCGTCTCGGGGAAGAAGTACTGCCGGACGATCGGGCGGTCGACGAGGTACAGCAGGTCGGCCGTGTAGCGCCAGAGGTCCGGCCCGGTCGCGTGGCGCAGCTCGGCGTGGAGGGTGCGCCAGGCCACCGCGCGGTGGCGCGCGTACGTCACGGGGTCGGCGGCGCGCAGGACCGCCGCCGCGGCGGCGCGGACCATGTCGTGCACCACGAGGCCATCGGGCACGAGGTCGACGAACGGCAGCGTGCGCAGGCGCTCGAAGGCCTCCCAGGCCGGCTCGCCGGGCAGCAGCGCCCCGAGCACCGACAGGGTGGTTCGGCGCGTCACCGACGCGGCGCCGAGCGCCCGCCAGGTCGGCGCGTCGAGGCCCTCGAGGTACTGCCGCGCGAGGCGGTCGACGAGGGGGCCCAGGTCGGTCCCGTCGTCGCCGGCGGGCCGCGGCCGGCCGAGCAGGGCCGAGCAGGCCAGCCGCAGCGTCAGCGGGTGCCCGTGCGCGAGCAGGTTGACGCCGGGGTCCACGCCGGCGTCGCGGAGCAGGCGCTCGGCGGCGGCCGGGGCGAGGCCGCCGAGCGGCACCTCGAGCAACGCGTCGCCGTAGTGGGCGGTCCAGGCGCCGGACGGCGCGGCCCGCCCCGCCATCAGGACGCGGGCGTTGACGGGCAGGGCCGGGACGAAGGCGTGCGCGAGCCAGGTGTCGAGGATGCCCAGCGCCTCGCAGGCGTCGAGGACGAGGAGGACGCGGTCGCCGTCGCCCGCGAGCGCCGCCGCCACGGCGGCGTCCGTGGGCGCACAGCCGACCGCGGCCCCGAGCGCCGCGACGAAGCCGTCCCGGGTCGGCTCGATCCCGCGGCCGTCGAGGGTCACGACCCGCGCCCCCGCGGCGCGCGCGTCGGCGCGGACGGCCTCGAGCAGCGCGGTCTTGCCCACCCCCGCCACGCCATGGACGACGGCCGCGATCGGCCGGTCGGCCCGGACGAGGTCCAGCAGCGCCTCGCGCTCCCGGTCGCGGCCGACCAGGGCCTGGGCGCGATCTTCGAGGAGCGCTCCGAGGGTCGCCGTGGTGCTCACGCCCGGCGACGCTACGCCTGCCGGCGCCGCGCGTCGGTGGGGGCAGCCCCACCCTGGACCGGCGGCCGCTAGCCGGCGCCGACGGACCCGACGACGGGCGGGCGGGGGTCCTCGTCCTCGGGCTCGTCCGGCGGCTGGACCTGCGCGACCGCGTAGGCCTCGGCCTGGTCGAGCGTCTCCTTCTCCAGCAGCGCGCGGGCGAGCGCCTCCAGGCGCGGGCGCTCGCGCTCGAGGAGCGCGACGACCTCGACCTCGGCGTCGTCGATGATCCGGCGGACCTCCTCGTCCACGAGGCGCTGGGTCGCGTCGGAGGTCTCCTGCGCGCCCGGCAGCAGCGGGTTCGTGGCGCCCGAGGCCTGGACGGTCACCGGGCCGATCGCCTCGCTCATGCCCCAGCGCCCCACCATGCCGCGTGCGATCTGGGTCAGCTGCTGGATGTCGGACTCGGCCCCGGTCGTGAGCTGCCCGTAGACGACGCGCTCGGCGGCGCGGCCGCCCAGGGCGACCTTGATCTTGCCGATGAGCTCCTCGCGCTCGTAGCCGTAGCGGTCCGCCTCGGGCGTCGACAGCGTCACGCCCAGCGCCTGACCGCGCGGGATGATCGAGATCTTCCGAACCGGGTCGGCGCCCGGGGTGAGCATCCCGAGCAGGGCGTGGCCGGACTCGTGGTACGCCGTGCGCTCGCGGTCGCTCGCGCTCATGACGACGGCCCGCTCGGCCCCGAGGATGATCTTCTCGATCGCGTCGGTGAAGTCCTCGGGCTGCACGCGCGTGTGCCCGCGGCGCGCGGCCGTCAGCGCGGCCTCGTTGACGAGGAGGGAGAGGTCGGCCCCGGTCATCCCCGGCGTCGACGCCGCGATCGAGTCGAGGTCGACGGACGGGTCGAGCGGCACCGAGCGCGTGTGGATGCGCAGGATCTCCGCGCGGCCCTTCCGGTCGGGGGTCGAGACGGTGATGCGGCGGTCGAAGCGCCCCGGCCGCAGGAGCGCCGCGTCGAGGACCTCGGGCCGGTTCGTGGCGCCGATGACGATGACGCGGGTGTCGGCGTCGAAGCCGTCCATCTCGGTCAGGATCTGGTTCAGCGTCTGCTCGCGCTCGTCGTTGCCACCGCCGAAGACGTTGGCCGAGCGCGAGCGGCCGATCGCGTCGAGCTCGTCGATGAAGATGATCGACGGCGCGGCCTCGCGGGCCTGCTTGAAGAGGTCGCGGACGCGCGAGGCGCCGACGCCGACGATCGCCTCGACGAACTCCGACGCGGCCATGGAGAAGAAGGGCGCCTCGGCCTCCCCCGCCACGGCGCGGGCCAGCAGCGTCTTGCCGGTGCCCGGCGGGCCGCTGAGCAGGACGCCCCGCGGGATGCGGGCGCCGAGCTTCTGGTAGCGCTCCGGGTTCTTGAGGAAGTCGACGATCTCGGCCAGCTCGTTCTCGGCCTCGTCGATCCCGGCGACGTCGGCGAAGGTCACCCGCCCGGACTGGTCGGGCTCGACGCGCCGCGAGCCGGCGCGGCCGAAGTTCCCCAGCGCCCCGCCGCCGGCGGCCATCCGGCGGAAGAACCAGATCGCGAGGCCGACGAAGAGGAGCGTCGGCCCGAAGCCGAGGATGAGCGTGGCCAGGAAGCCGCGCCCCTGGTCCGGCGGCTTGGCGTTCGTGACGACGTTCTTCTCGTCGAGCAGGCGGGTGAGGTCGTCGGTGACGACGAAGGCCGGCACCTGGGTCTTGAAGCGCTTGACGTCGACCGGCTTCTTGTCGCCCTCGGGCGTGAACTTCGCGTCGCGCTTGAGGGTGCCCTGGATCGTCTGGTCGGTCGACGAGATCTCCTGGACGTTGCCCGCGCGCACCTGGTCGAGGAAGAACGGCTCGTAGGGGATCCGCTGGCGGGACTCGGGGCCGCCGGTGATCATGGCCAGCACGACGTTGAGGACGAGCAGGCCGAGGATGAAGGCGAGGAAGGTGCCGCGCCGGTTGCGCGGCAGCATCGGCGGCTTCTCCTTCGGCGCCCCGCGGCCGTCGGGCGAGGGCTCGACCTTCCACCCGGGCTGGTGCGGATCCTCCGGGCCGCCGCTGCGCCCGGGTGCCGGCCGCGGCGGCGGGCCGCCACGGTCGTTGCGGCCGGGGCTCGGGGCGTCGGGCATCGGTCTCCGGTTCTAGCGCAGGGTGGACAGGTCGTCCATGAAGCGAGGGTAGGACACGACCGCCGCGTCCACGCCCTCGACGTCGACGCCCTCGCGCGAGGCCAGGCCGGCGACGGCCCCGAGCATCGCGATCCGGTGGTCGCCGCGGGCGTCGATCCGCCCGCCCCGCAGGCCGCCCGTCCCGCGCACGACGAAGCCGTCCTCCGTGGCCTCGGCGTCGGCGCCGAGCCCGCGCAGCCCCTCGACGACCGCGGCGATCCGGTCGGACTCCTTGAGCCGCAGCTCCTGGGCCCCGCGCACGACGGTCTCGCCCTCGGCGAAGGCGCCCAGCAGGCCGACGAGGGGCAGCTCGTCGATGGCGAGCGGGACCTCGTGGGGGTCGACGACGGTGCCCACGAGCGGACCCGCGGCGACGTCGAGGTCGCTGACCGGCTCGCCCGCCGGGACCTCGTCGGCCGGCTGCTCCTCCAGGTCGCCCAGGACGATGCCGCCCATGCGCTGGACGATGCGCAGGAACCCGGTGCGGGTCCAGTTCACGCCGCAGTCGCGGACGAGGATGCGCGACCCCGTGACCAGGACCCCGGCGGCCACGACGAAGGCCGCCGAGGACGGGTCGGCCGGGACGCGCACGTCCTCGAGGACGAGCTCGTCGACGTTCTCGACGCTCACGGTGGTGCCGGTGCGGCGCAGGGCGACCCCGGCGGCCCGCAGCAGGCGCTCGGTGTGGTCGCGGCTCGGCGCCGGCTCGGTCACCGAGGTGGTGCCGTCGGCCAGCAGCCCGGCCAGCAGGACGCAGGACTTGACCTGCGCGCTGGCCACCGGCAGGTCGTGGTGGACGCCGTGCAGGCGCGCCCCGTGGACGGTGAAGGGCGGGAGGTGTCCGCCGGTCGCCTCGATCACGGCGCCCATGGCCGCCAGCGGGCCGGCGATGCGGTCGACCGGGCGGCGGCGGATCGAGCTGTCCCCGTCGAGCGTGAAGCGCCGGCCGTCCTGGCCGGCCAGCCACCCCGGGAGCAGCCGCATGAGCGTGCCGGCGTTGCCGACGTCGATGGGCCCATCGGGCTGGTCGGCTCCACGCAGGCCCGCTCCCCGCAGGACGACCTCGTCGCCGCGCTGCTCGGCGATCGCCCCGACGGCGCGGACCGCGCCCAGGGTCGAGCGCGTGTCGGCCGCGTCCAGGAACCCGCGCACGCGGACGGGCTCGTCGCACATCGCCCCGAGCAGGGCGGCGCGGTGGCTGATCGACTTGTCCGGCGGCGGCGTCAGCTCGCCGCGCAGGCGGCTCGCCGGCGGGACGAAGGCGGAGGTCACGTCCGCACCGGGCCGAGCGCGAGCGGGGCGACGAGCGCGGCGGCCTCGGCCGCCCGCTCGGCAGGGACCCACAGCGCGACCTCGCCCGTGGTGGCGTCCGGTGAGGGCGCGAGCGCCAGGTCCGCGATGTTCACGCCGGCGCGGCCCAGCGTGAGCGCGAGCTCCGCCACCACCCCGGGGCGGTTGGGCACCGCGAGGCGCAGCTCCGCCTGGGCGCCGCCGGGCAGGGCGGCGTCGAGCAGGTGACGACGGTCCTCGGCGGCCTGCGCCTGCCAGGCCTCCAGCGCCTCCAGGTCGCCCGCGGCGACGTGGGCGCGCGCCTCCTGCAGGCGCGCCACCGCGTCGTCGAGCGCGGCGACGAGCGCGTCGGCGTTGGCGGCGTAGATCTCGCGCCAGAGCGCCGGGTGCGCTCCGGCGACGCGCGTGGCGTCGCGGAAGCTCGGCCCGATCCGGGGCAGGCGGGTGGGCGGCCCGCCGACGGCCGGGTCCGGCTCGAGGGCGCGGACGGCCTGGCCGGCCAGGACGTTGGCGACCACGTGCGGGAGGTGGGAGACGGCGGCCATGACGCGATCGTGGTCGACGGCGTCGAGGGCCACGGGGCGCGCCCCCAGCCCGGCGAGCAGCCGGTGGAGCCGCTCGAGCAGGACGCCCGACGTCGCGGCCGTCGGCGTCAGGTACCACGTGGCCTGGGCGAAGAGGTCGCCGCGGGCGTGCTCGACGCCGGAGGCCTCGGCCCCGGCCAGGGGGTGGCCGCCCACGAAGCGCCCGTCGCCGATCGCGGCCACGAGGGGCCGCTTGACCGACCCGACGTCGGTGACGACGCAGCCCGGCGGGGCGGCGGCGAGCGCGGCGCCGACCGTCGCCTCGAGCGCTCCGACGGGCACGCAGACGAACGCGGCGTCGGCGTCCGCGACGGCCTCCTCGAGGGTCGCGGTCATCGCGTCGGCGGCGCCGGCCCGCACGGGCCGGTCGCCGGCGGCCGGGTCGTACCCGCGGACCGTCGCGCCGAGCCGCCCGCGCGCGGCCAGGCCGACCGACCCGCCGATGAGCCCGACGCCGACGACCGCGACGTTCACGCGGCCGCCCGCACGGTCAGGCGGCGGTCCGGGCGGGCGCCGGGCGGAAGGCCCGCTTGCCGGCGATCGCCGCGGCCTGCTCGACCTTGTCCGCGTAGGCGGCGAACTCGCTCGCCCGCAGCTGCTGCGGGCCGTCGCAGATCGCGTGCTCGGGGTCGGGGTGGACTTCGACGATGATGCCGTCGGCGCCCGCCGCGGCCGCGGCGAGGCTCAGCGGCCCGACGAGGTCGCGCCGGCCCGCGGCGTGGCTGGGGTCGACGACGACCGGCAGGTGCGTGAGCTGCTTGAGGACCGGGATCGCCGTGAGGTCGAGGGTGAAGCGGTAGGCGGTCTCGAAGGTCCGGATCCCGCGCTCGCAGAGCAGGACGTTGGGGTTGCCCTCCTTGAGGACGTACTCGGCCGCCATCAGGAGCTCCTCGAGCGTGGCCGACAGCCCCCGCTTGAGCAGGACTGGCAGCCCGGAGCGCCCGACCTCGGACAGCAGCGCGTAGTTCTGCATGTTGCGCGCGCCGATCTGCACGACGTCGGCGACGTCGACGAGCGGCTCGATGTCCCGGGCGTCCATGAGCTCGGTGACGATCGGCAGGCCGGTGCGCTCCTTGGCCTCGGCCAGCAGGCGCAGGCCCTCCTGCCCCAGGCCCTGGAAGGCGTAGGGCGAGGTGCGCGGCTTGTAGGCGCCGCCGCGGAGCATCGTCGCCCCGGCGGCGTGGACCGCGTCGGCGGCGGCCAGGAGCTGGTCGCGCGACTCGACGGTGCACGGGCCGGCGATGAGCGCGAAGTGCTCGCCCCCGATCAGCGCCCCGCTGAGGTCCAGGACGGAGTCCTCGCCGTGCCGGATCTGGCGCGAGGCGAGCTTGTACGGCTTGAGGATGGGGACGACGCGGTCGACCCCGGGCGCCGCCTCGAGCCCGAGCTCGGCGACGTGGACCTCGCGCTCGACGTCCCCGATGGCGCCGATCACCGTCACCTCGTCGCCCCGGCTGGGGTGTGCCCGCGCGCCCGCGGACTCGATGCGGTCGATCACGCCCTGGATCTGGGCCTCGGTCGCCTCCTGCTGCATCACGATCATCATGCCTTCGGTGCCTTTCTCTGCCTGGTGAGGGTACGGACGCGGCGGGCCAGGGGCCCTCGGAGGTGGCGCTCGGCCCTCGGGCCGGGAGAGGCGTCCCGCGCAGGCGGGGCGACCGAGCGCCTAGCTAAATCGCCAGGCGGCGGGATAGGCGTAGGCGTAGCCGACCAGCGCGTCGTCCGCGAGGACCTTCGTGCTGGCGCTGTGGGTCGGCCGAGCCATGGCTCGCCGCGGAGGCTAGCGAAGCGCGCGTCGGCGCGCCAGCGCCGCTCTCCTGCGTCCGGCCGCCCGCCGGCAGGGCGCCGGCCCGCCGGGCGACCGCCGGCCCGGCTACAGCAGGTCGCCGAGCGCGGTGAGGAAGCGGGCGTTGTCGCGGGGCGTGCCGTACGTGACGCGCAGCGCCCCGGGCTTGCCCAGCGCCGTGCCCGCCCGGACGAGGATCCCGCGCTCGCGCAGGCCGGCGACGACGGCGGCCTCCTTGGCCGCGGGCTCCTCGCCGTCCTCGAGCGGCAGGTCGAACCAGCAGAAGTTCGCCTGCGAGGCGGCGGGCTGGATCCCCAGGTCCTGGAGGCCGAGCTCGACCTCGACCCGCGCGACGATCGCCCGCTCCACGCGGGCGGTGACCTCGTCCTGGTGGCGCAGCGCCTCGATCGCCGCCGCCTGGGCGGCGGCGTTGCAGAAGAACGGCTGGCGGACCTGGTCGACCGCCTGCACGAAGCGCTCGTCGCCGCACAGCGCGTAGCCCACGCGCAGCCCGCAGAGCCCGTGGACCTTGCTGAAGGTCCGCAGGAGCACGAGGTTGCGGTGGCGTCCGAGCAGGTCGACCGACGCGTCGGGGTCGTCGAGGGTCGAGAACTCGCAGTAGGCCTCGTCGAGCAGGACGGCGACGTGACGCGGCACCTGCGCGACGAAGTCGGCGATCGCGTCGTGCGGCAGCGCCGTGCTCGTCGGGTTGTTCGGGTTGCAGACGATGACCATCCGCGTTGCGACGGTGATCTCGCGGAGCATCGCGTCGAGGTCGTGCTCCTCGCGCTCGTTGAGCGCGACGCGGATCGCCCGCGCGCCCGAGGCGGCCTCGAGGTGCGGGTAGACGCTGAACGAGGGCCAGGCGTGGACGAGCTCGGCGCCGGGCTCGAGCAGGGCGTCCCCGGCGGCCAGGAGCACGTCGCAGGACCCGTTGCCGATGGCGATGCGCGCGGCGGGCACGCCGTGGCGGTCGCTCAGCGCGCGCCGCAGCGCGTGGTTCGCCGGGTCGGGGTAGCGGTTGAGCGTCCCCAGCGTCCGCGTGATGGCCTCGACCACCGCCGGGCAGCGGCGGGTCGGGCGACTCGTTCGACGCGAGCTGGGCGACGTCCTCGGGGACCGCGTAGGCCGCCGCCGCCGGGTAGGCCGGGATGCGCCGGATGCGCTCGCTGAACTCGAGGGCCATGCCCCCATTGTCGCCTACTGCGCCGCGTCGAGGTCCTCGCGCAGCCCGCGGGCGTCGCGCAGGTACACGTGGCGCGCCACGTGGTCGTCGCCGGCGTAGTAGTGCATCAGGACGCGGATCGTCCGCGGCAGCGCGCGGGGGACCGCGATCTCCTGCGCGCAGAGCAGCGGCACGCGGTCGAAGCCCAGGCCGCGCGCCGCGGTGGCCGGGAAGGCGGCGTTGAGGTCCGGGGTGACCGTGAAGACGCAGCTCACGACCGCGCCGGTGTCGAGGCCGTTGCGCCCCATGAGCTCGTGCATGAGCTCCTCGGTCGCGCCGAGGATGTCCTTGGCGTCGTTGCGGTCGGCGGTGGTGGCCCCACGCAGGGCGAAGAGGCGCATCGCGGGCGGCATCATCGCACCCGGCTCGCGGCGGCCCGCAGCCCCTCGACCTCGTCCGCGGTCAGGCGCCGGACCGCCCCCGGCGGCAGGTCCCCCAGCGCCAGCGACCCGAAGGCGACGCGCCGCAGCTCGACCACGGGGTGGCCGACGGCCTCGCACATCCGGCGGACCTGGCGCTTGCGCCCCTCGCGCAGGACGAGCTCCAGGCGCCCTGGCCCGAGCCGGCGGACGCGCGCGGGCGCGGTGCGCCCGTCGTCGAGCTCGACGCCCTCGCGCAGCCGTGCGAGCGCGCGGTCGCTGACCGGCCCGCCGCCGACGCGCGCCCGGTAGGTCTTCGGGACCTCGAACCGCGGGTGCGTGAGCCGGTGCGCGAGGTCGCCGTCGTCGGTCAGCAGCAGCAGGCCGGTCGAGTCGGCGTCGAGGCGCCCGACCGGGTACAGGCGCGTGCCGGCGTCCGGCACGAGGTCGACGACGGTGCGGCGCCCGTGCGTGTCGCGGGCGGTCGAGACCACCCCGGCGGGCTTGTTGAGCGCGTAGACCACCCGGTCGTGACCGGCTGCGCCGACCGGCCGGCCGTCGACGGCGATGCCCTCGCTGCCGTCGACGTCGCGGGCGGGGTCGGTCACGACCTCGCCGCCGACGCGGACGCGGCCCTCGGCGACGAGGGCCTCGGCGGCGCGCCGCGAGGCGACGCCGGCGTGGGCGAGGTGCTTGGCCAGGCGCATCGGCACCCCGGTCCTACCATGTCCGCGTGGACCTCGACCTCCTCGCCGTCGCGCCTGGACGAGCTGGGCCAGCCGGCCTTCCGCGCGCGGCAGGTCTGGGCCTGGGCGGCCCGCGGGGTCGAGGGCTACGACGCGATGACCGACCTGCCGCGGGCGCTGCGCGAGCGCCTCGCCGAGGAGGTCCCCTTCTCGACGCTCGAGCTCGCCGACCAGGCCGAGTCGCGCGACGGGACCGTGAAGGCGCTCTTCCGGACGCGCCGCGACGGGCGTCCGGTGGAGGCGGTCCTCATGCGGTACCGCGACGGGCGCCACTCGCTCTGCCTGAGCTCGCAGTCCGGCTGCCCGCTGACGTGCACGTTCTGCGCGACCGGCCAGATGACGTTCGGGCGCAACCTGACCGCCTCCGAGGTCCTCGACCAGGCCCTGCACTTCCGGCGCATGACCGCGGTCGACCACGCCGTGTTCATGGGCATGGGCGAGCCGATGATGAACCTCGACGCGGTCCTCGCCGCCTGCGCGCGCCTCCCCGACGCCGGGATCACGAACCGCCGCACGGCGATCTCGACCGTGGGCTGGGTCCCGGGGATCGACCGCCTCGCCGCGAGCGACCGGCCGATCCGCCTGGCCCTGTCCCTGCACGCCGCCGACGAGGCGCTGCGCAGCCAGATCATGCCCGTCAACGACAAGTACCCGCTGCGCGACGTGCTGGCGGCGTGCGAGCGCTTCTACGACGCCAAGCGCCGGCGCGTGTTCATCGAGTACGTGATGCTCAAGGGCGTCAACGACCGTCACGAGCAGGCGCTGCGGCTGGCGGAGGTCCTCGACCGCCGCCGCTTCAAGGTCAACCTCATCCCCTACAACCCGACGGGCCGCTACGACGGGTCGAGCCGGGAGGCGATCGAGGCCTTCCGCACCGTGCTCGAGGAGCACGGCCTCGAGGTCACCGTCCGGCTCACGCGGGGCCGCGACATCGACGCGGCCTGCGGCCAGCTGGCGGCCAAGGCGGCCTGACACGCGCGCCCCTCGGGGGCGCCCCTACACTCGAGGGGCCGGCGCAGCCCACCGCTCTTCGGGACGGGCGCGCGGCATCGACTTGGGAGGACCCCGCCGTGCCCGACCGCTTCCAGCAGCGCAGGACCGCGGCCCGGGTCGGGCTGCTGCACCGCGTCATCGGCGTCCGCCGCGCCCAGGCCCCGCTGCCCGAGGACCTCGCCCGCGGCGCCGGCGCTCGCGCGGCCGCGGACGCGGCCCCCGAGGCCGACCCCGAGGCCGAGCGCCTCGCGCCGGACGTCGCCGAGCGCCTCGAGCGGCGCATCGCGCACCTCGAGACGCAGGTCGAGGACCTCCAGGACGCCCTGCACCGCGCGACGGTGCGCCATGAGCGCCACCTCGAGGACGTCGACCACCGCCTCGACCCGGCCGTCCTGGCCCGCGCGCTCAGCGAGGACGCCCGCCGGCGCGGGCTCTGAGCCCCGGGCCGTGGCCGAGCCGTCCGTCGCCGAGCTGCGCGCCGAGGCGGCCCACGCCGCGCAGCGCCTCGCGCTCTACCGCCGGCGCATCCTGCTCGGCCGCGGCGACCAGGTCCGGCTCGCCGAGCTCCAGCGCGTCGCCGACGGCGCCGACCAGCGCCTGAAGCGGGCGCTCACTCGCGAGCGGGACCGCGACCGCGACCGCGACCCGGGCTAGACGGACGCCTCCGCCGGGCTCGCGGCCGCCCGTGCTTCGCCGGCCCGCAGCAGCCGCTCGCGCAGGTCGGCCTCCTCCTCGGGCGTCGGGTCCCACGCCGCGGGGTCGGGCAGGTCGTCCAGCGAGGCGAGGCCGAAGAGCTTGAGGAACAGCGGCGTCGTCCGGTACAGGACCGCGCCGAAGGTCGAGCGGCCCGCCTCCTCGACCAGGCCCCGGTCGAGCAGCGTGGCCGCCGCCGAGTCCGCGCTGACGCCGCGGATCCGCGTCACCTCGGGGCGCGACACGGGCTGCAGGTAGGCCACGATCGCCAGCGTCTCGGCCTGCGCGGGCGTCAGGGGCGGGGTCCGGGGCCGGGCGAGCAGGCGTCGCGCGGCGGGCTCGGCCTCGGGCGCGGTCGCGAGCGTCCAGCCGCCGCCGAGGCGGCGCAGCACCAGGCCCCTCGCGCCCGGCGCGAAGTCCTCCTGCAGGCGCGCGAGCGCGGCCGCCAGCTCGTCCTCGGAGCACTCGAGCGCGTCGGCCAGCTCGGCCTCGGCCACCGGCTCGGGGGCGAGGAACAGGAGCGCCTCGAGCGCCCGCTGCAGCTCCGGGTCCTGGTCGACGGTCACGCCGCGGCCTCCCGGGTCGACGCCGTGCGGACCGCCGGCGCGGCCGGGGCACGCGGGGTCACCGTGATCGCGCCGAAGGGCTCGTCCTGCTCCCAGGTCGCCTCGCCCTGCTTGTGGAGCTCGAGCAGCGCGAAGAGCGTCACGGCGACCGTCACGCGGTCGGCCCCGCGCACGGCGTCGTCGAAGCGCAGCGCACCGCGGCGCAGCAGCCCGCGCAGGTGCCCGAGGCGCTCGGCGACGGTCACCCGCGGGAAGGTCAGGTGGCGCAGCGAGAGCGGCGGCGGGAGGCGGAGCAGGCCGCCGATGGCCGCGCCGAGCCGGTCGGGGTCGTACACCGCGCCGACGGCGTCGGGATCGAAGCGGCGCAGCGCGGCGGGCAGGGGCACCGCGCGGAAGCGATGGCCGTCCTCGTCGGCGAGCAGACCGGCCAGGTGCTGGGCGGCGCGCCGGTAGCGGCGCGCGTCGAGCAGGCGGGCGAGCAGCTCCTCGGCGGCCTCGTCGGGCGCGAGGTCCAGCAGCTCCTCGTCCTCGCGCGGCAGCATGAGCCGGGACTTCAGCTCGAGCAGCGCCGCGATGAGCACGAGGAACTCGGTGGCGACCTCGAGGTCGAGCTCCCCGCGGGCCTCGAGGTGGTCGAGGTAGGTCAGGACGACGTCGGCCAGCTCGACCTCGAGCAGGTCGACCTCCTCGCGCAGGACGAGGGTCAGGAGCAGGTCGAACGGCCCGCTGAAGACCTCGAGGTCGAGCTCGAGCGCGGCGACGGTCACCCCGGGGACCGTAGCGGCCCGGCCCGACGCGACGCGACCCGCGCGGCCGCCGCCGTCGCCAGCGCCGCCACCGCCACGACCGCGAACGGCGCGGCGTCGCTCGCGGCGCCGGCGAGCGCGCCGCCGCCTGCCGCGCCGGCCGTGTAGCCCGCCGCCCAGGCCAGGCTGAAGCCGGCCGCCGCGAAGCCCTGGTCGAGCCCGACCGCGTCGGCGCCGGAGGCGATGAGCGCCATCGAGGGCACCCACAGGACGCCGAGCACGCACGTCGCCGCCACGACGGCGACCGCCGCCGGCAGCACGCGCTCCGGCAGGGGGACGACGACGAGCAGCGCCGCCGCGGCGACGAGGCCGGGCAGGGCGACGACCCGCACCCCGCGGCGGTCGGTCAGGCGCCCGACGGCGGGGTTGACGAGGGCCTCGCCGCCGGCGGCCACGAAGAACGTCGCCCCGATGGCCAGGGCGCCGGCGCCGAGCGCGTCCAGGCGCAGCGGCGCGAGGACGGCCACGACCCCGAAGGCGGCCGACGGCAGCGCCGTGAGCCACAGGCCCGCGGCGAGGCGGCGGTCGCGGATGGCCTCGCGCAGGCCGGCCGAGGGCGCCCCGCCCGGCGCGGCCGGCGTCCGGGCGGCCCACACGGCGAGCGCGATGCCGAGGACCGCCGTGGCCGAGAACGCCGCCTCGCGGCCGACGGCATGGGCCACGGCGCCCACCACCGGGCCGAGCTGGCCACCGACGATCGCGGCGCCGAGCGCGGTCCCGAGCACCTCCCCGCGGCGTTCGCGCGGCGCCGCCGCGGCGAGCCAGGCCAGGCCGCCCGCCCACGAGCAGGCGCCCCCCACACCCTGGAGGAAGCGCGCCCCGTCCAGCAGCAGGAGGCTGTGCCCGAAGGCGAACACGAGGCCGGCCACCCCCATGAGGGCCAGCCCCGACAGGACCGCGACGCGGACGCCCAGGCGGGCCGCGAGCCAGCCGCCGGGCAGCGCGCCGGCGAAGGTGCCGGCGGCGTAGGCGGCGGCGAGGACGCCGGCGCCGCCCTTGCCGAGCCCGAGCTCGTCGCGCAGCTCGGGCAGCAGCGGCGTGATCGCCGCGTAGAACATCGTGTCGACGAGGACGACCGCGCCGACGAGCAGGACGAGGGGGCGCACGGCGGGCGGCCGGCGGTGCGCCGCGGCGCCTACGCCACGCGCGCCCGGCGCGGGCCGACGCCCATCGCCTCGCGCACGTCGGCCAGCACGGGCCGGCACAGGTCGCGCGCCCGCTCGGCGCCCACGGCGAGGATCTCCTCGAGCGCGGCCTCGTCGCCGCGCAGCTCGGCGTAGCGCTCACGCACGGGCGCGAGCATCTCGATCACGGCCTCGGCCGTCGCGGCCTTGAGGTCGCCGTAGCCGCGGGCCGAGGCGAGGTCGGCCTCGACGGCCTCCGGCGTCGTCCCGCGGGCGACCGCGAGGACGTCGATGAGGTTGGAGACGCCGGGCTTGCCCCGGTCGCGCCGGATCTCCGTGCCGGAGTCGGTCACCGCGCGCCTGAGCTTCTTCTCGATCGCCCGGGGCTCGTCGAGGACGTAGAGCGTGCCCTCCTCCGACGAGCCCGACGTCGACATCTTCCGGGTCGGCTCCTGGAGGTCCATGATCCGCGCGCCCACCTCGGGGATCCGGCCCTCCGGGACGACGAGCAGGCCCTCGCCGAAGCGGGCGTTGAAGCGGCGCGCGACGTCGCGCATGAGCTCGAGGTGCTCGCGCTGGTCCTCCCCCACGGGCACCTCGTCGGCGCGGTAGGCGAGCACGTCGGCCGCCATGAGGACCGGATAGAAGAGCAGGCCGGCGGAGACGAGCTCGCGCTGCGCCTTGGACTTGTCGCGGAACTGGTGCATGCGGTTGAGCTCGCCCAGCGGGGTGACGCAGCTCAGCAGCCACGACAGCTCCGTGTGCTCGTGGACGTCGCTCTGGCGGAAGAGGACGCTGCGGGCCGGGTCGAGCCCGGCGGCGAGCAGGATGGCGAGCGTGTCGTGGAGGCGGTCGCGCAGCTCGGCCGGCTCGTACGGCAGGGTCAGCGCGTGGAGGTCGACGATGCAGTAGAGGCCCTCGCCCCGCTCCTGGCCCTCGACGTAGTGGCGGATCGCGCCGATGTAGTTGCCCAGGTGCTTGCGCCCCGTGGGCTGGATGCCGGAGAAGATGCGCACTCGGCGCCTGAACATAGCGGGAGCGCCGCCCCCGGCCGGCCTCGGTTGCCTGGGGGGCATGGCGACCGAGGAGGTGTGCCGGGGACTGCGCTCCCACCCTGAAAGCCCGGCCTGGGGGGCTTGGCCGGTGCGCGGCTCGAAGCCGCGGTGCCGGTGTGGTTCCCGGCACACAGCGCGCCAAAACCACCGCTTCTCGAGCTCGCACGCATGAGATGTCAGCGTGCTGACATCCGGGGCCCGCTCCCGGACATGGCGCGGCCCGACGCGCCGGCCCGGGTAGCGCCCGAGGGTGTCCGAGCTCTCCGGCAAGCCCGCCTCCGCCCGCGACTACGCCGCCCTGAGCGCGGGCTGGGCGTCGCTGCTCGGCGCCGTGCTGGTGGCCTCGCGCGAGCGCGGCGACGATCCGCTCGGCGCGGCGGAGGCGCTGCCGCTGGGGATCGCCACCTTCGCGCTGGCCAAGCTCGTGGCCAAGGAGAAGGTCGACGCCTGGGTCCGCGAGCCGTTCGTGGAGGTCACCGACGACGGCCGCCGGCCGAAGGGCGAGGGGCTGCGCTACGTCACCGGCGAGCTGCTGACGTGCACGCGCTGCACGGGCATGTGGAGCGCCCTGGGCCTCGTCGGCCTGCGCGTCCTGCGCCCTCGCGAGGCGCGCGTCGTCACCGCCGTGCTCAACGCGAGCGCCGTCAACGACGTGGCGCAGGCCGGCTTCTCCTGGCTGACCGCGAAGACGAGCGTCTCCGAGCGCGCCGCGGCCGAGCCCGCGCCCGGCGGGATCGGCGAGCCGGCGCACGCCGGGCACGACGAGCGCGACGGCCGGGTGGCCGCGGCGAGCGGCTGAGCGCCGTCCCGTCGAGGGCGGTGGCCGCGGCCGGCGGCCGAGCCCTTCCGCGGGCGCGCGGCGCGGCCCGGTCGCCGCCGGTGTGGCACGCTGCCCGCGATGCCCGATCGCCCGCGCGGCCGGCGCGCCGAGCGGACGTGGTCGGCGCGGCCGGTGACCGTCGACACCGGGCGCGCGCTGGCCGAGGTCGTGCCCGAGCCGGAGCGCCCGTGGCGGCGTGTGCTGCGGCTCGACGGCGAGGACGCGTCGCACGTCGACCTCCGCGACCCGCGGTGCATCGCCTGGGCCTACGTGCGCCGGCTGGCCGACGCGGTCGACGTCGCGGCACCCACGGGGCGGCCGGTCACGGCCGTCCACCTCGGCGGCGGCGGCTTCACGCTGCCGCGCTACGTCGCCGCGACCCGTCCCGGGTCGCGTCAGGAGGTGGCCGAGGTCGACGAAGCGCTCATCGCCCTGGCGCGGGAGCACCTCGGCCTGCGGCCCTCGCGCGACCTGCGCGTCCGCGCGGTGGACGGCCGCCGGCTCCTCGAGCGCCGCCTGGACGGCCGGGGCGAGCCCGCCGACGTCGTGGTCCTCGACGCGTTCGACGACCTCCGCGTGCCGCGCCACCTCACCACCGTCGAGTTCGCCGCGCTGGCGCGGCGCGCCCTGCGCCCGGGCGGCCTCCTGGCGGTCAACGTCGTCGAGCCGCCGCCGCTCCTCGGCCACGCGGGCCCGTCGCTGGCCCGCCCCGTCGCCGCCGCGCTCACGGAGGCCTTCGAGCACCTCGCCGTCGTCTCGACGCGGAAGGTCCTGCGCCGCCGCCAGGGCGGGAACGTCGTGCTCGTGGCCGGCGGCGCGCCGCTGCCGGTCCGCGACCTCGCCGTGCGCGCCCGGCGCGGCGAGGTCCCCGAGCTCGTCCTCGCCGGCGACGACGCGGTGGCGTTCGCCGAGGGCTCGCGACCGCCGCGCGACGGCGACGGCGGCGCCGCCGCCGGGCCGGGCGACGGCTAGCCCTGCGCGGCCTCCAGCGCCTCGCGGATCCGCGGGTGCTTGGCCGCGCCGGCCTCGTCGAGGCGACGCACCGGGGTCGTGTAGGGCGCCTGGCGGGCGACCTCGGGGTCCGCGGCCGCCTCGCGCAGGACCGCCGCGACGGCGTCGGCGAACGCGTCGAGCGTCTCCTTCGTCTCCGTCTCGGTCGGCTCGACGAGCAGCGCCTCGTCCACGAGCAGCGGGAAGTACACCGTCGGCGGGTGGAAGCCGTGGTCGAGCAGGCGCTTGGCCAGGTCGAGCGTCCGGATGCCGAGCTCCTTCTTCATCGGCGCGCCCGAGAGGACGAACTCGTGCATGCAGTGCTCGCCGAAGGCCAGCGGCAGGTGCTCGAGGACGCCGAGGGTGCGCAGCCGCGCGAGCAGGTAGTTCGCGTTGAGCACGGCGGTCTCCGACGCGTCCTGCAGGCCCTCGGCCCCGAGCGAGCGGATGTACGCGTAGGCCCGCACGAAGGTGCCGTAGTTGCCCTGGAAGCCGCGCAGGCGGCCGATGGACTTCGACCCGGGCGCCGACGCGGACCCCGCCCCGCCCTCCTCGAGCCGGAAGGACCCGTGGTCGTCCTTGACGACGACCGGCCGCATGAGGAACGGCGCGATCCGGTCGCTGACCGCGATCGGGCCCGACCCGGGCCCGCCCCCGCCGTGGGGCTGGGTGAAGGTCTTGTGGAGGTTGTAGTGGACGATGTCGAAGCCCATGTCGCCCGGCCGCGCGCGGCCCATGACGGCGTTGAGGTTCGCCCCGTCGTAGTAGAGCGTCGCGCCCACGTCGTGGACGATGCGCGCGATCTCCTCGATGTTCGCGTCGAAGAGCCCCAGCGTGTTGGGGTTCGTGAGCATGAGGCAGGCGACGTCCTCGTCGGCCTTCGCCCGCAGGTCGTCGAGGTCGACGCCGCCGTCGGGGTTCGTCCCGACCTTCACGACCGTGTAGCCCGCCATCGTCACCGTCGCCGGGTTCGTGCCGTGCGCGGTGTCCGGGGTGAGGACCTTGTGGCGCGTCTGGCCGCGGTCCTCGTGGTAGGCGCGGGTCAGCAGCACGCCCGCGAGCTCGCCGTGCGAGCCGGCGCTGGGCTGCAGGGAGACGTGCGGCAGCCCGGCCACCTCCCCGAGCGCGCGCTCGAGCTCCCACATGAGCTCGAGGGCCCCCTGGGCGTGCTCCGCCCGCTGGAGCGGGTGCAGGCGCGCGTGCCCCGGGAGCGCCGCCACGCGCTCGTGCAGGCGCGGGTTGTGCTTCATCGTGCACGAGCCGAGCGGGTAGAAGCCCGAGTCGAGGTCGAAGTTCCGCTTGGAGAGGTTGACGTAGTGGCGGACGATCTCCGGCTCGGACACCTCCGGGAGGGCCGGCTCGGTCGCACGCCGCAGCCGCGGCGGGAGCAGCGCCTCGGCGTCCTGCTCGGGGACGTCGAGCGGCGGGCAGACGAAGGCGCGCCGCCCCGGGGCGCCCTTCTGGAAGATCGTCCGGGCGCGGGCGCGCTGCAGCGGGGTCTCGATCGTCGCCCCGGCGGGGACCGCGGCGTGCCCGTGGTGGGGCTCGTGGGCCTCGATGCCGGGATCGCCGTGCAGGCGGTTGTCGTTGACCGTGCTCACGCCGCCACCTCCTGGCGGACGCCGGCCAGCGCGCGCCCGAGCACGTCGGCCAGGCGGTCGATGTCGGCCCTCGACCGTTGCTCGG
The DNA here is from genome assembly GCA_963707695.1 of uncultured Actinomycetes bacterium. Taxonomy (GTDB): domain Bacteria; phylum Actinomycetota; class Thermoleophilia; order Solirubrobacterales; family Solirubrobacteraceae; genus JAOPZW01. The sequence goes on along the minus strand of CAVPQY010000006.1, from coordinate 290,784 downwards.
TGAGCGCGACGAGCAGCCCCGAGGGGTGCTCCTCGTAGTCGTGGCCCAGCGCGTAGCCGGGGTTGACGCCCTGGCGCTGGCAGGCGGCGGCGATGCGCTCGACCTCCGCGACGCCGGCCACCGGGAGCGTGACGGCGAACTCGCGGACCACGGGCTGCTCGTGGAGCGCCTCGACGCCGTCGAGGGCGGTCAGCGCCCGGCGCGCGTAGTCGGTGCGCTGGAGCAGGAGCTCGCCCAGCTCGACGAGGCCGCGCCGACCCAGCCAGGCCAGGTGCACGACGCCGCCGAGCGCGTTGAGGGCCTGGGCGGTGCAGATGTTCGACGTCGCCTTCTCGCGCCGGATGTGCTGCTCGCGGGTCTGGAGCGTCAGGACGAAGCCGCGGCGCCCGTCGACGTCGGTCGTCTCGCCGGCGATGCGGCCCGGCATTCGGCGCAGGTAGGCCTCGGTCGCGGCGAAGAACCCGAACGAGGGACCGCCGAAGTCCAGGCGGTTGCCGAGCGGCTGCCCCTCCCCCACGGCGACGTCGACGCCGCACTCGCCCGGCGGCTTGAGGATCCCGAGCGGGATCGGGTCGTACGCGCCGATCACGACGGCCGGCGACGTCTTGGCGGCCGCCGCGAGCGCCTCGGCGTCCTCGACGGCGCCGAGGAAGTTCGGCTGCTGGAAGACGACCGCCGAGGTGTCGCCGTCGATGGCCTCCGCCCAGGCGTCGGCGTCGGTGACGCCGTCGCGCAGCCCGACCTCGACGACCTCGACCCCGTAGCCGTGCGCGTAGGTCGCGAGCGTCTCGCGGCTGTGCGGGTGCACCCCGCGCGAGACGACGACGCGGCCCTTGCCGTTCGCGAGCTTGGCCAGGTAGGCCGCGGCCGCCACGGCGCTCGGACCCTCGTAGACCGACGCGTTGGCCACGGGCAGCGCCGTGAGCTCGCTGATGGCGGTCTGGAACTCGAACATGACCTGCAGGCCGCCCTGCGAGATCTCGGGCTGGTAGGGCGTGTACGGCGTGAGGAACTCCGATCGCGCCATGAGCATGTCCACGAGCGCGGGGACGTAGTGGTCGTACATCCCGCCGCCGAGGAAGGTGATCTCGTCCTCGGCGGACGTGTTGCGGCCGGCCAGCTCGCGCAGCCGCGCGTACACCGCCTGCTCGCCCTCGCCCTCGGGGAGGTCGAGGCGGCGGTCGAGCCGCAGCGCCTCGGGGATCGTGGCGAAGAGCTCGTCGATCGAGCCCACGCCGATCTCGTCGAGCATCTGCCGGAGGTCGTCGGGGGTGGTGGCGGTGTAGCGGCTCACGGCTCTCGGTCTAGGTCAGGGTGCTGGTGTAGGCGTCGCGCGCCATCAGGCTCTCCTGCTCGGCTACGTCGGACAGCCGCACCTTGACCATCCACCCGGCGCCGTAGGGGTCCTCGTTGATCGACTCGGGGGTGTCGCCCAGGGCGGTGTTGACCTCGACGATCTCCCCCGACAGCGGGGCGATGACGTCCGAGACCGCCTTGACCGACTCCACCTCAGCGTAGGGCTCGTCCTTCGTCACGCTGCTGCCGACCTCGGGCGGGTCGAAGAACACGACCTCGCCGAGCGCGTCCTGGGCGAACCAGGTCACGCCGAAGGTCGCCACGTCGCCGTCGATCTTGGCCCAGTCGTGCTCGGCGTGGTACAGCAGGTCGTCGGGGTAGCTGGCCTCGGCCATCTGGGTCCTCCTCGGGCGGGTGGGCGGACGCGTCCTGCGGGCGCGGGTGGGCGGGTCTACGGGGTGCGGTACAGGGGCTTCTCGGCGACGACGGCGCCGCGGCGCTTGCCGCGCACGTCGACCTCGACCTCGGTGCCGGGGACGGCCAGCGCGGCGCGGACGTAGGCGAGCGCGATGCCGACCTCGAGCATCGGCGAGAGCGTGCCCGAGGTGACCTCGCCGGCGACCTCGCCGCCGGCCACCACGGGGTTGCCCTGGCGCGGGATGCCGGCGCCGGTGAAGCGCAGCGGGACGAGCTTCTCGGCGGGCCCGGCGGCGCGGACGGCGCGCACGGCGTCGGACCCGACGAAGCCGGTGTCCTCCTTGCAGCACCACCCGAGCCCGGCCTCGATCGGCCCGCGCTCCTCGGTCAGGTCGTTGCCGTAGAGGTGGAAGCACGCCTCGAGCCGCAGCGTGTCGCGCGCGGCCAGCCCGACGGGCGTGGCCCCCCGGCGCAGCAGCTCGTCCCAGACGGCGGGCGCCTGTGCGCCGTCGAGCAGCAGCTCGACGCCGTCCTCGCCCGTGTAGCCGGTGCCGCACACGAGCGCGGTCGCGCCCAGCAGGCGGCGCTCCCCGACCGTGAAGCGCACGGGCAGCGGCCCGTCGCTGAGCGCCTGGACGCACTCGCGCGCGCCGGGGCCCTGGACGGCGAGCATGGCGTAGCGGTCGGCGACGTCGTGGACCTCGGCGTCGAAGCCGTCGGCGTGGCGCAGGATCCAGGCCAGGTCCCTGGTGTGGTTGGCCGCGTTCGTGACGGTGAGCCATCGGTCGGCCGCCAGCCGGTAGGTGAAGAGGTCGTCCAGGACGCCGCCGTCCTCCCGGCACAGCACGCTGTACTGCGCGCCGCCGACCTTGACCGTGGAGACGTCGTTGCTCAGGACGTGCTGGAGGAGCTCGGCCGCCTGGGGCCCGGACGTCTCGACCTGGCCCATGTGCGAGACGTCGAAGACGCCGACGCCCTGGCGGACGGCGCGGTGCTCCTGGAGGACGCCCTCGTACTGGACCGGCATCTCCCAGCCGGCGAACGGGACGAGCCGGGCGCCCGCGGCGACGTGGCGCTCGTACAGCGGGGTGCGGCGCAGGGTCGTCGTCGTCTCAGGCGCGGCCACGGGGCGCCGAGGCTAGCAATGCGACCCCGCGCGGCCCCGGCCGGCGGCGCGTCAAGGCCGGCGGCGATCGAGCTCGCGGGCGACCGCCACGACCTCGGTGCGGTCGGAGAAGTCGACCGCCACGATCGCGCCCCGGATCCGGCGCTGCGCGGTGCAGCGCCGGATGCGATCGCGCAGGAACGCGGCCGTGCCGATCGGGGCGTTGTCGGACGGCCGCGGCGGGAACCGGTCGATCCAGTGGTTCAGGAGCAGGAGCGGGCTGCTGGGCTCGCCGCGGAAGCGCCGGCAGCTCAGCTCCGCGGGCCGGCGGGCGCCGAGCGGGGTGTCCTGGACGAAGGAGAAGGCGGGCGGGTACCAGGGCCGCGTCCCACCGTCCTCCTCGGCGAAGAGCACGAGCCGCCGGTCGGCGTCGACGAGCTCGCCGAGCGTCGGCAGCGGCGCGGCGCGGTCGAGGACCGCCGCCGTGCCGAGCAGGCCCGTGCGCCGCAGGCCGGCCTCGATCTCCGCCGGGGGCACGTACGGCTCGAAGACGACGAGGAGGACGTCGGCGGGATGGCGGTCGAGGAAGCGGCGGACCACCGCGAGCTCCTGGTCGAACGGCTCCGCGCCCAGCTCGCACAGGGTGTGGCAGAGGTAGGTCCCCCGCGTGCCGCGCAGGTCGCCGGCGCCCACCCGGCCGGCGAGCCGGTCGGCCGTGCGCAGCGCGCGCGGGCCGATCGCCTCGGCGACCTTGTTGCGGGTCATGCCCTCGGCGCGCAGGTCGGTTCGCACGCGCCCGGTGTCCGGGTCGCGGACCCCGGCGTGGACGTCGAGCAGCAGGGCGCGGATGCCGTCGTCGAGCTGGCGCGCGATGCCGTGGCGCTGGTTGGCGAACAGCCACCCGGGCTCGTCGGCCGCGGCGTAGGAGTTGTGCGTCCCGGCGAAGACCACGTCGTCGAGGCGGCGCCCGCAGAGGGCGACCGAGCCGTTGCAGCCGCCCCGGGGCGCGGCGGCCGTCGCCGCCGGCGCCGCGGGACCGCCGGCGGCGAGCAGGACGGACGCCGTGAGCGCCGCCGCGGCCAGCGCCACGAGCGCCGCGCCGGCGACGAGCGCCCCTCCGCGCCGGCGGCCGCGCCCCGCGGGGTCGCCCGGCGCCGCGGCCGGGCGATGCCCGGGCAGGGCCCAGGCGAGGGCCGCGACGGCCAGGCCGCCCGCGGCCATGACGAGCGCGGCGGTGCGCAGGTCGCCGAAGAGCGCCGTCCAGGTCGCGGCGACCGCGTCGTGGCGCCGGTCGCCGGGCGCCCCCGAGCCCGGCGCGGCGCGCTCCGCGACGACGGCCCCGGCGCCGACCTCGAGCCCGGCGACCACCGCGCCGGCGACGGCCGCCGCGGCCCCGAGCGCCACGAGCGTCCCGCGGACGTCGGGGCCCACGCGCAGCGCCGCGGCGGCGGAGACGGCGGCACCCGCGAGGAGGACCCACCACCAGGCGCTCGCGTCGAGGACGCGCCTCAGCGCCGTCAGGCCGTCGCCGCGCTCGAGCGTGGCGAGGACCGGGGTCGCGCCCTCGGCGGTCCGGGCCGCCAGTGCCGGGGAGACGCTGCGCAGCGCGTCCTGCAGGACGGGGCCGCCGCGGTCGAGGCGCAGCACGACCTCGGGTCGCCCGCCGACCACCTGGCGGTGGACGTCGGTGGCGGCGCGGGCGGCGATGCGCCCGAAGGCCGGCGTGGCGGCGAGCGCCCGGACGGCGGCGGTGGCCAGCGGCCGCACGGCGAGCACGTCGGCCGAGGCACGGCCCACGAGCGCGTCCACGGAGCGGTCCGCGACGACCGCGCGGACCGCGCCGTCGTCCAGGGCGGCGGTGAGGCGCCCGGCGAAGGCGCGCTCGCCGGCGACCTCCGACCGGACGTAGGCGAGCACGCCGGCGAGGCCCAGCAGCGCCCCGGCCAGGACGGCGAGCGCCGTCGCCGCGATCCGCCGTCGCCGCGGGCTCAGCTCGGCGCGCGGGTCGGCGCGTCCGGCTCGACCAGCTCCCGGACGACGCGCAGGCTCCAGCCGAGGACGAGCAGGCTCAGGCCGTAGGCGATGAACCCGAGGCCGGTGATGAGGGCCAGCGTCGCGTAGCCGATGTGCGGGCTGGCCACGATGATCACGCCTGCGATGCCCAGCACCGCGGCGGCGACGATCCGCCGTCCCCGGTGCTCGGGGTCCTCGAAGGCGCCGACGAGCCGGACGACCCCCGCGGCGACGAGCCACACGCCGAGGAGCAGCGCCACGGCCGTGACGCCCTGGATCGGGTGGCGGATGAGCAGCAGGCCGACGATCGCGCTCAGCACGCCCAGCACCGCGACGAGGCCGCGGCCCTCCGTGCGGGTGAACAGGGCCGTCGCGAGCTCCGCGATGCCGTCGACGAGGATGAAGATGCCGGTGATGACGGCGAGCGTGGCCAGGCTGTCGCCGGGCTTGGCCAGGACGACGATCCCGGCCACGACGCTCACGACCCCCATCAGCACGACGAGCCACCAGGTCCTGGTGACCTCCGACACCTCGCGCGCGAGCGCGTCCTCGGGCACGGCGGACACGGCGACCTCCTCGGGCGGCCCCGCGGAATGCGGGGTCCGCGCGCGGACCGTACCGTCCGTCCGAGCGGGCGGCAAGATGCGGGCGGGCGGCAGGCGAGCACGGACCGCCAGGGGTCCATCTCGCGCGCGGCCCCGTCGGGGGCGGCGCCCTCCCGCGCGGCGGGCTAGTTGTCCTGCCCGCGCTTGCTCGGCCAGGCCTGGACGAGCAAGTCCTCGAGCAGCTCGTCGAAGTCGTCGACGGTCGCGTCCTGCAGCAGCTGCAGGTGCTCAGCCAGGGTCTCTGCGGTCATCTCGGGCACTGGTGTCCCCCCACGGACATGTGACGTTTGGTCGTTGGAGGACGAGGGTACCGGGCCGCGCCCCCGGAATCCCGGGGGGCTGGCCGTACGTCTGGGCTGCGGCTGACCGTCCGGCGCTAGCGCAGGAACGGCGGGATGTCGATCTCGTCGTCCGAGATCTCCAGCGAGGAGCGCTCGCGCTCCCCCACCCGCGGGCTCCGGTCGCGGCGGCTGGCGCGGTCGCGGGTCTCCTCGCGCGCCTGGCGCGGCCGCGCCCGGCCGTGGTCGAAGCCGGTGGCGATGACGGTCACGCGGACCTCCTCGCCCATGGCGTCGTCGATGACCGAGCCGAAGATGATGTTCGCGTTGGCGTCGGCTGCGCCCTGGACGATCTCGGCCGCCTCGTTGATCTCGAAGAGCCCGATGTCGCGGCCGCCGGTGATGTTCAGCAGGATGCCGGTGGCGCCCTCGACGTTCTCCTCCAGCAGCGGGCTCGAGATCGCGGCCTTCGCCGCCTCGGCGGCGCGGTTCTCGCCCCCGGACGTCGCGACGCCCATGAGCGCCGACCCGGCGTCGGCCATGATCGTCCGCACGTCGGCGAAGTCGAGGTTGATGACGCCGGGCGTCGTGATGAGGTCGGTGATGCCCTGGACGCCCTGGCGGAGGACGTCGTCGGCGGCGCGGAAGGCCTCGAGCATCGTCGTCCGGCGCTCGACGATGGTCAGGAGCTTCTCGTTCGGGATGACGATGAGCGTGTCGACGACCTCGCGCAGGCGCTGGATGCCGTCGTCGGCCTGCCGCATGCGCTGGGTGCCCTCGAACTCGAAGGGCTTCGTGACGACGCCGACGGTCAGCGCCCCGATCTCGTTCTTCGCGATCTCGGCGATGACCGGCGCGGCGCCGGTGCCGGTGCCGCCGCCCTCGCCCGCGGTGACGAAGACCATGTCCGCGCCCTTGAGCGCCTCCTTGATCTCGTCGCGCGACTCGGCCGCCGCACCGAACCCGGTCTCCGGGTTGGCCCCGGCCCCCAGGCCCTTCGTCAGCTCATGGCCGATGTTCAGCTTGATGTCGGCGTCGCACATCTGCAGCGCCTGGGCGTCGGTGTTCGCGGCGACGAACTCCACGCCGCGCAGGCCGGCGTCGACCATGCGGTTGACCGCGTTGGTCCCGCCGCCGCCGACGCCGACGACCTTGATGACGGCGAGGTAGCTGCCGCTGCTCTCCATGGGTTCTTCCGTCCGAGTCTCGAGGTGACGTCGAGGCTTTTGGGCGCACGACGCCGTGCCAAGGGCAAAGGCACGGTAAGCACGGCATCGGAGCCGTGTCAACGACCAGCGTAGCCCAGCAAGGGATCGTGCAGGAGGGCGAACCCTCGATCAGGGGGTCAGCGTACCTCTTCGAAGCACCCTCATCCTGAGGTCGAGGGTGAGGCTGTGGCGGAGGGCGAGAGCACGCCGCCGGCCGCCGGGCGCTCGGGGAGGCGCAGGTCGACGTAGGTGGCGCCGGCCGAGCGCCGGTCGCCGAGCACGGCCACCGCGGCGGCCCACTTCGCCGCGCCCCGCGTCGCGTCGCCGAAGACGAGCAGCGGGCCGTCGCGCAGGGGTGCGATCCAGCCCTTCGAGCCGAGCTCGAGCCGGGCCACGCGGGCACGGAGGCGCGGCGGCGCCGCGGCGAGGAGCGCGACGGCGCGGCGGGCGCGGTCGTCGAGATGCGGGCCGGCGGTGGGCCGGCCCAGGGCCACCGTGGGGACCCGGTCGACCGGGGTGCCGCGCAGGATGGTGCCGTCGGCGGCGACGCCGACGCGCGCGCCCGCGACCACGAGGACGGCGACGGGGAGACGCTCGTGGACGACGATCCGCAGCCGGTGCGGCGGCGAGGCGTCGGCGCTGACCCCGGCGACGACCGGGAACGGCTCGACCGCCCGCCGGAGCTCCGCGGTGCGGACGTCGAGGGTCGTCATGTCGCGGGCGGCCGCCTCCAGCGCGCCGGCGATCCGGGCGCCCTGCGGCCCGCTCGCCCCCGTGACGGTGACCTGGCGGACGGCGACGAGGGACGACTGGCGCAGCCAGAGCCAGCCCCCACCGAGCAGGGCGGCGACGGCGAGCGCGACGAGGACGACGCGCAGGCGTGGAGGGCGCAGGCGCGGCGCGGCGAGCGTCCGCCGGGGGAGGGCGAGCGAGGGCGGCATGACGACCGCGTTCGACGGCGCCGGGCCCGATCCTGCCCGACGGCCCGGCCGCGAGGGTCTAGGCGCCGGCGAGCCGGCGGCCGAGGACGTCGACGTCCCCCGCCCCCATGACGAGCAGGAGGTCCCCGTCGCCGAGCAGGCCGCGGAGGGCCCGCTCGGCGTCGTCGAACGCCGGCAGCCAGAGCACGGGACGCCCGTCGGCGGCGTCGGCCGTCGCCTCGGCCAGCGTCAGCCCGCTCGTGCCCGGGAAGTCCTCCGCGCGCTCGCGGGCCGGGTAGACGTCGACCACCGCGGCGACGTCGGCCGTGGCGAGCGCGACGCCGAACTCGCGCGCGAGCAGGCGCGTACGCGAGAAGAGGTGGGGCTGGAAGACCGCGACCACGCGCCGCGGGCGCAGCGTGCGCGCGGCCGCGATCGTCGCCGCCACCTCCGTCGGGTGGTGCGCGTAGTCGTCCACCACGATCGCCCCCTCGGTGGTGCGCCCCAGGACCTCGAACCGCCGGCCCGCGCCCCGGAAGCTCGCCAGCGACGCGGCGGCCGCGGCCACGTCGACCCCCGCGGCCCGCAGCGCCTCGAGCGCCGCGGCGGCGTTCAGCGCGTTGTGGGCGCCCGGGACGGCCAGGCGGACCTCCGTCCCGTCGGCCAGCGCGAAGCGGGCGCCGTCGGGACGCAGGTCGGCGTCCGGGACGGCGAACGTCCGCGCGCCGGGACCCGCCAGCGCACGGACCTCGGGGCGGTCCCAGACGACCTGCGTCCCGGCGGCGGCCAGGAAGGCGCGGAAGGCCTCGTCCAGGTCCGCGCGCGAGGCCCACGTCGTGTGGTGGTCGAGCTCGACGTTCGTCACGACGGCGATCTCCGGCGCCAGGCGCAGGAAGGACCCGTCGGACTCGTCGGCCTCGACGACGACCCACTCACCCTCGCCCCACGCCGCGTTGGTGCCCGTCGTCCGCAGCTCGCCGCCGATCAGGTAGGCCGGGTCGTGGCCGCCGGCGAGCAGCGCGTGGGCGAGCATCGAGGTCGTCGTCGTCTTGCCGTGCGTCCCGGCCACGGCGATGAGGCGCTTGCGCCGGGTGACCTCGGCCAGCAGCTCGGAGCGGTGCAGCTCGCGCAGGCCGCGGGCGCGGCCGGCGGCCCGCTCGGCGTTGTCGGCCGGGATGGCGGTGGACACGACGAGCTCGACGTCGTCCCCGGCCGGCACGTTGGCCGCGTCGTGGCCGACGGCGACGGTCACGCCCGCCGCCCGCACGCGGTCGAGCGCGGCGCCCGTGCCGCTGCGGTCCGAGCCCGTCACCTCGGCGCCGAGGGCCCGGGCCACCACGGCCAGGCCGCTCATGCCCGCCCCGCCGACCCCGACGACGTGCAGGCGCCGGCCGCTCCAGGGTCGCTCGTCGCTCACGGCCGCGCACCTTGGCACAGGACCGCAACCTCCGGTCCCTCGCCACGTTGAGGATGGTCGTGCGCACCTCGACGACCTCCATGCGGGCGCTGCCGACCGCGCTCTGCGTGCTCGCCGCGATCATCGTCGCGGTCGTGCTCGCGCTCGTCGCGTAGCGGCGCGGCGGCTCAGCCCCGCACCGCGGCGGCCGCCGCGCGCAGCTCGTCTGCGACCTCGCGGGCCGCGCGGGGACGGGCGAGCGCCGCCGAGGCCGACGCCATCGCCGCCAGGCGCGCGGGGTCCCCGAGCAGCGCGTCGACCTCGGTCCGCAGCCGGCCGGCGTCGAGCTCGGCGTCGGGCACCACGACGGCGGCGGCGCCGTCCGCCATCCAGCGGGCGTTGTCGGCCTGGTGGTCGGCGGCGGCGTGCGGGTAGGGGACGAGGATCGCCGGGCGGCCGTGGGCGGCGACCTCGAAGATCGAGCCCCCGGAGCGGGCGACGACGAGATCGGCCGCGGCGAGCGCCGGCCCGAAGGGCAGGACGTACCCGCGCAGGTCGTAGCCGCCGGGCGGCGGCTCGCCCAGCCGCGCCCGCAGCGCGGCCAGGTCGCGGGTGCCGCTGGCGTGCAGGACGCGGAAGGGGCGCTCCGGCGAGCCCGTCGACGGCCGCCTCGTTGATCGACCGCGCCCCCAGCGAGCCGCCGAAGACGAGCACGAGGCGGTCGTCCTCGCCGACGCCGAAGGCGCGGCGCGCGCCGGCGCGGTCGGTCTCCGGCGGCGGCACCGGGCGGCCGGTGACCCGGTAGCGCGGGCCGGCGCGCCCCTCGAGCGGGAAGGCCAGGCAGACGCGCCGCGCGAAGGGCGCCAGCAGGCGGTTGGCGAGGCCGAGGTGGCTGTCGGCCTCGGTCAGGACGAGCGGCACCCGGGCCGCGACGGCGGCCGCGCCGACCGGCCCGGCCACGTACCCCCCGCCGCCCAGCACCGCCCCCGGGCGGACGTCGCGGAGGATCCCGCGCGCGGTGCCGACCGCGCCGGCCGCCCGCGCGACGGCGCGCGCCGCCTTGACGGGGTTCGTGCGGCTGAGCCCCTCCACCCGGAGGGGTCGCAGCTCGTAGCCGGCGGCCGGGACGAGCTCCGCCTCGGCGCGCTCGCCGCCGGCGAAGACGACGCGGGCGCCGTCAGCCCGCAGCTCGTCGGCGACGGCCAGCGCCGGGACGACGTGCCCCGCCGTCCCGCCCGCCGCGATGAGGTAGGTCTCGGCCATCGGCGCCGGATGGTGCCCGATCCCGCCTGAGCCCGTCCCGCCCACGGGTGGGTGGGGACGAGACCTCCCGCAGGTGGACGGTCCCTCCGCGCGCGACGTTCAGCAGCAGGCCCATCCCGGCCAGCAGCACGACGAGGTTCGTCGAGCCGTAGGAGATGAAGGGCAGCGGCACGCCGGTCAGCGGGGCCAGGCCGAGGATCGCGAAGAGGTTCAGGCAGGCCTGGGAGAGGACGAGCGAGGTGATCCCGGCGGCCAGGAGCGAGGCGTAGGCGCCCTTGGCCCGCTTGGCCACGCGCAGCCCGGCGTAGGCGAACAGGCCGTAGAGGAAGATCAGGCCGCAGACGCCGGCCACCCCGAGCTCCTCCCCCACGATGGCGAGGATGAAGTCCGTGTGGGCCTCGGGGAGGTAGAAGATCTTCTGGACCGACTGCCCCAGCCCGCGGCCGAAGACCCCGCCCGAGCCCAGTGCGATCTGGCCCTGCACCGCCTGGAAGCCCTCGTTGCCGGCGTGCGCCCAGGGGTCGACGAAGGTCATGAGCCGGTCGCGCCGGTAGGGCGCGCTGAGGGCGTAGAGCACGATCAGTCCGGCCGCGATGCCCGCCCCCGCGGCCAGGTGGCGCAGCGGCAGCCCGGCCGCCACGAGCAGGGCGGCGGTGGTGAAGGCCAGCACCAGCGCGGTGCCGAGGTCCGGCTGGGAGGCCACGAGCAGGATGGTCACGCCCGCGACGAGCAGCAGCGGCATCACCTGCCGCGGGTGGCGCAGGCGGCCCGGCTTCTGGGCCAGGAGCTTCGTCCCGTACAGGACGAGGGCGAGCTTGGCGATCTCCGAGGGCTGGAACTGCAGCGGCCCGGCCCCCAGCCAGCGCCGCGCGCCGTTGACGGACACGCCGAAGCCGGGGACCTTGACGAGGACCAGGCAGGCGAAGGAGGCGGCCAGCAGCGGCCCGGTGACCTTCAACGCCCCCTCGAGCCCCTGGCGGGCGATGACGTGCATCGCGACCACGCCGACCGCCCCGTACGTCACGTACTTCACGAGGAACGCGGTCCCGTCGCCCTGGCCCTGCAGGAGCGTCCGGGCGCTCGAGGCGCTGTAGACCATGACCGCCCCGAAGGCCAGCAGGCACAGGGTCGCGGTCAGCAGGATGTTGTACTCGAGCGGCTGCGCCGCCTTGGGGCGGTGCTTGCCCTTCGGGCGGCTCTTGGCCTTGGGGCGCCGGGCGGCGGGGGCGCGCATGTCCCGCCTCCCTTCGCCGCCCGCGGCCGTTCTCCTACCCGCCCGTGACGAGGGCCTTGAAGCGCCGCCCGCGGGCCTCGAAGTCGGCGAACTGGTCGAAGCTCGCGCACGCCGGCGAGAGCAGCACGACGTCGCCGGGGCGCGCGGCCGCGGTCGCGTCCGCCACGGCCCGGCCGAGGTCGCCGGCGTCGTCGAGCGCCACGCCGGTCGGGGCCAGCGCGTCGCGCAGCAGGCCCGCGTCGCGGCCGACGAGGTGCACCGACGCGCAGTGCTCGCGCACCGGGCCGGCGAGCGGGCCGAAGTCCTGGCCCTTGGCCAGGCCGCCCGCGATCAGCCGCACCGGACGGTCGAAGCTCGCCAGCGCCACGACGGTCGACGCGACGTTCGTGGCCTTGGAGTCGTTGACGTACGTGACCCCGTCGAGCACCGCGACCTCCTCGAGGCGGTGCTCGACGCCGGGGAACGTGCGCAGGGCCTCGCGCACCGCGTCCGCCGGGATCCCGCGGGCCAGCGCGGCCGCCGCCGCGGCCATCGCGTTGCGCCGGTTGTGGGCGCCGCGCAGCGCGAGCTCCTCGTGGCGGACGAGCAGCTCGCGGTCCCACCACAGGGCCCCGCCCCGGTCGCCGAGCTCCGCCTCGGGCCCGGTGCCGAAGCACACGCGCCGGGCGCAGCCGCCGAGGTCCTCCACGCCGAGGTCGTCGGGGGCGACGGCCACGTCGTCGTTGCCCTGGTGGGCGAAGACGCGCAGCTTCGCCCGCGCGTAGGCCTCGAAGCTGCCGTGGCGGTCGAGGTGGTCCGGCGCGAGGTTCAGGAGCACCGCGCACTCCGGCGCGAAGGCGTCGGTGTCCTCGAGCTGGAACGACGACGCCTCCAGCACGACGGTCGCCGCCGGCTCCAGCGCGCCGGCCAGCGAGGTCAGCGCCGTCCCGACGTTGCCGGCCACCGCCACCGGGAGCCCGGCCACGCGGTGCACGTGGCCGAGGAGCTCGGTCGTCGTGGTCTTGCCGTTCGTCCCGGTCACCGCGACGACCTCGTTCGGCAGCAGGCGCCAGCCGACCTCGAGCTCGCCCAGGACCGGGAGGCCGCGGGCCAGCGCGGCAGCGACGACGGGGGCCTCGCGCGGCACCCCCGGGCTCTTGCACAGGGCGCGCACGCCGCGGAGGTGGCCGAGCCCGTCGGCGGGCGCATGGACGGCGACGCCGAGGGCCTCCAGCTCGGCGGCGGCGGCGCCGCCGACGGGGGCGGCGTCGACCCCGACGACCTCCTCGCCGCCGGCGCGCAGCGCGCGGGCGGCGGCCACGCCGGACCGCGCGAGGCCGACGACGAGCCAGGGGCCGGGCGGCAGCGCCGGCCGCGTCGTCGCGCCGGCCGGGCGGGCCGGGTTCACGTGACGGACTGCTGGTACACCGTGAAGCCGATCGCCGCGCACACCGCGGCGACGATCCAGAAGCGCAGGATGATCTTCGTCTCCGACCAGCCGAGGATCTCGAAGTGGTGGTGCACCGGCGCCATGAGGAACACGCGCTTGCGGAAGGCCTGGAAGCTGAAGACCTGCAGCAGGACGCTCACCGCCTCGACGACGAAGATCCCGCCCAGGACGATCAGGAGCTCCTCGGTCTTCGTCATCACCGCGAGCCCCGCCAGCGCGCCCCCCAGCCCGAGCGACCCGGTGTCGCCCATGAAGATCGTGGCCGGGAACGCGTTGAACCACAGGAACCCGACGCACGCGCCGACCAGGCAGCCCGCGAAGAGGGCCAGGTCGGTCTCGCCGGAGGTGATGAACGTGATGCCGATGTAGGCCAGCCCGACGATCGCCACGCAGCCCGCGGCCAGCCCGTCGAGCCCGTCGGTGAGGTTCACCGCGCTCGTCGTGCCGGCCACCACGAGGTAGATCAGCACCGGGTAGAGGATGCCGAGGTCGATCGTCGCGTCGATCGTGCGCAGGCGCAGCGTGTCCGGCACGCCGGCCTTCTCCGTCGCCACCCACCACAGCGCGAGCGAGATCGCGATGGTCACGCCGAGCTTCGTCCGCGCCCGCAGGCCGAGCGAGCGGCGCTTGACGATCTTCGTGTAGTCGTCGGCGAAGCCCAGCAGCGCGCAGGCGATCGCGACCCCGAAGACGCCGACCGCCCGCCAGTCGTAGCCGCTGAGGATCAGGAACGGGATCGACAGCGCCAGCAGGATGATGATGCCGCCCATCGTCGGCGTCCCGGCCTTCTCGTGGTGCCCCTCCGGCCCCTCCTCGCGGATGAACTGCCCGAACTCGCGGGTGCGCAGGAAGGCGATGAAGTTCGGGGAGAGGAAGACGCAGATGAGCAGCGACGCCGTCCCGGCGATGAGCACCTCGCCCATCAGGCGCGATCACCCATCGCGCGCGGGCGGGACGGGTCGGGAGGCCCGCAGCGCGGCGGCGACGGCCTCGAGCGCGACCCCGCGCGAGGCCTTGACCAGCACGGTGTCGCCGGGGGCGACGAGCACGGGCGCGGCGGCGGCGGCCGCCGCGGCGTCGGGCACGTGGTGGACCTCCGTGCCGGCGGGCGCCGCGGCGCGGAAGGCCTCGGCCGTCGCATGCGACCGGGGGCCGACGGCGAGCAGGAGGTCGACGCCGGCGATGGCGGCGTGGGCACCGACCTGCTCGTGGAAGGCCTGCTCGTCGGCGCCGAGCTCGAGCATGTCCCCGAGGACGGCGACCCGACGGCCCGGCGCCGACGCCGCGAGGTCGTCGAGGGCGGCGCGCATCGACATCGGGTTGGCGTTGTAGCAGTCGTCCACGACGACGAGCCCGTCGGCGAGCACCTCGCGCTGGCCGCGGCGCTCGCTGAGCGCGACGGCCACGCGGCCGCGCGGCTGCGCCCCCGCGGCCCGGGCGGCGGCCAGCGCGGCGAGGGCGTTGCGGCGCATGTGGGCGCTCGTGAACTCGAGCTCGAGGTCGTCCGGGAGCGCGTCGACGTCTCCGCCGGGCCCGAAGGTCACCGTGCGCACGCCCATGGGCACGCGGGACCGGACGAGGTCGTCGTCGGCGGGGACGACGGCGGTGCCCCCGCTCCGCAGCCCGCGCAGGAGCGCCGTCTTCTCGTCGGCGATGGCGTCGATCGTGCCGAGCTGCTCGAGGTGGACGGGGCCGACGTTCGTGACGAGCCCGACGTCGGGCTCGGCGATCCGCGCGAGCTCGGCGATCTGCCCCGCGCCGCGCATCGCCATCTCGAGGACGAGCGCCTCCGTGCCCTCCGGCGCGGACAGGACGGTCAGCGGCAGCCCGATCTCGGTGTTCCAGTTGCGCGGGGTCGCCACGACGCAGCGGTCGAGGGCGAGCATCGCCGCCAGGACGTCCTTCGTCGACGTCTTGCCGGTCGAGCCCGTGATGCCGACCACGGGGCAGCCCAGGTGGCGGCGCCAGGCCCGCGCGAGCGCCGCGAGCGCGGCGAGCGGGTCGGCCGCGGCGACGACCGCGCCGCCCGGCTCCGCGTCGGGCCCGCGGACGAGGGCCTCGGCGTGCTCGTCGTCCACCAGGACGCCCCAGGCGCCCGCCTCCAGCGCACCGAGCGCGAAGCGCGCGCCGTCGGCGTGCTCGCCGCGCAGGCCGACGAAGAGGTCCCCGGGGCCGGCCTCGCGCGAGTCGATGACGACACGGGCCGGCCCCGGGCCGCCCGGGGCCGTCCCCCAGCGCCGGGTGCAGCAGCCGGCCGCCGGCCGCCCGCGCGACCTGCGCGGCGTCCCAGGCGTGGGCCATCAGGCGGGCAGCGCGCGGAGGGCCTCGCGCGCGACGGTGGCGTCGTCGAAGGGGACCTTGCGGCCGCCGGCGAGCTCCTGGCCCTGCTCGTGGCCCTTGCCCGCGACGACGACCACGTCGCCCGGCCGGGCCAGCTCGACGGCGCGGGCGATGGCCTCGCGGCGGTCCGGGAGCGCCTCGACCTCGGCGCGGTCGCGGGCGCCGCGGGTGCCCTCCAGGACCTCCGCGATGATCGTGCCGGGGTCCTCCGAGCGCGGGTTGTCGGAGGTGACGACGACGTGGTCGGCCAGCGCCGCGGCGGCCGCGCCCATGAGCGGCCGCTTGGCCCGGTCGCGGTCGCCGCCGGCGCCGAAGACCACGAGGACGCGACCCTCGCTCAGGCCGCGCGCGGCCCGCAGGACGTGCTCGAGGGAGTCCGGGGTGTGCGCGTAGTCCACGAGCACCGCGAAGGGCTGGCCCTCGTCGACGGGCTCGAAGCGCCCGGGCGCCAGCTCGGCCCCGGCCAGGCCGGCGGCGATCGCCTCGTCGCCGACGCCCAGCGCGCGCGCCGAGGCCACCGCGCAGAGGGCGTTGAGGACGTTGAAGCGCCCCGGCAGGGGCACCGTGAGCTCGAGGTCGCCCGCGCGGAAGCGCGTGCCCGATGCGCTCGGGCGCAGGTCGGTCGCCCGCAGGTCGGCGTCGGGGCGCTCGAGGCCGACCGTCACGGCGTCGGGGAACTCCGCGGCCAGGCGCAGCCCGTGCTCGTCGTCGACGTTGACCACCCGCACCGCAGGCGCGCCCTCGAGGAACAGCCGCCGCTTGGCCTGGAAGTAGTCCTCCATGTCGGCGTGGAAGTCGAGGTGGTCCTGGGAGAGGTTCGTGAACACCGCCACGTCCCAGTGGATGGCGTCGGCGCGCGCGAGCGCCAGCGCGTGCGAGGAGACCTCCATGACGACCGCCGCGTCGCCGGCGTCGCGCATCGCGGCGAACGTCCGCTGGAGGTCGATCGCCTCGGGCGTCGTCCGGACGGCGTCGTCGCGGCGCCCGCCCACGATCGTGCCGACCGTCCCCAGCAGGCCGGTCCGCAGCCCGCCCGCCTCCAGCAGCGCGCGGACGAGGAAGGCCGTCGTCGTCTTGCCGTTCGTGCCGGTGATGCCGACGGTCCTCAGGGCGGCCGTGGGGTCGCCGGCCAGGCGGGCGGCCGCCGGCGCCATCGCGCGGCGCACGTCGTCGACGAGGACCTCCGGGACGCCCAGCCCGAGCGGCCGCTGCACGACCAGGGCGACGGCGCCGCGGGCGACCGCCTCGGGCGCGAAGTCGTGCCCGTCGCGGGTGAAGCCCGGGACGCAGAAGAAGAGCGCGCCCGGCTCCACGGCGCGGGCGTCGAAGGCGAGCGAGGTCACCTCGACGTCGCCCGGCGGGCGGGCCAGGACGCCGGCGGCGACGCGAGCGCCGGGGACGACGTCGGCGAGCAGCATCAGCGCAGGAGCGTAGAGCGGGCGGCGGGCGCCCCGCTCACCGCGGCGGGATGCCGAGGTAGGACAGCGCGAACGACGTGATCTTCCCGAACGCGGGCGCGGCGACCTGGCCGCCGTAGATGTCGCCCTGGGGCTCGTCGACGACGACGCCGACCAGGAGCTTGGGGTGCAGCGCCGGGGCGAAGCCCATGAACGACGCGATGTAGCGCGACTTGGAGTACTCGCCGGTGGTCGCGTCGATCTTGTTGGACGTGCCGGTCTTGCCCGCCAGCTCGTACCCGGGGATCGAGACCTCCGACGCCGTGCCCCCGGGGGCGAAGGCGCCCTCGAGCATGACCCGCAGCTGCTCGGCCGTCCGCTCCGAGATGATGCGCCGCCCGGCCGGGCGCTCGACCGCCTCGCCGTCGACGCGGCGCAGGAGCTGCGGCCGGCGCAGGACGCCGCCGTTCGCGATCGCCGCGTAGGCCTGGGCCATCTGCATCGGCGTGACGGCGAGGCCTTGCCCGATGGGCAGGTTGCCCATCGTCGAGCCCGAGTACTTCGAGACGGGGAGCACGAGGCCGCGCTCCTCCCCGGGCAGCGCGACGCCGGTCCGCCGCCCGAAGCCGAACTGGCGGATCCAGTGGTCGAAGCGCGTGGCGCCCTCGCGCAGGCCGATCGTGACCGCGCCGACGTTGCTCGACTGGGCCAGGATGTCGCCCGTGGTCAGGCGCTCGTAGCCGCGCGGGTGCGACTCGCCGATCGTGCGGTCGGCGACCTTGATCTCCGGGGCCAGGTCGAACGTCGTCGTCGGCGTGACCTTGCGGTCCTCCAGCGCCCCGGCGACCGTGAAGGCCTTGAACGTCGAGCCGGGCTCGTAGGTGTAGCCGACGGCGCGGTCCTGGCTGGCGTAGGGGGGCGCCTGCGCCGGGGCGTTGGCGTCGACGCGCGGCCAGTTCGCCAGGGCGAGGACCTCGCCGTCCTCCGGGTCCATGACGAAGGCGGTGGCGCCCTTCGGGCGGTAGGCCTGCCCGACCTGGCCGAGGGTCTGCTCGACCTGGTCCTGGATCGCGGCGTCGAGCGTCAGCTGCACGCCGGCGCCGGGGACCGAGCGCTTCGTGTCGCGGACCTCGATGTTCTGGCCGAGGGCGTCCTTGACCAGGCGGCGCTCGCCGTCCGTCCCGCGCAGCAGGTGGTCCTGGGCGTACTCCAGGCCGGACAGCCCCTCGCCGTCGGTGCCGACCACGCCGAGGACCTGCGAGGCCAGCGGGCCGCGCGGGTAGTCGCGCAGGTGGCCCGGGGTGAGCTGGATCCCGGTCAGACGCAGCTTGCGCACGCGGTCGGCGTCGCGGGCCGGCAGCTCGCGGCGCAGGTAGACGAACCCGCGGTCGCGCCGGGCGAGGAGCTTCGTGAGGTCGTCGGCGCTGCGGTGCAGCAGCGGCGCGAGCTTCGCGGCGACGCGGACGGGGTCCTTGACGAGGTAGGGCGTGGCCGAGACGTCGTCGGCGGGCTCGGACACGGCGAGCTCGACGCCGTTGCGGTCGGTGATCGTGCCGCGCGGGGCGGGCAGCGGGAGCGACTGGGTCTGCTGCGAGGCCGCCGCGCTGGCGAGGCTGTCGCCGCGGACGACGCCGAGCCAGGCGGCGCGGGCCCCGGCGAGGACGAGAAGGGCCAGGAACGCGGCGAAGAGCAGTCCGATGCGGCGCTCGATGACCGCCATCAGCCGCCCGTGGGGGCCGCGAGGGCGCCCGTCCCGCTGGTCCCGCTGGGCCGGTCGTGCCGGAGCCGGTCGACGCCGTCGTGCCGGGCTGGGCGGTGCCGGTGGTGCCCGTCGTGCCGGTCGTGCCGGCGGTCGCGCTGGTGCCGGGCGTGCCGGTGCCGGTCGTCCCGGGGGTGCCGGTCGTGCCGGTCGTGCCGGTCGTGCCGGTCGTGCCGGTCGCGGTCGTGCCGGTCGCGCCGGCGGCGCTCGTCGTGCCGGTCGTGGTGGCGGTTCCCGCGGACGCGGCGCCGGCGACGGCCGCGGCGGGCGTCGCGGTGGCGCTCGGGCCGCCCGTGCCCGCCGAGGCGGTGGTCCCGGGCGCGGCGGCGGACGTCGCGCCGGTCGCCGTCGCGGACGTGCCCGTCGTCCCCCAGCCGAGCATGTGGGCGTGCCACTGGTCGGCCACCAGGGCGGCGCGCTGCTCGTCCGGGGTCCGGATGGCGCTCGCCGCGCGGGCGTCGCTGCCGTGGCGCGCGTCGATGAAGGTCACCTCGCCGGGACCGGGCAGCACGAGGCCCGAGCGGGCGGCGGCGTCCTGGACGCGGTTCTCGCCCTCGAGGGAGGAGACGTCGGCCCGCAGCTGGCTGTTCTGGCGCTCGAGCGTGTCCGCGGCCGTGACCGCGCGGCTGATCCCGGAGTTGAGCTTCAGCAGCGAGACCTGCAGGAAGACGATGCCCATGAGGGCGCAGGCCACGAGGGCGATCCACGCGCGGCCGCGCAGCAGGCGATCCAGCCAGCGCGCGTCGGGCAGCCCGCGGACGAAGACCTCGAAGCGGCCGGGCGCGGCGGCGGACCCGCCCGCCCGGCCCGCGGGACGGCGGCGGACGGCCGGGCCGGAGGCGCGACGGGGCGCGCGCGGCGCGGTCCCGGTGCGCAGGCGACCGGCGGTCGCCGTGCCGGCGTTCGACGGGGGCGGGGTCATGGCTGGTCGGACCTCTCGAGCTTCCGTGCGGCGCGCAGCCGGGCCGACTTCGCGCGCGGGTTGACGGCCACCTCCTCGGGCGAGGCGGTGACGGACCTGCGGGTCAGGAGTTCGGCCTCGGGCGTGCGGCCGCAGGCGCACACGGGGAGGTCGGGCGGGCAGATGCATCCCTGGGCGCGGGCCGCGAGGAACCGCTTCACGCGACGGTCTTCCAGGGAGTGGAACGAGATCCCTGCAAATCGGCCGTTTCCGTCGAGAAGCTGCCAGGCGGCCGGGAGGGCGCGCTCGAGCTGGCCGAGCTCGTCGTTGACCGCGATGCGCAGCCCCTGGAAGGTGCGCTTGGCGGGGTGGCCGCCGGCGAACCGCGCGGGGACCGGGATCGCCTCCGTGACGACGTCGACGAGGCGGTCCGTCGTGGTGATGGGCTCCCGCGCCCGCTCGCGGGCGATGGCGCGGGCGATGCGGTCGGCGTAGCGCTCCTCGCCGAAGTCGCGCAGGACGCGGGCCAGGCGCCGCGCCTCCCACGTGTTGACGGCGTCGGCGGCGCTCGGGCCCTGCGTCGGGTCCATCCGCATGTCCAGCGGCGCGGCGTGGGCGTAGGAGAACCCGCGACCGGGCTCGTCGACCTGCATCGAGGACATGCCGAGGTCGAGGTAGGCGACGTCGGCGCGGACGCCCTCGGCGGCCAGCGCCTCCAGCGCGTCGGCGAAGGGCGCGGCCACGAAGCGCGTGCGGCACGGGGCCTCGTCGGCGAAGGTCGCGAACCGCGCCGCGGCCGCGGGGTCGCGGTCGATGGCGATCAGCTCGCCCGTCGGGCCGAGGCGGTCGGCCACCAGGCGCGCGTGACCGCCGCCGCCGAAGGTGCCGTCGACCGCGACCTCGCCCGGGCGGGGGTCGAGGAGCTCCAGGAGCTCGGCGGCCAGGACGGGGACGTGGTCGAGGGCCATCTCACCCAGCATGGCCCAGGGCGGCGGTGATGCCCGCGACGTCGTCGGCGAGGGCGGTGTTGTACTCGGCCCAGCGGCCGCGGTCCCAGACCTCGAGGCGGTCGTCGGCGCCCGTGACGACGACCTCCTTGCCCAGGCCGCCGTGGTCCAGCAGGAAGCTCGGGAGCATGACGCGACCGGCGCTGTCGAGCTCGGTGTCGTGCGCGTTGGCGGCGAAGAAGCGCTTGAGCTTCTGCGCCTCGGCCGAGACCGGGTGCATCCCCTGGAGCGCCGACTGCGTGTAGGCGTCGTAGGCCGCCGGGGGCCAGATCGCGACGCACGGCTCGATGCCCTTCGCGAGGACCACGCCGTCGGAGAGCGAAGCCCGGAACTTGGCCGGCACGGTGAGCCGGTTCTTCGCGTCGAGGCTGTAGTCGAAGGTGCCGCGGAAGGCCACGTGCTCGTCTCGCGCATCCCGTGCGAGCGGGCTGGAAGGTGAAGCGCGGACCGAGGTGGAGGAGTGGGAGGAGCCCCTCCACCCCGGTCCGCTGGCGGCACGCTACCCCACGATCTCCCACACAGCAACCCCAGCTGCACATTCCCTCCCACAGATGTCCACATGAGGACCGCCTGACCCCACGATTCGCCGTCCCGGTCGGGGTTCTCGGGGATCCGCCGTGTCACCCCCATGGGGCCTGATCGCGCACGCGGTCGTGCAGGAGCCCCGCCGTGCACGCGGTCTTGCAGGCGCGGGCCGGTTCCGTCCGCCGGGTGTGCGGTGCCGGTGGGGCGTCGTGGGAGGCGCGCTCGCGTGGGACCCGTCCCGGGCCGTCAGGTGAGCCCGGCGACGAGCGCCGCGGCGACGAGGAGCATCACCGCGGGGACGAGGAGCAGGGCGACGGCGAGCTGGATGCGCGGCGCCGCGCGGGCGGCGCGATCGCGGACGCGCTGGGTCTCGGACGCCCGGGCGTCCGCCGCCAGCGCCGCCAGGGCCGGTCCGAGTGGCGCTCCGTGGCGCTCGGCCCGGCCCAGCGCCGCGACGAGCGGCGCCACGCCCGGGGTCGGGCAGCGCGCCTGCAGCAGCGCGAGCGCCTCGGTCCGCGGCTGGCCGGCCTGCGCGCGCGCCGCCGCGGCCCGCAGCTCCCCGGCCAGGGGACCCGGCCGGCGTCGCCCGACCTCGGCCAGCGCCCGCGAGGCGGGCAGCCCGGCCTCGACCGCGACGCGGAGGAGGTCCAGCACGTCGGGCAGCTCGGAGGCCATGGCCTGCCCGCGCGCCGCGGTCAGCCGCCGCAGCCAGAGGTCGGGGCCCAGGAACCCGGCCGCGGGCAGCGCGACGAGCAGCGCGGCGCCCAGGCGGCCGGGCAGGAGCGGCGCCAGTGACCCGGCGGCGAGCACCCCGGCCAGCGCCGCGCCGCCCTTCAAGGCCGCGACGTCCTCGACGGCGAGGCCGCCCGGCCGGCCGGCGGCGTCGAGCCGGACGGCGAGGTCGGCCGCGACGCGCGGCGCGCCGGTGCGGCGACCGGCGCCCACGAGGAGCGCCGCGAGGGCGCTCGGCACCGGCGGGCCGCCCGGGCGGGCCGAGGACCCGCCGGCCCCGCTCGACGACCGGGACGTCGCCCCGCGCGGGCCCGCGCCCGCCTCCCGAGCCGACGTCCGCCCGCCCCGGGCCGCCACCAGCGCGACGGCCGCGTCGACCAGCGCGACGCCGGCGAGGGCCCCGGCGAGCGCGGCGAGGAGCGTCGCGGGCATCAGGCGGCCGGCCCGGTCCGGGCCAGGCGGCGCACGACGAGCAGGCCCGTCACCTGCAGGGCGACGGCGCCCAGCGCGAGCGCCGCCGTGGCGGGCCGGCCCGCGAGCGCGGCGAGCGAGCCCGGCGCCGCGAGCTCCGCGAGGACCGCCGCGCCGACCGGCATGGCCGTGACGATGGTCGCCGTCGCCCGGGCCTGGGCGGTCGCGCCGCGGGCGTCGAGCCGGGCGCGGGCGCCGTCCTCGAGCGCCGTCGCGACGTCGCGGAGCAGGCGCGCGAGATCCCCGCCGGTGTCGCGCTGCAGCAGCGCGCCGGCGACGAGGGTGTCCCAGCCCGGGTCGTCGGCCCGGCGACGCAGGCGCTCGAGGACGTCCTCCGTGGACGCGCCCGCCTCGAGGGCGGCGGCCGCCGCCCGCAGCTCGGCCCCGCCGGGCTCGGGCACCCCGCCGTGGCGGGCGGCCGCGTCGAGCCCACCGCGCAGCGCATGGCCCCCGGCCAGCGCGTCCGCCAGCGCGCGGGCGACGTGCGGGGCGGTCGCCGCGAGCGCCCGGCGCCACCGGGCCTCCCTCGCGGCCAGCGCGCGGCGGACGACCCACGGCCCCGCCGCGGCGAGGGCCAGGCCGGCGAACGGGCCGGCGACGAGCCAGCCCGCGGCGAGCAGCGTCGCCGCCCCGACGAGCGCGAGCCGGCGTCGCTCCAGCGCGGACGCGGGCCGCCCCCCGGCGCCCGCGAGCCGCAGCGGCGCGAGGACGCGCACGAGCCGCGGGCCGAGCGCCGGATCGCCGAGCGCGACGACCGCGTCCCACGCCGCGAGCACGCCGAGCGCCGCGGCGACGGCGGCCAGCAGCATGGCGCCGGTCATGCGCGGCGCGCGGTCACGGCCGCCACTCGCCCAGCGCTTCGGCCACGCGCCCCGTCGCCGGCGGCCGCCAGCGCGGGCGCTCAGGCCGCGCGTCGTAGAGCACGCGGGTGGCCGGGCCACCGGCCACCCGGACGACCTCCGCGACGGCCAGCACGCGACGCGCGCCGTCGGCGAGACGCGCCTGGTGCACCACGAGGTCGAGGGCATCGGCCACCTGGTCGCGGATCGCGCGGTGCGGCAGGCCGACGCCGGCCATGAGGGCGAGCGTCTCCAGTCGGCGGATCGCCTCCTCCGGGGACCCCGCGTGGATCGTGCCGAGCGAGCCGTCGTGGCCCGTCGCCATGGCCTGGAGCATGTCGAGGGCCTCGCCGCCGCGGACCTCGCCGACGACGATGCGGTCCGGACGCATGCGCAGCGCGTTGCGCACGAGGCGCCGGATCGTCACCTCGCCGCGGCCCTCGACGCTGGGCGGACGCGCCTCGAGCCGGACGACGTGGGGCTGGACGAGCCGCAGCTCGGCGGTGTCCTCGATCGTCACGAGGCGCTCGTCCGGCGGGACGAAGGACGACAGGACGTTCAGCGTCGTGGTCTTGCCCGACCCGGTCCCGCCCGCCACGAGGATCGACAGACGGGCGCGGACGGCGGCGCCCAGCACGTCGGCCAGGCCGGCCGGCCAGGTGCGGTTCGCGACGAGGTCCGCGGAGGTGAGGGCGCGCCGGCGGAAGCGCCGGATCGTCAGCACGGGCCCGTCGACCGCCAGGGGCGGCAGCACGACGTTCACGCGCGACCCGTCGGGCAGGCGGGCGTCGCAGAGCGGCTCGGCCTCGTCGGCGCGGCGCCCGAGCGGCGCCAGGATCCGCTCGATGGCGTGGCGGAGCTCCGCCTCGCTCGCGAACCCGGGCCCGCCCGGCTCCAGCCGCCCGCGCCGCTCGACCCACACCGGGCCGACGCCGTTGACGAGCACCTCGTCGACCTCCGGGTCGCGCAGCAGCGGCTCGAGGGGCCCGAGGCCGAACGCGAGCTCGGCGACCCGGTCGGCCAGCGCGGCCCGCGCGCCCTCGTCGAGGACCGCGGCCTCGCGTGCGACGAGCGCCCGGACGGCGGCCGCGTCCCCGCCCGCCTCCCCCGCCTCGGCGACCAGGCGCTCGCGCAGGCCGGCCGCGAGCTCGTCGAGGGCGTGATCGGGGTCCATGCGGGCACTAGGGCCCGCGTCGCCCCGGCTCTCCCCCCGAGCCACCGCGCGGCCGGAACGCCGCGTAGGCTCGCCCCATGCCCTCAGCCGCCGAACGCCTCTCGGCCGTCAACGACAGCCTCTGCGCCGCCGCGATCGCGCTCGCCGACCGGGCCAAGGCGGCCGATCAGCCCGCGGCCGCCGCGCAGTACGCCTCGGGCGCCGCGATGCTCGCCCTGGCGATGAAGGGCGTCCCGATCGGGGGCACCCCCGGCGCCAAGGACTAGCGGCGCCGGGACGGCCGGCCGACGCGGGGCGCGAGCGCCCCTAGCCGGACCAGGGCAGCTCGGCCGGCGGGTCGTCCGGGCCGGGCTTGGGCGGCAGCGGGCTCCCGAACGGGGCCCACGCGTTGTCGATCGGCGGGTGCAGCGAGCAGGTCCGCGAGTACGGGTTGGGGAGGCACGGGTTGTAGGCGTGCACCCACAGGCCGGTCGCGTCGCGGTCGAGCTCGTCGCGGTTGGCGTAGCCGTCGTGGTCCTGGTCGTCCAGGCCGTCGAGGACGCCGTCGCCGTCGGTGTCGGGGTCGACCAGCGACGTCGTGGAGAGCACCGAGGCACCGTTGCCGCCGAGGTACTGCTTCTCGTTCTTGTAGGTGGCGGTCCACCAGGCGGGCTGCATCCGGCCGCCGTACTCGTCCCAGTTGCCGAGCAGGTCGCCGTCGGCGTCCTTCTCGTCGTCGGTGAGGTAGCCGTCGTGGTCGAGGTCGAGGCGCTGCAGGTCGGGGTTGCCCGGCGTCGCGGTCCGGGCGCTGGTGACGTTCGTGTCCTGGTCGCCGTCGCTGTAGCTCAGCGGCAGGCGGCCGCCCTTCGACTGCCAGAGCAGGAACTCGACGCTCTGCGGCAGGCCGTCCTGGTCGAAGTCCACGTTCGCGTCGGAGCCGTCGAGCGGGTTCGGGTAGGGGCGCTTGCCCGGGAACGGGATGGCGCGGCTGTTGAGGTCGAGGGCCGACTCGTACTCGAAGGCGTCGGACACGCCGTCGCGGTCGCTGTCGGCGGAGCAGGCGTCCGTGCGGAGGGTCGCCTCGAGCGTGTCGGGCAGCCCGTCGTCGTCGTCGTCGGTGTCGGCGGTGTTCGGGACGCCGTCCTTGTCGCAGTCCGCAGGGGCGACCGGTCCGGGCGTCGACGGCGTGGTGACCGCGCCGGGCGGCAGGACCACCGGCGACCGCGAGGTCTTGGTGTAGGACTTGCCGAAGCGCCGGGCGAGCACGCGGAGGCGGAAGCGGGTCGCGACGGGCAGGCCGTTGGCGACGCTGAAGGTCGAGAGCAGGGTCGTGGGGACCTTGACGACGAGCCTCGTGGTCGTCGCCCGCTCGGCGCGGACGAAGATCGCCCGGCGGCGGTCGCGCTTGAAGACGACCGTCGTCTTGTTGCGGCCCTTGAGGAAGCCCTTGCCGGTGATCGTCAGTCGCTGGCCGACCGCGAGGCGGAGCGGCTTGACCGAGCTCACCGTCGGGGAGGTGACGCGGTGCGAGGCGGCCTGGCCGGTCGCAGGGACCACGAGCAGGGCGGCGCACGAGAGCAGGAGGAGGCGCGGGACGCGGGGGAACATTGTGGGACCCACATCGGGCGGCGGGCCACGGAACTTGAGCGCCCGCGGACGGGCGTTCGACGACGTGCGCGCTCACAGGTCCTCCCCCACGGCGATCCCCGCGGCGCCGCGCCGCCGGTCGCCGGCCGCGCGCGGCAGCACGCGCACGTCGCGGGCGAACGTCTGCGCGGCCGCGAGGTAGACGGCCTGGCGCAGCGTCACCCGCAGGGTCACGGCGAGCTTCGGGCCCTCCTCGCCGGGAGGTCCACCGGCGGGCGCGGCGCCCACGACCTCGACGTCCTCGAGGGCCAGCACCGTGCGCCCCGACGCGTCCCCGCGCCCGTCCCGGGTGACCAGGACGTCCACCCGGGCGCCGGGACCGACGCCGTCGGCCGCGCCGGACACGTCGAGCTGGGCCAGGCGCTCACCGGGCCGCACGGGCGCGCCGGGCGGCGGCGAGGTCGCCCCGTCGCCGAGCAGGGCGGCGTCGAGGTCGGCCCCGGCCGGGACGTCGGTGGCCGGTCGCAGGCCCGCCACCTGTCGCGGGTCGCCGACCGCGCCCGCCGGGGCGTAGCGGGCCGGCAGGCGCCGGACGGCGAGGTCCCGGGCCGCGATCCTGGCCCCCGCGCGCAGCTCCCGCCGGGCCACCACCACCGCCACGGGCGTCCCCAGGTCGCGGCGCAGGGCCGCCTCGCGCCCGGCGACGTCCGAGGCCGCGAGCGCGCCGAGCGTCAGCGCCAGGCCCCCGAGCAGGACGGCGCGTCGCCGGGGGCTCACGCCGGCATCCGCCGCGGGGGCGCCGGCGGGAGAGGGGCCGGGCGCAGCCGGCGGCGCCCCCCGGACCGGGCGGTGCGCCCCGGCGGGCCCAGCGGCAGCTCGAGGATCGCGGCCGTCCCGCCGCCGTCGCGGACGACGAGCAGCCGGCCGCCGTGCCGGGCGGCCGCATCGGCGGCGACGCGGAGGCCGTGCCCGCGTGGACGCCGCCCGGCGCCGTGGACGTCGACCAGCCAGGCCGCGACGCGGCCGCGCGCCCCGGTGGGGACGGTGCGGGACCGGCGACCGCCGGGCGCTGCGGTCGACGTGGCCCGCCCGCGGCCGTCGCCGCGGCCTGCGCCCGTCGCGCCCTCGTCGCGGACCTCGAGCCGAAGGCGGTCACCCCGGCGGCGGGCGGCCAGCGTGATCGCCCCGGCGCCGTGCTCGACCGCGTTGGCGAGGAGGTTCGCGAGCGCGCGGGCGATCAGGTGGCCGTCGGCGTGCAGCACGAGCCGGGGCGCGGGGGCGACGACGAGCGCCCGCCCGCCCGCCAGCGCCGCGGGGCGCCAAGCGGCGGCCTGGTCGGCCAGCAGCGCCGGGAGGTCCACCGGCGCGGGGCGCAGGCCCGGCTCGCGCCCGGCGGCGGCGCGCTCGAGGTCGTCGACGGCCCGCCCGGCGCGATCGAGCTGGCGCGCGACCGCGGCGAGCGCGGGCGCGCGGGTCGCGTCGTCGGTGCCGCGCCGCGCCGCGTGCAGCGCCATCGCCGCGGCCGTGAGCGGCCCGCGCAGCTCGTGCGCCGCACGCGCGGCCAGCGCGGCGCGACGGCGGCGTGCCACCAGAAGGAGGACGACCGCCGCGAGCGCGAGCACGACGTCCGCGGCGAGGACCAGGCCCATCGGGGCTCAGGCGGCCGGGCCGTCGACGAGGCGGTAGCCGACCCCCCACACGTTCACCACGTAGCGGTCGCCGTGGACGCCGAGCTTGTGCCGCAGCCGGCAGGCGTGCGAGTCCAGGGTCCTCGTCGTCCCGATGCTCCTCAGGCCCCAGATCGACCGCAGGAGCTCCTGCTTCGTGAAGACCCGCGTGGGCTCGGCGGCCAGCGTCCGCAGCAGGGCGAACTCCTTCTGGGAGAGCTCGACGTCGGTCTCCCGGACGGCGACACGCCGGCCCGGCACGTCGACGGCGAGGTCGCCGACCCGCAGGCGCCCGCCGGCACGGCGGCGGTCGACGCGCCGCAGGAGCGCGCCCACGCGGCCCCGCAGCTCCGGGTAGCTGAAGGGCTTGGCGACGTAGTCGTCGCAGCCGCGGTCGAACCCGCGCACGCGATCCAGCTCGCCGGCGCGGCCGGAGAGCACGAGCACCGCGACGCGCGGGTCGATCCGGCTCGCGACGCCGTCGGCCTCGCGCACCGCGCGCAGCAGGTCCAGGCCCGAGCCGTCGGGCAGGCCGACGTCGAGCACGACGAGGTCGGGGTACTTCGTCTCGAGCAGGCGGCGGGCGTCCCGGGCGCAGTCGGCGACGAGGAGCTCGAAGCCGTCGGCGGTGAGGTTGTCGGCGAGGAAGGTGCGCGTGGCCTCGTCGTCCTCGACGAGGAGGATCGTCGCCCCCGCGGCGTCGTCGTCGGTCATGCCGGCTCTAGGGCGGCG
Source organism: uncultured Actinomycetes bacterium (assembly GCA_963707695.1). Classification (GTDB taxonomy): domain Bacteria; phylum Actinomycetota; class Thermoleophilia; order Solirubrobacterales; family Solirubrobacteraceae; genus JAOPZW01. The sequence continues at coordinate 262,510 of CAVPQY010000006.1, read as the reverse complement.
GCGGACGACCTCTCCCCCTCCCGCCGGCGGCACGCCCGCCGGTCAGCGGGGCTGACGACCGTTCGTCGGGCCAGGGGGACCGTCCATCCGTCCAGGATCCGTCCGGTCGATGAAAGTCCGGTCATAGTGGTCCTCGCCCCACGGACGGGGCGGACGTCGATGCGCCGCCGGCCCTGCGCCGCGGCCGAGAACCGGGGGGTTCCTTTCATGTCAGCTCGCGTGCTTCGCGGCGCGACGATGGTCGTCGCCGGCCTGACGTCGGTGATGCGCCTGCCGGCGCTCACCGCGTCGGCGGCGACGGCGACCGGCCCGGCCGTCGACCTCGCCGCGCACCGGCCTGCGCGGCCCCCGCACGACGACGCCCGCCGCCCCGCCGCGGACGGTGCGCGACGAGGCGGCGCTCTCGCGCGGCCAGCGCGTCATCTACTGGGCGCTCACCGCGCTCTGGGCCGTCGTCGTGCTGCAGTTCTGGCGCTGGTGGCTCGCGCCCGAGCACCACGGCGCGCTCGGCCTGTACGTCGCCACGAGCCTCCCGCTCGCCTACCTCACCACGGTGCTGCCGAGCTTCTACTGGTTCTTCGTCGGCCGCATGCGCCGTCCGGTCCACCAGGAGCCGGCGCCCGGCCGCCGGGTCGCGCTCATCACCCTCTGCGTCCCGTCGCACGAGACGATCGACGTCATCGCCGACCAGCTGCGGGCGCTCACGCAGGTGCGCTACCCGCACGACAGCTGGGTCCTGGACGAGGGCGCCGACCCCGAGATCGAGGCGCTCGCCGCCGAGCTGGGCGTCCGCTACTTCACGCGCAAGGGCAAGCCGCTCTGGAACCAGCCCGGCCCGCCCTTCCAGGCCAAGACGAAGGCCGGCAACGTCAACGCGTGGCTCGACTTCGTCGAGATGGAGGGCCTCGACTACGACGTCTTCGTCCAGCTCGACATCGACCACCACCCCGCGCCCGAGTACCTCGAGCGCACCCTGGGCTACTTCGACGACCCCGAGGTGGCGTGGGTCCAGGCGCCGAGCGTCTGCGGCAACCTCGACAGCTGGACCGCGCGCGGCCTGGCCGAGCAGGACCTCGTCCTCCAGGGCCCGCTGCAGATGGGCTTCTACGGCCACAGCCGCACGCCGTTCATCATCGGCTCGCACACGAGCTACCGGACGTCGGCGATCCGCTCGATCGGCGGCTACCAGCCGACGCGCGCGGAGGACCACCTCGACACGGTCGTGCTCGCCGCCGCCGGCTTCACCGGGCGTCTACGTCCCGGAGATCATCGCCGAGGGCGACGGTCCCTCCGACTTCGGCACCTACCTCGGCCAGCAGTTCGCCTGGGCGTACTCGATGGTGCAGATCTTCCTCGGGCACACGCCGCGCCTCGTGCGGCGCTACACGCCCGCGCAGGCGTTCCAGTTCCTCATGGCGCAGAGCTGGTACACGCTCTGGTCGCTGTCGGTCGCGGTCCTGTGGGTCCTGCCCATGGTCGCGCTGCTCTCCGGCCACCGCATCGCCGACGTCCCGCTGACGCAGTACCTCGCCTACAACGTCGCGATGGTCCTGTGCTCGAGCCTCATGTGGTGGTGGAGCCGCCGCTGGTTCCAGCCGACCGGGATCGGCCTGACCTGGCGCGGCGCTCGTGCTGGAGATGGCCCGCTGGCCGATCGTCCTGTGGGCCGTGATCAACGTCCTGCTGCGCATCCAGCGGCCCTACATGATCACGCCGAAGGGCGATCGCGGGGCCGACGCGCTCGCGTCCGGGCGACGTCTCTACGGGCCGCACCTGATGCTCGCCGGGCTGTCGATCGCCGCGGTCGCCGCCTACGTGCTCGTCGTCGGCCACGACCTCGACGGAGGGCTACCTCGTCCTCGTGCTCTTCAACGCGGTCACCGTGCTCGGCCTGCTGGTGACGGTCGCTGGGCCTCGAGCTCCGGGACCTGCGCCGCCGCACCGGGCGCCTCGGCCGCGCGCTGCGCCTGCGGGCCGGCTCGGCCGCCCTCGTCCTCCTGACGACCGTCGGGGTGGTGGCGGCCGTGCTCGCGGCGTGGGCGCCGATGGCGGAGGCCGTCCGATGACCGCCCGTCCGCGCCGCGGCGCGCTGCTCTCCGTCGTCCTGCTGGCCGCGGTGGTCGCCCTGGTCGCGCTCCAGGTCACCTGGGCCGGCGCCGGCAAGGGCGCCGCCGCGCCCGCCCCGCGGGCCCAGCGGGCGCTCCCGTCCGCCGAGCGCCCCGCCGCCGGCCGGCGCTCGCGGATCGCGCTCGGCGTCACGACGCTCGCCTTCGCGCGCAACGCCGCGGTCCGCTGGCGGCCGGCCGACCTGCGCGAGGTCGACGCCTTCGAGCGGCGCGCCCGGCGTCGCACCGACCTCGTCATGTGGTTCGCCGACTGGGCCCACGTCCGCGACTTCGACGCCCGCCAGGCCGCCGCCGTCGCGGCGCGCGGCGGCACGCCCGAGATCTCCTGGGAGCCGTGGGACTCCGCCTCGGCGCGCGCCGACCAGCCGCGCTACCGCCTGCGGCGCATCATCGCCGGCGACTTCGACGCCTACATCGCGCGCTGGGCCCGCCAGGTCGCCGCCTACGGGGCGCCCGTGCGCCTGCGCTTCGCGCAGGAGATGAACGGCCGCTGGTTCCCGTGGGCCGAGCGCGCCAACGGCAACCGCCGCGGCGAGTTCGTCCGGGCCTGGCGCCACGTCCACGCGATCTTCGCTCGCGCCGGCGCCCGCAACGTCCGCTGGGTGTGGTGCCCGGTGGCCGGGTCGATCCAGCCCTCGCAGTACCCGGGCCGCACGCAGGTCGACGTCCTCGGGCTGGCCGGGTTCAACGGCGGCACGGCCATCTTCCGGCGCCAGTGGCGGTCGTTCCGCGTGGCCTTCGGCCCGTCGCTGGACTTCCTCCACGGCGCTCGGCCGCCGCAAGCCCATCGAGCTCTCCGAGGTCGGCAGCACCGAGCAGGGCGGCAGCAAGGCGGCCTGGATCCACGGCATGTTCCGCGAGCTGCGGCGGCGCCCGGAGGTCCGGTCCGTCGTGTGGTTCAACGTCCGCAAGGAGGCCGACTGGCGGATCGAGAGCTCCCGCAGCGCGCAGCGGGCGTTCGCCGCCGAGGTCAGCCGCGGCGGCTGAGCTCAGCCGAGCGTCGCCGACGAGGTCCCGGAAGGCGAAGAACGCCGGCTTCGGGCTGTAGTCGTCGCGCGTCAGGCCGTACTGGCTCTCGAAGCCGCCGGCGGAGTCGGCGTCGCGCAGGTCGAACCAGCGGTAGTCGGTGACGCCGTAGGTGGCGCTCGCCGACTCGACCGCGCCGACGGCGGCCCGCAGGACGGTCTCCTGCATCGCCTCGGACCGCCCCGGGCCGGTCGGGAAGCCGCTCTCCGAGACGTGGAGCGCCGCCCGCGACAGGCCGGCGCGCGGCAGCAGCCCGCTGCGCAGGGTCCGCAGCGTGCCCAGCGTGGAGGCGCGCACCGCGGCGCCGAGGTCACCCGGGGCGAGGGCCGGGCCCCACGTGCCCGGGTAGGCGTCCACGCCGACCCAGTCGACGGCGCGGGCGAAGGAGCGGCCGCCCAGCGCGCGCAGGGCCGAGAAGAAGGCGGCCTCGGCCGGACCGGACTGCGCGGCCCAGTTGAAGCCGACGCTCAGGTGGTCGATCCCGCGGCGGCCGGCCTCGTCGTGGGCGGCGAGCACGCCGCGCACGAGGGCCTCGCGGACGCGCGGGTACGCGCCGTCGGCGGCGTCGGGCGCGCCGGGGACGTTCGCCTCGTTCGTGACCTGCAGGTCGGTCACGTCCCGGTTCGGGCCGAGCTGGCGGACCCGGGCGCGGACGAAGCCGGCGAAGCCGGCCACGTCGCCGCCCGGCGCGGCGGGCCGGTAGCGCAGGACGAGCTCGACCTGGAAGTCGTCGGCGGTGTAGGCGGCGATCTGCTGGGCCAGCCAGGCCGGGAGCGCCTTCGCGTCGGCCGGCCGGGTGAAGTCGTCGTACAGGTGCAGGACGAACGGCCGCGCCGAGCCGCGGAGCTGCAGGAGGCTCGCCCGGCGCTTGGCGGCGTCCTCGGGCACGAGCCGCCCGGAGGGGCCGACCGTGCCGGCGGCGCCGCCGGGGTAGATCCCGAAGGTCACGGGCCGGACGGCGGCCGCGCGGGCGCGGGGGTGGCGGGCGGTCTTGCGGGAGGGCTTGCGCACGGCGTGGCGGGTGCGGGGCTGGTGGCGGGCGGCCTTGCGGGCGTGGTGGTGCTTGGCCGGGTGGGCGTGGGCGCGCTCGGCCGGGTGGGCGGCCGCCCCGGCGGCGGGGGCGCCGGCGGGGATGGTGACCGCGGCCGCGGCCAGCACGAGGCCGGCGCGCACGACGGCGCGGCGCAGGTGGATGGTCGTGGGCCCCCTCACACCCGGTGACGTCGGCCGGCACGGGCCCGATCGCGCACCCGCGGGCCCGGAAGCGGACGAACGATGGACGGCACCTCAGCGTGCCTGCAGCGTCGGGCGCACGAGCACCTCGTTGATCGAGACGCGGGGCGGCTGGGTGATCGCGTAGACGATCGCGTTGGCGATGTCCTCGGACTCGAGCTTCTCGATGCCCTCGAACCGCTTGTCCGCGATCGCCTGCACCTCGTCGGTGTTGTGGCTCAGGAGCTCCGTCGCCACCGCGCCGGGCTCGACGATGGTCACGCGGATGCCGCTGTGGAGGACCTCTTGGCGCAGGCCCTCCGAGAAGCCGCCCACCCCCCACTTCGTCATGTTGTAGACGGCGCTGCCGGCGCTCGCGACGCGCCCGGCGACCGACGAGACGTTGACCACGTGGCCGCGCAGCGGGCCGTCGTTGCGCTTCAGCAGCGGGATCGCGGCGTGCGTGCAGTAGAGGAGCCCGAGGCAGTTGACCTCGATCATCCGCCGCCACTGCTCCGTGTCGGCGCCCTCCACGGCGCCGAGGAGCATCACGCCGGCGTTGTTGACGAGGACGTCCAGGCGCCCGAGGCGCTCGGCCGCGCCCTCGACGAAGGCGCGGGCGGAGGCCTCGTCGGCGACGTCGACCTCGAGCGCCTCGGCGTGGCCGCCCTCCTCCGTGATCCGCGCGGCGAGGTCGCGCAGGCGATCGGCCCGCCGCGCGCCGAGCGCGACCGCGGCCCCCGCCCGGGCGCACGCGAGCGCCGTCGCCTCGCCGATCCCCGAGGACGCCCCCGTGATCGCCACGGCCGTGCCCTCGAGCTCTGCGGTCATGGCCCGGACCCTATCCGGCCTCCGACCTGCAAGTTGCCGTTCATCCCCCGGGGCGGAGCAGGGAACAGGCCTAAGATGCCGACGCCTCGCCCGGGTCATCGACGCCCCGAGCGGGGCCTTCGACCTCATGGACACCCAACGGCGCGGGAACTACGACTCCGGCGAGGACTTCGTCCTCGAGTACGGCGAGCTGCGCTTCACGTTCAACGAGCGCGACTTCGCCGAGCGCTGCGAGCAGGCCGCGCGCCGGCTGGGCTTCGTCGGCGGCCGGCTCGAGGACCCCGAGCTCGAGGACCTCGTCAACCTCGCCGTCAACGGCGAGATCCACGAGGCCGCCTCGGGCCTGGGCGAGCACGTCAACGACTGCTGGCCCGAGCTCGTGGGCCCGTCGGACCGCTCGCTCGTCCACTGGCTGCGCCGGCTCGTCTTCCGCTCGGCCTGGCTCGACCAGCGCGTGAAGGAGGGCGAGCTCGACGTCGTCTTCGACGACGCCTCGCGCTCCTTCGCCTACGTGCAGCCCGAGCGGGACTTCGAGCCCGTCGAGCTCGCCCCCGAGCCCAGCTGGGGCCGGGTGGCGTACTCGCCGCGCTAGCCGCTACCCCTCGCCGAGCGCCTGGGCGTGGGCCTTGGCGATCTCCTCCGCGCCGGCGTCGCCGACGAGCAGCTCGGCGCGCAGCGTCCCGCTCGAGGGCAGGTCGAGCGCCGGGAAGCGCCGGGCCGCCGTGAGCGCCGCGTCGAGCGCGACGACCGTCGTCTCGCCGCCGACCGGCAGGGTCGAGGCCGCGACGATCGTCAGCGAGCCGCCGTCGGCGATCGCGCGCGCCGCGGCCAGGGCCCGGCGCGCGGCGGCCGGCCCGACGGCGTCGAGCGCGTCGACGAGCAGGACGACGTGCGCGCCGCGCGCGGCCTGGCGGCGGGCGGTGTCGACCGCCCGCTCGAGGGCCTGGGCCTGCGCATCGGCGCTCGCGGCGAAGGTCAGGGCGGCGACGGGCTCGAGCGGGCCGTCGGTGCGCCAGGCGTGCGCCTCCTCGGGGCGGACGCCGAGCAGGACGACGGACAGCTCGAGGCCGTCCTGGCCGTGCAGGGCGGCGGCCAGGCGGCGCAGCACCTCGCTCTTGCCGGCGCGGGGCGCGCCGACGATCGTCGCGCGCGAGCCGCGCCCGACCGGCGTCAGCCACTCGATCGCCTTGAGCGTCGGGTCCTCGGCGCCGAGCGCGAGGCGCTCGGTCGGCCAGACGGCGGGCAGGTCGTCGAACGGCGTCGGGGCGGCGATCTCGTCGGCCGGCTTGCCGTTGATCGTGTCGACGCGGACGAGCGACGGGTAGCGCTCCGAACGGCGCGGGCGGCGCACCGGCCCCGTGACGCGGTCGCCGTCGACGAGCTCGCAGCGCCGCACCTGGGCGGCGGAGACGTAGACGTCGTCGTCGGACGTCGCGCCGGCGGTCAGGCGCAGGAAGGCCGCGCCGTTGCCGGACAGCTCGACGACGCCTTCGGCGGCCTGCTCGGCCTCGCGGTCGTCGGTGGGCTCGGCGTCGCGGTCCCCACGGCGGCCGCGGCCGCCACGGCGGCGGGCCGGGCGCTCCTCGCGCTCCTCGGAGCGCTCCTCGCCGCCGCGCTCCGCGGGCTCCGCGGCCCCGGGCGCGTCGGCCTCGGCCTCCGGGCCGGCGTCGGCGTCGGCGTCGGCGTCGGCGCGGCGGGCCCGCCCGCCGCGGGGGGCGCGCCGGCGGCGCGGGGTCTCCTCCTCGGCCGGCGCCTCGGTCGCGTCAGGCGCCTCGGCGCCGTCGGACGCGCCGGACTGGGCGAGGATGGCGGCGACGAGATCGGCCTTGCGCAGGCGCCGGAAGCCGTCGATGCCGAGCTCGGACGCGATCGCGTGCAGGTCGGCCAAGGGGCTGCCCTCGAGGGCGGCGCGGGACAGGACGGACATGGGTTCCTCCGTGGTGGTTCGGTGTCGGTCGGCGTCCAGCCGCGTTGGGACAGCGGCCGGCGACCCGTGCGCACCACGCTACCGCTTCGCGCGGATCCACTTCAGGCCGTCGTCGTCCTCGTCGAAGGACCCCAGCGCCTCGCGGCCGGTCAGCACCCGCCACGTGCGCAGGTGGTCGACGGCCGCCGCGACGTCGTGGACGCGGACGATCCCGGCCCCCTGCTCGGCCGCGACGCCGAGGGCCGCCAGCGTGCCGGGCAGGCGCTCCGCCGGCGGTCGCCCCGTGATCGCGCCGAGCACGTACTTGCGCGAGATCGCCGCCAGCACGGGGCGCCCGAGCTCCTCGCCCACCCGGCCGAGGGCCCGCAGGACCTCGACCGTCTCGGCCGGGCGCTTGGCGAAGTCCGGTCCCGGGTCGACGACGAGCTGCTCGTCGGCCACCCCGCGGTCGCGGGCCAGGGCGCAGCGCTCCCGCAGGAAGGTCACGACGTCGCCGACCACGTCGCCGCCGTAGTCCGGGAACCGCGCCTGCTTCGGCGCGGCGCGCGTGTGCATGACGACGAGGCCGGCGCCCGTGGCCGCGGCGACGTCGGCGAGCTCGGGGTCGCGCAGCCCGGAGACGTCGTTGAGGAGCACGGCGCCCGCCGCCACGGCGGCGCGCGCGACGGCCGGCTTGTAGGTGTCGACCGACACGGCCACGCCCTCGGCGGCCAGGCGCCGGACGACGGGCACCACCCGGTCGCGCTCGACGTCCTCGGCGGTTGCGCCGGTGTAGGTCACGCCCGACTCGCCGCCGACGTCGACGAGGTCGGCGCCCTCGGCCACCAGCCGGCGGGCGTGCTCGACCTGCGCGTCGAGGGTCGTGTGCCGCACCGCGTCGGCGAACGAGTCCGGGCTCGCGTTGACGATGCCCATGACCAGTGGGCGCCCGGGGCGCAGCTCGACCACCCGGTCGCCGAGTCGCAGCGTCCGGGCGCTCACGGGCGGCGGTAGTGGAGCACGAGGTGGTCGCCCGCGCGGAGGACCTGCTCGAGCGCGAGCGTGGCCGGCGGGAGCAGCGACGGGCCCTCGAGGGGCCGCACCTCGTCACCGGCCACGAGCAGCGGCGCGACCGTGAGCAGGAGGTCGTCCAGGCAGCCGTCGGCCACGAGGGCGCGCAGCAGCGTCGGACCGCCCTCGCAGGCGACGGCCCGGACGCCGGCCTCGGCGCGCAGGTGCTCCAGGGCCGCGCGCGGGGACGGGTCCCCCATCGCGTGGACGTGCACCGTCGCGCCCCGCGCCGCGACCGCCCCGGCGCGGGTGGTGTAGACGCGGACGACCGCCTCCGCCTCGGCGAAGAGCCCGACCTCGGTCGGGACGTCGAGCGAGCGGCTGATCGTCGCGACGTCGGGCAGCCCGGGGCGGCCGCCGGCGCGGCGGCGCGCCCGCTGGTCGGGGTCGAGCAGGTTCGCGTAGCCCTCGGCGCGCAGGGTGCCGGGGCCGACGAGGACCGCGTCGACCTCCTCGCGCACCGAGCGCAGCAGGTCGCGGTCGGAGGGGTGCCCGAGCGGTCCGGAGCGCCCGTCCACCGCCGCGCGCCCGTCGACCGAGGCGATCATGATCCCGACGACGCGCGGGCGCCCGTCGGCGGGCAGGGACGACTCGTCGCGCAGGCCGAGGTCGCGGACCACGGCCGCCGCCGCGCGCGGCGCGGCGCCGGGGAGCAGCGGCTGCAGGGGGTCGGGCACGCCGCGACAGCCTAGGTGGCCGCCGCGGGCGGCGACGGACGGCCGCGCACGGCGCACGGCCGCGCCGGCCGGCGGCTAGCGGCGCCGCTTCTCGACGCGCAGGGTCGCCGTCGCCGAGCGCGTGCGCTGCCCGCGCCGGTCGGTGGCGACGACCGACCACCGGTGGCGGCCGGGCCTGAGGCGGCGGGTCACGCGCACGCGCTTGGTCCCCAGCGCCGAGCCGACGGGCCGCCCGTCGACGTAGACCGTCCCCCGCACGGGGCCCCACAGGTCGTTGCCGCCGCCCCAGGCGAGCACGCGCCGGGTCTGCCAGCGGCGGGTGCTGAGGCTGTAGAGCCGCGCCGGCGGGCGGTCGTAGACGGCGACGACGAGCTTGCCGTCGGCGCCCTGGACGAAGGCGACCGCGGCGTCGCCGAGGCGGTCCGCCCCGGCGGCCAGGCCCCGCGCCGGATCGGCCGGGCCGAGCTCCGGCCGCGACAGGACCGCCTCCCGCGAGGGCGCGGTGACGACGCGCGAGGCCGGCTTGAGCTCGTAGTAGCGCCCGCGCACCGAGGTCGCGCCGGAGCCCTCGCCCTGGTGGTAGGCGACGACCCCGTTGCCGTTGTACGCCGTCGCCGGCACGGGGCCGGGGGCCACGCCGGAGCCGCCGCCGAGCCCGACGCCGGGGTTGAAGCGGTCGTCCTTGAGGACGGCCCCGAAGGCGCCGTTCACGCCGTTGCCGAAGCCGGCGTAGCCGTCCCCGCGGGCGCCGAGCGACAGGCGGGGCGTGCTCGTGACGTCGCCGCCGAGCGCGACGGGCGGGTCGAAGGTCGAGCCGAGCAGCCGCCGCGCGACGACCGCGCCGCCCTGCCGGAGGACGGCCCAGCCGAAGCTCGAGTCGTCCTCGAGCGCCAGGTCGACGGCGTCGCCGGCCCCGAGGTCCTGCGGCGCGACGGAGAGGCGGCGCTCGAAGACGCGCCGGGCGATGACGTGCCCCCCCTCGCCCCAGCCGACGACGGCGCTGCCGTCGGCGGCGACGCTCACCCGGGAGCGGCCCGTGCCGGTGCCCGCGGCCGCCGCGGGGTCGAGGTCGGCGGGCGCGTCGAGGACGGTGAAGGCCGTGCCCATGTGCTCCAGGCGTGCGACGCGGACGTCGCTGCCGCCCGCTCCGGGGCCGGTGAAGCTCGCGTAGGCGACCCCGTTGATCGAGAGGTCGACCGAGGGGTCGCTGCCGGCGGTGGCGAGCACCTGCGGCGCCGTCCACGGGCGGCGGGGCCCCGGCCGCACCGCGGCCAGCACGGCGCCCCCCGCGGTGAAGACGGCGACGAGCCGGCCGCCGTCGGCCGCCGCGACGACGGGCTGCGCGGCCGCGGCGGGGAGGGTGACGTCGAGGCGCTCGGGCGGCGTGAAGGCGCCGCCGACGAGGCGGCTGGCGAAGACGTGGTCGACGCCGCCGTCGGGCTTGACGTACACGACGGCGCCCGTCCCGTCGCGGGCGACGTCGACGTCCCCGACCCGGCTGACCCCCACGTCGACCTGGTCGCCGGGGAACGGCGTCGCCGAGCTGGTCTGGGCGGGCGCGGCCGCCGGGACGACGAGGGCCGCCAGGACGGCGGCCAGGACGGCGAGGACGGGACGGCGCATGGGGGCGGGCGGCACTCCGGGCGGGGGCGGACGGCGGGACGGGGCGGACGGCGGTGATGGTGGAGACACCGCCGGGCCGCGAAGGTTGTGCTGCGGGGGCGGCGGACCCTACCCGCCGGCCACGATGCCCTCGGCCGCCGCCTCGTCGAGGAACGCCCTCGCCTCGGCGGCCTCGCGGCGCTCGTCCCAGCCGAGCTCCGGCGCCATGGCCTTGGCCACGCGCCGGGCGACGGTCCCGTCGCGGTCGGTCACCGCCCGGGCGGCCAGGAGGGCCAGGCGCGTGCGGCGCAGCAGCGCGTCCCCGACCGACCGGGCCTGCTCGCGACGGGCGGCGTGGACGACCTCGGCCAGGAGGTCGGGCGGGGCGTCCTCGACGATCGGCTGGGCGAGCTCGCCGCGCTCGGCGGCGACGGCCAGGACGTCCCGCGCGGTGTGCCCGTAGCGGCCGGCCAGGCGGGCGTAGGCGTCCTCGGGCACGCCCTCGACCCGGGGCAGGTCGTCCGGGTCGACGGCCTGGCCGAGCGGGATCTCGTGGGTGCGGCAGGGCGCGTCGCGCGCCTCGCGCTCGACGAGGCGGTCGACGGCCATCTTCGCCATCCGCCGCCACGTCGTGAGCTTGCCGCCGGTGATGGTGATCATCCCGCTCGAGGTCTCGTAGAGCTCGGCCTTGCGCGAGATGTCGACCGACTTCTTCGGGTCGCCGGTGGAGATGAGCGGGCGGACCCCCGCGTAGGCCCCCGCGATGTCGCCGGAGGTCAGGTCGGTCCCGAAGAAGCCGTTCGTGGCCTCCAGCAGGTACTCGACGTCGCTGTCCGCCGGCCGGATGTGGTCGAGGTCGTCGGTGTCGTAGTCGTTGTCGGTCGTGCCGATGAGCGTGGCGCCGAGCCACGGCAGCGCGAAGATCGAGCGCCCGCCGCCGGCCGGGACGATGGCTCCCGAGATGAGCGGCAGCTTGTCGTGGGGCAGCGTGATGTGCGTCCCGCGGCTCGGCCGGATGCGCGGGACCTCGGCCTCGTCGTGGAGCTCATCGGGCCGCAGGCGGTCGGCCCACACGCCGGTCGCGTTGACGACGTTGGCGGCCGACACGACGAGCTCCTGCCCGGTGGCGACGTCCCGGGCGCGGACGCCGCGGGTGCGGCCGCCCTCGTCGACGAGGTCGACCACCGCCAGCCCGTTGGCGCAGACCGCCCCGTAGCGCTCCGCCTCGGCCAGGACGGTCAGCACGAGGCGGCTGTCGTCGGTCTGGCAGTCGTAGAAGAGGTACCCCGAGCTGGGGTCGCGCCCGGCCAGGGCCGGGAGCCGTTCGACGACCTCGTCGCCGGGGATGACGCGGTGGCGGTCGGGCGCCCAGGCCCCGTCGGTGCCCTCCCCCCCGTTGCGCCGCCGGCGCAGGCGGTCGATCGACATGACGTCGTAGAGGTTCAGGCCGACGCCGACGAGCCGGTCGGGGCGCTCGCCGCCGAAGGCCGGGACGACGAGCGGGAGCGGGCGGACGAGGTGCGGGGCCAGCTGCACCATGAGCTGGCGCTCGAGGAGCGCCTCGCGGACGAGGCCCAGGTCGAAGTTCTGCAGGTACCGCAGGCCGCCGTGGACGAGCTTCGACGAGCGGCTCGACGTGCCCGAGGCGAAGTCGGCCTTCTCGAGCAGCGCGACGGTGTAGCCGCGGCTCGCGGCGTCGAGCGCGACCCCCGCGCCGGTGATGCCGCCACCGACCACGACGACGTCGAACTGCTCGCGGTCGAGGGCGGCCAGGGCGGTGGCGCGGGTCAGCATGCCCTGCTGATTCTGGCAAGCTCGCCCACCGTGCCCGTGCCCGTCGTGTTCGCCGGACCCACCGCGCAGCACCAGCCGCTGCGGATCGAGGTGCGCGCCCGCCGCGTGGTGCGCGTCGTCGTGACCGTCCGCCGGTACCGCTGCGGCGTCTTCGGCGACCTCGGCCCGCTGCGCGTCGTGCGCCGCGTCTCGGCCCGTGTCGCCGCCGACGGGAGCTTCCGGCTGACCGCCGGCCCGCCCTCGGAGCGGCTGACCGTGCGCGGGGTCGCCGGCCGCCGCAGCGCCGCCGGGCGCGTCCGCGTCGCCGGGACGATCGCCACGGGCGAGCCGTGCCGGTCGGGCTGGGTGCGCTTCCGGGTCGCGCGGGCGTCCACGCGCCGCTAGGTGCCGTCCGCGCCCAGAGGGCGGTCGCCCGAGCCCGCCGAACGGCCGGATGCGGCTTCAGCCGGGTCCGTGCTTCAGCGCACGGCGGTCGGCCGGCGCTCCGCCTGCGACCACGCGGCCCGCGCGCGGTCGAACGCGTCCCAGTCCCAACCGGCGGGCGCGGGATCGTCGGGCCCGTCGTCGTCCCAGGGGCGGTCGGGCCCGCGCCCGGGGCCCAGCGGGCCGCGCCCCAGCCACGCCGACGCGCAGGCCAGCTCGACGCCCAGCACCGCGAGCGCCGTCCCGAGCACCGACGCCCCGTGCAGGAGCGCGACGGCCCCGGCGCTCAGCACCGCGCCGGCGGCGCCCAGCAGCACGAGCGCCGCGGTGAGCCGCGCCCGCGGCGGGGGCGGTCCCAGGAAGGACCGCACGATCGAGGCGAGCAGCAAGGCCGCGACGGCGGCCTGCACGAGGAGGGGCAGCCAGCGCATCGTGCCTACAAGCTACCCGCCGCGGCCGGTCGCGCACACGCGCCTGGCAGGCGCGCCTGGGCACGGGCCTGAGGTTCCCCGCGCACCATCCTCCCGATGTGCGCCCCGCGGCGGCGCGGGACGATGGCCACGTGACCTACCGCAGGCGCAGTCCGTCGAGGACGACCTCCAGGAGCCGGCGCCAGTCCCGGCCGCGGTCCAGCGGCATGCCCATGGCGGCGGACATGCCGCACATGAGCATCGGGATGTCGTCGGCGCCGAAGTCGCGGCGCAGCACGCCGGCCGCCTGGGCGCGGCCGATGACCTCGGCCGCGACGGCGGCGACCTCGGCGCGCTCGGCCTCGCACGTCGCCCACGCCTCGGGCATGCGGGCGAGCGCGTCGCGGAGCGTCGCGTCCTCGGCCAGCATCTCGGCGTCGCGCCGCAGCATGCCGGCGAAGGCGTCCCACGGGTCCTCGACCGTGAGCGCCTCGAGCGCCGTGTCCCGGATCCGCTCGAACTTCCGCCGCACGAGCTCGGCCATGAGGGCCTCCTTCGTGGGGAAGTGCCGGTACAGCGTCCCCACCCCCACGCCGGCCCGCCGCGCGACGTCGTCCATCTGCGCCGCCGCCCCCTGGTCGGCGAACGCGGCGGCGGCCGCGGCCACGATGCGGTCGCGGTTGCGCTGGGCGTCGCGGCGCAGCGGCCGCGGGAGTGACGTCTGGGTGCCGGGCTCGGTCGGGGTGCTCATGGCCCTCCTTGACAACCGGAATGTAGCCTCCGTATCGTGCCTCACGCAACCGGAACCGTGAATCCTCTTCCGCTTCGACCGACTGGAGCACCTCCCCGATGACCGCGCAGGAGCAGTCCCGCGCGAAGGGCCTCGCCCTCGCGCTCCTGGCGATGACGCAGTTCGTCATCGTCCTCGACGCCTCGATCGTCAACGTCGCGCTGCCCTCGATCGGCCGCGCGCTGGACTTCAGCCAGGACAACCTGTCCTGGGTCGTCAACGCCTACACGCTGACCTTCGGCGGCTTCCTCCTCCTCGGGGGCCGGCTGGCCGACCTGCTCGGCCGGCGGCGCCTGTTCATGGCCGGCCTGGTCCTCTTCTCGGCCTCGTCCCTCGTCGGCGGCCTGGCCCAGAGCGACGTCTGGCTCATCGCCGCCCGCGCGGCGCAGGGCCTCGGCGCGGCGCTCATCTCCCCCGCCGCGCTGTCGCTCGTCACGACGATGTTCAGCGAAGGCGCCGAGCGCAACAAGGCCCTCGGCGTCTGGGGCGCGGTCGCCGGCTCGGGCGGAGCCGCGGGCGTCCTGCTCGGCGGCATGCTCACGCAGTGGGCCGGCTGGGAGTGGGTGCTCTTCGTCAACGTCCCGATCGGCCTGGCGGCGGTCGCGCTGGCGCCGCGCCTGCTCCCCGAGAGCCGCGACGACGTCGGGCACCGGAGCTTCGACGTCACGGGCGCGGTCCTCGTCACCGCGGGCCTCGCGCTGCTGGTCTACACGCTCGTCGACGCCGAGCGCGCCGGCTGGACCTCCACGCAGACCCTCGGCCTCGGCGCGGTCTCGCTCGTCATCCTGGCGGCGTTCGTCGCGTGGGAGTCGCGCACGCGGCACCCGCTCGTGCCCTTCGACATCTTCCGGCTGCAGACGCTGCGCGGCGCCGACATCGTCGGCCTGCTCATCGGCATGTCGCTCTTCTCGATGTTCTTCTTCATCTCCCTCTACCTGCAGCAGGTGCTCGGCTACGACGCGCTCAAGGCGGGGTTCGCCTACCTGCCGCTGGCCCTGACGATCATCGTCTCGGCGGGCGTCGCGTCCCAGCTCGTCACGCGGGTCGGGTTCAAGCCGACGCTCATCGGCGGCATGCTCCTCATCGCCGCCGGCCTGCTGTGGTTCTCGCAGGTCTCGGCGCCCGGCGGGAGCTACCTCGGCGATGTGCTGTTCCCCTCGCTGCTGGCCGCGATGGGCCTCGGGTTCGCGTTCGTCCCGGTGACGATCGCCGCGGTCACGGGCACGCGCCCGGACGAGGCGGGGCTGGCCTCCGGGCTCATCAACACCGCCCAGCAGGTCGGCGGGGCGCTCGGCCTGGCGATCCTGTCGTCGATCGCGAACAGCCGGACGACGAGCGCCTTCGACTCGGGCGTCCGCGAGCGCGCGGTGGCGCTCACGGAGGGCTTCCAGACCGCGTTCCTCGTCGGCGCCGGCTTCGCCGTCCTCGGCGCGGTGCTGGCCGCGGTCCTCATCTCCTCGCGGGACAGCCGCGAGCACGCCGAGGCCGCACAGCGCGGCGAGGTGGCGACCGCCGTCGCGGCCTAGCCGTCAGCCGGCGTACCGCGCGACGACGCGGAAGGACCCGGCGCCCGAGCGCCGGGTCACCGTGAGGCGGACGTCCTGCGTGGCGCGGTTGCGGCACGCCAGCCTGAAGGTCAGGTGGTCGTCGCTGCCGCGGGCCTTCGTGCGGCCCTCGCTGCCGGCCGACGAGCGCAGGGCGAGGTCGAAGTCGCTCCCCTTCGGGCCGCGGAGCTGGAAGCTCAGCGCGCCGTCGAGGTTCAGCCGCAGGAGGAAGCTGCGGCTGCGCCGAGCCGCCGACAGGCGACCGCGCCACGTCCGCGTGCGCGCCCTCGTCCAGGGATGGAAGACGTCGCGGCGCGCGGCGGCGAAGGCGGCCGCGTCGGGCGCCAGCAGCCTCGTGAAGCTCCACGGCCGCTCCGGGTAGGTCAGCCGGGCGTAGGTCTCCGCCCAGCCCTCGCCCGGGTCCTCGAGGTAGCGCGTGGTCTGGCTCACGGCGAGCCGGCCGTCGGCCGTGCGGCTGCAGACCCGTTCGTAGGAGGACCAGTACTTCGGGCCGTACGTGACCGCGGCCAGCGGGGCGTTGGAGCGGGCGGCGGCCAGGTGGTGGCCGTACTCGTGCGCCATGACGTAGTTCACGGGCGCGTCGCTGCCCTGCGCCTGCTCGCCGGGGACGATCATCGTCCGCGCGGGCGGCAGGTAGCAGGCCAGGACGCCGTCGTCGCCGCCGCACGCCGAGACGACCTCGGCCGGGGTCTCGATCGCGAGCTTCAGGCGGGCGAGCTCGGCGCCATGCGGGAGCGTGCCGAGGAACGTCACGAAGAACTGGGCCAGCGCCGGGTTCGTGTAGGCCGGCGACACCGTGACGGGGATGGCGATCCCGTCCGCCGTCCGGTAGACGGCGGACGGCCCCTGGGCGGCCCGGGCGCGCAGCGCGCGCGACGCGCGCGCCGCGCCGGTCAGCACGAGGTCCTCGACGTGCGGCGTGCCCACGGGCGCCACGTCGCGCAGGACGGGCAGCGGCCGGCGGCCCGTCCGTGCGGTCGCCGGTGCGGCGACCGCGAGGGCGGCGACGCCGCAGGTGGCGGTGGCGGTCGCGGCGGCCAGGAGGCGGAGCACCCCCGTCATGCTAGGCGCGACGGGCGCCCCACGACGAAGCGGAGCTCCACGCGCCCCAGGCGGATCCGGTCCCCGTCGTGCAGGGCGACGCGCTCGACCAGCCCGCCGTTCACGGTGACGCCGTTGAGCGAGCGCTCGTCGGCCAGGACGACCTCGTCACCGTCGCGGTGGACGACGGCGTGACGGCGCGAGACCGTGTGGTCGTCGAGGCGCAGCCCGGCGTGCAGCGCCCGCCCGATCGTCGTCGTGCCGTCGGCGAGCGGCAGGACGGCGATCCCGCCGTCGTCGTCGAGGACCGCGAGGTGCGGGCCCGGCGCGGGTGGCGGCAGGGCCTCCGCGCGACGCCGGTCGCGGGGGCTGAGCGCCCCGGCGGTCCCGGCCGCGGCGGGCGCCGCCGCGGCGCTCATCCGACCGTCGCGGCCGAGGACGGGCGGGTGCCGAGCGTGGCGGTCAGCGTCCGGGTCGAGCCGCCGCGGCGCACCGTCAGGCGCACCTGCTCGCCGGGCCCGTGCGCGTCGACGGCCGCGCTGAGGGCCTCGGCTCCGTCGACGGTCGTGCCGTCGACGGCGGTGATGACGTCGCCCTTGCGGACGCCGGCGTCGTCCGCCGCCCCGCCGCTCGTGACCGTCGCCACCCGCGCGCCGCCGGCGTCGGCGGAGAGCTGGACGCCGAGGTAGGCGTGCTCGGCCTTGCCGCCGCTGCGCAGCTGGGCCACGACCCGGCTGACGGTGCTGGAGGGGACCGCGAAGCCGATGCCGGAGTTGCTCGCCTGGCCCGAGGACTGACCGGCGCTGCCCTGGTTGTCGGCGTAGATCTGGGAGTTGATGCCGATGACGGCCCCGCCGGCGTCGAGGAGCGGCCCGCCCGAGTTGCCCGGGTTGAGCGCCGCGTCGGTCTGGATCGCGTTCGGGATCGAGAACCCGTTGGGCGCCTGGATGGTGCGGTGGACGGCCGAGACGACGCCGGTGGTCAGCGTGCGGTCCAGGCCGTAGGGGTTGCCGATCGCCGCCGTGGCGTCGCCGACCTGCACCTGGGAAGAGTCCGCGAGCCGCAGCGGCGTGACGTCCAGGCCGCTCGTGGAGATCTTCAGCAGCGCGACGTCGGTCGAGTCGTCCTTGCCGACCAGGCTCGCGGTGCGGGTCTGCCCGGAGGCGAGCTTCACGGTGATCGAGGTGGCGCCGTCGACGACGTGGGCGTTCGTGACGATCTGGCCGTCCTTCGTGACGAAGAAGCCCGAGCCCGTCGCCTGGCTCGACGAGCCGCCCGACGGGTCGAAGGGCGAGGAGGAGCCGGACGCGCGGGTGGTCGCCGTGATGTGGACGACGCTCGGGGCGGCCTGCTCGTAGAGCTGGCGGGCGGTCAGCGCGCCGGTCGTGTCGGCGACGGCCGACGGCGAGGAGGAGCCGGCGACGGCGGCCTGGCGCCGGACGACGGTCGTCGTCGAGCCGTCGCCGCCCAGGACGGTGACCGCGCCCGCGCCCGCGGCGCCCCCGAGCGTGGCGCCGGCGAGGACGACGGCGATGCTCCTGGTCAGGTTCGTCCTGGTCATGGCGACAAGGTGTCGCGATGGCCTGAGGCGCTCCTGTGCGCTTCCTCAAGGTTGTCGAAGAGCGGCGACGGGCGCCGCCCGGGCGGCTAGAGCTCCTTGAGCTCCTCGGTCACCGACTGCACCGACCCCTTGGCGTCGCCGAAGAGCATGCTCGTCTTCGGGTTGAAGAACAGCGGGTTGTCGATGCCGGCGTAGCCGGAGTTCATCGAGCGCTTCAGGACGATGACCGACGCGCTCTCGTCGACGTTGAGGATCGGCATGCCGTAGATCGGCGAGTCCGGCTTGGCGCGCGCGTCGGGGTTCGTCACGTCGTTGGCGCCGATGACCAGCGAGACGTCCGTGCGCCCGAACTCCGGGTTGATGTCGTCCATCTCCTTGAGCTGGTCGTAGGGCACGTCGGCCTCGGCGAGCAGGACGTTCATGTGCCCGGGCATCCGGCCGGCGACCGGGTGGATCGCGTACTTGACCTCGACGCCGCGGCGCTCGAGCTCCTTGGCCATCTCGCGCACGGCGTGCTGGGCCTGGGAGACGGCCATGCCGTACCCGGGGACGACGACGACCTGGCGGGCGTACGCCATCTGGATGGCGACGTCGGCGGCGCTCGTCGACCGGACCGTCCCGCCGTCGGCCCCGGCCACGGCGGCCGGCGCGGTGCTCGTCCCGCCGAAGCCGCCCGCGACGATGTTCGCGATCGAGCGGTTCATGGCCACCGCCATCTCGCGCGTGAGCAAGGAGCCGGAGGCGCCGACGATCATGCCCGCGACGATGAGCGCGGTGTTGTTCAGCGCGATCCCGGTCGCGGCGGCCGAGAGGCCGGTGAAGGCGTTCAGCAGCGAGATGACGACCGGCATGTCGGCGCCGCCGATGGGCAGCACGACGCACAGCCCGAGCACGCCGGCGGCCACGAGGATCGCGAGCATGAGCAGCTCGGCGTCCGAGCCTGCGGTGATCGCCACCGCACAGGCGACGGCGACCGCCAGCAGCACGAGGTTGAGGACCTGCTGGAGCGGCCCGATGGTGATGGGCCGGCCCGGGATGAGCTCCTGGAGCTTGCCGAAGGCGACGTTCGAGCCCCAGAAGGAGACGGAGCCGACGATCGCCGCGAAGAGCGTGAAGATCGCGATGTAGGTGGGCTCGCCCGAGAAGGCGTCGCTCTGGCGGAACTCGACCCAGGCGATGAGCGCCACCGCACCGCCGCCGACGCCGTTGAAGAGCGCCACCATCTGCGGCATCTGGGTCATCTTCACGTTGCGCGCCGCGGGGACGCCGACGACCGTGCCCAGGACGATCCCGAGCGCGATGAGGCCCCAGTTCCCCATGCCGTCGATGAGGAAGGTCGCGACGACCGCGACGCCCATGCCGACGGCGGCGATCTGGTTGCCGCGCACGGCCGTCCTGGGACCGGTCAGTCCCGACAAGCCGGAGATGAACAGCGAGAAGGCGACGATGTAGAGGACCGCGATGAAGTCGGGGTCGTGCAGGAACGTCGCGGTGGGCGGCGCGGCGAGCGTCACCGCGTCGGCTCCTCGCGCTTGCCCTTGAACATCCCGAGCATCCGGTCCGTCACGAGGAAGCCGCCGACCACGTTGATCGTGCCGAAGGTGATCGCGATGACGAGCAGGATCCGGTCCAGCGTCCCGTCGGCGCCGAGCCCCAGCACGATGATGCCGCCGAGCACGACGATGCCGTGGATCGCGTTCGTCCCCGACATGAGCGGCGTGTGCAGCGTGTTGGGGACCTTGGAGATGACGGCGTAGCCGACGAAGCCGGCCAGCACGAGGATGGCGAGGTTCTGGACGAGCATCAGGTCGCGGCCTCCACGGTCGCCTTGGCCTGCGGGTGGACGATCTCCCCGCCGCGCGTCACGCACGCGCCGGCGACGATCTCGTCCTCGAAGTCGAGGTGCAGGGCGCCGTCGTCGTCCACGAGCAGCTCGAGCAGGGCGGCGATGTTGCGCGCGTAGAGCTGGCTGGCGTGCTCGGGCATCGACGCCGGCAGGTTCAGCGGCGAGACGATCGTCACGTCGTGGGCCACGGTGACCTCGCCCGGGACGGTGAGCTCGCAGTTGCCCCCCGTCTCGCCGGCCAGGTCGACGATCACCGAGCCGGGCTTCATGCCGGCCACGGCCTCGGCCGTCACGAGCCGCGGCGCCGGGCGCCCCGGCACGAGCGCGGTCGTGATGACGACGTCGAAGCCCTGGATGGCCTCCGTGAGCGCCTGCTGCTGCTGCGCGCGCTCCTCGTCGGTGAGCTGGCGGGCGTAGCCGCCCTCCCCCGCCGCCTCGATGCCGAGGTCGAGCCACGTCGCGCCGAGCGACCGGACCTGCTCGGCCACCTCGGGGCGGACGTCGTAGCCCGTCGTCTGCGCCCCCAGCCGCCGCGCCGTGGCCAGCGCCTGCAGGCCGGCGACGCCGCCGCCCAGGACGAGGACCTTGGCCGGCGGGATCGTCCCGGCCGCGGTCATGAGCATCGGGTAGAAGCGCGTCGCGTGCTCGGCGCCCAGCAGGGCGGCCTTGTAGCCCGAGACGTTGGACTGGCTCGACAGCGCGTCCATCGCCTGCGCGCGGCTGATCCGCGGGATCGCCTCCATGGCGAACGCGGTGATGCCGGCCTCGGCCAGGCCGCGCGTGGACTCCGGGCTCGCGAGCGGCGCCAGGAAGCCGACGAGGACGGTGTCGCCCTGCAGGCGCGCCACCTCGTCCGGCGCCGGCGGGGCGACCTTGGCGACGAGGTCCGCCGACCACGGGTCGCCGATCGTCGCGCCCGCGTCCTCGTAGAGGCGGTCGGGGATGAGCGCCTGGGCGCCCGCCCCCGCCTCGACGACGACGTCGACGCCCTTGCCCTTCAGCCGTCGCACCACGTCGGGGACGAGGGCCACGCGCCGCTCGCCCGGCGCGGTCTCCTTGGGGACTCCCACCGTCATGGTGGCGCGGCAACCTATCCGATGCGGTGCGCGCGGCGCGTCCCGGTGCGCCGCCGCGGCGGGAGCGCGCTCACCGCCCGCGGACCGGCAGCGCGCGCCCGGCGAGCGCCGCGAGCGCCTGGGCCGTCACCCAGACCGGCGTCTGGGCGCTCGTGCGCGAGTAGCGGACCGCCCCGGAGGCCGACTGGAGCGAGCGCAGGTACGCCAGCGGCGACCGCGCGCCCCGGCGGTGCAGCCGCCCCGGTCGCCGCCCCGCGGCGATCAGGCCCTGGACCGCGAACGCCGTCGACTGCGCGTTCGAGCGCGCGCCCGCCCCCTGGCCGAAGCCGCCGTCGGCGTTCTGGCGGGCCGCGAGGAACCGCGCGGCGCGGGCGACGGCGCCGCCCGTGCGCGGGCGGGCGGATGGGGACGAGCTCACGATGGCCTGGAGCGCGGCGCCGGTGACGTCGACGTCGCCCGGGCCGCGCCGCCCCACCACCCCGAAGCCGCCGTCGCGGTGCTGGGCGCGCCCGAGGAACGCCACGGCGCGTCGGACCGTGGCGCTGCGCGGACCGTCGCCGGCGGCCCGCACGGCGAGGATGCCGAAGGCGGTGAGGTTCACCAGGCCGTCCCAGGATCCGTCGCGGCGCTGGCCGCGGTGCATGCGCCCGCGCAGCGCCCCGGCCGGGCGCCCGGCGGCGCGCAGGGCGAGGATCGTGCGCTCGACGTCGCCCGCGCCGCGAACGCGTCCGGCGAGCCCGGCGACGTAGGCGCCCAGCGACCGGCCGCCGCGGCGCACGCCGTCGGGGTCGCGGTGCGCGGCGCCGAGGCCGATGGCCGCCCACGAGCTGTAGAGGCCCGTCGACCCCTGACGCGGGGCCGCGCCGAGCCCGCCGTCCGGGTTCTGGGCCCGGGCGAGGTAGGCGGCGGCGCGCGAGGTCGCGCTCGCCTGCGCCCGGGCCGGCGTGAGGACGCTCCCGGCCAGCGCGAGCGCGACGAGGACGGAGGCGGCCGCGGCGGCCGACGGCGCCGGCGTCCACGTCACGTCGAGGCGCGCGCGGAAGCGCCGCAGCGCCCGCACGAAGGCCGGGCCGAAGACGAGGCAGAAGACGACGTTCCCGACGGCGTGGGCGACGTTGAAGGGCAGCGAGGCGCCGGAGCGCAGGAGGTACTGGGAGAGCGTGTGGGCGCCGGAGAACGTCACCCAGTCGGCGTAGTCGAGGATCACCCCGTAGACG
The DNA here is from genome assembly GCA_963707695.1 of uncultured Actinomycetes bacterium. Taxonomy (GTDB): domain Bacteria; phylum Actinomycetota; class Thermoleophilia; order Solirubrobacterales; family Solirubrobacteraceae; genus JAOPZW01. The sequence continues at coordinate 240,336 of CAVPQY010000006.1, read as the reverse complement.
AGCCCGGCCGCGCCGCAGGCGGCGGCGAGCCCGACGCGGCCGACCTCGCGGCCGGCGACGCGCGCGACCGCGGCGCCGCCGATCCCGCACAGGCCCCAGGCGGCCATCTGCCACGGCGTCCACGGGCCCTGGCCGAAGACGAGGTTCGAGGCCAGCGCCCCGATCGCGCCGACCGCGAAGCCGGGGGCGCCGCCGAGCACGTAGCCGGAGAGCAGCGCGATGTCGGTCGTGGGCTTGACGTTCGGCAGCGGCGCGAAGGCGACGCGGCCGAGGGCCGCCAGCGCGGCCAGCGTGGCGACCAGGGCGAGCACGCGCGAGGACGGGCGGTGGCGCTCCCACCACACGAAGCCGGCGCCGAGCGCGAGGGCGAGGACGGCGAAGGACGCGAGCTCCCAGGTCATGGCTCGGAGGTGACCTCCAGGTGGTCGGGGCGGAGAGGGATGGCGCCGTCGGTCGGGGGCGCGGCGTCGGTCGCGGGCGCGGCGTCGGTCGGGGGCGCGCCGTCGTCGCGGGCCCGGCGGGCCAGCAGCGCGGCGCCCTCGTCGGGCGTCAGCGCGCCGCCGGCGCCGGCCAGGACCCGGGCCGTCTCCGTCGCGAAGTGCCAGCCGCCCGACAGCAGGCTGGCCGCGGCGTCGTCGGCGACGGGGCGCCCGTCGGCCAGCAGGACGGCGCGCGCGGCGAAGGCGGCGGCGAACTCGACGTCGTGGGTGGCGACGAGGACGGCGGTCCCGGCGGCCGCCATCCGGCGCAGGCGCTCGACCAGCGCGGCCTTCGCCCCGCGGTCCATGCCGCGGGTGGGCTCGTCGAGCAGCAGCGCGACGGGCGGCTCGCCCTGCAGCACGATCGCGAGGGCCAGGCGCTGGCGCTCGCCGCCGGAGAGGTCGCGCGGGTGGCGGTCGGCGGCGTGGGCCAGGCCGACCGCCTCCAAGGCGGCCGCGGGCGCCTCGTCCCGCACGCGCTCGCGGACGAGGTAGTCGCCGGGGTGCTGGAGCAGGAGCCCGACGCGCCCGGCCGCCTCGACGCGCCCGCGCGTCGGCGCCTGCAGGCCGGCGAGGTGGCGCAGGAGGGTCGACTTGCCCGCGCCGTTGCGCCCGAGCAGGGCGACGCGCTCGCCGGGCGCGAGCGTGAGCTCGACACCGCGCAGGATCGCACGGCCGCCGCGCAGCTCGTGCCAGACGTCGCGCGCGGCGACGGCGGCTGCCGGCGCGCCGGCGCGCCGCTCAGGCAGCAGGCGGCGCAGCGCCGTGCGCGGCCGGGCCGACCCGCCGGAGCCCTCCGTGCGGGCCTCGTCCGCGAGGTCCGGGCGCTCGGGCAGGAGCCCGGCCGCGCGCAGCGTGGCGCGGGCGTCCTTGACACCGCGCGGCGGCGGCGCGAGGCCGGCCAGGCGGACGAGCCGCGCGGCCGGGGTCTCGAGCACGGGCGCGTGGCGGGCGCACCAGCGCAGCGCGGCGCGCGGCTCGTCGTCGCAGGCGATCCGCCCGTCGCGCAGCACGACGAGGCGGTCGGCGTGGGCCAGGCAGCGCTCCAGGCGGTGCTCGGCGAGCAGGACGGTGGTCCCCCACTCCTCGTTGAGCCGGCGCAGCAGCCACAGCAGCTCGTCGCCCGCGACGGGGTCGAGCTGCGACGTCGGCTCGTCGAGGAGCAGGAGCCGCGGGCGGGCCGCCAGCGCGGCGCCGAGCGCGACGCGCTGGAGCTCGCCGCCGGAGAGCTCGGCGGTGGAGCGCTCGAGCAGGGCCTCGACGCCGAGCGCGAGCGCGACGTCCTCGACCTCCCGCGCGATCGCCGCCGGGCCGGCCCCGCGGTTCTCCAGCGGGAAGGCCAGCTCGGCGCGGACCGTCGTCAGCACGACCTGCGTCTCGGGGTCCTGGAAGAGCGAGCCGGCGACGGCCGCGAGCTCGGCCGGGCCGTGGTGGCGCGTGTCCAGGCCGCCGACGACCATGCGGCCGCCGAAGGTGCCGCCGTGGAAGTGCGGCACGAGCCCCGCGGCGGCGCGCAGGAGCGTCGACTTCCCGCTGGCCGACGCCCCGGCCAGGACGACGAGCTCCCCCTCGCCGACGTCGAGGTCGAGCCCCTGGAGGGCCGGCCCGGCGGCGTCCGGGTAGGCGTAGGTGACGCCCCTCGCGTGCAGGACGCTCATGCCCGGCGCACCCCGCGGCGGTCGGCGAAGGGCAGCAGGACGACGAGCACCAGGGCGGCGGCGAGCCCCCAGGTCGCCGGCGTCGCGGCGACGTGCAGGGCCGGGTAGGCCTCGAACGACGCCCAGCCGGCGATCCGGGCGGCGACGGTGAGCACGACCACGGCGGCGGCCGAGCCGGCGAAGGCGACGTCGTGGCGCGACCAGGGCTCCCCGGAGCGCACCCGGCGCGCGGCGCTCGGGGCGGCGTACCCGCGCACCTCGAGCGTCGCGGCGACGTCCAGCGCACGGTCCAGCGCCGAGGTCGTGACCGCCGCGAGCACCGCGACGCGCGCGCGGCGACCGGCTGGCGCCGTCCCGCCGCCGCGGCAGCGCTGGGCGTCGGCCATGCGCCGCGCGTCGCGTGCCAGCACCGGCACGAGCCGGACGGCGAGCGCCGCGGCAAGGGCCGAGCGGAAGGACACGCGGCGGAAGGCCCGCAGGAGGCCGTCGGGATCGACCGCGGCGGCGAGCAGGGCGAAGCAGCCCACGACGAGGAGCAGGCGAGCCCCGAGCACCGCGCCGTAGACCAGGGCCTCGAGCGTCAGGTCGAGCTGGCCGAAGGGCGGCACCTCGCCGAGGCGCACGAGGACGGTCAGCCCCTCGCGGACGACGAAGGGGTTGACGAGCGCGACGACGAGCGCCAGCGGCAGCGTGAACAGGCAGCCGCGCGCGACCTCGCGGCCGACGCCGGCGCCGGCGGCCGCCCCGGCGAGGGCCAGGGCGAGGGCGCCGAGCACGAGGGGATCCTCGAAGGCGAGCGCGGCTGCGGCCAGCGCGGTGCACCACAGCGCCCCGACGCCCGCCCGGGTCACGTGCAGCGGCGTGGCTCGCCGTCGGTAGGTCACGGTCCCGGTGCCACCGCGGGCTGGACGGGCAGGGCGACCGCGGCGTCGTCCACGACGGCGACGGCGTACTTGTCCTCGAGCGTCCCCTCGTCGAAGGCCGCGACCGCCGCGTCGACGCCCGCGCGGTCCGTGCCGGTGAGCGCCCACACGGGCTGCTCGCCCTCCACGCGCACGGCCGCCACCAGGCCGGTGCCCGCGCCGGCGGTCCGGCGCACCCGCCCGTCGGGGCCCAACAGCTGCAGGGCGCGGCCGCCCTGGGCGAACCGGGCGTAGACGCCGCTCCCACCGGGGCCGCGGCCGATCAGGCCGACCGCGGCGTCCTCGGCGACCCGCGCCCACGGGCCAACGACGACCCGGAGCGTCTCCACCGAGCGCGAGGCGCTCACCGTCCCGATGGCGGCGACGAGGCCGAGGCGGGTCAGGCGCCCCTGCACGGCCTTGCACGCGGAGGCCGACGGGTCCGCGCACTCGACGCGTACGGGAAGGCGCTTGCCGCCCGTCCCGTGGACGAAGGGCTCGGGGAACGAGCCCACCACCGCCGGGACGTCCTGCGTCGCCGACCAGTCGCGCCGGTCCCACCAGAGGTGGTCGCCGTCGTGGACCTTCGTCGCCGTCGCGCCCTTGCGCGCCTCGATGCCGTTGACGTAGTAGAACCAGTCGACGGGCGCGCCGCCGTCGCGCCCGCCGGCGAGGCCGTCGATCGACTGCACGAAGCCGCCGCCGAAGCGCGTCGTGACCTTCGCGTTGCGCTGCAGGAGCCGCATGACGGTGTCGGCGCCGTCGATCCGCGGGGCGTCGGCGCGGGTGAGCGCCCGCTGGCCGAACCCCGTCGTGACCTTCAGCTCGACGCCCGACGGCGCGCCGCCCGCCCCCACCCCGCAGCCGACGGCGCCGGCCGCGAACGCGGCGCACGCCGCCAGGAGGGCGGCCCCGCACCTCATCGGACGACGAACACCACCCGCGTCCGGCCGCGCACGAGCCGCTTCGTCACGACGCCCGCGCGGTCGACCGTCCGCAGGTCCAGGACGTAGCGGCCGCGGGGCAGGCGCGCCGGGAGCTGGTAGCTCCAGGCCGGCCCGCTGCCCACCGAGAAGAAGGTCCCGTGGGTGGGGCCGCACCGGCGCGTGCGCACGAAGCGCTCGCGCCGGCCGTCGAACCGCTGGCAGCGGTGGCCGTCCTTGCGGGTCAGGCGCAGGCGGACGTCGCGCAGGCCGGGGCGGCCCACCGCGACGCTGCCCTCCAGGACGCGGGGGCCCTTGCCCGGGGCGAAGCGCCGGCCCTGGGCGACCGACGCGATGCGGCCGACGGTGCGGACGACCGGCTCGTCCTGCGTCCCGTCGTCGACGGGCGCCCCGGGCTGCGGCTGGGGCGGCGGGGCCACGGTCGTGCCGCACTGCCCGTCGCTGCCGGTCGTCGCGCACACCGTCACGGCGTTGGAGCGGATCGCCCCGGCCTTCTCGGCCTTGAGCACGTGCGGGCCCGGCGACAGCTGCACGGTGGCGTTCCCGTCGGCACCCGTCGTCGCGCCGCCGACGCTCGCCCCGCCGACGCCGGCCCCGACCCAGTCGGAGACACGCACGGTCACCGCGCCGGGTGCGACCCGGTCGGGCCCGCTGAGGCGCAGGACCGCCTCCGAGCCGGTCCCGTAGGCGTAGAGGACGTCGTCGCCGGACTTGATCTCCTCGGAGCACCCGCCGAGCTGACTGGGGCGGCCGTCGAGGTACTCGGCGAGGTACCTGCTCGTGGCGGCGTCGAAGCCGACCGCCTCGTCGCCGACCTTCGCGAAGGTCGCGCCGAACTGCCCGAAGGAGCCCTCGAGCGCGAAGCCGTGCTCCTCGGCGGCGGTGAGCAGCGCGCCGTTGCGGACGGGGACCGGGACGCTGCTCGTGCCCCCCGTCGCCGCCGTGCCGTCGCAGACGTGCGACGTCGGGTCGTTCGTGAAGTGGAAGGTCCGCACGTCGGTCGTGACCGGGCCCTCGAAGACGGTCTTCGTGGGCCCTTCGACGCGCAGCTCGACGGTCACCGGAGCCGCCTGGGCCACGGCAGGCGAGAGCAGGAGCACCGCGGCGACGGCTGTGCCGAGGACGGGACGATGGAGCATGGGGCCACCCCTTTCCGCGAGGGCGTATCGGCGTGCCGGTCGGGGCAGGTCTCCTGGCTCCCGGGCCGACCCTCCCGCGCCTTCCCGGACCGCCTCGTGCGGCCCAGTGGCCCCGCGCGCCTGGGCGTCGCGGATGCGGTGGGCGTCCCCGGTCACAGTGGCGGGACCGCGCCGGACTCGCACCGGCTTCCCTTGACCACCGACCCTGAACGAGCGCCATCCTACTCCAGCGGCCGAGCGGTACGCTCGGCGGCGTGACCGTCAACCTCACGCGGATCTACACCCGGCTCGGCGACGGTGGCGAGACCCACCTGGGCGACATGAGCCGGGTCCCCAAGACGCACCCGCGGATCGAGGCCTACGGGACGGTCGACGAGCTCAACGCCCAGGTGGGCGTCGCGCTGGCCGGCCCGGGGCTGCCCGACGCCTACGCCGCGTGGCTGCGCCGCGTGCAGAACGACCTGTTCGACGTCGGCGCAGACCTGTCGGTGCCCGCCGACGCGGGCGCCACGAAGGCCGGGGAGCGGCTGCGGGTCCGTCCCGAGCAGGTGACCTGGCTCGAAGCCGCCTGCGACGAGGTCAACGGGGGCCTGGAGCCGCTGACGTCGTTCGTCCTGCCGGGCGGCTCGCCCGCCGCCGCGCAGCTCCACGTCTGCCGGACGGTCTGCCGGCGCGCCGAGCGCCGCGTCCTCGACGTCGAGGACGCCAACCCGGAGGTGCTGCGCTACCTCAACCGGCTCTCCGACCTGCTCTTCATCCTCAGTCGTGGCGCCAACGACGGCGAGGAGCCGCTGTGGCAGCCGGGGTTGACGCAGTAGCGCACCCGCCCCGCCCGCCGATCCCGATCGCGCCGCTGGACGAGGGCGCGATGGCCGCGGCCCGCGACCGCGTGGCCCGGGCGGGCGCGCTCGGGCGCCTCGGCGAGCTCGCGGTCTGGGTGGCCGGCGTCACCGGCCACGCGCGGCCACGTGTCCGTGCCCGGCTCGTCGTGGTGGCGGCCGACCACGGCGGCGCCGCGGACGCCTCCGCGGGCGCCGCGCTGCGGGCGGTCGGCGCCGGGCACGGGCTGGTGCCGGTGCTCGCCGCCGAGGTGGGAGCCGACGTCGTGCTCGTCGACGCCGGCGTCCGCGAGGCCACGGGCGACGTCGGGTGCGTGCGCCCCGGCCTCGCGCCGGCGCGCGACCCCGCCGAGGGTCCGGCGCTGTCCGTCGCGGAGGTGGCCGCCGGGGTCGACTGCGGCCGCGACCTGGCCGCCGCCGCGGCGGCCGACGGCGTGAGCGTCCTCGTCGGCGGCGACGTCGGGACCGGCGCGACGACCGGCGCCACCTGCCTGGCGGCCGCCCTGACCGGCCGGCCGGCCGAGGCCGTCTTGCCGCCGGCCGGCCCCGCCGCCTTCGACGACCGCGACCGCGAGCGCACGGCAGTCGCGGTCGCCCGCCACGTCCCGCAGGCGCCCGGACCGCTCGGGCTCCTGCGCCGCCTCGGCGGCGGCGAGACGGCGGTCCTCTGCGGGCTCGCCCTCGGGGCCGGGGAGCACGGGCTGGGCGTCGTCTGCGACGGGCTCGTGGCGACGGCGGCGGCCGGGGTGGCCGTCGCGGTCGAGCCTGATCTGCGCCCCCGGCTGCTGGCCGGCGACCGCGCGCGCGGACCGGCGCACGCCGCGCTGCTCGAGCACCTCGCGCTCGACCCCGTCCTGGACCTCGGCGTCGCGCAGGGCGACGGCAGCGGGGCGATCGCCGCCGTCGCCGTGCTGCGGCTCGCCGCGGCGGCGCTCGCGGCGGACGACGCGGTGCCCGCCCGGGCCTCCGCCGGCCGCTGAACGACGCCGATCGGTGCCCGCCGGCCGCTGAGCGACGCCGCTCGGTGCCCGCCGGCACGGCCGCGCGAACGGCGTCGTGCACGCGTCCGCAGACGGCAGGGCCGCAGGCGTCGGCGTCGAACCGGTCGGCATGGAGCCCGTCGGCCTGATCCCGCCCCTGCTCGGCGCACCCGTCGTCGACGCGGCCGGCGCCACGGCGGGCGCCGTCGCCGACCTCCTGGCCGACCCGGCCACGGGTCGTCCGGCCTGGGCCGTCGTCCGCCTGCCGGCCGGGACGACGGTGACGGTGCCGCACGCGATCCTCCGCAGCCACGCGCGGGACCTGGCGCTCCCGTGCGGGGTGGACCACCTCGCCGCGGCGCCACCGCCCGACCAGCCGGCCGCGCTGTGCCGGCACTTCGACGTCGCGCCCTGGGACCTGCCGCGACCGGACGGGCTGACGGGCCTCGCCACCGCGCCGGCCGCCGGCCCCGCGTCGGTCCCCGCCGCGCCGGTCGCCCCCGCCGCGCCGGTCGCCCCCGCCGCGGTCCCCGCGGCGGCCTGACGCCGGGCCTAGCCCTCGACGACGCGCGACGTCCCGAGCGGGATCAGCGCGGCGAGCGCGCCGATCGCCACCGCGGCCGCGACGCAGGCCGGGCGCCCGACGACGTCGGCCACCCCGGGCCGCGCGAGGAGCACCGCGGCCGAGACGGCCAGCCCGCCGAGCGCGCCGCCGGCCACGAGGGCCCCGGCCGCCCGCCAGGCGCCGGCGGGCGCGGGAGCGCGCCCCGGCTCGAGGGCGCGCAGCGCCGCGGCGACCGCGAGCGCCCAGGTCGCCGCGACGAGGTAGCCGCCGACGACGTCGGACGGGAAGTGCCAGTGCAGCGCGACGACGGCGACACCGACCGCCACCGCGAAGGCGCCGCCCGCGACCGCGACGAGCGGGCGCCGCGCGCGCGGCGCGACGAGCACCGCGGCCAGCGCGAGCGTCATCGCGGCGGTCGCGTGACCGCTCGGCCACGCGGTCGCGCTCGGCACCTCGGTGAGCCAGGAGACGAGCCGCGGCGTCGCGAGCGCGTGCTTCAGGCCCTGGGTCGTGACGCCGGTGACCGTGAGCAGGACCGGGAGCAGCGCCACGAGGGCCCACCGGCGTCGCGCGACGGCCACCACGACGAGCCCGAGCGCCATGACGGAGTACGGCACCGGGTCGCAGAGGCGCGCGACGGCGTCGAGCAGGCCGTGGGTCGACGGGCGGTCGAGCGACATGAAGCCGTGCAGGGCCGACGTGTCCGCCCGCTGGACGCCGGGGACGGCGAGGGCCAGCAAGCCGCACAGGGCCAGGAGGAGCACGCAGACCAGCGCGCCGACGGCCGCCGGGACCGCGCGCGCGGCGGCGCCCCGGGCGCGGCGGTCGGTCGTGGGCGCGGCGGCGGCCATCGCCCCACGGTAGCCGTCGCGCCGCGCCCGGTCACCCGGCCGTCTAGCCTCGCCCCGTGGCCGGCCCGTCGCCCCCTGCCGTCGTCGACGTCGTGCGCGAGGAGCGCTACTGGTACCCGGACGACGGCGGCCAGGTGTGGGTCGCCGGCTTCACGCCGATCGACGCGACGGGCCGCTTCCTCGCCCGCGAGGCCCCCGAGCTGCTCGCGCGTGGCCTGCGGGTGGTCTCCGTCGCGGGCGCTCGGCACCAGGGCGCCGCGCTCGACGACGAGGCGCTCGGGCCCGGTCGCGCGCTGCTCCTGCGCCGCGATCCCGCCAACCCGCACGACCGCAATGCGATCGCCGTCCACGCCGCCGGACCCCGCGGCGTCCAGGCGGGCTGGGTCCCGCGGGAGGTCGCCGCCGAGCTGGCCGCGCCGCTCGACGCGGGCGAGCCGTGGACCGCCGTCGTGTTGCGGGAGTCGCGGCCCTCGCCCCGCGAGCCGCGGAGCGGGCTGGTGGCGCTCCTCGCGCACGCGCCCGCGCTGGAGCTGCGGGTGCAGGCGTCGCGCCGGTAGGCCCGGCGGGACGCCCCGGCGCGCCCGCACGCCTGCGGGCGCGCCGGACCAGGACCGGCCGTCCAAGCCCGCCCGCCGGATCTTGGCCCGGCGGACGAGGCGGCCGACCCCACGGCCGGGAAGGATGCGCCTCCCGCGCACCGCGCGGCCGGGAAGGATGCGCCCTCCCCGGACCATCGACGGCGAGGAGCCGCAGCTGTGTGCCGGATCCTGGCCTACGTCGGTGACCCCCTGGCCCTGGACGAGCCGCTGTTCGGCGCCGACCGCGCCCTGGTCCGCCAGGCGGTCGACCCCCAGCTCATGTCGCTCCTGAACCTCGGCGGCTTCGGGCTCGTCGCCTGGGACGGCACCTCCGAGGAGCCCGAGCGCCCGTTCTCCTACCGCACCGAGCACCTGCCGGTCTACGACCGCAACCTCAAGGCGCTGGCCGAGAAGGTCCGGGCGACCGCGCTCCTGGCGCACGTCCGCGGCGTCGTCTACGACCCCGCCGAGGTCGTCGGCCCGCACAACGTCCACCCCTTCCAGTTCGCCGGGACCTCGATCGCCATGGCGCAGAACGGCGACCTCTACGACTTCGCGCGGATGCGCTACGACCTCGTCGAGCACATCACGCCGGAGCTCGCGCGCCGGATCGAGGGGACGACCGACACCGAGTGGCTGTACGCGCTCGTGCTCTCCCAGCTCGACGACCCGGGCGGCCCCGTCGACGCGGCGACCGCGGCCGGCGCGATCGAGCGCGCGCTCGAGATCGTGCGCGAGGCCCGGGCGCGCCACGGGATCGCGATCCAGTCGCCGGTCAACCTCGTGGTGTCCGACGGCCACTGGCTCATCGCGACGCGGTTCGTCTTCGACTACGGCTGGTACCCCGACGACGACTCGTTCTTCGCCAACGAGCGCGAGCACGACTTCACGTCGCTGTGGTTCAGCGCCGGCCCGGGCTTCGAGACCGACGGCGGCGGGTGGCGGGAGCTCGACGGCTCGGCGACGCGATCGATCCTCGTGGCCTCGGAGCCGTTGACGCACGACCACGCGATGTGGTCCGAGGCGCCCGAGTACTGCCTGATCAGCGCGGAGCACGTCGACGGCGAGCTCCGGATCGACTACGAGGAGCTGGCCGTATGAGGGGATCGCCCACCCCCGAGGACCTCTCCTCGATCGCGCTGCTGCGCGGGATGGCGCCGGAGGCGCTGGCGGACCTCGCGCCGTTCTTCGGCCACCGCAGCTTCGCGGCGGGCGAGGCGCTGTTCGCCGAGGGCGAGCCCGGCGACTGGATGCTGCTCCTGGCGTCGGGCCGCGTGGAGGTCGGCCGGCGGATGCCGGGCAACCTGCGCCGCACGGTCGCCCACGTCGGCCCCGGCGAGGCGCTGGGCGAGCTGGCGCTGATCTCCCGCCGGCCGCGCTCGGCCGGCGTCCGCGCGGTCGAGGAGTCGACGGCGTGGCAGCTGGACTCGCGGGCGTTCGAGCTGCTGCGCCGCGACGGCCGTGCCGTGGCGATCGAGCTCACGCGGCGGATCGGCGACAGCGCGCTCGCGCGGCTGCGGCGGCTCTACGCCACGATCGCGGCCACGCTCGAGGAGGGCGCGGAGCTGCGGCGCGGGCCCGGCCGCGCGCCGCCCTTGGGCGACCTCTGCCCCGCGCCGCCCGACCACGAGTCCCACCTGCGGGGCACGATGCTCTTCCGCGACCTGCCTCCCGGCGCCGCCACCCACCTCAGCCAGGGGTCCCGCCCGCTGGCCGTCCCGCGCGGGACGCTCCTGGCGGCCGAGGGCCTGCCGCCGGACGCCCTGCTGGTGGTCGTCCGCGGGGCCCTGGAGTCGACGATCCGCCGGGGTCACCGCTTCCAGCGTGTGGGGCTCGCCGGCCCCGGCCGCGCGGCCTGCCACCTCGGCGTCCTCGACGCGGGCCCCAGTCCCGTCGACGTCCGCGCCCGCGAGCACAGCATCGTCCTGGCGGTGCCGCGGAGGCGCCTGGACGAGCTGCTGAGCTCGGCCGCCGGCCTCGATCGTGACCTCACGTCGGCGATCGAGGTCGACGTCGTGCGGGCGCTCCAGGTCGCCGAGCGGCCGCACGCCGCCATGACGACCGCGCACGTCCGCGCCGAGGTGATGGCCGCCTAGCCGGCGAGGTCCCCGGCGTCCTCGCCCGGCGCCCGCATCGCGCCGAGCGCGGGCAGCGCGTAGTAGACCGCCAGCAGCGCGTTGACGGCCAGGCAGGCGGGGGCGCTCACGAGCGCCAGCAGCACCGCCACCACGTAGATGGGGCCGCCGAGCGTGAAGCGCCGCGTGCGCCGCGCGACGTCCTCCTCGCTGAGCGCGCCCCCCAGCAGCGCCGGGCGCCGTGCCACGTAGCGCCAGATCGCGCCGAACGACAGGCCCATCGCGGCCATGCACAGCGAATAGACCACCGCGGCGGTGCGCTCGGGCTCGCCGCCCGACCGCAGGTACTCGGCGATGAGGCTCGTCGGCCACGGGATGAGGGCCACGAAGAGGAGCAGCAGGAGGTTCAGCGACAGCAGGCCCCGGTCGGCGTAGCGGACGTGGCCGACGATCGCGTGGTGGTTGACCCAGATGATCCCGATGACGGCGAAGCTCGTGACGTACGCCGCGAAGCTCGGCCACAGGCCGAGCACCTCGCGCGCGAGGGTGTGCCCCGGCTCGAGCTCCGGGACCTGGATCTCGAGGACGAGCAGCGTGACGGCGATGGCGAAGACGCCGTCGCTGAAGGCCTCCAGGCGGCTCGTCGGCATCCGCGGAGCCTAGGCGGGCTCGGGCTCGGGCTCGGGCTGGGGCTCGACGCCGGCCTCGGCCTGCGGCCCGGGCGTCAGCGAGGCGCCGAGGACCACCGCGACGAAGCCGACGAGCCGCAGGACGAGCGCCGGCGGGTCCGAGGGCAGCGGCTCGCCGAAGACCACCGGCCCGGCCGCGATCGTGACGAGGTTGGCGGCCGCGCTCGTGATCGCGATGACCGCGACGGGCGGCCCGAGCTGCAGCGACCGGGCGCTGACCACGAGCCCGACGAGCGAGAGGACGGTGATGACGAGGGCCTCGGGCGTCAGGAGCACGAGGAGGCCGTCGCCGGGGAGCCCGCCCGACGCGGCCTTGATCGTGACGTCGCTGCCGCCCCACAGCAGCCCCGCGCCGACCGCCAGGACGGGCCCGAGCCGGGCCGCATCGCGGACCGGGAGGGTGCAGCAGACCAGCGCGGCGGCGGCGAGGATCCCGACGTAGGCGACGAGCGTCGCCGTGGCGTAGTCGCCGTGGGCGTCGCGCGCCTCGTCGCCGAGCGTCGCCGCCAGGAGCGCGAGCCCGGCACCGGCGACGAGCACGCCGATCCACTCGCGACGCGAGACCTCGAGGCCGAACACGCGGTCCGCCAGCGGGGTCAGGAGCACGAGGCCGCCGGCGATGACGGACTGCACGAGGCTGATGGGCGCGAGGGCCAGCGCGGCGACGTGGAACACCCAGGCCGCCATCGCGACGAGGATGCCGAGCGTCCACCACCGGTTGGCGAACAGCGCGACGGTCGACCGCACCGGCGCGCGCCAGCGGACCGCCGGCGCCGCGACCGCGCCGCGCTGCTTGAAGAGGAACCCGAGCAGGGCGATGACCGCGCAGCAGAGCGCGAGCACCAGGCCGAGGGCGACAGACGCGGACACGCGGTCCCCAACGTAGCCGCCGGATCGGTGATGTCCGCCTGCGGACCTCCCGCCCGCCCGGCGATGATCCAGCTCGCCGGTCCCCGCGCTAGGACCCCCGTCGCGCCCGAGGGCCGACGCCGGCCTCCGGGGGCCGGGCCCCGACCGGGCTCCGCCTCCTGTCGTACGACGGGGGCCGGGGCCAGGTCCCGGTCGCCGACCTCACCGTCGGGACCGGGACCGGCCAGGACGTCGACGCCGAGCGGCTCCCGCCCGGTGACGGGCGGTCGCCGCCTTCGTCACTTGAACGCGACGCCGGCGCTCGCCGGCCCGGTGAGCGGGAGCACCTCGACCTCCCGGAAGCCGGCCTCCTCGCACCACCCGGCGAAGTCGCTGCCGGTGAAGTCGAAGGCGTCGCCGAACTCGATCAGCATGTTCAGCGACATCAGCAGCCCGAACGCGTTCTCCCGCCGGGCGTCGTCGATGAGGTTCTCGATGACGATGAACGCGCCGCCGTCGGGCAGCGCGTCGTAGGCGGACCGGATGAGCTGCATCTTCCGCTCGAGGTCCCAGTCGTGGAGGATCATCCCCATCGTGATGACGTCCGCGCTCGGGAGGGGCTCGGCGAAGAAGTCGCCCGAGGCGACGCCCACCCGGTCGGTCAGCCCGGCCGCGGCGATGGCGTGCTCGGCGATCGGCGCGACGACCGGCAGGTCGTAGCTCGTGCACCGCAGGTGCGGATGCCGCCCGGCGAGGATCGTGGAGAGCTGGCCGGTGGCGCCGCCGACGTCGCAGACCGTCGTGTACCGCGCGAAGTCGAACTTCTCCGCGAGCGCGTGGAAGTTCCCGAGCGACACGCCCTGCATCGCCTGCATGAACTGCTCGAGCCGCGCCGGGTCGCTGTAGAGCTCGTCGAACATCGGCCTGCCCGTGTGCTTGACCTCGTTCTGCGGCTTGCCGGTCCGCAGCGCCTCGGTGAGGTCCCCCCAGAAGCCGTAGAGCCGCGCGTTGGCCATCTCGAGGATCCCCCCGATGTAGGCCGGGCTGCGCTTGTCCAGGAAGGTCGCCGACTCCGGGGTGTTGCGGTAGCGGCCCTCGCCGCCGTCCCCGTCGCGCGCGAGGAAGCCCAGGGCGACGAGCGCGTCGAGGAAGTCGTCGACGGCCCGGGCGTGCAGGCCCAGCCGCGCGCCGAGCTGCTCGCCGGCCATGGACTCCGCCCCGAGCTCGGTGAACACCTCGAGCTCGACCGCGGAGAGCAGCGTCTTCGACGCCCAGAACCCCATGCCGACCTGCATGATGTGCGACGGATCGAGCTCCATCCGCGACATGCGCGTCTCCCCCCTGCTGGTGAAGGGAGCCCGGCCCGGCTGCGCCTGCCCCCGTTCGCGCGACCATACCCGAGGGCGCCGGCTGGCCGTGCACCGACCGCACCCGCTCGCCCGGCTTGGCCGCTCACGGGGCCCGGAAGAGGCGGATCCAGATGTCGGTCAGCGGATCCTCGAGCGCCCGGACGGCCGCGGGACCCTCAGTCGCCGCCGCGCCGATCAGGGCGACGCCCGCCGCCATCCCGGCGAACGCGACGTGCTCGGGGATGACGGCGACGTCGGGCGTCCCCTCGGCAAGCTGCCGTCGTCCAAACCGGGGATCTCGGGTTCGCGCGGCGGATGCTGCCAGTCGCGCGTCGGGCGCTCCGGTCCTACGCCAACACCACCCGCAACGGCGTGTACGTCACGCCGTCGACGGGCTTGAACTGGCATCCGTCGGACACCGCCCCGGGTGAGGACGCGCACTCCAACGCGACGCTGTTCCGCGCGCTGCGCGGCGCCGCCGACCTGGAGCGCTGGGCCGGCCGCGGCAGCGGCGCCGCGCGGGGGTACGACCGGCGCGCCGCGTCGCTGCGCCGGGGCGATGATCGCGCGGCTGTGGGACGCACGGGCCGGGGCCTTCGTGGTCAACCGCAGCGATCCGCGGCGCAACCACACCCAGGACGCGCAGGTCGAGGCCGTCTTCGCCGGCGTGACGAACCGGACGCAGTCGCGCCGCGCGCTGCGGTTCATCAGCACCCGCCTGCTGCGACAGCTCGGGGTCGCCAACGGCGAGTTCGACGACGACCCCTACATGTCGAACTACATCTCGCCGTTCATCTCCTCCACCGAGCTGCTCGCGCGGCTGCGGTACGGCGACGCCCGGGGCGCACTCGGCCTGATCCGTCGCACGTGGGGGCACATGCTCACGGCCGGCCCTGGGACGCTGTGGGAGAAGGTCGCCTTCGACGGGCTGCCGGCCAACTACGTCCCGCTGCAGAAGCCGGTGGACCCCTTCAGCGGCGGCAACCTCGGCGCGGGCTGGGTGTCGCTCGCCCACGGCTGGGGCGGCGGCCCGGTGCCCGCGCTCTCCGGCTACGTCCTCGGCATCCGCCCCACGGCACCTGGCTTCCGCCGCTGGATCGTCGCCCCGCAGCCCGGCGACCTGCGCTTCGCCCAGGGCCGCGCTCCCACCCCGCACGGCGCCATCGCGTCCCGCTGGACGCGCGGGAAGGGCCGCCGCTCCTTCAAGCTCACGATCGCCGCGCCCCGCGGCACGCGCGGGGTCGTCGACGTGCCCGTGCTCGGCCGGCGCCGCGCGATCGCGATGGACGGCCGGCTCGTGTGGGACGGCCGGCGTGATCGCGGCGGGACCCGCGCCCGGCAGGCGGGCGGCGCCGTCCGGTTCAGCGGCCTGCGCGGCCGGCACACCTTCGCCTGGGCGGCCGCTCGATGACGCGGAGGGGCGTGCGCCCGTCGCTGGTGCTGCTGGCCGGGGTCGGCGGGACGTGGGCCGCCACCGGTGCGTCGCCGGCAGTGGCCGGACCACGGGCCCGCGAGCGGGCATGATGCGCCGCCATGCCGGACTTCCGGCGAGGCCGAGCCCAAGAGGAGCGGACATGACCCACGTCCGGACCCATGAGGCGCCGTCCGCGACGCGCCGCGGCCGGCGCGGCGCCCGTGCGGGGGCGACCGTCTGAGGGGCCGGCGGTCGATCACGATCGCGCGCGGCGCCGACGCCGTCTCGGACCCGGTCCGGCTCCGCTTCCGGGCCTTCCAGCAGCTGGCCGTCAGCGTCTACGCCCGGGGTGCGACCGGCCCGGCGACGACCCACCCGGTGGCGACCGAGCCGTCGACCTGGGTGGCGGCCGGCGACCACACCGGCGACCGACGTGGCGCCGCCTTCGGCGCTCCCTCGCCGAACTGGCCGTTCGTCGACGGCGTCGACGTGGCCGCGAACGGCCGCGCCGGGACGGTCGTCGCGTTCGGGGACTCGATCACCGACGGGTTCCAGAGCGCGGTCGCGCGCCCCGCGGGCGCGCGCGACACCCGGTGGCCCGACGTCCTGGCCCGGCGCCTGGTCCGCGCGGCCCGCCCGCTCTCGGTCGTCAACGAGGGGATCAGCGGCAACCGCGTCCGCCTGGACGCCCTGCCGAGCAGCCCCGAGATCTTCGGGCCCAGCGGCCTGTCGCGGCTCGACGGCGACGTGCTGGCGACCGCGGGCGTCACCGATGCCATCCTCCTGGAGGGGATCAACGACCTCGGGCAGACCCCGCCCGCCACCGCCGCGCAGATCATCGCCGGGCTGCAGCAGGTCGTCACCCGCCTGCAGGTCGCCGGCGTGCGGGTGCACCTCGGCACCCTGACGCCGTCGGGCGGCTACGGCGCGCCGACGTACGGCAGCCCGGCGGCGGACGCCATCCGCCGCACCGTCGACCGCTGGGTCCGCCGCAGCCGACTGCCCGACACGGTGGTCGACTTCGACGCCGCGGTCCGCGACCCGTCCCAGCCCGGTCGCCTCCGCCCGGCCTACGACAGCGGCGACCACCTGCACCCCAACGCCCGCGGCTACCGCGCCATGGGCCGCGCCGTGCGCTTGAGCGCGCTGCACGGTCGGCGCTGCGCGTGACGGAGCGTCCGGGGCGGGCGAGGTAAGGGTCGGGCCGACGGGGACGCCCATGGACCATGGACCGGCTCACGACCAGGCAGACCTTCGTCATCGTCGGGGCCGGCCTCGCCGGCGCCAAGGCGGCCGAGGAGCTCCGCGCCCACGGCTTCGACGGGCGCGTGCTGCTCATCGGCGCCGAGCGCGAGCGGCCCTACGAACGCCCACCGCTGACCAAGGCCTACCTGCGCGGCGAGTCCGAGCGCGAGAAGACCCACGTCCACGACGAGGGCTTCTACGGCGACCACGACCTCGAGCTGCTGACCGGCACGACCGTGACCGCGGTGGATCCCGGGGCGTCGAGGGTCACGCTCGCCGACGGCCGCGAGCTGGGCTACGACCGCCTGCTGCTCGCCACGGGCGCGGAGCCCAGGCACCTCACCATCCGCGGGGCCGACCTCGCCGGCGTCCACGCCCTGCGGACGCTCGCCGACTGCGATGCGCTGCGCGAGCGGCTCGTCCCGGGTGCCCGGGCCGTGGTCGTGGGCGCGGGGTGGATCGGCAGCGAGGTCGCGGCCTCCGCCCGCCAGCTCGGCCTGGACGTCACGGTCATCGACCCGGCCAGGCTGCCCAACGAGCGGATCTTCGGCGCCGAGGTCGGCGCCTTCTACCGCGACGTGCACGCCGCGCACGGGATCGACCTGGCGCTCGGCGAGGGCGTCGAGTCCTTCGAGGGCGACGGCGCCGTCACCGGTGTGCGGACCACCGCCGGCCGGCTGATCGCCTGCGACCTCGTCGTCGTGGGCATCGGCGTCACCCCGCGCGTCGAGCTCGCACGCCAGGCCGGACTCGCCGTCGACGACGGCATCCTCGTCGGCGAGGACCTGCGGACCTCCGCTCCGGACGTGTTCGCGTGCGGCGACGTCGCCCGGGCCTGGCACCCCTTCTACCGCGAGCGCCTCCGCGTCGAGCACTGGGCCAACGCGCTCACCCAGGGCCCGGCCGCCGCTCGCGCGATGCTGGGCGAGCCGACGAGCTACGACCACCTCCCCTTCTTCTTCTCCGACCAGTACGACGTCGGGATGGAGTACGCCGGCCACGCGCCGCGATGGGACGAGGTCGTCCTCCGCGGGGACCCGGCGAGCGCCGAGTTCCTCGCCTTCTGGCTGCGCGACGGACGCGTCGCCGCCGGGATGAACGTCAACGTCTGGGACGTCAACGAGCAGATCCAGGCGCTGATCCGCAGCCGCCGCGTCGTCGACGTCGCACGCCTGGCCGATCCGGGCACCCCGTTCGACGCGCCCGTCGCCGATCCGGCCCCGCGACGCTGAGCGAGCGCCGGACATGACCCGGAACGCGACCCTCGAACGACTGCACGCCGCGGGCGTCTCCATCTGGCTCGACACGCTCTCGCGTCGGCTCCTCGACAGCGGCGACTTCGCCGCCCTCATCCGCGACTGCAGCGTCACGGGCGCGACGTCGAACCCGACGATCTTCGCCAGGGCGATCACCGGCTCGGACAGCTACGACGAGCAGCTCCGACGCCTCGGAGCCGACCGCGCCCGCGACGGGCGGGAGCTGTTCTTCGCGCTGGCGCTCGACGACGTCCGCGCAGCCGCCCGCGAGCTGCGTCCGGTCTTCGACCGCAGCGGCGGCCAGGACGGCTTCGTCTCGTTCGAGTGCACCCCCGACCTCGCGGACGACACCGACGGCACGATCGCCCAGGCGACCGACCTCTGGCAGCGCCTCGGCCAGCCCAACGTGATGATCAAGGTCCCGGGCACCGAGGCGGGCCTGCCGGCCATCGAGGAGCTGACCCGCCGCGGGATCAACGTCAACGTCACCCTGCTCTTCGCGATCGAGCGCTACGAGCAGGTGATGGACGCCTACGTCCGCGGGCTCGCCCGTCGCGCCGCCGCCGGCCGGCCCCTCGCCGGGATCGCGTCCGTCGCGTCGTTCTTCCTCTCGCGCATCGACACCGAGGTCGACCGTCGGCTCGACGACGGCTCGCCGCTGCGCGGCAAGGTCGCGATCGCCGGCGCCCGCCTCGCCTACCAGCGCTTCCGGGCCAGGTTCACCGGCCGTGAGTGGGAGCGCCTGGCCGGTCTCGGCGGGCGCCCGCAGCGCCCGCTGTGGGCCAGCACCGGCACGAAGGACCCGGCCGCCTCCGACGTCCGCTACGTCGCCGAGCTCATCGGTCCGGACGTCGTCACCACCGTGCCCGAAGCGACGCTCCGCGCGTTCGCCGACCATGGCGACGTCGCGCGCACGCTGGACGCCCACCCCGCGCAGGCGGAGCAGACGCTGGCCGACGCCGCCGCCGCCGGCATCGAGCTCGCCGCCATCACCGCGGAGCTCGAGCGCCAGGGCGTCGCGGCCTTCTGCGACTCGTACGACGAGCTGCTCGCCTGCATCGAGGCGAGGACCCGCGCCGTGACCTCCGCACGCTGAGGACTTCGGAGGCTCACGGTCCGCGCCCGTGGGAGACCGCTGAGGGACGGTCAGGGCCGGTCCGGATGGACCCCATCGGCTTCCGCGAGATCCTCCGGGCATGTCCGACGCCATCTCCGCGGCCGGCCTCTGCAAGGTCTACGGGGCCGGCGTCACCGCCGTGCACGCGCTCGACCACGTCGACTTCGACGCGGAGGAGGGCGAGTTCGTGGCGATCATGGGGCCCTCCGGTTCGGGGAAGAGCACCCTGCTGCACGTCCTGGGCGGCCTCGAGACGGCGACGTCGGGGGCGATCGTCGTCGCGGGCGTCCACGTCGAGGGCGCCGACGACGGCGAGCTCACGCGGCTGCGCCGGGACCGCCTGGGGTTCGTCTTCCAGTTCTTCAACCTCCTGCCGTCGCTCACGGCGGTCGAGAACGTCTACCTGCCCGCGCTCATCGCCCGACGGCGCGACCCCGCCCTCCGCGAGCGCGCGTACGCGCTGCTGACCCGTGTCGGGCTCGGCGATCGCGCCGAGCACGTGCCCGCCGAGCTCTCCGGCGGCGAACAGCAGCGCGTGTCGATCGCGCGGTCGCTGCTGCTGTCGCCGCCGCTGCTGCTGGCGGACGAGCCGACGGGCAACCTCGACTCGCGGGCCGGCGGCGAGGTGCTCGCGCTCCTGCGGGCGCTGAGCACCGACGACGGCCGCACCATCGTGATGGTCACGCACGACCCGTCCGCCGCCGCCATCGCCGACCGCGTCGTGTTCCTGCACGACGGCCGGATCGCCGGCGAGATGCGCGGCGGCTCGACGCACGACGTCATGGAGGCGCTCGCCTCCCTCACCCCGGACGCACCGGCGCCGGCCGTCGCCGGCGGCACGGCCGCCGGCGACGGGGTCCGCGCCGGATGATCCGCTCGTTCGACGCCCTGGCGATCCGCCAGATGCGGACGCGGCGGCTGCGGGCGGGGCTGACGACGATGGCCGTCGCCCTCGGCGTCGGCATGGTCTTCGGCGTGCTGCTCCTCAGCGCCACCGTGAGGGGTACCTTCGACGACCTCATCGCGTCGGCCTGGGGGACGACCGACCTCGTCGTCTCGCCCGCCAACAACGCCGGGACGCTCCCGACCGACACGCTCTCGGTCGTGCGCGTGACGCACGGCGTCGCCAATGCCGGCGCCATGGTGGGCGCCTCGCTGCGGCGCCTCGACCGGACGGGCCGGCCGATCAAGGGCGCCAAGGGCGAGATGTGGGTCGCCGGCTTCGATCCGAAGGGGGCGCCCCCGTACGACTTCCGCTACGTCGAGGGTCGTCCGATGCGCTCCGGGAACGAGGTGGTGGTCGAGCGCAACTGGGCCCGGGACCGCGGCGTCCGCCTCGGCGACGCCGTCTCGGCGCTCGCGCCCTCGGGACGGGCCCGCCTGCGCGTCGTCGGCGTGTTCTCCTTCTCGAGCGGGCTCTCCTTCGGCGGGCAGGGGCTGGCCGGGATGCCGCTGGCGACCGCGCGACGGCTCTTCGACCAGCCCGAGGGCTTCCACACCATCAGCGTCCGCCTGCAGGACCGCGACCAGGTCGAGCTCGTGCGCCGGCGCCTGAAGGCGCGCCTCGGGGACGCGGTCCAGGTGGAGACGCCGTCCGAGGTCGCCGGAGACGTCAAGGAGCAGCTCAAGGCGCTCGACGTCGTGCTCATGCTCTTCTCGGGCATGGCGCTGTTCGTCGGCGGCTTCCTGATCCTCAACAGCTTCACGATGACCGTGCTGCAGCGCACGCGCGAGCTCGGGATGCTGCGGACGCTCGGCGCGGGACGCCGCGACGTCGCGCGGAGCGTGCTGACCGAGGCCGCGGTGCTGGCCGTCGCCGGAACCGTCGCCGGGCTCGCGCTCGGCCTCGGGATGGCGCAGCTCCTGATCGCGCTGCTCCGCGGGCTCGACGTGCCCGTCGGCCACCTCCAGGTGTCGGCCGGCTCGGCCGCCGCCGCGGCCGCTGCGGGCATCGTCGCGACGCTGCTCGGCGCCGCCCTCCCGGCGCGGCGCGCCGCCCGCGTCTCCCCCGTGCAGGCCGCGCAGGGCGGGGGCGCGACGGGACGCGAGCGTCCCGGGCTCGCACGCCTCGCCGTCGCGCTGGCGCTCTTCCTCCCCGGGCTGCTGCTCGGCGGCCGCTACTGGTTCGGCGACCAGGGCGGCGGCGGGTTCCTCTGGGCCGTCGGCGGCATCGCGGGCACGATGGCGATGTTCGCCGGGATGGTCGTCGCCGCGCCCTTCGTCATCCCGCCCCTCGTCCGCGGGCTCGCCGTGCCGCTGCGGCGCCTGCTCCCCACGACGGGGCGGCTCGCCGCGGACGCCGCCACGGCGAACCCGCGCCGGACCGCCGCGACGGCCATCGCCCTGAGCGTCGGCCTGTCGGTCGTCGTCGTCAACGCGACGATGGCCCGCAGCTTCGTGACGACCATCGAGCAGCAGATCACCGCCGGCTACGAGCGCGACCTCACGATCCGGCCCCTCGGCGCGGGCCTGGAGAAGGGCGGCGCGCAGGTCGTCCCGAAGGCGGTCGCGCGCGAGGTCGCCGCGGTGCCGCAGGCGGGCGTCGTGACGCCGCTGCGGCTGGCGATCGTCGACCTGCCCGGACTGCGCGGCCAGCGGACCGGCCTCGTCGAGGGCATCGACCCGGCCGCCTGGGGCGAGGTCGACCGCAGCCCGGTCAGCGGCGCGACCCGCGCGCAGGCGCTCCGCGGCGTCGCCGGCGGGGGCGTCATCGTCGCCCAGGCCTACGCGACGCGCGCCGGGCTGCACCCCGGGGACACGATCGTCCTGCGCGGCCCCCGCGGCGCCCAGCGCACCAGAGTCGCGGCGATCATGCGGACGGTCACCGACTTCAACGGGCTCGTCGTCCAGGTCTCACAGCGGACGATGGCCGGCGTGTACGGCATCACGGCCGACGCCCAGCTCGTGGTCCGGGCGCGGTCGGCCGCCGACCGCCGGCCGCTGGCGGCGGCCGTCGACCGGCTGCTCGCGCGGCGCTACCCGGGGGTCGAGTCGCTCTCGAACGCCGACGTCAAGAGCGACGTCGGCGCCCAGGTCAAGAAGCAGTTCGACCTCTTCAACTCGATCGTGGCGATCGCCGTGCTCGTGAGCCTGCTCGGGGTGGTCAACACGCTGGCGATGTCGGTCCTCGAGCGCACGCGGGAGGTCGGCGTGCTGCGCGCGCTGGGCGCCTCGCGCTGGCACGTGCGCGCGACGATGGTCGCCGAGAGCCTGCTCGTCACGATCGCGGGGGCTGTCGCCGGCCTCGTCCCGGGGGTGCTCATCGCGTGGGTCTGGTCGCGTGGGCTGGGCGACATGCTCCCCGGCCTCGTCTTCAGCCTCCCGGTGGGCACGATCGTCGCGATCGCCGTCGCGGCGGTCGTCCTCGGCGCGCTCGCCGCGGTCCTGCCCGCCCGGCGGGCGGCCCGCATGGACGTCGTCCGTGCGCTCGGCGCGGACTGACCCTCGGGGAGCGCCGGGGCCCCGCCGGACGCCCGCGGCCCGGAGGCGGCCCGCCGGCGCCCGGCTCACTCCGCGCTGGCGACGAGGTCGTCGGCGGGCGCGTCGCCGCCGCCGGCCGTCGCCCCACGCGGGACCACGACGAGCGGGCAGTGCGCGCGCTCGACGAGCGCGTTGGAGGTGCTGCCCAGCAGCACCCGCTTGACGGGCCCGAAGCTGCGCGAGCCCAGGACCAGGAGGTCGAGCCGCTCCGAGGCGGCCCCCAGGACGGTGGACGGGCGCCCGGTGGCCACCGTGCCGGACGCGGGAACGGCGGCGGCCGCCGCGGCCTCGTCGATCGCTGCCTGGAGCTGCTCGTGCTGGCGCCCGACGACCTCGGCCCAGCTCAGCGACATCGAGTACGCCGGCGTGTAGGCGGACGGCTCGCTGACCGCGCCGACGAGCGTGAGCTCGCCCTTCGTGGCCGCCGCGAGCTCCGCGGCGAAGGCGAGCGCTCGGGTGGCCTCGGCGGATCCGTCGAAGCCGACGCCGACCCGGCGCAGCGGGATCGCTTCGGCCGCAGGGGTCCCGTGCCGCGCGACGGCGACCGGGCGCGGCGCGCCGTGGAGCACGTCACGGGCGACGTCCCCGAGCAGGACGCGGCCGATCGGGCCGCGGTGCGAGGAGCCGACCACGAGGAGGTCGGCGTCCTCCTCGTCCACGACGCGCTGGAGGCCACGGGCGGGGTGCAGGTCGGGGAGCGCGACGACGTCCCCCTCCGCGCCGGCGGCCTCGCGCTCGGCGCGCACCATGCCCGCGGCCTCCTCGCGGAGCACGGCGTCGAGCCCGGCGTCGGTCCCGCGGGGCAGGTCGCCGCCGCCCGGGTAGGCGTGGGCCAGGACGAGGCGCGCCTGGCTGGGGGCGGCCAGGGCTCGGGCCAGGGCGATCGCATCGCGGCCGCCCTGGCGGCCGTCGACGCCGACGACGATCGTGCGGAACATGCGGGCTCCAGGTGCTGGGGTGCTCGGGACTGATCCCAGCGTGGCCGGGCCCCGCGTACGGAGCATCCGGGGAACCGCGCAGCCGCGGTGCGGAACCCCCGCAGCCGGTCTACCGCGGACGGCGGACGGGGAGCGGCGTGCGGCGGGACACGATGGGCCCGACCTTCGCCCCCCGCCCACCCGAGGAGCCCGATGTCGTCCGCCACCCCCGCCGCCGGCGCGACCCGCGCCGACCGCGGGACGGCCGGGACCGCGGACCCCGCACCGGGCTGGCACGCCCGGCCGCCGGAGGACGTCCTGCGCGCCCTCGACGCCGACGTCCGCGGCCTGAGCGCCGCGCAGGCGCGGCAGCGCCTGGCGGAGCACGGCCCCAATCGCCTGCCGCGGACGAGCGGCCCGTCGGCCTGGGCGCTGCTCGCGCGCCAGGTCGACAGCCCGCTGATGTACGCGCTGCTGGCCTCCGCCGCGATCGCGATGGCGTTCGGCGAGCTCGAGGACGGGCTCGTCGTGCTCGCCGTCGTCGTCCTGAACGCCGTGATCGGGTTCGCGCAGGAGCTCCGCGCGGGGCGGGCGATCGCGGCGCTGGCCGACCTCGTCGCCGAGCCGGCGCGGGTGCGCCGCGACGGTGGCTGGGCCGACCTCCCGGCGGAGGTCGTGGTCCCCGGCGACGTGGTGGCGCTCGCCGCGGGGGACCGCGTCCCCGCCGACCTGCGTGTGCTCCACGGCGACGCCCTGCGCACGCAGGAGTCGTCGCTGACCGGCGAGTCCGAGCCCGTCGCGAAGGGCGCGGTCGCGGTCGCGGCGCAGACGGCGCTGGCGGAGCGCTCGAGCATCGCGTACGCGGGCACGACGGTCGCTGCCGGGTCCGGCCGCGGCGTCGTCGTCGCCACGGGCACGGACACGGAGCTGGGGCGCATCTCGGCGCTGCTGGAGGAGGTCGACGAGCTGCGGACCCCGCTCACGCGCGAGCTCGACCGGGTCGGGCGCGTGATCACGGCGCTGATCGCGGTCGCCGCCGTGGGCCTCACCGTCGCGGCCGTCGTCCGTGGCTTCCCGGCGGCCGACGCGGCGCTGGCCGGGATCAGCCTGGCCGTGGCCGCCGTTCCCGAGGGGCTCCCGGCGGTCGTGACGATCGCCCTCGCGATCGGCGTCCAGCGGATGGCCCGCCGGCGCGCGATCGTCCGCCACCTCCAGGCGGTCGAGACGCTGGGCAGCACGACGGTCGTGGCATCGGACAAGACCGGCACGCTGACCCGCAACGAGATGACGGTCCAGTCGGTGTGGGCCGCCGGCGGCGAAGGCGACGCCGAGGTGCTGCGCGCGAGCGTGCTCTGCAACGACGCCGTGCCGGCGCCGGGCGGCTGGCTGGGGGACCCGACCGAGACCGCGCTGCTCGCGGCCGCCGCCCGGTCGGGCATCGATCCGGCCCGCGAGCGCGCCCGGCACCCGCGGCTCGCCGCGATCCCGTTCGACACCGACCGCCGCCTGATGGCGACCGTGCACCGCCGCCCCGACGGGACGACGGTCCTCTACGCCAAGGGCGCGCCCGAGGCGCTGCTGCCCCGCTGCCGCCATGCGGGTCGCGCGGCCGTCGAGCAGCGCGTCGACGAGCTGACCGGGCGCGGTGAGCGCGTGCTCGTCCTGGCCGCGCGCGAGGGCGTCGACCCCGCGGACGTCGAGGGTGCCCTCGACGGCCTCGACCTGCTCGGGCTCGAGGGGATGATGGACCCGCCTCGCCCGGAGGCGATCGAGGCGGTCGCAGCCTGCCGGCGGGCCGGCGTCCGCGTCCTCATGATCACCGGTGACCACCCGCGCACCGCCGCTGCCGTCGCCGCGGCGCTCGGCCTCGCCGGACGCCCCGCCGTCACCGGCGCCGAGCTCGACGCGCTCGACGACGACGCGCTGCGCGCGCTGACCCGCACGACGGACGTGTACGCGCGCGTCACGCCGGAGCACAAGCTGCGCCTGGTCCGCGCGCTGCGCGCCCAGGGCGCGGTCGTCGCCATGACCGGCGACGGCGTCAACGACGCGCCGGCGCTGCGCCAGGCCGACATCGGGGTGGCGATGGGACGTGGCGGCACGGCCGCGGCCAAGGAGGCCGCGGACATGGTCCTCGCGGACGACGACTTCGCCACGCTGCGCGCGGCCGTCGAGGAGGGCCGGCGGGTGTACGACAACCTCGTCAAGGCCCTGAGCTTCGTCCTGCCCACGAGCCTGGGACAGGCGCTCATCATCACCGTCGCCGTCCTCGCCTTCCCCCTGCAGGACGGCCGGCCCCTGCTCCCGGTCGACCCGGTCCAGATCCTGTGGGTCAACCTCATCGTCGCCGTCGCGCTCGCCCTCCCCCTCGCGCTCGAGGCGGCCGAGCCCGATCTCATGGACCGTCCCCCCCGGGACCCCCGGACGTCGCTGCTCGACCGTCCCCTCCTGGTCCGGACGCTCGCCGTCAGCATCACGCTGACCGCCGTCGCGCTCGGGCTCTTCCTCCTCGAGCATGACCGCCAGCTCGCGTCGGGCGCGCCCGACGCGCTGGCGCTCGCCCGCGCGCAGACGACGGCCGTCACGGGCGCCGTGCTGCTGCAGGCGCTGTACCTGCTCACGTGCCGCTCGCTCGTCCGCCCCAACCGCGAGCTCGGATGGTGGTCGAACCCGGCCGTCTACGCCGGCATCCTGCTGGTCCTCGCGCTCCAGGCGGCGTTCATCTGGCTGCCCGCCATGCAGGACGTGTTCGGCTCCGCCGACCTCGACGCCCGGGCGCTCGCGCTCGCCGCGGCCGGGGCGCTGCTCGTCCTGCCGGTCACCGCGCTCGAGGAGCGGTGGCGCCGCCACCGGGCGGCGGCCGGGGGACGGCGGCGCGCCGGCCCCGGCAGCACCCGTCCAGGCTCGGCTCAGGCCCCCTGAGGCGCGAGGGCGGGCAAAGCGCCGGTCAACGCCGTCAGGCTTTGCCGGCCCTTGACCGGCAGGTGACCGGGCGCTTGCCGCCCGCCGCGCACGCTGGGGATCCACCCGGAAAGGACCGCACCATGGACCCCGACGCCGCCGGCCCCCTCGTCCTCTCACTCGTCGCCGCGACCGCGATCGTCGCGAGCTTCACCGCCCTGTTCTGGGCCGCCGTGCAGGACGGCCGCGACGAGCGCCGGCACCGGCGCGGCGGGTGAGCCCGGGCACCGGCCGGCCCGCCGCCGCGGGCTCGTACGATCAGGGGGTGCCCCGGGTGCTCATCGCCGAGGACGACGAGGGGATCCGCGGACCGCTCGTCCGGGCGCTGCAGCGCGAGGGCTACGCCGTCGACGCGGTCGCCGACGGCGACGAGGCCGCCCGCCTCGGCGTGGAGGACCACCACGACCTGCTCGTCCTCGACATCGGGCTGCCCGGGCTCGACGGGCTCGAGGTCTGCCGCCGGGTGCGCGAGGCCCGCCCGGACGTCGGGGTCCTCTTCCTCACCGCCCAGGCCGGGGAGCTCGACGCCGTCACCGGGCTCGATGCCGGCGGCGACGACTACGTCACGAAGCCGTTCCGGCTGGCCGAGCTGCTCGCCCGGGTGCGCGCGCAGCTGCGGCGGACCGCGCCGGCGGAGGTCCGGGCCGCCGACATCCGGCTCGACCTCGGCGCGCGCCGCGCCTGGCAGGACGACCGGCAGCTCGAGCTCACGCCGAAGGAGTTCGACCTGCTCGCCCTGCTCGCCGGGCACGCCGGACAGGTCGTGCGGCGCGAGGACATCATGTCCCAGGTCTGGGACGAGAACTGGTTCGGGTCGACCAAGACGCTGGACATGCACGTCTCGTGGCTGCGCCGCAAGCTCGGGGACGACGCCGCCGCCCCGCGCCGCATCGTCACCGTGCGGGGCGTCGGCTTCCGCTTCGAGCGCTGAGCGCCGTCCGTGCGGCGCCGGCTCATCGCCTCGACCGGCCTGATCGCGCTGGCCGCCGTGCTCGTGCTCGGCGTCCCGCTGGGGATCGTGCAGGCGCGTCGGGCGCGTGCCGACGCGGCCTCCCGGCTCGAGCGCGAGGCCGACGCGGCCGCCGCACGGGTCGACGACCGCGTCGAGGCGGGCGTCCCGATCACCCCCGCGACGCTGGGGAAGGTCGTCCGTCCCGGTCACACGATCGTGGTGGTGACCCCCGACGGGCGCCGCACCGTCGTCGGGCCCGAGCGGCAGGGCGACGTCCTGACCGAGCGCTCGGGGGCGGCCCAGGCGGCGCGGGTCACCGCGTCCGAGCCGCGCTCGGAGGTCACCCGCCGGGTGCGCGGCGTCTGGCTGCTCATCGCGGCGCTCGGGGCCGGCGGCGTCGCCGCGGCCACCGGGCTGGCCGCCCTGCAGGCCCAGCGGCTCGTCCGGCCGCTGCGGACGATGGCCGGGACCTCGCGCCGCCTCGGGCAGGGGGACTTCTCGGCCCGGGCCGGGCGCTTCGGGATCCCCGAGATCGACGTCGTCGCCGAGGCGCTGGACGCGAGCGCCGAGCGCATCGCCGAGATGGTGGCGCGCGAGCGGGAGTTCTCGGGCAACGTCTCCCACCAGCTCCGCACGCCCCTGACCGCCCTGCGCCTGCGCCTCGAGGAGGTCGCCGAGCTCGAGGACCCGTCCGAGCGCCGCGCCGAGGCGGAGCTGGCCCTGGCCGAGGCCGACCGGCTCGACGCGACCATCGAGGCCCTGCTGCGTCACGCCCGCGCGGGCGCGGAGTCCGACGTCGTGGACCTCGACGTCGACGACCTCGTGCGCCGCCACGCCGAGCGGTGGGAGCGCAGCTTCCGGTCGTCGCGGCGCGCGCTGCGCCTCGACCTCGACCTCGACGGCCGGCGGGCGCGCAGCTCCCCCGCCGCCGCCGGGCAGGTCCTCGACGTCCTCCTCGAGAACGCGCTGCGCCACGGGGCCGGCACGGTCCGGGTGCGGACGCGCACGCAGGGCCGCTACGCGTGCGTCGCGGTCGAGGACGAGGGCACCGGCGTCCCGGCCGGGGCGGGCGACATCTTCGCGCGCGGCACGACGCACCGCGACGGCTCGGGCATCGGCCTGCACCTCGCGCGCACGCTGGCCACCGCCCACGCGGGGCAGCTCGCGCTGACCCGCCGCGCCCCGCCCCGCTTCGAGCTGCGGCTGCGCCTGGCCGGCCCGAGCTGACCGCGTTCAGCCGGCGGGCGGCGCCTCGACCTCGCGGCGGCGCTCGACGAGCAGCGCGAGCGTCGGGCACGCGTCCGCCGCCCGGCGGGCGTGGGCGAGCAGGCCGGGCGGGATCGGCCGGCCGTCGGCCATCGGGTAGCCCCAGTCGTCGCGGACGATCATCTCGGGCAGCAGCTCGGCGCACGCACCGTGGCCGGTGCACGCGATCGGATCGACGCGCAGGTGCCGGGTCATGCCGCCAGCACCGCCGGCTCGGGGAGGCGGAGGACCGGCCGCCGGGCACAGTCCTCGCACGCGCCGAAGCGCCGGTGCAGCTCGAACTCGGGCTCGAAGACCTCGAGGGCGCTGAGGAGGAAGCGCGCCGTGCCGTCGGGGTGATGGCAGGCGCCGCGGCCGGCGACCTGCCCGCTCCAGCGCCGCAGCCGGTCCAGGCTCGCCCCGGCGCCGCGCGCATCCGTCAGCCCGGCGAGCTCGGCGCCGATGGCCGACAGCCCGTGCACGCACGGGCCGCACTGGCCCGCCGTCTCCCCCGCCAGCCAGCCGACGACGCGGGCGACCTCGGAGACGGGGCACGCGGACCGCGGCAGGACCACGACCACGCCCGCTCCGAGCGTCGCCCGAGCCGCCGCGAGCGCGTCGCGGTCGAGCGTCAGGCGAGGCGCGGCGGCCGCGTCGACCCACGTCCCGTGGTAGCCGCCCAGCAGGACCGCGCGCACCGGCTCGGGCTCGCCGAGGGCGTCGAGCAGGGCCTGCAGGTTCGTGCCGAGGGCGATCTCGTGCACACCAGCCGCCCGCACGGCGCCGCCGAGCGTGACGAGCGCCGACCCGGGGTGCCCCGGCGGCCCGAGCGCGCGGAACCACGCCGGGCCGTGGCGCGCGACGAGCGCGAGGTGCGCCAGCGTCTCGGCGTTCTGCACGAGCGTCGGGCGCCGGCCGAGCCCCCGCTCGGACGGCCGGGGCGGGCTGACGGTCGGGACCGCTCGGCGCCCCTCGAGCGCCTGGACGAGGGCCGTCTCCTCCCCGGTCAGGAACGCCTCGGGGACCGGCTCGACGCGGACATGGCGCCCGTCGCCGCGCTCGGCGATGGCGGCACCCAGCGCTGCGCGGGCGGCGATCGCCCCCGTGGGGACGGCCACCACGACGTCGTCGGCCCCGACCGCGACGGCGGCGGCGGCCGCGCCGTCGAGGACGAGGTGCGGGACCCGCTCGAGGACCACGCGGTCCTTCGCGCTCATGGGCTCGCCCTCGGCGCCGTTGACGACGACGACCTTGCGGCCGCGGCGCGCGGCGACGGCGGCCAGCTTCGCCGCGGTGGGGAACGCCGCGCCGCCGCGCCCGCGAAGCGCCGCCTGCTCGCAGGCACCGATGAGGTCACCCGTCCTGGCCGGAGGCGGGCCGTGGACCGCCAGGTGGCGGCGCAGGTCGACGACGCCGTGGCCTCGCACCCCGGCCAGGACGCGCGGCAGGGACGCGCCGGGCGCGCCGGGCGTCATCCCGGCACCCCGCGCAGCGGCCGGGCCAGGACCGTCCCGGTCACCTGGGGTCCCGCCACGTCGAGGGCCAGGTCGACGCGCAGCGCGCGCCCGTCCCGGGCGGCGACGTCGGCGCGCAGCACCGTCCCGTCGAGTCTCGTCACCCGACCGCGGTAACGCTGCGCCTCGTGCGGCGTCCCGACGTCGACGGCGCTCCGGCGCATCAGGAGGCCGCCACCGGGCGCGGCGCTTCCGCCCAGCCGGAGGCGGAGCACCAGGCCGCGCCGGTGCAGTCGCAGGTCCACGACCGTCGTTCCGCTCGGGCTGAGCCCCTGGTCGAGCGTCCCGCGCAGCGCGCCATGGAACCCGGAGGCCAGCGGGTCGGCGACCGGGCCGAGCGCCCCGCCCCCGGCCGGCCGGCTGTCGGCGCGCGCCGGCGCGGCGTGGAAGCCCAGCAGGCTGGCCGGCGTCCCGGACCGCCGGGCCCATCCGGGCGCCAGCGGGCCCTGGGGCAGCCAGACGGCCATGGCGAGACCGAGGGCCGCGACCGCTCCCGCGGCGCCGGCCCGCACGCCCGCGCGCACCGGCCCCGAGCGCAGCAGCCGCCAGGCCACGGCGGCGAGGACGGCCGCGGCGCAGGCCGCGGTGAGGAGCTGCATCCACCCGGCGCGGGCGTCGGACCCGGTGCCGAGCCCGTGCACGACGGCGACCGGCCAGCAGGCGTAGGCGGCCCAGTGCACGGTGCGCCACGTGCGCAGGCCGAGGCGGCGTCGCACCAGGCTCGTCACGATCACGGCGAGCAGCCCGTCGAGGGCGAGGGCGCCGAGGCCCAGCCACAGCGGGCGGTAGACGCCGGCGAAGGGCACGACGGCGTCGAGCAGGCGGATCGGGGCGAAGGCGTCCAGGACCGCGGTCGCCACGTGGACGACCAGCAGCGCGAGCACCAGGAGGGAGGCGGTGCGATGCAGCGAGGCCACCATGAAGCGCGGCGCGCCGGGCAGGCTGAGGCGCTGCACCTCGGCGATGCCGAGGACCACGCTGAGGGTCAGGCCGGCCAGGGTCACCGCCCCGGTCCCGCGGGTCAGGTACCACAGCGCCGGGGTGCCGGTCGCGAGGATCATCCGGCGGCCGCTTCGGACCCTTCGGCCGCCGGCCAGCCGGCCACGTGCAGCGTCGTGCCGTCACGGGCCACCAGACGGGCGGGGAGCGCCGCCGCCCGCAGCCACGTGGGCGCGGCCGCGCCGAGGAGGATGGCCGCGGTGCTGGCGGCGTTGGCGTCGACGCACGTCGCGGCCGCCACCGAGGCGGTGCGCCATGGGCCCGCCGCGCCTGCGCGGTCGCGCGGGTCCACGATGTGCACGGCTCCGTCCGCGCGGCGGCGCACCGTCGTGCTCGACGTCGCCAGCGCGCCCGAGTCCAGGCGCACGAGCTCGCCGCCCTCGATGGCGCGCGAGTCGTCCGTGACGCGCACGAGCCAGCCGCCGGGGGGCGAAGCGCCGGCGGTGGCCAGGTCACCGCCGACGCCGACGAGGGCGCCGGGGCCGCCCGTCGCGATGCGCGCGGCGGCGCGGTCGGCGATGAGCGCCTTGCCCGTCGCCCCGAGGTCGAGCCGGACGCCGCGCGGCACCGAGGCCGTCGCGGTCGCGCGGTCCGCGGCGACCGCCTGCCAGCCCGGCGTCCGGCGCGCGCGCAGACGTCGGGGACCCCGCTCCAGGTCGGCGTCGGCGTCGGCCCTGGGCTCGGCCTCGGCCAGGGTCAGGGCCGCCCCGACGGCCGGGTCGACGAGGCCGTCGGTCGCCCGGGCCGCGCGCAGCGCGACCTCGATCGCCCCGAGGAGGCAGTCGCCGACGGGGACGGGCGCACCGCCCGCGGCCTCCACGCGGACCAGCTCCGTGTCCCGGCGGACCGGGCTGTAGGCGGCGTCGGCGGCGGCGAGCTCCTCCTCGACGATGCGGCGGGCGCGGTCGAGTCCGCCGCGGTCGGCGAGGGCGACGACGACCGTCATGCCGAGGGCCCGCCAGGTCGCCTGGGCGAGGCTCATGAGCCACCCGAGACAGGGGGCGGCGCGGGGGCCGGGGCCTGCTGCGGCGCGGGCGCGGTCTGCGGAGCCGGGGCCGGCTGCGCGGGCGCCTGCCCCGGGGCCGGGCGCGGGGCGGTCGCCGGGGGTTGGAGCGCCGCCCCGCGCCCGACGATCGAGGGGACGCGCTGCGGCGGGGCCACCGCGGCGCCACGCGCGCCGCTCGCGCCCGTGGAGGCCACCGCTCCCCCCGCCCCGCGCGCCTTGCCGTGCCCCCTGGACGCCTGGGCGGCGACGACCGAGAAGACCCCGGACAGCCCCGCGGCGGCGACGACGAGCAGCCGCGTCGCACGTCGCGTGCGCCGCAGCGCGGCGTCCCGGGCCTCGGGGCCCCAGCGTCCGCGCCGAGAGGGGTCGTGGGCGTCCATGCCGGCCACGATGGCGCCCCCCGGGTAAAGGGACGGCCAAGCTCGGGGCGGTCCGGCCGCGGCTTTGCCGAGCCTTTGCCCGGCCTCTGGTGGATTGCGCGCCGTGCCCCACCTCTCCGAGCTCCACGGCGCGACCACCCACCTCGCCGTCGTCGCCATCCCGGTCTACGCGGTCGTCCTGGTGCTGCGCCGCTTCGGCCCCGACCACCGGACGCTCCGGCACGTCGAGCCGTGGCTGCTGGGCGCGGCCCTGGCCGGCCTCGTCCTCGCCGGCGTCACGGGGCTGCTGGTCTGGGGCCAGGCGCAGACGACGCTGCGCGGCCGGGACTTCCGGGTCGGGACGGCGCACTTCTGGCTCGGGTTCGCGCTGGCCGCGGTCCTCGTCGGCGCCGCGGTCGTGCGCCTCCGGACCGTCCGACGCGGGCACCCGACGCACGGACCGCTCCTGCTGGCCGCGGGCCTCGTGGCGCTGGTCGCCGTGGTCGCGCAGGGCTACCTCGGCGGCCGCATGACCTACGACCAGGGGGTCGGCATCGACTCGGGCGGCCAGCTCGCCCAGACCGCCGTGGGCGCCAGGCGCCTGGACCTCGACCTGGCCCGCGGGACCGGCATGGTCGCGGCCGGGCGGGACGGGTTCTCGGCGCAGGGCCTGGGCTGCGCCCGCTGCCACGGCGCCCTCGCCCAGGGGCTGCGCGGCCCCCGGCTGGCCGGCGGCTTCGGGGTCGAGGAGTTCCGCGGCGTCCACGGGCACGGGCTGTTCCCGCCCTCCGTGGTCACCGACCGCGACGTGGCGGCGCTGGAGGCCTTCCTGCAGACGCTGCGCTAGGCCGACATCGCGGCGCTGCTCGCCAGCCGCGCACACTCGTGCCCGAACGCCTCCACCGAGGACCAGTCGGTGTAGTCGTAGTCGCGCGACGTGTCCGTCGGGTGACCCTGCTTGCGCATGAGCAGGCGCATGAGCAGCCGGGTGGCGAAGTCGTACTCGCGGTACTGCAACGCCCCGGCGAAGGTCATGGTCACGGCCGGCCTCCAGCCCGTGGCGGCGACGAAGTCGTCGTGGTACGCCTGCGTCGCCTCGCGCGACTCGTCGGTGTCGTCGGCGATCGTGAGGCAGACCGTGAAGAAGGCGCTCGGCATCGCGGCGAGCTCCTCGGCCCGGGCCGCGGCCCAGCCGACGACCTCGCGTGCGTGGTGCCCGGCGTGGATCGAGGCACCGAGGACGACGCCCGAGAACTGGGTGACGTCGACGTCGTCGGCGGCCGCGACGTCGCGGACGTCGACCCGGACGCCGTCGCCGCGGGCCACGTCGGCCAGGCGCTCGGCGATCCTCGTGGTGTGGCCGTGCTTGCTCGAGTAGACGAGGAGGAGGTGGCTCATGAGGACACGGTCGTGCCCGGGCTCGCGTGGTCCATCCGTAGGCTCCCGCGCCGTGGCCGCGGAAGGCCACGTCACGCGCCCGAGCAGCCGCCCCCGGTGCGGAGAAACCCCCGCTCCGGCCGGGGGCGCCTACCGATGAGGGGCTGCGCCGGAGGTGCGAGCGTCCCTCCCATGGGCAGCAACGTGCAGGTCGACGACGTCGTCGCCTCGAACCCCGAGGCCCTGCGCGAGCAGGCGCTGCGGCGCGTGACGCTCGGCTGCGGCATCGGCCGCGCCTTCGACGCCCGGGACGTCGACGTCCGCCGGCCCATCACCGAGGACGACCTCCGCGCCGAGATGAACCGGCTGCGCAGCGCGCACTGACGGATGCGGCCGCGTGCAGCGGCGGCGCCGCCCCTCGACGCGCTCGTCGGCGCACTGGCACGCGCCGGGGCGACCGGCGACGTCGAGTCCCACGAGACGCACGTCTCGCTGGTCGCGGTCGCCGGCGACCGCGCGCTGAAGGTCAAGAAGCCCGTCGTCCTGCCCTTCCTCGACTACGGCACCCTCGCCCGGCGCCGGGCGATGTGCCGCGAGGAGGTGCGCGTGAACCGCCGCCTGGCGCGGGAGCTCTACCTCGGCGCGGTCGGCCTGCGACCCGAGGCCGGCGGACTCGTCATCGACCGCGACGACGAGCCCGGCGTGGTCGAGGTCGGCGTCCTCATGCGCCGCTTCCGCTCGGACGAGACGCTCGCGGCCCGCGTCGCGGCGGGCACCGCCAGGCCGGAGGACGCGCGCGCGGTGGGCGCCCTCCTGGCGCGGTTCCACGCCGGTCAGGCGCAGCCCGCCACGGCGGTCGTCCCGGCGCTGGCCGCCCTGCGTGCCGCGGTGCGGACGACGCTCGACGACCTCGAGGCGCCGCCGGCCGGCGCAGCGCACCCCGCAGGCGTCGCGCGCCTGCGCGGACGCCTGGAGGCCGTGCTGTCGGCGCGCCGCGAGCAGCTGCTCGAGCGCGGCGCGCGCGGCCTCGTCGCCGACGGCCACGGCGACCTGCGCGCCGAGCACGTGGTGCTGACCGACCCGCCGCAGGTCGTCGACGCGCTCGAGTTCGACCCGGCCCTGCGCGTCGCGGACGTCGCCGCCGACCTCGGCTTCCTCGTCATGGACCTCGAGGGCGCTGGGGCGCCGGACCTCGGGGCGGCCCTCGTCGCCGCCTACCGGGCCGCCGGCGGCGACCCTGGCGACGACGCCCTGCTCGCCGCCGTGGCCTGCTACCGGGCGCTCGTGCGGGCCAAGGTCGACGTGGTGCGCGCCGGGCAGGGCGACGACGCGGCGGCGGAGCGCGCAGAGCAGCGCCTCGCGCTCGCGCTGCGACTGGGCTGGCGCGCCCTGGGTCCCGTCCCGCTCGTCGTCTGCGGGCCGCCCGCGAGCGGCAAGTCGACGCTGGCGGCCGCCGTCGCCGCCGAGCGCGGCACCGCGCACCTCTCGTCGGACCGCCTCCGCAAGGCCCGCGCCGGGCTGGACCCCGGCGACCGCGCGCCGGCCTCGGCCTACCGCCCTGCGCGGACGCTCGCGACCTACCGCGAGCTCGGGGAGTCCGCCCGGGCCGAGCTCGACGCCGGCCGCGGGGTCGTGCTCGACGCCACCCTCGGGGCGGCGGCCGCGCGCGACGCCCTGCGGGCCGGCCTCGGGCCGCATGCCGAGCACCTGCTCCACGTCGAGTGCCGCGTCCCGGCGGCGCTCGCCGACGCCCGCGCGCACGCGCGGCTGCTGCACGCAGGCGAGGCGTCGGACGCCGGCCCGGACGTCGCCGCGCGGCTGCGCCGGGCGTGGCAGCCGCTCGACGAGGTGCCCGCCGGGCGCCACCTCATCCTGCGGGCCGACCGGCCGCCGCCCGAGCTGCTCCGCGAGCTCTGGGCGTGGCTCGATCGCTCCGCCGTCGCCTGAGCCACGCGCGACGCAGCTCGTCCGCGCCCCACACGACGACCGGGAAGGGCAGCAGCAGCGCCAGCTCGGCCGGGCCGAGCGCCGCCGTGCCGAGCAGCGCCTGGAACGGCGGCAGGTAGATGAAGGCTGCCGCGAGCGCCAGCTCGCTGGCGATGCCCCAGAGCAGGAGCCGGTTCGTGAAGACCCCCACCTCGCGCAGCGACGCGCGGTCGGTCCGCGCGGCGAAGGCCGTGCCGATCTGCCCCGCCACCAGTCCCGCGAACGTCATGGTCGTCGCCTGGAGGTACGCGTGGTGCAGCGGCGTCCCGCTCCCGGTCGGGTCGCCCGGGCTCCACCCCGCCCGGAGCAGCACGAAGAAGAAGCCGCCCATGGCCAGGACCGCGCAGATCGCCCCGAGGAAGAGCCACGCCCGCAGCAGCATGCCGCGCGTGACGATGGTCCCCCGGCGCGCCCGCGGCGGGCGCTCCATGAGCCCCGGCTCGGCCGGCTCGCGCCCCAGGGCCAGCGCGGGAACCGTCTCCGTCCCCACGTCGAAGGCGAGGATGAGCATGACGGTGATCGGCAACGGGATCGCGCCGCCGCTGAGCGCGAACACGAGGAAGGGCACGACCTCGGGCGTCGCGTGGGCGAAGATGTAGAGGACGAACTTCCGGACGTTGTCGAACACGCGGCGGCCGCCCTCCACGGCCGCCACGATCGTCGCGAAGTTGTCGTCGGTGAGGACCATGGTGGAGGCCTCGCGCGCGACGTCGGTGCCGCTGCGGCCCATCGCGACGCCGATGTCGGCGCGCCGCAGCGCGGGGGCGTCGTTGACCCCGTCGCCCGTCATGGCCACGACGTGCCCCTCGGCGCGCAGCGCATCGGCGATGCGCAGCTTGGCCTCCGGCGAGGAACGGGCGAAGACGAGCTCGCCCGACCGGCGCAGCAGCTCGTCCAGGCGCGCCTCGGAGAGCCGGTCGAGCTCCTCGCCGGTCACGACCGTCGGGTGCTCGCCGACGATGCCCACCTGCCGGGCGACGGCGGCCGCCGTCAGGCCGTGGTCGCCGGTCACGACGATGATCCGGATGCCGGCCGCGCGGCAGCGCGCCACCGCGTCGGGCACCTCGGCGCGGGGCGGGTCGAGCATGCCGACGAGGCCCACGAGGCAGAGGTCGCGCTCGGCGTCCTCGCGCCGCTCCGGCACCTCGGCGCCGTCCGGCAGTCGCCGGCGGGCGGCCGCGAGCACCCGCAGGCCCTCGCCCGCGAGGGCGTCGACCCGGTGCTCGAGGTCACGGCGCGCGTCGTTCTCGAGCGGCGCCGGCACCCGGTCGGGCCCCAGGACGCTCGTGCACCGCGGCAGGAGCGACTCCGGCGCCCCCTTGACGTCGACCCACGTCCCTCCCGCGCGGGCGTCCACCGTCGACATGAGCTTGAGCACCGGGTCGAAGTGGAAGAGGTGCCGGCGTGCTGCGTCCCGCGCGCCGGGGTCGATCGCGACCCCGGCCCGCTCGGCCAGGTCGAGCAGGGCGAGCTCCGTCGGATCGCCCTGCTCGCCGCCCCGGCGCCGTCGTGCACGCGGCCAGGACCGCGGCCAGCTCGGGCTCGAGGCCGGGCGCGGCGGTCCACGTCCGGACCACCCGCATCCGGTTCTCGGTCAGCGTCCCGGTCTTGTCGGTGCAGATGACGCTCGTCGAGCCGAGCGTCTCGACGGCGCTCAAGCGCTTGACGACCGCCCCGCGCCGCGCGAGGTCGCGCACGCCGACGGCCAGCGCCAGGGTGATGACCGGCAGCAGCCCCTCGGGCACGTTCCCGACGAGCAGGCCGATGGCGAAGACGATCGCGTCGGACAGCGACAGGCCGGCCCCGAGCATCGCGATCGGGACGAAGGCGACGCCCATGAGCACCGCGATGAGCGCGATGAGCTTGGCCACGCGGCGGACCTGCTGCTCGAGCGGGCTCTCGTCGGTCGTCACGCGCTGCGAGAGCGCCGCGATGCGCCCGAGCTGGGTCGCCATGCCGGTGGCGTACGCGAGCGCGCGGGCCTCGCCGCCGGTGCAGACCGTCCCGCTGAAGAGGAGGTCGCGGGCGTCCAGGACCGGGACGTCGACGGCGTCGGCCTCCGCGGTCCGGAAGGCGGGCAGCGACTCGCCCGTGAGCATCGAGAGGTCCACCTCGACGGCGCCGTCCAGGATCCGGGCGTCGGCGGAGATCCCGCCCCCCTCCTCCACGAGGAGCACGTCGCCGGGCACGATCTCGCGGGCCTCGATCGACCGGCGCTCGCCGTCGCGCAGGACGGTCGCGTGCGGCGGCAGGAACGACGCGAGCGCCTCCACCGCGCGCTCGGCCTGGCGTTCCTGGACGAAGGCGAAGCCCGCGTTGAGCAGGATCACGAAGACGATCGCGAGCGCGATCGGCAGGATCCCGGCGATCCAGGCCAGGGCCGCCGCCGCCCAGAGCAGCAGCGCGAGCGGGTGGGTGAACTGCGCGGCGAGCTCGTGCGGCCAGCGCCGTCCGCCGCGGCGCTCGAGCTCGTTCGGCCCGTGGACGACGAGGCGACGCTGCGCCTCGCGCTCGGTCAGGCCGGCGGGACTCGCGCGCAGGTCGCGCAGCAGCAGCTCGATGCGCTCGGTGGGCTGCGCGACGTCGGGGACGTCGGCGTCCGGGACGGCGGTGGGCATCCGGTGGCTAGGGCGCCGTGGCGTGCACCTGCGGGCGCTCGGTGGGCTCGCCCGCCGACGCCGGCCGGGGGACGATCAGCACGGGGCCCTCGCAGTGGCGGGCCAGGCGCTCGGACGTGCTGCCGAGCAGCACCCGCCGCAGCGCGCCCCAGCGCCGCGAGCCGACGACGAGCAGGTCGGCCTGGCCCGTGGTCCGGATCAGCGCGTCGGCGGGGTCGCCGACGGCGACGTCGCCCGCGGCGTCGACGCCGTCGAGCCCGCGCAGCGTCGCGGCCAGGAGGTCGGCCGCCTGGCGCCGGGCTGCCTCCACCCCGAGGGTCTCGTCGGCGGGCGGCACGAGGCCCCAGCCCAGCGGCCAGGCGGGCAGCGGCTCGGGGACGACGACGCGGAGCGAGAGGCTCGCCCCGGCGCGGCGGGCGAGGTCGGCCGCCACCTCGAGTGCGGCCCGCGCCTCGAGCGAGCCGTCGAAGCCGACGGAGATGCGCCTCAGCGCGACGTCGGCGGGTCCGTCGGGGACGACCATGACCGGGCACGGGGCGTCGTGGACCACCTGCATGGCGTGGTTGGCGTCCACGAGGTGCCCGACGCCGTGGCGGCGGTGCGAGCCGACGACGACGAGGTCGGCGTGCTCATGCCGGGCGACGTGGCGCAGCGCGTGGGACGGCGACAGCGCGGCGACGGTCGAGGTCACCGCGTGCGGCGCCACCTCGTCGCGCACGGCGCGGATGGCGTGGTCCATGCGGGCGCGCTGGGCGCGGTAGCCGTCGGGCGGAGGCACCGGGGCCTGGGCGTAGGCGGCGACGAGCAGGAGGCGGGCGCCCGTCGCCTCGGTCAGCGCCTCGGCCATGGCGGCCGCGCGGCGACCGCGCTCGAAGCCGTCGCACCCGGCGAGGATGGTGTGGAACATGCCCCGAACGTACGCCCGGGCGCCCCGGACCTCATCGGTGATCTGGACGCTCGCGACCGGGGGCGAACTACCGAGGGGGCCGTGCCCCGGGCACCGACCGGGCCCTGGCCGACCGACCGGGAGGGCGCCTCAGGCGGGACGCGCCCGCAGGGCGCGCTGCGGGCGCGTCCCGCGGGTCGTTCCGGCGCCGCGGCGGCCGGGTCGCAGCGCCCGCAGGGCGTTGAGGATCACCGCCAGGTCGATGGCCTCCTGGAGCAGCGCGCCCGCGACCGGCGGGAGGTGGCCGAGCGCCGCGACGACCATCGCGGCCAGGCTCAGGCCCATCCCGGCCAGGACGCTCTGACGCGCGATCAGCAGCGACCGCCGCCCGATCTGCACCGCGGCGGCGAGGCGGTCGAGCCGGTCGACGGTGATCACGACGTCCGCAGCCGAGGTGGACACGGTCGCGCCGAGGCCCGCCATCGCGACCCCCACGTCGGCGGCGGCGAGCGCCGGGGCGTCGTTGACGCCGTCGCCGACCATGACCACGGGCCGCGTCGCCGGGTCGGCCTGGAAGCGGCGTGTGACCGCGAGCTTGTCCTGGGGCTCTGCCTCGGCGACGACGTCGTCGAGGTCGAGCCCCTGGGCGACCTCCTGGGCGGTGCGCCGGTCGTCGCCGGTGACCATCGCGATCCGCGCGACGCCGGCGGCGCGCAGCGCCGAGATCGCCGCGGGGGCGTCCGGCCGCGGGCGGTCGCCCAGCACGACCGCGCCCGCCGGCTCGCCGTCGACGGCGACGAGGACCTGCGCGCGACCCGCCGGCGCGCGCGGCACGGTGGCCGCGTCCACGCCGCGATCGCGCAGCCAGGCCCGTGATCCCACGACGACGCGGCGGCCCTCCACCGTGCCCTCGATCCCCTCGCCCGGGCGCTCGTGGACGTCCGTCACCGCCGCGAGGACCAGGCCCCGGGCCTCGGCATCGTGGACGAGCGCCTCCGCGACGACGTGGGCGGAGAGCTCGTCCAGGCTCGCCGCGAGCCGCAGGACCTCCTCGGGCCCGAGCGGGCCCAGGGCACGGACGTCCTCGACGCGCGGGGCACCGAGCGTGAGCGTCCCGGTCTTGTCGAGCAGCACCGAGCGGGCCCGGCCCAGCCCCTCGATCGCCGCGCCGCCCTTGACCACGACGCCCTCCCGCGCTGCTCGCGAGACGCCCGAGGCGAAGGCGATCGGCGCCGCCAGGATGAGCGGGCACGGCGTGGCGACGACGAGGACCGCCAGCGCGCGGACCGCGTCGCCGCTGCCCGCCCAGGCGACACCGGCCAGCAGGAGCGTGACGGGCAGGAGGAACGCCGCGTAGCGGTCGGCCATCCGCACGAACGGCGCGTGGTCGGCCTCGGCCGCTTCGACGAGGCGCACGAGCTCGGCGTACGCGCTCTCCGCGGCGCGCCGGGTCGCGCGCAGCTCGAACGCCTCCGCCGCGTTGGCGGTCCCGCTGCGCACCGGTGCGCCCGCCGCGCGCGCGACGGGCAGCGGCTCGCCGGTCAGCGCGGACTCGTCGACCGTCGCCCGGGAGGACGTGACGACGCCGTCGACCGGGACGACCTCCCCCGCCCGCACGACGATGACGTCGCCGGGTGCGACCCCGTCGACGGAGACCTCCTCGACGCCGGTCGCGGTGCGGCGATGCGCGATCCGCGGCGCGCGCTCGAGCAGCGCCGTCAGCTCGCGGCGGGCGCGGCGCCCCGCGGCCGCGTCGAGCGCGCCGCCGCCGCTGAGCATCAGGGCGATGACGACGCCGGCGAGGAGCTCGCCGAGCGCGAGGGCACCGGCCATGGCCAGCAGCGCGATCGCGTCGACCCCCACGTCCCCGCGGCGCAGCGATCGCGCGACGTCGACGGTCAGCACCGCGAGGGTGACGGCGACGCCCGCGGCCCAGGCGGCGTCGCCTGCCGCCGGTGCCCCGAGGAGGTGCGCGACCGCCCCGGCCACGAGCGCGAGCGCGACGAGCGCCGGCAGGCGACGGCGGAGCGACGCGACCACGGGCTCAGCCCGGCGGAAGCGCCTCGGCGCCGAACGCCGGACGGGTCCCCGCCACCGGGTGGGCGAGCGGGACGTCCACCTCGAGCGCGTGGGCGGACGGGCGCACCTCGGGCGCACGCGGCGCCCCGGCGCTGATCGTGAGGTAGGGCGCGAGGTGCCGCCCGGCGATCTTGCTCGGCGGCCACCACAGCGAGAAGGACTGCGGCTCCGGCTCGGCGCCGGGCGTCGGCGCCCGCAGGTACGCGGGGGCGTCGTCGGTGTACAGGACCCCCCGGAGCACCGGCCTGAACGGCCGCGGAACGATCGGGAAGCCGAGGTCGGCGAGGATCGTGTCGGCCGCCGCGTCGGCCTGCTGGGCGGCGAGCCCGCCCTGCTTGAGCGGGAAGTCGGTGACGTCCCCGGCCGCCAGCACGCGGTCGCAGCCCGCGACACGGCCGTGCTCGTCGACCGGCACGAACCCCTCGGCGTCGTGGGGCAGGCCGGCGGGGCGCGTCCCGCGCAGGCGCGGCAGCGCGACGACCGCGGCGGCCGGCAGCCGCCGCCCGTCGGCCAGCTCCACCTCGCCCGCGTCGGCCGCCAGCGCCGGTGTCCCGCCCACGAAGCGCACGCCGTGGCCGTCGAGCAGGCGCGCGACCGCGGCGCTGGCGCGTTCGCCGAAGGCGTGCAGGGGCGTGGGCTCCGCCGTGACGACGAGGACGTCGGCTCGCCGGCCCTCGGCCGAGGTCCGCGCCGCGGCCATGAGCGCCAGCTCGTAGAGCGGGAGCGTCCACGACGCCCCGTCGGGGGCGACGAAGGCGAGCGTCGAGCCGGCGGCGGCCGAGCGGTCGACGACGGCGCGCACGGCGTCGGCGTCACGACCGCCGCGGAAGGTCACGGCGCCGGGCACGGCGCGGACCGGCTCGGCGCCGCTGGCGACGAGCAGGTGGTCGTAGGGGAGCCGCGCGCCGCCGGTGGTGACGACGACGCGGGCGCCGACGTCGACGGCGGCCAGGCCGTCACGGACCAGCCGCACGTCCTGGTCCGCCGCGAAGGACGCGAGATCCATCCCCCAGGCGGGCGTCGCGTCGAACGGCTCGAGCACCGACAGGGGCCGCAGCTCGAAGCGGGCGGCCGGGCTGAGGAGGTCGACGGCGAGCGCCTCGGCGTCGAGGGAGGATCGCAGGGCGAGGCAGGCCTCGAGCGCGGCGACGCCCCCGCCGGCGATGAGGACGCGCGGCGGCGCGTCCTCGGTCACGCGCGGCCGTCCGCCGCCGCGCGGGCGACGTCGAGGGTCGAGATCACGCCCACCGGCGACCCGGTCTGCTCGGAGACGACCACGAGGTGGGTCACCCCATGGCGGACCATGAGGTCCGCCGCGTCGGCGACGGCGTCCTCGGGCGCCACGCTCACGGGATCCGTCCGGGCCAGGGCCGCGGCCGTGGCCGCGTCCGCCCCGCCGCCGGCCGAGACGGCGCGGGCCACGTCCAGGTCGGATGCGACGCCCCACACGAGGCGGTCGCCGCGGGCGCCGTCGTGGACGATGCCGTCGACGACCACGCAGTGCACGTGGTGGTCGGCCATGAGGCCGGCGAGTGCGGGCAGCGTCGTCTCCGGGCCACAGCTGATGACGCCGGCGCGCATGACGTCCCCGACCGTGGCGACCGCGGTGGACCCGGGCGTCATCGGACCGCCTCGGCCTCCGCGGCGACGGGCTCGCCGGCGTCGGCCTCGACCGCGGGGCGCGGCACGACCACGACGGGGCAGGCGGCGTGGTGGACGAGGTGGTCCGAGGTGCTGCCGAGCGCCACGCGCTTGAGCGTGCCCCAGCCGCGTGAGCCGACGACGACCAGGTCGGCGGCCTCCGACGCCGTCGCGAGCGTCGCGCCCGCATCGCCGATGACGACCCGGACCTCGGCGTCCCCGCCGAGACCGTCGAGTGCGGCGCGCAGGTCGGCCTCGGCCTCGGCGCGCTCGTCCTCCAGGATCTTGTCCCAGTCCACGAGCAGCGGGGACGAGTCGAACACCGAGATCGACCCGACCGAGCGCACGAGCACGAGCTTCGCCCCGAGGTCGTCGCGCAGCCGCGCGCCGAAGCGCAGCGCCTCCCGCGCCTCGGACGAG
The DNA here is from genome assembly GCA_963707695.1 of uncultured Actinomycetes bacterium. Classification (GTDB taxonomy): domain Bacteria; phylum Actinomycetota; class Thermoleophilia; order Solirubrobacterales; family Solirubrobacteraceae; genus JAOPZW01. The sequence goes on along the minus strand of CAVPQY010000006.1, from coordinate 196,967 downwards.
CCGTCGTCGGCCACGACGACCGTCCCGACGCGACCGCGGGTGGCGCGGTAACGGTGCGGGACGACGGCGACCGGGCACGGCGCCCCGTGGAGCACGCTGCGTGAGACGTCGCCCAAGAGCACGCGGCCGACCTTCCCGCGGTGGCAGGATCCGACGACGAGCAGGTCGGCGTGGCGGGCCTCGGCCTGGCGCTGCAGCGCGCGCGCCGGTGAGATGTCGGGCACGGCGTGGATCTCGGCGTCGACACCGGCATCGACCTGCGCGGCCTCCAGGGAGCGGACGGTGTCGCCGCGGATCAGCTCGTCGTAGCCGCGCAGCGCAGCGCGGGTCCGCGTGGAGTCGACGGGGTAGGCGGAGACGAGGTGGAGCTCCTCGGGCTCGAGCGCGCGGGCGAAGGCCGCCGCGTCGCGGCCGCCGTCGTAGCCGTCGATGCCGGCGATGACGAGGTGGAACATCAGGCGTCCCTTCGAGCGTCGGAGGTCATGGGCCGACGCTAGGCGCGCGGTGCGTGCGGAGCATCAGGGGCTTCCACGGAGCGGCCCGGGGGGCGGCCCGGATCCGTCCGGCGGTGAGCTGCGGAGCCGTCGTCGGACTCGGGCGCGCGCCGCCCCGGCCGCAGCCCCCACCGGGCCACGAGGATCGTGGCGAGGAAGACGAACGGCACGACCGCCACGTAGGAGGGCACCGAGCTGCCGCTCGCGGCGCTCTGGCTGCGGATGTCTCCACCGAAGAGGGCGACGACCACCACGGTCGTCCACATCGCCACGATCGCGACGCCGGACCACAGCGGCCGCGACCCCTGCCATCCCGATGCCCGCATGCGCGCGCTCCCGTTCGGTCGTGGACGTCACGAACGCTCGCAGCGCTGACGCGGCGGCGCATCCGTCCACGACCGCATCGCGCCGCGGCGGACTACTACGGCCGGGCGGACGACGCCGCCTCAGCGCTCCTTGAGCACCGAGTACCAGACCCGCTCGGCGACCTCGCGGAGGTCGTCGCTCGTGCGCGCCAGGCGGCGGTAGAGCTCCCGCTTGGCCGAGACCTCGCCCAGGTCGTCCACCGTGACGAGCGCCGTCATGGCCCCGCGGTAGACGTGCTCGACGCGGCTCTGACCGCGCGTGGCGTGGTCGGCCGCCGCCGTGGCCGCCGGCGGCGTCCTGGGCCTGGAGCGCCGCGAGGGCGTCGGCGAGGTGGCGCGTGCCGTCCTCCAGCTCCCGCGCCATCTCCTCCATCGCCTGGTCGGGCCTGGTCAGCATCACCTCGGCCTCGCGGACGGCGTTCTTGGCGTTGTCGAGCAGGCGGTCGAGGTCGCGCGAGAGCTCGAAGGCGTCCTCCGGCTCGATCGCCGTGATGAAGGCCGCGCTCGCCGCGCGTCGCAGCTCCCGCTTGCGGTCGTCGGCGCGGTGCTCGCAGTCCCGCAGCCGGGCGACCGCCGCCTCGTCACCCTGGGACCAGGCGACCAGCGCGGCCATCCCCTCCACCGTGATCGCGGCCTGCTCGCGCAGCATGCCGAGCAGGTCAGGTGACTCCGGCAGGAACCAGCGGTGCGCGCTCATGCGACGCCCTCCCAGACGACGTAGGTGCCCGCCCCGAGCGCGGCGCTGGCCGGCAGGGTGAGCACCCAGGCGCCGGCCATGGCCCGCACGACCTCCCAGCGGACGTGGCGGACCCGGTGGCGCCCCGCGCCGACGCCGACGACCGACGACGCGACGACCTGCGTCGTGGACACCGGGGCGCCGAGCCCCGACGCGCCGAGGATCACCGCGGTCGACGCGCTCTGGCTCGCGAACGCGTCGATCTGGCGCAGGCGGATGATGCGACGGCCCACGGTCGTGACGATCCGCCACCCGCCCATCGCCGTGCCGAGGGTCAGCGTCAGTCCGCAGGCGACCTTCACCCAGAGCGGGACGGAGAGCGTGCTCAGCTTCCCGCCGGCGACGAGCAGTGCGGCGATCACGCCCATCGACTTCTGCGCGTCGTTGGCCCCGTGGCTGAGCGACAGGCCCGCGGACATCGCCCACTCGCCACCCCGGATCGGCCCGCGCACGCGCCGGGTGGCGCGGCGCAGCGCGCGCTGCTCGGCCCGCACGAGCCCGAAGCCGAAGCCGAGGCCCAGCACGGGCGAGACCGCCAGCGCGGCGAGCACGCCGATCACACCGACCGGGCGCCAGCCGTCGAGGCCGCCCCAGTTGACCGCCGCCGTCCCGCCCTCGACGAGCGCGGAGCCGACCAGGCCGCCGACGAGCGCGTGGCCCGAGCTCGACGGCAGCCCGCGCGACCACGTCCCGAGGTTCCAGAGCGTCGCCGCCAGGACGCCGGAGCCGATGACCGCGACCCCCTGCTGCGCCGGAACGGTGACGATCCCGGCGATCGTCGCGGCCACCGCCGTGCCCAGCGCGAGCGCGCCGACCATGTTGAACACCGAGGACAGCGCCACGGCGGCCCCGGGGCTGGCGGCCCGGGTCGCGACGAGCGTGGCGATGGCGTTGGCCGCGTCGTGCAGGCCGTTCGTCACGGCGAAGGCCAGCGCGCACGCGATCGCGACCCAGAGCTCCACGGCGCAGGCGTCAGCGCGGCGTCGCCGGCGGGCGCGCAGGTGCGGCGCTCGCGGCCCGGCCCGGCGTCGCCGCCCGGGCTTGGACGCGGCGCGCGGGCGGGAAGACGTCGACCGCGGGCCGCGGAGCGACGACGACCGGGCAGGCGGCCTCGCGCAGGAGCCGGGCCGACGTGCCGCCGACCGCGACGTGGCGCAACCTGCCGCGGGCGCACGAGCCGGTCACGAGCAGATCGTCCAAGGCCGATCGGGCGGCCAGGACGCCCGCGGGATCCCCGGTCGCCGTCCGCACCGCGCCCCGCACGCCGGTGGCCCGCAGCGCGGCCTCCGCCTCGTTGCCGGCCATCTCGCGCTCCTCGGCCGGAGCGTCCTCGGGCAGGACGCGGTGCAGGACGAGCCGGCCCCCGGTGCGGCCCACGAGCTTCGCGGCCACGCGCAGCGCCGCCTCAGCCTCCGGGGTCGCGTCGAAGGCGACGCCGATCGACATGGGTCGCCGGTCGCCCCGCCGGTACCCGGGCGGGGCGACCGCGACGGCGCAGGGCGCGTCGTCCAGGACGGCACCCGGCACGTCGCCGCCGGGCGCACGCCCGACCGGTCCGCGGTGGGTCGCGCCGATGACCAGCAGGTCGGCGTCGCGATCGACCGCCAGCCGGTGCAGCGCGCGGGCCGGCGACGTGTCGTGCACGAAGGCGATGGGGGCGGAGAGACCCGCCTCGTCACGGCACGCCGCGATCGCCCGCCACGCCGCGGCGCCGAGCTCGGCGTCGCCGCCGTGCAGCGACCCGCGGAGCCGGGCGCGCTCCTCGGGCAGCACGCCGACGAGGAGCGGGCGCTCGGCGGTCAACGCGGAGGCGAGGGCGATCGCGTCGCGACCCCCGTCGCGGCCGTCGACGCCGACGATCACGGACCGGTGCATGGGCCGACCGTACGGCCGCGCGACCGGGCCCGCCATCCGGGACGAGCCGCAGCGCTGCGGTGGTCCGCCCCGAGGGCGCGCCTCAGTGCCCGGCTACAGGAAGAACCCCGCGCCCGACGTCACGTGCGCGAAGGCGCGCAGCAGCAGCTCGTCGGCGCGGTCCTTGAGCACGTACCCGGCCGCGCCCGCGCGGCGCGCCGCCTGGACGAAGGCGGGCTCGTGACGGCTGCTGACCACGAGCGCGTGCGTGCGGGGCGAGGTCGCCGCCAGCAGCGTGACCGCGTCGAGCGTCGAGAGGGAGCCCGGCAGCCCGAGCTCCATGGTCACGAGGTCCGGCCGCAGCCGCTGCACGAGCGACACCGCCGCGTCCGCGTCGCCGGCCTCGCCGACGACCCGGACGCCCTCCCGGCCGTCGACGAGGAGCCGCAGGCCCATCCGGGCCAGGGGGTGGTCGTCGGCGAGGACGAGCGACGTGGTCACACGGGCACGGGCACGAGCACGCGCTCGGTCAGCTCGACGAGCCGGGTCGCGTACCCCCACTCGTTGTCGTACCAGGCGACGACCTTGACCTGCGTGCCGTCGATGACGCTCGTCAGCCCGGCGTCGAAGATCGAGCTGTAGGGCGACCCGACGACGTCCGACGAGACCAGCGGGTCCTCGCTGTAGGCCAGGATGCCGGCGAGCGCCCCGGTGTCGGCGCGCTCGCGGAAGGCGGCGTTGACCTCCGCGACGCTCGTCGGGCGCCCGGTCTCGACGGTCAGGTCGACGATCGAGCCCGTCGGGACGGGCACCCGGACCGCGAAGCCGTGCAGGCGCCCGGCCAGCTCCGGGATCACGAGGCCGACGGCCTTCGCCGCGCCCGTCGACGTCGGCACGAGGTTCAGCGCCGCCGCCCGCGCCCGCCGCAGGTCCTTGTGCGGGGCGTCGTGGAGGTTCTGGTCGGCGGTGTAGGCGTGGATCGTCGTCATGAGCCCGTGGGAGATCCCGGCGAGCTCGTGGAGGACCATCGCCACCGGCGCGAGGCAGTTCGTCGTGCACGAGGCATTCGTGATGACGTCGTGGCGCGCGGGGTCGTACGCCTCGTCGAAGTTCACACCGAGCACGACGTTCGCGTCCGCGGGCTCGTCGCCCTTGGCGGGCGCCGAGAGGATGACCTTCCGGGCGCCGGCGGCGAGGTGCCGGGCCGCGGCCTCGCGGGTGCGGAACCGGCCCGTCGCCTCGATGACGACCTCGGCCCCGAGCTCCTCCCAGGGCAGGTCCGCCGGGTCGGGCTCGGAGAGCACCCGGATGCGGCGGCCGTCGACGACCAGCGCGTCCTCCGTCGCCGTGACCGAGCCCGGGAACGCGCCGTAGATCGAGTCGCGCGCCAGCAGGGCCGCGAGCGTCGTGGCGTCGGTCAGGTCGTTGACCGCGACCACCTCGACGTCCCTCGGGCGGTCGTGGGCGATCCGCAGCACGGCACGGCCGATGCGACCGAACCCGTTGATGGCGACACGTACCGGCATGGGGCTCCTCGGGTGGGCGGGGCCGGGTGCCCCGCGACACCCCGGACGGTGCCAGCCGGGTCGCCCGCGGCCATCCGGGGCGGCCCCCGGGACGACCTCCGTACTTGCCCCGCGGCTCAGCCGCCGGTGACGCCGACGACGGCCGCGACGTCGAGCGTCGAGACGAGGCCGCTCGGCCGGCCCTCCCCGTCGACCGTGACGACGCGGGCGACGCCGCGCTCCACCATCAGCCTGGCGGCCGCGTCGAGCGTGTCGCGGTCGTCGACCGTCACGACGTCCACCGCCGCGAGGTCGGCGGCGCGGGCGCCCGGGTCCCAGCTCGGAGCGGCGCCGACGACGTCCATCGTCGAGACGAAGGCCGGCAGCACCACTCCGGGCCGCTCGATCGCGACGGCATGGACGCGGTGCGCGGCCATGACCGCCGCGACCTCCGCGAGCGTCGCGTCGGGCGGCGAGGCGATGATGCCGGCGTGCATCACGGCCCTGATGGGCACGCCGGCGAGGTCGGCGGCGCTGCGCGCGGATCGCGCCGCGGCGGGGCGCGCCAGCCGCGCGACCGCCGGGGTGCCGTGGGCCAGGACGGTCACGAGGTCGAAGGACGAGAGCATGCCCACGGGGGCCGGCGAGGCCTCGCGCGTCACGACGACGTGGTCGGCCGCGCGCCCGGTCATGAGCACCGCGGCGTCCTCGAGCGTGGCGTCCGCGGAGATCGCGGGGGCCGAGCTCGTGGCCGCCGCCGCGGCCGTGGCGGCGGCACCGGCCTCGACGGCGGCGCGCACGAGGTCGAGGTCGGTCACGACGCGCCGGCTGTCGCCCGGCGCCTCGCCGGCGGCGCCGCGCAGCACGACGGCGTGCACCTGGTGGACGGCCATGATCCGCGCCACCGCCCCGATCGACGCGTCCGCCGTCGCGGTCAGCACGCCCGGGCGCATCGCGTCGCGGACGTGGACGGCCGCCAGCGGGTGGGCGTCGCTGAGGTGCTCGGTGCTCGTGGCCATGGTGGTCTCCTCGTGGGTCGTGCCGGACCGCTACACGATCTCCGGCCGCATCTCGATGGCCCCGCACGGGCACTCCTGCGCGCACAGGCCGCAGCCCTTGCAGAAGTCCAGGTCGACGGCGTACGCGTAGGACCCCGCGGGGTCGAGCTTGACGACGGCGTTGTCGGGGCAGACGCCGTAGCAGTTGTCGCAGGCGAAGCAGGTGCCGCAGGACAGGCAGCGGCGGGCCTCGAAGAGCGCCGAGTCCTCGTCCAGGCCGCCGACGACCTCGTCGAAGGTCGACTCGCGCCGCACCTCGTCGAGGTGGGGGCGGATCGTCTTCGGCGCGTCGGCGTAGTACCAGGTGTTGAGCTTGTCGAACGTGGCGAGCTCGGCCGGCGGCGGGGGCTCGTGCCGGCGACCGTGCAGCCACGCGTCGACGTGCGCGGCGGCCGTGCGCCCGTGGCCGATCGCCGTCGTCACCGTGCGCTCGGCCGGGACGATGTCCCCGCCGGCGAAGATCCCGGCGTGCCCGGTCATGAGGTCGGGGCCGGTCCGCACCAGGCCGTCGTGCGAGCTCGATGCCGGGCACGCGCTCCAGCAGCGAGAGGTCGCTCTCCTGCCCCAGCGCGAGCACGAGCGAGTCGGCCTCGAGCTCCTCGAGCTCGCCGGTGGGCTGTGGGAAGCCCTGCTCGTCGAGCTCCATGCGCTCCAGGACGAAGCGCCCGTCGTCGACGTGCTTGATCGTCGAGAGCCACTTCATGAGGACGCCCTCCTCGATGGCCTCCTCGACCTCCTCGTCGTGCGCGGGCATGCGGTCGCGCGTGCGGCGGTAGACGACGACCGCCTCCTCGGCGCCGAGGCGCCTGGCCGTCCGCGCGACGTCCATCGCCGTGTCGCCGCCGCCGTAGACCACGACCCGCCGACCGAGCTTCGGGGGCTCCTGGCCCTCCATCCCGCGCAGCAGCGAGACCGCGTCGAGGATCTTCGTCGCCGACCCGGCCGGGACGTAGGCGCGCTTGCCCAGGTGCGCGCCGACGGCGACGAACGCGGCGTCGAACCGCCCGTCCGCCATCGTGGCCAGGAGGTCGTCCACCTTGCGGTTCAGGTGCAACGTCACGCCCATCGCCTCGATGCGCGCGACCTCGCCGTCGAGGACGTCGCGCGGCAGCCGGTAGACGGGGATCCCGAAGCGCATCATCCCGCCCGCGTGCGGGCCGGCGTCGTGGACCTCGACCTCGTGCCCGAGCCGCGTCAGGTGGTAGGCGGCCGAGAGCCCGGAGGGCCCGGCGCCGACCACGAGCACGCGGCGGCCGGAGGGCGGCGCCAGCGGCTCGACCGCCCAGCCCCGGCGCAGCGCCTCGTCGCCGAGGAAGCGCTCGACGGAGTTGATGCCGACCGCCTCGTCGAGCTGCCCGCGGTTGCAGGCCGTCTCGCACGGGTGGTAGCAGACGCGACCCATGACCGCCGGGAGCGGGTTGGCCTCCATGATCCGTCGCCAGGCGGCCTCGTAGTCGCCCTCCTCGGCGTGGTAGAGCCAGCTCTGGACGTCCTCGCCGGCCGGGCACGCGTGGCCGCAGGGGGCGGCGCGGTGGACGTACTCCGGGCGCTCGGTGCGCCAGGAGCCGGTGTGGTTGGCGCGGCTCGTGCCGACGTCGAGCGTGATGGCGAAGGGCTTGTCGGTCATGGGTGCAGTCCGAAGCGCTCGATGGTGCGGTCCGCGCGCGCCTGGATCTGCGCGATGACGTCCTCCTGGACCTCCGGCTCGAAGAGGTGCGCGTAGCGCCGCTGCGGGCGCAGGTAGTCCTCGACGGGCACGCGCCGGCGGATCGGCGTGACGGCGGTGACGTCGCCGCGCTCGGCCTCGAAGACCGGGAACACCCCGCTCTGCGTCGCGAGCCGCGCGATCTTCACGGCGTCGCCCGGGCCGGTCCCCCACCCCAGCGGGCAGCTGACGAGCACGTGGAGGTAGCGCGCGCCGTGCAGCTCCATCGCCCGCTCGACCTTCGCCTCGAGGTCGTGGAGGTCCGCGACCGTCGCGGTCGCGACGTACGGGATCTCGTGGGCCATGGCGATGAGCGGTGCGCTCTTGCCCTGGCCGAAGGCCGCGCCCGCGTGGCCGGGGACGACCGGCGTCGTCGTCGTCCGCGCCCCCGGCGGCGTCGCGCCGGAGCGCTGCACGCCGGTGTTCATGTACGCCTCGTTGTCGTAGCAGATGAAGAGCACGTCGTCGTTGCGCTCGAACATCCCGGAGAGCGCGCCGAAGCCGATGTCGACCGTCCCGCCGTCGCCGCCCTGCCCGACGACCCGGACGTCGTCGCGGCCCTTCGCCCGCAGCGCCGCCGCGATGCCGGTCGCGACCGACGGGGCGTTGCCGAACAGCGAGTGGATCCACGGGAGCTGCCACGACGTCTCCGGGTACGGCGTCGAGAAGACCTCCAGGCACCCCGTCGCGTTGGCTGCGACGACCCGGTCGCCGGTGGCGCGCATCGCGGCGTCCAGCGCGTAGCGTGCGCCGAGCGCCTCCCCGCAGCCCTGGCAGGCGCGGTGCCCCGACGTCAGGGTGTTCGAGCGGCGCGGGTCGGACTGCACCGTGCGCTGCTCGGGGTCGAGCAGCCGGTTGCCCACCACGAACGACCCGGATTGGTAGAACTTCACCGGCTGGTAGGGCATCAGGTCGACCCTCCCGCGACGATGCCGACGTCGCGCAGCATGTTCTCGGCGTGCGCTCCGGAGCGGCCCCGCGCTCGACCGCGGGCGAGCTCGCGCTCGACGAGCTCGCGGTCGAGGTCCAGGAACGTCTGGGCACCCAGCCGGCCGCCGAGCGCGTCGCGCAGCAGGCCGGTCAGTGACGCCGCCGTGATCGGCCGGCCGCCGAGCCCGGCGACCACGTCGTGGACCTCGACGGGCAGGCCGCTGAGGGCCAGGCGGACGTTCTGCCCGACGATCCCGCCCACGCCGACGGCGAGCGCCTTCTCGACGACCACGACGCGCCGGGCGGCCGCCAGGGCGGCCCGCACCTCGTCGAGCGGCCACGGCCGGAAGCAGGTCACGCCGACGGCGCCGACGCGCTCGCCCTGCTCGCGCAGGCCGTCGACGACGTCCTCGATCGTCCCCAGGACCGAGCCGAGCGCCACGACGACCGTCTCGGCGTCGTCGGCCCGGTAGGAGCGCACGAGGCCACCCGAGGGGCGGCCGAACGCGGCCGCGAAGTCGTCCGCCAGCGCGGGGACGCGGTCGAGCGCCTCCATCTGCTTGGCGTGCATGAGGTACTTGACCTCGGTGAAGGCCTCCGGCCCGACCATCGCGCCGATCGTCATCGGGTCGTCGGGGTCCAGGACCTGACGCGGGACGAAGGGCGGCAGGAACGCGTCGACCTGCGCCTGCTCGGGCACGTCGACGCGCTCGTGGGCGTGCGTGAGGACGAACCCGTCCATGCAGACCATGACGGGCAGCGAGAGCTCCTCGGCCAGTCGGAACGCCTGGACGTGGAGGTCGACCGCCTCCTGGTTGGACTCCGCGTAGAGCTGGATCCAGCCCGAGTCCCGCTGCGACATCGCGTCGGAGTGGTCGTTCCAGATGTTGATCGGCGAGCCGATGGCGCGGTTGGCCACGGTCATCACGACCGGGAGGCCGAGGCCGGCGGCGTTGTAGAGCGCCTCGACCATGAAGAGGAGCCCCTGGCTGGCGGTGGCCGTGTAGGTCCGGGCGCCCGCCGCCGAGGCCCCGATGCAGACCGACATCGCCGCGAACTCCGACTCGACGTTCACGAACTCGCACGGCGCCAGGCTGCCCGGACGCGACATGGCGGGCGAGCCCCTCGACGATGTGGGTCTGCGGCGAGATCGGGTAGGCGGCGACGACCTCCGGGCGGCAGAGCGCCACCGTGTCGGCCACCGCGCGCGACCCCTCAAGCTGCCGGAGCATGGGCGCCCTCCAGGTCGTGGGCGGCCCGGGCGGCCGCGACGTTGCCCTCGGCGAGCGCGCCGTGGAAGCGCTCGCGGATGGCCGCCGAGAGGTGCTCGAGCGAGATCGCGCCGGTCGCGGCCGCGAAGGCCCCGAGGAGCGGCGCTCCCGGCAGCGGGCGCCCGAGGTGCTCGCGGGCCAGCTCGGTCGCCGGGACCGTGGCGACGCGATGCCGCGTGGCCAGCTCGCCCAGACCGAGCTCGTCGACCCCGCGGGAGGAGTTCACGAGCACCAGGCCGCCGGGGCGCAGCCCGCCGAACACGTCGACCTGGTGCAGGAGCGTGGGGTCCTGGATGAGCAGCACGTCGGGCGCGCCGACGGGCTCGTGGGTGCGGATCGGGCGGTCGTCGATGCGGCAGAACGCCACCACCGGCGCGCCGGTGCGCTCGGAGCCGAAGCTCGGGAAGGCCTGCGCGTGGCGCGCGTCGAGGAACGCGGCGGAGGACAGGAGCTCGGCCGCCGTGACGACGCCCTGCCCGCCGCGCCCGTGGATGCGGATCTGGAGCACGACGCGACCTCAGGTCAGTCCCATGAAGAGCTCGGCGTACTGCTCGAGGTGGCGGTCGCCCAGGAACTGCTCGGTCGCCCGCCGCCGCGCGTCGGCCCCCATCCGGGCCGCGTCGGCCGGATCGCGGAGGAGCCGCTCGACCGCCGCGCCGAAGCCGGCGAGGTCGGACGGGTCGTCCAGCAGGAGGCCCTGCTCGCCGTCGTCGATCTGGTCGGCGATGCCGCCGACCGCGCTCGCCACGATCGGGCGCTGCTTCCACATGGCCTCGGCGACGGTCAGCCCGAAGCCCTCGGCCAGGCTCTTCTGCACGACGATCGCCGCCCGCCGCTGGAGCGCGTTGACGATCGCCGCGTTCTCGTCCGGGTCGTGCATCGGCACGCAGGCGAGGTGGACACGGCTGCGGATCTCGTGCGGCAGCGCCCGCCACTGCGCCACGCAGTCCGCGAGCACGTCGGCCGCCTCCGGGTCGTCGGCGACCCCGGTCACCGCCGGGCCGGCGAGGACGAGGTGCGCCCCGAGCGACGGGTCGACGTGCCGGGCGAAGCCCTCCATGACCCCGGCCATGTCCTTCATGGCGTCCCAGCGGGAGACCTGGACGACGAGCGGGGCGTCGCGCGGAGGCGGCGGCCCGGTCTGCAGGATGTCGACGCGGTGGTCGATGCGACCCGGCGAGCCGTCGCGGCGGCGGAAGGGGACCACGGGGAGCGCCCCGTCGCCGTCGAGGAGCCCGACGTAGCCCAGCGCGACGCGCACGTTGTGGGCGGACATCGGCTCGTTCTTGGCCGAGAACGGGTCGATCGACGGCGGGATGACGTGGCGACGGGCGTCGTCGAGCCACGGTGGTGCGAAGGCGGCGCGGTGGAAGACGCAGGCGTCGGCCTGCTCGACGTAGGGCCGCAGGAAGTCCCACGCGCGCGTGGTCCACTCGTTCGGGCGGTCGGCGCCGATGTGGCAGCGCCAGACGACGCGGGCGCCGGCCCGCCTGATCGGCCCGACCAGGCCGACGGTCTGGGGGTCGTGCAGCAGCACGATGTCGCCGCGGCGGACGAGGGCCAGCAGCTCGGAGGCGTTGCGCTCCAGGGTCCGCTCGTAGGCGCCGCGCTCGGCGGGGCCGAGGTCGCCGCCGTCACCGGGGGATCCGTAGATCCCGTTGTGGATCCGCTTCGTCACCGCGAAGAAGGCCGGGTCGCCCTCGATGACCACCCAGCGCGCGTCGACGCCCGCGCCCCGGGCGTAGGCCAGCAGCGTCTGGAGCATCTCGGCGACGCCGCCGCCGTGCGCGGTCGAGTTGACGTTCAGCGCGATGCGCCCCGCCAGGCCGCGCCGCGCGGCGTCGGCCGTGGCCTCGAACCGCGCCATCCGCTCCGGGCCGATGAGCGGCTCGAGCTGCGCCGGGTCGAGCGCCTGGACGTCGACCTGCTGCAGGCGGGTGGTCGGATGGACGGCCATGGCGCGTGGACGGGCGCCTCAGGCCCCGGCCGCGGCCGTCGTGCGGTCACGAGCGGCCACCGGGGTCCGGGCCATCCGGAAGACGAGCAGCCAGGGGATCGCCACGGGCTCGGGGACCGGGACGTCCTCGATGGCCAGCGGCGCATCGAAGCCGTGGACGACGGCTGCCTTCATGGTCGGGCCTCGCTCTCGGGAGTGGTGGTGCCGAGGCTGTCAGCGGGCCCGGGGGGCGCCATCCGTGCGGCCTCCGCCAACGGCGTCCGTAGTCCGCCCCCGACCGGTAGGGTCGGTCTCCACGGTGAGCACTGACGCGCCAGGGACCCGAGGCGGGGCGACGTCCCCGCCGGCCCAGCGCCTTGACCCGAGGCGCGTCGCCCGGCTGCTCGAGGTCGGGCGCTCGCTCGTCTCGGAGCTCGACCTCGACGTGGTGCTGGAGCGGGTGCTCGCGGTCGCGCGTGAGCTCACCGGCGCGCGCTACGCCGCGCTCGGGGTCCTCGACGAGCGTCGCGTCGAGCTCGAGCGGTTCCTGACCTCCGGCATCGACGCCGAGACCCGCGCGGTCATCGGGGACCTCCCCCGCGGCCACGGGATCCTCGGGGTGCTGATCCGCGACCCGCGCCCCCTGCGCCTCGACGACATCGGGAGCCACCCGCGGTCCTACGGCTTCCCCCTCGGGCACCCCGAGATGCACGGGTTCCTGGGCGTCCCCGTCCTCATCCGCGGGCAGGCCTACGGCAACCTCTACCTCACCGAGAAGGAGGGCGGCGCGTTCGACGACGCCGACGAGGAGGCGCTCGTCGTGCTGGCGCAGTGGGCGGGGATCGCGATCGACAACGCGCGGCTCTACCGTGACGTGCGCGAACGCCGCGACGAGCTCGAGCGCGCCGTCTCGGCGCTGGAGACGACGTCGTCGATCGCACGGGCCCTCGGTGGTGAGACCGACCTCGATCGGATCCTCGAGCTGCTCGTCAAGCGGGGCCGCGCGCTCGTCGACGCCCGGGTGATGATCATCGAGCTCAAGACGGGGGGCGAGCTCGTCGTCCGCGCCGCGGCGGGCGAGGCGCCCGACGACCTCGTCGGCACCCAGGTCCCGGTCGCGGGCAGTGTCGCCGGCGAGGTCCTGCGCTCCCGGCGGACGCTGAGGGTGACCGACGCGCGGGCGCAGCTGCGCTTCCGCATCGGCGAACGGCTCGGCGCGTCGACCGGTCTGCTCGTCCCGCTCGCCTTCCGGGGCGAGGTCCTCGGCGTGATGGGCGCCTTCGACCGCACGGTCGGCGGCCCGGAGTTCACCGCCGAGGACGAGCGCCTGATCCAGGCCTTCGCGTCGGCGGCCGCCACGGCCGTCGCGACCGCCCAGCACGTGGCCGCGCACGCGCTTCAGCGCAGCGTGGAGGCCTCGGAGCAGGAGCGCCGCCGCTGGGCCCGCGAGCTGCACGACGACACGCTCCAGGAGCTCGCCGCGCTGCGGCTGCTGCTGTCCGGCGCTCGCCGGGCCGGGGACCCGGCTCGGCTCCAGGAGGCCGTCGACGACGCGGTCGACCGCACGCAGGTCGCCATCGACGGCCTGCGGCGCCTCATCAACGACCTGCGCCCCGCGGTCCTCGACGAGCTCGGCATCGAGCCGGCCGTCGAGGCCCTCGCCGACCGGGTCCGGGAGGCCTCGGACGTGCAGGTCGTCACGCGGACCGACCTCGACTTCGAGGCCGGACGCGCCCCCGCGCGGCTCGAGGACGCCGTCGAGATCGTCGTCTACCGCCTCGTCCAGGAGTCGCTCACGAACGTCGTCAAGCACGCCGGCGCGAGCACCGCCGACGTCGCGGTGCAGGAGTCCGACGGGGCCGTGCAGATCATGGTGCGCGACGACGGGCGCGGCTTCGACGCCGAGGGCTGCACCGAGGGCTTCGGCCTGCTCGGCATGCAGGAGCGCGTCACGGCGCTCGGCGGCCGCGTGGACGTCGCGTCGGTCCCCGGCGAGGGCACGACGATCCGCGCGGTGCTCCCCGCCCGGCACCGGCCGGCGCCGGAGCCGAGGGCCGACCTCGCCACCGGCTGACCCGCTCCCGCTGTTGGGCCGGGAGCTCGTCCTCGTCACCGGCAAGGGCGGGACGGGCAAGACGACCGTCGCCGCGGGGCTCGCGCTCGCGGCGGTGGGCGCCGGCCGCGTCGTGGTGGTCTGCGAGCTCGCCGGCCAGGCGGCGCGTGCCGGCGCTGCTCGGCTCGGCGCCGCCCGGCCGCGGCGAGCGGCTCGGTCGTCGGCGAGCGGCTCAGCTGGGCGGCGATCTCCCCCGAGCGCGCGCTCGGCGAGTGGGTCGCCCGCAACGCCGGGCGCCCGGCCGCCGCCCTGCTGACGCGCTCCTCGGTGTTCTCGTACTTCGTCGCCGCCGCACCGGGGGCGCGCGAGCTGCTGACCGTCGGCAAGGCGTGGGACCTCGCGACGGCGCGGCGGGACGGCCGGCCGCCGCCGCTCGTGGTGGTGGACGGGCCCTCGACCGGGCACGCCCTCGCGCTCCTGCAGGCGCCGCGCACGTACGGGTCGGTCGGCGCCGCGGGGCGGATCGGCGCGCAGGCGGCCGAGGTCGCGGCCTTCCTGGGCGACCCGGCGCGGACCGGCCTCGTGGTCGTGGCCCGCGCCGGAGGACACGGTCGTCGCCGAGACGCTCGAGCTCCTCGGTGCGATCGCCGGCGTCACGGACCGGCCCGCGGACGTCGTCGTCGCCAACGCCGTCCTGCCCGACCGCTTCGCCCACGGGGAGCCCGAGCGCGTGGCGGCCGCCGCCGCGGCGTCGGGCGACGTGCGCCTGCTCGCCGTCGCCGACGCAGACCCGGCTCGCCTGGGTGCGCGCCCGCGAGCAGGAGCGCCAGCTCGCCCGGCTGGACGCCGGCGCCGGGCGACCTGCCGTCCGCCTGCCGTTCGTGTTCGCCGCGGCGCTCGGGCCCGACGACGTCCGCTCCCTGGCGACGACCCTGGCCCTGGGGCTCGCCTGACCGGTGGCACGCGCCGTCCGCCGCCGGATCCGTGCAGACCACGGACGTGGACGCCCGCAGGCTGCGGCCGGGCTGCACGCGGCCTGCCCACCACCCCGGATGCCCGGCGTCGCGGGCGGTCGTACGGTCGGCCCATGCTCACCTCGGACGTCACCTGCGTCACGACCCTCCCCTCGCCGCACAGCGCGCGTCCTCCGATGCCGCGTCCGCCGCGTCCGCCCGGCCGGCGGAGGGCTGGTGGGCGCCGGAGCGGCGGGTGTAGCGTCCGCCCGTGGACGCGGTCCTCGACCTCCCTGCCCTCGACGGGCTGTTCGGCGCGCTGCGGGACCGCGGCTACACCGTCGTCGGGCCCACGGTCCGTGCCGGCTCGATCGCGTTCGACGAGGTCGCCTCCACGGCCGACCTCCCCGGCGGGTGGATCGACGTGCAGGAGGGCGGGAGCTTCCGCCTGCAGCGCGGCCCGGACGACGCGCTCTTCGCGCACACCGTCGGGCACGACTCCCTCAAGCGCTGGCTGTTCCCGCCCGTCGTCCAGGTGTGGCACGGTCCCCGCGACGGCCTGCGCTCCGGCGTCCCGGAGCCGGCGCCGCGGTACGCGTTCGTGGGCGTGCGCTCGTGCGACCTGCACGCCGTCGCGATCCAGGACCGCGTGTTCCTCGGCGACCGCCACGTCGAGGAGGACTACGCGCGGCGCCGGGCCGACGCGTTCTTCGTCGCGGCGCAGTGCGCGCGGGCGGGCGGGACGTGCTTCTGCGCGTCGATGGACACGGGACCGCGGGCACGCGCCGGCTTCGACCTCGCGCTCACCGAGATCCTCGACGAGGCCGGCCACCGCTTCGGGGTCGAGGTCGGATCCGACCGCGGTGCCGAGGTCCTCGCCGCGGTGGACTCGCGGCCGCCCGATCCCGACGAGCGTCGCGCGCCGGACGAGGCCGAGGCGAGCGCGCGGGCCACGATGGGCCGAGCGCTCGACACGACCGACCTGCGCGACCTGCTGTTCGCCAACCTCGAGCACCCGCGCTGGGACGACGTCGCCGACCGCTGCCTGAGCTGCGGCAACTGCACGATGGTCTGCCCCACGTGCTTCTGCTCGGCCGTGGAGGACACGACGGACCTCGCCGGCGCCGAGGCGGACCGGACGCAGGGTCTGGGACTCGTGCTTCACCCTCGGGCACTCCGAGCTGCACGGAGGGAGCGTGCGCCGCACGACGCGGGGCCGCTACCGGCAGTGGATGACCCACAAGCTCGCGGGCTGGATCGACCAGTTCGGCACGTCGGGCTGCGTCGGCTGCGGGCGCTGCATCACCTGGTGCCCGGTCGCCATCGACCTGACCGAGGAGGCGGCGGCCATCCGGGCCGCCGACGCGCGTGCGGACGATCGATGAGCTGCTGGGCGAGCTGCCGTCGTTCGACGTGCTCTCGGCCGCGCACCGCGTGACGATCGCGGGCTGTGCGACGAACCAGGTCTTCGCGCCGGGCGAGGCCATCCTGCGCGACGGCGCCCCGGCCGACGCCTTCCACGTCATCCGCGAGGGGACCGTGGCGATCGAGACGACCGTGCCCGGGCGCGGGCCCGTCACGGTCGAGACGCTCGGCGACGGGGACGTGCTGGGCTGGTCGTGGCTCGTGCCGCCCTACCGCAACGCCTTCGGCGCCCGCTCGCTGGGGACGACCCACGCGATCTCCCTCGACGGCGCCTGCCTGCGCGGCAAGTGCGACCGCGACCCCGCGCTCGGCTACGACCTGCTCAAGCTCCTGGCGGCCGTCTTCGCCGACCGCCTCCACGACGCGCGGCTGCGGCTGCTGGACCTCTACGGGGCGCCCGCCGATGGCTGAGCCGCCGCTCCCCTTCCGCGTGACCGACAAGCGGCGCGAGACGGCCGACACGTGGACGCTGCGCCTGGAGCCGCGCGACGCGCCCGCCGCGGCGCCGTTCGCCGCCGGGCAGTTCGCGATGGTCTACGCCTTCGGCGTGGGCGACGCGCCGATCTCGGTCAGCGGCACGGACGGCGACGCCGTGCGTCCACACCGTCCGCGCCGTCGGGGCGGTGACGCGCGCGATCTGCGCCGCCGAGCCGGGCGACGTGCTCGGGATCCGCGGGCCGTTCGGCACGACGTGGCCGGTGGACGCGGCCGCCGGCCGCGACGTCGTCCTGGTGGCGGGGGGCATCGGCCTGCCGCCGCTGCGGCCCGCCCTGCGCGCGCTGCTCGCGGACCGCGGGCGCGCGGGGTCGGTCACCCTCCTCTACGGCGGGCGCACCCCCGAGGAGCTGGTCTTCCGCGACGAGCTGGCCGCGTGGTCGGGCGGCGACGACGTCCGCGTGCGGGTGACGGTGGACGCGCCGACGGCCGGCTGGGACGGGTCGGTCGGGGTCGTGACGAAGCTCCTGCGCGGCGCGGTCCCGGACCCCGCGCGGACCGTGGCGATGATGTGCGGCCCCGAGGTGATGATGCGCTTCACCGCCGAGGCGCTGCTGGCCCGCGGCGTCGCCCCGGAGGCGATCTGGTGGTCGGTGGAGCGGAGCATGGCCTGCGGGGAGGGGCACTGCGGCCACTGCCAGCTCGGGCCGCTCTTCGTGTGCAAGGACGGGCCCGTGCTGCGCCACGACGTCGTCGAGCCGCTCCTGCGGGTGGCGGAGCTGTGACGAGCCGGCCGACGCTCGCCGTCTGGAAGTTCGCCTCCTGCGACGGCTGCCAGCTCTCGCTGCTCGACTGCGAGGACGAGCTCCTCGAGCTCGGCGCGCGGCTCGACGTCGCCTCGTTCCCGGAGGCGGGCCCGGCGCGACTGCTGGAGCGCTACGACCTCTCGATCGTCGAGGGCTCGATCACGACGCCCGACGACGCCGAGCGCATCCGCGACGTGCGCGCACGCTCGCGGCGGCTCGTCACGATCGGCGCCTGCGCGAACGCCGGCGGCATCCAGGCGCTGCGGAACTTCGCCGACGTCGACGGCTTCCTCGCGCTCGTCTACGCCGACCCCGCCTACGTCAGCACGCTGCGCGATTCGACCCCGGTCAGCGCCCACGTCCCGGTCGACTTCGAGCTGCAGGGCTGCCCGCCGGACAAGCGCCAGCTCCTCGAGGTCATCTCGGCCTTCCTGCACGACCGCCGCCCCGCCGTCGCCGCGCACAGCGTGTGCGTCGAGTGCAAGCGCCGCGGCAACGTCTGCGTCATGGTCGCCCACGGCACGCCGTGCCTGGGCCCGGTGACGCACGCCGGGTGCGGCGCGCTGTGCCCCTCCTACGACCGCGGCTGCTACGGCTGCTTCGGCCCCGCGGAGGACCCGAGCCCGGAGGCGCTCGGCGCCTGGCTCCTGGCCCACGGCCTGCCGGAGCGCGACGTCGTGCGCCTGCACCGGACCTTCTACGCGGGCGCCCCCGCCTTCCGCGCTGCGGGCGCGCCCGCCCCCCGCGATGGCTGACCGCGTCCTGCTGTCCAAGGCGCTCGCTCGGGTCGAGGGCGAGGGCGCGCTGCACGTGCGGCTGCGCGACGGCCGCGTCGAGGACGTCCGGCTGCGGATCTACGAGCCGCCGCGCTTCTTCGAGGCGTTCCTGCGCGGCCGCGCCTTCACCGAGGTCCCGGACATCACCGCGCGGATCTGCGGCATCTGCCCGGTCGCCTACCAGATGAGCTCGTGCGCCGCGATGGAGGACGCCTGCGGGGTCACCGTCCCCGACGCGATCCGCGACCTGCGGCGACTCCTCTACTGCGGCGAGTGGATCGAGAGCCACGCGCTGCACGTCTTCCTGCTGCAGGCCCCGGACCTCCTCGGCCGCGACGAGCGCCTTCGACGTCGCCCGCGACCACCCCGACCTCGTGACGCGGGCGCTCGCGCTGAAGAAGGCGGGCAACGCGCTCATGCGCGCCGTCGGCGGTCGCGAGATCCATCCGGTCAACGTCCGCGTGGGCGGCTTCTATCGCGCGCCCACGCGCCGCGAGCTCGACGACGCGCGGGCGCAGCTGCAGGCCGCCCGCCCCTTCGCCGCCGAGGCCGTGGCCTGGACCGCCGCGCTGCCCTTCCCCGACGTCGAGGAGGACTTCACCTTCGTGGCGCTGCGCGACGACGCGGCGCTACGCGATCGAGGGCGGCCGGATGGTCTCGACGACGGGCCTCGACGTCGCCCCGCCCGAGTTCGCCGAGCACGTCGTCGAGGAGCAGGTGCCGCACTCGACCGCGCTCCAGGCCCGCCTGCGCGACGGGACGCGCCACCTCGTCGGCCCACTGGCCCGCCATGCGCTCAACGGCGACCTGCTGGGCGAGGGCGCGCGCGCCGCGGCGGCGGAGGCCGGCCTCGAGCCCGTCGTGCGCAACCCGTTCCGCGCGATCGTCGTGCGCTGCGTCGAGGTGCTCCACGCCGTCGACGAGGCCCTCGCCCTGATCGACGCCTACGTGCCGCCGGATCAGCCGCACGTCGACGTGCCGCCGCGCGCGGGCGTCGGCTTCGGCTGGACGGAGGCGCCGCGCGGGCTGCTGTGGCACCGCTACGAGCTCGACGACGACGGGACGGTCCTCGACGCGCGGATCGTCCCGCCCACATCGCAGAACCAGGGGCGCATCGAGCAGAGCGTGCGCCACTGCGTCGAGCTCCACGCCGACCTGCCCGACGCGGCCCTGCAGGCGGAGTGCGAGCACGCCGTGCGGAGCTTCGACCCGTGCATCTCCTGCGCGACGCACTTCCTGCGGCTGGAGATCGACCGCGGGTGACGCTCGTCCTGGGCGTCGGCAACCGCTGGCGCGGCGACGACGCCGCGGGCCTCGAGGTCGCCCGGCGGGCCGGTGGCGTCGAGCACGAGGGTGACGCGACGCGGCTCCTCGACGCCTGGGCCGGCGCGGACGACGTCGTCGTCGTCGACGCGGCGGCGTCGGACGCGCCGCCCGGGACGCTGCGCTGGTTCGACGCGAGCGCCGCGCCCCTCCCCGCCGCCCAGCTGCGGTCCTCGACCCACGCCTTCGGGGTCGCCGACGCGATCGAGCTGGCACGCGCGCTCGGCGTCCTCCCGGCCGGCCTGCGCGTCTGCGCGATCGAGGGCGCCGACTTCGCGCTCGGCGCGCCGATGAGCGTCGCGGTCCAGGCCGCGGTCGAGGCGCTGGCCGCCGAGCTGCGCGCCCCGGCGGCTACGGGCGCAGCGAGAAGGGCGGGTAGCGGTCGGTGACGAGGAGGAACGCGTAGGCGCTCACGCGGACCGCCCAGCGACCGACGCCGACCACGAAGCCGAACAGGGCGGGCGGGTAGCGGCCCGTGACGAGGATCGCGAACCAGGCCAGGACGACGCACACGAGCGCGGCCAGGCCGAGGACGGCGAGCACGAGGTAGTGCGGGATCGCGAGCAGCCACTTCACGAGCGGCAGCCAGCGGTTGAGGTCGCGGCGCGCGTCCGGGTAGGGCAGCTCGAGGTGGAGCGCCTGCTGCTCGTCGGTGGACGGGTAGCGGTCGTCGAGGAGCGCGGCGTAGAGCCCCACGCGACCGGAGAAGCGCGTGAGCTCGCGGTTCCAGTCGAACCACCAGCGCGGGTACTTCTGACGGAAGAGGATCATGAGCAGCGGGCCGAGGACGAGCACCCCGCCAGCGCCGATCGCCGCCGTGCGGGTCGTGCCGCCGCCGCTCCACTCGTAGGTGCTGCCCGAGACGGCGGCGAGGACGACCGCGATCGGGACGACCGTGAAGGCCCGCAGGGCGGTCGTCAGGCGGTTCAGCGGGCGGTCCGGGTAGTCGACGTCGAGCCGGACGGGGTGGTCGCTCACGCGCCTCGGCCTCCGCGACCGGGGACGACGCCCGACCGCGCGAGGTCGAGCGCGACGGCGAGCACGAGCGTGCCGGTCCAGGCGTTGACCGGGTCCAAGAGCAGCGGCTCGTGGGCGCCGACGTTGTTGGCCACGAGCCAGACGACGAACCAGAGGAAGGTCACGGGGCCGCCGGCGGACGGGTGCGCGTGCTCATGCCCCCACCCTGCCGGGCCCGTGCGGCCGCCGATAAGGGGGCGCGGCCGCAGATCGCCTCCGTAGTCCCGCTCGGGACGGCCGGTGGACCCGCGAGACTGCGGCGATCGCCGTCCCGTCCGTCCTCGTGCTCGACGACCCCGACCGGGTCGCGGTGACCGCGGCCGCGCTCGTCGCCAACCGGCGGGTGGCGCGCCCGCGACTGCGCACCCTCCGCCCCGGGGGCGAGCCCGCCGACGCCGCGTCGCCGGACCTCGCCGTCGTCGCGCTGGAGCCCGACGCGGGCCTGGCGCCCGCGGTGGCCCTCCCGGCGCTGCGGCGCGCCCGCGAGCTGCTCGTCCTGGCCACGGGCGGCGACCGGGCGGAGGCCCTGCACGCGATGCTCGAGGGTGGGCCGGACCCCGGGGCGCCCGCCTCGTTGCTGGCCGGCCACCCCGAGCTCACGGTCCTGTGCGACCGCGCGGCCGCGGCGCGACTGACGCCGAGCCGCCACTGGCGCAGCGACCGCGCCGTCGTCGTCCTCGGGCACCGCGAGCCGGGCGTCAGCACCGAGCACGCGATCTCCGAGCACTCGCGGGCGCGGCTGCGCCGCGCCGAGGAGCTGTGTCTCGGCGACGACGTGCGGGCCGTCGTCCTGACCGGCTTCACGCACACGGGCGGGCTGTCGGAGGCCGAGCAGATGGGCCGCGAGTGGGTCGTCGCCGACGTCCCGACCCTGCTCGAGGTCGCCGGGCGCGACACGGCCGAGAACGCGTCGCGCTCCCTGCCGATCCTCCTCGCCACGGGGGCGATCCGCCGCGTCGCGGTCGTCACCTCGGCGTGGCACGTCCGGGCGCCGTTCTTCTTCGCGCCCTACCGGCGCTTCGGGCTCAAGGTCGACGTCGTCCGCGCCGAGCCGCTGCAGGGTTGGGGGCACCTCCTCGCCGGCGAGCTCGCGGGCGTCGCCCGTGCGCCGCGACGTCGGCGGGAGGCCTTCGCCGCCGTGGACCCGCCGGGCGGCACCGGCCGCTAGGCGCCGTTCCGCGCCGCCTCGAGGAGGAGCCGCTGCTCGGCGGCGGCCACGAGCCGGCGCGTGCGGTCGACGGCGTCCATGCTGACCGAGATGGCGTCGATCCCCGCGCGGACCAGGAGGTCGGCGTACTCCGGGTGCACGGACGGGGCCTGGCCGCAGATCGACGTCTGCAGGCCGAGCCGCCGGGCCTTCGGGATGAGCTCACGCAGGTACGCCGTCACCGCCGGGTCGCGCTCGTCGAACGTCTCGGCCAGCAGCTCGGAGTCGCGATCGGCGCCGAGCAGGAGCTGCGTGAGGTCGTTCGAGCCGATCGAGATCCCCGCGATCCCGAGCTCCGCGTAGCGCTCGAGGCTGAAGAGCACCGAGGGGACCTCCGCCATGATCCACAGCTCGAAGCCCGGGCGACCGAGCAGACCGCTCTCGGCCAGGAGCTCCTGGCAGCGCGCGAGCTCGGAGGCGGTGCGGACGAACGGCAGCATGACGTGGAGGTTGCGGTGCCCGGCGTCCCAGACGCGGGCCAGCGCCGCGAGCTCGAGCCCGAGCACCTCGGCGTCGCGGGTGTAGCGCAGCGCCCCCCGGAACCCGATCATCGGGTTGGCCTCCTCGGGCTCGAAGCGGTCACCGCCCTCCAGGCCGCGGAACTCGTTCGTGCGGAAGTCGATCGTGCGGTACGTGATCGGCCGTGGGGCGAAGCCCTCGGCGAAGGTCGTGAGCGCCTCGGCCATCCGGCTGACGACCTCCTCGCCGCGACCCTGCTCGATGAGCTGCCGCGGATGGACGCCCTCCAGCGCCTCGAGCAGCATGAGCTCGGCCCGCAGCAGCCCGACGCCGTCGACGTCGAGCGCCGCCGCCCGCGCGACCTGCGAGGGCTCGGAGAGGTTGACCAGCAGCCGGGTCGCGGTCGCGGCGGGCGCGGCGGGCCCGGGCGCGGCCGGGGCGGTCGCGGCCGGAGCGGGCGGCCGGACCGCCCCCTCGAGCACGCCGCCGTGCGTGGCGTCGACGGTCACGACCTCGCCGTCGCGCAGCCGGCTCGTCGCGTCCCCCGTCCCGACGACGCACGGGATGCCGAGCTCGCGCGAGACGATCGCCGCGTGACAGGTCATGCCGCCGGAGTCGGTGACGACGGCGGCCGCCCGGCGCATGAGCGGCACCCAGTCGGGCGCGGTCATGTGGGTCACGAGCACGTCGCCGGGGGTCAGGCGGCCGGCGTCGGAGAGCGAGGCGATGCTCCGCACCGGGCCGCTCGCGCTGCCCGGCGCCGCGCCCAGGCCGCGGACGAGCAGCTCGCCTGCGGCCGCCGGCTCGGCCCCGGCCGGCGTGCCGCCCGCCGACGTGACCGGGCGCGACTGGAGCATCCACACCGCGCCGTCCGCGTCGAAGGCCCACTCCGTGTCCTGAGGCGCGCCGTAGTGGCGCTCGATCCGGATCGCGAGGTCCGCCAGCCGCCCGACCTCCTCGTCGCCGAGGACCGCGCGCGCGGACTCCTCGCCGGCGAGCGCACGCGTGACCGTGCCGCCGTCGGCGGCCGGCTCGATCGTCAGCTCCTTGTGCTTGACCTCCCGGGCGACGACGGCGTGCGTGCCCTTGTCCACGACGTAGCGGTCCGGCGAGACGCTGCCGGAGACCACGCTCTCACCGAGGCCGTAGGCGCCCTCGATGACGATGCGGTCGGCCCGACCGGTGGACGGGTCGATCGTGAACATCACGCCGGCGCGCGTCGAGCGCACCTGGCGCTGCACGACGACGGCGATGTCCATCTCAGCCTGCGGGAAGCCGCGCGAGGCGCGGTAGAAGACGGTGCGCCCGCCGAAGAGCGAGGCCCAGCAGCGGCGCACGGCCGTCACCACGGCCTCGGCGTCGGGGACGTTGAGGTAGGTCTCGTTCATCCCCGCGAACGACGCGGACTCGGTGTCCTCCGCGGTCGCGGAGGACCGCACCGCGACGGCGGTGGGGGACGTGCCCGACAGGGCACGGTGCGCCGCGACGATGTCGTCCTCCAGGTGCTGCGGGATCGGCGTGGTCATCACGAGCTCCTGCGCCGCCGCGGCGGCGGCCTCCAGCGCGGCCGTGTCCTCGACGTCGAGGCCGTCGAGCGCCGCCGAGAGCCGTGCGCGCAGGCCGCTCTCGTCGCAGAAGGCGGCGTAGGCCGGCGCCCCCACGACGAAGCCGTCCGGAACGGGCAGCCCGGCACGGGTGAGCTCCCCCAGGTTGGCCCCCTTGCCCCCGGCGAACGGGACGTCGGCGCGGGAGAGGTCGGCGAACGGGCGGACGGCCTGCTCGCGGGCGACGGGGGCGGTGGTGCTCATGCGGGCTCCTCGTGAGGCGCGGTCGTCGGGGTCTCTGGGTGGCGGTGGCCGTGGATGACGCCCCGGCGGCCGAGCTTCAGCAGCTCGCGCAGCTGGTGGCTGAGGCCGGTGGGCGGCAGCGTCGTCTCGACCTCGACCGTGCCGCGCTCGCGGTCGACGACGCGGACGGGCCCGAGCCGCTCGAGCAGCTCGAGGATGTCGGTGTTCGAGGCCAGGACGAGGGCGGTGAAGCGGGCGATGCCCTCGTCGCGGGCGCGCGTCGCCAGCAGCTCGAGCAGGAGCGTCCCCAGGCCCCGGCCCTGCCAGCGGTCGACGACGGTGACGGCGGCCTCGGCCGTCGCGGGGCGACCGTCGAGGCGCACGAAGCGCGCGACGCCGACACCTTCGCCGGTCTCCGCGTCGAGCGCGACGAGGGCCTCGTGGTCGTGGTGGTCGACCTCGGTGAGGTAGTCGAGCATGTCGTCGGTGAGCTCGGCCATCGGGACGAGGAAGCGGCGGTAGCGCGACTCGGGACTGAGCCGCTCGAAGCCGGCGCGGAGCTGGTCGCGGTCGCCCGGCTCGATGGGCCGCACGAGGACCGGGGACCCGTCGCGCAGCGCGTGGCGGGTCCCGGCGCCGGCCTCGGCGCTCATGCGTAGAGCGCCTGGATCTGATCGGCGAGGCGGTCGGTGACGACCTTGCGCTTGACCTTCAGCGTCGGCGTCAGCTCGCCACCGGCCTGGGTGAGGTCGTGGTCGAGGATCGCGAAGCGCTTGATCTGCTCGATGCGCGCGAAGCGCTGGTTGGCGAGCTCGACGTCCTGCTCGAGCAGCGCGTGCACCTGCGGGTCGCGCGCCATGGCCGCGGCGTCCGGGGCGAGCCCGAGGCGCTCGGCGAGCGCCGGCACCTCGTCGGGGTCGAGCGTGAGCAGCGCCACGAGGTAGGGCCGGTTGTCGCCGACGACGACGGCCTGCGAGACCCAGCGCGACTCGCGCAGCGCCGCCTCGATGTTCGCCGGCGTCACGTTCTTGCCGCTCGACGTGATGATGAGGTCCTTCTTGCGCCCGGTGATGCGCAGGAAGCCGTCCGCGTCGACCTCGCCCAGGTCGCCGCTGAGCAGCCAGTCGCCGTCGAGCGCCGCGGCCGTCGCCTCCGGGTCCTCGTGGTAGCGGGGGAAGATGTTCGGCCCCCGCAGGCGGATCTCGCCGTCCGGCGCGATGTCGACCTCCGTGCCGGGCAGCGGCCGGCCGACCGTGCCGAAGCGGAAGGCGTCGGGCGTGTTGAGCGTCGCGGCCGCGCAGCTCTCCGTCAGGCCGTAGCCCTCCAGGATCCGGACGCCGCAGGCGTCGAAGAAGTCCAGGACGTCGCGGGAGATCGGCGCAGCGCCGGTGACGGCGATCTCGAGCCGCTGGCCGAAGAGGGCGCGCACCTTGGACAGCACGAGGCGGTCGGCCAGCGCGTGCTCGGCGCGCAGGACCCGCCCGGGACCGCGCCCGGACGCCTCGGCCGCGCGCATGCGGCGGCCCGCGGACAGCGCCCAGGTGAAGAGCCGGCGCTTGACCGCGGCGGCCGTCGTCCACGCCCGCCAGGGCCTTCGTGTGGATCTTCTCGAAGAGCCGCGGCACCGACGGGCAGGTGCGTCGGGGCCGCCGCGGCGACGTCCTCGAGGAGCGCCGCCGGGTCGCCGGACCAGTAGACGACCGTGCCGCCGACGTCGAGATCGCGACGAGCTGCGTCACGCGGGCGAGGACGTGCGCGAGCGGCAGGAAGACGAACACGACCGCGTCCGAGGCCAGCTCCAGCCGGCGCTCGTACATGTCGATCGTCGCCAGGCAGTTGCCGTGGGTCAGCACGCAGCCCTTCGGGGGCCCGGTCGTGCCGGACGTGTAGACGATCGTCGCCGACGTCGTCTCGGCCCACCCCCGCCAGGCGATCCTCGACGACGTGCTCGTCGACCTCGACCCCGCGGTTGGCCACGTCGCGCAGCGACAGGACGCCGGGCGTCGGCGTCATGATGATCGTGTGCTCCAGCGCGGGGCAGTCCGCGCGCACCCGGTCGACCTTGGCCACCTGTGCGGCGTCCTCGCAGATCACCGCTCGCGCCCCGGAGTGGGCGAGCACGTAGCGGGTCTCCTCGGGCGAGTTCGTGTGGTAGATCGGCACGACGACCGCGCCGGCCGCGAGGACGGCGCAGTCCGCGAGCGTCCAGTCCAGGCTCGTGCGTCCGAGGACGGCAACCGGGTCGCCCGGACGGATGCCGAGCGCGACGAGCCCGCGTGCCAGGTCGCGGATGCGCCGGCCGAGCTCGACCCCGGCGAGCGTCGGTCCGGCGTCGCGGACGGTCCTCAGCACCGGGCCGCGAGGGCGCGCCGTCGCGGCGAGCACCATCGCGCCGAGGGACGTCGTGGCCTCGCGCCCGGTCACCGGCGTGGGCAGCGGTTGGACTGGCTGGGTCATGCCGCGATGCTGCGCCTCCGCGCCGCGGATGGCATCCGCCGAAAGCCACACCAAGGGCTGCGGTGGGCCGCGGATGGCAGGCCTCCACGCGCCACCTAGCGTCGGCCATCCCCCCTCGGAGGAGTCGTCGTGATCCATCTGGCCCGCCTCGCCATCCGTCGTCCGCTCGCCGCCCTGATCGTCGCGGGCGTCGTGTCGCTGTCGCTCTCGCTCATCGGCCTCGGCGTCGCCTCGTCGCTGTCGCCGACGATCACGACGGTCCCCGGCGCGGAGTCCTCGCGCGCCCAGCACCTCGCCGACGCCCACTTCGGCCCGAGCGTGCTCGTGCCCATCCTGCTCGAGGGCCCGGCCCGGCAGCTCGAACCAGCAGGGCCCCGCGCTCGTCCGCGCCCTGGCGCGGCGCCCGGACACCCGCACGCTCTCGGCCTGGGACTCCGGCGCCACCGGCGCGGCCCTGCGCCCGCGGCCGACCGCCGCGATGATCGTCGCCGCGGTCGCGCAGTCCGAGAAGACGATGGTCAAGACCGACCAGGCGCAGATCGACCGGATCGTCGCCCGGACCGTGCACGCGCCCGTGCGCGCGTCCGTCACCGGGCAGCCGTCGCATCGACCGGGCCATGAAGACCCGCGCCGTCCACGACGCCCAGCGCGGCGTCGCGCTGGCGCTCCCGCTGCTGTTCCTCGTCCTGCTGCTCCTGCTGCGGGCGCCCGTCGCGGCCTTCGGGCTCACGGTCGTCGCCGCCGCGACCGCGTTCTCCGGCCTCGGCGCTCACGGCGCTCCTGGGCAAGGTCCAGGACGTCGACGCCATCGACGTCACCGTCGGCACGATGACCGGCCTGGCCCTCGGCGTCGCCTACGGGCTGTTCATGTTCCGCCGCTGGCGCTCCGAGCTGCAGGCCGACACCTCCGACCACGACGCCGCCCACGCGGCCGCGACGGCCGTCAGCACGATGGGCCGCGCCGTCCTCATCGGCGGCACCGCGGCTGATCGCCGCGCTCGTCGTCGCCGACCTCGTCGGGCCCACGACGGTGCTCTCGTCCCTCGCCGTCACCGCCGTGCTCTGCGCGACCCTCGCCATCGGCGCCGCCGTCGTCGTCGTGCCCGCGGCGCCTCGTCCTGCTCGGCCGCCGCGCGCTGGCCTTCAGCTTCGGCGCGCCCGGCCCGCTCGTGCGCGGCCTGGGACCGGCTCTCGTCGGGCGGCAACTGGGTCATCCGCGACGCCGTCCCGGTCGGCGCGGGCGCGACCGTCCTGCTCGCGCTCCTGGCGATCCCGCTGCTGTCGATCGAGACCGGGCCGCCGTCGGCGAAGTACCTCCCGAAGGACGACGCGGCGCGCGTGTCCTACGAGCGCGTCGCCAGCGTCATGGGCCCGGGGTGGCCGACGCCGTACAACATCGTCTTCGTCTCCAAGACCCGGCCGATCACGGACAAGGCCCTGCTCGGCCAGGTCGACAAGTTCCAGGCGAGCGTCGCCAAGGACCCGCGCATCGACTCGGTCGTCGGACCGGGCGCGTTCGCCGCCACGAGCAAGGACCTCAGCGCGCTGCCCGCGGCCCTGAAGGACTCGACCAAGCTCCTGAAGGGCGGCAAGAAGGACCTCGGGCGCCTCCAGAGCGGCCTGGGCCAGGCCGGCGCGGGCGCGTCGAAGCTGCGCTCCGGCCTCGAGAGCGCCTCGAGCGGCGCCGGCAAGCTCCACGGCGGCTCGGGCGCGGCCCAGACCGGCGCGGGCAAGCTCCGCGCCGGCCTGGACCAGGCCCGCGGCGGCGCCGGCGCAGATCTCCGGCGGCCTGACGCAGGCGCTCGACGCGGCGCGCAAGCTGCGCGACGGCGCGCTCTCGGCCCTCAAGGGCTCCAAGCAGATCAGCGGCGGCCTCGGGCAGGCGGTCAAGCCGGTCCAGTCCGGCGTGCCGGTCGTCAAGACGATGGCGGCGAACGTCGCCGACGGCAACGCGGCGGTCAAGGGCGCGACGGGCACGGCGCAGACGCTGGCCGCCCAGCTCGACAGCGCCGCGGCGCAGCTGCGGACGCTGCCGGCGACCCCGGCCAGCCGCGACGCGCTCGCCGCCGTCAGCAGCGCGCAGCAGGCGGCGGGCGGGCTGCAGTCCACGCTCGGCGCGACGAGCACGAAGCTCAACTCCGCGGCGTTCGTCGCGGCCGGCGTTCTCCGACCAGGTGGCCCAGCTCTCGACCGGGCTCGCACAGCTCTACGCCGGCTCGACGCAGCTCACGAACGGCATCGCCCAGCTGCAGAACGGCAACGGGCAGCTCGCCACGGGCATCGACGAAGCTCTCCGGCGGCGGTGGCCAGCTCACGACCGGCGTCACCGCGCTGCGCGACGGCGCCGCCCAGCTCGAGAGCGGCCTGGGCCAGCTCACGAGCGGCACCGGGCAGCTCCAGACCGGCCTCAGCGCCGGGACGGGCCCGACCGGGCAGCTCGTCTCGGGCCTCGGCCAGCTCGAGTCCGGCGTGGCGAAGTTCCGCGGGAACCTGCCCTCGACGAAGGACCTCGAGCGGCTCAACCAGCAGTCGCCGGGGCTCTTCCAGTCCGGGTACTTCACGCTGGCGGCGATCGCCGGCGCACCGCCCGCCCAGCGCCAGCAGGCGTCCTTCGCCGTCAACCTGGACCGCGGCGGCAACGCCGGGCAGATCACGGTGATCTCCCGCTACGCCTCCGAGGACCCGCGCAGCCAGCAGCTCGGGCGTCGACCTGCAGCGCCGGGTCGACGCCTTCGCGGCGGCGACGCACACCCAGGCCGCGGTCGGCGGCCCGGCGGGCTCGCTGGGCGACTTCCGCAGCGAGTCGGCCTCGAGGATCTGGCCCGTGGTCGTGGCGATCTCCGTGGTCGTGCTGCTCCTGCTCATGGTCATGCTGCGCACGGTGGTGCTGCCGCTCGTCGCGGTCGCCTTCGACCTGCTCACCGCGGCCGCGACGCTCGGCATCCTGTCGCTGCTGTTCGTCGGCGACAACCCGCCGCTGGGCGGCCTGGGCTACCTCGACCCGGTGACGATCATCGAGGCGTTCGCGGCGGTCTTCGGCATCTCGATCTTCTACGAGGTGCAGCTGCTCGCCCGGACGCGGGAGGCGTTCCTGGAGACGCGGCGACCCGCACGGCGCGCTGCGCACCGGGCTGCGGGACGACGGCCGCGGCCGAGCACGGGCGCCGCGATCGCGGGCGTCGTCGCGATCGTCCCGTTCGCGCTGAGCGACATCATCGTCGTGCGCGAGCTCGGCGTCGCGATGGCCGTCGCGCTCCTGCTCGACGCCTTCATCGTCCGTCCCGTGCTGCTGCCGGCGGCCGTCGAGGTGCTCGGCCGCTGGAGCTGGTGGCCGACCTCGCGGCACGCGCCGCCGGGCGCCCGGGGACGCCGCCGCCGTCCGAGGCCCCGACGACGATCGTGCCGCCCGCGCCGCTGGCCGGGAGCCCGTCATGACCGTCCAGACGGCCAACGGCCGGGCGAGCCGCGCCGGCCGACGAGCGCCTCGACGCGTTCGTCGACCGCGCGCAGCGGGCCGCGACCGCGCTGCGCGCGCTCGACCAGGAGGCCGTCGACCGCATCGTCTGGGCGATGGCCGTGGCCGGGCTCGAGCACGCGGTCGACCTCGCCGAGCTCGCGATGGAGGAGACGGGCTTCGGCGTCCTGGAGGACAAGGTCGTCAAGAACTACATCGCCACGGAGTTCCTCTTCGACTACCTCAAGGACAAGAAGTCCGTCGGCGTGGTCGACGAGGACCCGGAGCGCGGGCATCCAGTACGTCGCCGAGCCGATCGGCGTCCTCCTGGCGCTCCTGCCGATCACGAACCCGACCTCGACCGCGCTCTTCAAGGCGATCGTGGCGGCCAAGACCCGCAACGCGGTGATCTTCCGCCCGTCCGCCCGGGCGGCGCGCTGCGCCAGCCGCGCCATCGACCTGCTCCAGGAGGCCGGAGAGGCGGTCGGGCTGCCCCCGGACGCGCTCCAGGTCGTCCCCGACCCGACGCTCGACGTCTCGCAGTACCTCTTCCACCACCCCGGCGTCGACCTCATCTGGACCACCGGCGGCCCGAAGGCGGTCGCCGCGACGAACGAGGCCGGCAAGCCGTGCATCAGCGTGGGCCCCGGCAACGCGCCGGTCTACCTGCACCGCAGCGCGGACGTGTCGATGGCCGTCGTCGACGTCCTGATCTCGAAGACCTTCGACGCGTCGGTCATCTGCCCGGCCGAGCAGATGCTCGTCGTCGACGACGCGATCCACGACGAGGTCATGGCGGAGCTCGAGCGCATGGGCGCCCGCGTGCTCTCGCCGGCCGACGTCGACGCGCTCGCCGCCGTGGCCTTCGACGAGGACGGGCGCGCGCGCATGGAGGCGCTCGGGCGCTCGTGCCTCGACCTCGGCGCGCTGGCCGGCTTCGGGGTCGGACGACGCGGACGAAGGTCCTCCTCGCGCCGCTGCCCGCCGACCTCGAGGAGCTGGCCGCGCACCCGCTCGTGCGCGAGAAGCTCATGCCGGTGCTCGGCGTCGTGCGCTCGCCCTCGGTCGACCACGCGATCGCCGCCTGCGAGCTCGTCACCGAGCACGGCGGCCTCGGCCACACGTCCGGGATCTACGCGGACGACGACGCGGTCATCGAGCGCTACGCCCAGCGCATCCGCACCGGGCGGGTGCTCGTCAACGCGCCGACGGCGGTGGGCGCGCTGGGCGGCGTCTACAACCAGATGACCCCGACCTTCTCGCTCGGGTGCGGCACGTGGGGCGGCTCGACGACGACCGACAACGTCAACTACCGCAACCTCCTCAACGTCAAGGCCGTCTCGCGCCGGCAGACGCCGCCGCAGTGGTTCCGCGTGCCCTCCGAGACGTACTTCGGGACGGGCGCGCTCGAGAACCTGCGCACCATGACCGCCGAGCACGCGGTCATCGTCACGGACGCGGCGAGCGAGGAGCGCGGTGTCGCCGACGAGGTCCGGCGCCACCTCTCGGCGCACAACGTGCGGGTCTTCACCGGCATCCTGCCCGAGCCGACCGAGGCGCAGGTCCGCGCCGGCGTCGCGATGCTGGGCGACCCGCCCCCGGAGCTCATCGTGGCCGTCGGCGGCGGGCTCGGTGATCGACGCGGCCAAGGCCATGCGGCTCTTCCACGAGAGCCCGCAGCTGACCCTCCGCGAGCTGACCCTGCCGTTCCTCGACGCCCGCAAGCGCATCGCGCAGTACCCGGCGATCGACCACCGGAGCCGTCTCGTCGCGATCCCGACGACCGCGGGGACGGGCTCGGAGGTCTCCCCGGCCGCCGTGCTCAGCCACGAGGGGCGCAAGGTGACGCTCGTCGACTACTCGCTCGTGCCCGACACCGCGATCGTGGAGCCGCGCCTGACGCTGAGCCTGCCGTCGCACATGACGGCGGACACCGGCGTCGACGCGCTCACGCACGCCCTGGAGGCGTGCGTGTCGATCTTCGCGTCGCCCTACACCGACGCGTTCTGCCTGCAGGCGATGAACCTCATCTTCGGGGCGCTCCCGCGCGCCGTCCGCGACGGGTCGGACCTCAAGGCCCGGACGGACATGGCCAACGCCGCGACGATCGCGGGCCTGGCCTTCTCGAACGCCTTCCTCGGCGTCGACCACGCGCTCGCGCACGCCTTCGGCGCGCGCTTCGGCGTCGCGCACGGGCGCTCCTGCGGGCTGTTCCTCCCCCACGTGCTGCGCTACAACGCCGCGCTGCCGCGGAAGTTCATGCCCGCCCCCGGGTACGGCTCCTACGTCGCCCCGCAGAAGTACGCGCAGGCCGGCATGGGTCCTCGGCTTCGGCGGCAAGGGCGAGTCCGCCGCGCGCCAGCGCCTGTTCGCCAAGGTCGACGAGCTGCTCGCGGCGGTCGGGATGCCGCGGACGGTCGCGGAGGCCGGCGTCGACCCCGACGCCTACCGCGCCGCGATCCCCGACCTCGTCCGCGACGCGTTCCGCGACGCGAGCGGGCGGACGAATCCGCGCATGCCGATGATCGCGGAGCTCGCCGAGCTGTTCCTCGCGGTCTGCCCGGCGCCGTGACGCGGCGACGACGGCCCGCCGCCTAGCCGACCGCCGCCGGGGAGGTGGCGCCCGGCGCCAGCACGCTGACGGCGAGCGGGCCGTCCACCCCGCGGACGGCGCGCTCGCCGGCCGGCGACCAGTCGTCGCGCGGGACCGCCTCCGCCACCCCGGCGGGAACGAGGAGGGTGCCGGGACTCGCGAGCCGCGAGAGATGGCTGGCCGCGTTGACCGGCGCGCCGAACCAGTCTCCGCGGCGGCTCAGCGCGCGGCCGGCGGCCAGGCCCGCGTGCAGGGGCGGCACGGCCGGGTCGGCCGCGCCCGCGCGCAGCATGCGCTCCACGGTGGCCACCAGCGCGGCGGCGTCCGGGCTCGAGAGCATCGCGGCGTCGCCCGC
Organism: uncultured Actinomycetes bacterium; assembly: GCA_963707695.1. Lineage (GTDB taxonomy): Bacteria > Actinomycetota > Thermoleophilia > Solirubrobacterales > Solirubrobacteraceae > JAOPZW01. The sequence continues at coordinate 164,013 of CAVPQY010000006.1, read as the reverse complement.
GAGCTTGACGAACCGCACCGGCGGGCGCGCGGCGTCGGTGGCCGCGCGCTCGAGCCACGCGGCGACGTCGCCGGCGCGGCGGACCGGGAGCGTCAGGCACAGCTCGCTGAAGCCGACCGCGTCGACGAAGGCGACCACGACGTCCTCGCCTCCGAGGTCGTCGCCACCGCGCGGCGCGACGCGGCGGGCGAGCTCCTCGTCGACGAGCTCACGCAGGTGCAGCCGGACGGGGGCCCCGAGCAGGGGGCCGAGCGCCGGCAGCAGCGTGCCGGCGTCGAGGGCGAGGAGGTCCGCGACGTCGTCGCCGGCCTCCTCGCCCTCGGGGGCGGGCGGCACGCGGAGGAACGTCTCGACGACGGCGGCGGCGATGCGGCGCGCCTCGCGGCCCGCCGTCCGCGCGACGCCGACCACGTCGTCCTCGGTCCAGCCCGCGTCGAGCAGCCGCCGCACGAGGGACCACCCGGCCACGTCCTCGGCCGACAGCGTCGGCTCGTCGAGCGCGGGCACGGTGAGGCCGAGCGCGCGGTACGCGCGCTCGGCGAACACGGGCTCGATCCGGGCCGCGGCGAGGGTCGCGCGCAGCGTGTGCCCGCCGTCGCCGCCGAGCAGGAGCTCGGCGGGAGATGTGCCCGGGTCGGAGGCGGGAACGGACATGGCCGAGCCGGGGCAGCCGGCGCGCCGATGGGGCGGGCGCACCGGCCGCCGGGCCCCTCAGGCCGGCCAGCTCCGCCTTCCGGCGGCGGATCTCGTCCGACAGGTCCTTGAGCGCGGCGGGCGAGCGCTGGGCGCGCACGGCGCGACGGCCGAGCTCGCGCAGGAGGTCGTCGCCGGCGCTCTCGAGGGCGCTCTGCCACTCGCCCGTCTGGTCACGGGCGCGGTCACCGATCTCCGAGGCGGCCTCGCGGATGCGCGCGATGGCGCTGTCGATGCTCTCCTTGGCCTGGTGGCCCGCCTGGTCGCGGGCCTTGTCGAGGTCCTCGACCGCGTCCTTGAGGCGGTCAGCGGTCGTCGGCTCGGCGTGGGCGGCCGCCTTGCTCTGCGGCTTGGCCGCGGTCTTCGTGGGCATGCTGCCTCCTCGGTCGGGGGGTTGACGCCGACGCTAGGTGCGCGCCCGGGGGGCGGCATCGGTGGTCCCTACGGGCGCGCGGAAGGTTTTGCCGCGTTCTTGCCCGCGCTTGGCGGGCCGTTGCGCGGGCACGGCCCACCCTGGGGCCATGTCGCCCTCCCCCCTCCAGCTCACCGCCGGCGCGGCGCTGCTCGGCCTCGGCGGCCTCGCCGGGACGGCCCTCGCCCCCCAGGGGCCGTCCGAGGCCGCCAGGACCGCGCGCGCCGCGCCGGTCGAGGTCCGCACGGTGGTCGTCCGCCGCACGGTCCGCGTCGTGCGCCGCGAGCACCCGCGCCACCGGCCGCCCGCTGCCGCCCCGCCGGCGGCCGCCGTCGCGCCGGTCGCAGGTCCGGTCGTCAGGGCCGCGGTCCGGCCGGCGGCGCCGGCGGCCGCGGCACCGACCCGCGCCCGCCCGGCGCCGGCCGCGGCCGCGCGCCCCCGGCTGCGGACGCGCGCGAGCGCCACCGGCCACGGCGAGCACGGGCGACGACCACGAGCGCGACGGTGAGCGCGGCGATGACTGACCGCCGCGCGCCTCCTCGCCGTCGGGCTCGGCGCGGTCGCGGCGTTCGCGGTCGTCGCCGCGCTGCTCGTCGGGCAGACGCGACGGACGGCCGCGCCGGCCGCGACGGCCACGCTCGCCGCCGCGCAGCCCCCGCGGCGGATCCTGATCCGGCGCGTCGAGGAGCGTCGCGTCGTGGTGCGCGTGATCCCGGCGCCCGTCCCGACGACCGGCGCCGGCCCGGGCGGCGCGACCGCCGCCGAACCCACGATCACGCCCGCGACGTCGTCCGGCGCCGGTCGTCCAGCCGCCCGCGGCGCCGGTGGTCCGCGCGCCCGCGCCCGCGCCGGCTCCGCCGCCCGCCCCGGCCCCGCTCACGACGCGCGCGTCCTGACCGATGGCGTCCTGCGACCTGGGCTTCCGGTGCATGGGCACCGAGGTCCGCCTCGTCGTCGAGGGCCGCGGAGCCCCGGACGCCGCGGACGACGCGCGCGCCTGGCTGCACGAGGCCGACCGTCGCCTGTCGCGCTTCCGGCCCGACAGCGAGCTGTCCGCGCTCAACGCCGATCCGCGCCCGGCGGTCCCGGGCTCGCCGCTGCTGCGCGCGGCCGTCGGTGCCGCGCTGTGGGCCGCCGAGCGCACGGGTGGCCTCGTGGACCCGACCCTGCTCGGCGCGCTGCGCACCGCCGGCTACGCCGAGTCGCTCGCGGGCCGCGCGCCCGCGTCCCTGGCCGACGCGCTCGCGGCGGCGCCCCCGCGCGCGCCCGCGACTCGCCACCCGGGCGCCGCCTGGCGGCGGGTCGTCCTGCGCGACGGCGACGACTGCGTCCACCGCCCGCCGGGGCTCGGCCTCGACACCGGCGGGACGACGAAGGGCCTGGCCGCGGACGCCGTCGCCCACCGGATGAGGCGCGCGGAGCGCTTCGCGGTCGACTGCGGCGGCGACCTGCGCCTCGGCGGCGACGGGACGCGGCGGCGGCCGTTCGAGATCGAGGTCGAGCACCCGCTCACCGGTGAGCCCGTCGACGTGCTGCGGGTCGCCGCCGGCGGGGTCGCGACCTCCGGGCTGGGCGCGCGGCTGTGGACGCGCCCGGGCGGCGGCTACGCCCACCACCTGCTCGACCCGGCGACCGGCGAGCCGGCCTGGACGGGCCTGATCTCCGTCACCGCGCTCGCGCCGACCGCGCTCGAGGCCGAGACCCTGGCCAAGGCGGCGCTGCTCTCCGGCCCGGATCCCGGGCGTCGGTTGCTCGGGTCCTACGGCGGCCTCCTCGTCCACGACGACGGCGACGTCGAGACCGTCGGCCCATGTCGGCCGACCACGGCCCCGGCCCGCGTGGTGCCGGCGCGATGACCGCCGCCGAGCCGCTGGCCCACGGGTGGTGGCTGGCGAGCCGCGCCGCGGGTGTCGTCGCGCTGCTGCTGCTGGCCCTGACGGTCGGGCTCGGCCTCACGATGGCCGGCCGACTGGACCGGCGGCCGGGCGCGACCCGCCGCCTGCGGCGTCTGCACGAGGACACGGCGCTCGTCGCGCTGTCGGCCCTCGCCGTCCACGCGCTGACGCTCCTCGGGGACCCGTGGCTGCATCCCGGCGCCGCCGGCCTCGCGGTCCCGTTCACGATGGCGTACCGCCCGTTCGCGACGGGCCTCGGCGTCGTCGCCGCCTACGCCGCGGCGCTGCTCGGCCTGTCGTTCTACGTCCGCACGCGCATCGGGCCCCGGCTGTGGCGGCGGCTGCACCGCCTGACGATCGTCGTCTACGCCCTCGCGGTCCTCCACGCGCTGCTGGCCGGCACGGACGCCGCGACCCCGTGGCTGCGGGCGGTCGTCCTGGCGACCGCGCTCCCGATCGCGGTGCTGCTCGCCCTCCGCCTGTCCGCGGGCCGGCGCCGCCGCCGGACGACGGCCACACGGGCCGCGACCGCCCGGCGCGCCGGGGCGACCCCTTGAGCGTTCCGCGGCGAACCACGCCGCGGAACGCGGCCAACCCCGGACGACCGGCGGCCGGGGCGGGCCTAGCATCGGCCGCGATGGACACCCGGCGGCGCGACACGATCCTCCTCGTCGAGGACGAGGCGTCGATCGCGGAGCCGTTCGGGCACGCGCTCGAGCGCGAGGGGTTCCGCACGGTCCTGGCCGCCACGGCGGCCGACGCGCTGCGCGCCGCCGCCGAGGAGCGGCCCGACCTCGTGCTGCTCGACCTGGGCCTGCCCGACGGCGACGGCCGCGACGTCTGCCGCGAGCTGCGGCGCGGCTCGGACGTCCCGATCGTCATGGTGACCGCCCGCGGGACGGAGACCGACCGGATCGTCGGGCTCGAGCTCGGCGCCGACGACTACGTCGTCAAGCCCTTCAGCGTGGGCGAGGTCGTGGCGCGCGTGCGCGCGGTCCTCCGCCGCGCGCGGGCCGCGGCGGCGCCGGAGGTCGTCCGCGTCGACGGGCTCGTCGTCGACGTCGCGGCCCGGCGCGTGCTGCTCGACGGGCGCCCGGTCGAGCTGCGGCGCAAGGAGTTCGACCTCCTCGCCCGGCTCGCTCACGACGCGGGACGCGTCGTGACGCGCGAGCAGCTCATGGCCGACGTGTGGGACGAGAACTGGTTCGGCTCGACGAAGACGCTCGACGTCCACGTCGCGTCGCTGCGCGCCAAGCTCCACGACGACCCGGCCACGCCGCGCTTCCTGGAGACCGTGCGCGGCGTCGGGTTCCGCTTCGCGGCCGCCGAGGGGGGCTGAGCCATCCGGCTGCGGAGCGAGCTCGTGCTCTCGCACGGCTACGTCGCGCTGCTGGCGGTCATCGCGCTGGAGGTCCCGCTCGCGCTCTCGCTGCGCGACCGCGTCGACCGCGAGGTCCGCACGCAGGCGGCCGGCGAGGCGGCGGTGGTCGCCGCCGCCGCGGGGGACGTCCTGGCCGCGTCGTCGCCGACGCCCCTCGCGGGGCTGACCCGCACGGCCGCCGCCACGGTCCGGGGACGGGTGCTCGTCGTCGACGCGCGCGGCCGCGTCCTGGCCGACAGCGCCGGGCGGGCCACGCGCGGCTCCGCCTACGCCGACCGGCCCGAGATCGCGGCGGCGCTGCGCGGCCGGCGCACGCAGGTGCGCCGGCGCAGCGCCAGCCTCGGCGCCGACCTGCTCGCCACGGCGGCGCCGATCGCCGGGCGGGCCGGGACGCGCCGCCCGGCCGGCGCCGTGCGCATCACCCAGAGCGTCGCGGCCGTCTCGGCCGCCGCGCGCCGCGTCGTCGTCGAGCTCGTGCTCGTCGGCGCCGGGGTGCTCGCGCTCGCGCTCGTCGCCGGAGCGCTCCTGGCCGGGCGCCTGGCCCGGCCGCTGCGCCGCCTGGAGCGCGCGGTGCGCCGCGTCGCCGAGGGCGAGCTCGAGGCCCGCGCCGGGGTCGAGGGGAGCGCCGAGCAGCGCTGGCTGACCACGACGTTCAACGACATGGCGTCCCGGCTCGCGCGGCTCCTGGGGGCGCAGCGCGAGTTCGTCGCGGACGCCTCCCACCAGCTCCGCACGCCGCTGACGGGGCTCCGCCTGCGCCTCGAGGAGGCCCGCGCGGCGCGCTCGCGCGACGCCGCCCACCGCGAGCTCGACGCCGCGACCGTCGAGGTCGACCGCCTCGGCCGCATCGTCGACGACCTCCTCGTGCTCTCGCGCGCCGGCGAGCGCGAGCGCCCGCCGGAGGACGTCGACCTCGGCGCCGCGGTGCGGGCGGCGGCGGCGCGCGTCGCGCCGCTCGCCGCCGCCCTGGGCACGACGGTCGACGTGGCGGTGGCGCCTGGGCCCGCGCCGCTGGCGCGCTGCCCCCGCGCGGACCTCGAGCGGGCGCTCGACGCCGTGCTCGAGAACGCGCTGCGCTACGGCGGGACCCGGGACGCCGTCGAGGTCGCTGCCGCGCCGGGGCGCGTCGAGGTCCGCGACCGCGGCCCGGGCGTCGATCCGGACGAGGCGGACGCGGTCTTCGAGCGCTTCCGCCGCGGCCGCGTCGGGCGGGCGGCCGCGCCGGGCACCGGCCTCGGGCTGGCCATCGCGCGCGAGCTCGCCCGCGGATGGGGCGGCGACGCGGCGCTGGCGCCGCGGCCCGGGGGCGGCACGGTCGCGGTGCTGACCGTTCCCGCGCGACCGCGCCGTCACCGCGGGGCCGGCCGCCTGGCGGAGCCCGTGGCGCCGTGAGCGGTCCCCGCCAGATCGCGGCGACCGCCCTCGCCGCGGTCGCCGGGCTCGCCGCCGCGGTCGCGCTGGCCGTCGTCCTCAGCCGGGCGAGCGTCCAGCACGTCGGCCTCGCCGGCCAGCCGGCGCAGGCGGGCGACCGCCTGGCGGTCGCCCCGGCCCGCGCGGAGCCGCCCGCGGGCCGGCGGACCCGCCCCGCGCCGCCCACCACGCGGCGCCGCGCGCCGGCGGCCCCTGCGGCCGCCGCGCCGGCCGGACCGCCGTCGACCGCCACGCGGACGAGCCCGTCCGCGACGCGCGCGCCGCCGGCAGCTCCCGAACCCGCGACCGGCGACGACCACGGGGGCGGGTCCGCTCGTGACGCCCCCGAGGGCGGTGGGGCGGGGGGCGACGACTGACGGGCCTCCACGGACGCCCCATCGGCGCTCCGTACGGACGCCGGCGCGCGCCTGGCGGTCTAGCGTCAGCTCATGCCGCTCGCCCACCCGTCGCCCGCGGCGGCGCACGAGGCCGAGGTCGTCCTGCGCGACGGCTCGACCGTCCACCTCCGGTCCGTCCTGCCCGGCGACGAGCCGGCGCTGCGGCGCTTCTTCGAGGCCCTGAGCCCCGAGTCGCGCCACCTGCGGTTCTTCACGGGGGCGCCCGACCTCGGGGGCGCGGCCCGGGCGGCGGTCGAGCAGGCGACCAGCGGCGACATCGGGCTCCTGGCCACGCGCGGCGGTGCGATCGTCGCGCACGCGATCTGCGCCTCGATCGACGAGGGCCGGGCGGAGGTCGCCTTCGCCGTCGCCGAGGAGCTGCACGGGGAGGGCCTGGCGACGCTCCTCCTCCTGCGGCTGGCCGAGGCCGCCGCCGAGCGGGGGATCGGCGTCCTCGTCGCCGACGTCCTGCCCGCCAACCGCGAGATGCTCGCCGTGTTCCGCGACTCGGGCCTGGCGACCGCGCGCCACAGCGAGCCCGGCATGGTCGTCGTCGAGTGCGCGACCGAGCTCGGGCCCGAGGCCCGGGCGCGCTTCGAGCGGCGCGGGGACGACGCGGCCGCCGCCGCCGTCGCGCACGTCCTGCGCCCGGCCTCCGTCGCGGTCATCGGGGCGTCCGACAAGCCGGGGACCGTCGGCTTCCAGGTGCTCCAGAACCTCCGCACCGGCTTCCGCGGGCGTCTGCACGCGGTCAACCCGCGGGCGTCGTCGCTCGACGGGCTGCCGTGCCACCCGTCCGTCCTGGCCGTGCCCGGCGACGTCGAGCTGGCGGTCATCGCGGTGCCCGCCGAGGCCGTGCCCGGCGTCGCCCAGGAGTGCGCGGCCAAGGGCGTGCGCGCGCTCGTCGTCCTCTCGGCCGGCTTCGCCGAGACCTCCGGCGCGGGCGGCCGCCGCCAGCAGGTGCTCCTCGACATCTGCCGCGCGTCCGGCATGCGGCTCGTCGGACCGAACTGCCTCGGCGTGCTGAACGCCGCCCCCGACGTCGGGCTCGACGCCACCTTCGCGCCCGTCCGCCCCTCGCACGGCCACGTCGGCTTCCTGTCGCAGAGCGGCGCGCTGGCGATCGCCGCCCTGGCCGAGGCGCGCGAGCGCGGGATCGGCCTCTCCTCGATGGTCTCGATCGGCGACAAGGCGGACCTCTCCGGCAACGACCTCCTGCGCTGGTGGGAGCACGACCCCGACACGTCCGTCGTGCTGCTGTACCTGGAGTCGTTCGGCAACCCGCGCGCCTTCCGCCACATCGCCCGCCGCGTCGGGCGCACGAAGCCGATCGTGGCGCTGAAGGCGGGGCGCACGCCCGCCGGGTCGCGCGCGGCGTCGTCGCACACCGGGGCGCTGCTGGCGGCCTCCGACGTCGGCGTGGACGCGCTCTTCGCCCAGGCGGGCGTCATCCGCAGCGAGACGGCGGCCGAGCTCTTCGACGTGGGGACGCTGCTCGCCCACCAGCCCCTGCCGGCCGGGGACCGCGTCGCGATCCTCACGAACGCCGGGGGCCCGGCCATCCTCTGCGCCGACGCCTGCGTGGCCGGCGGCCTGCGCGTCGACGAGCTCGCGGCCGGCACGCGGCGGCGGCTGGCCGCGTTCCTGCCCGCGACCGCCGCCGTGGCGAACCCGGTCGACATGATCGCCACGGCCTCCGCGGAGGACTACGAGCGAGCCCTCGGCCTCCTGCTGGCCGACCCGGACGTCGACGCCGTCATCGCGATCTTCATCCCGCCGCTCTCCACCCGCCCGGCCGACGTCGGCGCCGCCGTCCGCCGCGCGGTGGAGGCCCGGGAGCGCGACGTCCCGGTGCTCGGCGTCTTCATGACGCCCCGCGCGCCGCGGAGCCTGCGCACGCGGCGGGTGCAGGTCCCGTCCTACGCCTACCCCGAGGAGGCGGCGCGGGCCCTGGCGGCCGTCGCCGGGCACGCCCGCTGGCTGCGCCGTGCGCCTGGCACCGTCCCGCAGCTGGAGGACGTCCGCGCCGAGGAGGCGGCGGCGGTCATCGCCCGGGCGCTGCAGGACGCCGACGACGGCGACGGGTGGCTGGCGCCGGCCGACGCCGCGGCCCTCCTGGACTGCTACGGGATCCCGCTCGTGGCGGGCCGGCTCGTCGCGACCGCGGCCGACGCCGGACGGGCCGCGGCCGAGCTCGGCGCCCCGGTCGCGCTGAAGGGCGTCGCCCGCGGCCTGGTCCACAAGACCGAGGCGCACGCCGTGCACCTGGACCTCGACGGCGCCGCCGCGGTGCAGGCGGCCGCCGAGGCGATGGCGGCGTCGCTCGCGCACGACGGCACCGCGGTCGACGGGTTCCTCGTCCAGCGGATGGCGGCGGCCGGGACCGAGCTGCTCGTCGGCGTGGTCCACGACCCCACCTTCGGCCCGCTCGTCGCCTGCGGCGCGGGCGGCACCGCGGCCGAGCTCCTGGGCGACGTCAGCGTGCGCCTGACGCCGCTGACCGACGTCGACGCGCACGAGATGGTCCGCGCGCTGCGGACCTTCCCGCTCCTGGACGGCTTCCGCGGGGCACCGCCCGCCGACGTCGCCGCCCTCGAGGACGTCCTCGTGCGCGTCGCCGCCCTCGCGGACGCCCACCCCGAGCTGGCCGAGCTCGACCTCAACCCGCTCGTCGCGGGACCCGACGGCGCGGTGGCCGTCGACGCGCGGGTCCGCCTGGCCGAGGCGCCGGCCTCGGCCACGCGCCGGCGCGGGCGCCCCGTCGGCGGCTAGCCCGCCGACAGGTGGCTGAGCAGCCAGTCGCCGGCGACCTGCGCCACGGCGTCCAGCGCGCCCGGCTCCTCGAAGAGGTGCGTCGCGCCCGGGACGACCGCGAGCTCCGACGGGCCGCCCAGCTCGCGCCGCGCCTCGCGGTTGCGCTCGAGGACGACCGGGTCGCGCCCTCCGACGATGAGGAGCGTCGGCGCACGGACGTCGGCCAGCCGGTGACCGGCGAGGTCGGGGCGACCGCCGCGCGAGACCACCGCGCCCACCCTCTCGCCGAGTTCCGCCGCCGCCCACAGCGCTGCGCCGGCGCCGGTGCTCGCCCCGAAGTACCCGAGCGGGAGGCCACCGAGCGCCGGGTGCCCCTCGGCCCAGCGCGTCGCCGCGACGAGCCGGCCGGCCGGCAGGCCCACGTCGAAGACGTTCTGGCGCTCCAGCTCCTCGTCGGGCGTGAGGAGGTCGAGCAGGAGCGTGGCGAGGCCGCGGTCGGCCAGCACGCGGGCCACCCACCGGTTGCGCGGGCTGTGGCGGCTGCTGCCGCTGCCGTGCGCGAACACGACCGTCCCGGTCGTCTCCGCGCCCGCGGGGACGGTCAGGTCCCCGGTCAGGGCGAGGCCGGGCCCGACGGGGACCATCACCCCCGAGGTCGCCGCCGGCGGGTCGTCGTCGGACGGGGCCGCCTCCGGCGCGCCCGCGGCGAGCAGCGCCAGCACCTCGCCGTCGTCCGTGGGCCGGAAGGACTCGTACCACTCGCCGACGGCGCGCAGGTCGCGTGGCTGCAGCACGCACACCACGTGGTCGGCCTCGGCCTGCAGCGCCGCCACGCTCTCCGGCGCGCCCACCGGCACGGCCAGGACCAGCCGCCGCGCTCCCCGCGCGCGGACCGCGCGCAGCGCCGACCGCGCCGTCCCCCCGGTCGCCAGGCCGTCGTCCACGATGATGACGGTGCGCCCGGCGACGTCGAGCGGCGGCCGCCCGCCGCGGTAGCGCTCCACACGCTCGTCGAGCTGGCGGTGCGCGTGGCGCACCGACGCCTCGAGCTCGCCGTGGCTGGCCAGCGTCCGTCGCACGGCGAGTCGGTCGAAGACCTGGACGCCGCCCTCCGCGATGGCGCCGATGCCGTACTCGGGGTTCCCGGGGGCGCCGATCTTGCGTACGACGAGGACGTCGAGCGGCGCACCCAGCGCGCGCGCCACCTCGGCGGCGACGGGGACGCCGCCCCGGGCCAGGCCGAGCACGACCGGGTCCTGCGTCGCGTAGGGCGCCAGGCGCTCGGCGAGCGCCCGGCCCGCGGCATGGCGATCGGCGTAGGGGCGGGCTGGGGCGCTCGGGGTCAGGGCCCATCGGGCGCCGGGTCGACGCGCCGGCCGTCCGGGTGGCGCCCGTCGCGGCCGTGGCTCGTCGGCGGCCGGTCCCGGTCCTCGTTGTCCATCCTGGCGACCCTTTGGGCCTAGGCGCCGTGGATCGTGTGCACGCCCTCGGTCGGGAAGAACACGGACTCATGGCGCTCGTCCCAGCGCACGCGGTAGCGCACGTGCTCGCCCTCGCCGAGGACCTCGAGGATCTGGCCACGCCGGGGCGCGTTCCCCGGGAGCCCGGCGACCTCGATCCAGTCGCCCTCGTGCGGCCCGCGCCGAGCGTGCTTGCCGTTCTTGGGGTCGGTCTTCATGCGGTCCTCCTGTCCTTGGTCCGAGGGCCGATGAGACCAGCCCCCGGCCTGGCCGCCATCCGTGGGAGCCACGGGCGCGACCGCGGCGAGCCCGCGGAGCTCGCGGGCGCAGGCGCCTCGCGAGCGCGTCACGGTCCCCCGCGCTGCGAGGTCGTGCGGCAGCGGCCATGTCGAGGGCGGGCCCGACGGTCACCTCCCACCGACGTCGCGGTGACGTCACGCGGGCGCCTAGCGCCCGACGTCGCGCCGCTCGAACAGGAGTGCTCCGGCGACGCACAGGGCGAGGCCGGCCAGCAGCGGGACCACGCAGGACGGCTCCAGGCCGTCGCGCAGCGGCGCGCCGTACCAGCGGAAGGCGGACCCCCAGCGGACCGCGTCCGGCGCGCCGGTCAGCCGGCCCGCGAGGTCGACGGCGTACATCGCGACGAGCACGCCCATCGAGACCCCGGCGACCGCCGACGGGCGCCGGGCGACGCCGTCGGCCAGCACCGCAACGCCGGCGGCGCAGATCCCCAGCGGCCACACGCCGAAGCTCCCGGCGGCGGTGAGGCCGGCCGAGAGGCCGGTGCCGGCGAGCCGGCCGGCGGCGAGGGTCATGGCCGCGAGCACCGCGAGCACCGCCGCGGTGGCGACGCCCGCGACGACCACCGCCCCGGCGACGAGGACCCGCCGCGACACCGGGAGCGCCAGGACCACGTCGAGCTCGCCGCGCTCCTCGGCCCGGGCGAGCGGCCGCATGACGGACCGGATGGCGAAGAAGGCGACCGCGAGAGGCACGATCAGGCTGAAGAGCTCGGCGTGCACGTATCCCTCGACCGTCGTCATGTCGGCGACGCCGAAGGCCTCGCGCAGCCCGGCGGGGTAGCTCTCGGCCACCTGGTCCAGCGTGTCCTGCACGGAGGGGTAGACGGCCGCCATGAAGGCGCCCAGGGCGCCGAGCGATCCGCCCCACGCGAGCATGGCGCGCCGCTGGTCGCGCAGGCCCCGGAGCACGATCGCGCGGATCGTCGCCGGCCACCGCGGCGCCCTGGGTCGCGACCGCTGCCGGGCACCGGCGCGCCGGGGGCGCACGCGGAGCGCGGAGCTCACGAGGCGTCCCGGTCCTGGTAGTACGTCAGGAAGATCTCCTCGAGCGACGGCTCGCCCACCTCGAGGTCGACGACCGTGTGACGGGCGATCTCCTTGACGGCCGTGTCGAGGTCCCCCCGGAGCTTGAAGGCGACGTGGCAGCCGTCGACGGCGAGGTCCGTCACGCCCGGCAGGCGGCGCAGCTCGGCCACGGGCACGGGCACGGCGAAGTCGACGGCGACGTGGTGGAACGCGCGGCCCCGCAGATCGGCGACGTGCTCGACGGCGGCCAGCCGCCCCTCGCGGACGATCGCGACCCGGTCGCAGCAGCGCTGGACCTCGTCGAGGTCGTGGGACGAGAGGAAGACCGTCCCACCCCGATCGCGGTGCTCGCTCACCACGGCGAGGAACTCCTCCTGCATGAGCGGGTCCAGGCCGCTCGTGGGCTCGTCGAGCACGAGCAGCTCGGGGTCGTGGAAGAGCGCCTGGACCAGGCCGACCTTCTGCCGGTTGCCGCGCGAGAGCTCGCCCGTCGGGCGGTCGAGGTCCGCGTCGAAGCGCTCGGCCAGCTCGGCGGCCGACCCGAGCCCCGCGACGCCGCGCACGGCGGCACAGAAGCGCACGAGCTCGCGGCCGGTCACGCGCGGGTCGCACGTGAACTCGCCGGAGAGGTTGCCGAGCCGCGCGCGGATCGCGAGGCTCTGCGCGCGGGCGTCGAGGCCGAAGACGCGAGCCGAGCCGGCGGTCGGGCGCGCGAGGTCGAGCAGCATGCGGATCGTCGTGGTCTTCCCCGCGCCGTTGGGGCCCAGGAAGCCGAAGACCTCGCCGCGCGCGACGGCCAGGGACACGTCCTCGATCCCCCGGGCGGCGCCGTAGCGCTTGGTGAGGCCGACGGTCTCGATCACGGGCGCGCCATCCCCGGAGGCCGTCCCGGACATGGTCGCCACCTTGGCAGCTGCCCGCGACCGCGCCATCGGGGATCGCCCCGCAGGCCGTCCGTACGTCACCACGCGCGCCTCGCCGATGTGCGACGCCCCGGAGTCCCGCGCGAGAGCCGGCGTCAGTGCGGCCGCGGGGCGGAGTAGGGGTCGAACGAGAGGATCGCGCGGCGGCGCTCGTCGGGGGTGAGCGCCGGCAGCTCGACGTCGACGTCGACCGTCTCGGCGTCCGCCGGCCCGGGCGGCTCGCCCTGCGGTGCCGAGTCCTCGGGCGACGGGCGGCCGACGACCTGCGGGCGCCCGGCGTCGATCCAGGCCAGGCGCGGCGACAGCCAGCGCCCGCTGAGCTTCGCCGGCGGCCACCACAGCTCGGTGTCCGTCGATGCCGTTCCCTCGCCGCCGCCGCCGGAGAGCTGCACGCGCAGGAATGCGGCCTCGCGTCCGGTCAAGAGCTTGCCGCGCAGGACCGGGCGGAACGGCTCGGCGTCGACGGCCGCGCCGGCGGCCACGGCGATGTCGTGGGCGGCGGCATCGGCCTGCTGGCAGCCCAGGCCGCCCTGCTTGACGGGGAAGTCGGCGCCGTCGCCGGCCGCGTAGACGTCCGCGACGCCCCGCACGCGGGCGTGCTCGTCGATCGGCAGGAAGCCGTGGTCGTCGGCCGGCAGGCCGGGGACCTGCGGGCCGTCGAGCACGGGGATCGTGATCAGGCGGTGGCCGGTCAGCACGTCGTCGCCGGGCCGCAGCCGCAGCGCGGCGCCCTCGACGCTCGCGTGCACCCCGCCGCGGAACGCGATGCCGCCCTGCTCGAGCAGCCCGGCGACCGCATGGGAGGCGGCCGGTCCGAAGAGCGCCAGCGGCGCCTCCTCCGGCGAGACGACCGTGAGCTCGGCGTCGTCGATCCCCATGGAGAACACCTCGCGCGCGGTGAGCAGCGCGAGCTCGTAGACGGGGAGCGGCCAGCTGACCCCCGAGGGCACGACGAACGCGACCGACCGCGAGTACCCGCCCTCCAGGTCCGAGAGGACGTCGTTGAGGTCGTCGGCCCGCGGGCCGGTGCCGAAGGTCAGGGCGCGCGGGAACGGCGCACGCGGCCGGGCCCCCACAGCCACCACGAGCCGGTCGTAGGCCAGCTCCTCGCCGGAGCCGAGCACGGCCACGCGGTCGTCCGGCCGCACCTCGGCGAGCGTGTCCCGCACGAGCGCGGCCCCGGCGTCGCGCGCCAGGTCGGCGAGCGGGTAGGTGCGGGCGACGTCGGCGGCGAACGGCGTGGCCGCGCGGAAGGGCTTGAGCTCGAGGTGGTGCTCGGGGGCGACGAGCGTCACGTGGACGCGGTCGCCGGCCAGGTCGCGGAGCGCGAGGAGGGCTTCCACGGCCGCGGGCCCCCCACCGGCGATGACGACGTTGAGGGGGTGCGGTGAGGACATGGGACGGACGCTAGGTCGCCGCCGCCGCCGCGCCGACCGAGGCGAGCGCCCATCCGCCATCCGGGTGGACTACGGACGTAGTCCACGGGGGCGGGCGGACCGGCGCCACCGCGGGCCGGACTACGGTTGCGCCCATGACCGACGTGACGAAGCTCGTGCTCGCCGATGACCACGCCGTCGTCCGCGCCGGCCTCCGGTCTCTGCTCGAGGGCGAGGAGGGCTGGCAGGTCATGGCCGAGGCCGGCACCGTCCCCGACGCGATCCGCCTGACCCGGGCGCACCGCCCCGCGGTCCTCGTCCTGGACCTCAACATGCCCGGCGGCTCGAGCCTCGAGGCCATCCCGGAGATCATCGAGTCGACCCCGACGACCAGGATCGTGGTGCTGACGATGCAGGACGACCCGGAGTTCGCGCGCCGCGCCATGGGCGCCGGCGTCGCGGCCTTCGTCCTCAAGGAGTCCGCCGACGACGAGCTCGTCCAGGCCGTCAGGACCGCCGCCGCCGGCGGCACGTACCTCAACCCGCGCCTCGGCGCCGCGCTCGCCGCTGCGCCGCCGGCCCCGACCGGGCCACCGGACGATCTGACCGAGCGGGAGGCCGAGGTGCTGCGGCTCATCGCGCTCGGTCACACGAACACCGAGATCGCCGGGATGCTCTACCTCTCCGTGCGGACCGTGGAGACCCACCGCGGGCACATCCAGCAGAAGACCCGGCAGACCACCCGCGCCGAGCTCGTGGCCTACGCCCTCGAGCACGGCCTGGTCGACGTGCCCGAGCGCTCCTCGCGCTGACGCCGGACCGCGGCCGCGGGCGACGACCGGGCTCCCTCCGGGCTCACTCCACGAGGAGCCCGCGCTCGAGGGCGACGGCGACGAGCTCGGCCCGCGACGAGCGCCGGAGCTTGCGCTGGATCCGCGCGCGGTGGGTCTCCACCGTTCGGATCGAGACCCCGAGCTGCTCGGCGATCTCGCCGTTCGTGTGCCCGCGCGCGATGAGCCGGAGGACCTGCGTCTCGCGCGGGGTGAGCGCGCTCGCCCGGTCGCCTGCGCCGTCGTCGTCGGGCAGGGCCGCCAGGGCCGCGCCGACGCCGCTGTCGAGGTACGTCCCGCCGGCCGCGACGGCGGCGATGGCGCGGGCCAGCACGTCGTCGGCCCGCTCCTTGAGGACGTAGCCGGCCGCGCCGGCGCGCATCGCGGCGCGCGCGAAGGCCGGGTCGTCCTGCATGGTGACGACGAGGACGCGCGTCCTCGGCGAGACGTCCAGCACGCGAGCGATCACGTCGAGCGACGACATCGTCCCGGCCAGCCCGAGGTCGAGCAGGAGCACCGCGGGGCGGACGCGCGCCACGACGTCGAGGGCGACGTCGGTGTCGGCGGCCTCCGCAGCCACGTCGAGCCCGCCGCGCTCGACGAGCGCGCGGAGGGTGCTGCGCATCGCTGCGTGGTCGTCGACGACGACGACCGAGGCCCGTTGGACCGGGAGCACCGGGGACGATCCGCCCTGCATGGCCTGACGGTAGATCCGGGTCCTCACGGGCGGATCCGTGCCGCGCCGTGGACTGCAGGGGGATGACCGCGGATCTCACGTGCGCGGATCGACGACGCGGGGGGCAATCTGCCGCGGCGCATCCGGTCCCCGCCGCAGGGTCGTCCGTAGCCCGGCAGGATGCCCGCGGGCCGCGGGCGCCGTAGGGTCCGATCGTGCCCACCGCCCGCTCCGACGACGACGTGCCGCCGCTCCTGCGCGGAGCCCGGGTCCACGACGTGATGCACGCGGGGGTGCTCTCGTGCCCGGCCGGGACGTCCGTCCGCGACGCCGCGCGCCTCATGGCCCTCAGCCACGTGCACTGCGTCGTGGTCGAGCAGGCGGCGCCACGCGGCGGCGAGCGGGACTGGGTCCTGCTCTCCGACGTCGACGTGCTCGCGGCGCTCGTCGACGGCGACGAGGACGCGCCGGCCGCGGCGCGCGCGGGCGCCGCCCCCCTCACGGTCGGGGCCGAGGAGCCGCTGTCCCGGGCCGCGCGGCTCATGGCCGAGCACCGGGCGAGCCACGTGCTCGTCCTCGCGGCGGGCTCGGGGCGGCCCGCGGGCGTGCTCTCGACGCTCGACGTGGCGGCGCTGGCCGGGCGCGGGGACGCCTGAGCGCGCACCGCGCCCGGGGCTCAGTGGGCGCAGACGCACGCGCTGACGCGCGGGCTCACGTGCGGTCGGGCGGCTCGTCGCGGCGCAGGTCGACCTGCACGGCGAGGGTGTCCTCGTGCGGCAGAGGGCCGGCGACCGCCTCGTCGTCGCGCCGGGCCAGCCACGGAGCCAGCCAGCGGCCGGCGATCTTCCCCGGCGGCCACCACAGCGCGTGGTCGGCGACCTCCCCGGTCCCGCCGGCGCCGCCGGCGTCGAGGCGGACGAACCGCTGCGGGGTGCCGCGCGGCGTCAGCAGCCGCCCGCGCAGGACGGGCCGGAACGGCGCCGGCGTGACCGCCGCGCCCGCCACGGCGGCGACGTCGGCGGCCACGGCATCCGCCTGCTCGGTGGCGAGGCCGCCGAACTTCACCGGGAAGGCGATGCCGTCACCGGCGGCCCAGACCCGCTCGGCGCCGTCGACCCGCCCGAGCCCGTCCACGGGCAGGAAGCCGTCCGGGTCCGCCGGCACGCCGCTCGGCGGGCGGCCGCGCAGACGCGGGAGCGCGAGGACCCGATCGACCTCCAGGCGCCGCCCGGAGGGCGCGAGCACGATCGCACGCGGCCGGCCGCCGGCGTCGTCGGCGACGTCGGCGTAGGCGCCGAGCTCAAGCGCGACGCCCGCGCGCTCGAGCTCGGCGCCGATCATCGCGACCGCCTCCGCGCCGAAGATGGCCAGCGGCGCCCGCTCGGGCGTGACGATCGTGATCTGCGGCGCCGCGCCCATCCCGCGCGCCTGGCCGGCGATGAGCAGCGCCAGCTCGTAGGCCGGGAGGGGCCACCCGGGACCCGGCGGGACCACGACGGCGAGCCGGTGGCTGTAGCCCTCCTCGATGTCGCGCAGCAGGCCGCCCAGCGCTTCCACGCCGCTCGTGTCGTCCCAGGTCAGCGCGTGCGCGATCGCGGGCTCGGAGGCGGCCCCGGTGGCCAGGACGAGCGCGTCGTAGGCCAGCGAGCGGCCGTCGCCGAGGCGGACGGCCCGCGCCGCCTGGTCGACCGCGTTCACCGGCGCCTGGACGAACTCGGCACCGGCGTCGCGGGCGGCGTCCCGCAGCGGCGTGCGCCGGACGGGCCCGAGGGCGAAGGCCTCGCCCACCGCCAGCGGGCGGTAGACGAAGTCCTCGGCGGGGGCGACGAGCGTCAGCCGCACGCGGTCACCGCCGAGCGCCCGGAGCGCGAGCAGCGCCTCCAGGCCCGCCACGCCGCCGCCGGCCACGACGACGTGGAACGGCGTCGGAGGGCTGTCCGCGGCGTCCTGCGCGTCGGCGGCCATCGTCAGCGCACCAGCACGGCGAGGAGGTCGTGCTCGGTGACGACGCCCTCGGGCATGCGCCCGGCCGCACCGGCGACGAGGATCCGGGCGACGCCCTCGCGCTGCATGGCCTCGAGCGCGTCGTGCACGGTGCGGAACGGCTCGAGGACCACGGCCTTCTCCGTGACGGCGTCCGCGGCGCTGAGCGCCTCGGCGTCGCGCCCGACGAGCCCGAGCACCCCGCGCGGGGTCGCCCACCCGACGGCCCGGCCGCTGCGCTCCAGCACGAGGACGGCGTGGACGCCGTGGGCGAGCAGCGCGCGGTGCGCCTGCGCGGCCGACGCGTCCTCGGAGACGACGATCACGCCTGGGCGCATGACGGTGCGCAGCGGCTCCCGCAGCCGGTCCCCGGCGGCGGGCGGGCGGGCGGCGGTGACGGGAGGCATGGCGCCATCGTGGCTCGTTTCGGACGCGAGCGCCATCGGCACGCCGCCGAGGACGGGCTGCGGAGGACTACGGACGGGTGGCGTGTCCGGCCGCGGCCCCTCCCACGCTCGCTTCGGATGCCTCGCGCGCCCCCGATCGGGGAGGGTGGGCCCCATGTCCGACGCGCCCCGTCCCGCCGCCCCGCCGTCCACCGCCGAGCTCGACCGCCTCGACGCGTACTGGCGCGCCGCGAACTTCCTCTCGGTCGGCCAGATCTACCTGCTCGACAACCCGCTCCTGCGCGAGCCGCTGCGCCTCGAGCACGTCAAGCCGCGCCTGCTCGGCCACTGGGGGACGACCCCCGGGCTCAACCTCGTCTACGCGCACCTCAACCGGGTCATCCGCCGCGACGACCTGCAGGTGCTCTACGTCACCGGCCCGGGCCACGGCGGCCCTGGGCTCGTCGCGAACACGTACCTCGAGGGGACCTACAGCGAGGTGTACCCCGACGTCACGCGCGACGAGGAGGGGCTGCGGCGGCTCGTGCGCCAGTTCTCCTTCCCCGGGGGGATCCCGAGCCACGTCGCGCCGGAGACGCCGGGGTCGATCCACGAGGGGGGCGAGCTGGGCTACGCGCTCGTGCACGCCTACGGCGCGGCCTTCGACAACCCGGACCTGCTCGTCGCCTGCGTCATCGGCGACGGGGAGGCGGAGACCGGGCCGCTCGCCGCCAGCTGGCACTCGAACAAGTTCGTCGACCCGGCGCGCGACGGCGCGGTGCTGCCCATCCTGCACCTCAACGGCTACAAGATCGCCAACCCGACGGTCCTCGCGCGGCTCCCCGACGACGAGCTGCGCGCGCTCCTCGTCGGCTACGGCCACGAGCCCTACGTCGTCGCGGGCGACGACCCGGCCGCCGTCCACGCGCTCATGGCCGAGACGCTCGACCAGGTCCTCGCCGACCTCGCGGCGATCCGCGCGAGCGCCGGCAGCGGCGAGCGCCCGCGCTGGCCGATGATCGTCCTGCGCACGCCGAAGGGCTGGACCGGGCCGAAGCAGGTCGACGGCGTGCCCGTCGAGGGGACGTTCCGCGCCCACCAGGTGCCGCTCTCGGGACTGGCCGACCACCCGGAGCGCCTGACCGCGCTCGAGGCCTGGATGCGCTCCTACCGGCCCGAGGAGCTCTTCGACGACACCGGGCGGCTGCGGCCCGAGCTCCAGGCGCTCGCGCCCGAGGGCGAGCGGCGGATGGGCGCGCTGCCGCTGGCCAACGGCGGCGCGGTGCTGCAGGGCCTGCGGCTGCCCGACTTCCGGGACTACGGCGTCGCGCTGGAGGCGCCGGGCGCGCGTGTCAGCGAGGCCACCGGCGTCCTCGGCCTGTGGCTGCGCGACGTCCTGCGCGCGAACGCCGACGCGCAGAACTTCCGGATCTTCGGTCCGGACGAGACCGCGTCGAACCGCCTCGGCGCCGTGTTCGAGGCGACCGACCGCGCGTGGATGGCGCAGCGGCTCCCCGGCGACGACCACCTCGCGCCGGACGGCCGCGTCATGGAGGTGCTCAGCGAGCACCTCTGCCAGGGCTGGCTCGAGGGCTACCTGCTGACGGGCCGCCACGGCCTCTTCGACTGCTACGAGGCGTTCATCCACATCGTGGACTCGATGTTCAACCAGCACGCGAAGTGGCTGAAGGTCACCGCCGGCATCCCCTGGCGGCGCCCGATCGCGTCGCTGAACTACCTGCTGAGCTCGCACGTCTGGCGCCAGGACCACAACGGCTTCTCCCACCAGGACCCCGGCTTCATCGACCACGTCGTCAACAAGAAGGCCGGGATCATCCGGGTCTACCTGCCGCCGGACGCCAACACGCTGCTGTCGGTGATGGACCACTGCCTGCGCAGCCGCCACTACGTCAACGTGGTGATCGCCGGCAAGCAGCCGTCGCCGGACTGGCTGACGATGGACGAGGCGATCGCCCACTGCACCCGCGGCATCGGGATCTGGCCCTGGGCGAGCACCGACGACGGCGAGGAGCCCGACGTGGTCCTGGGCTGCGCCGGGGACACCCCCACGCTCGAGGTCCTGGCGGCCGCGTCCCTGCTGCACCAGCACCTGCCCGAGCTGCGCGTGCGGGTCGTCAACGTCGTCGACCTCATGCGCCTGCAGGACGAGCGCGAGCACCCCCACGGGCTCTCCGACCACGAGTTCGACGCGCTCTTCACGACGTCGGCACCCGTCGTGTTCGCCTACCACGGCTACCCGTGGCTCATCCACCGGCTGACCTACCGACGCGCCAACCACCACAACCTCCACGTCCGCGGCTACAAGGAGGAGGGCACGACGACGACGCCGTTCGACATGGTCATGCTCAACGACATGGACCGCTTCCACCTCGTGATGGACGTCATCGACCGGGTGCCCGGGCTCGGGACGCGGGCGGCGGGACTGCGCCAGCACATGGCCGACGAGCGCCTGCGCCTGCGCGCGTACACCCGCGAGCACGGCGACGACGCCCCCGAGGTGCGCGACTGGGTCTGGCCGGCCCGCACCTGAGCCGGGGCGGTCCCGCGTGCGCGTCCTCGTCGTCAACGCCGGCTCGAGCAGCCTCAAGCTCCGGGTGCTCGGCGCCGGCGAGGCGCCGGAGCAGGCCGTCGACCTGGCGCCGGGCGACGGGCCGGCGCTCGAGGCCGCGCTCTCGGAGCTCCCCCCGGTCGACGCGGTCGGCCACCGCGTCGTCCACGGCGGCACGCGGTTCGTCGCACCGGTGCTCGTCGACGACGGCGTCGTCGCGGCCCTGCGCGAGCTCGCCGAGCTGGCCCCGCTCCACCAGCCCGCGGCGCTGGACGCCATGGAGGCCGTCGGGCGGATCCTCGGAGCGGTCCCCTCGGTCGCCTGCTTCGACACCGCCTTCCACGCCACCCTCCCGGCCGCCGCCGCGACCTACGCGCTGCCGCGCGCGTGGCGGGACCGCTTCGGCCTGCGGCGCTTCGGCTTCCACGGCCTCTCGCACGCCCACGCCTCCCGGCGCGCGGGGGCGTCGCGGGTCGTCTCGTGCCACCTCGGCGCCGGCGCCTCGCTGGCGGCGGTGCGCGACGGGCACTGCGTCGACACGACCATGGGCTTCACGCCGATGGAGGGGCTCGTCATGGCCACCCGCTCGGGCTCGGTCGACCCGGGCCTCGTGCTCTGGCTCCTGCGCCACGGCGTCGACGCCGACGCGCTCGAACGCGGGCTGGACCGCGAGGGCGGCGTCCTCGGCCTCGCCGGCGACGCCGACCTCGCCGCCGTCCTGGCTCGCGACGACGCCGACGCGCGGCTGGCCGTCGACGTCTACGTCCACCGCCTGCGCGCGGCGATCGCGGCCATGGCCGCCGCCCTCGGGGGCCTCGACGCGTTGGTCTTCACGGGCGGCGTCGGCGAGCACGCACCCCGGGTCCGGGCCGAGGCCGCCCGCGGCCTCGCCTTCCTCGGGGTGACGCTCGACGAGGCCGCCAATGCCGATGCCACCGCCGACGCCGACCTCACGCCGCCCGGTGGCGCCGTCCGCACGCTCGTCGTCTCCGCGCGCGAGGACCTCGAGGTCGCCCGCGAGGTCCGCGGGCTGCTCGCGTCGTGACCACGCCGCAGGAGAGCCCCGGGATCCGCGCCGGCCTCTGCGGGCGACCACGGATGTCGCCCGGGGCCCGGCGGTGGAGCATGGCCGCATGCTGGCGTGCTCCGACCCCGTTCCCCGCTGGGCCATCGCGATGAGGTAGCGTCGCGCGATGACGACCGTCGAGCCCGGATGGCGCCGGCCTCCGGTCGACGCCGGCCAGGACGTCGTCCCGCAGCGCCTGGGCAGGCGCGCCTACGAGAAGGAGCTCAAACGCCTGCAGGTCGAGCTCGTGCGCCTGCAGACGTGGATCGTCCACGCGGGCCTGAAGGTCGTCGTGCTGTTCGAGGGCCGGGACACGGCCGGCAAGGGCGGCACGATCAAGCGGATCATCGAGCGGACGAACCCGCGCGTCGTCAGCGTCGTCGCCCTCGGCACGCCGACCGAGCGCGAGCGCACGCAGTGGTACTTCCAGCGCTACGTCGCCCACCTGCCGGCCGCCGGGGAGATGGTCCTGTTCGACCGCAGCTGGTACAACCGCGCCGGCGTCGAGCGCGTCATGGGCTTCTGCACCCCGGAGGAGTACGAGGAGTTCATGCGGACGTGCCCGACGTTCGAGCGCGAGCTGCTGCGCTCGGGGATCATCCTCATCAAGTACTGGCTCTCGGTCAGCGACGAGGAGCAGGAGCGCCGCTTCAAGGCCCGCCTCGCCGACCCGGCCAAGCACTGGAAGCTGAGCCGCACCGACCTCGAGGCGCGCCGGCACTGGATCGACTACGCGGAGGCGAAGGACGACATGTTCGCCTACACCGACACGCACGAGTCGCCCTGGTACGTCGTCGAGGCCGACGACAAGCGCACGATGCGGCTGAACCTCATCAGCCACCTGCTGAGCCTCATCCCGTACGAGGCGGTGCCGCAGCCCAAGGTGAAGCTCCCGCCACGGCAGACCCGCGCCTACGTGCGCCCGCCCCTCAGCGAGCAGCACCACGTGCCGGTGCGCTACGTCGTCGACGGGGCGCACGTCCGCGAGACGTAAGCGCCGCGTCCGCGCGTCGGGCCTCGGCGCCGACCGCGCGAGCGGGCCCGGCCGGCGGCGTCGGCCTTCCTCGCAGCCAAGGCCGATGGAACGGCGAAAGCCCCGACGGGATCGGGGCCTCGAGGTACCGCCACGGGGATTCGAACCCCGGTTTCCGCCGTGAGAGGGCGGCGTCCTAGTCCCCTAGACGATGGCGGCGCGGACGGCGCCATGCTAGCAACGGCCTCGTTGCTATCGTCGCTGCGCCCGATCACGCGGATGTGGCGGAATTGGTAGACGCGCGGCGTTCAGGTCGCCGTGAGCGCAAGCTCGTGGAGGTTCGAGTCCTCTCATCCGCACTCGCACGTCAGTGCGAGCGCGTGATGCGAGAGTGCGCTCGCACTCCACGTCCGGGACGGTCCTGTGCGCGTGGTCACGCAGCGTTTGTGCGCCGTCTGAACGGGTTAGTCCTATCAGGCTCACCGCCGTCCCCTCTCCCCCGATGCCCGCTTCCCTGAGCGTCGACATCCACCGCGACCTCGGCGCCCCCGGCGCCGCCCGCCGAGCCATCGAGCGCCTCGCCGGCGACGTCGAGCCGGCCGTCCTGGCCGACGTCAAGCTGCTCGTCTCCGAGCTCATCACGAACAGCGTGAAGTACGGGGGCGACGGGGCCGTGACCCTGCTCGTCGACGTCGACGGCCCCGAGGACCTCCGCGTCGAGGTCGTCGACCAGGGGGTCGGGTTCGTCCCCGTCGCGCGCGATCGGCCCATGACCGAGGTCGGCGGCTGGGGCCTGCACCTCGTGCAGACGCTGTCGGATCGCTGGGGCGTGCACGAGGGGTCGACCCACGTGTGGTTCGAGATCCGGCGCGACGACGCGGCGGCCCGGCGCGACGACGCCGAGCCCGCGGCCGCCTGACCCGGGTGGCACGCACCGGCGCAGCGCACTAGCGTCGCGGACTTGAGCACGGCCTCCGCCCTCCCCCCCGCGGCCCCCAGCCGGCTGAGATCGGCCCTGTCGGCGGTGTCGGTGCGCGACGCGCTGCTCATCGGCGGCCTCGCCTTCGTGCTGCGCACGGTCTTCGTCCTCGTCTGGGGCCGGACCGTGAGCGGTCCGAACGACACCCTCTTCTATGAGATCGCGGCCGGGCAGCTCGCCAACGGCGACGGGTTCAGCACGCTGACCGGCGCACCGACGGCCCACTGGCCGCCCGGCTTCCCGTTCCTGGTGTCGCTGGGCTACCGGGCCCTCGGGATCCACGTGAAGTTCGTCTTCGTCCTCAACGTCGCGCTCGCCACGGCGACGGCGGTGCTGCTCTACGTCGTCGCGACGCGGATGCTCGGCCGCGCGGCGGGCCGGTTCGCGGGCATCGCGTTCGCGCTCCTGCCCGGGCCGATCTTCTTCACGGGGCTCTTCCTCTCCGAGACCACGTTCATCTTCCTGCTCGTCGGCGTCCTCGCGCTCGCCCTCCTGCTGCCCGAGCGGTCCTGGACACCGGTCGTGCTGGGCGTCGCGCTCGCCCTGACCGCGCTGACGCGGGGGGAGGGGCTGCTCATGCCCGTCATCCCGCTGGCGATGTGGTGGGGCCACGTCGACCGGCGGACGTGGATCCGCCGCGCCCTGCTGCTGCTCGGGACGATGGCGGTGTGCATCGCCCCCTGGACGATCCGCAACGCGATCGTGATGGACTCCTTCATCCCGGTCGCCACGAACCCGAGCACGACGCTGTGGTCGGGGCACAACCCCGACGCGAACGGCGGCCCGACGTACGCGCCGCCCGAGCTGCTCGCCCGCATCCCTCCCGGGCTGAGCTCGCCGGAGCACGAGGTCGCCGAGGCGCACCTGCTGCGCACCGAGGCCATCCACTGGGCCGTGCGCAACCCCCACAAGGAGCTCGGGCTGATCCCGCGGCGGCTGCTGGCGCTGAACACGGGCGACCGCCTCGCGCTGACGACCTGGTCCAACGCCCCTGGCGCGCGCGAGGTGCACACGTCGGGGCTCATCGTCCTGAGCGTGCTCGGGGACGCCGGCGGGTACGCCGTGCTCTTCGTGGCCCTGGCCTCCCTGGTCCTGCTGGGCCCGCGCCGGCTGTGGCGGCTGCACCCCGGCATGCAGGCGGTCCTGGCCTACCTCGTCGTCAGCCTCTTCGCCTACGGCGTCGTGTACTACGGGCAGTTCCGCTACCGCGTGCCGCTGGAGCCCTTCATGCTGCTCGTCGGAGCCCCGCTCGCGGCGGCCGTCTGGTCGCAGCGCACCCGCCTGCGCGGCGCCGCGCCATGACCCCCCGTCCCCCCCGTCCCCTCGCCGCGCTGGCCCGGCGCTACGACCCGGAGGTCTTCGAGCTCGGGCGCCGGTCGGCGCGGCTGCGCCTCGTCGGCGCCGGCGACGAGCCGCACGACGTCGTCCTGGACGGGCGCCGCGCGACGCTCGGCCCGTCGGTGCGCGACGAGCGGCCGGACGCCGTCCTGACGGCCGACGCCGACACCTGGGCCGCCATCGTCGACGACCTGCGCGGCGGGATGGAGGCCTTCCGCGCCGGCCGGCTGAGCGTCCGCCACGACCTCCACCTCGGCATCGGCTTCCTGGCCGCCACGGCCCCAACGCCCGCAGCCGGCGCGAACGGCGCCCGGGCCGGCGGGCTGCGCCTGCGGCGCGTCCCGACGGACGTCGGACCGCTCTCGATCACGGAGGCCGGCAGCGGGCCGCCCGTCGTGCTCCTTCACGGGCTGGGCGCGACGAAGGTGTCCTTCCTGCCCACCGTCGCGGCGCTGGCCGACACCCACCGCACGATCGCGGTCGACCTGCCCGGCTTCGGCGACTCGGCGAAGCCGCTGACGGCGGCCTACGACGCCGCCTTCTTCGCCCGCTCGGTGGTGGCCCTCCTCGACGCGCTCGAGCTCGACCGCGCCGACGTCGTCGGCAACAGCATGGGCGGGCGCGTCGCGCTCGAGGTCGGGCTGCGACATCCGGAGCGGGTCGGGCGGCTCGGCCTGCTGGCGCCCTCGCTGGCCTGGCTGCGCGGGCGCCCCTGGGCGCCGCTCCTGCGCCTCGTCCCGCCCCAGCTCGGGCTCCTGCAGCCGACCCCGCGCTCGGTCGTCGAGGCGGTCGTCCGCCGCGTCGTCCCGGGGGCGCAGGACGGCTGGACCGCGGCCGGCGTCGACGAGTTCCTGCGGTCCTACCTCACCCCGCGCGGGCGTGCCGCGTTCTACGCGGCCGCCCGCGGGATCTACCTCGAGGAGCCCCACGGCCACGACGGCTTCTGGACGCGCCTGCCGGAGCTCGAGCCCCCGGCGGTGTTCGTGTGGGGCCGACGCGACCGCCTCGTGCCGCTCGCCTTCGCCGCCCACGTCCGGCGGGCCCTGCCGGACGCCGAGCACGTCGAGCTCAACTGCGGCCACGTGCCCCAGCTCGAGCGGCCGCGGGCCACGCACGACGCGCTGCGCCGGTTCCTCGCGCAGGGGCCGTCGACGTGAGCCCCCCGGGCACCGACCTCGTCTCCGCGCTGGCGGGGCGCGTCCGCGACCTCGTCCCCCGCGGGGACCTCGACGAGCGCGACACGGACTACATCCGCGAGACGCTGCCGGGCCTGTGGATGCTGGCCAGCGTCTGGTTCCGCGCCGACGTCCGCGGCCTGCACCACGTCCCGCGCGAGGGCCCGGTCCTGCTGGTCGGGAACCACTCGGGCGGCATGGTCGCCCCGGACCTGTTCGTCTTCGTCCTGGCCTTCAGCACGTACTTCGGCGTGGAGCGGCGCTTCTTCCAGCTCGCGCACAACGGCGTGATGCTGCCCCCGCTGGGCCGGCTCGTGCGCAAGTACGGGACGCTGGCCGCCGATCCCCGCAACGCCGAGCTCGCGCTGCGGTCGGGCGCGGCGGTGCTGGTCTACCCCGGGGGCGACCACGAGGTCTTCCGCCCGACCTGGGAGCAGGGGAAGATCGACTTCGGCGGCCGCAGGGGCTACGTCCGCCTCGCCCAGCGCCTCGGCGTCCCGATCGTCCCGATCGTCTCGGTCGGCAGCCAGGAGACCGCGCTCTTCCTGACCCGCGGGGAGCGCCTGGCCAAGCTCACCCGGGTCGACCGGCTGCTGCGGCTGAAGACGCTGCCGTTCCTCGTCGGCCTGCCCTTCGGCCTGAGCCCGGCGATCTTCGGCCACCTCCCGCTGCCGGCCAAGATCACCGTGCAGGTCCTCGACCCGATCGACCTCGCCGAGCGCTACGGCGAGCACGCCGACCCGGTCGCCGTCGACGCCGACGTGCGCGCGGCCATGCAGGACGTCCTCACGTCGCTCGAGCGCGAGCGGCGGCTGCCGGTGCTCGGGTGAGGGTCGAGGAGAGCCTGACGATCGCGGCACCCCGGGCCCGGGTGTGGGACCTCGTCGCCGACCCCGCCACCTACGCCGCCGTGCTGGAGGGGTTCACCGCGTTCGACCCCGAGGACCCTGGGCGCCCTCCCGGGGTGGGCGCGCGCTACCGGGTGCGCGTCCGGGCGGGCTCGGCCGAGGTCGGCGGCCTCGTCGAGCTCACGGAGTACCACGAGGGCGGCGACGTCGTGTGGACGGGGGTCCGCGGGATCGAGCAGCGCGGCCGCCTGCGCCTTCGCGACGCGCCCGGCGGGGGCACCCGGGTGCTCCTGCGCGTCGCCTACGGCGCCCCGGGCGCGCTCCTGGGCACGCTCTCCGAGCTCGTCGCCGAGCCGCAGGTGCGCGGCGAGGTGCGGGCCAGCCTCGCCTCCCTGGCCCGCGCCGCCACCGGGCAGGAGCGTCCGGCGCCCCGCCGCCCGGCACTGCCCGCGCGGCTGGCCCACGAGGCGGTGAACGTCGGGCTGCTCGCCCGCGCCGGGCTCGTCGCGCCGATGCGCCCCGACAGGATCGCCCGCCTGGCGCTGGCCGCCGCGCGGTGGGGGGCGTCGCCGGCGACCGCGATCGTCGCCGGCGCGATCCGCCACCCCGGGCGCACGCTGCTCGCCGACGAGGAGGGCGAGCTCACCTACGGCGAGGTCGACCGGCGCACGTCCGCGGTGGCCCGGGGGCTCGCCGCACAGGCCGGGGTCGGTCCCGGCGACCGCGTCGGGATCCTGTGCCGGGACGGGCGCGCGTTCGTCGAGGCCCTCCTCGGCGTGGCCAAGCTCGGGGCCGACGCCGTCCTGCTCAACCCCTCGTTCGCCGCGCCGCAGGTCACCGACGTCTGCCGCCGCGAGCACATCGTCGCGCTCGTCGTCGACGAGGACCTCGTCGACCTCACCCGTGGCGCCGCCCGGGGGCGGGCGCGCGTGCTGGGATGGCGGGCACCGGGGAGCCGCAGGCGCGGTGCGGCGCTGGACGCGCTGGCCGCCGGTGACCCCGAGCCGCTGGAGCCGCCGCCGGCGGCGGGCAGCGTCACGATCCTCACCTCCGGGACGACGGGCGCGCCCAAGGGCGCCACGCGCGGCGCCATCCCCCTGACGCTCGACCCGGCGGCGGCCTTGCTCGAGCGCATCCCGCTGCGCGAGGGCCAGGTCGTCCGCATCGCCGCGCCGCTCTTCCACGCCTGGGGCTTCGCCAACCTGCTGCTCGGCATGGCGCTCGGGGACACGCTCGTCCTGCGCCGCCGCTTCGATGCCGAGGGCTGCCTGGCCGACGTCGAGGCCCACCGCTGCGACGCCCTCGTCGTCGTGCCGGTGATGCTCGGCCGCATCCTCGCCTTGCCGCCCGCGGTGCGCTCGGCGCACGAGACCTCGTCGCTGCGCGCCGTCAGCGCGAGCGGGTCCGCGGTCCCCGGCGACCTGTCGACCCGCTGGATGGACGCCTTCGGCGACCACCTCTACAACATCTACGGATCGACCGAGGTCTCCGCCGCCACGATCGCGACGCCGGAGGACCTGCGCCACGCGCCCGGGACCGCCGGCCGCCCGGCGCGGGGGTGCGTCGTGCGCCTCTACGACGAGGCGGGCAGCCCGGTCCTGCAGGGCGAGACGGGCCGCATCTTCGTCGGCAACGCGCTCCTCTTCGAGGGCTACACGGGCGGCGGCGGCAAGGACCGCCTCGACGGCCTCATGGCCACCGGCGACGTCGGCCACTTCGACCCCGCCGGGCGCCTCTTCGTCGACGGCCGTGACGACGACATGGTGGTCTCCGGCGGCGAGAACGTCTTCCCGCAGGAGGTCGAGGAGGCCCTCATGTCGCACTCCGCGGTCGCGGAGGCGGCGGTCGTCGGCGTGCCCGACGAGGAGTTCGGCCAGCGCCTGCGGGCGTTCGTGGTGCCGGCCGAGGGCGAGGCGGTCGCGCCCGAGGAGCTGCGCGACCACGTCCGCTCGCGGCTGGCCCGCTTCAAGGTCCCGCGCGAGGTCGTGCTCGTCGAGGCGCTCCCGCGCACGGGCAGCGGGAAGGTCGTCAAGCGCGAGCTGACCGAGCGGTCGCCCGCGCCCGCGGCCCCGCCTACGGGTTCGCGGATGCGTCGTTGACGCTGATGTCGCCGCGCGCGAGCGGCAGCAGCTCGCTGACGTCGGTGGGGATGGTGCACACCGACGGATCGGACGAGCTGGTCGCGAAGTTCGCGGCGACGCGGTCCTGGCCGGATCCGACCGGGCCGCCGTCGACGAACGTCGCGAAGCCGTAGCCGAGGTAGGGCTGGCTGGGCGGGCCCGGGACGTCGTTGCGGAAGCCGACGCGCTGGGCGACGCTGGCCCGACACGGCCAGGCACGCTGACGTTCGGCTGCGTGCGCGAGCCGAGGTCGAAGTCCAGCGGACCGGGCAGGATGATGATCGACAGGTGCATCGCGGCTCGGCTGCCGGCGCTGCCGGCCGTTGCGTCGACGTCGAGGTCGCTGACCCGGGTGATCAGCCCCAACGTGTGCACCGACTCGCTGGCGCCGACGGCCTGCACCGAGTCGTGGGAGGTCGTGAAGGTCCGCGTCTGCGCGCACGCCTTCACCGCGCCCCGCCGGCCGCACAGCCGGAAGGCGTAGGTCGTCGTCGGGGGCCAGCCCGGTCACGGTCGCGCTGATCGGCCCCGTCGCCGTCACCGGCTGCCCCGCGGTGCGCTGCTTGGCGGTCGGCGTGGCCGCCGCCGCCCTGGTGCCGCTGTTGCGGCGTCGTGCGTCGCGCCGACGGCGCACGAACTCTACAACCACGCGCGCTCGCCGTACGCCGGACGTCGACCGTCGTGATCGTCCCGTTGAGGCTGGGCCTGGGTCGACCCGACCCCGGTCCGCGAAGTCCGTCTGCCCGCACCCGGACGCGACGAGCACCACCGCCGCCGCACCCACCGCGGCGCCCGCGCGCCGCCACCCGCTCCCCATCCGACGACCGGCGATCTGCGACACGGCGCTCCTCTCGAGGACGAGCGCCACCGTACCGGCTCGGCGAGCGCCGCGACGGGAGGGCGCGTCCGCGCGGCGCTACCCCGGCGGCGGGTCGAGCCGCTCGCGGGCGTCCCAGAGGGCGCGCTGCTCGCTCAGCGTCAGGAGGCGCCAGCGCTCGCGCTCGGGCTCCCAGACCGACACGCGCACGTCGACGAGGCGGCGCACGTCGCGCAGCAGCGCGACCGTCCCGCGCAGGTCGACGTCCTCCCCGAGCACCTCGCGCGTGAGGACGTCGCGGACCTGGAAGCGCCGGGCCGGCCGCGGCGCGGGCTCGGCGGGGGCCGCCGGCCGCTCGGGGACGTCGCGCAGGAACGAGGGCTCGTCGCGCCGGCTGCGGCGCTCGCGCTCCTCCAGCGGGACCATCGTGGCCCCGGTCCCCTTCGTCTCCGTGTCGAGCACCCACACCTTCGCCATCGTCCTTCCAGGGTAGGCCGCCGCAGGTGATCCTCCACCACGACGACCCCACCGGGCCCGCCGCCCTGGGCGCGGTCGAGCTCGGCGGCACCCGGGTGCGCTGCGCGTGGGGCACCGCCGCCGGCGAGGTGCTCGGCTTCGACGAGGGCCCGACCACGACTCCGGAGGCGACGCTCGCGCGGATGCGGGGGTTCTTCGCCTCGGCGCCCCCGATCGCCGCCCTGGGGGTCGCCGCCTTCGGGCCGCTCGAGCTCGACGCCGCCGCGCCGGGCTGGGGCCACGTCCTGCGCACGCCCAAGCCGGGCTGGTCCGGCACGCCGCTCGGCCCATGGCTGCGGGAGGCGCTGGGCGTGCCCGTCGCCCTCGAGACGGACGTCAACGCCGCCGCGCTGGCCGAGGCCGCGGCGGGCGCCGGACGCGGCGCCGACCCGGTCGCCTACCTCACGGTCGGCACCGGCATCGGGCTCGGCGTGGCCACCGGGGGCCGGGCGCTCCATGGGCTGCTGCACCCGGAGGCCGGTCACCTGCGCGTCCGGCGCGAGCCCGACGACGACTTCGCCGGGTGCTGCCCGCTGCACGGCGACTGCTGGGAGGGCCTGGCCTCGGGCCCGGCCGTCGCCGCGCGCTGGGGCATGGACCCGGCCACCCTGGGAGCGGGGCACCCGGCCTGGGACCTCGAGGCGCGCTACCTCGTCGCCGGCCTCGCGTCGGTCGTCCTCGTGCTCGCCCCGCAGCGCGTCGTGCTCGGTGGCGGCGTCGGGCGGCGCCCCGGCGTCCTCGCGGGCGTCCGGGACCGCCTGGGCGCGGCGCTCGGCGGCGTGGTCGAGGAGCGCCCACCGGGTGGCCCGGCGGCGCTCGTCGTCCCCCCGGGCCTCGCGGACCGCTCCGGCCTCGTGGGCGCGCTCGGGCTGGCCGCGGGAGCGCGCGCCCGGGCCTCCGGCGGTTCGTCCCCTGGGCCCGGCCGCCCACCACCGACATGACCCCCGACGGCGTCACGCCGCAAGGAATAACGCTACTTGGCGTGACGCTGACGAGTATGATGGGACGATGGCCGAGCGCAGCCGCCCCACGAACCCCTTCCGCTTCGGCGCGCTCGCCCGCGACGACGCCTTCACCGACCGGGCGCCGGAGATCGCCGAGCTCTTGTCCGACGCGCGCAACGGCCAGGACGTCGTGATCTTCGCGCCGCGGCGCTTCGGCAAGACGTCGCTCGTCGACCGCGTTCAGCAGCACCTCGTCCGCGCCGACGTGCTCGTCGGGCAGGTCAACCTCATGCGCACCCCCACCAAGGAGAAGCTCGCCGAGAAGCTCGCGGGCGTCGTCTACGAGGACATCGCGGGCCCCCTGACGCGCGCCCGGGACTTCGGCGCGCGGCTCTTCCGCGGGCTGCGCATCACGCCGACGATGACCGTCGACCCCGAGGACGGCTCGCTGAGCTTCAGCTTCGCCGCCGGCCACCAGCCCGAGGACGTCGACGCGACCCTCGAGCGGCTGCTCGAGCTCGTCGCGCAGACGGCGGCCGACCGCGGGCGCCCCGCGCTGCTCATCCTCGACGAGTTCCAGGAGGTCATCGACCTCGACCCCGACCTGCCGAAGCTCCTGCGCTCGGTCTTCCAGGACCAGCCCGAGGTCGCGCACTTCTACCTCGGCAGCAAGCGGCACATGATGCAGCGCATCTTCAACGACGAGCAGGAGCCCTTCTGGCGCAGCGCCAAGAAGGTCGAGCTCGGGCCGATCGCGCCCGAGCCCTTCGCGGTGTTCATCACCCAGCGCTTCGCCGCCACCGGCCGGCGGATCGCTCCCGAGGTCGTCGACCGGGTCCTGGCGACGACGGGCGGCCACCCCTACGCGACCCAGGAGCTCTGCTACTTCCTCTGGGAGGAGACACCCGGCCGGCAGGCGGCGACCGCGGCGCGCCTGGACGTCGCCCTCGCGAAGGTGCTGCGCTCCGAGCACACCCACTTCAGCCTCCTCTGGGACCGGGCCGCCAGCGCGCAGAAGGTCGTCCTGCAGGCCCTGGCGCGCGAGCCCGGCCGCCCGCTGTCGCAGGACTACGGGCGCCGGCACCGCCTGCCGAGCGCCTCCTCCACGCAGAAGGCGCTGGAGGCGCTCGAGCGCGACGAGCTCGTCGGGCGCGACCACGGGCGCGCCTGGATCGCCGAGCCCTTCCTGGCCGAGTGGATCCGCGCCGAGGCCGAGTGAGGACGCCCGGCCGCCCGTCGCCCGCTCAGCGCGGCTTGACGTCGTGCTCGCGCAGGTACTGCAGGTAGAACGGCCGCAGGTTGTCGGCGACCTGCCCGCGGCCGGACTGCGTGAGGTCGTCGACGTGCGCGCTGAGCCGGTCGACGTCGTCGAACGCCTCCCCCATCTCGCCGGCGGCCGCCTCGGCCATCGGCAGCACCTCCATGAGCTGCACGAAGAACCGCACGTCGAGGTGGCGCTTGGCCCGGCTGACCGCCAGGTCGTGCAGCTGCGCCGACGACAGGGGCTCGAGGGGATCCTGGCCGAGCATCACCCTGCAGCCTCCGGGCCCGGTGCTCCGGCGGCATCACCCGAAGCGGATGAGGGGCCGCACCGGGCGCGTCCGGCTTCACACCGGGATCCGGCGCCGTGCGTGGGGCGGCCGCGGAGCGGGGAGGTGGCCGCCAATGCCCGAGCGGGGTCCCGACCGCATGCCCGAGGCGGCGCCGGAGCGCGCCCTCCACCCGTCGCTCGTGGACGACCTGCGCGAGGTCCTGCTGGCGGCGACGCTCTACGACGAGCGCCGGCGCCACGAGGGAGGACCGCCCAACGACGAGCTGCGGGCAGCGATCGACCGCCTCGCCGCCGCGGTGTTCGGCCCCGCCCCGGACCAGCGCGAGCGCCGCGCGTCCTGACGCGCGACCGCGCGGGCGATCCTCAGGCCGCGGTGCCCGCCGGCCGGCCGCCGCGCTCGAGCGCGCGACCGAGCCGGGCCCAGGCCGGGACGCCCCCGTCGACGACGTGCACGACCGCCCCGGCGCCGGCGCGCTGCAGCAGGCTCGCGGCCACCCCGGCACGCTGACCCGACGCGCAGAGGACGGCGATGGGCCGGGAGGGGTCGAGGCCGTCCGGGACGGCGACCACGTCGTGCCACGGCAACGACGCGGAGCCCGGGATGTGGCCCGCGTCCCACTCCGCGCGCTCGCGGACGTCGAGCAGCTGGAGGTCCGGCTCGGCCGCGAGGCGGGTCGCGAGGTCGGCGAGCGCGAGCCGCTCGACGTGCGCCACCGCCCGGCCCTCCTGCCACCAGCTCGTCATGCCGCCGTGCAGGTACCCGGCCAGGCGCCGGACGCCGGCGGCGACCGCGAGCCGCCCGGCGCGGCGGCCGTCCTCGTCGTCGCGGCCGACGAACACGACCTCCTGGTCGACCTCGGCCAGCCAGGCCAGGCGCGACCCGAACCCGGCGCGCAGCATCGGGTCGCAGATGGCGCCCGGGACGTGCGCGTCGTCGAACTGCTGGTCGGTGCGGACGTCGACGAGGAGCGCGCCGGCGGCCCGCCGCTGCTCGACCTGGCGCGGGGCCAGCGGCAAGAGCTCCACGCCGGTGGTCAGCAGCGGTCCGGTGTTCAGCGCGACGACGTCCTCGAAGTGCGGCGGCTGGGGCCCGAGCCCGGCCAGCGCCACCGCGACGAAGCGGTCCTCGTCGAGGATCGCGAGCGTCGGGTTGTGCGCGGCCTCGAAGCCGATCGTCGAGGACGGCTTGAGGTCCATGCCCGGGCCGCCGCACATCGAGCCGCCCAGGTGCGCGGGCCAGACCTCGACGGCGGGCGCCAGGCAGAGGAGCTTCTCGTGCAGCGAGCGGAAGATCGCCCGCGCGCCGCCGGAGGCCTCCACCGCGAGGTCGGGCCGGGCGACGTCGCCGACGAAGAGGGTGTCGCCCGTCAGGACGGCCCACGGGTCCTCGCCGCGGCGCGTGTCGACGAGCGCGAAGGAGGTGTGCTCGGGCCGGTGCCCGGGAGTGTGCAAGGCCCGGATCACGAGCGACCCGAGGACGAGCTCGTCGCCGTCGTCGAGCGGCTCGTGGTCGTAGGCCGGCGCCGCCGAGCGGTGCACGTGGATCGTGGCGCCCGTCGCCGCTGCCAGCCGGCCGTGGCCCGAGACGTGGTCGGCATGGTTGTGCGTCTCGAGGACGTGCTCGATGTCGACGCCGAGGTAGCGGGCGAGCTCGAGGTGCTCGTCGACCTCGAAGCCCGGGTCGACCACGGCGGCCACGCCGGCCTCCTCGTCGCCCACCAGGTAGGAGGCGCAGGCCAGGTCGTCGTGGATGATCTGGCGGAAGATCATGGCGTCCGGTGCCTTGTGCACCGGGGCGAGCCTACCCCGGCGGCCACCCGCCGCGACGGTCTGCAGGGCGGTCAGCCGCGGCGCCGGGGGGCGCAGCGCCGGGTGAGCGCCGCGCGGCGTCGCGAGCCGGCCCCCTCGGACCGGCGAGGCCTGCCCCGGCGACGTCGCGGCGGCGGCGAGGCGGCGGCCCGTGCCGGCGGCCGCCGGCACGGGCTCGCCGCCGTCCGTCACGTGACCTCGGTGGTGTCCAGCCCCGGAGAGACGCAGCGAGGGTTCTCGCAGACGTAGGGGCCGGCGGGGCCGGGGTGGAAGTGGACGCCGTGCTCGACGGGGTTGATGTTCGTCGCCAGGACGCCGGCGAGCTTCTTGATCGTGCGCTTCATGGTGCTGTTCCAGATCCTTGGGTCGATGAGCTTGTGACAACTTTGTAACAGCCTCGGCAGCGAATGCTTCAGCCTCGAGCCCAAGCTAGAACCGGTCGGCGCGTGCCTCATCGACCTCCGGTCGGAGATCTCGGGGCGTCGGTTCGCCCGCCGGTCGTGGTGCTAGGCGTGCCGGCGGCCGCGAAGCCGCCCTCGAGCACCGCGCCCAGCGACATCCAGTTCGCCCGCGCGGCGGAGGCCGCGCCGGCCGCGTCGCCGGTCTCGGCACGCGTGATGACGGCCTGGTGCTGGGCGACGGACCGGCCGCCCGGCAGCCCGGCGGCGCACAGGCTCTCCGCGCGGCGCAGGCGTGGCGTGAGCCGCGCCAGGACGCGTCCGACCTCGGGGTTGCCGCTCCGGTCGACGAAGACCTGGTGGAAGCGGTCGTCGGCACGGTAGGCCGCGAGGCGGTTGCGCTCGCGCAACGCGACGACGAAGGCCTCGTTCTGCCCGCGCAGCTCGCGGACGTCGAGCGGACCCAGACGCGGCACCGCGAGCTCGGTCGCCAGCCCGTGCACGACGGCGAGGAGGGGCACGACCTCGTGCACGTCGCGGATCGTCAGGGTGGCCACCCGCGTGAACCGCTGCGGGGCCGTCTCGACCAGGCCCTCCTCACGCAGGCGGCTCAGCGCGTCGCGGACCGGCGTGCGGCTGAGGCCGAGCCAGCCGCACAGCTCCTCGTCGTGCAGCGGCTCTCCGGGGGCCAGGGTCCCGTCCACGATCGCCTCGCAGACCTTCTCGTAGGCGGTGTCCCGCAGCAGGTGCCGGTCGACGGCGGCGCGGCTCTCCGGAACTGGCATTCCACACTCCAGTAGACCACTCCGGTCAATCGTTTGCGTCGAACCAGATCGAGGAGTAGACCCTCGGCCGGGGTTGATGGGCAACCCCCCAGGTCGACGGGAGACTGCCGAATGTGCCTGGCCATCCCAGGGCGGATCCTGGAGGTCGTGGACGAGACGAACCGTCTCGCCAAGGTCGACGTCGCCGGGGTCCAGCGGACCGTGAACATCGGCCTCCTGGACGCGGACGGCGTCGAGGCCGGGGTCGGCGACTGGGTCCTGATCCACGTCGGGTTCGCGCTCTCGAAGGTCGACGAGGCGGAGGCCGAGGCGACGCTCTCCCTCCTGCAGGGCATGGGCCGCGACTACGAGGCCGAGCTCGAGGAGCTCAAGGCGAGCGCCATCGAATGAGCTGCCACGACGACCACTGCATCACGTGCTCGGACGAGGGCGTCCCGATGCGCGTCGTGCGCACCGACGAGGCCCGCGCCCTGGCGCTGTGCGAGGACGAGGCGGGCGCCCGCAGCTCGGTCGAGATCGCCCTCGTCGACGGCGTCGCGCCCGGCGACGTGCTGCTGGTCCACGCCGGCACCGCGTTGACCCGCATCGAGGGCGCGGCGGCGTGAAGTTCGTCGACGAGTTCCGCGACGCCTCGCTGGGCCAGGTCCTCGCGAACGAGATCCTGGCGACGGTCGAGCCCGGCCGCCACTACAAGCTCATGGAGGTCTGCGGCGGCCACACGCACTCGATCTACAAGTACGGCGTCGACGACCTGCTGCCGGCCAACGTCGAGCTCGTCCACGGTCCCGGCTGCCCGGTGTGCGTCATCCCGATGGGCCGCGTCGACGACGCGATCGCGATGGCCCACGAGCCGGGCGTGATCTTCACGTGCTTCGGGGACATGATGCGCGTCCCCGGCTCGCACGGGACGCTCACCGACGCGAAGGCCGAGGGCGCCGACGTCCGCATGGTCTACTCGCCGCTCGACGCGCTGCGCATCGCCAAGCAGCACCCCGAGCGCCCCGTCGTCTTCTTCGCCATCGGCTTCGAGACGACCGCCCCCTCGACCGCGCTGACCCTCAAGCGCGCCAAGGCCGAGGGCGTCGAGAACTTCTTCTGCTTCTGCAACCACGTCACGATCGTCCCGCCGCTGCGGGCGCTGCTCGAGTCCCCGGACCTGCGCCTGGACGGGTTCATCGGGCCGGGCCACGTGTCCACCGTCGTGGGCGCCCGGCCGCTCGAGTTCATCCCCGCCGACTACGGCAAGCCGGTCGTGGTGTCGGGCTTCGAGCCGGTCGACATCCTGCAGTCGGTCCTCATGATCCTGCGGCAGCTCTCGGAGGGCCGCTGCGAGGTCGAGAACCAGTACCGGCGCGTCGTGCCCTACGAGGGCAACCTCGCGGCGCTGCGCGTGCTCGGCGAGGTGTTCGCGCTGCGGCCCCACTTCGAGTGGCGCGGCCTGGGGTTCATCTCGCAGAGCGGCCTGCGCCTCAGCGACGCCTACGCGGACTTCGACGCGGAGCGCCGCTACACCATCCCGAACGTCCGCATCGCCGACCCCAAGGCCTGTCAGTGCGGCGAGGTGCTCAAGGGCGTCATCAAGCCCTTCGAGTGCAAGGTCTTCGGCACCGCCTGCACCCCCGAGCGACCGATCGGGACCTGCATGGTCTCCAGCGAGGGCGCGTGCGCGGCGTACTACAACTACGGCCGCTTCGCGCGCGAGCGGGAGGTGGTCTAGCTGGCCGCCGACGCGGTCTCCGAGCGCGAGGCCAAGATCCTCGGGATCATCGAGACGGCGCGCGCCAAGCGCCACAAGTTCCGCGACGAGCGCATCACGACCGCGCACGGCGCCGGCGGCAAGGCGACGGCGGCGCTCATCGAGGGCCTCCTCCTCCCCGCCTTCGCCAACGAGGCGCTCGAGGCGCTCGCGGACGCCGGCACGGTCCGGATCGACGGGACCGACGTCGCCATGACGACCGACAGCTTCGTGGTCAAGCCGCTGCGCTTCCCCGGCGGGTCGATCGGCGAGCTCGCCGTCAACGGGACCGTCAACGACCTGGCCATGGTCGGTGCGCGCCCGCAGGCGCTGACCCTCTCGCTCATCCTCGAGGAGGGCCTCGAGGCCGCCGTGCTGCGGGCCGAGGTGCAGGCCATCGCCGACGCGGCTCGCGCCGCCGGCGTGACGATCGTCTCCGGCGACACGAAGGTCGTGGGCCGCGGCCAGGCCGACCAGATGTACGTCTGCACCACCGGCATCGGGCGCCTCGACGACCGGGCGCGTCTGTCGCCCGGCGCGCTGCGCCCCGGCGACCGGATCCTCGTCAGCGGGCCGATCGGGCTGCACGGCACGGCGATCATGCTCGCGCGCGGGGAGTTCGAGCTCGGCGCCGAGGTCGAGTCCGACACGCGGCCGCTGTGGCCCGCCGTCGACGCGATGCTCGACGTCGGGACCGCCGCCGACCCCGCCCTGCGCTGCCTGCGCGACGCCACCCGCGGCGGCGTCGCCTCGGTCCTCAACGAGCTGGCGCGCGCGTCCGGCGTCGCGATGCTCGTGCGGGAGGCGGCCGTCCCGGTGCCGCCCGTCGTCGCGGGGGCGGCGGAGCTGCTCGGGATCGACCCGATGCACGTCGCCAACGAGGGCGTGCTCGTCGCCGTCGTCGCGCCCGAGCACGCGGAGGCGGCGCTGGCCGCCCTGCGCGCCGCCGGCGCCCCCGGCGAGTTCGGCGAGGCGGCCGAGATCGGCGAGGTGAAGACCGAGCCCGGAGGCGTGGTGCTCGTGGAGACGTCGTTCGGCGGCAAGCGGGTCATGGACCAGCTCGTCGGTGACCCGCTGCCGCGGATCTGTTGAGAGGAGCCCTGATGGCGACAGTCGAGTTCAGCCCGAACCAGGCCCAGACGGAGGCGATCGAGGCCCACGTCCTGTGGATCACCGTCGGCCTGTCCTGCGAGGGCGACTCGGTCGCGATGACCGCGGCCACGAACCCGAGCCTCGAGGACATCATCACCGGCGCGATCCCGGGGATGCCGAAGGTGGTCATCCACAACCAGGTCATCGCCTACGAGGTGGGCGAGGACTTCATCCAGGCCTGGTTCGACGCCGAGGCCGGCAAGCTCGACCCCTTCGTGCTCGTGATCGAGGGCTCGCTCGGCAACGAGAAGATCAACGGCGACGGCTACTGGACGGGCTTCGGCGTGAACCCGTCCAGCGGCCAGCCCATCACCGTCAACGAGTGGGTCGACCGGCTCGCCGACAAGGCCGCGGCGGTCGTCGCCGTCGGCACGTGCGCGACCTACGGCGGCATCCCGGCCATGAAGAACAACCCGACCGGCGCGATGGGCGTGCGCGACTACCTCGGGTGGAACTGGAAGTCCAAGGCCGGCATCCCGATCGTGAACATCCCCGGCTGCCCGGCGCAGCCGGACAACATGACCGAGACGCTGGTCCACCTCGTGTTCGCGCTGGCCGGCATGGGCCCGGTGCCGGAGCTCGACGACGCCGGCCGGCCGGTGACGCTCTTCGGCCGCACCGCGCACGAGAGCTGCAACCGCGCCGCCTTCTACGAGGAGGGCGACTTCGCCACGGAGTACGGCGACGACCACCGCTGCCTGGTCAAGCTCGGCTGCAAGGGCCCGGT
The DNA here is from genome assembly GCA_963707695.1 of uncultured Actinomycetes bacterium. Lineage (GTDB taxonomy): Bacteria > Actinomycetota > Thermoleophilia > Solirubrobacterales > Solirubrobacteraceae > JAOPZW01. The sequence goes on along the minus strand of CAVPQY010000006.1, from coordinate 124,605 downwards.
CGTCAAGTGCAACGTGCCGCTGCGCGGCTGGGTCAACCACATGGGCGGCTGCCCCAACGTCGGCGGCATCTGCATGGCCTGCACGATGCCGGGCTTCCCCGACAAGTACATGCCGTTCATGGACGAGGACCCGTTGGGGCGCGCCTCGTCGAACGTCGCGCGGTTCAGCTACGGGCCGCTCCTGCGCTGGGGCAGGCACATGAACGTCAAGCGCAAGTACGACAAGGAGCCGGAGTGGCGGCACAACCGCGCCGAGCTCACGACCGGCTACCAGAAGCGTTGGTGAGGAGCACCCATGGCGACCGTAGAGCAGCCCACCGACCAGAAGGTCACCGTCAAGGAGATGTCGTGGGATCCGGTGACCCGCATCGTCGGGTCGCTCGGCATCCACACCGAGATCGACTTCACGAACCAGCAGGTCCTCAAGTGCTACTCGACGTCGATGCTCTTCCGCGGCTTCGACATCTTCATGAAGGGGATCGACCCCCGCGACGCGCACTTCATCACGAGCCGGATCTGCGGCATCTGCGGTGACAACCACTGCACCTGCTCGTGCCTGAACCAGAACATGGCCTACTCGGTCAAGCCGCCGAAGCTCGGGGACTTCGCGTTCAACCTCGCGGAGTCGGCCGACTTCATGTTCGACCACGCGATCTACAACGACTGCATGGCCAACGTCGACTACAGCGAGCAGATGGTCAAGGAGACCAACCCGGCCGTGCTCGCGAAGGCCGAGACCACGGCGGCGCCGCACTCCGACGTCCACGGCTACAAGACGATCGCCGACATCATGCGGGCGCTCAACGCGTTCACCGGCGCGTTCTACCTGGAGACCCTGCAGGTCGCCCGCTACACGCGCGAGATGTACTGCCTGTTCGGCGGGCGCCACACGCACCCGTCGACGATCCTGCCGGGCGGCTGCAGCGCGAACATCACGCAGCAGACGTGCACGGAGTACTACGTGCGGCTCATGCGCTACATCGACTACTGCAAGCGCAGCGTGCCGATGCACGACGACCTCTACGACTTCTTCTACGAGGCGCTGCCGGGCTACGAGCGGGTCGGGTTCCGCGAGACGGACCTCGTCTGCTGGGGCTGCTTCGACGACCCCGACTACGTCGACTACGACTACCGCTCGATGACCGAGTGGGGCCGCAAGCGCTACGTCACCCCGGGCCTGGTCTTCGGCGGCGAGCTCATCACGACCGACCTCGTCGAGATCAACCTGGCGATCCGGATCCTGCTCGGCTCGTCGTACTTCGACGACTGGTCCGCCGAGGAGACGTTCGTCACGAAGGACCCGCTCGGCAACGACGTCGACAAGCGCCACCCGTGGAACAAGGTGACGCTGCCCAAGCCGCAGGCGCGCGACTTCGCCGACAAGTACTCGTGGGTCGCCTCGCCGCGCATGCTCGACACGCGCGACGGGCGCTTCGTCGCCAGCGACACCGGCGGCGGCCCGTTCGCCCGCCAGTGGGTCACGGCGAAGGCCGGCCTCGTCGACTTCGGCTACCTCAAGGCCACCGGCGAGAGCCTGCAGATGGTGCTCCCGAAGACGGGCTTCATGCCGGAGATGGAGCTCGAGTGGAAGATCCCGCCGTGGTCGAACGCGATCGAGCGCCAGCGGGCGCGGTCCTACCACCAGGCCTACTCGGCGCTGGTCGGGCTGCACAACCTCGAGCGCGCGCAGGCGGAGATCCGCGCCGGCCGCACGAAGAGCTGGAGCGACTTCAAGGTCCCGGACGAGGCCATCAGCGTCGGGTTCCACGAGGCCGCGCGCGGCGTCCTGTCGCACCACATGGTCATCCGCGACGGCAAGATCGCCAACTACCAGCCCTACCCGCCCACGCCGTGGAACGGCAACCCGCGCGACTCCTACGGGACGCCCGGGCCCTACGAGGACGCGGTGCAGAACACGCCGATCTTCGAGGAGAACGGCCCCGAGAACTTCAAGGGGGTCGACATCATGCGGGCGGTCCACAGCTTCGACCCGTGCCTGCCCTGCGGCGTGCACATGTACGGGAAGGGCAAGGTCCGCAAGGTCGTCCACACCCCGACCGGGATGGCGTAGGTGGCGACCGTCGAGCACGCGCCGGAGGAGGAGCTGGTCGGCCGGGTCCAGCGCCTCACCGCCGAGGCCGAGGCGCTGCCCGACCCGCACGCGCGGGAGGTCGCCGACGAGCTGGCCGCGGCCGTGGTCCAGCTCTACGGCGAGGGGCTCGAGCGGATCTTCGCGGCGCTCGAGCCCGACGCCCGCGCGCGGCTGGCCGAGGACGGGGTCGTGGCGAGCCTCATGCTCATCCACGGCCTCTACCCGGTGCCGCTGGAGACCCGCGTGCAGGAGGCGCTCGACACCGTGCGGCCCTACCTGGAGTCCCACGGCGGCGACGTCGAGCTGCTCGGCCTCGAGGACGGCGTCGCGCGGCTGCGGCTCGAGGGCTCCTGCAGCGGCTGCGCCGCGTCGCAGAGCACGCTCGAGCTGGCGATCGAGCGCGCGCTGGAGGAGACGGCGCCCGACCTGCTCGGCATCGACGTCGAGGGCGTCGTCGCGCCGCCGCCCCGGCCTGACGCGGCGCCCGACGTCGAGTGGGTCGAGCTCGACGGCGTGGCCGGGCTGGAGCGCGGGGCCATGGCCGCGGCCGATCCGGCGCCGCCGCCGTTCGTCGTCACGGCGGCGCCGGGCCCCGTCGGCACGGCCTCGTCGTGGCCAACGTGGCCGGGACGCTGCTGGCCTACCGCGACCGCTGCGCCGGCTGCGACGCCGCGCTCACCGAGGGCGAGCTGCTGGGCGGGACGCTCACGTGCGCGGCGTGCGCGCGCCGCTTCGACCTGCCGCGCGCCGGGCGCTGCCTGGACGACGAGGCGCTCCAGCTCGAGCCGGTGCCGCTGCTGCGCAACGGCGGGCCGGTGCGGGTGGCGCTCGGCCGATGACGACGACCCCGGCGCCGGCGGGCCTGCGCCGCATGGCCGCGTGGGCGGGCGCCCGACCCGCCGGGCGGGCGGGGGCGGGTTCCGCGACGCCCCGGGCCGAGACCGCGCACTGCGAGCTGTGCCCGCTCTCGATCGGCGAGGACCACCGCCACCTCCTGCAGCTCGACGAGCGGCGGATCATCTGCGTCTGCGAGACGTGCTGGTCGATGCGCTCGGGCGACCCGGAGTTCCGGCCGCCCGGCGTGCGGACGCTGTGGCTCGAGGACTTCGTCATGCCGGACGAGGTGTGGACGGCGTTCCAGATCCCGATCGGCCTGGCCTTCCTGCTGCGCAGCAGCGTGACGGGCTCGGTCGTCGCCCTCTACCCCAGCCCCGCGGGCGCCACGGAGTCCGAGCTCGAGCTCACGGCCTGGGACGCGCTCTGCGAGGCCAACCCCGTGCTCGACCGCCTCGAGCCCGACGCGGAGGCGCTCATCGTCAACCGCACCGGCCGCCGAGCACCAGTACGCGATCGTCCCGACCGACCAGGCCTACCGGCTCGTCGGGCTCGTCAAGTCGCGCTGGGAGGGCATCAGCGGCGGCAAGGGCCTCGAGGACGCGATCGCCGCCTTCTTCGCCGACCTGCGGGCGAAGGCCCCGGTCTCGTGAGCGTCGACGCGCCGGTGGGCGGGATGTCGGTCGAGCCCCCCGCGACCGAGCCCGTCTTCTCGGTCCTCGGCGTCGGGCCCGTGCCGTTCACGGCCAGCCCGACGCTGCGCTTCGACCTCCACGTCGAGGACCCGCTCGGGCGCCCGATCCACACGATCGCGCTCTCGACCCAGATCCAGATCGACCCGGCGCGACGGGCCTACGACCCCGAGACCCAGGCGCGGCTGGTGGAGCTCTTCGGGCCGCCCGAGCGGTGGGCGTCGACGACGCAGGCGCTCCGCTGGGCGCACGTGTCGGCGCTCGTCCCGGGCTTCACCGGCGCGACCTCGTTCGCGGTCGAGGTCCCGTGCACGTACGACCTCGAGGTCGCGGCGAGCAAGTACTTCTACTCGCTGTCGGGCGGCGAGGTCCCGCTCTCGTTCCTCTTCAACGGCATGGTGCTCTACAGCGGGGCGGCCGACCGCCTGCAGGTCGCGCAGGTCCCGTGGAGCTGCACGGCGCGCTGGCGCATGCCCGTCGCCGCCTGGAAGCGCGTGATGGACGCCTACTACCCGGGCGGCGGGTGGGTCCGGCTCGACACCGCCACGCTCGACGCGCTCGCGGCGCGCAAGGCGGCCGACGGGCACCACTCCTTCGACGCGCTGGTGGCGGAGCTCCTGCGATGAGCCGGCTCGACGAGCTCGTCGACACCCTGCTCTGGGAGGGCCACCAGCTCTACCCGTACACGCCGAGCGCGACGAAGAACGCGACGCCGACGCCGTTCGGCATCGTCTACCCGGCGGCCTACGCCGCCGGCAGCCCGCACACGTTCGACCGGCTCAAGCTGCAGTGCATCGCGACGGGGACGGCCGAGTTCAGCGCGACCGTGCACTTCCTCCAGGGCGCCGAGGCGCAGCGGGTCGAGCTGCTCGAGGAGGGCGTCGTCGAGTTCGCCTGCGGGCCGGTGCGCGGGCGGGCGTGGATGACGACCGAGGACTTCGGCGGGCTGGTCCGGGTGACCGTGGCCGTGGAGAACACGACCGAGGTCGCCGACGACCTGACCCGGACCGAGGCCCTGGCCTCCTCGCTGCTGTCGACGCACGTCGTCGTGCGCTGCGGGACGGGCGGGCGGTTCATGTCACCCATCTCGCCGCCCGAGGACGCCGCGACGGCGGTCATGACGTGCGCGAACGTCAACACCTTCCCGGTGCTCGCCACGGCGGCGGACGACGCGGTCCTGGGCGCGGCCATCATGCTGCCCGACCACCCCGAGATCGCGCCCGAGAGCCGCGGGAGCCTGTTCGACTCGACCGAGATCGAGGAGGCGCTGCTGCTCCACGTCCTGGCGCTGAGCGACGGTGAGCGCCGCGAGCTCGGCGACGCCGACCCGGCCGTCAAGGCGATGATCGCGCGCGCCGTCGGCGCCACGCCGCAGGACATCATGGACCTGCACGGGCGCGTGACCGTCAGGGACCCGGAGCCGGCCCAGGACGGCGCCGACACCGACGTCCGCGGCGAGGAGGCGGTCGTGGTCGACGGCCGGTCGTTCACCCGCGGCGGCCACGTCGTGCTGCGCCCCGAGCGCAACCGCAACGCGCAGGACCACCTGCTCGAGGGTCGCAGCGCGACGATCGAGCGGATCCTCGTCGACTACGACGACGAGGTCCACCTCTGCGTGACGGTCGACGACGACCCCGGCCAGGACCTCATGCGCGACATCGGCCGGTACCTGTACTTCAAGCCCACGGAGGTGGAGGTGGCCGGACCATGACGCCCGAGCTCGTGAAGCAGGTCCTCGTCGCCGGGGTCGGCAACGCCTGGCTGCAGGACGACGCCTTCGGCGCGGAGTGCGCGCGCCGCCTCGAGGCCCGCGGCGTCCCCGAGGGCGTGACCGTGATGGACTTCGGCACGGGCGGGCTCGACCTCGCCTACGAGCTCATGCGCGGCTACGACGCGCTCGTGCTGCTCGACGCCTCGCGCCAGGGCGGCTCGCCCGGGACCCTCTACGTCCTCGAGCCCGAGCTCGCCGACTACGGCGGCCCGATCGAGGACGGCGAGGTCATCAACCCGCACGGCATGGATCCGGCGACCGTCCTGCGCTTCGTCAACGCGATCGGCGGGTTCTCGGGCAAGGTCGTCGTCATCGGGTGCGAGCCGGGCGAGGTCGACGACGTCGGCCTCGGGCTCACGCCGCCGGTCGAGGCCGCCGTCGAGCGCGCGCTGGGCGTCGTGGCCGAGACGCTCGACGAGCTGCGGACGGACGCCGCCTACCAGGCCTGATGCACGAGTTCTCGATCGCGTCGGCCGTCGTGGACACCGCGGTCAAGCACGCCGACGGGCGCCGGGTGACGGTCGTGAGCCTCCGCTGCGGGCGCCTGCGCCAGGTCGTGCCCGACGCACTGGAGTTCGCCTTCGGGATCGTCTCGCGCGAGACCGTCTGCGAGGGCGCGCGGCTCGAGCAGGAGGTCGTCGCGGCGCGGCTGCGCTGCGACGGCTGCGACCGCGGCTGGGAGATCGAGGTCCCGGCGTTCCGCTGCCCCACCTGCGGGACCGCGGACGTCGCCGTGGTCAGCGGCGAGGAGCTCGAGGTGGAGTCCATCGAGGTGTCGGAGATCGAGGAGGCCGGATGCACCGCGTGAGAGTCAGGGTCGTCGAGGACGCGCTGGACGCCAACGCCACGATCGCCCGCGCGAACCGCGCCGACTTCGACCGCCACGGCGTGACGGTGCTCAACGTCATGAGCGCGCCCGGCGCCGGCAAGACGTCGCTGCTCGAGCGCCTGCTGCGCGACGGCCTGGGCGACCTGCGCGTCGGCGTGCTGGAGGGCGACGTCGAGGGGTCCCTCGACGCCGACCGCCTGGCCCACCTCCACGTCCCCGTGACGCAGCTCAACACCGGCAGCGGCTTCGGCGGCGAGTGCCACCTCGACGCGAACATGGTGCGCTCCGCGCTGCCCTCGGTGCCGCTCGAGGACCTCGACCTGCTCATCGTCGAGAACGTCGGCAACCTCGTCTGCCCCGCGGAGTTCCGCCTCGGCGAGGACGCCCGCATCATGGTGTCCTCCGTCACGGAGGGCGACGACAAGCCGGGCAAGTACCCGCTCATGTTCCGCGCGTGCGAGCTCGTGGTCGTCAACAAGATCGACCTGCTCGAGCACGTCGACTTCTCCATGGACCGCTTCGACGGCTTCCTCGACGCGGTCCACCCGGGCGTCGAGCGGCTGCACGTGAGCGCGCGGACCGGCGAGGGCCTCGACGCGCTGCGCGACTGGCTCGTGGCGCTGCCCGACCGTGCGGGGGCGCCGGCCTGATGCCCGCCGCCGCGGCGATCGACGAGCGCGTCGCCTGCGGCGAGCGGTTCTTCGGCGCCGAGGCGGACCGGCTGGCGCGCCTCTGCCACCTGATGGCGGAGCGCTTCGCCCGCGGCGGGCGGCTCGTCGCGTTCGGCTCCTCGGCGGCGGACGAGAGCGACGTCCGGCACGTCGCCGTGGAGTTCGTGCACCCGGTCATCGTCGGCAAGCGCGCCCTGCCGGCGCTCGGCGTCCCTTGCGCGGACGTCGGGCTGCTGGCGCGCCCCGACGACGTCGCCATGGCCTTCGGCCAGGGGGCCGAGGTCGCCGCGGCCGTGGGGGCGGCCGCGGCGACCGGCTGCCTGACCGTCGCGTTCGCGCCGGTCGGGGCGGAGTGGGAGTTCGAGGTCCCCACGACCGACCCGTTCGTGGCCCAGGAGCAGATCGAGACGACGTACCACGTGCTGTGGGAGCTCGTGCACGTGTTCTTCGACCATCGCGGGCTGCTGACCGGGCGAGCGGAGCGCCCGCGCCACGACGCCGGCGCCTCGTCCTTCCTCTACCCGTTCCTGGGCGAGGCCGAGGACGACCTCGACGCGATCCTCGCCGACGTGGCGGGCTCGGTGCGGGCCAAGGCGGCGGAGGCCGGCGCCCTGCGCACGCAGACGCTCGCGGACGGGCGCGAGGCGCTCGCCGCGGCGGCCGGCGCCCTGCGCGACGGCTTCGCGCAGGGCGGCAAGGTCCTGGCGCTCGGCAACGGCGGCTCGGCGACCGACGCGATGGACGCCGTCGCGGACCTGCGCCGTCCGCCGCCACCCTGGCAGGCCCGGCCGGCGGTCGACCTCACCGCCGACGCGTCGATCCTCACCGCCGTCGCGAACGACGTCGGGGTCGAGGCGATGTTCGCGCGCCAGGTCATCGCCTACGGCCACCCCGGCGACACCCTGCTCTCGTTCTCGACGAGCGGCGGCTCGGCGAACGTCATCGCCGCCCTGGCCGAGGCCCGGGGCCGCGGGCTGGCCACGATCGCCCTCGTCGGCTACGACGGCGGCCGGATCGCCGCCGAGCGCCTCGCCGACCACCTCGTCGTGACGCGGTCCGAGCACATCCCGCGGATCCAGGAGGCGCAGGCCAGCGCGTGGCACGTCCTGCGCGAGCTCGTCGAGGGGTGATGGACGGGACGCTGCGGCCCGGGGCCGCCTCCGGCACGGCGACGCGCCGGTCCAACGTCCGGGTCGAGGGGGTCGTGCAGGGCGTCGGCTTCCGGCCCTTCGTCCACCGCCTGGCCGCGGAGCTGCAGCTCACCGGGTTCGTCCGCAACGACGCGCGCGGCGTCGAGGTCGAGGTCGAGGGGCCGGCCGACGCCGTCGGGCGCTTCCTCGAGCGCCTGGCGGCGGACGGCCCGCCGCTGGCCCGTGTCGAGGCCGTCCGCACGCGCGACGTCCCCGCGCGCGGCGGGCGCGGCTTCGCCATCGCCGGCTCGGCCGGCGGCGCGCCGGCCGCGCTCGTCACCGCCGACGCCGCGACCTGCGACGACTGCCTGGCCGAGCTCTTCGACCCCGCCGACCGGCGCTTCCGCTACCCGTTCGTCAACTGCACGAACTGCGGGCCGCGGTTCACGATCGTGCGCGGCGTCCCCTACGACCGGCCGCGGACCACGATGGCCGCGTTCGCGATGTGCGACGCGTGCCGGCGGGAGTACGACGACCCCGCGGACCGGCGCTTCCACGCCCAGCCGAACGCGTGTCCGGCCTGCGGGCCGCGGGCACGGCTGTGGCGCGACGGCGGCGTGCAGGCGGGCGGGGACGCCGTCGCCGAGGCGGCGGCGCTGCTGCGCGCCGGGGCGGTCGTGGCGGTCAAGGGGCTCGGCGGCTACCACCTCGCCTGCCGCGCCGGCGACGCGGAGGCGGTCGCGCGCCTGCGCGCGCGCAAGCACCGCGAGGAGAAGCCGTTCGCGCTCATGGCGGGCGACGTGGCGGCGGCGCGGGCGCTCGTCGCGCTCGGCGACGAGGAGGTGGCGCTGCTGACCTCGCCGGCCCGTCCCATCGTGCTGGCGCGGCGGCGCGCCGAGGCCGACGTCGCGCCCGCCGTCGCACCCGGGGCGCGCGAGCTGGGGGTCATGCTCCCCTACGCGCCGCTGCACCACCTGCTGCTCGTCGGCGTCGGTGCCCCGCTCGTGCTGACGAGCGGCAACGTCAGCGACGAGCCGATCGCGTTCCGCGACGACGACGCCCTGCGCCGCCTGGGCCCGCTGGCCGACGCCGTGCTGCTGCACGACCGGCCGATCCACACGCGCACGGACGACTCCGTCGCGCGCGTCGTGCGGGGGCGACCGGCCCTCCTGCGGCGCTCGCGCGGGCTCGTGCCCTCGTCGGAGGCCCTCCCCGTCGCGTGCCGGGCGCCGGTGCTCGCGTGCGGGGCCGAGCTCAAGAGCACCTTCTGCCTGGCCAAGGGGCCGCGCGCGTGGGTCGGCCACCACATCGGCGACCTGCGCAACGCCGAGACGCTGACGGCGTTCCGCGAGGGGATCGCGCACTTCGAGCGGCTCTTCGACGTCGTCCCGGAGGTCGTCGCGCACGACCTGCACCCGGACTACCTCTCGACGGCGTACGCGCTCGAGCGCGAGGGCGTGGAGCTCGTGGCGGTGCAGCACCACCACGCGCACCTCGCCGCATGCCTGGCCGAGCACGGCCTGCAGGGGCCGGCGGTCGGGGCGCTCTACGACGGGACCGGCCTCGGCCCCGACGGCACGGCCTGGGGCGGCGAGGTCCTCGTCGGCGACCTGCGGTCCTTCCGCCGCGTGGCCCACCTGAGCCCCGTCCGGCTGCCGGGCGGCGACCGCGCGGCCCGAGAGCCGTGGCGGATGGCATGCGCGTGGCTCGTCGCCGCCGGCGCGAGCGCCGCCGAGGTGCCCGCGGCCCTGCGCGACGCGGTCCCCGAGGACCGCTGGGCAGCCGTCGCGCGGCTGGCCGAGACCGGGTTCGCGGCGCCCGAGACGACGAGCATGGGCCGGCTCTTCGACGCCGTCGCGGCGCTCTGCGGGCTGCGGGCGGTGACGACCTACGAGGGCCAGGCCGCGGTCGAGCTCGAGGCCGTCGCCGACGACGCCGAGACCTCCGCCTACGCGCTCGGCCCCGACCTCGACGCGCGGGCCCTCGTCCTGGAGGTCGTCCACGACGTCCGCACCGGGGCCGCGCCGGCCGTCGTCTCGGCGCGCTTCCACCGCGCGGTCGCGCACGCCACCGCGGCCGCCTGCGCCGCCGCGGCGGCGAACGCCGGCGTCGAGCTCGTGGTCCTCTCGGGCGGCGTCTTCCAGAACCGGCTGCTGCTCACGCTGACCGCGGACGAGCTCACCCGGCTGGGGCTGCGGGTCCTCGTGCCCGAGCGCCTCCCGGCCAACGACGGCGGCATCGCCTTCGGGCAGGCGGCGGTCGCGGCCGCACGCGGCTGACGGCGGCCGCGGCGCGGAGGCCCCGTCAGCGCTGCGGCGCGAGGCGCACGCGCACGGTGGCGCGGTGACGGGGACCCGCGGCGGCCGCCTGCGGTGAGCCCTCGTCGAACCGGTTCGCGGGAGCGAGGCGCAGGGCGACCCGCACGCGCCCCGCGCGGCCGGCCGCGACGACCCGCCGCGTCACCGCCCCGCCGCGGGCGATCCGCACGGCCACCGGCGTGCCCGGGCGGTAGCGAGCCGGGGTCGTGACCGTCGCGCGGGCGCTGCCGGTGAGCGCGAACCCGCGCGGGCCGGCGTCCCGCAGCGTGCTGAACTCGACGTCCGGCCGCCGCACGGCGACCCGCCAGCCGTAGACGGCGTAGGCGGGCTCGGTCGAGGTGTAGGTGACGCGGCGGGGCGCCCGGGCCGGGCGAGCGAAGCGCCGGAGCAGGCCCGGGAGCGTCAGCTCCAGGTCGCGCGCCCAGTACGGCCACGTGTGCGTGCCGGGGCCGTAGTCGTCCCACACGTGGGGGATCCCGAGCCGGCGCAGGCGCTCGTGCACGTTCACGCTCATGACGTGCGCACCGATCTCGATGAGGTCGGGGGCGGCCCCGCCGAACGGTCCTCCGGGGAGGCCGTCGCCGGTGCGCAGCGTCAGCGCGAGGCCGCGCAGGTTGACGGCCAGGTCCGGCGGGTTGTGGCCGCGCCAGCGGATGCCCTGGGTCGTGAAGTCGCCGAAGACCGAGCCGGGGCGGCCGCCGTCCTGGGCGGCCGTCGCGTCGACCACGACCGGGCCGGCGGCGAGCCCCATGACCCGCGCCTCCAGGTCGACTCCGCCGGAGAAGCTGGCCGCGGCGGCGAAGCGGTCGGGGTGGCGCGCGGCGTAGCTGAGCGCCCCGAAGCCGCCCATGGAGAGGCCGGCGATCGCCCGGCCGCGGCGCGCGGCGACGGTGCGGAACCGCCGGTCGACGAGCCCGACGAGCTGGTCGACGTGGTAGGTCTCCCATGCCGGCTGGCCGCCCTCGCCGTCCTGGTACCAGTTCGTGTACCAGCCCCCGCGCCCGCCGTCGGGCATGACGACGATCAGCGGCTTGCCGGCGGTCAGCCGCTCGGCGTCGCCGGAGCGCGTCCAGCCGCCGGCGTCGTCGCTCGCGCCGTGCAGGAGGTAGAGCACCGGGTAGCGCCGCCGGGGCGCGGCGGCGTAGCCCGTGGGCAGCAGGATGCGCACGCGCGTCTCCGCCGCGAGGGCGGGCGTGCGCACGGTGAGCTCGAGCAGGCGGGCATCGAGGCGCCGCGTCGCCACGACGGCGGCCCCGGGGCCGGACCGCGTCGCCTCGGCCGCGGCGACCCCCTGGCCCGCGCCCACCATGGCCAGGACCGCCACGACGACGGCGACGCGCGTGGCGGTCGTCACCGCGGGTCCCCGCCCTCGGCGCCCTCGGGGGTCCCGAGGGCGGCCGGGCTCTGCGGGGTCGTGAGCGGAGCCCCCTCCTCGCGGGCGATGGCGAGCGCCGCGTCGAGCTGCCGGCGGGCCACCACGTCGACCCCGCGCTGGACCAGCATGCGCAGCGGCAGCAGCGGCCCGACCCACGCGGGCGCGACGACCCGCCGCGAGCGCCGGGCCACCCCTCGCTCGATGGCGTCGACGCCGACCGACAGCGGCGCCACCCGCTGCGCGCCCCCGAGGCGCGCCGCGGCGCGGGTGCCGAAGCCCTGCCGGGTCATGTCGGTGTCGAGCGCGCCGAAGTAGGCGACCCCGACGCGGGCGCCCGACGAGTGCAGCTCGATCCGCAGCGTGTCGCCCAGCGCCTCGACGGCGGCCTTGGAGGCGCTGTAGGCGCCCAGCAGCGGCAGGTGCACCGCCGCGGCCAGCGACGCGACGGCCAGGGCGTAGCCCCGGGCGTGCGCGAGGTGGGGCCCGGCCGCGCGGAGCGTGAAGTAGACGCCCAGCGTGTTGACGGCCAGCGTGCGCTCGAAGATCGCCGGGTCGCCCCCGACGAGCGGGAGCTGCGCCGCGACGCCCGCGTTCGCGATGACGACGTCGAGCCCGCCGAGCCGCTCGACGGCCGCGGCCACCGTCCGGTCGACCTGGGCGCGGTCGGCGACGTCGCAGCGCCACCAGGGCGCGCCGCCGCAGTCGGCGGCGACGGCCTCGAGGACGTCGGGCTCGAGCCCGACGAGCGCGACCCGCGCGCCGCGGGCGTGCAGGCGGCGCGCCGTCGCGGCCCCGATCCCCCGCGCCGCACCGGTGATGAGCACGCGCCGGCCCGCGAGGGACTCGCCCGAGCGCGTCATCGGCGGCGTCCCGCCAGCCGCGCGAGCGCCGACGGCGGGCGAGCGCCCGGCTCGTCGGGCTGGATCCCGAGGCTGTTGATCGTCATGGCGAGCATCTCGTAGTGGCCGACGAGCAGGCACAGCTCGATGAGCTCGACGTCCGAGCACCCGGCGCGCAGCGCGGCCCAGACGTCGTCGCCGATCGTGCGGTCGGCGTGCAGGGCGTCGGCCGCGCGCAGCAGTGACGCCTCGCGCGGGCTCCAGCCCGCCGCGTCCGGGCCCTCGGCGACGCGGGCCACCTCGGCCGCGGTGAGGCCCGCCCGCCGCGCGAGGTGCTCGTGGTGGCGCTGCTCGTACGCGCACGCGCAGTTCGCCGCGACGCGGAGGATGACGAGCTCCGTGTCGCGCCGCGGCAGCCGCCCGCCCGGCATGAGGGCGCCGGCGAACCGCAGCCAGCGCCGGAAGAGCCGCCGGTGACGGGCGAGGGTCGTGAACAGGTGCGGCGGCTCCCGCGTCCCGGCCGCCCTCCCGATGGCCGCCGTCAGGAGGGCGTTGACGCGGCCGATGTCCTCCGGCGAGCCGGGCGCGACGCGCGGCTCCCCCGTCGGGTCCACGAGGCGCACGGTCACGCGCCCGCCACCGGCAGGGGGACGTGGACGACGAGCCCGAGCCAGTCGTCGACGAGGTCGTCGACCGGCGCCCGCAGGCCGTCCGCGTCCCCGGTGCCGGAGCCGACGCGGTCGGTGACGAGCGCGACGACGCCCCCGACGAGCGCCGCGCACGCGAGGCGGGCGCGGGGGTCGCCCGCGACGCCGAGCGTCGCGGCGATCGCATGGGCGAAGGCGCGCTGCGCGGCGAGCCGGCGCTCGAGCGCCCGCGGGCCCGCGCCGTAGACCTCGATCAGGAAGGTGCGCGCGAACGCCGGCTCGGCCGCGACCAGGTCGAGGTAGCGGTCGATCGCCCGCGCGACCCGCTCGGCGGGAGGCGCCGGGGCGTCGAGGACGCCGCCGAGCTCGCGCCGCAGCACGTCGACGCCCGCGTCGTAGGCCGCCAGGAAGGCGGGCTCCTTCCCCGCGAAGTGCTCGTAGAACGCCTTGGTCGACACCCCAGCGCGCTCGACGACCGCGGCGACGGACGTCCGGGCGTAGCCGTGCTCCGCGACGACGTCGACCACGGCGGCGAGGATCCGGCCGCGCTGGGAGGCGCGGACCTGCCGCCGGCTGAGGCGGTGGCGGCCCTTGGGCAGGACGCGCAGCGGCGGGTCGTCATGGAGCACGCCGCGCCACCCTACCAGTGGGAAACGCGACCGTTTCCCGCATCGCCGGGTACCTCTCGGAGATGGCAGGTCGCGGACACGACGGGCCCGATGGCGATGACGGGCTGACGCGCCCCGGACCGGCGCGCCGGGCCGCGACGCGGCGCTTCCTGGCGACGCTGGCGCTCGCCGTGGCGGGGGTCGCGCTCGCGGTCGCCGCCGACGGCGCGGCGTCGATCGCCGGCTGGACGCTGGTGGGCGTCGCGGCCACCCTGGCCGTCAGCCTCGTCTTCCTGGAGGTCGGCCTCAGCGAGGACCGGGCGCGGGCGCGCGAGCAGCGTCCGGCGGCGAGCCGGCCGCAGCAGGCGCGGCCGGCGGGCCGCAGGCCCCGCGATCGCCGCGCGCGCGACCGGCCTCGCGGGCACGGCTAGCCGCTCAGGCGCGCGGTGGCGACGGCGAGCCGCGGCCGCCCGCCGGGACCTCCTCGCGGCCCGGTGCGGGCGGAGCGGCCCGCCCCCCGCCGCCGACGTAGCGCACCGCGAGCGCGGCGCGGTCGTCGTTGGTGGCACCGTCCTCGAACGCGGCGATCGCCTCGACCACGGCCGCCACGAGCGCGCCCGGCTCGGTCGCGGAGGCGGCGACCAGGTCGACGAGCCGCTGCTCCCCGAACCGGCCGCCCGTCCCGGGCGTGTCGGCCAGGCCGTCGGTGAAGAACAGCAGCGTCTCGCCGCGACGCAGGGTGATCGAGACCTCGGGGCGATCGGCGCGGTCCACCGCGCCCAGCAGCACGCCGTGGAGGCCGACGGCCTCGACGCGGCCGTCCCGCCCGAGCCGGAGCGGCAGCGGGTGCCCGGCGGACGCGAGCGTCACGGCGACGCCGTCGCGCGTCTCGCGCAGGACCGCGCAGACCATCGTCACGAGCGAGAGCTCGTGACGATCGCGCAGACTCTGGTCGACCACCTCCAGCACGGCGGTGGGCGCGGGGGTGTAGCGGGCGGCCGTCCTGGCCGTGTACCGCACGAGCGACGTCAGCGCGGCCGCCTTCACGCCCTTGCCGGTGACGTCGCCCATGAAGACCATCAGGCCGCCGTCGACCAGGAGGACGTCGTAGAAGTCGCCGCCGACCTCGGCCTCCGCGACCCCGGGGCGGTACATCGCCGCGAGGTCCCAGCCCTCGGGCGTCGGCAGGCGGTCGGGGAGCAGGCTGGCCTGGAGCGTCTGCGCGCGGTCGTGGGCGCGCGCCCGCTCGGCCTCCGCCTCGGCCCGGGCCGCCTCGGCCTCCCGGCGCGCCGCGTCCGCACGGCGATGGGCCCGGGCCTCGCGCTCTCGCGCCCCCGCGCTGAGCACCGCGAGCGCGCCGGCGAGCGTCACGAGGAGCACGCGCACCACGTGGTCGGTGCTGAACAGGAAGCCGTTCCAGGCGCCGCTGGCGACCGAGAGCGCGAGCGCGAGGACGGCCACCGCGAGGACCTGGCGGGGCGCGGCCACGGTGGCGAGCGCCAGCGGCGCGAGCACGTAGGCCGTCGCCAGGACGATCGAGGGGTCCGTCGCCACGTCGACGCCGACGAGCACCACCTCGAACGCGACCGCCAGGAGGACCGCGCGGGCGGGCGTGATCCGGCGGCGACGGGTGCCCGCCTCCGCGCGGGTGCGGGCTCGGTCGCGGCGCGCCGGCGGCATGGGCGCACCGTCCCACGTCCGGGCCCCGCGGACAACGCGCCGGGCGCGCCCGGCTAGGCCCGCGCCGGGTGCCCGACGAGGCGCTTCACCGCGACGGGCGCCAGCAGGACCATCACCAGGACCCGCAGCCCCTGCACGGCGACGATGAACGTCGTGTTCGCGCCGGCCCCCAGGGCGACGGCCAGGACGGCGTAGAGGCCGCCCGGCGTCGTCGCCAGGTAGGCGTCCAGCAGGGAGACCGGCGTCATGGCCGCCAGCACGGCGGCCAGGCCGAAGCAGGCCACGACCAGCACCAGGATCGCCACGAGCACCGGCACGAGCAGGCGGCCGACCTGGCGCACGGTGGCGACCGTGAAGCGCAGCCCGACCTGCAGGCCGATGAGCGCGAAGGCGGTCTCGCGCAGCACCGGCGGCACCGCGATCGCGGTCGTCGCGCCGGAGAGCGTCAGCGCGCCGCCGAGGATCATCGGGCCGAGGAGCATCGGCGAGGGGAGGCGCACCCGCAGCGCGACGAGCACGCCGGCGGCGCCGACCGCCAGGGTCCACAGCCAGCCGGTCGCCGTCCCGATCGCCGGCGGGTCGGGCGCGGCGGCGGCGGCGCCCGCCTCGGCCGCGTGGTGCCCGGGGAACAGGAGCGGGATGAGCAGCGGCGTCAGCAGCACGACCACGAGCACGCGCGCGTACTGCATGAAGGCCACGAGCCGGTCGTCGCCGTGGAGGTCGCGGGCCATCGTGACGATGCCCGACGCGCCCCCGGCGATCATCCCCATCGCCGCGGTCGGGGCGTCGACGTCGGTGACGCGCGCGAGCACGACGCCGACGGCGAGGCTGACGCCGAGCGTGCCGGCGCTGACGAGCACCACCGCCGGCCACTCGTCGCCGAGCACTCGCAGCGACGAGGACTGCAGGTAGGTGCCGAGCACGACGCCGACGACGGCCTGCGCGCCGCCGAAGGCCCACGTCGGGACGGCCAGGCGGCCCGGCAGCGCCAGCGCGACGGCCAGTCCGAGCACGAGCGCCCCGAAGAGGGACGCCGACGGGACGCCGGCCAGGTCCAGCGCGCGCGCGACGCCCGCCGTCGCGGCGGCGAGCACGAGCCAGGGCAGCGCGCGACGCACCCGCTCGACTCTACGGCCCGGGCCGGGCCGGGCCCCTGGTCCGCCCAGGGCGTCCGCTCACCTGATGTCGCGCGAGGAGCGCCGCCGACGCGCTGCTCGGCGTCGGCCGTCCGAGCGCGCGGCGCGCCGCCTCGAGCGCTTGGCCCGTTCGGCTCCTTCTTCGCTCACGAGCCTGACGGTCGTCGACGTCGTGGCCCTGTGCGGACGCGACGCGCGGTCGCGGGCCTGGATGGTCAGGACGGCCGTGAGCTTCCCGCCGTTCTGGCGGAAGGCGCTGCGGCCGGCACGGCTCAGCTTCAGGCGCACGCTCTTCGTGCGGCGGATCGCGATCGAGAACTTCGCCTTGCCGTAGACGACCGCGCGCTTCGGGCGCTTGCCCTTCTTCGCCGCGGTCTTCGCGTACAGCGTCGCGGTCCCCCGGCAGCCGCGCACCGCGCGCGACGGGCACGCGAGGCGGAGCAGGAGGCGCCCCTTGGACACGCTCAGCCGGTGGCTGCGCACGCTGACGCCCCGGAACGAGCTCGTCCCGCGACCGCCGGAGCCGCCCTGGCCACCACCACCGCCGCCCCCGCCGGTGCCCGATCCGCCGCCGCCGGGAAGCGGGGTGCCGCCGCCCGCGGTGGCCGGGGCCAGGGCCGTCTCCGCGTCGCGGGCCAGCGAGGCGACGTCCGCGGCCAGGAACGCCTGCGAGTAGGCGAACGCGAGCGTCAGCGCCCCGGAGGCCGGCACGGTGCGCCGGTAGTCCAGCGCCCACGAGCTGTTCGGGCTGGTCGGGTAGTTCAGGAAGCTGACGCGATCAGGGGGCGCGGAGTAGGTGATCGCGCCCTGCGGGTAGGTCGCGTCGCCGTCGGGCGAGTTCTTCTGGGCCTTGACGAAGATCGATCCCGCGGAGGAGCCCCCGGGACCTGGGAAGGTGTCGAGGAGCGTGTGCTGGTTGAACGTCGAGTCGCGCCACGGGAAGCGGTAGGCCGGATCGGCCGGCGGGCTGGTGCGGAAGTCCTGCTCGTACCCGAGGTCGACCGTGTGGGCGGCCCCGTCGCGGGACGTGTAGGCGTCGACGAACCGGACCATCCGGCCGAGGTGGTCCATCGTGATGAGCCGGTGGACGTCGACCGGCGCGCGCTGGAACTGGGTGCAGTTCGTCCCGGTGGCCGGGTAGGCGTTCCCGGCGCAGGTGAGGATCGGGTTCGTCTCGTCGATCGTCATGTCGCCCGTCGTGGACGAGAAGGACGTGCTGAACCTGATCGGCGCGAAGCCGAGGACGTTGCGCACCCCCGTGAACAGGTAGGCCGCCGAGCCGGGCGGGTAGGCGTTGCGCCCGTCGACCTGGATCAGCGAGCGCGTCGTGAGCGCCGAGGTGCCGTTGCTCGACGGGAGGTAGGCGTTGCAGTAGAAGAGCGCGTTGCTCTTGGCCAGCGAGGAGGGGTCGTAGACGAACGAGTCGTCCAGCCCGCAGCTGCCGAGCGAGTCGAAGTCCATGCCGCCCTGCGTCTGCGAGTTGTAGACGTAGTAGTCGTAGATGCCGGTGTTGTCGCGGGACGCCTCCTCCTCGCCGAGGAACCCGCGGGGCCCGGTGAAGGTCGTGAGGTCCGTGGCCGCGGTCGGGGCGGCGCCCGCGGGCACCGCGCGGATGACGCACGCGCGGTCCTGCGTCGAGACGGGCTTCCCGTTGAACGAGAAGCCGCCGCCGGCGGCGACCGGCACCGTCGCCTTGATCAGGCCCGCGGTGAAGCTCGCTCCCGTGCCGTTGGTGCAGTAGAGGTCGACGTTGTCCCCGGTGGTGCCGTTCGACGTGCCCAGCACCGTGATCTGCGGGTTCGCGCCGTCGAAGTGGATGAACGACGGATCGGCGGGCACGGTCACGTTCGACTGCGTGACCGCGGCGGAGGCGGTCGCGGGGACCACGAGGAGCCCGAGCACGGCGAAGGCGGCGAGGGCGGCCCGGCGACGGCGAGGCGACATGACGACATTCCCCCAGACGCGACGAGCGTTCTGGAACGTGGCTGTCGGGCTCGTCGCGGGCCGACGCTACCCGATGCGCCCCGCCGTTGCCAGGGTGGCCGCGACGAGCGCGCGTCGCCCCGACGCCGGCTCCGACGTGGGCCCGAACAGCTGCACGACGACGGGCCGCCTGCCGTCCGGGTCCGGCCCGAAGATCCGGGCGGTGCACGTCGGGGCCGCCCACGAGAGCGCCCCGACCGCCAAGCGCGCTCCGCCGAAGGCGCGGACGGTCGACGGCCTCTGCCGCTCCTCGACTGGTGTTACGTACAGACTGCCGGTAACTTAGGCCCACCCCGCATGGACGTCAAGCGACGCACGCAGGCCGAACGCAGCACCGCGACCCGCGCGGCGCTCGTGGCGGCTGCCCGCCCCCGCTTCGCCGCGCGCGGCTACGCGGCGGTCAGCACCCCGGAGATCGCGCAGGCGGCCGGGGTGACGCGCGGCGCCATGTACCACCAGTTCGCCGACAAGGCCGCGCTCTTCGCCGCGGTCGCCGAGGCCGTCGAGGCGGACGTCACGCAGCGACTCGCGGACGACGTCGTCGCTGCGGGCCACCGCGACCCGCTCTCCGCGCTGCACGGCGCCGTCGACGCCTGGCTCGACGCGTGCGAGGAGCCGGAGGTCCGCCAGGTCCTGCTGCTCGACGCGCCGGTCGTCCTCGGCTGGGAGGGGTTCCGGGACCTCGCGCAGCACTACGGCCTCGGGCTCACCGAGCAGCTGCTGCAGGCGGCGATCGACGCCGGCCAGCTGCCCGTGCTCGCCACCCGCCCCCTCGCGCACGTGCTGCTGGGCGCGCTGCAGGAGGCCGCGTTCGTCGTCACGGCGGACCCGGCCGCCCACGCCGAGACGGCAGCCGTCGTGCACGCGATCCTCGACGCGCTCGCCCGCGCCGGGACCGCCGCCGGCGAGGCCGTCGGCGGGGGCTGAGCGGTCAGCCCCGGCTGCAGGCGCGCCGGTGGGACGCGGGCGCTGACCACGACCCGGAACTCCCAGGCTCCTCTGAGGGCGATCTCAGCAGGACGTGGCGGCGCTCGCATTCGGGGCGCGCGCGACCTGCGCGCTGCGCCGCGGGCCGTCGACCTCGCCGGGCCCACGTGCCGCGCGAACCGCGGGGGTGACGAACCGGCCGCGGCGTGGTCTCATTGGGGGCACTCGACTCCAGGAGGCCGTTCCCATGCCTCGCCTTCGGAAGGTGCTCGTCGCGTTCCTCGCCGTCGTCGCGTCGGCGGCCGGCGCGACCGTCGCGTCGGCGGACCGCAGCCGGGGCGACGACCACGTCGGTCATGGCCGGGATCACGGGGCGCGGAAGGCCGCGGCGCAGCGGTTCACCCTGCAGCCGAACCCGGCCGGGAATCCGGAGGGCGTCGCCTTCGACCATCGATCCGGGGCGTTCTACGTCTCGATCACGGCGGATGGGGCCATCTACCGCGGCGCGCCTGACGAGGACACCGTCACGCCGTTCATCGCCGGTGGTCCCGGGCGGGCGGCCGTCGGGCTCGAGGTCCGACGCGGCAAGCTCTACGTCGCCGGGGGCATGACCGGATCGATCACGGTGTACGACCTCGCGACCAAGGAGGTCCTCGCGACCTTCCAGACCGGCACGGGCGGCTTCCTCAACGACCTCGTGGTCACCCGGCGGGGGGACGTGTTCGTCACCGACTCCTTCCGACCGACCCTCTGGCACGTCACCGCCGCCCAGGTGCGTGCGGGCGCCGGAGCTCCGCAGGCGCTGGACGTCGGCGCGATCCCGTACGAGGCGGGGGAGTTCAACCTCAACGGCATCGTCGCCACGAGCAGCCGCACGCTCGTCGTCGTCGACACGAACAGCGGCGGCCTCTTCCGGATCCGCCTCGGCGACGACCGCTCGTCGATCCGCGCCATCGACCGGCTCGAGGGCGCCACGGTGCCGGGCGGCGACGGACTGCTCCTCGACCGCGGCCGCCTCGTCGTGGTGCAGGGAACCCCCGCGCAGCTGTCGTTCCTGGAGCTGCACGGCGGCGCGACCCGCGCGACGCTCGAGGGCACCCGGGCGAGCCCCGAGCTCCGCGGCCCGTCGACGGTCGACCGTGCGGGCGACCTCTACCTCGTCGTCAACGCGGACTTCGCCGGGAGCCGGCAGCCGTTCACGGTCGCCGGCCTCCCGCGGCGGGACTGCGCGGGGCACGGGGACGACGACTGAGCGTCCGGGCGGCCGCCGAGCTCGGCGGCGCCACCGGAGCCCCGTGTGCCCAGCCGCCCTGGTCGACCGCATCCGCACCAGATCCGGCGCGCCCGGGTCCTGGCGTTGTGGGACGCCTTCAACCGCGGGGGCGTCGGGCAGATGCTGCCCCTGGTCGACGAGCACACGGAGTGGCTGCCCGTCTCGGGCCAGGGCCGCATCCTGCGGGGCCGCCAGGAGATCGCGGCGTTCTTCGAGGCGCTGGACGCCGCGGGGCAGCGCATCGAGTCCCGTCCGTACGCCTTCGAGGACCACGGCCCCTGCGTCCTGGTGTCCGCCTCGCTCCGCCAGGCGCAGCCGGTCGGGTTCGCCGAGAGCACGGTGCACTACGTCTTCTCCTTCGAGGGCGACCGTCTGAGACGAGCCAGCGGACATCGCACGCGCGAGGAGGCCGACGAGGAGCTCGAGCGCTGCAAGGCGGCGCCGCGCTAGGAGCGCACCGCCGGGATCGCCGACCTACGACGACGTGCGGGCCGCGTCGGTGACGCGGGCGATCCACTGACGCGTCGCGCGCGGGGACCGCAGGCGTGCCACCGCGAGGTGCTGGTTCGCCGGCTGCGCGAACAGCCGCGGGTACTCCTGGCGCTGTCCCCGGTGGGACTTCAGCGCCGTCAGCACGCCCTTCGCGGCGGCCAGCATCTGCCGGGGCAGCCCGGTCCTGCGCCCGCTCTCGGCGGCCTGGGCGCTGAGGGCCGACGTGCGGCTGCGCGCGCGCTTGGCGAGGCGCCACAGGCTCACGTAGACCGGGTAGTCGAGCCAGATGATCGTGTCCGCCCGCGGCCAGACCAGGTCGCGCACGGCCCGCTTGTTGCCGTCGGTGACCCACCGGTCCCCGGCGATCGCCGCGCTCGTCCGCTCGCGGAGCACGGGCAGGGGCGCGCGACTGAAGTCCGGGCCGAAGTAGAGCGAGTCGAGCTCGACGTGGGGCACCCCGAGGGCCGCGGCGACCTCGCGGGCGAGCGTGGTCTTCCCCGAGCCCGTCCGCCCGAGGATCAGGACCCTCTGGCACCCCGCCAGGGTGGTCGCGGGATCGCGCCGCCGCGAGTGGGTCGTCGCGGCGTCGTCCGCG
The DNA here is from genome assembly GCA_963707695.1 of uncultured Actinomycetes bacterium. GTDB lineage: Bacteria > Actinomycetota > Thermoleophilia > Solirubrobacterales > Solirubrobacteraceae > JAOPZW01. Next base: position 102,713 of record CAVPQY010000006.1, on the reverse strand, counting down.
GACGCGAGCGCGGCGACCGTCGCCTCTCCCTGACGAGCCTGGAGCTCCGCGCCTCCCTGCGTCTGATCTGCGTCTCGTTCGTCGGTCATGTCCTCGGGTTCTTCGCGGGCGGAGGGACGAGCGGGCGGGCTCGGAAGCGCCGCATGCTAGCGGTGGTGGGTCCATCGGCCGGCCGGGCGCCGGCGCCTGCAAGCGAGCGTTCGCGGCCACGACGGCGCGCTACGCGCAGGCGATGCGGCTCGCGATGCGCTTCACGCCGGCGGGGAAGCCGACGCGCAGCTCGGACGCCCAGGAGCCGCGGCAGGTCCGCGGCGCACGCAGCAGGTGGTGACCGATCAACCGGTGGTCCTTGACCTTCCGGACCTCGGTGCCGTCGAGGGTCGTGACCTCGATGCGCCGGACGAAGGGCTCGCGGGTGCGCCGGACCGCACTCAGCGCGAGCTCCAGCCGCGTCGGGGTGGCGGTGAGCGGCGGGCCCGGGCCGAGCCCGACGGGCAGCTTCGCGAAGCGCAGCTCGACGCCGTACGCGCCGGATCGCCGGGGGACGAGCCGGCCGACGGCGGTCACCGTGCCCGGCACCTCGGCGCCGAGGGCCGGTCCCAGGAACGCGGCGACGCTGTCGAGGCCCAGGAGCTTGCCCGTCACGACGACGGAGGCCGCGTCCCCCCGCCGGCGCGGCGGCCCCAGGGAGGCGGTCAGCGACCACGTCAGCTCCGCCTGCCCGCCCCACCACGCGTAGTCGCGCACGGTCACGATGGCGCGGCCGAAGCCGATGCGCGTCCGCTTCGGGCAGGCCGCGCGCGCCGCCTCGTCGCGCGTGCAGAGCCGCGCGCGCGCCGTGCTGTCGACGCGCATGCCGCGCGGCAGCGCGAACGTGATCGCCTCCGCCGACCGGCCGCCCGACGACAGCGCCGATGCGCCGACGTCGACCAGCAGCGCCGTCGCCTGGCCTGCGACGCGCGGCTCGAGCGCGATCGGCCCCGCCTGCTGCGCGACGGCGTCGGCGCCCAGGGACAGCGTCAGCACGAGCCAGGCCGAACCGGTCACGACGCACCGACTCAGCCGAGATGCCCCCTCAGCGCCGTGGGCGAGTGGACGATGATGCGGCCGCGCTTGAGGCGGATCAAGCCCTCGTTCTCGAGCCAGTGCAGCACGCGTGCGGTGTCGTCCTTCTGCGCCCCGGCGAGCCGCGCGAGGTCGCTCGGGCTCCCGACGAGCTCGATGTCCTCCTCGCCGCCGTGGCCACCTTGCTGGCGCGCCTCGACCTGGGCGAGCAGCGTCGCGAGGATGCGGCCGTTGACGGTCGAGGTCGCGCTCGCGAAGCGACGGTCCTCCGTGCGCTGGAGCAGGCCGGCGACGTGGACGGCCATGCTGATCGCGGCGTCGGCGTTGCCGTGCAGGATCGCCAGCAGGTCCTCGCGGGAGATCGCGATCGCGGTCGTGCCGTCGACCGCCTGCAGCGTCGCCGAGCGGCGGGGCGCCGCCAGCAGCGCCAGCTCGCCGACGAGGCCGCCGTGCCCGAGCTGGGCGAGCGCGATCGGCTGGCCGTCGACGAGGCGCCGCATCACCTTGACGCGCCCGCTGTGGATGACGTAGCCGACGTCGCCCGGGTCACCCTCCTCGAAGATGGTCGTGCCCGCCTCCCAGCTGACGGTGTCCACCTTGCGGGCGAGCGCCTCGATCTCGTCGTCATCGAGCGACGCGAACAAGTCGAGCTCGTCGAGCAGGGCGACGACCGTGTCGTGCGGGAGGCTCAAGCTGGCGAATCCCTTCCGGCGCGATCCTACCCGCGTTGTCGCCGCCGCGGCCGCGGGTTAGGGTCGTGCGGGCGCGGGCCACTTCGGGCCACCGGCGAACGACGGAGCGACACCGGTGGCCCTGGGCACCGACCGACGAGGGACGAGGGACGACGGTTGATCACCCCGATCGCCCGCTTCGCGGTCCGGCACGCCGTGGCGGTGCTCGTGGGCTGGGTGATCGTCGTCGCGGCGTTCGCGCTCATCGGCCGCGGCGTCGAGGACAAGGTGCAGCCGTCGCTGCTGTTCGTCCCCGGTACGGAGTCGACGGACTGGCGCGACCTCCGCGAGGGCAGCTTCAACGAGTCGCTGGTCGTCCTGCTGACGGGGCCCGGGGCCGAGATCGACCGCCAGGGCCCGGCGCTCGCGGACGCGCTCCAGCGCCACCCCGGGACCCGCGCGATCTCGCCGTGGAAGCCCGCGGCCGAGCAGGTGCGGTCCCTGCGGCCGAGCCCCGGCGAGGCGGCCATCAGCATCGACCTGCGGATCCCGCCCGGCGGCAACATCACCACCGTCATCGGGCCGTTCGAGGACTTCGTCCGGGCCCACGTGCGGTCGCCGGTCCGCGCGCACCTCGCCGGGATCCCCTCGCTCGGCAGCGAGGTGAACGAGTCCTCGATCGAGGCGCTGCACAAGGGCGAGCTGATCGCGGCGCCGATCCTGATCCTCGTCCTGCTGCTCGTGTTCCGCACGCCCGTCGCCGCGGCCGTCCCGCTGCTCATCGCCGCGGGCACCGTGGTCACCGGCTTCGGGCTCATCTCCGTGATCCTGGAGGTCACCGACGTCGACGCGGTCGCCCTCAGCTCGGCGTCGATGCTCGGCCTGGCGCTGGGGGTCGACTACTCGCTGCTGATCGTCACCCGCTTCCGCACGAGCCTCTCCGAGGGCAACGCGCCCAGGCAGGCGGCCTCGATCGCGGCGAACACGGCAGGACGGACCGCGACCTTCGCCGGCCTCGTGCTGCTGGCCATCACCGCCGTCGCGTTCCTCCTGTCGCCGGGCACGGTGCTGCTGTCGATGGCCCTCGGCATGGGCGTCGTGACGGTCCTCAGCATGCTCGGCGCGATCCTCGTGGCGCCGGCGGCGACGAGCCTGCTCGGGCACCGGATCAACCGGTGGCAGCTCGGCAAGGCCCCGCGGGACGACGGGGGCACGATCTCCCGGATCGTCGCCCGCGTGACCCGTCGCGCCGTGCTGGCGGTGGGCCTCCTGGCGGCGCTGCTGCTGGCGCTGGCGTCCCCGGTGCTCGGCATCGAGACGACGCCGGCCGACCCGCGGGTGCTGCCGAAGGACAGCGCCGGGCTCGCCGCCTTCACGGCGCTGCGCAAGGCGCACTTCGGACCCGAGATCGACATCGCGCTCTCGGCGTCGCGCGGCACGCTGCTCGAGCCCCGTCGGCTCGCGGCGATCTCGCGCCTCGAGCGGCAGATCGCGGAGCTGCCGCTGATCCGGGCCGTCACGGGCCCCGGGCTCATCGCCGACGCGACCGCCGAGGTGCGGAACGCGCCCAGGCAGCTCGGTCGCTCACGCCGCGACCTCGCCTCCGCCGAGAGCGAGCTCGCGACGCGATCGCGACGGCTCCGCCGCGCGCAGCGGGAGGCGCGCCGGCAGGCGGGCGAGGTCAACCAGGGCCTCGGCGAGGCGGACCGCCTGCTCGCGTCGGGGGAGGACATGCTGGCTGCCGCGAGCAGCCGCACCGGCGACGTGGACCGGCTCAAGCGCGGGTTGTCGGCGGCGGAGGGCGGCGCGAGCGATCTCGCCGCGGGAACGCGGACGCTCGGCGCGAAGGCGCGGCTGCTCGCGGACGGGCTGAGCGAGATCCGCGCGCAGGTCGACGGCATGATGCCGACGATCGTGACCGGGCAGAGCGCCCTGCGCGACGCCCAGGCGCGGCTCGGCCTCCTGCGGATCCCGATCCAGACGGCGCAGCACGAGCTGGAGGCCGCGCTGGCCGCGCTCGACCGCGCCGGGAGCTCGGACCCGTCGGTCCTGGAGGCGCGGGAGCACCTCACCGCCGCGCTCTCGGCCGTGGCCGGCACCGGCGACCTCACCCAGCCCGGTGCGTTCCCGGGGCTGGACAGCTCGCTGGCCGGCCAGCTCGTCCTGGCCGAGGCGGCGGGCAGGCAGGTCGACGCGGCCGTGCGCCAGGCCGGGCAGCTGGCCGACGTGATGGAGCAGGTCGCCGACGGCGCCGGGCGCCTCGTGGACCCCGGCCTGAGCACCGTCGCGGGCGGTCAGCAGGAGCTCGCCGCCGCCCTCGGGCAGGCGCGGGACGGCATCGCTGCGGTCCAGCCGCAGCTGGACGGCCTGGCGGGCGGCGCGCAGTCCCTGCTGGCGACCGGCGGCGTGCTGCTCGACGCGAACGGCGCGCGGGCGGGCCCGCTGCTGCTCGAGCTCCAGCGGGGCCTCGGCGCTGCCTCGACGAGGATCGGCGCCGTCCGCCACCAGCTGCGGGAGCGCCGTGGCCCGTTCTCGCCGCTGCGCAGCCTGCGGGCGATCGAGCAGCAGTCCCCCGGGTTCTTCGGCTCGGGCTACCTGATCGTCGCGGGGCTCGACGGCGCGCCCATCGACCAGCGCACGGCGATCGCCGGGCTCGTCGACAGCGTCAACGGCGGCCGCAAGGCGCGCATCCTGGTGATGCCCGACGTCCCGACCAACGACCCCCGCCAGGACCAGATCGTCGACGACGTGCGGGCGCTGACGCACCGCTTCGAGCGGACGACGGGCATCGATGCCCCGGTCGGCGGGAGCGCGCCCGAGCTGACCGACTTCGCGCGCGTGAACCGCGCGCGGATCCCGGTGCTGATCTTCGCGATCTGCCTGGTGACGTACCTGGCGCTGGTCCCGATCCTGCGCTCGCTGGTGCTGCCGGCGATCTCGGTCGCGCTCAACCTGCTCACCGTGTCGGCCGCGTTCGGTCTGCTCACGCTGCTCTTCGTCGGCGACGCCCCGCCACTGGGGGGCGCCGGCAAGCTCGACGTCGTCACGGTGACCGCGATCTTCGTCGTCACCTTCGCGCTGTCGATCGACTACCAGGTCTTCCTCCTCACGCGGATGCGCGAGGAGTACGTGCGCACCCAGTCGCACGTCTCGGCCGTGGAGTTCGGCATCGCGAAGACCGCGCTGGTGGTCACGGGCGCCGCGGCGATCATGGTCGCCGTCTTCGTCGCCTTCGCGCTCTCGAGCTTCTCCCTGATCCAGCAGCTCGGGATCGGCCTCGCGACCGCGGTGCTGATCGACGCGACGATCGTCCGCCTCGGGCTGCTGCCCTCGATCATGAAGCTGGCCGGCGACCGCACCTGGTGGCTGCCGACGTGGCTCGACGAGAAGCTGCCGCTCCTGGACACCGAAGGCGCGATCTTCGCGCGCGACGCCAGCCACCTGCGCTCGACCAGCGGCTAGCACCGGCCCGCCCCCGGGCGTCTCGGAGCGGCGTGCGGGGTCGTCGGTCCTCGCCGCTGCACGGGAGGCGGGAACGGTTGCGTCCTGCGGTGGACGCGCGTACGGTCGCGGGCGCAGAACCGATGAGCTGGCTCACGCACCTGCGCACCCTGCCGCCGTGGCGTCAGGCGGTCTACTGGCTCGCCTCGCTCGCGGCTCTGGGCCTGGTCGTGTGGGACATCCTCGACCAGGACGCGCAGTACACCAGCATCGTCGTGATGGCCCTCGTGGTGATCGCCACGGTCGCGCTGTGGGCACCTGGCGCCCGAAGCGGTCAAGGGCCATGAGCCGCTCGGCCCACTCGTAGCGGGCGCGCGCGGAACCTGCACGTGGTGCCTGTGCCGGCGCGGTGTTGGGACGCCACGCGCTCGGAGCAGCACGGGCGGATCGAGCAGCGCCCGGCCGTCCTCAGCGCCCTGGGGGGTCGCCGAGGCGCTGCCTCGTCGTCCTCGCCCTCATTCGCCGCTGCGACGCGAAGCGTCCCGCGCCTCGGCAGCCGCACGACGATCCGCAGCCGCCTCGAGACGATCCGCCGCAGCCGCCTCACGATCCTCCCGCGCAGCCCGGCGCGCATCCACCTCGCGCTCGGACATCAGGAAGTCCTCCACGAGGCCGTCCCGGACGGCCGCGTCGATGTCCCGCCTGGCCGCCGCGACGTCACGGGCCCGCGCCCGATCATCCCGCCCATCGGACATGGGCGCAGCGTAGACCGCAGCATTCCGTGCGATCAAAGCCTGCGCTGAGCGGCGATGTCCGCGTCTGCCCGGAGCCTGCACCCGGACACGCGAAAGCACCGGCTGAGCGGGGCCTTCCCAGGTCGGGGAGACAGGTCGATCCCCTGCAAGTCCTGGTCGCTGGTTCGGATCTGCTTCGCTTCGGCCCGACCCGCTGCCAGATCGTCTGCTTCGGACGCCGCAGCATCCACCTGGGGAGCGCCCGCGCGCGACGCCGGCCGGCTAACGCGCGCTGCGCCGGCGGATGCGATCGATGCCATCGAGCACGATCTCCAGGCCCTCGACGAACCCCGCCTCGACCGGCGTGCGCGTGAGCGCCTCGGCTGCCGCTGCGACGTGCGGATACGCGGCAGCGTCCAGGGACCGGTAGTAGCCCCGGATCGCGGCCGCCTCGTCGGGAGCGGGAGAGCCGGCCTGCGTCACGGCAGAGCCGACGACGTATTGCAGAAGCGTCGTGAACGCCCGAGCCGCCAGTTCCTGGGAGAAGCCGCGCTCGGTGAGCGCGGCGAGGCTGCGCTCCCGGATGGTCAGTGCGTGCGGCCCGACCGGCAGCCGACCGACGAGGAGCGGAAGCACATTGGGATGGGCGACGAGGAACCGGCGATACGCGAACGCGATCTGCTCAAGCGCCTCCCGCCAGGTTCTCGGGCGAGCCGCCGATGCGTCGTAGGCGCTCACGATCTCGCCCATCCGCGAGTCGAGCACGTAGACCATCAGCTCGTCCTTGCCGTTCACATGGCGGTAGAGGGTGGCCGTCCCGGTTTCCAGCCGTTCGGCCAGCAGCCGCATGTTCACGCCGTCGACTCCGAACTCGTCGACAAGGTCGGCGGCGACGGAGACGATGTTCTCGAAGCTCCGGGGCGGCCGGCCTCGCCCACGTTCAGGCGGCGGCACCGCCCGCGCGCTCCACCAGGCCGGGCTCCCGGGAGCCGGAGCGGCGTCTTGGGGACGACGTGCGGGCTCGGCCATCAAGTTCGATCGTATCGCCGGGTCTTCGGCATGAGCTTGACGGCATTCCATATTCGGCTACATTGTATCCGTAATCTTGGAACGGCCGTCAGCCTTGACGAGGAGATGTCATGACGCACCGCAGCGATGCTCCCGAGCCGGCAACGTCCACTCGCCTGCCCGCGCACGCTCGCAGCTCCGGCGACCTGGCCGCCGCGCGCACCCACGGAACGGTCCATGCGGCGTCGGTCCTCTCCGCGGTCAAGCGGACCTAGCGCCCCGCACGAGCCCGAAAGGACGCACACTCATGCATCTTGCCGCTCTCCTGGTCGGACTCATCGCCTGTGTCGCGATCATCGTCCTCGGCGTTCGCTTCATCCTTCAGCCCCGCCAGGCGACCCTCGACTTCGGTATCGCCGCAGGCAACCTCCGCGGTCTCACCGAGATCAAGGGAGCCCGCGACATCACCTCCGGGGTGGTGCCGCTCGTGGCCTGGGCGTCCGCAGGTCGCACGACGCTCGGCTGGGTGCTCGTCGCCGCGGCGATCACCCCGACCGCGGACGGCCTGATCGTCCTCACGAACGGCGGGAAGCTCTCCAAGGCCTTGGGTGTCCACGGGCTCACAGCGGCACTGCTCGTCGCTGCGGGCCTCGTTCTCGCGCTGGCATGAACGAACCCAGCCGATGATCGGACTCCGCTGCCGACAGATGACGCATGGACGGCGCTGGCGTGTTCCGCGAACGGGTGAGCGGCCTGCCCGACGCCAGGCCGGCGAGCGCCTGCGCGCGAGCCATTGCAGGCGCGACTCGACCTCGCCGTCGCGCTGCAGACCCTCGCCCTCGCGCTGTGCGTCGCGCTCTCCGCAGCCTGACCGCTGCGAGGCGGTCGTCGAGCCGGGAGCCCGCCGAGGTCATCACGACGCGGAACCATCCGATCGCCCACAGGAAGGACCAAGATGAACAACCCGCCAGTTGGAACTACGTCGCCCCTGGCACCCGATGATCCAACGCGCGAGCTCGCGATCGCGCGTTCCGACGACGAGGCGCTCGTCCACCTCGCGGTTGTCGGCGACACCTACACCGTGCTGCTGTCGGGTGAGCAGACCGCCGGCCGCTTCGCGATGCTCGACATGCTCATTCCGCCGGGTGGCGGGCCTCCGCCGCACCGTCACGCCTTCGAGGAATGCTTCCGGGTGTTGGCGGGCTCGATAGAGGTGCATCTGCGCGACCTTCCACCGGTCCGATTGGAGGCTGGGGATTCAGCGAACATCCCGGCCAACGCACCCCACGCCTTCCGCAACACGGCGGACGTGGCGGCGAGACTGCTGTGCACCGTCGCGCCCGCCGGCCTCGAGAGCTTCTTCGCCGAGTTCGGCGACCCAGTTCCGACCCGGACCTCGCCGGCGCCCGAGCTCAGTGACGCCGAGCGCCGAAACCGGCTAGAGCGCGCGGCGGCGAAGGCGCCGGACTACGGCATCGAGATGCTGGCACCAGGCCAGGGCTAGTCGATTGCGACCCGATGTGGTCCGACCGAGCGCGCTTCCGCCACCGCCTGGAAGGTGATAGCGCTGGTGCGGACGAGACCCGCGCTTTGCAGGGCTTTCGTAAATCGGGGAGACAGGATTTGAACCTGCGACCGCCCGGCCCCCAGCCGGGTGCGCTACCAGACTGCGCCACTCCCCGTGGTGCCCGTCAGAGCGGGCGACGGGAATCGAACCCGCCCTCGGAGCTTGGAAGGCTCCTGTGCAACCACAACACTTCGCCCGCCAGTCCGTCTGTGCCCGCAGGGTACCTCAGGAGGGCGCCGGGCGGCGGTCCTCGGTGGGCACGTCGCCGTCGTCGCCGGCGAGGCCCGGCGGCGGCCACGGTCCCGGGAAGTCGTCGAGCCCGCCGTCGAGCGTGACCACCGAGCCGCTGAGCGCGCGGCCGACCGGCGAGGCGAGCAGGGCCACGAGCCAGGCGAACTCGCGCATCTCCCCCAGCCGCTGCAGCGGGACGCCGCGGGCCGCGCCCGCCTGGACGACCTCGGGGTACTTCTTCAGCGACTCGGTCGCGAAGCGGCCGATCGCCGCGCTCACCACGGCGATGCCGCGGGGCGCCAGCTCGGCCGCCAGCTCGCGGCCGTAGGCCTCGACCGCGGCCCGCGCCGCGCCGGTGTGCGCCATCGCCGGCATCCCGTGGTGGGGCGAGACGGTCACGTGGACGATCGCCCCGCCCTCACCGGCCGCGCCGAGGCCCGCGTCGAGCGCCGCGCGCGTCATCGTCACGGTCCCGCCGACGTTCAGGCGGCGCACGGCGGCCCAGCCCTTGGCGCTGATGTCCTCGGCGGGCACGAAGTACTGGCCCCCGGCGTTGTTCACGAGGACGTCGAGGCGGCCGTGGCGCTCGAGCGGCGCGGCGGCGATCGCGGCCGCGGCGGCAGGATCGCGCACGTCCCCGGCGACGGCGGTCGCCCCCTCCCCCAGGTCGGCGACGGCCTCCTCGAGGACGTCCGGGCGGCGGCCGGCGACGACGACGCGCGCGCCGCAGGCCAGCAGCTCGCGGGCCGCCTCGCGCCCGAGGTTCGTCCCGCCGCCGGTCACGAGCGCGACGCGGTCGCGGAGCAGGTCGGGCGCGAAGATCTCCGACGCGGGGGCCATCGCGTCCGGACCCTAGTGCCCGGCCGCCGTTCTCAGGATCGTGACGACCTCCCGGCCCGCGGGTGCTGGAGTGGTCACCGGCGGGACGAGATCGGCCCGCCGGCATCCGCGGCAACTCCCTCTCCTCCGCCGCGGACCTCGATCGGGGCGCGCCGCGGCCATTCCTCCGGCCGCGGCGCTCGCTCCGCCCGCCCGCGCGCGCGACCCGGGTGCGGCCCCCTCCGGGCCGCCGGCTCTCAGCCCGTGTTGCGCAGGCCCGCGGCGATCCCGTTGACCGTGAGGAGCAGCGCCCGGTCGAGCGCCGGGTCGCGCGGCCGGCCGGCCGTCCGCTCCTCGCGCCAGCGGCGCAGGAGCGCGATCTGCAGCTCGTGCACCGGCGCCAGGTAGGCGTCGCGGACGCTCAGCGTGTGGCGCAGGACGGGGTCGCGCTCGAGCAGCTCGCGCTGGCCCGTGGCCCGCAGGACCTCCTGCACCGTCAGCGCGTGCTCGCGGCGCAGGTCGTCGAGGAAGCGCAGCAGGGACGGCGGCGCGAGGCGCTCGGCGTAGGCGGCCGCGATGTCGAGGTCGGTCTTGACGAGCGTCATCGCCACGTTGCCGAGGAACGTCGCGAAGAACCGCCATTCCTGCGCCATCCGGGCCAGCGCCTCCCCGAGGCCGGCGGCCCGTGCGGCCGCGAGGCCGCTGCCGACGCCGTACCAGCCGGGCACGATCTGCCGCGACTGCGTCCAGCCGAAGACCCAGGGGATGGCGCGCAGCCCCTCGAGCCCGGCGCCCGAGTCGGGGCGGCGCGCCGGGCGCGACCCGAGGTGCAGCTCGCCCAGGAGCTCCACCGGCGTCGAAGCCAGGAAGTAGGCCGGCAGGTCCGGGTCGCCCACGAGGGCCCGGTAGCGCTCCGCCGCCGCCTCGGAGACGGTGTCCATCGCCGCCGAGAAGCCGGCGAGGTCCTCGGCCGACGAGCGCGGCGTCCGGTGCAGGAGCGTGGCCTCCAGCACCGCGGCCACGGAGAGCTCGAGGTTCTCCCGCGCCAGGGCGGGGAGCAGGTACTTGTCCGAGATCACCTCCCCCTGCTCGGTGACCTTGATCTCGCCCTCCAGGACGCCGAACGGCTGCGCGAGGATCGCCTCGTGCGTCGGCCCGCCCCCGCGGCCGACCGAGCCCCCGCGGCCGTGGAAGAGGCGCAGGCGCACGCCGTGGCGCTGGGCGACGTCGCGCAGGCTCCGCTGCGCGCGGTGGATCGCCCACTGGCTCGTGGTGATCCCGGCGTCCTTGTTCGAGTCCGAGTAGCCGAGCATGACCTCCTGCACGTCGCCGCGCGAGGCGACGAGCCGGCGGTACAGCGGGTCGGCCAAGAGCCCCTCCAGGACGACGTCCGCCCGGACGAGCTCGTCGACGGTCTCCAGGAGCGGGACGAAGCCGAGGCGCGCGGTGCCCGCCCGCACGTCGACCAGGCCGGCCTCGCGGGCGAGCACGACCGCGGCCAGGACGTCGTCGGCGCCGCGGCACATCGAGACGATGTAGCTCTCGACGACCTCGGGCCCGTGCCGCTCGAACGCCGTCGCGATGGCCGCGAACGTCGCCGCGGTGCGGGCGCCGTCGGGGTCCAGCGGCGGCGGCGCCGCGGCGAGCGGGCGACGGCTGCGCAGCTCCGCGCCCAGCGCCTCGCGCCGCGCGGCGCGGTCGAGCTCCGCGTAGCGCGGGCCGTCGTCGTCGAGCCGGTCCAGGAGCTGGCCGACCGCGTGGTGGTGGGCGGCCGCGTGCTCGCGGACGTCGAGCGTGGCCAGGTGCAGCCCGAAGGCGGCGATCGTCCTGATCGCGTCCTCGAGCCGCCCGCGGGCCACGAGCTCGCCACGGTGCAGGAGGAGCGACTCGCGCACCAGCCCGAGGTCGGACAGAAGCTCCGACACGTCCGCGTAGTCGCGGCCGGGCTCGTGCGCGCCGCCGCCCGCCAGGCGGCGGCGCGTGAGCACCAGGCGGGTGCGGACGCACGTCAGCTTCAGGCGATAGGGCTCCTCGGCGTTCAGGCGCCGGTAGCGGTCCTCGACCTCGGGCAGCCGGCGCAGGTCGGCCGCGAGGGACGCCTCGAGCTCCGGCGCCACCCCGATGATGCGGACCGACATCGAGAGGTCCGCGCGCAGCGCGTCGACGACGTCGAGCGCGTCGCGGATCGCGTGGTCCTGCTGGAGGTCGAGCACGGCCAGCGTCGTCCCGGGCGTGACGTTCGGGTTGCCGTCGCGGTCGCCGCCGATCCAGCTCCCGAAGGTCAGGGGCCGGGCACCGACCGGGAGCGCCACGCCGGCCCGGGCCAGCTCGTCGACGAGCACGCGCAGGGTCTGGCCGACGGCGTCGTGGTGCAGCGCGTCGAGGTAGAAGACGGCGTTGCGCGCCTCGTCGCTGACGTCCGGGGCGACGATCCGCAGCTCGTCGGTCTGCCACAGCAGCTCGACGAGCTCCTCCAGGCGCCGGCGCACACGGCGCGCCGCCGCCTCGTCGCCGGCGACGAGGCGGCGCTCGTCGAGCAGCACGGCGATCTGGCGGATCTTCGTGAGGACGGTGCGCCGCGCGGCCTCCGTCGGGTGCGCGGTGAAGACGGGCCGCACGGCCAGGCGCCCGACGGCGGCCGCGACCTCGCCCCCGGGCACGCCCTCGGCCACGACACGGTCGACCGCCTGGGCCAGCCACCCCCCAGTCGCCCGCCGCCGGGCCTGCAGCTCGCGCGCCCGGTCCACCTGCTCGGCGACGTTCGCGAGGTGGAAGAACGTCGTGAAGGCGCGGACGAGCTTGGTCGCCGTGACGGGGTCCACGCCCGCCAGCAGCGTCGCCGCGGCGGTGCGGTCGGTGCGGACCAGGCCGCGGACGCGCTCGACGAGGTCGAAGACCGCGCGTCCCTCCTGGCGGGTGATCGTCGCGCCCAGGACGTCGCCGAGCTCGCGGATGTCCCGGCGCAGGGCGGCGTCCGGCGGGGGCGGGGTGTCGGTCATGCGCAGGTCCGCCGTCGCCGGCAGCGGGGGAACTGGGATTCGAACCCAGATTCACGGTTTTGGAGACCGCGCGCATAGCCGTTAACTCATTCCCCCTGGACAGGGGCATTGTAGGTCGGCGCTAGGCGGCGCGCCCAGCGGCGCCGCGCGCCGGCGCGGCGGACCCGCGACGGGCGCGCGAGCGCCCGGGCAGCGGCACGTCCTCCGCGCGCAGCCGGCGCAGCGTCAGCGCCGCGGACTTCCGGGCCTGCTCGAGGACGGCCACGCGCCGGCGGCCGTTCATGAGGTTGACGCCCATCAGCGCGACGTCCTCCTCGGTCGGCTGGACGACGACGACGCGCTTGCCCTCCGCGCGCAGCTTGCGCGCCTCGTGCCCCAGGCGCCGTCCGCTCTGCGCGCGCATGAGGCCGGCGAAGCGGTCGGCGGGGGACCCGCCGGCGGCCTGCGCCATCGAGGACATCGGGTTCAGGCAGACGACCAGGTCGACGTCGGTGCCGCACAGCAGGTCGAGGTTCGACGCCGAGCAGATCCCGCCGTCGACGTACCGCCTCCCCGCGATCTTCACGGGGTGGTACCAGCCGGGGATGGCGCAGGAGGCCGCAACGGCGTCCGCCGCCCGCGTCTCCGGCGCGCCGGCGCGGCCGAAGGCGACGCGCCTGCCGCTCCCGTAGTCGGCCGCGACCGCCCAGTAGCGCGGGTGGTCGGGCCAGGTGCCGGGGACGAAGCGCTCGACGAGCTCGCGGACCGGTGAGGTCGAGACGAACCCCCGCGGGAGCCAGCCGGCCAGGACCGCGGCCGGCGCGTGGCGCTGGGGGTGCAGGAGGCTCGAGGCGGCCAGCCGCCAGGAGCCGGGTCCGATGGGCGGCAGGGCACGATGCAGGCGCAGCTCGGACCCGGTGATGCGGGTGACGAGGCTCTCCGCGCGCTCCTCCGCCTCCGCGAAGCCCTCCAACGTCCGGCCGGCCGCGTAGGCCGCCATGAACGGCGCCTCGATCCCGGCGGCGAGGATCGCGCCCACCGCCGAGCCCGCCGACGTGCCGACGATGTGGTCGGCGGACGACGCGCGCCAGCCGGTCTCCGACTCGAGCGCGTCGAGCGCTCCGATCAGCCACGAGGCACCGACGACGCCGCCGGCCCCCAGGACGAGCCCCACCTTCATCGGCCGACCCTACCCCGGATGCCGGTGCGATGCACCGCGACGGTCGGCCTCAGCGACACGACGTCGCACTTCTATACCCCCCCGGGGGAGTACACTCGAGCCATGGAGACGCGCGGGTACACGGCGACGAAGGACCAGCTCCAGGCGCGGCTGCGCCGCATCGAGGGGCAGGTCCGCGGCGTTCAGGGGATGGTGGCGGACGACCGCTACTGCATCGACGTCCTCACGCAGATCTCGGCGGTGCAGGCGGCGCTCGACAAGGTCGCTCTCGGCCTGCTCGACGATCACGCCCGCCACTGCGTCATCGATGCGCAGGACGGCGAGCGCGACGAGCGGACCGAGGAGCTCATGGCCGCCGTGGGACGCCTCATGCGGCGTGGGTGAGGCGCGGGATCGCGCCAGGCCCGGCCGGCGCGGGCTTGCGCCGCGACGCCGCGGGAGGGAGCCTGGGACGCTCTGCGCATCGAGCTGACCTTCCGCCCCGACCTCGGCGCGCCGGCCGCCGCGCGTGAGACCGTCACGCGCCGGCTCGGCGACCGCGTGTCCGAGGAGCTGCTCGCGGACCTGCGCCTCGTCGTCACCGAGCTCGTCACGAACGCGGTGAAGTACGGCCCCGGGAGGCCCGTGAAGGTCCGGCTCACGGTGGAGAGCCCGACCTCCGTGCGCGGCGAGGTCGTCGACGACGGCGACCCGACGAGCGAGCTGAGGATGGCCGCTGCGCCCGGCGAGGCCGGCGGCTTCGGGCTGCACCTCGTCGACCGACTGGCGAGCCGGTGGGGCGTGTACGAGGGCAGCACGCACGTCTGGTTCGAGCTCGCCGACGCCGGCGCCGCCGGCTGACCGCCCCGCGTGCGCGCGGCGCGGCCGCGTGCGACGCTGCGCAGGGCCATGCTCCAGCTCCCCGAGCGCGACCTGACCGCGCCGCTGCGCGCCGCCATGCTGGCGCGCGACCCGGCCGCGCTCGTCGCCACCTTCGCGCCCGACGTCGTCCTGCGCTCCCCCGTCACCGCCCACCCCTTCCGCGGCCGCGACCAGGTCGGCGAGCTGATGACCGAGCTGCTCGGCGCCCTCGAGGACCTCGAGTACACGGCGGTCGCCGACGGCGGCGACGTCCAGGTGCTCGCGTTCCGGATGCGCCTCGGCGGGCGCGACGTCGAGCTCGTCGACCTCGTGCGCCACGACGACCTCGGGCGGGTGTCGGAGATCGTCGTGCACGGGCGGCCGCTCCAGGGCTCCGCGCTGTTCGCCGCGATCGTCGGCCCCCGCCTCGCCCGGCGGCGCTCGCGGTGGCGCGGCGCCGCGGCCGTGGCCGCCCGGCCCCTGCCGCGCCTGCTGGCGGCCCTCGACGCGGCCGGCGCCAGGCTCGTGCGCTGAGCCGCAGCGCCAGAGCCGGATCCGCCGGACGCGGACCGCCTCGCATGCGGGCGGAGGAGCGTCACCCGGCGGGCCCGCAGGCGGGACCCGCCACGCCACTCGCCGAGCGCGTCGAGCAGCTCGCCCCGCCCGGACGAGCCAGGGGCCCGGCCACGGGAAGGTCTCACGAGCACGTCGGTCAGAGGCCCGTTTGAGCCGCGACCCTTCCGGACTCGACCGCCCCCTTCAGCGCCTTGTAGTCGCGCTCGTTCTGCTCGGCGTAGTCCATGGAGAACTCGAGGATCGCGCGGTCGAAGCTGGTGCCGTTGCCGAGGTAGGAGGCGATCGCGATGCGGTCGCCGCTGCGGGCGTGGGCACGGGCCAGCGTCCACCCGCAGAGCTTGCCGTACGTGGCCATCCCCTTCGGGACCATCTGCTCGATCTCCGCGGAGCCCTTCCAGTCCTTGAGCTGGCGGACGTAGAAGTCTCGGGGGCGGCCGTCCATCCCCGCGTCGACGTGCAGCCAGCCCAGGAAGATGTCGCTGGCGGCCTGCATCAGCCGCTGCCCGACGACGACTCGCTCGCCGTGGTTGGAGAACTCGCTGGGGCCGAGGAACTCCTCGAGCACCGATGCGTCCGCCTCCTTGATCTGCAGGAACAACGGGTCCTGACCGTCACGGCCGAAGAACAGCGCGATCCAGGCACGGGTGCCGACGCTGCCGACCCCCACCACCTTGCGGGCGAAGTCCGCCAGCTCGAACTGCTCCAGCAGCACACGCCGGTCGAACTCGAGCGTCTCCCGGTACTCGCGCACCAGCCCGCGGAGCTCGTCGAATAGCTCATCTCGCCCGCCCTCCGTGGCCGCGAGCTGCTCGAGGGGCACGATCAGCGGCGACTGGTCGATGATGCGTGGCTGACCGTCGACGACGTGGGTCAACTTGGAGAACGCCGTCATGCTGTCCTTCGTGCGGGCCTTCGCGAGCTCCTTCTCGGTTCGCTTGACGCGCTTCGGCTTGAACTGCGCCCCGTAGTCCTTGACCACGTTCTCGATATCCAGGCGCGAGTACCACACGACGAGTTGCTCCATCCCGGCGAACTCAGCCATTGCCGCGCGGTACCGGCCGACCGTGTCGAGCACGATCCGCTCCTGGTGCTTGGGGTCGTAGCCGTTGTCGCGCGCCGCGACGATCATGCTCGCCGCCAGCCGCTTGACGTCCCACTCCCACGGACCCGGGAGCGTCTCGTCGAAATCGTTGACGTCGAACACCAGCCGTCGTTCCGGCGAGGCGAACACGCCGAAGTTCGACAGGTGCGCATCCCCGCAGCACTGCACCGTCAGCCCCGACCGCGGCGTTCCGGCGAGGTCCTGGGCCATGATCGCCGCCGCACCGCGGTAGAACGCGAACGGCGAAACCAGCATCCGCCCGTAACGGATCGGGACCAGCTCCGGGACGCGCGTCGTCGCCTGGCGCTCGAGCACGTCGACCGGATCGGCCCGGGTCGGTAGCGGCGCGAACACCGCATGAGCGTCGCGGGGGACCTCTTGTCGCGCCGCCTTGCCGCGCGCGACGCGTTCGGCCACCGACAAATGCGCCACCGCCGCCGCGCGCTTCGTCCGGCGCGTCGTCCTGCCGCCGTTCTTCGGGGTCGCTCCGGTCGCAGTCGCCATCGCGGGCGCCTTCCCTCGATCGTCGCCGCCCCAGAATGCTCCTCTTGAGAACCCGACCCGGCAATGGTGCGGACACCCGCTTGATCCTCCGAATCGGGTGATGACACCCAAGTGTCCCGGGCCTTCAATCACGTTCGAGGACGACGTTGAGCTCGGAACTCGGGGCCCTCCCGCCGGCGACGACGTGCGCCTCGCGATCGCCGCGGCGACGCCAATCGCGGTGGAAGCGGTTGACGCGCACGATGTGGCTCGAGGCCGAGGGATCCGATGAGCACAGGCACGACGGGCGACGACTCGCACCCAGGTTCCGATGACGTCGCTCTGGCGCGGTCACCAGGATTCTGGGTCATCGTGCGCCACGCCGTCTTGCTCGGCGTGGTGCTGGCCTTCGCGGCGCTGGCGTTCCTGGGATTGGTGACGGGTGGCACCAACCTCTGGTTCACGCTTCCCGAAGACCCCGGATGGCTCGACGGCAGCCTCTGGTGGGTGGCCGTGACCGCGGGAACCGGGGTGGTCGTCGGCGTGCTGCGGCGCGTCTTTCGCGTCCCGCTCAAGCTGCCTGGGACGGTCCAAGAGCTCGAGGACCAGCGGGTCGAGCCCTCCACGGTGCCGGGGGCGGTTGCCGTGTCGCTGGTGTCACTGGCGGGTGGGGCGAGCCTCGGGCCCGAGGACGCACTGGGGAAGATGGGGGGCGGGCTGGGAACCTGGGTCTCAGAGCGGCAGAAGCTCAGCGAGGACGTGTGCGCCACGAACACGCTCAGTGGGATGTCCGGGGCGTACGGGGGCCTGTTGTCATCTCCCATCCTGGCGTCGATCCTCACGCTCGAGATCGCGCGTCCAAAGGCGGCACGCTTCGCCGACGCGCTGGTTGCAGGTCTGCTGGCGGCCTCGGTCGCGTTCGCGGTCTATTTTCCGATCGCGGGGTCGACGTTCGTCGGGATCTACGCGCTGCCGTCGTACGAGTACGAGGACTGGCAGCTGCTGGCGGCCGTTCCCCTCGGCCTCGTCGCGGGCGCGCTCGCGCTGATCACGGCGGTCGCGATCGGGGTCATGACCAAACTCGCCGCT
The DNA here is from genome assembly GCA_963707695.1 of uncultured Actinomycetes bacterium. Classification (GTDB taxonomy): domain Bacteria; phylum Actinomycetota; class Thermoleophilia; order Solirubrobacterales; family Solirubrobacteraceae; genus JAOPZW01. The sequence continues at coordinate 84,929 of CAVPQY010000006.1, read as the reverse complement.
CCGCTCGCCGAACGCACCATCCTTCGCCCGGCGCTCGGGGGGATCGCGTTCGGGCTCGTCGGCGTCGCGCTGCCACTGACGCTGTTCACCGGGACCGATCAGCTCACGACCGTGATCCACGACGGGCCCGCCCTCGGCGCCGGCCTGCTGATCGCGGTCGTGTTCGCCAAGATCTTCGTGTTCGCGCTCTGCGAGGCCACCGGATTCATCGGTGGGCCGTTCCTCGTCATGCTGTTCATCGGCGGCACGGCCGGAACCGCCGCGCATGTGCTGATCCCAGGGCTGCCGGAGGGACTCGCGTTCGCGGCGATGTTCGCCGCCCTCCCTGGGGCGCTCGTCGCGGCTCCGTTCTCGTTGATCATGCTCGCCGCCCTCACGACCCAGATCGGCACGCTGCAGATCGCGCCGGTCGCCGTCGCGGTGCTCACGGCGTACCTCGCCGTCTCTGGATCCGGCGAGCTCATGTCCCTGGCGCGCAAGCGGGGCAAGCCTGCGCATGCGACGACTCCGCCGCTCAGTCATGAAGAAGAGGCACGAAATTGACATCTCGGGAGGCCTAGGCTCGATCGGCCGGGACATCGCCGTCCCGCACGGCATCAGTGGCCCAGGGCGATCGGAGCGTGCGAGTTGAGTTCGGCCTCTCGGCGATGCCGCTCGCGGAGCGGCGCGCGATGAATCTCGAGGCGCTGGTCCTCGGGGTGTTCAGCGGCCTGCGGCCCGGGACGAGCCTGGCAGCGGTCCTGGTCTTGCTCGAAAGATCGAAGCCCCAGCGGCTCCTGCTCCTCTTCACGGCCGCCGGCTTCGCCTGGAGCTGGGCGGTCGGGCTGGTGGTGGTCGGGGTCTTCCACGGCGCCAATGTGGCGATCGGGGGGTCGACGTTCACGGCCGTGCTCGACGTCGCCTTCGGTGCGGCGGCGCTCGGGTTCGCGGCCGGTCTGCACTGGGACTGGGTTCAACCCGCCCGCCGGCGCAGCTCGAGCCCGTCGGCAACGGCGGCGCGCTCGCGATTCGCCCAAGGCCTGCGCGGCGCCTCCGCCCGCGACGTCGTCGTCGCCGGGATCGGCACGCACCTACCCGGGCTCGTCTACCTGGCGGCGCTCAACGCGATCGCCTCCGACCGGCCTGGCCCCGTGGACGCCGCCCTGCGGGTCGCGATCTACAACGCCCTCTGGTTCGTCATCCCGCTCGCGTCGCTCGTGCTTTCGGTGGCGCGTCCCGGCGCGCCCGCCGCCTATCTCGGCGCGGCAACGGCCTGGGTCCGGAGCCACGAGCACGCCGTCCTCGAGTGGGGCTCGTTCGGTCTCGGCGGCTACCTCGTCGTCAAGGGGACGGTGAGTCTGCTCACCTGACACGGGCGCCCGGGTGCGAAGCTCGGCTCTGCGGGCCGCAACCCCGGACGCGGACCGCCGCGCATGCGGGCGGAGGGACTCGAACCCCCACGGCTTGCGCCACCGGCTCCTAAGGCCGGCGTGTCTACCGGTTCCACCACGCCCGCGCGCGGAAGTGCGCTGCATCCCGCGGGCGGGAGTGTAAGGTCGCCCCGTCATGGCGCGCGCGGAGGAGCACGACGACGACCTCGTGATCGAGCACCCCAACCGGGACCGGGCGTCGAGCAAGTCGACCCGGGTCGCGGTGGTCCTGGTGCTGCTCGTCTCGATCGGCCTGATGCTGGTCGTGACGCTCGGTGGCTGGGACAAGCTGCAGGGGTCCAAGGCCCTGCTGGTGGGCTACCTGCTCGTCTACGTCCTGGCGACGTACCTCGTGCTGCGCTGGAACCGCGGCATCCTGCCGGTGATCGCCGCCCTGGCCATCATCCTCGGCATCTTCGCCGCGGTCTCGGCCCCGGGGTGGTTCGACCGGGACGCCCCCGGGTTCGCCCAGCCGGCCGTCGACGCCGACGTCCTCGGGCTGGTCTGCATCGTGCTGGCCGTCGTCCAGCTCGTGCTCCTCGTGGTCGCGATGATCGGGTTCCGCCAGGCGTGGAACGTCGAGGTCGAGCGCCGCGTCGACGGCGGCCAGATCCCGCCGCCGCCGCCGCACCGCGGGTCACCGCTCCCGGCCTAGCGATCGCGCTCTAGGCTCCCCCTACCACCGGCCCGGGTGGCGGAACGGTAGACGCTGGGCTCTCAAAAAGCCCTGTCCGAGAGGACGTGCGGGTTCGAATCCCGCCCCGGGCATCTCGGTGGGTCGCGGGTCGCGGGTCGCGGGTCGCCGCCGCGGCGCGGCGGCCCTGCATGTCCGGCGGGGCGACGCGGTAGCCCGGCATCCATGCCCCGCGCCTCCCTCGACGACCGCGACCGTGAGCTGCTGGTCGCGCCCAACTTCTGCCACGTGGCCACGCTGCGCCCGGACGGCAGCCCACGCGTCGTCCCGGCGTGGGTCGACGTCAACGGCGACCGCGTCCTGCTCAACGGCGCCGACAGCCGCCGCTGGACGCACGAGGTCATGGAGCAGGGCCGCGCGACGCTGACCGTGCAGAACCTCGAGGACCCCTACGAGTACGTCTCGATCCGCGCGCGCCTGGTCGAGCACGCGACCGAGGGCGCCGAGGCCCACATCGACCACCTGGCCCGGAAGTACCTCGGCCGCGACATCTACCCCGACCACCGCGACGACGACCCGCGCATCCTGCTCGTGATGGTGCCCGAGGCGGTCGTCCACCACGGCGGCCGGCGGGAAGCGGCGGCCTAGCGGACGAGGTCGAGCAGCGGCCCGGCGAGCGCGGGCGGGGCCGCGAGCACGCCAGCCGGCAGCCCCTCCGTCGCCGGCAGGACGTGGACCTCCAGCCCGACCGCGCGGCACAGCAGCGTGCCCGCGGCGACGTCCCACGGCTTGACCCCGCGCTCGTAGTAGGCGTCGTAGCGCCCGGCCGCCGTCCAGGCCAGGTCGAGGGCCGCCGAGCCCAGGCGGCGCACGTCGCGGACGCGGCCGAGCAGCCGGCCGATGACCTCGGCCTGACGCTCGCGGACCCCCGCGTCGTAGGCGAAGCCGGTGGCGACGAGCGCGGTGGCCAGGTCCCCGCGCAGCCGCGGCTGCAGGACGCGCCCGTCGAGCTGGCCCGGGCCGCCGGCCACGACGGTGAAGAGCTCGCCGCGGACGGGGTCGAGGATCGCCCCCGCCACGTCGTCGCAGGCGACGCTCACGCACCACTGCGGGATCCCGAAGAGGAAGTTCACCGTCCCGTCGAGCGGGTCGACGACCCAGCGCAGGCCCGTGGTGCCGCGCACGTCGTCGCCCTCCTCGCCGAGGATCCCGTCGTGCGGCCGGCGCGCGGCGAGCACCGCGCGGATGGCCGCCTCGGCGGCGAGGTCCGCGTCGCTGACGGGGTCGGTCGCGGTCGACTTCGTGCGCACCTCGACCTCGCCGGTCGCGCCGAAGTGCGCCAGCAGCACCGCGCCGCCGGCCCGGGCGGCCTCGACCGCGACCTCGAGGACCTCGTGGCGGTTGGGCGACGTCATCCCACGTGCGGCCGGCGGTCGGCCCACGGGCGCGCGGCCTCGAGCTGGCCGCCGAGGGCCAGCAGGCGCGCGTCCGCGTCGGCCGGGCCCACCAGCTGCACGGCCAGGGGCAAGCCGTGTCGGTCGAACCCGGCCGGGACCGACGCCGCCGGGTGGCCGACGGCGTTCCAGACGCCGTGCCACGGCACCTTCGCGGACGACGCGTTGACGGTCCAGAGCGCCCCGCGGCCGTGCAGCGCCCCGATGCGGAAGGGCGGCCCCGCTGGACCCGGCAGCAGGAGCACGTCGACGCGGTCGAAGACCCGGTCGATGCGCGCCGCCAGCGCGGGCTCGTCCCGGCGCACGCGCGCCACCGTGCCGGCCGGCACGAGGCCACCCAGCCGGGCCATCCCGCGCGTCCGGCGCTCGAGGCGCTCGGGGTGCGGCAGGGAGGCGGCGTCGTCGTGGATGCCGCGCAGGTACCGCGTCACCAGGCTGCCGAAGGCACGCCGCCCGTAGTCGACCTCCACGTCGCCGACGTCGTGCCCGAGCGAGCGCAGGAGGTCGGCGGTCTCCTCGACCGCGCGGCGCTGCTCGGCGCCGAGGCGGGCCACCGGCCCGGGCACGAGGGCCGTGCTGACGCCGACGCGCAGCCGGCCCGGCCCCGCGCGCACCGCGCCGGCGAAGCCCCCGGCCGGGACGCCGTCGGCGGTCACGTCGAGGAACAGCGCGGCGTCGGCGACCGTCCGCGCGAGCGGCCCGAAGACCGAGAGGCCGTGCCAGGCGTCGGCGTTGGCGGGCCCGAGCGGGATCCGCCCCCGCGTGGGCTTGAGGCCGAAGAGCCCGCACCAGGCGGCCGGGATGCGGATCGAGCCCGCCCCGTCGCTGCCCTGCGCCACGCCGCACAGCCCGGCCGCGACGGCCGCGCCCGAGCCGCCGCTCGAGCCGCCCGGAGTCCGGTCGAGCCCCCACGGGTTGCGGGTCGCGCCGAAGGTCAGCGTCTCCGTGAACGGCCACTGCATGAGCTCCGGCACGTTCGTCCGGCCGACGACGATCGCGCCCGCGGCGCGCAGCCGGGCCACGACGTGGCTGTCCTGCAGGGCGGGCGGCCCGTGCGCCGCGGTGCCCCAGGTCGTGACGTCGCCGGCGACGTCGGCGTCGTCCTTGATCGCGACGGGGACGCCCAGCAGCGGCGCGTCGCCGCCCTCGCCGGCGGACCGGCGGGCGTCGGCGCGCTGCGCCTGCGCGAGCGCGCCCTCGGCGTAGACGACGCGGAACGCGTTGAGCACCGGGTTCAGGCGGTCGATGCGGTCCAGGACCGCACCCACGAGCTCCCGCGAGGACACCGTGCCGTCGGCGACCAGCCGGGCCTGGCGCGCCGCGCCGGCGAAGGCGAGCTCGATGGCGTCCATGCCAGGACCCTACTGGCGGGCCAGCGCGACGAACGAGTCGAGCGCGGCGGGGTTCGCCAGCGAGCCCCGGCTCACCGCGCGGTCGGGGTCCTCGCCCATGAGGATGCGCTTGATCGGCACCTCGAGGACCTTGCCGGAGAGCGTCCGGGGCACCTCGGCGACCTGGACGACGTCGTCGGGCACGTGACGCGGCGAGCACTCCTCGCGCAGCCGCCGGCGCAGGCGCGCGACGAGGTCGTCGTCGAGCGGTACGCCGTCCCGCAGCACGACGAAGAGGTGCATGCGGCTCGGCGACGACGGGTCGCGGTCCGGCACGTCGACGACCACGGCGTCGACGACCTCGTCGAAGGCCAGCACGGTGCGGTAGATCTCGGCCGTCCCCATCCGCACGCCGCCGCGGTTGATCGTCGAGTCGCTGCGCCCGTGGATGATCGCGGTGCCGCGGTCGGTGATCTCGATCCAGTCGCCGTGCCGCCAGACGCCTGGGTACGTCGAGAAGTAGGCCTCGCGGAGCTTCGCGCCGTCCGGGTCGCCCCAGAAGGCGACGGGCATCGACGGCATCGGCTCGGTGAGCACGAGCTCGCCGACCTCCCCGACGAGGGCGCGGCCGTCCTCGTCCCAGGCCTCGACGGCGGCGCCCAGCGCGCGGCCCTGGAGCTCGCCCTCGTGCACGGGCAGGGTGGGCACGCCGCCGACGAAGGCGGTGCAGACGTCGGTCCCGCCGCTCGTCGAGAAGAGCCACGTGTCCGCGCCGAGCTGCTCGTAGACCCAGCGGAAGCCCTCCGGCGCGAGCGGCGAGCCGGTCGACCCGACCGCCCGCAGCGCCGACAGGTCCCGGCCGCGCGCGGGCTCCACGCCGTCCTTCCGGCAGGCGGCCAGGTAGGCCGCGCTCGTGCCGAACGTCGTCATGCCCGACGCGGCCGCGAGGTCCCACAGGACGTCGCCCGCCGGCGTGCCGTCGTAGAGGACGATCGACGCCTCGGTCAGGAGCACGCCGGCCAGGAAGTTCCACATCATCCAGCCGGTCGTCGTGAACCAGAAGACGCGGTCGCCGGCCTGCGCGTCGAGGTGCAGGTGCATCTTCTTGAGGTGCTCGAGCAGGATGCCGCCCGTGCCGTGCACGATCGCCTTCGGCAACCCGGTCGTGCCGGAGCTGTAGAGGATCCAGAGCGGGTGGTCGAAGGGCACGCGGGCGAAGGACAGGGGCGGCGGGTCGGCGTCGAGGAAGCCCGCCTCCCAGCCGGACCCGTCGAGGTGCCCGAGCCGGACGACCGGCGCGCCGACGGCCGCGCCGATCTCGTCGCCGGCCGCGCGGCGGTCGAAGTCGCGCCCGCCGTAGCGGTAGCCGTCGACGGCGAGGAGGACCTTCGGCTCGATCTGCGCGAAGCGGTCGACGACCGACCGGGCGCCGAACTCGGGCGCCGCGCTCGACCAGACCGCCCCCAGCGAGGCCGTGGCCAGGAAGGCCGCCAGGGTGTCGGGGACGTTGGGGAGGTAGGCGGCGACGCGGTCGCCCTCCCCCACGCCGCGGGCGGCGAGACCGCCGCGGATCGCCGCGACCCGCGCCCGCAGGTCGCGCCAGGTCCATCGCTCCAGCCCGCGCAGCTCGGACGCGTGCTGAAGGGCCAGGGCGTCGTCGTCGCGGTCGCCGAGGACGTGCTCGGCGTAGCTCAGGCGGACGTCCGGGAACCACCGCGCCCCGGGCATCGCGCGCGCGGCCAGCACCGTCGTCGGATCCCCGTCGGCCCGGACGCCGAAGTGCGACCACACCGCCGACCAGAACCCCTCGACGTCGGTCACCGACCAGCGCCAGAGCTCCTCGTAGGGGACGTCGCCGCGGCCGACGGCGCGCGCGAAGCGCGTCAGCTGCGAGCCCTCCACGCGCTCGGCGGACGGGCGCCAGAGGACGGGCGGCGCGTCAGCCACCGAGCAGCTCCCGCACCCGCCGGGCGAGCTCGGTGGGCGAGAAGGGCTTGTCGAGCCGGTCGTCGGCACCGGCCGCGGCGCCGAGCTCGCGATCGGCCGGCGCCACCCGCGCCGACAGGAGCAGGATGCGGGTGGCGGACGTGGCCGGGTCGGCCCGCAGGCGCCGGGTCACCTCGTAGCCGTCGAGCCCGGGCATGGAGACGTCGAGGACCGCGACGGCGGGCGGGTGCTCGCCGGCGGCGCGCACCGCGGCCTCACCGTCGCCGACCGCGACGACCTCCGCGCCGGTGCGCCGCAGCGCGAGCTCCGCGAGCGCCCGCACGTCCTCGTCGTCCTCGGCCAGCAGGACGACCGGCTTCGCGGCGCCGGCGTCGCTCATCGCGCACCCCCCGGCGCGGGTGGCGGGACGGCGACGACCTGGGGGCGGGCGGCGGGGCGCAGGACGCCCGGCGCCGGGCGGCGGAGCGGGAGGCGCACGCGGAAGGTCGCCCCCTCCCCCGCGCGGCTGCGGACCTCCACCGTCCCGCCATGCCCTTCGACGATGGCCCGCACGATCGTCAGCCCCAGGCCGACGCCCTGGATCGCCGCCGCGGTGGCGGCGCCGGCCCGGAAGAAGCGCTCGAAGAGGCGCTCCTGGTCCTCGGCGGCGATGCCCATCCCGGTGTCGGCGACGTCGAGGACGGCCGCGTCGCCCTCGGCCGCCACGCGCACCGTCACGCGGCCGCCGGCGGGCGTGAACTTCAGGGCGTTGGAGACGAGGTTGTCGACCGCCTGGCCGAGGCGGTCGGCGTCGCCGGGCACCGAGCCGACCTCGTCGATCCGGTCCTCGAGGTCGACGCCCGCCTGCGCGGCGCGCGGCCGGGCCGCCTCCAGGCTCTCCCGGGCGATCGCCGCGAGGTCGGCGGTCCCGACGTCGAGCGACAGCCGCCCCGCCTCGATCTGGGCGACGAAGAGCAGGTCGCCGACGAGGCGCAGCAGCCGCCGGGCGTTGCGCTCGATCACCGCCGCGTAGTGGGCACGCTCGGCCGCGGCGCCGTCATCGGCCTCGGACTGCGCCTCGCGCAGCAGCTCGAGGTAGCCGATGACGGAGGTCAGCGGCGTGCGCAGCTCGTGGGAGACGAGGGCGAAGAACTCGTCCTTGAGGCGCTCGGCCTCGCGCTCGGCGGTGACGTCGCGCAGGACCACGAGCGTGCCGTCGACCCCGTCGGCGTCCTGGTCGAGCGGCGCGACGTAGCGGGCCAGGACGCGGCCGTCGGGCAGGCTGAGCTCGTCGCGCGACGGCCCCGGGCCGGCGGGCGCCGTCACGACGCCGGCCTCGCCGAGCTGCGCCACGGCGGCGCGCAGCGGCTCGTTGGCGACCGCGAGCCGGCGGTCGGCGCCGAAGAGCCCGATCGCGTCGGGCGTCGCGTCCAGGACGGCGCGGGTCAGGCCCAGCCGCGACCGGCTCTCGCGCAGTGCCACGGCCTTGGCCAGCGCGGTGGCGGCCTGGTCGGCGAGGTGCGCGGCGAGCTCCTGCTCGGCCGGCGACCACGGGTCGCCCGTCAGCCGGGCCAGGCTGAGCACGCCGAAGACCTGGTCGCTCTGCACGAGCGGGACGTGGAGCTCGTGGCGGACGGTGACTGGCAGGCCGTACGCGCGGACCTGCAGCCGGCTCTCGGAGAAGTCGGCCGTGACGGTGCGCCGCTCGGCCGCGGCGCGGCCCGCGAAGCCGACGCCCGGCTCGAGGCGCTCGGGCAGGTCCTCGCGGCGCAGGCCGCGCGTGACGGCCGGCGCGAGGGCGTCGTCGCGCCGCGCGTCGCGGGCGAAGATCGCGCCGACGTCGGCGCCGACCGCGTCGGCCACCCGGGCCAGGATGAGGTCCGCCAGCGGCGCGAAGCGCGACTCCGCCGCGACCGCCTCGCCGAAGGCCTGTGCCTCGGCGATCCGGCGCTTCTCGTCCTCGAGCTGGCGGACGACGGACTCGAGCTCGCGGCGCTGGGCCTCGAGCTCGTGGTTCTGGAGCTCGAGCCGGGCGCGGCCCGACTCGAGCTCCTCGTGCCCGTCCTGCAGCGCGTCGGCCATGGCGTTGAAGCCGCGCACCATCGAGCCGAGCTCGGCCTGCGCGTGATCGGCGCCCTTCACGCGGGCGCCGAAGTCGCCCCGCGCGATCCGTTCCGCCGTCCCGGCGGTGCGCCGCACCGGGGCGAGGATCGCCCGCACGACGTAGGTCGCGAACACGGCGAACACGAGGACCGACCCGACGATGCCGGCGATGCCCAGGATCGTCGCCGTCTGCGCGCGGTCGCTGGCGCGGGCGGCCTGGGCGGCGGCCGCCAGCCGCCGGTCGCCCAGCAGCGCGTCGAACCGGCTCCGGAGCGCGTCGACGCGCCGCTTGCCCTCCCCCCCGCTGACGAGGCGCCGGGCACGCGGGCGGTCGACGCGCGCGACCGCGACGACGCGGTCGCTCCAGTCGCGCAGGTAGGCCGCGACGGCGCGTTCCAGCTCGGCCAGGCGGCGGGTCGTGGCCGCGTCCTCCGCGGCGAGGCGGCGCAGCCGCGCGAAGTCGTCCGGGATCTGGGCCCGGGCCTGGTCCAGCGGCGCGAGGAAGCGCGGGTCGCCGGAGATGACGAACCCGCGCTGACCCGTCTCGGTGTCGATGACCAGCCGCTCGAGCCGGTTGCCCGCGGCCACGATGTCGGTCGCCGCGGTCGTGCGGCGCGTCGCGTCGCGCTGCTCGCGCACGGCGTGCACGAGCAGCCCGAAGACGACGGCCACGAGCAGGCCGAACCCGACGCCGGCCACCGTGACCTGCGTCGCGAGGCTCGTGCCACGCCGTCGCCGCTCGGGCATCCCGCGGGGCATCATGCCCTACGCCGCGGAGGGCCCGCCGGCGCCTATGCTCCGGCCGATGGCGACCGACGACGGGCTGAGGGCCTCGATCCTCTCGATCTGGGGCCGGGGCCGCGATCGGGCGCTGGCGCGCGTCGAGGTCGTCGAGGCGGCCGTGGCCGCGCTCCCCGGCGGCGGCCCGGACGAGGCGCTGCGGGCCGGCGCGCAGGCCGAGGCCCACAAGCTCTCGGGCGCGCTCGGCACCTTCGGCATGCCGGAGGGCAGCGAGCACGCGCGGGCGCTCGAGCTCGCCTTCGAGGCCGGCGCCGCCCCCGCCGCGCACGACGAGCTCGCCGCCCACGCGTCGGCGCTGCGGCGGATCGTGGAGGCGGGCCCGACGCGGTGAGCGCCGGAGCGCGGCGGTCTCAGGCGGGCGTGACGGGGGTGCGCTTGCGCGGCCACTCGCGGGCCTTCCCGGCCGCGAAGGCGAAGCGGCGCACGAGCTCGTCGCGCAGGTCCTCGGGCTCGACCACGGCGTCGACGACGAGCTCGCTGGCGAGGTGCAGGAGGTCCACGTCCTCGGCGTACTCCGCGCGCAGCTCCTCCGTGCGGCGCGCGCGCTCGTCGGGGTCGTCGATCGCCTGCAGCTGGTTGTAGAAGACGGCGTTGACGGCCGCCTGCGGGCCCATGACCGCGATCGAGGCGCCCGGCAGCGCCAGGCACCCGTCGGGCTCGAAGGCGGGCCCGGCCATCGCGTAGAGGCCCGCGCCGTAGGCCTTGCGCACGACGACGGAGAGCTTCGGGACCGTCGCCTCGCTCACGGCGCTGACCATCTTCGCGCCGTGGCGGATGATGCCCTGGCGCTCGACCTGGGTGCCGATCATGAAGCCCGGGACGTCGGCCAGGAACAGCAGCGGCACGCCGAAGGCGTTGCAGGTCTGGATGAACCGCGCCGCCTTGTCGGCCGAGTCGACGAAGAGGACGCCGCCCTTCTGGCGCGGCTGGTTGGCGACGATGCCGACCGCCCGTCCGTCGAGGCGCGCGTAGCCGACCAGCAGCTCCTTGGCCCAGCGCGCGTGGACCTCCAGGAACGAGCCCTCGTCGACCAGCGCGTCGAGGAGGAGGCGCATGTCGAACGGCTTGTTCTCGTCCGCGGGGACGACGTCGCGGATCGGCGCCGCATCGGCGCGCGGCGGCGCCGGCGCGGCGGCCGGCGGCGTCTCCTCCCAGTGCTGGGGGAAGTACGAGAGGTAGCGCTGGGCGACGTCGACGCCCTCCTCGTCGGAGCGGACGAGGAAGTGCCCGCACCCGCTGACGCCCGTGTGCATCCGGGCGCCGCCCATCTCCTCCAGCGTGACCTGCTCGCCGATGACCATCTCCGCCATCCGGGGCGACCCGAGGTACATCGAGGCGTTCCCGTCGCGCATGATCACGACGTCGCAGAACGCGGGGATGTAGGCGCCGCCGGCGGCGCTCGGGCCGAAGAGCACGCAGACCTGCGGCACGACGCCGCTCATCCGCACCTCGTTGAAGAAGATCCGCCCGGCGCCGCGGCGGCCCGGGAACATCTGCACCTGCTCGGTGATGCGCGCGCCGGCCGAGTCGACGAGGTAGACCATCGGGATCCGGCTGCTCAGCGCGCGCTCCTGCGCGCGGAGGATCTTCTCGACGGTCTTCGGGCCCCACGAGCCGGCCTTCACGGTCGGGTCGTTGGCCATCACCGCGACGGGCCGGCCCGCGACCGTGCCGACGCCCGTGACGACGCCGTCGGCGCCGAGGCCGTCCTGCTCCCAGTTGGCCAGGAGGGCGTCCTCGGCGAAGGACCCCTCGTCCAGCAGCCGGCCGAGGCGCTCGCGGACGGGGAGCTTGCCCTGCTCGCGCGCCTTCTCGCGGTGACGCTCCGGGCCACCGCCCACGGCCCGGGCGACGGCGTGCTCGAGATCGCTCATCGGCCCGGAACCTACTCGCGGTGCAGCTCGCGCAGCGTCACGGTCGGCGCGGCGGGGCGCTCGTCGTCCGGCGGCGGCGGCGCCGGGGTCGTCGGCCGCAGGCCGACCGCCAGCAGCGCCAGGCCGCCCACGGCCAGCACCGCCGGCCACCAGCGCAGGGCGCCCTCCTCGCGCGCGGCCACGAGCACCGCGCCCGCCAGCACGGCGCCGCCGAGCACGGCGGCGACGCGCTCGGCGTCGACCGCGCCGTAGGCCAGGACGCCGAACCCGGCGGCGAAGAGCAGCAGCTCCCAGCCCGCGCCGCCCGCGTGGGCGTCGAGCGAGGCGAAGGCGATGCCGAGCGCGGCCAGCGCGCCCGCGTCGGCGAACGCGGCCGCGTGGCGCGGCGCCCGGTCGCGCCGGCCGACCGTGGCCAGGGCCAGGACGGCGACGGCGAGGAGCAGGGGCCAGCGCAGCGGGGCGAGGTCGGCCGGGTCGATCGCCCAGGCCACGAGCGCGACGACCACCCCGGTCGCCCCGGCGGCGGCCACGAGCGTGCACGGGGCGCTGTCGCGCCGCGCGGCGAACCAGGCGGCGACGACGGCGGGCGCGAGCGCCAGGCCGGCGAGGGTCGGCGGCTGGTCGAGGCGGTCGGCCCCGAGCCCGCGCGCCACCTCGCGGCCGGCGAGCGCGACGAGCGCCACCGTCGCCAGGTGCAGGGCGACGTGGTAGGCGCGCGGCACGGGGCCGTCGGGCGGCGCGAGCACGGCCAGGGCGCCGACGAGGACGAGGACGGGCAGGACGAGGGCCAGTCGCGCGCCCGCGGCCCACGTCGCGTCGGTCCGCGCGACGGCGAGCAGCGCCGCGGTCGTCAGCGCCACCGCCCCCGCGGCGACGACGTCGCCGCGGAAGGGCGGGACGGTCAGCGCGCCGCGAAGCCCGCGGATCACGGGGCCGCTGCGGCCGTTCGCGCCAGCGCCGTGCCGAGCACCGCCGTCAGGAGGTCCCCGAGGCCGGCGCGGTCGATGCCCCCGCGCTCGGCCCACGCGAGCGAGGCCGCCTCGGCGAAGCCGATCCAGGCCCGGACGGCCAGGCGGACGGCGGGCGCGTCGCCCTGGTCGCCGGGGAGCTCGCGCAGGACGCGCTCGCCCATGCGCTCCCGCACGCCCTCGATCACCGCGGCCACGGCCGGGTCGACGCCGCTCCCGGCCCGCAGCACCGACGCGTACCCGGCGGCGTGCTGCTCGACGTAGTCGAGGTAGCCCTCGATCGCCGCGCGCAGCCGCGTCTCGGGCGCCAGGTCCTCGTCGGGCTCCGTGAGCGCCTCGATCTCCTCGGCCGCGTGGCGCAGCGCGGCGACGTAGAACTCGCGCTTGCCGTCGAAGTAGTGGTACAGCAGCCCCTTCGAGACGCCCGCGGCCGCGGCGATGTCGTCGATCGACACCTCGTCGTAGGGACGGTCCCGGAAGACGTCGGCGCCGAGCTCGACGAGCTGCGCACGGCGCTCGTCGAGCGTGAGGCGGGCGCGCTTGCCGACGGCCATGGCCCCGACGGTACCGGCCCCGAGCGGCTTCGGGCCGGGTGACGCAGGCACCGCGGGGCGGGTGCGGCGCGCCGACCGGCCCGGCTACGTCCGGATCCGGGCCATGAGCGCGCCGGCGGCGGCCACGACCGCGTCGCGGTCGTGCGTGAGGTGGAACGCGAAGCGCTCGTCGCTGCGCACGCCGGGGCCGAGGTCGTGGGCGCTCAGGGCCGCCGCGACGTGCGGGCCGACCACCGCCAGGCTCCACTCCCCGCCGACGGGGTCCCCGTGCACGACGGTGCCGCCCCGGACGCCCGGGGCGGGCTCCGACGGCATCGACGGCGCGACCGCCCCGCAGAAGGCGAGCCGGCCTGCGAGCTCGGACCAGCGCGCGGCGGTGGAGCGGTCGAAGCCGGGCCCGGCGCCGAAGGCGCCGAGCATGAGCGCGTGCTCGCCCGCCGAGGCGGCGTTGGCGGTCAGGTGGCCGGCGAGCGAGCCGACGAGCGCCGCGCCGCCCCGGCGCGGGGCGGCGCCGCCGCCGAGCAGGCCGAAGGGCGCGAGGTCGCGGGGATCGGGCCGGACGGTCGCCGGGACCACCCGGTCGGCCTCGGGCGGCTCCGGCGCCTGCTCGAGGAGGAGCCGGCGCCCGTAGAGCCAGCCCTGGGCCAGCTCGGCGCCGAGCGCCCGGGCCATCGCCACCTGGCCCTCCTGCTCGATGCGCTCGACGAGGACGAGCGCCCCCGTGCGCTCGGCCTGCGCGGCGACCGTGCCGACGACGTCCCCGAAGACCTGCTCGTCGACCTCGAGCAGCAGGTGCAGGTCGAGCTTGACGACGTCGGGGGCGAGCACCGGGAGCATGGCCAGCGACCCCGCGGCGGCGCCGACGTCGTCGAGCGCCACCGCGCACCCGAGCGCCCGCATGTCGGCCACGTGGCCGAGCAGCGCGGCCGGGCGCTCGGTGAGCGCCCGCTCGGTGACCTCCACCGCGACCGTCATCCGGGTCGTGGCCTGCGCGTACAGGGCCCGCAGCTCGAGCGGCATGAACCCGGACGCGTCGGGCTCGACGTTGAGGAACAGCACCTGCCCGGACCGCAGCCCGGCGTCCAGCGCGGCCCGGAGCGCCAGGCGCTGGCACAGCCAGTCGAGCTCGTCCAGGCGCCCCGCGGCGCGGGCGGCGGCGAACAGCCGGTCCGGGCGCTCGAGCGGCGTGCCGCGCGGGCCGCGCGCCAGCGCCTCGTAGCCCACGACGTCCCCGGTGGCCAGCTCGACGACGGGCTGGAAGCCGACCTCGACCGCGCCCTCGGCCAGCACGTCGGCGACGGCGTCGCGGATCGCCCGGCTCCGGTCGCCGTGCTGCAGGCGCGCCTCGGCGAGCGCGGCGGCCACCGGCGAGGGGGCCGGCGGCGAGGGACGGGACCACGTCGGGCGCGTGGGACGGGCGGGTGGCGCCATGGCGCCCCTTTCGCCGTCCGTCCGCCCGCTCCTCGCCGCTCGTCGCCCGATCCAGCCGTCCGGCGCGCGTCAGGCGCCGTCCAGCGCGTCCTGGGCAGGGGCGGGCCGGTGGCCGTGCCAGTCGACCGGCCCGGCCACGAGGGTGTGGCTGCCGAGCGGCCGGCCGAGGACGTCGCGCGCGGCACGCGCGGCCTCGAGGAGCCGCCCGAGGTCGACGCCGGTCGCGACGCCCATCTCCTCGAGCATCGACACGAGGTCCTCCGTGGCGATGTTCCCCGTGGCCCCGCGGGGCACCGGGCAGCCGCCCAGCTCGCCGAAGGACGACTCGAAGCTCGTGCAGCCCGCGTCGAGCGCGGCCACGACGTTGGCGAGGCCCTGGCCGCGCGTGTTGTGGAAGTGGGCCGTCAGCTCGACCTCGTCGCCCAGCTCCGCCCGGGCCCGGGTGAAGAACGCGCCGACCTGGCGCGGGTTGGCCATGCCGGTCGTGTCACCGAAGCCGACCTCCTGCGCCCCGGCCGCGGCGAGCCGCGCGGCGAGCTCGAGGACCCGGGCGGCCGGGACCTCGCCCTCGTACGGGCAGCCGAAGCTCACCGCGATCACGGCCTCGCACCGCAGGCCGGCCGCCCGGGCGCTGGGCAGGACGCGCTCGAGCCCGTCGAGCGAGTCGGCGACGGACCGGTTGACGTTGTGGCGGTTGTGCGTCTCGGACGCGCTGAGGAAGACGCTCACCTCGTCGAAGCGGTCGCGCACGCGCAGGGCGCGGTCCAGGCCCCGCTCGTTGGGGACGAGGACGGACACCGCGACCCCCTCGGGGACGTCGATCCCGGCGAGGACCTCCTCGGCGTCGGCGAGCTGGGGCAGGACGTCGGGCCGGACGAAGCTCGTGGCCTCCAGGCGCCGCACGCCGGTCCTGGCGAGCAGGTCGATGAGCCGGACCTTGTCGTCGGTCGGCACGACCTCGGGCTCGTTCTGGAAGCCGTCGCGCGGCCCCACCTCGCGGATGTGCACGGCCGGGGGTCCCATGCCCACGGACTCTATGATCCCCCGCCTTGCCGTCGCCCGTCTCGATCATCGGCGCCTCGGGCGCCCTGGGCTTCGGCCTGGCCATCCGGTGGGGGCGCGCCGGCGTTCCCGTCGTCCTCGGCTCGCGGGACCCGGCGCGCGCGGAGGAGGCCGCCGGCCGCGCCCGCGCGCTCGTGCCCGGGGGCGACTTCACCGCTGCCGGGAACGCGGAGGCCGCCGGCCGCGCGGAGGTCGTCGTCCTCTGCGTGCCCTTCCGCAACCAGTCCGAGACGCTGACGAACCTCAAGGAGCACCTGCACGCCGGCCAGCTCGTCGTCGACACGACGGTGCCCCTGGCCGCGGCCGTGTCCGGCCGCGCCACCCGGCTGCTGGGCGTCTGGCAGGGCTCGGCCGCCCAGCAGGCGCAGGAGATGGTCCCCGAGGGCGTGCACGTCGTCGCGGCGCTGCACACGGTGAGCGCGGCGATCCTCGCCGACCTCGACCGGGTGCTCGACGAGGACGTGCTGATCTGCGGCGACCGCAAGGCCGATCGCGGGGTCGTCCGCGAGCTCGTCGACCGCATCGACGGGCTCCGCGGGGTCGAGGCCGGCCGGCTGGAGATGGCGCGCATCGCCGAGGGGCTCACGCCGCTGCTGATCTCCGTCAACGCGCGGCACAAGACGCACGCCGGCATCAAGATCACGGGGCTGTGACGGTCGTCGTCCTGGCGGGCGGGACCGGCGGCGCCAAGCTCGCCCGGGGGATGCTGGACGAGGTCGGCGACGAGCTCGTCGTCGTGGCCAACACGGGCGACGACGTGGAGGTCCACGGCGCCCACGTCTCCCCCGACCCGGACCTCGTCACCTTCTGGCTGGCCGACCGCATCGACGCCCGCGGCTGGGGGCTCGAGGGCGACACCTTCGCCGTCATGGACGCGCTGCGGGCGCTCGGCGACGACGTCTGGTTCAACCTCGGCGACCGCGACCTCGCGCTCGGCCTGCGCCGCGCGCGGCGGCTCGCGGAGGGCGCCTCGCTGACGGAGGTGTGCGCCGAGACCTGCGCCGCGTACGGCGTGGCCGCGCGCGTCCTGCCGATGTCCGACGCGCCCGTGCGGACGCGCGTCCTGGCCGAGGGACGGTGGTGGCCCTTCCAGGAGTTCATGATCGTGCGCGGCGGGGTGGGGCCCGTGCAGGGCGTCGAGTTCGACGGCGCCGTGGAGGCGTCCGCCACGCCCGCCGTGCTCGAGGCGATCGCCGGCGCCCGGGCCGTCGTCGTGGGGCCGTCGAACCCGGTCATCTCGATCGGGCCGATCCTCGCCGTGCGCGGCCTGGCCGACGCGCTGCGAGCGACGCGCGCGCCCGTCGTCGCGGTCTCGCCCGTCGTCGGCGGCGCCGTCGTGAAGGGCCCGACGGAGCCGTTCCTGGCCTGGGCCGGCCGCGAGCTGTCGGCCGCCGGGATCGCCGCGCAGTACGCCGGCCTGCTCGACGGCATGGTCGCCGACGAGGACCTCGACCCCGCCCACCCCCTCCCCCTGCTGCGCACCGACACCCTCATGGGCGACGCGGACGGCCGGCGGCGCGTCGCGCGCGAGACGCTGGCCTTCGCGGAGGCGCTGGCCGCGTGAGGACCGTCGCCGTCCTGCCGGTCAAGCGCTTCGGCGCCGCGAAGCAGCGTCTGGGCGACGAGCTCTCCCCGGGGTCGCGCCGCGCGCTCACCGAGGCGATGGTCACGGACGTGCTCATCGCGCTGCGTCGCGCCAAGTCGGTCGACGCGGTCGTCGTCGTCACGGGCGAGTCGTCGGCGACGGCGCTCGCCCTCGGCCACGGGGCGGACGCGATCCCCGACCCGGACGACGCCGGCCACGTCGAGGCCGCGGAGCGCGGGGTGCGCTGGGCGGTGTCCAACGGCGCCGACCGCGTCCTGCTCGTGCCCGGGGACACGCCGGCGCTCGACCCGAAGGAGCTCGACGCGCTCCTGACCCCGCACCCGTTCCACCCGCTCGAGCCGGAGGTCATCATCGTCCCCGACCGCCACGGGACGGGCACGAACGCGCTGGTCCTGACGCCGCCCCGGGTCATCGCGCCGTCGTTCGGCCCCGGGAGCCGCGAGCGCCACGGACGGCTGGCCGCCGCCGCCGGCGCCGCCGCCCGCGTGGAGGAGGTCCCCACGCTGGTGCTCGACGTCGACAACCCCGACGACCTCGCCGAGCTGCAGGCCGCGCTCGCCGCCCGGACGGGCGGCGCGTCGCACACACGCGGCATGCTCGTCCGCCTCGGCCGGCGGTGACCGAGCTGCGGGCCCGGGCCCTGCCCGGCATGCCCGAGGTCCGGCCCGGTGACGACCTCGCCGCGCTGCTGGCCGCCGCGCGCGGCGGCGCCTTCGCCCCCGGCGAGGTCCTCGTCGTGGCGCACAAGGTCGTCTCGAAGGCGGAGGGCGCGCTGCGCCGCCTGGCCGACGTCGAGGTCTCGCCGCGCGCGCGCGAGCTCGCCGCGGACCTCGGCGGCAAGGACCCGCGCCAGGTCCAGGTCGTGCTCGACGAGACGGCCGAGGTCGTCCGGGCCGAGCACGGGGTCCTCATCAGCCGCACGCGCCACGGGTTCGTGTGCGCCAACGCGGGGGTCGACGCCTCGAACACGGCCCGGGACGGCGTCGTCGTGACCCTGCCGCGAGACCCCGACGCCTCGGCCCGGGCGCTGCGCGCCGCCCTGCCCGGGCGTCCCGCCGTCGTCGTCACGGACTCGTTCGGCCGCGCGTGGCGCCACGGCCAGTGCGACGTCGCGATCGGACTGGCCGGGCTCGCGGCGCTCGAGGACTGGCGCGGGCACCGCGACGCCGACGGCCGCGCGCTGCGGGCCACGTGGATCGCGGTCGCCGACGAGGCCGCGGCCGCCGCGGACCTCGTCCGCCCCAAGGACGGGCGCGTCCCCGCGGCGGTCCTCACCGGCCTCGAGGCCCACGTCACCGACGACGACGGTCCCGGCGCGGCGGCGCTCGTGCGCCCCCGCGACGAGGACCTCTTCCGCTAGGCCGAGGGCGACGCCGCCGTCAACGGGTTCTACGGCGACGGCATCGTCGACGCGCTCGGCGCGGTGACGGGCCGCCGCTAGGCCGCGGCCCGCCGGACGACCGACGCCGCGGCCCGCCACCGGCGGGCCGCGGTGCGTCCGCGGCCGGCTAGCCGCCGAGCTCGTCGAGCGAGGCGCGTGCCCGGTCGAGCGCCTGGGCCGCGCGGCGCTCCTCGCGGCGCGCCGCCGTCGCCGCCCGCCGCGTCTCCGCGTCCTGCTCGCGGGCACGCTCGAGCCGCTGGTGGGCCCGCGCCGCCGCGCGGTCGGCCTGGGTCGCCTCCAGCTCGGCGCGCGCCTGCGCCGCCTCGGCCTCGCGCAGCGCGCGCCGGGCCGACGTGAGCCGCTCGCGGCGCTGCGCGGCCTCGGCCTCCCGCCGCTCCGCCGCCGCCCGGGCCTCGGCCTCGCGGCGCTCGGCCGCGTCGGCCCGCCGCCGCTCGGCGGCCGGCGACCCGCCGCCCCGGCGCTCGGGGGCCTCGGCGGCGCCGCCGTCGCCGCGCCGGGCCCGTGAAGCGCCCTTGCCGGTCCGGCGGGCGGCCGAGCCGCCGCGGCGGCCCGGCGGCCTGCGGGCGCCGGCGTCGCCCGGCCGCGCGTCAGCGCCCGCACCCTGGCCCGGCCGTCGCCCCTTCGCGCCCGCGTCATCCGCCTGGCGGCGCCCGCGGCGTGCGGGCGCCGGCGGCGGCGCCTCGTCGCCCCCGAGGAGGCCCAGGCCGGCGTGGCGGCGCTCCTGCGCGGCGCGGCCGGCGGCGACGTCGGCGCGGGCCGCCTGGTCGACGGCGGCGGCGTGGAGCGTCGCGTCGGCGCGCTCGAGCGCGTCCTCGCCGAGGCCGCGGCCGGCCTCGTTGAGCAGCCCGCGCGCCGCGTCGACGAGCGCCCCCCGCGCCGCCTGCTCGCCGCGGGCGGCGTCGCGCAGCGCCCGCGCGTCGCCGCGCCCGGCCAGGAGGTCCTCCTGCGCCCGGGCGAGCGCGTCGCCGGCGTCCCACAGCGCCCGCGCCTCGGCGGGCCGGGCCCGGACGGCCTGGTTGACCGCCCACGCGGCGACGGAGGGCTTGGCCAGCGCCTTGACGGCGGCGGCGTCCTCGCGGCGCCCGTCGGCGCGCAGCGCCTTGGCGAGCGCGTCGCGCTCGGCGACGAAGCGCTCGAGCGGGAGCCCGTAGAGGCGATCGACGTCCGCGTCGTCCGCGGCCACGCCTAGCCGCCCAGGCGGACGACGCGGAGCTGGCGGGCGCCGCGGGGCGTGTCGATCTCGACGACCTCACCCGCGCGGGCGCCCATGAGCGCCTTGGCGACCGGGGACTCCGAGGAGATCCGCCCGCTGCCGCGGTCGGCCTCGGTGGGGCCCACGAGCGTGTAGGTGGACTCGCGGCCGCCGGCGGCGTCGTCGGCCACCACGACCGTCGTGCCGAACGAGACGACGCCCGGGGCGCCCGCGCCCTCCTCGACCACGACGGCGTTGCGCAGCCGTTGGGAGAGCCGCAGGATCCGCGTCTCGAGGTGCGCCTGGTCCTCCTTGGCGATGTGGTACTCGGCGTTCTCCTTGAGGTCGCCGAGCTCGCGGGCGAGGTTGATGCGCTTGGCGATGTCGCGGCGGCCCTCGGTCTCCAGGCGCTCGAGCTCGGCCCGCAGGTCGGTTAGGCCCTGCGCCGTGATCGCCTCGCCGGTGCCGCCCTCGCCGGCGCTCATGCCGCCGCCGTCCCCGCGCCGGCGGGCCAGCGCCGGCGCAGGTCGTAGAGCGTCGTGCGCTCGGCCGCGTCGCGGCCGGCGCGGTGGGCGGCCGCGATGAGCTCGGGCGGGTCGAGGCGGACCCCGTGGTAGCTGCCGGCCAGGCGGCTGATGGACTCCTCCATGAGCGTCCCCCCCAGGTCGTTGACGCCCCAGGAGAGCGCCTCGGTGGCCGCGTCGAGGCCCATCTTCACCCACGAGGCCTGCAGGCTGGGGATCGACCGCCCGAGCGCCAGCCGGAAGACCGCGGTGTGCTTGAGGTTCTCCTCGCGCGTGATCTCCTCGACGCCGTGCGTGCGGCCCAGCAGCGTCTGGAAGGGGATGAAGGAGAGCGGCACGAACTCGGTGATCCCGCCCGTGCGCTCCTGGAGCTCGCGCACCACGCGCAGGTGCACGGCCAGCTCCCACGGCTCCTCGACGTGGCCGAACATCACCGTCGCGGTCGAGCGCAGGCCGGCGCGGTGCGAGGCCTCGATGACCTCCACCCAGCGCGCCACCGGCAGCTTGTTCGGCGAGATGCGCTCGCGCACCCCGTCGTGGAGCACCTCGGCGGCGGTGCCCGGCGTCGACCCCAGGCCGGCGTCGGCCAGCCGCGCGAAGACGGCGTCCGCCGAGAGCCCGGAGACGTCGCACATGTGGGCGACCTCCATCGGCGAGTACGCGTGGAGGTGGAGGTCGGTCCCGGCGCGCCCGGCCTCCTCGCGGGCGACGCGCAGCCAGCGCTCGTAGTCCTCCAGGCCCCAGTCCGGGTGGATGCCGGACTGCAGGCACAGCTCGGTCGCGCCGTAGGCCGCGGCCTCGCGGACGCGGCGGCGGAACTCCTCCTCGGAGTGCTCGTAGGCGTCGGGCGAGCGCTTGCCCTGGCCGAAGCCGCAGAACGCGCAGCCGACGACGCAGACGTTCGAGACGTTGATGTTGCGGTTGACGACGAACGTCACCGTCTCGCCCGCGAGCTCGGCGCGCAGCTCGTCGGCGGCCTCGCGGATCGCCTCGATCGCCTCCGGGCGCGTCTCGCAGAGCAGCGCCGTGACCTCCTCGTCGGTGAGCCGGCCGCCGTCGCGGGCGCGCTCGACGGCGGGGCCGACCAGCTCGGCGCGGATGGCGAAGGGCGGCTCCTGGCGGCCCGAGCCGCGCCGCGGGATGAAGGTCCAGTAGCGGGCCTTCACGACGTCGAGGACGCCCTGGGCGACCCAGTCGGCGTCGAGGTACTGCGGGTACACGCACAGGCGCTCGGTCAGCGCGACGCCGTCGCCCTGCAGCCGCCGGCGGACCTGGTGGGGCGACGGGAACGGGTGCTCGGGCGAGATGTGGTCGCCGTTGGCGCTCAGCCCGCCCAGGTCCGTGGCCCCGGCGGCGACGAGCTGCGGCCACCAGTCGGCGAGGTTCGGCGGCACCTGCACCCCCACGCCCGGCAGGACCCGGCGCGCGGTGACGACGAGGTCCTCCATCTCCTCGAGCGAGACGCCCGTGGCCCAGGCCGGCAGGTCAAGGGGGTCCCGCCCGCCCCGCTCACGGAGGCCGGTGCGCCAGAACCGCTGCGCGGCCTCGTCGGCGACGTCGGCGACCTCCTGGCCGTAGTAGGAGTGGTGGGGGACGAAGTTCTGCAGGATGACCTCCTGCAGGTGGCCGAACTCGGCGTGCACGGCGGCGAGTGCCTCGAGCGCGGCGATCCGGTCGGCGTGGTCCTCGCCGATCCCGGCCAGGATGCCGCTCGTGAAGGGGATCCGGAGCTCGCCGGCGGCCCGCAGGCAGGCCAGCCGCGCGGCCGGGGCCTTCGTCGGGGACCCCTGGTGGGCGACGAGGTCGTCGCGGACGGACTCGAGCATGAGGCCCTGCGAGGCGGTGACCTCCCGCAGCCGCGCGAGGTCCTCGCGGCCGAGGACGCCGAGGTTCGTGTGCGGCAGCAGCCCGCGCTCCAGCGCGCGCTCGCACGTCCACACGACGTAGGACGTGAAGTCCGCGTGGCCCCAGGCGCCCAGGCGCTCGCGGACGGTCGCGTTGACCTCCGGCCGCTCGCCGGTCAGGACGAGCAGCTCCTTGACGTTGCGCTTCGCGGCGCCGTCGAGGAGCCCCAGGACCTCGCCGGGCTCGTGGAGGTGCGCCTGGTGGGTCTTGAACGCGCAGTACTTGCAGAAGCACTGGCACGTCCGCGACAGCGAGAGCGTGAAGTTCCTCGAGAACGTGACGCGGCGCCGCACGGACCGGAGTCTACGGGCGGCCCGCCGGCGCGCCGCCCCCGGGTCGGGTCAGCCCCGGCGGTCGGGCTCCTCGTCGATGCCGAGCTCCGCGGCCTCCTCGGCCACCGCGTCGACCGGGGAGCGCTCGAGCTTGTCGACCGGTCGCTCCATCCACAGCCCCCGCGGGGCCAGGACGAGCGCGGTGTAGCCGATCCCGGCCAGCAGCGCGCCGACCAGCGGCCCGAGGACGTAGACGAACAGGAACGTGCCGGCCCCGCCGAACTCGCCGCTGACCAGGTCGGGCCCGAAGGCGCGCGCCGGGTTCAGCGAGCCGCCCGTCATCGGCCCGAAGGCCATGACCGCGAAGCCGAGCGTCGCGCCGATGACGAACGGCGCCCAGTCGCGGTCGGCGCGCGGGTTGACGGCCACGCCCATGACCGCCCACATGAGCGCGAAGGTGCCGAGGAGCTCGCAGCAGAAGCCGGCGGCCTTCGTGCTGACGAACTTGTCGTTGAGCGCGGGCGCGCCGTAGTTCACCGCGTCCGCCGGGGCCGCCACGACGAGCTTGACGACGAGCGCCGCGGCGATCGCGCCGAGGAGCTGCAGGAAGATGTAGATCGCCGCGTCGACCCAGGAGATGCGCCGCACCGCGGCGAGCGTGACCGAGATCGCCGGGTTGAAGTGCGCGCCCGACGTGCCGCCGAGCGTCGCGACGAGCATCATCAGGACGAAGGCGTGCAGCAGGCCGATCACGGCGAAGTCGGTGAAGCCCAGGCCCGCGGGGTTGTTCGACGACAGGATGAGCCCGATGAACAGGACGAGCAGGAACGTCCCGACGAACTCCGCGGCGTAGGCGGCCGCGCTCTTGTCCTCCACCTCTGCCTCCTTGGTGCTGCGGGCGGCCGGCTCCACGGCCGACCGGACGCGATCCTATCCTGCCTGCGGTGGACGTCGGGGCCCAGGGGCGACGCACCGCCGCAGTGCTCGGGCTCCTCGTCCTGCTCGTCGCCGCCGCGGGGTGCGGCGGCGAGGAGCGCGGCGGCGGCCCGGACCGGGTGGGTGGCTCCGATCCGGCGACCGTCGTGCTGGACTTCCGCCCGAACGCCGTCCACGCGGGGATCGAGCTCGCCGTGGACCGGGACTTCGACGCGGCCGAGGGCGTGGCGCTGCGCGTCCAGCCGCCGTCGTCGTCGGCCGACGCGGTCAAGCTCCTGGTCAACGGGCGCGCGGACCTCGCCGTGCTCGACCTCCACGACCTCGCGCTCGCACGCTCGAAGGGCCGCGACCTCGTCGCCGTCATGGCGCTCGTGCAGCGGCCGCTGGCCGCCGTCCTGGCGCAGCCGGACGTGCGCCGCCCGCGCGACCTGTCCGGCGGGCGCGTCGGCGTCACGGGCGTGCCCAGCGACGAGGCGGTGCTGCGCGCGGTCGTCGGCGGCGACGGGGGCGACCCGAAGTCCGTCCGCATGGTCACGATCGGCTTCGACGCGGTCGCGGCGCTCCTGGGTCGCCGCGTCGACGCGGCGACCGCGTTCTGGAACGTCGAGGGCGTCCAGCTGCGCCGCCGCCGCCCGCGCGCCCACGTCTTCCGGCTCGAGGACTACGGGGCGCCGCCGTACCCCGAGCTCGTCCTGTGCGTCACCCGCGAGATGCTCGACGAGCGCCGCGCGACCGTCCGCGCGACCGTCCGGGCCCTCCGCCGCGGCTACCAGGAGGCGCTCGCCGACCCCGAGTCGGCGGTCACCTCGCTCGTCGAGCACGGCGCCGGCGACCGCGCCGAGGTCGCACGCGAGCTCGACGCCGTCAGCCCGGTCTTCGCGGCGGACGGGCGGCCGCCCGGGACGCTCGACCGCGCGGCGCTGCGGCGCTGGGCGGACTGGGAGGCGGCCGCCGGCCTCGTCGACCAGCCGCCCGACGTCGACCGCGCCTTCGCCTTCGGGCTCTAGGCGGCGCCCGGCCCGGCGCCGTCGGCGAGGCGGCCGACGAGCGCGGCGCCCTCGCGCGCCATGCGCGAGCGGGGCACGACCTGGTCGAACCCGGCCGCGAGCGCGCGCTCGCGGACCTCGGGCTCCACGTGGGCGAAGAAGCCCAGCGTGCGGACGTCGTGCAGCTCGCCGCCGACCTTCAGCGTCTCGACGAGCGCGACGCCGTCGAGCGCGTCGGTCGTGAGGTCCACGACGAGGACGTCGATGCCGCCGACCTCGTCCCAGGCCTCGGGCTCCGAGGTCAGCAGGTCGACCTCGTGGCCGGCCTGCTCGAGCGCAGCCTGGACCTTGGACCCGAACAGCAGGTCGGGCACGAGCGCGGCGACGCGGGCCACGGCTACTGGCGGAAGATCCGCGCGAGCTCCTGGCGCACGGACTCCGGTCGGCCCCAGGTCTGGACGACGGACGCGCGGCCGGTGCGGAGCTCCCGGAGCGCCAGCTCGCCGGCGATGCCGGCCTGGTCGAGGAGGCGCAGGGCGCTGTGGACGGCCGGCACGGCGGAGGCGTGGCCGAAGCGGTGGGCGACGAGGATGCGCCAGTGCCAGTCGTGCTTCGAGTAGGGCTGCGGGTTGCACGTCGTCAGGTAGGCCGCCGCGTCGACGTAGCGCGTCTCGTCGAAGATGCGCAGGTCGAGCTCGAGGTCGGTCCAGTCGTCGGGGAACGAGTCGACCAGCTCCTGGAAGCTGTCCGCGAGGGCCGTGGCCATGGCCCGGCAGGCTAGCCCAGCAGGGTGTCGTAGAGCAGGAAGCCGTTCAGCGCGATGATGAGCGCCGCCACGACGGACGCGACGACGGTCGTGCGGCGCTGGTTGACGAGCGCGCCCATGATCTCGCGGCGGCGGGTGAGCAGGACGAGCGGGACGAGCGCGAAGGGGATCCCGAAGCTCAGGACGACCTGGCTCAGGACCAGCGCGCGGCTGGGGTCGGCGCCGCTGGCCAGCACGATCAGCGCCGGCGCCATGGTGATCGCCCGGCGCAGCACGAGCGGGATCGTCCGCGCGATGAAGCCCTGCATGACGACCTGGCCGGCGTAGGTGCCGACGCTCGAGCTGGCCAGGCCCGAGGCGAGCAGCGCGAGGGCGAAGGCCAGCGCGGCTCCCGGGCCCACGAGCGCCTCGAACTGCGCGTGGGCGCCCTCGATCGTGTCCACGCCCGTCAGGCCGCCCGCGTTGAACAGCGAGGCGGCGATGATGAGCATCGACATGTTCACGAGGCCCGCGATGCCCATCGCGATGGTCACGTCGACGCGCTGGAAGCGCAGCAGGGCCCGCCGCTCCTCGTCGTCGCGCGGGCGGATGCGCCCCTGGGTGAGGGCCGAGTGCAGGTAGATCACGTGCGGCATGACGGTCGCGCCGAGGATGCCGGTGGCGAGCAGCACGCTGTCGGTCCCCGCGAAGCCGGGGATGAAGCCCTGGGCGGCGTCGCCCGCGTCGAAGCCGATCGAGAGCGTGTCGTAGAGGAAGCCCAGGAGGATGATCCCGAGCATCCCGCCGATGACGAGCTCGAAGCGGCGGTACTGGCGACCGCTGCGGCCCTGCAGCGCGAGGATGGCGAAGGCGATCACGGCGGTGATGAGCCCCGCGTGGAACAACGGGACGCCGAACAGCAGGTTCAGCGCGATCGCCGCGCCGACGAACTCCGCGAGGTCGGTGGCCATCGCGATGAGCTCCGCCTGGACCCAGAGCCCGAAGCTCGTGCGCCGGCCGAAGTGCTCGCGGCAGAGCTCGGGGAGGTTGCGGCCGGTCGCGATGCCGATCTTCGCCGAGAGGTTCTGGATCAGCATCCCCATGAGGTTGGCGGCGAGCAGGACCCAGAGCAGCAGGTAGCCGTACTTCGCGCCGCCGGCGATGTTCGTGGCGAAGTTGCCCGGGTCGACGTAGGCGACGCAGGCCACGAAGGCCGGCCCCAGGACGCCGAGCGTCGTCCGCAGCCGCCCGCGGTTCCGCAGGCGCTGCAGGTCGCTGAGCCCGGGGAGGGCGACGGCCTCGGCCGCGGGGGACGCGGCCACGGCCTCGCCCGTGGAGGGCGGCGGAGGGGTCACGCGCGCACCTCGACGCGCATGGCGCGGGCGAGCGCGCCGCCGAGCGCGTGCGTCCCGCCGCCGAACCGCGCGAACACCGGGCCGTCGAAGGGCTGCTTGTCGACCACCTCGAAGGGCTCGCCCACCGTGATGTCGCGCTCCCGGAGGTAGCGCAGCATCTCCGGGTCGCTGTCGCTGACGCGCACGAACACGCCGCGCGCGCCGCGCTCGAGCGCCCCGAGCGGGACGGTGTGGCCCTCGTCGATGTGGAGCTCCTCGTCGGGGATCGGGTCGCCGTGGGGGTCGTGCGTGGGGTGGCCGAGCTTCGCGGCGATCAGGGCCTCGAGCTCCTCGGAGATGACGTGCTCGAGGACCTCGGCCTCGGCGTGCACCCGGTCCCAGGGCATGCCGAGGGACTCGGAGAGGTAGAGCTCGAGCAGCCGGTGATGGCGCAGGACCTCGAGCGCGACCCGGCGCCCGGCCCCGCTCAGCACGACGCCGTGGTAGGGCTCGTGGCGGGCCAGGCCGAGGCCGTCGAGCTTCTTCACCATCGCGGACACGGAGGCCGGCGTCACGCCGAGGCGCTCGGCCAGCGCGGTGGTCGACACCGCGCCGTCCCGGCGCTGGAGCGCGTAGATCGCCTTGGCGTAGTCCTCGACCGCGCTGGTGGTGGTGCGTGATGCCACGACCCCTATTGTGGCATGCCTCAACCTCATGTGTGCCACGGCTGCGCGCCAGGTTCGCGCGGACCCCTGCCCGACCCCGGACGCCGCGGCCCTGGGAGCGCCCGGCGCGCGGTCCTACCATCGGGCCATGGCCACGTCCGCGACCGTCGCCACCACGCTCGCCGACCGCTCGGACCGCGGCAAGCTCGGCCTGGTCGGGCCCGATGCCGCCGTCTTCCTCAACGGGCAGGTGACGAACGACGTCGAGGCGCTGGCGCCCGGCGAGGGCTGCTACGCCGCGCTGCTGACGAACAAGGGCAAGATGCTCGCCGACCTGCGCCTGCTGCGCACCGAGGACGGCGTCCTGCTCGACTGCGAGCGCGTGGCCCTCCAGGACGTCTTCGACGTCCTGCGCCGCGCCCTCGTGGGCTGGCGCGTCGAGCTCGTCAAGCGCACCGTCCAGGAGGCCCTGCTCGCCGTCGACGGCCCGGGGGCGCGGGCGCTGACCGGCGCCGATGCGCTGCCGGCGGCCGAGCACGCCCACCGCCCCGCGCCGCTCGGCGGCGCAGACGTGCGCCTCGTGGCCACCGATCGCGGCGTCGACGTCCTGTGCGCCGCCGAGGACGCCGGCGCCGTGCGGGAGGCGCTGCTGGGGGCCGGGGCCGCGGAGGTCGGAGAGGAGGCGGCCGAGGTCGCCCGCGTGGAGGCCGGGCGCCCGCGCTACGGCGTCGACCTCGACGCCACCGTCATCCCCCAGGAGGCCGGGCTCAACGAGCGCGCCGTGAGCTTCACGAAGGGGTGCTACGTCGGGCAGGAGACCGTCGCGCGCCTGCACTACCGGGGCAAGCCGAACCGCCACCTGCGCGGCCTGCGCCTGAGCGCGCCGGTGCCGGCCGGCACGCCGCTGCGCCTCGGCGACCGCGAGGTCGGCCGGCTGACGAGCAGCGTCGTCTCCGGCCGGCTCGGGCCGATCGGCCTGGCGATCGTGCGTCGCGAGGCCGAGCCGGGCGCGACCCTCGCGGCCGGCGACGGCGGCGCGACCGCCGAGGTCGTCGCGCTGCCCTTCGAGCCGCCGGGCCGCTAGGCGGCGCGCGGCGCCGGGCGGCGCGCCGCCCGCGGCGCCGCGGCGGCGGCGCGGGACAGGAACCCGGCCAGGCGGGCCGGTGACGGCGCCGGGCGCAGGCCCAGCGTGGCCACGCCGGCCCCCTCGCCGCGGGCCAGCCACGTCGCCACGAGCCGCGCCTCGTCGACGTCGTCGGGCGTGAGCGAGGCCGTGCCGCCGGGGCGCCCGTCGTGGCGCAGGGCGTCCGCGGTGCGGCGCGCGAGGTCGTCGAGATCCAGGGCCGCCCCATCGACGCCGACCCAGTCGACGACGCGCCCGCCCACGAGCCAGAGGGCGTCGAAGCGCCCGCCGCGCGGGTGCTCCGCCAGCACGAGCCGCGGCCGCGCGTGGGTGGCGGCGACCGCGCCGCCGAGCACGTCGAGCAGCCAGGCCAGGCGCTCGCGGCGGCGCCGGAGCCAGCCGGCGCGCTCGAACTGCTGGCGGTCGGCGGCCCGGCGCACCTCGGCATCGACGTGGGCCAGCAGCGCCGCCCCGCCGTCGCCCTCGCCGGTGAAGAGCGCGAGCGCCTGGTCGAGCCGGCGGCGGTAGAGGTTCGGGTCGAGGTCGCCGAGGCAGGGCGACAGGCAGCGGCCCATCTGGCCGTAGGCCGAGGGGCTGTCCCGCCTCGGGAGCGCGCGCCCGCAGTGGCGCAGGCCGAAGAGCGAGTTGAGCTGCTCGAGCAGCTCCACCGCCGGCGCGCGGCCGCGCAGCGGCCCGACGCTGACGCCCAGCCCGGGTGCGGGCGCCGGGGCGACCTCCAGGACGGGGAACGCGATGTCGAGGCGGCAGCGGAGGTACACGTAGCCGTCGACGTGCTTGCGGCGGACGTTGCCCGGCGGACGGTGGCGGCGGATGAGGCGGCCCTCGAGCAGGAGCGCGCCGAGCTCCGAGCGCGTCGTCTCGTAGTCCACCGTCTCGGCCTGGGCCACCCAGCTGCCCTCGGTGGCCGACGGCTGGAAGTGCGCCCGCGCGCGGGTGCGCACGGCGACGGACTTGCCGACGTAGAGCACCTGGCCCTCGGCGTTGCGGACGAGGTAGACACCGGGCTCGTCGGGGAGGCCGTCCAGGGCCGGCAGGCGCCGGCGCGCGCCGCGCGTGCGCGCGCCGCCGTCCGTGGCGCCCGCGCGCGGGCGCCGTCCCCGCGTCGAGCGCAGCAGCGCGAGCGCGTCGCCGATCGTCCCCGCGTGCGCGCACAGCCGCGGGAACAGCGCGCACAGGACGCGGGCGCACGTCTCGGCGTCCGCGAGGGCGCGGTGGGTCACCTCGACCTCGACGCCGAGCGACTCGGCCAGTGCGGCGAGGCGCCGCTGCCGCGCCAGTGGATGCAGCCGGCGCGCGAGCGCCACGGTGCACAGCACGGGCGGGTCGGGCCAGCCGAGCCCGGCGCGGTCGAAGGCCTGCCGCAGCACCCGCCGGTCGAAGGACGCGTTGTGCGCGACGAGGACGCGGTCCCCCAGGAGCTCGGCGAGCTCGGGGAGCGTCGCCTCGGCCGGCGGGGCGGCGTCGACCATCGCCTGCGTGATCCCGGTGAACCGCTGGATGCCGCGCGAGAGCGGCGTGCGCACGCCGACCAGCGTCTCCCAGCGGTCGTGGAGCTCCCCGCCCCCGACGAGCACCGCGCCGACCTCGGTGAGCTCGCACGCGTCACCCGCGAGGCCGTTGGTCTCGGTGTCGACGACGAGGAACTCCGCGGTCCGCAGCGGGCGGTCGAGCACCTCGGGAGGGTCCTGCGCGCTCCGGACGGACGGCAACGTCCGTTGCGCCGGGTCCGCGGCACCGGCCCGGCCCGACCGGCGGGCGGAGTACGGTGCGTCGTGCACCGCTTCGGGAAGGAGGCACCGCAATGACCGCATCGGCCCCGCAC
The DNA here is from genome assembly GCA_963707695.1 of uncultured Actinomycetes bacterium. GTDB lineage: Bacteria > Actinomycetota > Thermoleophilia > Solirubrobacterales > Solirubrobacteraceae > JAOPZW01. Next base: position 54,849 of record CAVPQY010000006.1, on the reverse strand, counting down.
CACACCCCGGCGCCCGAGCGCGCCGGGCGCGAGCGCGAGGCGTGGGACGCCTACCGCGCCAGCCTGCGCGACCTGGAGGGTCGCGACTACGAGGAGGTGGAGCGGACCTCGTGGGAGCAGCTGCAGCGCACGCTGGCCGCGCTCGAGGACGGCACCCGGGGCTGAGACCGCGACGCCCGCTTTTCCGGATCCTCGCGTTCGGGGTAAGGTCCCGCCCGGGTCGCCGTTCCGGGCCTGTGGTCGAGGGTGGGAGAGCTCAGGATGGAGTCACGCACGCGCCGCGGGACCGCGGCGCTCGCCGCGGCATTCGCGGTCGCCGTCGTCGCCGCGGGCTGCGGCGGCGGGGGTCATCGTCACGTCAACAAGCCGCGGATCGCGTCGAAGATCCTGATCAGCGGGTCGATCAACACCCGCGCGATCGCCATCTCCCCGTACCGCTTCGGCGCCGGGCCGATCGACCTGCTCGTCACGAACCAGACCGGCGCCCCGCAGCGCGTGACGCTCGAGAGCCTCGACCAGGACACGCCCGGCCTCGAGCAGCAGACCGCGCCGATCAACCCGCGCGACACCGCCCGGCTGAGCGCCGAGGTCAAGCCCGGCAACTACCGCGTCGCCGTCGACGGTGACGGCATCCGCTCGGCCAAGCTCGTGGTCGGCCGCCCGCGCCCCGGCGGGCAGAACGAGCTCATGCAGCCCTGACGGGCCGCGCCCCCCGCACGCGCCCGCGCCGCGCCGACGGCCGCGGGGCGCCCGCTGGTCCGAGCGGCTAGCCGTCGACCACGACGGCGTCCATCGGCCCCAGCAGCCGTTCGAGCCGGCGCGACCCGGGAGTGAGCTCGCGCAGCCGGTGCGCGCGGGGCTCGCCGCGCTCGCGCCGCTCGCGCTCGCGGCGCGCGATCGGACGCCAGAGGCGGTCGACCACGTCGGCCGGGGCGCCCGCGACCTCGTCGACCGGCAGCTCGAGGTGCTCGGCCCACAGCCGCAGGCGCGTCGCCCGCGCGATCCCCGGGTCGGCCACGGCGACGTTGACCTCGGTGTCGTTGAAGAACGAGTGCGCGTTGAGGTTGGCCGAGCCGATCGTCAGCCAGCGGTCGTCGACGACGGCGACCTTGGCGTGCACGTAGAGCTGGTCGACCGTCATGCCCGTGCGCGCGTCGATCGTCGCGGCGACGTGGCGGCGGTGCTCGGGGTCGGCGTCGGCGAGCTGGGCCAGCATCCCGCGGGTGTCGTCCTGCCCGTTGTTGGGCTTCGACGGCAGCACGACGACGACGCGGAACCGCTCGGAGGGCGGGTCGCGCAGCTTCCCGGCCAGCAGGTCGACGATCTCGGGCAGCCAGAAGAACTGGGACTCGAGGTAGACGAGCTCGCGCGCGCCGCGCAGCGCGCGCATGTAGGCCTCCAGGATCCCGAAGGCGCCGCCCGGCAGCTGCTCGTAGACCTTCTCCGGGATCGTGCGCAGGAGCTGGACCGTCGTGTCGCCGGCGCGGGCCGGGACCGGCACGGGCGGCAGGGCCTCGCCGGTGACCGCCGTCCAGCGCAGGTCGAGGTGCTCGGCGACGTCCGCGACGGCCGGGCCGCGCAGGCGGGTGCCGACGTCGTGCCACCCCAGGCGCCCCCGGGCCGGGTGCCGGCTCGTGTCCCAGCGGTCGCCGCCGAGGTCGGTGAGGTCGACGCCACCGACGAAGGCGACCTCGTCGTCGACCACGACGAGCTTCTCGTGGTGGCAGTGCAGGAGGCGCTCGCGCGCGTCGACGTGCACGCGGACACCGGTCCCGCGGCTGAGCTCGGCGCAGACGGCGCGCACCGCCGCGCGGCTCGGGGTGAACGCCTTCAGCGGCGCGCCGGCCCACAGGAGGACGCGGACGTCGACCCCGCGGCGGACGGCGTCGGCCAGGAGCTCGCGCAGCACGGTGGGCGGCTCGTCGCGCTCCAGCGCGAAGTGCGGCGAGACCGCCCACCCCGCCAGGCGGACGCTGCGCCGCGCGCCCCGGATCGCCTCGGCGATCGCCGGCAGGACCTCCGCGCCGTCCACGAGCACCTCGAGCGAGCACCCGTCGCGCGCCGGCGGCGCCTCGCGTGCCCACGGGCTGCCGTCGTCGGGCGGGCGCAGCGCCTCCAGGCGCCCGAGGCGCCGCAGGCGCCACGTGTGGTGGAGGGCCATCGAGCGCTCGATCGCGCGCCCCAGCCCACGGTCGACGGTGCCGAGGGGGTCCACCCGCGCAGCATCGCGGCCAGGGCGGCACCGCGCCAGTCGCGGCCGTGCGCGGAGACGTCGACTGCGGTTGCGCAGCCAATTCGCACGTGCAATGCTTGCGTGCATGCAAGCAAGCGGTGCAGCCGCGCACGTGTCGCCGGCCGAGCTGGCCGAGGAGCTCCTCGGCCTCTGGCACCACCTCATGAAGGGCGGGTCGAAGGCGCTCTACGCGCTGCTGGACGAGCTCGACGTGAGCTTCTCGCACGTCAAGGCGCTGCACGCCCTCGTCGACCTCGACCGCCCGGTGTCGGTCAAGGAGCTCGCCGAGGACGTCGGGATGTCGCTGCCGGGCGCGAGCCGCCTGGTCGAGCAGCTGCACCAGCGCGGGCTCGTCGACCGCCGCGAGGACCCCGCCGACCGGCGCACGAAGCGGCTGCTCCCCACCGCCGCCGGCCTCGCGGCCGTGGAGCGCATCGACACCGCCCGCCTGCAGTCGCTGCAGGCCTACACCGCCGCCCTCTCCCCCGGCCAGCGCGACCGCCTGTCGGCCGCGCTGGCCGACCTCCCCCACCTCTCCCCGAGGAGCCCCGAATGACCCGACGTCTCGCGCTCCACGACGGCAACCGCCGTTGGTGGACCCTCGGCGCGATGTGCTTCGCGCTGTTCATGATCATGCTCGACAACACGGTCGTGAACGTCGCGCTGCCGTCCATCCAGCGCGACCTGGGCGCGTCCGTCTCCGGTCTGGAATGGACCGTCAACGCCTACACGCTGGCCTTCGCCGTCCTGCTCGTCACGGGCGGGCGCCTGGGCGACATCTTCGGCCGCCGCCGCGTCTTCCTGTTCGGCGTCGTCACGTTCGCGCTGTCCAGCGCGCTCATCGGCTTCGCCCAGAGCGACACCTGGCTCGTCGCCTGGCGCGCGGTCCAGGGCGCGGGCGCGGCCTTCATGATGCCCGCGACGCTCTCGATCATCGCCAACGCGTTCCCGCCGGCGGAGCGCGGCAAGGCGATCGGGACCTGGGCCGGCGTCAGCGCGCTGGCGCTCGCCATCGGCCCGGTCGTCGGCGGCTTCCTCGTCGAGCACGTCTCGTGGCAGTCGATCTTCTTCCTCAACCTGCCCGTCGCCGCCGCGGCCGTCGTGGTGACGCTGTGGGCGGCGCACGAGTCGCGCGACGAGAGCTCGTCGCACGTCGTCGACTACGGGGGCGTGGCCACCATCACCGTCGGCCTCTCCGCGCTCGTGCTCGCGCTCGTGGAGGGCAACGCCTGGGGCTGGGGCTCCGCGCGCATCCTGGCGCTCTTCGCCGTCGCGGCCGTCGCGCTCGTCGGCTTCGTGCTCGTCGAGCGCCGCAGCCGCGAGCCGATGGTCGACTTCACGTTCTTCCGCTCGCGGTCGTTCCTGGGCGCGAACCTCGTCGCCTTCATCGTGTCGTTCGCGATGCTGGCGATGTTCTTCTTCCTCGCCCTGTACCTGCAGAACGTCAAGGGCTACTCGCCGCTGGAGGCGGGCGTGCGGTTCCTGCCCTCGACCGTCGTGATCATCGTCGTCGGCCCCATCGCCGGGCGCCTGGCGGACCGCGTCGGCCCGCGGCCGCTCATGACCGCCGGCCTCGTGGCCGTGTCCGCGTCGCTGTTCTGGCAGGGGCACCTGACCCCGACGACGAGCTTCGGCTTCCTCGTCGGCGCCTTCGTCCTGATGGGGCTCGGCATGGGCCTGGTCATGTCCCCCATGTCGACCGCCGCCATGAACAGCGTCGACCCGGCCAAGGCCGGCGTCGCGTCCGGCATCCTCTCCATGAGCCGGATGGTCGGCGGCACCTTCGGCGTCGCCGTCATGGGCGCGCTCATCGCCGGCCTGGGCCGCTCGAAGCTCGACGAGCTCCTGCCCCAGGTGCCCGCCGGCCGCCGTCAGGAGCTCGCCGACGGCCTCGGCGCCGGTGGCGTCGCGGTGAGCGGGGACGTCGGGCGCGCCGTCCAGGACGCCTTCGTCTCCGCGCTCAACAGCGGCCTGCGCCTCGGCGCCCTGATCGCGCTCGTCGGCGCCGCGCTGGCGTGGGCCCTCATCGACGTCCGCGCCGGCGGGGCAGAGGCCCAGCGCGTGCAGGACGAGCAGGCCGCCCGGGCCGAGGGCGCGGCGCTGGCCGAGGCCGCGTAGCACCGGGGCTCCGGCCGTCCCCGGGCCCAAGCCCCGGACCCGGGCGCGTCCGGCGCCGCGGCTAGCTTGCGCGGCGCCGGATGGAGGTCCTCGACCACGTCGACGTCGACCGCATGCGCGCGCTCCGGGAGCGCGGCGAGTTCTTCTGGCTCGACCTCCTGCGACCCTCGGAGTCCGAGCTGGACCTGCTCGGCGCCGTCCTCGAGCTGCCGCCGCTGGCCCTCGAGGACGCCAAGGAGTTCCACCAGCGCCCGAAGCTCGACGACTACGGCGGCAAGGTGCAGCTCGTCTTCTACGGCGCCGACGGCGACGACGAGCCCGTCGAGGTCCACCTCCACCTCAGCGGCGAGCACGTCGTGACGATCCGCCGCGACGCCTGCGACGAGCTCGTCCGCCCGCGCCGGGCGGTCGCGGAGGGCGACGTCCGCAGCGAGGTCGACCTCGTCTTCCGGATCCTCGACGCCCTGGCCGACGCGCTGGCCCAGCTCGTCGAGCGCAAGGCCACGCGCGTCGACGAGCTCCAGGAGGAGGCCTTCGAGCGGCCGAGCGACATGGTGCGCCGCGACATCGCCCGCCTGCGCGGCGAGCTCTTCCGCCTCCAGCAGCTCCTGCGCCCGCAGCGGGACATGCTCGCCTCCGGCGGGGAGCTGCTCGAGAGGCTCCCGGGCCTCGAGGGCGAGGCCTCGCGCCACCCGTTCCGCGAGGTCCACGACGTCCTGGTCTCCACCGTGGGCCGGGTCGACTACCTGCGCGAGCTGCTCGGGGAGGCCGTCGGGATCTACCTCTCGAGCAACGCCAACCGCCTCAACGCGCTCGCGACGCGGCTGGCCCTGCTCGGCACGATCTTCCTGCCGCTGACCTTCGTGACCGGCTTCTTCGGTCAGAACTTCGGCTGGCTCGTCCGCCACATCAGCTCGCGCCACGCCTTCCTCGTGTGGACGATCGCGCCGACGCTGACCGTCCTGCTGCTCACGGCCGTGCTCGGGGTGCTGGGGACCCGTCGCCGGTAGCACTCATCTAGGCTCCGGCCCATGGCCGTCGACCTCACGCAGATCTCCACCATCGACACCGAGCCGGGCGAGCTGCCGCCCACCATGGCCGCCTGGGTCATCCGCCAGGAGCGCGAGGGCGAGCCCAAGGACGCCTTCCAGGTCGAGGAGATCGAGGTCCCCGAGCCCGCCGCCTTCGAGGTCGTCGTGCGGGTCATGGCGGCCGGCGTGAACTTCAACAACGTCTGGGCGGCCCTGGGCAAGCCGGTGTCGGTCTTCCGCTCGCACCCGGAGGAGGACCACCACATCGGCGGCTCGGACGCCTCCGGCGTCGTGTGGAAGGTCGGGCCGGGGGTGACGCGGTGGAAGCCCGGCGACGAGGTCGTCCTGCACTGCAACCAGGCCTCCTACGAGGACCCCGAGGTCCACGGGCTCGACCCGCTCGCCGCGCCCTCGCAGAGGATCTGGGGCTACGAGACGAGCTGGGGCTCCTTCGCCCAGTTCACCAAGGTCCAGGCCCAGCAGCTGCTGCCCAAGCCCAAGCACCTCAGCTGGGACGAGGCCGCCTCGTACGGCCTGACGTACTTCACCGCGTACCGCATGCTGCTCGACCGGGCGGGGCTGCAGGCCGGCCACCGCGTCCTCATCTGGGGCGCCGCCGGCGGCCTGGGCGTCTTCGCGACGCAGCTCTGCGTCGCCGCGGGGGCCCAGTGCGTCGGCGTCGTCTCCTCGCCCGAGAAGGGCGCACTGCTCGAGGAGCTCGGCGCCACCGGGTGGATCGACCGCTCCGACTTCGCCGGCATGATGCGCCGCGGCGGCGAGTCGCCGGACGAGGAGAAGGCGCGCTTCGCCGTCACCCGGGACTTCGCCAAGCGCGTCAAGTCGATCCTCGGCGACTCGCCCGACATCGTCTTCGAGCACGTCGGCCGCGCCACGTTCCCGACGTCGGTGTTCACCGTCAAGCCGTTCGGGAAGGTCGTCATCTGCGGGGCGACGAGCGGCTACGACCTCGACTTCGACGTCCGCTACCTGTGGATGCGCCAGAAGCAGATCATCGGCTCGCACTTCGCCAACGCGTGGGAGTGCAACAAGGCCAACCGCCTCATCGACTCCGGGCTCATCCGCCCGGTCCTCTGGCGTACGATGCCCTTCGAGCAGGTCGCCGACGCCCACCAGCTGATGCACGAGAACAAGCACCTCGGGAAGATCGCCATCCTCGTCGGCGCGACGGAGGAGGGCCAGGGCCGCACGGCCCCCGCACCGGCCGAGCCCGCCGCCATCCGCGCCGAGGTCGGCGCCTAGCCGTGGCCGGCGTCGTCCACATCCCCTGGTACGCGACGGGCTTCCGCGGCGACCGCCTGGAGGCCGCGCTCGCCGACGTCGCCCCGATGGCGCTGCGCTACGGCGCCACGAGCCACGCGCTCTACCGCTACCGGGACGACCGCTACAAGTTCCTGCAGATGGCCGAGTTCGCGTCCTACGAGCAGTGGGAGCGCTACTGGAACGGTCCCGAGCTCACGGACTTCCGGGTCCTGTGCTCGGGCTGGTACCAGGTGCCCGTCCTCTACGGCTGGACGGACCTCATCACCTCGGGCGCGATCGTGCCCGAGCACGTCGGGCGCTCGGTGCAGGCCGACGTCCCCGAAGGCGACCTGGCGGGCTAGGCGCGCGGGCTGCCCGCGGCGCCGAGCGAGCCGGCTGACGATGCTGCACCCCGCCGAGCACCGGGCGCTGCGGGAGCTCCACGCCTTCACGCACCAGCTCGCCCGCCACTGGAGCCACCTCGGCGAGCGCCTCCGCGGGCCCGAGGGCGAGCTGCTGCTGGCCGGCGCCGGCGAGGCCGAGGAGATCCTGGGCGAGCTCGAGGCCGCCGCGTCGCGGCGCGGGCTCGGCGGCAGGCCTGCCGCGGAGGCGCTCGGCAGCCTGGTCAGCGCCCGCCCGCCCGCGCCCGACGTCACGCTCGAGCGCAACCAGGCGCTGCGCTGGGCCCTGCACGACGCCGACCACGTGACGGTCGGGCTCCGGTACGCGGCGCGCCTGGCCGCCACCCGCGGCGACGACGTCCTGCGCGCGCTGCTCGACGGCTGGGCCGAGCGGCTCGAGGCGCGCGAGCGTGACGTGCGTGCCGCGGCGATCGCCCTCGGGGACCGGCCCGACGACGCCGTCTTGCCCGCCGACCCCTCCGCCGCCGGCCGGGCCGGCCACCGCGTCGCCGCCGCGATCGGCGCCGCCGGCGAGTGGGTCGACCAGCACGCGCTCAAGCGGCGCCGGGAGTGACGCGGGCGGGCGCCGCCTGACGCCCGCCCGCGCCGCTCACGGACTCCGCGACGAGCCCAGCGCGACGCCGAGGGCGGCCGCCGACGTCAGGACGACGGCTGCGGCGGCCGGAAGCTGCTGGGTCCCGCCGTGGCCCACGAGCGCCACCGGGCCGCCCGCCGCGAGGGCGGCGAGGCCCGGCCAGAGGAGGAGCCAGCCGAGGACGACGAGGCCGCCGGCGCCGGAGGGGTCGCTCGTGGCGACGCCGAGCACGCCGAGCGGCAGCCGCCCGCCGCGTCGCGCCGAGAGCGCGGCGCAGAGCGCGCACACCGGCGCCGCCGCCACGGCCAGGACGGCGAGCGCGGCGCCCGCGTCCGGGAGCGCCCCCGCGAGCGCGCAGCCGGCGGCCGTCAGCGCCGCCGCCGCCGCGGTCAGCGCGGCGGGGAGCGCCGTGTGGCCCAGCAGGACCCGGCCCCACGGCGCGCGCAGCAGCGTCCGCGTCCGCCCGGGGGCGTCGACCTCCTGGCGCAGCGGCTCCAGCAGCCGCGCCGCGCCCAGGTAGAGCAGCGCGCCCGCCGCCAGCGCCGCCAGCGGCCGGTCCGCACGGAGCAGCAGGACGAGGGTCGCGGCCACGGTGAGCACGACGGCCTCGACCGCCCGCTCTCGGGCGCGCCCGACGGCGAGCAGGCCGCGCCAGACCAGGAGCAGGCGCGGCCGCCCCCGGGCCCTCGACCACGCCGCGGCCCGGGCGCGGGGCGCGGTGGTCGGCGACCGGGTCCAGCGCGCGCCGCGCCGACCGGGCGTCGAAGGCGGCCAGCGACGCGACCGCGCTCTGGCGCGCCTCCGCACGGCGGACGTGGCGCTCGGTCGGGCAGCGCCCGCAGACGACGAGGACCGTCACCGCCGCCGCCGTGGTCACGAGGGCCAGGAGCCCCAGGGCGACCGGCCACGCGGCGAGCGCGACCGGCCCGACGGCCCAGCCCCACGGCCCCGACCACAGCAGCACGTCGTCGACGGCGTGGTGCTGCCCGGCCAGGGCCGCGGCCACGACCGCGGCGACGAGCGCGACCCACGTCAGCCGCCGGACGGCGCGCTCGCCGCGGGCCGACGCCTGCACGCCCCACGCGGCGGCGACGCCGAGGACGCCCGCGGCGGCCAGGCCCGCCCCGAGGCCGGCCGCACGGCCGGCGCCGAGCCCGCCGCCGTCGCCGCTGAGGCCGACGAGCACCACGGCGCCGAGCACGGCGCCGCCGGCCGCGCCGCGGGCGAGGCCCCGCGCCAGCGGCCGGACCGCCAGCCCGCGCCGCGGGAGCGGCGCGCCGAGGGTGTGGCCCACGTCGCCGATCGAGAAGACGACGGGTCCCTGGTAGGCGCCCCAGCGGGCGACGACCACGAGGCCGACGAGCACGAGCCCCGGGCCCCAGACCGAGGTCCCGCGCACGGTGATGACCTGCGCGAGCGCGCTGTGGGCGGTGCTGTAGACGAGCGCGCCGAAGATCGCACCGGTCAGGGCCACGATGTAGGCCTGCTCGGCGCGCCGGCTCAGCGGCGGGCCGGGCACCGTGGCGCGCCACCAGCGGCGCACGTCGGCCAGGCGCTGGTCCGCGCTCGTCGTCACTGCCAGCCCAGCGTGCGAGCCCGCCCCCGCACGTCGGCCCACCGGCCCTGATCGCGCACGGCGCCCTCCTCGAGCATGACCGCGCGATCGGCGAGGCCGTCGGCGAAGGCGAGCTGGTGCGTGGTCAGCAGGACCGCGACGCCGGCGGCCGTCGCCTCCTCGAGCAGCTCCCCCAGCAGCCGCTGCGAGGGCGGGTCGAGCCCGACGACGGGCTCGTCGAGGACCAGGAGCTGCGCGGGGCGGATGAGCGCGCAGGCCAGCTGCGCCTTCTGGCGCATGCCGCGCGAGAGCTCACGCGGGAGGAAGTCGGCGCGGTCGCCGAGGCCGAGCCGCTCGAGCAGCGCCGGGATCCGCTCCACCAGCTCGTCGTCGCCCACGCCGTGGGCGATGCCGACGAGCTCGAGGTGCTCGGCGACCGTGAGGTCGTCGTAGAGCAACGGCGTGTCGGGGACGAGCGCGAGCGCGGCGCGGGCGCGCTCCGCGTCGGGCTCGGCGTGCGGGTCGGCGCCGGCCACGCGCACCTCGCCCGCCGTCGGGGCGAGCAGGCCCGCGATGGAGCGCACGGCCGTCGACTTGCCCGAGCCGTTCGCCCCGATGAGCGCCAGGCACTCGCCGGCGCGCAGCTCGAGGTCGAGGCCCGCGAGCGCGGTCAGGCGCCCGTAGCGGTGCGCGAGGCCCTGCGTCCGCAGCACCGGCGCCCGCGCGCCCGCGCGGGTCGGCTGGGACGGCTCCGGCTGCGGGGCGGGCGGCGAGGCTACCCCTGCTCGAGGGGGGCCATCGTCAGCCCCGCGTCGCGCAGCTGGTCCCAGTAGTGCTCGGCCAGCTCGCGGTGGCCGCTCCACACGAGCGCCTGACCGGCGCGGTGGATCGTGTCCGCGTAGGCGTAGCCGGCGTCCAGGGTGACCCCGGGGACGACGCGCGAGAGCGTGCGGGCCACGTGGTCGAAGGTGTTGTGGTCGTCGTTGCGGACGATCACGCGCCAGGCCCCTCCCAACGCGTCATCGGGCCCGCCCGCCCTCGGGCGCGGGAGCTCGACGATCTGCGGCATCGGGCGGAGGCTAGCGCGCCCGCGCCTCGGCCCGCTTGCGCCAGTAGCGGTCGAGCCCGCCGAACTGGGTGTCCGGCGGCATGGCCTGGAAGTACTCCTCCGCGACCTCCGGCGGGGTCTCCGCGGCGATCCACCCGCGCACCCACGCCTCGAAGGCCGTGGCGTCGACCTGGCGGGCCTCGGCCGCCATCGCGTCGAGGCGGCGACCGACCGCGTCGAGCTGCGCGCCGACGTCGGCGAAGGTGCCGAAGTGCGTGACGCACAGGCGCTGCGCGTCCCACCGACGCAGGACGTCCAGCGACGCGTGCCAGGCCTCCACGTCGATGTCGGGCGGCGGCGTCGGGGCCAGCACCGGCCCGCCGTCGATCCGGACGCCGGCCACGTCGCCCGCGTAGGCCGTGCCGTCCTCCTCGAGCAGGTAGACCACGTGGTGGGACGCGTGCCCCGGCGCATAGGCGACGCGGAACCCGGCCGGGACGTCGCCGGCCAGCGGGCCCGGCCGGGAGCCCTCGAGGACGCGGACGCTGGCCTCCGGCACCGGCACGACCTCGCCCCACAGGCGGTCGAAGTCGTCGCCGTAGAGCCGCCGCGCGCTGGCCACGAGGCGCTCGGGGTCGATCAGGTGGCGGGCGCCGCGCTCGTGGACCCAGACCTCCGTGTCGGGCCAGCGCCGCACGAGCGCGCCCGTGGCCCCGGCGTGGTCGAAGTGGATGTGGGTGAGCAGGATCGCGCGCGGCACCTCGCCGTCGAGCGCCTCCAGCAGCGTGCGGTGGCTGGACTCCGGCCCGGGGTCGACGAGGACGTCGCCGACCTGGTGGCAGCAGATCACGTGGGGACGGCCCAGGTGGTGGACGTCGATCTCGCGGTGCTCCGGCATCCCGGCGGCGTACCTTACGATCCGGGCACGCCATGAGCACCCCCGAGCACCGCCTGCCCGAGCGCGACCGTCCGTGGATGATGCGGACCTACGCCGGCCACTCGACGGCCGCGAAGTCCAACGAGCTCTACCGCGGCAACCTCGCCAAGGGGCAGACCGGCCTCTCGATCGCCTTCGACCTGCCGACGCAGACCGGCTACGACCCCGACCACGTCCTGGCGCGCGGCGAGGTCGGCAAGGTCGGCGTCCCCGTGGCCCACAAGGGCGACATGCACGCGCTGCTCGACGGCATCCCGCTCGACGCGATGAACACGTCGATGACGATCAACGCGACGGCCGCCTGGCTGCTGGCCCTCTACATCGTCACGGCCGAGGACAACGGGATCGACGAGGGCGTCCTCCAGGGCACGACCCAGAACGACATCATCAAGGAGTTCCTCGCCCGCGGGACCTACGCCTTCCCGCCCGGGCCGTCGATGCGGCTGATCGCCGACATGGTGGCCTACACCGTCGAGCACGTGCCGCGGTGGAACCCGATCAACATCTGCAGCTACCACCTGCAGGAGGCGGGCGCGACGCCGGTCCAGGAGATCGCCTACGCCATGGCGAACGCCATCGCGGTCCTCGACGCGGTGCGCGAGCGGGTGCCGCAGGAGCGCATGGGCGCGGTCTTCGGCCGCATCTCGTTCTTCGTCAACGCGGGTGTCCGCTTCGTCGAGGAGCACGCGAAGCTCCGCGCCATGTCGGTGCTGTGGGAGGAGCTCGGCCGCGAGCGCTACGGCGTCGCCGACGAGCGCCACCTGCGCTTCCGCTACGGCGTGCAGGTCAACTCGCTCGGCCTCACGGAGTCCCAGCCGGAGAACAACGTCCAGCGAATCGTCCTCGAGGCGCTGGCGGTGACGCTGGGGCGCGGCGCGCGGGCGCGGGCGATCCAGCTCCCGGCCTGGAACGAGGCCCTCGGCCTGCCCCGCCCGTGGGACCAGCAGTGGTCGCTGCGCATCCAGCAGGTCCTGGCCTACGAGACCGACCTGCTCGAGTACCCCGACCTCTTCGAGGGCTCGAAGGTCATGGACGGCCTCGTGGCCGAGCTCCTGGAGGGCGCCCGCGCCGAGATGGCCGTCGTGGCCGAGCACGGCGGCGCCGTCGCGGGCGTGGGCTACATGAAGGGCGCACTCGTCGACTCCCACCGCGAGCGGCTGCGGCGCATCGAGGACGGCGAGCAGGTCGTCGTCGGCCTCAACCGCTTCACGGAGACCGAGCCGTCGCCGCTCATGCAGGGCGTCGACGGGCGGCATCCTGACCGTCGATCCCGGGGTCGAGGCCGAGCAGCGCGACGCGGTCGTGCGCTGGCGCGCCGAGCGCGACGGCGCCGCCGCCGAGGCGGCGATGGACGAGCTGCGCCGGGTCGCGGCCTCCGACGAGAACATCATGCCGGCCACGATCGCCGCCGCCCGCGCGGGCGTCACGACCGGCGAGTGGGCGGGCGCGCTGCGCGACGCCTTCGGCGAGTTCCGCGCCCCGACGGGCGTCGGCGAGGCCGCCGCCGGTGCGGCCTCCGGCGACCTGGAGGCGGTGGCCGAGGAGGTCGACCGCGTCAGCGAGGCGCTCGGGCGGCGGTTGAAGGTCCTCGTCGGCAAGCCCGGCCTCGACGGGCACTCCAACGGCGCGGAGCAGATCGCCGTCCGCGCGCGCGACGCCGGGATGGACGTCGTCTACGAGGGCATCCGCCTGACGCCCGCGCAGATCGCGGCCAGCGCCGAGCAGGAGGGGGTCCACGTCGTCGGGCTCTCGATCCTGTCGGGCTCGCACCGCCAGCTCATCCCCGACGTCGTGGCCGCCCTGCGCGAGCGCGGCGTCGAGGCGCCCGTCGTCGTCGGCGGGATCATCCCCGAGGGCGACGTCGCCGCGCTCAAGGAGGCCGGCGTGGCCGCCGTCTACACCCCCAAGGACTTCGACCTCACCGGCATCATGCGCGACATCGTGGCGCTCGTGGCCGAGGTCAACGGCGTCGCCGCGGCGCCGGCCTGAGCTTGGCCGCCGACGGAGCAGCGCTCGGCGCCCGCCTGCGCGAGGGCGACCTCGCGGCCGCCCCGGCCGTGCTGAACCTCGTCGAGGACGCCACGCCCGCGGCGCGGGCGGCGGTCGCGGAGCTGCTGGCCGCCGTCTCCCCCGCCGCGCTCGGCCGCGAGCCGCCCGGCCACGTCATCGGCGTCACCGGCCCGCCGGGGGCCGGCAAGTCGACGCTCCTGAGCGCGCTCGTGCGCGCCTGGCGCGCCGACGACCGCAGCGTCGCCGTCCTCGCCGTCGACCCGTCCTCGCGCCGCTCGGGCGGGTCGCTGCTCGGCGACCGGGCCCGCATCGCCTTCGACCCGCACGATCCGGCGACGTTCATCCGGTCCACGGCCGCGGGCGACCGGCTCGGCGGCCTCGCGCCGGCGACACGCGCGGCCGCCCAGGCGCTCGCGGCGGCCTTCGACGTCGTCGTGGTCGAGACCGTCGGGGTCGGCCAGAGCGAGACCGAGGTCGCCGACGTGGCGGACACCGTCGCCGTGATCGTCCAGCCCGGCTCGGGCGACGTCCTGCAGTTCCTGAAGTCCGGGATCATGGAGGTGCCCGACGTGCTCGTCGTGACGAAGGCCGACCTGGGCGACGTCGCGGTGCGCGCGCGCCGCGACCTGCACGCCGCGCTGCGCTCCGTCGGGCGGCGCGACACCGCCGTCGTGGCGGTCTCGTCGGTGGCGCCGGTCCAGGGCGTCGACGCGCTCGTCGACGCGCTCGACGCGCACCGCGCCGGGCTCGACCTGACCGCGCGCCGCACGACCGCCCGGCGCGCCGGGGCGCTGGCCGACTTCGTGGCCGAGCACGGCGAGGCGGGGCTGCGCGCCCTCGGCGGCCGCCGGGCCGCCCGGCGCTGGCTGGCCGAGCAGCCGCCGGGCGCCGACGAGGCCGCGCTGGTGGCGGCGCTGCGCGACCGCGCGGCCGAGGGGGCCGGCGCGTGATCCGGCGAGCTGGCCCTGATGCTGGGCGCGTTCGTCCTGGGCACGCTCGTGGCCGTCGCGCTCGGCGCGGCGAACACCGGCACGGCGCTGACCTTCGGGCAGCTCGCCATCGCCGCCACCGGGGTCTGGATCATCGTCCGCGGGAGCTGACCCCGGGCGCGCCGCTCAGGAGCGCCGCTCGGCCCGGGCGCCGGCGAGGTTCCGGGCGGATCGCTTCACCCGGGAGGTAAGGTCGCCGCACCATGGCCCTCGGCTGCTTCGTCTCGACCGGCCGCTCGCTGCCCGCCGCGCTGGAGCGCGTGCGGCTGGCCGAGGAGCTCGGCTACGAGTCGTGCTGGGTCACGCACGTCAACGGCCGCGAGTCGCTGACGGTCCTGACCGCCTACGCCGGCGTGACGGAGCGGATCCGCCTCGGGACGGGCGTCGTGCCCATCTACACGCGCACGCCGGCCACGATGGCGCAGACCGCGGCCACCATCGACGACGTCTCCGGCGGCCGCCTGAACCTCGGCCTCGGCGTGTCGCACCGGCCGGTCGTCGAAGGCTGGCACGGCCAGACGATCGACAAGCCCGTCGCCGAGATGCGCGAGTACGTGGCCATCGTGCGCGCGATCCTGCGCGGCGAGCCGCCGCCGCACGGCCACCGCTGGCGCACGGGCTTCGCGCTCGGCGGCCTGGGCCCGTTCCCGGACCTGCCGATCTACGTCGCGGCACTCTCGCCCGGGATGCTGCGCCTGGCCGGCGAGGTGGCCGACGGCGTCGTCCTGTGGCTCTGCAACCCGCGCTACATCGCCGACGTCGTGGTGCCCGCGCTGCGCGAGGGCCGCGCGCGGGCGGGCAAGGACCTCGAGGGCTTCGACGTCGTCGCCGCCGTGCCGGCGGCCGTGGTCGACGACCCCGCGACCGCGTGGGCGGCGATGCGCCGCGACCTCGTCCCCTACCTCGGGCTGCCCTTCTACCGCGCCATGCTCGAGCGCTCCGGCTTCGGCGCCGACCTGGAGGCCTACGACGCCGCCGCCGCGCGCGGCGACGGCGACGGGCTGCAGGCCGCGGCCTCCGACGAGCTGCTGGGCGCGCTGACGGCGGTCGGGGACGCCGACGCCGTCCGCGCGGGGATCCGGCGCTACGTCGACGCGGGGACGACGTCCCCGTGCCTGGGCCCGATCCCCCGGACGGACTTCGAGGCCACGCTGCGGGCCGGGGCGCCGTCGGGGGTGCGCCCACGGACCGCGCCCGGCGGGGCGGGCCACGCCGGCGAGTAGGCTGGGCGTGTGCGGCACGACCAGCTCGTCGACGGCCACGGACGGTCCATCTCGGACGTGCGCGTCTCCGTCACCGACCGCTGCAACTTCCGCTGTCAGTACTGCATGCCCGCCGACGGCCTGCCCTGGCTCCAGCGCGCCGAGGTCCTGACCTTCGAGGAGCTCGAGCGCGTCGTCGGGCGTCCTGGCCGCGATGGGCGTCGACACCGTCCGGCTGACCGGCGGCGAGCCGCTCGTCCGCCGCGAGTTCCCGCGCCTGGCCGGCATGCTCGCCGCCGTCCCCGGGGTGCGCGAGCTGTCGGTCACGACGAACGGCTTCCTGCTCGAGCGCGACGCGCAGGCGCTCGTGGAGGCGGGCGTCGCGCGGTTCAACGTCTCCATCGACTCGCTTCAGCGCGACCGGTTCTTCGAGATGACGCGGCGCGACGCCCTCCCCCGCGTCCTGCGCGGCCTCGAGGCGCTGGCCGCCTTCCCCGAGGCGCACCCGATCAAGGTCAACGCGGTGGCCATGCGGGGCTTCACCGAGGACGAGGTCCTCCCCTTCGCGCGCTTCGCCCGCGAGCACCCCTACGAGGTGCGCTTCATCGAGTTCATGCCGCTCGACGCCGACCACGCCTGGACGCCCGACAGCGTCCTGACCGGCGAGGAGATCCGCGCGGCGATCCACGCGGTCTTCCCGCTCGAGCCCGAGCCGCGCGAGCCCCACGCCACGGCCCGCGTCTTCCGCTTCACCGACGGCCGCGGGCGCATCGGGTTCATCAACCCGGTCTCCGAGCCCTTCTGCGGCGACTGCGACCGCATCCGACTGACCGCCGAGGGCAAGCTGCGGACGTGCCTCTTCAGCCTCCACGAGACCGACCTGCGCGCGCCCCTGCGCGCCGGGGCGAGCGACGACGACCTGGCCGAGCTCGTGCGCGCCGCGGTGTGGCGCAAGGAGCTCAAGCACCACGTCAACGACCCCGGCTTCGTCCAGCCCGCGCGCACGATGAGCGCGATCGGCGGCTAGGCCCGACCGGGCCTCAGCCGGCGAGGACGACGAGCTCGAGCGCCCCGTCGCCGGCGTCCTGGGCGTCGGGCCAGCCGAGCACCTGGAGCCCGCAGCCGCACGCACAGGCCACCGCGTCGAGCTCGCGCGCGTCGGCCGCGCGCGCGGCGAACACCGCGGCGCAGGCGGCGTCCGAGCAGACCAGGCGCGCGACGAAGACCACCCGATCACGGTGGCGCAGCGCCCGGACGGACCGGGCGGGTCAGCCCAGGCGGGCCCGGACGAGCGCCGACGCCCGCAGGAGGTCCTCCGGGCGGTTGACGTTCAGGAGCTGCTCCTCGTCCTCGACGTCGAGGACGAGCGGGTCCAGGGCGGCGACGAGGTCGGTCGCGCGGGCGCCCGGGTCGAAGCCCTCCAGCGCCGCGAGCGCCGCCGGCTCGTAGCGCGCGAGCAGGGGCTGCAGCCGCCCGCCGGCCCGCGCGACGACGGCGGCGTGGCGACCGGCGGGCTGCCGCGCGAGGGCGCGCGGCACCGCGACGTCGAGCAGGGGCAGGTCGACCGCGACGGCGAGCACGGACCGGCCCCCCGCGCAGCGCAGCGCGTGGACGACGCCCGCCAGGGGGTGCTGCGGCTCGTCCGGCTCGATCCAGACGGGCACCTCGGACTCCAGCGGCGGCAGGACGGTGTCGCGCTTGGCCACGACGGCGACGTCGCGCACCGAGCGCTGCAGGACGCGCAGCGGGAACTCGAGCAACGGCCGCCCGTCGAGCGCGACGACGGCCTTGTCGCCGCCGAGGCGGCGCCCCTCCCCGCCGGCCAGGACCACGCCGATCGGGGGCGCAGGCCGGCGGTCGCGCCGCCCGACCATCAGGCCGTCCGCGGTCCCTGCCCGTAGTCGCCGAAGGGCGCGTCGCGGTCGGCGACCGCCCCGCGCACGTCCTGCGCGGCCGCCCGCGAGAAGGCGACGCCCTCGGGCGTGTGGCGGGCCGCCCCGTCCAGGAGCGTGCCGACGAGCTGGGTCGTCCGGAGCCCGAGCTGCTCGATCGTCGTGTTGACGAGGAGCTTCATCATCTGCAGCTGGTTGGCGGGCAGGCGCGCCATGCGCTCGCAGAGCGCGAGCGCGGCGGCGTCGAGCTCGGCCTCCGGCACGGCCTCCGAGGCCAGCCCCCACTCGACCGCCCGGCGGCCGTCGAGCGCGTCGCCGGTCAGGAGCAGGCGCTTGGAGCGCTCGAGACCGAGCCGGTAGGTCCACATGGCCGTCGTCGGCGAGCCCCAGACGCGCGCCGGCGGGTAGCCGATGCGGCAGTCCTCCGCGCAGACGATGAGGTCCGAGCACAGCGCGAGGTCGGTGCCGCCGCCGACGCAGGCGCCGTGGACCTGGGCGAGGATCGGCTTGGGCGACCGCCACAGCGCGGTGTAGACGTCGACGAAGGAGCCCATGAGCCGCAGGTCGGCCATCGGGTCCCACGGCCCGGCGTCGGCCTCGGCCGCCATGGCCTCCGCCCCCCAGCCGATGTCGTAGCCCGCGCAGAACCCGCGGCCGGCGCCCCGGAGGCGCACGACGCGCACCTCGGGGTCCTCCTCCGCGCGTCGCAGGCCCGCGAGCAGGTCGTCGGCGAGCTCGCGGGTGATCGCGTTGCGGCGCTCGGGACGGTCCAGGGTGAGCGTGGCGACGGCCCCGGCCGTCTCGAGGCGAACGGTCCCCGGCATGGGGCGAGGATAGAGTGGACGTGATGGAAGGGTCCGTGGAGACGAGGGCGTGGCTGCGGTGCTACCGCTGCTGGTCGACCGATCTCGAGGTGCAGGTGCACTACGAGGGCATCCACCGCATCGATCCCCACAGCGGGGAGCGGGCCGAGGTGGTCGACGAGCTCCAGGAGGCCGTCGTCCAGTGCCTGGAGTGCATGCACGACCAGCCGCACCTCGGGTTCCGCGACGGACGCGTCGAGCCGATCGAGGACCGCTGGGAGCGCATGATCGCCGGCACGCCGTGGGTCGCCTCGTGCACCGTCGCGGTCGACGCCGACGACGTCGAGACCTGCTCGGGGCCCGAGGCCGGCGACGCGCTCGCCTACGCGGCCTTCGGCGACAACGGCACGCGCGAGTTCTTCACCCACGTCCGCTTCCACAAGCACGACGACGACAACCGCATCACCGTCCACCTGCTCGTCGAGCTCTACGCGCGGTCGGCCGACGAGGCGACCGAGGTCCTGCAGGAGGCCGCCCGCGGCCGCCTGGCGATCACGTCGCTCGCCGAGGAGTCCCGCCCGCCGGCGGCCACCGGCGACGACCGCCACTAGGCGGCGGCGCCTACGGGTAGATCGCCCGCATGCGGGCGGCGAGCGCGACGCGCTCGACCGCCACGGCGAGGGCCGCGGTGCGCCAGTCGCGCTCGAGCTCCAGGCGACCGGCGGCGTCGACGACGCGGGCCAGCGCGGTGCGCATCTGGCGGCGCAGGCGCTCCTGGACCTCGATGACGTCCCAGAGGTACTTCTGCTGGTCCTGGACCCACTCGAAGTAGGACACGGTGACGCCGCCGGCGTTGGCCAGCACGTCGGGGACGACGACGATCCCGCGCTCGCGCAGGGCGTCCTCGGCCTCGGGCGTGGTCGGGCCGTTGGCGGCCTCGACGAGGATCCGGCAGTCGACGCGGTCGACGTTGTCGGCCGTGATCTGGCGCTCGAGGGCAGCCGGCACGAGGATGTCGCACGGCACCTCCAGGACGTCCGCGCGGCCGACGGCCTCGCCGCCGGGGAAGCCCTCGATGTAGCCGTGCTCGGCCTTCCAGCGCAGCAGCGCCGGGATGCTGAGGCCGTCCTCGTTGACCACGCCGCCGCGCACGTCGCTGACGGCGACGACCTTCGCGCCGATCGCGCTGAGCTCCTCGGCGGCGGTGGCGCCGACGTTGCCGAAGCCCTGGACGACGCAGCGCTGGTCGCGCACGCTGCGGCGCAGGCGCTCCAGCACGCCCTCGATGACGTAGACGACGCCGAGCCCGGTCGCGGGGCGGCGCGCCTCGGTGCCGCCGAGGATCGGCGGCTTGCCGGTCACGATCTCGGGCACGGAGTACCCGACCTGGCGCCGAGTAGGTGTCCATGAACCACGCCATCTCGCGCTCGCCCGTGCCCATGTCGGGCGCGGGGATGTCGCGCTCGGGCCCGATGATCGGGATGAGCTCGGCCGCATAGCGCCGGGTGATGCGCTCGAGCTCCCCGACGCTGAGGTCGTGCGGCTCGCACCGCACGCCACCCTTGGCCCCGCCGTAGGGCAGCCCGAGCAGCGCGCACTTCCACGTCATCCACATGGCCAGCGCCGCGCACTCGCCCAGCGACACCTCGGGGGCGTAGCGGAAGCCGCCCTTCGTCGGGCCCATGTGCAGCGTGTGCTGGACCCGGTAGCCGATGTGCATCCGCACCGAGCCGTCGTCCATGCGGACCGGGAAGTTCACGGTCAGGCTGCGCCGCGGGTTCTCCAGGATGACGCGCTCGTCGTCCTCCATGCTCAGGACGTCGGCCGCCTTGTGCAGCTGGCGGGCCGCGATCGTGAACAGCTCCGACCGCCACTCCTCCCCCGCGTGGACCTCCGGCGCTGCGTCCGGCGCTGCGGTGTCGCCCGCGGTCATCGTCCGCGAGGCTACCCGGCTGGCGCCGACGCGCTGCACGAACCTGACCGGCGCCGTTGGCCGCCGTGGACGAACCGCCCGGCGCCTGCGAGGATCGCGCCATGCCCGAGCTGCCCGCCGAGGTCCGCGAGCTGCTCGAGGGCGCGAACTTCGTGCACGTCGCCACGCTGATGCCCGACGGCAGCCCGCACAGCGTCGCCGTCTGGGGCGGCGTGGAGGGCGAGCACGTCGTGTTCTTCACGCAGCCGTCCAGCCGCAAGGCCCGCAACCTCGCCCGCGACGGCCGCCTGGCCCTGTCCCTCGTCGACCGCGACAACCCCTACCGGACCGCACGCGTGCGCGGGCACGTCGCCGGGACGCTCGAGGGCGACACGGCCCTCGAGGTCATCGACCGGCTCAGCCAGAAGTACGTCGGCCGGCCGTTCCCGATGCGCAGCGGCGTGGTCTTCCTCGTCGAGGCCGACCACGCCACCGTCCACGAGCTGCCCTTCCGCGACACGCCCGCCCGCGGCTAGGCGGCCGGCGCCGCGCATCGCTCAGGCGCCGAGCCGGCGCCTGAGGTCCTCGAACTGCGTTCGGACGGCCGCGGGGAGGCCGTCGCCGAAGCGGGCGAGGTGCTCCTCGACCTGCGGGAGCTCGGCCCGGGCGGCCTCCTCGTCGACCGTCAGCAGCTCCCGCAGCGCGGCCGGGTCGAGGTCGAGGCCCTCCGTGATGAGGTCGCCCTCCGCGGGCACGAGGCCGACCGGGGTCTCGACGGCCTCGCCCTGGCCGTCGCAGCGGCGGAAGACCCACTCCAGCACGCGGCTGTTCTCGCCGAAGCCGGGCCAGAGGAAGCGCCCGTCGGCGTCCTTGCGGAACCAGTTGACGTAGAAGACCCTCGGGAGCTGCGCCCCGTCGGTGCGCCCGACCTCGAGCCAGTGCTCGAAGTAGTCGGCCATGTTGTAGCCGCAGAACGGGAGCATCGCGAAGGGGTCGAACCGCAGCTGGCCGACCGTGCCGAAGGCGGCCGCGGTCTGCTCGGAGCTCATCGTCGCGCCCAGGAAGACCGCGTGCTCCCAGCCGAAGGCCTCGCGCACGAGCGGCACGACCGACGCGCGGCGCCCGCCGAAGAGGAAGGCGTCGATGGGGACGCCCGCCGGGTCCTCCCAGTTCGGCGCGATCGAGGGCGCCTGCGCCGCCGGCACCGTGAACCGGGCGTTGGGGTGCGCGGCCGGGTGGTCCGCGCCGGGCGTCCAGTCCTCGCCGTGCCAGTCCAGGGCGTGGGCGGGCCGGTCGGGGGTCATGCCCTCCCACCAGACGTCGCCGTCGTCCGTCAGCGCGGTGTTCGTGAAGATCGTGTCGCGCTCGATCGCCGCCATGGCGTTCGGGTTCGTCTCCACGCCCGTGCCCGGGCGCCACGCCGAAGAAGCCCGCCTCGGGGTTGATGGCGTACAGCCGCCCGTCGGCGCCGAACTTCATCCACGCGATGTCGTCGCCGATCGTCTCGACCTTCCAGCCCGGCAGCGTCGGGATGAGCATGGCGAGGTTCGTCTTGCCGCACGCCGACGGGAAGGCGCCCGTGACGTACTTCACGGCGCCCTCGGGCGAGGTGAGCTTGAGGATGAGCATGTGCTCCGCCATCCAGCCCTCGTCGCGGGCCATGACCGAGGCGATGCGCAGCGCGAAGCACTTCTTGCCCAGGAGCGCGTTGCCGCCGTAGCCGGAGCCGAACGACCAGATCTCGCGCGTCTCGGGGTAGTGGACGATGTACTTCGTCTCCGCGTTCGTCGGCCACGGCACGTCGTCCTGGCCGGGCTCGAGCGGGGCCCCGACCGAGTGCACGCAGGGCACGAACTCCCCGTCCTCGCCCAGCACGTCGAGCGCGCCCTGGCCCATGCGGGTCATGATCCGCATGGAGACCGCGACGTAGGCGGAGTCGGTGAGCTGGACGCCGACGTGGCTCTTGTCCGACCCCAGCGGGCCCATGGAGAACGGGACGACGTACATCGTCCGGCCCTGCATCGACCCGCGGAAGAGGGACTCGAGCTCGTCGCGCATCTCGGCCGGGGGGCGCCAGTTGTTCGTGGGCCCCGCGTCCTCCTCGCGCTCGGCGCAGATGAAGGTGCGGTCCTCGACGCGCGCGACGTCGGACGGGTCCGACCAGGCCAGGTAGCTGTTGGGGCGCTTGGCGTCGGACAGGCGGCGGAACGTCCCCTGCTCGACCAGGAGCCGGCACAGGCGGTCGTACTCCTCGGCGGACCCGTCGCACCAGTGGATGTCGTCGGGCTGGACGAGGGAGGCGATCTCCTCCACCCAGCCCACCAGCCTGGCGTGCTTCGTCGGGACAGTCGTCTCGCTCACGTGCTCGTGCTCCTTGGCCGCCTGCGGGATGATCCGGGCATCATGGCGGACGGCTCTGCCCAGCGCGTCCCGGCCCGGCCGAACGGCTACCCTGGTCCCATGCCCGTCGGACGGCTCCCGGAGCCGCAGACGGCCCCGCTGCTGGCCCTGGATCCCGAGCTCGGCGCCGCCCTCTCGGACGAGGTGCTGCTCGCCGCGCGACGCCATGCCCTGGTGCCGACCATCCGCCTGCCGGCGGGGTCCTGGCGGGCGGAGGAGATCCGGCCCGCGGCCGTGCGGCCCTTCGCCGCGCTCGTCGTCGAGGGCGTCGTCGTCCGCGAGGTGCTCCTCGGCGGGACCGTGGCCAGCGAGCTCGTCGGGCCCGGCGACGTCGTCGACCTCGACACCCCGGGGGACGAGGCCCTGGTCCCCGTCTCGGGACGCTGGACGACCTCGGAGGCCGCGATCGTCGCCGTCCTGGGCGACGAGCTGCTCCCCGCGCTGCGCGGCTGGCCCAGCGTGGCGGCGGCGCTCGTGGCCCGGGCGGCGCGGCGCGCCGCCCGCGTCGAGGTCCAGCGCGGCATCTCCCAGCTCCCGCGGGTCGAGGACCGCCTGCTGGCGCTCCTCGGGCACCTGGCCGAGCGCTTCGGGCGCGTGGGCGTCGACGGCGTCGTCGTGCCCGTCGCCCTGACCCACGAGATGCTCGGTCGCCTCGTGGGAGCCCGCCGCCCGACGGTGAGCCTGGCGCTCAAGCACCTCGACCGCGACGGCGTCGTCCTGCGGCGCGGCGACGGCGCCTGGCTGCTGGCGCCCGGCGCGCTGGACCACCTCGCCGCACCCGCGGAGGACGGCGCGCACCCGGGCGAGGCCGCGGCGATCGCCCTGCCGCCGGAGCCCGTCGCCCTCACCTCGGGGGTCACCGGCGAGGACCTGCGCCGCCTGGCGGACCGCTGCGCGCGGCTCCGGGCGCACACGGAGGTCGTCCGCGACCGCTCGCGCACGACGATCGCCCGGTCCGTGGCCATGCGCCTGCAGCTGCGCGGCGAGGTGCCGGAGGTCCCGGCCGCCGGCCGCGGGCCCGGCTAGGCGGCCGCCTCGACGCCGAGCGCCCGGTCGAGTTCCTCCATGAGGACGATGGCCCCGGTGACGGCCTCGCCCCCCGCGACGAGCGGGACGAGGGTCACCCGGCAGAGGATGTCACGGCCGCGCCGGTTGCGCGCGTCGAGCACGAGCTCCGAGCGGCCCTCGCGCCCCGCCAGCACGTCCAGCAGCGCCGACTTCACGCCGTCGAGCGGCAGCCCGATGTCGAGGGCGAGCAGGTGCCGGCCCTCGACCTCCTCCGGGCGCAGGCCCCAGAGGTCCTCGGCGTGGCCGTTCCAGACGCGCACGACCTGGTGGCGGTCGACGACCACGACGGCGATCCCCATCGAGGTGAGGATCGACTCCAGGAACGCGTTGACCTCGTCGAGCTCGAGCGTCCGCACGCGCAGCTCGTCGTTGATCGTCTCGAGCTCCTCGTTCGTGGACTGGAGCTCCTCGTTGGTGGTCTCGAGCTCCTCGTTGGTCGACTGGAGCTCCTCGTTGGTCGTCTCGAGCTCCTCGTTGGTCGACTGGAGCTCCTCGTTGGTCGTCTCGAGCTCCTCGACGGTCGACTGCAGCTCCTCGTAGGCGGTCTCGAGGTCGCGCCTGGCGCCGTCGAGCTCGTCCTGCAGGCGCCGCGTCGCCGTGAGGTCGTGGAAGGCGACGGTCGCGCCGAGCACGACCTCGCCGGGCGCCAGCGGCGTCACGTGGACCTCGAGATCGCGCACGTCGCCGCCCGCCACCGTGGCGGGCGCGCTCGGCATCACGACCGCGCGCCGCTCGGCGAAGGCGACGTCGAGGCTCGAGCGCAGGTCGACCGGGCGGTAGGAGAGCTCCAGGTCCTTGAGCGGACGCCCCAGGTCGGCCGCCGAGACGTGGAAGAGGTCGCGCGCCTGCCGGTTGACCATGACGACGAGGCCGGCGGCGTCCACGGCCACCTGCGCCACCGGCGAGGCGTCGAAGACGCTGTCGCGCAGTGCCTCGCCCGCCTCGGTGGCCGCCTCGGTGCCCTCCCCGTGCGCCGCCTGCAGCAGCCGCTCGCGCAGCGTCGCCGTCCACACGACCTTCTGGAAGACCCGGCGCTTGAGGTCGACGGGCCGGAAGAGCTCGTTGCGCGTGATGAGCATCTCGGACTTGCCGAGCATCAGGAACCCGCGGTCGTTGAGCGCGAAGTTCAGCCGGCGCAGGACCTGCGCCTGCGTCTCGGCGTTGAAGTACATCAGCGTGTTGCGGCACGTGAGGAGGTCGATGCGCGAGATCGGGGCGTCCTGGACCAGGTCGTTGCGCCCGAAGATCACCGACCGGCGCAGCTCCTTGCGGAAGGCCCAGCGCTGGTCGACGCGGTCGAAGTAGCGCTCGAGGAGCGCGGGCGGCACGCCCTCGACCGCCTTCGCCGAGTAGGTGGCCTGCCGGGCGGCGCTCAGCGCCTCCTCGTCGACGTCGGTCGCGTAGAGCTTCACCCGCCGGGTGTAGGCGGGCTCGCCGAGCGCCTCGGCGAGGAGCATCGCGGCCGTGTACGCCTCCTCCCCGGAGGCGCACCCCGCGCACCAGACCCGCACGGGCGCGTGGTCGGGGATCGCCTCCAGGAGCCGGGGGAGGATGTCCTGCGCCAGGAACTCCCACGCCTGCTGGTCGCGGAAGAACCCCGTGACGTTGATGAGGATGGTGTTGAAGAGGAACGCGAACTCGTCCGGGTGCAGCTCGAGGTGGTCGAGGTACGCGTCGTAGGAGGCCGCGCCCACGGCGTCCATGCGCTTCTGCACCCGCCGCTCGAGGGTCGCGCGCTTGTAGCCCGTGAAGTCGAACCCGCGGGACCGCTTGAGGTGGTCCAGGAGGACGTCGAGGGGCGCGTCGGCGCTCATGACGCCTCACCGAGGGCCGGGGCGCCGCGGTCGATCGCGCCGCGGACGACGTGGGAGCGCCGCGAGGCCTCGCGGGCCTGCGCGTCGAAGATCCGGGCCGAGCGGGCGTGCCCGGCCGCGCGCGCCCGGTCGGCGAGACCGGCGAGCAGGACGACCCGGTCCTCGAGCACCCGGACCGCGGTCCACATCGCGTCCTCGACCGCGGACCCCTGCTCCGCCTCGAGGCTCTCGATGGAGAACACGTGGCCGACGCTGCAGCGGAAGCGCAGCAGCGAGCCCTCCTGCTGCTGGAACAGGACCCCACCGCAGTCCGGGCAGGTGAACCGCGTGCCGTTCCCCTCCGCCGAGGTCACGGCCGCCCTCGGGTCGTCGGCCTCGCCGGCCGCGAGCACCGGCTGCAGCTCCGCCTCCAGCTGCAGCTCCGCCTCCAGGGGCTCGGTCGCGGTCGCCCTGCCGGGATCTTGGTCGGGGTCCGGGTCGGGGCCGGGGTCGGCGAGGCAGTGCTCGGCGATCCACGCCCCGAGGTCGGCGACCGGCAGGACGGCGTCGAGCTCGACGTGACGGACGGCGCTGCGCGGCATGGAGGCGTAGAGCGCTTCCTCGGGGTCCTGCGCGAGGGCCGTGCCGCCCGCCCGCTTGACGCTCAGCAGGCCCGCCGTGCCGTCGTCGCGCGCGCCCGAGAGGATCACGCCGACGGCACGGTGCCCGTAGCCCCGGGCCGCCGTCCGCAGCGCCGGGTCGATGGCGGGGCGGTGGCCGTTCTCGGCCGGCGTGCGGGCCAGCCGCACGTGCCCGTCCTCGACGAGCAGGTGCCGGTCGGGCACGGCGACGTACACGTGCCCCGGCCGGAGCTCGTCGCGGTCGGCGGCCGCGACGACCGTCAGCTCGGTCTCGCGGGCGAGGATGGTCGGCAGGACGCTGGGGCCGTCGGGCGCGACGTGGAGCACGACGAGGACGGGGCAGCTCAGGGTGGCGGGGAGGCCGCGGACGAAGCCGATCAGCGCCTCGACGCCTCCGGCCGAAGCGCCCACCACGACGATCCGGTCCGGACCGCCACCGCGCGCGCTGTCCTCCACGTCTCGCAGCCTACGCCTCGCGCCCCGGCCGCGGGATCCGCGCGACCGCACGGCTGGGCGGGCCCAAGCGGCGGCGCCGCCCGCCCCCGCCGGGAGCGGGCCGGGGGGGCCGGGGGCGGGCGGCGCTCACACGGACATGGTTCCTCCGCACGGCGCGGTGCCATCCGCGGTCCGTTGGATTGCAACGCGGCCGGACGGCGTGGGCGCCTACGCCGCCGCCGGCTCGCGCCGCGGGACCAGGACGAGACGCTTGAACTCGGCCACGAGCACGCCGTCCTGGTTGAAGACGCGCGTGTGGACCTTGACCGTCCCGCGGTCCGGCTTCGAGCGCGACTCCTTCTTCTCGAGGACCTCGGACTCGACGTAGAGCGTGTCGCCGTGGAAGACCGGGGCCGGGTGGCTGAGCTCCTCCGTGGCGAGGTTGGCGATCGCCTTGCCCGAGACGTCGGAGACGCTCATGCCGAGGGCGAGCGAGTAGACCAGCGGACCCACCACGACGTTGCGGCCCTGCTGGCTCTGGGCGGCGTAGACGTCGTTGAGGTGCAGCGGGTGGTGGTTCATCGTGATGAGGCAGAAGAGGTGGTCGTCGCTCTCCGTCACCGTCTTCGCGGGCCAGTGCTTGTAGACCGCGCCGACCTCGAACTCCTCGAGGTAGCGGCCGTAGGGGTGCGCCCCGCTCGCCTCGCGCTCCGCCTGCCCGGTCTCGAGGCCCGTCGTCCGCTGCTCGCTCATGGCCGGGGATCCTGCCATTCGCGCGTCGCCGTTGACTCGCGGGTCACTAATCTCGCCGCCCATGCGCAACCCCCGGGCCTTCTTCCAGCCGCTCGCGATCGGCGCTCCGGATCCGCTCCCGGAGATCCCCGTCACGCCGTCGCGGATGATCCACTTCCTCGACTTCTCCAACGAGAAGATGGTCGCGAAGGTCCCCGACATCGCGCCGACCGTCGACATCCTGCTCGGCAACCTCGAGGACGCCGTCCCGGTCGACCGCAAGGAGGCGGCCCGCGCCGGCCTCATCCGCGTGGGCAGGGAGATGGACCTCGGCGGGACGGCGCTGTGGACGCGCGTCAACGCGCTGGAGTCGCCCTGGGTCCTGGACGACTTCGAGCAGCTCGTCGGGGAGATCGGCGACAAGCTCTCCGTCGTCATGGTGCCGAAGGTCGAGGGGCCGTGGGACATCCACTACGTCGACCGCCTCCTGGCCCAGCTCGAGGCGAAGGCGGGCCTGACGCGGCCGATCCTCGTCCACGCGATCCTCGAGACCTCGCTGGGCGTCGCGAACCTCGAGGCCATCGCGGCGGCGAGCCCGCGCATCCAGGGCATGAGCTTCGGCCCGGCCGACCTGGCCGCCAGCCGGCGGATGAAGACGACGCGCGTGGGCGGCGGCCACCCCGGCTACCGCACGATCGCCGACCCGGACCCCGCGAGCCCCGACGCGCCGCGCCCGAGCTACCAGCAGGACCCGTGGCACTACTCCATCGCCCGCATGGTCGACGCCTGCACGGCGGTCGGCGCGCTGCCGTTCTACGGGCCCTACGGCGACATCAAGGACGTCGAGGGCTGCGAGACGCAGTTCCGGGCCGCGTTCCTGCTCGGGTGCGTCGGGGCGTGGTCCCTGCACCCGGTGCAGATCGGCATCGCCAAGCGGGTGTTCTCGCCGGACCCGGACGAGGTGCGCTTCGCCCGCAAGGTCATCGAGGCGATCCCCGACGGCCGCGGCGTCCACATGATCGACGGCAAGATGCAGGACGACGCGACCTGGAAGCAGTGCCGGGTCATGGTCGACCTCGCCGACATGCTGGCCGAGAAGGACCCGGAGCTCCGGGAGGCCTACGCGGCATGAGCGCCGGGGACGTCCGCGCGGACATCTCCAACGCCATCACGAGCGCCCTGCGGCGCTTCTACGGCAAGGGCCCGGAGCGCGCGCGCACGTACTTCTGCGACGACAGCGTCGTCGTGATCTGCGCCGGCGGCCTCACCACCGCCGAGGAGACGCTG
This sequence comes from uncultured Actinomycetes bacterium, assembly GCA_963707695.1. Taxonomy (GTDB): domain Bacteria; phylum Actinomycetota; class Thermoleophilia; order Solirubrobacterales; family Solirubrobacteraceae; genus JAOPZW01. The sequence continues at coordinate 26,507 of CAVPQY010000006.1, read as the reverse complement.
CTGACCGCCGGCGACGAGGCCGTGATCCGCGACTACCGGCAGCGCTTCCAGGCCGTCGTGGCGGCCGAGCTCATGCGGACGGTGGCGGACCTGACCGGGCGCGAGGTCCTGACCTACCACAGCCAGATCCTGTTCCACCCGACGCGGCTCTACGAGCTCTTCGTGCTCGACCGGCCGATGGAGGACTGACCCCGGCGCGTCCGCCCCGCGGGCGCTTCAGGGCTGGGCCGGCCCCGCGGGGCGCAGCCGCAGCGCCGACTGGGCGCCGACGAGCTCGACGACCTTGCGCACCGTGCGGCTCGGGTCGACGGCCAGCTCGGTGCCGCGCCGGCGTGCCGCGTCGGCGGCGGCGAGCAGCGTCGCGATCCCGGTCGAGTCCATGAAGGTGACCGAGCGCAGGTCGACGAGCACGCGGTCCTGGTCCTCGATCGCCTCGAGCAGCGCCGCGCGCAGGCGCGGCGACGTGGCGAGGTCGACCTCGCCGTCGGCGGCGACGACCCAGCCGTCCGCGCCGTCGTGGCGCGAGTCGACCAGCAGGACCGGCCCGTCAGGGGGCGCGGAGGCGCTCATCGGGAGGTGTGGGAGGACGGCATGGGGACCTCGGGTTCCGTGTGGTGGCGGAGGTCCGGCGCGGGCTCGGCGACCCGCAGGCGTCCCTGAACTGCCCTTCGCGACGGGCCGCCCACGGCGGAGCGGCGCGCCAGCCCGGCATTATAGGCTCCCGCGCCTCCCTCCCCCAGGACACGGAGCGCACGTGAGGTTCTACGAACACGAGGCGCGCGAGATCGTCAAGCGCGCCGGCATCCCGGTCACCGACTACGGCTTCACCAAGGACGCGACGGAGGCCAAGGCCATCGCCGAGCGCATCGGCGGCCCCGTCGTCATCAAGTCGCAGGTGCTGACCGGCGGCCGCATGAAGGCCGGCGGCATCCGGTTCGCCGACACGCCGGAGGAGGCCGAGGCGGAGGCCCGCGAGGTGCTCGCGCTCGAGATCGACGGCCACGCGCCGCGCGGCGTCCTCGTCGACCCCAAGGCCGCCGTGAAGCAGGAGTTCTACGCCGGCGTCGTCTGGGACGGGACGCGCAAGCAGCCCGTGATCCTGTTCAGCGACATGGGTGGGATCGACATCGAGGAGGTCGCGCGCGAGCACCCCGACCACGTCGGGCGACGGCACTTCTCGAACCTCCTGCCCTTCGGCGACTACGAGGCCAAGGAGGTCGTCGCCGCCGTCGGCGTCACGGGGTCGCGGCTGACCAAGCTCGTCCCGATCGTCGCGCGCCTGGCCAAGCTCTTCGTCGAGCGCGACATGACCCTGGCCGAGATCAACCCGCTGGGCGAGCTCGAGGACGGCTCGTTCGTGGCCCTCGACGCCCACATGGACATGGAGAACGAGGCGCGCGGGCGCCAGCAGGCCCTCCTGCACGAGCTCGGCGTCGGCGACGAGGAGACGCGCCAGGCCCGCGAGGCCACGCCGTTCGAGCTGGCCGGCGAGGCCGTCGACGCCCAGGACCACCGCGGCGTCGCCGGCAACGTCACCGAGTTCGACGGCGATCTCGGCCTCGTGATCGGCGCCGGCGGCGGGTCGCTGACCCTCTTCGACGCGGTCCGCAAGTACGGCGGTCGCCCCGCGAACTACTGCGAGATCGGCGGCAACCCGTCGGTGGCCAAGACGTGCCGGGCTGGCCAAGCTCGTCCTCCAGAAGCCCGGGCGTGGACAAGATCGCGGTGATGATGTCCATCGTCTCGAACACCCGCGTCGACATCGTCGCGCGCGGCGTCATCAAGGCCTGCCTCGAGCTCGGCTACGACCCGGCCGAGAAGATCGCGATCTTCCGCATCCCCGGGCGCGTGGGAGGAGGAGGGCTTCAAGATCCTCGAGAAGTACGGCGTCGAGTACGCCGACCGCTCGGTGTCCATGCACGAGGCGGCGCGGCGCGCCGTCGCAGAAGATCCAGGGGGGTGACCGCGTGAGCATCCTCATCGACGCGGACACGACGTTCATCGTCCAGGGGATCACCGGCCGCGAGGCCGTGAACCTCACGCGCGAGTGCCTCGACTACGGCGCGGGCGCGAAGATCGTCGGCGGCGTGACCCCCGGCCGCCTCGGGCGCGAGGTCCACGGCGTCCCGGTCTTCGACACGGTCGCGCAGGCCGTCGAGCACCACGGCGCGCCGATCGACGGCTCGGTCGTCACCGTGCCCGCCGGCGTTCACGAAGGACGCGGTGCTCGAGGCGATCGCCAACGGCGTCAAGCTCGTCGTGATCGTCACGGAGCGCATCCCCCGCCGCGACGTCGCGGTCATGGTCGAGTTCGCGAACCTCCACGACGCGCGGATCATCGGCCCCAACTGCCTCGGGATCATCGTGCCCGACGTCATCAAGATGGGCGGCATCGGCGGCCCCGCCAAGGACGCGGCCAAGGCCTACTCGCCCGGCCCCATCGGCGTCATCAGCCGCTCCGGCGGCATGACGACGGAGATGTCGTCGACGCTGACGGCCGCCGGCCTGGGCCAGTCGACGGCCGTCTCGATCGGGGGCGACGCGATCATCGGCCAGGCCTACGCCGAGCTCATGCCGCTCTTCGAGGCCGACCCCGAGACGAAGGGCATCGTGATCTACACCGAGCCGGGCGGCCGGATGGAGGCGCAGCTGGCCGAGTGGACGCAGGCCAACGACTCGAGGCTGCCGATCGTCGCCTTCATGGCCGGCAAGTTCATGGACGAGATGCCGGGCATGTCCTTCGGGCACGCCGGCACGATCGTCGAGGGCAAGGAGGACACGGCGACCGAGAAGATCGCCCGCCTGCAGGCGGCCGGCATCACCGTGGCCGAGGAGATCTCGCAGATCCCGGAGCTCGTGAGGGCCAAGCTGGCCGAGCGGGAGGTCAGCGTCTGATGCGCAGCGACGCCACGTTCATCGGCATCGAGGTCGACGACGCCCTGGCGGCCGACCCGGCGGTGGCGGCCAGGCTGGCCGAGGTCTGCCCGGTCGACATCTACGCGCAGGCGCCCGACGGGACGCTCGAGCTCGTCGACGGCAACCTCGACGAGTGCGTGCTCTGCCGCCTGTGCCTCGACGCGACGCCGGAGGGCGGCGTGCGGGTCCTCAAGCTCTACGAGGACGGAGCCGTCCTCGCCTGAGCCGGCGCACCGTCCACCAGGCCGCGCCGAGCAGCGCCAGGGCGAGCAGCGCCGCCAGGACCGGCAGGGCGATGGCCACGAGGCTGAGGCCGATCGCGCCCGCGTCCTCGACGAGCGACAGCACCGGGTTGCCGGCGCCCGCGGTCGTCGCGGTGGAGAACGGGCGGATGGCCATGCGGGTGCCGTGCGCCGTCTCGGCGGCGACGAGGCCGATGACCGCGAGGACCGCCGGCGACACGTCGAGCGCGCTGGCCGCGGCCAGGGCGGCCAGGACGCCGGTGACCGGCGCGACGACCGTCCCGGCCAGGTGGAGCAGGTGATCGAAGGCCGGCACCTTGTCGCCGGCGAAGTCGGCGGCCGCCACCGCCGTCAGCGCCACGAGGACCGGCGTCTCGGCCAGCACGGACCAGTCGCCACCGAGGTCGACGAGGCCCGTCCACCGCGCCAGGAGCCCGACCGCCAGCAGCGGCACCCACGCGTTGAGCCCCGCCGCCGTGGCGAGCGCCAGCCCCGTGCAGTAGGCGGTGACGTCCCCCACGAGGGGCACGACCGTACCAGTGGCGATGCCTGAGCTGCCCGAGGTCGAGCGGGCCCGCGCCCTCGTCGAGGCCCGCGGCCTGGGACGGGCCATCGTCGCCGTCGACGACACGGACACCTGGGTCTGCCGCCCGCACGCCCCTGGCGAGATCGCCGCAGCCCTCGAGGGCCGGACGCTGACCGCGGCGCACCGGCGCGGCAAGGCGATGTGGTTCGAGACCGACGGCGGTCTCGGCCCCGACCTCGGCGTGCACCTGGGGATGGCGGGCCGGGTCGTGGTCGACGACGACGAGGCCGGCGATCCGGCCACCGGCCTCGCGAGCTCGGCCGGCCGTGCCCGGCGCGACGCCGAGCGTGCCGACCCGTCGCGCTGGGACCGCTTCCGGCTCGACTTCGAGGACGGCGGCCACCTCGTGCTGCGGGACAAGCGCCGCCTGGGTCGGGTCCGGCTGGAGCCGGACCTCGGCGGCGTCGGCCCCGACGCCGCCGAGATCCACCGCGCCGGCTTCGGGGCCCGCGTCGGCCGCGGCGTCGTGCCGGTCAAGGCGCGGATCATGGACCAGTCGGTGCTGGCCGGCGTCGGGAACCTCCTGGCCGACGAGGCGCTGTGGCGCGCGCGCCAGGACCCGCGCCAGGCGGCCGGGACGCTCACCGACGAGCAGCTGGACCGGCTGTGGCGGGCGATCCGGGCGGCGACACGGGACGCGATCCGCCTCGGTGGCGTGCACACCGGCAAGCTCATTCCCCACCGGGTGCCGGGCGGGCAGCTGCCCCCGCTGCGGCGCGCCGATGGAGCGCGCCACGATCGGTGGCCGCACCACCTGGTGGTGCAGCCGCGAGCAGGCCTGACCGGCGCCGCTACGTCCGCGCGCGGCGCGTGCGGTTGCGCTCCTCCTGGCGGTCGATGACGTTCGCGATGAGCTTGAGGTACTGGTCGACGCCGCTGACCTTCAGGCGGCCGTCGTAGTAGGCGTCGCGCCAGTCGGCCACCTTCGCGCCGTGCTCGACCATGAGGTTGAAGAAGTCGCGCCGCATCTCCACGGCCACGCGCGAGTCGGCGGCCATGTCCCGCTTGACGTCGACCTCGGGGAGCTGCAGGCGGAACTGCTGGACGTCGCCGCCGCGGCCGTTGAGGTCGACGCGGACGACGAGCTTCAGGGGCTTGAGCGCGGGCACCTCGTCGAGCAGCGATCGCACGGCCTGGGCGATGAGCACCGGAGCGTCCTGGGCCATGCCCTCAGCCTACCGTCCGGCCCCGCGCCCGCCCCTGCCATCAGGCCGGCGGGACGCCGTCGCGGCGGCGGCGGTGACCACCCCAGCGTCCGGGCGGCTAGGCTCGCCGCGTGGCGGCGACCGTGCCCGAGGTCCTGCTCCTCCACGGCGAGGTCGTCGTCGCGCGCCTGCCGCCGGACGCGCCGGTGCCGGCGGGCGTCCTCGACGGCGACCCGGGCCCCGTGGCCTGCGTCGTGCGCACGGCCGAGGAGCTGTCGCTCGTCTGCGCGGCGGACCGCGCGCCGGACGGGGCGCGGGTCGCGGGCCCGTGGGCGGTGCTCCGCGTCGCCGGGACGCTCGACTTCGGGCTCACCGGGGTCCTCCACGCGCTGACGGCGCGGCTCGCCGCCGCGGGGATCGGCGTCTTCGCCGTGTCGACCTTCGACACGGACTACCTCCTCGTGTCGGCCGGCGAGGCCGGCCGGGCGGTGGCGGTGCTGCGGAGGGCCGGGCCGGAGGCGGGCTAGCCGCACGCGCCCTTGCCCGGGCCGAGGCCCCGGCGTACCGTCAGGGGGCCGGGCTCCCGCCCGGGCCCCGTCCCACGAGGGAAGCGGGTGGCGGATGGTCGGCTCAGCGAGGACCGTGGTGCGGCTCCGGCCGGGACGGAGGTGCGGCCGCGGCGGCGGCTCCCACGCGCGCCGGCTGATCGCGTCGCTGGCGGTCCCGCTGGTGCTGGTCCTCGCGCCCGCGGGCGCCCGGGCGGCGATCACCGAGTTCCCGGTCCCGACGCCGGACAGCGCCCCGGCCGGCATCGCCGCCGGCCCGGACGGGGCCCTCTGGTTCACCGAGAGCGCCTTCTCCCTGGGCCCGGGTGCGATCGGCCGCATCACGACGGCGGGGAGCATCAGCGAGACCCCGGTGCCGCCGACGGGCATCCCGACGGTCCCCGCGGGGATCACGCCGGGGCCCGACGGCGCGCTGTGGTTCACGCAGCCCGGCCAGTTCCGAGGGGGAGGCCTGATCGGCCGGATCACGACGTCGGGCGCGGTCACCGAGTTCTTCGGCGGCAGCGCGCCCGGGGACCTCGTGGCCGGACCCGACGGGGCGCTGTGGTTCACGGATCAGGCCAACGGCGCGATCGAGCGCGTCACGACCGACGGAGGGTTCAGCGCGATCGGGGTCGGGTTCCCCTTCAGCCGCCCGTCCGGGATCGCCGCCGGCCCCGACGGAGCGCTCTGGTACACCGACCCCGGGACGAACGTCATCGGGCGGGTCACGACGGCGGGCGCCGTCACGACCTTCCCGCTGCCGACGCCCGCCAGGGGGCCGTCCGGGATCGCGTCGGGCCCCGACGGGGCGCTCTGGTTCACCGAGGCGTCCGGCAACCGGATCGGGCGGATCACCACCACGGGAGCCACGACCGAGTTCCCCGTCCCCACGCCCGACAGCCGACCGGCCGGCATCGCCGCCGGCCCCGACGGGGCGCTCTGGTTCACCGAGGCGTCCGGCAACCGGATCGGGCGGATCACCACCACGGGAGCCACGACCGAGTTCCCCGTCCCCACGCCCGACAGCCGACCGGCCGGCATCGCCGCCGGCCCCGACGGGGCCCTGTGGTTCACCGAGGCGTCGGGCGACAAGATCGGGCGGATCCCCGCCGCGCCCACGTCCATGGAGCAGTGCCGGCGCGGCGGATGGCGCGCCTTCCCGGCCTTCAGGAACCAGGGTCAGTGCATCGCGTTCGTCGAGCGCGGTGGCTGAGCCGCGGACCCCGGCCGGGGTCCGCAGGCGGTGCGCGGGCGGCCTAGCTCAGCGGGTGGCGCTGGAGCAGCTTCTTGCCGATGACCATCTTCTGGATCTCCGACGTGCCCTCGCCGATGAGCAGCAGCGGCGCGTCGCGGTAGATCCGCTCGATCTCGTACTCCTTGGAGTAGCCGTAGCCGCCGTGGATGCGCAGGCACTCCTCGGCGCAGAAGCGGCCGGTCTCGGAGGCGAAGAGCTTCGCCATGCCGGCCTCGAGGTCGGAGCGCTCGCCGGCGTCCTTCATGCGCGCGGCGCGGAGGGTCAGCATCCGGGCGGCGTCGAGCTGGGTCGCCATGTCGGCGAGCTTGAACTGGATGGCCTGGTGCTCGGCGATCGGCTTGCCGAACGTGCGTCGCTCCTGGCTGTACTTCAGCGCGAGCTCGAGCGCGCGCTGCGCGAGGCCCACGCCGCGGGCGGCGACGTTGACCCGGCCGACCTCGAGCGCGTCCATCATCTGGGCGAAGCCCTTGTTGAGCCCGGCGTCCTCGCCACCGAGCACGTTCCCGGCCGGCACGCGGTAGCCGTCGAAGACGAGCTCGGTCGACTCGACGCCCTTGTAGCCCATCTTCTTGAGCTGCGGCGGGACGGTGAAGCCCGCGTAGTCGCCGGTGTTCTCGCTGACGCCGGGCTCCTTCTCGCAGATGAAGCACGTCATGCCCTTGTGCCGCGGCTGGGCGTCGGGGTCGGTCTTGACCAGCGTGAAGACGATGCCGGAGCGCAGGCCGTTCGTGACCCACATCTTCTGGCCGTTGACCTCGTAGTGGTCCTCGTCGACCTTCTTGGCCGAGGTCTTGATGGCCTGCACGTCGGAGCCGAGCTCGGGCTCGGAGAGCGAGAAGGCGGCGCGCAGCTCGCCCGTGGCCATGGCCGGCAGGTACTTCTGCTTCTGCTCGTCGGTCCCGAACTTCAGCAGCAGGTAGGTCCCGATGAAGTGCGTGTTGATGATGCCGGAGATCGAGATCCAGCCGCGCGAGAGCTCCTCGACGACCATCGTGTAGGTCGTCAGGTCGAGGCCGAGCCCGCCGAACTCCTCGGGGACCGTGATCCCGAAGAGCCCGAGCTCCTTCATCTGCTCGACGATCGGCTCGGGGAACTCGTCCTTGCCGTCGTAGTGCTCGGCGTTGGGGATGATCTGCTCGTCGACGAACTGGCGGACCATCTCGATGATCGCCTGCTGCTCGTCGGTCTTCTGCAGGAAGGGGTCGGTCGCGACGGCCATGGCCGAAGGGTACCGGACCACCTGTTCGCCCCAGGCGCTGATGAGGTCCATCACGAGCCGCTCTTGGACGAACCCGGCGCGCCGGCGCAGCATCGGGCGCATGAGCACCACCTCCTCCCCCCTCCCCGCCGTCACGGACGACGCCTTCACCGCCGAGGTCCTCGAGGCCGACGGCCCGGTCCTGGTCGACTTCACCGCCGCCTGGTGCCCGCCGTGCCGCGCCATGGAGCCGATCCTGGCCGCCGCTGGACGCCGAGCGCGACGACCTGCGCGTCGTGCAGGTCGACGTCGACGTCCACCAGCTCACGGCCGCGCGGTACGGCGTCCTCTCCATGCCGACGTTCGTCCTCTTCCGCGACGGCGCGCCCGTGAGCACGCTCGTCGGCGCCCGGCCGCGGCGCGCGCCTGGAGGCCGAGCTCGACGCGGCGCTCGGGCGCTAGCCGGCCCGGCCCAGGAGGTCGGGGAGCCGCGCGGCGAGCAGGAGCCCCGCCGGCGAGGCGCCCGGCGCGACCAGCAGCGCCGTGCGGTGCACCGGCGCGGGCGCGGCCAGCGGCGCGTCGGCCGGTCGCGGGCCGGGACCCGGCCAGCCACGATGCGGGCACGACGGCCACGCCGACGCCCGCGGCCGCCAGCTCGCGCACCGCGGCCGGATCGGCCGCCTCGACCTGCGGGACCGGGCTGAAGCCCGCCGCCTGGCAGGCGGCCATGACCGTCGCGCGCAGCGCGGTCCCGCGCTCGGGCAGGATGAGCGGCCGGCCGGCGAGGTCGCCGATCGCGACCGGTCCGCCGCCGACCAGCGGATCGCCGGGGGCGGCCAGGACGCGCAGCGGCTCCTCGGCCAGCGGGCGGACCTCGAGCCCGGCCGTGGCGGACGGGATCGCCGTCGGGGACGGCGACGACCGCGACGTCGACCGACCCCGTGCGCGCCAGGCGGCCACCTCGGCGGCCGAGCCGTGGCGCAGCGCGAGCCGGATGCCGGGGTGCTCGGCGTGGAAGACGGCCAGCGCCGCGGGCAGCCCGAGCGCGTCGGCCGCCGTCGCGGCGACGCGCGCGTGGCCGCGCACGACGCCCGCGTGCTCGTCCATCGCCGCCCGGGCGGCGGCCACCTGGGCCAGGATCGCGTCCGCGCGCTCGAGCAGGTCGGCGCCCGCCGGGGTCAGCTCGACGCCCTGCGGCGTCCGCGTCAGCAGCAGGACGCCGAGCTCCTGCTCGAGGCGGCGGACCTGCTGCGAGACCGCGGGCTGCGTGAGGTGCAGGGCGTCGGCGGCCCGGGTCACGTGCCCATGCCGGGCGACCGCGGCGAAGGTCTCGAGCTGGCGCAGGTCCACGGGGGCGCGCAGGCTACCGGCGCGCGACTACCCTCCCGCCCCCGTGAACTTCGCGCGTGAGATCGTCGAGGCGGCCGTCCCGGGACGCCTGGCGCTCGTCGAGCTCGCCCGCGACGGCGCCCGGCGGGAGTGGACCTTCGGCGAGGTCGCGGCGTACGCGGGGACGCTCGCGGCCGGCCTGCACGCCATGGGCCTGAGGCGCGGCGACGTCGTGCTCACGCTCATCGGCAATCGTCCGGAGTGGGTCATCGCGATGGTGGCGTGCTTCCGGCAGGGGTACGTGGTCCTCCCTTGCACCGAGCAGCTGCGCGCCAAGGACCTGCGGCTGCGGCTCGAGGTCGCCGATCCTGCGGTCGTCGTCTGCGACGAGCGCAACGAGGCGGTCCTGCGCGAGGCGGGCTGGGGCGGGCGGACGGTGTGGGCGCCCTGGGGCGGCTGGGCGTGACGCGACCGCCCCGCCGCCGGCCGAGCTCGGCCCCGAGGACCCGTGCCTGGTGACCTTCACGAGCGGCACGGCGGGCGAGCCGAAGGCCGTCGTCCACGCCCAGCGCTACCTCGCCGGCCAGCGCCTGCAGGGCGAGCACTGGCTCGACGCCCGCCCGGGCGACCTCGTCTGGTGCACCGCGGCGAGCGGCTGGAGCAAGTCCGCGCGCAACGCCTTCGTCGCGCCCTGGCTGCGCGGCGGCGCCGCCCTGCTGCACGACGCGCGCTTCGACCCCGACGAGCGGCTGGCGGTCCTGGAGCGCGAGCGCCCCGCGATCCTCTGCATGGCGCCCACGGAGTACCGGGTGCTGTGCAAGCGCGCGCGGCCCCGGCCGGTCGACGGCCTGCGCGGCGTCGTCGCCGCCGGGGAGGCGCTGAACCCCGAGGTGCTGCGCGCCTGGCGCGAGGCGACGGGGCTCTGGATCCGCGACGGCTACGGGCAGACGGAGACCGGCCAGCTCACGGGCATGCCGCGCGACGACGTCGCCCGGCCCGGATCCATGGGGCGCCCGCTGCCGGGCGTGCGGCTCTGGGTCGACGACGGGGAGCTGTGCGCCGACCCGCTGAGCGTCCCGACGTTCTTCCGCGGCTACCTCGGCGAGGAGCCGTTCGCCGACCGCGGCGAGCCCGCGGTCTGGCGCACCGGAGACCGCGTCCGCCAGGACGGCGACGGCTTCCTGCACTTCGAGGGCCGCACCGACGACGTCATCATCTCCGCCGGCTACCGCATCGGTCCCTTCGAGGTCGAGTCGGCGCTCGTCGAGCACCCGGCGGTCGCCGAGGCCGCCGTCGTCGGCGCGCCCGACGACGAGCGCGGCGAGGTCGTGCGCGCCGTGGTCGTCCTGCGCGACGGGCACGAGGCCGAGCGACGCGCTCGCCCGCGAGTTGCAGGACCACGTCAAGGCGACGACGGCGCCGCTTCGAACAGTTGCCGGGGTTATTAAAGCCCGCATCCTTTGCAAGGTTGAGCTGTGCTGGAGGAAAGTAAATTTGTTAAGGAGGATTGAGGTTTGGAAATTGCACCTTATCTTTATCGGTATCGATGTCTCCAAAGAACGGCTTGATGTGGCTATACGTCCCTCGGGTGAGAGGGTGTCGGTTACTAACGATAGAGCTGGCATCGAGGTTTTGATCCAACGACTGAGAGAAGTCCAGCCTAGTTTGATCGTGCTGGAGGCCACCGGTGGTCTGGAGCGTGGTGTCACTCGCGCTCTGACGAGTGCTGAGTTTCCGGTGGTGGTGGTCAATCCTCGGCAAGTCAGAGATTTTGCCAAAGCCACCGGTCAGTTGGCCAAGACCGATCGTATCGATGCCTTGGTGTTGGCCCGCTTCGGTGAAGCCGTACGCCCGGCCATACGACCGTTGCCCGATGAGATGACTTTGGAATTGCGCGCACTGACTGCGCGCAGACGACAACTCACCGAGATGATTGTGGCGGAGAGAAATCGACTCAGTGCGGCTTCCAAAGCGGTACGGAAACGGATCGAGGCTCACATACGTTGGTTGGAGTCCGAATTGGACCGAGCTGACAAAGCCCTCGACCAATTCATCCGTCAAAGCCCGATCTGGCAAGAGAACCAAGACCTGCTTAAAGCGTTCCCGGCATCGGTCCGGTCATTAGTCGATCTCTTCTCGCTGAGCTGCCAGAACTCGGAAAACTCAACCGAAAGCAGATCGCTGCCTTGGTCGGCATTGCCCCGTTTAATCGCGACAGTGGCACACTCAAAGGACGTCGTACGATCTGGGGCGGTCGGGCGAGCGTACGGGCGGTGCTCTATATGGCGGCTTTGGTAGCCAGCAGACGTAATGCGGTGATCCGTGCTTTCTACACTCGGCTGCGCAAAGCAGGAAAAGCCCCAAAGCTCGCTCTGGTGGCTTGTATGCGAAAGCTTCTGACGATTTTGAACTCGATGATCAAACATAAAACTCGTTGGTCTGACAATTTCTCTGTTCAGACCTCTTGACTTTGAAGACAGTTGCTCATGCTTGCGTCTAGTTACTGTTGATTCCTCCGCAAACTCGTCCTATGTATGAGCTGCGGCGTGGCCGCGGCGCGGAGAGACCATACAAAAGAGCTTCATTCTTAGTTCGCGCTGAGCTTCACGTTGGGAAAGATTCCTCGCTCCGCTCGGAATGGGAATGACAACCATAGACCGTCTGTCATCTCGAGCGCCAGACTGTGTGAAAACTCTCAACCGAGGTTTTAGTATCGAATGAGGAAGGAGAGCAAGAATTTTATTCTCGATCGATTCAGAGTGGAGTAAATTGAGGGGCAACTAAGACTAACGGAGGTTGAAGTTGATCGATGAGCTACGTTGAAGGAGAAAGCCGAGAGCAGCGGGTGTTATTTCCCGAAGTGCTTGATGAGTATATCAGCGAGGACAACATCGTGCGGTTCATTGACGCCTTTGTCGATGGACTGGGGATCGAGGAGTTGGGGTTTGAGGGTTGTACGCCGAAGGAAACCGGGCGGCCGCCATATGATCCACGGGACTTACTGAAGCTTTACATTTACGGGTATCTCAACCGGATTCGAACCGGACGGACCCTTGAGCGGGAATGCCACAGAAATGTGGAGCTGATGTGGCTCATGCGCAAGCTTGGGCCGGATTTTAAGACGATCACGGATTTTCGCAAAAACAATCGTCAAGCGTTTAGGGGAGTGTTTCGCCAATTTGTCATGTTATGTAAGGGGCTGGGATTAGTGGGCGGGGAGTTAGTGGCGGTGGATGGGAGCAAGTTTAAGGCGGTCAACAGCGGGCAGCGAAACTTCAGTGCAAAACAAGCTTGAGCGAACGACTTGAAGAAGCTCGACGAGAAGGTCGCAGCGCTATCTAGACGAGATGGAACAAGCGGATCAATCGAAGGAACGATCCGCCGGTGAGACAGAGCAGCGAACTCAAGCACAAGATCGACAAGCTCAAGAAGCGTAAAGGTCGGTATGAAGAGCTTTTAAACGAACTCAAGAGCCAGCGGCCAAAAGCCAGGTATCGCTTACCGATCCAGACAGTCGGGCCATGGCGCTCACGCCCCGGGGAGAGGTGAGCTACAACGTTCAGACGGCGGTAGACCGAAAGCATCACCTGATCGTGGACCAAGAGGTCACCAATGAGGTACTGGACAATCATCAGCTTTTTACGATGGCGCAAAAGACCAAGCAGATGCTGGGTCAAAACGAACTGCAGGTGGTGGCCGACATGGGCTACTACAATCACGAAGAGCTAAAAAAGCTGCGAGGAGGCGGGGATCACAACCTATGTCTCCAAACCGTTGGTCTCCAAGAACACCGCGCGCGGGTTATTCGGCAAAGAGAAATTTGTTTATGAAGCGGACACGGACTGTTATCGCTGTCCGGCTAAAGAGCGACTTGGATTTTCGTTTTGAGACTGAGGAGAGAGATAAGCAATTTCGTTACTACTGGACCACGGCTTGTCCGGGCTGTGCGCTGAAAGTCTCAGTGTACCAGCGACCCGAGATTCCATCGCATCAAGCGCTGGGAGCATGAGGCGGTTTTGGAGCGGACCGAACAGCGGGTCAAAGCCAACCCCGGGATCCTCAAACTACGCCAGCAGCTTGTCGAGCATCCGTTTGGGACGATTAAGTTTTGGAATGACCAAAGGCATTTCTTGATGAGAGGACTGGAGAAAGTAAAAGCAGAGTTTAGCCTGTCCACGCTCGCGTACGACATTAAGCGGGCGCTGAACATCGTCGGGGTCAAAGGCTTGACTTGCCGCTCTTAGCTCAATTAGCGGCTCAAGGCGCCTCTTTGAGAGAAGATCCTTCCATAATCGAAAACACTAACATCCCGAAATGATCAAAAACTGAAGTCGCTATGATGTTTTGCTCGATTACAATAAATATTGGCTCACTAGTGCCAAACACAATCGCAGTTTTTACACGGTCTGTCGTTCGAGATGACAGAGCGGCGTCAATGTGAGTTTTCACACAGTCTGGCGCAGAGAGAGATCTTTCCCAATCCGAGCGAGAACGTTGAGGAGTCAAATCATGCGAGACAATTTCAAGGTCATCGATGCCGACCGCCACGTGCTCGAGCCGACCGAGTTGTATGATAAGTACCTGCCGCCGAAATTTCGCGGACGTGTCAAGATCGAGGGGCCCAACCAGTCACGCCGTGTCATTGATGGCCAACCCATTTCCGATGCCGACCGGATGCGCCCCGGAGTCAAACAGGAAGATTACGGCTTTACTTTCGGCGCATCGAAGCGCTGGCGCGAGACCTTCACGGAAGCCCTCGCATCCAAGTTCGATCCCGCCTCCAACATTCGCGATATGGATCGCGAAGGTGTTGACATCAGCGTGCTCTTCCCCACCCTGGGTCTCTACATCATGTGGCGCGATAATCTCGATTCGGAGCTCAGCGCGGCGATCTGCCGGGCCTATAACACCTGGCTTGCGGATTACTGCAGCTACGATCCCAAACGTCTGCACGGCGTTTGCCTGATCCCGCTGCAAGACCCCGCACGCGCGGTTGAGGAACTCAAGTTCGCCAAAGAGAAACTCGGCCATGTCGGAATCTTTTGGCGGCCGAACAAACTCTGTGGTCGGACGCTCTCGAGCCCTGATTATTTTCCGATCTATGAAATCGCCGCCGACCTCGGCGTTGCGATCTGTGTCCATGAGGGCGCGCGCACGGTGCTCGAGCAATGCGGCTCGGATCGTTATAGCGAGTTCGGCCGTCATATCGCCTGTCATCCACTCGAGCAGATGCTCGCGAGCTTGAATTTTTGTGCCGATGGCGTGCTCGAAAAATTTCCCAAGCTCAAGGTGGCTTATCTGGAATCGGGATGCGGCTGGGTGCCGTTCTGGCTCGAACGCATGGATGAGCACTGGGAGCACGACGGTCACGGCCGGGCGAAAACTACGAAAGAAAAGCCCAGCTACTATTTCAAACGCCAATGTTGGGCGAGCTGTGAAGCCGGTGAAGAGCTCGCGCCAGTGTTTATCGACCACATTGGCGCAGACTATCTGACCATCGCCACGGATTACCCCCACAGCGATTGCATCGGTAAATTCCCCGGCCGCACGGTGGGTGATTTAACCCGAAATGACAAGATTACTACCGAAGCGCGACGGAAAATCTTATGGGACAATCCGGTGCGGCTGTATGGATTGGAGGTTTGACTCTCATGGGCAAGTTTCACGTAGTGTATTTTGGCAGCAATGACGTACCGGTGGATTTAATCAAGCCGATTTTGTCCGAAATCGACGCTGACATGACGATTCGCAGGCCGACGAACGATGCGGAAGTAATCGAAATGGGAAATGATGCTGATGGCATCATTATGCACGGCTCAGTACCGCTCACCCGCGAAATCATTTCTCAGTTGAAGCGTACCAAAGTCGTCGCGCGCACCGGTGTCGGTGTCGACCGCATGGATCTCAAGGCCGCCAGGGACCACGGTCTAATCATCTGTAATGCCGCAGGCTGCAACTCGATCGAAGTTGCCGAGCAAGCCATCGGGTTGCTGATCGCCATTTCACGCAAGCTCATGCGCATGAACCAATACGTGCGCGACGGCAAATGGCGCCGCCATACGGCCGAGCTGCACGCCTACCGCGGGCGGGTCTATCGAATCCAAGGCCGGACGATGGGGATCGTTGGCCTGGGCCACGTCGGCAAGCAAGTCGCCCCGCGCGCCCAGGGCATGAGACTCAACCTGCAAACCTACGACCCTTACCTCGATCCCAAGCTCGCAGAAAAGATGGGCGTAAAAATGGTTTCGTTCGATGAGTTGATCGCCGCCTCCGATTTTGTCAGCTTGCACGCGCCTCTCACAAAACAGACGCGCAAAATGTTCAGCACGCCACAATTCAAAGCGATGAAAAATACCGCGTACCTGATCAATTGCGCGCGCGGCGGTTTAGTCGATTCCGACGCACTTTATGATGCGCTCGTGGCCGGAGAACTCGCCGGCGCCGCCCTCGATGTAACCGATCCCGAACCGCTGCCGGCCGATCACAAGCTATTAACCTTGCCCAACGTCATCGTCACCTGCCACACCGCCGCCAATTCCGACGAGTCCTACGTGGACTGCCAGACCCACGCTGCGCGTGAAGTGGTCAAGGTGTTGAGTGGCAAGGGCCCGAGCACCGAAATCAAAGACCCATGGCTGTTGGCCGAGGCGCAGGACGAGGGTTTCGGGGGTGTATAGCATCACGTAGGCCTTAAGTCATTCTATGCGCGATGTATCGACTAACTCTGCGGGTTTTAGCTTTATCCCAGCGGCACAGTTTTGTTCGGACTCGAACCACTCGCAGTGTTAAAGGCAGAAATTTAAAGAGCACGCGAGGATTCCTCGGCCATCTTTGTCAAAGGACGCCAAGGTATGGAGGTTGCAGGGTTCGACCGGTAGCCGAGGTCAAACCGATGAAACCATATGTATCGCTGATGCCGCTGTTTGGACTGGTATCGACTCTGTTCATTTCCCCCGCTCATTCTCAATCCGATGATAATGATTTTTACCGGCCATGGGTCGACTACCGAAACGGCGCCATTTCTTTGGCCTTCGAGCGGACACCGATCCCCTTTGCGTTATCCGCGCTTCACGCGACCACCGGATTTCAGATTGTCATACCGCCCGCGTCGGAAAGAAAACTGATCAACTTGAAAATCACTCAGCAACCGCTCGAACCCGCTGTGCGCTCGTTTATTAGTTCTATCGGCTACAAGAATTTCGCGGTGATGTATGATGAGAAAGGTCATCCCAATCGCGCTGTCGTTCTTGCCGTACGGCCGGAGAACACCGACGAAAGCGCAGTGGTGGGTACAACCGAGCCCAAGGTACAGCCATTATCATCCGAGGAGCAAGACAAGTTACAAAAAGATTTAGAACGTTGGAACGATCTCAAGCAGGAAGAGCGCGGCCGAATCGAAGATCGCCTGAAAAACTTACCGCAATCGGATGAACGCGACCAGCTGGTCAAGATCTACGGCAAGCAAATCCTCGCGTTGACTAAGTAGGTAAATTTCGCGGCGCAGCGTTGTTTCCTCGATTACCCGCCCATAATTCGCGTGACGCGATCCGCGCGCCCTCTGCCATAGCTTGAAACTTCGCCCAGCCGACTTGCGGATGCCCCACGCGTGAACCGATCCCGCAATCGCTCCCCGCAATAACGTTTTCCCGTCCAACGATTTTGGCATATCGTACCAGTCGATCCGCGATCGCACGCGGATGTTCGATAAAATCGCTATAGTGACCAATGACGCCAGGCATCAGCAACTTGCCATCCGGCAAGTTTACCCCTTCCCACACCCGCCATTCATGCTCATGGCACGGATTCGACGCTTCGATGGAGTAACAGCCGGCCCGTACTTGCAAGACCAGATCAACGATCTCGTTCAGGGGAATATCGTACTTGTGCGGTCCATGATAACTTCCCCAGCACATGTGAAAGCGAATGCGATCTTCGGGCAAGCCCTTGAGACCGTGATTGAGCGCCTCGATCCGGAGCTCCTGATATTTGTGATATTCCGCCGTGCTCATCCGAGGATGCATTTGCCAGGCATCGGCCAAGTCCGGATCGTCGATTTGCAAGACGAATCCCGCATCGACGATCGCCCGATACTCTTCAGCCATCGCGGCCGCAATCGCAAACAGATACTCTTCCTGCGTTTTGTAATATTCGTTTTTCATCCAGTGCTCCATTGTGCCGGGAGCCACTGCCGGTAGAAATCCTTCTTCGATTTTTTTTCCTTGAAGCGCGTTCTTAAGATTCGCGATATCCGCCTTTACCTCTTCCTGACCAATATAAGTGAGCGGTTCAACGCAGTAGAAGACCCGCGCATGATGACCGATGGATGTCCTGCCGCCGCGATTGAAATACTCGGTGAACTCCAACATGTCGCGGCCGAAGATCGAAGTCGGCTTGAAATCGGGTCCCGCCGGGCGCTCGATGAATCCGCCGAGCCGTTCCTTCGTATAGCGGGAGAAGTTCGATTTTCCCAATTCGCCATCATTGACGATGTCGATACCGCACTCAATTTGTTTCTCAACGACGTCAGCCACCGCGTCGCGCGTGCGCCGTGCAATCGCCTCGGCATCGAACGGCTTGCCTTCGTTTCGCGCCACCAGCATCTCCATCAAATCGCGCGGTCGCGCCAAACTGCCAACATGACTCACTAGTATTCGATCAGTACTACGCTTCATAACGACTGCCCTCGCTAATAACGCGAAGTAATGGAGTTATAAAACACCGGAATATTGCGTTTTCAGAGCCATCACTCCATCACTCCATTGCCCATTTCCTGTCCATGCTTTCTCCATCAAGTACTTGATCAAAAACGGCCAGACCTGAGTCGCATCCGCGAGCATCTCAGCGTAAATACCGTCCTTGTCCGCTTTGCGCCAGGATTCGTTTTCGGAGTAGGTGCAGCCGGAAAGATGGCCGAAGTGAGGTTTGTCAGGGCAGATCCTCACGCCGTAGCTGAAACGCCGGTTGGGATAGGTCGGTCCAAGCCGTTCGTTAATGATCTCGATCAGCGGCGCCACGTTCTGCACGTTATTACGCGGCACACCGCCACCGATAGAAAAAATTCCAAATCGTTTGGCGCCGGTGACAATTTTAATCAGTTCCTTACTGTCGCGCTCCAGATCCATCAGAATCGGTTTTTTCCCCCGGCGCCGCCGCTTGATGTTGTGAATATAAATGTCATTGCCCAGCTCTGAATCCACGAACGCCGGCACGAAGACTGGAACTTTTTGGAGATAGGCCGATTTGAGAATGCCTCGCTCATTCGGGTAGTGCTCCGCCAGATATTTCCCGATCAGTCGATTCAACGCCGTCGGACTGAGTGTTTCTTTGCCGTCCAGATTATCAATCACCTCACCGATCACTTCTTCGACCGTGTCGAGATTGGTCTCCGGTTCCAGAGTATCGGTGACCCGATTCAGTTTGCGCCGGGCGAGCTCGGTATCGTCGTAGCGGGGATTGTACTTGTAGTGCTTGAGCCCGATGGATGAGACGAGACCGTGCGCCATCAAAGCGCCCGTCGACGAAACTCGCGTGAATCATCCCACGCTCGATCATGTCGCAAATCACCAGATCCATTTTCCCGACGGTCATGGCGCCGCTGATCGTCAGGAAGCGAACGCAGTTCTTATCGCAGACCATCGCCTCGAGTGCCTTCGCCCCGCGTACCACTTGCGCCGCCAATCCGCCGTAGCGTCCTAGGGTGCGCAGCAGTGAGAGCGTTGACCGGCGCTTTCCGTCGATCCATTCGTCGAGCGCCGCGTCGATGAGCGGCATGATATAGCGCGGATCAGCAAAGATTGCGTCCGGAAAATAGCCGTCGCGAATTTGTCCGGGCCGTGCCATATCAAATTGGTTGATGAAGACCGACCGCGCCGGTCTTCGATAAATCGCTTCGGCGTTACGTTCCGAAAAAGCGCCGACGACGATCACGTTTTCTCCCCGAGTTTTCTCCCGAGCGTAATCCGACGGCAGGACCATCTGGCGACACCAATCTTTTTCGACAAATTTTTTCAGTAACAAACCTAAGGGCGAATCAGGCAGGCCGCTGTAAATGATCGTGGGCTTCGCTTTCGTCGTGACCATGTCGCGAATGGTATGGGCGACCTCGCCGAGCATACGTGCACCGAAGGCGCAAAAGCGCATGGCGTTGATGATATCACCGACGGTTGCGCACGCGCGCAAGTCGAGCGAGCGCAGTTCTTCGAACTCGATACGCTTCAAAGTTTTTCCTCAGTGGTAGGTGTTTGTGGTTCGTAACATGCGGCTGGATTTCAGTCAATTTGACTGCAGATCAGTGGCGCGAGACAGGATTGCTAAAAACCTCCGGACCCAAAAACGTTTTAACGAAATGCCGGGAGAACAGCACGGGCGCAGCGCTCCATCGATCGAAGCACTCGATTTTGGGGTAATCCACCGAAGTGAAACGTCAAGCCGACGTGACTCGTGCCGACGATTTCGATGATGCGCTTCAGAATACGCACGCAAGTTTCCGGCCCGCCGAAAACACCGCGGCTGTCCCGCACCATTGCGTCGTAATCCAGATGGCCGAACACTCGTTGGTAGGCGGGGTTCTCGGGAGTGAGATTTTGCGCTTCCATCGCAAAAGCGCGCCACCGATGCCAGTACTCGATCACCTCCCGACGGGCCTGCTCGTCGGTTTCACCGACATAGACAGGATACATCGTAAACACTTCCCTGCGTTCTATCGCGTGTCCGGCAGCGCGCAACGCGGCCCAGTACATCTCCACCCGAGGCCGCTGCTCTTCGTTGGTCGCAATCCACGGCAACGTCATCAAATGATGACCGCGGCCGCCGATCATGTTGAAACTTTCCGGATCGCGATTTGCAGTGACATAAATGGGTGGATGAGGTTTTTGCACCGGTTGCGGGAACACGCGGACCTTTGGAAAACGATAATGCTCGCTCTGCCATTCGAACTCAGCGCCGCTCCAGGCGCGTATGACGATGTCGAGGGCTTCGGGAAGCCGCTTTTGGGCATTGCTCCAATCATAGCCAAAAACCGTGTATTCCGTCGGATGCATGCCACGACCCGTCGCCGAAATTCAGTCTCCCGCATGAAAGCTGATCAACCATGGCAAATTCTTCGGCGATACGCAGCGGATTGTGCATGGGTAAAATTGAAACGGCGGCGCCGAGGCGCATTCTTTTCGTCCGCTGAGCGGCAGCCGCCAGAATAACGGAAGGACTCGGCATCATCCCGCCGAAGTGGCGAAAATGATGCTCAGTGACCCACAGCGAGTCGAAACCGAGCGACTCCGCCGCATCGATCTGTTCGAGCCAGCGGCCGTAGACCGAAGCGGAATCGCCGTCCAACTCAGGTACGTAGGTGTTAAGAATGTAATAACCAAACTTTACCAAGCATGATCTCCCCTTTGCCGCATCTGTTCGGTTTTCAAACGACGAAAGACTCATGGAGAAATATTACTTTTCCTGGCCCGAGCTAATACCTCTTTTGATTTCACTGATTTTGCGCGCTTCCGAGTGTATTATGAGGATTTCACCCAGCCGTCAAGCAAAGGTTTGCAATGAAGTCTGGAAACGAGTTTATTAGGTCAGCTTTCAGAAGGACTCCACCATGCGATCTCTACGCTTAAGATTCTATTTGTTTCGACTAATCACCTGTGCTGTGGCTTTCGGCTTTGTTCTTCCGACAGCACGAGCAACGGCGCAGGAGCTCGGCAAGCTTCCTTATGTACCGACACCGCAAATCGTCGTGGACGAAATGCTCAAGCTCGCCGGTCTGACTGCGAACGATTTTGTCATCGATCTTGGCTCGGGTGACGGCCGGGTAATCCTGACCGCAGCGCAAAAATTTAAAGCTCACGGCCTGGGCGTGGACATCGATAAGAGCTTGGTTGCATTGTCGAACAAGCAGGCAAAAGTTGCGGGAGTCGAAGATCGCGCCAAATTCATAGAGCAGGATATGTTCAAGGCCGACATCAGCAAAGCAACCGTGGTAACCCTCTATGTACTACCCGATTTCATGGAAAAGCTTCGTCCCAAATTAGTTTCGGAACTGAAACCGGGAGCACGCATCGTTGCTCACGACTATTATATGAGTGGCTGGTATCCGGATAAACGTTTGGATCTCACCGTGCCGGAAAAAGTAGCGGCAAATGGAACGGACAAAGCCTATCTCTATCTCTGGATCGTTCCGAGCATCGTTTCGGGCACATGGCGGCTCGAATTCGATTCCGGCGGCAGTCAGCAGCAGCTGGTCGTTCTGGGCATCAATCAGCACTACCACGTCATTAGTGCTACTGCTGAAAACGCGCTCGGCCCGATGAAAATCGAAAATCCTGTGCTCCGGGGGAACGAGATCAGTTTTACGGCCTCGGTGCGCTCAACCGCGTACAAATTCACTGGACGGGTCAGCGAGAGAGACATGGTTGGAACCGCGGTTTCGTCGAGCAGTGGCAAACCTGTCGCCTGGAAGGCCAGCAAGCTAGCGTCGGAAAAATAACTACCGGATCGTCGTAAGGTTTCCCGAGTTCGCGGGCTGCACCGATCTCGCCAAAACCCGCTTGGCCGATTGATCCTTTAACTATTTCGCGGGACGCCACCCGGTGCTGTCCAGTTCCGCGTTGATCCTTCGCGCCAAAGAATAATTATAGATTCGTTCCGCTGAGGGGGTTTCCTTCGGTGCCAGGACTTTTAGCGCTTGATCAAGATATTTCTGCTGGAGATCCGTTCCGACCGTCCCATCACTAGTCATGATCGGCCGCACCTGATCATAGTAGGGTCCGGCGAGATTATCTTTGAGCTTCATATAGCGAAGTAAAATCGCCAGCGTGCCGGCGCGATTCTCTCTGGCGTAGCGCAACCCTTTGGCCGTGCCACGGACGAATTTTTCAACCAAGCCCGGATCAGATTGAAGCAGCTTGTCGCTCACGATAACGCTTCCTTGGAGCTCGACAAAATCTTCTTTTAAGTAAGATACCAACTCGCGAAACCCGGCATCTTTCACCACAAAATTAAATGGCGGGCTGATCGTCCCTGCGTCAACCGTTCCATTTCTGAGCGCCGTTGCCACCGTCGATGGCAAGCCCAAAGCGAGAATCGTCACGTCGCGACCGCCGTCGATGCCGTTTCGTTTGAGTGTTTCGCGCAGAAGATTATCGGGGCCGCTTCCCAACCCGGTCACCCCGATTCGCCTGCCCTTCAGCGCTTTGATGTCCTGGAACGCCGGCTTTGCATAAATCCAAAACATCGGGCGAAAAAAGCTGCTGAACACAAACCGCAGCGGCACGCCGCCTAACATTGCGGTCAATCCGGCACCGCTCATAGAAGCGAAATCCGCATTGCCGCCGATCAGGGCCGAGATCCCGAGAGTGTCACGCATGACGACAAGATTTACATCGAGTCCCTCCTCGGTGTAGTAACCTTTCTCCTTGGCTGCGGTAAACGCAATGACCACCATGCTAAGGGTCGGCACGGCAACATTCACCGTTCGCGCTTCGGCTTGCCCCAAACCAGCAACAGAGATCCATCCACAAACGATGCTTTTGAGCAGCCAGTTTCTTCGCATGAACCTTCTCCTTGCGGACTCAGTCCGACCAATAAGAAAGCTGAGTGCAGTCTAAGCTAGGGTAAAAGGCACATCGACACCATGCGCCTTGTTCCAATCGGTGGCGACCAATGACGCTCCCGTAATCTGAGACGAATCATCCGAGGCGAGAAAAACCGCGCACGCCCGGACAACTTCCGGACTCAGCATCTTCATCCCGCGGTTACCGGGAATATTCCTGACCCCTTCGGTGGCGACGATTCCGCCCGGATCGAGGCAGTTCGCGCGAACTTTACAATCGTCGTTTTCGAGCGCGAGCACCTGAGTCAATCCTTCGACGCCGAATTTGGCCGCGGAGTATGGACCGCGCAAAAGCTTTCCGCGCTTTCCTTGCGGCGACGAAATATTAATAATCGAGCCGCCCCCCTGCGGTCGCATAATCTTCAAAGCTTCTCGGCTGCATAAAAAAGTACCGGTGAGATTCGTTTCGAGAACCTTTCGCCAAACCTCGAGTGGCGTGTCGGCCAATGTCAGGTTTACCGGTCCGCCGCGCGGCCACGCAAACCCGGCGTTATTGACGACAATATCGAGCTGGCCGAATTTTCGCATGATCTTTTCGAATAGCTTTGTTACGTCGAGCTCTCGGGTAACATCGGCTTTTACGCCGAGGACTCTGTGTTCGGAGATCTGTAACCTGGCGACAGCCTTTTCCACCTCTTCGGCAACCAGATCACAGATCGTGACCTTGGCGCCTTCGTCTGCATAGGCCTGAACGATTTCCCAGCCCAAGCCCCGCACCGAGCCCGTGACGACTGCAACCCTGCTCTCAAGCTTCATTGTCAAAACCGTTCAGATGCCCTATAGAATAGCCGCATCTATAGTTCGGCGCGCCCGTAGAGTGCAAGCTGCGCGAGTAATCAAAATGAGCCGGAGTTACATGATGAAGTGTGCGAGCATGGCTCTGTCAATTTTCTTTTTTCTGTCCGGTTCGCTTGCCGCTCAAACCGCAAAACCGCTGCTTTTGGGACTAGCCAGCATTAGCGGCGGCATCGAGACACTCTACGTCACAAAAAAAATCGGCGCTTTCAAGCGCAACGGTTTAGACGTCGACTTTCTACTTTTGCAAGGCGGAAGCCAGGCGCTCCAGGTGCTTTTGTCCGGCGAAATAAAATTGATCAGTGGCGGCGGCGGCACGGCGGCACAAAGAGCACGCTTCAAAGGTGCCGGCAATTTACTGGTTGCGACCTACACGCCGACCATGCCGTATAGCCTTTACGTCAATGGCAAAATATCGGACCCCAAGCGGCTGAAGGGAGCCAAGATCGCCATCTCTCGTTTCGGCAGCTCGTCGGATTTTGCTGCCCGTTACATGGTGAGTCGCTTGGGACTCGACCCGGCGAAGGATGTGACGATCATGCAGATCGGTAATCAGCGTGAGAGAATGAGCGCTCTCGTGAACGGCTCGGTTGAAGGTTCGGTCGTGGATGCGCCCAATACTTTGATTGCGCGACAACAAGGATTCGTCGAGCTTGCCGATGCGTCCAAGCTCGGGCTCGTCTATCCGCACAATAATATTGCGACAACGGATCGTTTCATACGCGACGAGCCGCAAACGGTTTTCAACTTTCTTCGCGCCTTTGTCGAGGGGATTGCTTTTTATCGCACCCATAAGCCGGAAAGCATTCAAATGATCAAAGAATTTTTGCGTGTCAGCGATAGTGCGATCGCCGAAGAAGCTTACGACTACTATTCCCGCATCACGCCGGCAAAACCTTATCCGAGCGCCGACGGCGTGCGTGGCGTGCTGCAAGAAATCGCGCTTTCAGAACCCTCGATTAAAACCGCCAAAGTCGAACAGTTCATCGATGCCAGCTTTATCGCCAAGCTGGATCAATCCGGATTTATCGACGGGTTATATAAAAAGAGATAAGCCAGCCGAGACAAGCATGGAATCTGAACTCAAAGAAATGCTCGCTTCGCTCGATCGCACCGGATACTGCCAGTGGATGAAGCGCGAGGGTGTTCCTATCATCGAAGGCTTCAGCATAGAGGATGTCCGCGAACTGAAACTCGCTCCCTGGCGCCGAATGGGCGGCAACGGCGCCTTCGTGCATCTCTACGGCATGGAGGGCCAAACCGGCATGTATGTCGCCGAGATCGCTCCGGGCGGAGCGCTCAATCCGGAGCGGCACCTCTATGAAGAGATGATTTGTATTCTCGCCGGCCACGGGGCGACTGAAATTTGGCAGGACGGAGGACCCAAGCGCCTATTCGAATGGGGACCGTTCAGCTTGTTCGCGCCGCCCCTGAATAGCTGGCACCGTTTAGTAAACGGCGGCAGAGAGCCCGTACGATTCATGGCGGTTACGACGGCGCCGATCGCGATGGATTTTTACCGCAATCCGGAATTTATCTTCAACTGCCCATTTACATTCGACGAGCGTTTTCACGGCGAAGATAGTTATTTTGCCGCCACTGAAAAGTTTTATGCCGTCGGCATGCAGTCGATCTGGGAAACCAATTTCGTGCCCGATGCCAAAGACGTCCGAGTGCGGGACGATCTTTATGTCAAAGGCAGCGAGGTGGGAATGGTGCAGTTCGAATCGTCCAAAAACGCGCTGATCGGCCACGTGGCGGATTGGCCCACAGGTCGCTACCACAAAGCGCACTATCACGGCGCCGGCGCCGTCATTGTCATTTTAAAATCGGAAGGATACACGCTGTTGTGGCCCAAAGAAACCGGCACCCAGCCCTACGCGACCGGCCGCGGCGATGCAGTGGTCGAGCTCCGCTGGCGCGAGGGCAGCGTCTTGAGCCCGCCGAGCGGCTGGTTTCACCAGCACTTCAACATCGGCAAAGAAGCCGCACGGCAGCTCGCGTTGAGATTCGGCAGCAGACTGCATCCCATCGGCTTACATCAAGCCGCCAAGAAGAAGACCGACGGCGTCTATATCTCGGTCAAGAACGGCGGCACAATGATCGAATATGAGGAGGAGGACCCGGAGATCCGCCGGCGCTTTGCGGAAAACTTACATCGAGTCGGCACCGAGTTGCGGATGACGTGAGGCATCGAGAGCGATTTTATGAAACCAAAAAGCCGTCGCCGGAAGCTGCATTACAATGAGCTGGTGTCGACTGGGCCGGGCGCTCTCGCGGGAAGATTCATGCGCCGGTTTTGGCATCCGGTTTACCGCGCGGAGGCGCTTCTCGCCGGTCAAGCCAAGCCGATCGAGATCATGGGCGAGCGCTTTACGCTTTACCGCGGCGAAGACGGCAATCCCTATGTCACGGAATTTCGTTGTCCGCACCGGGGTACGCAGCTATCGGCCGGGTGGGTCGAAGGCGATTCGATCCGTTGCATGTATCACGGCTGGTTGTTTAACAGCGCGGGTCAATGCCTCGAACAACCGGCGGAAGCAAAATCCTTCGCGGCAAAGATTCGCATCAAAAGTTTCCCTTCTCGCGAATATCTCGGTTTGATTTTTACATACTTTGGCGAGGGCGAAGCGCCGCCGTTTCCGCGCTTCTCACACATGGAAGAAAACGGCATCCTCGAAGTCCTGTCAACCGAAGTGTGGCCGTGCAATTTCTTTCAGCGCCTCGATAACAACGGCGATACCTACCATGTGCCCTTCGTTCACCGCGGCGCCTATTCGGCCTCGACCGTGAATAATCGCAGCGGACTGCCGGAGATCTCGAAGGTGGAAAGCCCATGGGGAACCACCGGCTATGCGACCTTTAGAGAAGGCTGGCGCAATGTTTT
>CAVPQY010000005.1:0-167418 GCA_963707695.1 uncultured Actinomycetes bacterium | reverse complement strand
GTCGGCGTGCCCGAGGATCTCGTCGGGCACCGTCTCCTGGACGCGGACGCCGGTCAGGTCGGCGACCTGGTCGTTGAGCGACTCGAGGTGCTGGACGTTGACCGTGGAGAAGACGTCGATGCCCGCCTCCAGGACGTCGGCGATGTCCTCGTAGCGCTTGCGGTGCTCGACCCCCGGCGCGTTCGTGTGCGCGAGCTCGTCGACGAGCGCGAGCTCGGGCCGGCGCGCGATCAGGCCGGGGAGGTCCAGCTCCTCGAGCTCGACGCCGCGGTAGGGGACGCGCCGGCGCGGCAGCACCTCGAGCCCGTCCACCAGCTTGGCCGTCTCGCGCCCGGCCGTGGGTCTCGACGAGGCCGACGACGCACGTCGCGGCCGGCCTCGGCCTCGGCCTGGCCCTCCTGGAGCATCCGGTAGGTCTTGCCGACGCCCGCGGCCATGCCGACGAAGACCTTGTAGTGCCCGCGCTCGGCCACGGGCCGAGGCTAGTTCACGCGCCGAGCACGTTGTGCACGAGCAGGTCGATGACCTTGATCCCGATGAAGGGCGCGATCAGGCCGCCGACGCCGTAGATGAGGAGGTTGCGCCGCAGCAGCGCCGACGCCCCGACCGGGCGGTACCGCACGCCGCGCAGGGCCAGCGGCACGAGCATCGGGATGACCAGCGCGTTGAAGATGATCGCGGAGACGATCGCCGACTCCGGCGTTCCGAGCGACATGACGTTGAGCTGGTCGATCGGCCCGCGACCGCCGTGCAGCCCGTAGGTGAAGGCGAAGACCGCGGGCAGGATCGCGAAGTACTTCGCGACGTCGTTGGCGATCGAGAACGTCGTGAGCGCGCCGCGCGTGATGAGCAGCTGCTTGCCGACCTCGACGATCTCGATGAGCTTCGTCGGGTTCGAGTCGAGGTCGACCATGTTCCCGGCCTCGCGCGCCGCCTGGGTGCCCGTGTTCATGGCCACGCCGACGTCGGCCTGCGCGAGCGCCGGGGCGTCGTTCGTGCCGTCGCCGGTCATGGCGACGAGGCGCCCGCTCTCCTGCTGCTCGCGGATGAGCGCGAGCTTGGCCTCCGGCGTCGCCTCGGCCAGGAAGTCGTCGACCCCGGCCTCCTCGGCGATCTTCGCCGCCGTCAGGCGGTTGTCGCCGGTGACCATCACGGTGCGGATGCCCATCGCGCGCAGGCGCTCGAAGCGCTCGCGCATGCCCTCCTTGACGACGTCCTTCAAGTACACGACGCCCAGCACCTGGCTGTCGCGGGCGACGGCGAGCGGGGTCCCGCCCTCGCGCCCGATCCGGTCGAGCTGGACCTGGAGCTCGGGCGGCGCCTGCCCGCCCTCCTCGGCGACGAAGCGCAGGATCGCGTCCCCCGCGCCCTTGCGCAGGCGGGTGCCGTTGACGTCGACGCCGCTCATCCGCGTCTGCGCGGTGAAGGGCACGAAGCGCGGCGCGTGGCCCGCGAAGGCGTGCTCGCGGATGCCGTACTGCTTGGCCAGCACGACGATCGAGCGGCCCTCCGGCGTCTCGTCGGCCAGCGAGCTCATCTGCGCCGCCTCCGCGAGGTCGGCCTCGCTGACGCCGGGCATCGGGACGAACTCGGCGGCCTGGCGGTTGCCGAGCGTGATCGTGCCCGTCTTGTCGAGCAGCAGGACGTCGACGTCGCCCGACGCCTCGACGGCCCGGCCGGAGAGGGCGAGCACGTTGCGGCGGACGAGGCGGTCCATGCCGGCGATGCCGATGGCGCTCAGCAGGGCGCCGATCGTCGTCGGGATGAGCGCGACGAGCAGCGCGATGAGGTTCGTGATCGAGATCGCCGTCCCGGCGTACTCCCCGAACGGGCGCAGCGCGACGACGACGACCAGGAACACGATCGTCAGGCCCGCGAGCAGGATCGACAAGGGCGATCTCGTTCGGCGTCTTGCGGCGCTCGGCGCCCTCGACCAGGGCGATCATGCGGTCCAGGAAGGAGTGACCTGGCTCCTGCGTGATCTCCACGACGATGTGGTCCGAGAGCACGCGCGTGCCGCCCGTGACCGCGCTGCGGTCGCCGCCGGACTCGCGGATCACGGGCGCCGACTCGCCGGTGATCGCCGACTCGTCGACCGAGGCGATGCCCTCGACGACGGTGCCGTCGCCGGGGATGAGCTCGCCCGCCTCGACGACCACGACGTCGCCGCGGGTGAGCTCCGACGCGCCCTTGATCGTGCCGTCGCGCAGCTTGGCCGTCGTCTCCTTGCGCATCGCCCGCAGCGCGTCGGCCTGGGCCTTGCCGCGGCCCTCGGCGATCGCCTCGGCGAAGTTGCCGAAGAGGACCGTGAGCCACAGCCAGAAGGCGACCGTGAAGGCGAACCACCCGGGCTGGCCCGGCTCGCCGACGATCCACAGCGCCGTCGTGAACACCGCGCCGACCTCGACGACGAACATGACCGGGTTGCGGGCCATGAGCCGCGGGTCGAGCTTGCGCAGCGACGCCAGCAGGGCCGCCCGCAGGATCGCCGGCTCGAAGAGCGAGCGCTCGGGGCGGTCGGTCATCGCGAGGCCTCCCGGTCGAGGGCGAGGTTGAGCTCGAGGACGTTGATCGACCTCGGCCCGGCCAGGCCGAAGAGCGGCCGGCTGGCGTGGTCGTCGATCAGGCGCAGGACGCGGGCGCGGGACAGGTGGCGCACCCGCGCGACCCGGTTGGCCTGGATGCGCGCGTTGGCCTCGGAGATCTGCGGGTCGACGCCCGACGCCGACGTCGTCACCCCGTCGGACGGGATGCCGGCGGCGGTCAGGCCCGGCGTGAAGGGCCGCTCGCGCTTGAGGTAGGCGTCGCGGAAGCCCTCGAGCTGCGTGGCCAGGGCCTTCTGGTTCGGGCCCTGGTTGTTGAAGAAGGTCGCCGACGGGCTGTAGCCCGTCACCGACGGCCGGCTCTGGAAGTAGCGCAGGTCGGGCACCAGGATCGGGTTGCCGTCGGCGTCCTTCCTGCCGGTGTCGCGGGAGAAGTCCTGGCCGATGACCTTCGACCCGACGACCTTGCCGTGGACCTTCACCATCGAGCCGTCGGCGCGGCCCGGGAAGAGGACCTGGCTGACGCCGGTCATGGCGAGGGGGTAGGCGAGGCCGAGCATCGCCGTGAAGATCACGACGGCGATCGCGGCGGTCTTGAGTTCGCGCATGTCAGAAGAGCTGGTCGGTGAGGCCCTGGACCACGGGTCCGAGGAGGAGGGCGGGGACGAAGGTCAGCAGGGCGATGACCACGACGACCGAGACCAGGACGACCCCGAAGGTCGGCGTGTCGGTCCGCAGCGTCCCCAGGCCCGGCGGGGTGACCCGCTTGCCGGCCAGCGAGCCGGCGATCGCCAGCGCGGCCAGGAGCGGGACGAAGCGACCGCCGAGCATCGCCAGGCCGCCCACGACGTCGGCGAAGGAGATCCCGAAGGCGCCGTGGTTCGTGCCGTTGGGCTGCAGGTAGCCCGTGTAGCCGGCGAAGGCCGAGCCGTTGTTGTTGCTCTGCGACGTGTAGGCGTAGAGCGTCTCGGAGAAGCCCTGCGGCCCCGAGTTGGAGATCGACGGCGTCCCCCACTTCGAGCCGATCGCGAAGGCCGTGGCGGCCAGGACCATCATCGGCACGGTGATCGAGCCGATGATCGTCAGCTTGACCTCCCGCGCCTCGATCTTCTTGCCCAGGAACTCGGGCGTACGGCCGACCATCAGGCCCGAGATGAAGACGCCGAGGATGACGAAGAGGAGCATCGAGTACAGGCCCGAGCCGACGCCGCCCCAGATGACCTCGCCGGTCATCATCTGCGCCATCGGGACCGCGCCGCCGAGGCCGCTCAGCGACTCCATCGCGCCGTTGACCGCGCCGCAGGAGGCGGCCGTCGTGACGGCGACGAACAGCGACGTGGAGCCGATCCCGAAGCGCTGCTCCTTGCCCTCGAGGTTGTCGCCCGTCAGGCCGGCCGCGTGCATCGCCGGCGTCGAGCCCGCCTCGTTGACGTAGACGATGACCACCGCGACGACGAAGAGGGCCATCATCGCGCCGAAGACCATCCAGCCCTGACGGCGGTTGTCGACCATGCGCCCGTAGGTCGCCGTGAGCGCCGCCGGGATCGAGAGGACCGACAGCATCACGACGAAGTTCGTCACCCACGTCGGGTTCTCGAACGGCATCGACGAGTTGACGTTGAAGAAGCCGCCGCCGTTCGTCCCGAGCATCTTGATCGACTCCTGGCTCGCGACGGGCCCGCGCGCGAACGTCTGAGCGAGGCCGGTCAGCCCCGTGGCGTGGATCGGGCCGCCGAGGGTCTGCAGGGCCCCCTGGCTGACCAGGAACAGCCCGAGCAGCACCGAGATCGGCAGGAGGACGTAGAGCGACGCAGCGCGTGAAGTCGACGTAGAAGACGCCGAGCTCCTTGCCCGAGCGCGAGGCCAGCCCGCGGATGAAGGCGATCAGCACCGCGATGCCGACGCCCGCGGAGACGAAGTTCTGGACGGCCAGGCCGGCCATCTGCGAGAAGTAGGACAGCGTCGTCTCGCCCGCGTAGAACTGCCAGTTCGTGTTCGTCAGGAACGCCGAGGCGGTGTTGAAGGAGACGTCCCAGGTGCCCGAGCTGAGGTTCCGCGGGTTCCACGGGTGCAGCGTCTGGGTCCGCAGGATCACGTAGAGCAGCACGCCGAAGGCGGCGCTCAGGACCAGTACCGAACGGGCGTAGGCCTTCCAGTCCTGGCCGCGCTCGGGGTCGACCCCCAGCACGCGGTAGAGGCCGCGCTCGACCGGCGCCATCACGCGGCTCAGGGCGACGTGCTCGCCTGCGAAGACCCGGGCCATGTAGCCCCCGAACACGGGGGTCAGGGCGGTCAGGACCGCCAGGAAGAGGAGGATCTCGACCCAGCCGGAGACGGTCATGGCCTAGAAGCGCTCCG
This sequence comes from uncultured Actinomycetes bacterium, assembly GCA_963707695.1. Classification (GTDB taxonomy): domain Bacteria; phylum Actinomycetota; class Thermoleophilia; order Solirubrobacterales; family Solirubrobacteraceae; genus JAOPZW01. The sequence goes on along the minus strand of CAVPQY010000005.1, from coordinate 162,517 downwards.
GGCGCAGGAGCGCCACGAGCAGGTAGGCGAAGACGAGCACCGACACGATCAGCCCGACGAGCTCGACGGTGCTCATACGCGGTCGAGCCCCACGAGCACCAGGAACAGGGCGGCGAAGGCGAGAACCCCGAACGCCAGGGAGGACACGTCCTGGAGCGAGTCCAGCACCGAGGCGAGCACCGCGGGGAAGGGCATGGATCCGACCCTAGGCGCGCCGTCGTCAAGGCCGTATTCGGATCCGGCTCGCCGCCATCAAGGACGCGTCAAGACCGCCACGAGGCGGCCCCGTGGGGCGCTGTCAGCCCGCCAGGCGGTAGCCGACCCCGGCGTCGGTGCTCAGCAGCCGCGGCGCGCCGGGCGGCTCGACCTTGCGGCGCAGGTTCGACATGTGCGTGCGCAGCGTCCCGACGTCGTCGGCGTAGGCCGGACCCCAGACCTCGGTGAGCAGCGCGCGGTGCGTCATGAGCCGTCCGCGGTGGCGCATGAGCGTCGTCAGCAGGTCGAACTCCTTCGGGGTGAGGCGCACGACCTCCCCGCCGACGCGGACCTCGTGCGCGGCGAGGTCGAGCTCGAGGCCTTCGGCCCGCAGGACCGGCTCGTCCGGCGCCTGCGCGCTGCGGCGCAGGACCGCCTCCAGCCGCGCGACGAGCTCGCGCGGCCCGAACGGCTTGGTCACGTAGTCGTCGGCGCCGGCCTGCAGGGCGCGGACCTTCTCGTCCTCCTCGCCGACGGCGCTGAGCACGATGATCGGCGCCGCCGTCCACTCGCGCAGGGAGCGCGTGACCTCGATGCCGTCGCCGTCGGGCAGCACGAGGTCGACGATCGCGGCGTCGGGCGGGCGGAGCGCGGCGGCGTCCAGCGCCTCCTTCGCCGTGGTGGCCGGCAGCACGTCGAAGTCCGCCTCGCGCAGCACGATGCGCAGCGCGCGCAGGATCTGCGGCTCGTCGTCGACGACGAGGACGCGCCGGCTCACGGGGTCGCGACCGGCGCCGGGACTGGCGCGTCGAGCGGCAGCTCCACGACGAACGTCGTGCCCTGCCCCGGGAGCGACTCGACCGACACCGTCCCGCCGTTGACCTCGACGAAGCCGCGGGTGATGGCCAGTCCAAGGCCCGAGCCGCGGTGCCCCGTGCGCTCGGTGCCGGAGCGGTAGAACGGCTCGAAGATCCGGTCGCGCTGCGCGGAAGGGATGCCCGGGCCGCGGTCGACGACGCGGACGATGATCCGCGGACCGACCGCGCGGGCGCGGACGGAGACCGGGTGGCCGCCGCCGTGCCGGCTGGCGTTCTCCAGCAGGTTGGCGAAGGCGCGCTCGAGCTGGGCCGCATCGGCCCGCACCTGCGGGAGGTCCGGGTCGATCGACAGCCGGAACGTCCCGTCGGGCAGCCCGAGGTCCTCGGCGGCGGCCTCGAGCACCTCGCCGACCGAGCACCACTCGCGCCGCGGCTCGGCCGCGTCCGCCTCCAGCCGCGAGAGGTCCAGCAGGTTGTCGATGAGGCGCGAGAGCCGGGTCGCCTCCGTGCCGACGTCGTCGACGAGCTCCTGGCGCTCGGCGTCGGTGATCCCCGCCGAGCCGAGCGCGTCGACGGCGGCCAGGATCGCCGTCAGCGGGGAGCGCAGGTCGTGCGAGACGGCACGCAGCAGCGCCGTCTTCAGGACGTCGGAGCGGCGCAGCGCGGCCGTCTCGACGGCGTCGCCGAGCAGCTCGTCGCGTTCGAGCGCCGCCGCCAGCAGCGCCTCGAGCTGCGGGACGACCCGGCGCTGGAGGCGGTGCAGGACCGCCTCCGACAGGGAGGCCGGGACGAGCAGCGTCCCGATCTGCCGGGTGTGCTCGCGCAGCGGGAAGGCGACGCGCCGCTCGTCGCCGTCGACGGCGCGCAGCTCGAGCGCGACGGACGGCAGGTCGAGCCCCTGGGCCAGGCGGTGGGCGACGAGCGGCAGCGCCTCCTCCAGCCGGCCGCCGCGCAGCAGCAGCCGGGCCATCTCGGCGGCCAGGTCGGCCTCCTGGCGGCGCTGGTCCGCGTCGCGCGCCCGGACGCGCGCCTGCTCGGCGAGCGTGCTGGCCAGGACCGCGGCGATGAGGAAGACGACGAGCGCGACCCAGTTCTCGCCCTCGCGGATCGTGAACCGGCCCGTGGGCGGGATGTGGAAGAAGTTGAAGGCCAGCGCGCTGGCCACGGCGGTCGCCACGCCGAGCGCCCAGCCCCAGATCGAGGACACGAGCAGCACGGCGACGAGGTAGACGACGCCGAGCGACACGACGGGCGCGACGTTGTCGAGCGCGTAGATCAGCAGCGTCGTGAGCGCCACCGCCGCCGCGGCGACGGCCACGCCCAGGAGCAATGGGGGCGCGTCGTCCTCACGCAGGCGCAGGCGGGGCCGCGGCGACACGGCAGTAGCCTAGATCCCCGATGGCCCCCCAGTACATCTTCACCATGCACCGCGTCTCCAAGGTGCACCCGCCCGACAAGACGGTCCTCAACGACGTGACGCTGGCCTTCCTCCCGGGCGCCAAGATCGGCGTGCTCGGCTACAACGGGTCCGGCAAGTCGACGCTGCTGCGGATCATGGCCGGGCGCGACACCGACGTCCGCGGCGACGCGATGCTCGCCCCCGGCGCGTCGGTCGGGCTGCTCGAGCAGGAGCCCCACCTGGACGAGGCCAAGGACGTGCGCGGCAACGTGATGGAGGGCGTCGCGGAGACCGCCGCGCTCGTCGAGCGCTTCAACGAGCTGGCGGCGAACTACTCGGACGAGACGGCCGACGAGTTCGCCGAGCTCCAGGCCAAGATCGACGCCGCCGACGCGTGGAACCTCGACACGAACGTCGAGTACGCCATGGACGCCCTGCGCCTGCCGCCGGCCGACGCCGACGTGACGACGCTCTCCGGTGGCGAGCGCCGCCGCGTGGCGCTCTGCCGCCTGCTGCTGAGCCAGCCCGACCTGCTGCTCCTCGACGAGCCGACGAACCACCTCGACGCCGAGTCGGTGGCCTGGCTCGAGCAGCACCTGGCCGAGTACAAGGGCACCGTCGTGGCCGTCACCCACGACCGGTACTTCCTCGACAACGTCGCGGGCTGGATCCTCGAGCTCGACCGTGGCCGGGGGCTGCCCTACGAGGGCAACTACTCGAGCTGGCTCGAGCAGAAGCAGGCCCGCCTGGCGATGGAGGAGAAGTCCGAGAAGGCGCGCCAGCGGACGATCGCGGCCGAGCTCGACTGGGTTCGCCAGAACCCCAAGGGGCGCCAGAAGAAGCAGAAGGCGCGCCTCGCGAACTTCGACGCGCTCGTCGCCCAGGAGCGCAACGTCAAGCTCGACGAGGTCCAGATCCACATCCCGACCGCGACGCACCTCGGCGGGGTCGTCGTCGAGTCCGAGGGCCTGCGCAAGGGCTTCGCCGACAAGCTCCTCATCGACGGCCTCGACTTCTCCCTGCCGCCCGGCGGGCATCGTCGGGATCATCGGCGCCAACGGCGCCGGCAAGACGACGCTGTTCCGGATGATCACCGGCTCCGAGCGGCCCGACGGCGGGACGCTCCGCATCGGCGAGACGGTCCAGATGTCCTACGTCGACCAGAGCCGCGACGCGCTCGACGGCGACAAGACCGTCTGGGAGGAGATCTCGGGCGGCATGGAGCAGATCAAGGTCGGCGAGGCGTGGATGAACTCGCGCGCGTACGTCGCGGGCTTCAACTTCAAGGGCTCCGACCAGCAGAAGAAGGTGGCCAAGCTCTCCGGCGGCGAGCGCAACCGGCTGCACCTGGCCAAGCTCCTGCGCTCGGGCGGCAACCTCCTGCTCCTCGACGAGCCGACGAACGACCTCGACGTCGACACCCTGCGCGCGCTCGAGGAGGCGCTGCTCGCCTACGCCGGCTGCGCGGTGGTCATCTCCCACGATCGCTGGTTCCTCGACCGCGTGGCCACGCACGTCCTCGCCTTCGAGGGGGACTCGCAGGTCACGTGGTTCGAGGGGAACTTCGAGGAGTACGAGCGCCACCGCCACGAGCTGCTGGGCGCCGAGGCCGACCGGCCGCACCGCCTGACGTACAAGCGCCTGACGCGCACGGCCTAGCGGACCGAGCGCGCGATCCGGCGGACGCGCCGCCGGTCCCGGCGGCGCGGCAGCACGGCGGAGCTCAGCGGCGCACGGGGACCTCCTGGACGGCCCAGCGGTTGCCGTCGGGGTCGGCGAGGAACAGGAAGCGCCCCCACGGGAAGTCCTGGACGTCGCCGGGCTCGGCGCCGCGCGCGCGGAGCTCGGCCCGCGCCGCCTCGATGTCGTCGACGACGAGCTGCAGGCCGTGCACGGACCCGGGCTCGGTGTCGACGACGCCCGTCCCGATCGCGATGGAGCACGCCGAGCCGGGCGGCGTGAGCTGCACGAAGCGCACGTGCTCGTCGACCTGGTGGTCGTGGTCGGCCGTGAAGCCGAGCCGGTCGGTGTAGAAGGCCTTGGCGCGGTCCACGTCGCTGACGGGGACGGCCACGAGCTCGAGCTTGAAGTCCATGAGGCGCTCCTTGGGACGGGGAGAAGACGGGCTTCAGCTTATCAGAACGGAATGTTCCATTCCAGTTATGATGGGGCCATGCCGCAGCCTCGGGGCGAGCGCCGCGCGCGCAACGACGAGCGCATCCTCGCGTCCGCGCGGGCGGTCTTCGTGGCCGACCCGTCAGCCCCGGTCGCGGCGGTCGCCCGCCACGCCGGCGTCGGGATGAGCGCGCTCTACGCGCGCTACGCGAGCAAGGACGACCTGCTGCGCGCGCTGTGCGCGGACGGCCTGCGGCGGTACATCGCCGCGGCACGGTCCGCCCTCGCGCTCCCCGCGGACCCGTGGGAGCGCTTCGCGGCGTTCATGCGGGCCGCGGTCGAGGCCGACGCCAGCACCCTGACCCAGCGCCTGGCCGGCACCTTCGTGCCGACACCGGCGCTGTACGCCGCGGCGGAGGAGGCGGGACGGCTGAACGTCGAGCTCTTCGGCGCGGCGCAGGACGCGGGCGCGATCCGCCGCGACGCGAGCGTCAACGACCTCGCGCTCGTCTTCGAGCAGGTCGCGTCCATCCGCCTCGGCGACGAGGAGCGCACCCGGCAGCTCCGGCGGCGCTCGCTCGCGCTCGCCCTCGACGGCCTGCGCGCGCCGGCCGGCGAGCCGCTCCCCGGGCCGCCGGCGACCGACGAGGAGCTCACCGCCCGCTGGACGCCGCCCGCGCGGAGGTGACCCGCGGGCCGACGACGAGCGACCACCTGCCGCCGCGGGGGCGGGCGAGCACGAGGTCGCCGCGCACCCGCACGGACCGCAGGCCGCGCGCCCGGACGCGCGGCGCGGGGCCGCCCGCGCGGGGCCAGAAGGCGACGAGGTGGCCGTCGCGCCGGCGCGCGCCGGCGCCCGCGCCGCGCAGCGTCCGCGCGACCGGATCCCACGCCGTGCTCGCCAGGCGCCCCGGTGCGGCGCGGACGTAGCCGCGCGTCAGGGTCCGGGCGAGCGCCGTGCGGACGCCGCGGACGGCGTTCGTGCGGCAGTCGACGTCGAAGAGCCCCCAGACCTCCGGCACCCGTCCGGCGCGGAGGTCGCCGACCTTGTGCGGGTCGCCGCAGCTCTCGCGCCAGGTCCAGAGCGTCGCCGAGAACCGAAAGCGGTCCTGCAGCGCCTGGTGGGCGGCGAAGTAGTCGTCGGGCGTGCCGGCCCGCTCGGGGCCGGTCCCCCACTCGCCCGACAGCACCGGCGCCCCGCCGAAGCCGCGCGCCTCGTCGCGGGCCACCTGGAAGGCGGCCGCGGTGATCGGGTCGTTCGCCGTGAAGCCGCCCGTGTAGAGGTGGGGCGCGTAGACGACGTCGGCGTCGTGGGCGAAGGCGGGCGGCGCGCCGCGACCCGTGGCCGACCAGGCCACCGAGGGCTCGAACAGGACGAGCTTCCGCGGGCCGGGCGCCCGGCGGATCGCGGCCAGCGCGTCGGCGTAGACGCCGGACAGTGCCTGCTGGGCTGCGGGGTCCAGCGCGCCGGGCTCGTTGAGGAGGTCGTAGCCCACGACCGCGCCGACGCCGTGCAGGCGGCGAGCGACATGGCCCCACATGGCCACGAACCGCCGCCGCACGCCGCCCTGGTCGGCGAAGAAGGCCCGCCACGCGGCGAGGACCGCGGGCACCGCCTCCCGGACGCCGGGGTCGCAGCGCAAGGCGCCACCGTCCGCGGTCGCCCACGCCGGAGCCCCGTCCCAGCCGAGCGCCGGCGTCCAGCCCGGCGGGCACGCCGTCCCGGCCGGCGCGGCGAGCGACGCGCCCCACGCGTCCTGGTGCGCGTCGACGACGACGGCGAGCCCCTCGCGGCCCAGCCGGCGCGCCGTCCGCGCGACGAGGGCCAGGTAGCGCTCGTCGTAGCGGCCGGGGGCGGGCTCCACGCGCGACCACGAGACCAGCAGGCGCACCGCGTTCCACCCGATGCGGCGCATCCGCGCCGGGTCCTGCGGGGCGAGCGGGAACGTCGTCGCGAAGGGCGTGCCCTTCCAGTACTCGGCGAGGGCGTTGACGTTGACCCCGCGCAGGAGCACCTCGCGCCCGCGGTCGTCCACGAGCCGGCCGCCCGCCACCGGGTCCGGCACGGCGTGCAGCGGCCGGACGGCCGCGGCGCCGGGGACGGCCGCCGAGGCGGTCGCGGGCGCCGCGACGACGGCCGCGAGCAGCAGGGTGAGCAGGACGACCGGGCGGCGCACGCGGGCGAGCCTACGGGGCCGCGCCCCTCGCGGGCGCCGGCCGGTGCCTAGGCCGGTGGCGTGCGGGCGGCGTGCCCGGTGTCGACGACCTCGAGGTCGTCGCCCGTCAGCCGCGAGAGCGCGTGCAGCGCGTCGTCGTCCCAGTGGCGGTCGGGCGCGCCGGAGACGAACCAGGCCGAGCCGTTGTCGGCCACGATCCCGCCGTACTCGCGCAGCGCCCGCAGGACGACGCGCGCGTGGCGCGGGAACCGCGCCAGGTCGACCGACGCCTTCAGGCGCAGCCGCTGGCCCATCGCCGGCAGCTCGGGGTCGGCGGAGCCCGAGGCGACGTGCCGCGCCGGGAGGATCGCCGCGCGCCGGGTGCGCGGCACGGTCAGGCGCAGGGCGTGGTCGATCCGGCCCGAGCGCACCTCGGGCCACCGCGCCAGGCCCGGGAGGATGGGCAGCCCGGCGGCGTCGGCCGAGGTCCAGCCGAACGGGCGCAGCCTCGTCGAGCGCAGCGACCACGTCGCGCCGGAGCCGGCGCGCCAGCGACGCGGATGCGCCGAGCCCCCGACCGGCCGGGCGTCGAAGAGCTCGAAGAGGCGGCACGTGCCTCGCTGGACGACGACGACGTGGCGGTCGCCCGTCGCGGCGCGGCCGCCCTCGACGGGGGCGCGGGGCGGGATCGGGTACGGCCCGCGGTCGGACTCGTCCGCGTCGCCGAAGCGCACGGGGACCCGGCGCTGGGTCCGCGGCACCACGACGTACGGGATGCCGATCGGGCCGCCCGCGTCCCGGCCCGCGCCGAAGTCGGCGTGCAGCGGCGCGTCGCGCCCGACCGCTTCGACCATGCGGTCCGAGCCCGGCAGGACGGGCAGCCGGTCCACGCGCCGATGCCAGGGCGAGGAGCGCGGGAAGAGCGGGCAGCCGCCGACGCGCGAGCTCGCCCGCGAGGCGGCCGGCCCGGTCGCCACGGCGAGCACCGCGACCGCCGGCAGCGCGACGAGGGCGACCGCGGGCCTCACGGCGCGACGACCCGCTCCAGCCGCGCACGCTCCTCGGCCGACAGCACGAACGAGAAGACGTCGAGGTCCTCGCCGCGGCGCTCGTGCGAGGACGATCGCGGGATCGCCGTCCAGCGGTCCTGCTCGACGAGCCAGCGCAGCGCCACCTGGGCGGGCGACACGCCGTGGGCGGCGGCGACCTCGTTCAGCACGGGGTCGCGCAGCAGGCCGCCCTGCCCCAGCGGCGAGTACGCCGTCAGGACCAGGTCGCGGTCGGCCGCGAGGCCCTCGAGGGCGTCCTGGCGCCGCCCGACGTGGTGCTCGACCTGGTCGGCGAAGACCGGCGCGCGGACGAGCGCCTCCTCCAGCAGCGACGCGTCGAAGTTGCTCACGCCGAGCTCGGCGATGACGCCCTCCTCGCGCAGCGCCGCGAGCTCCTCCAGGCCGGCGCGCCACGTGCCGGCGCCGTCGGGCCAGTGCACCAGCAGCAGGTCGATCCGCTCGACGCCGAGGCGCCGCCGCGAGGCCTCCGCGCTGGCCCGCAGCCGGGCCGGCGCGAGGTCGGTGCGCCAGACCTTCGTCGTGATCCAGACCTCGTCGCGGTCGACCCCGCTCGCGCGCAGCCCCGCACCGACCTCCTCCTCGTTGCCGTACATCGACGCCGTGTCGAGGTGGCGGTAGCCGAGGGCGAGCGCGTCGGCCACCCCGTCGCGGGCCGCCCGGCCGTGGAGCTGCCAGGTTCCCAGGCCGATCCGCGGCACGGCGCGGCCACGGGCCGTCACCACGCGCTCGTCGCCGGCCATCCGCGCCCCTTCAGCCGGCGACGGGCAGGGCGCGCTCGTCGTCGGCCAGCGCGGCGACGAGGTCGTCGAAGGACGCCCGCTCGGCGATGTGGCGCCGGTAGGCGGGCATGCGGCGGGCGGCGTTGAAGCCGATCGCGGCGATCACGCGCCCGTCGCGCTCCCCGGCGGCGACGAAGCGGCGCTCGGCGATCGAGCCCTCGAGCACCCGGACGCGCTCGGCGTGCGTGGGGAAGCCGACGGACTGGACCTTGACGTCGTACTGGTCCGACCAGAACGCGGGCACCGCGTCGTACGGCTCGCGGTCGGCCGGCGCGCGCAGGAGGTTCGCCCCCGCCAGCGTGCCCTGCTCGGCGGCGTTGCTCCAGTGCTCGACGCGGACGAGGTCGCCTCCGGCGAGGGGGTGCGGCCAGGCGGCGACGTCGCCGGCGCCGACGACCTCCGGGTGGCCGACCGCCGCGCAGTGGACGTCGCACACGAGGCCCTGCGAGACGTCGAGGCCCGAGCCGTCGAGCCAGCCGACGTTCGGCAGCGCGCCGAGCGCGACGAGCGCGACCTCCGCCTCGACGGCGGCGCCGTCGGCCAGCACGACGCGCGCGAGCCGGCCGGCGCCGTCGGCCTCGAAGCGCTCCACGCCGCGCCCGAGGGCGAGCTCCACGCCGTGGTCGAGCTGGAGCGCGGCGCACGCGGCGCCGAGCTCGGGCCCGAGCACCGCCATGGGCGTGGCCGCGACGTCGCAGAGGACGACGTCCACCCCGCGGGCCCGCGCGGTGGCGGCCACCTCGCAGCCGATGAAGCCCGCCCCGACGATGACGATCCGGCCCGCCGTCCCGAGCGCGTCGCGCAGCGCGAGCGCGTCGTCGACGCCGCGCAGGGTGAAGACCCCGTCGGGCGGCGCGTGGGCGCCCGGCCACGGCCGCGGCCGCGCCCCGGTGGCGACCACGAGCCCGTCGTAGGGGACCTCGTCGCCGTCGGCGAGCGCCACGCGGCGGCGCGCGGCGTCCAGGCCGGTCGCCCCGACGCCGAGGCGCCACTCGGCCTCGACCTCGCGCCAGCGCAGGTCGACCTTCTCGCGCTCCCACGCGCCGGCGAGGAGCTGCTTGGAGAGCGGCGGACGCGTGTAGGGCGCGTGGGGCTCGTCGCCCACGACCACGAGCGCCCCCTCGTGGCCCTGCTCGCGCACCGCCTCGGCGGCGCGCAGACCCGCGAGCGACGCGCCGACGACGACGACGCGGTCCATGGCGCCGGAGGCTACCCGGTGACCCGAATGGCGGAGACGGGGCAGACCTTCTCGGCCTGCTGGACCTTCTCGCGCAGCGACTCGTCGGGCTCGGCGACCCAGTGCAGCTGGTCGTCGTCGTCGAGCTCGAACACCTCCGGCGCGGCGAACACGCACTCGCCGTGCGACTGGCAGAGGTCCATGTCGACGTCGACCTTCAGCGCCATCAGGCTCCCTTCCGGTGGCCCGCGGTGGGCCGGGGCGGCCCGGTTGCGGACGGTCTTTGGATAATGTATCCATTCCTGCATGGCGGTCAAGGTCGGGGAGGGCCGGACGCGCGCCGCGCCCGAGTCGGTCATCGTGGCCCGCTGACCATGCCGCCCAAGGGCTACACCGCACCCCTCTCCCCCGATGGCCGCGCGAGCCTCGTCCCGCCGCCGCCGTGGCACTACTCGGGCGACTTCCTCATCGTCGAGTACCGCACCGACCCGGCCGCGGTCGCCGCGCTGCTGCCGCCCGAGCTCGAGCCCGCCGCCGACGCGGGCGCGGTCGCCGCGATCTTCGCCGACTGGCAGTCGTGCAGCGGCGACTTCCACGAGCTCGTCGACCCGATCCAGAGCCAGTACAAGGAGTTCTTCCTCGTGGTCGGGGCCACGTTCCGCGGTCAGCCGGTCAGCCGGTGCGTCTACATCTGGGTCGACAAGGACTTCGCGATGTACCGCGGCTGGATCCAGGGCTTCCCGAAGAAGCTCGGCTCGATCCACGTCACGCGGACCTTCCCGGTGGGGAGGGCGGCGCCGCACGGCATGGCCGCGGGCGCGCGCTTCGGGGCGACCTGCGCCGCGAACGACCGGCAGGTGGCGCGCGCGGTCGTGACGCTCGAGCGCGTGTCGGAGACCGGCCCCACCGTCAACGACCCGCCCATGCACAACACCCGCCACTTCCCGGCCTACGACGGCGTCGTGCCGGCCGTGGCCGAGCTCGTCCGGGCCGGCGGGACCGACCGCGAGGCGACCGAGGTCTGGGAGGGCAGCGCGGAGCTGCGGCTCTACGACGACACGCTCGAGGACCTGCAGGCGATCGCGCCCCACGAGGTGCTCAAGGGCTTCCGCTTCTCCTTCGGGTACACGGTGGACGGCGGCGAGGTCGTCGCCCAGCACGACAAGGAGGCGATGCGGCCGTGAGGCACGCGCGGATCGAGGTGGACGGGCAGGCCGTCGAGGGCACGGTCGACGGCGACGTCATCACGCTGCCGGACGGGCGCACGGTGGCGACCGCCGGCGCCGTCTGGCTGCCCGCCGTGCCCCCGCCGTCGAAGATCGTGGCGACGCACCTCAGCTACCGCTCCCGCATGGAGGAGTACGCGATGGCGCACCCGCTCGAGGCGCCCGCCTTCTTCCTCAAGCCGCCGTCGTCGGTGAGCGCCCACCGCGCGCCCGTGGCGCGGCCCCGGGGCTGCCGCTTCCTGAACTACGAGGGTGAGCTGGCCGTCGTCATCGGCGAGCGCTGCCTGGGGACCTCCGTCGCCGACGCGCTGCGCTACGTCCGCGGCTACACCGTCGCCAACGACTGGGGCGTCCACGACTTCCGCCACGCCGACCGCGGGGCGATGCTGCGCGTCAAGGGCCAGGACGGCTTCTGCCCGCTGGGCCCGGTGCTCGTCGACGCGCAGGACGTCGATCCCGACGACCTGTGGCTGCGGACCTACGTCGACGGCGAGCTCGTCCAGGAGGCGCACACGGGCACCGACCTCGTCTTCAGCGCCGCCTACCAGGTCGCCGACGCGGCGCGGCTCATGACGCTCGAGCCCGGCGACGTCCTGCTGACCGGCACCCCGGCCCGCTCGCGCCCCGTCCAGCCGGGCCAGGTCGTCGACGTCGAGATCGAGGGCATCGGCCGCCTGAGCAACCCCGTCGTGGAGCTCGACCGCGACCTCGAGCCCGTGGGCGAGCAGCCGCGGGTGACCGCCGCCACGCTGCACGTGGCGCTCGCGATGCCCGAGGACGAGGCGGAGCGCGAGGCGGCCGCCACCCGCGCGAGCACGGGCGACGCCGACCGCGCCGGGTAGCCTCTGCGGCCGCCGTGGCCGCGCACGAGGACATCCACCCGCAGGACGTCGTCCGCGTCGCGCGGCGCGGGCGCGTCTTCCACGCCCTCGTCCGCGGGCGCGTGCCCGGCGGCTTCCAGGTCCAGCCGCTCGAGCCGGGGCTGCGCGCCACGACCGTCAAGGCCGCCGACGTGACGTTCCACTGGCGAGCGGCCGGGGTGCCGGGACCGGCCGCCGATCCGGCGCAGCCGAGCCTCGACCACCTGCTCGACCGCTAGCGCCACGGCCCGTCCGCCCGGCTGCCAGACTCCGCGCGATGGCCCGCCGGCACCCGGTCCTCGTCGCGCTCACCGCCCTGCTCGTCGTGGTCCTCGCCGCCGTGGCCGTCGCGAGCGGCCGCCTCGGAGGCGGCTCCGGCGACCGGGTCCCGGGCTCGGGCGGCGGGCCGTTCGTGCGATCGGTCCCGGGGGCGACGGCGACGGTCTGGGCGGTCGGCGACGGCGACGCCCGCGCGGACGGGCGCGCTGTCGCGGCGCGCATCGCGCGCGGGCGGCCGGACCGCTTCCTCTACCTCGGCGACGTCTACGAGAGCGGGACGGCCGCGGAGTTCCGGACGGGCTACGCGCCGAGCTACGGGCGCCTGGCGCGGATCACCGCGCCCGTGCCGGGCAACCACGACGCGCGCAGCCAGCGCTCGGGCTACGACCCCTACTGGCGGCGGGTGCACGGCCGGACGCCGCCGGACTGGTACCGCTTCTCGGCGGGCGGGTGGACGCTGCTGGCGCTCGACTCCGAGGCCGCGCACGACCGGGGCTCGCCGCAGGAGCGCTGGCTGCGGCGCCAGCTGCGGGATCGCGGCACGTGCCGGATCGCGTTCTGGCACCGCGCGCGCCTCAGCGCCGGGCTGCACGGCGACCAGGCCGACATGGCCCCGCTCTGGGACGCGCTGCGCGGTCACGCGACGATCGTCCTCAGCGGGCACGACCACGACCTGCAGCGCTTCCGGCCCTCCGGCGGGCTGACGCAGTTCGTCTCCGGCGCCGGCGGCCGCGGCCTCTACCCGCTGCGCGACGACCGCCGGCTGGCGTTCGGGAACGACTCGACGTACGGCGCGCTGCGGCTGCAGCTGCGGCGCGGGAGAGCCCGCTGGGCCTTCGTCGGCGCGGCCGGGCGGACGCTCGACCGCGGGACGCTGCGCTGCCGGGCCTAGTCCGGGCGCCTCCCCGCCGCTAGGCGATCGCGCAGCTGACGCCGGTGCCCTTCAGGCCGCAGTAGCCGTGGGGCACCTTGTGGAGGTACTGCTGGTGGTCGGCCTCGGCGTAGTAGAACGGGCCGGCCGGGGCGACCTCGGTCGTGATCGACCCGTGCCCGGCGGCGCGCAGCCCTTCCTCGAAGGCGGCGCGGGTGCGCTCGACGTCGGCGGCCTGCGCCTCGGTCGTCGTGAAGATCGCCGAGCGGTACTGCGTGCCGACGTCGTTGCCCTGCCGGTCGCCCTGGGTCGGGTCGTGCTCCTCCCAGAAGACCTTCAGCAGGTCGGCGTAGGAGATCTTGGCCGGGTCGTAGACGACCTGCACGGTCTCCGTGTGGTCCGTGCGGCCGGTGCACGTCTCCCGGTAGGTGGGGAACGGCGTGCGGCCGCCGGCGTAGCCGACTGCGGTCGAGTAGACGCCGTCCAGGCGCCAGAAGAGGCGCTCGGCCCCCCAGAAGCACCCGAGGGCGAAGTACGCGACCTCGAGCCCCTCGGGGAACGGCGGCTGGAGCGGCGTGCCGAGGACGGCGTGGCGCTCCGGGATCGGGAACGGCGAGGCGTCGCGGCCCGGAAGCGTGGCCGCGGAGCGCTCCTTGTCGCGCGAGAAGAGCATGCTCTCCAGTCTAGGAGCGTCGCCACACGTTGCACGCGGGTGGAACCGCGCCGGAGCGCCACCCCGCCGGTGGCCGGGGCGGCGCCGAAGCGCCACCCCGCCGGTGGCCGGGGCGGCGCCGGAGCGCCACCCCGCCGCACCGCTCGTCAGCAGGTCGCCAGGACGTGGAACGGGCCGTCGGCGGCGGTCCCGGTCGCGTCGTAGGTCTTCACCACGACGTCGGTCGCCGGGCTCGTCGCGGGGGCGACCGTGACGCTGCCCGCGGCGGGCTGCTCGACCGTCGTCCCGCTCTTCACGCCGGCGAGCGTCGCCGTGTAGGTGCAGGCGCTCACGTCCCGCGCGAAGGTCACCGTGTAGGTGCCCGTCGCGGTGCGGGTGGCGAGCTTGGCGGTCCCGCCGGCGAGCGCGCCGCCCGAGCTCACCATCGCCCGATCGGCCTGGGTCAGCGCCGTCCGCGCCTCCGTCGAGAGGTCCGCCAGGGCGACCTGGCCGTCGCGCAGCTCGTCCGAGCCGACGGAGCCCGGGGCGAGCTCGGAGGAGAAGACCGTGTCGGCGCCGAGCTCGGCGCGGCCGACCGCGCCGGTCTTGATCTCGGACTTGCCGACGCCGTTCGTGCGGACCTCCGACGTGCCGACCGCGTTGCGGCGGATCTCCGAGGCGCCGACCGCGTCGCGGCGGAGCTCGGACGCGCCGACGGCGTCGGTGCGGATCTCGGCGGAGCCGACGCTGACGGCGGCGTAGCTCGTGCCGCCGAGCGCGATGAACAGGGCGACGGCGGACGTCACGTTGGCGAAGCTCAGCCGGGCGCGCAGGCGGGAGAGACGGGAGGGCATGGGGAGGGACTGCTCCTTGGTCGGGGTACGCAGGCCCCAACCGGCCACCCCGACCCGGAGTTGCGCTCGCGGCCACGGCAGCGCGGCGAGCGGCCGGTGAGGAGCGGCCAACGGCGGCCTAGACTCCTGTCCGTGAGCCTGCACCGTGGCCTGGGCGGTCCCGAGCCCGTCGGTCCCGACCGCGTCGGCGACCTCGGCGGCGAGCGCGAGCTGCGCCGGGTCGGCCGGACGGCCCCGGTCGCCCGGGGGACCCTCGCCTGCCCGGCCTGCGACGCGCCGGTCGCGCTCCCGCCCGGTGGCGCCGCGCCGGCCGACGCGATGGCCTGCCCCTTCTGCGCGCACGCCGCGCGGGTGCGCGACTTCCTCTCCCTCGGCGACCCGACGCGGCCCGCCCGCGTCGAGGTCCGCGTCGTGGCGCGCCGGCCCTAGCCCTCGCCGGTCGCGACCGGCCGCGCCGGGTCGCGGCTCCACTGCGAGAACGACCCCGGGAACAAGCGGCCCCGGCCCAGCCCGGCGTGCTCGAGCGCCAGCAGGGTGTGGCAGGCGGTCACCCCCGAGCCGCACGACGCGACGACCGCGGTGGCGTCCTCCACGCCGGCGGCCGCGAAGCGGGCCCGCAGGTCCGCGGCCGCGAGGAGGCGCCCGGCGTCGTCGAGGAGCTCGCCGGCCGGCAGGCTGAGCGCGCCCGGGATGTGCCCGGCGCGCGGGTCGACGGGCTCCTCCAGGCCCAGGTGGCGCGCGCGCTCGCGCGCGTCGAGCAGGACGGCGCGCCCTCCGGCCACCTCGCCGATCGAGGCCAGGAGCGCGTCCGGCCACGGCACCGCCGTGAAGCGCGCCCGCGGCCGCGGTGGCGTCGCGGTCTCGAGCGGGCCGTCCCAGGCGGCGAGGCCGCCGTCGAGCAGCGCGGCGTCGCGGCCGGTGGCGCGCAGCATCCACACGAGCCGCGCCGCGACGACGCCGCCCGCGTCGTCGTAGGCCACGACGGCGTCGTCGTCCCCGACGCCGAGCCCGGCCATCCCGCGCGCGAACGTCGCCGGGTCGGGCAGCGGGTGGCGCCCGGCCGCACCGGGCGGCGCGGCGAGCCAGGCGTCGAGGTCGACGAAGACCGCCCCGGGCAGGTGGCCCGCGTCGTAGGCCGCGCGGCCGGAGCGCCCGTCGAGGTACCAGCGCACGTCGGCGAGCACGACGTCCGCGCGCCGGCGCACGTCGGCGGCCTCGACGACCGGGGGGAGCACCGCCCCAACCTAGCCCGCCGGCGGCGGCCCGGGCGGCCGGCCGCCGCGAGAGCGGGGCACGAGCTCGACGACCTCGGCGTCGATCGTGGGCCGCCCGTGGTCACGGGCGACGGAGACCCGGTGGTGCCCGTCGCGCACGACGTGGTCGCCCGCGACGCGGAAGACGCTGATCGGCGGCAGCGGGGCGTCGTGGGCCTGCGCGAGCCACAGCCGGACCCAGCGGGCGCGCGACGACGGGTCGGGCCGGAAGGCACCGTCGAAGCTCGCCGCCTTGGCCCCCTCGACGGTGCCGGTGATCGAGCGGAGGGGGATCGGCAGGACCCCGAGGTCCCGGCGCGCCGCGACCGACAGAGGGCCGTGGCGGTCGTCGACGAGCTCGAGCGCCTCCGGCGGCAGTCGGCGCAGGCGCCGCCACCGGCGCACCCGGGCGCGCTGCCGCACGAGCCGCCAGAAGCGGTCGTCGGCCTCGCCCACCGTGGTCCCCGGCATGGGGATGAGCGCGTCGAGCGCCAGCACCGCGGCGGTCAGGCCGAGCAGCACCCCGCCCGGCCCGCCCAGGACGACGCCGGCGACGACGAGCGCCGCGCAGAGCGTCCAGCGCCGGCGGCGCAGCGCCGTGCTGCGCCGCAGCGCCACCGCGAGGTGGCCGGCGGTCCGCAGCGGTCCGGGGCGCAGGGCGTCGGTCACGGGATCCTCCCTGGCCGAGGGTCCCACATGCCCGGCGCCACCGCTCAGGCCGCGCCCGCCGCCACCGCGGGCAGCGAGGCGGCCGGCACTCGGGCCACGACGCCCGGGCGGGAGGCCGCGGTCGCGAGGTCGAGCTCGAGCTCGACGACGCCGTCGCCGCTGCCGGTGGGGCGGAAGCCGAGGCCACGCAGGAGCGCCCGGGCCGGCACGTTCTCCCAGAGCGTGCTCGCGGTCAGGGTGCGCACGCCGTTCGCGCGCGCCGCCTCCACCGTGGCGACGGCGAGGGCCGTGCCGATCCCGCGGCGCTGGAGCTCGTCGGCCACCGTCACCGCGAGGTCGGCCACCGACGGGCGGCCGGGCCACGGCGCGTAGCGGGCCTCGCCCACGATCGCGCCGGTGCGCGGGTCGATCGCGGCGAAGGCGCCGTGGGTGACCCCGTCGACGTCGGTGAGGTACGCGAGCTCCTTGGCGGTCAGCCGGGGCTTCGGCCCGAGGAAGCGGCGGCTTCGCGACTCGGCGCTCAGCCCGTCGACGAACGTGGCGAACGCCGCGCCGTCGCGCGCGTCGAGCGGGCGCAGGTCCACGAGGGCGGGACGGGTGAAGGGCATGCGAGGAGGCTGGCACCGAGACGCCGCCACGAGGGTGCGGCAGCCCCCCGGACCCGATGACGGTCCTCCTCCGGCCGGCGGTGCGGGCGGGGCGCCGGGGACGCCGATGGGCCGCCCGGCCCCCGTGCGACCATCCTGCGTCGCGCGGTCCGGCGCGGCACGCGCAGCTCGGGCCGCGGCCGCTGCGGTGCGCCGTCCGAACGGGCGGCTCGCCGCCTAGGCGGCGAGCGCGAGGGCGTCGCGCTCGCGCACGACGCGGGGGGCCGACACCACCAGCTCGGGCGCGACCAGCTCGGGCGCGACCAGCTCGGGCGCGACCAGCTCGGGGGCGACGACCTCGGGGGCGACGACCTCGGTCGCGGGCTCGACGGTGCCGGCCTGGTCCTCGCGCGCCCACGCGGCGACGGTGCGGCGCAGCGGGCGCAGGGCGGCCAGGCCGACCGGCGCCGGCAGCCAGATCGCGATGGAGCGGTAGGCCAGCACGGAGACGAGGGCGAGGTCCGCGGGCACGCCGCACGCGATCAGCACGCCGGCCATCCCGCCGCTCACGGCGCCCGGGATGGGCAGGGTGTTGCCGACCTGGCCGACGAAGTAGGCCAGGACGACGACGGCGAACGCGGGGGCCGCGCCGAACGCCTGGAGCATCGCCCAGAGGACGGCCGCGTCGAAGGCCCAGTAGGCGGGGGCGCCGAGCAGGCGCACGTCGCCGGACCGCAGGAGGGCGATGCCGTCGCGCACGCCGGCGCCGACGACGCCGCGCGCCTCGCGCAGGCGGCCGCGGACCCGGGTGGCGCGGGAGGCGTCGGCGGCGAGCTCCGCCGCCGGCGCGGGGCGCCGGGCCGCGAAGACGAGCGCGGCGGCGATCGCGAGCGCCGCCGCGCCGGCCGGCACCGCGCTGATGCCGAGGGGCGCGTGGCCCGAGACGCCGACGGCGAGGAGACCGCCCGCGACGACCAGCGCGCCGAGGAAGACGGCGTACTGCAGGACGAGGAAGCTCAGCAGCGTGCTCGTCGCCCCGCGCGTGCCCAGGCCGGCGCGCCGCAGGCTCCAGAGCGTCAGGGCCGCGCCGCCGACGCCGGCGGTCGGCAGCAGCCGCGTGGCGCCCGCGCCGCCGAGCGTGATGTAGGCGCTCGCGCGCACGCCGAGGCGCGACGTCGCCCGCGACCCGACCATCCAGAAGAGGCCGATGTAGCCGACGAAGGAGAGGAGCTCGAAGACGCCGGCGGCGATGACCCAGCGCGGGTCGGCCTGCACGGCGCGGTCGATGGCGTCGAGGAAGGCATGCAGCGGACCGCCGGCGACCACGAGCGCCGCGGCTGCGGCGGCGGCAAGCGCCGCGGGCACGGCCGCGCGGCGGGCCAACGCCGGAACGTCGATGCCCTCGAGGGGCAGCGCCGGGGCGTCGGGGGCCGGGGCCAGGTGCGCGGATGCGACGGAGACTGCCATGCGCTTGAGTCTCACGATCCGGGGGTCCGCCGGCCCGGCCGGTACCCGGCGTCACGAGGTGCGGCGAGCCGCACCTCCCCCACCGGTCCCGGCCCCTCCGCTGCGCGCACGCCCATGCCCCCACAGACGGCGAGGCGGCCCGGGACTCATCGGTCGCCCTCAGGCGTCGACGAGGAAGACCACGACGAGGCCGAGGCCGGCCAGCGCGGCGAGCACCGTGAGCAGGAGCAGCAGGCGGTCGTCGGGATCGACGTAGTCCGCCCGCCGCACGGCCGCGTCGACCGCCCGGCGGCGGCGCTCGCCGTAGACGAGGCACACGATGCCCAGCGCCGCGAACAGCACGCCGATCACGGTGTACGGCCACTGCGCCCGGACCTCGCCCACGATGGGGATGATCCGCGCGCACGCCAGCCCGACGGTGAGCGCGGCCAGCCCCGTGCGCCACCAGGCCAGGAAGGTCCGCTCGTTGGCCAGGAGCGTGCGGCGGCTGTAGTCGCGCGGGTCGAGGGGCCGCTCGGGGTCGTACGGCCCTCGGCCGCCCGACCCGGCCGCCCGTGGGTCGTCCCCGCTCACGGCGCCACCCGCACGGAGATCCGCCCCCAGGCGTTGTTGACGTAGCCCTTGGGGTTCCACACGGTCTCGGGACGCTCGGGCTGGGTCGCCGCCGCGCTGTCCCACGCCCGCACGACGACCTCGTGGTCGCCCGCCGGGAGCTCGAGCTCGGTGCGCCACAGCCGCCACGCCCACCGGCCGAGGTCCTCGAGCAGCTCGGCCCGGCGCCACGAGCGCCCGCCGTCGGACGAGACCTCGACCCGCGCGACCGTGCGGTCACCACCCGCGTAGGCGTACCCGCGCACCCCGAACGGGCCCGGGCCGACCGTCGCGCCGTCGCCCGGGACGAGCACGTCGGCGTTCAGCGCCACCTCGCCCAGGGCGACGCCGACGCCGGGCCCGGGCTCCTCGCCGGGCGCGAGCAGGCGGTAGGCGACGTCCTGGAACCAGCCGTCGAAGGGCCGCTCGCGCAGCTCGATCCGCCGTAGCCACTTGACGCTGCGCGCGCCGATCCACCCCGGGACCACGAGCCGCACGGGGGCGCCGTGCGCGGCGGGCAGCGGGGCGCCGTTCATCTCCCAGGCGAGGAGGACCTCGTCACCCAGGGCCTTGCGCAGCGGGATGGAGGCGCCGAAGGGCTGCGGCGGCCGGGCCTCCTGGGAGCGGTCGGCGCCGACGGCGGCCACGTGCGCGGCGGCCGCCCGCGGCGCGGCGGCGCGCAGCACGTCGGCGAGCGCGACGCCGCCCCAGACGGCGGTCCCGGTCGCGCCCGGGCCCCAGGGCGCCTCGCCGGGGACGTCGCCCACCGCCAGCAGCGCGGCCCGCCGGTTGCCCGCGCACTGGAGCGTCGCCGCGACCTCGCGACGCGCGAAGCGCCCGTTCTGCAGGTCGTCGAGGCCGAGCGACAGCGGCGCGTCGACGAGCCCGCCGACCTCGACGCGCCAGTCGGACCGGGCTCCGGGCACCGGGCCGTGGTCGCGCACGAAGAACGCGTCGGTGGGCGTCAGCGACGCGGCGCCCAGGACCGCGCGTGGCGTCTCGGCGTTGAGGGGCTCGCGCTCGTGGACGACGAGGTCGGGGCGCTTGCGCAGCTCGCTCATGCCGCGGCGTCGTCGCCGAGGGCCTCGAGCAGCACCCGCATGGCCCCGCCGATGTGCTCGCGCGTGAGCCGCTCCGCCTCGTCGGCGGCACCCCGGGCGACCGCGTCGGCGATCGCCTCGTGCTGGTCGGCGTCGAGCGCGATGAGGTCCGGGGACTCGCGCTGGGCCTCGTAGATCCGCAGCCCGACGCGGCGCGCCCACAGGCCCTCGACGAACCGCCCCAGGAACGGGTTGCCCGCTCCCGCGACGAGCGCGACGTGGAAGTCGCGGTTGGCGCCGAAGGCGGCCCGGACGTCACCGGCGCAGGCGCGGTGGGCCGCCACCGCGGCGCGCATCGCCGCGAGCGCGCGCGGGTCACGGCGCGCGGCCGCCAGGCCGGCGGCGGCCGGCTCGACGAGGAGGCGCGCCTCGTAGGACGCGCGCATGTCCTCGGGGCTGATGTCGGCGACGCGCGCGCCCCGGTTGGGCAGCAGCTCGACGAGCCCGTCCGCCGCCAGGCGCCCGAGCGCCTCGCGCACCGGCGTGCGCGACACGCCGAGCTCGGCCGCGAGGTCCTCCTGGCGCAGCTTGGCGTGGTGCGGCAGGTCGCCGGAGAGGATCCGCTCGCGCAGGGCGGCGTAGGCCCGGTCGACGACGGTGACGACGTCGAGGTCGCGCCTCAGGACGCCTCCACCCGCACGGGGAGCCGCTTGATGCCGTTGAAGAAGTTCGACCGCAGGCGCTCGTGCGGGCCGGCCGGCTCGATCGACCGGACCCGCGGGAGCAGCTCCTCGAAGGCGATGCGCACCTCGAGCCGCGCGAGGTGCGCGCCCATGCAGAAGTGCACGCCGCCCGGGCCGAAGGTGAGGTGCGGGTTCGGGGCACGCGCGACGTCGAAGCGGTCGCCGTCGGGGAAGTAGTCCTCGTCGCGGTTGCCCGACGTGAACCACGTCACGACCTTGTCGCCGCGGCGGATGAGCTTGCCGCCGAACTGGACGTCCTTCGTGGAGGTTCGGCGGAAGTGGTGCACGGGCGTGGCCCAGCGCAGCATCTCCTCGGCCGCGGTCGCGTGCAGGTCGGGCTCGCGCCGCAGGCGGTCGAGCTGCTCGGGGAACTCCATGAGCGCCACCAGGCCGCTGGAGATCGTGTGGCGCGTGGTCTCGTTGCCGGCCGTGGCCAGCAGGAGGAAGTAGACGTCGAACTCGCGCTGGGTCAGCGGCTCGCCGTCGATCTGCGCCTGCACGAGCTTCGTGACGATGTCGTCGCGCGGGTGCTCGCGCCGGTCGGCGGCGAGCTTGCGGCCGTACTCGAACATCTCGAGCGCGACGGGTGACGAGAAGGGCAGGTGACGGTGGCGCTCGAGCTCCTCGGGCGTGGCGAACTCGGGGTCGGTGTTGCCCAGAAGGCGGTCACCGAGGTCGACGATGTGGCGCCGGTCCTCCTGCGGGGCGCCGAGCATCTCGGCGAACACCCGCATCGGCAGCTCGGCGGCGACGTGCTCGACGAAGTCGAACTCGCCGAGCGGCAGCGCGTCGTCGAGGATGCCGTCGATGAGCTCGCGGATCTTCAGCTCGTAGGCCCGGACCGCCCGCGGCGTGAAGCCCTTGGCCACCAGCGCGCGCAGCTGGTTGTGGCGCGGGGGGTCCATGTCGATCATCGACTTGCGCGCCTCGATCTCGTCGGGGCGCAGGTCCTGCAGCGACGTCCCGCCGGTCTCGGACGAGAACGTCTCCCAGTCGCGGTGCACGGCGTTGATGTCGTCGTAGCGCGTGATGCACCAGAAGCCCGGACCGTCGGCCTCGTGCTGGAAGAACACGGGGTCCTCGCGGCGCAGGAGCGCGAACATCTCGTGCGGGACGCGCTCGACGAAGTTGTCGTGGTCGGCGAGGTCGACGTCCTCGAGCCGCAGGTCGGTGGCGATGCCCATGGTCGTCTGC
Source organism: uncultured Actinomycetes bacterium (assembly GCA_963707695.1). GTDB lineage: Bacteria > Actinomycetota > Thermoleophilia > Solirubrobacterales > Solirubrobacteraceae > JAOPZW01. The sequence continues at coordinate 140,522 of CAVPQY010000005.1, read as the reverse complement.
ACCTACAGGTGGTGGAGGTACTCCTCGAGCTCCCACTCGGACACGTGGGCCCGGTGGCGCTCGAGCTCGAAGCGCTTGACGGCGACGAACGTCTCGACGAGCTCGCGCCCCATCGCCTCGGCGATGACCTCGTCGCCCTCGAGGGCGTCGAGCGCGTCGTCGAGCGACGGGGGCAGCCGTCCGCCGGCCCGGTCCTCGGGCGCGGTGTAGGCGTCGCCGGAGAGCGGCTCGCCCGGGTCCAGGCCGCGGCGCACGCCGTCGAGGCCGGCGAAGAGCACCGCCGCGATCCCGAGGTACGGGTTCGACGAGCCGTCGCCCACGCGGACTTCCAGGCGCGTCGCGCCGCCGCGCTCGGGCGGGATGCGAACGTACGTCGTGCGATTGTCGAAGCCCCAGTTGGCGTGGGTCGGGGCCAGCGAGTCGGGCAGGATCCGCCGGTAGGCGTTGACCGTCGGGTTCAGGAAGGCCATGCACGCGGGCGCGTGCGCCAGGACCCCCGCCGTGAAGTGGCGCAGCTCGGGGGCCACGCCGCGCTCGTCGTCCTCGTCGGGAAAGGCGTTCTCGCCGTCCCTGGCCAGCGAGAGGTGGACGTGGAACCCCGACCCGCCCTGGTCGTTGAAGGGCTTGCCCATGAACGTCGCGTGCAGCCCGCGCTGGGCGGCGGCGTCCTTCACCGCGGACTTCAGGCGGAACGCGCGGTCGGCCGCGTCGAGGGCCTCCGACTCGCGGAGGTTGATCTCGTACTGGCTGTTCATGAACTCGTGGTTGGCCGCGAACGCGCCCAGGCCGAGCGCCGCGCAGCCCTCCAGCAGCGTGCGGACGACGCCGTTGGGATCCGCCTGCGCGCCGACGGTGTAGACCATCGAGAGGTGGTCGACATGGCGCTTGGACGCCCCGCCGGGGGCGTCGACGTCGGGGCGCAGGAGGAAGAACTCGAGCTCGGGGCCGACGACCGGGACGAACCCCAGCTCGGCGAACGCCTCCACCGCGCGGCGCACCGCGTGACGCGGGTCGGTCGGCTCGGGCTCGTGCGTGAGGGCGCGCTCGAGGTCGGCCAGGCCCACGGCGACGCTCGGCTCCCAGGGGACCTGCACGAGCGTCGACGGGTCCAGCCGCGCGATCATGTCCGGGTAGCCCAGCTCGCCCCCGACGACGGGCGTGTGACGCAGGTCGGTGCCCATGACCGCCCAGCAGAAGGCCAAGCCCGAGCGCAGCACGTGCTCCAGCTCGGCGACGGGGACGTCCTTGCCGCGCTGCACGCCGTGCAGGTCGGCGTAGGTCACGCGCACCGCCGTGACCTCGGCCGGCAGGGCGGCGCGCACGTCGTGCGCGCTGGGCTGCTCCGTGAGGGCCATCGTGGGCCTAGACCTCCTTGGGCCGCAGGAGCGTGTCCGACGGCGTGGGCTCGAACTCCAGGGTCTCGTCCAGCGGCGGCACGCCGTGGTGCTCGATGGCGTGCGAGGCGGCGTTCCGGATCCGGTCGGGGTGGCGCACCTTGAGGTAGGCGTACCAGACGGCGACGAGCCCGACGGACACCAGGGCCAGGATGATGCCGCGGTTGTTGGGATAGGTGGGCCACGGATCCAGCGAGCCCTTGTACGCCAGCAGCGGCGTGGCCAGGCCGAGGAGGATCACCGGGACCTTCCACCACAGCCCGTCGCGCCCGGCCTTCCACACGATCCGCAGCGCGAAGAGCGCGAGCAGCACGTAGATCGCCTCGACGAGGTACGAGCCGGCGGCGGCCGAGATCGAGAACGCCTCGATCTCGTCGGGGAGCTGCACCGGCCCGCCGTAGTTCGTCCGCCCGGCCCACACGAGCGCGACGACGCCCGCGGCGACCACGACGAGGTTCCCGCCCAGCGGTGTGTCGTAGCGCGTCGTGCGCGCGAACCAGGAGGGCAGCAGCCGGTCGCGGCCGAGGGCGAAGAAGATGCGGGAGGCGCCGACGGTGAAGGCGATCGCGACGGAGATCGCGTCGAGCACGATGACGAGGTCGACGATCGTCGACATGCCGCGGCCGACGTAGCGGCCCGCGATCTCGCCGATCGGGCTGGGCGACGAGGCGTAGGCCTGCTGCACGTCGGCGGCGCCGAAGCCGATCGTCGCGGCGTAGGTGACCAGGAGGTAGAAGGCGCCCGAGAGGAGGATCGTCCCGATGACCGCGCGCGGGATGGCGCGCTGCGGGTCGTGCGCCTCCTCGCCGATCGACGCGGCGATCTCGAAGCCGATGAAGAGCGTGACCGCGAAGAGGATGCCGTTGAAGACGCTGTTCCAGGAGGTCTGTCCCGGGTCGAAGACCTTCAGCGTGTTCACGTCGGCGCCGCCCTTGAGGATCACGATGATCGCCGTGATGACGAGCGGGATCGACGACAGCGCGGCGAGCAGGAGCACGCCGCGCACGGCCAGGCGGACGCCGAAGTGGTTCAGGCCCGTCGCGATGACCAGGCCGATGGCGCCCCAGATCCACCACTGCACCCCGTCGAGCGCCGTCCAGTGGGCGGCGAAGAAGCCCTGCGACAGGAAGCCGATGGCGATGAACACGCCGCCGCCACCCAGGAAGAGGAGGCCCAGCGCGTAGAGGCCGGCTGCGACGACGCCGACGTCGGGGTGGCCGCCGCGGACGACGTACTCGTAGATCGCCCCCGCGCCCGCGTAGCGCCGCGCGTAGACCGAGATCACGTAGCCCAGGCACAGCGCGCCGATCGCCCCGAAGAGGACGGAGAGGGGGGTGTTGAACCCGGCCTTGCCCGCGATGAGGCCCGAGATGGCCCCGACCGAGAAGATGGGGCCCACGGCCAGCGACTGGCCGATCGCGTGGATCGTGGACAGCCGCTTCTCGCCGAGGTGGGCGGGCGCGGCGCCGGACTGCGGCACGTCGGACATCTTCTCCCCTCCCCAGGGTGAGATGGATAATGTATCCAATCGGTGCGATGGTCTACCGGGACCGGGAGGGAGCGTCAAGTCCGAGCCCCGTGGGCATGGGCCCGACCGTGACCGACGCCGGACAGCTGGAGCCCCGCCTGGACCGCCCCGACCTGGCCGACCGCGAGGCCGTGCTCGCGCTGCTCTCCCGCCGCATCGCCGAGGCCTGGCGCTCCTTCGACGAGCCCCGCCCCGAGGAGCCCCCCGTCGACGACGACCTGGCGGCCCGGCTGCGCGAGGGGCTCCCCGAGCACGGCAGCGCGCCCGAGGGCGTCCTCGACGACGCCGTCCGCGTGCTGGACGCCAGCGTGTCCCCCGCCCGCCCGCTGTACCTCGCCTACATCGGCTCGACGGGCCTCGAGGTCGGGGTGCTCGGGGAGGCGCTCGCGGCGACCTACGACGTCAACCTCGCCACCACGGCCGGCGGCGCGGACCTGGTCGAGCGCCAGGCCCTCGCGTGGGTCGCGAGCTTCGTCGGCTACCCGCACGCCTTCGGGGCCTTCACGAGCGGCGGGATGACGTCGAACCTCACCGCCCTGCTCGCCGCCCGCGAGCGCGCCCTGCCCGGCAGCCGCCACGACGGCCTCGCCGGCCACCGCGGCGCCGTCTACTGCTCGGAGGAGGCGCACCACTCCGTCGTGCGCGCGGTCGAGGCCGCCGGCCTCGGCGGCGCCGCGGTCCGGCACCTGGCCCTCGACGACCTCCGCCGGATGCGCCCGGCCGACCTCGACGCGGCGATCGCGGCCGACGTCGCGGCCGGCGTGACGCCCGTCGCCGTGGTCGCCAACGGCGGCACGACGCTCACCGGGGCCGTCGACCCGCTCGACGCCATCGCCGAGGTCTGCGCCCGCCACGGCGTCTGGCTGCACGTCGACGGCGCCTACGGCCTGCCGGCCGCGGCCACGCCGACCGGCCGCCCGCTCTTCGCGGGCCTCGAGCGCGCCGACTCGCTGACGCTCGACGCCCACAAGTGGCTCGGGGTGCAGAAGAGCTGCTCGCTCGTCCTGCTGGCCGACGGCACCGCCCTGGAGGCGGCCTTCGGCCACGAGGAGCGCTACATGCTGCACCGCGACGGCACGACGAACGCGGTCGATCGCACGCTCGAGTACTCGCGGCCGTTCCGGTCGGTGAAGCTGTGGCTCGCCTTCCGGATCCACGGCGCCGCGGCCTACCGCGGGTGGATCGAGCACACGATCGGCCTGGCCCGGCGGCTGGAGGCGCTCATCGAGGCCGACGACGCCTTCGCCCTGCTGCACCGGCCACAGCTCTCGACGGTCTGCTTCCGCCACGCGCCGCCCGGCCGGACGCCGGGCGAGCTCGACGCCCACAACCGCGAGCTCGCCCACGCCGTCCAGGCGGACGGCCGCGTCTACCTGGCGCCCGCCGTCGTCGACGGGCAGGTCTGCCTGCGGGTGTGCTTCGTGAACTTCCGCACGCGCGACGACGAGGTCGCCTCGATCCTCGACGTCGTCCGCGAGCTGGGCGAGCGCCTGGCCGGGTGAGCGCGCCCGCCGGCCACCCGCGGGCCGTCACCCTGGCGACCGCGCGCCTCGTGCTCGACCCGCTGCGGGCCGGCCACGCCGACGAGCTCGCCCCCGTCCTCGACGACCCGGCGCTGCACGCCTTCACGGGCGGCGCGCCTGCGACCGCGGGGGAGCTGCGCGCCGCCTACGCGCGGCGCGAGGGCGGCGTGTCGCCCGACGGCCGCGCCGCATGGCTGAACTGGGTCCTGCGGCCGGCCGCCGGCGGCCCGCCCGCGGGCACGGTGCAGGCGACCGTCACCGAGGCCGACGGGCGCCGCCGCGCCGAGCTGGCCTGGGTGGTCGCGACCGCGCACCAGGGGCAGGGCCTGGCGACCGAGGCGGCCACGGCGGTCGCAGGCTGGCTGGCCACCCAGGGCGTCGAGGAGCTCGTCGCCCACATCGCGCCCGGGCACCGCGCGTCGGAGGCCGTCGCCCAGCACCTCGGGCTGGCGCCGGGCGGCGCGCGCGAGGACGGCGAGCGCCGGTGGACGCGAAGCCTGCGCGGGGCGGCGCCGTGAGGTTCGCCGGGCGCACGGCGCTCGTCACCGGCGGCGCCACCGGCATCGGGCTGGCCGTCGCCCGGCGGCTGGCCGGCGAGGGGGCGCGCGTCGTGCTGGTCGGCCGGCGCGCCGAGCTCGTCGAGCGCGCCGCGGCGGCGCTCCCCGACGGCCGGGGCGTGGCGGTCGCCGGCGACGTGACCGACGAGGACGACGTGGCGCGGGCCGTCGCGGTGGCCGGGGACGCGCTGAACGTCGTCGTCAACAACGCCGGCGCGGGCGGCGCCGGCGCCGTGGCCGACGTCACCCCGGCCGACTGGCGCACCGCGCTCGAGCTCAACCTCACCGGCGCCTTCCTCGTGCTGCGCGCCGCGCTGCCGGTGCTGCGGTCCACGCGCGGGGCGGTCGTCAACGTCAGCTCCGTGGCCGGGCTGCGCGCCGGCCCCGGCGTCGCGCCGTACGCGACGGCGAAGGCCGCGCTGCTCATGCTGACCCGGCAGGCGGCGCTCGACTACGGCCCGGAGGTGCGCGTCAACGCGGTCGCCCCGGGCTGGGTCCGCACGCCGATGGCGGACGGCGAGATGGACGAGCTCGGCGCCGGGCTCGGGCTCGACCGGGAGGCCGCCTACGCCGCGTCCGTGCGCCACACGCCGCTGCGCCGGGCGGCCGATCCTGCCGAGATCGCCGCGGCGGTGGCGTTCCTGGCCGGCGACGACGCGTCGTTCGTCACGGGGGCGGTGCTCGCGGTCGACGGCGGCTCGAGCGTCGTCGACGTCGCGACCACGACCTTCCAGGACCTGCCGCCGGCATGACCGGCGTCCGGCTCGTCCTCGTCCTGAGCGAGAACTGGACGCTCGCCGACCCGCGCGATCTGCGCGGCCTCGTGCGCATGGCCGCCGAGGCCGAGGACGCGGGCTTCGACGCGGTGATGCTCAGCGAGCACGTCGTCCTCGGGCCTGGGGCGGACGCCGGCGGCCCGATGGCCAACCCGCGCGAGTACGCGCTGCCCGGCAACCAGGACCCGCGCATGCCCTGGCCGAGCTCGACGGTCCTGCTCGCCGCGATCGCCTCCGCCACGACGCGGATCCGCCTCGCCGCCGCCGCCGTCATCGCCCCGCTGCGCCACCCGCTCCTGCTCGCCAAGGACCTCGCGACGCTCGACCTGCTCAGCGAGGGGCGGCTCGTCGTGCTGCCGACCGTGAGCTGGCACCGCGCCGAGTACGACGCGCTCGGCGTCGACTTCGCGGCGCGCGGCGCGCTGCTCGACGAGCACCTCGCCGCCTGGGAGGCCGCGTGGACGACGACGCCGTCGTCCTTCCGCGGCGCCCACTACGCCTTCGCGGACGTCGTCGTCGAGCCCAAGCCGTGGCGGCCCGACGGCGTGCGGCTGTGGTTCGGCGGCAGCTCGCTGCACCCCCGGCTGCTGCGGCGCCTCGTCCGCCACGGCCATGGGCTCAACCCGCTCGGCCCGCTCGGCGACGAGGACCTCGCGCGCGTGCGCGCGGCGCTCCGCGACGCCGGGCGCGACCCGGACGCCCTCGAGCTCGTCGGCGGCGTGCGCGGCCGCTTCCCGACGGCCGACGGGGTCGCCGACCTCGACGAGGCGCTGGCGACGATCCCGGCCCAGGTCGCCCGCGGCTTCGGCTCGATCTGCCTCAAGCCGAGCCAGTTCCTCGACGACCGCGCCGCGTTCGCGGGGTGGTGCCGGGACGTCGTCACGCGCGTCAGCGCGCTCTGACGTCCGGCCGGAGCGGCGCGAGCACCTCGGCGAAGGCCGTCAGCGCGGCGTCGACGTCCTGGGCGGTCGTCGCCGGGCTCATGAGAGCCATCGCGTGGAAGGGCGTGAGCAGCACGCCGCGGTTCAGGAGCGCGAGGTGGACGTAGCGGTCGAGGTCGTCGTCGTGGGTCGCGGCCGCCGCGGCGCCGTCGCGCGGCGGCGTCGCCGCGAAGGAGAACTCGGCCCGGGCCCCGAGCCCGACGACCGACCAGGCCAGGCCGGCCTCGGCCAGCACGGCGCGCAGCCCGGTGGCGTAGCGCTCGCCCAGGGCGACCATTCGCGCCATCGCGCCCTCGGTCAGGACCTCGGACAGGGTCGCGCGGGCCGCGGCCAGCGACAGCGCGTTGCCGGCCAGCGTGCCGCCCACCCCGCCGGTGTCGACGAGGTCGGCGTCCCGCAGGGCGGTGACGCGCGCCGCGAGCTCGGCGGTCAGCCCGAAGGCGCCGATCGGGACGCCGCCGGCGATCGCCTTGCCGATCGTGACGACGTCCGGCTCGAGGCCCCAGGCGCGCGTGCACCCGCCGTAGCCGGCGCTGAGCGTGTGCGTCTCGTCGATCACGAGCAGCGTCCCGGTCCGCCGGCAGGCCGCGGCGAGCCCGTCCAGGAACCCCGGCTCGGGCAGGACGATCCCGATGTTCGTCAACGCCGGCTCGGTGAGCACGCACGCGACGTCGCCGTGGGCGAGCTCGCGCTCGACGGCGCCGAGGTCGTTGAACGCGCACACGCGCGTCGTGCGTCGTGAGGTCGGCCGGGGCGCCGACGTTGCCGTCCCGGGCGACGACCCGCCCGTCGCGGAGGACCGCGAAGGTCTCGTCCACCGTGCCGTGGTAGCAGCCGTCGAACACGAGGACCTTCCGTCGTCCCGAGAGGTGCCGGCACAGGCGCAGGACCCAGCGGTTGGCGTCGGTCGCCGACAGCGCGAAGCTCCACGTCGGGAGGCCGAAGCGGTCGGCCAGCAGCCCCGCCACCCGCGCGGCGTCCTCCGTGGGGAGCATCGTCGTGGCGCCGCCGCGGTGCGTCAGGCGCTCCGTCACCGCGTCCGCGACCGGCCGCGGGCTGTGGCCGGCCATCGCGCCGGTGTCGCCCAGGCACAGGTCGACGTAGGTGTGGCCGTCGACGTCCTCGAGCCGGGCGCCGCGCGCGCGCTCCAGGAAGAGCGGGAAGGGCCCGGGCCACTTCGCCATCCACGTCATCGGCACGCCGCCGAGCAGCGACCCCGACGCCTCGGCGGCGAGGCGGGCGGAGGCCGGGCGCGCTGCCACGAAGCGCTCCTCCTCCTGCGCGAGCAGCGCGCGGAGGCCGGCCGGCGAGGCCGCAGCGGTCACGCGACGCCCTCCGGCGTCGCCGCCCGCACGGCGCGCGCCCGCGCCCACCAGGCGTCGAAGAGGCGCGCGGCCTGGGCGGCCGCGCGGTCGGCGACGGCGCGGCCCTGGGCCAGCAGGACGTCCGGCGTCAGGCCGAGGGCGGCGAGGCGCTCGACCTCCTTGCGCGCCCAGGCGTCGGCGACGTCGGGCCCGGTCTCGGGGTGGAACTGGACGCCGAGGTGCGGGCCGTGGGTGAAGGCCGCGGGGCCCGCAGGCGAGCGCGCGACCTCCGTCGCCCCGGACGGGACGGCGAAGACGTCCCAGTGGAACCAGAGCCACGGCCCGGACGGGACGAGCCCGGGGTCGTCCGTCTCGACGTCCGCCCACCCCACCTCGCCGCGCGCGGCCCGGCGCACCGGCGCGCCGAGGGCGGCGGCCAGTGCCTGTCCGCCGAAGCACAGGCCGAGGACGGGGACGTCGTGGGCCACGGCGCCGCGCAGGAGCTCGACCTCCTGTCCGACCCAGGCGGGGCCGCCGCCGGCGGGCGAGTGCCGCGAGCCCAGCGACGCGACGAAGGCGCGCCCGCGGACGTCGGCGGGCAGCGCGTCGCGGTCGGCGTGGTGCACGTCGAAGGGCACGCCGCGCGTCCGCAGCCAGCGCTCGAGCAGGTCCGGCGGCCCGGTGGCCCCGTGCTGGAGCACGAGCCCGGGCCGACCCGGCGTCCCTCGGTCCCTTGACCGCATCTCATTAGGAGCCTAACGTCTGCGGTCGTGGCCGTCCAGCGCCCGCCCCACGACCCGGCCGGCCCCCGCGCCGCCCAGGCCGACCCGCTCGTCCCCGCCGAGGCCGACGTCCTCGCGCGCGTCGGCGATCTCCCCGTCGACCTCGCGGCGATGGCGGTCTGCGCCAACGTGTTCCGCGCCGCCCAGGGCGTCCGCTCGCATCTCGAGCGGACCGTCCTGCGCCGCCACGACCTGAGCTGGACCGGCTTCGCGACGCTCTTCACGGTCTGGGTCTGGGGACCGCGGGAGGTCCGCGCCCTGGCGGACTCGACGGGCGTCGCCCGCCCGACGATCTCCGGCGTCGCGGACACGCTCGAGCGCCGGGGCCTCGTGCGCCGCGAGGGCCACGAGACCGACCGGCGGCTGTGCCGCCTGGCCCTGACCGACGACGGCGAGCGGCTCATCCAGGCGCTCTTCCCGGAGTTCAACGCGGGCGAGTCCGCCCTCACCGCGGGCCTGGATCCCGAGGAGCGCGCCACCCTGGCCCGCCTGCTGCGGCGGGTCGTCCGCGACGCCCAGGAGCTCGGCCGGCCATGAGCAGCACGACGACCACCGGCCGCACGGCCACCGTCGAGGGCGTCGCCGTCCCGACCGACCACCTCATCGGCGGCGAGCGCGTGCCCAGCGCCGGCGGGCGGACCTTCGAGGTGCGCTCGCCCCTGAGCTGGGACCGGCGCCTGGCCGACGTCGCGGCCGGCGGCCCGGCCGAGGTCGACGCGGCCGTGGCGGCCGCGCGCGCCGCCTTCCCCGCGTGGGCGGCGCTCGGCCCCGAGGGCCGGCGCCCGCTCCTGTCGCGCTTCGCGGAGGCGATCGCCGCGGCGGTGCCCGACCTCGCGGCCGTCGAGACGGTCGACAACGGGTCGCTGCTGGAGGCGATGCGCCTGCGCGTCCTGCCGCGCGGCGCGAGCAACATCCGCTTCTTCGCCGACTTCGCCGTCGAGCGCCTGGCCGAGGCGCCCCGCACCCTGCCCGGCGGCGAGCGCAACGCCGTCCGGCACGACCCGGCCGGCGTCGTCGCCGTCTCCACGCCCTGGAACGCGCCGTTCATGCTCGCCACCTGGCGCGTCGGGCCCGCGCTGGCGGCGGGGGACACCGTCGTGCTCAAGCCGCCGGAGTGGGCCCCGCTGACCTGCTCCATGCTCGGCGACCTCGCCCTGGAGGCGGGCCTGCCGCCCGGAGTCCTGAACGTCGTGCACGGCACCGGCGCGGAGGCGGGCGCGCCGCTCACCGGCCACCCCGGCGTCGACCGCGTGGCCTTCACCGGCTCGCCGGCGACCGCGCGCACCGTGTACCGCGACGCCGCCGCCCAGCTGACGCCCGTCTCCTTCGAGCTCGGGGGCAAGTCGCCCTTCGTCGTCCTCGACGACGCCGACCTCGACGCCGCCGCGGCGACCGCCGCCTACCAGTACGACAACTCCGGCCAGGTCTGCCTCGCCGGCACCCGGCTGCTCGTCCAGCGCTCGGTGCTGGACGACTTCCTGGAGCGCTTCAGCGCGCGCGTCGGCGCCATCCGCGTCGGCGACCCGCGCGAGCCGGGCACGACGTACGGCCCGCTCATCCACCCGGTCGCGCTCGAGCGCGTGACCACGCACGTCGCACCGCGCGCTCGAGGAAGGCGCCACGCTCGCCTTCGGGGGCGAGCCGCTCGGCGGCCTGTACTACCCGCCGACGCTCTTCACCGACGTCCCCGCCGGCGCCGAGCTCCTGCGCCAGGAGGTCTTCGGCCCGGTCCTGGCGCTGCAGCCCTTCGAGGACGACGCGGAGGCCGTCCGGCTGGCCAACGCCACCGACTTCGGCCTCGCCGCCACGATCTACACGGGCTCCCCGGACCGCGCCCACGAGCTCAGCGCGCGGATCAGCGCGGGCACGGTGTGGGTCAACTGCTTCTACGTCCGCGACCTCGAGACGCCGTTCGGCGGGACGAAGGACTCGGGCATCGGCCGCGAGGGCGGCCACCACTCGTTCGACTTCTACTGCGACGTCAAGACCGTCTGCGAGCGCACGTCGCTCTACGAGGAGGGCCGCTGACCATGGTCGGCTCGATCCACCACGCGCGCGTCCGCACGGCCGACGTCGACGAGGCCGCGGCCCGCTACGGGCGACTGCTGGGGCTGACCGGCGAGCGCGACGGCGACGGTCGGCACGCCCTGCTGCGCTGCGCCTACGAGGACTTCTGCCTCGACCTCGTGCCGGCGGACGACGCCGCGCCCGGCGTCGAGTTCGTCGCCTACGAGCTGCGCCGGGGCACGACGCTCGCGCAGGCCGCCGACCGGCTGGCCGCGCACGGCGTCGACGCGCACGAGGTCGACGTCCCCGTGCGCGGCCGCGGGCTGCGGCTGCAGGACCCCGCCGGCAACGGCGTCGCGCTGCTCGAGCGGGTCCTCCCCGAGGACCGCACCCCGCCGGTCTTCCGCCGCACCGACGCGCTGCCCGCGTTCCACCCGCGCCGCTTCCAGCACGTGAACTACCTCACCGCGGACGTCGGGCCGCTCGTCGCCTTCTACACCGACGTCCTCGGCCTCGCGGTGACCGACCGGATCGGCGACGGCGCGGTCTGGCTGCACTGCGACCGCGACCACCACGTCCTGGCGTTCCTGGAGAAGGGCTACGAGCACCTCCACCACCTCGCCTTCGAGCTCGTGGACTGGGGCGAGCTGCGCGTCGCGCTCGACCACCTCGCCCAGCACGGGCGCAACGTCGTGTGGGGGCCGGGGCGCCACTCGATGGCGCAGAACCTCTTCGCCTACTGGCGGATGGTGGAGGAGGAGCACTTCATCGAGCTCTTCTGCGACCTCGAGCAGCTCGAGGCCGACCACGAGCCGCGGCGGTTCCCGGACGACCCGCACGCCTCCAACGCCTGGGGGATCCTCCCGCCGCGCTCGTACTTCCGCTTCGACGAGGACGCCGTGCGCAGCGAGCTCGAGCAGCGCGAGGCGCTGCGCGGCTGAGCGCGCGCGAGCCGGCCCTCGGCGCCGGCGCGCCCGGATCAGAGGACGTCGAGCAGGTCGGTCGCGCGGTCGACGACGGCGTCGGCCCCGGTCAGCTCGTCGCGGCCGAAGGGCCCCGTCGTGACGGCGACGACGCGGACGCCGTCGGCGCGGGCGCAGGCGACGTCGCGCGGGGTGTCGCCCACCACGACGGTTCGCGACCGCGGCCACGGGCGCTCCAACCCGGCCCGGCGCCCGGCCCGGGCGCGGGCGATCGGCGGCAGCGCGGCGCGGTCCTCGTGGTCGGAGCCGAAGCCGCCCTCGCCGCGGGCGAAGAACCGGCCCAGGCCGGCGCGCTCGAGCTTGAGGCGCGCGATCGGCTCGAGGTTGCCCGTGACCAGCGCGAGCACCTCGCCGCGCTCGCGCAGGGCCTCGAGCACGGCCGGCACGCCCGGGGCGACCTTGTCGCGCAGGTCCGGCGGGCAACGGCGCGCGTAGGCCTCCGTGGCGGCGTCGCGGAAGCTCGGCATCCCGTCGTCGATCCGCCGGGCGTCGACGCCGGCCAGGACGAGCACGTCGCGGACGATGTCGAGATCGGTGCGCCCGGCCGCCTCCACGTGCAGGCCGTCGGGGTCGACGGCCGGCCAGACCACGCGGATGGCCTCGTGGACGGCGTCGCGGTGCTCCGCGCTCGCGCGCAGCAGCAGCGTGCCGTCGATGTCGAAGAGCAGGAGGCGGGCCACGCCGCCAGCATGCCCGAAGCGCCGCCGGGTGCGCCGGCCCGTGGACGGCGCTGGCGGGCGGCCCCGTGGTTTGACACGCTGTCAGGCCATGTCCCAGCCGCCGTTCGACGACCGACGGCGCGCCGTGCTGCGCGCGCTGTGCGACACCGTGGTCCCCAGCCTCCCCCGCGCGCACGACCCGGACGGGCTGTGGGCGCGCAGCGCGACGAGCGTCGGGGTCGACGTGGCCGCCGAGCAGGCGCTCCTCGCCCTCGCGCCGGCCCAGCGCGACGGGCTGCTGGGGCTGCTCGACGCCCTCGACCAGCAGCGCTTCGCCGGCCGCTCGCAGGCCTCGCGCGAGCAGACGCTGCTGAACGTCTCGCTCCTCGGCGGCGGGCCGGCCGCGGCCGGGGTCGGCGCGCTCGTGTCCCTCGTCCTCTTCCTCGCCTACGGGATGGCGGACCCGTCGACGGGCCTCAACGCCAACTGGGCGGCGCTCGGGTACCCCGGCCCGCCGGCGGTCACGCCGCCGCCGCGGCAGGACCTCCGGGTCACCGTGCCCGACGGCGGCGAGCTCGTGCTCGAGGCGGACGCGGTGGTCGTCGGCTCGGGCGCCGGTGGCGCCGTCGCGGCCGCCGTCCTGGCCGGGAGCGGGCTGCGCGTCGTCGTCCTCGAGGCGGGGCCGTACCGCAGCGAAGAGGACTTCACCGGGCTCGAGCTCGCGGCCTACCAGGACCTCTACTGGCGTGGCGGGCCGACGCCGAGCGCCGACCTGAACATCACGCTCATGGCCGGCGCCGCGCTCGGCGGCGGGACGACGGTGAACTGGACGAACTGCCTGCGCACCCGCCCGTGGGTGCGCGACGAGTGGGCCGCGGCCGGGCTCGGCGACGTCGCCACCGGCGCCTTCGACGCCCACCTCGACGCGGTCTGGTCGCGCCTCGGCGTGACCGACGCCTGCTCGGAGCCCAACGGGGTCCAGCGACGGATGCGCGACGGCGCCCGCGCGCTGGGGTGGGCGCACAGCGTCGCCGCGCGCAACGTCGACCCGGAGCGCTACGACGCCGCGTCAGGCGGCCACCTCGGCTTCGGCGACCGCTCGGGCGCGAAGCGCTCGACGCTGCGGACGTACCTCCAGGACGCCCACGACGCCGGCGCGCGGATCGTCGCGGGCTGCACCGTCGACCGCGTGCTCGTCGGCGCCGACGGCCGCGCCGCGGGCGTGACCGGCACGTGGACCGACCGCGACGATCCGGCGCGCGCGCCCGCGCGGGTCGAGGTCCGCGCTCCCAGGGTCGTCGTCGCGGCCGGGGCGCTGGAGACGCCCGCGCTCCTGCTGCGCTCGGGGATCGGCGGCCCGGCCGCCGGCCAGGGTCTGCACCTGCATCCGACGGTGGCCGCCCTCGGGGGCTACACCGAGGACCTCCAGGCCTGGTGGGGCGCGCCGCACGCGCTGCTCGTCGACGAGTTCGAGTCCGGCGCCGACGCGGAGGGGTTCGGCTTCCGCATCGAGGGCACGCAGTACGCGCCCGGGCTCATCGGCTCGGCCGCGCCGTTCACGACCGCGGCCGCCCACAAGGAGCAGATGGAGCGCTTCCGCACCGGCGGCGCCTTCCTCGGGCGCATCCGGGATCGCGGCGCCGGCCGCGTGACCGTCGACGAGGCCGGCCAGGCGGTCGTGACGTACGCGCTGACCGACCCGGTCGACGTCGCCACGATGCACCGGGCCTTCGACGCGCTCGTGCGCCTCCACGAGGCCGCGGGCGCGAGCGACGCCGCGATCCTCGCCACCGGCGGCCCCACGTGGCGCCGCGGCGACGACCTCGAGGCGTTCGTCGCGCGCCTGCGCCGGCTGCCGCTGCGCGCCGGTGGCGTGCGGCTCTTCACGGCGCACCAGATGGGCAGCGCGCGGATGGGCGCGGACCCGGCGACGTCGGTCGCGGACCCCAGGGGCGAGCTGCACGACACCCCCGGCGTGTGGATCGGCGACGCGAGCGCGTTCCCGACCGCGTCGGGGACGAACCCGATGATCTCGGTCATGGCGCTCGCGCACCGGACCGCCACCACCATCGCGGCCGAGGCCGGCGCCGGGCGCGCCACCGCCGCCGCCCAGGCCTGACCAGGAGCGAGCCATGAGCGTCCTCACCCCCCTGCATGTCCGCGAGCACCTCTACGTCGGCGGCGCCTGGATGGCACCGTCCTCCGACCACGTGCTCGACGTCGTCAACCCCGCCACGGAGGAGGTCGCCGGGCGCATCCCGCTCGGGACGCCGGCCGACGTCGACCGCGCGGTCGCGGCGGCGCGCGCCGCCTTCCCGGCGTGGTCGCAGGCGCCGCTCGAGGTCCGCCAGGCGGCGCTGACCCGCATCGCCGACGGGCTCGAGGCGCGCGCCGACGAGCTCACCGTCCTCATCGCGACCGAGCTCGGCATGCCGGCCCTGCAGGCCCGGCCGATCCAGGTCGGACTGCCGCTGGCGACCTTCCGGACCGCGCCGGCGCTCGTCGAGGAGGTGCCGTGGCGCACCGAGCTCGGCAACTCGCTCGTCCTGCGCGAGCCGGTCGGCGTCGTCGGCTGCATCACGCCGTGGAACTACCCCCTGCACCAGATCGCGGCGAAGGTCGCGGCGGCCCTGGCGGTCGGCTGCACCGTCGTGGTCAAGCCGAGCGAGGTCACCCCCCTGAACGCCTTCGTGCTGGCCGAGGTCGTCGAGGCCGCCGGCCTGCCGCCCGGCGTCTTCAACCTCGTCACGGGGACCGGGCCGGTCGTCGGCGAGGCCCTGGCCGCCCACCCCGACGTCGACCTCGTCTCCTTCACCGGCTCGACCCGCGCCGGCCGGCGCGTGAGCGAGCTGGCCGCGGCGACGGTCAAGCCGGTCGCGCTGGAGCTCGGCGGCAAGTCGGCCAACGTCCTGCTCGAGGACGCCGACCTCGCCGTCGCCGTCCCGGACGGCGTCGCGAAGTGCTTCCTCAACAGCGGGCAGACCTGCAGCGCGCTGACCCGCATGCTCGTGCCTCGGGCGGGGGCCGCCGAGGCCGAGGCGATCGCGGTCGCGGTCGCGGACGCGGTCGTCGTCGGCGATCCCTTCGACCCCGCGACGGACCTCGGCCCGCTCGTCAGCGCCGTGCAGCGCGACCGCGTCCTCGGCCACCTGGCCGCCGGCGAGGCGGAGGGAGCGCGCCTGCTCGCGGGCGGGTCCGAGCCGCCCCGGGGCCTCGAGCGGGGCTTCTTCGTCCGCCCCACCGTCTTCGGCGGCGTCGAGCCGGGCATGACGATCGCACGGGAGGAGATCTTCGGCCCGGTCCTGTCGATCCTGCCCTACGACGACGAGGACGACGCGGTCCGGATCGCCAACGACTCGCCCTACGGGCTGGCCGGCGGCGTGTGGTCGGCCGACGAGGAGCGCGCGCTGCGCGTCGCGCGCCGCCTGCGCACCGGACAGGTCGAGCTCAACGGCGCCGCCCACAACCCGCTCGCGCCGTTCGGGGGCGTCAAGCAGTCCGGGCACGGCCGTGAGTACGGGCCGTGGGGCATGGTCGAGCTGACGACCGTCAAGAGCGTCCAGCGCTAGCGGGCGAAGACCGTCCCGGCGGCCAGGCGCTGCGCGAAGGCCGCGGCGAGCCGCGCAGCCTGCTCGATGTCGGCCAGGTCCACCATCTCGACCGGGGAGTGCATGTAGCGCAGCGGGAGGCCGAGGCCGCCGCTCGGGATGCCCCCGCGGCTGACGTGGAAGGCGTCGAGGTCGGTGCCCGTGTGCCGGGCCGAGGCCTGGATCGTGTAGGGGATCGACGCCTCGGCGGCCGTCGCGGCCAGGGCCTCGAAGACCGCCGGGTGGACGTTCGACCCCCGCTCGATGACCGGGCCCGACCCGAACGGGTGCGCGCCGATCTCGGTCGCGTCGACGCCGGGCGCGTCGGTCGCGTGGGTGACGTCGACGACCAGGGCGACGTCGGGGCGCAGGCTGTAGGCCGTCGTCGTCGAGCCGCCGAACGTCGTCTCCTCCTGGACCGCGGCCACGGCCACGACGTCGCCCGGCGCGCCGCCGGCCTCGGCCACCAGGCGCGCCGCCTCGTAGGCGACGTAGCAGCCGAGGCGGTTGTCCATCGAGCGCGACACGGCGCGCCCGTGCGGCAGCTCCATCGGGTCGCCGGCGATGACCGCGACGTCGCCGGCGCGGACCATCGCGCGGGCCTCGTCGCCGTCCTTCGCGCCGATGTCGAGGTGGAGCTCCTTGAGGTCGGGCACCTTCTTGCGGTCCTCCGGCGAGAGCACGTGGATCGGCTTCTTGCCGATGACGCCGGGGATGGGGCCGTCCTTCGTGCTGACCTCGACCCGCTGGCCGATGAGGATCTGCGGGTCCCAGCCACCCACGCCGATGAAGCGCAGGAAGCCCGTGTCCTCGATGTGGGTGACGATGAGGCCGATCTCGTCGATGTGGCCGACGATCGCCAGCGTGGGCCCACCGCCCGTGCCGGGCACCCGGGCCCACACGGAGCCCATGACGTCGGTCGTCACCTCCGCGAAGGCCGACGCCGCCTCGGCGAAGGCGCGCGCGGGGGCGGTCTCGTAGCCCGACGGGCCGGTGGCGGTGAGCAGGCTGCGCAGGACGTCAGGGATCGGCATGGCCGCGGGAGGGTACTGCGACCGGCCGCGCGGCCCTGCTCAGCGCACCGCGACCAGGCTCAACGGACCGTGTAGGGGAAGACCAGCACCCCGGAGTTCGTCGACCCGCGCGGGTCGCGGCAGTCCGCGCGGACCAGCGCCTTGTGGCGCCCGAGCGGCGCGAAGGCCGCGAAGGGGACGGCGCGCACGCCGAGCGGCCCGTTGGACTCGGCGTAGCGGACGCCCGGGATCCCGGCGTGGAAGTCCGCGTCGCGTAGGGCGATGGCGTGGGTCGGGTTCAGGTCGCCGGACCCGTGGTCGACGACGGCGACGGGGAACCGGTGCGACCAGGGCACGGCCGCGTCGGGCAGCGGCTCGCGCAGGGACGCCTCGCAGTACCCCGACCGCGTGTACCAGCCCTTGGCGCGGAGGTAGGGCATCCGCGAGAAGGTGCTGCGCGACCGGCCGTTGACGATCGTCGTCTGGAAGTTCAGCGACACGATCATGCGGTTGCCGTCGGGCACGTCGACGTAGGCGCGGTAGCGGATCTCCTGCAGCCCGGAGCGGTCGAACCAGCTCAGCGGCACGTTCCAGTGCATCCACCGCTCGCAGGTGCCGCGCGGGCACGTCAGGCCCCGCAGGCTGCGGTCGTGGATGCGCGTGACCTCGGACGAGTTCGTCTTCGTGACGAGCACCGCCTCCGCGACCTTGCCGGGGTTGTCGTGCAGCACGAGGCGCACGTCGAGGCCGATCGTCCCGCGCTGCACCTCGCGCTCGGGGATGCAGCCGCCGAGGTGGACGTGGCCGAAGCTCGTGCCCGACCGGCCCGGGGTCCGCAGCCACCACGACTGCGCGTCGACGAACTGGCGGTGCTCGGCGTAGCCCGCGCAGGTCAGGCGGTCGGCGGCGTGCGCGGCCGGCGCGGCGAGGACGGCGAGGACGGCGAGGGCGGCGGCCACGCTGACGAGCGCGGCCAGGACGATGGCGGTGGCGCGTGACGGGACGCGCAGCGGCTGGGGCACGGGGTCTCCCGGCGGTCAGGCAGGTGGTGCATCGCGAGCGTGCGCCCCATCGCGGCCGCGCGCAACCCGCCGGGGGACATCCCGGCCGATCTCAGTCCCCTAGGTGATGGGCGCCGAGCGCAGCACGGAGCGCGCCGAGTGGGCCGGGTCGCCGTTCGCCGGCTCGACCGACACGTCGACGACCGGGAAGCGGTGCGGGTCGACGGAGACCGGCAGCATGACCGTCGCGCGCCCCGCGGCGTCGACCCTGAAGGTGCCGAGGCTCACGAGGTGCTCGGGCGTGCGCAGGAGCCAGACCTCGTAGAAGGCCCCCTGGGCGGTGCGCCGCAGGCCGTGGACGTCCAGCGTCATGCGGCCCGCCGCCATGGCCGCCTCCGCGCCGGCGCCCGGCGGGCCCTCGCCCACGGTGTGCAGCGCCACGACGGTCCGGGCCGGCGGTGCGGCCGCGGCCGGCGGGCGGCCGGCGCCATCGTCGCCGCCGCCGCGCACGACGGCGCCCGCGCCCGCGCCCACGAGCAGCAGCACGGCGGCCAGGCCCGCGGCGAGGCCCGGGCGCAGCACGACAGGCCGGCCGGGGGCTCGGCCGAGGAGCCGGGCGCCCAGGGCGGCGAGGCGACCGCGAGGAGCGGCGGGCTCGCGCGCGGCGGGCTCGCGCGTGGAGGGGTCCAGGTCCACCGTCAGGGGCGGCGGCGACGCCGGCGCCCAGCCCTCCGCCTCGACGTCGGCGAGCCGCACCACGACGCGCCGCAGCGCCGCCACCTCGGCGGCGAAGGCGGGGTCGTCGCGCTCGCGGCGCTCCAGGGCGGCCGCCTGGTCGGCGGGCAGCTCGCCCGTGACGTACGCGACCAGGTCGGGCTCGCGGGTCACGCCGCCGGACCCTCCTCCGCCTCGAGCAGGTCGCGCAACCGCGCCAGCCCGCGGACCATCCGCGTCTTGACGGTGCCCAGGGCGATCCCGGTCGCCTCCGCGATCTCGGCCTGCGTGAGCCCGTCGTAGAAGCGGAGCCGCAGCAGGTGGCGTTCCTCGGACGGGATGCGCTGCAGGTGGGCGGCCATCCGCCAGCGGTCGAGCAGCCGGTCCGCCTCGAGCGGCGCGGTGTGGTCGGCCTCGGCCTGGGCGAGCGGGCCATGCGGGTCGGTCGGCTCGGGCACGCGCCGGCGCAGATGGTCGATGCCACGGCTGCGGGCGATCGTCATGACCCAGGTCAGGAGCCCGGCGCGGGCCGGGTCGTACTCGGCGCCGCGGCGCCAGACCTCGGTGAACACCTGCTGCTGGACGTCCTCCGCGGCGGCGCGATCGCCGATCAGGCGCACGAGGAAGCCGAAGGTCGCCGCGGCGCAGCGCTCGTAGACCCCCGCGAGCGCGTCCGGGTCCCCCGCGCGCAGGCGCGCGGCCAGGCGGCGCTCGGCCCGGTCGGGGCGGCGGGCCGGCACCGCGTCCTCACGGCCGGGGACGGCGGCGAGCCGGGCGGACGGCAGGGTGTGCGACGACCTGGGGGGCGACATGAGGGCCTCGCTCGGCATCTCGGGCATCTGTACGCGCTACGGCGGTCGCTTGGATGTGGCGCACGCGCGCTGGAGCGGCGGCACGCCACGTCGGCGCGGCGCGCCGCCGCTCTGCGCCGGGGGCTGGCCGTACCCGGCCGGCACGGGCGACCTGGAAGGATCACGCCGTGATCCGGGTCCTCGTGGTCGACGACCACCCCGTGCTGCGGGCGGGGCTCGAGGCGGTCCTGCGCGCTGAGCCGGGCTTCATCCCGGTGGGCGCCGCCGCCGACGGCGACGAGACGCTGCGCCTCCTGCGCCGCACCCGGCCCGACGTCGTCGTCCTCGACCGCCGGCTGGGCGACGAGGACGGCCTGGCCCTGTGCCACACGCTGCGGGCCGAGCCGGACCCCCCGCAGGTCGTCGTCTACACCGCGGTCGACGACGACGGGCTGGCCGACGCGGCCCGCGCCGCGGGGGCGTTCGCGGCCGTGATCAAGTCCGCCGACGTCGATGCGCTCTTCGACACCGTGCGCCTCGCGGCGCGCCGGATCGCGCCTGGTGCGGACGGGTAGCCCGGGAGCATGCCGACGAAGAAGGAGGACCTCCCGGGGACGATCAAGCGGTCCCCGGCCAAGGTCCAGCGCACGTACAGCGAGACCCTCGACAGCGCCCACGAGGAGTACGACTCCGAGGAGCGCGCGCACCGCACCGCCTTCGCCGCGGTCAAGCACGTCGCCGAGAAGCGCGGCGACCACTGGGAGCTCAAGGACCGCAAGGGGCCCTCTGACCCGCAGGCCGAGCAGGGCGGCCGGCGCGCCCGCGACGCCCCCAAGGAGACCTACGGCGGCGTCGACGTCGTGGGCAACTCCAAGCAGGAGCTCTACGAGCGGGCCCGGCGGGCCGGCGTGCGCGGCCGCTCGCGGATGACGAAGACCGAGCTCGCGAAGGCGATCGCGCGCAAGCAGGGCTAGGCGCGGGCCGGCGGCCGGCGGCTGACGGCCGACGCCCGGCGGCCGGGCCGCGGCTCGCCGCGCCGCGCTAGGGGCGCAGGTCGTCCGGCGCGGCGCCGGTGAGGTTCTCGGCGCCGTCGTCGCCGACGAGCACGAGGTCCTCCACGCGCATCCCGCCCAGGCCCGGGACGACGAGCCCCGGCTCGACCGCCAGCACGTCGCCGGCGACGAGCTCCGTCGCGACCCTGCGGCTCAGCAGCGGCGCCTCGTGGACCTCGAGGCCGACGCCGTGCCCGAGGCTGAAGTAGAAGCCGTGGGTCAGCGGCTCGCCCGGTCTGGCCGTGCGCTGCGTCGGGTGGCCGGCCGCCTCGAAGACGTCGCACGCCGCGTCGTAGGACGCCTCCGCCACGGCACCTGCCCGCAGCTGCTCCAGGGAGCGCTCGTGCGCCTCGCGGACGAGCCGGTGCAGGTCGCCGACGGCGTCGCTGACCTCGCCCACGACGAAGGTGCGCGTCATGTCCGTCCAGCAGCCGGAGGCGTCGTCCTGCGGCCACAGGTCGAAGCAGATCGGCGTGTCGGGCTTCAGGGGGCCGGACCCGGACTCGTGCCCGATCGCGTCGCCGGGGCCCATCGTGGCGACGATGACGTCGGGGGGCAGCGTCGCGCCCAGGCGCGCGCAGAGCTCGGCCAGCCGCGCGCGCAGGCGCTCGGAGGTGAGCGCCTCGCCCTCCCACTCCAGGACGCCGTCGCGCGGGTGCGCCTCGCGCAGGACGCGGGCCGCCTCGGCGAGCGACGCCAGCCCGGCCTCGGTGGCCCGGCGGATCCCGGCGAGCTCGGCCTCGGTCTTGCGGCGGCGGCGCAGGTCGAACCCCTCGTGGTCGACGTCCAGCTCGACACCTCGGGCGCGCAGCAGGTCGGCGACCGCGACCGGGAAGCCGGGCGGGACGAGTGCCGACCGCACGCCCACGCGCTCGACCGCGCGCGCGAGGACCTCGAGCTCCACCTCGTGGCGCGGGAGGCCCTGGGCGATGAGCTCGCCCCGGCCCAGCTCCTCACCGAGGAGGCGGTCGACGTCCGGGGCCGCCGCCGCGAGCCGGTCGGCCTCCAGGACGTTGGTGAGCACGATCCGGCGCCCGTCGTGCTCGGCGTAGAGGAACGGGTCGCCGATCGCGATCGGCAGCTCGTGACGCAGCTCGGGGGAGCGCAGCGTGTCGCCGACGATCAGGACGTCGGTCACGCCCCCACCCCGGCGAGGTGGCGCAGGACGTAGGGGAGGATGCCCCCGTGGCGGAAGTAGTCCGCCTCCTTGGGGGTGTCGATGCGGACCCGCGCGTCGAACGCGACGTCGCCCGCCTGGACCTGCACGGTGCGCGGCAGCTCACCGGCGTTCAGCGCGTCGGCCAGCCCGGTGATGGTGATCTCCTCCTCGCCCGTGAGCCCGAGGCTGCCGGCGCTCTCACCCTCGGGGAACTGGAGCGGGAGCACGCCCATCCCGACGAGGTTCGAGCGGTGGATGCGCTCGAAGGACTCCGCGATGACCGCGCGCACGCCGAGCAGCCTCGTGCCCTTGGCCGCCCAGTCCCGCGACGAGCCCGACCCGTACTCCTTGCCGCCCAGCACGACGAGCGGGACGCCCTCCTCCTGGTAGCGCACGGCGGCGTCGTAGATCGGCAGCGGCTGATCCGGATCCGGCCCGCCCAGGTGGCGGGTCACGCCGCCCTCCGGAAGGGGATCCGCACCCGCCCCCAGGAGGTTCCGGAGGCGGATGTTCGCGAACGTCCCGCGGACCATGACCTCGTGGTTGCCGCGGCGCGCGCCGAAGCTGTTGAAGTCCCGCGGGGTGACGCCGTGCTCCTCGAGGTACCTGGCCGCCGGGCCGCCGCGCTTGATCGCGCCCGCGGGCGAGATGTGGTCGGTCGTGATGGAGTCGCCGAGCTTCGCCAGGACGCGCGCGCCCTCGACGTCGCGGACCGGCTCGGGCTCGCGCGGCATCCCGTCGAAGTACGGCGGGCGCTGCACGTAGGTCGAGCCGTCGTCCCACGCGAAGCGGTCGCCGGTCGGCACGTCGAGCCCGTTCCAGCGCTCGTCGCCGGCGAAGACCTGGCCGTAGGACTTGCGGAACATGTCGGACTGCACGGCGTGCTCGACGGCCGCGGCGATCTCTCGCGTCGAGGGCCAGATGTCGCGCAGGTGGACGTCCTCGCCCTGCGGCGTCTGCCCGATCGGGTCGTTGACGAGGTCGCAGTCCATCGTGCCCGCGAGCGCGTAGGCGACGACGAGCGGCGGCGACGCGAGGTAGTTCATCTTGACGTCGGGGTTGATGCGTCCCTCGAAGTTGCGGTTCCCCGAGAGCACGGAGGCGACCGCGAGATCCGCGTCGTTGACCGCCGCGGAGATCTCGTCGGGCAGCGGGCCGCTGTTGCCGATGCAGGTCGTGCAGCCGTAGCCGACGAGGTTGAAGCCCAGCGCGTCGAGGTCCTCCTGCACGCCGGCCCGCTCGAGGTACTCGGTCACGACCTTGGACCCGGGGGCGAGCGACGTCTTCACCCACGGCTGGCGCTGCAGGCCCTTCGCCCGGGCGTTGCGCGCCAGCAGCCCGGCGCCCAGCATCACCGACGGGTTGGAGGTGTTCGTGCAGCTCGTGATCGCCGCGATGACGACGTGGCCGTGGTCGAGCTTGAACGTCTCGCCGTCCATCCTCACGTCGACGGCGGTCGCCGAGTGCTCGGCGACGACCGCGCCGGCGGCGATCGCCGGGGCGGCCGGCTCGTGCGGCGCGGGCGGCGCGTGACCCGGCTCCGTGTCGGCCGGCGGGTCGCTGGCCGGGAAGGTCTCGGCGACGGCCTCGTCGTGGCTGTTGGCGACCGCCTGCGCGTCGCTGCCGAGGAGCTCGCCGAGCGCGCCGCGGAAGGACTCCTTGGCGTCGCTGAGCGACACGCGGTCCTGCGGCCGCTTCGGCCCGGCGAGCGACGGGACGACGTCGCCGAGGTCGAGCTCGACCGTGTCGGAGAACGTCGGCTCCTCGGCGTGCTCGTCGTGCCAGAGGCCCTGCTCCTTGGCGTAGGCCTCGACGAGCTCGATGAGCTCGGGCGGACGCCCGGAGAACGCGAGGTAGCGCAGCGTCTCGGCGTCGATCGGGAAGATCGCGCAGGTCGAGCCGAACTCCGGGCTCATGTTGCCGATCGTCGCGCGGTCGGCGAGCGGCAGCGCCGACACCCCGGGACCGTGGAACTCGACGAACTTGCCCACGACGCCCTTGCGGCGGAGGAGCTCGGTGACGGTCAGCACGAGGTCGGTCGCGGTCGCGCCCTCGGGCAGCTCGCCGTGAAGCTTGAAGCCGACGACCTGCGGGATGAGCATGGACATCGGCTGGCCGAGCATCGCCGCCTCGGCCTCGATGCCGCCCACGCCCCAGCCGAGCACGCCGAGGCCGTTGACCATCGTCGTGTGCGAGTCGGTCCCGACGAGCGTGTCGGGGTAGGCGCGCGCCGGCCGCGACCCGTCCGCGTCGTCGACGAACACGACGCGTGAGAGGTACTCGAGGTTGACCTGGTGGACGATGCCCGTGTCGGGCGGGACGACCGCGAAGCCCTCGAACGCGTCCTGGCCCCAGCGGAGGAAGGCGTAGCGCTCCTCGTTGCGCTCGAACTCGCGCTCGGCGTTGCGGCGGAAGGCGTCGGCGGTGCCGAAGACGTCGACCTGCACGGAGTGGTCGATGACGAGCTCGGCGGGGACGAGCGGGTTGATCTTCGCCGGGTCGCCGCCGAGCTCGGCCATGGCGTCGCGCATCGCCGCCAGGTCGACGACGGCCGGCACGCCGGTGAAGTCCTGCATGACGACGCGCGCGGGGGTGAAGGCGATCTCCTGGCTGGGCTCGGCCTTCGCGTCCCAGCGCGCGAGCGCCTCGATGTCGGCGGCCGTGACCGAGCCGTTGCCCTCGGTGCGCAGGAGGTTCTCGAGCAGGACCTTGAGCGAGAACGGCAGCCGGGCGACGTCGAAGCGGTCCTGGAGCGCCGCCAGTCGGAAGATCTCCAGCGAGCGACCGCCCACCTCGAGGGTCGAGCGGGCGCCGAAGCTGTCAGCGGACATGGGTCTCCTGGGCGAGGGGGTGGGAACGAGAGGCGACGCGTGCGGCGAGCGGTCCCGCGCGCGTTCCGGCGATCCACCGCGGCCGCCCGGACGTCAACTCTGCGGGGCGGCGGCGACGATCGGGTCGAGCGCCTTCTTGATCGAGCTGTAGTCGGACCCGGACGCGTTGAGCGTCTTCAGCGTCCCGCCGGTGGGGCCCGCGACGAAGGTCGGCGTCGACGACACGCCGTACTGCTTGGACAGGGTGCGCGGCTCCTCGAAGGCCTGCGTCGCGGGCGGCCGCTTGCGCGCGGCGTTGGCCTTGGCCACGTCGAGGCCGGGGATCGCGTTGTAGAGCTTCGTGATGAAGGCGTCGGTGACGTACCCCGAGTTCTCCTCGCCCTGGTTCCAGTACATGAGGTTGGTGAAGTAATGGAGCTTGTCCTGCTGCGCGGCCGCCTCGGCCGCGGCCGCCGCGGTCTCCGAGTCGGGACCGATGAAGGCCATGTCCTGATAGACGAGCTTCGCCTTGCCCGTCGCGACGTAGTCGCGGACCAGGAGCGGCAGGTTGTTCTTGGCGAACTCGGCGCAGAACGGGCACTGGAGGTCGGCGAACTCGTAGATCGTCACCGGGGCGGTCGGCTTGCCGAGCGTGTCGCCGCTCTGCGGCACGTCGCTGAGCATGGCCTTCGTCTCGGAGAGGCCGGCCAGGCCGCCGCCGCTCGAGGCGTTCTTGCTCTTGTCCCCGCCACTCGTGCTGATGAGCACCGCGACCACGACGAGGACCGCAGCGGCGCCGAGGGCCGCGAGGAGCTGGTAGGTGCGCCGCTTGCGGCGCGCCGCCGCGGCCTCCGCCGCCTCGCGGTCGAGGCGGGCCTGACGCGCGGTCTCCCGCCGCTCGCGCTTCGTCGGGGTGCTCATGGGGCCACATTGTGGCAGCGACGAGCCGCGGCGGCCCCGGCGCCGTAGCAGCGGTCATGGAGAGCGTCTGGGACTTCCCGCGACCACCCCGAGTCGAGCCCGCCGTCAGGCGCGCACGCGTCGAGCTCGGCGGCGTCGTGGTCGCCGACTCGTCCCGGGCCCTGCGCGTCCTCGAGACGAGCCATCCGCCGGTCCTCTACCTCCCGGCGGACGACGTCCTCGACGGCGTCCTGCGCGAGGCGCGGGGGCGGACCTTCTGCGAGTTCAAGGGCGTCGCGACCGCCCTGGACGTCGCCGCCGGCGGCCGGAGCGTCCCGGCGGGGGCGTGGACCTACCGCGACCCGGCGCCCGGCTACGCGGCGCTGCGCGACCACGTCGCGTTCTACCCCGGCCGCATGGACGCCTGCTGGCTCGACGACGAGCGCGTCCAGGCGCAGGCCGGCGACTTCTACGGCGGCTGGGTCACCGCCGACCTGCGGGGGCCGTTCAAGGGCGGCCCCGGGACGGCGGGCTGGTGAGGCGGGCCCGCTAGGGCGCGGCGCCGACGGCGCGGCGGAACTTCCGCGTCCGCCGGTCGACCTCGAACCAGACCCGGCACCCCTTCGTGGCGTCCACGCCCCAGGCGCTGGCGACCTTGTCGACCAGGCGCAGGCCGAACCCGTGATCGACGGCGTCGGGGTCGAACCCGGCGCCGGGGTCGGCGACCTCGACGCGGGCGAAGTCCCCTTCGAGGTGGGCGAAGAACATGATCTGGCCGCCCTCGGGGATGTCGGCGTGGCGCACGGCGTTGGCCACGAGCTCGGTCGAGAGCAGGTCGACGGCGTGCGCGATGTCCTCCGCCAAGCCCGCGTCGACGAGCGCCTGACGCGCGCGCCGCCCCGCCTCCGGCCGCGGATCGAGGGCGACGAGCACGTCGCCCGGCGCGCTGCGGGTGTCGTGGGCCATGGGAGGTGGCTGCCCGGTCGCGGTGGCCGCCCAAGCACGGCCGTCCCGACGCGGACCGTGCCCGAACGGCGTCCGCCGGCACCCCAGGGCGCCGGCGGACCGAGTTCAGACCGGATTCCGGTGCTACGAGCCCGAGGACGACGCCCCGTTGGTGCCGGCGCCCGAGCCACCCGACGACGAGGAGCCGCCGCGCGACGCGCCCGACGACCCGGACGTGCCCGTCGAGCCGGACGACGTGCCCGACGAGGAGCCCGTGCTCGGGGAGGCGGAGCCGCCGCTGCGCGCGGACGAGCCGCTGCCGCGCGAGGACGAGCCGCCGCTCCGCGAGCCCGAGCCGCTGCCGCGCGACGACGACCCGCTGGCGCGCGAGGACGACCCGCTGGCCCGCGCGGACGAGCCGCCGCTCCGCGAGCCCGAGCCGCTGCTCCGCGACGACGAGCCGCCGCTCCGCGAGCCCGAGCCGCTGCGCGACGACGACCCGCTGGCCCGCGAGGACGAGCCGCTGCGCGACGACGACCCGCTGGCCCGCGACGACGACCCGCTGGCCCGCGAGCTCGACCCGCCGCTGCGCGACGACGACCCGCTGGCCCGCGAGGACGAGCCACTGCTGCGCGAGCCGGCGGCCCGCGACGACGATCCGGAGCTGCGCGCCGGGGTGCTGCGCGACGACGAGCCGCTCGACGAGGCCCGCGAGGCCGAGCCGCCCGACCGGGAGCCGGTGCTGCGCGAGCCCGAGCTGCGGGCGCCCGAGCTGCGCGAGCCCGAGCCGCGCGACGTGCTGCGACTCGACGAGCCGCTGCCGCTGCGCGACCGCGACGAGCTCGAGCCCGACGTGGTGCGGCGCGCGGCGCTGCGCGCGCGGCTCGCCGTCCGGCGCGCCGTCGAGGTGGCGTCCGATGCGGTGTCCTCGACGGCCTGGGCCGCGTCGCCCGCCTTGTCGCGCGTGGTGCGGGCGACGGCGCGCGCGGCGTCGGCCGCCCCGGTCGCCGACGCGTCGTACGTGTCGATCCCGAGGACGTCGGACGCCACGACGGCCTCCGTCAGCGACGGGATGAGCTCGCGGAGCTGCTGCAGCGCCCGCTCCTCCTGGGCGCGGTGGCGGCGGGCGAGGTCGGCCGTCCGGGAGTCGCCGACCGCCTCCGCCAGCGCCTCGAGACCGTCGTACGTGGCGATCTCGAGCGCCTCCGAGGCGATCTCGTCCTTGGCGTTCTTCAGCAGCTTCTCCTCGCCGCCGCTGCCGCGCACGAGATCCAGCGGCGCCTTGCCGAAGGCCACGGCCTGGCCGATGACGGCCTCGAGGATGCCGAGGCCGAGGGCGAAGGGGTTGCGGGTGACGCCGAGCTCGCCGAGGCGCTGCTCGATCGCCTGCGCCTGGTCACGGGTCTCCCGGAGGTGACGCTCGAGGACGTCGCGATACGCCCCGTCGGGGGTGACGGCGATGTGCACGGTCAGGGTCTGCACGAGCGCACCCTCGAGGGCGTGGGCCTCGCTCAGGTACTGCAGGAGCTTGTCTTGCGCGGTCATGGGCAGGCGCTACCCCCGCACGGGCGGGACAACCGCCGAGGCGTGGCATCCTGCCCACGTGGCGCGCGTCGTCCTGTTGCCCGTCGTGCTGCTGGCCCTCGCGGCGGCCGCCTCGGGCTGCGCGCAGGAGGGGTCGGGCTCCGGCCCGTCGGCCGCCCTGCGGGCCTGGCCCACGGGCGCCCCGGCGCTGCCCCCGCCCGACCCGTCGGCGTACGCCTCCGAGCGCCCGCGGGCCGCGAGCGGGCCGGCCACGCCCGTGGCGCAGGCGCCGTCCGTCCCTCCGGCCGGCGCGCCGTCCGACGCCGAGGTCGCGCGCGAGCTGCGTCGCGCCCTGGGGGTGAGCGGGAGCGCCTCCACGCAGGCCCTCGTCGACGCGGCCAGCGTCCGCGCCGACGGCCTGGCCACGGTGCCCCCGGGCGCGCCCGCGCGGGTGGCCGACATCATCCGCGGCGGCAACGAGGTCGCCCGCAAGCCCTACGTCTACGGCGGCGGCCACGGCCGCCTGGCCGGCGAGACGTGGATCGACACCGCCTACGACTGCTCGGGGTCGGTCTCGTTCGCGCTCGCGACAGCCGGCCTCGTGGACCAGCCGATGGACTCCACCGCGCTCGCCCGGTGGGGGAGGCCCGGCCCCGGGCGCTGGGTGACGATCTTCGCCAACGCCGGCCACGCCTTCATGACCGTCGCGGGGCTGCGCTTCGACACGTCCGGCCGCCAGGGCACCGGGACGCGCTGGCAGACCGAGCTGCGCACCGTCTCCGGGTTCACGGTCCGCCACCCGCCGGGCCTGTGAGGGCCTCGGCGGCGACGGCCACCACCCCCGCCGCGACCCGCGCGCAGGCCTGCACCGACGCCCAGTCG
The DNA here is from genome assembly GCA_963707695.1 of uncultured Actinomycetes bacterium. Lineage (GTDB taxonomy): Bacteria > Actinomycetota > Thermoleophilia > Solirubrobacterales > Solirubrobacteraceae > JAOPZW01. The sequence continues at coordinate 111,690 of CAVPQY010000005.1, read as the reverse complement.
ACGCGCGCGGGCACGTCGGTCGGGTGGTGGTAGCCGGGGAAGTACCCCGGGCCCATCGACAGCAGCGACAGCGCCCGCAGCCCGCGATGGCGCGCGAGGACCGGGTCCGTCCAGCCGCCGATCCGCCAGCGCTCCGGCGCCGGCTCCCCCGCCCGGGCGGCGCCGGCGTCGGCCAGCGCCAGGTCCTCGGGTACGTAGCGGTGGGTCCGGACCGCGCCCTCGCTCGCGGCGACGACCGGCCGGCCCGCGCCGAGGGTGTCGAGCCCGAGGACGAGCGTCGTGGCGGGGTCGAGCTCCGGCGCGAGCGCGTCGAGCGCCGCGTGGAAGCCCCCCATCCCGGCCTCCTCCCCGCCCGGGGCGACGGCGAGCACCTCCACCCCCGGCAGCGGCTCGGCGGCGAGCCCGCGGACGAGGTCGAGGAGCACGGCCACCCCGGTGGCGTTGTCGCTCGCCCCGGGCACCGTGGCGCCGCGGGCGACCTGCGCGTTGAGCGCCGCGGCGACGGCGAGCACGGCCCCCGCGGTCACGCGCGCGACGCGCGCGCGGGCCAGCGACCCGGCCGCCCCCAGGACGAGGGCGCCGGCGACCGGCCCCAGGAACGCGTCCACGGACCGGCGCCGCAGGTGGCGGCCGGCGCCCAGGCGGACCACCCGCGGATCCCAGACGAGCCCCGTCCGGGCCGCGTCGACGTGGGCCACGAGGACGATCGTCGCCCGCCGCTCGCCGTCCGACGCGGGCACGCGCGCGAGCGCCGCCGCCCCGGTCGGACGCCCGAGGGGCGGCCGTCGGCGCCAGGGCGGGCGCCCGCTCGCGTCGCGCTCGAGCGACCACCCGGCCGCGAGCGCGAGGGCGGCCCCCCGCGCACCGCCGAGGACCACGCCCGCCAGGCCGGCGAGCGCGTGGGCGGCGAAGCTCCAGCCGTAGGTCGTCGCGACCGCGGTACGGCAGGACCCGCGCGTCGCATGCGCCGGCCGCGTCGAGGCGGTCGCGAGCCCATTGCGCGGCGGCACGCTCGCCGGCGCGCGCCGACGTCCGCGCGGGGGCACCGGGACCGGCGAGCGCGTCGACGTCGGCTCGGATGGCCTCGAGGTCCGGCGCGCGCGCCATCGCCGCGACGCTACCGGTACGGTCCTCCTGTGGACCTCCACCCGAGCGAGCAGATGGTCTTCGAGGGCCACCCGAGCTGGCGGGCGCTGCTCGCCTTCTACCTCGGCGGCGCGCTGGGCGTCGCCGTCCTCGCGGTGCTCGTGGCGCTCGTCGCGTCGGTCGGGCTCGGCGTGCTCGTCGGCGTGGTCCTGCTGGCCGCGCTCGTCGTGGTGGGCTACGTCCGGCGGATGGCGACGCGGTACATCGTCACGTCCCAGCGCCTGTACATCCGGCGCGGCCTCCTGGCCAAGCGCGAGCAGCAGACCCGCATCGAGCGCGTGCAGAACGTGAACACGAGCCAGAGCTTCTTCGAGCGGGTCCTCGGCGTCGGGGTCGTGGACTTCGACACGGCGGGCACCGACGACAGCGAGTTCCGCTTCGTCGGCATCGCGGACCCGGGCAGCGTCGTCGTCGCCGTGGACCGCGCCCAGCGCGACGCGGGCGCGGCCGACGGCCTGGGGACCGCCGGGCGGTAGCCCCCGCCTAGCCGACGGCGATGCTCGCCTCGTCGAGGTAGCCCTTGAAGTACTCCGCGCCCGGGCGCGCCCCCACCGCCACCGCGACGCTGTTCGCGATCGAGCCGACCTTGGCCGACTTGGCGTAGGTCACGCCGTCGACGACGAGCTTGATCTGGGTGCTCGTCTTCCCGCACTGGACGAAGTGGAACTTGCCGTCCTTCAGCGACGGCCCGGCCTGCAGCTCGGCGTAGCCGGAGGACCCCTTGAAGCCGCAGGACGCCTGGCCCGTCGGCTGGTACTCGACCTTCCACTCGCCGCCGGAGGTCGTGTAGAGGCCCTTGCGGACGAGGTCCCAGTCCGGCGAGGCCGGGGCGGTCGTCGTCTTGAGGTGGACTCCGATCGTGATGTTCGCGGCGCCGGGGTTGAGGTCGGCCGCGGACGGGACGGAGACGTAGCTGCCCGAGCCGCTGAAGAGGTAGCTCGCCGAGAGGGCGTTCCAGCCCGGCTGGAAGAGCTTGATGCCGCCGTGCAGCGTCCCGGTGTGGCCGCGCGCGCTGTCGAGCATCGAGGTGCCGGAGCGCTCGTCCATCCGCCACAGCGCGACGGTCGTGGCGGCCAGCGCACCGGACGCCCCCACCGCGCTCGCCACGCCCGCGACCGCCACCGCGGCGACGAGGCGGCGCCCCCGTCGGCGCGCGGTCGACGGCGGGCCCCAGCGGCGACGCGTGAGCATCGATGTTCCCCCAGTGGACGGGGCTCGCCCCCCGAGCCCGGTGCGGCGACGCTACGCCGGACGGTCGGCGGGGGCAACGCGTGCCTAGGCGCGTCGCCGCCGGACCGTCCACGCAGGGCCGCTACCGCGGCGGCGGCGCGTCTCCCCCCGTCGGTCCCGCGTCGCCGGATCCGCCGCGGCGCGCCGCGAACCGGTCACGCACGCCACGGACCTTCTCCTTCGTGGCGGGGTCCTTCGCCACGCGCTCCGCCTCGGAGATCGTCTTCTTGCCCTGCGGGCTCCGGGCGAACTTCTGGATGGACTTCATGAAGCCGGCCATGACGTCTTGTACTCGGACCGGAGACGCCGGCGCAACCCGGCGCGTCGTGCGGGAGGACCATCCAGTCGCGGAGGGCGGTCACGTCGCGCGCCTCGCCACGGCGCCCTGCTCGGCTTCCGCCTTCGCCGTGGTCTTCGCCTCCTCCACCTCCGCTCTCGCCGCGATGAACCCCATGCCGAGCCGGCGGGCGACCTCGACCAAGATGCCGATGCCGACGAGCACGTACCCCGCCGTGAAGACCTTCAGCCAGGGATCGGTGATCGTCAGCTTCGGATCGAGGACGCTCGACGTCGTGAGGGTCGCCACCGCGACGTACAGACCGTCCACGAGGCTCCACCCCGCGCCCAGCGAGTACGAGAGGGTGCCGATCACGATCAGGAGAACTCCCGCGGACAGGACTCGGGCGAAGCCCTCCTCCCGCAACCGACGCGCAAGGCTCCGGCCAGTCGCCGCATCATCAAGAGCGCCGAAAGCATGGTTGGCCTCCCTGTCAGTCGACCTGGGTTCGGCCCAAACGTAGCGGCGAGCACCGAGCGTCGCCGGAGGGGACGCACAGCTCGCCGCCGTCCGTAGCGCCGGGCACGCAGGCGCCGGCCGCGCCTCCGGGCACCCCTGGGCCGGCCCGTACGCCGCGCCGACGCTCGAGCAGACGACACGGATCAGGCCGTCAGCGTGCCTGCTCCATCAGCGTCGACCGCATGCGCGGCCATGCCGTCTCATAGAACGCCGGGGTGTACCCGTGCATGAACTCGCCGTGCAGTTGCAGGTCGACCATGACCTCGTTCATGTCGGACCCGCACACCACCGTGCGGCAACCATTCGGATGGACGTCCGAGCAGCGAAGCTCGAACTCTTGCGCCAGGGACATGGGCGTCCCCCTTCTCCGGCGCGGCGCCGTCCGCTCCGATCGCTGCCGCGCCAACTCGACGGCCCAACGGTCCTCCGTTCCAAACCAACATGCAAGCCGCTCGGCCCACACGTTCAGGTCCGTGCGGTCCACCTCGCCGTGCGACCGCAACTCCGTCGCGCGAGCCCGCCGGTCCAGCAGCCTCGACGCCCCGCCTGGACCAAGCCGCCTCGGGGGTCCTCGAACGCGAAAGCCCTGTGCTGGACGGGGCTTCCGGGGAGCGGGAGCGCCACTCCTGAGGGGAGTGACGCTGCCGGCCGATCAACAGCCGGCACTGCAGGGGCTGCTACTCCTCGATGATCGCGTCGAGCACGTCCGGCGCGAACTGCAACAGCTCCACCGACGGAGCCCGCCCGACCCAGAAGATCAGCGGGGGCCGTGGCGGCGTTGCTGCCGCCGTCGGCGCAGTCGTGGCGATCGAGCACTTGTTCAGCGAGGATCGCGATCCGAGCGAGACGGTCCTCATGTCGGACTGGCCCGCGACGCCGGAGTGGCGCGACCTCGACGCGGCCGACACGGTCGAGGGCAGGAGGCGCTGGTACCTCCTGCTCGATCGGCAGCGCCAGCGGCAGCGCTAGCGCACGGGGCGCTCGGGCTTGTTACTGACCGACGACGACGACGGGGAGCCCCCGCTCGTTCCGCGTCTCGACGACGTCGCGGTCCTCGACCCGGACGAACCGGATCGGCCTCATAACGCTCGTGACCTCCGGGCCACGGTCCTCGAAGAGCGCCTCGGCCTCCGGCTCGCTCTCCGCGTCGACCTCGTAGACCGTCGTCTCCTTGATCCTAAACGTCTTCCGCATGGGTCCCTCTGTCTCCTCTCCCTAGATCCGTCCAGTACGTCCCCTGTCCCCGCCGGCGAGGTGGCGCAGCCGTAGAAGGTCCGCGGGGCGACACGCCGGCTTGATGGTGATCGACATCGCCTGATTCTCGCCCGCCGGTCGGCGGTCTAGACTTCCTCTGCGATACACACCCGCCTCCTCACAAGAGGCTTCGAGCGCCCCGCCGTTGACCCCCGGCGGGGCGCGCGCAGCTTCTGACGCATCACGTCGAGCCGCCGGAGGTTGCTCACGGCCCGGTCGACAGCGTCGTCCTCCTGGCCGCGCGGCAGCCGGTACAGCAGCAGCCGCTCACCCATCCTGGCCATCACCATGTGCTGACGGTCGATCTCGTAGGTGACGCCGCCGACCAATCCGGCCTTGCCCTCTCAGCGCAGCGACCGGTCGCCGTCGATGCCCAGCGGGCGGGTCCAGTCGCCGTCGTAGACCTCGCGCAACGCGGCGAGCACGCGACGTTCTGGGCGTTGATCTGGCGTCCGACGGCTAGCGCCACCCGCCACCCGAACGCGAGAAGCCCCGCACCAGCGGGGCTTCTTGCTGACGGGAGCGACGGGACTCGAACCCGCGACCTCCGGCGTGACAGGCCGGCGCTCTAACCAACTGAGCTACGCCCCCGGACTGCGGCCAGTATGGCAAAGGGCCAGCCGGGCGCGCAGCGCCCGCCTCGGCGTCCGCGCGGCGCGACCTCAGCGGCTCGGCGCGCTCGGGACCTGCTGGGTGATGCAGTGCACGTTGCCGCCCCCGAGGAGGATCTCGCGTGCCGGCACGCCCACGACGCGGCGACCCGGGAACAGCCCCGCGATCGTCGCCAGGGCGTCGTCGTCGCGGCGCTCGTCGAGCAGCGGCACGACGACCGCGTCGTTCGCGACGTAGAAGTTCACGTAGGAGCCCGCGAGGCGGTCGCCGGCCCGGCGCGGCTTCGTCCCGGTGACCGGGTCGACGCCGCGGGCCTCGTCCTCGGTGAGGACCAGCGGGCCGGGCTGGTGGAGGAGGTGGACCTCGAGCCCGGCGCCCTCGAGCCGTGCCCGCGCGTCGGCGGAGACGGCGTGCTGGGCATCGTCGCGGTCGTCGGTCCAGGTGAGCGCGACGACGCCGGGCGCGGTGAAGCAGGCGAGGTTGTCGACGTGCCCGTCGGTCTCGTCCTCCACCACCCCGGCCCCGAGCCACACCACGCGCTCGACGCCGAGGTGGTCGCGCAGGTGGCGCTCGACCTCCTCACGCCCCAGCTGCGGGTTGCGGTTGGGGTTCAGCAAGCACTCCTCCGTCGTCAGGCAGGTGCCCGCCCCGTCGACGTGGATGGAGCCGCCCTCGAGCACGAGCGGGGCGCGATGGCGGTCGGCGCCCTCGACCTCGGCGACCTTCTGGGCCACCTGGTCGTCGCGGTCCCACGGGAAGTACAGGCCGCCGCGCAGGCCGCCCCAGGCGTTGAAGGGCCAGTCGACCGCGCGCCGGCCGCCGCGGCCGTCGACGACGAAGGTCGGGCCGACGTCGCGCATCCACGCGTCGTCGCTCGAGAGCTCGACGACGCGGACCTCCGGGGGGAGCACCGCGCGCGCCGTCGCGTACTGGCGCGCGCCCGCGCCCATCGTGACCGGGTCGCCGCCCGCGGCGACGGCGGCGGCCACCGCGGCGAACGCCTCCTGCGCCGGCTTGCCGCCCCAGCGCCAGGTGTCGGGACGCTGCGGCCAGAGCATCCAGCAGCCGTCGTGGGGCTCCCACTCCGCGGGCATCCGGAAGCCGTCCGCGGCCGGGGTCGACGTCAGGGTGCGGGCCATCGCGGTCGGACCCTACGCGCCGGACCGCACCACCGGCGCGCCGCCGCGTGTTGAGATGGCATGAACACCAAGCGCAGGTCCACGGTGGGGCTTGCGGCGCTGGTCGCCGCCCTGTGCCTCACGAGCTCGGTCGCCCTCGCCGCCCAGATCACGGGCGGTGCGCACGGCGAGCGCCTCCGCGGCACGAACGCCGCGGACGCCATCGACGGCGCCGGTGGCGCCGACCGCCTCTTCGGCCTCCGCGGGGCCGACGCCCTCGACGGCGGCGCCGGACCCGACCGCCTGTTCGGCGGCCGTGGCGACGACCGCCTCTTCGGCAACGCCGGGAACGACTGGCTCAACGGCGGGCCGGGGGCCGACACGGTCATCGGCGACGCCGCCCGCGTGGGCGACCGGACGTCCTACGACCGGCTCTTCGGCGCGGCGGGCGACGACACGCTGCGCGGCGGCGACGCGCGCGACCGGGTCTTCGGCGGCACGGGCGACGACCGGTCCTGGGGCCAGGGCGGCCGCGACCTCATGGCCGGCGGCGCCGGCGACGACGTCCAGGACGGCGGCCCCGGGAACGACCGGATCTTCGCCAACCGCGGCGTCGACGCCACCTCCGGCGGCGCCGGGGACGACGACCTGTGGGCCCTGGCCCAGGGCGACGTGAGCGGTCCCGGCGACCCGACGGGCGACACCCTGCACGGCGGCCCCGGCGACGACACGCTGCGCACGCGCGACGGCGAGGTCGACCGCGTCGACTGCGGACCGGGCACCGACGACGCCCGCCTGGACCTCGTCGACGTCATCGCCGACGCGACGCCAGCGACCCCGAACGGGTCCTGCGAACGGGTCGTGCGCGCGGCGCCGAGCGCGGCCGACACGCGGTCCGAGGACGCCACCGAGGCGCCCGCAGAGGAGCGCCGGACCTCCTGATGCGCCGGGCGGAGCCGGGGCGTCGTCAGCGCAGCGTCGCGCGCTCGGGCGCGGCGACGGCGCGCTCGACGGCCCGGCGGGCCCGGGCCCGGGCGTGCAGGTCGTCGACCATCTCCAGGAGCTCCTCGCGGCGGATGCCGGTGCAGGTCGCGGCGATCTCCTCCAGGCCCCTGGCGGCGCGCAGCATCTGCGTCGCCGTGGCGTCCGCCCGCCAGTGCGCCGTCCCGATCATCGGCGTCCGCTCCCCGTCCATCGTGCCCCCGTGCCGTCCATCGCGCGGCGGCACGGTAGCGCCCGCGAGGCTCGCGGCGCAAGGGCTCGGGGACGGCTTCTGGACCCTTCCTCGACGAACGGTGGGGCACCGCCCCTCAAGGTGGAGCGTGGGCGCGCCGACAACGTGCCCATGGGGAAGGACCGCCTCTCCTGGCTGTGCCGCGACGAGCAGGCCCGCGAGCGGCTGCTCGACATGGACCGCCGCCTGCGCGGAGCGCGCGCCGCCGCCCTGGCCGTGCTCGCGATCGCCCTCGTCGCCGTCGGCCACTGGGAGGGGTGGTGGACCCTCGCCGTGCTCGCGATCGCCTTCGCCGGCTTCGCGATCACCGGCCCCTTCGTCCACCGCGTCAGCCACCCCGAGTACGTCATGGCCGGGGCCTGGGTCCTGTCCTCGGTCGCCATCGCGGTCTCGGTCGCCCTCACCGGCGGCCCGACCAGCCCGGCCGCGTCCTGGCTGGCGATCCCGGCGGTCACGCTCGCCGCCCGCTTCGACGGCCGCGGCGTCGCGGCCGGCCTCGCCCTCCTCGTCGTGCTCATGCTGGCCGCGACGCTCGGGGTCGATCCCGGGGCGGTCGCGGACCGGCCCGCGCTGCTCGTCCTGCCTTTGGCGGTGCTCATGGCCGCGACGCTGCTGACCACGCCGCTCATGTCCTCCGACCGCGAGCACCGCAGCGAGTCGGTGCTCGACGGCCTGACCGGGATGCTCAACCGCCGCTCGCTCACCGCGCGCGCGGCGGAGCTCGACGAGCAGGCCGCGCTGACGGGCCAGTCGATCGGCGTGATCGTCGCCGACCTCGACCACTTCAAGGCCGTCAACGACGAGCACGGCCACCAGCGCGGCGACGCGGTCCTCGTCGACGTCGCCTACACGCTGCGCAAGGAGCTGCGCGCCTTCGACCTCGCCTACCGCCTCGGCGGCGAGGAGTTCCTCGTGATGCTCCCGGGAGCGACGCTCACCGACGCCGAGATGCTGGCCGAGCGCCTCCGGGAGGCCGTCGAGTCCACGCCCGCCGGCGGCCTGCGCGTGACGATGTCCTTCGGGGTGGCCAGCGCCAGCGGTGCCGACGCCCGCAACGCGGAGCTCCTGGCCCGGGCGGACGCGGCGCTCTACGCGGCCAAGCACGCCGGCCGCAACCGCGTGGCCTCGCGGCCGGACGCCGCCCACCCGCTCGTCACCGCCTAGAGCGCGCCGCGCCCGACGGTGCCGAAGGCCGCCTCGCCGCGGCCGACCGCCTCGATCGCCGCGCACACGTCGCCGGGCGCGGCCTCCTTGCCGACGAAGCCCGACGCGCCGGCGGAGAGGGCGTCCCAGACGAGGGCGGCGTCCTCGAAGGCGCTGAGGATGAGCACGCGCGTCGGCGGCGGCGCCGGGCGCGCCCGCAGCTCGGCGCAGACGTCGAGGCCCGTGAGCCGCGGCATGCGGAGGTCGAGCACGGCGACGTCGGGCTGGAGGGCGTCGATGAGCTCGAGCGCCTGGCGGCCGTCGGCGGCCTCGGCGACGAGCTCCAGGCCGGCGCGGCGCTGGACCGTGCGCGCGACGCCGCGGCGGAACAGCGGATGGTCGTCGGCGACGAGGACCCGGAGCGGCTCGGCCTCGCGGCGCACGGCGTCGAGGTGCGGGTCGGTCCGCCCCGCCGCGCCGCTGTCGGTCCCGTGGCGCGCGATGATCGTCATGGACCCAGGCTCGCGGACGGCCGCCCCGCCCGGGATGGGGCGGGCGCCTACTCCGGGCGCGAGGTCCCGGCGGCGACCGGCGGTCCGCCGATCGACCCCTCGCGCCCGGCCCCGCCCGGGGCGCCGGCCGGCGGGGCCGCGGGGACGGTCACCCGGACCACGGTCCCCCGCCCGCCCGTCCCGGACCCGACGGTGAACGCGCCGCCGACCGCCTCCGCCCGCTCGGCGGCGGAGGCGAGGCCGATGTGCCCCCGGCGCGGCGCGGCCTCGAGCGCCCCGGGCGCGATGCCGACCCCGTCGTCGGCGACGAGCAGCTCGACCTCCGGCGACCGGCGGTCGCGACGGCGGACGCGGACGCGGACGTGCTCGGCGCCGCTGTGGCGGGCGGCGTTGGCCAGCAGCTCGCGCGCGACGGAGAAGACGAGGTCGTCGCGGACGCCCTCGGCGTCGGGGTCGACCTCGACGTCGGGCGTGAAGCGGCCGCGGCGCCCGGCGCGCTCGGCCACCGCCTGCAGGGCGGCGCGCAGCCCGGCCTGGTCGAGCAGGTGCGGGTGCAGGTCGAACACCGCCTCGCGGAGCTGGACGACCGCCTGGTCGAGGCCCTCGCGCACCAGGTCGATCGACGCGTCGTCGCCCGCGCCGAGCTCCTGGCGGGCGGCGAGGAGGTTCTGCAGCGCGTCGTCGTGCAGCGCCTCGGCCAGCCGCCGGCGCGTCGTGTCCTCGGCGGCCAGCGCCTGGGCGACGAGCCGCCCCCGGCTGCGGGCGAGGTCCTCGACGTCGCGGTTGCGCCGCGTCAGCACCGCCGAGAGGAGCGTCGCCGCGGCGCCCATCCAGAGCAGGAAGAGCGCCTGGGTGACCTCGAAGGGCAGCGGGTCGGCCTGCCCCGGCACGCCGCCCGGATAGGCGGCCACGATGACGAGGTAGGCCAGGACGCATGCGCCCGAGGCGGCGGCGGTGAGCGCCGGGCGCAGCAGGAGCGCGGCGCCCACGGGCAGGATGAAGAAGGCGAAGCGCAGCTGCGAGAACGGGCCGCCGCTCGTGTAGACGAGCACGCTGATGAGGACCAGGTCCGCCACCGCCGCCGTCCACGGCGGGATCCGAGCGGTCGCGCCGCGCACCTCGGCGACGAACATCGCGAGGGCGTACGCGAGGGCCAGCGCGGCGAGGACCTCGAAGGGCGTGCTGCGCGGCTCGGGGTGGTCGACCAGGCGCTCGGCGAGGACCAGCAGCGGGATCGTCGCCAGGCGGATGACCGCCAGGACCGTCCCGGGCCGGCTCAGGACGGCGCCGGGGGTCACTCGAGCAGGCCGCGGCGCATGGCCTCGGCGACCGCGGCGGCCCGGTCGGAGACGCCGAGCTTCTCGTAGAGGGCCTGGAGGTGGCTCTTGATCGTCGCCGTGGAGAGGTAGAGCTCGCGGCCGATGTCCGGCGCGCTCTTGCCCTCGGCGATCATCGACAGGACCTGCCGCTCGCGGTCGGACAGGCCGGGGCGGTCCTTGGCGCCGCGCAGGCGGATCTCGGCGGCGAGGCCGGCCTGGACCTCGGGGGCGAGCACCGTCTCCCCGCGGCTGACGGCGGCGATCGTGTCCAGGATGCGCGCGCGGTCGGCGTCCTTGGAGAGGTACGCCGCGGCGCCCGCCGCCACGGCCTCGAACGCCATCGCGCCGTCGAGGAAGGCCGAGAGCAGGACGACCTTCGTCGGCAGGCGGTCGCGCGTGACGGCGTTGGCCACGCGGACGCCGTCGAGGCCCGGCATCTTCACGTCGAGGACGGCGACGTCCGGGCCGTGCTCGCGGATCGCCGCCAGCGCCTCGGTGCCGTCGGCGGCCTCGGCGACGAGCTCGAGGTCGGGGCGGTCCTTGACGGCCCGCACGACGGCCTCGCGGAACAGCGGGTGGTCGTCGGCGACGAGCACCCGCACCCGGTCGGAGCGCTGGGCCATGGGCCCATGGTACGGCGCGCCCCGCCCGCTCAGGACGGCCGATCGGCCGGGGCGGACGGGGTCCGCGCCATCCGGTCGATCCTCCGGGCGGAGGATGGCCAGTGCCACGCCGACAGGCCACGATGCGCGCACGCCGTCCGACCCTTGAGCCCTCCCCCGAGCACGGCTGGAGGCGGGACGGCGTCCGGCGAGGGACCGCGCGAACGCGGGGTCCTGCCAGAGCCGGCTCGGTGCCGCCGCGGCGGGTGGGGTGATGGCCCCTGCCCGCCGGCGGCGGCGCCGCTAGGTCGTCGAGCCGGTCGAGCCGCCCTTGGCCTTGTCGGCGGCGGCGCCGGTCACGGTCGTGCCCATCCGCGCAGCGTCCGGGGGCGCCTGCCCGTTCTGGCCGGCCGTGGGCCCGCGAGCGCCGCGAGGACGCCTGGGGAGCGCCGCGCCCGGGTAGCGTCGGGGCGTGGCCCGCCCCTCCGCTCCCCTGACCGTCGCCGTGACGGGTCCGACCGGCACCTTCGGCTTCGGCCTCGTGCCCATGCTGCAGGCCGAGGAGCGGATCGGGCGGATCGTCGGCATCGCCCGCCGGCCCTTCGACCCGCTCGAGCACGGCTGGACGAAGATGACCTACCGCCGCGGCGACGTGCGCGACCCGGCCGCCCTCGAGGAGGCCTTCGCGGGCGCCGACGTCGTCGTCCACCTCGCCTTCATGATCACGGGCACGGCCTCGCGCGACACGATCCGCGCGATCAACGTCGAGGGGACGCTGAACACCTTCCGCGCGGCCGCCGCCGCCGGGGTGCGGCGGTTCGTCTACGCGTCGTCGGTGGCCGCCTACGGCTTCCACCGGGACAACCCCGTGCCACTCACCGAGGACTGGCCGGTGCGACCAGCGGCGCGGCTGTTCTACGCGCAGGAGAAGGCCGAGGTCGAGCGGCTGCTGGGGGACGAGGCGGCGCGCCACCCCGGCCTCGGGCTCTACCTCCTGCGGCCGCCCATCGTGCTCGGCCCGCACGCCGTCGGGGCCAAGGACCTCCTCCCCGGCCCGCTCATGGCGATCGGCCGGCCCGTGGCCGGGCTCGTGCGCCGCTCCCCGCTGCCGCTGCCCGCGCTCGCGCCGCAGCTGCCGCTCCAGGTCATCCACGAGGAGGACGTGGGCCAGGCCTTCCTGCGCTGCGTCGTCGCCGAGGGGCCGCCGGGCGCGTACAACATCGCCGCCGACGGCGTCCTGACGATGGGCCAGATCGCCCGGGAGGTCGGGCTGGCGCCCGTGCCGGTCCCGAGCCGCCCGGTCCAGGCCGCCGCGCGCGCCGCCGCGTCGCTCCCGTTCCTGCCGCCGATGGCCGAGTGGGTCGAGGCGGCCAGCCACCCGGCGATCATGGACTGCGCCAAGGCCAAGCGGAAGCTGGGCTGGCGCCCCCGGTGGACCGGCGTCGCGACGGTGCGCGACACCGTGCACCGCGACGGCTGAGCGCAGCGCCCGGCGCGTCGACCGGCACACTGCCCGCATGAGCGCCGGCGCGCCGCACGAGGTCGCCCACGAGGACTGGGAGGGCCGCGACCTCTCGGACCGCCGTGACGAGGGCGTGACGTTCGTCGGCGTCGACCTGACCGACGCCACCGGACGCGGCGCCGCGTTCTCGGGCTGCGCGTTCCGCGACTGCCGCTTCAACGGCTCGGCGCACGCCGACGCCGCGTTCCTGAACTGCACGTTCACGCGCTGCCGCTTCTTCGACACGACGTTCACGGCGTGCAAGCTCGTCGGGAGCACGTTCGACCGCTGCACCTACGAGCTCCTGAAGGTCGACGGCGGCGACTGGTCCTTCGTCGGGCTCCGCGGCGCGGACCTGCGCCGCGCGTCGTTCCGCGACGTGCGCCTGCGCGAGGCGGACCTCAGCGAGGCGCGCTGCGACGACGCGCGCCTCCACGGCCTGGACCTGGCCGGCGCGTGGCTGCACGGGGCGTCGTTCGCGCGCGCCGACCTGCGCGGCTCGGACCTCTCCGCGGTGGACCCCGCGTCCGTCACCCTCGACGGCGCGATCGTCGACCCGCAGCAGGCGATCGAGATCGCCACGGCGCTCGGGCTCGACGTCCGGCCTCGGCACGACGACGAGGGCTGACCGCCGCGCCGCGAAGACGCCGGCGGCGCCTCAGCGCCTGCGCGGCGCGCCGTGGCCGCCGCCGCCGGGCGTCTCGATCGACACGACGTCCCCCGCGCGCGCCGGCCCCCGCCACTTCGCCGGGAGGTCCTCGCCGTTGAGCGTGGTGCGCCCCGGGGCGCCGTCCTCGCCGCCCGCCCGCCCGGACGGGCCGCGCCGGCGCCGCTCGGCGATGACGGACACGTCGGCGTCGGCCAAGAGGCGCAGGCGCCGCTCCACGCCGTCGCCGCCACGGTGCGCGCCGGCGCCGCCCGACCCGCGGCGGAGCCGGTAGGCGTCCACGCGCAGGGGGTAGGCGGTCTCGAGCGCCTCGACGGGGGTGTTGAGCGTGTTGCTCATCGCGACGTGGACGCCCGACGGGCCGTCGGCGGTCGCGGAGGCGCCCTGGCCGCCGCCGATCGTCTCGTAGTACGTGAAGCCGGGGCCGCCGACGGTGAGGTTGTTCATCGTCCCCTGGCCCTGGGCGGGCACGTCGACCGCGTGGCCGAAGGCCGCGAAGACGGCGTCGACGATGCGGCTCGACGTCTCGACGTTCCCGCCGGCCACCGCCGCCGGCGGGCGGGCGTTGACGAGGCTCCCCTCGGGGGCGATCACCCGCACGGGGGCGAACGCGCCCGCCGAGGCCGGGATGTCGGGGTCGGTCAGCGCCCGCACGACGAAGAACACGGCCGAGCGCGTCACGGCCGGCGGGCAGTTGCAGTTGCCCGGGCCGGCCGGGTCGGTGCCCGTGAAGTCCACGGTCAGCGCGTCGCCGTCGATCGTGACCGCGACCCGGATCCAGAGGTCGTCGCCGGTCACGCCGTCGCCCTCGAGCGCCTCGGCGGCCTCGTGGCGCCCGTCGGGCATCGCGGCGATGGCCGCCCGCGTGCGGCGCTCGGCGTAGTCGTGGAGCGCCCCGAACGCCTCGTGGACGAGCGCCGTGCCGTGGCGCTCGGCCACCTCGGCCAGCCGGCGCTCGGCCAGGCGGTGGGCCGCCAGCTGCGCCCGCAGGTCGCCCTCGCGCTCGGCCGGCGTGCGGGTGTTGGCCAGGACCAGGCGCAGGACGTCCGCCACCGGGCGGCCGCCGGCCACGAGCCGCACGGGCGGGATGACGAGGCCCTCCTGCAGCAGCTCGCGCGAGCCCGCCGGCATGCTGCCCGGCGCCATGCCCCCCACGTCGGCGTGGTGGGCGCGGGTCACCGCGTAGGCGGCGGTGGCCCCGTCGAGGGGCAGCGGCGAGATCATCGTCAGGTCCGGCAGGTGCGTCCCGCCGCGGTAGGGGTCGTTGACCAGCCAGACCTCGCCGGGCGCGGCGCCCTCGGCGCGGACGGCGTCGACGGCCTCCGGCATCGCCCCCAGGTGGACGGGGATGGAGGCCGACTGCACGACCATGCGCCCCTCCCCGTCGAAGAGCGCCGTGCTGCAGTCGCGGCGCTCCTTGATGTTCGGGCTGAAGGCGGCCCGGATCAGGGCGGCCTCCATCTCCTCGGCCACGGCGCGCAGCGCGTTGGCCATGACCTGCAGCGTGACGGGGTCCATGGCGCTCACCCCTCCCGCTCCAGGACGAGCTGGCCCGTCGGGTCGACCCGCGCCGACCAGCCCTCCCCCACCCAGCAGGTCGCGCCCTCCATCGGGACGACGGCCGGGCCGCGCACGGGCTCCCCCGCGTCGCCGGCCGGCAGGTCCGGGTCGGCGCCCGGGCGCTCGGCCGCCAGGCGGAGCGTCACCGCCTCGACGCGCCGCTCGGGATCCGCGTCGCCGTAGCGGCCGCGATGGGCCTCGTGGAAGGCCGCGGCGAGCTCCGCCTCGGGCGCGCGCGGGTCCCAGTCGACGGTCAGCGCGTGGCTCTGGCCGACGTAGCGGCAGTCGACCGCGGCGCGCCGGGCCGCGCCGGGCAGCGCCTCCTCGGCCCGGCGGGTGAGCGGCTCCAGCAGGGCGGCCAGCCCCGCCCCGCCGTCGACCGGGGCCAGGACGGTCTGCACGAAGTCCCGGCGCTCCCCCGCCACGACCAGGCCGAGGGCGGCGAGCACGCCGGCCGCGGGCGGGGCGACCACGCGGCGCACCCCGAGCTCGTCGGCCACCGGGCACGCGTGCAGCGGGCCCGCCCCGCCGAAGGCGATGAGCGTGGCCTCCCGGGGGTCCTCGCCGCGCTCGACGCTCACGAGCCGCAGGGCGCGCACCATCTCCTGGACCGCCACGGTGACGATGCCCTCGGCGCACGCCTCCACCTCCAGGCCGAGCTCCGCGGCGAGCCCGGCCACCGCGGCCCGCGCCGCACCCGGGTCGAGCCGGAGGCCGCCGAGGGGGCGGTCCGCGGGGATCCGCCCGAGGACGACGTCGGCGTCCGTGACGGTCGGCCGGTCCCCGCCGAGACCGTAGGCCGCCGGCCCGGGACGCGCCCCGGCGGAGTGCGGGCCCACGCGCAGCGCGCCGCCCGAGTCGGCCCACGCCACGCTGCCCCCGCCGGCGGAGACCGTGGCCACGTCGAGCATCGGCAGGTGCAGCGGGTGCCCCGCGATCACCGTCCCCGCGGCGCGGGCCGGGACGCCGTCGCGCACGAGCGCCACGTCGCACGACGTCCCGCCCATGTCGAACGTCAGGGCCAGCGGCCGGTCCTCGCGCCCGGCCACGCGCGCCGCGCCGACCACGCCGCCGGCCGGCCCGCTGAGGACCGTCCAGGCCGCGTGGTCGCGGCAGTCCTCGATCGGCAGCACGCCGCCGCTGGACTGCATGATCGCCGGGGCCGGGAGCCCCGCCTCGGCGGCCCGGCCCGCGAGCCGATCGAGGTACGCGCCCAGCACGGGCGTCAGGTAGGCGTCGACGGCCGTCGTGGAGAGGCGCTCGTACTCCCGGATCTCGGGGAGCACCTCGCACGAGGCGCTGACGTGGACGTCCGGCAGCGCCGCGCGCAGCGCCTCGGCCACCCGCCGCTCGTGGCGCGGGGTGCGCGAACGAGAAGAGCAGCCCCACCGCGACGGCCTCGGACCCGTCGTCGCGCACCGCCTGGACCACGCGCGCGAGCGACGCCTCGTCGAGCGGCTCGAGCACCCCGTCCGGCCCGGTGCGCTCGCGCACCTCGTGCGCGCGCTCGTGCGGCACGAGCGGAGGTGGGTGGTGGGCGTCGAGGCGGTAGAGGTGCGCGCGCGTCTGGCGGCGCAGCTCGAGCAGGTCGCCGAAGCCCTCGGTCGCCACGAGCGACGTGCGGGCGCCGGTGCCCTCGAGCAGGGCGTTCGTGCCGACGGTCATGCCATGGCCGAAGCGGGCCACGTCGGACGGCTCGAGCCCCGCGCGCCCGAGCGCCTCGAGCACCGCGGCCACGACGGCCTCGCTCTGGTCCTGCGGCGTGGTCGGGACCTTCGCGGTGACGAGCCGCCCCGCGGAGACGACGACGGCGTCGGTGAAGGTCCCGCCGACGTCCACGCCCACGAGCGCGCCGTCCGCCGCTCCAGGGCTCGCCGCCGCCATCGGCGCAGGACTCTACCCGCGGGGTGGGGGCCGGCCGAGCTGACGAAGGCGGCTCCGGGCGAGCGCCGGATGGTCGCGGAGGCGGTGACCGCGTGACGGGCTAGGCGCCGAGCGCGGACGTCTCGTACGCGCCGTCCTCGAGCCGGGCCGTCCGGCGGCGGTAGGTGGTCCACAGCCACGGCCACTGGTTCGGGTCGTTGCCGTGCTCGTCGACGTACCAGTTCGTGCACCCGGTGTGCCACACCGTCCCGCTCAGGGCGGCCCGCAGCTCGCGGTCGAACGCCTCCGCGGCGTGGCGGCGGACCTCGATCCGCTGGGCGTGCGCGCGCTCGAGCTCGCGCAGCGCCGCGATCACGTGCCGGACGCCGGCCTCGATGGTGTAGATGACCGAGCCCGTGCCGCCGTTCGTGTTCGGCCCGTAGAGGAGGAAGAGGTTCGGGAACCCGGGGACGCTCAGCCCGAGGTAGGCGCGCGGCACCTGCCCCCACTCCTCGGCGAGCTGCCGGCCGCCGTCCCCGACGACCTCCATCGGGGCGACGAACCCGTGCGTCCGGAAGCCCGTGGCCAGCACGAGCACGTCGGCCGGGCGCTCCGTGCCGTCCGCGGTGCGGATGCCGCCCGGCCCGACCTCGACGACGGGGTCGACGACGACGTCGACGTCGGGCTTCGCGAGCGTGGGGTACCAGTCGTCGGTGAGCATGATGCGCTTGCAGCCCATCTCGTCGGTCGGCGTGACCTTGCGCCGCAGCTCGGGGTCCTCGATCGCCTTGGTGATCTGACGCCGGCCCAGCGCGCGGAACAGCCGCAGCAGCGAGCGGCGCCTCGTCATCGCGAGCGCGCCGAGCTCCTGGAAGGCCAGGACGGCGGCGCGATCGAGGCGCTGGACGATCGGAAAGCGCTCGAACAGGCGCTGCGCCCGCTCGCTGTAGGGCCCGTCCATCTTCGGGAACGTCCAGCCCGGCGAGCGCTGGTAGACGTCGACGTGCCCGACGACCGGCTCGATGGCGGGCACGACCTGGATGGCGCTGCACCCGGTGCCGATCACCGCGACGCGCTTGCCCGCGAGGTCGACGTCGTGGCGCCACCGCGCCGTGTGGAAGACCGGACCGGCGAACGTGTCGAGCCCGGGGATCGGTGGGACGCTGGGGACCGACAGCTGGCCGCAGGCCGTCAGGAGGACGTCCGCCTCGTGCGGGCCCGCGGTCGTCTCGAGCACCCACTTGGCGCGCGATGCGTCCCAGCGCGCGTGCGTGACCTCCGTGCCGGTCCTGATCCGGTCCAGCACGCCGTGCTCCCGGGCCACGCCCTCGACGTACGCCTGGATCTCGGCCTGCGGCGCAAAGCGTCGCGACCACCGCGGGTTCGGCGCGAACGAGAACTCGTACAGGTGCGACGGGATGTCGCAGGCAGCGCCGGGGTAGGTGTTGTGGTGCCACACGCCGCCGACGCGTTCGCCCCGCTCGAACACGACGACGTCCTCGTAGCCGGCGCGCCGCAGCATCACGGCCGCCCCGACCCCGCCGAAGCCCGCGCCGACGACGGCGACGGAGGTCATCGCGGCACCGCCTCCGACGGGTCCACGATCGTGCTCGCGCCCGCTTGCGTCGTCATCGCCGCCAGCCTAGCCCGCGTGGACGCCGCGCGTCGACGGCCGCCCCCGAAGGCCACGTGTCCGGTCGCGTCCGATCGCTGCCGCTCGTCGTCCACCGTGGGGAGGACCTCGGAGGCCGAGCCGGGTCTCACCACGCCGGGCGACATGGGTTGGCCGCAACGCCGCTGCGGCCGCGCCCGGATGGTGCCGTAGGCGGGACGTGGGAGCGTGCGCCTGCCCGAAGCCGCCGCACGACCCCCGACGACACGGACGCATCAGCGAGGTGGCAGTCACACCCCGCTCGTAGGACGGACAAGGAATGTTCACCCGGATCCTCGCCGCAGGCTTCCTCTCACTGTTCACCATCGCCGCGGTGACCGCGAACGTCGGCGGGGGCGACGGCACGGCGGACCTGCGGTCGGAGACCCGCACCATCGCGCCGTGCAGCTGGTCCTTCTTCGGTGACCCCCGCAGCGTCGTCCACGACCGGTGGATCTTCACGAGCTGCATCAGCGCACGCGGGACGGTGCTGCTCGAGCGCTACGACGCGGTCACCCGCCGCCACCGGCTCCTGACGCTGCGGCGGGGGATGGAGCGCGACGACCACAACAACGGCTCCCTGACGTTCTGGCGCGGCAGGCTGTGGGCGTTCTGGGCGCCGCACAGCGGCTACCTCTACCCGCTCGACCGCCGCATGCGTGTGGAGTACCGCGTCTCGGAGCGGGCCTACGGGGTCACCGGCGGGCTCAGCGCCATCCGGCGCGTCCCGCTGCCGAAGGGATGCGGGCTGGGGTACACCTACCCCAACCCGGTCGTCACCCGCGGCCGCCTCTACCTGTTCCTGCGGGGACCGTGCTGGAACCCGTACTTCACCAGCACCGCCGACGGCCGTCACTGGGCCAAGCCACGGACCCTGCTGCTGGGCCGCGTCGTCAGGCGGCGTCACACCCGCCCTTACGCGAAGTACGCCGCGGGGCCCGACGGCTCGATCAGCATGCTCTTCTCCGACGGCCATCCCGACAGCTTCAACTCGAGCCTCCTGTACGTCCGGATGAAGGGCCGTCGCTTCTACCGCGCGGACGGGCGACTCGTCGGGACGGTCGCGGACCTGCCGCTGCACGCCTCCCAGCTCAGCCGGGTCCACCGCTATCGGCCGGGGCGCGGGCGGGCATGGCCGATGGACGTCGCGGTCGACGGTCGCCGAGCCCCCGTCGCGCTCTTCACGCTGCTCAGCAGTGCCGGTGACACCTACTGGTACAGCCGCTGGGACGGCCGTCGCTGGGTGAGCCACCCGCTGACCCGTGCCGGTGCGTTCTACGGCCAGTACCACAACGGTGGAGCCGCGCTCCGCCATGACGATCCGTCGTGGGTCGTCCTCTCGAGCAACGCCGGCGCGGGGACTTGGGGTGAGATCTCACTCTTCCGGACGCGCGACGCCGGAGCGACGTGGGACGAGCGGGCATTGACGAGCGGGTCGACCGCGGCCAACCTGCGCCCGGTGTTCCCTCGCGGGGCGTCGGCCTCGGGCGGCTCGGTCGTCGTGTTCGTCCGTGGGACCGCCGCCGACTGCCGGACGTACCGGATGTCGCTTGTCATGCTCTCGGAGGTGCGGAGTGGGACGCCGGCCGGCCCCTCGCCGCCGTCGCTCACCGCGGAGGCCTGTCGGTCCCCCTCCCCGCCCACGGGCTAGTCCGACACCGCGCCAGCCCTCGACCGGCCCGCCGGAACCCTCCATCCGATGGCCGGCCCCTGAACTCGCGTGCGTTCGGCCGAGGCCCTTGACCCCGACGGGGCCGAGCTAGCGCTTGGGCCCTCATTCGACGGAGGCCACGCACTGGGGCGAAGGGCCCCTGCACGCATGTCCACGGATGGGCGGTGCAGGGCTCGAACCTGCGACCCCCTGCTTGTAAGGCAGGTGCTCTGACCAGCTGAGCTAACCGCCCGGGCGCGACGAGGGTAGCCCGGGGCGGGGCCGTGGCGGCGGCGGCCCTGCCACCATGGGACGGATGTCGTGGCCGGTCTTCTTCAAGGCGGCGGTGGTGCAGGCGGTGTCGATCGCCGTGCTCGCCGTGGTCCTCGCGCTCGCGCTGCCGCACTCGTTCTTCGAGAGCTGGGGCTGGCTCGCGGGTCCCGCGGCGTGGGTGGCGTGCGCGCTGCTCGTGGCGCGGGTCGTGCGCCTGCCGGTCGCGGGCGTACTGATCGGGGCGGCGCTCGCGGGCATCCCGGCCGTGATCGCGGTGCTGACCGGCGAGCACTGGCTCGGGACCGCGCTGGGCGTCCCCGTGTTCGCGCTCTGGTGCGCGCGGCTCGCGCGCGACCCGGAGCTGCCGGCCGAGGTCGTCTAGCTCCTGCGGCGCGGTAGCGTCGGGCCATGGACCTCGGCCTCGGCGGGAAGGTCGCGCTCGTGACGGGCGCGTCGCAGGGCATCGGGAAGGCCATCGCGGCCGAGCTGGTGCGCGAGGGCGCGCGGGTGGCGATCAGCTCGCGCTCGGCCGAGCGCATCGAGGCGGCGGCCGCCGAGATCGGCGCGACGGGCCTGGTTCACGACGCCGGGGACCTCGACGCCACGCCGCGGCTCGTCGCCGCCGCGCAGGAGGCCCTCGGCGGGGGGCTCGACGTCGTCGTGACGAACACGGGCGGTCCGCCCGGCGGAGCCGACCCGCTCGGCTTCGGGCGCGACGCCTGGGAGACCGCCTACCGGACCCTGGTCCTCGGACCCCTCGAGCTCGTCCAGGTCGTCATCCCCGGCATGCGCGAGCGCGGCTGGGGGCGGGTGGTGAGCGTCGGCTCCACCTCGGTGCGCGAGCCGATCGCGAACCTCATGCTCTCGAACACCCACCGCGCGGGGCTCGTCGCCGCCTTCAAGACGATCGCCCGCGCGGTCGCCGCCGACGGCGTGACGCTCAACAGCGTGCTCCCCGGCCGGATCGGCACGGAGCGCCTGTACTCCATGCACGGCGGGCGCGAGGGCGCCGACGCCGGCGCGCGCCAGGAGGTCCCGGCCGCGCGCGTCGGCACCCCGGCCGAGATGGCGGCCGCCGCGGTCTTCCTCTGCTCGGCGCGCGCGTCGTACATCACCGGCGAGACGGTGCGCGTCGACGGCGGGCTCACCCGCTCGGTCTGAGGCGGGCGGGGTAGCATCGACCGCCCCGCCCCCATGGTGTAGCGGCTAACACGTCGGCCTTTCGAGCCGGAGTTGCGGGTTCGATTCCCGCTGGGGGTACCTGGACGCGCCCGTCGCACCGGCGTACGGTCGGCCGATCCGACCGAAAGGAGCACCGCCAGTGTTCGCGCGCGTGACGAGGTGGGAGGGCGGCGACGCCGAGGCGATCCGCCGCAGCGGCGCCGGCATCCGGGAGCGGGGGGAGACCGGCCCGCCGGAGGGCGTGCCGTCCGTGGGGTTCACGCTCCTCATCGACCCCGAGGGCGGGCGTGCCATCGGCATCGGCCTGTTCGAGACGGAAGAGGACCTGCGCCAGGGCGACCGGGTCCTCAACTCGATGGATCCGCCCGCCGACATGGGACGGCGCGCCGACGTGGAGGTCTACGAGGTGGCGTTCGAGGCGCGGCTCGACGCGGCGCGCGACGGCGCCCGCCGCTAGAGCAGTCCGGCGCGCACCGTCCCCGTCCGCATGCGCTGCGGGTGGTCGCCGACCCGGATCCTGGCGACCTCCCGCGCCGTGCGGAACGAGATCACCGACACGCGGTCGTCGCCGGCCACGGACACGAAGCAGTAGCGGCCGTCGCGGCTCGACGTCGCCCAGTAGGGCACGCGGCCGACGGGGACCAGCCGCTGCGGGACCAGCGTGCGCCGGTCCACGACCGCCGCGTACCCCGACATCGTGCCGGCCGCGCAGAGCTTCGTGCCGGCGCGGTTGAACGTCAGCCCGTGCATCGCGGAGTCCAGGAGGTCGCCCTGGCGCGGCAGGCCCACGGCGCGCCCGGCGGGCGGCAGCAGCGCGATGCGCGTCGGCTGCATCGTGCGGAGGTCGTACTCGACGAAGCCGTGCAGGAAGGACAGCTGGAGGTAGGCGTGACGCTCGTCGGGCGCCACCGCCATCGGCCGGATGGCGGCGCTGGCCCCGAGGCCGTAGGCGGCGAGCTGCTGACCCACGTCGACCTTCTTGAGGACCTTCAGCGTCCGGGCGTCGATGACCTCGAAGACGCGCTCGCCCTTCGTGGCGTCCTGCGACGGGTCGTCGGCGTCGGTGTAGACGGTTCCGATGCTCGCGTGGAAGATCTTCGAGCCGTCCCGCGAGAAGTTGCTCTCGTGGGGCTGGTCCCCCGACGGGATGCGGGCGACGATCCGGTGCGCGCGGGTGTCGATGACGTCGATGACGCGCGCCGTCGAGGCGGAGACGAGGAGCCGGCGGCCGTCGGGCGAGAGCGCCATGTGGTCGGCGCGGTTGCCGTCGACCGGGACGCGCCAGGCGATGCGCTTCGTGCGCAGGTCGATCGCGACGACGTCGGCGAAGCTCGGCCGCGAGAAGAAGACGAAGCGGCCGTCGCGCGACGTGAAGCCGTCGTCGACGAACTGGTCGTGGCCCTCGCCGACGAGCTCGCGGATGCTGTCGTAGAAGAGCTTGCGCACGGGGTCGGCCTGGATCTCGGCGATGCGCTGCGCCTTGTCCGGCACGACGTCCAGGCGCGCCAGGCGCCGGAAGGTCCGCGGGTCGACGACGTCCGCCGTCCCGGCCCAGTTGTTGCTCACGACGAGGACGTCCCGCTGCCGCTTGGCGGCGGCGGGCGCCGCGGCCGGCCACGCCGCCGCGAGCACCGCTGCGGCCGCCACCGCGATCGTCGCCGTCCGAGTCGCCCGCAGGCGCTGTGCTCCGCGCATCGAGCGATCATATGCGTGGGGCTGTGGACGCGGACCGACCACGTGCGAGAGGATCGGCGCCATGGCCCTCCCCTCCCGCCCGGCGCGCGTCGCCGCGCTCGCCGCCGTCGTCGCCGGGCTGGCGCTCGGCGCCGCCCCGGCCGGCGCCGACCCGATCGCCCCCGGCCCCGCGACCTCGCTGCCGACCACGACCGGCGGCCCGGCGCATGCGCAGCCGGTGCCGGCGACGCGCGTGCCCCAGAACCCGGGGCTGGCCCGCAACCCGCGCTCGAACATCCACGACGACACGTGGATGACGGACAGCTACCCCTTCTCCGGGCCGCTCGGCCGCGCGTCGGTGCTGGGCTCGGGCGCGATGCCGCCCGCGGTGTGCGGCTCGCTGGCCTTCGACCGGCGGGGGCGGATCGTGTCGGTGTGCCCGTCGGCCGGGGCTGCGCCGCAGGCCCGCATCATCGACCCGGCGACGCTGCGCATCCTGGCCAGCTACGACCTCCCCCAGGCGCCGGACGCGCCCGGGACCAAGACGTTCCAGAACTTCACGGGCGGCGGCTACTTCTTCCTCGATCCGCGCGACCGCATCTGGAGCGCGAGCAAGACGAGCCACCTGCTGGTGATCGCCGAGGGCGCCGGCGGGACGTCGCTGCGGAAGGTCGCCGACTACGACCTGACCGGCGTGCTGAACCCCGACGAGCGGGTGACCTCCGCCCTGCCCGACTTCCGCGGGCGCGTGTGGTTCGTCTCCAAGCGCGGTGGCAAGGTCGGCGTCCTGGACCCGCGCACCCGCCGGATCCGCGTCAAGCGGCTCGGCGAGGAGGTCGAGAACTCGTTCGCCGTCGACCGCGACGCGGTCTACATCGTGTCCGACCGCCGCATGTACCGGATGAGCGCCGGGCGCCGCGGGCGGCCGCGCATCGACTGGTCGGTCCGCTACCGCAACTCGGGCATCGTCAAGCCCAGCCAGGTCGACGCGGGGTCGGGGACGACGCCGACGATCATGGCCGGCGGCTACGTCGCGATCACCGACAACGCCGACCCGATGAACGTGGTCGTCTATCGCCGGGCGACCCGCCTGCGCCGCGGGGCGCGGCGCATCGTCTGCCAGGTCCCGGTGTTCCACCGCGGCGCGAGCGCGACGGAGAACTCGCTGCTGACGGCGGGCCGCACGCTCGTGGTCGAGAACAACTACGGCTACCAGGACCCGTTCGGCCCGATGACCGGCGCCCTGACCGAGCCGGGCTTCGCCCGCGTCGACGTCCGCCGCGGCGGGCGCGGGTGCCGCAAGGTCTGGGAGACCTTCACCGAGCGCGCCCCGAGCGTCGTGCCGAAGCTCTCCGCCCGGGCCGGCCTGGTCTACACCTACACGCGCGACGCGGACCCGAACGGCACGCAGCCGTGGTTCTGGACCGCGATCAGCCTGCGGACCGGCAAGACCGCCTTCAAGCGCTACGCGGGCTCCGGGCTGTCGTTCAACAACAACTACGCCGGCATCGGCATCGCCCGCGACGGCTCCGCCTACCTCGGGGTCATCGGCGGGATGGTGAGCCTGCGGGACGGCTGAGGCGGGCGGCGCTCTAGGCTGGCGCAGGGGCCGCTAGCTCAACGGTCAGAGCGCACGCCTTTTAAGCGTCGCGATCCGAGTTCGAATCTCGGGCGGCCCATGCGCCGGCTTGCGCCCGGACCACGGCGCCCGCAGAATCGCCCTGGTGAGCCCCTCCGACGACCACGTCGCCACGACCGGCTCCGCCGTCGTCGCGGGCTCGGTCGCGACGGTGGGGAGCGCCGTGGTGGCCGGGTCGGCGGCCACGGTGGGCAGCGCCGTGGTGGCCGGGTCGGTCGCCACGGCGGGCAGCGCGGTCGTCGCCGGCTCGGCGGCGACGGTGCTGGGCGCCGGCATCGCGGGGTCGCTGGGGACGGTCGCCTGCGCGGGCTGCGCGGGCTGCGTCGCCTGCGTGGCCTGCGTCGGGTGCAGCGGCTGCGTGGGCTGCGTCGGGTGCATCGGCTGCCACGGGCTGCGCGGCGTCGTCGGCGCGGTCGGGCGGAGCGCCTAGCCCCGTGCCCAGCCCCGAGTTCGCCGCCGCCACGGCGGCGCTGCGCCGTGAGCGCCCGCGCGACGGCGCCCAGGCCGAGGACCAGCTGCTCGAGCAGCTGCACGCGGACGAGGAGGCGCGCGTGACGCTGGCCGCGGCGCCCGACGGCGTGGCCGTCCAGGAGGTCGACGCCGGCGGCCGGCGGGCGCGGTGGCTCACGCCCGCGGGCGCGCCGGAGACGTCGGCGGTGCTGCACCTCCACGGCGGCGGCTTCGCGGTCGGCGCGGTGGGCGCCCACGTCGCCCTCGCCGGGCACGTCGCTGCGGCGGCGGGCCGGCGCGTGCTGGCCCTCGACTACCGCCTCGCCCCCGAGCACCCGCACCCGGCCGCGCTCGACGACGCGGAGGCGGCCCACGCCTGGCTGCGGGAGCAGGGCCTCACCGCGGGGATCGCGCTCAGCGGCGAGTCGGCCGGGGGCGGCCTGGCCGTGGCCCTGCTCGTGCGCCTGCGTGACGCGGGCGCCGCGCTCCCGCTCGGCGCGGCCCTGCTGTGCCCGTGGGTCGACCTCGGCGCCGACGCCGCGTGGCGACGCCCGGGCAGCGACGACGGCGAGGCGGTCCTGCGGCGCGAGTCGCTCGCGCTGGCCGCGCGGCTCTACTCCGGGCCCACGCCGACCGACGACCCGTCGGTGTCCCCCGCGCGCGCCGACCTGCGGGGGCTGCCGCCCCTGCTCGTCCAGCCCGGCGGGGCGGAGCTCCTGCGCGACGACGCGGTGGCGTTCGCAGAGCGGGCGCGAGCGGCCGGGGTCGAGGTGGACCTCGACGAGGTCCCCGGCATGTGGCACGTCTTCCAGTCCGCCGTCGGGGAGTTCCCCGAGGCCGGCGCGGCCGTCGCCCGCGCCGGCGCCTTCCTGCGCGCGCGCCTGCGAGCCGGCTAGGCCGCGACGGGCTCGAGCGCCGGGGCCGTGGCCTCCGGGTTGCGGGCCCGCACGCGGCCGAGGGCGACCGCGCAGACGCCCGCGCCGAGCGCCGGGACCGCCATGAGCAGCCAGGCGCGATGGGCGGCGTCCAGCGCGTCCGCGGGGGCCGGGGTGCCGAGCACGGCGACGAGGCCGGCGATCCCGAGCACGGCCCCGATCTGGCGCGAGCAGGCCGAGAGCGCGCTGCCCGTGGCGAAGCGGGCGGGCGGCAGCTGGGCCACGGCGGCCGAGCCCCAGGCCGCGTAGGACAGCCCCACGCCGGCCCCGGTCAGGAAGCTCGCGGGCAGGAACTCGCGGACGTAGTGCGGGTCGGCGCCCGTCGAGGTGGCGAAGACGACGCATCCGGCGGCGAACAGCAGCGCCCCCGGGAGCGCGACGACGCGCTGGCCGAAGCGATCCGCCACGCGGCCCCCGAGCGCCGCCGTGACGGCGGCCGTCAGCGGCCCCGGCGTGAGCGCCACGCCGGCCTGCAGCACCGACCAGCCCCAGACCGAGGTCAGGAACAGGACGTTGCCCAGCAGCAGCGCGTAGAAGCCGACGCTGAAGAGCAGCACCCCGACGTTCGCCACGGCGAACGAGCGCACGGCGAAGAGCGACGGGTCGACGACCGGCGAGGCCACGCGCTCCGAGCGCACCCACAGCGCGACGAGCAGGAGCGCAGCGACACCGAGCGAGCCGAGCGTGGCGACCGACCCCCAGCCCCAGTCGGGCGCCTTGACGATCCCCAGCGACAGCAGGCCGACGCCCGTGATCAGCAGGCCCACGCTGGCGGCGTCGGGGAGCGGGCCGGGCGCCGGATCGCGCGTCTCGCGCAGCAGTCGCCGCGCGGGCACGAGCGCGATCGCCCCGAACACGAGGTTCACGAAGAACACCGAGCGCCAGCCCGTGGCGTCCACGAGCAGGCCGCCCAGCGACGGCCCGGTCGCCGCCGCGACGGCGCCCGTCGCGCCCCACAGGGCGGTGGCGGTCGCGCGCTGCTCGAGCGGGAACTCGGGCAGCAGCAGCGCCAGCGACGTGGGGATGAGCGCCGCGGCACCGACGGCCTGGACGACGCGCGCCGCCACGAGGACGGGCACGGACGGCGCGAGCCCGCATGCCGCGGAGGCGGCCAGGAAGAGGCCCAGCCCCGCGAAGAACATCCGCCGCCGGCCGATGCGGTCGGCCAGCCGCCCGGCCGGCACGAGCAGCGCCGCGAAGACGATGTTGTAGGCGTTCAGGACCCACGAGAGCCCGCCCAGCGAGGAGGAGGAGAAGTCGGCCCGGAGGTCCGGGAAGGCGATGTTCACGATGGTCACGTCGAGGAACGCCATGAAGACGGCGACGGCGGTGACGAGCAGGACCTTCCAGCGACGGGCCATGGGAGATACTCCAAGTTGCTTGACGCAACGGACTCTAACGACGTCGGTTGCCTCACGCAACCCTGTCGGGCTACACTCGGCCCGGAGGAGAGACCATGCTGCCCCGGACCTATGACTCCCAGCACTGCTCGATCGCCCGCGCCCTGGAGGTGCTCGGCGACCGCTGGACGCTGCTGGTGATCCGCGACGCGTTCCTCGGGCTGCGCCGCTTCGACGACTTCCAGCGCGACCTCGGGGTCGCGCGGAACGTCCTGACCGACCGCCTCGGCCGGCTCGTCGAGGAGGGCGTGCTCGAGCGCGTGCGCTACCAGGAGCGTCCCGAGCGCTTCGAGTACCGCCTGACCGAGAAGGGCCGCGACCTGTGGCCCGTCACGATGGCGCTCCTGCGCTGGGGCGACCGCCACTACGCGACCGAGGGGCCGCCCCGGCTGATCCGCCACCGCGGGTGCGGGGGCAACGTCACCGAGCACCTGCGCTGCGACCGCTGCGGGGCCGACCTCGAGCTGCGCGACGTCGAGGCCGTCTTCGGCCCCGGGGCGCGCCGCCACCGCGAGGGCGAGCCCGTCGACGGCCAGCCGGCCGCGGCGTAGCCGGCCGGCTTCGGGCCGCCGGGCCCGGGCCTGGCGGCGAGCGGCAGCGCCGCGCGCTACCGGCGCGCCGCCGGGCGCCGGCGAGCGGCGCCGGCGAGCTCGGCGAGCAGGAGCTCGATGGAGCGCTCGAGCTGCTCGATCGACGCGTCGTTCACGCGGCGGATGCCGCAGCTGCGGTTGAGCCAGCCGTTGATCTCCGCGTGGCTGCGCCCGTCGCGGCGGCGCAGGTCGGCGACGAGCCGATGGCGCTTGTCGCGCAGCAGCGCACGCCGCTCCCACGTCGGGAGCGCGGCCTCGTCGGCGTCTTCCCCCCGGTCCTCGGCGCCCGGCACCGGCACCGCCCCGGGCGCGACCGGGGCGGGGGCGGCCGCGCCGCCGCCGAAGAGCGCGAGCTGCGGGGCCACGTCGGCGGCGACGGGGACGAAGGCCTCCCGCTCCGACGGCTCGCTCTCGCGGCGGTCGGGCCGCTCGTCGAGCGCCGCCGGGTCCTGCTCGCCGGGCGGGTGCAGGACGTGGCGCAGCTCGGTCTCGACGTCGCTCGCGTGCCGGCGGAGCACCGGGTCGGCGGGGAGGAACAGCCAGCTGCGATCGACCGGCCGCCCCGGGATCGTCCGGACGAAGCGCCCGACGACCTGGCGGAAGATCAGCGGCGTCTTGGCCGCCGTCGCGTAGACGCCGACGCGCAGCCGGGGGATGTCGACGCCCTCGGAGACCATGTTCACGGCCACGATCCACGGCTCGCGCGAGCACGTGAACGCCGCCAGCTTCTCCGCCGCGCGCGCCTCCGTGTGGAGGACGACGACCGGCGGCGCGCCCGTGATGGCCCGCAGCACCTTCGCCACCGCCCGCGCGTGCTCGCCGTCGGCGGCGACGACGAGCCCGCCGGCGTCACGGTGGCCGCCGGCCCGCACGGCCTGCAGGCGCTCGTGGGCGGCCGCCAGGATCCGCGGCAGCCCATCGGCGAGGTCGACCGAGATCGCGGTCCGGTAGCGGCGCGCGGCGTCGCGGCCGGTCAGGGCGTCCTCGAAGGAGGACTCGACCACGTCGCCGTCCTCCCCCGTCCGCCACTGCAGGACGCCGTCGTAGGGGACGAACGTCACGGGTCGGCAGATCCGGTCGCGCACCGCGTCGGCGTAGGTGTAGGAGACGTCGGGGACGACGACGCCGTCGTCGTAGCGGACGCCCGGGATCGGCGTCTGGTCGCTGCGGAACGGCGTGCCCGACAGCAGCAGCCGCCGCCCGGCGTCGCGGAAGGCGAGGTGGAACCCCAGGCCCCAGGCGAGGTCCTCCCCGAGGTGGTGGGCCTCGTCGGCGATGACGAGCGTGGGTGCCCCGCACTGGCGCGACCACCGCTCCGCCACCATCGCCACCCGCGCGTAGGTCACGGCGACGCCGTCGAAGTCCCGCGGCGGCCGCAGCTCCGGCGCGTCGGGGACGAGGTGCACGCCGAGCCGGCCGGCGGCGTCGGCCCACTGGCGGGTCAGCGGCGCCGTCGGGGCAACGACCACGACCCGCCGGACGGCGCCGGCGCGCAGGAGCTCCCGGGCGAAGACGAGCGCCGGGCGGGTCTTCCCCGCGCCGGGCGCGGCCGCGACGAGGAGGGCGCCCGATCGCCATGCGCGCATCGTCACGAGTGCCCGCTCCTGCCACCCCCGCAGCGGTGAGCGGGAAGGGTGCGGCGGGGCGACGGGCACGGGGCCGGGCATGCTGCGCGACGCGCCGGACGGACCGTGGACGCCGCTCAGGGAGCGCGATCCGGCGCCCCGCCGGACGGGGCGACGTACGCGTCGGCCTCGACCTCGACGAGCATGCGCGCGTCGAGCAGCCCGGCCACGACGACGAGCGCGGTCACCGGCCGGACGTCGCCGAGCAGCTCGCCGTGGACGCGCGTGACCGCGGCGGCGTGGTCGCGGTCGGTGACGTACATGCGCGTCCGCACGAGGTCGCCCAGGCCCGCGCCGGCGCGCTCGAGCGCCGCCGCGAGGTTCGCGAAGGCCTGGCGCGCCTGCGCCTCGGCGTCGCCCACCCCGGCGAGCGAGCCGTCCGGCAGCGTCGCCGTGCACCCGGCGACCCAGACGTGCGCGCCCGCGCGCACCACCCGGCTGTAGCCGACCGTGTCCTCGTACGGGCCGCCCGAGCCGTGGCGCCGCACGTCCTCGGCCGCCGCGCCGCTCAATGGCGGAAGTGGCGCCGCCCGGTGAGGACCATCGCCACCCCCGCTTCCTGCGCCGCCGCGATGACCTGCTCGTCCCGTACCGAGCCGCCCGGCTGGATGATCGCCGTGACGCCGGCGGCGATCGCGAGCTCGGGCCCGTCGGCGAACGGGAAGAACGCGTCGGAGGCGAGCGCCGCGCCGTGCAGGTCGGACTGGGCCTTCTCGACGGCCAGCCGGACGCTGTCGACCCGGCTCATCTGGCCCGCGCCGACGCCGACGGTCGCGCTCCCGCGGGCCAGGACGATCGCGTTGGACTTCACGTGCGCGCCGACCGCCCACGCGAAGAGCAGGTCGCGCCACTCGGCCTCGCTCGGGTGCCGATCGGTGGCGACGTGCATGGTCGCGGGGTCGAGCACGACGCGGTCGCGGTCCTGGACGAGCAGGCCGCCTTCGACCTGGCGGATGGCCCGCTCGCGCGGGTCGGGACCGCGGCGCTCCTCGTCCTCGAGCAGCCGCACGTTGGGCTTGCGCTGGAGCACCTCGAGCGCGCCGTCCTCGTAGCCCGGGGCGAGCAGGACCTCGAGGAACTGCTCCGCGAGCGCCTCGGCCGTCGCGAGGTCGACCGGGCGGTTGAGCACGATGACGCCGCCGTAGGCACTGACCGGGTCGCAGGCGAAGGCCCGCCGGTAGGCGTCGAGCGCGTCGCTCCCGATGGCGGCGCCGCACGGGTTGTTGTGCTTGACGATGACGCAGGCCGGCCGCTCGCCGAGGTCGCGGGCGAGCGCGCGGGCGGCGTCGAGGTCGAGGAGGTTGTTGTACGAGATCGCCTTGCCGTGGTGCTGGCGCACGTGCGAGAGCACGTGCCGCCGCGCGCCGACCTGCTCGTAGAACGCGGCGCGCTGGTGCGGGTTCTCGCCGTAGGGCAGCTCGAGGACGCGCTCGTAGGCGCGGACGTGGAGGCCGGGGAAGTCCTCCTCGGCGCCCTCGGCGAACCAGCGTGAGATCGCCGTGTCGTAGCGCGCCGTGTACGAGAACGCCTCGGCCGCGAGCCACCGGCGCGTCTCCATCGACAGGCGGGCGTCGTCCGTCCGCAGCTCTTCGAGCACGGCGTCGTAGGCGGCCGGGGACGCGACGACGGCCGTGTAGGCGTGGTTCTTGGCGGCCGCGCGCAGCATCGTCGGCCCGCCGACGTCGATCTGCTCGATGACCTCCTCCGGCGCGGCCTCGCGGCGCCCGGCGGTGCGCTCGAACGGGTAGAGGTTCACGCAGACGAGGTCGACGAACTCGACGTCGTGCGCCGCCGCGGCCGCGAGGTGCGCCGGATCGCTGCGGACCGCCAGGAGCCCGGCGTGGAGCTTCGGGTGCAGCGTCTTGACCCGCCCGTCCATGATCTCCGGGAAGCCCGTGAAGTCCTCGATCGCCCGGACGGCGAGGCCCGCCTCCTGGAGCTCGCGGGCGGTGCCGCCGGTCGAGACGAGCTCGACGCCGAGCTCGGCCAGGCCGCGCGCGAAGTCGACGACCCCGGTCTTGTCGGACACCGAGAGCAGGGCGCGGCGGACCTGGACGGCGCCTGGCTGCGTCGGCGTGGGGGCGCTCGTCGACGAGGTGGCGGGCGGCTCGGCGATGGCGCCGAGCATAGTGGCCCGACCCGCGGAGCCGCCGACCCGTCGCATGGGAGCGCTCCCGTGCGGGCAGCTCGCGTCCATGGAGCATCCGCGATCGGACGCCGAGGAGCAGCTCGAGAAGACCGGCGACGAGCTCGAGGAGCGCCTCGAGCGCCTCGACGAGCACCTCGACGAGGCCCACCACGAGCTCGACGAGCGTCGCCAGGACGCCGCCGAGCCCGCGGAGGACGTCGCCGGCGACTGGGAGGGGGAGTCCTCGGGCGCCCAGCGCGGCGGCTAGCGGCACCCAGTGCGGCGGCGAGCGGCGCGGCGGCCGGCGGCGGCCGGCGGCGCGGCTAGTCGCCGCCCCGGTCCGTCAGCACCCTCCGGGGGTGACCCGGGTCGCGGCGCAGCCGGCCGGCCGCGGCGAGCCGCACGGCCTCGGGCAGCAGGCGGTGCTCGAGCGGGCGCAGCGCCGCGTGGACGGCGTCCGCGTCCGTCGCGCCGGGCAGCGCCACCGCCTCCTGGAGCACGATCGGCCCCGTGTCGACGCCCTCGTCGACGAGGTGGACGGTCACGCCGAAGACCTTCACGCCGTAGTCGAGCGCCTGCTCGATCGCCCGCACGCCGGTGAAGGCCGGCAGGAGCGACGGGTGGACGTTCAGCACGCGGTCGCGGAAGCGGCCCAGGAACGCGGCGTCGAGGAGCGCCATGTACCCGGCCAGGACCACGAGCTCGACGCCGCGCTCCCGCAGCCAGTCCGCGATCGCGGCGTCGCGCTCCGCGCGGGTGGCGAAGGCGTCACGCGGGAAGACGCGCGTGGGGACGCCCGCGTCGGCCGCGCGCTGCAGCGCCCGCGCCGCGGGCTGGTCCGACGCGACCGCGACGACGTCGGCCTCGTGACCGTGGACCGTGTCGAGCAGCGCCTGGAGGTTCGTGCCCTCGCCCGAGGCGAGCACCCCCACCCTCAAGCGGCCTCCCGCGCCAGGGCGAGCTTCGGGTAGGCGCCCCCGGTCGAGCGCAGGCGCCCGGCGGAGAGCAGCGCGTCGACGCGGTCGAGCACCTCGCCGTTCGTGAGGTGGGCGAACGCGCCGTAGCCGGGGAGGCCGTCGTAGTCGTACTTCACGACGACCTTCGAGCGGCCGCCGCGCAGGATCTCCACCGCGCGCGTGCGCCCGACCGACGGCTCGGCCCGCGTGACCACGTCGAGGATCGCGGTGTCGAGGTCGGTCCCCTCCGGCAGGCCGGCGGCGGCGACGCGCGCGGACCCCGTCGGCCCGGCGGGCACGAGCGACGGGTCGCAGACGTCGCAGCACGGCCCGGTCGGTGCAGGCGCCGCCGGGTCGCCGAAGTGGCGCAGGATGGTCGCCCGCCGGCACGCGTCGCCCTCCACGAACGCCCACACCGCGTGGTACTGGCGCCAGCGCGCGTCCTTGGCCGCGCGCACCGAGGCCCGGCACGCTCCACGGGCCCGACCGTCGAAGGGGGTGAGCACCCGCCCGCGCAGGACGTCGACGGGCGCCGGCGCCGGCTGCAGGACGCCCGCGCGGGCGAGGTGGCCGACGATCGCGCGGACGCCGTCCGCGCCGTCCCGCCCGGAGGCGAGCGCCTCGGCGGCGACCTCGTAGCGGCCCTCGACGGCCCGCCCGATGATGCCCGCCGCGACGCGCTCGAGGTCGGCGTCGCCGACCTCGTCGCGCTTGATGAACTGGACGTGCAGGCCCTTGTCCCGGCCTTCCGCGAAGAGCAGCGCCCGGGCCGGCCGGCCGTCGCGCCCGGCGCGCCCGGCCTCCTGGTAGTAGGCCTCGATGGAGGAGGGGACGCTGGCGTGGGCGACGGTGCGCACGTCGGCCTTGTCGACGCCCATCCCGAAGGCGTTCGTGGCCACCACGACCTCGGCCTCGCCCGCCATGAAGCGCCGCTGCGCCTCCGAGCGCTCCTCGCGGCCGAGGCCGGCGTGGTAGGCGACGACCTCGACCCCGAGCGACCCGCGCAGCGCGCCCGCCAGCTCCTCGGTCAGCGCCCGCGTGCCCGCGTAGACGATCGCCGGCCGCGCCACGGGGTCGGCCAGCGCCGCGGTCAGACGGCGGCGCTCGTCGGCGCCGGTGCGGCAGCGCACGACGGCGAAGCTCAGGTTCGGGCGGTCGAAGCCGGTCGTGACGCGCTCCGGGTCGCGCAGCCCCAGCCGCGCGACCACGTCGCCGGCGACCTGGGGGGTCGCGGTCGCCGTCGCGGCCACGATCGACCCGGCTCCGAGCCAGCGCGCGGCGTCGCCGAGGCGGAAGTAGTCGGGACGGAAGTCGTGCCCCCACTGCGAGACGCAGTGTGCCTCGTCCACCACGAAGAGCCCGACCCGCGCGTGGCGGATCTGCTCCAGGAAGGCCGGCGAGGAGAAGCGCTCAGGCGCGACGTACAGCAGCCGGACCTCCCCGCCCAGCGCCCGCTCGACCGCGTCGCGGTTGGCCACCGCGTCGCGCTGGCTGTTGACGAGCGCGGCGCGCCCGGGCGCCACCCGCTCGAGCGCCTCGACCTGGTCCTGCATGAGCGAGACGAGCGGCGAGACGACGAGCGTCAGGTCGTCGCGCAGGAGCGCCGGGAGCTGGTAGCAGAGCGACTTCCCCGCCCCCGTGGGCATGACGACGAGCACGTCGCGGTCGGCCAGGGCGGCGGTCACGGCCTGCTCCTGACCGGGCCGGAAGCCCTCGAACCCGAAGTGCTCGCGCAGCGCGCGGCGGGCGTCGTCCATCAGCCCGCCCGACCATAGCGGCGCCCGCGGCGGGGCCCGGGCCGGCGAGCGCCCCGGCGGGTCCCCCGTCACACCTCGCGCGGCGGGCGTCGCACCCGGCCCGACGGCCGTCACACCCCCGCGCGCGCCCGGCGCGCATCCACGGCCGCTCGGACCAGGGCCTCCGCCTCCGGAGGCGCCTTGCCCAGCGCGCCCGCGTCGAACGGCGGCTGGGGGTCGTACTCGATGACGAGCTGGATGGCCTGCGCGACGACGTCGCCCGCGATCCGCGCGGCCAGGAGGAGCGCCATGTCGATGCCCGAGGACACGCCCGCCGCGGTGATGACCTTGCCGCGTTCCACCACGCGGTCCTCGACCGGGATGGCGCCGCGCGCCGCCAGGCGCTCGCGGTCGAGCCAGTGCGTCGTCGCCTCGACGCCGTCGAGCACCCCGGCCGCGGCCAGGAGCAGCGCGCCCGAGCAGACCGACGTCGTCCAGGTCGACGTCTCGTGGGCGGTCCGGATCCACGACCGGTAGCGCTCGTCGTCGGCGAAGCGGTCGGCCGAGATCCCGCCGGGGACGACGAGGACGTCGGGGTGCGGGACGTCCTCGAGCGAGGCCTCGGCGACGAGCTCGAGCATCCGGTTGTCGGTGCGGACCGCGGCCGGCGCCGACGCGGTCGCCGTCAGGAAGCGCACGCGGGCCCCCGGCAGGCGGCTCAGGACCTCGTAGGGCCCGACGGCGTCCAGCGCGGTGAAGTCCTCGTACAGCGGGATCGCGATGTCCATGGGGGCTCCTCAGGCGGCCGGGCGGAACCGGCTGCGGTAGGCGGCGGGCCCGACGCCCAGCCGGCGGTGGAAGGCACGGCGCAGCGTCTCGACCGAGCCGAAGCCACAGATCCGGGCGACGATCTCGACGCCCGCGTCGCTGTCCTCGAGCGCCATGCGGGCGCGCTCGACCCGCAGCCCCTCGACCCACGCGGCGGGGGTGACCCCGGTCTCGCGCCGGAAGGCGCGCGAGAAGGTCCGCTCGCTCATCGCCACGCGCGCCGCGAGGCGCGCGACGGTGAGGTCGTCCTCGAGGTGCTCGGCCACCCACGCCTGCAGCTCGCGCAGCGGCCGGCGCTCGGCGGCCTGGGCCACGAGCGGCGCGGAGAACTGCGACTGGCCGCCCGGGCGCTGGAGGAAGACGACGAGCCAGCGGGCGACCTCGAGCGCGACGCGGCGGCCCAGGTCCTCCTCGACGAGCGCCAGCGCCAGGTCCAGGCCCGCGGTGACGCCGGCCGACGTCCACACGTCGCCATCGCGGACGAAGATCGGGTCCGGGTCGACGTCGACGCGGGGGTGGCGCTCGGCCAGGGACCGGCACGACGCCCAGTGGGTCGTCGCCCGGCGGCCGTCGAGCAGCCCGGCGGCGGCGAGCAGGAAGGCCCCGGTGCAGACCGAGGCGACCCGCCGCGAGCGCCCGGCGGCGCGGCGCACCGCGGCGACGACGGCGAGGTCCTCGGCGGCCGCCCGCGCCCCCTCGCCCCCGGCCACGACGAGCGTGTCGACGTGGCCCCGGACGTCCGCCAGCGCCAGGTCGGGAAGGAGCGCCAGGCCGCTCGTGCTGCGCACCGGGGCGGTCCCGGCCGTGCCGGCGACCTCGATCCGGTAGGCGCCGGGAACCACCCGGGCGGCGGCGTGCAGGACCTCGAGCGGCCCGGTGAGGTCGAGCGACTGGAGGCCGTCGGCGGCGACGAGGACGATCCGGCGGGTGGGCACGTCGCCATGGTGCCCCGCCGGGCGCGTGGCGGCAAGGACCACTACCGGGCGATCCCGGCCACCTGGTCGAGGAAGCCCAGCACGCGCCGCCCCTGGCCGCGCAGCTAAGCAGGCACCCGGCGCTCCCACATGCCGAGCCGTCCGAGCTCGCGGTAGCCCAGGCGCCGGTAGACGCCCTCGCCCATCGCGGTCGCCTCGAGCGTCGTCGTCGCCGCCCCCGCCTCGTCGCGCGCGGCGCGCAGCGCGCTCCGCAGCAGCTCGCTCGCGAGGCCGCGACCGCGCGCCTCCGGCGCCGTGGCCACGAGCCAGACGTAGGCGTCGCCCGCGTGGAGCGCGAGGCTCAGCGTGGCCACCGGCCGGCCGCCGGCGCGGGCCACCCAGGCGCGCGGCCCCGCGTCGCCGAGGCCCGCGACCGCGGGCGCGAAGGTGCCCCCCGGCACGCCGTAGGCGGCGTCGTTGAGGTCGGCCAGCACGGTGAACGAGGGGGCGGGATCGACGTCGAGGTCGACGTCGCCGCGCGGGTCGAGGTCCATCGCCCCGAGCACGGCCCCCATGAGGAGCGGCCGCCCGTCGTGCACGTGCCCGGCGGCGCGCAGCCCGGCGGCCACCGCCTCGTCGCCGGGCCGCACCCACACGGTCCACGCCTGGACGCCCGCCCCGTCGTAGACCGCGGAGAGCTCGTCGCGGGCGCCGAGGAGCGCCGCCCCGTCGTCGTAGACCACCGCGTTGAAGAGCGACACGCCGGGGACCGCCGGCGTGATCGCGGCCTGCACCGCGCCGCCGGCCAGCTCCAGCACGCGGCCGCCCGCCGTCGCCGGCGTCACGGCCGCGTACAGCGCCCGCTGGCTGGCGCCGTGCCGGGCGCGCAGCGCGTCGTCGTCCATGCCGGCGACCCTATCCGCGCCGCGGCCCCGCGGCGGGCCGCCGCAGGCCTAGGCCTGCACGAGCGGCAGCGAGCGCTCGAAGGCGAACTTGCCCTGGGCGTCGTCGGTGCCGGTGAGCGGATAGGAGCCGGAGAAGCAGGCGTCGCAGTGCTGCTCGCGCGGGCGGCCGACGGCCTCGTAGACGCCGTCGAGCGACAGGTAGGCCAGCGAGTCGGCCCCGAGCTCAGCCGCGATCTCGTCGACCTCCTTGCCGTGGGCGACCATCTCCTCGCGCGAGGACATGTCGATGCCGTAGTGGCAGGGATGGCGGATCGGCGGGGCCGAGATCCGCATGTGGACCTCGAGCGCGCCGGCGTCGCGCAGCATCTGGATGATCTGGCGCGTCGTGTTGCCGCGGACGATCGAGTCGTCGACGACGACGAGCCTGCGGCCGCCCACGATCTCCGGGAGCGGGTTGAACTTCAGGCGCAGGCCGTGCTTGCGCAGCTCCTGGCCGGGCTGGATGAAGGTCCGCGCGACGTAGCGGTTCTTGATGAGGCCGTCGTCCTGCGGGAGCCCGCTGGCCCGCGCGAAGCCCCGCGCCGCCGGGACGCCGGAGTCCGGGACGGGGATCACGAGGTCCGCGCCGGGCGCGGGCGCCTCGCGGGCCAGGAGCTCCCCCATGCGGCCGCGCACGGCCTGCAGCGAGTGGCCCGCCATCCGCGAGTCGGGCCGCGCGAAGTAGATGTACTCGAAGACGCAGAAGGCCTCGCGCGCGTCGTCGACGACCATCCGCGAGCGCACGCCGTCGGGACCGAGCGACACGAGCTCGCCCGGCAGGACGTCGCGCAGGTGCTCGGCGCCGATGATGTCCAGCGCGCAGGTCTCCGACGCGACGCAGTAGCGCTCGCCGAGGCGCCCGAGCACGAGCGGCCGGACGCCGGCGGGATCGCGGAACGCGTAGACGCGCTCCTGGTCCATGACGACCGTCGAGAAGGCGCCCTGCAGGCGCGGGACGACGTCGGCGATCGCCTCGTGGAGGTCGTCGGCCGGGTGGGCCGCCAGGAGGGCCGCGATGATCTCCGAGTCCGACGTGGACTGGAAGGTCACGCCGCGCTCGCGCAGGGCGGCGTGGAGCTCGACGGCGTTGATGAGGTTGCCGTTGTGGGCCAGCGCGAGGTCGCGCCGGTTCCCGCCCGAGCCGGCGGACCGGTGGACGGGCTGGGAGTTCTCCCACTCGTTGGAGCCCGTCGTGGAGTAGCGGACGTGGCCGACGGCGAGGTCGCCGCGCAGCGCCCGCAGGTCGTGCTCCTTGAAGACCTGCGAGACCAGGCCGAGCGAGCGCTGCGTGATGATGGCGCCGCCGCGGTCGGCCGCGGCGATGCCCGCCGACTCCTGGCCGCGGTGCTGGAGCGCGTACAGGGCGAAGTACGCGAGGCGCGCGACGTCGTGCTCGGGGGCGAAGATCCCGAAGACGCCGCACTCGTCGCGAGGTCCGTCGCGGAGGGGGAGGTCGGTGGGCGAGGACATGGGTTGGACCCGCGGCGAGGGTAGCAGCGGGTGCGGCCACGACCCGGGCGGCGGGGGCGCCGCGGACCGGCCTCGGAGCCGCGACGTCCGGGCTCGGCCGCTAGCCGATCTGGACGCTGGCCTCGTCGAGCGAGCCCTTGAAGAACTCCGAGCCCGGCCGCGCGCCGATGGGCACCGCGTCGGTGTTGGAGATCGCGCCGATGCCGGCCGTCTTCGAGGTGGCGGCCCCGTCGACGACGACCTTGATGCCCGTCGAGGTCTTGACGCACTGCACGGTGTGCCACTGCCCGTTGTTGATCGCCGGGCCCGCCGTCATCTCGCTGTAGCCCGAGGACCCCTTGAAGCCGCAGGAGGCCTGGCCCGAGGGCTGGTACTCCATCTTCCACTCGCCGCCCGCGGTCGTGTAGAGGCCCTTGCGGATGATGTCCCAGTCCGGCGTGGCGGGCGCCGAGGTCGTCTTGATCCGGATCGTGACCGTGAGGTTCGCGCTGCCGGGGTTGAGGTCGCCCTTCGTGGGCACCGAGACGTAGCTCGAGCCGGTGAACCCGTAGGCGGTGCCCAGCGCGCCGGGCTGCCCGAGGCTGACCGAGTGCAGCGTCCCGGTGTGGCCGCCGACGGCGTCGAACATCGACGTGCCCGAGGTCTCGTCCATGTGCCACAGCGCCACGAGCCCGGGCTGGGTCTGCGTCGCGGTGACCTGGGCGGTGGCCGCGGACGTGGCCGTGCCGCTCCCCGCCGCGTTGCTCGCGGTGACGACGACGCGCAGCGTGCTGCCGACGTCGGCGGTGGCGACGGTGTACGAGGACCCCGTGGCCCCGCTGATCGGCGCGCAGATCGCGCCGCCGCTGTCGCAGCGCCGCCACGCGTAGGCGTAGGCGATGGGCTGGGTGCCCGTCCAGGTGCCCGGGACCGCCGTGAGGACCTGGCCGGCCTGCGCGCTGCCGGTGATCGTCGGCGCGACGGTGTTCGCCGGCGCGGTCGAGGCGCCCTGGACGACGGCGGTCGCGTTCGACGTCGCCGTCGACGGGCCGACGCCGTTGCTCGCGGTCACGGCGACGCGCAGCGTGTCGCCGACGTCGGCCGCCGTGACGGCGTAGCTCGCCGACGTGGCGCCCGAGATGGCGAGGCACGCGGCGCTGGCCGCGTCGCAGCGCAGCCACTGGTAGGCGTAGGTGATCGGCTGGCTGCCGGTCCACGTGCCGGTGCTGGCGGTCACCGTCTGCCCGGCCTGCGGCGTGCCGGAGACCGTCGGCAGCGTCACGTTGGCCGGCGCGGACGGCGTCGTGTCGCCGACGCCGTCGACGGCGATCGTGTCGGCGTACAGGCCGAAGGCCTGGGCGGACGTGTCGTTGCCGATCTGGATCGCCTGCACGCCGGCGGTGCCGAGGCTCGCGGCCGTGGTCGTGTAGACGAGGGTCCCGTTGAGGCGCGCCTCCACCGTGCTCGAGGTGCCGTTCGTGACGACGTGGATCGAGACCGTGGCCCACGCCCCGAGCGCGAGCTTGCCGGTCGACGTGAAGTTCGCGCCCTGGTAGCCGAGGCCGATCGTGCCTGCGCTGCCGTTCTGGCGGTAGATGCTCACCACGCGGGCACCGCTGGGGTCGAGCAGGCGGAAGAACGGGATGTTGCCGCCGCTCGTGGGCGCGCTGGAGACCTGGAAGTCGCCGCTGACGGTGATGTCCTGCTGGGACGCCGACAGCGTCTTGCGGGCATAGGCCTTCGAGCCCGAGGTCGCGGTCTCCGAGAGCTGCGCGGCCAGCGTCCCGGTTCGCGCCACGGCGCTCTGGACGACGGCGGTGCCGCCGACCGCCGTCTGGACCTGGCTCCAGGCGGAGAAGTCCCCCGACTCGAAGCCGTCCGCGAAGAGCGAGGCGGCGCTCGCCGGGCCGGCGAGGAGGAGGAAGGCCAGGCCGGCCAGGAGGGCGGTGGTCAGGACGCGGCCGGACCGGCGCGCCGCGCGGGGCGGACCGCTGGCGCGGGGCGGGAAGATGGCGTTCCACGTCCCGGGTACGCCGCCACGATGGGCGCCCTTCCGGAGCATCGTGCGCAACGGCACGAATACCGGACCCGGAGAGGACGCGGGCGACTAGGGGAAGAGGGCGCCGAGGGCGCCGTGGGCCGCGCGCAGCTCCTCGAGCGACCAGCGCAGCCCGGCGCCCTCGTCGAGGACGAGGGCCTCGCCGCCCGTCGTCCCGAGCACGTCGAGCGGGATCCGCTCCCCGAGGCGCTCGAGCGCCACGCGCGGGCCGGACACGAGGAAGCCGCAGGCGTCCTCGCCGAAGA
Organism: uncultured Actinomycetes bacterium; assembly: GCA_963707695.1. Taxonomy (GTDB): domain Bacteria; phylum Actinomycetota; class Thermoleophilia; order Solirubrobacterales; family Solirubrobacteraceae; genus JAOPZW01. Next base: position 70,804 of record CAVPQY010000005.1, on the reverse strand, counting down.
GCAGCTCGTCGGTCCACGTCCCGCCCGCCTCGGCGGCAGGGACGGCGACCGCCCCCCGCCCGCCGAGCAGGCACGCCTCGGCCAGCGCCACGAGGAACCCGCCCTCGGCGACGTCGTGGCAGGAGGCGAGGTCGCCCGCGCGCACCGCGTCGCGCACCGCGTCCAGCACCGCGAGGCAGTGCTCGAGGTCGACGCCCGGCAGGCCGTCGGGCAGCCGCTCGCCGCGGAGCTTGGCCAGCTCGGACGCCGCGAGCGACGGCATCCGGTTCCACCCGGCGAGCCCCCAGGCGTCGCCGTCGCGGGCGAAGCCGGACCTCCCCGCGCGGCGCGCGTCGGGCAGGCGGCCGACCATGCCCACGACCGGGGTCGGGTAGATCGGGCCGTCGGCGCCCTCGTTGTAGAGCGAGACGTTGCCGCCCACGATCGGCGCCCGGAGCGCGCGGCACGCGTCGCCCAGGCCGCGCACGGCCTCCGTGAGCTGCCAGGCCACGTGGGGCTTCTCGGGGTTGCCGAAGTTGAGGTTGTTCGTCGTGCCGAGCGGTGCGGCCCCGACGCAGGCGAGGTTGGCCGCGCACTCCAGTGCGGCCATGACGGTCCCCGTGTAGGGGTCGGCGGCGACCCGGCGGCCGTTGCCGTCGATCGACACCCCGAGCGCGCTCCCGTCCGGGAGCGCGAGCACGGCCGCGTCGGCCTCCTCGGGCCGGCGGAGGGTCCGCGACTGCACGATCGGGTCGTACTGCTCGAAGAGGGGACGGCGCGAGGCGACGTTCGGCGCGGCCAGCAGCGCGAGCAGCGCGTCACGCGGGGAGGCCCCGGCGGCGAGCGTCGCCGCGGGGGGCGGGTACACGCCCCCCGCGCCCGCGGGCGGGCGCGCCGGCGCGAGGTCGTAGAGGGGGCAGTCGTCGACGAGCGCGGCGACGGGCATCTGGCCGACGACCTCGCCGTCGCGCAGGACGCGCACGAGCCCCGTGTCGGTGACCGCGCCGATCGCCGTGCCGTGGACCTCCCAGCGCGCGCACACCTCGAGCACCTCGTCGAGGCGCGCGGGCTCGCAGACGCACAGCATCCGCTCCTGCGACTCGGAGACCATGACCTCGAAGGGCGCCATGTCGGCCTCGCGCAGCGGCACCCGGGCGACGTCGAGGTCGACGCCGACGCCGCCCTTGGACGCCATCTCCGACGCGCTCGACGTCAGCCCCGCCGCGCCGAGGTCCTGCAGCGCGACGAGCAGGCCGCGGTCGAGCAGCTCCAGCGAGCACTCCAGGAGCTTCTTCTCCTCGAAGGGGTCGCCGACCTGGACGGTCGGGCGCTTGTCGGCGTCGTCGGCGCCGAGCTCGGCGCTGGCCAGGACCGACGCGCCGCCGATGCCGTCGCGACCCGTCGACGCCCCGAACAGCACGACGACGTTGCCGATGCCCGCGGCCGCGGACCGGGTGAGGCGCCCGCGCGGCGCGAGGCCGAGCGCCATCGCGTTGACGAGGCAGTTCGTCTCGTAGGGCGCCTCGAAGTACACCTCGCCGCCGACCGTCGGCACGCCGATCGAGTTCCCGTAGTGGCCGATGCCCATGACGGCGTGGTCGAGCAGGTAGCGCGAGCGCGCGCTGGAGGGCTCGCCGAAGCGCAGCGAGTCGAGGACGGCGACCGGCCGCGCCCCGAGGGCGAAGATGTCGCGCAGGATGCCGCCGACGCCCGTGGCCGCGCCCTGGAAGGGCTCCACGGCGCTGGGGTGGTTGTGCGACTCGACCTTGAAGGCGCAGACCAGGCCGCCGCCGACGTCGACCGCGCCCGCGTTCTCCCCCGGGCCGAGCACGACCGCCTCGCCCTCGGTCGGCAGCGTGCGCAGGAGCTTCTTGGAGTGCTTGTAGGCGCAGTGCTCGCTCCACATGAGCGAGAACATCGCGAGCTCGACCTGGTTCGGGGCACGGCCGAGCTTGGCGACGACGAGGTCGTACTCGTCGCGCGTCAGGCCGAGGGCGACCGCGTCCTGCGCCGTCGGCAGCGCGTCCACCTCAGGCGGGGACACGCGCCTGCACCGCGGCCGCCATCCCGGCGAAGAGCGCCAGCCCGTCGGCGGAGCCGCCGACCAGCGCGTCGACGGCGTGCTCGGGGTGGGGCATCAGGCCGAGGACGTTGCGTGCGTCGTTGCAGACGCCCGCGATGGACCGCGACGAGCCGTTGAAGGCCTGCCCCTCGGCGTAGCGCAGGACGACCTGGCCGTCGGCCTCGAGCGCGTCGAGCTGCTCCTCCGGGGCCCAGAAGCGCCCCGTCGTGTGCTTGGCCGGGATCGAGAGCCGCTCCCCCTCGATGCACGTGCGCGTGAACGGCGTGTCCGTGCGCACGACCTCGACGTCGACCTGGCGGCAGACGAAGCGCAGCGAGGTGTTCGGCAGCAGCGCCCCGGGCAGCAGCCCGGCCTCGCAGAGGACCTGGAAGCCGTTGCAGATGCCGAGCACCGGACCGCCCGCGCGGGCGAACTCGGCGACGGCGCCCATGACCGGCGAGAAGCGCGCGATCGCCCCGACGCGGAGGTAGTCGCCGTAGGAGAAGCCGCCGGGCACGACGACCGCGTCGACGTCCTGGAGGTCCGCGTCGCCGTGCCAGAGCAGCACGGCCTCGCCGACGCGCTCGGCCGCCTGGAGGGCGTCGACGTCGTCGCAGGAGCCCGGGAACCGGACGACGCCGGTCTTCACGCGCGCCCCGCGGCGGGGTCGTCGGCCGGGAGGACCTCGAAGTCCTCGACCAGCGGGTTGGCGAGCAGGCGGCGGCACATCTCGTCGAGGCGGCCCGGGTCGTCGACGTCGAGCTCGACGAGGCGCCCGACGTGGACGTTGCGCACGCCCTCGAAGCCGAGGGCCGGCAGCGCGCGCTCGACCGCGATGCCCTGGGGGTCGAGGATCCCGGCCTTGGGCCGGATGAGCACCCGGGCCCTCACGGCGCCGTCCGCGCCAGCCACGCGTCGAAGGGCTCGCCGGCCAGGCGCTCGTAGGCCTCGACGTACAGCGCCCGCGTGCGCGCGACCACGTCGTCCGGGAGCGCCGGGGCGGGCGGGGCCTTGTCCCAGCCGCTGCCGGCCGCCCAGTCGCGCACGTACTGCTTGTCGAAGGACGGCTGCCCGTGGCCGGGCTCGTAGCCGTCGGCGGGCCAGTAGCGCGAGCTGTCGGGCGTCAGCACCTCGTCGCCCACCACGAGCTCGCCGTCCGCGTCGAGCCCGAACTCGAACTTCGTGTCGGCCAGGATGACCCCGCGCGAGCGCGCGTGCTCGGCGGCGAAGCGGTAGAGCTCGATCGACGCGTCGCGGACGCGGCCCATGAGCTCGCGGTTCCCGACGAGCTCGGACGCGGCGTCGAAGTCGATCGCCTCGTCGTGGCCGACCTCGGCCTTCGTCGAGGGGGTGAAGACCGGCGTGGGCAGGCGCTCCGCCTCGCGCAGCCCCGGGGGGAGCTCCACGCCGGACACGGTGCCGGTGGCCTGGTAGTCCTTCCAGCCCGACCCGGTGATGTAGCCGCGCACCACGCACTCGACGGGCAGCATGTCGAGCTTGCGCACGACCTGCGCCCGGCCGCGCGCCTCGTCGGGCACGCCGTCGGTGTTCGACAGCAGGTGGTTGGCCACGATGTGGCCGGTCTTGGCGAACCAGAACGCCGAGAGGCCGGTCAGGACCTTGCCCTTGTCCGGGATCGGCGTGGGGTGCACGACGTCGTAGGTGGAGATCCGGTCACTGGCGACGAGGAGCAGCTTGTCGCCGAGGTCGTAGATCTCGCGGACCTTCCCGCTCGCGAGGAGGGGCAGGTCGGAGAGCGTCCGGGTCACTGGTCGGATGCTACCCGGCGGCGGGGTCGCACCCGCGGCCGCCCGCTAGGCGCCCGCGCGTTCCAGGGCCGCCGCCTCGGCGCCCAGCGGCGGCCGGCCGGCGATGAGGTCGGCGGCGCGCTCGGCGATGGCGATCGTCGGCGCGTTCGTGTTGCCCCGCACGACGCTCGGCATGACCGACGCGTCGACGACCCGCAGCCCCTCCACGCCCCGCACCCGCAGCTCGAGGTCGACGACCGCGTCGTCGTCGGTCCCCATGCGGCACGTGCTCGTCGGGTGGTAGATCGTCTGGGCGGTGTGCCGGATGTGCGCGACGAGGTCCTCCTCGGCGTCGGAGGCCGGCACCGTGTGGCCCTCCTGCGCGTAGCGCGCCAGGGGCTCGGTGCGGGCGAGCGCGAGGACGGTCCGCAGCCCCTCGACGGCCGAGCGCAGGTCCTCGGGCTCGGCCAGGTAGTTGTGGACGATGAGCGGCTTCGTCGTCGGGTCGGGCGAGACGACCGCGACCTGGCCGCGGCTGCGCGGCTTCAGCACGCAGGCGGACAGCGAGAAGCCGTGCTCCGCCGGCGGCACGAGGCCCTCCTGCTCGAAGATCGCCGAGACCATGTGGAACTGGACGTCGGGCGCCTCGAGCCCGTCCTGGGTGCGCAGGAAGCCGCCGCACTCGGCGACGTTCGAGCTCAGCGGCCCGCCGCCGTCGGCGGCCCAGAGCGCGAGGTTGTCGTCGTCGAGGGCGTCCTTGAGCGACACGGGGTCGGTGCAGGCCCACGAGCAGCCCATGGCCGGGTGGTCCTGGAGGCCCAGCCCCATCCCGGGCGACTCGGCCACGGGCGGCACCTGGAGGAGCTCGAGCTCCTCGGGGCGACCGAGGCCCGACAGCGTCAGCAGGTGGGGCGAGAGGTAGGAGCCGGCGCACACGAGGACCTCGCGCTCGGCGCGGAACGTCAGCAGCTCGCCGAGCCGGGAGCCCTCGACGCCCACCGCGCGCGTGCCGTCGAAGAGGACGCGGTGCGCGTGGAGCCAGGTCTCGACCGTGAGGTTCGGGCGGTCGGCGACGGGGTGCAGGTAGGAGACCGCGGTGGAGCCGCGCCGGCCGTCGCGCGTCGTCAGCTGGTACCAGCCGAAGCCGTCCTGGCGACCGGCGTTGAAGTCCTCGCTCGCGGGCAGGCCGAACGCGGCCGCGGCGTCGAGGAAGGCCTCGGAGAGCCCGGTGCGCGCGAGGGAGTCCGACACCCGGAGCGGGCCGCCCACGGCGTGGTGGGGGCCCGCGCCGCGGACGTTGTCCTCGGCGCGCAGGAAGTACGGCCGCAGGTCGTCCCAGCCCCAGCCCGCGCAGCCCTGCTCGGCCCACTCGTCGTAGTCGCGCGGGTTGCCGCGGATGTAGATCATCGCGTTGAGCGACGACGAGCCGCCCAGGACCTTGCCGCGGGGGAGGTAGACGCGGCGGTCGTCGAGGTGCGGCTCGTAGCCGGTCCCCAGGTCCCAGTCGTCCTTGCTGCGGTAGAGGGCCGGGAAGGCCGCGGGGATGTGGATGAAGTCCGCGGCGTCGGGGCCGCCCGCCTCGAGCAGCAGGACGGACACGCCGGGATCCTCCGAGAGGCGGTTGGCCAGGACGCACCCGGCCGACCCGGCGCCGACGATGACGTAGTCGTAGGAGGGCATGGCGCCGACCCTCCTCCCGCCGGGCGGGTGAGGTCAAGCGGCGGTCAGGCGATGGCGTCGAGGCGCGCGACGACCTCCCGCGCGTGGCGCGTGAAGTGCCGCAGGTCGAAGACGTCGTCGAGGTCGAGGTCGACGTCGTCGCGCGCGGCGAGCAGGTCGCGCAGCGGCGTGCCCGTGTCCCACGCGTGCTGGGCGGCCTGCTGCGTGATGCGGTAGGCCTCGTCGCGGGGGCGACCCTGGGCGACGAGCGCCAGCAGGACGCGCTGGGAGAACAGCGCGCCGTGCGTGAGGTCGAGGTTCGCGCGCATGCGGTCGGGGTGCACGACGAGGCCCCGCGCCAGGCGCAGGCCGAGGTGCTGGAGGTAGTCCAGGCCGATCGTCGCGTCGGGCAGGACGACGCGCTCGGCGGACGAGTGCGAGATGTCGCGCTCGTGCCACAGCGCGACGTCCTCGACGCCGACCTGCGCGTCGGCGCGCAGGACGCGCGCCAGGCCGCAGATGCGCTCGGAGGTGATGGGGTTGCGCTTGTGGGGCATCGCGCTCGACCCCTTCTGGGCGCCGGCGCGGAAGGGCTCCTCGGCCTCGCGGACCTCGGTGCGCTGGAGGTGGCGGACCTCGGTGGCGAAGCGCTCCAGGCCGGCGGCGGCCAGCGCGATCGCCTGCAGCAGCTCGGCGTGGCGGTCGCGCGGGACGACCTGGGTGGAGACCGGCTCGGCCCGCAGCCCGAGGCGGTGGAGGACCCGGCGCTCGAAGTCGGGGCCCAGGCTGGCGTACGTCCCGACCGCCCCGCTCAGCGCGCCGGTCGACGCCTGGTCGGCCGCGCGCTCGAGGCGCACGAGGTTGCGGTGGGCCTCGAAGGCGAACCCGGCGAGCTTGAGCCCGAAGGTCGTCGGCTCGGCGTGGATGCCGTGGGTGCGCCCGACGCAGACCGTGTCGACGTGCTCGCGCGCCCGGGCGGCGAGGGCGTCGACGAGCTCGCGCGCCCCGGCCACGAGGAGCGCGCCGGCCCGGGAGAGCTGCAGCGCCAGCGCGGTGTCGAGGACGTCGGAGGACGTCAGCCCGAAGTGGATCCAGCGCCCGGCCGGACCGGCGGAGTCCGCCAGGACGTCCACGAAGGCGGCGACGTCGTGGTCGGTGACGGCCTCGCGCTCCTGGACCGCGTCGACCGTGAACGTCGCGGCGCGGATCGCGCGGAGGTCCTCCTCGGTCGGCCCGTCGAGCTCCTCGGCGGCGGCGACCTCGACCAGGCGCCACGCCTCCATGCGGGCCTCGTCGGTCCAGAGGGCGCCCATCTCGGGGCGCGTGTAGCGGGCGATCACGGCCGGAGCGTAGTGGTCGGTCGCGGCCCCCCGACGTGCGACCCTCCCCGACCGTGCCCCGTCCGTCCCGGCCCCTCCCGCGGTCCGCCGCCGCCCTCGCGCTGCTCGTCGTCGTCCTCGCCGGCGCGGGCTGCGGCGACGGCGCGCCGGCGCGCCCCGCGGCGCGCCCGGCCCCCGGCGCCTCCGCACGCGTCGTCGCCGAGCGGCACGTCGCGCCGCGCGTGCTGGACCTCACCGTCCGGTCGCGTGCGCTGGGCCGCACCGCGCAGGTCCGCCTGCTCACCCCGCGCGGGTGGTCGGCGCACCCGCGACGGCACTGGCCCGTGCTCTGGCTGCTGCACGGCTGCTGCGACACCTACGACAGCTGGGCGCGCTCGACCGACGTCGCCCGCCTCCGCGCGCTGCGCGACGCGCTCGTCGTGCTGCCCGAGGGCGGCGCGGTCGGGTTCTACTCCGACTGGCGCAACGGCGGACGGGGCGGCGCCCCGGCGTGGGAGACGTTCCACCTCCGCGAGCTGCGCGGCCTGCTCGAGCGCGACTTCGGCGCCGGGCGGCGGCGGGCGATCGCCGGGCTCTCGATGGGCGGCCTCGGCGCCATGGCCTACGCGGCCCGCCATCCGGGGGTCTTCGGCGCGGCCGCCTCCTTCTCCGGCCTGGTCCACCCGCGGCAGCACGCCGCGTTCCTGCTCGGGCTCATGGGCGCCTTCACGCCGGACGCGCGGGCCGTCTGGGGCGACCCCGCAGGCGACCGCGCGACGTGGGCCGCGCACGACCCGACCGCGCTGGCCGCGCGCCTGCGCGGCACCCGGCTCTTCGTGGCCTCCGGGGACGGGCGCCCGGGCCCGTTCGACCGCCGCGGGCGCCCCCGCGACGGCATCGAGGCCACGGTGGGGGCCGAGACGCGGTCGTTCGTCCGCCGGCTGCGCGCGCTGCGCGTCCGCGCCCGGACCGACCTCTACGGACCCGGCACGCACACCTGGCCCTACTGGCGGCGCGAGCTCCACCGGGCGCTGCCGACGCTGCTGCGCGCCCTGCACGGGCGCTCGGCGCCCCGCGTCGCCGGGGGCCCGGCCGGCGGCCCGCCCCGCTAGGCGCCGAGGATCCGCGCGGCCAGGTGGCCCGCGTTCTTCGCGTTGTCCAGCCCGACGCAGGCGACGGGCACGCCGGGCGGCATCTGGGCCACGCTGAGCAGGGCGTCGAGGCCGCCCATGGCGCTCAGCCGGCTCGAGAGCGGGACGCCCACGACGGGCAGCTCGGTGTGGGCGGCGGCCACGCCGGGCAGCGCGGCGGAGAGCCCGGCGCCCGCGATGATCACGCGCAGGCCGCGCATCTTCGCGTTGCGGCAGTAGTCGGCGACCGTGTCGGGCTCGCGGTGGGCCGACATGACGCGGATCTCGTAGCGGATCCCGCGGTCCTCGAGGACCTTGCCGGCCTGCTCCATCGTCTCGAGGTCGCTCTTGGACCCCATGATGATCCCCACGCGCGGGGTGTCGACGTCGAGGGCCGCGAGGTCGGCCTCGACCTCCTCGGCCGTCTCCGCGGCCTCTTCGGCCTCGGTCACGCTCGCGGTCCCACGCTGCACGTCCGGACTGTCGCTCATGCGGGGTGCTCCACGGCCCGCAGCGCGATGTCGCGGCGCAGCTGACGGCCCTCGAAGGTGATCAGGTCGGCGGCAGCATAGGCGGCGGCGCGGGCGGCCGCCGGGTCGTCGCCGAGCGCCGTCACGTTCAGGACGCGGCCGCCGGCGGTGAGCACGGGCCCGCGGTCGGCGCCGGGCGGGCGGGCGGTGCCGGCGTGCGTCACCTCGGCGCCGGTGGCGGCCGCGGCCTCGAGGCCCGCGATCGGGGTGCCGGTCCGCGGCGCCTCGGGGTAGCCGGGCGCGGCCAGGACGAGCGTCACCGCCGTGCGCGGGTCCCATGCGACGGGGGGCGCGCCCGCCAGCCCGCCGCCGCGCGCGCAGCGCTGCAGCAGGTCGAGCAGGTCGCTGCGCAGGCGCGGCAGCACGGCCTGGGTCTCGGGGTCGCCGAAGCGCACGTTGAACTCCAGGACGCGCGGGCCGTCGGCGGTCAGCATGAGCCCCGCGTAGAGGACGCCCCGGAACGGGGCGCCGCGGCGGGCGAGCTCGTCGACGACGGGCTGGTGGACCGCGGCGCAGAGCGCCTCCGCGCGCGCGGCGTCGACACCGGGCACGGGCGAGTAGGAGCCCATGCCGCCCGTGTTGGGTCCCGTGTCCCCCTCGCCGAGGCGCTTGAAGTCCTGCGCCGGCGCCAGCGGGACCGCGCGCTCGCCGTCGCACAGCGCCAGCAGGGACAGCTCCTCGCCGTCGAGGAACTCCTCCACGACGACCGGCCCGGGCCCGTGGCGGCGCTCGACGAGGAAGGCCTCCAGCGCCGCGCGGGCCTGGCCCTCGTCCTCGGCGACGACCACGCCCTTGCCGGCGGCCAGGCCGTCGAACTTCACGACCGCGGGGTAGCGCCCGCCGACCGCCTCCAGGCCGGCGGCGACGTCCCGCACGGTCGCCCAGCCGCCCGTCGGGACCCCGGCCGCCGCCATGAGCTGCTTCGCGTGGGCCTTGGAGCCCTCCAGCCGCGCGCCCTCGGCCCCCGGCCCGAAGACCGTGATCCCGGCCGCCTCGAGCGCGTCCGCCAGCCCTTCGACGAGCGGCGCCTCCGGGCCGACGACGACGAGGTCGACGCCCTCGGCGCGGGCCAGGGCGACGAGCGCGTCCACGTCGGTCACGCCGACGTCGGCGCACCGGGCGTCCGCGGCGATGCCGGGGTTCCCCGGCGCGCAGAGCACCTCGGGGGCCTGCGGCGAGCGCCGCAGCGCCCGGACGATCGCGTGCTCGCGACCGCCCCCGCCGACCACGAGGACCTTCACCTAGAGGGAGGCGATGAAGTCGTCGATCGGGATCCCGATCAGGGTCTCGTAGGACCCGGTCCCGCGCGAGCTCAGCTCGAGCGACACGCGCGCGATGGTGTGCTCGTCGGGCGCCTCGACGATGTTCACGAAGTCGAAGCGCCCGAGCGTCGCCCACTGCTGCTTGACGGTGGCCCCGAGCTGCTCGATCTCGCGGTTGACCTCGCGGATGCGCTGCGGGTTGTTCTTCACCGTCTGCACGCCCTCGGGGGTGAGGGTCGTCAGCAAGATGTAGGTCGGCATGGCGCCGGTTCTATCACGCCGGGACGGCCGCCTCCGGAGCGGTCGTGAAGGCCAGCTCCCCGTCCTGCGCATCGACCCGGACGACGTCGCCCTCGCGGATCTCGCCCTGCAGGATCGACAGGGCCAGGCGGTCGACGAGATGCCTCTGGACGACCCGCTTGAGCGGGCGCGCGCCGTAGGTCGGGTCGTAGCCCAGGTTGCCCAGCAGCGTGCGTGCGTCGTCGGTGAGCTCGATCTCGATCCCCCGCTCGCGGACGCGCTGCGCGAGGCGCTCGACCTGGAAGTCGACGATCCGGCCGAGCTGCGCGCGGTCGAGGGTGTGGAACTCGACGATGTCGTCGAGGCGGTTGATGAACTCGGGCTTGAAGTGGCCCTCCGCGCCGATCCGGCCCCCGGGGATGTTCGAGGTCATGATGAGCACGACGTTCTTGAAGTCCACCGTGCGGCCCTGGCCGTCGGTCAGCCGCCCGTCGTCCATGACCTGCAGGAGCACGCCGAAGACGTCGGGATGGGCCTTCTCGACCTCGTCGAGGAGCACGACGGAGTAGGGCCGGCGGCGGACCGCCTCCGTGAGCTGGCCGCCCTCGTCGTACCCCACGTAGCCCGGGGGCGCGCCGACGAGCCGCGACACCGCGTGCTTCTCCATGTACTCCGACATGTCGATGCGCACCATCGCGTCCTGCGTGTCGAAGAGGAACTCCGCCAGCGCACGCGCGAGCTCGGTCTTGCCGACGCCGGTCGGGCCCATGAACAGGAAGGTGCCGATCGGGCGGTCGGGGTCCTGCAGCCCGGCGCGCGAGCGGCGGATCGCGTTGGAGACGGCGCCGATCGCCTCGTCCTGGCCGACGACGCGGTCGTGCAGGCGCTCCTCCATGTGCACGAGCTTCTCGACCTCGGCCTCCATGAGCCGGCTGACCGGGATGCCGGTCCAGCGCGCCACGACCTCGGCCACGTCCTCGGAGTCGACGACGTCCTTGAAGAACTTGAAGCCCGACTGCGGCTGGTCGCCGCGCGCCTCGAGCTCGGCGAGCTTCGCCTCGAGCTCGGGGATGCGCCCGTACTGGAGCTCGGCGGCCCGGCCCAGGTCGGCCTCGCGCTGTGCGCGCTCGAGCTCGGTGCGGGCCTCGTCGAGCTCGCGCTTGACGTCGGAGACGCCGCGGACGGCCTCCTTCTCGCGCTCCCACTCGACGATCATCGCGTCGAGCTCCTCCCGGCGCTCGGCCAGGTCGGACTCGATCGTCGCCAGGCGGCGCTCCGAGGCCTCGTCGGTCTCCTTCTTCAGCGCCTCCTGCTCGATCTCGAGCTGCATGATGCGCCGGCGGACCTCGTCGATCTCGGTCGGGACGGAGTCGACCTCGATCTTCAGCCGCGAGGCGGACTCGTCGATGAGGTCGATCGCCTTGTCCGGCAGGAAGCGGTCGGCGATGTAGCGCTGGGAGAGCGTGGCGGCGGCGACGATGGCCGAGTCGGCGATGCGGACGTCGTGGTGGGTCTCGTAGCGCTCCTTGAGCCCGCGGAGGATCGCGATGGCGTCCTCGACGGAGGGCTCGCCGACGACGACGGGCTGGAAGCGGCGCTCGAGCGCGGCGTCCTTCTCGATGTGCTTGCGGTACTCGTCGAGCGTGGTCGCGCCGACGGCGCGCAGCTCGCCGCGGGCGAGCATCGGCTTGAGGAGGTTGGCGGCGTCGACCGCGCCCTCGGCGGCGCCGGCGCCGACGATCGTGTGCAGCTCGTCCATGAAGAGGACGACCTCGCCCTCGGCGTCCTTGATCTCGCCGAGGACCGCCTTCAGGCGCTCCTCGAACTCGCCGCGGTACTTCGAGCCGGCCAGGAGCGCGCCGATGTCGAGCGCGATGACGCGGCGGCCCTTGAGCGACTCGGGGACGTCGCCCTTGACGATCCGCTGCGCGAGCCCCTCGACGATGGCGGTCTTGCCGACGCCGGGCTCGCCGATGAGGACCGGGTTGTTCTTCGTGCGGCGCGAGAGGACCTGGATGACCCGGCGGATCTCGTCGTCGCGGCCGATGACCGGGTCGAGCCTGCCGTCGTCGGCGAGCGCCGTGAGGTCGATGCCGAACCTCTCCAGCGCCTGGAACTTGCCCTCGGCCTCCGGGTCGGTGACCCGGCGCGAGCCGCGCACCTCCCGGACGGCGGCCAGCAGGGTGTCGCGCGTGGCGCCCTGGGCGCGGAGCGCGTCACCGGCGGGCGAGCGGTGCCCGGACAGCGCGAGCAGGACGTGGTCGGCGGCGACGTACTCGTCCTTGAGCTTCGTCATCTCCGTCGAGGCCTCGCGCAGGACCTGCACGAGCTCGGAGGAGGCGCTGGCGGTCTCGCCGCCCTCGCCGAGCGTGGGCAGGGCGGTCACCGCGCGCTCGAGGTCGGCCGCGATCGCGGTCGCGTCGGCGCCGACCTTCGCGAGCACCGGGCCGACGAGCCCGCCCTCGGTCCGCAGGAGCGCGAGCAGCAGGTGCTCGGGCGTGGCCTGGGGGTTGCGACGCTCGTGGGCGAGCTGCAGGGCGGCCTGGACGGCCTGCTGGGTCTGGGTCGTGAAGCGGTCGGGCTGCATGGCAGATCTCAGTGTAGCTGACTGAGATTATTGCGCAATGCCCGAGACGGGTAGCGCCGGGTCATGAGCGAGCAGCGGCACGACCCGCCCCCCCACGACGACGACGCCCGCGAGCCCCTCGGCCCGCTCACCCCGGACGACGAGACGCCCCTCGGCGACACGCCGGAGGCCCACGACGAGATCAGCCCCCACGACCTGCCCCAGGACCACCCCGGCCGGAAGGCCGCCGAGGAGCAGAGCGGCGGCGTGGGCGGGACGACGCGCGGCGACGCCTGAGCCGGCCGCCGGCGGGCGGGGACGACGAGCGGGAAGACGCCCGATCCGCGCGGGCGGGTAGCGCTGCTCCATGGCCCGATGGATGACCGGCGTCGTGGTGCTCTTCCTCGTCGCGTTCGCCGCGACGGCGCTGCTGACCGGCGAGCCGGGGTACATCGTCCCGGTCCTCGTGCTCGTCGCGCTGCTGGCCGGCTACGCGCTGCTGAACCGGGCGCTCGCGCGGCGCAAGGTGCGCCGCGACGGGTCGCTGGAAGAGGCGATGTCCGACAACACCGACCCGGTGCCCTCGACGCACCTGGTCCCGGACGACGAGACGGCGCTCGGCGACACGCCGGAGGCCCACGACGAGGTCAGCCCCCACGACCTCCCCAAGGACCACCCGGGCCGCGTCGCCGCCGAGCGGCAGGCCGAGGTCAACGTCGCCCGGGGCGGCGACTATGCCACCCACGGCGACACCGACCCCTCCGAGGTCGACCGCTCCCAGGCCGGCGTGGCGCACGACGCGACCACCGGCCCGGGTGAGCGGCGGGCCGAGACGGCGAGCCGCGGGGGCGGGGCGACGCGCGGGCCCCGCAGCGGCGCCTAGACGCCGGCGGCGGCCGCGTCGGGCACCGCTGCCGCGGCGCGCTGGGGCAGCCGTGCGGCCACGCGCCAGCCGCCCTCGGGCAGCGGGCCGGCGTCGAGCCGGCCGCCGCAGGCCTGGACGCGCTCGTGCAGGCCGCGCAGCCCGTTCCCGGTGCCCATCCCCGCGAGCGCGGCCGCCCTGGGCGCGGGACCGTTGACGACTTCGAGCTCGAGCGTCTCGGCGTCGCCGCGGACGCGCACCCTGACCGCCGCGCCCGCGGCGTAGCGCAGCGCGTTGGTCAGGCTCTCCTGCACCACGCGGTGGGCGGCGTGGGCGACGGCGCCCGGCACGCCGTCGCATCGGCCCTCGAGCCGGAGCGCCACGTCGAGGCCGCTGCGCGCGGCGTGGGCGACGAGGTCCTCGACGAGCGCCAGGTCGGCGTCGGCCGTGTCGACGCCGCTCCCGGCCGGGTCGTCGTCCGAGAGCAGGACCACGAGGCGCCCCATGTCGTCCTCGGCCTGGCGGGCGGCCCCGGCGATCGCGGCGAAGGCCTCGCCGGCCAGCGCCGGGTCGGCGGCCGCGACGCGCTGACCGGCCCCGGCCTGGACGACCATGACGCTGATCGCGTGGGCCACGATGTCGTGCAGCTCGGCGGCGATCCGCGCGCGCTCGTGGCGGACGGCGAGGGCGGCGTAGGCCTCCTGCTCCTCGGTGAGCTCGCGGGCGCGCTCGGCCAGCGCGGCCGCGACGACCTCGCGCTCTCGCACCGCCCGACCCGGGAGCCATGCGGTGCCCGCCAGCAGGAGGAAGGGGACGAGGCTGGCGTCCGCGACCACGCCCTGCACGAGGCTCGAGCCCCCGAGCGCCACGAGGCCCAGCACCGCCCCTCGCCGGTCGCTGTAGCGACCTGCGGCGAAGCAGTGCGCGCCGATCAGCGCCTCGGCGCCGAAGGGCAGCAGCTGGCCCGGCGCGGTGACGAGGACCGCGGCCGACGCCGTGCCCCACGCCGCCGCCGGGTGCCGTGGCGCGACCGGCAGTGACGCCCCGAGCGCGATCCCGGCCGCGATCCCGAGCGGGTGCGCGCCGGCCAGCACGCCGAGCAGCGCGCCGAGCGCGCCGAGGGCCACGGCCAGCAGGATCCCGCGCCGGCGGACGGGCACCTCAGGCCGCCCCGGCCACCGGGAGGAGCACGAGGGCCTCGGCGCGGTCGCCGCGCATCGTCGTCCGCAGCGTGCCGCGGTGCAGCTGGACGCGCTCGCGGGCGCGCTCGAGCGCCGCGTCGGCGCGCCGCGTCGACGCTCCGGTCACGGCCAGCTCGAGCGCGTCGTCGCCGAAGCGGACGAGCACCTCGACGCCCGGCTCGTCCTCGACGGCGTCGAGGAGGTGCTCGACGATGCGGTACGCGGACAGCTCGACGCCGGGCGGAAGCGCCCGCGGGCTGCCCTTTACCCGGAGCCGCGCCCCGTCGCCCTTGGCGCGCAGGACCAGGGCCTCGAGGCCCGTCAGGGTCGGCTGCGGCGCGGTGGGTGGCGCAGCGCCGTCCTGGCGCAGCACGCCGACGACGGCCCGCATCTCGTCGAGCGTGCGACGCCCCTCGCGCTCGATGGCGGCGAACGTCGCCGTGGCGCCGTCGGCGTCGCCGGGGCGCGCGGCCGGGTCGGCGAGCTGGGCCAGCTCGCCCAGCCGGCGGTGCAGCAGCTCGTCGAGCTCGGACGAGAGCCGTGCCCGGTCGGTTGCCACCTCCAGCCGGGCGCGCTCGTCGCGCGTCGTGCGCAGCTCGTCGGTGCGCGCCCGCAGCTCGGTGATGAGGGAACCGCGCGAGCGCACGACGCGGCCCATGCCCCAGACCGCGATCGTGATCGGGACGAAGAAGGGCAGGGCGTCGAAGCCGACCGAGTGGTCGTCGAGGGTCACGGCGACGAGGCACGCGACGGCGAGGCCGAGCCCGATCCGGGCCTCGCGGCGGTCGAGGTAGGCGCCCGTGGCGAAGGCCATGAGGAACGCCACGGGGAACGCCACGCCGCAGCGGGTGAGCGAGCCGAAGAGCGCGGTGTGCAGGAGGACCGCGGCCAGGACGCCGGCGGCGGCGGCCAGCGGCGCGGAGCGCCGCCAGATCAGCGGCACGGACACCAGGAGGAACACCGGGACGGCGGCGACCGGCGCGTTCTCCGCCGCCTCGTTGACGTTCTCGACCATGAGGAGGACGCCCAGCGCGCTGAAGACGAGCGCGAGCAGCAGGTCGCGGAAGCCGACGTCGATGCCGGCGGGCTCCATGGAGCGCAGCATGGCGGCTTCGGGCCGGGCTGCGGGGATTTGGTGGCTCATGGGTCCGATCCTGGGCCCCGCGGGCCGCCCCGTCGTCATCCGCGCGGGTGAACCTCGTCGACGGCGCTCCCCCGGGAGGGTGACGCGGGCCGCCGCGGCGGCGATGATGCTCGCCGCCGATGGAGCCCGAGTTCGTCACGATCCTCTTCACGGACCTCGTCGGGTCGGCGTCGCTGTTCGACCGCGTCGGCGACGACCGCGCCGACGCGCTGCGCCGGGCGCACTTCGACGCGCTGCGCACCGCGGTCGGCGCCCATGGCGGGCGCGAGGTCAAGTCGACCGGTGACGGGCTCATGGTCGTCTTCGCCAGCGCCGTGGCGGCCGTGCGCTGCGCGATCGACATGCAGCGCGCCACCGCCGCGGACGGCGACGGGCTCGCGCTGCGCGTCGGGCTCGACGCCGGCGAGCCGATCGCCGACGGCACCGACCTCTACGGCACGCCGGTCAACGTCGCCAGCCGGCTCTGCGACGCGGCCGGCGAGGGCGAGATCCTCGTCTCCGACGTCGTGCGCCAGGTGGCCGGGCGCCGCCTGGGCGACCTCCTGCGTCCCGCCGGCGCGCTGCGCCTGCGGGGGCTCGGCGAGGCCGTCGCCGTCGCCCTGGTCGCCTGGGAGGACGGGGCGACACCCGCCGACCTCGCGCCCGCCGACGAGGCGCCCGCGGCGCCCGCACGGCCCATCACGGTCCTCATCGCGGACGATCAGCGGCTGCTGCGCACGGGGTTCCGCGTCATCGTCGACGCCGAGCCCGACCTGACCGTCGTCGGCGAGGCGGGCGACGGGCGCGCCGCAGTCGACCTCGTGCGCCGCCGGCGCCCCGACGTCGTCCTCATGGACATCCGGATGCCCGAGCTCGACGGCCTGCAGGCGGCCGAGCGCATCCTGTCCGACCCCGACCTCGACACCGCGGTCGTGATGCTCACGACCTTCGACGCGGGTGAGTACGTCTTCCAGGCGCTGCGCATCGGCGCGAGCGGCTTCCTGCTCAAGGACGCCCCGCCCGACCGGCTGCTCGACGCGGTGCGCGTCGCCGCCGGCGGCGACGCCCTGCTGGAGCCGTCGATCACCCGACGGCTGATCGGCCGCTTCGCCCAGGCGGCGCGGCCCGAGCCGGGCGGCCTGCCGCCCGCGCTGGCCGAGCTCACCGCGCGCGAGCTCGACGTGCTGCGGCTGCTGGCCCGCGGGCTGTCGAACGCGGAGATCGCCGTCGAGCTCGTGCTCGGCGAGAACACGGTCAAGACGCACGTCGCGCGCGTGCTCGCCAAGCTCGGCCTGCGCGACCGCGTGCAGGCGGTCGTCCTGGCCTACGAGACCGGGCTCGTCACGCCCGACCCCGGCGGCGGCGCGCCCTAGGCGTCGCCGGCGCCGCGGTCCGGCGCCCCGGGGCCGCCGTCGTCGCGGCGCACGGGGATGCGGCGGCTGACGGGCAAGACCTCGCCGCGGCGGTAGGGCACGAGCTCCCCGCGCAGCGACTCGCGCGCGCGCTGGACCTCGGCCTGGAGCTCCTCGCGCATACGCCGGCTGCGCTCCTCGAGCGCCTCGAGCCGGCGCGTGGTGCGCTCGAGCTCCTGCTCGAGCGCGAGCACGCGCTCGACGCCGGCCAGGTTCAGGCCGAGCTCGTTCGTCATCTCCTGGATGCGCCGGAGCTTCTCGACGTCCTCCTGGGAGTACAGCCGCGTGCCCTTGGGCGACCGCTTGGGCTCGATGAGCCCGCGGGCCTCGTACATGCGCAGCGTCTGGGGGTGCATCTCGGCCAGCTCGGCCGCGACGCTGATCATGAACACGCCGCGCGACGTGCTGACGGTGACGCGGGTCGTGGTGCGACGGCGCGAGGCCATCAGGCGAAGAGCCTCGCGCGCGGGTCGCCGTCCATCACCTGCGACAGCTTCTCGACCGCCTCGGACTGCTCGGCGCTCAGCGTCGCGGGGACGTCGATGACGAACCGGTAGTGGATGTCGCCCCGCCCGGACGAGCCCAGCCTCGGCGGCCCCTCCCCGCGCAGCCGCTGGACGGTGCCGTGCCGGGTGCCGGCCGGCACGCGCAGGCGCTTGCGGCCGTTGAGCGTGGGCACCTCGACCTCGGCCCCGCGGATCGCCTCGGGGATCGTGAGCGGGACCTCGACCTCGAGGTGGTCGCCCTTGCGGGCGAAGACCGGCGACGGCTTCACGCGCGTGACGACGTAGAGGTCGCCCGGCTCGCCGCCGTGGCGCCCCGGCTCGCCCTTGGCGGCCAGGCGCACGCGCGAGCCGTCCTTGACGCCGGCGGGGATGTTCACGCGGTACTTCTTGATCGTGCGGACGGCGCCGTTGCCGTGGCAGGTCGGGCACGGGTCCTCGATCACGACGCCGGCGCCGCCGCAGCGCGAGCACGGCTGGCTGATCGAGAACAGGCCCTGGCCCTCGGACTCCACGCCGCGGCCCTGGCAGCGGGGGCAGACGACCGGGCTCGTGCCCGGCTTGGCGCCCGTGCCGCGGCACGTGCCGCAGGGCGTCGCCGTGGGCACGCTGAGCGGGACCTGCGTGCCCTCGATCGCCTGGTCGAAGGAGACGGTGACCTCGGCCTCGAGGTCACGGCCGCGCTCGGGGCGCGGCCCGCGCCGCGCGCCGCCGGCCGGCCCGGCGCCGCCGCGGCCGGTGGCGCGGCCGAAGAGGTTCGAGAGGATGTCGCCGACGTCGCCCGGGTCGAAGCCGCCCCCGGCGCTGCCGGCGGGGCCGGCCCCGCCGAACCCGAACAGCGAGCCGCGGTCGTACTGCTTGCGCTTCTCGGGGTCGCCGAGGACGTCGTAGGCGGCCTGGACCTCCTTGAAGCGCTCCTCGGCCCGCGCGTCGCCCGGGTTGCGGTCCGGGTGGAACCGCCGCGCGAGCTTGCGGTAGGCCTTCTTGATCTCGTCGTGGGACGCCTTCTTCTCGACGCCCAGCACCTTGTAGAGGTCCTGACCGGCCATGGCTACGCGGCGACGACCACCTTGGCGGGGCGCAGCACCTCGTCGCCGATGCGGTAGCCGGCGGAGTAGACCTCGACGATCGTCCCGCTCTCGGCGCCGTCGACGGGCTGCTGGGCCAGCGCCTCGTGGCGGTGGGGGTCGAACCGCTCGCCCTTGGGGGCGTCGGGCTCGATGCCGACGCGCTTGAGGGCGCCGAGCAGCTGGGCCTGGACGAGGCGGATGCCGTCGGTCAGGTGGTGATCCTGGTTCTCGGGCTGCGACTCGGCTGCCGCCAGCGCGCGCTCGAAGTCGTCGAGCGCCGGCAGCAGCTCCCGGGCCAGCCGGGCGATGCCGCGGCCCTCGGCCGCGGCCACGTCGCGCCGCGCGCGCTTGCGCACGTTGTCGAGCTCGGCGGCCGCGCGCAGGTACTGGTCGCGGAAGTCGGGCTCGGGCTCGGGCTCGGCCTCGTCGGCCCGAGCCTCGCCGGCCCCGGCCTCGCGGGCTCCGGCCTCGCCGGCCTCAGCCTCGCGGACTCCGGCCTCGTCGGCCTCGGCCTCGCCGGCCCCGGCCTCGCCCGCCCGCGCCGGCTCCTGCGCCGGCGCCGCCGGCTCGGCGCTCAGCTCCTCCTCCGGCTCGACCCCGCCGCTCGCCGACGCGATCCCGTCCGCGGCGGCCGGGTCGGCCGCCGCGGGGGAGGGATGCCGGCCCGGGTCCCGCTCCTGCTGCTCGCTCACGACTTGCCCTCGTCCACGACCTCGGCGTCGACGACCTGCTCCTCGTCGGCGGCCGCGCCGTTGGCGGAGCCGTTGCCGGAGGCCTCGGACGCCTCGGCCTGCTGCTGCTGCTGGGCGCGCTCGTACATCGCCTCGCTGACCTTGTGGAACGAGGTCTGCAGCGCCTCCGCCTTGGCGTTGATGGCGTCGGCGTCCTCGGAGGTCAGGACCTCGCGGACGTCCTTGATCGCCGCCTCGATCTCGGTGCGCGAGGCCTCGTCGACCTGCTCGCCGAGGTCCTTGAGCTGGCGCTCGGCCTGGTAGGCCGCGTTCTCGGCGCCGTTGCGGGCCTCGGCCAGCTCGCGCGCCTTGCGGTCCTCCTCGGCGTGCGCCTCGGCGTCGCCCACCATCCGCTTGATCTCGTCGTCGGACAGGCCGCCGCCGGAGCGGATCTCGATCATCTGCTCCTTGCCGGTGCCCAGGTCCTTCGCGGTCACGTTGAGGATGCCGTTGGCGTCGATGTCGAAGCCGACCTCGATCTGCGGCACGCCGCGCGGGGCGGGCGGGATGCCCGTGAGCTGGAACTTGCCCAGGGACTTGTTGTAGGTCGCCATCTCGCGCTCGCCCTGGAGCACGTGGATCTCGACCGACGGCTGGTTGTCCTCGGCGGTCGAGAACACCTCCGACTTGCGCGTCGGGATCGTCGTGTTGCGCTCGATGAGCTTCGTCATGACGCCGCCCTTGGTCTCGATGCCCAGCGTCAGCGGGGTCACGTCGAGCAGGAGGACGTCCTTGACGTCGCCGGCGAGCACGCCGGCCTGGATCGCCGCGCCGACGGCCACGACCTCGTCGGGGTTGACGCCGCGGTGCGGCTCCTTGCCCGTGAGCTCCTTGACCTTCTCCTGCACGGCGGGCATGCGGGTCATGCCGCCCACGAGGACGACGTGGTCGACCTGCGCGACGCCCTTCTCCTTGGCGTCGTCGAGGGCCTGGCGGACCGGCGCGACCACGCGGTCGAGCAGGGCGCTCGTCAGCTCGGTGAGCTTCGAGCGCGTCAGGCGGACGTCGAGGTGCTTCGGCCCGCTCTGGTCGGCGGTGATGAACGGCAGGTTGATCTGCGTCTCCTGCGCGGAGGACAGCTCGATCTTGGCCTTCTCGGCCGCCTCGTAGAGGCGCTGGAGGGCCATCGGGTCCTGGGTGAGGTCGATGCCCTGGTCGCGCCGGAACTCGGCGGCCAGGAAGTCCACGACCGCCTTGTCGAAGTTGTCGCCGCCGAGGTGGTTGTCGCCCGCGGTGGACTTGACCTCGAAGACGCCGTCGCCGATCTCGAGCACGGACACGTCGAAGGTGCCGCCGCCGAGGTCGAAGACGAGGATCGTCTGGTCGCTCTCCTTGTCGAGCCCGTAGGCCAGCGACGCCGCGGTGGGCTCGTTGATGATGCGCTTGACGTCGAGGCCGGCGATGCGGCCCGCGTCCTTCGTCGCCTGGCGCTGGTCGTCGTTGAAGTACGCGGGGACGGTGATGACCGCGCTGTCGACGGTGTCGCCCAGGTAGGCCTCGGCGTCCGCCTTGAGCTTGGCGAGGATCATCGCGCTGACCTCGGGCGGGCTGTACTCCTTGCCCTGCGCCTCGACGCGCGCGTCGCCGTTCTGGCCGCTGATGACCTTGTAGGGGACGATCGACTCCTCCTCGCGCACCTCGGCCTCCTTGCGGCCCATGAAGCGCTTGATGGAGAAGACGGTGTTCTGCGGGTTCGTGACGGCCTGGCGCTTGGCGACGGTGCCGACCAGGCGCTCGCCGCCGTTCGTGAAGGCGACGACGGACGGGGTGGTCCGGCCACCTTCGGCGTTCTCGATGACGGTCGGCTCGCCGCCCTCCAGGACGGCCATGCACGAGTTCGTCGTGCCGAGGTCGATGCCGATGGTCTTGGCCATGTTCTCTACGGGCTCCTTGACGCGGGAAATCTCAGTGACAACGTAGCAGATCTATGAGGGCGTCCGGCGCCCGGGGGAGGAGCTCGTCTCGTGGCGGTAGGGGCGGAGTCCGCGCGCGAGGTAGTTCGGCAGCGCGCCCGGGCCGTCGAGGGTGCAGGTGTGCAGCCAGACCCGCGGCGCGAGCTCGAGCCCGCGGCGCAGCACGCGCGTGAGGAGGAGGCCGCCGAGGCCCCGCCCGTGGAACTCCGGGACGAGCCCGAAATAGGCGACCTCGACCTCCGCCCCCCGGCCCGCGCCCGCGCCCGGGTCGGTCCCGGCGACGAGCTCGGCGTACCCCGCGTCGGCGCCGGCGACGGTCATCAGCCACGTCTCGGCGGCCTCGGCATGGGCCTGCCACCACGCCGCGTCCGCGCGGGCGTGGTCGGTCCAGGCGTGCGCCGCGCCGACCGCCGCGTACAGCCGGCGGTTCAGCGCGCCGTCGGGCGGCCGGACGCAGGCGATCACGACCCCGGGCACGCGCGGCGGCCGCGACGGGCGCAGCGCGGCCGGGCCGTCGAGCTCGAGCCAGGTCGTCGTGACCGGCCCGGTCACGCCTGGCGGCTCGGGCACATCCGCCGCAGGGCGCACGCCGCGCAGGCGGGGGTCCGCGCGTGGCAGGTGCGGCGTCCGTGGCGCAGGAGGTTGACGTGGAGCTCGAGCTCGGCGCCGGGCGGTGTGAGCGCGGTCATCGCGTCGTGGAGCTCGTCCGACCCCGCCCGCGGCCGCAGCAGGCCGAGCCGGGTGGCCACCCGGCCCACGTGGGTGTCCACCGGCACGTCCCGGCGGCCGTAGGCGAAGAGCAGCACGCAGGCCGCGGTCTTGCGCCCGACGCCCGGCAGCGCCGTGAGGGCGCCGCGTGCCTCCTCCAGCGGCGCGTCGCGCAGCCAGGAGAGGTCGAGGTCGTCCGGCAGCGCGCGCAGCTGCTCCTGGATGCGGCGCGACTTCTGGACGTGCAGGCCGCCGGGCTGGATCGCCGCCTCGACCTCCTCCACGGGGGCGTCGCGGACGGCCTCCCAGGAGGGGAACCCCGACCCACCGCCTCCGGCGGCGTGCGCCCGGCGCAGGCGCAGGAACGCGACATCGCGGTTGCGGTCGTTCGTCGACTGCGAGAGGACGGTCAGGACGAGCTCCCCGAGCGGGTCGCCGTGGGGGGCCATGACCGGCACCCCGTAGACGTCGCGCAGGCGCTCGCGCACCGCGCGGACGCGGCGCGCCGGCGGCGGGGACCAGGCCGGCGGCGGCGGCGCGGGCGTCACGGGAGGGCGGCGCCGGGGCGGGGGGTCACCACGGCCCGTGAAGATAGGGTCTGGCCGGTGCCGGAGCCCAGCGAGCGCACCGCGACGGTCGGCGGCCAGCCCGTCTTCTGGCGCGAGGCGGACCCGCCCCCCGGACCGGACCGCCCGCCCGTCCTCTACCTCCACGGCGTCCCGACGAGCTCGGACGACTGGGTGCCCTTCCTGCGCCGCACGGGCGGCCTGGCGCCCGACCTCCCCGGCTTCGGCCGCTCGGGCAAGCGCGGGGACGGCGACTTCACGATGACCGGCTACGAGGCCTTCGTCGAGACCTTCCTCGACCTCGCCGGGGTCGACCGTGTCCGGCTCGTCGTCCACGACTGGGGCGCGGTCGGCCTGCTGTGGGCCCAGCGCCGACCGGACCGCGTGGAGCGCCTCGTCGTCCTCGACGCCGTCCCCTTCGTCGCCGGCTACCGCTGGCACCGGGTGGCGCGCGCGTGGCGCACGCGCGCCCTGGGCGAGGTCGTGATGGGGGCCACGACGCGGTTCGGGCTGCGCCGCTCACTGCCACGCGAGCTGGCCGACGCCGCCTGGCGGCACTTCGACCAGGGGACCCAGCGGGCGATCCTGCAGCTCTACCGCAGCAGCCCGGAGACGGCGCTGGCCGCCGCCGGCGCGCGGCTCGGCGACGTCGCCTGCCCGGCACTCGTCGTCTGGGGCGAGGAGGACCCCTTCCTCCCGCCGCGCTTCGCCCACGCCTACGCGGCGGTGCTGGGCGGCCCGGTGGAGGTCGAGCTGGAGCGCGGCGCCGGCCACTGGCCGTGGTGCGACCGCCCCGAGGTCGCCGACCGCGTCGTCGCCTTCCTGGATGGCTGAGCGGGGCGGGTGGGCCCGGCGTCCCCCGGCCTGGTCGGCGGCCGTCGCGCTCGCCGCCCTGTACCTCCTGCTCGACCCGCAGACGGCCGACCACGCCGCCCAGGAGTACCGCACCTGGCTCGGCCTGGTGGTCTGGGACGGCGGCTGGTACGGCGGGCACCACGTCCCCGGCTACAGCCTGGTCTTCCCGCCCCTGGCCGGGGTGCTGGGGGTCCGGCTGACGGGCGCGCTGGCCGCGGTGGCGGCAGCCGTCCTCTTCTCGCGGCTGGCCCGCGCGCACGCCGGACCCGGCGCGGCCCGCCTGGCCACGCTGTGGTTCGCGCTCGGTCTCGGGGCGACGCTCGTCAGCGGGCGGCTGACGTTCGTCCTCGGCGTCGCCACCGGGCTCGGCGCGATCCTGGCCGCCTCGCGCGGGCGGCGCTGGTCGGCGCCGGCGCTGGCGGTGCTCACCGCGCTCGCGAGCCCGGTCGCCGGCGCCTTCGTGGCGCTCGCGGCCGTGGCCTGGTGGGTGGCCGGGCGGCGGGCGGCGGGCGTCCGGGCCCGCCGCGAGCGGCGGGCGGCGGTCCTGCTCGCGGTCGCCGCCTTCGCACCGGTCCTCGCGCTGGGGGTCCTCTTCCCCGAGGGTGGCGCCTTCCCCTTCGCAGCGTCGAGCTTCTGGCCGGCCCTGGCCGTCGCGGTGGGGCTCGCGGTCGCCCTGGGGCCGCAGGAGCGCGTCCTGCGGACGGGCGCGGTCCTCTACGCGCTCGCGCTCGTGGCGAGCTTCGTGCTGCCCACGCCGATGGGCGGCAACGCGGCGCGCCTGGGCGCGCTCATGGCCGGCCCGGTGGCGGCGCTGGCCCTGTGGGACCACCGGCGGCGGCTGCTCGCGCTCGCCGCCGTCCCGCTGCTGTGGTTCGGCGTCGCGGCCGCGGCCGACGACTGGTACCGGGCCTCCCAGGACCCGTCCGTGCGCGCGTCCTTCTACCGGCCGCTCCTGGCCGAGCTCGCACGCCGGCCCGGCACCCCGGGGCGCCTCGAGGTCCCGTTCACCGACGACCACTGGGAAGCGCGCTGGCTGGCGCCGCACCTCCCGCTGGCGCGCGGCTGGGAGCGCCAGCTCGACCTCGCCCGCAACGGCCTGTTCTACGACGGGCGGCCGCTGACCGCGGAGGCCTACCGCCGATGGCTCGACGACAACGCGGTCCACTGGGTCGCGCTCCCGCAGGCGCCGATCGACTACTCGGCGGCGGCCGAGGCCAAGCTCGTCCGCGACGGCCTGCCGTACCTGCGCGAGGTGTGGCGGGACCGCCGCTGGCGGCTGTTCGCGGTCCGCGACCCCGCGCCGATGGCCACCGGCTCGGCCACCGCGACCCGCCTCGACGGCCAGGGTCTGACGCTGCGGGCCGCGCGCCCCGGCGTCGCGGCTGTGCGGGTGCGCTGGACGCCGTACTGGGCGCTGCTGGAGGGGCGCGGGTGCGTCGAGCGCACGCCCGACGACCACGTCCGGCTGCGCCTGCGGGCCGCCGGCGGGGTCCGCCTGGGCATCCGCTTCGCCCTCGGCCGCGTCCGCGCGCGGACGCCCCGCTGCACCGGCTAGTGCAGCATGAAGACGTGTTAGCCCCACTGCGGACCGTCGGGACGGGCGATAGAGTCGCCCTGTTCCAATGGTCGGTCGCGCGTCCTCCCTCTCAGCGCGGCTCCTGCCCAACGGCCCTCTCGACGCCTTGCGGCAGGTGCTGCTCGTCGCCCTCGGGTACTACGCCTACCGGCTGACCCGTGGCCTCGTCGACGACCCGACGAGCGCGACCGTCGCGTACGACCACGCCCGCGGGATCATCTCGGTCGAGCAGTCGCTGCACGTCTTCGTCGAGCCGCACGTGCAGGACTTCGCGGAGTCCGTCCCGGGCCTGGACGACTTCGCCAGCTGGATGTACGTCAACGCCCAGAGCACGGTGACGCTCGCGGCGCTGATCTTCCTCTACGTCGCGCACAACCGCAGCTTCTACTTCGTGCGCAACATGTTCATGGTGGCCTGGGCGCTGGCCATCGTCGGGTACATCGTCTTCCCGACCGCGCCGCCGCGCTTCCTGCCCGAGTGGGGCTTCACCGACAGCGTCGCCCAGTTCACCGGCGTCGACGCCGGCAGCACCGCGGTCAACGCGCTCTTCAACCCCTACGCCGCCGTCCCGTCGATGCACGTCGGGTTCGCGCTCATGGTGGGCATGCCCCTGGCCCGGCTGAGCCGGCACCGTGTAACCCGAGTGGCCTGGTCGCTGTACCCAGTGCTCGTGACCTTCGTGATCGTGGCCACCGCGAACCACTTCCTGGCCGACGCCGTCCTGGGCGCCGTCACGGTCGGCGCAGCCGCCTCGACGGCCGCGTGGCTGGGCCGCGCCCGGCCCGGCGCCTGGGCCTTCAGCTCGGCGCGCGCCTGATGCCGGGCACCGGCACGCCGACCCGGCCCCCGCGGTCGGAGGCGCGATCGCGCGCGTACGCCGAGCGGCGCGACCGCGCGCGCAACCGGCTCATCGAGTCCCGGCTGACGCCCAACGCGATCTCGCTGACCGGCCTGGTCGGCTGCCTCGTCGCCGCCGTGCTCGTCTGGGAGGAGCACTTCGTCCTCGGCGGCATCGCCTTCGTGGTCGGCTCCGTGATGGACACCCTCGACGGGCGCTACTCGCGGATGTCGGGGAAGGGCACGCAGTTCGGGGCGTTCCTGGACTCGACGCTCGACCGGATCGAGGAGGGCCTCGTCCTCACCGCGGTCGCCTACGTCTTCGCCAAGGAGGGCCGCGACGTCGCCGCGGCCGCCGTGGTCGTCGCCGTCCTCGCCTCCCTCATGGTGAGCTACACCCGCGCCCGGGCCGAGGCCCTCGGCGTAGAGTGCAAGGTCGGCATCGCCAACCGCGCCGTCCGGGTGGCGATCCTGTCCGCCGGCCTGCTGCTCGCCGACCTCGACCTGCTGGCCCCGGCCGTGTACGTCCTGGCCGGCCTCGGCACCATCACGGTCTTCCAGCGCATCTTCCACGTGCGCCGCCAGCTCATCGTGGCGGCCGCACCCAGCACCATCGAGAAGGAGTCCCCCCAGTGACCATCGGCAACGGCGCCTCGCGCTACCAGAAGGACAAGGTCCGCGTCGCGATCATCGGCGTCGGCAACTGCGCGAACTCCTTCGTGCAGGGCGTGTACCACTACCAGGACGCCGACGCCTCGCAGGACGTCCCGGGCCTCATGCACGTCGAGCTCGGCGGCTACCACGTGCGCGACGTGGAGTTCACCTGCGCCTTCGACATCAACGCGACGAAGGTCGGCAAGGACCTCGGCGAGGCCATCTGGGCGGACCCGAACAACACGATCCGCTTCACCGACCGGGTGCCCGAGACGATGGGCGTCCCCGTCCACCGGGGCATGACGCACGACGGCCTGGGCAAGTACCTCAAGGAGAAGATCACGAAGGCCGACGGCGAGACCGCCGACCTCGTCCAGATCCTCAAGGACACGCACACGGACGTCGTCGTCTCCTACCTCCCGGTGGGCTCCGAGCAGGCCACGAAGTGGTACGTCGAGCAGGTCCTCGAGGCCGGCTGCGCGTTCGTGAACTGCATCCCGGTCTTCATCGCCCGCGAGGACTACTGGGACAAGCGCTTCGAGAAGGCCGGCCTGCCGATCATCGGCGACGACATCAAGAGCCAGGTCGGCGCCACGATCGTCCACCGCTCGCTCGCGCGCCTCTTCCACGAGCGCGGCGTGAAGATGCTGCGCACGTCGCAGCTCAACGTCGGCGGCAACATGGACTTCTACAACATGCTCGAGCGCGAGCGGCTGGAGTCCAAGAAGATCTCCAAGACGAACGCCGTGACGTCGATCATGGGCCACACGCTGCCCGCCGACGACGTCTACATCGGCCCGTCGGACTACGTGCCGTGGCTGACGGACCGCAAGTGGGCCCACATCCGCCTCGAGGGGCAGGCCTTCGGCGACGTGCCGCTGACGGTCGAGACGAAGCTCGAGGTCTGGGACTCGCCGAACTCGGCGGGCATCGTCATCGACGCCGTGCGCCTGCTGAAGCTCGCGCTGAACCACGGCATCAGCGGGCAGCTCGACGGCCCCAGCAGCTACCTCATGAAGTCGCCGCACACGCAGCGCCCCGACGCCGACGCGCGCGAGCTGACCGAGGCGTTCATCGCCGAGCACGGCGGCAAGCAGGGCCCGGGCACCGAGCCGGTCGCCGACGCGATCGACGCGCAGCCCTCGGCGAACTAGCGCCCCGGCGCCACCGACGCCGTGCCGGGCGGGCGGGGACCACGTCCCCGCCCGCTCCCCGCACGTCGTTCGTGCGCCTATGCTGCCGACGGTGAGCAGCGCCCGGAGCCTGGCGATCGCCCAGGTCACGCCGTACCCGTGGGAGTCGGGCCACGAGGCCAACCGGTACGTCGCGGCGGTCGCCCGCGAGCTCGTCGGCCGCGGGCACCGGGTCACGGTGGTCGCGCCCTCGTCGTCCGCGGCGCTCGTGCGCGAGGGGCGCCGCGCCGTCCGCGCGGGCGGGGACGGCCTGTTCCGGTCCTCCGGCGAGGACGGCGCGGGCGGGTTCCGGGTCCTGGCCGTGGGCGAGGCGCTCCCGCCGCTGGGCGGGCGCGCCGGCGGCCGCGCGGGCGGGCGGGCGATGCCGATCGACGTCGCCCGCACGCTCGAGGCCCTCTTCGAGCACGACGCGCTCGACGTCTGCCACGTCCACGACCCCTTCGCGCCGAGCGTCTCGAGCGTCGCGCTGCGCCACTCGCGGGCGCTGAACGTCGGCGGCTTCCACGCGCCGCCCGAGCGGCTCGTCGCCGCCCAGGTCGCGCCGAAGCTGGCCCGCCTCGTCCTGGGGCGCCTCGACGTCCGCCTGGCCGACTACGCGGCGACGCGACGGCTCGTGGAGCGCGCCTTCCCGGGGCGCTACGACGTCCTCGCGCCGGCCGCCGTGGCCCCGGAGGGCGGCCCGGACCGGGCCGACGACGGCGTCGTGCGCCTGCTCTACGTCGAGGAGGAGCGCGCGGCCCTGCGCCTCTTCCTGCGCGCCCTGCGCCGGCTCGACCCCGACCTGCCCTGGGAGGCGACGGTCGTCTCCGCGCGCGGACCGTCGTCCTCGACGCCGCTGCGCGCCGCCGTCCGCCGCCGGGTGCGCTTCGCCGACCCCGGCGAGGAGGACGTCGACGCGCTCCTGGGCGCGGCCGACGTGCTCGTCGCGGCATCGGAGGGGCTCGCACCCTCACCCGGCCTGCTGCGCCGCGCCGCCGCCGCGGGGGCGGTGCCCGTCGCCGCCCGGCTGGAGGTCTACGAGGACGCGCTGGACTACGGCCGCGGCGGCCTGCTCTTCGAGCCCCGCGACGAGGCCACGCTCGTCGCCCAGCTGGGCCGCGCCGTCGCCGACGCCGACCTGCGCGGGCGCCTGCGCGCCCAGGCGCCGCGGCGCAGCTGGGCCGAGGTCACCGACGACCTCGAGGCGGTCTACGCCGGGCTGGTGGCCCGGCGCCACGACGACCGGGCGCGCCCCGACCTGCGGGCCCGGCTGCAGGGGCGCCGGCGCATCATGGTCGACCTGCACATGCACACCGACCACAGCTCGGACTGCGCGACGCCGGTGGAGGTGCTGCTGGCGACCGCCCGCGACCAGGGCCTCGGCGCGATCGCGGTCACGGATCACAACGAGGTCTCCGGCGCGTTGGACGCGCAGCGCAAGGCGCACCGCTTCGGCGTGAAGGTCATCGTGGGCGAGGAGGTCAAGACCGCCGACCAGGGAGAGGTCATCGGCCTGTTCCTCACCGAGCGCATCCCGCGCGGGATGACGCTGCAGGAGACGGTGGCCGAGATCAAGCGCCAGGGCGGCGTCGTCTACGTCCCGCACCCCTTCGACCGCATGCACTCGGTCCCCGACTACGAGCACCTCCTGCCCGTCGTCGACGACCTCGACGCGATCGAGGTCTACAACCCGCGCGTGGCCATCGGGTCCTTCAACGAGGAGGCGGCGCGGTTCGCGGCCAAGTACCGCATCCCGGCCGGCGCGGGGTCGGACGCGCACGTCGCGCAGGGCCTCGGGTCGGTGCGGATCGCCATGCCCGACTTCGACGGCCCCGAGGAGTTCCTCGAGGCGCTGCGCATGGCCGACATCACGACGAAGCCGTCGAGCCTGCTCTACGTCCAGGCGCTGAAGTTCCTCGAGACGAAGGCCACGCCGGCCGGCGTCCGGCGCGCCCGGAGGACGCGGCGGGTGGAGCGGGCGACGCGCAAGGCCTGATGCACGGGCAAGGACAAGCCCGCGGGCCGTCAAAGCCCGCAGGACCGATGCCCGCGACCGACGACGAGATCCGCGAGAAGTACCTCGAGCGGGCCATCCGCGAGCTGAACCAGCTCACCCGCGAGGTGCAGAGCTGCCGCCACTGCCCCCGCGGCGACCTCATGCCCGTGCTGGGGTCCGGCCACCCGCAGGCCGACATCCTGCTCCTCAAGCACGCGCCGGTGCCCTCGGAGGTCGAGGAGGGCGTGGCCTTCTACGGGCGCTCGGGGACGGCGCTCATGAAGTCGCTCAAGCGCCTGTCCATCGACCCGCTCGCCGTCTACGGGACGCTGGCGGTCAAGTGCCCGGTCGGCGACCCGTCGCTGGCGGATCCCGCCTGCATCGCCCGCGTGGCCGAGGAGCTCGCGATCGTCCAGCCCCGGATCGTCGTCGCCATGGGGCCCGACGCGCTGGCCGTGCTGAACGACCTCGACGTCCCGCTGTCCCGCACGGTCGAGCCCGTCGAGGGCGTCGTGCAGCCGTTCACGCCCTCCATGGAGGCGCTCGTCGTCCCGAACATCGACGAGGCGCTCGACGAGGAGGCGGCCAAGCGCGCGTTCTGGTCGTCCTTCCGGGTGCTGGGCGAGTGGTACGCGGACCTGCCGCCCTGGTGACGGCGGCGGTGGGCGCGGCGGTCCTGTGGGCCGCGCCGGTCCTGCCCGGCCTCGGCGGCGGCGATCCCGCGGCGCTCGTCGCCGGCGGTGCGGGCCTGCTGGGCGTCGCGGCCCTCGCGGCGCTGCCCGTGCCCGCCATGGCGGCGCCCCGCGTGCTGTGGCTCGCCGTCCCCGCCGCCGGGCTGCTCGTCGTGGCGCTGGACGTCGCGGGCGTCGGGCCGGGGGCCACCCCGGTCGAGGCCCTCGCCTACGCGACGGCGGGCGTCGCCTTCGCAGCCGTCCTGGACGCCGCGACGCTGGCGCTGGCGCTGCCCGTCTTCCTGGCCGTCGTCGACGTCGTCTCGATCGCCGGGGGCGCGGCGGGCGGCCTGCAGCTCACGACCTCGGCCACGTCGGCCGACGCGTTGAACCTCACCCTGCCGGCCTGGGGCAGCCACGCCACCGTCGCCCAGCTCAACGGGGTCGACGTGCTCTTCCCGGCCGCGTTCGCCGCCTACGCGCTGCGCTTCGGGCTGCGCCCGCACGCGACGCTCGCGGCGGCCGCCGCGGCCCTCGTGGCGGCGCTCGCGCTGACGCTCGGGCTCGACCACCCGATGCCCGTGCTGGCGCTCGTGGCGGCGGCGGGCGCGGTCGCCAACGCGGGCCGGCTGGGACCGCTGGTGGCGGCGGCGCGCGCGGGGTAACGTGGCGGCATGGACCTGGAGGAGCAGACGCTCGAGCACGCGGGCGACCGCTGCGAGGAGTGCGGCGCGCGGCTCACCGAACGCGAGCAGCAGGTCGTCCTGGAGCGCGGCGGACCGACGCTGTGCTCGATCCACCTCGCGGACGTGGTCCCGGTCGCCGACGAGGCCGAGACCGAGCTCGAGGGCTAGTCGCTCTCGACCGGCGCCGTCGGGTGCGCCGGGTACGCGGGGCTCCAGTACTCGGTCGCGCTCGCGATGCGCCCGTCGCGCAGGTCGTAGAACGCCGCGCAGCGGCGCTCGAAGCCGCCGCGGGCGACGTGGACCTCGACGGCGATCGTGTTCGACTCGCGCACGGCCCGCTCGACGTGGACGTCGGCCGCCCCCGCGGTCCGGTGGCGGGCGACGTACTCGTCGGCGGCCACCGCGATGCCGCTGTCGGCCTCGAAGACGAGGGCACCGGTGGCGAACTGGGCGAGCATCCCCGCCCAGTCGCCGGCGGCCAGCGCGCGCCACAGGCGGTCGACGGCGGTCCTCACGGCAGCAGCACGACCTTGCCGACCTTGCCGCCGCCCGTGAAGCGCGCGTAGGCCTCGCCGACCTCGTCGAGGCCGAAGGTGTCGGCCACGGGCACCCGCAGGCGCCCGCCGGCGACGAGCGGCAGCACGTGACGCTCGAGGGCGCGCGCCGTGAGCGCCTTCTCCTCGAGCGGGCGGACGCGGAGGGTCGACGCCATCAGGCGGGCGCGCTTGCCCATGAGCGCGAGCAGGTTCACGTCGGCCTTGAAGCCGCCGCCGACCCCGATGACGACGATCCGCCCGCCGATCCCCAGCGCCTTGAGGTCGTCGGGGACGTTCGGCGCGCCGAGGAGCTCGAGCACGACGTCGAAGGGGCCGTGCTCGGCGAAGCCCTCAGGGCCGAGCACCTCCGCGGCGCCGAGCGCGGCCACGGCGTCGCGCGCCTCGGGGCGGCGCACCGTCGCGACCACGCGCGCCCCGGCGGCCGCGCCGAGCTGGACGGCCGCGGTGCCGACCCCGCCGGCCGCGCCGTGGACGAGGAGGCGCTCGCCGGGGCCGAGGCCGGCCTGGGTGAAGAGCGCGTCGTGCGCCGTGGTGAAGACCTCGGGCAGCCCGCCGGCCTCGGCCCAGGGGAGCCCCTCGGGGACGGGCATGAGCTGGCGCTCGTGGACGGTCGCCAGCTCGGCCTGCCCGCCGCCGCCGACGATCCCCATGACGCGGTCGCCGACCGCGAAGCGCTCGGCGCCGTCGCCGAGGGCGGCGACCTCGCCGGCGAGCTCGAGGCCGGGGATGTCCGGCGGCGACCCGGGGGGCGCGGGGTAGCCGCCGGCGCGCTGGTGGATGTCCGCGCCGTTGATGCCCGCGCCGCGGACGCGGACGAGCACCTCCCCCCTGCCGGGCACCGGGTCGGGGTGCTCCTCGACGAGGACCTCGCCGTCGCGGATGGTGGCGGCGCGCATGGCGGCGGAGTCTAGGTGCGCCAGGCCTGGTGCGGCCCTCCCGCGGGTGGGAAGCGGAACCGCATGCCGAAGAGCTTCAAGCAGGGCGACCGGGTCGAGTGGAACAGCCACGGCTCCAAGGCCGTCGGCACGGTCAAGCGCAAGATCACGGAGGAGACCGAGGCCGGCGGGCGCAAGGTCAAGGCGTCCGAGGACGAGCCCCAGTACCTCGTCGAGAGCGAGGCGTCGGGCGGCACCGCGGTGCACAAGCCCGAGGCGCTGCGGCGCCGGTCGGGCTAGGCGCCGAGCTCGGCGCGCAGCGCCGCGAGCTCGGCGCGCAGGGAAGCGACCTCCTCCTCGAGCGCCGACAGGCGCCGGGGGAGGCCGTCGTCGGGCGCCGGCGGCGCGGCCGCCGCGGGAGGCGGCGCCACCGGCGCGGCCGGCCCTGCGGGCGCGGCGACGGGCGAGGGGGCGCGCGCAGGAGCGGTCTCCTCGTCGGCGGCCTCGTCGCCCAGGAGGTGCGCGTAGCGGACCTCCTTCTGCCCCGGGCGGCGCTCGAGCCGCGCCACGAGCCCGCGGTCGATCAACGACCCGAGCTGCGCCTCGACCTCGTCGAGCGAGGCGAACGGGTGCAGGCGCTCCGTGCGGCCCTTCAGCTCGCCGGGGGTCTGCGGCCCGCGCAGCAGGAGGATCGCCAGCACGGCCTGGTCGGCGCGGTCGACGCCGAGCGCGTCGTCGAGCAGGTGGCGGTACTTCGACGCGCGGCTCGTGTGCCCGGAGGCGAGCCGGGTGAAGCGGCGTCGGCCGAGCCCGTGCAGCGCCGCCCGGATCGCGTCCTCGTCGAGGTCGACCACCGGGTCGCGGTTCGTCGACTGGTTGCAGGCGAGCCGCAGCGCGTTGAGCGAGAGCGGGTACTGGTCCGGCGTCGTGCGCTGCTTCTCCAGCAGGCACCCCAGGACGCGCTGCTCGGCGAAGGTGAGCTCGGGCCCCATGCGGACCGACAGTCTAGGCTGGCGCACGGTGAGCCTTCCGGCCGACGCCTACAAGCTGCACGGGATCTCGCCGCGCGCCTTCCAGCACCCGGCCGACCGTGCGGCGACCGCCGCGCTCAAGCAGGTCCCCTACCTCGACCAGGTCGTGCGGCGGCTCATCGACCTCGGCTACGAGAAGGCCCTGCGTGGCGCCTACCTCGGCTCGGGCGTGCGCCTCGGCGCCCACCAGCTGCCGCACGTCTGGGCCCTGCACCGCGAGGTCCTCAACGTCCTCGACGTCGAGCCCGTCCCCGACCTCTACCTCACCCAGTGGCCGGTCGTGAACGCTGCGGTGATCGGCTCGAAGACGCCGATCGTCGTGCTCAACAGCTCGACGGTCGACCTGCTCGGGGACCAGGGGCTGCGGGTCGTGCTCGCCCACGAGGCGGCGCACATCCTCAGCGACCACGTCCTGTACGGGACGGCCCTGCAGATCCTGCTCGGGCTGGGCAGCGGGGTCCGCCTCCCGCTCCTGGCCGGCCTGCCCGTCCTCGCCATCCGGGCCGCGCTGCTGGAGTGGGCGCGCGCCGCCGAGCTCAGCTGCGACCGCGCCGCCGCGATCGTGACGCGCGACCCGCTCGCGGTCTGCCGCACCTTCATGGTCATCGCCGGCGGGACGGCCGCGGAGCGGCTCGATCTCGACGCGTTCATGCAGCAGGGCCTCGACTACGACGAGCACGCGAGCGGGTTCGACCGCGTCTCCAAGCTCCTCTACGACCTCAACCTCACCCACCCGCTCCCGGTCCGGCGGACGCACGAGCTCCTGACCTGGGTGCGCGGCGGCGACTACGACCGCGTCGTCGACGGCGCCTACCCGCGGCGCGGGGGCGAGTCGGGCGTCCGCGAGGCGGCCGACGCCGCCGCCGCCCACTACGCCGGGCGCGTCCAGGACGCCATGGGGACCGTCGGCCAGTCGATCAACGACGTGGGCGAGGCGCTGGGCGACTGGCTGCGCCGGCAGTCCGGCCGGTCCTGAGCCGCGCCGCGGTGCGCACCCTCGTCGTCTCGGACCTCCACCTCGGCACGCGGCTGGGCCGCGACGTCCTGCGCCGTCCCGAGCCGCTGGCGGCGCTCCTGGACGCGCTGGACGGCGTCGACCGGCTGGTGCTCCTCGGGGACGTCGTCGAGCTGCTCGAGGTTCGTGCGCGCCACATGCGGCCCGTCGCCGAGCCGGTGCTGCGCGCGATCGGAGCGCGCCTGGGGCCCGACCGCGAGGTCGTCCTCGTGCCGGGCAACCACGACCGGGCGCTCGTGCAGCCCTGGCTGCGGGCGCGGCACATGCCGCTGACCGTCGACGCCGCGCTCCCGCTCGACGCCACGCCGCTGCTCGCGGAGGTCACCGCCTGGCTCGCGCCCGCGCGCGTCGCGGTCCACTACCCGGGCGTGTGGCTCTCCGGCCGCGTGTGGGCGACCCACGGGCACTACCTCGACCGGCACCTGCTGCCCGAGTCGGCCTACGGTCTGGCCCGCGGCCTGCTCGGCCGCAAGCCGCGGGACGGCGCCACGCCCGTCGACTACGAGGAGGCGGGCGGGCCCTCCGTGACGCGGGTCGAGGGGTTCCTGGCGCGGTGGCTCCCCCGTCCCCTGGCCGTGGTCGCCGACGACCTGGCCGAGCTCCTGCGCGCGTCGACGATGCCGGTCCTGCCACGGGTGCCCAGCCACCGCCTCGCGCCGGTCACCTCGCGGCTGCTCGGCCTCCAGATGCAGCGAGCGAGCATCCCGGCGCTCGCGCGCGTCGCGCACCGGCTGGGGATCGAGGCCGACTGGGTCCTCTTCGGCCACGTCCACCGCCCCGGGCCGCTGGCCGGCGACGACCCCGCCCGCTGGCGCGGTCCCGGGGGGAGCCCGCGGATCGCCAACACCGGTGCGTGGGTCTACGAGCCGGCGCTCCTGCACCGCGCGGGCCCGCCGCACCCGTACTGGCCCGGCGGGGCGATCCTCCTCGAGGACGACGGCGACCCGCGCCCGGTCCGGCTGCTGGACGGGCTGGACCCGGGCGCGCTGCGCTGAGCCTCAGCCCGCCAACCCGAGCGCGGCCCGCACCTCGGCCGTCCCCAGGCCCTCGACCCGGACGACCTTGTCGCGCGAGCGCTCGCCGCGCACGACGCTGACGCGGCCCCGCGCGACGCCGGCGCGCTTGGCGATGAGCTTGCACAGCGCGGCGTTCGCCTGGCCGTCCACGGGGGCGGCGGCGACGGTCACGCGCAGGACGCCGTCGCGCTCCTCCACGATGGCGTTGCGCCTGGCCCGCGGCTGCAGGCGGACGGTGAGCTCGGCGTCCGGCACGGCCCCCAGTGTGGCGCCCCGCGGGCCGGGCCCTCCCACCGGCCGCCCACGGGGAGCGACATCTTCCAGGCCCGCGTCTGGTCGACCGTGCTCGACGGGCGCCGTGGCCAGTCGACCTCGACGTGCTCCGGCTCGGAGACGCCCGCCGGCTCAGGGGACCGGTTCAGGGATTCCCCCCGATGGCCGGGACGCGCGGCCCTGGGACGGTGGCGTCATGGCCGCTCCGCCCGCCACCAGCACCGCGTCGCGCCGGGCCACCGCGAGCACGGCCGCTCCGCCCCTCGGCACCGGCACGCCGGCCCGTCGGGCGACCGCGCTCTTCCGGTTCGCCGTGGGCCTCCTGGCCGTGCACGTCCTCGACGACCGCTTCCTCCAGCCGCAGCCCGGCACGTCGGCCGGCGACCACCTCGTCAGCGGCCTGGTCCCGCTGGCGCTGCTCGGCCTGGCGGCCTGGGCCTTCCCGCGGCTGCGCGCAGGGGCACGTGGCTCGCTCGCGCTGGTGCTGGTCCTCCCGGCGATCCTGAGCGGCTCCGAGGCCCTGTACTACGGCGGCCAGACCGGGCTGTCCGGGGACGACTGGACCGGGCTCCTCGCGATGGCCGCGGCGCCGGTCCTCCTCGGGCTGGGGACCTGGGCGCTGTGGACCTCGCGCCGCCTGGACGCCCCCCTCGTCCGCCGCTACGGCCGGCGGGCGCTCAAGGCCGTCGGGGTCCTCGTCGTCGCGGCGGTCGTGGCCGTCCCGATCTCCGTCGCCTACGTCGGCGCGCACGTCGCGCGCGCCGACGTGCCCGCCGCCCGGCTCGGCGCCCCGCACGAGGACGTGACGCTCCGCACGAGCGACGGGCTCGACCTCGAGGGCTGGTACGTCCCGTCGCGCAACCGCGCCGCCGTCCTGGTCTTCCCCGGTCGCACCGGGACGCGCCGGCAGGCGCGGATGCTCGTCCGCCACGGCTACGGCGTCCTGCTCTACGACCGTCGCGGGGAGGGAGGCAGCGAGGGCGATCCCGACGGCTGGGGCTGGGACCTCGACGAGGACATCCGTGCCGGCCTGGACTTCTTGGAGCACCGCCCCGACGTCGATCCGGCGCGCATCGGGGGCCTCGGCCTGTCGGTCGGCGGGGAGATGCTGCTCGAGACGGCGGCGAGCACGCCCGCGCTCGCGGCCGTCGTCGCCGAGGGGGCCGGCGCGCGCACGGTGGGCGAGGAGGTCGACGACGTCTCGGGCCTGAGCAAGGTCACCACCGCCCTGAGCTACGGCGCGCGGGACGTGACGAACGCGATCCTCCAGGACCGCCTCCCGCCCGAGAACCTCCTGCAGCTCGTCCCCCGGATCGCGCCGCGGCCGGTGTTCCTCATCCACGCCG
This sequence comes from uncultured Actinomycetes bacterium, assembly GCA_963707695.1. Classification (GTDB taxonomy): domain Bacteria; phylum Actinomycetota; class Thermoleophilia; order Solirubrobacterales; family Solirubrobacteraceae; genus JAOPZW01. The sequence goes on along the minus strand of CAVPQY010000005.1, from coordinate 33,680 downwards.
GCGCCGACGACGCCGGCCACCGCACCCCCGACTACTTCCGCGCCGCGGGCCAGCCGAAGCAGATCTGGGAGGCCCGGGGCGGCCACACCCAGGGCATCGAGCAGGAGCCCGTGGCGTACGAGCGCCGCGTCGTCGACTTCCTCGACCGCTCGCTGCTGGGCCGATGACGACCCCGCGACGACCGACGGCGGCGGCGCAGGTGCGGCGCCGCCGCCACCGAAGGGGACCGGCATGGGGGACGCGAGCTACGAGGTCGTGCCGATCGGGCACGTCGAGTCGACGCTGACGGACCGGTCGGCCGCGCCCAGGCAGGGCCACGAGGGCGCGCCCGCGGCCTGGCTCGTCTTCGCGCCGGACGTCGCCGACGGCCTCGACGGCCTGCGCCCGGGGGACGAGGTCCTCGTCCTCACCTGGCTGGACCGGGCCCGCCGCGACGTGCTGCGGGTCCACCCGCGCAGCGACCCCGCCGTGCCCGAGCAGGGCGTGTTCACGACACGCTCGCCCGACCGCCCGAACCCCATCGGCCTGCACCCGGCGGAGGTCCTCGCGGTCGACGGCCGGCGCGTGCAGGTCGGGCCGCTCGAGGCCGTCGACGGCACGCCCGTCCTCGACGTCAAGCCGGTCCTGCGGCCGGCGGAGGGCCGGCGCTAGCCGCGCTCGAGCAGCGCGACGCACTCGATGTGCGGCGTCTGCGGGAAGAGGTCGACGGGGCGCACGCGGCGCAGGACGTAGCCGGCCTCGACGAGCTGGGCCGCGTTCGGCGCCAGCGTGGTCGGGTTGCAGGAGACGTAGACGATGCGCGTGGGCGCCGCCTCGATGATCCGCCGCACGACCTTCTGGCTCAGGCCCGCGCGCGGCGGGTCGACGACCAGGACGTCGGGGCGGCCCGCCGCCTCGACGAGGTCGCGCAGCGCGGTGCGGACGTCGCCGGCGAAGAAGCGGGCGTTGCCGACCTCGTTGCGCCGGGCGTTGGCGATGGCGTCGGCGATCGCCTCCTCGACGATCTCCAGGCCCCAGACCTCGCCGGCGCGCGCCGCCATGGTCAGGCCGATCGTGCCGATCCCGCAGAAGAGGTCGAAGACGCGCTCCCAGCCCTGGAGGCCCGCGTACTCGCGGGCCACGCCGTAGAGCCGCTCGGCCATCTCCGTGTTCGTCTGGAAGAACGCGTTGGTGCTGATGCGGAAGCGCAGGCCGCCGAGCTCCTCCTCGATGGCCTCGGTGCCGTGCAGCACCTCGTCGGCGCCGCCGGCCGTCGTCTCGGCCACGCCGGGGACGCGCGTCCAGACGAGGCTGTCGGCGCCGACGGCCTCGGCCAGGCCGGTCGTGTCGAGCGGGACGTCGGAGGTGACCAGGCGCACCTGCAGCTCGCCGGTCCGGCGCCCCTCGCGCACGACGACGTTGCGCAGCAGCCCCTCGTGCGTGCGGCGGTCCCACGCGCGCAGCCCGCGGTCGCGGCACCAGGCCACCACGGCCTCGCGCGCGGCGTTCCCGCGCTCGGAGGCGAGCAGGCAGTCCGTCAGCGGCACGATCCGCTCCCACGACCCGGGCGCGTGGAAGCCGCACACGAGCCCCCCGTCGTCCCCCGTCCCGAACGAGTACTCGAGCTTGTTGCGGTAGCGCCACTCCTGCTCGGCGGGGACGATCGGCTCGAGCTCGAAGCCGTCGAGGCGGCCGATGCGCCGCAGCGCCTCGTCGACCTGGGACTGCTTGACCTCGAGCTGGCGGGCGTGGGGCAGGACCTGCCACGGCGCCCCGGGGTGGTCGGCGACCGGCGGGAGGCGCTCGGGACCCGGCTCCACGACGTCGAGCAGGCGCGCCTCGCCGTAGCCGCGCTTGCGCTTCGTCAGCACCGCGCGCACGCGGTCGCCCGGCACGGTGCCGGGGACGAAGACGACCCAGCCGTCGTGGCGGGCGATGCCGTTGCCGCCGAAGGCCAGGGCGTCGACGCGCAGGTCGAGCTCCTCGCCCTTCTGCGGGCGGGTCGTGGTCGGCGGGCCGGTGGTGCTCACGCCGCCCAGTGTGGCAAGCGTCAGCCCAGTCGCCGCTCGATGGCGCGCAGGACCGTCTTGCGGTCGCGGTGCCGGCGCTCGAACGCCCGCACGCGCCGCAGCTCCGGCGGTGAGAGGTCCGCCAGGCGGCGGGTGACCTCGCGCGCGTCGAGCTCCTCGTAGCCGGCGATCGGGAACGAGGACCCGAGCCCGGCCACGCGCCGGGCGCGGTCGACCCGGCGACGCGCGACCTCCGCCACGGAGCGCCCGCGGCCGAGGAGCTCGTCGAGGTCGGCCAGGAAGTCCTCGGCCTGCCGGCGGCCGCGGGCCACGAGGTCGTTGGCCATCGCCTGCGCGTCGTCGCGCGTCAGCCGCCCCCGGCGCACGGCGTCGTCGAGCGACTCCTGGAGCGCGTCGGAGGTGACGAGCACCCCCCGCGCGAGCCGGTCGCGCAGGAGCGCGAGGTGGTCGGCCGCCTCGTCGGGCTCGGGGCCGGGACCGGCGGAGGACGACCGGGGCTTGGCCATGGCCGCGACCCTAGTGCGCGCCATCCGGCGCCGCCAGGCCGGCGACGAGCCACTCCAGCAGCGCCTTCTGCGCGTGGCGGCGGTTCTCGGCCTGGTCCCAGATCGCCTCGCGCTCGCCGTAGAGCACGGCGGCGGTGATCTCCTCGCCCGGATGGGCCGGCAGGCAGTGCAGCGCGACGGCGCCCGGCGCGGCGCGGTCGAGGAGGGCGTCGTCGAGCCGGTAGGGGGCGAGGTCCGCGCGGCGGCGGTCGGCGGTGTCCTCGTCGCCCATCGAGATCCAGACGTCGGTGTAGACCGCGTGGGCGCCGGCGACGGCCGCGGCCGGGTCGGCGACGAGCTCGGCGCCGGCCTCCGCCTCGAGCTCGTAGCCGGCGGGCGACGCCACGACGACCTCCACGCCGGCGGTGCGGCCGAGGAGCGCGAGCGAGCGAGCGACGTTGTTGCCGTCACCGACGTAGGCGACCCGCAGGCCCTCCAGGCGGCCGAAGCGCTCCTGCAGGGTCAGCAGGTCCGCCAGCGCCTGGCACGGGTGGTGACCCGTGGTGAGCATGTTGAAGACGGGGATCGACGCATGGGCCGCGAGCTCCTCGAGGACCGCGTCGGGACCGGTGCGCACGCCCACCGCGGCCACGTGACGCGAGAGGATGCGCGCCGTGTCCCCGACCGACTCGCCGCGGCTCAGCTGCATCTCGCCGGAGCGGAGCACCATCGGGTGGCCGCCGAGCTCGACGACCCCGGCCTCGAAGGAGAGCCGGGTGCGGGTCGAGGGCCGCTCGAAGACCAGCGCGACGGCGCGGCCCTCCAGGGCGCGCGACGAGCGCGGCGCGACCTTCAGCTCGGCCGCCCGGGCCAGCAGCCGCTCGAGCTCGGGACGGTCCAGCTCGGCGCCGGTGAGCAGGTGCGGGGGCACGGAGGCGGGGAAGCATACGGCCGGATGCGCGTCCTGACCTGGAACCTCTTCCACGGCCGCGCGGTGCCCGACCGCCCGCACGGGCTGCTCGGGGCGTTCGCCACGACGCTGGCCGCGTGGCGCTGGGACGTCGCGCTGCTCCAGGAGGTGCCGCCGTGGTGGCCGCCCGTGCTCGGGGCGGTGACGGGGGCGAGCGCGCGCACCGCGCTGACGAGCCGCAACGGGCTCCTGCCGCTGCGCCGTGCGGTCGCGGTGCGCCGGCCCGACGTCCTGAAGGCCAACGGCGGGGGCGCCAACGCCATCCTCGTCCGCGGCCAGGCCATCGCCGAGCACCGCCGGGCCCGGCTGCGGCTCCGGCCCGAGCGCCGGGTCGTCCACGCCGTGCGCCTGCGGGACGGCACCTGGGTCGGGAACCTCCACGCGCAGGTCCACGACGAGGCCGGCGCCCAGGCCGACCTCGCGCGCGCGGCGCAGGCCCTGCTGGGCTGGGCGGGCGACGCGCCGGCGGTGCTCGGGGGCGACACGAACACCCGCCGGCCCGTGCTGCCGGGCTTCCGGCTCGCAGGCGGGCACGGCGTCGACCACGTCGCGGCGCGCGGGTGGGTCGCCGCCGCGCCCCCCGAGGTGCCCGTCCGCCACGGGCTCAGCGACCACGCGCCCGTCCTCGTCGACCTCCGGAAGGACGACGGCGGTTCCGGCGTCGTGTGAGGCATGGCCCGCGTCGCAACCCTCCTCCTCGCCCTGCTCGCCCTCGCCGTCGCCGGCTGCGGCAGCAGCAACGACAACGGGGGCTCGTCGAGCAGCAGCGGCTCGTCGGCCCCGAAGACGAGCTCGAGCAGCTCGAGCGGCGGCACCGCCGCCCCGGCGGGCGCCGCCCGCCCCGTGACGATCAAGATGAAGTCCATCCAGTTCAGCCCCAAGACCCAGGCCGTGAAGGTCGGCCAGACGGTCAGGTGGGTCAACGAGGACGGCGTCGACCACAACGTCACCGCCCAGTCCGGGGCCACGTTCAAGAGCAACGACTTCGGCCAGGGCGGGACCTACACGTTCAAGCCCGCGAAGGCCGGGACGATCGCCTACGTCTGCACGATCCACCCCGGCATGACCGGGACGCTGAACGTGACGGGCTAGCCGCCCGAGCGCGCGCGCAGCCCGAAGCCGCGCAGCAGCAGCAGGGCTTTCTCCGAGCGCGTGCCGCGCGCCGGCAGGACGCCGAGCTGGATCGCCGCCTCGTAGGCGTCGAAGAAGGCCCGCACCCGCAGCAGGCGCTCGCCGCGCGCGTCGAGCTCGGCGTAGCAGACGACGTGCACGACGAGGAAGCGCCCGCTCGCGGGCAGGCCGTCGAGCTCGCCCCGGTGGGTGCCCAGGACCTTCATCGGCGCGGCGACGAAGCGCCCGTCGCTCAGGCGCTCACCCGTCCGCTGGACCTGCGCGTCGGGGAACGCGGCCCACAGGCGCGCCGCGTGGTCGGCGAGCGCGTCGACGCCCTCCAGCGGCTCGCCGCAGACCGGGTCCTCGTAGTGGACGTCGGGCGCGCAGACCTCCGCGAAGCCCCGCCGCCGGCGCGAGGCCCACGCCGCCTGCCAGCGATCGACGAGGTCGTCCACGGGCGGCCGGCGGGTCACGGGCGCCGTGCGGTCACGCCGCGGGCGGCGTGGCCTGCAGCTCGGGCCGCCCCTCGTCCGGCGTGGAGGCCAGCGCGTGCGTGCGGCGGGGGATCCGCCCCGCCTCGCGCGCCAGGCGGCCGGCGAGCACCGCCGCGCGCATGGCGTGCGCCATCGCCACCGGGTCCTCCGCGCGGGAGATCGCCGACGCGCAGAGCACCGCGTCGCAGCCGAGCTCGAGCGCGAGCGTCGCGTCGCTGGCCGTCCCCACGCCCGCGTCGAGCACGACCGGCACGCCGGCGCGCTCGACGATGAGCGAGAGGTTGTGCGGGTTGCGGATGCCGAGCCCGGAGCCGATCGGCGAGCCGAGCGGCATGACCGCCGCGCAGCCCACGTCCTCGAGGCGCCGCGCGAGGATGGGGTCGTCGTTCGTGTAGGGCAGGACGACGAAGCCGTCGTCGACCAGCTCCTCGGCGGCGAGGAGCAGCTCGGGCCCGTCGGGCAGCAGCGTGCGCTCGTCGCCGATGACCTCGAGCTTGACCCAGTCGGTCCCGAACGCCTCCCGCGCCAGCTGCGCGGTGAGGACGGCGTCGCGGGCCGTGTAGCACCCCGCGGTGTTCGGCAGCACGTCGACGCCGGTCTCCTCGAGCACCGACATCACCGACCCCTGCGCGGCCGGATCGACGCGTCGCAGGGCGACCGTGACGAGCTCGGTCTCCGTGGCGCGGATCGCGTCCGCCAGGGTGCCCAGGCGCGGGAAGCCGCCCGTCCCCAGGATGAGGCGGGAGCGCAGCGCGCGCCCGGCGATCGTCAGCGGCCCGTCCATCGTCAGCCTCCCTGCATCGCGGTCAGCGCCTCGACGCGGTCGCCGTCGGCCACGCGGCGATCCTCCCACGCCGAGCGCGGGACGACCTCCCCGTTGACGGCCACGGCAACCCCGCGGGCGTGCGATTCGACCCCGAGCGCGGCCAGCAGCTCGGCGAGCGTCGCACCGTCGCGGTCGGGCGTCGGGGTCCCGTTGAGGTGGATCACGCCGGCGGCCCGGTGGGGACGAGGGCGGCGAAGCGCCCGGGCCCGAAGGCGTGCCCGTGGGCCTCGCCGGCGAGCTCGGCGGCGACGAGGTCGGCGGTCACCGGCGCCAGGAGGATCCCGTTGCGGTGGTGGCCGGTCGCCCAGAACAGGCCGCCGAGCGCGGGCGAGGCGCCGAGCACCGGCGCGTTGTCGGGCGTCCCGGGGCGCAGGCCGGCGACGAGCTCGTCGACCTCGAGCTCGAGCACGCCGGGCACGACCTCGGCGGCGTCGCGCAGCAGCTCGTGGACCCCGACCGCGGTCATCGACGTGCTGAAGCCCCGCTCCTCGACGGTCGCGCCGAGCACGTAGCCGCCGTCGACCCGGGGAACGAGGTAGCCGCCCTCCCAGCGCAGGACGCGCCCGACGAGCGGGCGCGCCGGATCGTGCCCGGGGTCGCGCAGGCGGACGGTCTGGCCCTTGACCGGGCGCACCGGGACGCGCGCGGCGGCCGGCAGGTCCCCCAGCGTCCCGGACCAGGCCCCGGCCGCCACGAGGACCGCGCCGGCGGGCACCACCGTGCCGTCCCGCAGGCGCACGCCCGTGACGCGCGCGCCGTCGTCGAGCACGCCGGCCACCTCGGCGCCCGTGCGGACCTCGACCCCGGCGGCGGCGGCGGCCGCCGAGAGCGCGCGCACGAGCGCGCGCGGGTCGACGGCGTGGTCGTCGGGCACGTCGAGGGCCAGGCGGACGGTCGGGGCCAGCGCGGGCTCCGCGGCGCGGGCGCGCGAGGGCAGCAGCCGGTGGGTCGTCAGCCCGAGCCGCTCCCGGATCGCGAGCTCGCGGTCGAGGGCCTCGGCCTCGTCGCGGTCGCGCGCGACGACGAGCGTGCCCGTGGGCCGGTAGCCGACGTCGATCCCCGTGACGTCCCGCAGCTCGGCGGCGAACGCCGGCCAGCGGCGAGCGCTCTGCAGGCCCAGCAGCAGCAGGTCGCGCTCCTGCGCGTCGGCCTCCGTGACGGGCGCGAGCATCCCGGCCGCGACGCCCGAGGCCCCGGCGCCGGGCTCGTCGCGCTCGAGGACGAGCACCTGCAGGCCGCGGGCGCGGGCGCGCCACGCGACGGCGAGGCCGGGCACGCCGGCCCCGACGACGACGACGTCGGGCGCTTCGCGGTGGGTCGTGGACAAGACGCTCCTCGCTTCGCCGGCATGACCCGGATCAGCTGCTGACGGTCGGCGGACGCGGCCGCCCTCTCAGCCCGTGCGACGGGCTCCCGTTGGGAAGGACTGTAGTACCCGGCGGCGGCAGGGTGCGCGCGGCGCCTGCGACAATCGGCGGCGATGGACGCCCGCCGCGAGCGCCTCGCCGCCGCCCGCCTGTACCTCGTCTGCGACCGCCGTCCCGGCGGGCGCCCGCTGGGCGACGTCCTCGAGGCGGCGCTGCGCGGCGGGGTCGACGTCGTCCAGCTGCGCGACAAGCGCGCCGGCGACGACGAGGTGCTCGCCGCCGCGCGCGACGCCCGGGCGCGCTGCGCCGCGCACGGCGCCCTCTTCCTGGTCAACGACCGTCCCGACCTCGCCGTCGCGGCGGACGCCGACGGCGTGCACGTCGGGCAGGACGACGCCTCCGTGGCCGCCGCCCGCGCGGTCGTGGGCCCGGGCCGCCTGCTCGGGCTCTCGACCCATGGCGCCGGCCAGAGCGACGCCGCCGCGGCGCTCGACGTGGACTACCTCGCGGTCGGCCCGGTCCACCCCACGCCGACCAAGCCCGGCCGCCCGGCCATCGGGCTCGACCCGGTGCGGCACGCGGCCGCCACCGTGCGGCGCCCGTGGTTCGCGATCGGCGGGATCGACGACCGCACCGTCGGCGACGTCCTGGCCGCGGGCGCGCGTCGCGTCGTCGTCGTCCGCGCCATCGCGGAGGCGGACGACCCGGAGCGCGCCGCCCGTGCGCTGCGCGGCGCGCTCGACGCCGACGGCGACGGACCTGGGGCGACGGCGCCCGCCGGCGCGCCCGCCGCGACCGGGGCCGCCCGTGGGTAGGCGCTCGCGCAAGGCGCGGCCCGGCGGGGATCGGCCCACCCGGCGCCCGCAGGGCGCCACCGCCGGACCCGACGCGACCGGCGCGCGGCCGGCCGCCCCGCCGCCGGTCACCGAGCAGGACGCCATGCGCCGCGGCTACGCGCGCGGCCGTGAGCGCGACGACGCCATCCGCGCCGGGCTGACCCCGCTGCGGCCGGGGGAGCGCCCGGGCCCGCTGAAGGCCGCTGCCGCGGTCGCGCTCCTCCTGGCGCTGGCGAACCTCGTCGCCGCGGTCGCCGACACGGGCGTCGACGGGCGCCGGCCGGCGCTCACGGGGCTCGTCGTCTTCGAGGTGCTCATGGTCGTCGCCGCGGTCGGGCTGTGGCGCCGGCAGTACTGGGCCGTGCTCGGCTTCGAGGTCATCCTCGGCATCACCATCGCGATCGCGGCGGTGTCGCTCATGGTCGCCGCGAACGTCCTCGCCGTGGTGGTCTGCGTGACCGTCGTCGGCCTCGGCGGATGGCTGTTCTGGAAGCTCGTGCGGGTCATGGGACGCCTCCAGGTCCCCAGCCGCGGAGCCCGGACGGAGGTTCGCTAGGGTCGAGGTCCCATGCCGAACCCCACCTACGACGTCGTCGTCATCGGCTCGGGCCCCGGCGGCTACGTCGCCGCGGTCCGGGCGGCGCAGCTCGGCCTGAAGACGGCGGTGGTGGAGTCCGACGAGGTCGGCGGCCGCTGCCTGAACTACGCCTGCATCCCGGCCAAGGCGGTCCTCCGCTCGGCCGACCTGCTGCAGGAGGTGCGCGACGCCGGCGAGTTCGGCATCCAGGTCGCCGAGCCGACCGTCGACTTCGACGCCGTGATGGCCCGTCGCGCGAAGGTCATCAAGACGCTGACCGGCGGCGTCGCCGGCCTCTTCAAGAAGAACGGCATCGACGTCCTCGAGGGCCACGGGTCGCTCACGGCCGACGGCAACGTCAAGGTCGGCGGCAGCTTCGACGGGCAGGAGGTCGAGGCGACCAAGGGGGTCATCGTCGCCACCGGATCGGTGAAGAAGCCGATCCCCGGCACGCAGTTCGGCGGCCGCGTCATCGGCACCGAGGAGGCCTGGGCGCTGACCGAGCTGCCGGCCACGATGGCGGTCGTCGGCGCCGGCGCGTCGGGCACCGAGATCGCGAGCGCGTACGCGCGCCTGGGCGTCGACGTCCGGCTCTTCGAAGGTCTCGACCGCGTCCTGCCCACCGAGGACCCCGACATCTCCAAGCTCGCCGAGCGCAGCTTCAAGAAGCAGGGCATCAAGGTGCACACGTCGACGTTCGTCGAGGACGTCCGGACGACCGACCTGAGCTGCACCTTCAAGTACGGCGGCGAGCCGGGCGAGGTCGACTGGCTCGTCATCGCCGCGGGCCGCGCCCCGGACGTCGAGGGTCTCGGGCTCGACGAGGCGAACGTCAAGCTCGACGACCACGGCCTCGTCGAGGTCGACGGCGCGCTGCGCACGTCGAACCCGAAGGTGTTCGCCATCGGCGACCTCGTGGCCGGCCCGGCGCTCGCGCACAAGGCCTCCGACGAGGGCATCATCGCCGCCGAGGCGATCGCCGGCCTCGAGACGCACCCGCTCGACTACGACGACATCCCGCGCGCGACCTTCTGCACGCCGAACGTCGGGTCGTTCGGGCTGACCGAGCAGCAGGCGCGCGACGCCGGGCACGACGTCGTGGTGGGCAAGGTCCAGTACGGCGCGGTGGGCGCCGGGACGGTCTACGGCGATCGCACCGGCCTCGTCAAGGTCGTCGGCGACAAGCGCTACGGCGAGCTGCTGGGCGCCTCGATCGTCGGGGTCCGCGCGACCGAGCTCATCCAGGAGCTCGTGAACGTCCGCGACCTCGAGGGCGGCTACCCGGAGCTCGCGCGCATCGTCCACGGCCACCCGACCCTGTCGGAGGCCGTGATGGAGGCCGCCCGCGCCGCGGACGGCTGGCTCATCCACGGGTAGGGCGCGGTGGGCGGCGCGGCGCGGCCCGCGTTCTACCTCGACCTCGGCAGCCCCGAGGCCTACCTCAGCGCCGAGCGCGTCCTGCAGGTCATGCCGGTCGCGGTCGAGTGGGTGCCGGTGCACGCCGCGGGCCTCCCGGGCGGCGACCCCTTCGGGGCCTTCCGCTGCGCCGAGGAGCGCGACATCGCCCTGGCCCGGGTTGAGCGCACCGCGGCCCGGCGCGGCCTGCAGCCCGTGCGCTGGCCCGACCCGTTCCCGTTCGACAGCGCCTACGCGATGCGGGTCGCGACGTACGCGCGGCAGATCGGGCGCACGGTCGCGTTCGCGCTCGCCGCCTTCCGCCAGGCCTACGCGGGCGGCCGCTCGCTCGAGGTCTCCGAGAACGTCCTGATCGCGGCGAGCGCCTGCGAGATGCACCCGTCGGCGGTGCTCAAGGCGGCCGGGACGCGGCTCGTCGGCGGCGCCCTGGACCGCGCGACGCACGAGGCGGCCGCCCGCGGCGTCGTCGGGACGCCCGCCGTGTGGCTGCCCACCGGCGAGGTCCTGCACGGCGACGATCGGCTCGAGGACGCGGCGGCGGCGCTCGGCGCCCGGGCATGAGGCGCGCCCGCGACGCCTACCGCGTGGTGCACCGCCGCGGCAGCCGGGCGCCCGCCGCCCTGGCGCCGGACCGCGTCGACCAGGTCGAGGTCGTGTCCGTCGACGAAGGCGAGGTCGTGCTCTTCTGGGACCTCACCGGCGCCCACGCGCGCCGCGTGCTGCGGCTGCTGCGCGAGGACCTCGTCGCCCTCGACGCCGAGGAGTTCTGGGCGCGGTGGGCGGCCTTCGAGGGCGAGGACGACCTCGGGCGCTAGCCCGAGGTCGTCCCGTGCCCCCGGGGTGCGAACCGGCGCCGCGGCAGCCGGGCCGCCGGCGTCGCGACGAGCGTGGGGACCGGCGGGGCGTCGCCGGGCGGCGCCGGGGACGCGCTGACGCGCTGCGGTCGCCGGGGGCGGCCGGCCCGGCCGCGCGGGGGACGGATGCTCATGGGTCCACCCCACCAGCGCGGACGCGGGGCGACCACCGACCGGCGGTCCGAGGCGGGCCGCCTCAGGGTCGAGCGGCGACGCGCGCGAGGTTGCGCATGAGCAGCGCGACGACCGGGCCGTAGGTGACGGCGAGGAGCGGCTCGAGGGTGTGCGGCGCGCGCAGCGTCGTGGCCACCTCGCAGCCGCCGTCGCCGAGCGCCCGGACCTCGTGACCGAGCTCGACCGGCCCGACGCGCCACGTCCACGTGCGCGGCGCGTCGACACGCGTCACCGAGGCGGGCACGGGCACGACGCCGAGCAGCCGCGCCGCGCCGCGCGCGCCTGCGCGCACCTCGCCGTCGCCGAGCCCCCACGCGCCGCGGACGTGCGGGGACCACTCGTGCCAGCGCGCGGGGCGCGCCAGGAGGGCCCACGCCTCGGCGGGCGGACCGGTCGAGATCGACGCGTAGCGGAGCATCGTCGAACGTCCGGCCGAGCCCCCGGCGCCGGATCACCGCTGCGGTACCGTGCGGACGATGGCCGACCGCCCGCTCCCTGAGCCCGACGTCGCGCGCGGGTGGCTGGCGACGATGACGCTCATCCGGCGCTTCGAGGAGCGCGCGGGCGAGATGTACGCGAAGGCCAAGGTCGGCGGCTTCCTGCACCTGGCCATCGGCGAGGAGGCGACGATCGTCGGGGCGGCGCGGGCGCTGCGCGACACGGACTACCTCATCTCGACCTACCGCTCGCACGGGCACGCGCTCGTGCGCGGGACGCCGCCGGAGGCGGTCATGGCCGAGCTCTTCGGCCGCGTCGACGGCTGCTGCGGCGGTCGCGGCGGCTCCATGCACATGTTCGACCTGCAGCGGCGCTTCATGGGCGGCTACGGGATCGTCGGGGGCAACCTGCCGATCGCGGCCGGGTTCGGCCTCGCCGCGACCCTGCGCGGCACGGAGGACGTGACGCTCTGCACGTTCGGCGACGGCGCCTCGAACCAGGGGACCTTCGGCGAGACCATGAACCTCGCCGCGCTGTGGAAGCTGCCCGTCGTCTTCATGGTCACGAACAACCAGTACGGCATGGGCACCTCGCTCGAGCGCCACTCGGCCGTGACGGACCTCCAGGTCAAGGGCGAGGGCTTCGGCGTGCCGGGGATGGAGTGCGACGGCATGGACGTCCTCGACACCCACGCGGTCACGCAGGACGCGCTGCGGGTCGCGCGCGAGGAGCGCCGGCCCGTCCTCGTCGAGGCCATCACGTACCGCTTCCGCGGCCACTCCATGGCCGACCCCGAGGAGTACCGCACGAAGGAGCAGGTCGAGCAGTGGCGCTCGCGCGACCCGCTCGTGACCTTCGGCGACCGCCTCGAGGCCGAGGGCGTGCTGACGGCGGACGAGCGCGCGGCGCTCGATGCCGAAGCGGTCGCGCGCGTCGATGCGGCCGTGGCCTTCGCCGACGCGTCGCCCCCGCCGCCACCCGAGTCGCTCTACGACGACGTCTACGTCCTCGGCGGCCAGGTGCGCGGCTGGTGGTCGCTCGACGAGCGCTCGCCCGACCCGCACCGCGGCGAGGACGAGCGCGACCGGGCCGTCAGCGACGCGACCGCGGAGGTCCACGAGCGCGCATCGGGCGAGGGGTCCGAGGTCGGCGAGATCCCGCGCCAGATCAGCGGCGCCGTCGGCGGCCCCGAGGACCGCTGAGCGTGGCCGAGCTGCGGTACCGCGACGCCCTGAACCACGCGCTGCGCGAGGAGCTCGCGCGCGACGAGGACGTCTTCCTCATGGGCGAGGACATCGGCGTCTTCAACGGCGCCTTCAAGGTCACGGCCGGCCTGCTGGAGGAGTTCGGCGAGGCGCGCGTGCGCGACACGCCCATCAGCGAGAACACGATCGTCGGGATGGGCGTCGGCGCGGCCATGCTCGGCCTGCGGCCCGTCGTCGAGCTCATGACGATCAACTTCGCCCTGCTGGCGATGGACCAGATCGTCAACCACGCCGCGCACATCCGCTACATGTTCGGCGGCCAGGTGGCCGTTCCGCTCGTCGTGCGGATGCCCCAGGGCGCCGGCCACCAGCTCGGCCCGACGCACTCGCACTCGTGGGAGGCGATGTTCCTCCAGGTGCCCGGCCTGCTCGTCGCCGTCCCGTCGACGCCGGCCGACGCGAAGGGCCTGCTCAAGGCGGCGATCCGCGACGACAACCCGGTCGTCTTCATCGAGCACGAGTACCTCTACGGCCGCCGCGGCGAGGTGCCGGAGGATCCCGACCTGCTCGTGGACTTCGGCCAGGCGGCGATCCGCCGGGAGGGCTCCGACGTGACGATCGTCGGGATCTCGCGCATGGCCGTGACCGCCGAGGACGCGGCCCGGACGCTCGCGGAGGAGCACGAGGTGGAGGCCGAGGTCATCGACCCGCGGACGCTGCGCCCGCTCGACCTCGACACGATCCTCGCCTCGGTGCGCCGGACGAACCGCTGCGTCGTCGTCGAGGAGGGCTGGCCGCACGGCGGCGTCGGCGCGAACCTCGCCGCGCTCGTCCAGGAGCAGGCCTTCGACGACCTCGACGCGCCCGTGCAGCGCGTGACCGGGGCCGACGTCCCGATGCCGTACGCCAAGAACCTCGAGCAGATCGCCTTCCCGCACGTGCCGCAGGTCGTCGACGCCGTGCTGGCCACCTTCCGCGACCGCTAGGAGCGCCCACCCCATGCCCGACGTCGTCATGCCCCGCCTGTCCGACTCCATGGAGGAGGGCACGATCCTGCGCTGGCTGAAGGCCGACGGCGACGAGGTGCAGCGCGGCGAGGAGCTCGTCGAGATCGAGACCGACAAGGCGACGATGACCTACGAGGCCGACGCGGCCGGCGTGCTCGCGATCGTCGCCGCCGAGGGCGACACGCTGCCCATCGGGCAGGTCATCGCCACCATCGGCGGCGGCGCGGAGCCGGCGGCCGTCGGCGCCGGCGCGCAGGGCGCGAGCGCCCCGGCCGTGGAGGCGGCGGAGCCGCCCGCGGCGGCCCCGGAGGCCGGAGCGGGCCCGGCCGCGGCCGCTCCGGAGCCCGGTGCGCGCCCGGCGGCGCCGGAGCCCGGTGCGCGCCCGGCGCGCCGGCGCCCGCGGGCGGCGAGGTCGCGGGCGGGGCCGACGCGCCCGCGCAGCCGGCCGCGCCGGGCCCCGCGGTGTCGTCGAACGGCGACGCGGCCGACGGGCGCGTGAAGGCCTCGCCGGTGGCGCGCCGCATCGCGCGCGAGCGCGGGGTCGACCTGAGCGCGCTGCGCGGCAGCGGACCGGGCGGGCGGATCGTCAAGGCGGACGTCGAGGCGGCCGCGACGGGGACGGCCGCGGCGCCCGCGGCGCCCGCGGCAGCCGCGGCGCCCGCAGCAGCGGCGCCGGCCGCCCCGGCGCCCGCCGCACCCCCGCCCGTCGTCACGTCGGAGACCGGCACCGCCAAGGGCGACGTCCAGGTCCAGGAGCTCACGCGGACGCAGTCGCTCATCGCCCGCCGGATGGCGGAGTCCAAGGCGACGATCCCCGAGTTCACGATCCAGACGACGGTCGACATGGAGGGCTGCGTCGCGCTGCGGGCCCAGCTCAAGGGCGTCGCCGGCGAGCGGCCGGTCCCGTCGTACAACGACCTGGTCGTCAAGGCGGCCGCCCTGGCCCTGCGCGAGCACCCGCGCGCGAACGGCTCCTACCGCGACGGGCGCTTCGAGCTCTTCTCGCGCGTGAACGTCGGCGTGGCCGTCGCCGCGCAGGACGCCCTCGTCGTCCCGACGATCTTCGACGCCGACCAGAAGACGCTCGGCCAGATCGCCGCCGAGTCCCGCGCGCTGGCCGAGCGCGTGCGCGCGGCCGCGATCACGCCGCCGGAGCTCAGCGGCGGGACGTTCACGGTCTCGAACCTCGGCATGTACGGCGTGACCGAGTTCACGGCGGTCATCAACCCGCCGCAGGCCGCGATCCTCGCCGTGGGCGCCATGGCGCCGCGCGTGGTCGTCCGCGACGGCGAGGTCGTCGCGCGCCACGCGATGGACGTCACCCTGGCCTGCGACCACCGCATCCTCTACGGCGCCGAGGCCGCGCTGTTCCTCGCGCGCATCCGCGAGCTGCTCGAGCAGCCGATCAGCCTGGCGCTGTGACCGCGCCCGGGGCGAGCACGGCTCGGCCCGCGCTCAGCCCCCCAGCTGCCGGCCGGGGTTGTCCGGCCCCGCCACGACGCTGTTGGGGCGCTGGTCGGGGTCGCGCTGGACGGCCGGCGGCGACTGGTCGGTGAAGACGAGCAGGCAGAGTGCGCGGCGGGCCTCGGGTCCCGGGACGCACGTGCGGTAGAGGCCCGGCCCCTGCTTCCAGGTGTCGGCACGGCCGACGTTGCTGCGGTACGGCTCGGGCGCCCGGTGCGCGACCCAGGCCCGGACGGCCACCGACTGCGCACGGAAGTCGTCGCGCGCCTCGCCCATCGCCGGGCGGTGGGCCACGCCGAGGACGACGAGCAGGACGGTCAGCGCCCCGAGCAGGACGGTGCCGGCGCGGTCGTCGGCGACCAGCCGCGGCAGCGACGGGCGGCGGCGGCGCCACCACAGGCCGGCCAGCGGGCCCAGGACCGCGACGACGAGCAGGTTGGCGAAGCCGGCGAGCAGGAAGGCGCCGACGGGGTTGGGGCGCGCGTCGCCGGCGATCGGCAGCGCGACGAGCAGCGCGGTGTCGACGACGAGGGCCGCGACGAAGGCCGGCCACAGCGTCGCGCCCCGCAGCCGCCACTTCAGGCGCGCGCGCCACAGCCCGCTGACCTCAGGCTCGGCCATCCCCCCGGAAGGCTAGTCCGCAGGGGGTCGCGCCGACCCGGCCTTCGGGTACCCTCGCGCCAGGAGTGAGAGGTCCGCGCCGCGCCGGAGACCCCGACCGCGGGTGGACGCCAAGAGGACGGGTGCGGAGATCCCGCGCGTGTCCCCGACGCGAGGACGACCAGCACGATGGCCACGCAGACCGCCGGTCCGGCGGGGGCGCCCGAGGTCCCCGACGACCCGAGCAGGCACCTGACGCCCGACGACCGCATCGCGCTCCTGCGCCACATGCTCCTCATGCGGGGCATCGAGGAGCGCGCGATGAACCTCTACCGCCAGGGCAAGGTCCCGGGCTCCTTCTACGACGGCTTCGGGCAGGAGGCCGTGAGCGTCGGCTCCGCCTTCGCGATGAGCCCGCAGGACCGGCTCTGCATCCTGCACCGCGACCTCGGCGCGCACCTCGTGCGCGGCGTGGAGCCGGCCCGCATCCTCGGCCAGTACCTGGGCCGCGCGGGCGGCGTGACGGGCGGCCGCGACGGCAACGTCCACTTCGGCGACCACCGCGTCGGCTGCGTCGGGATGGTCTCGATGCTCCCCGACATGATGCTCGTCGCCACGGGGATGGCGATGGCCTTCAAGCTGCGCGGCGAGGCCCGCTGCGCGATCACGTGGTTCGGCGACGGCTCGACGTCCCGGGGCGACTTCCACGAGGCCATGAACTGGGCCGGCGTGCAGAAGCTGCCCGTCGTCTTCGTGCTCGAGAACAACCAGTACGCCTACTCGACGCCGCTCGACCAGCAGTTCGCCGTCGACCCCGTCGAGCGGGCCGCGGCCTACGGCTTCCCGGGGGTGACGGTCGACGGCAACGACGCCGAGGCGATGTTCGAGGCCACGCGGATCGCGCGCGAGCGCGCGCTCGCCGGCGAGGGCCCGACGCTGCTGGAGGCGGTGACGATGCGGATGCACGGCCACGCCGCCCACGACGACATGAAGTACGTGCCCGTCGAGCAGGTCGAGGCGTGGAAGCGCAAGGACCCCGTCGACCGCCAGGCGGCCCGGCTGGCCGCGCTGGGCGTCGACGTCGACGCCGTCCGCGCCGAGGTCCAGCGGGTCATCGACGCCGGCACCGAGGAGGCGCTGGCCATGCCGATGCCCGACCCGGGGACCGCGACCGACGGCGTGTTCTACGACGGCGACGCGGACGTCGTGCTCGGCGATGGCGCCGTCGCGTGGTCCGGCTTCGCGGCGGACGCCGGCGCGGAGGCCCGCGCCTGATGCCGACGATGACCTACCTGCAGGCCATCTCCGACGGCCTGCGCACCGAGATGCGCGAGGACGAGCGCGTCCTCGTCATGGGCGAGGACATCGGCGTCTTCGGCGGCGCCTTCAAGGTCACCGACGGCTTCATCGAGGAGTTCGGCGCCGGCCGCGTCATGGACACCCCGCTGGCCGAGTCCGGGATCATCGGCACCGCCGTCGGGGCGGCCGTCGTCGGCCTGCGGCCCGTGTGCGAGATGCAGTTCGCGGACTTCATCTCCTGCGGGTTCGACCAGCTCGTGAACGTCGCGGGCAAGATGCACTACCGCCAGGGGCTGCCGGTGAACCTCACGGTGCGGCTGCCCTCGGGCGGCGGCTTCAGCGGCGGGCCCTACCACTCCCAGAACCCCGAGGCGTGGTTCATGCACGCGCCCGGCCTGAAGGTCGTGGCGCCCTCGACGGCCGAGGACGCCAAGGGGCTGCTCATCGCCGCGATCCGCGACCGCAACCCGGTCGTCTTCCTCGAGCACAAGCACCTCTACCGCCGCGTGAAGGGCGAGGTCGCGGACGGCGCGTGGACGACGCCGTTCACCGCCCGCGTGGCGCGGGAGGGCACCGACCTGACGATCGTCGCCTACGGGGCCATGGTGCACACCGCGCTGGAGGCGACCGAGGACCTCGACGGCGCGAGCGTCGAGGTGCTCGACCTGCGCTCGCTCGTGCCGCTCGACGAGGAGGCGATCCTCGCCTCCGTGCGCAAGACGAGCAAGCTCCTCGTCGTCGACGAGGCCAACCGGACGTGCGCCGCCGGCGCGCAGGTCGCCGCGCTCGTCGCCGATCGCGCCTTCGAGGACCTCGACGGGCCGGTGCGCCGGGTCGCGACGCCCGACGTGCCGATCCCGTTCTCGCCGCCGCTCGAGCAGGCCGTCCTGCCCACCGTCGACAAGGTCAAGGAGGCCGCGCGTGAGCTCCTCGAGTACTGAGACCCTGGTCGACCTCACGATGCCGCAGATGGGCGTCTCGGTGAGCGAGGGGACGCTCGTCGAGTGGCGCAAGCAGCCCGGCGACTGGGTGGCCTACGAGGAGGCCGTCTGCGACATCTCGACGGACAAGATCGACACCGAGGTGCCCTCGCCGGCGGCCGGTCGCCTGGCCGAGGTCCTCGTGGAGGTCGGCGCGACGGTCGAGGTCGGGACCGTGCTGGCGCGGATCGCCACCGACGCCACGCCGGGCGAGGCGCACGCGAGCGAGGGCGGCGCCGCCGCGGCGCCGCCGCCGCCGCCGGCCACGGGCGAGGCAGCGGCGGCGACGGGCGACGCCCCCGCGCCGTCCACGCCCTCGGCGGCCCCCGAGCCGGCCCGCGCCGCGCGCGCGACCGGCGGCGCCGGCGTCGGCGGCCGCCGCTACAGCCCCGTCGTGCAGCGGATCGCGGCCGAGCACGGCGTCGACCTCGACCACGTGGAGGGGACCGGCCGCGGCGGGCGGGTGCGCAAGCAGGACGTGCTCGCCGTCGTGCGGGACGGCGGGGGCGGGCGCTCCGCGACGGACGAGGCGGCCGCCGCCGGCGCCGAGGGCGCCGCCGAGCCGCCGCTGCACATCGAGTCGCCCTACCGGCCCGACCCCCCGGCGCCCGCCACCGCGCCGGCGTCTCCGCCCGACGGCTCCCAGCCGGGCACGCTCTCCCGGATGCGCCGGTCGATCGGCGAGCACATGAAGCGCTCGCTGGAGACGGCCGCCACCTGCACGTCCTGGATCGAGGTCGACCTCTCCCGCGTCGAGGCGCGGCGCCACGAGCTCGGCGTGACGGCGCTGGCCTTCGTCGCGCAGGCCACGACGGAGGCGCTGCGCGCGCACCCGGCGCTCAACGCGACGCTCGAGGGCGACGCCTACACCCGCCACGACGAGGCCGTCCACCTCGGGATCGCGGTGTCGCTCGGGGACGAGGGGCTCATCGTGCCCGTGGTCCGCGACGCCCAGGACCTGAGCGCCGAGGGCCTGGCGCGGCGGATCCGCGACCTCGCGCGGCGGGCGCGCGCCGGCGAGCTGGTCCCGGACGAGGTCCGGGGCGGCACGTTCACGATCACGAACCCCGGCCAGTTCGGGACGCTCATGGCCACCCCGGTCATCAACCAGCCGCAGGTCGCGATCCTCGACGTCGAGGCGGTCGTCAAGCGCCCGGTCGTCGTCACCGACGCCGCCGGGAACGACAGCATCGCGATCCGCCCGATGTGCGTGCTCGGGCTCTCGTGGGACCACCGCGCGCTGGACGGCGTGGCGGCGGCGCGGTTCCTGGCCGCGGTCCGCGACCGGCTGCAGGCGGTCTAGGCGGCCGAGGCCGCTCGCGCCCCTGCCATCATGGGGTCGATGCCCGAGCTGTGGACCGTCCACCTGGGCGTCGTCCCCTACCGGGAGGCGCTCGACCTCCAGCACCGCGTGCGGGCGGCGCGGCAGGCGGACGCGGTGCCCGACGTGCTGCTCCTGCTCGAGCACCCGCGGACGTACACGCGGGGGCGGCGCAGCGCCCCCGGCGAGCTCGCGCGCGGCGAGGCGTGGTACCGCGACCAGGGCATCGAGGTCGTCGGCGTCGACCGCGGCGGCAAGGTGACCTACCACGGGCCCGGGCAGCTCGTCGGCTACCCGATCGTGCGCACCGGCGACGTCATCGCCCACGTGCGGACCATCGAGGACGTGCTCATCGCCGCGCTCGAGCGCGAGGGCGTCGCCGCCCGCAGCCGGCCCGAGGACGGCCCCGACTACACCGGCGTCTGGGTGGCCGACCGCAAGATCGCCTCGATCGGCGTGCACGTCGCCCGGGGCGTCACCACGCACGGCTTCGCGGTCAACGTCGACAACGACCTCGACCCGTTCACCTGGGTCGTCGCCTGCGGGCTGCCCGACGTGACGATGACCTCGGTCGCGCGCGAGACGGCACGGACCGGGCGGCTGCCCTGCCTGCGCCGCGAGACGGCCTTCCGCTTCGCCCAGGCCCACGGCCTGCGCCAGCGGCTCGTGAGCACCGACCGTCTGCACGCGGCGCTCGGCGCCGCGCGGGTGCCCGCGGCGTCGGTCCCCGCCTAGGTCCGCCGCCGCCGGGGTAGCCCGGCCCGGCAACCGACGAGGGAGACCACCATGGGTGACGGCACGATCGACGACGCCAAGGGCCGCCTGAAGGAGGCCGCCGGGGACGTGACCGACGACCAGTCGCTGAAGGACGAGGGCAAGGTCGACCGCGCCTCGGGCACGGTCAAGGACAAGGTCGGCGACGCCGGCGACAAGGTCAAGGACGTCCTGCGCAAGGACTGAGCCGCGCCGCGCGCCCGGGTCGCCCGGCCCGGGCGCGCGAATCTTTCCCCACGGGGCCCTCGAGGAGGGCGACCATCGGGGCATGCGCGAGCACCCCGCCGTCTTCGAGTCCGACTTCGTCGAGCCGCGCAGCCGGCTGACGACGTTCTTCCGGGGCGTGCTCGTCCTCCCGCACCTCGTCGTGCTGTGGCTGTGGGGGATCGGCGCGGCCATCGCCGTCGTCCTCGCCTGGTTCGCGCTGGTCTTCACGGGCCGCTACCCGCCGGCGCTGTACGACTTCGTGGCCGGCTACGTGCGGTACATGACCTACGTCACCGGCTACTTCGACCTGCTCACGGACCGCTACCCGCCCTTCTCTGGCGACCCGGCCGCCGGCTACCCGGTGCGGCTGCTCGTCGGGCCGCCCCAGGAGCACTACAGCCGGGCCAAGGCCGGGTTCCGCTTCATCCTCGCGATCCCGGTCCTCCTCATCGGCTACGTCATGAACCTCCTGGCCGGGGTCGGGGCGCTGCTGGCGTGGTTCGTCATCGTCGTCCTCGGCCGCCAGCCCGAGGGCCTGCAGGACCTCATCAAGCTCGGGCTGAGCTACCAGCAGCGCGCGTACGCCTACGTGCTCCTGCTCGACGAGGACTGGCCGCCGTTCAACGACGAGCAGCCGCAGCTCACGCCCGGACCGCCAGGGCCCGCCCTGCCGCCGGACGGCCCCGCGCCCGTGGCGCACTGAGGACCGCCCGTCAGGCCGGGCAGGCGCCGAGCGCGCGCAGCCGCGCACGGTAGGTCCGCATGGAGGTCGCGCTCCAGTCGCCGTGGGTCTGGCGGCGCAGGCGCGCGACCCGCTCGCGGTGGTAGGGCGAGCGCCGCGACTCGCTGTGGCCGATCACGTCGCGCACGCCGATCCCGAACCGGCAGCGCAGCCACCGCGTCAGCCGCAGCGAGGCGCGCAGCTGGCGGCGGTCGCCCAGCACGTCGCCGTCGCGGAAGCCGACGTGCTCGACGCCGATCGCCGTCCAGTTCAGCCCGACCGTGTGGCGGCACATCGTCCCGAGCGGCACGAGCTGCCACGTCGTGCCGTCGCGCCCCACGGCGAAGTGGCTGCACGTCCCGGGCCGCTCGTGGAGCTCGGGGTCCGCCACGTTCGGCGCGAAGGCCGCGTAGGTCGCCTGCAGCGACCCGTTGACGGTCAGGTGCTCGACGATGACGCGCGGGGACCGCAGCCGCCACGTGCGCAGCCCGTAGTGCCGGCGCGCGTAGGCCGCCATGTCCGCCCGCCGGCGGGCCCCGAAGGGGATCGGGTGCTGCACGATCGGAGGTGGCGCGACGGCGGCGGGGAGCATGCGGAGAGGGTTGTAGCCTGTCCTGGCAGTGAGCGAGCAGCCTGCCGAGCGGACGCACAGGACGCGGTCGCGCGCCAACCCCGGGGGCATGGACGTCCTCAAGGTCCTCGGCAGCGACGTGCGCCCGCTGCGTGAGCGCAAGCCGCCCTGGTTCAAGGTCCCCGCGCCCGGCGGCAAGCGCTACGTCGAGCTGTCGCAGCTCATCAAGTCCGAGAACCTCCACACCGTCTGCCAGGAGGCGGCGTGCCCGAACGTCGGCGAGTGCTGGGAGCGCGGCACGGCGACGTTCATGATCCTCGGCGACACCTGCACCCGCCGCTGCGGCTTCTGCAACGTCCAGACGGGCAAGCCGACCTGGAACGACCCCCTCGAGCCCGCGCGCGTCGCCCGCTCCATCGCGCGCATGGGCCTGCGCCACGCGGTCATCACCTCGGTCGACCGCGACGACCTCCCCGACTACGGCGCCGGCATCTGGGCGGCGACGATCCGCCAGGTCCGCCGCCAGGCGCCCGACTGCCAGGTCGAGGTCCTGACGCCCGACTTCCGCGGCCAGGAGATGCCGCTGGCGAAGGTCGTCGCCGAGCGCCCCGACGTCTTCAACCACAACGTCGAGGTCGTGCCGCGCCTGTACCCGATCGCCCGGCGCGGCTCGCGCTGGGAGCGCTCGCTGCGCGTCCTGCAGAACGCCAAGCACCTCGGCGGCGACGAGGTGACGACGAAGTCCGGCCTCATGGTGGGGCTCGGCGAGACCCACGGCGAGGTCGTCGACGCGCTGGGCCACCTGCGCGCCCATGGCGTGCAGGTCATCACGATCGGCCAGTACCTGCGCCCGACCGAGCGCCACCTGCCGGTCGTGCGCTACTGGCACCCCGACGAGTTCAAGGCGCTGGAGGAGGCCGGGATGGCGCTCGGCTTCGACCACGTCGCCTCGGGGCCGCTGGTCCGCTCGAGCTACCACGCCGACCAGCACGTCCCCCAGCCCCGCGAGGGCATCGGGCCGCTGGCCGCCGCCGCGGCCTCCTAGCCGGCCGCCGCCCCGCTACGTCCAGAAGGTCGCGGGCAGCCGGTCGTCGCGCACGGCCGCGTCCAGCGCCGCCCAGTCGGCCTCGGCCCGGTCCGCGTAGGCCTCGGCGAAGCCGGCCACGGCCCGGTCGAAGGCGTCGCCCTTGCCGAGGTACGCGGCCAGCGCGACGCGGTCGCCGGACCGGGCGTGCGCCCGGGCCAGGGTCCAGCCGCACGCGCCCGCGTAGCGCCGCAGCGTGGCGGGGCGGAGCGCCTCGGGCACGAACGCCCCGCGCCAGTCGCGCAGGCGCCCGACGACCAGGTCGCGCGGGGCGCCGCCGGGGCCGGGCGTCCGCACGTGCCCGAGGAGCCGGTCGCCGACGGCCTGCACGAGGCGCCGGCCCGCGACGACCCGTGCGCCCTGGTCGCCGACCGGGCCGCCGCCCGCCCAGCGCCCGAGCACCGACGCGTGCGCCTCGCGCACGCCCAGGAAGAGCGGATCGCCCCCGTCGCGCCCGACGAGCAGGGCCACGAAGGACGGCGTGCCGACGCGGGCCACGCCGGCCGCCGTCCGCGCCACCTGGACGAGCCGGAAGCGCCCGAGCAGCTCGCGGTGGTCGGGCGGCAGGGCCGCCGCGTAGCCGGCCAGCGACGCCTCGAGGACGTCGAGCCCGTCCAGCGGCGCGACGAAGGGCGCCGAGGGCCGCAGGCGCGGCAACCCGTCGACGACGTCGCACAGCGCGCGCAGCACCTCGACGCCCTCGTGGGCGCGCGCGGGGTCGGCCTCGCGGCGCCGCCAGCCCGCCCCCTTGCGCTCGAGGTCGCGCTCGAGCCGGTCCTGGAGCCCGTCGACGGGCAGGCGCGCGTCCCACGCCTCGAGCTCCCCGCTGGCGGCGAGGTCGCGCAGCGCGCCCCGGTAGGCGCCGGCCGCGGCGGCGGCGAGGTCCCGGCCGGCGGCGGCGTCCCACCCGGCGCCGCGGGCGGCCACGACCAGGCTCGCCGCCAGCCGCTTGACGTCCCACTCCCACGGCCCGGGGAGGGTGTCGTCCAGCTCGTCGACGTCGAGGGCCAGCCGGCCACCGGGCGCGGCGACGAGCCCGAAGTTCGCCACGTGGGCGTCGCCGCAGAGCTGCACGCGCAGGCCGGTGGCCGGGGTTGCGGCCAGGTCGGCGGCCATGATCGCGGGCGCTCCACGCAGGAAGGCCAGCGGCGAGGCGAGCATCCGTCCGTGGCGCACGGGCACGAGGTCGGGGGCGCGCGACCTCGCCTCCTCGGCCAGGATCGCGACCGGGTCGACCCCGGCCGGCCGGGGCGGCAGCTCGGCGTGCGCCGAGCGCGGGACGTCGGCGCGCAACGCCCGCCCGCGGGCGGCGCGCTCCTCGGGCGTGGCGGACGGCACGGCGGGTAGCCTCCCTCGCCGGGTGTTCCCGCTCAAGGACAACATCCCCACGGAGCGGACGCCGTGGGTCACGATCGCGCTGATCGTGGCCAACGTCGTGGTGTTCCTGCTCGAGCTGCGGAGCGGCGGGACGCTCGGGTCGGGCCCGGACGCGAGCGACAGCGTCCGCTGGGGGTTCATCCCCTACGAGCTCACGCACCCCGGCAAGCACTGCGGCCTGACGCCGGCCGGCGCAGTGCTCTGCGAGGGCCGGGACGGCGTCCGCGTCGTCGGCAGCCAGCCCGCGACGGTCGTCACGGCCCTCAGCGCGATGTTCATGCACGGCGGGATCGTGCACCTGGGCGGCAACATGCTCTTCCTGTGGATCTTCGGCAACAACGTCGAGGACGCCATGGGCCGCGGGCGCTTCGTGCTCTTCTACCTGCTGGGCGGCCTGGCGGCCACGGGTCTGCAGACGGCGATCGGGCCCGACTCGACGGTCCCGAACATCGGCGCCTCCGGCGCGATCGCCGCCGTGCTGGGCGGCTACCTCGTCCTCTACCCGCGCGCCCGCGTGCTGACGGTGGTCTTCCTCATCGTGTTCTTCACGTTCCTCCAGCTCCCCGCGCTGCTCTTCCTCGTGATCTGGTTCGCCCAGCAGGTCGTGTTCGGCCTGGCCGGCTTCACGGACCCCACGGGCGACGGCGGCGGCGTCGCCTACTTCGCGCACATCGGGGGCTTCGCCTTCGGCGCCCTGGCGATCCGGGCCTTCGCGCGACGCGTCAAGCCCGGCTTCGGCCGCGACGACCCCCGCCCCGGCCATCCCGTCTACTGAGCCCGTGCGCACCACGCTCCTCGTGGTGGTGCTCGTCTTCGTCGCGGCGCTGCTCGCCCTCACCGTCCACGCGCTCGTCGCCGGCGGGCCCGACGTGCTGACGCTGCTGTCGGTGGTCGTCCTCGTGCTGCTCGGGGTCGGCGTCGTCGGGGCCCTGCGCCAGCCTCCGCCCTCGTGAGGGTCCGCCATGCCATCGCCGTCGCCGGCATCGGCCTCACCGCGTCGACCGGGTGCGGCGGCGCGGGCGCCGGCCAGGCACGGGTCCGGGTCCCGGCGCCGGGCCAGCCGGGCGCGCCGCTCCTGCAGGCCGCCAACGGCCCGGTCGAGCCGGCGGCCCCGGGCGCCCGTCCGCTGCAGCTGCGCATCGCCGCCCGTGCGGACCAGATCGCGCTGCGCTTCCACCACCAGCCCAGGGCCGGCCTCCTCTTCGACCTCGACACCGGCGCCGTCCTGTGGCGGCGGCTGCCGGCCCGCGTGCTGCCCATCGCGAGCCTGACGAAGATGATGACGGCGCTGCTCGTGGTCGACCGCCTGCCGCCGCACGCGACGGCGCGGATCACGCGCGCGGCCGTCGACGCGCCGGGCTCGCGCGTCGGCGTGCTGCCCAAGGGGCGGCGCGTCCTCGTCGCGACGCTGCTCCACGGCCTGCTGCTGCCGTCCGGCAACGACGCCGCGGTCGCGCTGGCGCTGCGGGTGGCGGGATCGCAGCGCGCGTTCGTCGCGCTCATGAACGAGCGGGCCCGCGCCATGGGGCTGGGCTGCACCCGCTTCGCGTCGCCGAGCGGCTTCGTCGACGCCGGCAACCACTCCTGCGCGGCCGACCTGGCCCAGCTCGCCCGCGCGGTGCTCGACCAGCCGCGCCTGGCGCGGATCGTGCGCCGCCGCCAGTCCGTCCGCCCGCTCCCGATCAAGGGCGGTCGCGTCTGGCTCTGGAACAACAACCCGCTCCTGCGGACCCGGTACCCGGGCACGATCGGCGTGAAGACGGGCTTCACGGACGCCTCCGGGCACTGCCTCGTCGCCGCCGTCCGGCGCGGCGGCCGGCGCCTGGGCGTCGTCCTGCTGCACTCGCCGGACACCCTCGCGCAGGCCCGGAAGCTGCTCGCGCGGACGCGTGGGTCAACCCAGGAGGCCCGACGTCCGTAGAGCGGTCAGATGGCCGCCACCGAGCCCCACGGCCGCAAGGCCGACCACCTGCGCATCGCCGCCGCCCCCGGTGTCCTGCACCGCCGCGGCGCGGGGCTCGACGGCGTGCGCCTGCGCCACCGCGCCCTACCCGAGCGCGACCTGCTCGACGTCACGCTGGCCACGGAGCTCCTGGGCGCCCGGCTCGCCGCGCCGCTCGTCGTCTCGGCCATGACCGGCGGGACCGCCGACGCCGAGCGCGTCAACGCCCGCCTGGCCGAGGCCGCCGCCGAGCACGGCGTCGGGATGACGCTCGGCTCGGGGCGCGTGCTGCTCGAGGACCCCAGCCTGCTGGGGACCTACCGCCCGGCCCGGTCCCCGGCGCGTCCGCCGCTGCTGCTCGCCAACCTCGGCGGCGTCCAGCTCGTCGCCGACGGCGGCCCCGAGCGCGCCGAGGCGCTCGTCGACCTCCTCGACGCCGACGGGCTGACGGTCCACCTCAACCCGATCCAGGAGGCGGTGCAGCCCGAGGGAGAGCCGTCGTTCGGCGGCGTGGCCGAGCGCATCGCGGCGACCGTCGCCCGCCTGGCCCCGCGGCCGGTCGTCGTCAAGGAGGTCGGCTTCGGCATGGACGGCGCCGACGTGGCCCTCCTGCGCGACGCCGGCGTCGCCGCGGTCGACGTCGCCGGCGCCGGCGGGACGAACTGGGCGCTCGTCGAGGGCCGCCGCGACACGCGCGCCGGCGCGGTGGCGGAGGCCTTCGCCGACTGGGGCGTGGCCACCGTCGACGCGCTCGCGATGGCGCTCGCCGCGGCCCCGGGCCTCCCCGTCCTGGCCTCCGGCGGCGTGCGCGACGGCGTGGACGCCGCGAAGTGCCTGGCGCTCGGCGCGGTCGCGGTCGGGCTGGCCCGGCCCTTCCTGCAGGCCGCCCAGGAGGACCGCGCGGGCGAGGCGCTGGGCGCGGTCGTCGACCAGCTGCGGATCGCGACGTGGGCCGTGGGCGCCCCGTCGGCGGGCGCCCTCGGGACCGAGCACCTGGCGGTGACGGCGTGAGGGCGGTCGTCGTCGGGGCGGGGCTCGGCGGCCTCGGGGTCGCGCTGCGCCTCCAAGGGCAGGGCCACGAGGTCGTCGTCCTCGAGCAGCGCGAGCGCCCCGGCGGGCGCGCGTACCAGCTGCGCGACCAGGGCTTCACCTGGGACATGGGCCCGTCGCTCGTGACGATGCCGTGGGTCCTCGAGGAGACCTTCGCCGCCGGCGGCCTGGACCTGCACCGCGAGGTCGACCTCGTCCGCCTGGACCCCTTCTACCGCATCTTTTGGGACGGGGAGCGCGACCACCTCGACTTCGTCGCCGAGCCCGAGCGGATGAAGGCCGAGATCGCGAAGTTCTCGTCCGCCGACGCAGCGGCCTACGACGGGTTCATGGCCGCGCTGCGCCCGATCTACGAGGACGGGATCCTGGCCGCGGGCCGCCGCCCGTTCCTGCGGGCGCGCGACCTGGCCGCCTTCACGCCGAAGATGGTGGGCCTGGGGGCCGCGCTGCCGCTGCACGCGCTCGTCGCGCGCCACTTCCGCCACCCGCGCGTGCGCGAGGCGTTCTCGTTCCACTCGCTCTTCATCGGCGGCGACCCCTTCCGCGTGCCGGCGATCTACGCCGCGCTCGTCTACCTCCAGGTCCTGGACGAGGTCTGGTACGCCCGCGGCGGCACGTGGAGCCTCGTCGAGGCGATGGCGCGCCCGCTCGACGTCCGCTGCGGCGCCAAGGTGCAGCGGATCGAGCGCACCGGCGGGCGGGTCACCGGCGTCGTCCTCGAGGGCGGCGAGCGCCTGGCCGCCGACGTCGTCGTCTCGAACGCCGACGTCCTCCACCGGCGCGCCCTGCTGGGCGAGCCGCCGGTGGCCTGCGCGGCCGCCAGAAGCCGACCATGTCGTGCTTCCTGCTCTACCTGGGCACGGACCGGGTCTTCGACCGCCTCCAGCACCACACGCTCCTCGTCGGCCGCGGCTACCGGCGCTTCATCGCCGACGTGACCCGCCGGCCGGGACGGCTCGGGTCGACGTTCCTGACCTACCTCCACGCGCCGTCGCGGACCGAGCCGGGCATGGCGCGCCCGGGCGGCGACTCCATCGCGGTGCTGCTGCCGGTCCCGAACCTCCGAGGCCGGGTGGACTGGGCGCGCGA
Source organism: uncultured Actinomycetes bacterium (assembly GCA_963707695.1). Classification (GTDB taxonomy): domain Bacteria; phylum Actinomycetota; class Thermoleophilia; order Solirubrobacterales; family Solirubrobacteraceae; genus JAOPZW01. Next base: position 5,430 of record CAVPQY010000005.1, on the reverse strand, counting down.
GGCCGACGGGCTGCGCGACGCGCTCGTCGGCGACCTGGAGCGGACCTTCGGGCTGGAGGGCCTCGACGACAGCGTCGTGGTCGAGCGCCGCATGACGCCGCTGGACTTCCGCGACGAGCTCGGGGCCGTCGACGGCAACGCCTTCTCGGTCGAGCCGACCCTGCACGGAGCGCCTGGTTCCGGCTGCCCAACCGCGACCCGGCGGTCCGGGGGCTCTACCACGTCGGCGGCGGGACGCACCCGGGCGCGGGGATGCCCGGCGTCCTCCTCGGGGCCGAGGTCACGGCCGGCCTCGTCGCCCAGGACCACCCCCGGCCCGCCGGGACGCTCGGAGGACGGCCTCGTGCTGCTGCAACGGCCTGAGCCGGAGGCCGACGCGCTCCTGGCCGAGGCGCGGAGCACGACCCGCCGCGTCGGGCGGACGTTCGCGCTCGCCTGTCGCCTGCTCCCCGCCGACGTGCGCGACGACGTCTACCGCCTCTACCTCGTCTTCCGCACGCTCGACGACCTCGTCGACGAGCACGCCGCCCGCGCCCCGGCCGCCGTCGCCGCCGTCGAGGCGTGGTGCGAGGACGGCTCGGTGGGCTCGCGCGAGGCGGCCGTGCTCGCCGACCTGGCCACGCGGCACGACCTCCCCCGCCACGCCCTGCGCGACTTCTGCCACGGGATGCGCGACGACCTCGAGGGGCGGCCGGTCCGCACCGAGGCCGACGTGGACCGCTACTGCTACCGCGTCGCGGGCACGGTCGGGGTCGTCATGGCCGCGGTGCTCGGCACCAACCGCCCGGGCGCCGACCGCCAGGCCGCGGCGCTCGGGATGGCCATGCAGCGCACGAACATCCTGCGCGACCTCGACGAGGACCGCGCGCTCGGCCGCCGCTATGTCGCGCAGGAGACCCTCGGCCGATCGACGGCGACCTGCGCCCCGGCGGGCGCGAGGCGCTCGTGCGCGACCAGATCGCCCGGGCCGACGCGCTCTACGACGAGGGCGTGGCGGGGATCGGCGCCCTCCGGCGGGGCCGCTTCGCGAACTTTCACGGCCGCTCGGGACGCAGGAGTCTCCCGAGCGGCCGTTTCCATTATTTCAGAGTCCGGTGATGGGCCAGCCTCGATGCAAAGTCGTATCCGGCCGTTTTCCGGGTCATCTGCCAAAATCGTCGTCCCACCGGCCGCGGCGCGACGATGCCGGGAATGCAAAGCTCTATCCGGTCGTTTTGCCGCGCAAAATCCGCCTAATCGTTGTTCTCAACGGCCCGAGGGCGCCGATCTCGACCCGGGAACAGTCTTCGATCGTTTCATGGGTTGCGCGTACTAGTCGCGTAAAGCATGTGCACCATCACCCCAGCCGGGGTTCGCCGCGGATCCAACAGCCGTGATCCAACAGCTTTCAGGGAGGAAGGAAATGTCGCTTCGGATGCGACCCGTGCGACGGTTCGCGTGGCCAATAGCGGTCGCGGCGCTGTGGGCGCTCGCCCCGCAATCCCGCAGTTCGTGCACAGAACGCCGCCGGTGCAGCGAGACCCGCTGCGCAGCCGAACGACGAGGAGTACACGAAGAAGATCAAGGAGTACCTCCAGGATCCGCGCATCTCGACCGAGCTCGTCGACCACCTGCCGGCGTCCGAGCACCGTGCCGACGCCGCTCAAGTTCCTCGGCCACATCGTCGGGCACGCCGGGCGAGCTGACGTACGCGAAGGACATCCACCGCTACCTCGAGGCGGTCGCCGAGGCCGTCGCCGCGCGCGCAAGTTCTGGCGCATCGGCAAGACCGAAGAAGGCCGCGACATGGTCGTCGCTCGCGATCGCCGACGAGGCGACGATCGCGACCTCGACAAGTACAAGGGCATGCTCAACGCGCTGACCGATCCGCGCAAGACGACCGAGGAGCAGGCGCGCAGCAGCTCATCAAGACGGCGAAGCCGATCTACTGGATCACGAGCGGCATGCACTCGCCCGGAGACCGGCGGCCCCGAGATGCTGATGGAGCTGGCCTATCGCCTCGTCGTCGAAGAGACGCCGTTCATCCAGAACATCCGCAACAACGTCATCACGTTCATCACGCCGGTGATCGAAGTCGACGGCCGCGAGAAGCAGGTCGACACCTACTACTTCAACAAGAAGCGCCCGACGGGCGACGCGCGGCTGCCCGCTCATGTACTGGGGCAAGTACGTCGCAGCACGACAACAACCGCGACGGCATGGGGCAGTTCCTCGCCCTCACGCGGAACGTCACGACGACGTTCCTCGAGTGGACGCCGACGATCCTGCACGACCTGCACGAGGCGCAGACGTACCTCTACGCGTCGACCGGCACGGGCCCGTACAACGAGCGCTCGATCCGATCACGATCGACGAGTGGTGGATGCTCGCCAAGAACGACGTGATGGAGATGACGAAGCGCGGCGTGCCCGGCGTGTGGACCTACGGGTTCTACGACGGCTGGGTGCCGAACTACATGTTCTTCATCGCGCACACGCACAACGCGATCGGCCGCTTCTACGAAGTGCAGAGCTACGGGCCGGACAACTACGAGGTGCGCCCCGGCGCGACGACGACGAGCCGCGAGTGGTTCCGTCCGAATCCGCCGCTCGCCTCCATCAAGTGGGGCCCGCGCAACAACACCAACATCCAGGAGTCGGCGATCCTCTTCTCGCTCAACCACGTCGCGAAGAACAAGGAGCATGTACCTCGAGAACTACTGGCTCAAGAACAAGCGCGCCGTCGAGAAGGGAAAGAACGGCCCGACGTACGCGTGGGTGATTCCGGCGACGCAGCGCCGCAAGGCCGACGCCGCCGACGCGGTGAACGAGCTGCGCCGCCAGGGTCTCGAGTTCCACACGGCGAACGCGCGCGTTCAAGGCCGGGCAACGTCGAGGTGAAGGCGGGCGACTACATCGTCCGCGGCGACCAGCCGTATCGCACGCTCGCCGACATGTACTTCTCGCTGCAGAACTATCCGCCGGCGAACCCGTCGCCGTACGACGACACCGGCTGGACGTTCCAGCTCATGCGCAACGTCGTGATCACGCCGGTCACCGACAAGACGCATCTCAGACGCAGCCGATGACGATGGTCACGGCGGATGCGAAGGCGGCCGGGCGGCATCGAGGGCAGCGGCAACGTGCATCGTCGTCGAGCACACGGCCGACAACAACCTCATCACGTTCCGCTTCAAGAACGCCGAGGTGAAGATGCAGGCGGCCGAAGAGGACTTCGACCTGGGCGGCCAGCAAGTTCCGCGCGGGCGCGTTCATCATCCCGAACGCGCGATCGCGCGCAGCTCGAGCCGCAGCTCAAGGAGCTCGGTCTCTCGGGCTGGGCCGTCGCGGCGGCGCCGAGCGTGAAGACGCACGACCTCGACATCCCGCGCATCGGCTACGTGCACAGCTGGACGCGCACGCAGGACGAAGGCTGGGTGCGCGCCGCGCTCGATACCTACGGCGTGCCCTACACCTACTTCGCCGACCAGAAGCTCGCGCGAAGGCAACCTGCGCGCGAAGTACGACGTCATCATCTTCCCGCACGTCGGCGGCACGCGCGGCAGTCGCAGGTGGACGGCATCGCCGAAGACCGGGCACGCGCCGCTGCCCTACAAGAAGACCGAGGCGACGCCGAACCTCGGCGCCTGGATCAGACGCGACGACATTCGCGGCGGCATGGGCTCGAAGGCCTGCATGAGCTCACGAAGTTCGTGCAGGAGGGCGGCACGCTGCATCACCGAAGGCTCGACGTCGACGATCTTCCCGGAGTACGAGCTCACGCCGGGCGTCACGGTCGAGAAGCCGCGCGGCCTGTTCGCGCGCGGGACGATCCTGCGCGGCATCATCAGCGACGCGAAGAGCCCGATCGTGTACGGCTACGACGGCACGCAGCTCCCGGTCTACTTCAACCAGGCGCCGGTGCTGAACGTGGGCGGCGGCGGTGGCTGGCGGCGTTCGGTCGGCGGCGGTGGTGGCGGCGGCATCAACGGCGGGCTCGGTCAGAACACGACGCCGATGGCGACGCCGCTCAAGCTGTCGCCGTGGGATCCGGACACGGCAGCCGCGGGCGGCGCCGCGGCGGCTCAGCGCGGGCTGGCGCGGCGGTGGCGTCGGCGCGGTGCCAGGCGGCGGTCGCGTGGTGGCCGCGGCGGATTGGGTGGCGGCGACCGCCGATGCCGCGCGTCCGCGCGTCGTCATGCAGTTCCCGGCGAACCCGAACGACATGCTGCTCTCCGGCACGCTCGCGGGCGGTCAGGCGCTTGCCGAGCCGCGCGCAGGTCGTCGATGCGAAGATCGGCAACGGGCCACGTCGTGATGTTCGCCATCCGTCCGTTCTGGCGCTGGCAGACGCAGGGCACGTACGTGCTCGGCTTCAACGCGATCCTGAACTGGAACGACCTCGACGCCGGCAAGGCCGGAGCCGCCGCGCCGCAGCCGGCGACGCAGGGCAATCAGTAGGTCAAACAATCAGTAGGTCAGACGATCGGCTGATGATAAACACCAGGCCCGCGCCACTGGCGCGGGCCTCGTGTCATAGCGCGACAGTTGAGGAATTCTCTGGACCGGCCAACCAATTCGCGTGCGCCGCACTACGCAACGCAGAACGCTCAGAGCGCTCAGGCATCCGCAGAAAACGACTGAACCCGGTGCCACGAGCCCCTTCACGTCATGAACAAGGCGCCGCGGTTTTTCTGCATTGCACCCACGCCTATGGCTGTGGCGTCCTTCTCCTCTGGTCCAAATGGTACTGACGATGCGCCTTCGTGGTGTTGCTCTGATGCTGGTGCTCGCGTCGCTCCCGGGCGTGCTCGCCGCGCAGTCGGGACGATCGACGCTGTCCATTGGCGTTGCCGACGCGGAAAGCGGTAAGCCGCTCGCGGGAGTCGAGATCGTGCTACCGGAACTCGCGCTGCTCACCCACACCGACTCGCTCGGGCAGGCGCGCATTCCCGCAGTTGCGGTCGGAGCGCACCGCGTCCGCGTTAGGCTCCAGGGTTACGAGGCGAGCGACGTGGAGCTCAAGTTCATGGGTGAGATACCACCGGTGCGGTCTTCCGTCTGCACGAGCGAGCGGCCGTGCCTCGTTCCGATCTTTCTCGACAACATTCCGCTGGGCGAAGCGGATGGCGGCATGATCCGCACGCGGGATCTGAGCGGGGCGGAGTACTACACGGGCAACGCGGTGCCGGCGCGATACCGTGCGTCGGGCACCGCGTGCGGCGCGCTGGTGCTGTGGTCGAAATGGGGTTAGGCGCCTGAAAATCTCCCGGCTACTCGTGGGCAATCCTGTCATCCCGAGCGGAGCCGGCCGTCATTCCGAGCGAACGAAGTGAGTCGAGGAATCGAGCCTCGCCGGGTAGAGGGCCCTCTGTCGGGGCGATCGCGATTCCTCGTGCGCCCAGAGGGCACCCGCGCGCCTGCGGCGCTCCGCTCGGCATGACACCGTCGA
>CAVPQY010000004.1:0-1197864 GCA_963707695.1 uncultured Actinomycetes bacterium | reverse complement strand
GGTGCACCTGGCGATGCTCGACGCCGTCCTGGGCGGCGACGGGCTCGCCCGGGTGGCCGCCCTGGCCGCCGACGCGGTGGGCGCGCCGGTGGCCATCGTGCTGCCGCGCCTCGGTGCGGCGGCGGTGGTCGGCGCCGGCGGGGCGGGCGAGGCGGTGTCCGAGGACGTCGTCGACGCGCTGCGGCGCTACGTCGGCGACCGCGTCAAGGACCGGCCCGCGGAGGTGCCCGCCGAGGTGGCCGCGGAGGTGCCGATCGCCTCCGGCGACGAGGCGGTGGGCGCCGTGCTGCTGCTCACCGGCCCCGCGCCGCCGTCCTCCGACGCGGCGGAGTTCCTCCACCTGGCCGCGGTCGCATGCCTGACCGAGGTCGCCGTCGAGGAGGCCAAGGAGGAGGTCGAGCAGAACCTGCGCGGCTCCTTCCTCGAGGACCTGCGCACCCGCAAGGACCTCGACCCGCACGAGGTCGTGCGCCGCGCCGGCCGCCTGGGCTGCGACCTGTCGCGCGGCGCGGTCGTGCTCTGCGCCGAGCTCACGAGCGACCGGCCGCGCCACGTCGTGGCGACCATCGCCGGGGACTACCCCGGCGCGCTCGCGCAGCACATGGAGGGCACGGACGCCACGGCCGGGCGGGTCTACGCGCTGCTGCCGGCGGTGGGCGGCGACGACGCCCCCGAGGGGACGCTCGACCGCGCCCGGCGCCTCGCCGGCCGCCTCGGCCGCCACGGGACGGTCGGGCTGTCGAGCTTCTACGCCGACCCGGCCGAGTTCCCGCGCGCGATCCAGGAGGCGGAGCTCGTGCTCGACGTCCTGCGCCAGAGCGACGGGCCGATCCACGAGGACATCGGGACGGGGACCTACCGGCTGCTCTTCCGGGTCCTGGCCTCCCACCCGGAGGAGGTCCGGTCCTTCTACGAGGACACCGTCGCGCCGCTCGTGCGCTACGACGACCAGTACCGCACCGACCTCGTCGGCACCCTCGAGTCCTACCTCGAGCAGAACTGCAACATGAACGCCACGGCGGCGGCGATCTACGCCCACCGCCACACCGTCGCCTACCGCCTCGAGCGCGTGAAGGAGCTGACCGCGCTCGACCCGATGCTCTCCGAGGACCGCGAGCGGCTGGGGCTGGGGTTGAAGGCGTACCGCATCATCGCGCCACGCCTGCCGCGCTGAGGGGCGCCTCGCCGCCCCTCTCGCGGCGCTCGCCCCCGCGGCGACGGCGTCGCGCAGGGCCGCGGCCCGCTAGGACGTGCCCGGCCGGGTACTCGCGGACCACGCGGCCCGTCGCCGGGTCGACGTAGGACTGCGACGGCTCGCGGTCGATGTGCACCCTCACCGAGCCCTCCGGCGCGCTGTCGTCGGCGGTGACCGCCTGCCCCTTGCCCGAGAGGCCGGCGTTGACGCGGTAGCGGAGGCGGTGCTCGCCGGACTGGACGGCGGTGACGCGCCAGACGAAGTGGCGGGTCTGGCCGGCGGGGAGGCGGCCGAGCGCCCAGGTGTTGACGTAGGTCGTCGTGCCGCCCCGGGGGCCGTCGTCCACGACCCAGATCGGCCGGGTCGGGTCAGCCACGCCGGGCTGCGTCGAGACCGACGAGAAGCCGTCGAGCGTGACGGAGACGTTGCCGATGTCGCGGTCGCCCGCGTTGCGGACGTCGACCGCGAAGCGCGAGCTCGCCGCCAGGTGCTGGAGGGTCGGGAAGCTCGCGCCCACCACGTCGACCTTGTAGGTGCCGGACGACTCGCCGGAGGTCAGGTCCTCGCCCCCGCCACAGCCCGCGATCGACGCCGCGAGCACACCGACAGCACAGGCCACGAGGCTCCTCCCGGACACGCGCGGCGACGCTACCACACCCCCAACCAGCGCAACGACGCTGCACGGCCGCGGTTGCGTGTTGGCAGCGCTCCGGCGATGTGCATATCGTTCGGCGCGGGCGGGGGTTCCTCCGCCCGGGTCCTGCGGAGGAGGAGGAGCGTGGTACGTAGCGTCGCCGACCGGGCGTTCTTGCCGGCCAAGAACGTCCTCGAGGAGGTCGGGGACATGATGATCCTCACGGGCAAGACGATCGTCTCGGCCGTGCGTCCCCCGTACCCCTACGGCGGCGAGTTCGTCTCGCAGTTCCTGTTCGCGCTGCGGCTGTGCTGGTTTCCGCTGCTGATCTCGACGGTCGCGTTCGGGTACGGGGCGCCGGGGCTGCAGGCCGCCAACCTGCTGGTGCTCTTCGGCGCCATCGACCGGCTGGGCGGCTTCTTCGTGCTGGCCTCGATCCGGGAGTTCGCGCCGTTTGTGACCGCGATCGTGCTGGCCGGCGTGGCCGGCACCGCGATCACGGCCGACCTCGGCGCCCGCAAGATCCGCGAGGAGCTCGACGCCCTGCAGGTTCTCGGCGTCGACCCGGTCAAGAACCTCGTCGTCCCCCGCTTTTTGGCGTTGATGCTCGTCACCGGCCTGTTCGACATCTACGCGCTGCTGTTCGGCATCTTCGGCGGCGTCGTGGCCACGCTGGTCAACCACGCCCCCCTGGGCCCGTTCTGGGCCACCTTCTTCACCAACGCCTCCATCACCGACCTGTGGGGGTCGGTCCTGAAGTGCACCCTGTTCGGCGCCATCATCGCCATCGTCTGCTGCTACAAGGGCATGACCGCCTCCGGCGGCGCCGAAGGCGTCGGACGCGCCGTCAACCAAGCCGTCGTCATCGCCTTCCTGGGTGTGTTCGCCTTCAACTACGTCTTCACCCAGACGCTGCTCGCCACCCACCCCGAGATCACGGTGATCAAGTGACGGTTGCGCTCCGCGGCTGGCTGACCTCCGCCGGCGTCCTCTTCAAGTTCTGCGGGCGCGTCCTCGGGGACGTCTACGGCCTGCGCGTCTTCCGGTTCTTCGGCGAGGCGCTGCGCCAGGCCGGCATCCTCATCATCTCCTCGACGCTCGTCATCTGGGGCCTCGTCTTCATCATCGGCCTGCAGTGCGGCATCGAGGGCGCCTACGCGACGCGCGCGGTCGGCGCGCCCGCCTACGCCGGGCAGTTCAGCGCGTGGTGCGACCTGCGCGAGCTCGTGCCCTACGCCTTCGGCTACATGATGGCCGCGAAGGTCGGCACCGGCATCGTCGCCGAGCTCGGGGCGATGCGCATCACCGACGAGATCGACGCCCTGGAGGTCATGGGCATCGACTCGATGCTCTTCCTCTGCGCGACCCGCCTGCTGGCCGCCTGGATGGTCCTGCCCTTCATGTACGTCTCGGCCATCGGGGCCGGCTACTTCGCGAGCTACCTCGCCGTCGTCCAGCAGATCGGCGAGGTGTCCTCAGGCGGGTTCTTCCTCATCTTCTGGATGTTCCAGAGTCCGCCGGACCTGCTCTACAGCGTCATCAAGGGCATGGTGATGGCGTCGGTGATCGTGCTCGTCGGGTGCTACTACGGCTTCAACGCCAGCGGCGGCCCGGTCGGGGTGGGCACGGCGACCGCGAAGTCGATGGTGCTCAACCTCGTGCTGGTGCACCTCATCGGGATGCTCGGCACGCAGCTGTTCTGGGGCGCCAACCCACGAGCACCCATCGGAGGCTGACATGGAGCACCCGGACGAGCACGGCGCGCGCCGCCCCACCGACGACGAGCCGCTCACGCACGAGCCGGGCGCGGACGACCGGTTCGCCGACGACGCGCAGGCGGACGGCCGGTCCGCAGACGAGCCGCTCACGCCCGAGGACCTGCGCCGCGACGAGGAGGCGCGCCGCGAGGCGCCCGAGCGCGGCCGCGTCTCCGTCCGCGGCGGCGCGCCCGCGGGCGAGGAGGACGAGTACCAATGGCACACCGGGCTGAACCGCCCGACCGGCGTGCCGGACGCGATCGAGTTCATCGACGTCCACAAGGCCTTCGGGCGCAACAAGATCCTGCGCGGCCTGAACATGGGGATCCCGGACGGGAAGATCTCGATGATCCTCGGCCCGTCGGGGACGGGGAAGTCCGTGTGCATCAAGCACATGGTCGGCCTGCTGTACCCCGACCAGGGCGACGTCCTCGTGCACGGCGAGTCCGTCCCCAACATGGAGGACGACGAGCTCTTCGGCATGCGCAAGAAGTTCGGCGTCCTGTTCCAGGACGGCGCCCTCTTCGGCTCGATGAACCTCTACGACAACGTCGCCTTCCCGCTGCGCCAGCACACGGACAAGGGCGAGGAGGAGATCGGCGAGATCGTCAACGGGCGCCTCAACGAGGTCGGCCTCGCCGACGCGCAGGACAAGTTCCCCAACGAGCTCTCGGGCGGGATGCGCAAGCGCGCCGGGTTCGCGCGCGCGCTCGTGCTCGACCCCGACATCGTCCTCTTCGACGAGCCGGACTCGGGCCTGGACCCGGTGCGCACCGCGCTGCTGTGCGAGCTCATCCAGGAGATCCACGAGGAGAACGGCGGCGCCTACGTCGTGATCACCCACGACATCATGAGCGCGCGCCGGGTGGCCGAGCACATCTCGGTGCTGTGGAAGGGCCGCATCGTGGAGTCGGGCCCGGCCGAGGACCTCTTCGACTCCGACAACGCCTTCGTGCGCCAGTTCCTCTCCGGCGAGTCCCAGGGCCCGCTCGGGATGGAATGACGCAACACGACCGCAACATCGACCGGGCAGGATGACGCGCCGCCCGCCCCTCGAACGCTGACCCGCATCGCCCCCCACACCCCGTCCGTCGCATGACCGCCACCCGCGGCCTCGCCGTCGGCGCGCTGGTCGCCGCGGTCCTCGTCGTGGGATGGCTGCTCTTCCTGCGCGGCGGCGGCACCGAGTACGAGCTGCGCTTCGCCAACGCGGGGCAGATCGTCAAGGGCGACGACGTCCAGGTGGCGGGCCGGCGCATCGGCTCGGTGAAGTCGATCTCGCTGACCGACGACAACCAGGCCGCCATCAAGATCACGGTCGGGGACGAGTTCGCGCCACTGCACCAGGGCACGACGGCGCTCATCCGCGCCACCTCGCTCTCGGGCGTGGCGAACCGCTACATCGCCCTCACGCCGGGCCCGAACAACGCGCCGAAGCTCGACGAGGGCGCCGTCCTCGCGCAGGACAAGACGACGTCGATCGTCGACCTCGACCAGCTCTTCAACACCTTCGACGCCAAGACGCGCAAGGGGCTGCAGGAGTTCATCCAGGGCAGCGCCACCACCCTGCACGGCAAGGGCGAGCAGGCCAACGCGGCCGCGCTGTACTTCAACCCGGCCCTGGCCTCGACGCGCCGGCTCGTCAACGAGGTCGTCGGCGACCAGGAGACGCTCACGCGCTTCCTGCAGAACACGAACGCGACGATGCGGACGATCGCCTCGCGCCGCGGCGCCCTCACGGACCTCGTCTCGAACGCCAACACCACGGCGGCGGCGATCGGCGACGAGAACGTCGCCCTGGCGCAGACCCTCGGGCTGCTCCCCGGCACGCTGCGCAAGGCCAACACGACCTTCGTCAACCTGCGCGCGACGCTCGACGACCTCGACGTGCTCGTGGCCGCGTCGAAGCCCGCGACGAAGGACCTCGCGCGCTTCCTGCGCACGCTGCGCCCGCTCCTGCGCGAGTCGCGCCCGACGATCCACGACCTGTCCACGCTCGTGCACCGCCCGGGCCCCGGCAACGACCTGACCGACCTGCTCCGCCAGACCCCGCAGCTCGCGAAGGTCGCCAAGCCCGCGTTCGCCAACTCGACGAAGGCGCTGCGCGCGAGCACGCCGGTCCTGGCCTTCGGGCGCCCCTACGCGCCGGAGATCATCGGCTTCCTCAAGGACTTCGGCCAGAGCGCGTCCAACTACGACGCCAACGGCCACTTCGCGCGGATCAGCCCGAACTTCAACGTCTTCCAGGTCCAGGACAACCCGACCGGCCAGGTCCTGGTGCCGAACAGCCCGGACAACCGCCTCGGCGGCTACCAGACCGGCGCGTTCAAGCGCTGCCCGGGCAGCGCCACGCAGCCCGCGGCCGACGGGTCGAACCCCTGGCGCGACGACAACGGGCAGCTCGACTGCGACCCCAACCTCTACCCGCCCGGCCCATGAGGCGCGTCCTCGCCATCGGCGCCGTCCTGCTCGTCGCCGTCGTCGTGGTCGTGGCCGTCGCGTCGGGCTCGGGCGGCGGGGGAGGCGGCTACGAGGTCCGCGCGATCTTCATGAACGCCTTCACGGCCATCCCGGGGGAGGACGTGAAGGTCGCGGGCGTGAAGGTCGGGAAGATCCAGTCGATCTCCGTCACGGAGGAGAACCGGGCCGCGGTCGTCCTGAACATCACCGAGCCGGGCTTCCAGGACTTCCGGCGCGACGCCGAGTGCGCGATCCGCCCGCAGTCGCTCATCGGCGAGAAGTACATCGAGTGCACGCCGACGCAGCCGCGGCCCGCGGGCACCCCCGCGCCGCCCGAGCTGCCGAAGGTGCCCGCCGGCCAGGACGGGGCCGGGCAGCGCTACCTGCCGGTCAGCCAGACGAACCAGCCCGTCGACCTCGACCTGCTGAACAACATCATGCGCCTGCCCTACCGGCAGCGGTTCGCGATCATCATCAACGAGCTGGGGACCGGTCTCGCCGGGCGGGGCGCCGAGCTGCGCCAGGCCATCCGCAACGCCGACCCGGCGCTGAAGCAGACCGACAAGGTCATCGCGCTCCTGGCCGGGCAGACCCAGACGCTCGACCGCCTCGCCGTCGACAGCGACAAGGTGCTCGCGCCGCTCGCCCGCGACCGCCGCCAGGTCCAGCAGTTCGTCGACAGCGCGGGCGCGGTCGGGACCGCGACCGCGGAGAAGAGCCAAGCGCTCGAGCGCAACCTGGAGCTCCTCCCGCCGTTCCTGCGCCAGCTCAGGCCGACGGTCCGCGCGCTGAGCGCCTTCACCGACCAGGCGACGCCCGTCCTGTCCGACCTGCAGCCCGTGGCGCCCGACGTGAGCCGGGTCTTCGAGCAGCTCGGGCCGTTCTCGCAGGCGGGGATCCCCGCCTTCACCTCGCTCGGCCAGGCCGCCGACGTCGGCCGCACGGCGCTCGTCAAGACGACGCCGATCATCAAGCAGCTCCAGGCGTTCACGAAGCCGGGCCAGCCCCTGGCGAAGCAGCTCAAGAACATCACCGCGTCGCTGCGGGACACCGGCGGCATCGAGCGGCTGATGGACTTCCTCTTCTACTCCGTGGCGGCCACCAACGGCTTCGACACCTACGGGCACTACCTGCGGGCCGGCCTGCTCCTGAACGCCTGCACGAACTACGTGGCCGTCTCGAGCCCGGACTGCACGGCGAAGTTCACCGGCCCGGGCGGCGCGAGCGAGGCGAGCGCGGCGTCCGCGGCGAGCGCCGCCGCCGCCGACACCGCCACCGTCGCGAGCACGATGTCCGCGTCCGGTCGGGCGCTGGCGGCCGCCCCGACCGCGACGGCGCGCGCCCGTCGCGCCGCCCGGACCGCGCCCACCGCGCCGCCGAGCGCCGGCGCGACGGCGACGGCGTCCGCGCCGGCCACCGCCGGGACGGGCACCACGGCATCGGCGCCGGCCAAGTCCGCCGACCCGGGCGCGGCCTCGTCCCTCCTGGACTACCTGCTGGGAGGCGACAAGTGAGGCGGCGCGGCTCGGCCTCCATCGCCGCGAACCCCGTGCTCATCGGCGCGGCGACCACGCTCGTCGTGCTCGTGGCCGTCTTCCTGGCCTACAACGCGAACAACGGGCTCCCGTTCGTCCCGAGCTACACCCTCAAGGCCCAGGTCCCCAACGCGGCCAACCTCGTCGTCGGCAACGACGTCCGCCTCGGCGGCACGCGCGTCGGCGCCGTGACGAAGATCGAGCCCCGCAACGACGCGGGCGGCAGCGTCTCGGCGCTCCTGACGCTGAAGCTCGAGACGACGATCAAGCCGCTGCCGGTCGACACCACGGTCGTCATCCGCTCGCGCTCCGCGCTCGGCCTGAAGTACGTCGAGCTGACGAAGGGCACGAACCGCCAGGGCTTCGAGGACGGGGCCACCATCCCGGTCCGCAACGCCACGCCCGAGCCCGTCGAGATCGACGACGTGCTCAACACCTTCGACGCCCGCACGCGCGCCGCGATCCAGACGAACCTGGCGGGCTTCGGCGACGCCTTCGCGGGCCGCGGGCAGGACCTCAACCTGGCCATCGAGGCGCTCAACCCGCTGCTGATCGACCTGACGCCCGTCATGAAGAACCTGGCCAGCCCCCGCACCGGGCTCACGCGGCTCGTCGGGGCGCTGGGGCGCACCTCCCGCGAGCTCGCGCCCGTGGCCGAGCAGCAGGCGGCGCTCTTCCGCAACATGGCCACGACCTTCGGGGCGCTCGAGAGCGTGAGCTCGGACCTGCAGCAGTCGATCGTCGACGGCCCGCCCGCCCTCGAGGCCGGGATCAACGGGTTCCCGCGCCAGCGGCCCTTCCTCGTGAACTCGGCCGGCTTCTTCCACGACCTGCGGCCGGGGGTGGCCTCGCTGGACCCGGCGGCGGGCGACCTCGCGGACGCGCTCACGGTCGGCACGCCGACGCTCTACCGGTCGGTCGCGTTCAACCAGCGCCTGATCCCGACGTTCCGCGCGCTCCAGGCCTTCGCCGAGGACCCGCTGGCCCAGCTCGGGATCTCCGACCTGACGACGTTCGCGGGGATCGCCGAGCCCACGATCAGGTTCCTGGAGCCCGTCCAGACGGTCTGCAACTACGCGACGCTCTTCCTGCGCAACACGGCGAGCCTGCTCTCGACCGGCGGCAAGACCGGCACGACCCAGCGCTTCGCGATCGTCGCCACACCGACGGGCCCGAACAACGAGGGCAGCCCGTCGAGCGCGCCCGCGAACGGCCCGGGGACGAACTACCTGCACGCCAACCTGTACCCGAACACCGCCTCGACGGGCCAGACGAAGGAGTGCGAGGCGGGCAACGAGCCGTGGCTGGCGGGCCGCAAGGTCGTCGGCAACGTCCCGGGGAACCAGGGCACCGTCACCGAGAAGACGAAGCGGAGCGCGAGCCTGCGCTGATGCTCGGCCGCCGCACCCCCACCGACCCCGCCGACCGCACCCTGCGCAAGGACCGCGTCGGCGCGAGCCCCGTCAAGGTCGGCGTGATCGTGCTCGCCGTGATCCTCGTGCTGACGTACTTCGGCTTCACGAAGGACATCCCGTTCACGCACGGCTACCGGCTCAAGGCGGTCGTGGAGTCCGCCAACTCCATCCGCCCGAACTCGCCCGTCCGGATCGCGGGCGTGAACGTCGGCAAGGTCAAGACGATCGAGCGCGCGCCGGGGACCGACATGGCGATCGTCGTCCTCGAGCTGCAGGACAAGGCGCTGCCGATCCACAAGGACGCGACGGTGAAGATCCGGCCGCGCATCTTCCTCGAGGGCAACTACTTCGTCGACCTGCAGCCGGGGACGCCCGCGGCGCCGCGCCTGAACAGCGGCGACACCATCCCGGTCAGCCAGACGGCGGGGCCGGTCCAGCTCGACGAGGTCCTCACGTCGCTGCAGGCCGACACCCGGCGGAGCCTGCAGCTCGCGCTGGCCGGGTTCGGCGACGGCCTGACCCGCAAGCCGACCGCCGCCGACGACGCGGCGGCCGATCCCGACGCCCGCGGCAAGACGGCCGCCCAGTCGCTCAACCAGGCCTTCGGGTACGCGCCGAAGTCGCTGAAGAACACGGCCATCATCAGCGACGCGCTCACGGGCACCGAGACGCACGACCTCACCCGGCTGCTCGACGGCCTCTCCCGCACGACCGAGGGCCTGGGACGCAACGAGCGCTCGCTGCAGGACCTCATCACGAACTTCAACACGACGCTGGCGGCCACGGCGTCGGAGGCCACGAACCTCCGCGCGGCGCTGCGCGAGCTGCCGCCGACGCTGCAGGCCTCCGACGCGGCGTTCGACAGCCTGAACGCCGCGTTCCCGAACACGCGCGGGTTCGCCCGCGACATCCTGCCCGGCGTCCGCGAGACGCCGGCGACGATCGCCGCCTCCTACCCCTGGATCGCCCAGGCCCGGCCACTGGTCTCGCAGGCCGAGCTGGGCGGGCTGGTCGCCGCGCTCAGCCCGTCGACGCGCGACCTCAGCAAGGTCGTCGACGCGAGCACGTCGCTGCTGCCGCAGGTCGACCTCACCTCGAAGTGCATCGACCGCGTCGTGCTGCCGACCGGGGACGTCGTCATCCGGGACGGGAACCTCACCTCGGGCGCCGCGAACTACAAGGAGTTCTGGTACTCGCTCGTCGGGCTCTCCGGCGAGGGTCAGAACTCCGACGGCAACGGGCAGTACGTGCGCTTCCAGACCGGCGGCGGCACGCAGACGGTCTCGCTGACCGGCGGTGCGAGCACGCTCTTCGGCAACGCGGCCGTCCCGCCGCTGGGGACGCGCCCGGCCTACACCGGCAAGCTCCCGCCCTACGAGCCCGGGAAGGCCTGCTACCGCCAGACGCTGCCGGACCTCAACGGCGCCGCGTACGGGCCGAGCGACCCGGCGGTCCAGACGTCCCCGGCCACGACGTTGCCGGCCACGCCGGTGACGGCGGCCGCCAGCGGCTCGCTCGCCCTGCGCGCGTCGCGCCTCGGCGCGCCGGCCGGCAAGGGGGCGGGCGGGTGAAGCTCGCGATCAAGAAGTACTGGAAGAACTTCGCCGCGGTGGTCGCGCTGGCGGTCCTCGGGCTGTTCGCGGCCGGCTACATCATGGGTCACCAGCGGTTCTACCTGCCGGCCTGGGTGCCGGTGCTGGGCACGGACTTCGTCGACTACAAGGCGAACTTCTCGACCGCGCAGTCGGTCACGCCCGGCCAGGGGCAGACGGTCCAGATCGCGGGCGTCGACGTGGGCGAGATCTCGGCCGTCGACCTCGTCAACGGGCAGGCGCAGATCACGATGAAGCTGCGCAAGAAGTACACGCCGATCCACGAGAACGCCACGGCGCTCCTGCGGCCGAAGACGGGGCTGAACGACATGATCGTCCAGCTCGACCCGGGCACGGCCGAGGCGGCCAAGGCGCCCGAGGGCTGGGCCATCCCGATCGACCGCACGCTGCCGAACGTCAACGCCGACGAGGTGCTCTCCGCGCTCGACGGCGACACCCGCGACTACCTCCAGCTCCTGGTGGGCGGTGCCGGGCAGGCGCTCGGGGCCAACGGCAAGCAGCTCTCGGCGACGTTCAAGCGCTTCGAGCCGCTCGGCCGCGACCTCGCCCGCCTCAACGGCGCGCTCGCGAAGCGCCAGCGGGCCATCGGCCGCTCCGTCCACAACTTCCGCCTCCTCGCCGACGCGCTCGGGGACAAGGACGACCAGCTCGCCACGCTCGTGGACTCGTCCAACCGCGTGTTCCGCTCCTTCGCCCGGCAGGACGCGAACCTCAAGGCGACGCTGCAGGAGCTGCCGACCACGCTGCAGGCCACGGACACCGCGCTGGCCAAGACCGACAAGTTCGCGCAGGTGCTCGGCCCGACGCTCGGCGACCTGCGCCCCGGCGCGCGGGCGCTGGGGCCGTCGCTGCGCCAGACGCGGCCGTTCCTGCGCAAGACCACGCCGATCATCAAGAACCAGCTGCGGCCCTTCGCCGTCGACGTCCAGCCGGTCGTGAAGCTCCTGCAGCCGGTGAACAAGAGCCTGGCCAAGATCACGCCCGACCTGGACCAGACCTTCGACGTGGTCAACGAGCTGCTCAACGAGCTGGCCTACAACCCGCCGGGCAAGGAGGAGGGCTTCCTCTTCGCGCTCAGCTGGCTCAACCACAACGGCACGTCGCTCTTCGCGCTCCAGGACGCGCACGGGCCGATCCGCCGCGGCCTCGTGTTCGCCGACTGCAACACGCTCGGCACGCTGCAGGTGCTCCGCACCGGCAACCCGCAGCTCGGCACGGCGGCCGACCTGCTCAACGCGCCCAAGACGAGCCAGGTCTGCAAGTCGGCGACGACCGGCACGCCGGCGGCCCTCAAGGGGGCGAAGCCCTAGTGCAGAAGTCCGCTCCCAGCGTCGGCCGCATCCTCGTCATGGTCGGGTTCGCCCTGTCCTGCTTCGGCCTGCTGCTGTTCCTGTGGCTGGCCTTCGGCGGGCCGGTGCCGCTCAAGCCGAAGGGCTACCGCTTCACCGTGTCCTTCAAGGAGGCCGGGCAGCTCGCTCAGGAGGCCGACGTCCGGATCAGCGGCGTCCCCGTGGGCAAGGTCAAGACGATCGTCAACGACAAGCGGACCGGCAGCACCGACGCCACGATCGAGCTCCAGCCGAAGTACGCGCCGATGCCGAGCGACGCCCGCGCCACGCTGCGCCAGAAGACGCTGCTGGGGGAGACCTACGTCGAGCTCAGCCCGGGGCACAAGACGGCGAACAACGCCATCCCCGACGGTGGCCGGCTGGCCGCCGGCCGCGTCGCGTCGACCGTCGAGCTCGACGAGATCTTCCGGGCCTTCGACGCCAAGACGCGGCTGGCCTTCCAGGACTGGATGCAGACCCAGGCCGTCGCCATCACCGGCCGCGGCCGCGACCTCAACGACGCCTTCGGCACGCTGCGCCCGTTCGTGGAGGACACGAGCGTCCTCGTCAAGATCCTCAACGGCCAAGAGCCGACGGTGCGCGGAGTCGTGCGCAACACGGGCACCGTCTTCTCGGCCCTCAGCGAGCGCCAGGGGCAGCTCCGCGGCCTGGTCTCCAACAGCAACCGCGTCTTCGCCACGACGGCCGCGCGGAACGCCGACCTCCAGCAGATCTTCCAGGCCCTGCCCACGTTCGAGCGCGAGTCGGCGACGACGATCAACCGCCTGACGGCGTTCTCCGAGCAGACGAACCCGCTCATCACGCAGCTGCGCCCGGCGGCGCGGGAGCTGAGCCCGACGCTCCAGCAGCTCTCGGCCCTCTCGCCGGAGCTGAAGTCGCTGTTCGTGAACCTCGGCCCGGCGATCACCGCGTCGAAGGCCGGCCTCCCGGCCACGGAGCAGTTCCTCAAGGATCTCCCGCCGCCGCTGGCCGAGCTCGACCCGCCGCTGCGCGAGCTCGCGCCGCCCGTCGAGGGCCTCGGGCTGTTCACGAGCGAGCTCAGCGCGATCTTCGCGAACTCCGCGGCGGCCACGCAGGCGGTGGCCGACGGCAAGCACTACCTGCGCACGACGAACCCGCTGAACCCCGAGGGCGTCGCGGTCTACCAGAAGCGCCTGCCGACGAACCGCCCCAACCCCTACGAGTTCCCGCGGATGTACGACACCCTGGACAAGGGCGGGGTCAAGCAGTTCGAGACGCGCCAATGCACGACGCCGAACCCGTTCCCGACGGTCAGCCCGCTCACCTCGGCCTTCCTGACCCCGGACCTCCTGTCGCGGGTCGTGACCTACGCGTTCAACGGCTCCACGACCGGCCCGACCGCCGCGCCGGCCTGCATCCACCAGACCAACCCCGCGACGTTCGGATTCACGGGCGACTACCCGCACGTCGCGGCGAATACCCGCCTGACGCCGGGGGCGCTCCCAAGACGCCGTTCAGCACGGGCCCGGCGCCGCCGGCGTCCGTCCCCGGCGGCTGAGCCCCCGTGCGCCGCGTCCTGCGGACGACCATGGGGACCGCGGCGCGCCGGCCGCGGCTCGTCGGCGGCCTCGTCGCGCTGCTCGCGGTGGCCGGCGCCGTCCTCGCGCTGCGGCTCGAGCCGACGACGGCGACGGGCACGCTCGTCGAGCGCGGGAGCCCGACGTGGCAGGCCACCGAGGACCTCCACCGGCGCTTCGGCGACGACGCGATCTACGTGCTCGTCCGCGAGAAGGTCTCCGACCTCGTCCTCACCGCGGACCTCGGGCGCCTGCTCCTCCTCGAGGGCTGCCTGTCCGGCAACCGGCCCGCCGGGGCCAAGGTCGCCGGCGGCGCGCGCGGGCCGTGCGGGCGGCTGGCGGCGACGAAGCCGGTCCAGGTCGTCTTCGGACCGGGCACGTTCCTCAACACCGCCGTCGGCCAGATCCAGGACCAGTTCACCGCCCAGACGCAGCAGCGCACGGCGCAGGCCGAGCGCGCGGCGACGGCGGCGCGGGGGCTCGCGCTGCGCCAAGGGCGCTCGCGCGCCGAGGCGGACCGGCTCGCCCGAGACGCGAGCCAGCTGGTCTACACCCAGGCGCTGCAGGCGATCGCCAAGCTCGCGGCGCAGTACGGGCTCAGCGGGGTCCCGAGCCTCGACGACACGAGCTTCATCGCGCACGTCGTCTTCGCCTCGAGCGGCGCGCCCGGCACGCCCAAGGCGCGCTTCGCCTACCTGTTCCCCAACCGCGACAGCGCCCTCGTGCAGGTCCGCCTGCGGCCCGGGCTGTCGACCGCCGACCGCGCCCAGGCGCTCGCCGACGTGCGCGCCGCCGTCGCGATGCCGCAGTGGCACCTGGCCAAGGGGCGCTACACCGTCACGGGCGCCCCCGTCGTCCTGCAGGACCTCACGACGTCGATCTCGCGCTCGCTCGTGAGCCTGCTCGTGGCCGCGCTGGTCGTCATGGCCGTCGTGCTCGGCCTCGTGTTCCGCGCGCGGCGGCGGCTCGTGCCGCTCGTGGTCGCGCTCGCGGCTGCGGCGCTGACCTTCGGGGCGATCTCCGTGGCGGGCGCCTCGCTGACGATGGCCTCGATCGCGGTGCTCCCGGTCCTCATCGGCCTCGCGGTCGACTACGCCGTGCAGCTCCAGGCGCGCGTCGAGGAGGAGCGCCGCGCCGGCCCGGAGCCCGGCGGTCACGCCGCCGCCGTCGACCGCGCCGCGCGCCACGGCGCGCCGACCGTCGCCACCGCGGCGGCGGCCACCGCGGCCGGCTTCCTCGTCCTCGCGCTGTCGCCGCTGCCGATGGTCCGCGGCTTCGGGATCCTGCTCGTCGCGGGCATCGGGCTCGCGCTGACGTGCGCGCTGACCCTGGGCGTGGCCGCCCTGACGCCGCGGACGCCCCGCTCGGCGGGGGCGGCGCGCCGGCGCGGCCTCCCGCCGGCGCTCGCACGCGCCGGCGCGGCCGTGGCCGCCTCGGCGCGGGGCGCGGCCGAGCTGCTGACGCAGCACCGCCCGGCCCGCGCACTGCACGCGGCCGGCGCCGGCGCCACCGCGAGGGTGCTGCGCACCGCCGTGCGCCGGCCGGGGGTCGTCCTGGCGGCCGCCGCGGCGCTCGCGGTCGTCGGCTGGGGGCTGGACACGCAGACGAAGGTCGAGTCCGACGTCACGAAGCTCGTGCCGCAGCGCCTCGGGGCGCTGCGCGACCTCCAGCAGCTCCAGCGGTCGACCGGCGTCGGCGGGCAGGTCGACGTGCTCGTGCAGGGCCGCGACCTCGCCGACCCGGACGTCGTCGCCTGGATGGCGCGCTACCAGCGCGACGTCCTGCGGTCCGTCGGCTACGACGCCGGGCGCGGCTGCGGACGCGCGGCGCTCTGCCCGGCCTTCTCGCTGCCCGACCTGTTCTCCTCGCGCCCGGCGAGCCGCCGTCAGGTCACCGGGCTGCTCGACGCGGTCCCGCCCTACTTCTCGCAGGGCGTCATCAGCGAGGACCGCCGCGCGGCCACGCTCTCCTTCGGGCTGCGGCTCATGCCGATCGCCGACCAGCAGCGCGTCCTGGACGGCCTGCGCTCGCGCCTGCACCCGCCCCCCGGGGTGCGCGCCCGCCTGGCCGGCCTGCCCGTCCTCGTGGCCGAGGCGAACGACGCGATCTCGTCGCCGTGGCGGCGCGTGGCGACGCTGCTCGGCAGCCTGCTCGCCGTCGCCGTCGTCCTCCTCGTGGCCTTCCGGCACTGGCGGCGCGCGGCGATCCCGCTCGTCCCGATCGCGCTGGCCACGGGGTGGTCGGCGCTCGTGCTGTTCGCGCTGCGGATCCCGCTCAACCCGCTGTCGGTGACCCTCGGCGCGCTCGTGGTCGCGATCTCGACCGAGTTCAGCGTGCTGCTCAGCGAGCGCTTCCGGACCGAGCGCCGCGCGGGCCGCACGACCGAGGCGGCGCTCGCGGCGACCTACGCGTCGACGGGACGCGCCGTGCTCGCCTCCGGCGTGACGGCGATCGCGGGCTTCGCGGTCCTCGTGGTCTCCGACATCGCGATGCTGCGCGACTTCGGCTTCGTCACGGTCGTCGACCTCGGCGTCTCGCTGCTGGGCGTGCTCGTCGTCCTGCCCGCCGTGCTCGTCCTGGCCGAGCGCCGCGCCGCACGGTCGGGGAGGGGTGGGCCGCCCGGCTCCCCGCCCGCCGGGCCACGCGACGCCAGGCCGGAGCGCCGCGTCCGCGTCGCGTCGTGATCGGCGGCGACGGGCGCGACGGGCCGCGGTTCCCGCGCGGGCGGACGGGCTCGACGTACTGGCTCGTCGGCGTCGTGGCCTTCGCCGCCATCGTCTACGTCCTGCTGGGGACGCTGCGCGCCGAGCGCGGCCGGCCCGCCGGGCCCGCGGTCGGCACGACCCTGCCGCCCTTCGCCGCGCCCCTGGCCACGTCGCGCCTGGAGGGCGACGTCAACGTCGCGCGGCGCGACGGCCAGGGCCAGGCCGGGGCCAGGGCGGCCTGCTCCGTCCGGCGCCCGGACGTGCTCACGACGTGCGCCCTGGCCCGCCGCGGCCCGGTGGTCCTGGCCTTCTTCACCGTCGGGGCGTCGCGGTGCGTCGCCGAGCTCGACGTCCTCGACCGCGTGGCCCGACGCCATCCCGACGTCCAGGTGGCGGCCGTCGCGCTGCGGGGGGATCGCGCCTCGCTGCGGCGGCTCGTCCTGCGCCACCGATGGTCGTTCCCGGTCGCCCAGGACCGCGACGGGATCCTGGCCAACCTCTACGGCGTCGTGGTCTGCCCGCACCTGACCTTGGCCGACCGGGGCGGCCGCGTGCGGGGCACGGTGCTCGGCGACCAGGACGCGGACGCGCTGGAGCGGCGGTTCGCCGACCTCGAGCGCCGCGGGACGGCCCGGTGAGCGCCGGACCGCGCCCGGGATGGGTCGCGCCCGGCGTGGCCGCCGAGCTGCCGGGCCTGCGGCTCGCGGAGACCGACGCGCCGGCCGTGCACGGCCGCAGTCCGGCGGGCGTCCGCCGGCGGCTCGCGCTGCTGTCGGACCGCTTCGGCGGCGCGCGGGCCCTCGAGCTGCGCCGCGAGGCGGTGCCCGCCGCGTACCGGGTCTTCTTCCGCCACGTCGGGCTGGACCCCGACGTCGACCGCCCCCCGGCGGAGGCGGCGATCCTCGAGCGCCTCGTGCACGGCGGGTTCCGCTCGGCGGGCCTCCCGGGGGACGCGCTGCTGCTCGCCGTCGTGGAGACGGGCGTGCCGGTGTGGGCGCTCGACGCGGCCACGGTGGACGGGCCCCTCGGGGTGCGCACCGCGGCCCCGGGCGAGCGGCTGGGGGTGGGCGAGCTGGGCTCCGACCTGCCCGCCGGGCGGCTCGTCGTCGCCGACGCCCGGGGTCCCGTGGCGGTGCTCTTCGGCGACGTCGCGCCCGAGCGCCTCCCGGGCCGGCGCACGACGACGTTGCGCCTGTTCTCGGTGGGCGTGGCCGGCGTTCCCGAGGTCCACGTCGAGGAGGCGTTGTGGACCTGCGTCGAAGCGCTCCTCGATCCCGCCCCGGGCCGGTAGGATCCGCGCGGAGGAGGTCCACCCGCGTGTCCGCCACCGCCATCCGCCCGTCCACCGCCGTCCCGGCCGGCGTCCCCGCCGCCGACGAGGCGATCGCCCGCCGCGAGCTGCGCCGGCAGGTCGCGGACCTCGAGCGCCGGCTCTCCGACGTCGTGCTGTCGGCGTTCCCCGCCGGCCCAGCCGTCGTCGAGCTCCCCGGCGAGCGCCCGCGGCGCCGTCGCGGGGCGCGGCTGCTGGAGCTCGGCGAGCTCGAGTTCCTGCGCGACGACCTCGCGGCGCGCCTGGCGCGCGCGCAGGCGCGCCTGGCCGAGGTCGGCGAGCGCCAGGAGGCCGCGCGCGTGCGCCTGGAGCGCATGCTGCGCGAGCCGGGCCGCCACCGCTTCGCCCGGGTCGCCAACGCCGAGCTCGGCGAGGGCGGCTGCGGGGTCTGGCAGGTCCGCCCGCGCCTCGGGCTCGTCGGCGTGCTGGCCGGGTGGTGGGAGGTCAAGCTCTCCTCCGGCTGCCCGAGACCCGGGCGGCCGGCGGCCGCGTGATGGGACCCCTCCGGCGCGTGTGCGTGTTCTGCGCGTCGAGCCCCGGCGCGCGCGGCTCGTACGCGGCCGCCGCCGACGCGGTCGGCACCCTGCTGGCCCGGCGCGGGATCGGGTTGGTCTACGGCGGCGGCGCCGTCGGCCTCATGGGCACCCTGGCCGACGCGGCGCTCGCGGCGGGCGGCGAGGTGACCGGGATCATCCCGGCGTCGCTCCTGGCCCGCGAGGTCGGCCACCGGGGGCTGTCCGACCTGCGCGTCGTCGCGTCGATGCACGAGCGCAAGGCGCTGATGGAGGAGCTCTCGGACGGGTTCGTCGCGCTGCCCGGCGGCTCCGGCACGCTCGACGAGCTCATGGAGGCCGTCACCTGGGCACAGCTCGGGCTGCACCGCAAGCCGATCGGGCTCCTGGACGTCGACGGCTACTTCGGGCACCTGAGGGCCTTCCTGGACCACGCCGTGGCCGAGCGCTTCGTGCGCCCCGAGCACCGCGAGCTGCTGCTGCACGACACCGACGCCGAGGCCCTCCTGGTGCGGATGGCGGCCTGGGAGCCCGTGGCCGTGCCGACGTGGATCGACCGGGCGGGGTCCTGAGGTGGGACGCCGCAGCCGCAAGCGCAGCGGTGGGTGGGGTCGTGGTGCCGGCGCCGACGTCCCCCCGCCACCACCCCCGCCGCGCCCTCCGGCGGCGCGGGCGGTGGGCCGCCGCCCGGGCGCGCGCGCACGCGCCGCGCGCGCCTGGACGAGGCGCCGCGCCCGCCGTGGTACCCCGTGCCGCTCTCCGAGCTGTGCATCCTGGCGGGCCTGGTCTGCCTGGGCTTCGGGGCGCTGGGCAGCGGCGGGCGCCGTGGCGTCCTGCTCGCGCTCGGCTTCGCGCTCGTCGGGCTGGCCTCGCTCGAGGTCGCCCTCCGCGAGCACCTGGCCGGCTACCGGTCGCACTCGGCGCTGCTGGCCTTCGCGGGCGCGCTGGCCGTCATCGTCCCGATCGCGCTGCTGACCGGGATGCCGCGACCCCTGGCCGGCGCGCTGGTCGCCGCGCTGTTCGCCGGCGCGCTCCCCGCGCTGCGCGCGCTGTTCCGGCGGCGGTCGGGCGGCTTCGGGTTCCGCGCCTAGCCGCCCTAGGATGCCTCGTCGATGAGCGACCCGCGCCGGATGCGCCTGCTCGGCCTGCACCACGTGACGGCGATCTGCGCCGACCTGGATCGCACGACCGCCTTCTACCGCGACCTGCTCGGGTTGGCGCTCGTGCGCGAGGGCGTCAACGACGACGACCCCTCTGCGCGGCACTTCTGGTTCGGCGACGCCGAGGGCAGCCCGGGGACCCTCGTGTCGTTCCTGGAGTACCCGGGGATGGAGGACGCCCGGACCGGCCGGGGCGCGACCCATCACTTCGCGTTCGCCGTCGCCTCCGACGAGGAGCTCGTCGCCTGGCGGGACTACCTGCGCTCGCGGGACGTGCCCTGCACCGACGTCTTCGACCGTGGCGGTCTGCGATCGGTGTACGTCCGCGACCCTGACGGCCACATCGTCGAGGTGGCGGTCGGCCGGCCGGCGTAGCGGCGGCCGGCCGACCGCCCTCCCGGTGGGCGCCTAGCCGACGGCGACGAGGGCGCGCGCCAGCGCGGGCGCGGGCTCGTCCTCGGGGACGCCGGCCTGCGACTGGGCGGCGCCGGCCTCGCGCAGGAGCGCGGCGAGCGCGCGGCGCTGGCGATCGGTCATCGAGCCGATCGTCTTGTTCTCCGACAGCGGCACGGCGTGCAGGAGCCGCCGGCACCTGGTGTGCCCCCACCGGTGCTGGCTCGTCAGCAGATCCGAGACGGTCATCGACCCCGCCTCCCACGGCGGGTCCTCCACGACGTCGGCCGCGCCGATCTCGCCGAGGCTGACGCGCCGCTTCAGCTCGGCTCGGGCCAGCCGGACGGCGTTGGCGCGCTGGAGGGCCTGCAGGTGCTGCGGCCCCGGGGACATCCTCGCTTCTGCGCTCATCGTTCCTCTCCCTGGCCGCACGGCATCGGCGCGGCGTCATCTCTCCGTGGTGGTCGTGCCGGCGTGGGGGCCAACCGCGGTCCTCCGAGAGGCGGTGACCGCGCGAGCTCCACTCCCGATGGAGTCCCGCCGACCCGACCCTCTCCCCGGTGCGCCACCCCCGACGCGAGGGCGAAGCTAATTCAGCGCCGCAGGTTCGGTCAACGGCGGGTGAGGAAGCTCACCCGCAAAGAGCGCCTGATTCGTGCCGACGCCTCGGAGCGCCGCTGCGCCGCAAGTCGGAGCACTGAGGGCGGCCTCAGGGCAGCGGGTGGTGCGGCAGCGGCCCGTGCTCGGCCTCGAACGCCGCCTTGACGGCGCTGAAGGCGTCGAGGGCGCGGTCGAGCGTCGCGCGGTCGTGGGTGGCCATGACCGAGGTGCGCAGCAGCGCGCCGCCCGGCGGCACGGCCGGGTGCAGCGCCGTGTTGACGAACACGCCGGCGTCGTACAGCGCCCGCCACAGCAGCGCCGCGCGCCAGTCGTCGCCCACGAGGACCGGCACGATGGGCGTCACGATGTCCGAGCCGGGGTCGAGCCCGGTCACCCGCTGCGGCTGCACGACCGCGAACCCGCGCTCCTGGAGCCCGTCGCGCAGGTAGCGCGCGTTCTCGAGCACGGCGGCCAGCAGCGGGGGGCCGTCGGCCGAGCGCACGACGCGCAGCGCCGCGAGGGCCGCGCCGATCGCGGCCGGGACGCCGGAGGCGGTGAAGAGGAAGGCCCGCGACTGGATCCGCAGGAACTCGACGACCTCGGCCGGCCCGGCGACGAAGCCGCCGCACGAGGCCAGGCTCTTCGAGAACGTCCCCATCCGCAGGTCGACGCGGTCCTCCACGCCGAGCAGCTCGCTCGTGCCCGCGCCGCGCGCGCCCAGCACGCCGGCCCCGTGGGCCTCGTCGACCATGAGGCGCGCGCCGTGGGCCGCGCACAGCTCGGTGATCTCGACGAGCGGGGCGACGTCGCCCTCCATCGAGAACACCCCGTCGACGACGACCAGGACGCCGCCGCCGTCGCCGGCCGCGCGGTCGAGCGCCTTCTCGAGCTTGTCGAGCCGGTTGTGGCGGAAGGGGCGCAGCTTCGCTCGCGAGAGCAGGCAGCCGTCGAGGATCGAGGCGTGGTCGCCCGAGTCCGCGATGACGGTGTCGCCGGGGACGAGGAGCGTCCCGAGCGTCCCGACGTTGGCCTGGTGGCCGGTCGTGAAGACGATCGCGTCCTCGGTGCCCATCCACTCGGCGATCTCGCGCTCGAGCTGCTCGTGCAGCGCGGTCGTCCCGTTGAGCAGGCGCGAGCCGGTCAGGCCGGTGCCGTACGCCTCGAGGGCGTCGCGGGCGCCCTGCACGACGCGTGGGTCGTCGGTCAGCCCGAGGTAGTTGTTCGAGCCGAGCATGATGCGCTCGGCGCCCTCCATCTCCACGACGGGCAGCGCCGGCCCCTCGAGCGTCCGGAAGTAGGGCAGGAGGTCGGCGTCCCGGGCCGCGCGGAGCTGCTCGGCACGCTCGTGGCCGCGGACCTTGGCGAAGACGTCGATCGAGGTGCTGGGCATGTAGGGTCCGCCGCCGTGGCCGTCGATGTGCGCCCCGTCCGCTCCCGACGGGACCGGAAGGAGTTCGTGGAGCTCCCGTTCCGGCTGCACTCTAGCTCGCCCCAGTGGATCCCCCCGCTGCGCCTGGAGCGCCACCTGTTCCTCTCGCCGCGCTTCAACGCGTTCTTCAAGCGCGGCGAGGCCGAGCTCTTCCTGGCGCGCCGCGACGGGCGCGTGGTGGGCCGCATCAGCGCCCAGGTCGACCACCGCTTCAACGAGGTCCACGACAACGCGTGGGGCATGTTCGGCTTCCTCGAGCTCGAGGAGGACCCCGACGTCCTCGACGCGCTGCTGGCCGCCGCGGAGGACTGGCTGCGGGCGCGCGGGCGCGACCGGATGGTCGGCCCGATGGACTTCACGATGAACGACGAGAGCGGCGTGCTCGTCGAGGGCTTCGACCGCGAGCCCCTGGTCCGCCAGCCGTGGCACCCGCCCCACTACGCGCGGCTGTGCGAGCGCGCCGGCCTGACCAAGGCGATGGACCTGCTCATGTACGAGCTCGTCATCAGCGACCGGGCGAAGATCCTGCCGATCATCTTCGACCTCGCCGGGAAGGTGCGCAGCGAGCACGGCATCCGCATCCGCCGCATGTCGCAGCGCTCCCTGCGCCGCGACATGGAGGCCTTCGGCGAGATCTACAACGAGGCCTGGAAGCGCAACTGGGACTTCGTGCCGTACACGGAGGACGACCTCGACGCCTACACCCAGGAGATGCGGCTCGTCTTCGACCCGGCCTGGTTCATGGTCGCCGAGCGCGAGGACACGGGCGAGGCGGTGGCCGTCGCCATCACGATCCCCGACATCAACCAGGTGCTGCGCCGGATGCGCGGCCGGCTGCTGCCCTTCGGCTGGGTGCACTTCCTGCGCCGGCGCCGGACGATCGACCGCTGCCGCGTCGGCTTCCTGGGCGTGAAGCCCGCCTACCAGCACACGGGCGCCGCCGCGGCGCTCTACGTCGAGCACTTCGACACCGCGAGCCGCGAGCGCATCAAGTGGGGCGAGATGGGCTGGATCCTGGAGACCAACCGGGGCATGAACCGCGGCATGGAGGCGATGGGCGGCCGCGTCGTCAAGCGCTACCGGATGTTCGAGCGCGAGCTCGCGCCACCCGGCTGACGCGCCCGGCGCGACCGCCCGCCGGGCCGCTAGCATCGGCGCGGATGTCAGCCGCCCAGCCGCAGCCGGCCTCCGAGCCGGAGGTCGTCGACGCCGTCCCCGTCGGGAAGCCCTCGCCGGTCCCGGCCCTGGCCCGGGCGGCCGCGCCCCCGGCGCCGGTCGTCCGCCAGGCGGCCGCGGTCGCCGCCACCACGTTCGTCGCCGGCGCGGCGACGATCGCGGTCGCGCGGGTGGCCCGCCGCGGCGGGCTGCGCCGGCGGCGCCGGCAGGCGCGCGGCCTCGGCCAGGTCGTCGCCACGCGCTCGTTCCTCGTCGACGTCCACGTCCTCGCGCCCCGCGACTAGCCCCGCGCGACCGACGGACGCCTCGCCGTCGTTCGCGCGGCGCCCGGCGGGCGATCTCCGCTCCTTGCGGGCAGCCCTCGGCCCTGGCGCGTGCGCTCCGCCGCGGGCGGACGTAGAGTGCCGCGCCCCCATGGTCGAGGTCCGTGCCGACGTCCGCCCCCAGTGGCCCTACCGCCTGCCGGCCGTGTGCCCCGACGGCGTGGGGCGGCGGCGCGGCGGCGTGCAGGAGCGCCTGGTGCACGTGGGCGTGGCCGCGGTCGTCACCCGCGTCGCCCAGCCGTCCCGCGACCGGGTCGTGCTCGGCGCCTGGGGCCCGGACCGGGCGGCCTGCGAGGAGGCGCTGCGGCGCACGCGCTTCGCGCTCGGCGTCGACGACGACCTGCGCGAGTTCTGCGACGCGCTTCCGCGACGACCCGCTCATCGGCCGCTCCGTGCGCGCCCGCCCGCACCTGCGGGTCCGCCGGCGGCCCGAGCCCTTCGAGGCGCTCGCCTGGGCGGTCTGCGAGCAGCTCATCGAGTACGGGCGCGCGGCCGCCATCGAGCGCCGGATCGTCCGCCGGTGGGGCCGGCGGTGCCCGCAGACGGGGCTGCGCGACGTCCCCGCCGCGGACGTCCTCGCCGGGGTGGCGCCGGCCGAGCTCGAGGCCTGCGGCCTGTCGCACGGCCGCGCCCTGGCGCTGCGACGGGTCGCGCGCGAGGTGGCGGCGGGGCGGATCGACCTCCGCGCCCGCGACCACGAGGCGGCCTGGCGGCGGCTGCGGGCGATCCCGGGCATCGGCGCCTGGACCGTCGAGATGCTCGCCCTCCACGGGCAGGGGCGCTACGACCAGCTCCCGGCCGCCGACGTCGGCTACCTGCGCCTCGTCGGTCGCCTGCTGACCGGCGACCCCCGGGCGAAGGCGACCGAGGACGAGGTCCGCACGCTGTTCGCGCCCTACGGCCGGTGGGCGGCGCTCGCCGCCGCCCACGCGCTCGGCCTGGGCCCGCTCAGGCCCCCGGCGCGGCGTCCTGCGGCTGGAGCCCCTCGCCGGGCAGGAACTCCGTCGTCAGCGCCCGGGCGGTCGCCGGCGGCTGCTTGAGCAGCCCCTGGTCCTGCATCCAGCGCCCGAACGTCGCCCAGGCCCCGAAGTCCATCCAGCCCCAGGGGCGGGTGCGGTCGGCGGGGAAGAAGGCCGGCAGCGTGGCGCGCACCGACGCGAGCTGGAGCCCGCGATCCAGGTCGGGGTTGGCCTTCACGAGCGGGTCGACGCCCGCCGCGGGGTCGCGGCGCAGGAGCTGGTGGGCCTCGGCGAGGGCGAGGAGGAAGCGGCGGATGCGCGCGCCGCCCTCGTGCAGCGAGGCGCCGCGCGCGGCGAGCACGAGCTCGCTGTACGTCGGGACCCCCGCCTGGTCGACCCGGATGATGTGCGGGCGCTTGCCCGCGCGCTGGAGCTGGACGCCCTCGTAGTTCCAGAACGCGCCGAGGGTCGCGTCGACCTTGCGCGTGAGCATGGCGGGCACGAGGTTGAAGCCGACGTTCGTCTCGCGGATCGTGGACGGGTCGACGCCGGCCCCCTTCGCGATCGTCCGCAGGTAGGCCGACTGGTACGGGATGCCCGCCGTTCCCACGCGCTTGCCACGCAGCTGCGCCGGGCGCGTGAGCCCGTCCTTGCCGACGGACATGATCGAGGTCAGCGGGCGCTGGACGAGGGCGGCCACCGAGACGACGTCCGCGCCCTTGTCGCGGGCCAGGAGCAGCTCGGGCTCGTAGGAGATGGCCAGGTCGGCGCGACCGGCCTGGACGAGCTTGAGCGGCGCCGCCGGGTCCGACGGCGTGACGATCCGGACGTCGAGGCCCTGGCGGCGGAACAGGCCGCGCGCCTGCGCCGCGTAGATCCCCGCGTGGTCGGCGTTGGGGAAGAAGTCCAGGACGAGCGTCAGCGGCTCCGTCCGCGGCGGCGCGGTCGACTCGTGCTTCTCGCCGCAGGCGGCGAGCGCGAGCGTCGCGAGCAGGGCGACGACGACAGCGTGGAGGGCGGGGCGGCGGGTCACGGGCGGGGGGCTCCTTCGGGTCGGCGGTGGGCCCAGGGGACGAGGCGGCGCTCGGCCAGGGCCAGGAGGGAGAAGAGCAGGACGGCGAAGGCGGCCAGGACGACGACGGCCGCGTAGGCGCGCGCCGTCTCGAGCTGCGGGATCGAGGTGAGGACCAGGTGGCCCAGGCCTTCGCTCGAGCCCGCGTACTCGGCGAACACCGCGCCGATGACCGCCACGGCGACGGCGATCTTCGCGCCGCTGAGCGCGGCGGGCAGGGCCGCGGGCGCCTCGGCCCAGCGGAAGGCCTGCCAGCGCGAGGCGTCGAGCGTGGCGCAGCAGCTTGCGCTGGTCCGGGTCGACGGCGGCCAGGGCGTCGAGCGTCGTGACGACGATGGGGAAGAAGCAGACGAGCGCGATGATCACGAGCTTGGGCAGGATGCCGAACCCGAACCAGACGACGAGCAGCGGGGCGACGATGACGACGGGCACGGCCTGCGACGCCACCAGCAGCGGGTAGACGCGCAGTGCGCAGGACGCCCGAGAAGTGCAGTGCCACCGCCAGCACGACCCCGGCGACGAGCGCCACCAGCAGGCCGAGCCCGACCTCCTGCGCGGTCACGCCGAGGTTGCGCGCCAGCAGCGCGCGGTCGTCGACGAGGGAGCGCGCGACCTGCGTGGGCGCGGGGAGCAGGAGCTCGTCGACCGCGCCCGACCGCGCGTAGGCCTCCCACGCGCCGAGGAGGACCGCGAGGATCAGCACGGGGAGGACGACGCGCGCGAGCCGGCCGGTCACGGGCGCAGCGCCTCCAGCGCGCGCTCGCGCAGCGCCACCACGGCCGGGTCGGTGGCCGCGCGCGGCCGGGGCAGGGGGACCTCGAGCGTCGCGGCCACGCGGCCGGGGCGCGGCGTGAGCACGACGACGCGGTCGGCCAGGACCACCGCCTCCTCGACGTCGTGCGTCACGAGCAGGACGGTTCGGGGCTCCGCGGCCAGGGCCCCGGCCAGCCAGTCCTGCATCTCGCGCCGGGTGAGCGCGTCGAGCGCGCCGAAGGGCTCGTCGAGGCAGAGGACCGGCTTGCCCGCCAGCAGCGTGCGCAGGAAGGCGACGCGCTGGCGCATGCCGCCGGAGAGCTCGTGCGGGCGGGCGCCCTCGAAGCCGCCGAGGCCGAAGCGCGCCAGCAGCGGCCGGGCGGCGTCGCGCGCCTCGGCGCGAGTGGCGCCGGCCAGGCGCCGCGCCAGCGCCGCGTTGTCGAGCGCGCTGAGCCACGGCAGCAGCAGGTCGCGCTGGGGCATGAGGACGGCGGGAGCCGCGTCGAGCCGGCCGGCATCGGGCCGCTGGAGGCCGCAGACGAGCTCGAGCAGGGTCGTCTTGCCCGACCCGCTCGGGCCGACGACGGCGACGACCTCGCCGGCCCCGGCGGCCAGGCTGACGTCGTCGAGCGCCGGGACCGCGGCCGCGCCGCGGCGGGGCGGGTAGGACCGGCGCACGCCGGTCAGGCGCACCGCGCCCTCGATCCCCTCCGGTCGAGGCCCGACGCGGGCCTCGGCGCTCACCGTCATCACGCTCCCTCCGCGGGCATTACCCCACAGGTTCGAAGGGTCGAGCCCGCGTCGTGGACTCCTCTCAGCCGGGCGAAGCCCCCAGCACCCCTGTTCTCCGACGCGGGCCACCGTAGCACCACGCCGGGCGCCCGGCGCCCCGTCCCGGCCCTACCGCGTGTGCGCCCACGGCACCCATTCCTGGGTGACCAGGCCGGTCCTCGCGGTGGCCTCCTCGACGAGCGGCCACCAGCCCGCCGCGCGGGCCGGGTCGTCCACGACCACGGTCGCCACCGGCACGCGACGGCGCAGCGAGAGCAGCGCGTCGCCGTGGGGCGCGTGCTCGCCGTGGAAGCCCCAGGTGCCGCGCAGGGCGGTCGCGCCGGCCGCGCCGGAGCGGCGCAGCGCGTCGACGAGCCGGCGGTGCACGAGCGCCTGCTCGGACGCGATGACCGTCACCTTGACGCGCGCCTCCGGCGGGGTGCCCGGGGGCGGCTCCGGCCGCGGCGGGGCGACCGCCGTCCCGTCGCGCCGCAGGACGCGCACGCGTTCGAGCGTGGCCACGGGCGCCGGGCGCAGCGCGGCCAGCTCGGCCAGGGCCGGGCGCAGGGTGCCGGGCTCGGCGACGCTGAGGACGAGCAGGGGCACGCGCGCGTTGCGCCCGGCGAGCCGCGCGCGCTCGCGCCGCCCGCGGGCGGTGCCGTCGACGCCGAGCAGGACGCTCGCGCCCGCGACGCCGTGGCGGTGCAGGGCCGCGACGGCGACGACGTGGGCCGGCCCGCCGTCCCCGCGGGCGCGGCGGCCGAGGTGCAGGGTGAGCTTCACCGCGTCGGGCTCGGCCACGGCCTCGAGGTCCTCGGACGTGGGCGAGGAGAGGTCGCCGAGCAGGCGCGCGCGCTCGAGGGTGACCAGGCCGCCGAAGCCCAGGGACCGCACGTCGGCCAGCGCGGCCCGGATCGGGCCGGGCTCGTCGACGGCGAGTGCCACGAGCGGAAGGTCCTCGGAGAGCGTCAGCGATGCGTCGGTGCGCCGCAGCCGCCCCGCGCCGAAGCCGTCGGTCCCGCGCAGGAGCACGCTCGTGCGGAGGCGATGGCGGGCGAAGGTCGCCATGAGCGCGTCGGCGACCGAGCCGCCCGCGAGGCGGTCGCGCTCGCCGACGTGGACCGTGAGCTTCAGCGCCGGGGCGCTCACAGCGCCTCCCCGAGCGCGCGCCCCAGGGCCGCGACGGCGAGGCCGAGGACGAGCGGGACGAGGAGGCCCGCGACCCCCGCGCGCAGCCGGCCCTCCTCGGCCTCGCGGTGGCTCTCCAGCATCCAGGTCGAGAAGGTCGTGTAGGCCCCCAGCAGCCCGGTCCCGGCCAGGCGCAGCGCGTCGCCGGAGACGGCGGCCCCGACGAGCACGCCCAGCGCGAACGCGCCGCTGAGGTTCACCGCGAGCGTGCCCCACGGCAGGTCGCTGCCGACCCGCAGCGAGACGGCGCGGTCGAGCAGCAGGCGCGCGAGCGCGCCCACGCCGCCGAGCAGCCCCACGCCGGCCAGCACGGCGAGGCTCACGCGAGTCCCCGCGTCCGGCGCGCCAGGTGGGTGGCCAGCCAGACGGCCACGGCCCCCGCCGCCACGCTCGCGGCCGCGTAGCCGGCCGCACGGCCGCCGTGCCCGCCGTCGGCCAGGTCGACGACCTCGAGCTGGAAGGTCGAGAACGTCGTGAACGCCCCGCACAGGCCGGTCCCCAGCAGCGGGCGCAGGTAGTCCGACGGCGGCAGGCGCTCCTGCAGCCGCGTGACGAGGAGGCCGAGGAGGAAGGCCCCGGAGACGTTGACCGCGAACGTCGCCCACGGCCACGCCCCGGCGCCCCGCGGAAGCGCCTCCGCGACCTCCGCGCGGAGCACCGCGCCGACGACCCCGCCGGCGAACACCGCGGCCAGCTCCCGGCGGTCAGGTCCCATCGTGCCCCGGCATGCCGGCCTCCACGGCGACGTCGTCGACAACGTGTCGTAGAGGCCATCAGCGGCGTCCGCGCCGCGGTTCGCGCGCCGGCCACGCCGGCGCGCCGGCGAGCCTCATCGCCGGGGCCCGGGACTCTACCGCCCGGGGTGGCCGCCCCCGGGCCGCGGCGCCGCGGCCGGGGGCCGCGCGACGAGCGGCCGCCCGTCCTCGCTGGCCACCGGGGTCGCCGGCGCCGGGTCCGGCCCCCCGGTCGCCCAGCGGTCCTGCGGGCGGACCTCGTCGACCGACAGCGGGTGGCAGAACTCGTGCTGACCCATGGGGACCCGCTGCCCAGCCGTGTCACACCGGGAACAGGTCCGATGTCCGCTACGTCCGCACGGGACGGGCCAGCGCCTTGACGAAGTCCTCGAGCTGCTGGGTCGTCCAGCACTCGAACGCCTCGCAGTGCTCCTCGTAGGCGGCGATGACCGAGTCGCCGTAGTTCCAGTAGAGCCGCGGCTCGGGGTTCAGCCAGAAGGTCCGCCCCGCACGCTCGGCGATGCGCGAGAAGACGTCGGCACGCGGGTCGCGCCCGTTCGTGCGGGCGTCGCCCAGCACGATGACGGTCGCGCGCGGGTGCAGCTCGTCCTCGACCTGCTCGCGGAACTCGGTCCAGACCCGGCCGTAGTCGGTGTAGCCCGAGATGTCGGCGACGCCGGCGTCGCGCCCGATCGCCTCGCTGACCGCCTTGAAGTCGCGCTCGCGCTCGAAGACGTCGGTGACCTCGCTGATGCGCTCGATGAAGACGAAGGAGCGCATCTTGCGGAAGCTGTCGTGCAGGGCGTGCAGGACCGAGAGGAAGAACACGCTGGCGCTCGTGACCGACGTGGACACGTCGCACAGCACGTAGATCTCCGGGCGGCGCGGGCGCGTCGGGCGGTACTTCAGCTCCACCGGGACGCCGCCGGTCCCGAGCGAGGCGCGCATGGTCGCCCGGAAGTCGACGTGGGCGTGGCGCTTGTGCCCGCGCAGCTCCTGCCCCTGGGTCTTCAGCCGTCGCTTGAGCTGCGCGACGACGCGGTGGACGGCGGCGAGGTCCTGCAGCGGCCCGCTGGGCAGCGCCCGGTCGAGCTCGTTGAGCGCCCGCGCGGGTGGGAGGGCCTCCGTGCGCTCGATCTGCGCGCGCTCGAGCTCGGCCCGCAGGAGCGCCTCGAACCGCCGCAGGTGGTCGCGGGGGAGACCCTCGCGCCGCGGGTCCTCCGGCGGCAGGTCGGGCTGCGGCTCGGCCCGCAGCCCGAGCGCGCGCCGGATGCGCTGGACGTCGACCCCGATGACCCCCGACCCCTCGCCGCGGCGACCGAAGGCGGCGATCGCCAGGCGCGCGAGGTCGCGCATGCGCCCCTCGGCGCCGTCGCGCAGCGCCTCGGCGATCGCCTGGCGCAGCGTGTCGAGGTTGAGCTCGGCGCCCTCGGCGTCGATCCCGCCGCCCTCGCCGACGCCCTCGCGGACGGCCTGGAGCTCGGCGGCGCGGAAGAAGAAGCGGTCGAAGACGAGGTCGAAGACCCGGCGGTCCTCCTGGGACTTGGCCAGCGTCGCCGCGAGCGCCTCGCGGAACGCGCCCTGCTCGTCCCACCCGACCTCGGGCAGCACCGCGAAGGCGTCGAGGATCTCGCTCGTCCCGATCGCGACGCCCTCGCCGCGCAGCTCCTCGGCGAGCTCGACCAGCCGCGCGGCCAGCCCGGGCGGCGCGTCGCCCTGCGCGTGCAGGGCCGCCTGGCGCGAGGCGCCGGCGGGGCTAGGCCGCAGGGGCGGCAAGCTTGACCCCGACGCGCTCGGCCACGACGTCCAAGTCCGTGCGGTGCTTGACGATGATCGACATCGTGTCGGTGAAGGTCCGCCGGTCGATGTCGTCGGCGCCCAGGAGGAGCAGCGCGCGCGCCCAGTCGATCGACTCGGCGATCGAGGGCGGCTTCTTGAGGTCGAGCTCGCGGACCATGGCGATGACCTCGACGAGCCGCCGCGCGAGGCGCTCGTCGAGCTCGGGGGCGTGGAGGCGGACGATCTCGAGCTCGTGCTCGAGCGTCGGGTAGTCCAGCCAGAGGTACAGGCAGCGGCGCTTGAGCGCCTCCGTGAGCTCGCGCGACGTGTTCGAGGTCAGCAGCACGACGGGCTGCGTCCGGGCCTCGATCAGGCCGAGCTCGGGGATCGAGAGCTGGAAGTCCGAGAGCAGCTCGAGCAGCATCGCCTCGAACTCCTGGTCGGTCTTGTCGATCTCGTCGATGAGCAGCACGACCGGGTCGGGCGAGGCGATCGCCGTCATGAGCGGGCGGGCGAGCAGGAACTCCTCGCCGAAGATGTCGCCCTGGACGTCGTCCCAGCCTTCGCCGCCCTCGGCCTGGATGCGCAGGAGCTGCTTGCGGTAGTTCCACTCGTACAGCGCCTTGGCCTCGTCGAGCCCCTCGTAGCACTGCAGCCGCACGAGCCGGCGGTCGAGGTACTTCGCCAGCGCCTTGGCCAGCTCCGTCTTGCCCACGCCGGCGGGCCCCTCGACCAGGACGGGCTTGCCCAGGCGGGCGGCGAGGTAGGAGACGAGCGTCGTGGCCTCGCCCGGGAGGTAGCCGACGCTGCGGAGGCCGCGGTCGACGTCGGCGACGGAGGTCGGTGCGGCGGCCATGGGGCGCTGCATGGTAGTCGAGCGGCGAGCGGGTGCCCGGGGCGACCGGAGGCCTCCTGTGGCCGCCCACCTCCCGGCTGGCGTCCTCGGCCGCGCGGCGGCGCGGGGCGGCGCGTGCTAGACCAGCGCGCGTGACGGCCCTGATCCTCGCGGACCTCCTGGACCCGAGCCCGGACTTCGGGGCCGACCCGCGGCCCTTCGTCGCGCTGATGGTCATCGGCTTCGTCATCGGGGTGGCCGGCCACGTCGTGCGCGCCAAGGCGCTCATCGCGCTCGGGATCGGGATGGTCTTCCTGGCGACGTTCGCCCTGCCGCTGGCCGTGCACGTCCTCAAGGCGACGGGCTAGCGCCCCCGCGCCTCGCTCAGCGGCGCCGGCGGCGCCCCGGACGGAACTCGGTGGGGTCGTCCGGGTCCGCCGGACGCTCGAAGACCTCGTCGGGGTCGCGGCGGCGACGGGGGACCCGCGGCTCCTCCCAGGCCACGGCGGTGGCCGGGTCCTCCGCGGCGTCGCCCCCACCCTCGCGCGGCGGCGCGGCCGGGTCGTCGAACGAGAGCTGGTCCGTGGCGGCGACGTCGACGCGCCCGGCCCGGCGCGCGCGCGTGGTGGGGCGCCCGGTCGGCGGCCCGGCCGCCTCCGCGCCCGAGCCCGCGGGAGGCGCGGACGACGCGGGCGGCGGCGCCGCGGGCCGGGAGGGCATGGGCGGGACGTCGTCGGCGGCCGGCTCGGCGATGTGGGCGGCGCGGATGCGGAAGCCGGCGTAGGCCAGCAGCGCGCCGAGCAGGAAGGCGACGAAGATCCCCCACTGCACGCCCACGGACGTCTGGATCGGCCCCTCGTTGCGCCCGCCGGGCTTGTCGAGCTGGCGGTAGAAGACGAGGAACATCACCCACAGGCCGGCCGCGAGGACCACCGTCCCGTCGCCACCCGGCAGGTGGAAGGCCTTGCGCTCCCCGCGCGCGAAGAGCAGGGCCAGCACGCCCAGCGCGACGAGGAAGATCGACGCCTCCACGAAGGAGTAGACCTGGAAGGCGTTCTTCGAGTCTGCCAGCGAGGCGAGCTTGCCGTCGACGATGGCGTTCCCGGTCTCCTGGTACCACGGCAGCAGCATGGACAGGAGCAGGAGCAGCGCGGCGACCGCGGCCAGGCGCTGGTCGTGCTCGAGCCGGCGCCAGGCGCGGCCCACGCGGGCCGGCGCGCTCATGCCGGGACGCCGGCGGCGGCGCGCAGCGCCGCGAGCAGCACGTCGGCGTCGTGCTCGGAGACCGCGCGCAGCTGGCCCTGGAACGCGAGCCGCCAGTGCTCGGCGGGCCACTTGCGCACGTGCTCGAGGTCGTCCTTGACCGCCTCGGCGTCCACCCAGTCCTCCTCGTCGAGGACGACCTCCGGCTCCGTCTCGACCCGCCACGGGTACGGGTCGGGGTTGCCGGGCTTGCCCGGCCAGACCGGGGCGCGATCCTCGAACACGCCCGACGTCACCCGCACCGAGGCGCCGAAGCGCCCGACGCGGGTGAGGTAGAAGACGACGCGGTCGCCGACCTCGACGTCGAGGGCCATCCGGCGCCGGCGCTCCTTGAAGCCGATCAGGCCGAAGCCGCGTTCGCGCGTGGCCGCGAAGTTCTCCGGCGAGCCGGTGAGGATCCACGTCGTCGGGGCCTGCGCCATCGCGCCGATGCTACCCGCTGGCTGCGACGATGCCGCGCGCGTGCACCTGCCCTACGGCCCCCATCCGCGCCAGCTCGGAGACCTGCTCCTCCCCCCGGGGGCGGGACCCCACCCGGTGGCCGTCCTGCTCCACGGCGGCGGGTGGCAGCACGCCTACACGCTGGCGATGATGGCCGGCCTCGCCGACGACCTCGTGGCCCGCGGATGGGCGACCTGGAACCTCGAGTTCCGCGGCACCGGCGGTGGCGGGGGGTGGCCCGCGACGTTCGACGACGTCGCGGCGGGGATCGACCACCTCGCGGCGGTCGACGCCCCGCTCGACCTCGCCCGGGTCGTCGCCGTCGGCTACTCGGCGGGCGGCACGCTGGCCCTGTGGGCGGCCGGTCGCGGCGACCCCGTCGTGCCGCTGGCCGCGGTCGTCGCCCAGGCGCCGCCCACCGACCTGGAGGCCCGCGCGCGCGAGGACGGCGACGCCGCGGCCGGCGTGCGGGCGCTGCTGGGCGGGTCGCCCGACGCCGTGCCGGAGCGCTACCGGGCGGTGTCGCCCGTCGCGCGGCTGCCGCTGGGCGTCCCGCTGCTCGTGGTCCAGGGCGAGGCCGACCCGATGGTCGACCCGGCCGCGAGCCGGCGCTACGTGGAGGCCGCGCGCGCCGGCGGCGACCGGGCCGCGCTCGTCCTGCGCTCGGGCGACGACCACGGCGTCCACGTCGATCCGCGCTCGGTGGCGTGGCACGCCGTGCTGGCGTGGCTCGAGCCGTGGGGCCCGTGAGCTTCG
The DNA here is from genome assembly GCA_963707695.1 of uncultured Actinomycetes bacterium. Taxonomy (GTDB): domain Bacteria; phylum Actinomycetota; class Thermoleophilia; order Solirubrobacterales; family Solirubrobacteraceae; genus JAOPZW01. The sequence goes on along the minus strand of CAVPQY010000004.1, from coordinate 1,164,189 downwards.
AGGTCCTCAGCGACGGGCACGTGCTCGTCGAGGGCCCGCGCCCGGATCCGACCCACCCGCCCGGCGGCGTGCTCTTCAGCGACGTCGTGGCCGGCGGGGTGCACCGCTGGACCCCGGACGGGGCCGTCGTGACGGTGCTGCCCGCGCGGCGGGGCGTCGGCGGGCTCGTGCCGCACGCCGCCGGCGGCGTCGTCGTCACGGGCCGCGACGTGCGCCACGACGACGACCTGCTCCTCGGCGCACCCCCCGGCGTGACGGGCTACAACGACCTCGTCACGGACGACGCGGGCGGCGTGCTGGTCGGTGCCCTGAGCTTTCGTCCCATGGCCGGCGAGGCGCCCGTGCCGGGGGCGCTGTGGCGCATCCCTCCCGGCGACCCGGCCGCGCACCCGCCGCACGTCGTGCTCGGCGGCCTGCTGTGGCCCAACGGCATCGGGCTCTCGCCCGACGGCGCGACGCTCTACGTCAGTGACTTCGCCGCGGGCGAGGTCGTCGCCGCCGACGCGCACGGGGGCGGCCGGCGCACCTTCGCGCGGGTGCCCGACGGCGCCGCGCCCGACGGGCTGGCCGTCGACGCCGAGGGCGGGGTCTGGGTGGCCCTGGGACCGGCGGCGCAGGTCGGCCGCTTCGCGCCCGACGGGCGCCTGGACGCCCTGCTCGATGTCCCGGCCGACTTCGTCAGCTCCGTCGCCTTCGACGGCGAGCGGCTGCTCGTGGCGACGGCCGGCGCCCTGCTGCGCACGGACGCCGGGGTGGCTGGCCGCCCCGTCCTGCCCGCCCGCACGGGCGTGCGAGCGGGCGGGACGAGCCGCGCGGGCTAGCCGGCCCTCGTCCCGGAGGCCACGAGCGCGCGGCCCGTCGCGACCACCTCGCCGCCCGGCGTCGCGAAGGCCGAGATGGCGTCGACCGCGCGGTCGTGGATCGCCTGCGCCGTCGGGGGCGGGAGCGCGTCGAGGAGCTGGGCCAGCGGCCCGGCCAGCGAGGGCACGACGGCCCACCACGCCTCGGCCGAGGCCGCGCGGAACGGCGGCTCCACCTCGTCGACCGCGACCGCCTCGAGGCCGGCGTCGCGCAGGAGGTCCGCCAGCCGGCCGACGTCGGCCAGGCTGAACGGGCCGGGGACGCCGGGGGGCGGGACCTCGACGCCGAGCTCGGCGCCGACCGCGTCGAGCAGGACGGCGAGCCACGGGTTGGCCTCGCGCGGGCCCCAGACCGCGACGGCGGCGCGGCCGCCCGGGCGCAGGACCCGCGCCAGCTCGGCCGCCGCGCGCGCGGGGTCGGGCACGAGCATGAGGCCCATGCGCGACACCACGACGTCGAACGCGCCGTCGGGCTCGTCCAGCGCCTCGGCGTCCGCCGGGCGGACCTCGACCTGGGGCAGCCGCAGCGCGGCGGCGCGCCGCGCCGCGATCGCGGTCATCTCCTCGGCGACGTCGGTCAGGACGACCGCGCCCTCCGAGCCGACGAGCGTCGCGGCGACGAGGCCCACGCCGCCGGGGCCGCAGGCCACCTCGAGCACCCGCTCCCCGGGCGCCGGCGCGGCGCGCCGGAGCAGCACCTCGGTCACGGGCGCGCCCTGCTCGTCGACGAGCGCCGCGTGGCGGTCCCAGCCCGGCGCGGCCGCGGCCCACTGCGTGCGCTGCACCGCCCTGAGCTCGTCGGGGTCCACCGCGCCGACGCTACCGTGCCCGCGCTAGCCTCGCCGCCGTGCGCATCCTCGCGCTGGCGGACGTGCCGCCCCGCCGCCCGGTTCCCGAGCTCGTCGCGGCCGGCCGGCCGGACCTCGTGGTGCTGCTGGGCGACCTCGAGCCGGCCTGGGTCGACGGGCTCGCCGAGCTGGACGTCCCGCGCCTGGGCGTCCACGGCAACCACGATGACCCCGGCTCCCTGGCCGCGCTCGGCGCGGAGGACGTCCACCTGCGCCGCGTCGACGTCGACGGCCTGAGCTTCAGCGGCCTCTCGGGGTCGCCGCGCTACAGCCGCGAGGGCCGCTTCGAGTGGACCCAGGACGAGGCGGCCAGGCTCCTGGGCCGCCTGCCCGCCGCCGACGTGCTGCTCACCCACGCCCCGCCCGAGGGCGTCAACGACGAGCCCGGCGACCCCGTGCACACCGGGTGGACCGCGCTGCGCGCGTGGGTGCAGGAGCACCGCCCCGCCTGGCTCCTGCACGGGCACACCGGCGTGCCGCTGCCGCCCGCCCGCCCCGTGCACCGGCTCGGGCCGACCCGCGTCGTGCACGTCCGCGGCTCCGCGCTCATCGACCTGCCCCCATCCGGGTAGCCGGGCGGCCGATGGCCGTCCCGCGCTCCGCCCTCGTCGTCATCGACATGATCAGCCGCTACGACCACCCCGACGCGGAGCGCCTGACGGCGTCCGTGCGCGACGCGCTCCCGCAGATGGTCGCCCTCGTCGACCGCGCCACGGAGGAGGACGTGCTGACCGTGTTCGTCAACGACCACCCCGGCCCGTGGACCTCCAACCGCGACGACCTCGTCGCCGGCGCGGTCGCGTCGGCGCACCGCGAGCTCGTCGAGCCCATCCTGCCGGGCCCCGACGCGCTCTTCGTCGTCAAGGCGCGCCACTCGATCTTCTACGAGACGCCGCTCGAGTACCTGCTGCGCCAGGAGGGCATCGAGCGCGTCGTGCTCGTCGGGCAGGTCACCGAGCAGTGCATCCTCTACTCGGCGCTCGACGGCTACATCCGCCACTTCGACGTGGCGGTCCCGGCCGACGCGACCGCGCACATCCACCGCGACCTGGCCGACGCCGCGCTGCGGATGATGGAGCTGAACATGCGCGCCGACGTGACGACGGCGGCGGACGTCGAGCTCGCCTAGGCCTCGGCGGGCGCCTCGCCGGGGGCCTCGCCGGCGGGCGGCCCCCGTCGTCGCCGTTCGGTCACCCAGACCATGGCCAGCACGGGCAGCACGAGCAGGGCGAAGACGGCGGAGAAGAACAGCGAGCGCCGGAAGCTGTGGGTCACCACGCGCTCGATCTCGGCCTCGATGCTCGTCTGCAGCGGCCCGAGCGCCGCCCGCGTCTGCGGCGAGGCGCCCTGACGCGTCGCCGCGAAGGCCGGGTCGAGGTCGGGGAGCTGCCCGCCGGGCGTCTTGTTGTAGATCGCCAGCATCCGCACGCCGAGCGCGAGCTTCGTCCCGTTGTCGAGCGGGGAGGCGAAGAGCGTCGACGCCACCTGCGGCAGGGCCTTCTTCGGCGCCGCGTCGAGGTCGTGGACGAAGATCGGCGTGAGGACCAGCAGCCCGACCACGAGCCCCGCGTCGCGCGCGGCCACGGTGCGCCCGGCCCGCACGGTCGCCGAGCCGCGCCCGCCCATGGCCGACGCCGTCAGCGTCGTGAACGAGAACCCGAGCCCGGCGCCGCACAGCGCGAGCGCCACGACCATCCAGCCGAGCTCGCGGTGGGGGACGAGGGCCAGGCCGGCGAGGCCGATCGCGAGCAGCGCGGCGCCGGCCGCGCCGGTCAGGAGGGGCGAGCGCCCGCGCGCCAGCCGTTGCGTCAGGACGGTGGCCAGCGGGATCGCGCTGACGATGACCGCGGCGCCCGCGGGCTCCACCTGCCAGACGTCGATGAGCAGGACGACCGAGAGGAACAGGGCGCCGATGAGCCCCGCCGAGAGGAGCAGGAGCGCGGTGTTGGCCGCCACGGGCGTCACGACGCTGGCCTCGCCGGGCTCGTCGACGACCGCCCGGAAGGACCGGACCGGGACCGCCACGACGGCGGCGGCGGCGATCGCGGCGGCCGGGGCCTGGGCGATGAAGATCGCCCGCCAGTCGAAGGCCTGGGTGAGCAGGCCGCCGGCCGCGGGTCCCACGGCGGCGCCGATGGCCGCGGCGGCGGCCCACTCCGACGTCGCCCGCCCGCCGCGGGCAGCGCCCGCCAGCAGCGGCAGCGACGAGCACAGCAGCAGCGCGCCGCCGACGCCCTGCACGCAGCGCATGGCCACGAGGACCTCGAGGCTCTGGGCGACCCCGCACCCGATCGATGCGAGGCCGAAGAGCCCGATGCCGGCCAGCAGCGCGCGGCGCGAGCTCAGCCGGTGGGCGAGCGGCATGAAGGCCAGCACCCCGCCGATGAGGGCGAGGTTGTAGGCCATGATCACCCACGTCACGTGCGAGATCGTGGTGTCGAGCTGCCCGACGATCTGGGGCAGGGCGAGCACGACGATCGACGCGTCGGCGAAGGCGAGCCCGACGGCGAAGCGCACCGACAGGTCGCGCCAGGACCGGCTCGACCGGAGCTCGTGCTGCGGTTCGGGCTGGGGCTCTGTGACGGCGCTCACGGGCGCGCCAGACTACCCGCTGCGCGCGGGCGACCGCTCAGCTGACGGGGATGTCCTGGGCGACCGGGCCGGCGGGGCGCCCCGCGCCCCGCTCCGCGCCCTCGCCCACGGCCTCGAGCCGGTCGACCCAGAAGTCGAGGATCGCGCGGACGAGCAGCAGGACCTGGCGCAGCACCTCGGCGACCTGGCCCTGGAGCTCGGCCGGCACGAGGCCTTGCAACGACCGCAGGACCGAGGCCAGCTCGTCGAGCTCGTCCCGCACGCCCGCGCGCTCGCCGGCCGTGGCCCACCCGGACGGCGGCGGGCGGTCCTCGCGGACGGCGCGCGCCGCGTCGGCGGCCTCGCCGGCCAGCCGCTCCGCCGCGGCGTGCGTCGCGCGGACGTGCGTGCGCAGGTCGTGGAGGGGGTCAGCCGGGTCGAGGTGGGGCATCGAAGGTCACGTGCAGCACGCCCTCGTCCAGGCGCGCGCCCGTGGCAGGGTAGTCCTCGAGCTTCGGCGGGAGCAGGAGGGTCCGCTTGGCGCCGTCGACGCGCACGACCAGCTCGCGCCCGAGCTTCTTCAGCGCGACGTCGCCCTTGCGCGCGAAGGGCAGGTCGAGGCGGAGCGTCGCGCCGTCCGTCCCCAGCACGAGCTGCTCCGTGACCTTGTCGTGGAGCACGGCCGCCGCGTCGCCGCCCGCGAACAGCGCGTCGCCGAGCTCGTCGAGCATCGCCCCGCCGACGACCTCCTCGCCGAAGAACGGGGCGCGCAGCACCGGCACCGGGGCGAAGGCGTCGCGCACCGTCGCGACCGTCGCCTCCTGACGCTCGCGCCACGCGCCGAAGTACGGGCCCACCTCGGCGGGGAAGACGCGGTTGCACACGACCGCGTCGGTGAGGTACCCGTAGAGGTTGAGGTAGGTGAACGTCCGCCGCGCCTCGTCGATGACCATCCGGTCGGGCGTCATGACGAGGCGGACCGACGCGCGCGAGTGGTCGCGGAGGATCTCGTTCATCGCGATGAGGTTGCGCACGAGGCCGTCGACGTCGTCGAGGACCTCCTCGCCCGGCAGCGAGACGTCCAGCAGCGCCCGCGCCAGGGGCCGCGCGGCCGACATGAGCTGGCTGCGCTGGGGGAAGACCTTCTCGAGCCACCAGCGGGCGACGTCGGGGAACGAGAGCAGGCGCAGCGTCTCGCCCGTGGGCGCGCAGTCGACCACGACGACGTCGAAGGCCTCCTCGTCGTGGTGGCGCTTGAGCTGGAGCAGGCTGAAGAGCTCGTCCATCCCGGGCGGCACGGTGAGCTCCTCGGCCGAGATGCGGTCCACGCCGCGCTCGACGAGCACGCCCGCCAGCCAGTCGCGCACGCCCGACCACTGGCGCTCGAGCTCCTCCTGGGCGGAGACCTGCTGCGCCCACAGCCGGTCGCCCACGGCGACGGGGTCCGGGCCCAGATCGGCCTCGAGCGCGTCGGCGAGCGAGTGGGCCGGGTCGGTCGACAGGACGATGGTCCGGCGACCCTCGGCGGCGCACCGGCGGGCCGTGGCCGCGGCGACCGAGGTCTTGCCGACCCCGCCCTTGCCCGTGTAGAGGATCGTGCGCGGCGCCACCGGCGCCGCACCCTACCCGCGCTTGCGCTTCTTGGCGGGGAGGACGTCGAGCGAGGCGGTCGCCACGGCGGCGTTGCCGGCCAGGTCGACGGCGCGCAGCCCCACGTCGAGCGGCCCGCCCCGGCGCGGTGTCACGGCGAACCAGTGCTCGCCGCGCGAGAGCGACGCCGAGACCTGGAGCGCGACGGCGCCCCGACGGCGCAGGATCAGCGTGACGCGCGAGGCCTTGTCCACGCGGAAGCGCAGCCGCATCGACTGCTTCGCCCGCGCCCGCTGGTCGCCGACGCGCAGGACGGGCGGGGTCGTGAGGTCGGCGGTGAAGCGCTCCTCGGCCGCGCAGTACGGCGCCGCGGCGGGCAGGCCGCGGGCCTTCTTCGCGTCCGTCGTCAGGCGGCTGCACAGCGAGCGCAGGAAGTCGCGCAGCAGCACGTGGTAGCTCAGCGACGACTCGCCACCCGGCACCGAGTAGCGCGACCACGCCCCGGTGTCGAAGCCCGGGAGCTCCGCGCGCAGCTCGGCCTCGCCGGCGGTGAACAGCGCCCGCGCGCCGGCGTCCTGCGCCGAGACCGCGAGGTCGTGCAGGCCGTTGAGCGACTGCACGAAGCCGTTGACGATCCGCAGCCTCGGCGCGAAGGAGTACTGGAGGTAGTGCGCCCCGGCCGGCGTGGCGACCCTGACGCCCTCGGGGGGCGGCGTGCGGAAGACGCCCAGCGCGCTGCGCGCGGCGTCGGCGTAGGAGGCGTCGCCGAGGCGCGACGCGGCGCGCGACAGCGCCTGGATCCCGGTGCCCTGGGCCAAGCCGCTGACCCACGGGGGCCGGCCGCCGTCGAACTCGAAGGTGTATTCGAAGGCCAGGCCGCCGGCGCGCTGGGCGGCGAGCTCGAGGGCCTCGCCGAGCAGGCGCGACAGCCGGTCGTTGTCCTTGGCGGCGTAGGCCGCGTTGGCCTTGCCGAAGGTCCCCAGCCACTGCACCTGGATGCCCTGGCTCGGGTAGAACTGCCAGACGAGCTCGCTCCCCGCGAAGCCGACGCGCTGCCCGTAGCTCAGCAGGGGGCCCTTCGCCCACCAGGCGCGGTTGCGCTCGAGCGTCAGGAACGCCTGCGGCGCGCGCGACGGCGTGAGCCGCCCCGCCTTGGCCAGGGCCGTGAGGTTCGCCACGACCGCGCCGAGCTGGACGCGTCGCGCGCCGCGGAGCTTCTTCAGCGTCCTGCCCGCGCTCCGCCAGCCCGCGGCCCAGGTCGTGCGCTCCTGCGGCGTGACGTCGCCGCGGGCGCCGAGGGCGCCGAGGACGCCGAGGACCGACCCGCGCGTCGTCTGCGCGCGGGCGCGCGTCGCGGGCTGCGCGCGCAGGGCCCGCGCCACCACCGCGGACGGCCGCGCCTCCGCGGTGGTGGCCGGCGCGGCGTCGCGATGGGTCCGGACGCGGCCGTTCGCGTCCATCACGAGCACATCGCCGGCCGCCGAGGCGGCGGCGGGGGCGAGCAGGAGGGCGACGAGGGCGCTGAGCAGCGCGGCGGGCGGCGTTCGGCGCACCAGACCGATGCTAGCCTCGCCCTCCGCGCCGGGCGCAGCCCCCCTTGCATCGCGAGGCGGCCGCCCGTCGTCGTCCCGTGACCGCCGCCCGTCGCACGATCCTCCTGCTCCCGGCGGCCTGCGCCGTCCTGGCGGCGGGCTGCGGCGGCGGGGGCGGCGACGCGCCGCAGCCGGACGCGGCGACCGTGCTGGCCCGGGCGCTCGGGCCGAGCGCCCCGGTGGTGCGCCGGGCCCGCCTCGATCTGCGCATCGACGTCCGGGGCGCGGCGCTGCCCGGGCTAGGCGCGCCGCTGGCGCTCACGCTCGACGGCCCCTTCAGCGAGGCCGCCCGCGCCGGCCAGGCCGCCCGCTACGACCTCGACCTGCGCCTGCGCACCGGGGCGGGATCGGCCCGTCTGGGCAGCATCTCCACCGGTGACCGCGCCTGGCTCGTCCTGGGCGACGAGGCCTACGCGCTCGCGACGCCGCCGGCCGCGGCGGCCGGGCCGGGGCCGGACCGCCCGGGGCTGCGCGGCCTCGGCGTCGACCCGCGGCGGTGGCTGCGCGGCGCGCGCGTCACCGGGAGCGCGACCCTCGACGGCGCCCGCGTGGACCGCCTCGAGGCGGGGGTGGATCCGGGCCCGCTGCTGGCCGACGTGCGCGCCCTGCTGGGCCGCGCGGGCGGCGCCGCGGCGGCCGGCGGCGGGGCGGCGCCCGCGCCGGCGGTGCGTTCCGCCAGGGCGGAGCTCCTGGCCGGCCGGCGCGACCACGTGCTGCGCCGTGTGGACGTCGACGTCCGCTACACGGGGGCCGGCCGGCGCGACGGGCGGCTGCGGCTCAGGCTCGAGCTGCGCGACGTGGGTCGCCCCCAGCCGATCGGGCCGCCTGCGCACGACCGCCCCATCGGCGACCTCGACGCGGCCGTCCGCCAGCTCTCGTCGGCGCTGCAGCGCCGCAAGGCGGCCGACCGCGCCAGCGGCGCGACGAACGCCTACGAGCGCTGCCTCGCGGACGCGGCCGGCGACCTGGCGCGCGCGCAGGGGTGCTCGGGGCTCGTCGGTCGGTAGCGCCACCCCCTCCGGTCGTTCCTCCGGATGGACCAGGGGTCCTCGCCGACGCGGCGGGTAGCCTGGCGCCACGTGTCCTCCGCGCGACGGCTCCTCACGGCCCAGGGCTGGCCCTACCTCCTGGTGCCGTTCATCCCGATCGCGCTGGCGCTGGACCTCGCCGGGGCCGACCCCGTCCCGGTCTTCTTCACCTCGGCCCTCGGCGTCATCCCGACCGCGGCGCTCATGGGCCGCGCCACGGAGGAGCTCGCGGCGCGCTCCGGGCCCGGCATCGGCGGGCTGCTGAACGTGACGTTCGGCAACGCGCCCGAGCTCATCATCGCCCTCTTCGCGCTCGGCGCCGGGCTCCACGAGGTCGTGAAGGCCTCGATCATCGGCTCGATCCTCGGCAACACCCTGCTCGTGCTCGGCGGCGCGATGTTCGTCGGCGGCCTGGGGCGCGACCGCCAGCGCTTCGACCGCACGGCGGCGAGCGTCCAGTCGGCGATGCTCCTGCTCGCCGTCGCGGTCTTCATCATGCCCGCGATCTTCGAGCTGGTCGAGGGCCAGGGCCTCCCGCGGCCCGGCGCCGAGCGCGTGAACTACGACAGCACGGTCGAGCAGCTGTCGTTCGCGGTGTCGATCGTCCTCATCCTCACCTACGTCGCCGGCCTGATCTTCTCGCTCAGGACGCACCGCGGCCTCTTCAACCCCCAGCACAGCGACGCCGGCGTCAGTGAGGAGGCGGCGACCGCCCCGGCCGGCAACGGGGCGCCCGGACGCGAGGCCGCGCCCGCCGTCCCTGCGAACCCCGGCCCGGAGCACGCGGACGAGGAGCACGGCGAGCCGTGGACGGTCCGCCGGGCCGTGGGCGCGCTCACGCTCGCCGGCGTGGCCGTCGGCGTCATGTCCGAGGTCCTCGTCGGCTCGATCTCGGAAGCCTCGGAGACGATCGGGCTCTCGGAGTTCTTCGTCGGCGTCATCGTCGTGGCCACGGTCGGCAACGCCGCCGAGCACTGGGTGGCCGTCCTCGTGGCGGCCAAGGACAAGATGGACCTCGCCGTGAACATCGCGATCGGCTCGAGCGCCCAGATCGCGCTCTTCGTCGGCCCGGTCCTCGTGCTGTGCTCGTTCGTGCTCGGCCCGCACCCCATGGCGCTCGTCTTCAACGGCTTCGAGCTCGGGGCGATCCTCCTGGCGGTCGTCATCGCCAACCAGGTCACGAACGAGGGCGAGTCGACGTGGTTCGAGGGGTTCCAGCTCCTCGCCGTGTACCTCGTGTTCGCCCTCGCCTTCTACTTCGCGTGACGCCGCTCGGGATCGTGCACAGCCCCGTCGCGCTCGGCGGGCTGGTGGTGCTCGTCCTCGGGCTGCTGCTCGTCGACCTGCTGCTGTTCGCGCGCGGGCGGGACCCGTCGTTCCGCGAGAGCGTCGCGTGGTCGCTGGGCTGGCTGGCGCTCGGGCTGCTCGTCGCGCTGCCGATGCTCGCCCTCGACGGCGCCGAGGGGGCGATCAACTACACGACCGTCTACCTCATCGAGCGCTCGCTCTCGCTCGACAACCTCTTCGTCTTCCTCCTGATCTTCGGGTACTTCCAGGTGCCCCACGCGGCGCGGCCGAAGCTCCTGTTCTGGGGCATCGTGCTCGCGCTCGCGATGCGCGGGCTGGCCATCGTGGTCGGCGTCGAGCTCATCGAGCGCTTCCACGTCGTCATCTACGTGCTCGGCGTCCTGCTGCTCTACCTGGCGTGGCGGATCCTGCGCGGTGTGGGGGAGGAGGTCGACCCCGGCCAGAGCCCCGTGGTGCGCCTCGTGCGGCGCTTCTTCCCCGTCAGCGACGACTACGAGGACTCGCAGTTCTTCACCCACGCCCCCGGTCACCGGGCCGCCACGCCGCTCCTGCTCGCGCTGGCGGCGATCGTCGCCGCGGACATCGCCTTCGCCGTCGACTCGATCCCGGCCGCCTTCGCGATCACGACGGACTCGTTCGCGATCTGGGCCGCCAACGCCTTCGCGCTGCTCGGCCTGCGCTCGCTCTTCGCGCTCGTCGCGGAGCTCGTGCGGCGCTTCCGCTACCTCGACGAGACGATCGCCGTCGTGCTGGCCACCGTCGCCATCAAGCTCCTGATCGACGACGTCGTCCACATCGGCCCCGTCGTCAGCCTCGCCATCGTCGTCGTGTGCTTCGCGGTCGGCATCATCGCGTCCGTGCGGGCGGACCGTCGCGATCCGCAGGGCGCCGCCGAGCGCCGCGCCGAGCGCGACGAGCAGCTCGCCGGCTCCTAGCGCTAGAGCTCGTCGACGTCCTCGTCGGGCTCGAGCTCGTCCTCCTCGACGTCCTCGTCGTCCTCGTCGGCGGGGACGGCGCCCGTCGTGCCGCCGTGGTGGCGGACCTCGAAGCGCTCGATGAGCTCGTCGCGCGCCTGCTCGTCGACGGGCACGTCGTCGGCGAGCAGGACCCAGTCGCCACCGGCCCCGCCCTCGTCCTCGAAGACGTCGGTGTCGACCGCGGCGCTGTCGTCGACCACCACGAGGATCCCCGTGTCGGGGTTGTAGTACGACCCGGGCCGGATCAGCAGGTCGTCGAGCTCGAAGCGGCGCAGCGCGGGCATTGGGGGCACTTCTACCCGCTGCGGCGGACCGCTCACAAGGCGCCGAGGTCCCTGAGCTGGCGCTCGACCTCGGCCTCGACGTCCAGTGGCGGCTGCCCGCGCCGCGCCCGCCGGGCGTTGCGGGCCTGCACGAGCTGGCGGACCTCCGCGCGCAGGGCCGGGTCGGCGGCGACGGCCCCCGGGCCGGTCAGGCGGGCCAGCTCGGCCTCGACGTCGACCGCGGGCTGCCCGCGGGCGACCCGGCGGGCGTTGCGCGCCTCGAGCATCTGGCGGACCTCCTCGTCGCGCTCGCGCAGCGCGCCCGCACCCGACGGCGGGTCGTGCGCGGGCCGGTCGCTGCCGTCACGCAGCGACATCCCGCCGCGGCCGACCTGGTCCCAGACGCGCCCGGACCCGGCCAGGGCCACGACGGCGACGACGGCCGAGACGGCGACGACCACGAGGATCACGGGCAGCAGGGCGTCCTGCACGGCCCCATCCTCGCGCGCCGCGGCGGTTCACGCGAGCCGGAGCGCCCGCGCCGCGGCGGTTCGCGCGCTCCCTCGCCGCGGCGGTTCGCGCGAGCCGAGGCGCGGCAGCGGGCGGATCGGGGCGGCGCGCCTCGGCGAACCTGCCCGGGTGGGGGAGGGCATCGGGTGTACCGCCGCCGCCCGGACGGGGTACCCTTGCTGCATCCCAAGATTGACTGACCAGTCAATCGTCCCGTCAAGGAGAACCGGATCACGATGGTCGACTTCACGCTGAGCGACGAGCAGAAGAACCTCCGCGAGCTGGCCCACGACTTCGCGGAGAAGGAGATCCGTCCTGTCGCGTGGGAGTTCGACAAGGACGGCACCTGGCCGCAGGGCATCATCGAGAAGGCCCACGAGGTCGGCCTCATGAACACCCACGTGCCGGAGGAGTACGGCGGCGCCGGGCTGTCCTACCTCGACGGCTGCCTCATCGAGGAGGAGCTCTCCTGGGGCTGCTCCGGCATCCAGACCTCCCTCGGCGCCAACGGCCTGGCCGGCGCGCCGGTGCTCCTGGGCGGCTCCGAGGACGTCAAGAAGGAGTTCTTCGGCGCCCTGGTCGAGGCCCCGAAGCTGGCCTCGTTCTGCCTCACCGAGCCGGGCGCCGGCTCGGACGTCTCGTCGATGCGCACGAAGGCCGTCAAGCAGGGCGACAAGTACGTCCTGACCGGCCAGAAGTGCTTCATCACCAACGGCCAGCACGCCGACTACTACACGGTCTACGCCAAGACCGACATGGACGCCGGCCACCGCGGCATCTCGGCCTTCCTCGTGCGTCGCGACGACACCGTCGTGATCGACAAGAAGGAGGACAAGATGGGCCAGCGGGCGTCGAACACGGCGACCGTGACGTTCAACGAGACCGAGGTCGACGCCCGCTACCTCCTCGGGGAGGAGAACAAGGGCTTCAAGCTGGCGATGATGACGCTGGACCGCACGCGCCCGGGCGTCGCCGCCATGGCCGTCGGCATCGCGCGCGCCGCGATGGAGTTCGCCATCGCCTACTCCAAGGAGCGCGTCCAGTTCGGCGTGCCGATCGCGATGCACCAGGCGATCCAGTTCATGATCGCCGACATGGCGACGAAGGTGCACCTGTCGCGCCTGGCCACGTGGAACAGCGCCGTCCTGCTCGACCAGGGCGCCCGCAACACCGTCGAGTCCTCGCACGCCAAGCGCTTCGCCGCGGACACCGCGATGGAGGTGGCCACCGACGCCGTGCAGGTCTACGGCGGCTACGGCTTCATCAAGGAGTACCCCGTCGAGAAGCTCATGCGCGACGCGAAGATCATGCAGCTCTACGAGGGCACGTCGCAGATCCAGCGCCTCGTCATCGCGCGCGAGACGCTGCTGCCGCGCCGCATCGAGGAGCCCGCGGCCGCCACGGCGTAGGGCCTCGGCCGCCGCGCGGCCGAGCCGACACCGTCCGATTCCGGTCCGAGAGGCCGCCGCGAGGCGGCCTCTCGCCATACTGGGCCGGATGCCCGGTCGCAGGACGCAGGAGGCCGTCGCCGAGGCCGCGCCGCTCGAGGCGGCGCGCGCCGCGACGGGCACCCGTGCCGCGGGCGCCGGCTCGCAGGACCCGCTCGTCGCCGAGATCCGGCGCGGGGGGCTGCTGCGGCTGCTGGTCCTGCACGCGCTCGGCGGGGGGCCGTCGTACGGCAACCAGCTCATCGAGCGCGCCGCGGAGGCCACGGCGGGGCTGCTGACGGTCAACCCGAACACGATGTACCCGCTGCTGCGCGCGCTCGAGCAGGAGGACCTCGTCGCGGGGGAGTGGGAGCACCCGGAGCGCCGCTCGCGGCGCTTCTACCGCCTCACGGACGCCGGGGCCGCCGAGCGCGACCGGCTCGCCGGCGAGGCCGCGCCGCGCCTGGACGCCGTGGCCGCCGCGGTCCGCGCGCTGCGCGCGGAGCTGGGGCTGTAGGAGGCGCCCGCCCGTGGGCCGCGTCCGCGCGCAGGTCGACCTCCCGGCCCTGGCCAGCCAGGCCGAGGAGCTCTGGTACGACACCGCCCGCTGGCCGGCCTTCGTGGACGGCCTCAAGCACCTCGCCTCGGTGCAGGGCGACTGGCCCCGGGTCGGCGCGCGCGTGGTCTGGGACTCCCACCCGGGCGGGCGGGGGCGCGTGGTCGAGCGCGTCGTCGCCTACGAGCCGCGGGGCGGCCAGGAGGTCGAGGTCGAGGACGAGAAGGTGCGCGGGACCCAGCGGGTGTCCTTCGAGCCGCACGAGCACGGGGTCGTGGTCACGCTCGAGCTGCGCTACGCGCTGAAGCAGGAGCGCGGCGTGGAGCGCGTCGTCGACGTCCTCTTCGTCCGCCGCCCGCAGCGCGAGTCGCTGCAGCGCACCCTGCGCCGCTTCGCGATCGAGCTGCGCGACGAGCTGCGCTCCGCCGCCCGCGCTCAGGGCGCACGGCGGTAGAGCACGTGGGGCAGGCCGGCGTGCTCGACCGTCCCGTCGAGCGCGAAGCCGGCGCGCTCCATGACCCGGCGCGAGGCGACGTTCTCGGCCAGGGTGAACGCGACGACCTCGGCGAGCCCGAGGTCGCGGGCGACGTCGACGGCGGCCACGGCCGCCTCGGTGGCCAGCCCGATGCCCTGGTGCGCGCTCACGACGGCCCACCCGACCTCGACGACCGCTTCGCCGGCGAGGTCGGCGCGCGCCAGGCCGACGCGACCCACGAAGTCCCCCCCGTCGCGCGCGAACAGGAGCCAGGGGCCGAAGCCGTCGCCGGCCCAGCGCGCGGCGTCGCGGCCGAGCGCCGCGTCGGCCTCGGTGGTGCCGGGCGGCTCGAGCGGCGGCGGCCACAGCCACTCGCGCACGACGGGGTCGGCGAAGAGGCGGCGGTAGCGCTCCTCGTCCTCGCCGACGACCGGACGCCGCAGCCGCAGCCGGGCGGTGAGGACCTCGTCGCGCACGGGGCCCAGCCTAGGGCCGCCGCGAGGCGGGGATGGATAACGTCCGGGCCATGTTCGTCTTCAAGGCCGCCGTCGTCGGCGCCGGGACCATGGGCGGCCAGATCGCCCAGACCATCGCCGCCGCCGGGATCCCGGTCGAGCTGAAGGACATCCGCCAGGACCTCGTGGACGCCGGGCTGGCCGAGGCCCGCACGGTCACCGAGGGCCAGGTCGCCCGCCTGGTCAAGAAGGGCCGGCTGACGGAGGAGCAGGCCGCCGCGCAGGCCGAGGAGGTCCTCGGACGCATCCACGGCACCACGACCTACGACGGCTTCGGCGACGTCGACTTCGTCATCGAGGCCGTGCCCGAGCGCATGGCGGTCAAGCAGGCCGTGTTCGCCGAGCTCGACGCGGTCACGCCCGGCCACGCGATCCTGGCCTCGAACACGTCGTCGCTGTCGATCACCGAGATCGGCGAGGCCACGCTGCGCCCCGACCAGGTCGTCGGCTTCCACTACTTCTACCCGGCGTCGCTCATGCCGCTCGTCGAGGTCGTCCAGGGCGACGACACCTCCACGGAGACCCTGACCACGGCGGTGAACGTCGCCCAGGCGATCAAGAAGCAGCCCATCACGTGCAGCGAGGTCCCGGGCTTCGTCGTCAACCGGATCCTCATGTCCGGGATGGCCGAGGTCTGGCGCGCGCAGGAGGAGCGCGGCCTGTCGATCCGCTCGATCGACGAGGCGGTCACCGCCCAGAACGTGACCCCGGCCGGCCCCTTCCTGCTGACCGACCTGCTCGGGCTCGACACCGTCCTGCACGTCGCGGAGCACCTCGAGGAGTCCTACGGCCCCGAGCGCTTCTACGTCCACCAGGGCATCAAGGGGCTCGTCGCGGACGGCAAGCTCGGCGCGAAGACCGGCGGGGTGGGCGCCTACGCCAACGGCGAGCCGAACCTCCCCGGCGACGGCGAGGCCGACGGCGAGGAGCTCGCCGAGCTCCTGGCCCTGAAGTCCTTCGTCGAGGCCTCGCTCCTGCTCGAGGAGGGCGTCGCGCAGGTCCGCGACATCGACGTGGGGATGATGGCCGGCGCCGGCCTGGACCCGCGACGCGGGCTCCTGCCGCCGTTCATGCGCGCCGACGTCCTCGGCCTCGACGTCGTGCTCGAGAAGCTCGAGGCGGCCACGGAGCGCCACGGCGAGCGCTTCGCGCCGCCCACGACCCTGCGCCGGCTCGTGGCCCAGGGCCGGCTGGGGACGAAGAGCGGGCAGGGGTACTACGCCTACCCGCAGCCGGACGCCGATGACTCGGCCCCCGCCACCGAGGTCGTCAAGCTCGAGACCCGCGGCGACGTGGCGATCGCCTGGCTGGCCAACGGCCAGATGAA
The DNA here is from genome assembly GCA_963707695.1 of uncultured Actinomycetes bacterium. GTDB lineage: Bacteria > Actinomycetota > Thermoleophilia > Solirubrobacterales > Solirubrobacteraceae > JAOPZW01. The sequence goes on along the minus strand of CAVPQY010000004.1, from coordinate 1,148,342 downwards.
CGCGATCGCCCCCCAGGTCATCGAGGACCTCGGGAAGGTGTGGGCGCACGTCAAGGGCGCCGGCGTGCGCGCGCTCGTGGTGGCCTCGGCCAACCCGCTGCTCTTCTCCGCGGGCGCGGACATCAAGGCCTTCACGCAGATGGACGAGGTCACGGGCCGCAAGCTCGTCACCGACGCGCACGCGCTGCTGCGCGAGCTGGGTCAGGGTCCCATCCCCACCATCGCGGCCGTCAACGGCCTCGCCTACGGCGGCGGCTGCGAGCTGGCCATGGCCTGCGACGTGCGCCTCGTGGCCCGCTCCGCGCTCTTCGGCCAGCCCGAGGTCAAGCTCGGGATCATCCCCGGCTTCGGCGGCACCCAGCGCCTGCCCCGCCTCGTGGGCGAGAACAAGGCGCTCGAGATGAACCTGACGGGCGAGGCGATCCTGGCCGACGAGGCGTTCGAGTTCGGCCTCGCGAACCGGATCGCCGACGACCACGAGCTCTTCGACACGGCCCTGGCGTGGGCGCGGGGCCTGGCCCAGCAGGCGCCGCTGGCGGTCGCGGCGATCAAGGAGGTCTCCGCCGCCGGCGAGCTCGACGAGGGGCTCATGGCCGAGCAGGCCGCCTTCGCCCGGGCCTTCTCCTCCGAGGACGCGAAGGAGGGCATCGCCGCCTTCCTCGGGAAGCGGACGCCGCAATGGCGCGGACGCTGACGGCCGTCGAGCGCCTGGCGGACCTCGTCCGCGAGGCGGGCTCGGTCGTCGCCCTGACGGGCGCGGGGATCTCGGTCCCGTCGGGCATCCCGGACTTCCGGTCGCCCGGGACGGGCCTGTGGGAGGACGTCGACCCGATGGAGGTCGCCCACATCGACGCCTGGCGCGCCAACCCGGAGCGGTTCTGGCGCTTCTACGGCGACCGCTTCGCCGCGCTGCAGGACAAGCGCCCCAACGGCGCGCACGCGGCGCTGGTCGAGCTCGAGCGCCGCGGGCACCTCGACGCCGTCGTGACCCAGAACATCGACCGCCTGCACCGGCGGGCGGGGACGACGCGGCTCGTCGAGGTCCACGGCACGATCGACCACAGCTCGTGCCTGTCGTGCGGGGCCGGCGTGCCGCTCGACGCCGTGCGCGCGCGGCTGGCCGCGGCGCGCGACGGCGTCCCGCGCTGCGAGTGCGGCGCGCCGCTGAAGCCCGACGTCGTGCTGTTCGGCGAGTTCCTGCCCGAGGGGGCGCTCCAGGAGGCCTACGCGCTGGCTGCCGCCGCCGACGTCCTGCTCTGCGTGGGATCGTCGCTCGAGGTCCACCCGATCGCGCAGCTCCCGGGCGTCACGCGGGCCAACGGCGGCGCGGTCGCCGTCGTGACCCAGGGCCCGACGCCCTGGGACGGCCGGGCCGCCGTGCGCCTCGACGGCGACGTCGTCGCCGAGCTGCGCGGCCTGCTCGACGCCCTGGCCCGAGCGGCGTAGCGTCGGCGAGGGCTGGACGACGTCCCCGGGGGGTCGGCTAGCCGGGCCCCGCGGCGAGCGCCCGTCCCAGGCGGTCCAGGCCCTCGCGCAGGACGTCCGGCGCGTGCGTCGTGAAGGAGAGCCGCAGGGTCGCGGGGTCCGGCGCCCCGGCGAAGAACGGCGCGCCGGGGACGTAGGCGACGTCGTGGGCGAGCGCCCGCGGCAGCAGCGCGGCCGCGTCCCAGCCGTCGGGGAGGCGGGCCCAGACGAACATGCCGCCGTCGGGGTCGTTGTGGGCCGAGCCGGGCGGGAGGGCGGCCGCCAGCCCGGCGACGAGCGCGTCGCGGCGGGCGCCGTAGGCCGCGCGCAGGCGCGCGAGGTGCGCGTCGAGGTCGACGGCCCCGAGCCAGTGCGCCGCGGCGGCCTGGTCGACGGTGGAGCTGTGCAGGTCGGCCGCCTGTTTGGCCACGACGAGCGGCCGGCGCAGGGCCGCTGGGGCCCGGACCCAGCCCAGGCGCAGGCCGGGCGCGGCGACCTTCGAGAGCGTCGAGAGCGCCAGCGTGCGGTCCTCGGCCCCCGGGAGGGAGGCCAGCGCCGGCAGCGGCGTCCCCCGGTAGCGCAGCTCGCCGTAGGGGTCGTCCTCGACGAGCCAGAGGCCGAGGCGGCCGGCGGCCTCGGCGACCGCGCGGCGGCGCTCGGCCGGGAGCGTGCGGCCGGTCGGGTTGTGGAACGTGGGCACGGTGTAGAGGAGCCGGGCGCCGCTCGCGCGAGCGGCGGTCACGAGCGCGTCGGGGTCCAGGCCCTCGTCGTCGCAGGCGACGGGCACGGGCCGCGCCCCGGCGAGCGCGAAGGCCTGCAGGGCCGCCAGGTACGTCGGTTCCTCGACGAGGACGGGGTCGCCGGGCTCCAGCAGGGCGGCCGCGACGAGCGTGAGGGCCTGCTGCGAGCCGCTCGTGACGAGCAGGTCGTCGGGGCCCGTGGGCAGCCCGCGGGCCGTCAGCCGCTCGGCCACGGCCGTCCGCAGGGCGGGGTCGCCCTCGGTGGTGGAGTACTGCAGGCTCGCTCCGGCCCGCTCGTCGGCGAGCACGGCGGCGAAGGCGCTGCGCAGGCCCGCGGCGTCGAAGAGCTCGGGCGCGGGCAGGCCGCCCGCGAGCGAGATGACGCCCGGACGCGCGGTGAGCGCGAGGATCTCGCGCACCGGCGAGCCCGCGACGCCGCGCAGGCGGGAGGCCAGGGGCGGGGGCGGGGCGCTGGGGACGGCGGGGGAGGGGATGGACACGGGCACCTCGGAGGTCGCGGCGAGCAGGGTGGCCACCGCCCGCGCCGCGGCGGCCCGCGGCGGCGTTCAGGCGGTGGTGCTCGGTACTCGGTCGCCGGCCATCGCCGCGATCCTACCGGCCGCGGGACGCGCCGGGATCACTCGAAGCCCAGCGCGGTGCGCGCCCGCAGCGCCGCCTCCAGGCGGCCGAGGGCGCGGGCCACGAACGCGGCCTCGTGGTCGCCGAGGCCCCCCGACCGCGCGGTGACGGCCACCGCCGCGGCCTCCTCGCGCAGCGCGGCGAGCTCGTCGAGGCGTGGCGCGAGGTCGCCGCGGTCGCGCCACGGCTCGAGCTCCGCCGTCGCGGCGTCCAGGGCGGCGCCGAGCTGGAAGGCGGCCTCGCGCAGCCGCCCGGCGTCGACGTCGTCGCGCGCGCGCAGCGTCAGGAGCTCGCAGGCCAGCGCGGCGTCGCGCGCGCCCAGCAGGGCGGCCAGGCGCTCCTGGGGGCGCAGGGCGGCGTCACGCCGGCGCGGGCGCCCCGTCGTCCCGAGCTCGGCGGCCGGCAGCTCGACCGCGCGGCGCCAGCGCCCCTCGGCGACGTCCTCGCCCGCGCCGATCCCGACCCGGGCGGCCAGGGCCAGGCCGAGGGCCGGCGCGGGCAGGCGCGGGTCGGCGGTGGCCAGGCGCTGCCAGGCCGCCACGCGCTCGAGCACGACGACCGCCGCGGCGGCCTCGGCGGGGACGTCGGCGGCCTGGAGCCAGCGCTCGGCGGCGGCGTCGTCGCGGAAGGGCTCGGCCCCGATGACCGTCGCCCGGGACGTCGTCACGGGCGCCGGGGCGGGCTCGGTCTCCGCCGCGCGGGCGCGGCGCCCGCGCAGGCGGTGGCGCTGCGGCGCGCCGAGCGTGCGGAGCACGACGACGTGCTCCGGCTCGGCCGCGTGGCCCCGCACGACGTAGCGTCCGTCGGCCGGGCCGAGGGCCCAGGGCAGCTCGACCTGGGCGAAGCGGAAGAGCGGCGTCAGTCGCCCTGGCGGCCCTGCGGCCGCTTGACCTTGATCGCGTACTTCGACGGCGCCACGCGGACGGTCGGGTTGTCGATCTGCCCGAGGCGGGAGATGAGCTTCGTCCACTGCCCGGGCTTGAGGACCGAGCCGAGCTGCTGTCCGAGCTTCGTGTTGTCCCCGAAGAGCGGGTGGAAGCCGACGTGGATGTGGTCGGCGTGGTCGGGCAGCGCCATGGTGTTGTCGGCGCCGTCGAAGGTCATGAGGCTGATGATCTGGTGGGGCTTCATCGTGCCCTGGAGGGTGAGCAGCCGGCGGATCGCGATGTCCGTGATCGAGCCCTCGCCCTGGTGGCCGAGGATCGGGATGCCGTTGATCGCGGCGACGTCGACGGCGCTGCCCGACGAGTGCTCGGAGACGTTGCCCGAGGCCGTCAGGTACCCGTGACCGCAGCGCAGGGAGCTGACGGTCGGCTTCAGGCCGCTCGAGGCCAGGAACTCCAGCGTGGCCAGCACCCGGCGGTCCACCACGCCGGCGCGGATGTCACGGCGCCCGCAGCTGTAGAGGTCGATGCGCGGGTCCTGGAGCACGGTGCGCTGCAGCGCCTCCTTGCTCATCATCAGGACCTGCCCGATGGACGGGTTGCGCGCGTCGGGACCGAAGAAGGGGTTCTTGCCGGCCGCGCGGTAGATCGCGGTCGACTCGAGGAGCTTCCAGCCGTCGAGGATCGGCTTGGGGTCGATCCGCGGGGCGCCGCGGCCGGCGGGCCGGACCTCGAAGAGGACGTTCGGGGCGACCGTCGGCGCCGTGCGGCCGATGTGGCCCAGGATCGTCCCGGCGATCACCCTCGACCCGACCTTGAGGTGCTTGAGCCGGACCTCGGAGCGCTTGAGCCCGTAGACCTGCGTGAAGTAGCTGCGGAAGGACTTGCTGCCGAGCGCGGCGCCGCTCTGCATGAGCTGGTCCTCGCCGCCGGCCTTGAAGGCGGCGGGACGGCTCGGGTTCGCGAAGACGCGCTCCTTGGCCGCCGGCGCCGACGTCGCCGTGCCGTTGGCGGCGAGCCGGGACTTGCCCGTCGTCGCGGAGGACCGGGTCGCCTGGGCGGCGCGCTGCCGGCCGGCCGACGCGGGCGCGGTGGGCGTCGGGTCCGCCGCCGGGAGCTTGAGCTCGCGCTGGACGGCGGTCTCGGTGACCTTGCGCTCGCGCGGCACCGGGTAGGCGCGGGCGAGCGACTTGAGCTGCCCGTAGGTGTAGGTGTTGCCGTAGACGTCGCGCAGCTGGACGAAGCGGCCCAGCCGCCGGCTCGTGCCGACCCTGACGATCCGGCCGTCCTGGGTGGCGACGACCGGGCGCGCCCGCCTTGGCGTAGATGCGGATGCCGCGGCGCGTGGAGGTGCTCTCGACCGGGACCGCCGCGTTGCGGCCGGCGGCCACCTTGCGCTCGGCGTCCTGCTTCGTGAGGTCGTCGGCGTAGCGCGCCTTCGCGTAGACGGGGAAGTGGCCCTGGGTCAGCCCGGTGAGCGAGCCGACGAGGTCGGTCGGCAGGCCGCCGATGAGGCGCGCGCGCAGGAGGACCGACTCGACGTACCAGTCGGCGTGGTTGTAGGCGAAGATCGCGCGACGGACGTCCTGGTCGGCGCCCGCGGCCTTGAGGTAGCGCGCCGCGGCGAAGATCGCGTCGACCGGGTTGTAGGGGTCCTTGCGGCCGTCGTCGTTGGCGTCGACGCCGTACATCTCCCAGGTCGAGGGGAGGAACTGCATCCAGCCGACGGCGCCGGCGGTGGAGACGTTGAGGTTCCGGCCGTAGTCGGTCTCGATCTCGTTGATGGCCGCCAGGACCTCCCAGCGCACGCCGTACTGGATGCCGGCGGCCTGGTAGATCGGCAGGAGGAAGGGGGGGATCCGGAACTTGTCGATGAAGAAGTTCGGGACGCCGATCGCGGCGGCGCCGGGGAGCGCGAGCGAGAAGGTGGGGTCCGAGGCCGTCGGCGCGCCGGCGGCGGCGTCGGCCTGGGCCTGCGCCTCGCGCTTGGCCTTCTTGGCCTCGGCCTTCGCCTCGGCGGCCGCCCGGCGGCGCGCGGCGGCGCGCGCCTTGGCCTTGGCCCGGTCGGCCGCCTTGGCCGCCTGCTGCTCGACCTGGCCGCCCTGGGGCACGTCCGTGGGCTTGGCCGCGTTGCCCTGCCCGTCCTGCGGCGTGGAGGCCTGGCCCGGCTGCGCGGTGGCGGCGGGGGCCTGGGCCGGCGTCGTCGCGGAGGGCTGCGTGGCCGTCGGCGCGGGCGTCTGCGCGGGCGCGGAGGCGGGCCCGACCTCGGTGGCGCTGACGATCGCCCCGGGGACGACCTCGGCGAGCGTCTTGCCGTCGGGGACGGTGACGCGGAGGACCTGGCCGGAGGGCAGCTGCACGTCGAAGACCCGATCGGCCGATGCGGGCAGCACGGTGCCGCCGAAGCCGGCCAGGAGGACGCCAGCCGACGACAGGCCGATGAGCAGCTTGCGCTTCTTCATGCTTGGGTGCAGTCCTCTCCTGCTGCGCGACCGGAGGGGAACGCTGTCCCGGTCGGCGCGGACGAACCTAGCACGGCCTCCCCGCGTCGCGCGCAGGAGGTTTTGCCCGCGTGGGACGCGGTGCAACGGAGGGCGGTGTCTTGGGGACGGGCGGGCATGGCGACGTGGGCCTTCGGACCAAGATCGGCGGGAGCGCGGCCGAGCTTGAACCGGGACCCCCGATCTCGGCGCGTGGGAGGGTCGCGGAGCGGCTCCTCGGCGGAGTCTCACCCTCAAGTCGAAGGTGAGATACGTGCCGCATCGACCCCGGGCTCGGTCGTGGCCACAGAATCGGCCGCGGCGCGGGCGCGCCCGGCCGTCCGGCGTGGCGGTACCGTCCCCGCCCATGACCGACGAGACGAACGACGGGCTGCGCGAGCGCCTGGCCCGCAGCGGCGAGGACGCCCTGGGGCGCCTCGCCCAGGACCTGCTCGAGAACCCGCTCGTGAGCAGCGCGATCTCGCGGGCCTTCGAGGCGCGGGAGAAGGCGGTCCAGGCGCAGGAGCTGGCCATGGGGGCCCTCAACCTCCCCTCCGCCGCCGACGTCGAGCGCCTCACCCGCCGGCTGCGGTCGGTCTCCCAGCGCCTGGAGGGCATCGAGGACGGCGTCGACCGGCTCGACGACCGACTCGCCACGCTGGGGCGGCAGGCCGGGCTGCAGGACGAGCTCGCCGCCGTCGGGAAGCGCCTCGCGGCGATCGAGGGCAAGCTCGGGCGCCCGGCCAAGGCGGCGCCCGCCGCCCGCGGCGGCGCCCAGGCCGACCGGCGCCTGACGGCGATCGAGGCGCAGCTCGCGACCATCGCCGAGGCGCTCGGCAGCCTGCAGGGCTCCCTCGCGACGACCCCGTCGCCCCTGCCGCGCGAGCAGGAGCGCCTGAAGGTCGACGGCTGAGGCCGGCGAGCCCGGCGCGCCCGGCGCGCCAGGGCCGACGGCTGAGGCGGGCGAGCCCGCGCGCCGGAGCCGCCGGCCGCGCTCAGCCGGCCGCGCCGAGCGCCGCCAGCCCGGCGCGCCCGAGCCGCTCGCCGAGGGCCGCGGTCGCGTCTTCGCCGTCGTCGGCGCCGGGCACGGCCACCACGCAGGCCACGGCGACGCCCCGCGCGGCGCCCACGGCCAGGAGGGCCGCCGCCTGCAGCTCCACGGCGAGCGCGCCCGCGCGCGTCCACGCGGCCGCGCGCGCCGAGCCCTCGGGCTCGTAGAAGACGTCGGAGGACACGACGAGGCCCGCGTGGTCGCACGCGGCGGCCAGCCCGGCGGTGAGCCCGGCGTCGGGCGCCTGGCGCTCGGGCGCCCCGAGCGCGCGGCTCGTCCCGTCGGCGCCGAGCACCTCGGTCGCCGCGACGAGGTCGCCGGCGGTCGCGATGCCGTCGAGCGCCGCACCGGTGCCGATCCGCACCGCCCGCCGCAGGCCGAGCCGGGCCAGCTCCTCGAGCACGATGGCCGCGCTCGGGCCGCCCAGCCCGGTGGCCTGCACCGTCAGCGGCTCGCCGTCGGGGGCGGTGCCGGTGTAGCCCCAGAGCCCGCGGTGGTGGTTGAACATGCGCGGCTCGTCCAGGAGGGACTGGGCCAGCAGCAGGGCGCGCCCGGGGTCGCCCGGGAGCAGGGCCCGGTCGGCCAGCGGGGCCGTGGGGTGGACGTGGAGGGTCGCCGTGGCCACGGCCGCAGGATAGGCTCGGCGCCCGTGGCGAAGCAGCCGGACAAGGATCCCGAGGAGCGCCAGGACCGCGCCGAGTCCGTCCGCGCGGCGGCGGCGCAGGCCGTCGCGGCGGCCGCCGGCCAGGCGCAGACGACGCGCGACCGCGCGCAGGGGCTCGCCGACGAGGTCGCCGGCGCCGCGCAGAAGCTCACGCGCGAGCGCGCGCAGGAGCTCGCCGACGAGCTGGCGGGCGCCGCGCAGCGCGTCGGACGCGCCCTGGAGGACCTCCGCCCGCCGTCGGGCGACGAGGTCCGCGAGCTGCGCCGCCGCCTCGACGACCTCGAGCGCCGCGTCGGCGCCCTGGAGGCCCCACCGCGGGCGGCCCGGTCTCCCCGGCGCAGCGGCGGGACCGCCTGAGCCGCCGCGTCGTGCCCGGCCCGCGGGTCCTCGTGACGGGCGTGGCGAGCCCGTGGGGTGCCGCGCTGGCCCGCCGCCTCGCCGCCGACGGCGACGTCGCGCACGTCGTCGGGCTCGACGACCGGCCCGTCCCGGACGACCTCGGCGGCGCCGGTGGGCGCGTGGAGGTCGTGAGGGCCGACCTGCGCTCGCCCCGCCTCGGCGCCGTCGTGGCCGCCACGGGCGCGGACGTCGTCGTCCACGACGACCTCCTGCAGTTCCCCGAGCCGGGGCGCCCGGCGCGGGCGCTGCACGACCACAACGTCGTCGGCACCCTGCAGCTCCTGGCCGCGCTCGAGGCGCTCCCGCGCCTGCGCGCCCTCGTCGTCCGGGGGTCGGCCGCCGTCTACGGCTCCGAGCCGGCCGACCCCGCCTTCTTCACCGAGGACCTGGCGGGGCGCACGCCGCCGCGCACGCGGTTCCAGCGCGACGTCGCCGAGCTCGAGCACCTCGTCGACGGCTTCGCCCGCCGCCACCCGCACGTCGTCACGACGCTCCTGCGCCTGCAGCCGGTCGTCGGCGCCGGCCTCGACACGCCGGTCTCGCGTCTCGTGCGGATGCCGGTCGTCCCGACGGTCCTGGGCTTCGACCCGCGGGTGCAGCTCCTCGACGCCGAGGACGGCGTCGGGGCGCTGGCCCGGGCGGTCCACCACCCGGTCCGCGGCGCGGTGAACGTCGCCGCGCCCGACGTCGTGACGCTCAGCCGGCTCCTGCGCCTCCTCGGGCGGCGCTCGCTGCCCGTGGCCGCGCCGCTGTACGCGCAGGCCGTGGGCCTCGAGCGCCGCCTCGCGGGGCGGCCCCCGCTGCCGCCCGAGGCGCTGCGGTTCCTGCAGTTCGGCCGCGGGGTGAGCACGGCCCGGATGGCCGGCGAGCTCGGGTACCGCGCCCGGTTCACGACGGTCGGGGCCCTCGAGCGCGTGCTGGGCCGGACGACGCCGTCGGAGGCCGAGGCGGCATGAGACCCCACCGGGTCCTCCCCAGGGGTGGTTGGCGCGCTGCGGTCGGCGTCTCCGGGAGCTGGCCGCTGCCCGCCGTGCGCGAGGAGGACGCGTGGGGCTACGAGCCCGGCTTCGTCGCGGCGGCCGAGCCCGCGCTCGGCCTGCTCTACGACCGCTGGTGGCGGGTCACCGCGAGCGGCACCGAGCACGTCCCGCCCACCGGGCCCGCCCTGCTCGTGGCCAACCACGCCGGCGTCGTCCCGTGGGACGGCGCGATGGTCGCCACGGCCGTGCGCCGCGCGACCGGGCGCCAGCCGCGCGCGCTCGTCCTCGACTGGGCCTTCTCGCTGCCGTGGGTGGCGTCGGTCGTCCGGCGCACGGGCGGGGTCCCGGCCTCGCCGGCCAACGCCCAGGCCCTCCTCGAGGCCGGCCACGCCGTGGTCGTCTTCCCCGAGGGCACCAAGGGCCTGGGCAAGCCGTGGGGGTCGCGCTACCGCCTCGAGCGCTTCGGCCGCGGCGGCTTCGTGGAGGTCGCGCTGCGCACCGGCGCGCCCATCGTCCCGTGCGCGGTGGTCGGCAGCGAGGAGGTGCACCCGAAGCTCGCCGAGCTGCCCCTCGTCGCGCGCCTGCTCCGCGCGCCCTACGTCCCGGTCACGCCGACCTTCCCGCTGCTCGGCCCGCTGGGGCTCGTGCCGCTGCCGTCGCGCTGGCGCATCGCCTTCGGGGCGCCCGTCGACCTCGGGGGGCACGGGCCGGAGGACGCCGACGACGCGGCCCTGGTGCTCGAGCTGGCCGAGGCGGTGCGCGCGCGGGTGCAGGAGATGGTGTACGACGAGCTGGTCCAACGAGGAGGAGCGTTCCCCTGATGGCTGTGACGTTCAGGTCCCCCGACGAGTTCCACGAGGTCATGGACCGCGTCTTCGGCATGATGGACGGCGACCCGGAGATGGGGCCGAAGCTCCGGGACGCCGACGTCCCGCAGCGCTTCGAGTTCACCGACGTCGACATGGTCGTCAACGTCCGGGCGGCGCGGGCCGGGGAGGGCGGCAACCTCCACTGGGAGTGGTCCGACGACGTCGACTGGGACCCCAGGGTGAAGATGGCGATGTCCTCCGAGACGGCGAACAAGTACTTCCAGGGCAAGGAGAACGTGGCCATCGCCATCGCGCGGCGGCGCATCCGTACGGGCGGCGACGTGAAGGCCGCGCTCTCGCTCATCCCGATCACGAAGCCCGTCTACGCCCGCTACCGCGGGATGCTCGAGGACGAGTTCCCGCACCTGGTCGTCTAGTCCTTGCACGGGCAACCCTGGACGTTGACAACGATCGTGAGCGCCGCCACCCTCGCGGGCACCGGATCGGGCACCAGGCCGGGAAGTGGGCGGTCCGCCGCCCGCAAGGTGCCGCCGAACGACGAGCGCCGCCGGCCGACGTCGCGGGACGACCCCGCGCGCGGCGGGGTCACCCGAGCGATGACCCCGCCGCTGGATCCGCCCCGCCCGTGACCGACGCGCTGCCCCTCACCGAGGCCGCCCGCCACATCGGCGTCCGCCCGGACACGCTCCGCCGCTGGGCGCGGACGGGCGTGGTGCCCCACGACGCCCGCGACGACTGGCCGCCCTCCGCGGTCGCGCACGCGCGGATCGTCGCCCGCCTGCGCGAGCGCGGGCACACCCTCCAGGAGATCCGGCAGGCCACGGCCGACGGCAAGCTCGCCTTCGGGTACGTCGAGGACCTGCTCCCGGCGCCCGCGCAGGAGCACACCGTCGAGGAGGCCGCGAAGGAGGTCGGGCTCGAGCCGGCGCTCGTCGAGCGGATCCTGACCTCGATCGGCTTCCCGGCGGGCGGGCTGCTCTCCGGCGACGACGTGCAGCTGCTGCGCTACGTCGCGGCCGTGCTCGCGGCCGGCTTCCCGCTCGTCGCGCTCCTGCAGCTCGTGCGCGTCTACGGCCAGGCGCTCGCGCAGATGGCCGACGCCGAGGTGCGGCTCTTCCACCTCTACGTCCACGAGCCGCTGATGCGCGACGGCGTGGACGGCCTGGAGATGGCCGAGGAGATGGAGGGCCTCGCGCGCGAGCTCCTCCCGCTGGCCTCGCCGATCATGGACCACGTCCACCAGCGCTTCCTGTCGCACTTCGTCGAGCAGGACGTCATCGGCCACATGGAGGCCGACCTCGACGAGGCCCCGCTCGACCTCGGGCGCCTGCGGGTCGCCATCGCCTTCGCCGACCTCGCGGGCTACACGCGCCTGACCGAGGAGGAGGGCGAGGAGGAGGCCGTCAGCGCGGTCGAGCGCTTCATCGAGTCCGTCGAGCACACGCTCCCCGACGACGCCCGGATCATCAAGACGATCGGCGACGAGGTCATGGTCGTCGGGGGCGACCCGGCCGCGCTCGTCGACTGGGCCGTGGGCTTCCAGGCGCTGCACCGCGAGCGGCCGCTGCCGCGGATCGGCATGCACTACGGCGCGACGCTCTACCGCGACGGCGACTACTTCGGGCGCGAGGTCAACACCGCCTCCCGGGTCGCCGCGCGCGCGGGCGGGGGCGAGGTCATCGTCACGCGGCCGGTCGTCGAGGCCTCGGGCCCGCACCTGGCCTTCGAGCCGATCGGCGAGGTCCGCCTGAAGGGGTTCAGCCACTCGACGGAGCTCTTCCTGGCCCACCCGGCCGACGAGGACGGTGGGTGACGGCGCAGGACCTCCTCGCGCGGGTGCGCGCGGGCGGCCTGCTCCCCGGCGGCGGCCCCGTCGTCGTCCTGCTCTCCGGCGGACGCGACTCGGTCTGCCTGCTCGACGTCGCCGTGCAGGTGGCCGGCCGCGAGGCCGTGCGCGCCCTGCACGTCGACTACGGGCTGCGGCCGGAGGCCGAGGGCGACGAGGCCGCCTGCCGCGCGCTCTGCGCGCGCCTCGAGGTCCCGCTCGTCGTCGAGCGCGCGCGGCGCCCCGCCGGCGAGGGCGCCGGCGGCGGCAACCTCCACGCCTGGGCCCGCGACGTCCGCTACGGCGCCGGGTCCCGGCTCGCGAGCGCGATGGGATCCCGTCCGCCCGCGCGCCTGGCGGTGGGGCACACGGCGACCGACCAGGCCGAGACGGTGCTCTACCGGCTGGCGTCCTCGCCGGGGCGCCGGGCGCTGCTCGGCATGGCCGACGAGCAGGGGCTGCTCGTGCGGCCGCTGCTGCGCGCCGGGGCGACGCGGGAGGACACGGCGGCCTGGTGCGCCGCGCGCGGGCTGCCCTGGCGCGAGGACGCGTCGAACGACGACCCGCGCTTCGCCCGCGCCCGCGTGCGCACCGGCCTCTCGGCCGCGCTGCGGGCGGTCGACCCCCGCGCGGAGGCCAACGTCGTCCGCACGGCCGCCCTGCTGCGCGAGGAGGCGGCGGTGCTCGACGAGGTCGTCGCGGAGGTCCTCGGCGGGTCGGGCGCGATCGAGGTCGACCGCCTCGGCGCGCTCCCGCGCGCGCTGGCGCGCCTCGTCGTCCGCCGCCTGGCCGAGGCGGCGACCGGCGGCCTGTGCGGGCGCGCCCCCGGCCGGCTCGACGACCTCCTGGCGCTCGGCGAGGGCGCGCTCGACGTGGGCGACGGCGCGCGCGCCGTCGTGGCCGGGGGCGTGCTGCGCTTCCAGCGGACGCCGCCGCGGGAGCGCGGGGACTCATAGACTGCGGCGCCGATGGCCGAGCCGCAGCCGATCGGGGACGTCATGGTCGAGGCCGGCGCGCTCGCCCGCCGCGTGCAGGAGCTGGGCGACGAGGTCAGCGCGGCCTACCAGGGCCGCGAGCTGCTGCTCATCGGCGTGCTCAAGGGCGCCGTCTTCTTCGTCGCCGACCTCATGCGCAGCATCGACGTGCCGGTCGAGGTCGACTTCATGGCCGTGTCGTCCTACGGGTCGGCGACCGACTCCAGCGGGGTCGTCCGGATCCTCAAGGACCTCGACACGCCGATCGAGGGCCGCCACGTCCTGATCGTCGAGGACATCGTCGACTCGGGGCTCACGCTGCAGTACCTCATGCGCAACCTCGGGGCCCGCAACCCGGCCTCGCTCGAGGTGTGCGCGCTGCTCACGAAGCCCGCGCGGCGCAAGGTCGACCTCCCCATCCAGTTCGTCGGCTTCGAGATCCCGGACCGCTTCGCGATCGGCTACGGCCTGGACCACGCCGAGCGCTACCGCAACCTGCCCTACGTCGCCGCGCTCGAGGAGCGAGAGGCACGGAGCTGATCGCGTCCCTCGGGGCGTGAGCGGCACGGAGCCCGTCGCGACCCTCGACGAAGGGTGAGATCCGGCGTGCCACCCGGCGGGACGGGAGCGGCGCACTGGTACCCTTGACTGCTCCATGAGCCGGTTCTTCAAGAGCGCCGCGTTCCCGATCCTGATCGTGGTCGTGCTGGCGTTCTTCGCGCAGAAGCTGATCTCGCCGGGCGAGAGCAAGCCGACGCCCTCCTACAGCCAGTTCCTCGGCCAGCTCGAGCGCGGCGACGTCAAGTCCGCCGACCTCAAGACCAAGGACAACACGGTCACCGTCACGCTGCGCGACGACTCGAAGTACGAGACCGGCTTCGCGGACGGCGCGACGGCCCAGCTCTACACGGCGCTGACGACGGCCGAGCGGCAGGGCAAGCTGCGCGGCGGGTTCGACATCGAGGGCGCCAAGACCAACGGCTGGCTGTCGCTCCTGACCTACGTCCTGCCGTTCCTGATCTTCATCGGGTTCTGGATCTTCCTCATGAACCAGGTGCAGGGCGGCGGCTCGAAGGTCATGTCGTTCGGCAAGTCCCGGGCCAAGCGGCTGTCGGTCGACTCGCCGAAGATCACCTTCCGCGACGTGGCGGGCGCCGACGAGGCGGTGGAGGAGCTCCACGAGATCAAGGAGTTCCTCGAGAACCCCAAGAAGTTCCAGGCGCTCGGCGCGCGCATCCCCAAGGGCGTCCTGCTCTACGGGCCCCCGGGCACCGGCAAGACGCTGCTGGCCCGCGCCGTCGCGGGCGAGGCGGGCGTGCCGTTCTTCTCCATCTCCGGCTCGGACTTCGTCGAGATGTTCGTCGGCGTCGGCGCCTCGCGCGTCCGCGACCTCTTCGAGCAGGCCAAGCAGAACTCGCCCTGCATCATCTTCATGGACGAGATCGACGCCGTCGGCCGCCACCGCGGGGCCGGCCTGGGCGGCGGGCACGACGAGCGCGAGCAGACCCTGAACCAGCTCCTGGTGGAGATGGACGGGTTCACGATGACGGACAACATCATCATGATCGCGGCCACCAACCGGCCCGACATCCTCGATCCCGCCCTGCTGCGCCCGGGCCGCTTCGACCGCCAGATCACCGTCGACCGCCCCGACCGCAAGGGCCGCGCGAAGATCCTCGAGGTCCACACGCGCGGCAAGCCGCTGGCCAAGGAGATCGACGTCGACGCCCTCGCCGGCCAGACGCCGGGCTTCACGGGCGCCGACCTGGCGAACCTCGTCAACGAGGCGGCGCTGCTCGCGGCCCGCACCGGCAAGCGCGAGATCACGCAGGTCGAGCTGGAGGAGGGGATCATGCGCGTCGTCGCGGGCCCCGAGAAGAAGACCCGGGTCATGGGCGACAAGGAGCGGCTGATCACCGCCTACCACGAGATGGGCCACGCGATCGTGGGCCACTACCTCGAGCACTCCGACCCCGTGCACAAGATCTCCATCGTGGGCCGCGGCCAGGCGCTCGGCTACACGATCTCGATGCCGCAGGAGGACAAGTTCCTCACGACGAAGGCCGAGCTGCAGGACAACATGGCCATGACGCTCGGCGGCCGCGCGGCGGAGGAGATCATCTTCGGCGAGATCACGACGGGCGCCTCGAACGACCTCGAGAAGGTCACCGCGACGTCGAAGCAGATGGTCATGCGCTTCGGCATGTCCGAGCGCCTCGGCCCGCGCGTCTTCGGCCACGACCACGGCCAGCCCTTCCTCGGCCGCGAGTTCAACGCCGAGCCGGACTACTCCGACGAGATCGCGCGCGAGATCGACGACGAGATCCGCCGCATCGTCGAGTCCGCGCACCAGAAGGCCAAGGACATCCTGGCCGAGCGCCGCGAGGCCCTCGAGCGCATCTCCGAGATCCTCGTCAAGCGCGAGACGATCGAGAAGGAGGAGTTCCTCGCCCTCCTCGACGGCCGCGACGAGCTGGAGGTCTTCGGGCCCGACGAGGCCCCCGAGCCGCCCACGCGGCCCGGCGAGGCCCAGCCGGAGCGCCCCGCGCGCGACGTGCCGCGGCCGCTGCCCCGCCCGGGGCTGGCGGGCGGCGGGGTGGAGTCCCGGGGACTCGACCTCCCCGAGAAGCCAGAGCTCGCCTGACGGACGCCTCGCCGCGCGTCAGCCCAGTGCTGGGACGCCGCAACCGGCCGACCGGCGCCTCGGCGGCGGGCCTGACCCTTGTCAGGGGCGGCTCCGGGACGGCGAGAGCCCCGCGTGGCGGGGCTGTCTAACCGCGGCGCCGCGCGGGGATCGAGCCGCGCGGGGCTAGCGCCGAGCGCCGAGCGCCGGCCGGCGGGCGGCGCGAGCGCCGGCCGCCGTGGCCACGGCGGCGCACAGCTCGTCGCGGATGGCGAGCTCCGCCTGGACCGGCTCGAGGACGAGCTCGTCGGCGACGCCGTCGATGCGCTCGCGCAGGGTGCGCTGCGCACGGGCGGCGCGCCGGCGCGCGCCCGCGCCCGTGGCCAGGCGGGCCAGGAGCGCGAGCAGCAGGCCGGCGAGCGCCCCGCCGGCCAGCAGGGCGGTGGGGACGGGCACCCCGCGGACGTCGGGCGTCGGCAGCGCGTCGCCGAGCTGCAACCACCCCAGCGCGGCCAGGCCGGCGAGCCACAGCGCGCCCGCGAGGGCGACGAGGACGAGCGCGCGCTGAAGCGCCCCGGCGACCCCCCACCACCGGGGCCGGCGCCCGGCGCCGACCCGGGCGCCGGCCACCGCGCGGTCGAGGCGGTCGGCCAGCTCCTCCTCGTGCGCCGCCGCGGCGGCGCGCAGCAGCCGCGGCCACGGGTCGGGCAGGTCGCCGGCCGCCGCCAGCGCGACGTGCCGGACGGCCGAGTCGAGCTGTCCACGCTGGACGGGCGTGGCCGGCGGGAGCGACGTGCGGCGCGGGACCTCCTCGGCGCCCGGCGCGCCGGTGCTGCGCCCGGGCCGGTCACGCCCGGCCCGGTCGCCCCCGAGCGCCCGCTGCTCGGCGCCCTCGCGGTCGCCGAGCCCCAGTCGCCGCAGCGGGTCGGGCCGCAGGCGGCGGACCCAGCGCGTCGGCGGCCAGCCGGTCGCGAGCGCGCCGCGCCGGCGGTGGGCGCGGTCGACCGCCGCCACCACGGCCGGGACCCCGGCGCTCTCCCCGAGCGCCGCCAGGAGCCGGGCGCGGTCCTCGCGCGCGACCCGGCCCGCGCGGCCGCGACCCTCGCCGCAGGCGTCGGCGAGCGGCTCGGCGGCGGCGACGACGTCGGCGGCGAGCCGGTCGAGCGCCGCCTCCCGGCGCGCGACGCGGTCGGCGAGCTCGTGGCCCAGGGCGTCGAGGCCCAGGCCGGTCCGGGCCGAGGCGAGCAGCACGGGCACGCCGTCCAGCCCGTCCTGGCGCAGGAGGCGCGAGAGGTCGGCGCGGCAGGCGTCGGCGTCGGCCGTCGTGAGCGTGTCGGCCTGGTTGAGGACGACGACCATCGCCGCCGCATGCCCGGCCAGCGGCCCCAGCTCGCGCTCGTGGAGCGCGGCGTCGGCGTACTTCTGCGGGTCGACGACCCACACGAGCAGGTCGGCGAGCGCGACGACGCGGTCGGCCTCGCGGCGGTGCGAGGCCTCGACGGAGTCGAAGTCGGGCAGGTCGAGGAGCACGAGCCCGGCCGGGCGCCCGCCGTCCCTGCGGTGGCGGCGGGGCACCGCGAGCCAGTCGAGCAGCGCGCCGGCGCCGTCACCCCACACCGCCGCGGTGGCGGTCGACGTCGTCGGCCGGCGGACGCTCGTCGGCACGAGGTCCGCGCCGGCGAGCGCGTTGAAGAGCGTCGACTTGCCGGCGCCGGTCGGGCCGGCCAGTGCCACGACGGTCGCCTCCAGCCCCAGCCCGAGCCGGTCGCCGGCCCGCCGCACGACCGCCCTCGCCGCCGCGACGTCCTCGGCGTCCAGGCGACCGTCCGCGAGCGCCGCGGCGCGCCCGAGCGCCTCGAGCCGGGCCTCGAGGGCGCTCACCGCGCGCGCCGCACGGCGTCGGCGGTGCGGCGCACGTCGGCCGCGGCCGCGGCGCTGCCCGCGACCGGCTCCAGCAGCGCCGCGTAGCGGGCCTCCTCGGCGGCCAAGAGGCGCTCGACCCGCGCCATGAGGTCCTCGCGCGCCTGCGCCGCCAGCGTCCGCACGGCCTGGTCGCCGAAGACGGCCTCGAGCACGCGCTGCCCCAGGGCGGACGTGCCGCCGGCGACGACGACCTCCGCGCCGGTCAGCCCGCCGGTCTGGAGGAACACGGCGAGCATCACGGTCAGCCCGGCGCCGTTGACCCCCAGCGAGGCGAGCCGGGCCGTCGCGCGGCGCCCCGCGCCCTCGCGCCGCACGAGCTCGAACACCTCGCCCTGCCAGGCGCGGACCTCCTCGCGCGTCCGCGGCAGCAGCTCCGCCGACGCGGCGTCCAGGCGGCTCGTCCCGGCCAGCAGCGCCCGGCCCGCGGGCCGCTGCCGCCAGGCGGCCGCGGCCCGCTCGGCGGCCCGGTCCGCGGCGGCGTGGACGACCGCGTCGACGCTCGACTCCACCTCGGCGCGCAGCTCGGCGTCCGCGGCCGGGCGGCCGGTGAGCAGGCCGCGCACGCGGTCGCGCAGGCGGCCGACCCCCCGCTCGAGCGCGCGCATCACGTCGCCCGTCCCCACGACGTCGTGCCAGCGTGCCAGCACCTCGCCGCGCAGGAGCGCCCCGCTGCGCACGGCCTCGTCGACCTCGTCCCGGCCCGCGGCGTAGGCGCGGGCGGCGTCCTCCCGCAGCCCGGCGGCCGTCGCCGCCTGCTCGTCCAGGGCGGCCGCCACCTCGGCGACCCGGGCGCCGAGGCTGTCGAGCGCGCCGGCCAGCGTGCGCTGCACGAGCGCGGCGCGAGCGCCCGCGTCGGCGGCCAGGCCGTCGAGCCACGCCCGCACGGGCGCCAGGGCGGTCGCCGGGAGCAGCCCCGCCTCCAGGCCGACCTCCGGCACGACGAGCAGCTCGGCGTCCTCGAGCCCCTGCTCGGCCAGCATCGCGCCCAGGTGGCCGCGGACCTCGGCGACGGCCCCGGGCGCGACCCGGTCCAGGACGACGCTCAGCGCCGTGCCGCGCTCGCGGGCGGCGCGCAGGAGGTCCCAGGGGACCGCGTCGGCGTACCGGGCCGCGGTCGTCACGAAGAGCCAGGCGTCGGCCGCGGCCAGCAGCTGGCGCGCCAGGGCCCGGTTGGCCTCGACGACCGAGTCGATGTCCGGCGCGTCGAGGAGGGCGAGCCCGGGCGGCTGCGCGGGCGTCGGCGCGAGCCTGAGGGAGCCAGGGGCCGCGAGCGCCGGATCGCCGCCCGACGTGCGGCTGAGCCCGGGCAGGACGCGGTCGTCCTCGAACCAGCGCAGGTCGTCCGGGTGGCAGACGAGGACCGGCGCCCGCGTGGTGGGCCGCAGGACGCCGGAAGGGCTGACCACGGCCCCGACGAGCGAGTTGACGAGCGTCGACTTCCCCGCGCCCGTCGAGCCCCCGACGACCATGAGCAGCGGCGCGTCGAGCGCCCGCAGCCGCGGCAGCAGGTAGTCGTCGACCTGGCCGGCGAGCTCCTCGCGGCGTGCGGCCGGAGCGGGGCCGTCGGGCGTGCGGCCCGGAACCAGCTCCGCGGGGAAGGGCGCCGCGCGCAGCGCGTCGCGCAGCGCCGCGAGGGCGTCGGGGAGCGCGGAGGCCGTCGCGGGGGCCGTCACAGGCCCGCAGCTTCCCGCAACCGGCCGACGGCGGCCACCGAGGGGCCTCGTCAGGTCCGGACGGGGTCGCCTCGTAGAGTCCGCCCGGTGCAGGCGCCCCCCTACCGGGTCATGGGCATCCTCAACGTGACGCCCGACTCGTTCTCCGACGGCGGCGAGTGGTTCGACGGCGACGCGGCCGTCGCCCACGGCCGCGAGCTCGTCGCCCAGGGCGCGGCCATCCTGGACGTCGGCGGCGAGTCCACGCGCCCCGGCGCCGACCCGGTCCCGGTCGACGAGGAGCTCGCCCGGGTCGTGCCCGTCGTCGCCGCGCTGGCCCGCGACGGCGCCGCGCAGGTCTCGGTCGACACGATGAAGGCCGCGGTCGCGGCCCGGGCCCTGGAGGCCGGCGCGACGTACGTCAACGACGTCACCGCCCTGCGCCACGACCCGGGGATGGCGGCGCTCGTCGCAGCCGCCGGCTGCGACGTCTGCCTCATGCACATGCTCGGCGAGCCCCGCACGATGCAGCGCGACCCCCGCTACGGCGACGTGGTCGGCGACGTCCGCGCCTTCCTGGCCGAGCGCGTCGAGCACGCGCTGGCCGCCGGCGTCGACCCGGCCCGCATCCACGTCGACCCCGGGATCGGGTTCGGCAAGACGCTCGAGCACAACCTGGAGCTCCTCCGGCGCCTCGACGAGCTCGCGACGCTCGGCTTCCCCGTCGTCCTGGGCGCCTCGCGCAAGTCGTTCCTGGGGCGGCTGACAGGTCGCGAGGACCCCCACGACCGGGTCGCCGCGACGGTCGCCACGTCGGTCCTCGGCTTCGAGCGCGGGGCCCGGGTCTTCCGGGTCCACGACGTGGCGGCGACCGCCGATGCGCTCGCGGTGGCGGCTGCTACGGTCCGCCGCCCATGACGGCCGACCGCGACGACGAGCCCGAGGACGAGTTCGACTTCGACGCCGACGACGACGAGGAGGACGGCCCCCAGACCGAGGTCACGGTCGAGGTCACGGGCCTCTCGCTCTACACCCACCACGGCGTCTCCGCGGCCGAGCGCGAGGTGGGCCAGCGCCTCGTCCTGGACCTCCGCCTGGAGGTCGGGGAGGCCGACGCGACGGTGACCGACCTCGTCGAGCACACCGTCGACTACGGGGCCGTCTGCGAGCGGGTCGCGCTCGTCGCCCAGCAGCGCTCCTACCGCACGCTGGAGCGGCTGTGCTCGGCCGTCGCCGACCGCCTGCTGGAGGACTTCGAGGCCGAGGAGGTCTGGGTCAAGGCGACGAAGCCCGAGCCGCCGATCCCGCTGCCGGTGGAGTCCGTCTCGGTCGAGGTGTGGCGACAGCGGCGGGACTAGGAGCGGCCGCGGACTTCGCCGCGGCCACCGCGGTCGCGCCGGCGGGCGACGGGCAGGATGGCGCCTACGAGGCCGTCTGCTCGACGGCGTGGTCGGCGCCGCGCGGCCCCAACGGCGGCTACCTCGCCGCGATCGTCCTGCGCGCGATGCAGGCGGAGGCCGGCGATCCGTCACGCCATCCGCGCTCGCTGACCTGCCACTACCTGCGCCCGCCCACCGACGGGCCGGTGCGGATCGAGGTCGTCGTCGAGCGCGAGGGCCGGTCGGTGACCGCGCTGTCCGCGCGCCTGCTCCAGGGCGGACGGCCGTGCGTCGTCGCCCTGGCCGCGCTGTCGCGCGACTTCGCGGCGGCCGAGGACTGGGCGCAGCCGCCCCCGCCGGCGCCGCCGCCCGAGGAGCTCGACCCGTGGCCGCTCCACCCGGGCGCGCCGCCGATCACCCACCGCCTGAGCCTGCGCCCGGTCTTCGGCGGGCGGCCCTTCACGGGCGCGGACGAGGCGCTCACCGGCGGCTGGCTGCGCGTCGCCGAGCCCGTCGTCCCGGACGCGCCGCTCCTGGCCTTCTACGCCGACGCGTGGCTCCCGGCGCCCTTCCCCCGCCTGACGACGCCGGTCGCGGCGCCGACGATCGACCTCACGGTCCACTTCCGGGTGGGTGGGGACGGCATCGCCGCGGCGCTCGACCCCGGCGCGCCGGTCCTGGCGCGCTTCACCTCCTCGACGTCGGCGGGCGGCTTCTTCGAGGAGGACGGCGCGCTGTGGTCGCCGGACGGGACGCTCCTCGCCCAGAGCCGCCAGCTGGCCCTGCTCTTCCCGTTCGGCGGAGCCGCGGCGTGAGCGGCCCGGCCACCGGCTACCTGGGCCTCGGCTCGAACGTCGGCGACCGGCGCGAGCAGCTGCAGGCCGCCGTGGACCTGCTCCCGGCCCACGGCGTGCGCGTCCTGGCCTCGTCGTCGACGTACGACACCGACCCGGTGGGCGAGGTCCCCGACCAGCCCGCGTTCCTCAACGCGTGCGTCCGGATCGCGACCGAGCTCGACCCCGAGGCGCTGCTCGACGCGTGCAAGGCGGTCGAGCGGGCCCGGGGCCGGGAGACCGACGCCGCCCACCCGGGTTACGTCCGGCACGGCCCGCGCCCGATCGACGTGGACCTCCTGCTCCTCGGGGACCAGGAGCACCGCTCCGAGCGCCTCACGCTGCCCCACGGGCAGGTCACGCAGCGGCGCTTCGTGCTCATCCCGCTGCTCGAGCTCGACCTCGGGCTCGCCACGCCCGACGGGACGCGGCTGGCCGACCGCCTCGCCGTGCTCGGCCTCGAGGAGGGCGTGCGCCGCGCGGGCCGGCCGCTGCGCCTGCCCGGACCGGCCGGTTGACTTCCGTGCAGTCTGCATGGAAGATACATGCAGCCAGTACGGAACTTCCGCGACCACCCAGGAGGCCTCAAGCATGCCGCCCACCACGATCGACCTCCCCACCGGACCGCTGCGCGTCCTCGACACCGGGGGTGACGGCCCCGTCGTGGTGCTCCTCCACGGGGCGCTCGTCGACGGGCGCCTCTGGAGCGGCGTCGTCGACGCGCTGGCGCCGGAGCACCGCTGCGTCGTGCCCGACCTGCCGCTCGGCTCCCACCGCCTGCCCCTGCGCGACCCCTCGGCGGCCACGCCCGACGGCGTGGCCGGGATCGTCCTCGCGCTGCTCGACGCGCTCGACCTCGACGACGTCACGCTCGTAGGCAACGACACCGGCGGGGCGATCAGTCAGCTCGTCGCGGCGCAGCGACCGCCGCGGCTCGGGCGGCTCGTCCTGACCTCCTGCGACGCCTTCGACCACTGCCCGCCGCCGATGTTCCGGCCGCTGGCCTGGTCCGCCCACGTCCCGGGTCTGCTGCGAGCCCTGGCGGCGCCGATGCGCTTCGCCGCGGTGCGACGGTCGCCGCTCGGCTTCGGCCTCCTGACGGTCGACCCGCTCCCGGACGAGCTCACCGCCGACTGGATCGCCCCTGGGCAGGAGGACCCGGCGATCCGCCGCGACCTGACGACCCTGCTGCGCGCGATGCGCCCCGAGGTCACCCGGCGCGCCGCCGAGCGGCTCGTGGGCTTCGACCGCCCGGCGCTCGTGGCCTGGGGCGCCCGCGATCGCGTCTTCCCGGTCGCCGACGGGCGGCGCCTCGCGCAGCTCCTGGGCGCCCGCTTCGAGCTCGTCGCCGGCGCCGGGGCGTTCGTCCCGGTCGACCAGCCCGCGCGCGTGGCCGAGCTCGTCGCCGGCCTCGTCGCCGAGCGGTCGCGCGCGGCGGCCTAGGAGGCCGCGCCGGCGGCGCCGGCCGCGCCGGCGTCGCGGGCGGCCGCCGCCGCGCGGGCCTCGGCCAGCCACGGCGCCGGCAGCGCGCCGGGCGGCACCGACCCGCTGAAGTCCGGGAAGTGCGCGTATGCGTGCGCGCGCGCCGCGCGCCCGTCGAAGGCCGGGAGCACGTCGCCGATCGTCAGCAGCAGCCGCGAGGTGGCGCCGATCTGGAGGTCGGCGGCGTTCGGCGCCTCCGGGTCGGTGCCCAGCGTGCCGTCGGCCAGCCAGGCGTCGATCCGGTCCAGGTGGCCGGCCAGGGCGCGCAGGTCGGCGCGCACGGCGTCGTCGGTCGCGGCGTTCAGGCCGGACTCGACGCGGGTGACGACGGGCGCGATCGCCAGCAGGACGGGCATCGGGAAGGGCGGCAGGCTCGAGCCCTCCTGGAAGGAGGCCATCGCGCGCGGGCTGCGTCGGAAGGACGACCACAGCAGGCGCCGGGCCACGGCCTGCCAGACCTCGTCCCCCCAGGCGTCGGCCGCCTCGACCGCCGCGCGCGCGTCCGGGTCGGCCGGCAGCAGCGGCGGCTCGGGCGCCAGCTCGTCGGCGACGCGCAGGATCGCCCGCGACCCCACGACCTTGCGCCCGTCCTCCAGGCGCAGCGCCGGGACCGTGCGCGCGCCGAACCGCACGCGCTGCACCGCGGCGTGCACGGGCGGCGGCAGCTCCACCCGCCGGTAGGGGACGCCCTTCAGCGCGAAGGCGCGCTCGACGGCCGCGCAGGGGTGCGAGCCGTGGACGACGTAGAGCGTGGTGGGCATGCCGCGGACCCTATGCTCCGCGCCACCTTGCTGCTCGTCGTCGACGTCGGGAACACCCAGACCCACTTCGGGACGTACCTGGGCGACGAGCTCGTCGAGCACTGGCGCTTCGCGACCGTCCGCGTGTCCACCGCCGACGAGCTCGGCGCCCGCCTGCGCGGCCTGCTCGAGCTGCGCGGCGTCGGCCTGGCCGACCTCGCCGCGTCGATCGTCTCCTCGACCGTGCCGCAGCTCGAGCCCGAGTGGCGCGCGATGGCGGACCGCTACCTGGGCCACCAGATGCTCGCCGTCGGCCCCGGCCTGAGGACGGGGATGCCGATCCGGATCGACAACCCGCGCGAGCTCGGCGCCGACCGGCTCGTCAACGCCATCGCCGCCTACGACAAGGCCGGCGGCCCCGTCATCAGCGTCGACTTCGGGACCGCGGTGAACTACGACGTCGTCTCGGCGGCCGGCGAGTACGTCGGCGGCGTCATCGCCCCCGGCGTGGAGGTCTCGCTCGAGGCGCTGACCGAGCGTGGCGCGAAGCTGCCCAAGGTCGACCTGCTCCCGCCGCGGTCGGTCCTGGGCAAGTCGACCGTCGAGGCGATCCGCTCGGGCGTCCTCTTCGGCTACGCCGGTCAGGTCGACGGGATCGTCGCCCGTCTGAAGGACGAGATCGGCGCCCCGGCGCGCGTCATCGCCACGGGCGGTCTCGCGGGCCACATCGTCCCGCACACGCACGTCATCGACGAGGTCGACGACCTCCTCACGCTCACGGGGCTGAAGCTCCTGCACGAGCGCAACGACCAGGCGCGCGCGGGCTAGCCTGGGCCCGTGCCCGAGCTCACCGACCCCTTCGCCATCGGCGGCGTCCGGATCCCCAACCGGGTCGTCCTCGCGCCGCTCGCCGGCATCGGCACGTGGTTCGTGCGGCTGCAGGCCAAGCGCCACGGCGCCGGCCTGGCCGTCTCGGAGATGGTGTCGAGCTTCGGGGTCCACCACCGCAACGAGAAGACGGTGACCGAGCTGCTGCGCATCCACCCCGACGAGCGGTCGGGCGGCCGCGGGCCGGTCGCCATCCAGCTCTTCGGCCAGGACCCCGAGGTCATGCGCTCGGCCGCGGCGACGGTCGCGGAGCGCGGCGCCGACCTCATCGACCTCAACATGGGGTGCCCGGTCCCGAAGGTGTGCCGCACGGGTGCCGGCGCGGCCCTCATCAAGGACCCCGACACCGCCGTCGCGGTCGCGCGTGCGGCCGTCGAGGGCTCGGGGCTGCCCGTGACGGTCAAGCTGCGCTCCGGACAGGCGCCGGGCGACGTCGACGGCGTGCCCCTGGCCCACCGCCTCGTGCACGACGCCGGTGTGAGCGCGATCGCCTTCCACCCGCGCTCGGCGGCGGTCCACCACAAGGGCACGCCCGACTACGAGCTCGCGGCGCGGCTGGCGGCCGAGCTGCCGGTCCCGGTCATCCTGTCCGGCGGCCTGCGGGAGGCCGCCGCGATCCGCCGGACCTTCGCGGACACGGGCGTGGCCGCGGTCATGCTCGCCCGCGGCGCCCTCGGGAACCCGTGGCTGTTCGCGCAGACCCTCGGCCTGCGCGAGGACGAGCCCACGCGCGGCGAGGTGCTCGACGAGCTCGACTGGGTCATGGACCGCGCCGTGGAGCACCTCGGGCCGGACCGCGCCGCGCGCTACCTGCGGAAGTTCTACCCGTGGTACCTGACCCGGATGGGCGAGGGGAAGCTGGCCCAGGAGGCCCTGCAGCGGACGGCCTCCACCGGCGAGGCGAAGGCGCTGCTGGTGGGCCTGCGCGGCGTCCCGGCCGCGGCCTGACGGGCGGCTATACTGCCGCGCCCTCATGCCGAAGGACGTCATCCTGACCCCGGAAGGCCTCGAGAAGCTCAAGGCCGAGCTCGAGGAGCTCCAGACCACCCGCCGCCGCGCGGTCGCCGAGCGCATCAAGGAGGCGCGGGAGTTCGGGGACATCTCGGAGAACTCCGAGTACGACGACGCCAAGAACGAGCAGGCGATGCTCGAGACGCGGATCGCCCAGCTCGAGGAGCGCCTGCGCTCCGCCTCCGTCGTCGATGCCAAGGAGCTCTCGAACGACATCGTCCGCATCGGCACGACGGTCCACGTCAAGGACGAGAAGGGCAAGTCGTCGCCGTACACGATCGTGGGCTCGGCCGAGGCCGACATCAAGTCGGGCAAGCTCTCCAACGAGTCGCCGGTCGGCAAGGCGCTCATGGGCCGCAAGCGGGGCGAGACCGTCGAGGTCAGCCTCCCCAACGGCTCCACCCGCGAGCTCAAGATCACGAAGATCGACGTCGCGGCCTAGCCGCGATGGCCGACGCGCCCGACCCCGGCGCCCCGGACCCGGACGAGCCGTCCGCCCCCGAGCTCCTCGCCACCCGACGCGCCAAGCTCGAGCGCCTGCGCGCCGAGGGCGTCGACCCGTTCCCGCCGTCCTTCCCCGGGGTCGTGCCGATCGCGGAGGTGCAGGCCGCGCACGCCGGCCTCCCCGCGGGCGAGGACAGCGACCGGCGCTACCGGGTCGCCGGCCGCCTGCACGCCCGCCGCGGCCAGGGCCGCATGGCCTTCCTCGACCTCGACGACCGCTCGGGCCGGATCCAGCTCCAGGCCCGCGCCGACGTCCTGGGGGAGGAGCGGATGCGCCGCCTGCTCGACCTCGACCTCGGCGACCTCGTCGGGGTCGACGGCCTGGCCTTCCGCTCGCGCCGCGGCGAGCTCTCGCTGCGCGTCGAGGACTTCGCGGTCCTGGCCAAGTCGCTGCGCCCCCCACCCGACAAGTTCCACGGGCTGACCGACGTCGAGACCCGCCAGCGCCGCCGCGAGCTGGACCTCATCGCCAACCC
Source organism: uncultured Actinomycetes bacterium (assembly GCA_963707695.1). Classification (GTDB taxonomy): domain Bacteria; phylum Actinomycetota; class Thermoleophilia; order Solirubrobacterales; family Solirubrobacteraceae; genus JAOPZW01. Next base: position 1,121,901 of record CAVPQY010000004.1, on the reverse strand, counting down.
CGAGGCGCGCGAGCTCTTCCTGGCGCGGGCGCGGATCGTCGCCGCCATCCGCCGCAGCCTCGACGCGGCCGGCTTCGTCGAGGTCGAGACGCCGGTCCTGCAGCCGATCTACGGCGGCGCGCTGGCGCGGCCGTTCACGACGCACCACCACGCGCTGGACCGCACGCTCTACCTGCGCATCGCGACCGAGCTCTACCTCAAGCGGCTCATCGTCGGCGGCCTGGAGCGCGTGTACGAGCTGGGCAAGGACTTCCGCAACGAGGGCATCTCGTTCAAGCACAACCCCGAGTTCACGATGGTCGAGTGGTACGAGGCCTACGCGGACTACACCGACGAGATGGCGCGCGTGGAGGCGGTCGTCGCCGCGGCGGCCGAGGCGGCCGGCTACGCCGGCGAGCTCGACGTCACGCCGCCGTGGCCGCGCACCCCGCTGCGCGACGCGATCCTCGACGCGACCGGGGTGGACTTCCGCGCGCACGCCGACCGCGACGCGCTCGCCGCGGCCATCGAGGACCGCGGCGGCCTGGGCATCGACGACCCGTCCTCGCGGACCTGGGCCCAGCTCGTCGACGACCTGCTCTCGAAGCACGTCGAGCCGAGCATCACGGATCCGGTGCACCTCGTCGACTACCCGGCCGAGCTCTCGCCCTTCGCCAAGGCGCACCGCAGCGAGCCCGGGCTCGTCGAGCGCTTCGAGTCCTTCGCGGGCGGGATGGAGATCGCCAACGCCTTCACCGAGCTCAACGACCCGGACGACCAGCGCGCCCGCTTCGAGGAGCAGGTGCGCCACGCCGCGGCGGGCGACGCCGAGGCGCAGCCCTTCGACGAGGCCTTCCTCGAGGCGCTCGAGCAGGGGATGCCGCCGACGGGCGGCGTCGGGCTCGGGATCGACCGCCTGGTGATGCTGCTGACGGGCCGAAGCTCGATCCGCGAGGTCGTGCTCTTCCCGGCCATGCGGGACTGAGCGCCGGCGCGGCGGCGGTCCGCGGCGCACCCGCGCTCCCCCTCGGCGACTCGCGGGCGCAGGGAGCGGGAAGGCCACCGGAGCGCCTCCCGGAGGCTTCCGACCCGTTGGTAGACTGACCCATGGCCGCCCAGACGACCCGAACGCTCATCCCCGACGGTCCGTAGACCGATGAAGAGGATGAACCGTCGGGCGCTGACGCGTCCCCGCACCCGGAACCGACCTGCCAGGACCAGAACCGACCGAGGCTGACCCCGAGAGCAGCCAGCAGAGAGGACGTACAGCAGCAATGTTCGAGCGATTCACGGAACGGGCCCGCCAGGTCGTCGTTCTCGCGCAGGAAGAGGCGCGCACGCTCAAGCACAACTACATCGGCACGGAGCACATCCTCCTCGGTCTGCTGCGGGAAGAGGAGGGCCTCGCGGCCCGCGTGCTCGAGTCGCTCGACATCACCGTCGAGCGCGTCCGTGCCCAGGTCGTGCGCATCGTGGGGTCCGGCGAGGAGGTCACCTCCGGCCAGATCCCCTTCACGCCGAGGGCGAAGAAGGTCCTCGAGCTCGCCCTGCGCGAGGCGCTGAGCCTCGGGCACAACTACATCGGCACCGAGCACATCCTCCTCGGCCTCGTCCGCGAGAACGAGGGCGTGGCCGCGCGCATCCTGCTCGACTTCGACGCCGACAGCGAGAAGATCCGCAACGAGGTCATCCGCATGCTGTCCGGTCCCGGCGGACGCCGCCAGGGCTCGGGCCAGCAGGCCGGCCAGGGCGCCGCGGGCCAGCAGGGGGAGGGCAAGAAGTCCTCCAAGCTCCTCGACCAGTTCGGGCGGAACCTGACCAAGCTCGCCGCCGAGGGCAAGCTCGACCCCGTCGTCGGCCGCGAGACCGAGATCGAGCGGATCATGCAGATCCTCTCGCGCCGCACGAAGAACAACCCCGTGCTCATCGGCGAGCCCGGCGTCGGCAAGACGGCGGTCGTCGAGGGGCTCGCGCAGCGGATCACGAACTCCGACGTCCCCGAGCTCCTGCGGGGCAAGCAGATCTACACGCTGGACCTCGCGGCCCTGGTCGCCGGGTCCAAGTACCGCGGCGAGTTCGAGGAGCGCCTGAAGAAGGTGATGAAGGAGATCACCCAGCGCGGCGACATCATCCTGTTCATCGACGAGCTCCACAACCTCGTCGGGGCGGGCGCCGCCGAGGGCGCGATCGACGCCGCGTCGATCCTCAAGCCCGCGCTCGCGCGCGGGGAGCTGCAGACCGTCGGCGCGACGACGCTCGACGAGTACCGGAAGTACCTCGAGCGCGACAGCGCGCTCGAGCGGCGCTTCCAGCAGATCCGCGTCGAGCAGCCGTCCGTCGAGGACACCGTGCAGATCCTGCGCGGGCTGCGCGACCGCTACGAGGCGCACCACAAGATCGAGATCACCGACGAGTCGCTGCAGGCCGCGGCGGAGCTCGCCGACCGCTACATCTCCGACCGGCAGCTGCCGGACAAGGCGATCGACCTCATCGACGAGGCCGCCTCGCGCATGCGCATCAAGTCGATGACCTCGCCCCCGGTGTACCGGGACCTCGAGGAGCAGATCGAGGAGACGCGGCGCGCCAAGGAGGCCGCGATCGAGGCGCAGGAGTTCGAGAAGGCCGCGAACCTCCGCGACCAGGAGCGCAAGCTCACGAACAAGAAGCGCGAGATGGAGGACCAGTGGGAGGCCGGCGAGGGCGAGGGCCCGCGTCCGGCGATCGGCGAGGAGGAGATCGCCGACATCGTCTCGATGTGGACGGGCATCCCGGTCTTCAAGCTCACCGAGGCCGAGACCCAGAAGCTGATGCGCATGGAGGAGGAGCTCCACAAGCGCGTCATCGGGCAGCACGCCGCGGTCGACGTGATCTCGAAGGCGATCCGCCGGTCGCGCGCCGGCCTGAAGGACCCGAAGCGGCCCACCGGCTCCTTCGTCTTCCTCGGGCCGTCGGGCGTCGGCAAGACCGAGCTGGCCCGGACGCTCGCCGAGTTCCTCTTCGGCGACGAGGACGCGATGGTGCGCATCGACATGTCGGAGTACATGGAGAAGCACGCCGTCTCGCGCCTGGTCGGCTCGCCCCCCGGCTACATCGGGTACGACGAGGGCGGCCAGCTGACGGAGGCCGTGCGCCGGAAGCCGTACTGCGTGCTCCTGCTCGACGAGATCGAGAAGGCCCACCCGGACGTCTTCAACATCCTCCTGCAGATCCTGGAGGACGGGCGCCTGACCGACTCGCAGGGGCGGACGGTCGACTTCCGCCACGCGATCGTGATCATGACGTCGAACATCGGCGCGCAGGAGATCGCCCGGAACACGCCGCTCGGCTTCGCGGTCAGCGACGACGAGACGGGGATCACCTACGACGACATGAAGGCCCGGATCATGGGTGAGCTCAAGAAGGTCTTCCGGCCTGAGTTCCTCAACCGGATCGACGACGTCATCGTCTTCCACAAGCTCCAGAAGGACGAGATCAAGACGATCGTCGAGCTCCTCCTGCGCCGCATCCGCGCGTCGCTGGCGGAGCGCGAGCTCCAGCTCGAGCTCAGCGAGGACGCCAAGGACCTCCTGGTCGACAAGGGCTGGGACCCGTCCATGGGCGCCCGTCCGCTGCGCCGGGCGATCCAGCGCTACATCGAGGACCCGCTGGCCGACTTCGTCCTGCGGGCGGAGCTGCCGCCGGGCGGGACGGTCATGGTCGACCGCGCGCCCGAGGGCGAGGACCCCGAGGTCACGCTGACGGTCGTCGAGCCGAAGGTCCCCGCGGGCGTCGGCGCCCGCGAGGAGGACGCTGCGGAGGGCGAGGCCGCCCCCGAGGCGCCCGAGCCCGAGGACGCGGCCCGCCCGCCCGCGGGCGAGCAGTCCTAGGACCCCGCCGCGCCCGGCGCGGCGGCCCACCAGCGTGCCGGAGGGCCACCCGCACGGGTGGCCCTCCGTCGTTCCGAGCACCATGTACTAGGCTCGCGCGCCATGGATCCCGCCCGGTTGAAGAAGATCTCGGTGTTCCGCGACCTCGGTGACGAGGACCTCCAGCACATCGCCAACCTGGCGGCCGAGGTCTCCGTGCCGGCGGGCAAGGAGCTCGTCCGCGAGGGCGACTACTCCTACGACCTCCTGGCCATCGAGGAGGGCGAGGCGGAGGTGACCGCCGAGGGCCGCCACGTGGCCGAGCTGGGCCCCGGCGACGTGCTGGGGGAGATGGGCGTGCTCGAGCGCGGCCGCCGCAGCGCGACCGTCGTGGCGAAGACCCCGATGCTCCTCGTGACGCTCACGACGTGGGACGTCCGCCGGCTGGGGAAGTCCGCCCCGGGCGCGGTCGAGCACCTGCGCTCGCTCATCGCCCAGCGCCGCGACCGGGAGTGACCGCGGGCGGGCCGGCGGATCCGCGCCACCCCGACGCCGGACGCGGCGCCGGCGCGGCGGCCGAGGTCGTCATCAAGGTCCGCGACGACGGCCCCTACAAGGTCACCGGCCCGGTCCGGCTCGTCGATCCCGACGGCGGCGAGTGGCGCGTCCCGGCGGGCGAGTCGGTCGCGCTGTGCCGCTGCGGGCGATCCGGGACCAAGCCCTTCTGCGACCGCTCGCACCGGGCGGCGGGCTTCGCCTCGTGCGAGCGCGCCCCGGGCGGGTCCGCGGCATGACCCCCGACGCGCCCTCCGGCGACAGCACGCGCGCGGTGCACGCGGGGCTGCCGGCCGCGGGTCAGGGCGAGCCCTTCCTGCCCGGGCCGACCTTCGCGGCGCCCTACCACCTGCGCGGCGACGCCGACCCGGCCGGCTACGGGCGCTTCGCGAACCCGACGTGGGAGCGCCTGGAGGCGGCGATCGCCGAGCTCGAGGGCGGCGAGGTCGTGGTGTTCGCCTCCGGCATGGCGGCGGTGACCGCCGTGCTGCTCACGGCGCTCGGCCCCGGCGACGTCCTCGTCGCGCCGGGCGACGCCTACCCCGGCGTCCGCGACGTCGCCACGCGGCACCTGGCCGCGCGCGGCGTCGACCTCCGGCTCGTGGCCAGCGACGACGCGGCCTTCCGGGCGGCGCTGCCGGGTGCGCGCGTGGTCTGGGTCGAGACGCCGTCGAACCCGGGGCTGGCGGTGCTCGACCTCCCCGGCCTCGCGGCCGCCGCGCACGACGCCGGCGCGGAGGTCGCGGCGGACACGACCCTGGCGACGCCGCTGCGTGGCCCCGGGCTGGCCGCGGGCGCCGACGTCGTGGTCGCCAGCGGCTCGAAGCACCTGACGGGCCACAGCGACCTGCTGCTCGGCTACGCCGCGGCCGCCGACCCGGCGCGGGCGGCCGAGCTGCGCGCGTGGCGGACGCTGACCGGGGCCGTCCCCGGGCCGTTCGAGGCGTGGTTGGCGCACCGCTCGCTGGCGACGCTCGGCGTCCGCCTCGAGCGCCAGGAGTCGACCGCGCGGGCGCTGGCCGGCCTCCTGGAGGCGCGCTCCGACGTCGCGGACGTGCGCTGGCCAGGGGTCGGCTCGGTCCTGAGCTTCGACCTCGGCACCGAGGCGCGCGCGCAGGCCTTCCTCGACGGCTGCGCGCTCGTCGCCGAGGCGACGTCGTTCGGCGGCGTGCACGCCAGCGCGGAGCGCCGGGCCCGGTGGGGCACCGACGACGTCGGGCCCGGCGTCCTGCGCTTCAGCTGCGGCGTCGAGGACGCCGGCGATCTGCTCGCCGACGTCCGCGCCGCCTTGGACCGGCTGCCCGCGGGCTAGAGGTCCTTGGGGATCAGGACCCGGTTGATGACGTGGATGACGCCGTTGGAGGCCTTGACGTCGACCGTCGTCACGCGCGCGGCGTTGACGTAGACCTTCCCGCCGCGGACGCGGATGCGCACGCGGGTGCCCTCGGCCGTCTTGGCCGACTTGAGCTTGACGACCTTCTTCGCGGTGACCCTGCCCGGGACCACGTGGTAGAGCAGAACCTTCTTGAGCTTGGCCTTGTCGTTGCCGAGCGCGGTCAGCGTCGCCTTCGGGACCTTCTTGAAGGCGGCGTCGGTGGGGGCGAAGACGGTGTACTTCGCCTTGCCGGAGAGCGTCGGGGCCAGTCCGGCCGCCTTGACCAGCTTGACGAGCGTCTTGAACTGCCCGGCCGACTGCGCGGTCCGGACGAGGTTCTTGTCCGCCGTCTTGGCGGGGGCGGCGGCCGGGACGGCCAGCGCCGCCAGGGCGGTGGCGACGAGCACGAGGCGCTTCATGGGACCTCCAGGGGTTGGGTGACGCAGGTGCGTACGAGTCGCGGGGCGGGCATGGTTGAGGGATGGAGGGGGAGCTGCTCGTCGACGGCCGCCGCACCTGGTTCCGGGTGGTCGGCGAGCTGGACCCCGAGGCGCTGCAGGCGCCCGTGGTCGTCCTGCACGGCGGCCCCGGGGCCACGCACGACTACGTCGCGCCGATCGCGGGGCTGAGCCGGCCCGGGCGCGCCTGCGTCCTGTACGACCAGGTCGGCAACGGGCGCAGCGAGCACCTGCCCGACGCCGACCGCTCGCTCTGGACGGTCGACCTCTTCGCCGCCGAGCTCGAGGCGCTCCTGGAGCACCTCGGCATCGACGGCCGCTACCACCTCGTCGGCCACTCCTGGGGCGGGATGCTCGGCTTCGCCCACGCGCTGCGCCGCCCGCCCGGCCTGCTGTCGCTGGTCGCCGCCGACGCGCCCGCGTCGATGCGCGACTTCGCCGCCGGCTGCGCGGAGCTGCGGGCGACGCTGCCGGAGGCCGTGCGGCGGGTCCTGGACGCCGAGGAGGCGGCCGGCCGGACGACCTCGCCGGCCTACGTCGCAGCCGCCGAGGAGTTCGCCGCGCGGTTCGTCTGCCGCCTGGACCCCTGGCCCGACGAGCTCGTGCGCACGAACGACGCGATCGCCGACGACCCGACGGTCTACGCGACCATGAACGGCCCCGCGGAGTTCCGGGTCGAGGGGACGCTGCGGGACTGGGACGTCACCGACCGGCTCGGCGAGGTCGACGTGCCCGTGCTGCTCGTGTCGGGCGGCCACGACGAGGTCCGCCCGTGGGTCGTCGAGCGGGCGGCCGCACGGCTGCGCGACGTGGAGTGGATCCTCCTCGAGGACGCCAGCCACATGCCCCACCTGGAGGCGCCCGAGCGCTTCCTGGAGGCGGTCGGGGCGTTCCTGGCGCGGGTCGAGCGGGCCGGCGCGGGAGGGGGCGAGGGCGTCCGGTCCCGGGCCTAGCCTGGCTGACCCGATGGCCCGTCCCGCCACCACGTTCGTCTGCTCCGACTGCGGCCACGCCGAGGCCCGCTGGCGCGGGCAGTGCCCGGGCTGCGAGGCGTGGAACACCCTCGTCGAGGAGCGCGTCCCCGCGGCCTCCCGCGCCGCCGGCGCCGGCCGGGCGAACGGTCGCGGCGGGGCCGTGGCGCCGCGCCCGGTGCCACTGCGCGAGGTCCGCGCGGAGCGCACGCCGCGGCTGTCCACGGGCGTCGGCGAGCTCGACCGGGTCCTGGGCGGGGGCCTCGTGCCCGGCTCGCTCGTGCTGCTCGGCGGGTCCCCGGGGATCGGCAAGTCGACGCTGACCGGCATGGCCCTCGGGCACCTCGTGGGCGCCGGGCGGCGCGTCATGTACGTCAGCGGCGAGGAGTCCGCCGCGCAGATCCGGCTGCGCCACGAGCGCCTCGCCCGCGGCGCCGCGCCGGCGGCGCTCGACGTGCCGGTGCTGGCCGAGACCGACCTCGACGCGGTGCTCGCCGCGCTCGAGGCCGAGCGGCCGGAGGCCTGCGTGATCGACTCGGTCCAGACGCTGCACGCGAGCGAGCTCAGCGGCGCGCCCGGGAGCGTCGGGCAGGTGCGCGAGGTCGCCGCGCGGATCATGGAGGTGGCCAAGCGCTCGGGCACCGCGGTCGTGCTCGTGGGCCACGTGACGAAGGAGGGGTCGCTGGCCGGTCCGCGCGTCCTCGAGCACCTCGTCGACTGCGTCGTGCAGTTCGAGGGCGAGCGCGAGCGGACGTACCGCACGATCCGCGCGCTGAAGAACCGCTTCGGCTCCACGAGCGAGGTCGGCGTCTTCGAGATGCGCGACGGGGGGCTCGTCGAGGTCCTCGACGCCAGCGCCCGCTTCGTCGCCGAGGCGACCCGGGCGCCCGGCAGCGTGGTCCTGGCCTCGATGGAGGGCTCACGGCCGCTGCTCGTGGAGGTGCAGGCCCTCGTCTCGCCCAGCGAGCTCGTGCCCCCGCGGCGCGTCGGCCACCGGGATCGACCGCAACCGCCTCGCGCTCGTGCTCGCGGTCCTCGGCCGCCACGCCGGGATCGGCGTGGGGACGGCCGACGTGTTCGTCAACGTCGTCGGCGGCGTGCGGCTCGACGAGCCGGGCGCCGACCTCGCCGTCGCGCTCGCGGTCGCCAGCGCGGCGCGCGGCCGTCCCGCCGGGGGCGACGGCGCGCCGCTGGCGTGCTTCGGCGAGGTCGGCCTCACGGGCGAGCTGCGCTCGGTCGCCCATCCCGACCGGCGCGCCGAAGAGGCCGCGAAGTTCGGCCTGCGGACGCTCGTGACCCCGGAGTCCGCGCCGACGCTGCGCCAGGCCGTCCGCGCGGCCCTGGGCCCCGCGCGCGAGCCGGCGCCGGCTCGCGCCGCGTAGCGCGGACCCGCGGCGGGCAGCAATCCCCCATGGTCTTCCGCGCCGTGGCGCCCGTCCTGCTCGCCTTCCTCGTGCTCGCGGCCCCGGCCGCGGCCCAGGACCAGGCCGTGCAGGACGCCGTGACCTCGCTGCGCTCCGACGAGGTCTACGTCGACCCCGCGTCGCGATCGATCCTGCCGGCCGACCAGGAGCGCCGCGTCGAGCGGGAGATCGCCGCCAGGCGGCCCGGCCCGGTCTACATCGCCGTGCTCCCGGCGGAGGCGGCGCGGGCCGGCGGCGGGTCGGCCGCCGGCGTGGCGGCGGAGATCGCCCGAGGCCTCGGCCGCCCCGGGATCTACGTCGTGACCGTCGGCACCGACCTCCAGGCCGGCCAGCTCGGCCGCCAGCTCGACCGCGGCGAGCCCGCGAAGCTCGCGCGCGACGCGATCAGCGACCACCAGTCCGATCCCCCGCGCGCGCGGCTGGGCGCGATCCTGACCGACTACGTCGGCCGCGTCGCCGCGGCGCGGGCCAACGGCGGCAGCGCGCCGGGCTCGGGCGGCGGCGGTGGCGGCGGCGCGGGGACGGGCACGCTCGCCCTGCTCGCGGTGCTCGCCGGCGCCGGCGGCCTCTTCGCCGTCTCCCGCGCGCGTCGGCGGCGCCGCGAGGAGGCCGCCCAGGTCGAGGACCTGCGGACCGCGGCGCGCGACGACCTCGTCGCGCTCGGCGACGACGTCCGCGCGATCGACGTGCCCATCGAGCAGCGCGACGCCGACCCGCGGGCCCGCGAGGCGCTCGGCGTCGCCCTGGAGCGCTACGACCAGGCCGAGACGGCGCTGGACCGCGCCCGCCGGCCGGAGGACTTCGCCCCGATCACGCAGGCGCTGGAGGAGGGTCGCTACGAGATGGAGGTCGCGAAGTCGCGCCTGGAGGGCCGCGAGCCGCCCGAGCGCCGGCCGCCGTGCTTCTTCGACCCGCGGCACGGCCCGTCGGTCGAGGACGTCGAGTGGACGCCGCCCGGCGGGCAGCCGCGGCTCGTCCCCGCCTGCCAGGCCGACGCCGTGCGGATCGCCGAGGGCCTGGAGCCCACGTCGCGCGAGGTGATGGTCGGCGGGCACGCCGACGCCGTACTACGAGGCGCCGGGGTACTTCGGCCCCTGGGCCGGCGGCTTCTACGGCGGCTTCGGCGGCGGCCTGCTGCCCGGGATGCTGCTCGGCACGGTCCTCGGCGGCTCGCTCTTCGGCGCCGGTGCGGCCTGGGGGAGCGGGTTCGGCGACGGCTACGGCGGCGACGGAGGGGACGGCGGCGGCGACTGGGGCGGCGGGGACGTCGGCGGCGACTGGGGCGGCGGCGACTGGGGCGGCGGGGACTTCGGCGGCGGCGGCGACTTCGGCGGCGGAGGGGACTTCGGCGGCGGCGGCGACTTCGGTTGACCTGACCCTCCGGTCAGGCGGCCCGTGACGACTAAACGACCGGTAAAGGCCCCTGGTAGAATCGTGCGAGATGGCGCAACGTGCTGGGGATGAGCTCGCCGTCGAGCTCGAGAGCCGTCAGGAGCCCCGGCTCGTCAAGGCGCTTGAGATGGTCGCGCCCGGGACGGCGCTCCGCGAGGGCCTGGACAACATCCTCCACGCGCGGACGGGTGGCCTCATCGTGGCCGGCGACCCCGAGGAGCTGAGCTTTCTCTTCTCGGGCGGCATCAAGCTCGACATCGACTACACGCCGGCGCTGCTCTACCAGCTCGCGAAGATGGACGGCGCCATCGCGCTGAACGCCAACGCGACGAAGATCACGATGGCCAACGTCCAGCTCATGCCGGACCCGACCATCCTCTCGCTCGAGACCGGCACGCGGCACCGCACCGCCGAGCGCGTCTCGAAGCAGACGGACGCACTGGTCATCGCCATCAGCCAGCGGCGCGAGGTCGTCTCGCTCTACGTCGACGGCTCGAAGTACATCCTCGAGGACATCCCCGTCGTCCTGGCCAAGGCCAACCAGGCGCTCGCGACGCTCGACAAGTACCGCACGCGCCTGGACCAGGTCTCCACCCGCCTGACCGCTCTGGAGTTCGAGGGCGGCGCGACCCTCCACGACGTCCTGACGGTCCTCCAGCGCTCCGAGCTCGTGACGCGCATGGCCGTCGAGATCGAGCGCTACATCGTCGAGCTGGGCACCGAGGGCCGGCTCATCGAGATGCAGCTCGAGGAGACGATGGTCGGCACCGCCGCCGACAAGGCCGCGCTCGTGCACGACTACCTCGCCGAGGACTCCGACGACGCCTTCGCCACGGCGCTCGACGCGCTGGGCCGCCTGCCGCACCAGGACCTCCTGGACTTCGGGCGCCTGGCCGAGCTGCTCGGCTACGACCGCAAGGTCAACACGCTCGACTACCCCGTGTCCCCGCGGGGCTACCGCATCCTGGGCCGCATCCCGCGGCTCCCCAAGCTCGTGGTCCAGCAGATCGTCGGGGAGTTCGGCGGGCTGGACGAGATGCTCGCCGCGACCGACGCGGAGCTCGAGACGGTCGAGGGGGTGGGCGAGATCCGCGCGAAGGACATCCGCGAGGGCCTGCGCCGCCTCCAGGAGATCAACCTCGTCGACCGGTACCTGCAGACGTGAAGAACCCCGTGGCGGAGCCGCGGGGCTGACCCAAGGAGGAGCACCATTCCTGACAGCACCGACGCGGAGCTGGTTGAGGACCTCGAGGTCCCTGTCCTCGAGAACATCGAGTTCGAGTGTGGCGACAACGTCGTCTACCCGCACCACGGGGCGGGCAAGGTCCTCAAGAAGGAACGCCGGAAGATGTTCGGTGAGGAGCGGGAGTACCTCACCATCAAGATCCTCCACAACGACATGACCGTCATGGTCCCGTGCGAGAACGCCGGCCTGGCCGGCCTGCGGCGCGTCATCGACGAGGAGACCGTCAAGAAGGTCCTGGCCGTGCTGGCCGACGACGTCTCGGAGATGCCCAAGAACTGGAACCGCCGGTTCAAGCACAACCGCGACAAGATCAAGACGGGCGACATCTACGAGCTCGCCGAGGTCGTGCGCAACCTCGCGATCCGCGAGCACCAGAAGGGCCTCTCCACGGGTGAGAAGCAGATGTTCACGCGCGCCAAGAAGATCCTCGCCTCGGAGCTGATGTACGCGCTCGAGATGGACGAGGAGGGCGCCGAGCAGCACCTCGACCACCTGCTGCTGGAGTCCTCGGAGGCGAGCACCGCCGCGGCCTGACGCGGCGGACGAGCTGATGGCGGTCGCGCTCGTCGTGGCCGCCGGCCGGGGCGAGCGCCTTGGGTCCCACGGGCCCAAGGCGTTCGTCGTGGTGGGCGGCCGCCCGATGGTGGAGTGGAGCCTCGACGCCCTGCGCGCCGTGCCGGCGATCGAGCGCATCGTCGTCGCGCTGCCGCCCGGCGTCGCGGCCCCCGACGGGACGACCGGCGTCGTGGGCGGGGCCCAGCGCTCGCACTCGGTCGCCGCGGCGCTCGCCGCGGCGGGGGAGGCCGACGTCGTGCTCGTCCACGACGCCGCGCGCCCGCTCGTCGAGCCGGACCTCGTGGCCCGCTGCCTCGCGGCGCTCGGCGACCTGGAGCGGCCGGCCGACGCGGTCATCGCCGCCGCCCCGATGAGCGACACGGTCAAGGAGGCCGGCGGGGACCGCCGGGTCGTCCGCACCCTGGACCGCGATCGCCTGTGGGCGGTGCAGACGCCGCAGGTCTTCCGCCGGGTCGCGCTGGAGCGGGCGCTGGCGGCCGGCGAGGACGCGCTGGCGGGGGCGACCGACGACGCGTCGCTCGTCGAGGCCGTCGGGGGCCTGGTGCGCGTCGTCCCGGCGCCGCGGGGGAACCTCAAGGTGACGACGCCCGACGACCTGCTCGTGGCCGACCTGCTGCTGCGCCACCGCGGGCGGTCGTCATGATGCCGCCCCCGTGCTGACCGACCTCCACGTCCACCTGCGCCCCGACGGGCCCGGCACCTCCGCCCAGGAGCACTTCACCGCCGCCAACGCCGAGCGCTACCGGACCGTGGCCGGGGAGCGCGGCATCGCCGAGCTCGGGGTCAGCGAGCACGTCTACCGCTTCACCGAGGCCCTGGAGGTGTGGCGGCACCCGCTCTGGGTCCGCTCCGCCGTCGACGACCTCGACCGCTACTGCGCCTTCGTCCGGGAGGAGACCGACCTGCGCCTCGGGATCGAGGCCGACTTCGTGCCGGGCGGCGAGGACCGCATGGCCGAGCTGCTGGGTGCCCGCGACTGGGACTACGTCGTCGGCTCGGTGCACTTCGTCGGCGAGCTCGCCGTCGACCTGGCCGAGTTCGACGTGTGGGCCTCGGGCGCGTCGCCCGACCGCGTGTGGCGGCGCTACTTCGAGCTGCTCGGCGAGGCGGCGCGGACCGGGATGTACGACGTCATGGCCCACCCGGACCTCGTCAAGGTCTGGGGCCCCGAGCGCCCGGCGCCCACGCGCGACCCGCGCTTCTTCTACGAGGTCGCGATCGAGGGGCTGGCCGAGGGCGGCGTCGCCGTCGAGGTCTCGACGGCCGGGCTGCGCAAGCCGGTGGGGGAGCTCTACCCGTCCCGCGCGTTCCTGGAGATGGCGCTCGAGGCGGGCTGCCCGGTGGCGCTCTCGAGCGATGCCCACGCGCCCGGGGACCTCGGGCGCGACTACGACCACGCCCTCGCGCTGCTCGAGGACCTCGGCGTCACCGAGGTCTGCGCGTTCGACCGCCGCGTCCGGCGGCTGGAGCCCGTGGGCGCGTGACCGCGCGTCCTTGCTCGGCAACGGTCGGCGGCGACCCTCGGCCGGAGCGCTCGCGATGAGCATCCCGACGACCGGCATCGGCTGGGACAGCCACCGCCTCACGCCGGGCCGGCGGCTCGTGCTCGGCGGCGTCGACGTGCCCCACGACCGCGGGCTGGCGGGCCACTCCGACGCCGACGTCCTGACCCACGCGATCATCGACGCCCTCCTCGGTGCGGCCGGCCTGGGCGACATCGGCCAGCACTTCCCCGACACCGACGAGCGCTGGCGCGACGCCGACTCGCTCGCGCTGCTGCGCGCCGTCGTCGACCGCGTGGGCGCCGCCGGGCACCGGGTCGTGCACGTCGACGCCACCGTCGTGCTCGAGCGGCCGAAGCTCGGGCCCCACCGCGACGCCATCCGCGCCCGGCTGGCCGACGGCCTCGGCGTGGACCCCGCGCACGTCAACGTCAAGGCGACGACGGGCGAGGGCATGGGGTTCGTGGGACGGGAGGAGGGGGTCGCGGCGCTCGCCGTGGCGACCCTCGCGCCCCACCCGGAGGGCTGATGCACGGCGCCGACCTGCTGGTCCCCTTCGCGGTGCTCTGCGTCGTCGGGGGGCTGCTGGTGCTCGCCGGGCGGCTCACCACGCCCTACCCCATCCTGCTCGTGGTGGGCGGCGTCCTGCTCGGGCTCGTGCCCGGGATGCCGGACGTCGAGGTCGACCCCGACGTCATCCTCCTCGTCGCCCTGCCGCCGCTGCTCTACCAGGCGGCGTTCTTCAGCTCCCTGCACGAGATGCGCGAGAACGCGCGCCCGATCCTCTCGCTGGCCATCGGCCTCGTCGTCGCCACGTCGGCCGGCGTGGCGGTCGTGGCCCACGAGGTCGCCGGCCTGCCGTGGGCGCCCGCGTTCGTCCTGGGCGCGGTCCTGTCGCCGACCGACCCGATCGCGGCCTCCGCGATCGCGTCGCGCCTCGGCGCGCCCCGGCGCTTCGTGACGATCGTCGAGGGCGAGAGCCTCGTGAACGACGCGACCGGCCTGACCCTCTACAAGCTCGCCGTCGCCGCGGCGGTCGGGTCCGGCGTGACGCTCCTCGGGGGCGCGGGGACCTTCGTCGTCAACGCCGTGGGCGGCGTCGCGATCGGGCTCGTGGCGGCCTGGTTCATCGCCCGGGTCCGGAGCCGCGTGCAGGACGCGCCGACCGAGATCGTCATCTCCCTCCTGAGCCCCTACCTGGCCTACCTGCCCGCCGAGGCGGCGGACGTCTCGGCCGTGCTGGCCGCCGTCACCTGCGGGGTCGTCCTGGGCTGGCGGTCCCCCGAGCTCGTCGCGCCCGCCACGCGCCTGCAGTCCTTCGCGACCTGGGAGGTCGTCGTCTTCGCCGTCGAGGCGGCGATCTTCGTGCTCGTGGGGCTCAGCCTGCCGACGGTCGTCCAGCGCATCGACGGCGCGGCGCTCGGCACGCTCGTCCGCGACGGGGCCGCGGTCGTGGCCACGGTCGTCGTGGTGCGCTTCGCCTGGACGTTCGTGGTCGGGGCGCTCCCCCGGCTCCTGCGCGCGCGGCTCGGGCGCGCCGACGGGCCGCCGTGGGTCGAGGTCCTGCTCGTCGCCTTCACCGGGATGCGCGGGGCGGTGTCGGTCGCCGCCGCCCTGGCCATCCCGCTGACCACCGACGCGGGCGATCCGCTGCCGGGCCGCGACCTCATCATCTTCCTGACCTACGTCGTGGTCGTCGTCACCGTGGTGGGGCAGGGGCTGGCGCTGCCGCGGCTGCTGCGGCGGATCGCCCCCGAGGGCCCCGGCGACCAGGTCGAGCGCGAGGAGGACCAGGCCCGCGTGGCGGCCGCCCGGGCGGCGCTCGAGCACCTCGACGAGCTCGGGGACGACGCCGGCGTCCCGGAGCGCACGCTGCGCCGCCTGCGCGAGCTCTACCGCTTCCGCCTCGACCGCTTCGCGGCGCGGCTGGAGGGCGACGGGCGCGAGGACCTCGAGGAGGACTCGGTCGCCTACCAGCGCCTGCGCCACGACCTCCTCGAGCGCGAGCGGCGGGCGATCATCGACCTCCGCGACGCCGGGAGCATCACCGACGAGGCCCTGCGGCGGGTCGAGCACGACCTCGACCTCGACGACGCGCGCCTCGAGGTCAGCGAGGGCGTCGGGCCGCACGGGGCCTCGCCGCTGCAGCTCGGCGACGCGGAGTAGGAGCCCCACCCCGCGGCGGCCGCTGGCCCGCCCGCCCCGCCTCAGCGCGCGGTCCACGGCGGCCTCCCGGCGCGCTAACGGACCCCAATGGAGCGTCTGCCACGATCTGGCGCTGGCGATGTCCCCCGTCGAGCAGCTCACCGCCGATCGCCCGCTGGTCCCCGCCCTCGCGCTGGCGCGGCCGCGTGCGCGCGCCCTGGTCGTGGTGGCGGTGCTCGTGCTCGCCGCGCTGACGTTCCTGGCGCCCTCGGCCCCGACCTACGACCCGTGGGCCTGGATCGTGTGGGGCCGCGAGGTCCTGCACCTCGACCTGAGCACCGTCGACGGCCCCTCGTGGAAGCCGCTGCCGGTCCTGCTGACGACGCCGTTCGCGCTGACCGGGTCCGCTCGCGCCCGACCTCTGGCTCTACGTCGCCCGGGTGGGTGCGCTGGCCGGCGTCGTCGTCGTGTTCGGGCTGGTGCGCCGCCTCGGCGGCGGGGTCGTGGGCGCGTCCGCGGCGGCCGCGGCCTATGCCGCGGCGCCGTGGACGATCCGCAACGCGGCCCTGGGGAACTCCGAGGGCCTGCTCGTCGCCCTCGCGCTGGGCGCGGTCGACCGCCACCTGGCGGGTCGGCGCGGACAGGCCTTCGCGCTCGGTGTCGGCGCCGCGCTCCTGCGACCCGAGGCGTGGCCGTTCCTCGGCCTCTACGGCGTCGTCCTGCTCTGGCGTGAGCCCGGCCTGCGGCGCCTCGTCGCAGGCGGCTTCGTCCTCCTGCCCGTGCTGTGGCTGCTGCCCGAGCTGTGGGGCTCGGGCGATCTCCTGCGCGCGATGCACCGCGCGCAGACGCCGCGCGCGGACAGCGCCGCCTTCGCGCAGGACCCGGCGCGCGCGGTCCTCGAGCAGTTCACGTCCCTGCTGACGCCCGCCGCCTGGCTCGGGATCGCCGCCCTCGTCGCCGTGCTGGCCCTGGGGCTGGTCCGGCGCCGCGCCCGGCCCACGGCCGCGGAGCTCCGCGCCGTCGCCGGCCTGGCGCTGGGCGCCGTCGCCTGGGTGGCGCTCGTGGCCTACATGACCTCCGACGGCGGCTTCTCGGGCAACACCCGCTACCTCATCCTGCCCGCGACGCTCGTGCTCGTGCTCGCGGGCACGGGCGTGGGGTGGGCGCTGCGGGCGGTGGCGCCGCGCGCGGCGGTGGGGGCGGCCGCCGTGGGCCTCGCCGTCGTCGCCGCCGGCCTCTTCGCCCTGCCGAGCCGCGCGCGGCTGGAGCCCACGCTCCACAGCGTCGCCTACCAGGCCCGCCTGACCGACGAGCTCGGCCCCGCCGTCAGCCGCGCCGGGGGCAAGGAGCGCCTCCTGGCCTGCGGCACCCCCTACACGGGACCCTTCCAGGTCCCCTCGGTGGCGTGGCAGCTCGACGTGCACACGCACGACGTCCGGCTCGCGCCCGCCGCCCCCGCGGTCGTCTTCCGCGCCCGCACCACCTCGCGCGCGCCCGCGGGCCCGAGCCTGCGCGGTGTCGGCGGGGAGGACGGGGTCCGGACGCTCGCCGCCACGCCGCGGTGGCGCATCGTCGGGACCTGCGGGCTGACCACGACCCGCCCGCCGGCATGAGCACGGCCACGCCGCCGCTGGCCCGCCTGCGCGAGCGGGCCCGCGTGCGCCTGCGCCTCACCGCGCTGACGGGACCCCGGCTCGCCGCGGTGCTCGTCCTCCTCGTCGTGCTGTCCCTCGTGCTGCGCACGACCGCGCTGCACGCCCGCTACTGGATCGACGAGGGCCTCTCGGTCGGCATCGCCTCGCACCCGTTCTTCGACGTGCCCGGGGTCCTGCGCCAGGACGGGTCGCCGCCGCTGTACTACCTCGTCCTGCACGTCTGGACGGCGCTCTTCGGCGACGGCGAGGCGCGCACGCACGGGCTCTCGGTCCTGTTCGCGGTGGCGACGGTGCCCGTCGGCTTCGCCTTCGGGCGGCTGCTCTTCGACGTGCGGGCCGGGCTCGCGACGGCGCTCCTGCTCGCGATCAACCCGTTCCTGACGTACTACGCGCAGGAGACGCGGATGTACGCGCTCCTGGCGCTCCTGTCGATCGTGGCCGCGGGGTCGTTCGCGCTCGCCTTCGCCGAGCGTCGCCGGGGCTGGCGGTGGGCCTTCGCCGCGTCGCTGGCGCTCTCGCTCTACACCCACAACTGGGCGCTGTTCTTCGGGGTCGGCACGGCCGTCGCCTTCGCGGTGCTGTGGTGGCGCTCGGACGAACGCCCCGCGCTCCTGCGCGACGGGCTGCAGGCCTACGGCCTGGCGGCGCTCACCTACCTGCCCTGGGTCCCCACGCTCGTCTTCCAGGCGCGCCACACGGCGCGCCGTGGTCGGACCGCCCGGCCCTGGCCGACCTCTGGGGGACGCTGGCGTCGGTCCTGGGCGGCGCCGCGCCGGCGATGGCCTTCGCGCTCGTGGCGCTCGTCGGGGTCGTCGCCGTGCTGCGCCTCGCGCCCGGGGCCGGCCGCGCCGCGCGATCGCCGGAGGCCGGGGCGATCCTCGCGCTGCTCGTGGTGTTCGTCGTCGGGGCGCTCGTGGCCTGGCTGGCCTCCCAGCCGTCGCCGGCGTGGGCGACCCGCTACTTCGCGGCGATCCTGGGCCCGCTCATGCTCCTCGGCGGGGTGGGGCTCTCGCGGGCCGGGTGGCTCGGGCTGCTCGGCCTCGCGCTGCTCGTCGCGTTCTGGCTGGACCCGCGCACGAGCCAGCTCGACCACAAGAGCAACGCGCACGCCGCGGCCGCCGACGTCGGCAGGCTCCTCGCCCCGGGCGACCTCGTCGTGGCGGCCCACCCGGAGTACGGGCCGACGATGCACCTCTACCTGCCGCCGGGCCTGCGGTGGGCGAGCACGCTCGGCTTCGTGCGCGACCCGACGGTCATGGACTGGCGCGACGCGCTGGACCGCCTGCGCGCCGCCAGGCCGAAGGCCACCGAGGACGCGATGGTGCGCGCGGTGCGCCCGTGGCAGCGGCTCGTGTTCGTCCGCCCGGTCCTGCGCACCGCCGGCTGGCGGGCGCCCTGGACGAAGCTCGTGCGCCGCCGCGCGATCCAGTGGCAGACGCGCCTGGACCGCGACCCGCGCCTGCTGCGGATCTTCGCGGCGCCCCCGCTGCGTGGCCGCCGGCTGCCGCGGGGGGTGCGGATCATCCTCTACGAGCGGGTGCCGGACGGGCCCGTCGGGGAGGCGCTCCGCTCAGGCCGGCGAGGTTAGGGATGGTTAGGGGGCGTTAGCGGACCGGCCGGGAACGACCCGCGCGCGGTGAACCTGGGGGACATGAGCCTCGCTGAAGCCGATCCCCCCGTCCGCTCGCATGGCGACGGCGAGGGCGACCGCCGTCCCTACGTCGTCATCGGCGGCGGCCCCGCCGGCCTGACCGCCGGCTACCTGCTGGCCAAGGCGGGCCGCGAGGTCGTCGTCCTCGAGGCCGAGGACCAGGTCGGCGGCCTGGCCAAGACCGTCGTCGACCCGGACGGCTACCGCTTCGACCTCGGCGGCCACCGCTTCTTCACGAAGAACGAGGAGGTCAACGACCTCTGGCTCGAGATCATGGGCGACGAGTTCCTCCTGCGCCCGCGCATGTCGCGCATCTTCTGGCGCGGCAAGTACCTCGACTACCCGCTCAAGGGCACCGACGTCATCAAGAAGCTCGGGCCGGTCGAGCTCTTCCGCTGCGGGATCTCCTACCTCTGGGCGGCCGCGAAGCCCAAGGGCCCGGAGGAGAACTTCGAGCAGTGGGTGTCCAACCGCTTCGGCAAGCGGCTGTACCACCACTTCTTCAAGTCCTACACCGAGAAGGTCTGGGGCGTCCCGACGACCGAGCTGCGCGCCGAGTGGGCCGCCCAGCGGATCAAGGGCCTGTCCTTCTTCAGCGCCGCCAAGGCCGCCTTCTTCGGCAACAAGGGCAACAAGATCAAGTCGCTCATCGACAAGTTCCAGTACCCCCGCTACGGCCCGGGCCAGATGTGGGAGATGATGACCGAGCGCATCGACGAGATGGGCGGCGAGGTGCGCCTCGAGGAGCCCGTCACGAAGCTCGAGGTCGTCGACGGCGAGGTCGTGGCGCGTCCACACCCCCGGCGAGGTCATCGAGCCCCGCGGCGTCATCTCCTCGCTGCCGCTGCGCGCGATGGTCGGCATCGTCGACCCGCCGCCGGCCCCCGCGGTCCGCGAGGCGGCCCAGGGCCTGCGCTACCGCGACTTCCTCACCGTCGCGCTGATCCTCGACGGCGAGGACCTCTTCCCCGACAACTGGATCTACATCCACGAGCCGGACGTCCGCGTCGGGCGCATCCAGAACTACCGCTCCTGGAGCCCGTGGATGGTCCCGGACCCGGACACGGCCTGCGTCGGCCTGGAGTACTTCGCCTTCAAGGGCGACGACCTCTGGACGATGGCCGACGAGGACCTCGTCGCGCTGGCCACGCGCGAGCTCGAGCAGCTCGGCCTCGCGCGGCCCGAGCAGGTGCGCCGCGGCTACGTCGTGCGCGTCCCGCTCGCCTACCCGGTCTACGACGAGGAGTACGCCGAGCGCGTCGAGACGATCCGCGGCTGGCTCGACCCGCTGGGCAAGAACCTCGTGCAGGTCGGCCGCAACGGGCTGCACCGCTACAACAACTCCGACCACTCGATGCTCAGCGCGATGCGCGCCGTCGACAACGTCGTGGCCGGGACCGACCACGACATCTGGGCGGTCAACGTCGAGTCCGTCTACCACGAGACGCAGACCGACGCGGACCACGAGCAGCCGTACCGCGAGGTGCCGGAGACCGAGTACGTCTCGGAGCCGCTGGCCGAACGCGCCGCGTAGGCGGCGCGCGGGCTAGGCGCCCCGCGCCGGCACGGCGTCCGAGCCGCGGCCGGCCGGGCTCGACGTCCCGGTCGGCAGCTCGATGGCCAGGCGCAGGACGAAGCGCGCGCCCGGCTTGCCGGCCGGGCTCGCGAGCACGAGGTCGCCGTCCTGGCGGCGCGCGAGCTCCCGGCCGATGGCCAGGCCGAGCCCGAAGCCGCCCTCGCCGCCCGTGCGGCTGCCGCGCTGGAAGCGCTCGAAGATCCGGTCGCCCTCCTCCTCGGGGACGCCCGGGCCGGCGTCGTCGACCGTGATCGTCGCGTGCGCGCCGGCGTAGGCGGGGGTCACGCGGACGGCGCTGCCCGCGGGCGCGAAGCGCAGGGCGTTGTCGAGCAGGATGCGCACGATGCGGGCGATGGCCCCGGGGTCGCCCCGGCCCCAGCACGGCCCGGGCGGGGCGGAGACCTCGAGCGCCACGCCGCCCTCCTCGAAGCGGCGCTCGAACTCGGCGCCGACCGCGCGGGCGAGCTCGCCGAGCTCGACGGGCTCCGAGCGCACCTCGACCTCCGCGTCGAGCCGGCTGAGGTCCAGCAGCTCGGCGGCCAGGCGCTGCAGGCGCGCCGCCTGCGTGCGGGCGCCGGTGACCTGTCGCCGGGCCTCCTCGACGTCGAAGTCGCCGGCCTCGAGGTCGTCGTGCAGCAGCTCCAGCGACCACCCGAGCGAGGTCAGCGGCGTGCGCAGCTCGTGCGACGCGGTCGCGACGAAGGCGCGCCGGGCCTGCTCCTGGCGCCGCAGCTCGGCCTGCATCGTCGTCAGCGCCCGACCCAGGTCGCCCACCTCGTCGCTGACCGTGTCGGTCGGCGGCGGCGGGGCGGCCGGGCCGTCGCGGGTGATCCGCAGGGCCGCCTGGCGCAGGCGCCGCAGCCGGCGCACGAGGGTCGTGGCCAGCCCCAGGGCGAGGACGCGTCGCGACCGCGAGCCCGACGAGGGCGGCGGCCAGGAAGGCCCGCCGGACCTGGGCGACCGCGGTCGCGACGTCGGTGAGGCGCTTCTGGGTGGCGAGCAGGCCGACCTGGTCGTCGCCCTTGAACAGCGGCGTGATGACGAGGGCGCTGTCGCCGTCCTCGAGGCGCACCGCGGTGCCGCGGGCCGGCGGGTCGACGAGCGCGGCGAACAGCGGGGCCGACGGCAGCGACGGGCCGCCGCTGAGCGTGTCGACCACGGACCGGCTCGGCGCGGCGCCGTCCGGCGCGGACGGGTCGAGGCGAAGGATGACGACGCGGCCGTCGACGCGGTCGGCCAGGTCGAAGGCCGAGAGCTCGAGCGCCGAGCTGTCGGGGTCGCGGCGCTGCAGCAGGTGCCCGTCCTGGGCCTCCGCGCCGGTCGGCGCGCGCAGGAGCCGCTCGACCGAGCTCACCGACGACAGCGTCGTGCCCTCGAGCCCGTCGACGGCCTGCTTGCGCAGCTGGTCCTGCAGCGACGGCAGCAGCGCCAGCGCGACCGCGAGCAGCGTCACGCCGGCCGTGGCGAGCATCGCCGCCAGGAGCCGCGGGCGCAGCCCGAGGCGGCGGCGCCTCATGGCTCCCGGAAGCGGTAGCCCGCGCCGCGGACGGTGAGGATGAGCTGCGGGTGCTCGGGGGTCGCCTCGAGCTTCTCGCGCAGGTGGCGGATGTGGACGTCGATCGCGCGCGGGTCGCGGTAGGCGCTGTCGCCCCAGATCGCGCGCAGGAGCTCCTGGCGCGTGAAGAGCCGCCCGGGGCGCTCCATGAGGCAGCCGAGCAGCTCGAACTCCGAGAACGTCAGGCGGACGGCGGCGCCGTCGACGGTGACCTGGCGCATGCGCTGGTCGATGACCACGGGGCCGACCTTGACGGTGCCCTCGACGACGCGGCCGTGCGCGCGGCGCAGCACGGCGCGGATGCGGCTGCGCAGCTCGGCGAGCCCGAAGGGCTTCGTGACGTAGTCGTCCGCGCCGGCCTCGAGCCCCTGGACGACGTCGGCCTCGCTGTCGAGCGCGGTGAGCATGATGATCGGGACGACCTCGCGGCGCGCGCGCAGCTGCCGGGCGACGTCGTGACCGGAGGGCGGCGGCCCGAGGGCGACGTCGAGCAGCACGACGTCGTACTGCTCGGCCCCGGCGCGCTCGAGCGCCGCGTGCCCGTCGGGGACGGCGGTGATCCGGTGGCCCTCGCGCTCGAACGAGCGCTTGAGGTTCTCGCGCAGCGCCTCGTCGTCGTCGACGAGCAGGATGTTCAGCGCTGTCGCCGCCTGCATCGGCCTCAGACGGTACCGCTCCGTAGAGTGCGGGGGCGTGCCTGCGATCCGCCTGCACGACACGCGCTCCGGGACGCTCCAGGAGCTCCGCCCGCGCGGCGACGGCACCGTCGGCATCTACGCGTGCGGTCCGACGGTCTACAACCGCATCCACGTCGGCAACGCGCGGCCGTTCGTGACGTACCTCCTGCTGGCGCGGTTCCTGCGCCACGAGGGCCTGCGGCCGGTCGTCGTCTACAACGTCACCGACGTCAACGACAAGATCTACGAGCGCGCGCGGGGGCTCGGCGTGCCCAGCGACGAGCTCGCGCGCGAGATGGCGGCGGCCTACGTCGCGGACACCGACGGCCTGGGCCTCGGGCGCCCCGACCACGAGCCGACCGCCACCGGCACGATGGACGCGATCGTCGCGCTCATCGGGCGGCTGCTCGAGGGCGGCCACGCCTACGCGGTCGACGGCGACGTCTACTTCCGGGTGCGCAGCGACCCGTCGTACGGGTCGCTCTCGCACCGCGACGTCGACCGCATGGACCAGGGGGAGGGCGATCGAGGGCGCCTCCCGCAAGGAGGACCCGCTCGACTTCGCGCTCTGGAAGGGCGCCAAGCCCGGCGAGGACACGTCGTGGCCGGCGCCGTGGGGCGCGGGGCGGCCGGGCTGGCACATCGAGTGCTCCGCGATGGCCGAGGAGCTGCTCGGCGTGGGCTTCGAGGTCCACGGCGGCGGCAGCGACCTCGTGTTCCCCCACCACGAGAACGAGGCGGCCCAGACGCGCTGCGCGCACGGCGGCGCCGAGCTGGCCCGGACCTGGATGCACGTCGGGATGCTCCAGATCGGCGAGGCCAAGATGGCCAAGAGCGTCGGCAACATCACCTCGCTGGCCGACGCCCTGGCGCGCTGGGGCCGCGACGCGCTCGTGCTGTTCTTCAGCACGGGCCACTACCGGCAGCCGCTGGCCTACACCGACGACGCCCTGGCGCAGGCGCAGCGGTCCGTCGCCCGGCTGCGCGAGCTCGGGCGGCGGCTCGCCGACGGCCCCTCGCCGCCCGAGCTGGCGGGCCACCGCGAGCGGTTCTTCGGCGCGCTGGCGGACGACTTCGGCACCCCGGGAGCGCTCGCCGCGCTGTGGGAGTGGGTGCGCGAGGCCAACGCCCGCGCCGACCGTGGCGAGGAGACCGGCCGTGCGGACCTCGCCGAGATGCTCGAGGTGCTCGGGCTCGAGGACGTGCTGGCCGCCGAGGCGCGGCGACGGGCCGGACGCGGCCGCGCAGGACCTGCTGCGCCGCCGCCAGGACGCCCGGGCCGCCAAGGACTGGGCCGAGGCCGACCGCCTCCGCGACGAGCTGGCCGCCCGCGGCTGGCAGGTGCGCGACGGGGCGGACGGCGCGACGCTCGTCCCCCGATGAGCCGCCCGAGACGCGCCGGCGCGGCGGGGGCGCTGGCCGGGGCGCGGGCGGCCCGCCGCCGCGCGGGCGCCGGCCCGCGAGCAGGCGGCCCCGCCGGCGAGGCTCCTCTACGGCCGCAACCCCGTCCGCGAGGCGCTGCGCGCCGGCCGCCGGGCGATGCACCGCGTCTGGGCCACGTCAGGGGCGGCGCGCGAGCCGTGGCTGGCCGGGCTCGACGTGGAGGTCGTCGGCGCCGACGAGCTCGCCGAGCGGGCCGGCACCGACGCCCACCAGGGCCTGTGCGCGCTCGTCTCGCCCTACCCGTACGCCGACGCCGCGGCGCTGCTGGCCGGGCCCGAGCCCTGGCTCGTCGCCCTCGACGAGGTCCAGGACCCTCAGAACGTGGGCGCGATCTGCCGCACCGCGGAGTGCGCCGGGGCCGACGGCGTCGTCCTGCCCGAGCGGCGCGCGGCCGCGGTGACGCCGGCGGTGGCGAAGGCCTCGGCCGGGGCCGTCGAGCACCTCGCCGTCGCCCGCGTGCGCAACCTCGCCGACTTCCTCCTCGAGGCCCGGCGGGCCGGCTGCTGGTCCTACGGCGCCGCGGCGGTCCCCGGCGCCGTCCCCTACGACGAGCCCGACTACGCCGGCGGCGCCGTCCTCGTCCTCGGGCGCCGAGGGGCGGGGTCTGCGCCCGCGTGTCGCGGGCGCCTGCGACCAGCTCGTGGCCCTGCCGCTGCGCGGGCGCATCGAGTCGCTCAACGTCTCGGCCGCGGCGGCGGTGCTGCTGTACGAGATCTTGCAGCGGCGCCCGCCCGCCTTGACAAGCACTCCATAACTCTTCAGAGTGCCGCCTCGCTGAGGCTCGACCGGAGGTTGAGCATTGGTGACATCTGAACAGCAGTCGGCGCCAGGGGAGGAGTGCGCCACTGAGCATCACCCTCCCGTTCGGGAAGGAACGCTCGTGGCACGTCTCTCCACAAAGTCTCAAGGTCAGGTCCAGGTTGAAGACGCCTACCTGATCGCCCTCGCCAAGCAGGGCGACATGACCTCGTACGACCGCCTCGTCCGGCGGTACTACGGGTTCGTGCGGCTCAAGGCCTCGTCGTACTTCCTGACCGGGGGCGACGCGGACGACCTCATCCAGGAGGGCCTCGTCGGCCTCTACAAGGCGATCCGCGACTTCCGCTCGGACCGCGAGTCGAGCTTCCGCAACTTCGCGGAGCTCTGCATCACCCGCCAGATCATCACGGCGGTGAAGACGGCGACGCGCAACAAGCACACGCCGCTGAACCAGTACGTCTCCTTCTCCTCGACGGCGGCCGCCGGCGGCGACGGCGAGCCGACGCTCGACGAGCTGATCCCGGGCCCGTCGGTGCACGACCCGGTCAACCAGGTCATCAGCTCCGAGGAGCTGCGCTCGCTCGTCGGGTGCCTGTCGACGGCGCTCTCCGAGCTCGAGTCGCGCGTCCTCGCCCTCTACCTCGACGGCCGCAGCTACGAGGCCATCGGCGAGCGCCTGGGCTGCGACACGAAGACCGTCGACAACGCGCTCCAGCGGGTCAAGCGCAAGGTCGGGGCGCACCTGCGCACCCGCGACGTCCTGCTGTAGGCCACCACCCGCGCGGCCGCGACGGGCGGTCCGGCCTACGATCCCCGTCGTGACCGCCGTCGAGATCATCCTGCTCGTGGTCGTCCTGGTCGTCGCCCTCCTCATCGCCGGGGGCCTGGCCGTCAACGCGCGCCGCTACCGCGAGGACGAGCGGACGCTCGGCGACGCCGTGCTGGCCGCCGACCAGGCGCTCGCCACCGCACACGCCGTCGACAAGGGCTGGGACCGCCCGCAGCTCGAGTCCTCGGCGCGCGACGCCTTCGCCGCCCAGTCCGGGCAGCCGATCCGCGAGCTGCACCTCATCCAGGTCGTCGACCGGCCCGGGATCGAGGAGGACGAGGCCGTCTTCCGCGTCGTCACCGAGGGCGGCGAGCACGACGTCCGCCTCGGCCGCCGCGACGACGGCTGGGTCCCCATCGCCTAGCCGCCGGTCAGCGCCCGCAGGAGCCGCTCGACCACGGGCCGCGCGGACCCGACGCCGCCCCCGACGCCGCTCGCGCGCCTGGGCATCGTGAGCTGCTCGAGGCGCAGGCCGTCGATCGCTGCGGCCAGCAGGCGCGCGTCCAGGACGGGGGACGGCGACCCGGCGGCGCGCAGGACCCCCTCGGCCAGGCGCTGCACCGCCCGGGCCCAGGCGAGGTGGACCTCCGCGAGCTGCGGCCGTCGCGT
Source organism: uncultured Actinomycetes bacterium (assembly GCA_963707695.1). GTDB lineage: Bacteria > Actinomycetota > Thermoleophilia > Solirubrobacterales > Solirubrobacteraceae > JAOPZW01. The sequence continues at coordinate 1,095,679 of CAVPQY010000004.1, read as the reverse complement.
CGTCTCGAGCTGCAGGTGGTAGCCCGCCCGGACGACCTCGTCGTCCTCGGCGAGCTGGGCCGCGAGCCAGTCGAGCGTCGCGTCGATGACTTCGGGGACGTCGCCGTGGTCGTGCAGTTGCGCCGCGGCCGCCGAGAGGCGCTCGACCTCGCGCTCGGCCACCGAGCGCAGCGCGGCGTCGACGATCGCGTCCTTCGAGGCGAAGTGGTACGTCGTCGACGAGAGCGAGACGCCGGCCTCGGCCGCCACGGCGCGGTGGGTCACGAGCGCCGTGCCACCACGGCCGATGAGGCGCACGGTGGCGGCGACGATCGCCTCGCGCGTCGCGGCGGGGTCCGGCCGTCCGCCGGCCGGCGGACGCGGGATGGGGTGGGCGGAGCGGGCCATGCGCCGGCGTCCTGCGTCCCGGCGACCATAGCCCGCGGGCGATCGGCGCGGCCAGGTCCCCGAGGGTCGTTGCCGGGCGCAGTACAGGTGTACTAGCCTGGCGCCCGCGCGTCCCGGGGGGACGGGCGCCCGCCTCGACCATGTCAGCCGACGACGAACCCGACGACGACGGCCCGCCCGCCCTCGGCCGGCGCGGGTTCCTGGCCGTCTCGGCGGGGGCGCTGATCTGCACGATCGGGGACGAGCGCGTCAGCCTGCGCCGCGCCGGCGACGCGGCGAAGGCCGACGCGGCCGCGGCGCGCGTGCGGCGACCCACGGTGCGCCGCACCGCGGCCACGCCCGGCGCCGGCCCGACGGAGACGCTGACCTTCTCCACGCCGCAGCCGCAGCCCGGCGGCGTGGTCCGCGAGTACTGGATCCAGGCCCGCGACGTCCGCTGGGACGTCATCCCGTCGCGCCCGCGGCGCGACCAGTGGCACGGCCGTGCGCTCCCGGGGCCGTCGGTCTACCGGGCCTTCGTCTTCCAGGAGTACACCGAGGGCTTCGCCTCCCCGCGCGGGCCCGCGCTGATCCCCGGCCCGCTGCTGGTCGGCGAGGTGGGCGACGTCATCCGCGTGCACTTCCGCAACGGGCTCTCGAGCCGCTACGACCAGGCGCTCACGATGCACCCGCACGGGGTGAAGTACAACCCCGAGTACGACGGGACGTACCTCGGCGACTTCACCCGCGCGGGCGGGTTCGTCGCGCCGGGCGAGGAGTTCACCTACACCTGGGAGTGCACCCCCGACAGCGTCGGCGCGTGGCCCTACCACGACCACGGCCCCAACCACACGCTGAACACGTTCCGCGGCCTCTTCGGCGCGATCGTCGTGCGCGAGAAGGGCGAGAAGCCGCCGGACGTCGAGGTGCCGCTCTTCCTCCACGCCCTGCAGCCGCCGGTCACCGGCCTGCGCCGGCAGTTCCAGTGCTTCAACGGCCGCGCCTACGCGGGCAACACGCCGACGATCAAGGCGAAGGTCGGCCAGGACGTCGCGCTGCACGTCTTCGGGATGGACAACAACTTCCACGACTTCCACATCCACGGCCACCGCTGGAAGGACGAGGCGGGGCGGTTCGTCGACACGCCCTCGGTCGGGCCCAACGAGACGACGACCGTCCGCTTCGTCGAGGACAACCCCGGCCGCTGGCTGTACCACTGCCACGTCTTCACCCACCAGGACGGCGGGATGACGGGCTGGTACCTCGTCGAGCCCTAGCCGCAACAGGAGAGCAGCCCATGTCCCCACATCCCCATCGGCGCATCGCGGTCCTCGCCGCCATCGGCGTCGCCGCCCTGGCGGTCCCGGCCGCGGCCTCCGCGGCCGACTACCCGCCGCCGAGCAACCCGACCGCCGGGCAGAAGAAGCCCCGCGGTCCCTTCCACACGCTGAAGGTCTGCAAGCCCAAGGCCAAGAAGGCCAAGGGCTGCTACCGGACGATCCAGAAGGCCGTCGACAAGGCCCACGCCGGCGACACGATCCGCGTCCCGAACGGCACCTACCGCCAGAACGTGCGGATCTTCGGCGCCAAGAAGCGCTACCTCAAGCTCATCGGCAACGTCGGCAACCCGAAGAAGGTCGTCCTCGACGGCAAGCGGCTGAAGGGCGCCGCGAAGCAGAACGGCGTCTTCATCCGCGAGGCCAACCAGGTGACGGTCAAGGGCTTCACCGCGCAGAACTTCAACGGCAACGGCTTCTTCGTCCTCAACGCCACCGGGTACACGCTGACGAAGCTGCGGGCGATGCTCTGCGGCGTCTACGGCGTCTACGCGTTCAACTCCCGCGGCGGGACGATGAGCGACTCCGAGGCCGCCTGGAACAACGACTCGGGCTTCTACATCGGCCAGACGCCGCCGCAGACCAAGCCGATCCGCTCCATCGTGCGCAACGTCAGCTCCTACGGCAACGTGCTCGGCTTCTCCGGCACGAACATGCGCTACGTGACGATCACGAAGTCGAAGTGGTTCAACAACGGCCTCGGCATCGTCCCGAACGCGCTCGACAGCGAGAAGTACGCGCCGCCGGAGGACAACGTCATCACCGACAACGACATCTTCTGGAACAACTTCAACTACGGGGCCGGCGCGCCGTTCACGCTGCGGCCGACCGCGACGGACACGCCGTACCCCGTCGGCATCGGCGTGCTCCTCTTCGGCGGGCGCACGACGCGGGTCGAGGGCAACCGGGTCTACGGGAACTTCCTCGTCGGCGTCGGCGCCATCCAGCAGGTGCTGCTGAAGCAGCAGGACGCCCAGACCACCGACGGCAACGTCGTGCGGAACAACACGTTCGGCGCCGCCGGGGCCGACCTCAACGGCCGCGACCTGTTCTACGACGGCAACGGCAAGGACAACTGCTGGGGCCCGAACACCCTGACGTCGCCCACGGAGCCGGCGAACGGCGCCCAGTTCGTCGCGTGCCCGTTCTCGGGGCAGAACACGTTCGACGCGCCGTCGCAGGGCACGGTGCTCGGCTGGGCGCTGGACCCGCAGGAGTCGCACTGGGTCAAGCACGAGCACGCCGCCAAGCCCGGCTACACGCCGCTCGAGCGCTACGTCAAGGGCCAGACCCCGATGGAGCAGCCCTCGAAGTGATCGCCCGTCGCACGAGCACCCTGCTGGCCGTCGCCGGCCTCGCGGCCCTCGCCGCGGGGCCGGCGCACGCCGGCCAGCCCGCGGTCAAGCGCAAGCCGCAGAAGAAGACCGTCAAGGTCTACGACAACTACTACGGCCCGACGAAGCTGACCGTCAACGCCGGCTCGATCGTCACCTGGAAGTGGACCGAGCAGGCGGCCGACGTGCACGACGTCAAGCTCACGAAGGGCCCGAAGGGCGCGAAGAAGTTCTGGTCGGACCCGGGGTCGATCGACTACGCCTACCGCCGGCGCCTCACGAAGCCGGGCACCTACCGGATCCTCTGCACCTTCCACGAGGAGGACAACATGCGCATGACGATCGTCGTGCGCAAGTAGGACCTCGCCCGCACCCCCGCCGATGGGCTCGCGGTCAGACGACCGCGAGCGAGATCACGGCGTAGTGCACGGCCGCGGCGGCGATGACGAGCGTGTGGAAGACCTCGTGGAAGCCGAAGGTCCGCGGCCACGGGTTCGGCCGCTCGCTGGCGTAGACGACGGCGCCCACGGTGTAGAGGAGGCCGCCGAGGCCGAAGGCCGCCGACCGCGAGCCAGCCCAGGTCGCCCCACAGGTCGGGCAGCATGAGCAGCGCGACCCACCCGAGCGACACGTAGAGCACCGCCGACAGCCACTTCGGCGCGGTGATCCACACGAGCTTGAGGACGACGCCCGCCAGCGCGCCGCCCCACACGACGGCGAGGACCACGGTGGCGAGCGTCCCGTGGCAGCACCAGCACCGCGACCGGCGTGTAGGTCGCCGCGATGAACACGAAGATCATCGAGTGGTCCGCCCGGCGCATCCACGCGCGACGCCCGCGGCGACCAGGTCCGGCGGTGGTACAGGGCGCTGACGCCGAAGAGGCCGCAGATGCCGGCCGCGTAGACCGAGACCGCGGCGGTTCCCGCGACGCCGGGGGCGCGCAGCACGAGGGCGGCGCCCAGCGCGACCGCGACGAAGAACGCGTACTGGTGCAGAACCCCGCGCAGGCGGGGCTTGACGAGCTCGGGCACCGGGACGCGGTCCATCGGTGACACGGTACCCGGGTGGCGCGCTTCGTCCTCCAGCAGCACGACGCCACGACCCGGCACTTCGACCTGCGCCTCGAGGTCCGCGGCGTCCTGCGCTCCTGGGCCGTCCCGAAGGGTCCGTCGCTGGACCCCGCCGACAAGCGCCTGGCGATGGCCGTCGCCGACCACGACCTCGCGGCGGGGGACTTCGAGGGCCGCCACGCCGGCGCGACCCGCGGGAGCGGGGCGGTCATCGTCTGGGACCGCGGGACGTACGCCGTCGCGGGCGGCGGCGACGCGGCCGCGGCGCTCGACGCGGGCCACCTGGCCGTCGAGCTGCGCGGGGAGAAGCTGCGCGGCGGGCTGGGCGCTGACGCGCGTGGCCGGCGGCGCGGACGACCCCGGGACGCGCGAGCGGTGGGTGCTCGTGAAGGTCCGCGACGAGCACGCCGACCGCGAGCGCGACGTGGTCGCCGACGAGCCGGCGTCCGTCCTGAGCGGACGGACGCTGGACGAGCTCGCCGGCGAGGGGGGCGGCGCGGAGCCGCCGGCCGATCGCGGCTAGCGGCGGGCGCGGATGCGGATCGTCCGCCCGGCGGCCGACTGGTTCGTGCCGTCGGCCACGCTGACGAAGACCCGGTAGCGGTTCGTGCGCCGGACCCTGTAGCGCTTGGAGAAGCGCGAGGAGGCCGCGCTCCCGCTGCGCGAGACGCCGCCGGCCACCGTCAGCCACTGGCCCCGCGGTCCAGGCGCTGGATCGCGAAGAGCGCGCCGACCTTGCCCGGGCGTGATCGTCCCCGAGAAGCGCACGCGGCCTCCGCGCCGCACGCGCTTGCGGTTGACGTGGGTCGACACGCGGACCGCGACCCCGACCGGCACGACGGCGCTCTGCACGACCGGGCTGCTCGTCGTGACGACGCGGTACTGCGTGTTGCCGCCCGCGTTGAGCACCGAGAACGAGAAGGCGCCGTTCGGCGCGGTCACCTGGGCGTTGCCCAGCGGCGTCCACGGGCCGGTGTACGGGAAGCCGCGGCCCTGCAGCGCGACGGCGCGACCGCCCGCGCCCGTGCCGCCGAGGGCCCCGGTGACGGCGAAGTCGTCGCCGAAGGGCACCGGGTTGGGCGTGGCGGTCACGAGGAACCCGAGCGGCTGCCTCTTCGCGCGGAACGTGCGGTCCTGGCCCAGGGTCGTCCCGTCCCTGTTGCGGGCCACGAGGCGGTAGTGGTAGCGCCGGGTCGGCTCGAGCCCGAGGACGTCGGCGCCGACGCGCGTGCGGCCGGTCGCCCGGCCGGCAGGGGCCTCGGCCGTCTGGGCGCCGTAGGCGATCGTGCGGCCGTACTGGAAGAAGGAGACGGTCGCCTTGCCGCGGGCGCCGACCGAGCCCGTCAGGTGCGCGGACGAGAACGCGACCTTCGTCGCAGCTCCGGTGGTGACGAGCGGCCTGGCCGCCTGGGCGGCGGCGGGGAGGGCGAGCGCGCCGGCGACGGCGAGCGCGCCGGCGAGCGCGGGGCGGTGACGGGGGGTCATGGGTGGGGGGTCCTTTCCCTCGGGTCTGCGCGCTCCAACCGTGTCACGACGACGGAGTTGCGCTGCATGACGGCTTGCAGCGACGGGTACGGTGCACCCCTTCCCGGTGTGCCGAGCGAGGTGAGGCCGATGGTCCGCAGGGCCCTGATGACGGTGGTCGCGACCTGCGCGGTGGCGCTCGTGCTGCCCGGCGCCGCGCCGGCCGCCAAGCGGACGCCGGCGAGCGCCCTGAGCTCGGTCGTGACGCTGGGCGACTCGTTCATCTCGGGCGAGGCCGGGCGCTGGCAGGGCAACTCGATCGTCTCGACGACCGACCGCGCCGGCACCGACCGGGCGTGGACGGGGACGGGCTACGACCCCAGCCGCGTGTACGGCACGACGGCGGCCAACGGCTGCCACCGCTCCGACGTCGCCGAGGTCGAGGGCGTCGTCGCCCCCGTGGAGCGGCGCATCAACGTGGCGTGCTCGGGCGCCGCCACGGTGAACATCTTCCGCACGTCGAGCGGCGGCCAGGGGGAGAAGGGCGAGCCGACCCAGGCCCAGATGCTGCGCTACGTCGCGCAGGTCAGCAACGCGAAGGTCGTCGTGCTCTCGATCGGTGGCAACGACCTCGGGTTCGCCGACATCATCCGCGCCTGCGCCCAGGCCTACGCGGCGAAGACCGGCCCGTGCCGCACGAGCCAGCAGGCGGTCGTCGACGCCAAGCGCAACGCGGCCTTCCGGGGCGTGGACAAGGCGATCGACGAGGTCCGCGCCGTCATGGCCGAGTCCGGCTTCGCGCGCTCCCAGTACCGCTTCATCGTGCAGAGCTACGGCTCGCCCGTCCCGCGGGCCTCCGAGGCCCGCTACGGCGAGCTGGACCCGCAGCGCGCGTCGGTCGGCGGCTGCCCGTTCTACGACACCGACCTCAACTGGGCCCGCGACTCGCTCGTCGCGCAGATCGCCGACGGCCTGCGCTTCGTCGCCGCGGGCAAGGGCGTCGAGTACCTCGACCTGCGCAACTCGCTCCAGGGCCACGAGGTCTGCGCGACAGCGGCCCGCCAGGCGACGCTGACCGAGCCCGCCGGCCGCCGCCACGAGCGAGTGGGCCCGCTTCCTGACCCTCAACCTCGCCCAGGGTGAGATCCAGGAGACGCTGCACCCCAACGCCTTCGGCCAGCAGGCGCTCTCGCGCTGCCTCTCGCTGGCGATCGTCGCGGGGCCCGGCAACGGGAGCTGCCGGTCGACGGCGGGCAAGGGGCCCGACGCGATGACCTACACGCGCTAGGGGACGCGCCCGGCCGCGGGGAGGAGCCGGAGAGGGGACTCGAACCCCTGACCTTCGCCTTACAAGGGCGCTGCTCTACCAGCTGAGCTACTCCGGCGGGGGCTCGCCGCGGCGGGCCGAGTCTACGGCCGCGCGACCCCCACGGCCTGCTCCAGGTCGCCGTGGCCGTTCGTCGAGACGACGTGCTCGTAGGAGGGCACGTCGGCGCTGTCGTCGGCGTTCAGGCGGCGCTCGAGCTCCCCGAGCACGACGCCGAAGAGCAGGTGGCGCCACGTGGCCTGGGCGAAGGCCGCCGGGTCGGCCGAGAGCTTGGGCAGGTCGTCCCGCGCCGGGTGCAGGCGGTCGGTGAGGACGGTCCCCGGCCACGTCGCGACGTGCTCGACCAGGCCGGCGGCGGGACCGCGGGCCCACGAGGGCAGCGGCACCCGCGGCGCGGCGTTCGCGTAGAGCGCCCCGAAGGCGGCGCCGTTGAGCAGGTGCAGCGCCAGGCCGGCGGCGGGCCACGCACGCCCGCGCGTCACCGCCTTGCCCAGGAGCTCGGTGTCGTCGTAGGGCACGCCGAAGACGCGCCGGTCGAGGGGCTGCTGCAGGGCCCAGACGCCGGCGGCCACCGCGCCGGCGACGGCCCCGCGCACGGTGCGCGCACGGTCGATCGCCATGGGGCGCAGCGTACTCGCGGGCGCGCCGCCGGGTGCGCGATCGCGCGCGCGGGCGACGGTGTAACCGGCCCGGCGCGCCGTCGTAAGAGCGGTATGGACCGGGCGGAGCTCCTCCTGCGCGCGAGGACCAAGGGCGTCAACCCGCTCGTGTACTGGCTCGCCCGCGCCGTGCTGCAGCCCTTCTTCCACGTGTGGTTCCGGATGAGCCGCATCGGCCGCGAGCACATCCCGGCCGAGGGCCCGGTCATCTTCGCCGCCAACCACCGGTCGTTCCTGGACCCCTTCGTCATCGCGACGCTGGCCAGGCGCCCGATCTACTTCGTGGCCAAGCGCGAGCTCTTCACGCGCCGCCCCGTCGCGTGGCTCCTCGACAGCCTCGGCGCCTTCCCGATCGAGCGCGGGGCCGGCGACGTCGACGCGATGGCGACGGCCCGCGCGATCCTCGAGCGTGGCGACGGCGTCCTGATCTTCCCCGAGGGCACCCGCACCCGCCCCGGCGGCCTCGGCCGGCCGCGGCGCGGCGTCGGCCGCCTGGCCCTCGAGACGGGCGCGCCCGTCGTCCCCGTCGCGGTCATCGGCACCGAGGACGTGCGGCGTGGCTGGCGCATCCGTCCGCGCAAGGTCCGCATCCGCGCCGGGCGGCCGCTGCGCTTCCCGCGCGTGGCCGACCCGTCGCCGCAGCTCGCGGGCGCGGTCACCGACCGCATCTGGCCGTGCGTCGCGCTGCAGTGGGAGTGGCTGGGCGGCCTGGCGCCGCTGCGGCGCGTCGCCGTGGTCGGGGCCGGCAGCTGGGGGACCGCGCTCTCCGTCGCGATGGCGCGGGCGGGCCTGGACGTCGAGCTCGGGACGCGCACCGCCGAGCAGCGCGACCGGCTCGCGGCGACGCGCACGAACGACCGCTACCTGCCGGGCGTCGTGCTGCCGGACGCCGTCCGCGTCACCCGCGCGGCCGAGCTCGACCTCGCGCACGCCGACCTCGTCGCCCTGGCCGTCCCGGCCCGCGACCTCCCCGCCGCGGTCGCCTCGCTCGGCGACCGGATCCCGCCGCAGGCCGCCGTCCTGCTGGTCACGAAGGGCCTCGTCCCGGCCGTCGGCGAGCTCCCCAGCGGCTACGTCGGGGCCCGCGTGCGGGCGCGCGCGCTCGCCGTCCTGGGCGGCCCCGGCCATGCGGCCGACGCCCTCGCCCACGGGGCGGCCCTGGTCGCCGCCTCCGCCGACGCGGACCTGCGCGCGCAGCTGCGCGAGCTGCTCTCCAGCGCCGGCTTCGCCGTCGAGACCACGGCCGACGTCACCGGCGTCGAGCTCGCCGCAGCGGCGAAGAACGCCGCCGTCCTCGCCGCCGCGACGGCCGCCGTGATGGGCCCGAACGCCGCCGGCGCCGCGGCCGGGCGCGTCTTCGCCGAGCTCGACGCCTACGCCCGCCGCCGGGGCGGCCGGGCCGAGACCTTCGCCGGCCTGGCCGGCGCCGGTGACCTGGTCGCCACCGTCGTCGCCGACGCCAGCCGCAACCGCCGCGCCGGCGAGCTGCTCGGGCAGGGCGTCCCGGCCGAGCGGATCGGCCCGATGCTCGGCCAGGCGTGCGAGGGGCTCGACGCGCTCCCGCTCCTGGCCCGCACCCTCGCCGGCGACGGCGTGCGCGCGCCGACCGTGGCCGGCCTCGCCGACGTCGTGGAGGGGCGCGCCTCGGCGGAGGCATGGGCCCGCTCGGTCACCGCCCCGGCCTGGCGCCGCCGGGACCGGGCCGCCTGAGGGATAGGCTCCGTGCGTGGACAAGGTCCGCCTGGACAGCGAGTTCTCGGAGCTCTACCGGGCGCACCTGAAGGACGTCTACTCCTACAGCTACTACCGGGTGGGCAACCACCACGACGCCGAGGACCTGACGGAGCAGACGTTCCTGCAGGCCTACCGGCACCTGGAGCGCGCGCTGGAGGAGTCCGACGGCCGCCCGCTGCGGCCCTGGCTCATCCGGATCGCCCACAACCTGGCCGCGAACCTCTACCGGGACCGCTCGCGGCGCCCGCAGACGTCGATCGAGGAGACGACGACGCCGCTGAGCACGCTGCACACGACCGAGGACCTGGTCGAGGGGCGCGACGAGCTGGCGCGCATCCTGGAGGGCGTCAAGGAGCTGCCCGACGACCGCCGCGAGGCGCTGATCATGCGCTTCGCGCTGGGCATGGACAACCGCGAGATCGCGCGGGCCATGGGGCGCAGCGACGGGGCCACGAAGGTGCTGCTGCACCGCGCCATCAAGCAGCTCGAGCAGATCGTCGCGACACGGCAGGGAGGCGGATGAGGTGAGCGAGCAGGCCGGAACGGACTTCGAGGCGCTCCTGCGCCGCGCGCTGGCGCCCGTCGAGCCGCCCGCCGACCTGGCGGCGCGCCTCGAGTCGACGCTGACCACGCTCACCGAGGCGGCGGCCGAGGAGCTCGACGCCTGGGAGCTCTCGGCGATGCGCGACCCGCGCAACTGGGTGCGGCCGGTCGCCGCGGCCGCGATCGGGACCGCGGCCGGAGCGGGGCTGGTCGTCCTGCGCGTCCGCGCCTCGCAGAAGCGCCGCCACGCGCAGGGCCGGTCGCCGGTCCAGCTCGCCGGCCGCGCGCTCCACGCCGCGCTCGAGGACGCCCGGCGCGCCCTGCGCGACTAGCGCCGCCGGCGCCGCGACGGCCGCCGCGGCGAGCGCCGTCGCGCCCGCCGCTGATCCGGACCCCGGGCGGCCGCGTACCTTGGGGCCGGCATGTCGCTCTCCCACCTCGCCGACGAGGAGCTGATGCAGCTGGTCCGTCGCGGCGACGCCTCCGCCTTCGAGCTCGTCTACGAGCGCCACGCCACCGTGTCCTTCTCGCTCGCCCACCGCATGACCGGCAACCGCACCCAGGCCGAGGACGTCGTCCAGGAGGCCTTCCTCTCCATCTGGCGCTCCGGGGCCCGCTACGACCGCGCCCGCGGCTCCGTCCGGACGTGGGTCCTGGGCATCGTCCACCACCGGGCGATCGACCACCTGCGCCGCGCGAGCACCCACGACCGGCGCCGCGCCTCGGACGAGGGCATCGCCGAGCGCCTGGTCGCCGAGGAGCGCACGGACGTCCAGGCCGTGCGGCGCGAGGAGTCCCGCGAGGTGCGCGCGGCCCTCGAGGAGCTCCCCGACGAGCAGCGCCGCGTGCTCGAGCTCTCGTACTTCGGCGGCTTCACGCACAGCGAGATCGCCGCGATGCTCGGCGAGCCGCTGGGCACGATCAAGGGCCGCATGCGCCTGGGGCTGGGGAAGCTCCGCGGATCGCTCGGCGGCCTGGCCCCGGAGCCCGCGTCATGACCGGCCGCGGCGACTGCGGGCACGGCCTCGACGCCGGCGCCTTCGTGCTCGACGCGCTCGAGCCCGGCGAGCGGGCGGCCTTCGAGCGCCACCTCGCCGTCTGCGAGCGCTGTCGCGACGAGGTCGCGCACCTGCGCGTGGCCGCCGAGGCCCTGCCGCTGAGCCCCGACCAGCTGGCCCCGCCGCCGGCGCTGAAGGCCCGGCTCATGGGCGTCGTGCACGGGGAGGCCGAGCTGCTCGCCGCCGCCGGCCCGCAGGCGGACCGCGTCGACGTGCCGGCCGACGCCGGCCGCGCGGCGGTCCCGGAGCCGGTGGCCCCCACCGCGCGGCGCCCGCGCCGCGACCGCGGGGGGACGCCCTGGTGGCGGCGGTCGTTCGGCGCCCTGCGGCCCCTGCCGGCGGCCGGCCTGGCGATCGTGCTGCTCGCCGTCGGCATCGGGGTCGGGGCGGCGCTCCAGGGCGACTCGGGCCCGGCCACGCGGACGGTCGCCGCGGACGTGGCGCTGGCCGGGGGCCAGGCCCAGCTCGTCGTGACCGGCGACCACGCGCGGCTCGTGGCCGAGGGCCTCCAGCGCCCGGCGCGCGACCGCGTCTACCAGGTGTGGATCCTGCGCAAGGGCGAGACGGCCCCGAGCCCGACCGACGCGCTCTTCCGCACCACGGCCGACGGCCGCGCCTCGGTCGACGTGCCCGCCGACCTCCGGGCCGGCGACAAGGTCCTCGTGACGGCCGAGCCCGACGGCGGCAGCGCCGCGCCCACCAGCCGGCCGGTCGTCTCGGCCGCGCCGGCCTAGCGCCCGCCGCGGCCTCCAGCCGACGACCATCCCCCGGACCCGCCGATCGTCGGAGGGCCGACTGCTACCGTCGATCCAGCTGAGCATGAGCACCTCCGCCGAGCCCGCGACGCAGACCTGCTATCGCCACCCGTCGCGCGAGACGGGGGTCAACTGCTCGTCCTGCGGGCGTCCGATCTGCCCGGACTGCATGACGCCGACCCCGGTCGGCATGCGATGCCCGGAGTGCTCCCGGCAGCGGACGAAGACGCGCTCGCTGGCGACGACCTCGAGCGAGCCACGCGCGACGATCGCGATCATCGCCGTGTGCGTCCTGGCCTTCCTGGCCACGGGCAACCTCGGCGCGGGGACCTCGGCGGGCGGCAACACGCTCTTCCGCGACCTCGCCCTCGACGGGCCCGACGTCGCGGCGGGCGACGTCTGGCGGCTGGTCACCAGCGGCTTCCTGCACGCCGGCCTGCTCCACATCGCCTTCAACATGTACCTGCTGTGGATCCTGGGGCGGATGCTCGAGCCGGTGCTGGGCACGCCGCGGTTCGTCGCCCTGTACTTCACGGCGCTGCTGTGGGGCGCCTTCGGCGCCATCGCGGTCCAGCCCGACGCGCTCACGGTCGGCGCCTCGGGCGCGATCTTCGGCCTCATGGGGGCGGCCGCGGTCGACCTGCGCTCGCGCGGCTACAACCCGCTGCAGACCGACATCGGGCTGCTCATCGTCTTCAACCTCGGCCTGTCCTTCGTGCTCTCGAACGTCTCCGTCGGCGGCCACATCGGCGGCCTGGTGGGCGGCGCGCTCGTCGGGGTCGTCTTCCTGGTCGCCGACCGCCGGCGCCTGCCCTGGCTGTCGTACGCCGGGTGCGTCGCGCTGGCCGCCGTCGCGGTGGCCGGCGCGCTGTCGGTGGCCTAGCCGGCCCGGCGGTCGCCGACGCGCCGCCGCGGGGAGCGGCACGTCGAGCGCCGGCGCGACGCCCGCTGGGGCGGCGACCCGGTCGGGGTGCAGCACGTGGGCGAGCAGCTCGAGGCCGTCGACCAGGCGCGGCCCCGGGCGCGAGAAGTAGGCCGAGGCGTCGACGGCGACGACGCGCCGGGCCCCGAGCCCGGCCAAGGGACCGGCGAACGTCGTCGCCTCCTCCAGGGCGCGCGGGGCGTCGTAGCCGCACGGCATGGCGACGACGACCTCCGGCTGCGCGGCGGCCACGGCCTCCCACGTCGTCTGCTCGGAGTGCTCGCCGGCGAAGCCGGCCACGTCGACGCCGCCGGCCAGCTCGACGAGCTGCGGGGTCCAGTGGCCCGCCACGAAGACCGGGTCGAGCCACTCGAGCGCCGCGACGGGGACGACCGGGGCGCCCTTGACGGCGAGGCGCACGCGGTCGATGCGGGCCCGCTGGCGGGCGATGAGGTCCAGGGCCGCGTCGCGCGTGCCGGTGGCCTGCGCGATCGTCCGCACGTCGCCCATCGTCTCGCCCAGCGTCGTCGGGTCCAGCGCGATGACCTGGGGCCGGGACGGGAGCTCGGCGGCCACGGCGCGCACGTCGTCGACGGAGACGGCGCAGACCGCGCACAGCGCCTGGGTCACGATGAGGTCGGGCTCGAGCTCGCGCAGCAGGTCGGCGTCGAGCGCGTAGATGGCCTCGCCGGCCTCCGTCCGCGCCCGGACGGCGGCGTCGATCTCGCCGGCGGTGAGCCCGGGCGGGAGGACGTCGCGGGTGACGTGCGGCAGGTCGCCGACGGCGTCGGGGTGGTCGCACTCGTGCGTCACGGCGACGACCTCGTCGCCCAGGCCGAGCGCGAACAGCAGCTCCGTCGCGTGGGGCACGAGGGACACGATCCGCATCGGCTCGAGGATAGGCGGGATGCGCTGCCGGGCAGGACGACCGCATGGCGCTGCTGGCGGAGGACGAGGTCGACGCGGCCCTGCGGGGCACGCCCTGGCGTCGCGAGGGCGCGACGCTCGTGCGGGACCTCCAGGTCGCGGACTTCCCGACGGCGATCGCCTTCGTCGATCGGGTCGCGCAGGCGGCGGAGGAGGCCGGGCACCACCCGGACATCCTCGTCCACGGGTGGAACAGGGTCCGCCTCACGCTGTCGACCCACAGCGAGGGCGGGATCACGCAGGCCGACCTCGACCTCGCCCGGGTCCTGGACGCGCTCTCATGACGCGACCGCCTCGCTGCTAGCCTGCCGCAGCAGATCCGGCGCGTGCAAGACGACCTCCCTCGAAGTAGCGGCTCCGCAGCCGCCCGCCGATGACCGCGATCTTCCTCGTCGCGGTCGTCCTGCTCGTCTTCGCCAACGGGTTCTTCGTCGCGGCCGAGTTCGCGCTCGTCCGCTCCCGTCGCTCGCGACTCGAGGATCTCCAGGCCGCCGGGGACCGCCGGGCCGCGAGGGCGCTGCACCTGCTGACCGACCTCAGCCAGTACCTCTCGGCCTGCCAGTTCGGGATCACGCTGGCCAGCCTGGGCATCGGCTTCCTGGGCGAGCCGGCGATCGCCAAGCTCGTCGAGCCGCTGTTCGGCGGACCTCTCGCACGGCGCCGCCGCGGCGATCTCGTTCGGCATCGCCTACACGCTGACCACCTCGCTGCACATCACGCTGGGCGAGCAGGTCCCGAAGATCTACGCGATCGTCAAGGCCGAGCGGATCGCGCTGCGGATCGCGCGACCGCTCATCCTGTTCGAGCGCGGGATGCGCCCGTTCATCACGGCGCTCAACGCGGTCTCGAACTGGATGCTGCGCAGGATCGGCATCAACCCGGACGCCGAGTTCGAGGAGGGCAGCTCGCCCGAGGAGCTGCGCGTCCTGATCGCGCAGGCGCGCAGCGGCGGCCAGCTCGACCCGGGGGAGGCCGGGATGCTCCAGGGCGTCTTCCACCTCCACGAGCAGGAGGCGCGGCAGGTCATGACGCCCTTCCCGGCCGTGGTGACGGTCGACATCTCCGAGGACGTCGAGACGGCGCTGCGCCGGTGCGTCTCCACCGGCCACACGCGCCTGGTCGTGACCGAGGACGAGAACCCGGACCGCGTCCGGGGCACCGTGCACTCCAACTCGCTCGCCCGCCAGCTCCTGGCCGAGGGCCCTCACGCATCGATCGAGCCGCTCGTCAAGGACGCGCTCATCGTCCCGGAGACCAAGCCGCTCGACGACCTCCTGGCCGACCTGCAGCGCAACCGCAACTCGCTGGCGGTCGTCGTGGACGAGTACGGCCGCGTCGCGGGCATCGTCACGATCGAGGACATCATCGAGGAGGTCGTCGGCGAGATCGACGACGAGACCGACCCGGCCGGCGGCGAGGTCCGCCGGCTGGCCAACGGCGACTGGTTCGTGCGCGGGCACGTCGCCCTCGCCGACCTGCTCGACCACGGCGTCGAGCTGCCGGTCGACACCGACGCCTACAACTCGGTGGGCGGCTTCGTCTTCGCCCAGCTCGGGCGCCTGCCCAAGCGCGGGGACACCGTCCGCGCCAACGGCTACTCGATCCGCGTCGAGTCGGTGCGCGAGAACCGGATCGAGGCCGTCCGGATCCGCGAGCGCCACGCGCCGGCGGGCGTCGCCGCCGGGGCCGGCGACGGCGACCGCGGAGGCTGAGCGCGCCGGAACCACGACGGGCCCGCTGATGGCGGGCCCGTCGGGTGCTGCTTGGGAGGAGGTGCACTTGCGAGGTACGTTCGCGAAGCGCAGTCTGCTCCCGCTACCTCAACCCGGCCTAAAGGTTCCTCAACGTGCGCTTCAAGATCGCGCCGGCCGTGGCCGTCACGCGCGCGGCAGGCCGTCGACGCGCGCCACCCAGGCGCGCAGGCGCGGGTAGGGCCCGGTCCGGATCGGCAGGTGCTCGACGAGGACGGCGTGGAACGGGTCGCGGTCGTCGGCCGCCGGCGGCACGGCGCCGTAGCGCAGGAACGGCTGCGCCAGGACGTCGGCGACCGTCACCGCGTCCCCGAGCAGGTACGGGCGCCCGTCGTCGAGGAGCGCCTCGAAGCGGTCGGTCCACCCGCGCAGGCGCTCGGCGTCGTCCGGGCGGGCCGACCCCGGCTCCCGCCGCCAGGCGGTTGGGCGGCCCCTTCCACACCTCGTCGAACCACTCCAGGAACACGTCGGCCTGCGCGCGGGCGGCCGGGGCGCCGGGCCACAGCGGCGGATCCGGGTGATCGGCCTCGAGCCGGCCCAGGATCGCCCGCGAGTCGGCCAGCACCTCGCCGTCGTCGAGCTCGAGGACCGGGACGAGGTCCTGGCCGCTCAGCGCCCGGACGGGCGCCCGGTCGTCCGGGTCGACGTCGACCCACTCGACCGCCAGGCCCTTGTGGCCGAGGGCGAGCGCGACGCGCTCGACGTTCGTCGAGTGGGGGATGCGGAGGACGCGCACCGGGGCGTGCGGGTCCGCTAGCGCCGACCTGCGGGTGCCTGGTCGTAGTCGTAGAGGCCGCGCCCGGCCTTCTTGCCCAGCGCCCCCTCGGCGGCCAGGTCGTACAGCCGCTGCGGCACGTCGGCGCCGATGGTCTCGCCGATCGCGATCGAGACGTCGAGCCCGACGAAGTCCAGCAGGGCGAGCGGGCCCATCGGGTGCCCGGCGCCGAGCCGCATGCACGCGTCGACGTCGGCCGGGGCCATCCCGGACTCCTCGAGCAGGTCGACCGCGCTGAAGAGGAACGGGAACAGGAGGCGGTTGACGACGAAGCCCGGCGTGTCGGGGACCTCGACGGCCGTCTTGCCCAGCGCCTCGCAGAGCGCGCGGGTGCGGGCCCGGACGTCGTCGGTCGCCGTGGCGGGGAAGGCCAGCTCGACGAGCTCCATGCGCGGGACGGGGTTGAAGACGTGGAGACCCACGAAGCGGTCGGCGACCCCGGCCTCCTCGGCCAGGCGGCCGACCGAGAGCGACGACGTCGTCGTGGCCAGGACCGCGCGGGGGGCGGCGACGCCGGCCAGCGCCCGCAGGACGGCGACCTTGTGGTCGTGCTCCTCGACGACGGCCTCGACGAGGAAGGTGGCCGAGGCGAGCTCGGCCACGTCGGTCACCACGCGCACCCGCCCGGCGTCCACGTCGTCGCCCAGCTTGCCGCAGGTCTTGGCGATCGACGCGGTCGCGCGCTCGGCGGACGCGTCGGAGCGGGCGAGGAGCGTCACGTCGCCGTGGCGCGCGGCGGTGGCGGCCAGGCCACAGGCGATGGCACCGCTGCCCGCGATGCCGAGCTGTTCCTGCACGGTCCGGATCCTCCTCGTCGTGGTTGGTTGACTGGTCAGTCAACGCGGTCGCGTCGGTAGAGTAGTTGACGCCGGGGTCAGGAACCGAACACGTGGAGGTCGTCCCATGGCAGGTCAGCAGGGTCGCGAGGTCGTCATCGTCGAGGCCGTCCGCACGCCGATCGGCCGCGGGCACCGGGAGAAGGGCTACTACAAGGACGTCCATCCCAACGACCTCCTCGGCAAGACCTACACCGAGGTCCTCCAGCGCTCCGGCGTCGATCCGGCCGAGGTCGAGGACGTGATCGCCGGGTGCGTCCAGCAGATCGGCGAGCAGGCCTTCAACGTCGCCCGCAACGCCTGGCTCCAGGAGGGGCTGCCGATCGAGGCGGCCGCGACGACCGTCGACCGGCAGTGCGGCTCGGCCCAGCAGGCGGTGAACTTCGGCGCGGCGCTCATCGCGTCCGGCGTCCACGACGTGGTGATCGGCTCCGGCGTCGAGCACATGGGCCACCTGCCCTTCGCGGTCGGGATGGAGACCCAGCAGAAGTACGGCGGGGCCTTCACCCAGAAGCTCATGGAGAAGCACAACATCGTGGGCCAGGGCCTGGGCGCCGAGATGATCGCCGACCAGTGGGAGATCCCGCGCTCCGAGCTCGACGAGCTCGCCGTGCAGTCGCACCAGAAGGCGGCGCGCGCCACCGAGCAGGGCTGGTTCGAGCGCGAGACCGTGCCGTTCCAGGTCAACGGCGACACGTACGTCGCCGACCAGGGCATCCGCCCGGACACGTCGCTGGAGGCGCTGGCCAACCTCAAGCCCGCGTTCAAGCCCGACGGGAAGATCACGGCGGGCAACAGCTCGCAGATCTCCGACGGCGCCGCCGCGGTGCTGCTCATGTCCCGCGAGAAGGCCGACCAGCTCGGGCTCCGGCCGCGGGCGCGGATCGTCGACCAGACGACCGTCGGCTGCGACCCGGTGAAGATGCTCGAGGGGCCGATCCCCGCCACCGCGAAGCTCCTCAAGCGCAACGGGCTGACGATCGACGACTTCGACTACATCGAGATCAACGAGGCGTTCGCCCCGGTGGTCGCGGCCTGGTCGCGCGAGCACGGGCCCGACATGGACCGCGTCAACCCCCGCGGCGGGGCGATGGCCTTGGGCCACCCGCTCGGCTCGACGGGCGCGCGGCTCATCACGACGCTGCTGCACGAGCTCGAGGACGACGACAAGGAGCTCGGGCTCGTGACGATGTGCTGCGGCGGCGGCCTCGGCACCGGCACGATCATCCAGCGGGTCTGATCGCCCGGACCCGCCGAGCGGGTAGGCCGAGGACGTGAGCACGGACCTCGGCCCGCCCACCTCGTACCTGACGCTGCCCGAGGGCGTGCCCGTCCTGACCTCGGACGGGCACGAGCTCGGGCGCGTCGCCCACGTCCTGGCCGCCCCCGAAGAGGACATCTTCGACGGGCTGGTCGTCGCCGCGCGCGGCCGTCACCTCTTCGTCGACGCCCCGCAGGCGGCCGAGCTCCACGAGCGCGGCGTCCTGCTGGCGCTCGACGCCGAGGCCGCGGCGCAGCTGCCGGAGCCGGCCCCGAGCCCGCCCGCGCTGGCGGCCGGCCCGGACGACACCGTGCCGGACGGCCTCGGCGACAAGCTGCGCCGGGCCTGGGACTACCTCTCCGGCGACTACTAGCCGCCCGTCACCGCCCCGGAAGGAGGCGGGGACGGGCGGCGGGTCGTCCGGCTAGGCGGCCGGGGTGGCGGCGTGGAACTCGCCGCCCTCGACGCGACCCGGGGTGAGGGTCCCGTCGGGCTCGACGCGGGCGAGGCCCGCGGTGGCGACGAGCGAGGTGCCGAGGCGCACGGCCTCGTTGAGCGTCACGCCGGCACCGGGGTAGACCGGGCGGCCGTCGCCGCCGACGATGGCGTACTTGTCGCCGTCGTCCTTGAGGGCGGCCTCGCTGCCGATCTTGCGGTTGGCCATCTTGGCCGGCTTCTTCTTGGGCGCCATGGGTGCTCCTGGGGCTCGGGTGGTGACTGCGACGTCTGGGACGATCCCGCGGTGCCCGAGCCGCTGAGCGCCGCTGACGCCCGTCGCCTGGCCCTCCGCGCCCAGGGCCTGCTGGGGGCTCCGGACCGCCGGGGCGGCGTGCACGCGCTGCTGCGCCGGCTCGGCGCGGTGCAGCTCGACACGATAGCCGTGCTCGCGCGCAGCCACGAGCTCGTGCCCTACGCCCGGCTGGGGCCGATCGGCCGCGCGGCCGTCGAGCGGGCGTACTGGGGCGACCCCCCGCGGCCTTCGAGTACTGGTCGCACGCCGCCTGCCTGCTGCCCCTCGAGCACTGGCCGCTCTTCGCGTTCCGCCGGCGCTGGTTCCGCGCCCGCGGGCAGCGCTGGCACCGCGTCGACGACGCGACGTGCCGCGCCGTGCTCGAGCGCCTGCGCGCGGAGGGGCCGCTGACGACGAAGGAGCTCGGCGGCGGCCGGCGCGGGGGGCCGTGGTGGGACTGGTCCGAGGTCAAGGTGGCCGTCGAGTGGCTCCTGGACACCGGCGAGGCGGTGTGCGTGGAGCGCCGCGGCTTCCAGCGCGCCTACGACCTCCCCGAGCGGGCGCTGCCGCCGGAGCTCCTGGCCGAGGACCTCGACGACGAGGCCTGCCTGCGGGCGCTCGTGGCCGCCGCCGGGCGGGCGCTCGGCGTCGCGACGCGCGCCGACCTCGCCGACCAGCACCGGATCCGCGGCGACCAGGTGCAGGCGGTCGTGGGCCAGACCGACCTCGTCGAGGTCGAGGTCGAGGGGTGGCGCGACCGCGCGTGGGCCGCGCCCGAGGCGCTCGCGGCCCTCGGCGCGCGGGGACGCCACCGAACGACGCTGCTGTCGCCCTTCGACTCGCTCGTGTGGGACCGCCGCCGCACGGAGCGGCTCTTCGGCTTCACCCACCGCCTCGAAGCGTACGTGCCCGCGGCCAAGCGGGTGCACGGCTACTTCGCGATGCCGCTGCTGGCCGGCGGCCGCCTCGTCGGCCGCGTCGACCCCGGCCGCGAGGGCCGGACGCTCGTCGCCAAGCAGCTGACCGTCGACGTGCGCGCGGCGCCCGCGATGGCCGCGGCGCTGCGCGAGGCCGCCGAGTGGGTCGGGTGCGACGCGGTGCGGCTCGACCGCGTCGAGCCGGCGGCGGTGGCGCCGGCGCTGGCGGCCGAGCTGGCCTAGCCGGCAGCCGGCCGGTTGCGGCGCCCCGGTGAGACCGGTCAGCGCTCGTGGATCAGGTGGTCGCGACCGTACCCGCGCAGGAGGTCCTCCGGCGTGGTCGCACCCGACCCGTGGAACCGCGTGGCGGTCGTCCTCGCCAGATCGTCGATGGCCTGCATCAGCAGGCCGGAGCGGAAGCGCACGATCGTCGGCTGCGTCTCGTCCATCCCGCGACGGGCCACCTCGAGCAGGTACGGCGCGGCGACCGGCAGGGAGAACCGCGGGTCCCCGGCGGAGAAGTAGTAGGAGATCGGGAAGTGGACGAGATCGCGCTCGACCGCGACGAGCCGCGACGTCAGCTCGGCCAGGAGGCGCTCGACCGCGTCGGGCGTGAGATCGTCCAGCGACACGTGGTCCTCGGCTTCGGCCGCACGCAGGAGGGAGATCTCGTAGGCGAGCGAGCGCCGCCGCGAGAGCGCCGGGTAGATCGAGACCAGCCAGGAGATGATCGCGCTCAGCAGGCCGAAGCCGAGCAGGGCCTCCAGCGGCAGGATGAGCCGCAGGGCCTGGGACGTCGGCGTGACGTCGCCGAACCCGAGCGTCGTGAGCGTGACCAGCGAGACGTTCAGCGCGTTGACGAAGTCCGGGCCCGCCGCGTCGACGCCCGCGTCGAAGCGGAAGCTGCCGGGCATGTGAGGCCAGAAGACCAGCGCCCAACCGAGCACGAGCAGACCGGCCCACGTCGCGATCACCGAGACGAACGCCACCGGACCGGCCAGGGACAACCGCTCGCGCCGCGCCCCCACGTGACGGAACAGCTGCCAGACGGCGCGCGTGATCTGCCGGGAGAACACCCCGCGGCCCTCCGCATGGAACAGCGCGTCGAACGCGTCGCGGCCCACCAGGCCGATGAGCGCGACGCCCGCCGCGGTCGACACGAGGGTCCCGGCCGTGGTCACGCCCAGGCTCCGCGCCCGCCGACGTCCCCGCGATCCGCGAACCGCACCGCGCCAGCGGCGGGCCGGCCCGGCGCGCGCAGCCGCCCGAGCGCGTCGCGCGGGCGCTCGCCGTCCCTCGCGGCTCCCATGCAGCGCAAGCTACCGCCACGCGGGTGGCGGTGGTTCCGCCGCCGCCCTGCGCAGCCACCGACGCCGGTGCCACGGGGCGGCCTCGCGACCGGAGGGCGAGGGTAGGATCGCGGCGTGCGCGAGATCACCCCCGGGTTGTGGCACTGGACGGCGCGCCATGAGCACATCCGGATCGAGGTCAGCTCGTACTACCTGCTCGCCGAGCGCGTGGTGATCGACGCGATGATCCCCGCCGAGGGCTTGGCGTGGTTCGAGGGGCACGGGGTCCCCGAGCACGTCCTGCTCACCAACCGCCACCACGACCGCGACGCCTGGCGGCTGCACGAGGCGTTCGGGTGCGCCGTGCACTGCGTCCGCAGCGGTCTGCACGAGCTCCGCGGGCGTGGCCCGGTCGAGGCGTTCGACGTCGGCGAGCAGCTGCCCGGTGGAGTCATCGCCTTCGAGGTCGACGCGATCTGCCCCGACGAGACCGCGCTCCACATCCCCGGCCACCGGGCGCTCGCGTGCGCCGACGGGGTCGTGCGCTGGCCGGGGCAGGACGATCTGGCCTTCGTCCCCGACCAGTTCATGGACGAGCCCGAGCAGACCAAGGCCGGGCTGCGCGAGGCCTACCGCGTGCTGCTCGACCTGGACTTCGAGCGTCTGCTGCTGGCACACGGCGATCCGGTCGTCCACGGCGGGAAGGACGCGCTGCGCGCGTTCGTGGACGACGGCAGGTAGCCGGGACGGCGGGCGATCGGCAGCCGCCTGCGGCGATCCTCAGGTCCGGCCGACGTCCGCGAGGAGGGTGCGCTCGGCGAGGTCGACGAGGACGCGGGCGACCTGGTCCGCGTCCAGGCCCCGGCCGTCGTAGAGCAGGTCGAAGGCGTCGAAGCTCGTCAGGACCCACAGCCGGTCGGCGGCCTCCCTCGTCGTGAGGCCCTCGCGGAGCAGCCCGTGCCGGGCCAGCCGCCGGGCGAGCCGCATCATGCCCTTCGTCCGTCGCGCCTCGCTGCGCTGCATCGTGCCGGCGACGGCCTCCGGGTCGAGCGCCGCCATGGAGACGAGGGCGCGGAAGACGTCGCGGTGGGCGGCGAAGGTCTGCACGCCGCCGGTGATCCCCGCGCGGAGGTGCACGTGCGGGTCCGGATCGGCCACGGCGTCGAGGACCCGCTGGAAGCCTCCGCGCTCGAGCATGTCGGCGGCGAAGGCGTCGAAGAGCCCGGCGCGGGAGCCGAAGATCACGTAGACGGTCGACCGCGCGACGCCGGCGCTCCGCGCGATCCGGTCGACGCTGACCGGCCGGGCGGGCGCCTCGCGCAGCTGGTCGTAGACCGCGTCGAGGACGCGCCGGCGGGTCTCCTCGGCGGCCTGCGCGCGCAGGCGCTGGTCGTAGCGCCGTGTGGCCATGGTCACATCGTATTGGCTTGACACGTTGTCCGGCGAAAGACACCATGTCCGGCGAAATGACCGAGCGCGCCCGCACCGACGACCTGCCCGTCCTCGTGACGGGCGCCGGACCGGCCGGGCTGACGGCCGCCATCTCGCTCGCCCGGCTCGGCGTCGAGACGATGCTCGTCGAGCGCCGGGCCGAGCTCTCGTCGCTGCCGCGCGCGACCGCGGTGAGCCTGCGCTCGATGGAGCTGCTCCGGCTCTGGGGCCTCGAGGACGCCGTCCGCGCGGGCGGGGTCGACGTCGAGTGGCGCGGATGGCAGACGGGCACGCTGGCGACGGCGGCCCGGGGCTCGGCCTGGCCGGTCGGCCTGCCGACGCGCGAGCAGGCCGCCGTCCTGAGCCCGACGGCCCCGGCGTGCGTGCCCCAGGACCACCTCGAGCCCGTGCTGCTGGAGCACCTGCGGTCGCTCGGCGGCACGCACGTGCACCTCCACACCGAGGTGGTCGGCGTCGAGGACCTGCGCGACGGCGTCGAGGCCACGCTCCGCGACCTCGCGACCGGCGAGCTGCGCACCGTCCGCGCTCGCTACCTGGTGGCCGCCGACGGCGCGCACAGCCGGATCCGGACGGCCGCGGGCATCGCCATGCGCGGGCCCGACGGGCTCGGCCACGCCGTCACGGCGCTGTTCCGCGCGCCGTTGTGGGCGGTCCTGGGCGAGCATCGCTACGGCATCTACAGCGTCGACGACCCGCACGGCGCCGGCACCTTCCTGCCCGCCGGCCGCGGCGACCGCTGGGTCTACGGCACGTGGGTGGAGCCCGAGGAGGCCGACGGCTACCGGCCCGAGCGCCTCGTGCACCGGATCCGCGCGGGCGCGGGCGTCGCCGACCTCGACGTCGGGATCGAGCGCACCGGCGCCTTCAGCTTCGCCGCCCAGCTGGCGGACCGCTTCCGTGCCGGGAACGTCTTCCTCGCCGGGGACGCCGCGCATCGGGTCACCCCCCGCGGCGGCACCGGGATGAACACGGCGATCCGCGGCGGGCACGACCTGGGCTGGAAGCTCGGCTGGGTGCTGCGCCGGTGGGCCGGCCCCGAGCTGCTCGACAGCTACGAGGCCGAGCGGCGGCCGGTCGCGGCCCACAACGCCGCCCGGTCCGCGGATCCGAGCGGCTCCGTGCGCGAGACCGCCGACGAGCTGCACGTCGACCTCGGCGGCCGCATCCCGCACGCCTGGGTGCGCTCGGGCGCAGGGCGGGTGTCCACGCTGGACCTGCTCGGCCCTGGGCTGACGCTCTTCACCGGGCCGGGCTCCGCCGCGTGGGAGGCGCGGGCGGCCGGTGGACCGCCGGTCACCGTCCGGCCGCTGGACGCGATCGGCGCCCGCGCGCTCGGCCTGCGTGGGCGCGGTGCGCTGCTGGTGCGCCCCGACGGGACGCCCGCGCGGCTCTGGGCGCAGGACGCGACGGCCGCCGCCTGAAGCGCTCCGGCGCGGCGTCGCCGCCTAGGTCGCCGGCAGCCCGAGCGCGCGGCGCATCGCCGCGCGGGTCCGGTCCAGCGCGCCGGCGTCCCCGGTGAGCCGGCCCGCCACGCTGCCGCCGGAGGCGAGGCTGTGGAGCTCGAAGGCGACGTCGGCGGGATCGCGATCGGCGGGGAGGTCGCCGTCCTCGCGGGCGCGGGCCGCCTCGGCCTCGAGCACCCCGAGCCAGCGCCCGACCGCGGCCGCCACGTCGTCGTGCAGGGCGCCCGGTCGCGCGTCGTACTCGACCGACGCGGTCGTCACGAAGCACCCGCCGGGGAACACGTCGGCGCGCAGGTGGCCGATCCAGGCCTCGACGATCGCCTCGAGGCGGGGCAGGCCCGGCGCGGACGGCGCGGCCGGCCGCCAGACCGCGTCGGTGAACCGCTGCACGGCGGCCGCGAGCACGGCTCGCTGGAGGGCCTCCTTGTCGCCGAAGCGCCCGATCAGGCCGCTCTTGCTCATCGACAGCTCGCCGGCGAGCCGCCCGATCGTGAGCCCCTCGAGGCCCTCGACGGAGGCTCGGTCGACGGCGGCCTCCACGGCGGAGGCCCGGCTCTCGGCGACGGCGGACGCGGAGCGGCGGGGCACGGCTGCCAGTTTACAAGACGAACGATCGTTCTGTATAAGTCGGTCGAACGGCGCCGCGAGGGCGCCCTCGCCGACGACGAGAGGACTGGACGATGCGACTGACGTGGCTGGGCTGGGCCGGGGTGGAGCTCGAGGCGGACGGCGCGACGGTGGTGATCGACCCGTTGCAGGACGCCGGCGCGGTGTTCGCGCCGCTCGGCGAGCCGGCGTCGTCGGCGCCGCTCCCGCAGGTGGTCCCTGCCCGCGCCGGCAGGGCCGTCGCCGGGCTCGTCACGCACCTGCACCGCGACCACGCCGACGCCGCGGCGCTCGCGACGGCCCTCGTGCCCGGCGCGCCCGTGTTCGAGCCGCCGGCCGGGGACGGCGACGAGCTCGAGGAGCTCGCCCTCGTCCAGGCCGACCGCGAGCTGACGGCCGCAGGCCTGGACCGCCGGCGGCTCGCGCCGTGGGCGTCGGCCACGGCGGGCCCGTTCACGCTCACCGCGCTCCCGGCCGCCGACGGCGTCGGCGACCCGCAGGTCGCGTGGCTCGTCGAGGCCGACGGGGTCCGCGTCCTGCACCTCGGCGACACGATGCTGCACGGGGCCTGGTGGCGCATGGCCCGCCGCCACGGCCCCTTCGACGTGGTGCTCGTCCCGGTCAACGGCGCGGTCGTCGGCTTCCCGCACCGCCGCCCGGCCAGCCCGCTGCCGGTCGTCCTCGACCCCGACCAGGCCGCGATCGCCGCCCGGATCCTCGGTGCCCGCCTGGCGATCCCGATCCACGCCGAGGGCTACGAGGCCGACGGCCTCTACGAGCCGGTCCCGGACGCCGCCGGGCGCTTCGTCGCGGCGGCCGCGGAGCGGGGCGTGCCGGTGTCGGTCCTCCGCCCCGGCGAGGCGATCGAGATCGTCGCGGCCGGGGCCGGCCGAGCGGCTCGGCGCCCGTCCGAGCGTCCCGCCGGCCGGTCCTCGGTCCGTGGCTAGGGTGGGCCCATGGCGAGCAAGACGTGGTTCATCACCGGGACGTCGCGGGGCTTCGGGCGGGAGTGGACGGTCGCCGCGCTGGAGCGCGGCGACCGCGTCGCGGCGACGGCGCGCGACCCCGGCGCCCTCGACGACCTGGTGCGCGAGCACGGCGACGCGGTGCTCCCGCTGGCGCTCGACGTCACCGACCGCGTGGCGGTGTTCGAGACCGTGCGCCGGGCGCACGAGCACTTCGGGCGGCTCGACGTCGTCGTCAACAACGCCGGGTACGGGCAGTTCGGGATGGTCGAGGAGCTCAGCGAGCAGGAGGCGCGCGACCAGATCGAGACGAACCTCTTCGGGGCGCTGTGGGTCACGCAGGCCGCGCTGCCGCTCCTGCGCGAGCAGGGCAGCGGGCACATCCTGCAGGTCTCGTCGATCGGCGGCATCTCCGCCTTCCAGGGCATCGGCATGTACCACGCGTCGAAGTGGGCCCTGGAGGGGATCAGCCAGTCGCTCGCGCAGGAGGTGCAGGGGTTCGGCATCCACGTCACGCTGATCGAGCCGGGCGGCTTCTCGACCGACTGGGGTGGCTCGTCGGCGCGGCGCGCCGAGCCGCTCGACGCCTACCGCGAGGCCCACGAGGCGTCCCGGCAGCGCCGGGCGCGCGGCGCGGGCTCCGCCGGCGATCCCGCCGCCTCCGCGGCGGCCGTGATGCGGATCGTCGACGCCGAGGAGCCCCCGCTGCGGTGCTTCTTCGGGACCGCTCCGCTCGGCATCGCCGAGCAGGACTACGAGCGCCGGCTCGCGACGTGGCACGAGTGGCAGCCCGTGGCCGAGCTCGCGCAGGGCGCGAGCTGACGGGCCCCGCGCGGCGCGCGATCATGCCCCGACCCCGACGACCTCCTTCACCCGCGCGTTCGGGCCCCACGAGGAGGGCGACGCGGAGTTCGTCCCGGACCGGTGGCGAGACCGACCGAACCCTGCTAGCGCCCGATCCAGTCCCCCCACCGGAAGCCCGTCGCGTCGGCCTGCGGCTCGAGCGGCGAGGTCGGCAGCCCCGGCGGCGGGTCGGGGTCGTTGAAGCCGCCCGGCGCGGTGTCGTTGGGCCCGTCAGGGTGGAAGAGCGACGCCAGGAGCTGGATCTGCCCGCGGCCGGGCCCGAGCTCGAACTGGCCGCCGCCGTACATGCCGATCGCGCGCGCCTCGCAGTGCTCGTAGGCCGCCAGGAGCGCCTCGACCGGGCCGAAGCGGGAGGGCTTGACGTTCACCATGCGCGGCGGGAAGGGGAGGCTCTCGATGTCGGCGACGCTGTGGATGTTCGCGTCCCACGTGATGCGGTCGCGGTGGGGGAGCAGGACGGGCTCGGTCTCGGGCGTCAGGCGCGGGTCCTCGATCCACGCCTCGGGGAAGGCCTCCACCACCCGGCGGTAGAGCGCCGGGTCGGCCGGCTGGTCGACGATCGAGCCCTCGTAGAGGCCCTTGAGGTCGACGCTGTCCACGGCCCCCGTGGCCACGAGCTCGGCCACGAGCGCGTCGGTCCAGTCGCTCGTCGGGTCGAGCTTGAAGCGCAGGCCCGGGTAGCGGTCCAGGCGCGCGCGCAGCGGCGCCATCGACGGGGGGTCGCCCAGGCGCATCGAGACGACGTAGCGGACCGGCCGCGGCTCGCGCCCGACCGCCGCCGCCAGCGACGTGCCGGCCTGGCGCAGGGCGAGGTCCACCGCCGCCGAGCCGTAGGCCCACTGGCGGTACTGCACCGAGGCCGGCCGCGCCGGCGGCGCCGGCCACAGGTCCAGGCCTCCGACGTGCGCGGCGAACGACCCCAGCGTCCACTCGCCCGCCAGCGGCAGGACCGGACCCGCCTGCTGGAGCGCGTCGTGGTCGGGGCCGTCGTACGTCACGTCCTCGCCGACGCCCGCCTGCCCGCCGCCGCGCAGGCGGATGACCGTGCTCTGGCGCGTGAAGTCGCTCGAGACGTCGCGCTGCAGCGGCTCCAGGGCGTAGTCCTCGATCGCCAGCGGCAGCCCGGCGAGGCGCTCCCACAGGCTCACGCCGCCGCGCCGCCCTCGAGGCGCGCGACGAGCTCGTCGAGGTGGAGCTCCTCCAGCCCCCGGCTGACGGCGTCGAGCTCGGCGGCGCAGAACTCGACGAGGCCGCGGCCCTCCTTGACGAGGTCGAGGGTCTCGCGCAGGCCGGCCTCGCCGGAGTCCAGGCGGCGGATGATCGCCTCCAGGCGCTCCGTCGCGGCCTCGTAGGACGGCTGGGCGGCGGTGGTGGGTCCGTCGTTCACGTCGGGTCCTCCTCGATGGTGGCGTCCGCGATGGCGTCGGCGAAGCGCAGGCGCACGCGGCCGGCCGCACGGGCGGCAGCGGCCGACGTCACGACGCCGCCGGCGCGGTCCTCCACGACGGCGTAGCCGCGCTCGACGACGCGCGCGGGGTCGTGGGCGGCGACGGCGAGCGCGAGCGAGTCCAGCCCGGTCCGCCGTGCGGCGGCGCGCGCGCCGGCCCCGGCGCCGGCCTGCCGGGACAGGACGAGCGCACGGCGCTGCGTGCGCGTGCGCTCGGCCTCCGTGCGCCGGGCCGCGCTGGCGCGCAGCTCGCGCAGGTGCTGGTGCAGGGCCCGGCGATGGCGGGCGACGTGCTCGGCCGGTGCGCGGGAGAGCCGCGCGAGCAGCCGTGCGCGCGCGAGGACGGCGCGGCGCCCGTGGCCGGCGAGCCGTCCCGTGTCGCGGGCCAGGGTCGCCCGCGCCTGGCGGCAGTCGACCGGCACGGCCTCCTCGGCGGCGTGCGTCGGCGTCGAGCAGCTCACGGCGGCCACGTCGTCGAGCAGCGTGCGGTCGGTGTGGTGGCCGACCGAGGCGATGACGGGGACGCGCAGGAGCGCGACCGTCCGGCACAGGGTCTCGTCGCAGAAGCAGAAGAGGTCGGCCAGCGACCCGCCGCCGCGCGCCACGATGACGACCTCGACGGCCTCGACGGCGGCGAGCTCCTGGAGCGCGCGGCCGATGCGCGGGGCCGCGTGGCGGTCCTGCACCGGGGCGAACGCCCAGACGACGCGGCCGCCCCAGCCGCGGCGGCGCAGGCCGGCCAGGACGTCGTCGCGGGCCTTGCCGCCCTCGCCGGTCACCACGCCGATCGTGCGCGGGAGACGCGGTCGGGGCAGCGCCTTCTGCGGCGCGAACAGCCCCTCGGCGCCCAGCCGCCGGCGCAGGAGCTCGAGCTGCGCCAGGAGGTCGCCCTCGCCGGCAGGCCGCAGGTCGGTGACGTGGAACGAGAACGCCGGCGACGACGTGCGCGACCCCGGGTAGTAGTCCGGCCCGCCGGCCACGACGACCTGCGCGCCGTCGCCGATGGCACCGTCCCCGCCGGCCCGGGGCCCGAGGGCGTCGAAGTCGTCGCACCACATCGCGCAGGGCAGCGCGCCGTCGGCGTCGCGCAGCTCGAAGTAGACCCGCGCCCGGCTGCGCGAGAGGTTCCAGACCTCCCCGAAGAGCTGCAGGCGCGAGCGCTTGCGCAGCTCGTCGCGCAGCTTGGCCGCGTAGGCGCCCACGGGGAACGGCCCGGCGAGGGCCGAGCCCGGGATCCCTCCCGGGCGATCGGGGTGCGGCGCGGCGGCCATCCGACAGGACGCTAGCCGACGGGCCGGAAGTCGCCCCGGCGCTTCAGGTCGACCGCTGGGCTGCCGATGCAGACCGCATGACGGCGGGGCCGCACGAGCACGCGAGGCCGGCGGGGTCGACGGACGACCGCGCCGCGACCATCGCGCGCCTCACGGGCCTCCTGGAGGCCGGTCGCCTCGTGCGCGAGGGCGACGACCTCGACCGCCTGCTCCCGGCGGTGGCCGCGACGATCTCGGACTCGATGGGGCTCGGCACCGTCGTCATCTCGCTCTACCGGCCCGCCTTCGACGACTTCCTGGTCTCGACCGTCCACGGCTCCGACGACGCCCGTCACGCGCTGCTGGGCACGAGCCGGACGCTGGAGCAGTGGACGCCGCTGCTCGACCCGGCCTTCGAGCGCCACGGCTGCTTCTTCCTGCCCTGGGACCAGTTCGACTGGTCCCAGGACGAGACCCCGAGCTACGTCCCGGAGTTCGAGCCCGTCGACGACCCGGAGGCGTGGCACCCCGAGGACGCGCTCTTCGTCCCCCTGCGCCACCACCTGGGCGGTCTGCTGGGCTTCCTCTCGGTCGACGAGCCCGCGTCGGGACGCCGTCCGTCCGACGAGGAGCTGCGGGTGCTGTCCGCCCTCGCCGCCCACGCCGCCGAGGCCGTCCAGGACGCGCTCGACCTCGCGGAGGCCACGCGGCACCGCACGTCGCTCGAGCACATCCTCACGGTCTCGGCCCGGCTGACCGGGACGACCGAGCTCGAGCCGATCCTCCAGGCCGTCTGCACCGGCATCCGCACCGCGCTCGGGTTCCAGAACGTCTCCGTCGAGCTCATCGAGCCGGCCTCGGGCACCGCGGTGCCCAAGGCCGCCGTGGGCTGGTCGCTGCGGGAGCTGGCCGAGTCGCCCGGCGCCGACCCGGTCCTGCTCGAGCGGGTGCTCGTCGAGGAGTTCGAGGTGGAGGGCTGCTACCTCGTCCCGGGCGGCGAGGCCTGCCGGCGCCTTGGCATCGCCCAGCCGGCCTACCGGTCGACGCGCAACGGCCGCGGGCCGCGCGCCTGGATCCACCACTGGCTCGTCATCCCGCTGCACCGCGCCGACGGCTCGCGCCTGGGGTTCATCTGGGCCGACGAGCCCGAGGACCGCCTGCTGCCCTCGCGCCCGCGGCTGCAGGCCCTGCGCCTGTTCGCGAACCAGGCGACGGCCGCCGTCGTGACGGCGCGCGCAGTCGAGGAGCTGCGCTTCCTGGCCGACCACGACCCGCTGACCCGCCTCGGCAACCGCCGGGCGTTCACGGGCCGTCTGGAGGAGGAGGCCTACCGGGCCTCCCGCTACGCGCAGCCGTTCGCGCTCGTGCTGCTCGACCTCGACGACTTCAAGGTCCTCAACGACCGCCACGGCCATGCGGCCGGCGACGCCGCGCTCGTCGCGGTGGCCGACGTCCTGCAGCGCGTGCTGCGGCGCTCGGACCACGCCTTCCGCCTGGGGGGCGACGAGTTCGCCCTGCTGCTGGACCGCAGCGGCCGCGCCGAGGCGACGCGGACGACCGAGCGCGTGCGGGACGCGCTGGCCGCGCTGGACCTCGGCGGCATCGCGCCGCCGGGCGCGTCGTTCGGGATCGCCCTGGGGGGGCCGGGGACGCTCGACCCCGAGACGCTCCTGCGCGACGCCGACGACGCGCTCTACGCCGCCAAGCGCCAGGTCGGCGCCGCGCGCTAGCGCGGCGATCCGCGGCGCCGGGCCGCCGTCCCTCAGCCGTGCAGGGTGCCGGGCGAGAGCCCGTCGCCGTCGTGCTCGGCCGCGAGCGAGGGCAGGTGCGGCAGCTGCTCCTCGCCCGCGCCGCGGACCTCGCCCTCGTACCCCAGTCGCGTCAGGCGGGCGATCTCGCGCTCGCCCTCGCGGCGGGCGGGGTGGTCGGCGGGGAGGTCGTCGACGAGGCGGGCGATGCGGTTGCGCAGCTGAAGCGCGAAGTGCGGGGTCGAGGCCCCCATGAGCGCCCGCACGTCCTCCACGGTGACCTGGCGCTGCAGGCGGTCGGGGTGCTCGGCCTGGCTCACGGGTTGCTGCTCCCTCTCGGCGCGGACGACTGCTGGCTGGCGACGGGCTGGGGCTCGAGGATGCCGTCGAGGCGCGCCTGCGCCGCGGCCGAGAGGGTCCGCTCGTCGCCCAGGACCCAGCCGTGATTGTAGACCGCGCGCACCGGGTCGCTCGTGTAGCCCGGCTGCACGTCGAGCAGATAGGACTCGACCGCCGGGTCCAGGGGGGTTGCGCGGCGCACCAGCAGCAACGGGGCGTACTGGCCGTGCGTGGCCAGCAGCGCGGCGGCCGCGGCGTCGGCGGGGCGGTCCGCGCGCGCCAGCGCGTAGCCGTGGCCCGGGTCGACCGCGCCCCAGCCGAAGCCGCCGTCGCTCAGGCGCGCGAAGGCGATCGCGCCGCTCACCGGGTCGTCGGTGCCGACGCGCTTCACCGTGCCGAGGCGCCGCAGCTGCGTCAGCACCGGCGCCGCGACGGCGCGGGGGCCGCCGAGCACGAAGATCCGCGGGGCCCGGCGAGCGGCGATGGCCCGGCGCGTGTCGGCCGGGAGGCGGTCGCGGGCCGTGAAGAGGACGGAGTCGCCGGACTTCGCCGCCCAGGCCGCGGCCGGCATGGCCAGCGCCGGGCGGTCGTCGGCCACGACGAGGACGTCGGTGCTGGGCCGGCCGGCCGCGGCGGACTGGAACGCGTCGACCGCGCGCGCCAGGGCGGCGGCGTCGCGGCCGCCGAGGCCGGTGGTGCGCAGGCCCGAGGGTCGTGCCGCCGAGGCGCCGACGCGCAGGAGCTGCGCGCCCCCGACCGCCGCCGCGCCCGGCGGGGCCAGGCGCGCGAGCGCGACCTTCGTGACCTCGGGCACCGACGCGCCCTCCGAGAGCAGCAGCGCCGCCCGCACGGGCGGGGCGGCCAGGACGGAGGCGAGGACGACCGCGCGCCAGTCGCCGGCGTCGGCGAGCGCCACGACGCCGGGGCGGCTGCCGGTCGACTGCGACGGGAAGACCGCCAGCGACGCGCCGGCCGCGTTGGCGACGGGGTCGGCGCCCGCGATCCGGGTCGTGTTCTTCGTGAAGAGCACCGGCGGGCCGAGCGCGGGCGCCTCGGCGGGATCGCCGCCCTTGTCGATGCCGATCGCGGGCGTGCCGCCCTTGTCGCCGGCGGCGCGGTCGCTGCGCCCGCACGCCGCGAGCGCACCGGCGGCGAGCAGCGTCGCGAGGAGGACGAGGAGGCGCGCCATCGGCGGGGGACGGTACCGACCGCCTCCGGCGCACCCGCCGGCGGGTGCGCCGGTGGTCGCGACCGCGGCGCGTGAGGTGCCGCCGCGGCTCGTCCGGCGGCGGCGGCGCGCGGAGAGCGGGCCGGGAGGTCCCGCCGCGCGGGCGTCGAAGGCCGTCCCCGTGCGCGTGACGGCCCCCGTGGCGACGTGCTGTGCCCTGGCGCTCCTGGCCGCCGGGACGGCGAGCCCCGCCGTGGCGGCGGACGACCCGACCGGCGGGACCGCCCCGGCCCCCGCGCCCGTGCCCGAGGCCGGGCCGTCGCCCGCCCCGTCGGTCTCCGGCGGGACCCCGTCCCCCGAGGACGTCGCCGCCTACCGGCCCCTCGTGGCCGGCGTCCGCGGCCGCGTGGTGGACGGCCTGGCCGCGGCGCCGGCCGACGCGCCGCCCGTCGTCCAGGAGGTCGTCTGGGCCGCCAACCGCATCGTCGGGCTGCCCTACCGCTGGGGCGGCGGCCACCGGCGTGGCTTCGACGACACGGCCTACGACTGCTCCGGCTCGGTGTCCTACGCGCTGGCGGGCGCGCTGCTGCTCCAGCGCCCGCTCGCGTCGCCCGCGCTCGAGCGATGGGGCCGCCGCGGGCGCGGGGCCTGGTTGACGGTCTACGCGAACGCCTCCCACGCCTTCCTCCAGGTCGCCGGGCTGCGGCTGGACACGAGCGCCGCCGGCGATCCGGGCGGCCGCCGGGGGGTCCGCTGGCGACCCGTCCGGACGGCGACGCGGGGGTTCCGCGCGCGTCATCCCGCGGGTCTGTGACGCGGGCGGTCGCGGGTCTGTGAGGCGGGCGGTCGGGGGTCGGTGAGGCGGGCGATCGCAGGTCGGTGAGGACGGCCGCCCGGGCGGGGTAGGCTCAAGGGCCAGGACCCCCACCCCCAGGAGGCGACATGGCCGGGATGAGCGGACGCTTCTCGACCGTCATCAAGTCGAAGATCTCGAGGATGCTCGACCGGGCCGAGGACCCGGGGGAGACCCTCGACTACAGCTACCAGCAGCAGCTCCAGTCGCTGCAGAACGTCAAGAAGGGCATCGCGGACGTCGTCACGGCGAAGAAGCGCCTGCAGATGCAGTCGCAGAAGATCGAGCAGTCCGTCGTCAAGCTCGACACGCAGGCCCGCCAGGCGCTCAGCCAGGGCAACGAGGAGCTCGCGCGCGTCGCGCTGGAGCGCAAGAACGTCGCCCAGACCGAGCTGCAGTCGCTCGACCAGCAGGTCGCCGAGCTCGAGTCCCAGCAGCAGAAGCTCACGGACTCCGAGGCCAAGCTGCGCCAGAAGATCGAGGCCTTCCGGACGAAGAAGGAGGTCATCAAGGCGCAGTACTCGGCCGCCGAGGCGCAGGTCCGGATCTCGGAGGCCGCCACGGGCGTCGGCGAGGAGATGGCCGACGTCGGGCTCGCCATGCAGCGCGCGACGGACAAGACCGAGCAGATGCGCGCCCGGGCGGACGCGGTGTCCGAGCTCGAGGCGGCCGGGACGTTCGAGGACCTCACCGCCCTCGGGTCCGGTCAGGACGACATCGACCGCCAGCTGCACGAGCTGTCGAGCGCGAGCGTGGTCGACGACGAGCTGGCCAAGATGAAGGCCGAGCTGGGGCCGGGCTCGCCCTCGGGCCCGGGAACCGGCGGCGCCGGCCAGCTCGAGCAGGGCAGCGGCTCGTGATCGTCCGCATCTCCAACGAGCGCCAGTACCGCCTCGACGACGCGCTGCACGCGCAGCTCAACGAGCTCGACGACGCGGTCGTCCAGGCCGTCGACCGCGACGACGAGGACGGCTACCACGAGGCCTTCGAGGAGCTCCTGCGCTTCGTGCGCGACGAGGGCGCCCCGCTGAACGGCGACGACCTCGAGGGGTCGGAGTTCATCCTCCCCCCGGCGGACATGAGCTTCGTCGAGGCCAAGGACGCCGGGCACTTCGAGGGCGAGGGCCTGATCCCCGACCCCGCCTAGGTCGCGCCGGCGGCGGCCGGCCGGCGCCTCCGGCGCGGGGCCGGGGCCGGCCGCAGGAGGATGCGGCCGCCGAGCGGGGGCATGGACGCCCCGGCGACGACGCGGTCGAGCAGCGACTGGGCGGACATCAAAGGCCTCCGGGGGACGGGGACACGGTAACCTCCGTCATGGTATTGCCGGTCAGCTAACCCGTCAAACTCATTCGGTGGTGACACGGACATGGCCTCCAACCCCGCGCCGGGCGAGCTCGAGCTCGTCCGCGCGTTCGTCAACACCTACGACGCCGAGGAGCGCCGCGAGGACCTGGCCGGTCCCGAGGCGCTCGGGGCCTGGCTGACGGACCATGCGCTGCTCGAGGCCGGCGCCCGCGCGACGGCGGCCGACGTCCGCCGGGCCGTCGCCGTGCGCGAGGCGCTGCGGGCGGTCCTCCTGCACCACGCGGGCCTCGACCTCGACCCCGGCGCCGCCGCCACGCTCGACGAGGCCGCGCGGCGCGGGCGCGTCGGCGTCCGCTTCGACGCCCGCGCGCGCGTCCGGCTCGAGCCCGCCGCGGGCGGGGTGGACGGCGCGCTCGGGCGGCTGCTGGCCATCGTGGCCCGCGCGCGCGCCGACGGGACCTGGGACCGGCTGAAGGTCTGCCTGGCCGACGACTGCCAGTGGGCCTACTACGACCGCTCCCGCAACCGCTCGTCGGTGTGGTGCGACATGCGGGTGTGCGGCAACCGCGCCAAGGTCCGCTCCTACCGGGAGCGCCGCACCGCCGGGATGGCGACGTGAGCGTCCGCCCGCTGCCGGCGGTCCCCGCCGGGATGGCGTCGTGAGCGCCCGCCCGCTGCCGGCGGTCCCGCGCCGACGGCGAGGCCCTCGCGGCCACGCGCGAGCGGCTGCACCGCCTGGCCGAGGACGTCCTGGCCCCGGCCCGCGTCGCGGCCACCGGCAACGAGATCGCCCTCGAGCCGCGCCCCGGCGGCTTCGGCACGCCGCCCTTCCCGGGCGGCGGCGAGGTCCGGGTGGAGGGCGTCGAGCTCGTCCGCGTCGGGACGGACGGGGCCGAGGCGCGCGAGCCCGTCGACGCCGACCCCGGCGCCGCGGCCCTGCTCGCGGCCTGGTTCGCGTTCGCCGGCGAGCAGCTCGCGACGCTGCGCGCCGAGGCCGCCCCGGGCGACGACGCCTCCGCGGTCGTCCTGTGGCCCGAGCACTTCGACGTCGCCGTCGAGCTCGGCCCCGAGGGCCGGCGCGCGACCTACGGCGGCTCCCCGGGCGACGAGCAGCACCCGCTGCCCTACCTCTACGTCGCGCCGTGGGCGGACCCGCCGGGCGGGTGGGACGCCGGCGGCTGGGACGCCGAGGGCTTCCGCGGCGCGGAGCTCGGCTATCCCGCGCTGGCCGAGGCCGACGATCCGCGTGCCGTGGGGCTGGCCTTCCTGCGCGGCCGGCGCGATGCGCTGGCCGGCGGGCCGCCGGCCTAGATCGGGATGCCCCAGAGGGGGAACCAGCGCTCGAGCTCGGGCTCGATCGGCAGGCCGGCGCCCACCTGCGCCTTGACCTGGAGCTCGCGCTCGGTCGAGCGCTGCTGCTCGCCGCCCGCCGGCACGAACGGGTACCAGCTGCCGCGCTTGTAGTTGTAGATGAAGTACAGCGGCTTGCCCTGCGCGTCGGCGAAGGCGAAGACGGCGCACAGGACGCGGTCCTGGTAGCCGCCCACCGCGAGCGCGTCGCTGACGGCGTTCACGCCGACGACGAGGTCCTCGAGGTCGGGGTCGCGGAGGACCATCCAGCGGTAGCCGTACGTGTCGTCGTGGGTCTCGAGCGTCGTCCCGGTCTCCCCGCCGATGCCGCCCACGACCTCCTGCATGTCGGTGACGATCGACTGGAAGTCACCCGTGGCCAGCGGCTGGAACACGATGGCGGCGGTGCCCTTCGTCGTGATGCCCTGCTCGGCCTGCAGGTCGACGTAGGCGGTGCTCAGCGCGAAGAGGCGGTCCGGGGCGGCCGCCTTGAGCTTCCGCTTGCCCAGGAGCGCGTCGAGGATGCCCATGGCCCGGACTGTAGGCGTCCGCGCGCCCCGCCCGCCGTCACGGCAGCACGAGGTGCGCTGTCGCCGAACTCGTGCCAGAGGTAGCCGCGGGCGACCGCCTCGCGGTAGCAGCGGTCCAGGAGCTCCGGCCCCGCGGCGGCCTCGAGCAGGCTCAGGTGCGACGCCTCGGGCTCGTGCCAGCCCGTCAGCAGGCCGTCGACGGCGCGCAGCCCGCGCTCGGCCGTGACGACGAGGTCGGTCCACCCGGCGCCCGCGCGCACGTGGCCGCCCGGGTCGGCCACGGTCTCCAGCGCGCGGACGACGGTGGTGCCGACGGCGACGACGCGGCCGCCCCAGCCCCGCACGGCGCCGACGAGGCGCGCGGTCGTCTCCGGCACCGCGTAGCGCTCGGCGGCCGGGCGCTCGTGGCGCTCGGGGGAGGAGAGGCCCGCGTGCAGCGTCACCGGGGCCACGAGCACGCCGCCGGCCACCAGCCGCGTGACGAGCTCCGGGGTGAACGGCCGCGCCGCGCTCGGCATCTCGGCGCTCCCCGGGTGCAGCGCGAAGGCCGTCTGGTGGTCCGCGAGGGGCCGGCCCGGCCTCCAGGTGCCCGTAGCGGACGGGCCGCCCGTGCCGGGCGACGTGCGCGGCCAGCGCCGCCGCGCCGCCGCCGCCGTCCGGGCGCGCGAGCCACAGCCGCGGGCCGCCGGCGACCGGCACCGCCAGCTCGAGCACGGCCCCGCCGTCGAGGTCCAGGCGCTCGCCCGCACGACCGCGCACCGGCGCCGCGCCGCCGGCCGTCCGCAGCTCGACGACCGACCACTCGTCGCCGGGAACGCGTGGAACGGGGCCGGCGACGTGGACGACGACCTCGGCCCCGCCCGCCCGGCGCGCGCCGATCGCGGCGGCGACGGTCGCCGACGTGTTGACGACGAGCACGTCGCCGGGCTCCAGCACGGAGGGCAGGTCGGCGAAGCGCCGGTGGCGCAGCCGCCCGTCCCGGCGGGTGGCCACCATGAGCCGGACGCCGTCGCGCGCGACGCCGCGCGCCTCCGCCGGGGCGTGGGCCTCGAGGTCGGGCTCGAGCGTGAAGGCGGGGACGCTCACGACGCCGCGCGCGTCGCGGCGAGCGCCGCGACGGCGACCTCCGCCGCGGTCGCGGCGTCGGCCAGGGCGATCGCGGCCGGGACGGCGTCGGCGGCCCGGTGCCGGCCGCTCGGCGCGTCCCCGATCAGCGCGAGCAGGCCGGGGACGGCGGCCTCGGGCGGCGGGCGGTCCGAGATGTCCTCGCCGGGGAAGGCGTCCTGGTGCATCCGGGTCCGCAGGTCGCCGGGGTCGACCGCCAGGACGCGCAGCTCGGGGTGCTCGGCGCCGAGCACCGCGGTGAGCTGCTCCAGCGCCGCCTTGGAGGCGCCGTACCCGCCCCAGCCCTCGTAGGGCTCGACCGCGGCGTCGGACGTGACGTTCACGACGACGCCGCCGGCCGGCATCCGGGGCAGGACGAGCTGGGCCAGCGCCAGGGGCGCCACGACGTTGACCCGCAGGACGTCCTCGAGGGCGGCCGGCGGGAAGGCGGCGAGCGCGGGCCGCGGGCTCGGCCCGAGCGCGCTGGCGTTGTTGACGAGCAGGTCGACGCGCGCGCCCGCCGCCGCGGCCAGGGCCCGGCGGTGCGCCGGGTCGGTCACGTCGCCGGGGAGGGCGACGACGCGGCCGGCCCGGGCGGCGGGCGCCGTGGCGCTCCGCAGCGCGGACCCGTCGCGGGCGTCGACGACGACGCGCCAGCCACGGGCGGCCAGGGCGCGGGTGAGCGCGAGGCCGAGGCCGCGGGAGGCACCGGTGACGATGGCGACGGGCATGGCACCAGGCTGCCGCAGGCCCGGTGCCGGTCGAAAGCGTCCTTTGGTCCTAGGACCTCCGGCCGACGGCGCCGTCGAGCCCGGCGCGGACGGCGTGCACGGCCGCCTGCGTGCGGTCGGCCACGCCGAGCTTCGCCAGCACGTGGCCGACGTGCGTCTTGACCGTCTTCTCGGCGATGCCGAGCTCGCGCGCGATCCGCTTGTTCGCGAACCCGCGGGCGACCAGGGCGAGCACCTCGCGCTCGCGCGGCGTCAGCGGCTCGGTCGCGGCGGCGCCACGGGGCTGCGCCAGCGCGTCGACCAGGCGGGCCGCCACGGAGGGGTCGAGGAGGGCCTCGCCGCGGTGCGCCAGGCGCACGGCGCGGGCCAGGTCGGCCGGCGCGGCGTCCTTGAGCAGGTAGCCCGCCGCCCCCGCCTGGATCGCCGGCAGCAGGCGCTCGTCGTCGCCGAAGCTCGTCAGGACGATCACCCGCGCGCCGGGCAGGGACTCGCGCAGGCGGCGCATGGCCCCGACGCCGTCGAGGCCGGGCATCACGAGGTCCATGAGGACGACGTCGGGCGCCAGGCGCTGGGCCTCCGCGACGGCCTGCTCGCCGTCGGCGGCCTCGCCGACGACCTCGATGCCGTCCTGGAGGCCCAGGAACGTCCGCAGGCCCTCGCGGACGACCGCGTGGTCGTCGGCGACGAGGACGCGGATCGGCGCCTCAGCCACGGGGCGCCTCCAGCCGCACGGTCGTCCCCCGGCCGGGGTGCGAGGTGATCGTCAGCGCGCCGCCCAGGCGCCGGGCCCGCGCCTCCATCGACGTCAGCCCCAGGTGGCGCGCGCGAAGCTCGCCGTCGCCGGGGTCGAAGCCGCGGCCGTCGTCGACGACCTCGAGGACCAGCCGGCCGTCCTCCGCCGCCAGCCGGACGGCGAGGCGCTCGGCCGCCGCGTGGCGCAGGGCGTTGTGCAGCGCCTCCTGCGCGATGCGCAGGACGTCGCGGTCGCGGCCGGGGTCGGGCGCGCCGGCGGCCGCGGCGTCGATCGCGACGTCGACGCCGACGCCGTGGATGCGGCCGAGCACGTCGGCCTGCTTGCGCAGCGCCACGGCGAGCCCGTCGCGCTCGAGGTCGGGCGGCTGCAGCTCGTGGACGAGCGTGCGCAGCTCGTCGAGCGCCTCCCGCGCGAGCGCCTGCAGGCGACCGAGCTGCGCGCGGGCCTGCGCGGGCTCGTCGCGGTCGAGCAGCGTGCCGGCCGACTCCGCGGCCAGGACGAGCGAGAAGAGCTTCTGGCTGACGACGTCGTGGAGCTCGACGGCGAGCCGGTTGCGCTCGGAGAGCACCGTCAGCTCGCGCGCCTGCTCGGCCAGGCGGGCGTCGGCGATGGCGATCGCCGCGTGCGCGGCGAGCAGGCCGATGACCTCCTCGTCGTCGGGGCCGAAGGCCTCGGCGCCGAGCTTGTCCGTGAGGTAGAAGGCGCCGATGACGCCCTCCGGGGCGACGATCGGCACACCGAGGAAGGAGCGCATGTCGGGGTGACCGGTCGGCCACCACCCGCGGAAGCGGGGATCGTCGTGCAGGTCGCGCGTGCGGAACGGCGTGGGGCCGTCGAGCATCGCACCGAGCATCCCGTGCGTGCGCGGCAGGGGCCCGAGCGTCGCCACGAGCGCGTCGTCCATCCCCGCGACGAGGAAGCGGCTGAAGCCGCCGTCGCCGTCGGGCACGCCGAGCGCCGCGTAGCGGGCGCCGGCGAGCTCGCGGGCGCGCTCGACGAGCGCCTGCAGGACCTCGTCGACCGACTCCCGCGAGGCGACGGCCAGCACCGCGTCGCTGACGGCGCGCAGCGCGGAGCCCATGCCGGCCCGGTCGGCCACGCCGCGGACGATAGGGCGGGGCGCGCGCCGCGCCAATCTCCCCAATATCCGGTCAGGTTGAGCTAGATTCAGGACCTCCCAATCAGAGGAGCCCCGTTGAGCGTCACCGACGAGCTGTTGCAGAACAACGAGGCCTACGCCGCCTCGTTCGACAAGGGGCATCTCACGATGCCGCCCACGAAGAAGGTGGCGGTCGTCGCCTGCATGGACGCGCGCCTGCAGCCCAACCGCATCCTCGGCCTCGAGGAGGGCGAGGCCCATGTGATCCGCAACGCCGGCGGCGTCGTCACCGACGACGAGATCCGCTCGCTGGCGATCTCGCAGCGGCTGCTGGGCACCGAGGAGGTCATCCTCATGCACCACACCGACTGCGGCATGCTGACCTTCACCGACGAGGACTTCCGCCGGGCGCTGCAGGACGAGGTCGGCATCAAGCCCCACTGGTCGACCGAGGCCTTCAGCGACCTCGAGGAGGACGTCCGCCAGTCGATCGCGAGGATCAAGGCGAGCCCGTTCATCCTGCACAAGGACCGCGTCCGCGGCTTCGTCTACGAGGTCGAGAGCGGGCACCTGCGCGAGGTGGACGCGCCCGCGGACTGACCCGGCCCGTCGGGCCGGGACGCCGCGTGCGCACCGGGCGCCGGGCCCGCCGGCCCGGCGCCCGGGCGCCTAGCGCGCGGTGCCCTGCAGCTGCGCCTCGTACTGCTGGAGGCGCGCGATGCGCTTCTCGAGCGGCGGGTGCGTCGCCAGCAGGCCCAGGATGGACTGCTTCGCGCCGGCCGGGAAGATGTAGAACGCGTTGAGCTCGGCGTGCGTCTCGCGCAGGTCGCGCTGCGGGATGCGCTGCATCGTGCCGCTGATCTTCAGCAGCGCCGAGGACAGCGCGCTCGGCCGGCCCGTGAGGACCGCCGCGCCGCGGTCGGCGGCGAACTCGCGGTAGCGCGACAGCGCCTGCATGAGGAAGAACGACACGATGTAGACGCCGAAGGCGACGGCGAGGACGACCAGGAAGCTGGGGCCGCTGTCCTCGTCGCTGTCGCTGCCGCCGCCGAAGAAGAAGCCGAACTGGACGATCATCGACGCGAGCGACGCGAAGAAGCTCGCCATGGTCATGATCGCCACGTCGCGGTTGGCCACGTGGGTCAGCTCGTGGGCCATGACGCCCTCGAGCTCCGCGGGGGAGAGGAGCTCCATGATGCCCGTGGTCGCGCAGACGGTCGCGGCCTTCTTCGAGCGGCCCATCGCGAAGGCGTTGGGCATCGACGTCTCCATGACGGCGACCTTGGGCTTGGGCAGGTCGGCCTGGACGCAGAGGCGGTCGATCAGCGCGTGCAGCTCGGGCGCCTGCTGGGGCGTGACGACGTGCGCGCCGGCGGCGCGCAGCGCGAGCTTGTCGGAGGTGAAGAGCTGGAGGAGGAGCAGCCCGCCGACGACGACGAGCAGCGCGGGCTGGTTGGCGGCGACCACGACGGCGATGAGCACGACGTAGACGGCGCCGAGGAGGAACATCGTCAGCAGCATCCGCGCCTGGAGCCCGGGGTCGCGGCCGAAGGAGGAGGGTCGAGCCATGGTGCAAGCCATCTTGCCAAACGCGCGTTCGACCCCTGTCAGCCGATCGGAGGAACCAGTGGCTGCTACGTTCGGCCGCTCGTGACGGTTCGCCGCACCGCGATCCTCCTGCTCTGCGCGGGAATCCCCCTGCTCGCGTGGGCGCTGCTGCCCATGCCGTCGGACGGCGCGTCGCCGTCCGCCAAGCTCGACCGCCTGCAGCGCCAGATCGAGGCCAAGCAGGGTCAGATCGGGGCGAAGAAGGGCACCGAGCGGGTGCTCACGACGCAGATCTCGAGCTCGACCGCGCGGATCGACGCCCTGCAGCGCCGCCAGAGCGCCGTCGAGGCCGACCTGAGCGCCAGCCAGGCGCGGCTCGAGGCCACGCAGGTGGACCTGCGCGCCGAGCGCGCCCGCCTCGTCCGCCTGCGCGCGCGGCTGAAGGTCGTGCGCGCCGGCCTGGCCACGCGGCTGCGCGAGCTCTACACGGCCGAGCAGCCCGACGTGGTGACGGTCGTGCTCGAGTCCAAGGGCTTCGCGGAGCTCCTCGAGCGCGGCGAGTTCCTGCGCCGCGTCTCCGACCAGGACCAGCGCATCTTCACGGCGGTCCGCGACGCGAAGGCCGAGGCGACCGCCTCCGAGGCGCGCCTCGCCACGCTCCAGGAGCGCCAGCTCGCGCTCACGCAGCGCATCCAGGCCCGACGCGACGAGGTGGCCCAGGTCAAGGACGCCGCCGCCCGGGCGCGCGCGGCCAAGCAGTCCGTGCTGGCCTCGGTGCGCGACCAGCGCCACCACCTCGAGGACGAGGTCGGCTCGCTGCGCGCCCAGTCGGCGAAGATCGCCGGCCAGCTGCGGACCGCGCAGGCGGCTCCGGGGCTCCCCGCCGGCCCGGTCCGCGCCGGCTCCGGCGGCCTGATCTGGCCCGTCAACGGCCCGATCACGTCGCCGTTCTGCGAGTCCCGCGCGTGGGAGTCGTGCCATCCGGGCATCGACATCGGCGTGCCCGCGGGGACGCCGATCCGCGCCGCCGGGTCCGGGCGCGTCGTCCTCATGCAGCCCGAGTCGGCCTCCGGCGGCTACGGCAACTTCACCTGCGTGCAGCACACCGCGTCGATGTCCACGTGCTACGCGCACCAGTCGCGGTTCGCGACCTCGATGGGTGCGAG
This sequence comes from uncultured Actinomycetes bacterium, assembly GCA_963707695.1. Lineage (GTDB taxonomy): Bacteria > Actinomycetota > Thermoleophilia > Solirubrobacterales > Solirubrobacteraceae > JAOPZW01. The sequence goes on along the minus strand of CAVPQY010000004.1, from coordinate 1,052,881 downwards.
CGTGCGGCAGGGGCAGGTCATCGGCTACGTCGGGTGCACCGGGCGCTGCTTCGGCGACCACCTCCACTTCGAGGTGCGCATCAACGGCTCGGTGACCAACCCGATGAGCTACCTGTAGGCCGAGCCGCGGAGCCCGGGCGCGCCGGGCCGGACGGGGTGGCATCCTGCAGGGCGGATGCAGCCCGAGATCGACGTCCTCGGCCTCCCGCTCAAGACCTTCGGCCTCATGTTCGCCCTCGGCTTCCTCGCCGCCGGGGCGATCATCAGCCGGCGGCTGCGGGAGCTGGGCAAGCCCGCCGACTGGGCCTCCGAGATGGTCTTCGCCGCCCTCGCCGGCGGCCTGATCGGCGCGCGCCTGTACTGGGCGTTCCAGCACTGGAGCCAGGTCTCCGACGACCCGATCGGCGGGCTCTTCGGCGGCACCGGGCTGACCTGGTACGGCGGCGCGATCGGCGGCGCCGTGTTCATGCTGGCCTGGGCCTGGTGGCGGGGCTTCTTCGGCCTCGTGCTGCTCGACGTCTGCGCGGTCCCGTTGGCCATGGGCTACGCGATCGGGCGGATCGGCTGCCAGCTCTCCGGCGACGGCGACTACGGCAAGGCCTGGTCGGGCCCCTGGGCGATGGCGTACCCCGACGGCACCGTGCCGACCACCGAGACGGTGCACCCCACGCCGGTCTACGAGACCACGGCGATGGTGCTCGTGGCCTGGGGGCTGTGGCGGCTGCGCGACCGCTTCAAGGCCGGGGTCCTCTTCGCGCTCTACCTCGTGGCGGCGGGCCTCGAGCGCTTCCTGGTCGAGTTCCTGCGTCGCAACGACCACGTCGCGGCCGGCCTGACCAGCCCGCAGCTCGAGAGCCTCGTCATGGTGGTGGCCGGGGCCGTGTGGCTCCTCGTCGTGGCCCGCCGCGGCGGGCTCAGCCGGGCGCCGAGCCCGCCGGCCGGGCCGGAGGCGTCGCGCCGGCGCAGGCCCGCGGCGGCGTCCGCGTCGCGGTAGGCGCGACCTCGCGGCTCCGCGGCCGCGCGAGTGCGCGCGTCAGGCCCGGCGGCAGGCGGCCGTCGGTCGAGAGCCACGAGCCCGCCAGGATGAGCAGCAGGCCGGCGACGGCCCCGGGGCCGGGGCGCTCGCCGAGCACCGTGATGCCGAGCGCGACGGCCACGAGCGGGTTGACGTAGGTCACGACCGAGGCGCGCGACGGGCCGACCTCGGCCACGAGCGTCGCCATGAGGACGAACGCCGCCGCCGTGCAGGCCAGCCCGAGCACGAGGATGGCGAGGAGCCCGTCCCCGGACGGCGCCTCCGTGGGCGGGTCGAGCAGCGCGGCCGGCGTGAGGAGCACCGCGGCGACGGCGAGGCTGGCGCCCATCGCCGCGCGCGGGTCGAGGTCGGCCAGCCCGCGCTTGAGCACCAGCGGCCCGCACGCGTAGCCGAGCGCGGCGACGAGCAGCGCCGCCACGCCCAGGAGCTCGCCCGGGTGGCCGCCGACGTCGATGCCCACGAGGGCGACGACGCCGCCGAGCCCCACGAACAGGCCCGCCAGGCGCCGGCCGCGCACGCGCTCGCCCGGGTCGAAGCGCAGCGCCAGCAGGGCGATGAGCAGCGGGACGGTGGCGATGACGATCGCGGCCAGCGACGAGGCGACGCGCTGCTCGCCGGCGGCGATGAGCGGGAACGGGATCGCGATCTCGACGAGCGCGAAGAGGACGATCGCGCGCCCCCGGCCGCGGAGGGCGGGGAGCGTCCCCGCGCGCCACGCGAGCGCCAGCAGCACGACGGCGCCGAGCACGACGCGGGCCCAGGCCAGCGCCGCGGGCGGCACGCCGTCGTCGACGGCGACCTTGATGAAGAGGTAGGGGATGCCCCACAACGCCGACACGGCGGCGAAGGCGGTCCAGGCGCGAGCGCTCACGGCGCGGAGGCTGCCACACGCCGCACGAACCGGACCGAGAGGTCCTGCAGCTCGGGGTCGTGCTGGGCGCTGCGGTGGTGGCCGCCGGGGACGACGACCAGGCGGCTGCCGGGCGCGGCGGCGTGCAGCTCGCGGGAGACCATGACGGGCACGACGTCGTCGCCCTCGGCGTGCAGGAGCAGCAGCCGCTCACCCAGGGCGCCGGCCGCGGCGCGCTCGTCGCGCGCCTCCAGGAGCGCCTCCAGCGCCGGCCGGTCGGCGGGGAAGGCGAACGCGCCCGTGCGCAGCCCGCGCGCGAGCCCCGTGCCCGTCGCCGGGCAGACGGCCACCACGGCGGCCGCTCCGAGCTCGGCGCCGGCCACGACCGCCAGCCAGCCGCCCATGGAGGAGCCGCGCAGCGCCAGCGGCAGGCCGGCGGGCAGCAGCTCGGCGACGGCGGCGACGTCGTCGACGGCGCGGCCGTCGAGCGCGCCGGGCGAGTCGCCGTGGCCGCGCTGGTCGAAGGCGACGGCGGCCAGCCCGTGGGCGGCGCAGCGGCGCGCGAAGGCCAGGTGGGTCAGGCGGCTGGAGTCGGCGCCGTGCAGGACGACGACGCCCGCGACCGCGTCCCCGGCGGGGAGGAAGAGGTCGTAGGCCAGGCCCTGGCGCACGCCGCTGCGGGCCGGTGGCTCCGGTCGGACGGTGCGCACGGCGTGGCATCATGCGCGCCCCATGGCCGCGGCGCAACAGCTCTCGCACGTGTGGCCCATGGGCAGCGCGGTCGACGAGCGCGGCCACCTCGTCCTCGGCGGGTGCGACGCCGTCGAGCTCGCGCGGGACTTCGGGACCCCTGCCTACGTCGTCGTGGAGGACGACATCCGCGCCCGCGCCCGGGCGTTCACGGAGGCCTACGGGGCGCGGACCGACGACTTCGAGGTCCACTTCGCGTCGAAGGCCTTCCCCTGCACGGCCGTCCTACGGATCCTGCGCGACGAGGGCCTCGCGGTCGACGTCGCCTCGGGCGGCGAGCTCGCGATCGCGCTCAAGGCCGGGTTCGACCCGGGGCGCATCCACCTCCACGGCAACGCCAAGGGCCGACGCCGAGCTCGCCGAGGCCGTCGCGGCCGGCGTCGGCCACGTCGTCGTCGACAACCACACGGACGTCGACCGCCTGGAGCGCCTCGTCCCCGACGGCGCCACGCAGCGCGTGCAGCTGCGCGTGGCGCCCGGGATCAGCCCCGACACGCACCCCTCGATCTCGACGGGCGGCCCCAACACGAAGTTCGGCTTCGGCCTGCAGACCGCGCCGGCGGCGATCGAGCGCCTCGACGCCTCGGCGAAGCTCCACCTCGAGGGGCTGCACCTCCACATCGGCTCCCAGATCTACGACGTCGGCTCGTTCCGGACGGCGCTGGAGGCGATGGCCGGGCTGGCGACGCACGGGATGGTCAACCTCGGCGGCGGCCTGGGCGTCGCCTACGTCAGCGCCGAGCACCCGCCGTCGATCGAGGAGTACGTCGAGGCGAAGGTCCGCGCCGTCCACGACATCATGGGCCCCGACGTCCGCATCCTCGACGAGCCGGGCCGGGCGCTCGTGGCCAACTCGACGGTGACGCTCTACGGCGTCGAATCGATCAAGCGCAACGTCGACGTCTACGTCGCGGTCGACGGCGGCATGTCCGACAACCTGCGCCCGATGCTCTACGGCGCGCGCTACGAGGCGCAGGTCGCGTCGCGGACGGGGGGCGGGACCTACTGCCACCTCGTCGGCAAGCACTGCGAGTCGGGCGACCTCATCATCCGCGACGCCGAGCTGGCCGACCCGCAGGTCGGCGACGTCATCGCGACCCCGGCCACGGGCGCCTACGGCTACGCCATGGCCAACACCTACAACGGCGTCCCGCGCGCGCCCGTGGTGCTCGTCAAGGACGGGGACGCCCGGCTCGTCGTCCGCCGCGAGACCTACGACGAGCTCACCGCGCGGGACGTCGCGTGACGCCCCCGGCACACGAGTTCCGGGTCGGCCTGCTCGGCCACGGGACGGTCGGCTCCGCCTTCGCGGCGCTCCTGGCGGAGCGCGCGGACCACGTCGAGCTCGTCACCGGGCTGCGCCCGCGCATCAGCGGCGTGCTGACGCGCAGCCGCGGCGACGGCGCCGAGGTCATCGAGGGCAGCGACCTGGTCGTGGAGGTCATGGGCGGCCTCGAGCCGGCGCGGGAGCTGGTCCTGCGCGCCATGGCCGCCGGCAAGCACGTCGTCACCGCGAACAAGCAGCTGCTCTCCCAGCACGGCGAGGAGCTGTGGTCGGCCGCGCGCGAGCACGGCGTCCAGCTGGGCTTCGAGGCGGCCGTGGCCGGCGTGGTGCCCGTCATCCGCGTGCTGCAGGAGTCGCTGGCGGGCGCCCACGTCGACCGCGTCCACGGGATCGTCAACGGGACGACGAACTTCGTCCTGAGCCAGATGGCCGAGACCGGGGCCGGCTACGACGAGGCGCTGGCCGAGGCGCAGCGCCTCGGCTACGCCGAGGCCGACCCGACCGACGACGTCAACGGCCGCGACGCCGCCGCGAAGATGGCGATCCTCGCGCGGCTGGCCTTCAACACGCCCGTCGGGCTCGACGACGTCCGCTACGAGGGCATCGAGCACCTGACCGCCGAGGACATGGCCTTCGCCCGCGACCTCGGGCTGGCCCTCAAGCTCCTGGGCACGGCCGAGCGCGTCGACGGCGGCCTGTCGGTGCGCGTGCACCCGGTCTTCCTCTACGGCGGGCACCCGCTGGCGGCGGTCAACGGGCCCTTCAACGCGGTGACGATCGAGTCCGACGCCATCACGGAGGTCACGCTGAGCGGCCCGGGGGCGGGCGGGCGGCAGACGGCCAGCGCGGTGCTCGGCGACGTCGTCAGCGCGATGATCCCGCCCGCCTCGACGCCGCCGGCCACGGAGCGGCTGCCGATCGTCGCCGACGTGCGCTCGGCCTTCTACCTGCACCTCGAGGTCGCCGACCGCCCCGGCGTGCTGGCCCAGGTGGCGCAGCTCCTGGGGCTGCAGGGCGCCTCGGTGCGCTCGGTCGTCCAGCAGGGCCTGGGGGACAACGCGCGGCTCGTGATGGTCACCCACCCGATCCTCGAGTCGCGGTTCTTCGCCGCCGTGGAGCTCATCGCGGGCCTGCCCTTCATGCGGGCCCGCCCGCGGGCGGTCCGGGTCATCGACGAGCAGTTCACGTGACCGAGCAGTTCACGTGACCGGCCTCATCGAGCGCTGGCGCGAGCGGCTCCCGTTCGCTCCGGACGACCCCGTCGTCACGCTGCACGAGGGCGACACGCCGCTCGTGCCCGCCCCGGTGCTCTCGCGCGAGGTCGGCGCCGACGTCTGGCTGAAGATCGAGGGCGCCAACCCGACGGGCTCGTTCAAGGACCGCGGCATGACGTGCGCGGTCTCGGGCGCGGTTCGGGAGGGCGCCGAGGCGGTGGTCTGCGCCTCCACCGGCAACACCGCGGCCTCGCTCGCGGCCTACGCCGCGCGTGGCGGCCTGCGCGGGGCCGTGCTCGTCCCCGAGGGCAAGATCGCCGCGGGCAAGCTCGCGCAGGCGCTCATGCACGGGGCGCGCGTCGTCGCCCTGCGCGGGAACTTCGACCAGGCGCTCGAGCTCGTGCGCGAGCTCGCCGCCCGGCACCCGGTCGCGCTCGTGAACTCGGTCAACCCGCTGCGCCTGGAGGGCCAGAAGACCGCCGCGTTCGAGGTCGCCGAGGTGCTCCCGGAGCTCGAGGCGCTGTCGATCCCGGTCGGCAACGCGGGCAACGTCACCGCCTACTGGAAGGGCTTCCAGGAGCTCGGCCTGGCCCCGCGGATGCTCGGCTTCCAGGCCGCCGGGGCGGCGCCGCTGGTCCACGGGGAGCGCGTCGAGGAGCCCGAGACGGTGGCCAGCGCGATCCGCATCGGCAACCCGGCGCGCTGGGAGGAGGCGATGGGCGCCCTGACCGGCTCGCGCGGGCGCGTGGCCGCCGTCACCGACGACGAGATCCTCGAGGCCTACCGCTGGCTGGCCTCCCACGAGGGCGTCTTCTGCGAGCCCGCCAGCGCCGCCGCGGTCGCCGGCCTGCTGCGCCACGGGACGATGGGGGCGCGGACCGTCGCCTGCGTCCTCACCGGGCACGGCCTCAAGGACCCGCAGACGGCGCTCGACCAGGCCGGCGGCGTCGTGCCCTGCGAGCCCGAGCTCGCCGCGCTCGAGGACGCGGTGCTCGGCGCGTGACCGGGCTGGACCGCCGGTGAAGCGCCGCCGCCTCGTCCGGGTCCCGGCCTCGTCCGCCAACCTCGGCCCGGGGTTCGACGCGCTGGCCGCCGCGCTGGGGCTGCACCTCGAGGTCGAGGTCGTCGAGACGGGCACGTTCGCGGTCGAGACGGACCTGGCCGTGGCCAGGGATGCGCGCAACCTCGTCGTGCGCGGGTTCGCCACCCTCGCGTCGCCGGAGGCCTTCACCTTCCGGATCCGCTCCGAGATCCCGCTCAGCGGCGGGCTCGGGACGAGCGCCGCGGCGTACGTGGCCGGCCTGCTGGCCGCCGACCACGTCTTCGAGCTCGACGCGGACGTCCAGGCCCTCGCCACGGGGCTGGAGGGCCATCCGGACAACGTCGCGGCCGCCCTGCAGGGCGGGTTCGTCGTGTGCACCGACGGGGAGGTCACGCGCTTCGACGCCCCGGCGGGCCTGGAGGCCGTGCTCGTCGTGCCCCACGAGCCCGTGCGGACGCGGCAGGCGCGCGCCTGCGTGCCCGACGAGGTGCCGCTCGGCGACGCCGTCTTCTCGGCCGCGCACGCCGCGCTCCTCGTCCTCGGGCTCAGCCGCGGCGACTGGGAGCTCGTCTCGCGCGGCCTGCGCGACCGCCTGCACCAGCCCCGCCGCCGGCACCTCTACCCGCGGTCGATGGCCGTCGTCGACGCGGCGCAGGAGCTCGGGGCGCTGGGGGCGACCCTCTCCGGCGCCGGCCCGACGGTGCTCGTCTGGTGCCAGATGGACCAGACCCCGGGCGTCGTCGCGGCGCTGCGGCGCGAGACGGCGGGCTGGGCCGACGTCCTGCGGGCGCCGTTCGAGCCGCAGGGCGCCGACGTGCGCGAGCTCTAGGCCGCGCGGGGCGGCCGCCGTCCGCTAGGCCGCGGTGAGCGTCGAGCGCAGCTTGCGCCGCGCGTTCGGCAGCCCGAGCTTGCCGAGCAGCTCGTCGGCCAGGGCGACGTAGTCCTGGCCGAGGTCGGGACGGTAGTCGAGGATGGAGACGCCGCGCTCGGCGGACTCCGCGTAGGCGATCGACTGCCGCACCGTGGTGGCCAGCAGCTTGTCGCCCACGTGCTCCTTCAGCGACGTGTAGGCCTCGCGCGAGTGCGTCGTCCGCATGTCGGCGATGTTGAAGACGACGCCGAGCCACTCGAGCGAGGGGTTCAGGCCGTCGCGGGCCAGCTCGATGACCTCGAGCGCCTGCTCGACGCCCTGCATCGCGAAGTACTGCGCCTCGGCGCTCAGGAGCGCGTAGTCGCCGGCCACGAGGGCGTTGACCGTCAGCAGCCCGAGGTTCGGCGGGCAGTCGAAGAAGATGACGTCCCACTCCTCGTCGAGGCCCTTGAGCGCCTTGCGCAGGCTCAGCTCGCGGCCCATCTTGCCCGCGAGGGACAACTCGGCCTCCGCGAGCGACAGGTTCGCGGGGATGACGCCGTCGTGGACCGCTTCGCGGGCCTTGGCCTGGCCCAGGAGGACCTCGCGGACCGTCGGCTGCGCGTCGGGCGAGACGTCGAAGTAGTCCGACAGGTTGCCCTGCGGGTCGAGGTCGACGGCCAGGACGCTGAGCCCGGACCGCCGCAGCACGTCGGTGAGGTGCCGGACGGTGGTCGTCTTCCCCGTCCCGCCCTTCTGGGAGAGCACCGCGATCTTCTGGGCCATGGAGCGCGGGATGGTAGCCGGGGCGGTGACTTGGAGCCGACCGGCCCGCGCGCTGCGCCGCGCCGGCTCAGCCGGCGGCTTCGAGGGTGGCGCCGGCGGCCGGCAGGTGGGCGGCCCGCCCGTCCACGAAGTGCAGGTGGTAGCGGCCGACGACGATCTCGTCGCCGTCGGAGAGGACGCGCCACTCGACGCGCTCGCCGTTGACGAAGACCCCGTTGAGGCTGCGGTCGTCGAGGACCCGCACGCCGTCGGGCTGGCGCACGATGAGCGCGTGCCGGCGCGAGACGGTCGGGTCGTCGAAGCGCACGTCGGCGGCCAGGCTGCGGCCGATCCGCGTCCACTCGCGCTCGAGCGGGACGATCCGGACGTCGTCGCCCTCGCGCCAGGCGAGGTACTGGGTCGATCCCTCCAGGGTGTCGCGGACCGCGGCCACCACGGCGTCGCGGTCCTGGGCGTCGCCCGCGGGCGCACGCGTGCCGGCGTCCGTCGCCGTGAACAGCGACGCGCGCACGAACCGGTCGCCGTTGCAGCCCGGGCACGCCGGAAGCACGTCCGCGGCGCCGAGCGTCACGACGTACCCGCACTCCTCGCACCGGAACGACCCGGTCCCGGCCAGGGTCCCCGTCGTCAGCGACCTCATGAGATCTCCCTTGTCCGCCGCCCGCACGACCGGGGGAGTCCGCGCCGTGCCTGAGCACGAACTCTACCGGTGGTGTCAACCGGCCATCGGGGCAGAAAATGGCTTGGCCATGCGGCCTTTATCGATCGACGGCGGTCCGCGAGGGTGGGGATGACGAGTCGCGGCGTGCCAGGAACCGCCCAGGTGCAGGCAGGACGAGGGGACCGCGCGCCGAACCCCGCGCCATGCTCCGACCGCTCCTGGGGACCAGGCCCGCCGACCCGCGCGACCTCGAGCGCACGCTCCTGCGCAAGGGCGTGGGCCGGCTCCGGGAGGGGGCCGCGCGGTGCGCCGACTGCGGGCGCGCGCCGCTCATCGGGGAGCTCGTGCACCGCTTCGGGCGCGAGGAGCTCGTCTGCGACCTGTGCCGCCCGCGGCGGCGCACCCGGGCCGTGCGGGCCGAGCGCGTCCAGCACGCCGAGCACGGCGTGACCGTGCGACCGGTCGCCCGCGCGGCCTGACCCGGCGCCGCGGCTCCGCCGCACCCGGGCGCGGCCCGGGCTCGCCCGGGCGGCCCGGGCGCACCCGGGCGCGGCCAGGGCGCACCGGCGGACTAGACTCCGCGGCGCCGTGGACCCGGTCGAGCTGCACGTCACCATCTCCCGCCCGCGCGAGGCCGTGTTCGCCTACCTCGAGGACGTCACGCACCACGCGGAGTTCCTCGACCACTTCATGGTCGACTGGCACCTGACCCGCGAGGACCCGCTGGGCCTGGGCGCCGGGGCGCGGTTCCGCTTCCTCGCGCCGCTGCAGCGCTTCCCGTGGGGCGAGCTGACCCTCATCGAGGTCGAGCGCCCGTGGCGGATCGTGGCGGCCGGCCGCACGGGCAAGTACAACCGGGTCCGGACGCGCGCGGTCTGGGAGCTCGACGCGGCCGGCGACGGCGCCACCCGCGTGCGCCTCGCCGTCGCCACCGAGCCGAAGCTGGCGACGGACCGCCTGCTGGAGCTCTTCGCCGGCCGCGCCTGGGCGCGGCGGCGCTTCGGCCAGGGCCTGCGCCGGCTGCGCTCGATCCTCGAGGAGGACGAGGCGCGCGGCCGCCGGCCCACGCTGTCCGGGGGGGCGCGCAAGCCGGCCAGCCAGTTCCGCTTCGACCCCGACCGCTTCCAGCCCAACCCCTAGGATCGTCCACCGCATGCGCCTGCGCCCCCTCGTCCTGCTCGCCCTCCTCGCCGTCCTCGCCGGCGCCCTCGGCGCGTGCGGCTCCGAGGACCGGACCTACGCGGGCGAGGGCGTCGCCGAGGGGATGTACTCGGACGTCGGCGGCCTGAAGTACCAGGTGCAGATCTCGCGCGAGCTCAACCCGACGGACGCCGAGGACCGCGCCTACCTCATCGGCCTGCCCCCCACGGCCCGCGACCTCAAGCCCGACGAGACCTGGTTCGCCGTGTTCCTGCGGGTCCAGTACGACACGAAGGACGGCGCGCCGCGGCCGACCGCGCGCGAGTTCACGCTCGAGGACACGCAGCGCGACATCTACCGGCCGGTGCCGCTCCCCCCCGACAACGTCTTCGCCTACCGGCCGACCACGCTGCGGCCGACGGAGATCCTGCCCGGCGGCGACACCCCGGCCGCCGAGGGCACGATCCAGGGCTCGCTCCTGCTGTTCCGGGTCAAGGACGCCGACCTCCAGAACCGGCCGCTGACCTTCAAGATCACGAACCCGGAGAACACCCAGCAGGTCGCGACGCAGGACCTGGACGTCTAGCCCGGGCCACGACGCCCGGGCCACGACGCCCGGGCCTAGCCGCCCTTCGCCAGCGCTTCCAGCAGGACCGACCGGGCCGCGGGCGCCGCGCTCTGGCCGCCGGCCCCGGCGCCGACGAGCAGGATCCCCACGGCGACCTTCGGCCGCCCGCGGCCCGCCGGCGCGTAGGCGACGAACCAGGCGTCGGTGTCGCTCGGGTCGTTGCGGCTGTCCTGGCAGGCCTCGGGGTCGGGCTGGCCCGGCTGGGGCGAGCAGCGCTGCGTCGTGCGCAGCTCGGCGGTGCCCGTCTTGCCCGCCACCGGCACGCCGGGGATGGCCGCGGCCGTGCCGGTGCCGCCCGTCACGACGGCGCGCATGAGGCGCTCGACGGTCCGGGCGGTGCGCGCGGTGGTGACGGTCGTCGTCGGGGCCGCGGTCCGCGCCGCGTCGGCGTCGAGGGTGAGGCGGGGCCGCCGGCCGCGGAGCCCCACGGTCGCCGCGATCGCCGCCATCTGCAGCGTCGTGGCCTGCACGCGGCCCTGGCCGATCGCGGTCGAGCCGAGCGCCAGGTCGTCGCCGATCTCGGCCGCCGCCGGGATGGTCGACGTCGCCACGCCCGGCACGTCGGGCGGCTGGTCGAACCCGAAGCGCCGCGCGGTCGCGACCAGCCGCCGCGCCCCGACCGCGACGCCCATGGGCGCGAAGACCGAGTTGCAGGACTCGGCGAAGGCCTGGACGAGCGTGCCGCCGCAGGACTCGCCGTTCGCGTTCTGGAGCTCGACGCCCTCGATCGTCGCCGCGGTCTGGACCGGGTAGGCCTTCGACGGCCGGGTGACGCGTGCCTCCAGCCCGGCGGTGACCGTGACGACCTTGAACGTCGAGCCCGGGGGCTGCAGGCCGCTGAACGGGATGCCGGCGAAGGCGAGCACCGCCCCGGTCCGCGGCCGCAGGACGACGACGCCGCCCAGGCGCCCGGCGAGCGCGGTGACGGCGGCGCGCTCGATGCGCGGCACGACCGTCGTCCGCACCGTGGTCCCCGCGACGGGGCCGCGGCGGGCCAGCACGCGCCCGCCGGCCAGCAGGGTGCCGCCCGGCGTCCCGCGCAGGCGGTCGTCGAAGGCGCGCTCGAGGCCGCTGAGCCCGACGACGGCGCCGTCCGGGACCCCGGCCGCCCGCAGGGCGGCGGCGCGCTCGGGCGGCGCCGGGCCCGACCCGCCCGGCGACCGACGCCGCCAGCTCCGGGTCCGGGGAGGTGCGGCCGGGGCCCCGGGCGAGGACCGTCCCGTCCCGGGCCAGGAGCGTCGCGCGCGGCGCCAGGCGGACCGTCCGGCCCAGGGCCTCGCCCGGGCGCAGGCCGGGGAAGACGAGGTCGGGCCGCCAGGGCACCGCGAGCCGGCCGCCGTCGTCCTCGGTCGGGACGGCGAGCGTCGCGTCGACGGGCCCGAAGGCGCGCGTGGCCACGTGGACGGGGATGCGCCAGGTGCCGTCGCGCCGGCGCGGCTCCCCGGCGGTGACCGAGGTGGCGGTCGCCGTGGCGAGCGCGTCGCGGTGGGCGTCGGCGAAGCGCACGACCGGCACCCGCCGCTGGGCCGCGGTGGTCAGCTCGCGGTGCAGCGCGGCCCAGTCGCCGCGGGCGAAGGCCGTCGCGTAGCGCTGGGCCAGGCGCTCGCCGCGGTCGTCGTGGCGGGCACCGGTGACCAGGCCGGCCACGAAGGCGACGACGGCGACGACCACGACGACGGCCGCGCCCCGGCGCGCGGCGACCTGGCGGCGGCGCGACCGGCTCGGCCCCCGAGGCCGGTGCGCAGGCTGGCTGGCGGCGGGCAAGGTTCGCGCGCAGCGTACCCTTCGCCGCCGCCGTGACCGCCCTGGACTGGCTCATCGTCGCCTTCGCGCTCCTCGCCGCGGTCACCGGGTGGTCCCGGGGCTTCGTCGTGGGCGCGGCGGCCCTCGCCGGGTTCGCCGGCGGCCTCCTCCTCGGGGGGCGCCTCGGCGCCGCCCTCGTCGACCAGGGCTCGTCGTCGCCCTACGCGCCGCTCTTCGGCCTGCTCGGGGCGCTCCTCGGCGGCCTCCTGCTCGGAGGCCTGCTCGAGGCGCTGGGCGCGGGGGTCCGGTCGCGCCTGCGGCTGCCGGGGTTCGGCCTGGTCGACGGGGCGGCCGGCGCGCTGCTGGCGGTCGCGGTCGCGCTCGGGCTGGTCTGGCTGGTGGGCGCGGTCGCGCTGCAGACCCCCGGGGCGCGGGCGCTGCGGACGGACATCCAGCGCTCCTCGGTGCTGCGGGCGCTCAACGACCTGCTCCCGCCGTCGGGGCCGATCCTCAACGCCCTCGCGCGCTTCGACCCGGTGCCGCGGATCGACGGCCCGGCCGTCCGCGTGGGGCCGCCCGACCGCCGGATCGCGCGCGACCCGCAGGTGGCCGCCGCCGGCGCGAGCGTCGTGCGCGTGCGCGGGACGGCCTGCGGGCTGGGCATCGAGGGCTCGGGCTGGGTCGCCGCCCGCGGCGTCGTCGTCACGAACGCCCACGTCGTCGCCGGCGAGACCGACACGACCGGTCCGGCCGGGCCCCGACGGGCCGGCCTACGACGCCCGCGCGATCGCCTTCGACCCGCACAACGACCTCGCGGTGCTGGCCGTCCCGGGCCTGCCCGCCCCGGCGCTGCGCCTGGCCGCGTCGGCTCCCCGCGGCACGGCGGGGGCCGTGCTCGGGTTCCCCCTCGACGGCCCCTACCGCGTCCGGGCCGCGCGCGTGGGCGCCACGACGACCGCGCTGACGCAGGACGCCTACGGCCGCGGGCCGGTGCGCCGCCGGCTCGTGACCTTCCGCGGCCGGGTCCAGCCCGGGAACTCGGGCGGCCCGCTCGTCGACGGCGGCGGCCGCGTGCTGGCGACGGTCTTCGCGGCGACGCGCGGGGCGGCCCGCCCCGGCGGCTACGCCGTGCCGCCCGACCTCGTCGCGCGCGCCGTGGAGACCGCCTCGGGGCCGGTGTCGACCGGGCCCTGCACGGGCTGACGCGCGATCGGCGCGCCGTCCGGGCCCGCGCTACTGTGACCCGCCCATGGGCAAGGCACTCGTCATCGCGGAGAAGCCCTCCGTCGGACAGGACCTGGCGCGCGTGCTCCCCGGCCCGTTCGAGAAGCACACGGGCGGCGGCGGGGAGAAGACCGCGCGCTGGCTCGAGGGACCCGAGCACCTCATCTCGTGGGCCGTCGGCCACCTCGTCCAGCTCGCCGAGCCCGAGGAGTACGACGACAAGTACAAGAAGTGGCGCATGGCCGACCTGCCGATCGTGCCCTCGAGCTTCCGGCTCGTCGTGCGCGACGAGCGCTCCCAGAAGCAGATGTCCGTCCTGCGCCAGCTCCTGGGCCGGGACGACCTCGACCTCGTCGTCAACGCCTGCGACGCCGGGCGCGAGGGCGAGCTGATCTTCAAGTACGTGCTGGAGGCCGCGGGCGGCCGGCGCCGGACGACGGCGCCGATCAAGCGGCTGTGGCTCTCCTCGATGACGAACGACGCGATGCGCGAGGCGCTCGCGCACCTGCGCGACGACGAGGACATGCAGTCCCTGGAGGCGGCGGCGAAGTCGCGCTCGGAGGCGGACTGGATCGTCGGCATGAACGCCACGCGCGCCGCGACGATCCGGCTGCGGTCCTCGTTCGACGGCGCGGTCTCGCTCGGGCGCGTCCAGACCCCGACGCTGGCCATCCTCGTCCGCCGCGAGGAGGAGGTGCGCGCCTTCGTCCCGGAGGACTACTGGCTCGTCGACGCCCGCTTCGAGGCCGACGGCGCAGCGCCGCTACGCCGGGCGCTTCCACGCCGGCGCGCAGCCGCGCCTGGGCACCGCAGAGGAGGCCGAGGCGATCGCGAGCGCGGTGCGCGGCCAGGCCGGCACGATCACGAAGCTCGAGAAGGCCAAGCGCACCGAGCGCGCGCCGATGCTCTACGACCTCACGTCGCTGCAGCGCGAGGCGAACAACCGGTTCGGCTTCTCGGCGCGGCGCACGCTGGCGGCGGCGCAGCGCTGCTACGAGGAGCACAAGGCGCTGACCTACCCGCGCACGAGCTCGCGGTACCTGACGAGCGACATGATCGGCGAGCTCAAGCCGACCGCCGCGAACGTCGGGCGCAACCCCGCCTACCGGACGGCGGCCGAGTACGTCCGCGGCCTGGACAAGCTGCCGCTGGGGCGCGTCGTCGCCGACGACAAGGTCGGCGACCACCACGCGATCATCCCGACGAAGGGCGAGCACCGCGTCGAGAAGATGTCCGAGGACGACCGGCGCGTCTACGACCTCGTCGTGCGGCGCTTCCTGGCCGTCTTCCACCCCGACGCGGTGTTCGAGAACACGCGGGTCGAGACGACCGTCGCCGAGCACGTCTTCCGCACGCGCGGGCGGGTCCTGCTCGTGCCGGGCTGGCGCGGCGTCTACGGCGAGCTGCCCGAGGGCGAGGGCCGCGACGAGGACGACGAGGGCACGAACCAGCAGCTCCCGCGCCTGGAGCGCGGCGAGCGGGTCGACACGCGCGAGGCCGAGGTCCTGGCCAAGCAGACCCAGCCGCCGCGGCGCTACTCCGACGCGTCGCTGCTGGGCGCGATGGAGACGGCCGGCAAGCTCGTCGACGACGACGAGCTGCGCGAGGCCATGAAGGAGTCGGGCATCGGCACGCCGGCGACGCGCGCGGCGATCATCGAGCGGCTCATCGACGTCGGCTACGTCGAGCGCGACGCGCGCGCCCTCGTGCCGACCGAGAAGGGCATGAACGTCGTCCGCCTGCTCGACGGCCACCCGCTGACCTCGCCCGCGCTGACCGGCGACTGGGAGAGCCGCCTGGCCAAGATCGAGCACGGCGACGAGGCGCGCGAGCGGTTCATGCGCGACATCGCCGAGTTCGCCGGGGCGACGGTCGGCGAGCTCGACGCCAAGCTCAAGGACGTGCGCATCCCGCGCGCGAACCTGGGCCCGTGCCCGGTCTGCGGGCACGACATCGTCGAGAACCGCAAGGGGTTCTCGTGCTGGTCGCGCGAGGACCCGGGCTGCGGCTTCGTGATCTGGAAGGGCAAGGCCGGCAAGCAGCTCCCCGCCGCCGTCGCGCGCGAGCTCATCGCCCGCGGCCGCACCGAGAAGCCCGTCACCGGCTTCAAGGGCCGCAGCGGCCGGTCCTTCCGCGCCCGCCTCGCGCTCCTCCAAGCCGAGGACGGCAAGTGGCGCGTCGAGTTCGACGAGCCGTGGGCGCGCGAGGGCGCCAAGCCGCCGGAGGCCGAGGAGGCCGCGCCGGCGGCGGCGGTGGCGGACGACGGCGCCGGGACCGGTGCGGGCGTCGCGGCGGCCTAGGGCCGCGCTCGTGGGCGTCGCGGCCGTGGCCGCGGCGGCCCTGGCGACGGCCGCGCCGGCCGCGGCCGACCCGGCCGGATCGCTCACGAAGGCGAGCGGGAGCGTCCAGGCCACGCTCGCGTGGTCGAAGGGCGACTTCGGCGTGCGCCGCCCGACGCTGACGATCTCGCGCGGCGGCGCCGTCGCCTCCGGGCCGTCGCGGCTCTTCACCCGGGACTGCGGGAGCTCGGACTGCGTGCTGGCGCCCAGCGGGCGTCGCCAGGACGCGCTGCAGCTCGTCGACCTCGACGCCGACGGCGAGCCCGAGGTCCTCGTGGACGGCTTCACCGGCGGCGCGCACTGCTGTGCGGTCACCGAGGTCGAGGGCTGGGTCGGCGGCCAGCAGCAGAGCTACTTCACCCGCACGGTCCGCTGGGGCAACGGGGGCTACGACCTGCGCGACCTCGACGGCGACCGCCGGCTCGAGGTCGTCAGCTCCGACGACCGCTTCTCCGACGCCTACACGTCCCACGCCGCCTCCGCCACGCCGGTCCAGGTCCTGCGGTACGTCGGCGCCGGACAGGGGCTGCGGCCGGTCACGCGCCGCTTCCCGGCCGTGGTGCGCCGCGACCTGCGCCGCCAGCGCTCCACGCTGCGCCGGGCCCAGCGCCAGCGCTACGACGCGCGCGGGATCGTCGCGGCGATCGTCGCCGACCTGTACCTCCTGCGCCGCCCGCGCGACGCGCGGGCGACGCTCGTCGCGCGCACGCGCTCCGGCGACCTCGGGAGCGCGCGGTCGGCGCGGGCCTACCGCCGCGCCCTGCTGCGCGACCTCCACCGCTGGAAGTACCGGTAGGGCCGGTCCTCGGCCGGGTCGCGGCCGGCCGATCCGCTAAGCCGCCCGCGCATGGTCGTCGACGCCCGTGACGCCGCGCGCGGCGAGCTGCTCGCGCAGGCGCAGGAGGGCGAGGTCCTTCGCCTTGGCCTCGAGCATCACGTCGAGCTCGAGCCCGCGGGCGGTCCCCAGCGCGAACGCCTCGAAGGCGATCGGGTCGATGAGGTCGGCGTGGGCGCGCAGCTGGGGGAGGACCACGCGGCGCTCGACGCGGCGGCCGACCTTGCGCCTGACCTCCTCGATCGCGGTCTTGGGCGTGGAGTAGTGGACCTTCGGGCGCACGCCCGCCGGCCACGTGGCCAGGGCGAGCTCGAGCGCCTCGCGGTCGGGGATCCGATCGGGGTCGTTGCAGTGGTGGTGCAGGATGTCCCAGACGACGGGCCGGCCGAGGCGGCCGCTGAGCTCGAGCACGTCGCGCAGGGCGAAGGTGCGGTCGTCGTTCTCGAGGACGAGCCGGCCGCGCGCCGCGTCGGAGAGCAGCGCGAAGCCGCGCTCGAAGCGGTCCAGCGCGGCCGCGGTGCCACCCGCCGCGCCGCCGACGTGCAGCACGACGACCGCCTCGGGCCCGAGGCCCATCGCGTCCATGAGCTCGGCCTGGACCTCGAGCTCGACGGCGGCCAGGCGCCGCACCTCGTCGTCCTCGGAGTTCAGGACGGTGTACTGGCCGGGGTGCGAGGACAGGCGGATCCCGAGCCGCCGGGCGGTCGCCCCGACCTCGGCCAGGCGCTCCGCGTGCCGCGCCGGCGCGTCGCGGAACTGCGGCAGGTCCGGGTGCGAGGCGTAGGGCGCCAGGCCCGTCGCCATCCGGTACAGGCGGATGTCGTGGTCGTCGCAGTAGGCCAGGACCGCCTCGAGCGCGTCGAGCGAGACGTCGAGGCCGGGCCCGGACTGCCACCGCCGCGTGTCGTGCGACGGCAGCCCGCCGCCGCCCAGGACCTTGACCGCGAACCCGAGGCGCATGGCCGGGCCCTACCCCGCGGTCGCAGGCCGGAGCGGCAAGCGGGCGCCGCCGCGGTCAGCGCGTCGCGGTCTGATCGACCTCGCCGCGCCAGGCGCCCGAGGCGCCTCCCTGGGCCTCGACGAGCTCCTTGAAGCGCTCGAGGTCGCCCTTGACGCGGTGCTTGACGACGCCGAGGGCGTCGCCGATCTTCTCGGCCGGGCCCTCGGGCTCGTAGTCCAGCTGCAGCATGATGCGCGTCTCGCCGTCGCCGAGGCGGTGGAAGGTCACGACGCCCGCGTGCTCGGGACCGTCCTCGGACGTCCAGGCGATGCGCTCGTCGGGGCGCTGCTCGGTGATGACGGCGTCGAACTCCTTCGTCTTCCCGGCGACCTTCGTGACCCAGTGGGTGTGGGTGTCGTCGAGCTGGCGGACGTCCTCGACGCCCTCCATGAACCGCGGGAACTGCTCGAACTGCGTCCACTGGTCGTACGCGGTCCGCACGGGGACGTGCACGTCGATGCTCTGCTCGATGGTCGACATCGTGGGGTCTCCTCGTCCTTCGCTGTCAGGTCGTCCGGGTCGCGCTACCCCGGTGCGGGCGGGCGGAACGGCGCGACGAGCGGAGGCACGTCAGGTCCGCCGGGCGGTGCGCGACCCTGTTCCGTCCCGCATGCCCCTGCACCTCGTCACCGGCCCCGCCAACGCCGCCAAGGCGCGCCGTGCCCTCGACGCCCAGCGCGCCGGCGCCGGCGCCGGCAGCCTGCTCGTCGTCCCGCGGCCCGCCGACGTGGAGCCCTACCGCCGCGAGCTCGCCGCGGACGGCCTCGTCTTCGGGGCGTCCGTGATGGCCTTCGACCGGCTCCTGGAGACGATCGCCCGTCGCGTCGGTCTCCACGGCCGCCCGCTGGGCGAGCTCGCGCGCGAGCGCGTCGCCGCCGTGGCCGTCGCGCGGACCGACCTGCGCGTGCTCGGCGCCTCGGCGGCGACCGCCGGCTTCCCGCGGGCGCTCCTGCGCCTCGTCGACGAGCTCGAGGAGCGCCGCGTCGACCCGGGGCGGTGGTGGCGCGCGGTGCGGGCCTGGGCGGCACAGGACCTCGCCCGGACCGCCTACGCGGAGGACCTCGGGGCGCTCTACGGCGCCTACCGCGACGCGCTGGCCCGCCTCGGGCGCCCCGACGCGGTCCTGCACGCGGGCGCGGCGCTCGACGCGCTGCGCCTCGACCCCGGGCGCTGGGGCGGCACGCCCGTCGTCCTCTACGGCTTCGACGACCTCACGCCGCTCGAGCTCGACGCGGTGGAGACGCTGGCCGTCCACGCCCGCGCGGACGTCCTGGTGACGCTCGCCCACGAGGCGGGACGGGCCGCGTTCGGCGGCACGGGGGAGGCCGTCCACGTCCTCCAGGGCCTGGCCACCACCCACGAGGAGCTGCCGGCGCGCGCCGAGCACTACGCGCCGGCCTCCCGGGCGGCGCTGCACCACCTCGAGCGTGAGCTCTTCGCCTCGGACGCCGGCCCGGGCGGCCCCGCGGTCGAGGCGGGCGACGCCGTCGCCCTGCTGCAGGGCGGCGGTGAGCGCGCCGAGCTCGAGCTCGTGGCCGAGCACGTCGCGGCGCTGCTCGCCGGCGGGGTCGCGCCGGAGGAGGTCGCCGTGGTCGTGCGCTCGCCGGGCGAGGCGGCCGCGCTCGTCGAGCGGGTCTTCGCCGCGGCGGGCATCCCGGTCGCCGTCGACCGCCGCCTGCCCGCGGGCCACACGGCTCTCGGCCGCGCGGTGGTGGGGCTCGTCCGCGCGGCGCTGGCCGACGGCTCGGCCGCCGACCTCCTGGCCTGGCTGCGCGCACCCGGCCACCTCGACGTCCCGGCGCTGGCGGACCGCCTCGAGGCGGAGGTGCGCCGCACCGGCGTCGCCGGAGCCGCCGGGGCGCGGGCGCTCTGGGAGGCGGCGCACCCCACCTTCCCGCTCGCCGCGCTGGACCGGGTGCGCGAGGCCGCCGGCCGCGGGCCCCGGGCCCTGCGCGACCGCCTCGGCGCGGAGGCGCTGCGGCTGCTCAGCGCGCCCCACCGCGGCGAGGCCGCGATCCTCGCGGGGGCCGAGACGCTCGATGCCCGCGTGGCCGCCGCCCTGCGGCGCGCGCTGGACGAGCTCGTCGCCCTCGCCGCACACGACGCCGCCCTCTGGCCGGCGCCGGCGGCGCTGGCCGACGCACTCGCGGCGGTCGAGGTCCCCGCGGCGGACCGGTCGGTGCCCGGGGCGGTGGCCGTCACGAGCCCGCTCGCGCTCCGGGCGCGCCGCGTGCGCGCGCTCGTCGTGGCGCGGCTGCAGGAGGGGACCTTCCCCGCCCCGCCGCGCCCCGAGCCGTTCCTGGGGGACGCCGACCGCCGCGCGCTCAACGCGGCCTCGGGCCTGCGGCTGCGCCTGCACGAGGACGCGCTGGACCGCGAGCGGGCGCTCTTCTACGCGGCGGTCTCGCGCCCCACGGAGCGGCTCGCGCTCAGCTGGCACGTCGCCGACGACGACGGCGCCCCGCGCGTCCCGTCGCTGCTGCTGTCCGACGTGCGCGACCTCTTCGCCCCGTCGCTGTGGGAGTGCCGGCGCCGGCGCGCCCTGGGGGCGGTCGAGCGGCCGGCGGAGGCCACCGGGACCGAGCGCCCGCTCGGTCCGCTCACGAGCCCGGAGGTCCTGGCCGCCCTCGCCGCGCGCCCGGCGGTCTCCGCCTCGGGGCTGGAGGCGTGGGCGGGCTGCCCCGTCCGCTGGTTCGTCGAGCGCTTCCTGCGTCCGGGTGCGCTCGAGGCCGACCCCGAGCCGCTGCGCCAGGGCGGCCTGGCCCACGACGTGCTGGAGGAGGTCCTGCGCACCGTCTCGGCCGGCGGGCGCCTGACGCCGGAGCGGCTGCCCGAGGCCCGCGCGGTCCTCGGGCGCGTGCTGGGCCGCCGGGCCGACCACCCCCTCTCGCCGAACCCGGACCGGTCGCGCGCGATCCTGCGCCGGCTCGAGTCCGACGTGTGGCGCGAGCTCGAGCGCCACGCCCACGACGGCGGCCGCTACGCGCCCACGCACTTCGAGCTGACCTTCGGCGGGGAGGGCGACGACCACCCGGCGGTCGAGCTCGCCGGCGGCGAGCTCGTGCTCCAGGGTCGCGTCGACCGCGTCGACCTCAGCCCGGACGGCCGCCGGGCCCTCGTCATCGACTACAAGGGCCGCAGCGGCGCCGCGCCCCAGGAGCGCTGGCGCGCGGACCGCCGCCTCCAGGTCGGCCTGTACCTCCTGGCCCTGGGGCGGCTGCTCGGCGTCGAGCCGCAGGGCGGCCTCTACCAGCCGCTGGGCGGCAAGGACACCGAGCCGCGCGGGCTGCTGCGCGACGACGCCGACGACGGCCTGACGGCGAAGCGCCCGGACCGCGTCGACGACGAGGGCTTCGCCGCCGTGCTGGCCGACGTCGAGGCGGCGGCGGTCCAGGCCGCGGCCGAGCTGCGGGCGGGGCGCCTGGAGGGCCGACCGGCGACCTGCGCCTACCGCGGGGGCTGCGCGCACCCGTCGATCTGCCGGTGCGAGGCCGCGTGAGCACCGCGACGATGCCCGGCCAGGCCTTCAGCGCGGAGCAGGCCGCCGCCATCGACCGGCGCGACGGGCCCCTCCTGCTGGCCGCCAACGCCGGCTCGGGGAAGACGTCGGTGCTCGTCGAGCGCTTCGTGCGGATGGTCGCCGACGACGGGCTCGCGCCAGGCCGGATCCTCGCCATCACCTTCACCGAGAAGGCCGCCGGCGAGCTGCGCGACCGGATCCGGGCGCGGCTCCTCGAGCGCGGGCTGCGCGACGCCGCGCGCGACGCCGAGGGCGCCTGGATCTCGACCGTCCACGGGTTCTGCGCGCGCGTGCTGCGCGCCCACGCGGTCGCCGCCGGGCTCGACCCGGGCTTCGCGGTCCTCGACGAGCCCGCGGCGCGCGCGCTGCGCCGCGAGGCCTTCGACGTCGCGCTGGGCCGCTGGCTGGAGGGCGACGGCCCGCCGTCGGCGGCCGCGCTCGACGTCGCCGCCGCCTACGGCGCCGACCGCCTGGGCGAGCTCGTGGGGGAGGTCCACGACGAGCTGCGCAGCCGGGGCCGCCCGGTCACGCTGCCGGGGGCGGCCGCGCCGGACGTGGCGGCCGCGGGGGCGCGGCTCGAGGCCGCGGCCGCGGCCGCGGAGTCCGCGCTGACCGGGGCGAGCCGGACGCTGAGCACGCTCGACAAGGCCCTCGCGGCGGTGCGCGCCTGCCGGGCGACGCTCGCGGCGACGGCGCCCGGCGCGCTGCCCCCCGCCGCGGCCTGCGCGGGCTGGTCGTTCGGCGCCGGACGGGTGCGCGAGCTCCAGGACGAGCGCGTGGCGGCCTACCTCGAGGCGTGCGCGGCCTACCTCCGCGCCCGCGACGACGCGGCCGCCGTCCCCGTCCTCGGCTGCCTCGACGACCTCCTGCGCGCCTTCGCGGCCGCCTACGCCACCGCCAAGCGGGCGCGCTCGGCCGTGGACTTCGCCGACCTCGAGCTCGTCGCCCGCGACCTGCTGCGCGACCAGCCCGCCGTCGCGGCCGCGCTGCGCGAGCGCTTCGCCCGCGTGATGGTCGACGAGTTCCAGGACACGAACCCGCTGCAGCTCGAGCTCCTCGACCTCCTCGGCGTCGAGGCGACGTTCGTCGTCGGCGACGAGCTGCAGTCGATCTACGGGTTCCGCCACGCCGACGTCGAGGTCTTCCGCCGCCGCCGCGCGGAGCTCGCGATGCGCGAGGCCACGGCCGAGCTGGCCACGAGCTTCCGGGCGCGGCCCGACCTCCTGGCCACGCTCGACCACGCCTTCGGCCCCGGCCACGGCGAGGGCTACGTCCCGCTCGTGGCGGGACGCGTCGAGCCGCCCGACCCGGCGGGGCGCGTCGAGCTGCTGCTCACCGACGCCACGGCCTGGGACGGGGCGACGAACGGCACCACGACCCCGCCGGCCGCCTCCCCGGAGCTCGCGGCGGCCCTGGGGGCGGGCCTCGACGCCGACCGGCCGTCGCTGGCGGCCGAGGCGCGCCTGGTCGCCCAGCGCGTGCGCGCGCTCGTCGACGCGGGCGAGTGCCGGGCGGGCGAGGTCGTGGTGCTCGCACGTGCCCTGCGGGCGCTGGCGCCGATCGAGCGCGCCCTGCAGGACGTCGGCTTCACGACGCTCTCGGGCGGCGGGCGCGGCTGGTGGGGCCGCCGCCAGGTCCGCGACCTCCTCGCGTGGCTCTCGGCGCTGGCCAACCCGCGCGACGAGACCGCGCTCCTCGGCGTCCTGGCCTCGCCGCTGTGCGGCGTCGGCAGCGACGCGCTGGCCCTGCTGGGGCTGGCACGCCCCGCGCGCGAGGCGGCGCTCTGGGACCTGCTCGTGGCCGCGTACGTGGAGGGCGACCCGCACGCGCTGCGGCCGCGGCTGGGCCGCGACGACGACCAGCGCCTGCAGCGGCTGGTGGCGCACCTCGTGGCCGAGCGCGCCGTCGCCCCGCGCCACGGCCTCGACGAGCTGCTGGACCGCGTCGTGCGCGCGACCCGCTACGACGAGCACCTGCTGGCCCTCCGCGGCGGCGCGCGGCGGCTGGCCAACGTGCGCAAGCTCCAGCGGCTCGCGGCGGGCTTCGAGGCGCGCGAGGGACGCGACGTGCGCGCCTTCGTCGACCTGGCGCTGGCCGAGCTCGAGGCGGACGCGGTCGAGACCGACGCGCCCGTCGAGGTCGAGGGCCAGGACGCGGTGCAGCTCATGACCATGCACGCGGCCAAGGGCCTCGAGTTCAAGGTCGTCGTCTGCGCGGGGCTCGGGCGAGCGGGCAACCGCCAGCACCCCGACGTCCTGCTCGACGGCGACCGCGTCGGCCTGCGACTCATGGGCCTGGACGGCTCCAGCCGCCCGGCGCTCGACTACGAGGCGCTCGCGGACGACCGCAAGGCGCGCGAACGCGCCGAGGAGCGGCGCGTCCTGCACGTCGCGATGACGCGCGCCGAGGAGCGCCTCATCCTCAGCGGCGCGTGCACCCTCGGCGAGAAGTGGCCGAAGCCGAGCCACGGCGCCGCCCCGCTCTCGTGGCTCGGGCCCGAGCTCCTGCCCGACGTCGCCACGGCGGTGAGCGTCGAGGCCCCGGAGCTCACCGTCGCGGTCGGGGACCACGGCGGCGCCGTGCGCGCGGTGCTCAACGCGCCGGGGACGGTCGGGCGGGTGCTCGCCGACCCCCTCGCGGCCGCGCCGCGCGACGCGACCCGGCCGCCCGCGGCGGGCGACGCGAGCTCGCCGCCCGCGGCCGTCGCCGAGCAGCTCGGCGCGCCGCCGACGCCGCCCGCGGCCGCGCCGTCCGATGAGGCCGGCCAGCTCAGCTTCGACTTCGCCGCGCCGGCGCGCACGGCCCTCGCTCCCGCGGCCGCGGCGCCCGCCCCGCGTCCCGCCGCGCCGGCGGCCGCCACGCTCTCGTACAGCTCGCTCGTCGACCACGCCGCGTGCGGCTACCGCGCCTACCTGCGGCGCACGCTGCGGCTCGGGGAGGTCGAGCCGCCGCCGCACCTGCGCGAGGACGCCGCCCGCGGGCCCGACGCGCGCCTGCGGGGCACGATCGTCCACGAGGTCCTCGAGACGGCCGACCTGCGCCCGGGCGCGCCGGCGCCGGACGCCGACGCGGTGCGCGCCGTCGCCGCCGACCACGACGCCGTCCTCTCCGACGAGGCGCTCGCCGACGTGCTGGCGCTCCTCGGGGCCTTCGCCGGCAGCGACGTCCGCGCGCGGCTCGCCGCCGCGAGCGCCGTCCAGCGCGAGGCGCCCTTCGCCCTGCTGCTCGGCGAGCCCGATCGCGCCCCGGGGGCACCCGCCGCGCCGCTGCTCAACGGCGTCGTCGACGTCCTGGCGACCGAGCCCGACGGGACGGCGCTCGTCGTGGACTACAAGACCGACCGCACGGCCGGCGACGAGGACCTCGGCGCGCTCGTGGCGCGCGACTACGCCCTGCAGCGCGCCGCGTACGCGCTGGCCTGCCTGCGCGCCGGCCACCCGGCCGTGGAGGTCGTGCACCTCTACCTCGAGCGCGCCGGCGAGCCCGTCGCCGTCCGCCACGTCGCGGCCGACGCGCCGGCGCTCGAGGGGCTCCTGCTCGACGCCGCGCGGCCGGTGCTCGACGGCGACCACCGGCCGGCCGCGGCGCCGTACGCGGGGCTGTGCGCCCGCTGCCCCGGACGCGGCGGCCTGTGCTCGTGGCCGACGTCCATGACCGACCGCCCCGATCCCGAGGCGCCGCCCGTGGGGGAGCAGGCGCCGTAGCCACCTGCCGCCGACGGCCGCGCCCGCCGCGGGGAGCCCGCCATGCCGCGGGTATCATCGGAGGCCTTGCCCGGGACCGCCCCCCGCCCCCGCCGAGTCGGGCTGGCCGCCCACGGCCGCGCCGGATGCCCAGCCCGCGTGCAGTGGGCGTGACGCCCCCCGAGCGGGAGCCGGGCGTCGAGCCCGAGCGCTCGCCGTCCCGTGCCCAGGAGGACCGGGCGCTCTTCGAGCGCTACCTCGACCGGCGCGATCCCACCGACCGCGAGGCGCTGGTCGAGCGCTTCCTGCCGCTCGCCCGGCAGCTCGCCCGTCGCTACCAGCGCCCGGAGGAGCCGTTCGACGACCTCCTGCAGGTGGCGTCGCTGGGCCTGGTGAAGGCCATCGACCGCTTCGACCTCGAGCGCGAGGTCGCGTTCTCGAGCTACGCGGTCCCGACGATCCTCGGCGAGATCAAGCGCTACTTCCGCGACCGCACCTGGTCGGTGCGCGTCCCGCGCGACCTCCAGGAGCTCGCCCTCAAGGTCGACCGCGCCGTGGCCCAGCTCTCGCTCGACCTGCGCCGCTCACCCTCCGTGGCGGAGATCGCGGCGGCGGTCGAGTCGACGCCGGAGGAGGTCCTCGAGGCGCTCGAGGCCTCCGGCGCCTACCGGGCGACGTCGCTCGAGTCCCCGCGCGGCAGCGACGACGAGGCCGGCGACACGCTCGGCGACACGGTGGGGACCGAGGAGCACGGCTTCGCGCGCGCCGAGGAGCGCGCCACGCTCGCCCAGCTCCTGCGCGCGGTCACCCCGCGCGAGCGCGAGGTGCTCCGCCTGCGGTTCGAGGAGGACCTCACGCAGGCGGAGATCGGCGACCGCATCGGCGTCTCGCAGATGCAGGTCAGCCGCATCATCCGCCAGTCCCTGGCCCGCCTGCGCACCGTGGCCCGGGCCGGGGCCGAGGAGGACTAGCGCGCCAGCCCGTGCAGCTCGGCGACCAGGCGGTCGCGGAGCAGGGCGAACCCCATGGCCGCCGAGATCGCGGCCAGCAGCCGGCGGTTGTCGCGGTCGTGCGGCTCGACCTCGTTGAAGAGGAAGAGGACGACGCCCAGCGGCTCGCCGGCCACCACGACCGGCGCGGCCGAGGCGTGCAGGTCACCCGGCACGCCGAGCGCGCGCGCCGCCGCGGCGTCCAGCCACACGGGCTCGGCGTCGCGCATGGCCCGCGCCAGGTCGGGGTGGGCGGCGACCGTGAGCTCGGCGTCGGCCATGAGCCCGCGCCGCGACCCCGGAAGCTCCAGGCGGCCGCTGGCGTAGCGCGCCAGCGCGGCGTCGACGGCGTTCGTCTGGCGCAGGACGACGTCCAGGCCGTCGTCGACGACCTGCGGCCCAAGCTCGCGCTGGAAGCCCGCGGCGAGCGCCGCGAGCCCGTCGAGCCAGCGCTCGTGGCGGGCCTCGTGGCGGCGCAGGTCGTCGTGGTCGCGGCGCAGCGCCGCGAGCTCGGCGCGGACCGCGGCCTCGCCGGCGCCGCCGAGGCCCATCACCGCGACGAGCGGCCGGGCGTCGGGCTCGGCGGGCAGGCGGAAGGCGGCCGAGCGCACGCGCCGGCGCGGGTCGCCGTCCCAGGCCGGGTGCTGCACCTCGACCCCGTCGTCGGTGCCGGTCAGGACGCCGGCGAACGCGGCCAGCGCCGCGTCGTCGTGGAAGGCGGGCACCGCGGACGCGAGCTCCTCACCGGGGCGCGGCGCCGCCGGCAGCGCGCGCAGGGCGGCGTTGACGTACTCGACGCGCAGCGGCGCCGGGCCCGACAGCGCGGCGACCGGCACCGGCGCGTCGTCGACGAGCGCGGCGAAGGCGGAGGGGGAGAGCCCCGGCCGCGACGCCGTCGCCGGGGCGCGGCCCACGGCGACGGCCAGCGGCGTCCCGGCCTCGACGGCGCGGCGCACGAAGAGCACCGGCGCGAGGTCGGCCAGGGCGTAGCGGCGGGGTCCCGTGCCGTCGCGCAGCGGGACGGGGAACCCGTGCCGGCGCTCCCACGTGCGCAGCCGCTCGCGACTCACCCCGGTGAGCGCGGCGAAGCGGGTCGCGGTCACCGTCTGCCCCGTCGCCTGACCGGTCGTGTCCACCGTACCGGGCACGCGTGCATGGTGTCAGACCTGGCTGTGACCGGGTCTGACCAGCTTGTCCGCGCCCTCGGCCGGCATGAGGATGCACCCGATGGAGCACGACGAGCGCGCCTGCCGGGCGCTGCTGCAGCGGTGGCACCGGGAGGGCGATCGCGCGGCGAGGGACGAGGTGGCCGAGCGCCTCCTGCCGCTCGCCCACGGGCTCGCTCGGCGCTACGCGGGCAAGGGGGAGCCGCTCGACGACCTCGAGCAGGTCGCGTGCGTGGGCCTGCTGAAGGCCATCGACCGCTTCGACTGCGCGCGCGAGGTCCGCTTCGCCACGTTCGCCGTGCCCACGATCGCGGGGGAGATCAAGCGCCACTTCCGCGATCGCGGGTGGATGCTGCGCGTCCCGCGCGAGGTCCAGGAGCTCACGGCGCGGCTCAGCCGGACCCGGGAGGAGCTCACGCGCCTGCTCGGACGCCCGCCGCGGGTCGAAGAGCTCGCGGACGCCGCCGCCGCGACGCCGGAGCAGGTCGTCGAGGCGCTGCACGCCGCGGAGGCCTACCGCGCGATGTCGCTCGACGCGCCCACGGGCGAGGACGGGCCCACGCCCGCGGAGGGGCTGGGCGGCGACGACGGCGGGTTCGAGCGCGCGGAGCAGCGGCTCCTGCTGCGCCGCGGCTTCGAGGCGCTCGCGCCGCGCGAGCGCGAGATCCTGCGCCTGCGCTTCTTCGAGGGGCTCACGCAGCGCGAGATCGCCGACCACGTCGGGATCAGCCAGATGCACGTCTCGCGCCTGATCCGCCGGTCGCTCGACGAGCTGCGCACCGCGATGGACGCGCCGGCCGTGTCCGCCGGGGACCCCGTCCCCGCGGCCCAGCCGGTGCCGGCGATGGCCGCCGCCGCTTGACGGGTAGGCCTCGGGCGCCGTGGCGCTCGACCCCGAGGACAACCGCACCCCCTCCGACGTCACCGAGGACGAGCAGGCGCAGCGCAACCGCCAGCTCCTCGAGCTGCTCAACGAGCTGCGCGTCGCCATGCCCGGCGTGCAGGTGCTCTTCGGGTTCCTGCTCACGGTGCCCTTCCAGCAGCGCTTCAGCCAGACCACGAGCGCCCAGCGGACGATCTACACCATCGCCCTCGTCGCCGCCGCGGTGGCGAGCGCCTTCCTCATCGGTCCCGGCGCGCTGCACCGGGTCACGTTCCGGGCTCGCCAGAAGGCGTTCATCATCCAGTGGGGCTCCTGGGAGTTCATCGTCGGCCTGGCCGCGCTCGCGGTCGCGATGTGCTGCTCCGTCCTGCTCGTCCTCGACTTCCTCTACCACGGTGCGACGCCCGTCGTGATCGTCGCCGCGCTCGCGGTCCTCTACCTGGCGCTGTGGTTCGTCCTCGGAGTCGCGCGGCGCCTGCGCGGGAAGCCGGACTCCTGACATGGCGGACGCCGCAGCGATCCTGGACATCGACGGGACCCTCGTCGACTCGAACTACCAGCACACGCTCGCGTGGTACGGGGCCTTGCGCGAGCACGGCCACACCGTCTCCATGTTCCGCGTGCACCGCCTCATCGGGATGGGGGGCGACCAGCTCGTCCGCGCGCTGCTCGGCGACGAGGTGGAGGACCGCGAGGGCGACGCCATCCGCGAGACGGAGAAGGAGCGCTACATGGAGCGCTACATCGACACCGTGCAGCCGCTCGAAGGCGCGCGCGAGCTCATCGTCCGCCTCAAGGACGCCGGGCGCCGGGTCGTCCTGGCCAGCTCGGCCAAGCCCGACGAGGTCGAGCACTACCTCGACCTGCTGGACGCCCGTGAGCTCGCCGACGCGTGGACGACCTCGGGCGACGTCGAGCAGACGAAGCCGGAGCCCGACCTCATCCGCGCCGCGCTCGAGAAGCTCGACGGCGACCTGGCCGTGATGGTCGGCGACTCGACCTGGGACTGCAAGGCGGCGAAGAACGCCGGCGTCGAGACCCTCGCGGTGCTCACCGGCGGCTTCTCGGCGCAGGAGCTCTTCGACGCGGGCGCGCTGTCGGTGTTCACGTCCATGCCGGAGCTGCTGGACCGGTTGGACGCGACGGTGCTGGGGTAAGCGGCCGGCCATGTCCGCCCCCGTCCTCGAGGTCCCGCAGCCGGTCGACCCGGTCACGCCCGCCGTGCCGGTGGTGCCCGAAGTCCCGTCCGAGCCGGGGGAGCCCGTCACGCCGGCGGTCCCCGACGAGCCGGTCACCCCCGCCGTGCCGCCCGAGCCGCCGGCGGAGCCGGAGGTCGACCCGGCGCGCGAGACGCCGATCGAGCCGCCGACCCAGCCCGCGGGCGGGCGCTAGGCCAGCCCCTCCGCCTCGTACTCGCGGAGGTAGCCCTCGAAGAGCCGGCGGTGGCCCTCCTCGTCGCGGAGGATGGCGATCACCATGTCGTTCGTGACCGGGTCGGCCCCCTCGGTCTCCTCGATGATGCGGTTGTAGTGCTCGATGGCGCCGGTCTCGGCCTCGATGACGCCCTTGATGACGTGCACGACGTCGGTCTGGTGCTCGGGCGGCTGCAGGTAGCCCTGCTCGGCGGCGAACTCCATGGACCCCGGCACCACGCCGTAGAGCTCCTTGATGCGCGCGGCGAACTGCTGGGCGTGCCCCAGCTCCTCCTGGATGTCCTCCTGGAGGGACTCGATGATCTCCTGGGCGCGGACGCCGTCGGGGTTGATCGAGTTCGCGATGTAGCTCATCACGGTCTCGATCTCCATCCAGTAGGCCTTCTTGAGCAGGTCCACGATCTGCTCGCGCTTGGCGGTCTGGTCGTCGGCGAGGATGCCTTGGGCGGCGGAGCGGGTGGTCGCCATGGGCGCCTCCTTGGTGGTTTCGGGTGGGTGCTCCGGGTGCCTACCCGCGCGGCGGGGCGTTTGCTCGCGGCCGGACCGGTCAAGCACGCCACCATGGCCAACGACCTCAAGGGCAAGAAGATCGCCATCGTGGCGACCGAGGGCGTCGAGCGCGTCGAGCTGACCGAGCCGCGCCAGGCGGTCGAGGACGCCGGGGCGCAGACCGAGCTCGTCTCGGTCCAGGCGGGCGACGTCCAGACCTTCGACCACCTCGACAAGGCCGAGGTGCTCCAGGCGACGAAGGCGGCGTCCGACGCCCGCGCCGACGACTACGACGCGCTGCTGCTCCCCGGCGGCGTCGCGAACCCCGACCAGCTGCGCACCGATCCCGCCACGGTCGCGTTCGTCCGGGCGTTCTTCGCCGCCGGCAAGCCGGTCGGCGTCATCTGCCACGGTCCGTGGACGCTGATCGAGGCCGACGTCGTCCGCGGCCGCACGCTGACCTCGTGGCCGTCGCTGCAGACCGACCTGCGCAACGCGGGGGCGACCTGGGTCGACGAGGAGGTCCATGTGGACGCCGGGCTCGTCTCCAGCCGCAAGCCCGACGACCTCCCCGCGTTCTGCGCCAAGGTGGTCGAGGAGTTCGCCGAGGGCCGGCACGAGAAGCAGGCCCGCTCGGCGGCCTAGCCGGCCGCCTGCCGCCCGCCGGCGGCCCTCGCGCGACCGCAACGACCCGTGCGCGGTGGATGCCGCGCACGGGATCCGGGAAGATCCCGGGCATGGCGCGTTCCATCTGGACCGGCGCGATCAGCTTCGGGCTGGTCACGGTGCCCGTGAAGCTCTACTCGGCGGTGAGCCGGAAGAGCGTCCGCTTCCACCAGCTCCACGAGAGCACCGGCGTCCGCATCGCCCAGCGGCGCGTCGACCCCTCCACCGACGAGGAGGTGCCCTACGACGAGATCGTCAAGGGCTACGAGATCGCCCCGGAGAAGTACGTCGTGGTCACCTCGGAGGAGCTCGAGGCGCTCGACCCCAAGAAGACGCGCACGATCGACATCGAGGACTTCGTCGCGCTCGACGAGATCGACCCGATCTTCTACGACCACCCGTACTACCTGGCCCCGGGCGCCGGCGGGGCCAAGCCCTACCGCCTGCTCATGGAGGCCATGCGCGAGACGCGGCGCGTGGCGATCGCCAAGGTCGTCATCCGCCAGAAGGAGTCGCTGGTGGCCATCCGCGCGATGGACGGCGACGTGCTCGGGATGGCCACGCTGATCTTCGCCGACGAGATCGTCGACCCCTCGAACATCGACGACCTCGAGGCCGTACGCGAGACCGACGCCAACGACCGCGAGCTGGCGATCGCCAAGCAGCTCGTCGAGTCGCTGGCCGGCGAGTGGGACCCCGAGAAGTACCACGACACCTACCGCGAGGAGGTCCTGTCGCTCATCGAGCGCAAGGCCGCCGGCGAGGACATCGTGATCCAGCCCGAGTCCGAGGACGTCACCGCCCCGGTGCCCGACCTCATGAGCGCCCTGAAGGCCAGCCTCGACGCCGTGCGCAAGGACGAGCCCGAGGACAAGCCCAAGCGCCGCGCCCCGGCGAAGGGCAAGGGCGACGGCGGATCGGGCCAGCGCGACGGGGCGCCCGCCAAGCGCGCGACGCGCGCCAAGGCCGGCACGAAGAAGTAGCGGCCCGGGAGAAGGGGGTAGCCCCGCGGGGTGCCCGCCGTCCAGGAGCGTCCTCCGAAGGTCCGGCTCCGGCGGTCGGACCTCTCCGTCCCCGGGATCCGGCGCGTGCGCCACGGGCGCGGGTTCCGCTACCTCGACGAGGACGGGGCGGCCGTCACGGACCCCGAGGTCCTCGCGCGCATCGACGAGCTCGTCATCCCGCCCGCGTGGCAGGACGTGTGGATCAGCCCGTACCCGGGCGGGCACATCCAGGCCACCGGCACCGACCAGGCGGGCCGCAAGCAGTACCTCTACCACCCGCGCTGGCGCGAGCGGCGCGACGCCGAGAAGTTCGACGACATGGTCCGGTTCGCCCGGGCGCTGCCCGCGCTGCGCGAGCACCTCGACGCCCGGATCGCGCTCGACGACCTGTCCGAGGAGCACGTGCTGGCCGTGGCCGTGCGCCTGCTCGACCGCGGCTTCTTCCGCATCGGCTCCGAGGACTACGCCGTGCGCAACGAGACCTACGGGCTGGCCACCATGAAGAAGCGCCACGTCCTCCGCGACGGCGACACGCTGCGCTTCGACTACCCGGCCAAGCACGGCAAGCGCCGCCTGCAGGCCGTCGTGGACCCCGAGGTCGCGGCGACCATCGACCGGCTCAAGCGCCGCCGGGGGGGCGGCGACGAGCTGCTCGCCTACAAGAGCTCGTCCCACCCGACGCGCTGGACCGACGTCAAGTCCGCCGACATCAACCGCTTCTTGAAGGACGCCACGGGCCTGGACGTCTCGGCCAAGGACTTCCGGACGTGGGGCGCGACGGTCCTCGCCGCCGTCGCCCTGTCGGTCAGCGACGAGGCGCGGCCCGCCTCGAAGGCGGCCGTGAAGCGGATCGTCAGCCGCGCCGTCAAGGAGGTCGCCTTCTACCTGGGCAACACCCCGGCGGTCGCACGGGCCTCGTACATCGACCCGCGGGTCTTCGACCGCTTCCGCGACGGGCAGACCATCGCCCCGGGCGTCGTGGGCGTCGACGAGGGCACCGCCATCCAGGGCGCCGTCGAGGAGGCGGTGCTGGCGCTGCTCGAGGGCTAGGCGTCGGCCGGGGCGGCGAGGGCGTCGACCGCCTCGTCGCGCGTCGGGCGGATCGTGAAGATCTGGTCCAGCCCGGTGATCTCGAACGTCTTGGCGATGTTCGGGTCGGTGTTGACGATCGTCAGCGCGCCGTCCTGGGAGCGCAGGCGCTTGACCGCGCCGATGAGGACGCCGAGGGCGGTCGAGTCCAGGAACGTCGTCTCCGTGAGGTCGACCACGATCCGCGTGTGGCCGGCCTCCAGCGCGTCGGCGAGCGTCGACTTCAGCTCGGGCGCGGTGAACAGGTCGATCTCGCCGGTGACGGCGACGACGTGGCGGTCGGCGTCGATCGGCTCCTGCTTGAGCGAGAACTCCGGTGGCATGCCCCTCCTACTCTGCCGCACTGACGGACGCGGCGTCGTCCGCGAGGGCCTCCACGCCCTCGCGGCGCCCCTCACGGCGCTCGAAGAAGTCCCACACCTCGACCACGTTGCCCTCCGGGTCCTCGACGTAGAGCGACCGGTCGCCGCCGTCGTGGTCGACCGGGCCGCGGTGCCCGATCCCCAGGCGCTCGAGCCGCGCGACCAGGTCGTCCAGGCGCCCGGGAGCGGCCGAGAACGCGAAGTGGACGTGCCGGCCGCCCTCGTCGCCGAACTCCTTCTCGCCCGGCAGCCACAGCCCCAGACGGGCGTGGTCGCCGGCGGCGAGCCAGGTGCGGTCGTCCTCGCGGGCGAGGACCTCGAGGTCCAGCGCCCGCACGTAGAAGCGCTCCATGCCCTCGCGGTCGCGGACCTCGAGGGTGAGCTCGGCGAAGCCTGACGTCAGCATGCCTTCGGTACGCCGCGACGTCGGCGCCGGATGGGTCATCCCGCGAACCGCAGGCGCAGGACGAGCACGTCGCCCTCGTCGGCGGGGCGGGGCTCGATGTCGTCGGCGACGCGCTCGAAGACGTTCCCGACGCCGGGCAGCGCGGCGTCGCGGAGCAGCGCCGCGGCCCCACCGGGCTCGAGCTCGGCGACGCGCAGCTCGAGGCCGCCCGCCGTCGTGAGGACGTCGACGTGCACCGTGCCGTCGCGCACGTGGTTGGGCGCGTGGGCGGCGACCGCGTCCGTGAGCAGCAGCGCGTCGTCGAGCCGGTCGATCGGGCACTGGGCCCGGGCGGCCAGCATGCCCACGACCCGCCCCAGCACGGCGCCCACGAGCGGGCCGGAGCGGACCCGGACGGTCGTGGCCTGCCCGGCGTGGGTCATGCGCGGCGGAGCCCGAGCGCCTCGTGCGCCCCGTCGAGGTCGAACGTCATGCGGACCTCGGTCTCCTCGGAGGGCCCCGTCCCGAGCTCGAGCGACTCGGCCAGCGTCGCGATGAGCGGCAGCCCCAGGCCCAGCCCCGGGCTGTCGGGGCGGGGCAGGATCCCGCGCCCGGTGTCGACGACGACCACGGTCAGCCGGCGGTCGTCGACGCGCGCCCGCACGCCCAGCTCGCCCTCCCGGTCGGGGTAGGCGTGGACGACGACGTTCGTGCACGCCTCGGTCACCGCGAGCTTGATGTCCGAGAGCGTCTGGTCGGGGACGTCCAGGACGTCACCGAGCCCGCCGAAGGCGTGACGGACGACGGCGACGTTCTCCGCGCGCGCCGGGAGGGTGAGCTCGAGGTCGGGGTTCATGCCATCGCGATCCGCCGCGATGTTGCCCGCCGCCCCATGGCCGTAAGCGCCGATCTGCCGCCGTCGGGTCCGTTTCACGGGTCGTCGGGCGTGAAGAGGGCGCGCAGGTCCTCGTCGCCGAGCCCCGCCGCGAGCCCGGCCACGAGCGTCATCCGGGCCGCCGCCGGCGAGCGGCCGCCGCAGGCGATGGCCCCGGTGGCCCGCACGTCGCGCTCGGCGCCGACGAAGCCGTACGTCCCGTCGAGGAAGGCGCCCCGCTCGGGACGCACGGCCGCGACGACCGGGACCCGGGCGGCGGCCTCCCGCAACCGGGCGAGCACCGGCGGCGGGACGTGCCCGCCGCCGAGCGCGACCAGGACGACGCCGTCGGCGCCGTCGGCGACGGCCGCGGTCAGCAGCGCGCCGTCGTCGCCGAGGCCGGTGGCGACGACGTCCACGCGCGCGTCGAGCGCGCGGACGTCCCGGACCGCGGCGGGCACCGGCGCGGCGGGGGCGGGCCGCAGCGCCAGGCGCAGGCGGGCGTCGACGACGCGCCCGAGCGCCCCGGCGCCCGGCGAGCCGAAGGTCGCCGGCCCGGCCGAGTCGACCTTGCGGGCCAGGCGCCCGGCGTGGACCTCGCCCGCGAAGACCACGAGGGTCCCCAGCCCGGCGGCCGCGGGCGCGGCCGCGACGGTCACGGCGTCCTGGAGGTTCGCCGGCCCGTCGGCGCCCACGGCCGAGGCGGGGCGGATGGCGCCCGTCAGGACGACCGGGGCCTCGGCGTCGTGCAGGAGCGCGCACAGCGTCGCGGTCTCCTCGAGCGTGTCGGTCCCGTGGGTGACGACCACGCCGCGGCCCGTCCGCGCCTCGTCGGCCGCGGCCCGGGCCACGGCCAGGGCGTCGCCGAGCGTGAGCTGGGGGCCGGGCAGGGCGGCCACCGACCGGGCCCGCAGCGCGCGGCCGGCGAGGGCCGGCACGGCCGCGACGAGGGCGTCGGCGTCGAGCGCCGGCACGGCGCCCGCCCGCGCGCCGTCCGGCGGCACGGGGCCACCGACCATCGCGATCGTCCCACCGGCGGCCAGGACCGTGACCTCGCGCTCCACCCCGCCAGGCCTACCAGACCGCACAGGGCCGTCGCGCTCTGGTGCCCGCACCCGACTCCGGTACCCTACGCCGCCACCTCGCAGTCCTGCTGGCCGCCGACGGGGACTTCCAGATGACGCACCACACCACGCCTGCCCAGGCAGAGGGCCTCTACGACCCCCGGTTCGAGCACGACGCCTGCGGCGTCGCCATGGTGGCGCGCCTGGACGACGAGCAGACCCACGAGGTCGTCCGCCGCGCGCTCGAGGCGCTGGACAACCTCGAGCACCGCGGGGCCGAGGGCGCCGACGTCCGCACGGGCGACGGCGCGGGCATCCTCGTCCAGCTCCCCGACGCGTTCCTGCGCGCCGTCGCCGGCGTCGAGCTGCCTCCGGCCGGCCAGTACGGGGTCGGCATGTGCTTCCTCCCGCACGACCCGGCGGTCCGGGCCAAGCTCGAGGACATGATCGAGCGCAACGTGCGCGTCGAGGGCCAGCGGGTCCTGGGCTGGCGCGACGTGCCGGTCGACGAGGACCACGTGGGCTCGACCGCCAACGCGTCGCGGCCCTACGTCAAGCAGCTCTTCGTCGGCGCCGGCGGGGACCTCGCCGCCGCCCACCCCGAGGACTTCGACCAGGACGCCTTCGAGCGCAAGCTCTACGTCATCCGCCGCATCGTCGAGCTCGCGGCGGGCCCGTCCTTCTACGCGGCGTCGCTTCTCCTCGCGCACGCTGGTCTACAAGGGCATGCTGATCTCGCACCAGCTGCGGGGCTTCTACCCGGACCTCCAGGACGAGCGCTTCGCCAGCGCCCTGGCGCTCGTCCACTCGCGCTTCTCGACGAACACGTTCCCGAGCTGGGACCTCGCCCACCCGTTCCGCGTCATCGCGCACAACGGCGAGATCAACACGCTCATGGGCAACGTCAACTGGATGCGCGCCCGCGAGTCGCAGCTCGCCTCCGAGCTCTTCGGGCGCGACCTCCAGAAGACGCTCCCCGTCGTGCGCCCGGGCGGCTCGGACTCGGCCACGTTCGACAACGTCCTCGAGCTGCTCATGCTCGCCGGGCGCTCGCTGCCCCACGCGGCGATGATGATGATCCCGGAGGCCTACGCCGGCCGCGACGACCTCTCCGACGAGCTGAAGGGCTTCTACGCCTACCACTCGTGCCTCATGGAGCCGTGGGACGGACCGGCCGCCGTCGCCTTCACCAACGGCCGCGTCGTGGGCGCCACGCTGGACCGCAACGGGCTGCGCCCGGGCCGCTGGGTCGAGACGAAGGACGGGCACGTCATCCTCGGCTCGGAGACGGGGATGCTCGACGTCGCGCCGGACCAGGTCCTGCGCAAGGGCCGCCTGGCCCCGGGCAAGCTCTTCCTGGTCGACCTCGACCGCGGGCGGATCGTCGAGGACGGCGAGGTCAAGCGCGACGTGGCCACCCGCCGGCCCTACGCGGCGTGGCACCGCGCGCACGTCGTCCACTTCAACGACCTCGAGCCCGCCTACGCGCGGCGCCACACCGAGCTGCCCCTCCACGAGCGCCAGCTCGCCTTCGGCTTCACCCAGGAGGACCTGCGCGTGCTGCTGGCCCCGATGGCGGCCAAGGGCGAGGAGCCGATCGGCTCGATGGGCAACGACGCCGCGCTCGCGGTGCTCTCGGACCGCCGGCCGTCGCTCTTCAGCTACTTCAAGCAGCTCTTCGCGCAGGTCACGAACCCGCCGATCGACCCGATCCGCGAGCAGCTCGTCATGTCGCTGGGCACCGGCGTGGGCCGCGAGCGCAACCTGCTCGACGAGACGCCCGAGCACGCCCATCAGCTCGTGATGGACCAGCCCATCCTGCGCAACGGCGAGCTCGAGACCCTGCGCGCGGTCTCCAGCGAGGTCTTCCAGGCGCACACCATCGACATCACCTGGCCCGTGGCGGACGGCGTCGAGGGCCTGCACCGGCGGATCGCCGAGGTGTGCGACGAGGCGACCGACGCCGTCACCGCCGGCGTCAACATCCTCGTCCTGTCCGACCGCCCCGTGGGCCGCGGGCGCGTCGCGATCCCGTCGCTGCTCGCCGTGGCGTCGGTCCACCACCACCTCGTGCGCACGGGCGAGCGCCTGCGCGCGGGCCTCGTCCTCGAGTCCGGCGAGCCCCGCGAGGTGCACCACGTCGCGACGCTCATCGGCTACGGCGCCAGCGCGGTCAACCCCTACGTCCTGCTCGACTCCGTCGACGCGCTCATCGCCGAGGGCCGCGTGCCCGGCGTCGACGACGCCGACACCGCCGAGCGCAACGTCGTCAAGGCGCTCGGCAAGGGCCTGCTCAAGACGATCTCCAAGATGGGGATCTCCACGATCCAGTCCTACTGCGGGGCGCAGATCTTCGAGGCCGTCGGGCTGGAGCGCGCCCTCGTCGAGCGCCACTTCACGGGCACCGCCTCGCGGATCGGCGGCATCGGCCTCGAGGTCCTGGCCGCGGAGGCGCTCGAGCGCCACGCCCAGGCCTGGCCGGCCGGCGCGCCGGAGGACCTCCTGCCCGTCGGCGGCATCTACGCCTGGCGGCGCGACGGCGAGCACCACATGTGGAACCCGGAGACGATCGCGCTGCTGCAGCACGCGGTCAGATCGCCGAACGGCAACGCCCAGCAGAAGTACGAGGAGTACTCGCGCCTGGTCAACGAGGACGCCGCCCGCCGGGCGACCCTGCGGGGCCTGCTCGACTTCCGCGAGGACCTCGAGCCGATCGGCCTCGACGAGGTCGAGCCGGCCGCGTCGATCGTCAAGCGGTTCGCGACCGGCGCGATGTCGCTGGGGTCGATCTCGACGGAGGCGCACGAGACGCTGGCGATCGCGATGAACCGCCTCGGCGGGCGCTCGAACACGGGCGAGGGAGGCGAGGACCCGCGGCGCTTCCAGCGCGACGCCAACGGCGACCTGCGCCGCTCGGCGATCAAGCAGGTCGCCTCGGGGCGCTTCGGCGTGACGGTCCACTACCTCGTCAACGCCGACCAGCTGCAGATCAAGATGGCCCAGGGCGCGAAGCCCGGCGAGGGGGGCCAGCTCCCCGGCCACAAGGTCGACAAGTACATCGGCTGGGTGCGCCACACGACGCCCGGCGTCGGCCTCATCTCGCCGCCGCCGCACCACGACATCTACTCGATCGAGGACCTCAAGCAGCTCATCTACGACCTGCGCTGCGCGAACCCGTCCGCGTCCGTCTCGGTGAAGCTCGTCTCCGAGGTCGGCGTGGGGACCGTCGCCGCGGGCGTGGCCAAGGCCAACGCCGACCACGTCCTCATCTCCGGCCACGACGGCGGGACGGGCGCGTCGCCGCTGAGCTCGATCCAGGCCGCCGGCGTGCCATGGGAGATCGGCCTGGCCGAGACCCAGCAGACGCTGCTGCGCAACGACCTGCGCTCGCGCATCACCGTCCAGACCGACGGCCAGCTCAAGACGGGCCGCGACGTGGCGATCGCCGCGATGCTCGGCGCCGACGAGTTCGGCTTCTCGACGGCCCCGCTGATCGCGACGGGCTGCATCATGATGCGCGCCTGCCACCTGAACACGTGCCCGGTGGGCATCGCGACGCAGGACCCCGAGCTGCGCAAGCGCTTCGAGGGCCAGCCCGAGCACGTCGTGAACTTCTTCTTCTTCGTGGCGGAGGAGCTCCGGGCGATCATGGCGTCGCTCGGCGTCCGGACGCTCGACGAGCTCATCGGCCGCAGCGACCTGCTCGTCGCCGACGACGCGATCGAGCACTGGAAGGCGCGCGGCGTGGACCTCGCCGGCATCCTGCACCGCCCGCAGCTGCCCGAGGGCGCGCCGCTGCGGCGCATCGGCCCGCCGCCGCCGGTGCTCGACGACGCGCTGGACTGGCGGCTCGTCGAGCAGGCCGCCCCGGCGCTGGAGCACGGCGAGCCGGTCGAGCTCGAGACCGCCGTGCGCAACGTCAACCGCTGCGTGGGCGGCATCCTCTCGAGCCACATCGCGCGGGCGCACGGCGCCGACGGCCTGCCCGAGGACAGCGTCCGCGTGACCCTGCGCGGCTCGGCCGGCCAGACCTTCGGCGGCTGGCTGGCCCCGGGCGTGACGTTCACGCTGCACGGGGACGCGAACGACTACACCGGCAAGGGCCTGTCGGGCGGGGTCGTGGCCGTGCTGCCGCCCGAGGGCGTGACCTTCCGCGCCGAGGAGAACGTCATCGTCGGCAACACCGTGCTCTACGGCGCCACGAGCGGGCGGGCGTTCTTCCGCGGCCTCGCCGGCGAGCGCTTCGCGGTCCGCAACTCGGGCGCCAGCGCGGTGGTCGAGGGCGTCGGCGACCACGGCTGCGAGTACATGACCGGCGGCCGCGTCGTCGTCCTGGGGCCGACCGGCCGCAACTTCGCGGCGGGGATGAGCGGCGGGCTGGCCTTCGTCCTCGACGAGGACGGCAGCTTCCGCCAGCGGGTCAACCCGGCGCTCATGGACCAGCTCGAGCCGCTCGACGAGGGCGACGCCATCGAGGTCCGCGACCTCGTGGCCGAGCACGTCCGGCGCACGGGCTCGACGGTCGGGCAGCGGGTCCTCGACGACTTCGACGCGCTGCTGGTGCGCTTCGTCAAGGTCTTCCCGAGCGACTACAAGCGCGTGCTCGCGGAGCTCGCTGCGCAGGAGGAGGCGGCCGTGCCGCCCGCCGCCGACGAGTTCGCCGGCGAGGCCGTCGACGTCGTCGGCGCGCCGCCGGAGCGGGTGGGGGAGGGCGAGTAGTGGGCCAGCTCGGCGCCTTCCTGAAGCTCACCCGGCACGGCGTCCCCTACGCCGACCCCGTGGAGCGCGTCCGCGACCGGCCCTTCGAGGAGTTCCTGGTCCGCCGCAGCGACGCCGAGCTCGCCGACCAGGGCGCGCGCTGCATGGAGTGCGGCGTGCCCTTCTGCCACAACGGCTGCCCGCTGGGGAACCTCATCCCGGACTGGAACGACCTCGTCTACCAGGGCCGCTGGGCCGAGGCGATCCGCCAGCTCCACGCCACGAACAACTTCCCGGAGTTCACCGGCCGGCTGTGCCCGGCGCCGTGCGAGGCCGCCTGCACGCTGGAGATCCGCGAGGGCGACGCGGTCACGATCAAGCAGCTCGAGAACGCGATCATCGACCGCGCGTGGGACGAGGGCTGGGTCGTCCCCCGGCCGCCCTCGCGCGAGACGGGCCGCAGCGTCGCCGTCGTCGGGTCGGGGCCCGCCGGCATGACCGCCGCCCAGCAGCTGCGCCGCGCCGGGAACCACGTGGTGCTCTTCGAGCGCGACGAGGCCGCCGGCGGCCTCGTGCGCTTCGGCGTGCCGGACTTCAAGATCGAGAAGCGGGTCGTGGAGCGCCGTGTCGAGCAGCTCGTCGCCGAGGGCGTCGAGCTGCGCCTGGGCGTCGACGTCGGGGTGGACGTGAGCGCCGCGGAGCTGCGCGAGCAGTTCGACGCCGTCGTCCTGGCCATCGGGTCGCGCGTGCCGCGCGACCTCCCCGTGCCGGGGCGCGAGCTCGACGGCGTCCACTTCGCCATGGACTACCTCTACGGGCGCAACCGCAGCGTCGCGGCCGCGAACGGGAACCCCGCCCTCCCGGCGGCCATCACCGCCGCGGGCAAGCGCGTGGTCGTCATCGGCGGCGGCGACACGGGCGCGGACTGCGTCGGGAACTCCATCCGCGAGGGCGCCACGTCGGTCGTCCAGCTCGAGCTGCTGCCCAAGCCGCCCGACCACCGGCCCGACGACCGCACGCCGTGGCCGCTGTGGCCCGTCAAGTACCGGATGTCCTACGCCATGGAGGAGGCGCTCGCGCTCGAGCGCGGCGAGCAGGACTACTCCGTGACGACGACCCGCTTCCTGGGCACCGACGACGGGCGCGTGCGCGCACTCGAGCTGGCGGAGGCCGACGCGGCGCCGCCGTTCGCGGCGCGCGAGGGCACCGAGCACGAGCTCCAGGCCGACCTCGTCCTGCTGGCCATGGGCTTCCTGCACCCCCAGCACGACGGCGTCGTCGACCAGCTCGCCGTCGACCGCGACGCCCGCGGCAACGTCAAGGCGGGGACCTACGCCACCTCCGAGCCGGGCGTGTTCGCGGCCGGCGACGCGCGGCGGGGCCAGTCGCTCATCGTCTGGGCCATCAACGAGGGCCGCCAGTGCGCGCGGGTCGTCGAGCGCTACCTCGACGAGCTCGACGGGCGCCGTGACGACCCCGAGCCGGTGCTGGCCGGCAACGTGTCGGCGGCCGACGAGGGTCCCGAGGGCCCGCCGCACCACGCCGACGGCGCCGTCCCCGCCGGCGACCGCCGGTAGCGGGCCCGGATGTAGGCTCGGGCGATGTCCCGACCGCCTGCCCTGGACCTCCGCGACCGCGTCCTGCTGGTCACGGGCGGGGCCCGGGGGATCGGGCTCGACGCGGCCCGGCGGGCGGCGGGCAAGGGCGCGCGCGTCGCCCTGCTCGACGTCGACGGCGACGAGGCGGCCCGGGCGGCGGAGGCCATCGGCCCCCAGGCGCGGGCCTGGCCGGCCGACGTCACCGATCGCGAGCGGCTGGACGCGGTCGTCGACGAGGTCGCCGGTGCCTTCGGCGGGATCGACGTCGTCCTGGCCAACGCCGGCGTCGCCCCGCCCACGGGCACGATCCTCTCCGTCGACGCCGACGACTGGGAGCGGGTGCTCGAGATCAACCTCGGCGGGGTCTACCGGACGGTCAAGGCGACGCTGCCGCACGTCGTCGCCCGCCGCGGCCACGTGCTCGTCGTCGCCTCCGTGTACGCGTTCGCCAACGGCGTGCTGGCCAGCCCCTACGCGGTCAGCAAGGCGGCGGTGGAGGCGCTGGGCCGCGCGCTGCGCGCCGAGCTGGCACCGCACGGAGCGACCGCCGGCGTGGCCTACTTCGGGTTCATCGACACGAAGCTCGTGCGCGACGCGTTCGACGACCCGGTCACGCGGGGGATCCGCGAGGGCCTCCCGGGCTTCATCGCCAGGCCGCTGCCGGTGGGGCGGGCGGGGGCCGGGATCGTGCGCGGCCTCGAGCGCCGCAGCGCGCGCGTCATGGTGCCCCGCTACGTGCCGGTCCTGCAGGTCCTCCGCGGGCTGCTGCCGTTCACGCTGGACCGGCGGATGGCGGTCGACGAGCGCCTCCAGGCGGCGCTGCGCACGGTGGACGCCGAGGCCGCGGTCGAGGCCCCCGCGCAGAAGTTGACGCAGGCGTCACCTTCGCGCTAGCCTCGCGCGCATGGCAGACCTCCCGACCGTTGCGGTCATCGGCGCCGGCTCGTCCGGCATCGCCGCCGTCAAGGCGCTGCACGAGCGCGGCTTCGACGTCACCTGCTTCGAGGCCTCCGACCGCGTGGGCGGCAACTGGGTGTTCGGCAACAAGAACGGGATGTCGGCCGCGTACCGCTACCTGCACATCAACACGTCGCGGGACCGCATGGAGTACTCGGACTTCCCGATGCCGAAGTCCTACCCCGACTACCCGCGCCACGACCAGATCGCCGCGTACTTCGACAGCTACGTCGAGCACTTCGGCTTCCGCGACCGGATCCGCTTCGAGACCTCGGTCCGCCGGGCCGAGCGCCGGCCCGGCGGGGGCTGGGAGCTCACGGTCGACGACGGCACGGCGCACCGCTTCGACGCGCTGGTCGTCGCCAACGGCCATCACTGGGACAAGCGCTGGCCCGAGCCGGCCTTCCCCGGCGCCGACACCTTCGCCGGGACGCAGCTCCACGCCCACGACTACGTGGACAACGAGCCCATGGCCGGGAAGGACGTCGTCGTGCTGGGCATCGGCAACTCGGCCGTCGACATCGCGGTGGAGGCGAGCTACGTCGCGCGCTCGACGTACCTCGCCGCCCGCCGGGGGGCGTGGATCATCCCGAAGTACCTCTTCGGCAAGCCCACCGACCAGCTCAAGAACGACCCGCGGGTGCCCTTCAAGGTGCGCCAGCGGATGTTCCACCACCTCATCAAGCTCAACACGGGCACCCCCGAGAAGTACGGCCTGCCCAAGCCCGACCACAAGTTCGGCGAGGCCCACCCGACGGTCTCCGGCCGCCTGCTGGACCGCATCCAGCACGGCACGATCACGCCCAAGCCGAACATCAGCCGGCTGGAGGGCGAGGACGTCGTCTTCGACGACGGGACCCGGGTCCACGCGGACGTCGTCGTCTACTGCACGGGCTACAAGATCACGTTCCCCTTCTTCGACGAGGGCTTCATCGCCGCGCCGGACAACCACATCGAGCTCTTCCGCCGCGTCTTCCACCCGACGGTCGACGACGTCTTCTTCATCGGGCTCCTGCAGCCGCTGGGGGCGATCATGCCGCTGGCCGAGGAGCAGGGGCGCTGGGTGGCCGACCACCTGCGCGGCGCGTACCTGCTGCCGTCGCCGGACGAGGTGCACGCGGACATCGCCGCCGACTTCGCGGCCATGCGCAAGCGCTACGTCGCCTCGAAGCGCCACACGATCCAGGTCGACTTCGAGGACTACCTGCTCGCCATGGCCAAGGAGCGTCGCCGCGGGGAGGACCGCGCCCGCGCCGCCGGCCACCGCCTGCCCGTCCCGCGGCGCGCCCCGGCACCCGTCTCGGCTTGAGCGTCGCGCGCGCCAACGGGGCCCGCCCGACCCGTCGCGAGGCCACGAAGGCGGCCAACCGCGCGGCGATCCTGCGGGCGGGACGCGACGTGTTCGCGGACATCGGCTACGGCGCGGCCTCCGTGCGCGACATCGTGCGGCGCACCGACCTCGCCACGGGCACCTTCTACAACTACTTCCCCGACAAGGAGTCGGTCCTGCGGGCGCTCGTGGACGAGATCGCCGAGGAGGCGCGGCGGCGGGTCCGCGACGCGCGCCGGGCGGCCCGCTCGGTCCAGGGCTTCGTCGGCGACTCCTACCGGGCCTACTTCGCCTTCCTGGCCGAGGACCCGGCGACGTTCGGGCTCATGCGCCGCAACGCCGGGACCATCCGCGCCCTCTTCGAGGAGCCCGCGCTGGGCGCGTCCTTGCAGGAGCTGCAGGAGGACCTCGACGACGCGGTGGCGGCGGGCGCGATCCCGCCTCACGACACCGAGCTCATGGCCGCGGCCATGGTCGGCGCGGGGCTCGAGGTGGGGGTCAGGATGGTCGAGCGCGACCCGGTCGACGTCGAGGCCTCGGCCGCCTTCCTCACGAGCGTGTTCCTCGGCGCGCTCGATCGTCTGTCCGGCACATAAGGCGCTCACCGCGACGCACCGCAACCCTGGGCCGCCTACCCTGTTCGTCTATTGAGGCCCCGGCGTCCGGGGCCTCTGCCATGTCCGCCCCCCGACCGACGAAGGAGCCATGACCTCTCCCAAGCGACTCCTGGCACCCCTGGCGGTGCTCGTCGCCCTCCTGGCCCTCCCGGCCGGCGCCCAGGCGAAGTACACGCTCGGCGTCAGCGACCAGCAGGCTTCCACCTTCACGAACAAGCTCTTCAAGCCGCTCAAGCTCAGGACGGCCCGCTACATCGCGCCCTACGACGTGATGAGCTCGCCCGTCGACCACGGCGAGATGGACGCCTGGCTGCGCGCCGCGCGCACGGCCAAGGTCCGCGTCCTGGTGAGCTTCCAGCACTCGCGCCAGCGCCGCAAGCAGCGCCGGCTGCCCTCGACGCGCGAGTACAAGACGGCGATCACGCGCTTCCACAAGGCCTACCCGTGGGTCCGCGAGATCTCGCCCTGGAACGAGGTCAACCGCTGCCAGACGAAGAAGGACCCCGCCGGGCAGCCGACCTGCGGCAAGGAGAAGCGCCTGGCGCAGTACTACTCGCTGACG
This sequence comes from uncultured Actinomycetes bacterium, assembly GCA_963707695.1. Classification (GTDB taxonomy): domain Bacteria; phylum Actinomycetota; class Thermoleophilia; order Solirubrobacterales; family Solirubrobacteraceae; genus JAOPZW01. Next base: position 1,008,129 of record CAVPQY010000004.1, on the reverse strand, counting down.
CGCAAGGTGTTCGGCAAGAGGACGACGGTCGTCGCGCTCGACGTCCTCGACGAGGCCAACGTCAGCAAGACGCTCAAGGTCATCCGCAAGTTCCTGCGCTACGCGAAGCCGCGCCCGAAGATCCTCGGCTTCCACAACTACTCGGACACGAACCGGTTCTCGACCACGCGCACGCAGGCCGTCCTGCGCACGTGGAAGAAGGACGTCTGGCTGACCGAGACGGGCGGGATCGTCCGCCTGGGCCGCTCGTTCAAGTACTCCACCTCGCGCGCGGCCAAGGCGCTGGGCTGCATGTTCACGATCGCCAGGAAGTACAAGCGCGTGAAGCGGCTCTACGTCTACCAGTTCAACGGGGAGCGGAAGGGCGCGCGGTTCGACGCGGGCCTGATCGACCCGAAGAACAAGAGGCGCCCCGGCTACACGGTGGTGCAGAAGCGCAAGGCGCGCCGCTGCCACAAGTAGCGCGCGTTCCCTGAGCAGTTCCGCGACGAAGGCCGCCTCCGGGCGGCCTTCGGCGTACCTAGACTGGAGGGCGGTGCCCTCCTTCTGCCGTCACGGCCGCCTCGAAGCCAACTGCCCGATCTGCTCCAAGCGCGGGGCGGCGCCGGGCACGCCCGCCGGCCCGCGGCCGGCCGGGCGGCGGCCGGCCTCGGCGCCGCGACCGGCCTCGACCGCGCGCCGGCGCGGGGGCGGCGACCTGAAGGTCCGCCGCCTGGCCCGCGCGGCCGACGACGGCTACGAGCACGAGCTCGTCCTGGGGCTGCGCGCCTCCGCCGACGCGGCGGCCCTCGCGGACGAGATCGCCTTCTCCGTCGCGCGGCTCGACGAGCTCGCCGCCGACCCGCCGGGGCTCTACGCCGAGGTCGCCGGCGCGGACGATCGCGAGGAGGCGCTCTGGCTGGCCTTCCTCATCGCCGACCTCTCGCCGCTCGAGGCCGAGGACCCGTGGTCGGGGATCGCCGCCGCGCGCGTCCCGTGGTCGACGGGCGAGGTCCCCGCCGTCGCCGACGCGCCCCGCGGCCCGCGCGGGTCCTCCGACCCGCGCGCGCCCGGCGCCTACCGCGCCTGGGCCGCTCGCGCCGGGTCGCAGTCCACCGCGCTGGAGGGCGACCCGCTGTGGGCCCCCGAGCGCCGCTTCGACCGCGGCTTCGAGCGCCTGGCCCTGCCGGGCTTCGGCCGCGCGCAGCGCTACGAGCTGCTGACGGTCCTGCGCCACCTGGGCGTCCTCGACGTCCGCCCGACGTCGCTGCAGCTCCTCAGCGAGCAGACCGACCCCACCGTCGTCGCGGCCAAGCGGGCCTTCGGCATCGGGATCGGGATGGAGCTCCGCCAGCGCGTGACGCGCCTGGCCAGCGAGCTCGACGTCCCGATCGAGGCGCTCGACCTCGCCCTCGTGAACTGGAACCGCCCGCCCGGCCAGCCCCGCATCACCACCGGCTCACGCCGCTCCGAGGGCGACCCGGAGCGCCGCACGCTCCTGCGCGACGCCCTCGGCGTCGGCGCCCCCGAGGACGCCCCGGCGGCATAGGGCCGACGGGCGGGCGCGGACGCCGCGGGCGCCGCGCGAGGGCGCGGCCCGCGCGGGCGGCGCGGGCGACCGCACGCGCACCGCGCGCCGGCGCCCCGTCAGCCCGCGTCCCGGTTAGCCGCGCCGGCGTCCCGGAGCTGGGCCACCGCCCGCCGCCCGCGCCCCGGTCAGCCCGCGCCCCGGTCAGCCTGCGCCCGGTCGGCCGCGCCAGCGTCCGCCCGCAACGCGCGCTGCACCACAATCCGGGTCGCTGGGCCGACCGGGGCTCCGACGTTCGTCCACGAAAACCAGTCCATTTGCGACACGGGGCCCCCGGAAGGGGGCGAATCGGCTGCAGCTCTCCCCTACCGCTGCCGACGACCAAGACGACCGGAAGACCACTGGGGGGAGACCTTGAAGGATGTCCTGGAGGGGGCGCCGCCGGCGGCGGCGACCGCCTCCGCCCACTCGCGCGACGAGGCGGATCGCCTCGTGCTGCACCTCATCACCACGCACACGGAGTCGCTCCTGCGTGTCGCCCGGCGCTACTCGTACTGCGCCGACGACGCCCAGGACGCCTACCAGCGGGCGCTCGAGATCCTGCTGCGCCACGCGCACCGGCTCGACCGCGACCGCGCGGCCGGTTGGATCCACACCGTCGTCAAGCACGAGGCCCTCGAGGTCCGCCGCCAGCGCGGCCGCCTGGTCGGGATGGAGGAGGTCGACCTCGACCGGCTCGAGGAGCGCACGGCCGAGTCCCCCGAGGAGCGCGTCATCGGCATCGAGCGCGTCGCCCGCACGGCCGAGGCGCTCGGCCGCGTCAAGCCCGACGAGGCCCGGGCCCTGTGGCTCAAGGCCTCGGGCGAGAGCTACGCGAGCATCGGCGAGAAGCTCGCGTGGAGCTACACGAAGGTCAACCGCTGCCTCGCCGAGGGCCGCAAGAGCTTCCTCGAGCACTTCGAGGGCATCGAGGCGGGGGAGAGCTGCGAGCGCTGGCTCCCGGTGCTGACGGCGATCGTCGACGGCGAGGCCGACGCCGACGCGGTCCTGGAGGCCCGCTCGCACCTGCGCCACTGCACGCCCTGCCGCGCGACGCTCCGCCACCTGCGCATGGCCGACCGGTCCCTGGCGGTCCTGCTGCCCGTGGGCGGCGGGGCGCCCGTCGCGGCCGGCCTCGACCTCGACGTGGACCTCCCCGGGTTGACGGACGGCCCGCACGGCGTGCTCGGCCGGCTCGGCGACGCGCTCTCCGCGTTCCTCCACGAGCGCGCCGCCGCCGCGACGGTCCGACTGCAGTCGACGCTCGACCTGGCGGCGAACCACAAGGTCGCGGCCGTCGCGGCGTCGGCCGCGGCGATGGCGGGCGGCGGCGTCGCCGTCGAGCAGGCCCACCCCGAGCTCGGCCATCCGCGCCCCGCGGTGCAGGCCCGCAGCACGACCGCCGCCCGAACGGCGGCGCTCCGGCCGTCCGGCGCGGTCGTGCGCCACGTGACGACCGGGAGCGCCGCACGCCCGCGCCGCCTCCGCGACGCCGCGCAGGCCGGAGCCGCCGCGCCCGTCCGCGTCCCGCCACGCGTCCCGCCCCGCGTCGACGCCGGCGGCCGCGCCGGCGACCGAGCCGCTCGTCGACCCGGTCGAGTCCACCGCGCCCGCCACCTCCGCCCGCACGGCGACCGCCGCGCCGGCCGCGGCCACGTCGCCGCGGCCCGCCCCCACGTCCACCGCCAACGGTCCCGACCCGAACGCCGAGTTCGGGTTCGAGACCCCCTGACCAACGAAGGAGAACCGATGCAGCACCCCCGACGCTCGATCCTCTCGAGCCTCCTCCTCGTCGTCGCGTTCCTGCTGACGACGACCTCCGCCCACGCGGCCGGAGGGACGTACACCTACATCGCCTGCGCGAACCCCGACACCGGCATGGGCGTCATGTCCGCCGACGGGGCCCTGCCGCCCGGCTTCACCGGGTTCTACTCGCACACGGTGGGACCGGCGCCTAGCGAATCCAAGTGCGGCCCCGGCCGCATCACGGGAGCTCGCGGCGTTGGTATCACGACCGGCGTCCCATTCACGTCCACTACGCCGGGCGACGGAATCGGCGCGATCACCTTCGCGAGTCCGACTGGGACCGTGCTTCGGAGTGCCGTCGTGTACCGGTGGGGCAAGCTCGCCAGCACGTCGAACCACATGACGTTCACGATGCACAGCGGTCTGCCCAACGACCACTACCACGCCCCAACGGCGAGCGGATGTGTTTGGGCAAGCAGCTGCGTCGGTCTAGGGGATCCGCTCGACGTTTGGGCCGCGTCCAACCGCGTGCCGTTCCTCAATCCGGTGCAGGGCGGCTTCAGCCTGTCGCTCGGGTGCGACATCCCGGATTCGAACTACACATGCGTTGGTAACGATCAGTCCGTCGTCCGCCTCTTCGGCGCCAAGCTCACGATGGCCGACGACACGAACCCGCAGGTCTCCGGGCAGCCCTCGGGCTCGCTCCTCGGGTCCGGCGTCGTGCGCGGCACCGGCGACGTGACCGTCAACGCGACGGACAGCGGCTCGGGGGTCTACCGGGTCAAGCTCGTCGTCGACGACGTCGTGCGCCTGACGCGGGTCGTCGACGCCAACGGCGGGCGCTGTGCCGACGTCAACGCGGCGAACGACGACGAGTACGAGTTCGCGGATCCGGCGCCGTGCAAGACGTCGGCGGGCGGGACGTACCAGTTCGACACGAGGGCGCTGCCCGAGGGCGACCACACGCTCCAGGTCCTCCTCGAGGACGCCGCGGGCAACTCCGCGACCCTGGCGAACCGGTCGGTGACCGTCGACAACGTCCCCGATCCGCAGACCGGCGGCGACGGCGCCGGCGGCGGCACGGGCGCGACCGGCGGCAACGGCGCCGGCGGCGGCCTCGGTGGTGCCGGCGGTACCGGCGGCGCCGGTGGCACCGGCGGCACCGGGGCGTCCGGCGTCCCGGTGGCGTTCGACCGTGGCGCGGCCAACGGCATCGGCGCGTCGGACAAGGCGTCGATCACGGCGCGCTGGACCACGACGCGGCGGGCGCTCAAGCGCTCGCGCTTCGGCCTGCGCCACGCGATCCGCGGCCGGCTCACCGACGAGCACGGCAAGGGCATCGGCGGGGCGCGCGTGGAGCTCGCCGCGACGGTCCTCGCCCGCGGGGCGCGCGCCCGGGGCACCGGCTCGGCGCGCACCCGTGCCGACGGGACGTACGCGCTGACCCTCCCGCGGACCGTCTCGTCGCGACGGCTCGACGTGCGCTACCGCAGCCGGGTCAACGACCTGACGCCGGCGGCCTCGGCGACCCTGCAGCTCCGCGTCACCGCGGGCGTGCGGCTGGCCATCGCCCCGCGTGTCGCCCACCGGGGCACGACGATCCGCCTGCGGGGCCGCCTCAAGGCGGGGCCGGTGCCCGCCCGCGGCAAGCTCCTCGAGCTCCAGGCCCGGACGAAGGGCCACCGCTGGGTGACGTTCCGCACGATCCGCACGTCGCGGTCGGGCGCCTTCACGTCGCGGTACCGGTTCCGCCGCGGCGGGCCGGTCACCTACCTCCTGCGCGCCCGCGCGCGGGCCGGCTCGGACTACCCGTTCGAGACGGGCTCCTCCAAGGCCCTGAAGGTCCGGGTCCGCTGATCGAACGGCCGGGGGCGGGCGCGCCGCGCCCGCCCCGCCGTGCCGTCCGACGCGGTCCCTACGTTCCTGCGCGACGCCGTCCCCGACGTCCCAGGGAGACCTCAGCCAGTGGCCCTCTGCTTCATCGAACCCCAGGACGCGATCCGCGTCATCGCCGAGTCCGTCGGGCGCGAGGCCCGGCGCCAGCTCATGGGCGAGCTCGTCCGGGCCTGGGTCGACGAGATCCCCGACAACGACCTCGTCGCCCACTACGCGAAGGCCGTCGCCGACCTCGACGAGCACGACCTCTCGATGCTGGCCGCCTGGCACGCCTCGCTCGAGGTCGGCCATCCCATCGCGAACCGCGACTTCCTCGTCAACGTCTTCCCGACCCTGGGCGAGAACCGCCGCGAGGCGCTGAAGATCGCGGCCGGGTTCCGCGGCGAGGAGGCCTTCGACGCCGGCGTGGCCGAGGAGCAGGCGCTGGACACGGTCCTCCCGCACCTCAGCCGCGAGCGCTCGATGGAGCTCGCGACGGAGTGCCTCGAGCTCTACCTCTGGGACCGGCTCGGCTCCGAGAACTAGGGCCGCGGCGACGGCGGCGCGCCGCGATGCGCCGCGGGCACGAGCTGCTCGGCGCGCACGAGGGCGTCCGCCTCGCCCGCGGTGAGGTCCCGGGCGAAGAGGTGCCCCTGGGCGTAGCGGCAGCCCAGCTCGGTGAGGATGATCCGCTGCTCCTCGGTCTCGACCCCTTCGGCGACGACCTCGGCGCCCGCGGCGGTCGCCATCGCCAGGACGGCGGCGACGATCGCCCGGCTGGCGGCCTCCCGGGTGAGCCCGTCGACGAAGACCCGGTCCACCTTCAGCACGTCGACGGGCAGGCGCCGCAGCTGGGCGGGGGAGGACCAGCCCGTCCCGAAGTGGTCGAGCACGATCCGGACACCGAGCGCGCGGAGCTGCTCGACCGTCGCGATCGCGGCGGGGTCGTCCGCCAGCGGGCCGGGCTCCGTCAGCTCGAGCGCGAGCCGCTCGGGCGCCAGGGAGGACCCGGTCAGCGCCTCCCGTACGGCCGTGAGGATCGAGCCGTCGCACACCTGCCGCGCGGCCACGTCGACCGACAGCCCGTAGCTGAGCGTCCCGCCCAGGCGCGCGTGCCAGCACGCGCCGTGGCGCGCGGCTCGACGCAGGACCGCGGCGCCGAGCTCGCCCAGCAGACCCGCCTCGCCGGCCAGCGCCACGAACTCGCGCGGCGCGACGTCCTCCCCCGCCGGCCGCGGCCAGCGGGCCAGTGCCTCGAAGCCCGCGACCTCGCCGGCGTGGAGGTCGACGACCGGGTGGAAGTGGACCGCGAGCTCGTCCCGGCGCACGGCGGCGCGGAGCTCGCCCGCCAGCTGCACGCGGCGCTCGCGGCGGCGGCGCAGCGCGTCGTCGAAGACCTCCGCCCGCGCGCCGCCACCGCGCCGGGCGCGGGCGAGCGCCGTGCCGGCGTCGCGCAGCAGGGCGTCGGCCCTGCGCCCGCCGTCGCCCACCGCCACGCCGATCGAGGTCGTGAGGTGGTGCACGCCGGCGGCGCCCGCGAAGGGGGCGGCGAAGGCGTCGCGCACCCGGTCGACGACGGCGAGCGCCTCGTCGGCGGTGCGGACGTCCTGCAGGAGGACGAGGAACTCGTCGGCCCCCGAGCGGGCGACGGTGTCGCCGGGGCGGACCGCCGCGCCGAGTCGCTCCGCCACCTCGCACAGCAGCTCGTCACCGGCGTCGTGGCCCCGCAGGTCGTTGACCGCTCCCGAAGCCGTCGAGGTCGAGCGCGAGGAGCGCGACGTGCTCGCGCCGCCGGGCGCGCTCGAGCAGCGACGCCCGGTTGGGCAGCCCGGTCAGGGGGTCGTGGGACACCGCGTGGCGCAGGCGCGCCGTCGAGCGGGCCCGGCGCACCGCGTGGGCGAGCACGTCGCCGACGTCGCGCACGAAGGCGGCCTCGTGGCCGTCGAAGCGCCGCGGGCTCCGCGCCGCCGCGACGAGGACCGCGAAGGGGGCGGCCGGGCCGCCCACGGCGACCGCCAGCCCGGCGGCGACGCCGTGCGCGCGCAGCCGCGCCAGGCCGGGGAGCCGGTCGTCGGGCGTCGACGCGTCGAAGGTGAGCGGTCGGCCGGCGGTCAGCGCGGCGCCGGCGAAGGAGCCGTCGATGGCGAGGTCGCCGCCGCGGTCGGCGGCGCGGGCCAGCCCACCGTGCCGCGGATCACGAGGCGCCGCTGCCACGGCACGACCTCGAGCACGGCGGCGAGCTCGGCCTCCAGCCCGGTGGCCAGCACGCCGGCGGCGCGCTCGAGCAGCTCGGGCGGCGTGACCCCGGCCAGCGCGCACTCGCCCAGCGCGGCCAGCTCGTCCTGGCGGCGGGCGCGGCGCTCGAGCGCGCCCGTCGCCTTCAGGCGCTCCGAGGCGTCGACGAGCACGGCCCGGGCGCCCGGGCCGTCGGGCGTGTCGCAGGGGTGGACGCTGACGTCGACGGGCACCGTCGTGCCGTCCGCGCGCAGCGCGTGGCGCAGCCCGCCCGCGTCGAGCCCCTCGGGCAGGACGCCGTCGAGCGGGCGGCCCAGCAGGGCCCCGGGCGCGGCTCCCAGCAGCGCCTCCGCGGCCGGGTTGGCGGCCTCGATGCGGCCACGGGGGTCGACGGTCACCACCGCGACGGGCAGCTCGTCGAGCGGCGTCGGCTCCGGCCACGGCGCGGAGCCCGAGCCCACTGGGGCCGGGCGGCCCTCGAGCGCGAGGACGAGCGCGGCGTCGCCGCGGCGACCTCCGGCGCCCACCTTGACGCGGACCGGCAGGGTGGGCGCATCGCCCCCGCCGGCCCCCCGGTCGCGGGCACGCACGAGGTCGAGGTCGAACGAGCCCGGGCCGCTGCGGCAGAGCAGGGCCCGCAGGCACGCGTCGGCGCGCTCCCGCCCCTCCGGGGCGACGAGCCCGGCGAAGGCCGCGCCCTCCAGCTCGCCGGCCGGCACGCCCGCGAGCGCGGCGGCGGCCCGGTTGGCCCGGAGCACCACGAGGCGCCTCGTCGAGCTCCACGAGCGCCGACGGCAGCGTGTCGAGCTCGTGGCGCTGGAAGCGGTCCTCATGGGTCCGGCCGAGTCTGGGCACGGGGGTCGGAACGCACGTGGCGGCCGCGACTTGCGGCAAGGTGCCGCGCGGTCCGGCGCCGGACGCGCGGACCGTCACGGCGGCCCCGCCGCCCGTCCCGGCACGCCCGCCGCCGGCCGCGACGGACCCGCCGCCCGCCGCGTATCCAGCCCGCTAGCCGCCCTCGAGCGCGGCGAGCACCTCGGCCACCGCCTGCTCCGGATCGCGGTACCGCACGGCCCCGAGCCCGACCGCGCGTGCCGCCTCGACGTTCGGCTCGAGGTCGTCGACGAAGAGGCACGCCTCGGCCGGGAGCCCCAGCCGCCCGCAGGTCAGCCGGTAGATCGCGGGGTCGGGCTTGCGCAGCCCCACGAAGGCCGAGTCGACGACGACCTCGAAGAGCTCGTCGACGGCGAAGATCGCGCGCCAGCGCGGCTCCCACTCGCGCACGTTGTTCGTCAGCAGCGCGGTGCGATAGCCCGCGCCGCGGACGCGCGCGGCGAGGTCGAGCATGGCCTCGTTGGGGCCCAGCGCGGCCCAGTAGCGCTCGGCGAACTCGTGCATGGCGACGGGCCGGCCGACCTCGGCCGACAGCGCACGGCCGATCCGGTCCAAGAAGTCCTTCTCGGTCATCCGCCCGAGCTCGAGCTCGTGGACCGGGTTGGCGCCGTCCTCCTCGGTGACGGCCGCGACCGCGCGCCCCACCGCCTCCAGGGGGACGCCCGCGTGGTCCTGGAAGGCGGCGAACCCGGCCAGCAGCGGCGTGGTCAGGACGCCCCCGACGTCGCAGACGAGCGCCCGGTAGCGCCCGGGCGGCGGGATGGCCGCCGCCGTCACGTGCGGCGCAGGACGTCGTAGCGGCCGACGCCCTCGCGGCCGTCCATGCGCCAGCGGAAGAACGCGCAGTCCAGCCGCAGCCGCCCGAGGTCGAGCGTCGTGCCGCAGACGACCTCGCCCGCCGCGCGGCGCGGGAAGCCGTCCTCGTCGACCCACAGCTCGAGCCCGGCGTGGCGCTGGCGCCCGTCGGCGTCGTACGTCGTCGAGAGCCGCGGGCTGAGGACCGGGACGGCGGCCTCGCCCTCGAGGATCGTCGCGGCGACGAGCTCGCGATCGTGGTGCTCGGCCTTCGCCGGGCGCACCGCGGTGAGCGTCACGCCGAGGTCCTCGCCCAGCCAGGCCGCGAGCGTCCGGGCCAGCGTCATGCGGTCCCAGTCTGGCGCGCCCCACGAGTGCCCGCGCTGGCCGAAGCAGTCGATCGCCATCCGGTGGTCGCCGACGGTCACCGTCCCCGTCACGCGGCAGCGCTGCTCGTAGCCGGTCATGCCGCCGGCACGGGCGGCGGGGTCACGCTCGTCGAGCTCGGCCGGCGCGCCGAGGGCCCGCAGCTCGAGGTCGAAGGACGCCTCGTCGGCGGCGAGCTGGAGCGTCCAGCGCGCGAGCGGCTCGACGACGGACGTGTCGAGGCCCGCCGCGCCCACGCCGTCCCACCCGCCCGACGGGTCCGCCTCGACGCCGCCCTCGGCCTTGACGAGGACCGGCTCGCCCCCGTGGAAGAGCAGGACCAGCCCGCTCGCGCCCCCGCCCGCGAGCCCGAGGCGCGCGACGCAGAAGACGTCGGCGCGGGGGTCGCCGAAGGCGCACGTGACCGCGTCGCTGAAGCCGTCGCCCGACGGGGGCCGCGGCGCCTCGAGCTCGGGGTCGACGCTCACGGGCGCAGCTGCCCGGGGTCGTCCGGGACGTCGTGCGCGGTGCCCTCGACGTCCCAGTCGCCGCGGCGGCGCGGCGGGCGCCGGGTGCGCCCGGCGGCGCCGCCCAGGTCGCCGAAGGGCGTGGCGACGACGAACCGGCGGCCGGCCTGCCGCAGCAGGAACGCGCGGATGGCCGCGCGGGTGGGGGGCAGGAGGAAGAGCGCCCCGAGGATGTCGGTGCAGAAGCCGGGCGTCAGCAGCAGCGCGCCGCCGAAGAGCACGAGGGCGCCGTCGGCGACCTCGCGCGTGGGCGCACGGCCCTCGCCCAGGGTGCGGTTGAAGCGCCGCCACACCGCGCGGCCCTGCGAGCGCATGAGCGCCGCGCCGGCGATCGAGTCGGCGATGAGGAGGCCCACGGTCCAGAGCGGGCCGATGGCCTGCCCGACCTGGATGATCACGTAGATCTCCACGATCGGGACGATGAGGAAGAGGAGCAGCAGGAGGGGCAGCATGGGCTGCCTGCCAGGGTAGGGCCCGTCAGCCCATCGCGGGCGCGAAGCCCTCGATGGTCACGCCGGGCAGCCGGTGCAGGCCGACCTTGAGGATCAGCCGCTGGACCTGCGGCTGCGGGCCCCGCACGAACATCCGCCGCCCGGCCTTCCGCAGCCGGCGGGCGACCATGGCCAGGTCGAGCATGACCGACGCGTCCGCGAACCCGAGCTCGCTGAGGTCGACGAGCAGGTCGGCCTGGGCGGAGAGCGCCCGGCTCAGCGCCGCACGGCGCCGGCCCTGGGTCGAGAGGTCCTCGTCCCCCGCCACGACGAGCAGCGGTGGGTGTTCGCGGTAGGAGACGATCGCGCGAACCTACTCACGGCCGGGGCTAGACTCAAGGCATGCCCTCCGTCGAAACGGTCGAGGATGCGCTGTCCAACGTCATCGACCCGGAGCTCGGGCTCGACTTCGTCGAGCTGGGCCTGATCTACGGCATCGAGCTCGACGGGTCGAAGGTCCACGTGACCTACACCCTGACGACCCCCGCGTGCCCGATCGGCCCGCAGGTCGCCGAGCAGATCGACGAGTTCGTGGGCGAGCTCGAGGGCGTCGACGAGGTCACCTCGTCGATGGTCTTCACGCCGCCGTGGTCCCCGGACAAGATGTCCGAGGACGCCAAGTTCGCGCTCGGCTACTGACGCAGCGCCCTCGCCGCGCAGGGCGCGCCGCGGGCTACGCCACCGGCTCGCGCCGGCCGCTCCGCGGCCGCGTCGACCCGTTGCCCGGCGCCTCGAGCGGCTCCTCGCCGGCGACCGCGGCCTCCTCGGCCTGCGCGGAGGCTGCGGCGCGCCGCTGCTGCTCGCGCGCCCGCGCGACGAGGTCGGCCAGCGCGCGCTGCACGCCGTCGGCGAACTCGTCGAGGTCGGGCAGGGCGTCGTAGTCGCCCAGCAGCCCGAAGTTCATCTCGCCGTTGTAGGACATGATCGCGATGGCCAGGGCGTGGTCGGTCGGCAGGAAGGCGACCGGGAAGACGTCCTGCAGCTCGCGGCCCAGCAGGTAGAGCGGGAACTGGGGTCCGGGGACGTTCGTGACGATGAGGTTGAACAGGCGCGTGGAGAAGTTCAGCCGCGACGCCTGCGCGAGGATCGTCGGCGGCGCGAAGTTCTCCACCGCGGCGAGCACCTCGGCGCCGACGGCCTGCTTGGACTCCTTGAGCTCGCCCATCGACTTGCGGACCGCGCGCAGGCGGGCGATCGGGTCGGCGACGTAGACGGGCAGGGACCCGCGCATCGCCGCGATGCGGTTGCCGAGCTGGCCGCGCTCGTCCTGGCTGCGGATCGACACCGGGACGAGCGCCCGCAGCTCGAGCCCCTCGGTGCGCACGCCGCGTCCGCCGAGCCACTCGCGCAGCGCGCCGCTGACGACGGTCAGCACGACGTCGTTGACGGTGCCGCCGAACGCGTCCTTGACGAGCTTGTAGTCGCGCAGGTCGCTGCGGACGACGGCGAAGCGGCGGTGGGGGCCGATCTCGACGTTCAGCGGCGTCTCGGGCGCGGGGTTCAGGCCGGCCCAGGCGACCTCGCCGACGCCCTCGACCGCGGTGCGCACCTCGCGCAGCGCGGCGCCCGGCCGGGTGAGGACCTCGACCGCCCGCGTGGCGGCCTGCAACCCGGTGCGCACCGCGCCGAGCGCGCCGTGGGCCACGAGCTCCGCGGCGGACGGCTCGGGATGCGCCTCCCAGGCCGCGTCGGGGTGGGGCAGCTCGGCCGGGACCGGGCCGAGGTCGAAGAGGACCTGGGCGAGGTCGACGCCCGCGACGCCGTCGATGAGGGAGTGGTGGGTCTTCGAGATCAGCGCGAAGCGCGGGGCGCCGCGCTCGTCGGAATGCGGCCCACCCGCCCCGAGGCCCTCGACGATCCACATCTCCCACAGCGGCTTGGAGCGGTCGAGCTGCTGGCTGAAGAGCCGCCCGGCCAGGAGCAGGAGCTGGTTCTCGTGGCCGGGGCGCGGCAGCGCGGTCTGGCGGACGTGGTACTCGAGGTTGAACGTCGGGTCGTCCACCCACAGCGGCCGCCCGGTCTGCAGCGGCGGCGTCGCCAGCCGCTGGCGGTAGCGCGGCACGAGGTGCAGGCGGCCGCGCACGTGGTCGAGGACGTCCTCGAACGGCGGCGGCGGTCCCTCGAAGATCGTGACGGCGCCGACGTGCATGTGCGACGTCGGGCCCTCCTGGTGCAGGAACGACGCGTCGAGCGCCGTCAGGCGGTCGAAGTGCTCCTGGGCCATGTCCGTCCCCTCTCGCTCAGCCTCAAGGCGCGCAAGGGTACAAGCGGTCGAACCCCGACGCGAGGCCCGCGCCCGGGCGACGGCTCAGCGCGCGCTCCCGCCCAGGCCGGTCAGGACCTCGCGCACGCGCAGCGGACCGCCGGTCCGCGGGTCCAGCGGCGGCGTCGGCAGCCCGTCCGACCGCCGCAGCCCGTCGAGCAGCTCCCGCAGCGCCTCGCCGCCCGTGCGGCGCGGGCTCCAGCCGAGCTCCCGGCGCGCGCGGCCGGTGTCCATGACGGGCACGCCCAGGGCGAGGTCGACCCAGCCCTCCGGCGTGGGCTGCAGCCGGGCCCGCCAGGTCACCGCCGCCAGGGCGCGCAGGACGCGCTCGGGGACGCGGACGGCGCGCGCGCCGACCAGGCGGGCGAGCTCGGGCCCGTCGAGGACGGGCTCGGCCGCGACGTTGAAGGCGCCCCGCGCGGCCGGGTCGAGCAGCACGCGGCGGTACGCGTCGGCCAGGTCCAGCGCGTGCACGGCCTGGAAGCGCAGCCGCGGCGTGCTGGGCACGACCGGGATCAGGCCCGGTCGGACGAGCGGTGACGGCAGCAGCGGGCCGGCGAACAGCCGCCGGATCCCGGAGGCCGCCTCGCGCTGGAAGACGAGCCCGGGGCGCAGCCGCGCGATGCGCGTGCGCGGATGCTCGGCCTCGAGGTGGTCGAGCAGGCGCTCGGCGGCCGCCTTGTGGCGCGAGTAGAACGAGGTCGGGATCCCCGTCGTCGGCCACGACTCGTCGACGGCGCGGTCCTTCGGCCCGCGCGCGTAGGCGCCGACCGAGGAGGCGTGGACGATCGCGGGCACGCCCGCGCGGATGGCCGCCTCGAAGACGCGGCGGCTGCCCTCGACGTTCACGGCCCGCGTCGTGCGCTCGTCGCGGCTGGGCTGGATGAGCCAGGCCAGGTGCACGACGGCGTCCGCGCCGCGCACGACCGGCTCGAGGTCGTCGCGGGCGACGTCGGCGGCCGTCCAGGTCACCTTGGGCACGTGCCACTCGGGCCGCCGGCGGGCGACGCCGACGACCTCGCGCACCCGTGGCTCGTCGGCGAGGGTCCGCAGCAGTGCGGTCCCGACGTTCCCCGTGGCCCCCGTGACGACGACGCGCATGGGGCGGCGCTGTCCGCGGCGGTGGCCGGCGAAACAGCGTGGGATGATCCGGGCGCCATGGCATGGGACTTCTCGACCGACCCGGACTTCGAGCGCGAGCTCGAGTGGATGCGCGGCTTCGTCCGCGAGGAGGTCTGGCCGCTCGAGACCATCGCGGGCGAGCTCGAGCAGGAGCAGCTCGACCGGATCTACGCCCCATTGCAGGCGCGGGTCAAGGCACGCGGGCTGTGGGCGGCGCACCTGGACCCCGAGCTGGGCGGCCAGGGCTTCGGGCAGGTCAAGCTCGGGCTCATGCACGAGGTCCTGGGGACCTCGCCCTTCGCGCCCAACGCGTTCGGCAACCAGGCGCCCGACTCCGGCAACAGCGAGATCCTCGCGCTGGCCGGGACGGAGGAGCAGAAGGAGCGCTACCTGCACCCGCTGCTGCAGGGCGACCTGAAGTCCGCCTTCTCGATGACCGAGCCCGACAGCGCGGGGTCGGACCCGACGCTCCTGAAGACCCGCGCCGTCCGCGATCCCGCCCACCCGGACGACTACGTCCTCACCGGGCGCAAGTGGTTCTCCTCCAACGCCTCGATCGCCGACTTCCTCATCGTCATGGCGGTCACCGACCCCGACGCGCGCCCCCACCAGCGGGCGACGATGTTCCTCGTGCCCGCCGACGCGCCGGGCGTGACGATCCTCCGGGACGTCCCGACGATGGAGCACCCGCAGGAGTCCTTCGGCAAGCTGGGCGGCCACGCGGAGGTCCTCTACGAGGGCGTGCGGGTCCCGGCCGCCGACCGCCTCGGCGCCGAGGGCGCCGGCTTCCTCATCGCCCAGCAGCGGCTGTACCCGGGCCGCATCCACCACTGCATGCGGTGGCTGGGCGTCGCGCAGCGGGCCTTCGACATGCTCTGCGAGCGCGCGACCTACCGCGAGGCCCACGGGTCGGTCCTGGGGCGCCACGAGACGGTCCAGAACTGGATCGCCGACTCCGCCGCGCAGATGCAGGCCGCCCGCCTGATGACGCTGCACGCCGCGTGGAAGATGGACACGCAGGGCGTCATGAGCGCGCGCCAGGAGATCTCGCTCATCAAGGTCGTCGGCGCGCAGGTGCTCCACGACGTGATCGACCGCGCGCTCCAGGTCCACGGCTCGCTGGGCTACTCGACCGACCTGCCCCTGGAGGCCATGTACCGCTACGCCCGCGCGGCGCGGCTCTACGACGGCCCCGACGAGGTCCACCGCCAGTCGGTCGCGCGCCAGATCCTGCGCGGCTACGAGCCGCCGGGCGGCGGGGTGCCCACCGAGCACGTCCCGACGCGGCGCGAGGCGGCGCGGCGGAAGTTCGCGGCGGTGCTCGACGCGGTCACCGCGAACGACTGACGCGATGGCCGGCGGGGGCCGAGGCGTCGGACCGCCCGTGCGGCTCCTGGTGGTCGTGCTCGTGGTGCAGGTGGTGCTCGGGGCCGGGATCGTCCTGGCCGCCGTCCATGGCTTCCCGATCATCGGCGGCGGCGGGGGCGGCGCCGACCGCGAGGCGCGACCCGCGCCAGGCCCGGCGCGGCCCGCCCCCCGGCCGACGGGCGACCGCTTCGACGCCGCCCGGGCGTTCGCGCTCGAGCGGGTGCAGGTCGAGCGGATCGGTCCGCGGCCGGCGGGCTCGGCGGCCGCGCGGCGCACCGCCGCCTTCGCGCGCCGGCGCCTGCCCCGGGGCCGCTACGAGGCCGTGCCGGGCCCCGACCGGGCCCATCCGCTGCGCAACGTCGTGGGGACGCTGCCGGGGCGGCGCCCGGCCGTCGTCGTGGCCGCCCACTTCGACACGGTCGACACCCCCGCGGGCATGCCGGGAGCCAACGACGGCGCCGCGGGCACCGCCGTCGTCCTCGAGCTCGCGCGGGCGCTGCGGCACGCGCCGCGCCCGGCGAACGCCCGCGAGGTGCGCTTCGTGCTCTTCGACGGCGAGGAGGCGCCCGGCGACCGCGACTTCCTGCGGCGGGGCCTGCGCGGGTCGCGTGCCTACGCGCGGGCCCACGCCGGCGAGGTGCGCCAGCTCATCCTGCTCGACTACGTCGGCGACCGCGACCTGCGCCTGGTGCGCGAGGGCAGCTCCGACCGCCGGCTCTGGTCCCGGCTGCGCGCCGCGGCCCGGGCGGTGGGCGTCGGTGCGGTCTTCCCGGCGGGCACGGGCGCGCGGATCTTCGACGACCACTCGCCGTTCCTGGACGCGGGCGTCCCGGCGATCGACCTCATCGACTGGCCCTACCGGTTCATGCACACGCTGCAGGACACGGTCGACAAGACCTCGCCTCGATCCCTGGACGCGGTGGGGGAGGCGGTGCTGCGCCTGGTGCAGGAGCTGCGCAGCTCCTAGCGATCGGGGCATCCACGGCCGCCCGGGCCTCGTACCATGGGCACCATGGCCGTCCCCGCTCCCGAGAAGCTCCTGCTCGCCGCGCCCCGCGGCTACTGCGCCGGCGTCGACCGCGCGGTGCAGACGGTGGAGCGCGCGCTCGAGCTCTACGGGGCTCCCGTGTACGTGCGCAAGGAGATCGTCCACAACAAGCACGTCGTGGAGCAGCTGCGCGAGCGCGGCGCCGTCTTCGTCGAGGAGCTCGCGGACGAGATCCCCGAGGGCGCGATCACGGTGTTCTCCGCCCACGGCGTGTCCCCGGCCGTCCACGCGGAGGCCGAGCAGCGCGCGCTGCGGACCATCGACGCGACCTGCCCGCTGGTGACCAAGGTCCACCGGGAGGCCGTGAAGTTCGCCGGCGACGGCTACACGATCGTGCTCATCGGCCACGCCGGCCACGAGGAGGTCGAGGGCACGATGGGGGAGGCGCCCGACCACATCGTGCTCGTCGAGACGGTCGAGGACGTCGACGCGCTCGAGGTCGAGGACCCCGACAAGCTCGCGTACATCTCGCAGACGACGCTCTCCGTCGACGAGACGCGCGCGGTCATCGCCCGGCTGCGCGAGCGCTTCCCGGCGATCACCGGGCCGCGCACCGACGACATCTGCTACGCCACGACGAACCGCCAGGCGGCGGTCAAGCAGATGGCGCCGCACTGCGACCTCGTCCTGGTCATCGGGTCGCGCAACTCGTCGAACTCCAACCGGCTCGTCGAGGTCGCCCGCGAGCACGGCGCCGACTCCTACCTCATCGACAACGAGGGCCAGATCGAGGAGACGTGGCTCGAGGGCAAGCGCGTCGTCGGCATCACGTCGGGCGCCAGCGCCCCCGAGGAGCTCGTGCAGGGCCTGGTCGACTTCTTCCGCGCCCGCGGCACCGAGGTCGTCGAGGAGTTCCAGGTCGTCCAGGAGGACGTCCGCTTCATGCTCCCGAAGACGATCCGGCAGGCCATGACGGCCGCCGCCGGCTAGCGGTCCCCCCGGCCGTCCACGCAACGACCGGCGCGCCGGCGCGCCGCCCGGGTAGGGTCGGCCGATGCCGACCCGTTCCGTCCCGCGTCCCCGGCGTGTCGCGGCGCTCGCGATCCTCGCGACGCTGCTCGCCGCCGCCCTGCCGGCGACGTCCTCCGCCGCTCCGGCGCCGCGCTGGGTGCTGTCGAACGAGCGCAGCGTGCCGCTCGAGTGGTTCCAGGGTCTGACCCACCAGCCGGCGGCAGGCGGCCTGGGGCCGCGCTTCTTCGTCGGCGTCTTCGTCGGCGTGACCCGGACGGACGCGGCGCTGGTCCAGCAGGCGCGCATCGGCGACGTCCTGCCGCCGGCCGTCGCGGCCGCGGGCTTCAACCACATCGGCGACCCGTCCTGGCTGCCGGCCCTCGGCGGCCGCCTGCTGCTGCCGCTCGAGTGCTACACGCCCGGAGGCCCGAACGGCGGCAACACGTGCGGCCGCGGCGCCTTCGGCCTGCTCGACCCGGCGACCCTGCAGTGGCGGGGCCTCGTCCGCCTCGACCCGGCCGACATCCCGAAGGCGATGTGGGCCGAGGTCTCGCCCGACGGGCGGCTCGTCTGGACCTCGGCCGGCGACGACCTGCTCGCCTACCGCGTCGCGGACGTGCTCGCGGCGGTCGATGCGACGACCGCGATCCGCCCTGTGCGCCGCCTGGTGGGCGCCGTCCCGCCCTCCGGGGTGACGGGAGCGACCTTCCGCGGCCGGCGGCTGCTGCTCAGCGGCCAGGCCGCCGGGAACGGGCCCCTGCAGGCCTGGTCGATCGACGTCGACGGCACCGGCTCGGCCAGGCTCGAGGTCCAGCTGCCGGTCGTCGCCGAGTCCGAGGGCCTGGACCTCGTCCCGTCCGGCGACGGCCTCCTGCACTGGCTGCTGTCGCCCTTCGGCTCCGGGCCCCCGACGTACGGGAGCGGCCACAGCGAGATCGTCTCGTTCGTGCCGTGGGCGGCGGCGAAGCTCCACGTCCTGGCCTTCCGCACCGCCGCGGGCGAGGTCGCCGCACGCGTGACGCTGCGCCTGCGGGGGCGCGGCCATCCGGTGCAGGGCGCGACCGTGAGCGTCGGCGGGGTCACCGCCACCACCGCGGCGGACGGCGTCGTGCACCTGCGCCCGTCGCCCGCGGTGCTCGCCGGGCGGCTCGTGGTGACGGCGAGCAAGGCGGCGCTGCGCCCGGGACGCCGGGTGCTGCCGCCGGCCTAGGCGCCGGCGGCGCCTAGGCGCCGGTCTCGAGCCGGCGGTCCAGCCGCGCCAGGCGGTCGTCCCAGCGCGCGCCCGTGCTCGCCATCCAGCGGACGGCGTCGGTGAAGGGCGCCGGGGTGAGGCGGTAGCGCGTCTCCCGCCCGGCGGGCTCGGCGACCGCCAGCCCGGCGGCGCGCAGCGCCGCGAGGTGCTTGGCCACGGCCTGGCGCGTCACCGGCAGGCCGGCGGCGAGCGACGACGCGGTGACGGTGTCGCCGTCGGCCAGCGCGCGCACGATGCGCCGGCGCGTCGGGTCGGCCAGCGCGGCGAAGACCGCGCCGGCGGCGGCGTCCTCCGTCGCGGCGCCGGAGATGCTCATGCGGCGAGCGCCACCGGTCCGGAGCGCCCGGTCGCAGCGGGCCCGAGCGCGACCGCGACGGCGCGCAACGCGACGAGCGGCATCTCGACGACCCGCAGGACGGCGCCGTCGGGGTGGTCGTCGAGGGTGAGCTCCACGAGCGTGTCGGGGTCCAGTCGCTCCGGGTCCTCCCACCGCATGGCGACGCGGCGGCCCTCGGCGACCTCCTCGACGGCGACGAGGCGGACCGCGCCGTCGTCCCAGCGCAGCACCCCCTCCGCGCCGGGCGCGACCTCGTCGAGGTCGACCTCGTCCGCCAGCCAGCCCGCGAGGGCCTCCGGGTCGGCCAGCTGCGCCCAGGCCGTCTCGCGGTCCGCGGCCAGCACGCGCTCCCGGTGGACGGCCCCGTGCTCTTCTTGCAACGTCATGGTTGCAGGACCGTACCACGTGGCGCTCTGGACGCCCGTGGGCGAGATCGTGCAGATCCGGCACCGCCGCGGCGGACGGCCCGACCCGCCGCCGGGCGCCCGCCGCGCGCCGCTCGTCGTGCCTCGCCGCCGCCCGCCGGACGCCCCCCTGGCGGGGTCGCCGGCGCGCGCCGCAGCGAGCGTCCAGGGCGCTCAAGGCCGGCGCCGCAGGTGCCGAGAGGGGCGCCATGCGACGAGCCCTCGCGACCGCCTGCGCCGTGGCCTGCACCGGCCTCGCCCTCCACGGCGATCCTGCCTCGGCGCGCACCCTGACCCTGCGCCCGTCGGCCTGCGCCGCGTCGTCCTGCACCTTCTCCCTGCGCGCCCTGCGCGGGCAGCGCCACCGCACGGTGGGCGCCGTCCTGCGCCTCGGGCGCCACCGCCACGCGGTCCGCGCGGGCAAGGTCCGCCACCGCATCCACCGCGGCCGCATCACGTTCCGCGTCCGCCACGCCTCGGCCCGGCGCCGGGCCCGGCTGCGCGTCCGGCTCGACACCCGGCGCCCGGGTCGCCCCGGCTCGGTGCGCGCGGTCTGCTCAGGCCGGCGGGACCGCCCGCCTGAGCTGGGCCGCGGCGCGCGACGACGTCGGCGTGGCGGGCTACCGCGTCCTGCGCCGCGGCCGGCACGGGCGGCTCGTGCGCGCGGCGGCCCGCGGACGTCGCGCCCGGGTCTTCGTGACCAGGGCCCACGCCGGGACGACGTGGGCCGTGGCCGCGGTCGACCGCGTCGGCCACGTCTCGCGCCCGGCGCGCGTCACCGTGCCGCCGGCCCCCACCGTCGCCGTGCCGGCCGCCGCGCCCGGGCCGGCCGCGCCCGCCGCGGCGGCGCCCGCCGGCCCGTCGTTCGCCCGTGAGCCCGCCGACGTGCGGATGCCCGTCGGCGACCGCCCCGGGTGGAAGCAGACGTTCACCGACGACTTCACGCGGGACGTGCCGCTCGGCCAGTTCCCGGCCGCGGCGTCGGGCAAGTGGAGCGCCTACCGCGACGGCTGGACCGACACGACGAAGCGCGGCACGTACATGCCGTCGAAGGTCCTGAGCGTCTCGGGCGGGGTGCTCGACTACGCGGTGCGCACCGAGGCCGGCGTCCACCTCGTCGGCGCGCCGACGCCCAAGCTGCCGAACGCCAACGCCGACTTCGGGCAGACGTACGGGCGCTACGCGGTGCGCTTCCGCAGCGACCTCCTCCCCGGCTACAAGGTCGCCTGGCTGCTCTGGCCGGACAGCCGCCGGTGGCCCGGCGACGGCGAGATCGACTTCCCCGAGGGCGACCTCGACGGCCGGATCTGCGGCTACGTCCACCACCAGGAGGGCACGTCGCCCGGCGACCAGGACGCGGTCTGCTCGGGCGAGACCTTCCAGGGCTGGCACACCGCGGTCATCGAGTGGACGCCCGCCTACGTCCGCTTCATCCTCGACGGCGTGACCCTGCGGGTCACGACGAGCCGTCTGCCCACCACGTCGATGCACTGGGTGCTGCAGACCGAGACGAACCTCGACGGGAAGCCGATCGCCGACTCGACCGCCGGCCACGTCCAGATCGACTGGGTCGCCGCCTGGCGGCCCGCCTAGCGCCGCCCGGCTCAGCCGTCGTCGGCCAGCCAGGCCCGCACCTCGGCATCGTGCTCGGCCAGGCGCGGCGGCCGGCGCTGCACGCGCGCCGGCGTCCCCGAGAGTCGCAGCGGCGAGCGCACCGTGCGCACGCCGCCGGTCTCGTCGACCGGCTCGCGCCCGAGCGCCTGCGCGAAGGCGAAGGCCTCCGCGACGTCATGGATCGGCCCGGCCGGAACGCCGGCCGCGGCCAGGCGCGCCACCCACGCGGCGGCCGGCGCGGTCGCCAGGACCTCCTCGAGCACCGCTGCCAGCGCGTCGCGGTGCGCCACCCGCGCGGCGTTCGTCGCGAAGCGCTCGTCGGTCGCGAGGTCCGGCCGGCCCAGGGCGTCGCAGAGCCGGGCGAAGAGGGCGTCGTTCCCGACCGCGACCGCGAAGGGGCCGTCGGCCGCGCGCAGCGTCTCGTACGGCGCGATCGAGGGGTGGCGGTTGCCGAGCCGCCCCGCGACGACGCCCGCGGTCAGGAAGGCCGAGCCCTGGTTCAGCAGCGACGCGAGCGCGCTGTCGAGGAGGGAGACCTCGACGTGCTGGCCGTGGCCGTCGCGCTCCCGCGCGCGCAGCGCCGCGAGCACCCCCGTCGTCGCGTAGAGGCCGCAGACGAGGTCGACGAGCGCGGCGCCGACCTTCAGCGGCTCCCCGTCGGGCGTGCCCGTGACGGACATGAGCCCGCCCATGGCCTGCAGCAGCAGGTCGTAGCCGGGCAGCGCGGCGCCGGGTCCCTCGCCGCCGAAGGCGGTGATCGACACCGTCACGACCCCCGGGTTCGCGGCCGCCAGGGCCTCGTGGCCCAGCCCGAGCCGCGCCATCGTGCCCGGCCGGAAGGACTCGACGACGACGTCGGCGCGGGCGCACAGGCGCTGCGCCAGCCGCAGATCGCCGGACTCCTTGAGGTCGAGGGCGACCGAGCGCTTGCCGCGATTGAGCCCCAGGTGGTACGACGAGCCCTCGTCCGTCCACGGCGGCCCCCACCCGCGCGTGTCGTCGCCGGTGCCCGGGCGCTCGACCTTCACGACGTCGGCGCCCAGGTCGGCGAGGGTCATCGTGCAGAGCGGGCCGGCCAGCACGCGCGAGAAGTCGGCGACGAGCAGGCCGTGCAGGGCGGGCGCGTCCACGGTCGCCCGGACAGTACCGTCGGACCCGCCGTGCGCACCCTCGTCGTCAGCGACCTGCATCTCGGCGCACCGGCCGGCGCCGACGTCCTGCGCAGCGACCCGGCGCTGCTCGAGGCGCTCGTGGAGGGCGCCAGGGGCGCCGACCGCCTCGTCCTCCTCGGCGACGTCCTGGAGCTGCGCCACGGCCCCGCGCGCGTCGCGGTGCGCGCCGCGGGCCCCGTCCTCGCGGCCGTCGGCGGCGCCCTGCCGCGCGGCGCCGAGGTCGTGCTCCTGGCCGGCAACCACGACCACCGCCTGGCCGGCCCGTGGCTCGAGCGGCGCCTCGACGACGGCGCCGCGCCGCTCGGCCTGGCCGAGCGGGCGCCCGCCGGCGCCACGCCGCTGGCCGCGGCGCTGGCCGCGGCGCTGGGCGACCGCGTCACGGTCCACCTCGACTACCCGGGCACGTGGCTCGCCGACGACGTCTGGGCGACCCACGGCCACTACCTCGACCGGCACGCCACCGTCCCGACGTTCGAGCGCCTCGGCGTCGGCGCCCTGGCGCGGCTGACGCGGTCGCCGGCGGCGGCCGCCCGGCGGCCCGACGACTACGAGCGCCCGCTCGCGCCGCTGTACGCCCTGCTCGACGCGCTCGCCGAGCGCGCCCCCGAGGAGGAGGCGGCGGCCCACGCCGGCGCGTCGGCGCGGCTCTGGCGGGCGATGGAGGCCAGCGGCCGCAGGTCGGTGCGTCGGGCGGCGCTGGCGGGCGGCGTGCTCGCCGGCGTCGGGCTGGCGAACCTCGCCGGCCTCGGGCCCGTCCGGGCGGACCTGTCGGGGCCCGAGCTGCGGCGCTCGGCGCTGCGGGCCATGGGCGCGGTCGTCGCCGCCCTGGACGTCGGGGCCCGCCACGTCGTCTTCGGCCACACCCACCGGGCCGGCCCCGGGCCGCAGGACGAGCCGGCCGAGTGGTCGGCGCCGGGCGGGGCGGGCGGGGTCCGTCTCTTCAATGCGGGCTGCTGGGTGCGCGACCCGCTCTGGGGCGCCGGCGACGCGTCCTCGCCGTACCGGCCGGGGGCCGCCGTCCTCGTCGACGGGGGCGTGCCGCGCTCGGTGCGGTTGGCCTAGGCGGCGGGCTCGGGGGCGCGCGCGCCCTCGGGCGCGAGCCCCGGGGAGAAGCAGGTGGCCAGCACGGTGACCCCGGGCCCGGCCTCGAGGCGCAGGGTCCCGGCGGTGGAGCGCGCGTGCTCGAGGACGAGAAGCGCGCCCGGGCCGGGCACGGCCACGCTGCGGTCGCCGGCGCGCAGCTCGCCCCGGCCGTCGACGACCGCCCACACGGCCCCGGCCTCGTAGGGCCCGTCGTGGGGACCCTCGTGGTCGGGGGTCGGCACGACGATGAGCGCGTCCGGCGCGTCCTCGGGCCGCAGCGGCCCGACGAGGTCGCCGTCGACGCCGAGCAGGTCCTGGATCGCGCGCTCGGTCTCGGCGTAGCCGCCCTCGCCGAAGTGCGCCTCGGCCAGGCGCTGGTCGGCGCCGAAGAGGTAGCGCGACGGCCAGCCCTCGGTCCCGTAGAGGTCCCAGACCTGGTAGTCGGGGTCCAGGACGACCGGGTGCTCGACCCCGAGCCGCGTGAGGGCCGCTCGCACCGCGTCGGGGTCGCGGCTGGACGCGAAGCCCGGGGTGTGCACCGACACGACCCGCAGCCCGGCGTCGGCGTAGCGCGCGTGCCAGGCCTGGAGGTAGGGCAGCGACCGCAGGCTGCTCGGCGCGCAGACGTCGAAGAACTCGACGAGCACGGGTCGCCCGCGCTGCTTGTCCATGCGCAGCGACGCGACGTTGACCCAGGTCAGGCCGGCCGGGAACGGCGGGGCGGGGATGTCGACCGCGGGCCGCACGGCCGCCGACGGTACCAACCGCTGCGCGCAGGTCGCCGCCGGCGGTAGAGTGCCGCCGCGCAGGTCCGGCGCCCGCCGTCCAGGCGGTCGGCGCGGGACCGCTACTCGCGCTGCATGCGGGTGTTCCCACCCGGGACTGGTCCATCGTCAGGAGGAGAGAGAGATGCGGAAGCTTCCGCTGCTCGTCGCGGGCGTGCTGGCGCTCGCGCTGGGCGTCGCAGGGATCGCCCAGGCGGTCAACAGCAAGCAGGGCATGAAGGTCTCGCTGACCAAGAACTCGGTCAAGAAGGCCAAGAAGGCCGGCGTCGGCACGTTCACCGTCGCGCTGTCGCTCGACCGAAGGATCCGAGCGATCCGCCGTTCGCGACGTCCACGACGGTCGTGCACTTCGACAAGAACCTGGTCTTCAACTACAAGAAGTTCCCGACGTGCACGTCGTCGCAGGCGGCGAGCGACGCGGCGCCGTGCAAGAGGGCGAAGGTGGGCACGGGCACGGCCATCGGCCAGGCGAGCATCGACGTGCCGGCCGAGAACCTGACCCTCAACGCCTACAACGGCAAGAGCGGTCAGTTCCTGATCCACCTCGTCGGGAAGCCACGCCGCTGCCGATCAACTCCGTGATCATCGGCAAGCTGTCGAAGGACCGCGGCAAGTACGGCTACAAGCTGTCCGTCAACGTCCCGGCGAACCTCCAGCAGCCCGCGCCCGGCGTCTACGCCACGCTGACGAGCTTCATCACGAAGGTCAACGGCTCCAAGAAGGGCAAGGGCGGCGTCCCCTACATCGCCCTGAAGGCGCTGCAAGGGCGGCAAGCTGAACTTCGGCGGGGACTTCGGGTTCACCGACGGGACGAAGCAGTCGCCCACGACGACGGCGAAGTGCAAGAAGTAGCCACCGTCGCACCGAGCACCACGTCGTTCCCGGGGGGCGGGCCGCAAGGCCCGCCCCCTAGTCTTCCGAGGGCATGACCGAGCCGCCCGACGCGCCCACCGGCCCCGATCCGGTCCCCGCCCGACCGCTCTCCGCCGGGACCCGCCTGGCGATCGCCGTCGTCGCCGTCGCGGTCCTCGCGGCGGCGTTCCTGGTGCTCCGGTCCGGCGGCTCGGACGATCCGCCGGCGAGCGCGGCGCGGCAGGCGACCCCGCGGGCCGACCGCACCGACACCGGTGCGACGACGACGCCGGGCGCGACCGCCACGCCCGCCGAGCCGCTCCGGCCGCCTGTCCCGGTCATCCGCCTCCGCGCCGGCAGCCCCGTCGGCGGGGTGCGCCACCTGACGTTCTCCAGGGGGGACCGCATCCGCTTCGCCGTGGTCTCCGACGCCCCCGGCGAGGTCCACGTGCACGGCTACGACGTCGAGCGCGCGCTCACGCCGGGCCGGCGCGCCCGCTTCGACCTGCGGGCGACGCTCGAGGGCCGCTTCGAGGTCGAGCTGCACGGGACCGACAAGCAGATCGCCCGGCTCGACGTCACGCCGTGAGGCGGCGGGCGCCGCTCGTCGCGGCGGCGGCGCTCGGGGCTGCGCTGCTGCCGGCGGGGACCGCGCAGGCGCACGGCGTCGTGGGCCGCGAGGACCTCCCCCTCCCGAGCTGGCTCTTCGCCTGGGGCGCGGCCGTCGTGCTCGTCGTCTCCTTCGTCGCCCTCGCCGCGCTCTGGCCGCGGCCACGGCTCCAGCACGCCCGCGAGCGGG
The DNA here is from genome assembly GCA_963707695.1 of uncultured Actinomycetes bacterium. Taxonomy (GTDB): domain Bacteria; phylum Actinomycetota; class Thermoleophilia; order Solirubrobacterales; family Solirubrobacteraceae; genus JAOPZW01. The sequence goes on along the minus strand of CAVPQY010000004.1, from coordinate 982,604 downwards.
TCGTCCTGCGCGTCCCCGTGGCGCTCGAGGTCCTGGCCGGCGCCCTCGGCGTGGGGATCTTCGCGGTGGGCGTCTACGCCGGCTTCGCCGGCGTGCAGACGGGGACCGCGAACCTCCTGCCGACGCTGGTCTACGTCGCCCTCTGGGTCGGCGTGCCCGTGGTCTCCGCGGTCGTGGGCGACCTCTTCGCGGCCATCAGCCCGTGGCGTGCCGTCGCGCGCGGCGCCGGCTGGGTCGCCGGGCGGCTGGGCGTGGCCGCTCCGGAGCCGCTGGCGTACCCGGCCTGGCTGGGGCGCTGGCCGGCGGCCGTGGGGCTGGTCGCGTTCGCATGGCTCGAGCTGGCCTCCACGAACCGTGACGACCCGAGCACCCTCGCGCTCCTGGCCTGCGCCTACGCCGCCGTGCAACTCGTCGGCATGGCGCTCTACGGCGTGGAGCAGTGGACGCGCAACGCGGACGCCTTCGCGGTCGCCTTCGGGCTCTACGCGCGGCTCGCGCCGCTGCACTGGCACGATCGCGAGCTGCGGGTGCGCCCCCCGCTCTCCGGCGCCCCGCCGCTCGTCGCGCGCGCCGGCACCGTCGCGGTCCTGGCGGCGATGATCGGCACGACGACCTTCGACGGCTTCTCGCAGGGCACGCTGTGGCTCGGCGGCCAGGGGAGCCCGACCGGGGCGGCGACGTGGCTGGCGGACCGGTTCGCCTCGCTGGGGCTCGGGTCCGAGCACGCCCTCGAGGCCGCGTCGACCGTCGGCCTGGTCGTCGTCGTCCTGCTCGTCGGCGGCCTCTTCCGGCTCGGGATCCGCGGCATGCGGACCGTGGGGGAGGGCCACACCGAGGACGAGCTGGCACGCGGGTTCGTCCACACGCTCATCCCGATCGCGCTGGCCTACCTCGTGGCGCACTACGTGTCGTCGCTGCTGTTCCAGGGCCAGGCGCTGGGCTACCTGGTCTCGGACCCGCTCGGGGACGGCTCGGACCTCTTCGGGACCTCGTCGTGGGCGATCGACTACGCCCTCCTCGGCGCGACGGCGATCTGGTACGTGCAGGTCGCCGCGCTCGTCACCGGCCACCTCGCCGGGCTCGTCCTGGCCCACGACCGGGCGCTCGTCCTCTACCGGCAGCCGGGCGACGCGACGCGGTCGCAGGTCTGGATGCTGGGCGTCATGGTCGGCTTCACGTGCCTCGGCCTCTGGCTCCTGTCGGCGGCGGCATGAGCGCCCTGCCGCTCGCCCACGCCGGCCACTGGTACCACGCGGTCCTCTACCTCGCGCCCGTGCTCGTCGTCGTGCTCGCGCTCTGGATCTCCTCCGTGCGCGAGAAGCGCGCCGCGCGGCGCGGCGGCCGGCGGGACTAGGCCGGCTCGCGCTCGAGCCGCCGCACGTCGTGGGCGAGGCCCTCGGACGTGAGCTGGTCGACCGGGAAGCCGATGCGCTGGCGCCCGCGGCGGTCGATGAGCAGCACGTAGGCGGAGTGGTCGAAGTCCTGGCCCTGCGGCCGGACGCCGTACGCGCGCCACACCGGCTCGAGCTGGGCGCGGCTGCCGAGCAGGAAGCGCATCCGGTCGTCCGTGAGTCGCCGCTGCAGGAGGAAGCGCCGGGCCGACGCGGGCGTGTCGCCGGCCGGGTCGACGCTCACGGCGAGCGTCGGCACGTCGTGGCCGAGGTCGTCGAGCGCTCCCCGGATCGTCGTCGCCGTCACCGGGCACGTGTCCTGGCAGTGCGTGTAGAGGAACGTGAGGACCACGACGCGGCCGCGCAGCGCGCGCAGGGACGCCTCGCGGCCGTCCTGGTCGCGCAGGCGGAAGTCCTGCGGCGGGATGCCGGCCGGCCGCAGCGACCCGTCCCACCGGTCGCCCGCGCTCGCGTCGCCGCCGCGCGTGAAGGCGACGACCAGCAGCGCGGCCAGCAGCGCCAGCGACGCGGCGACCATGAGGGCGAGGCGGACCCGGGCGGGCACCCGGCGGATGGTAGGGCGGCGGCGGCGGGCGGTCCGCCGCTAGGGCTCGATCAGCCCGCGCCGGATCGCGTAGCGGACGAGCTCGACGCGGTCGCGCATGCCGAGCTTGCGCAGGAGGTTGGCCCGGTGGGACTCGACCGTCTTCTCGGACAGGTGCAGGACGGCGCCGATCTCGCGGTTCGTGTGCGCCTCGGCGACGAGCTTGAGGACCTCCTGCTCGCGCGGGCTCAGCGGCTCGCGCGGGCCCGTCGACGCGTCGGCCATCCAGGCGCGGACGAGCGAGCGCTGGGCGGCGTTCGTCAGGAACGGCTCGCCGCGCCCCACCGCGTCGACGGCGTCGACGAGCGCCTGGTCGGCCTCGTGCTTGAGCACGTAGCCCGACGCGCCCGCCTTCAGCGCGTCGAACAGGTAGCGCTCGTCGTCGTGCATCGAGAGCATGAGCACGTCGACCGCGGGTGCCTGGAGCTTGATCTCCCGCGCGGCCTGCAGCCCCGTGAGCTTCGGCATGGAGACGTCGAGGATGGCGAGGTCGGGCCGCAGCGCCAGGGTCGCCGCCACGGCCTCGGCGCCGTCGGCGGCCTCGCCGACGACCTCGACCCCGGGGTGGCGGTCCAGGAGCAGGCGCAGCCCGCCGCGGACGACGCCGTGGTCGTCGGCGATCAGGACCTTCACGCCGGCACCGCTGTCGCGCCCAGCCGCAGCTCGATCGTCGTCCCGCGGCGCGGCGCGGAGCGCACCGCCACCCGGCCCCCGGCCAGCGCGGCGCGCTCCTGCATGCCCTCCAGGCCGATGCCGTCGGTGGCCGCGCCGGGCTCGAAGCCGGCGCCGTCGTCGCGCACGCGCACGACCGTCTCGGGGCCCTCGGGAGCGACCTCGACGAGGACGTGCGAGGCGCCGGCGTGGCGGGCCACGTTCGACAGCCCCTCCTGGACGACGCGGTAGGCGACGAGCTGGGCGTCGTCGTCGAGCGCGTCGACCGCCGTGGGGTCCAGGCGCAGCTCAGCCTGGAGGCAGGCGCGACGGGCGAACGCGTCGACCTGCGTCCGCAGCGCGGCGGCGAGCCCCAGGTCGTCGAGCGCCACGGGCCGCAGCTCGCGGGCGAGGCGCACGAGCTCCTCCATCGCCTGCGTGGCGACCGCCTGGGTGGCTCGCAGCTCGGCGCGCAGCGCCGGCGGGGCCTGGAGGGCGGTCGCCTGGAGCCGCAGCAGGACCGCGGTCAGGGCCTGGTTGGCCTCGTCGTGGAGGTCGCGGGCCAGGCGCGCGCGCTCCTCCTCCTGGCCGCGCAGCACGAGGCCGGCGGTGCGCGAGCGCTCGGCCTCCAGGCGGTCGAGCATGCGCTCGAAGGCCGAGTTCAGGCGGGCCACCTCGGCCGAGCCCGCCGCCGGCATGCGCGGCCGGTCGCCGCCGGGGCCGAAGCTCACGTCCTCCATCGCGGCGATCACGCGCTCGAGCGGCTCGAAGCGCCGGCGCAGGACCATGCCGTTGACGAGGATCGTGCCGAGCAGGGCGGCGAACAGGATCAGCAGGCGCTCGCGCTCGACGGCCGAGGTGAGGTCGAGGCGCGCGAGGACGGTCACGGCCAGGAGCATCGCGCTGATGAGCGCGGCGTTGAGGGCCAGGACCTGCGGGATGAGCGCGGGCTGGGCGAGCGGCCGGGGGGCGGAGGGCGGCATGGGTCCCAGGCCCCCCATCGGCAGGATCGGCCCGCTCCGAGAGCCCCCCGCGCCCAGGTCGACGACCATGCGACGGTCGCTATCCTTTGTAAAGCGATGAGCCCCTCCGGAGCCGAGTACGTCAAGCAGGTCCGCGCGCAGGTCGACGAGGTCGATCCCGCCGAGGTGCGCGAGCTCCTCGACGAGGGCGTCGTGATCGTCGACGTCCGCGAGCAGGAGGAGTGGGACGCCGGCCACCTGCCGGGCGCGGTCCACATCCCGCGCGCCTACCTCGAGTCCCGCATCGACGGCGTCGCGCCCGACCGCGGGCAGCGCGTGATCCTCTACTGCGCCTCCGGGCAGCGCTCGGCGCTCGGCGCCAACACCCTGGAACGCGACCTCGGGTTCGGCCACGTCGAGTCGATGACGGGCGGCATCACGTTGTGGAAGGACCGCGGCAACCCCGTGGTCGTCCCGCGGGCCTTCACGCCCGAGCAGCGCCAGCGCTACTCGCGCCACTTCCTGCTGCCCGAGATCGGCCCCGAGGGCCAGCAGAAGCTCCTCGACGCCAAGGTGCTGCTGCTCGGCGCCGGCGGCCTGGGCTCGCCGACCGCGCTGTACCTCGCCGCCGCCGGCGTCGGCACGCTCGGCGTCGTCGACGACGACGTCGTCGACGTCTCGAACCTCCAGCGGCAGGTCATCCACACGACCGACCGCGTGGGGGTGCTGAAGGTCGACTCGGCCGAGCAGTCGATCAACGCCCTGAACCCCGACGTCGAGGTCCGCAAGTACCCCTTCCGACTCGACGCCTCGAACATCGTCGACGTCATCAAGGACTACGACGTCGTCGTGGACGGCGTCGACAACTTCCCCACGCGCTACCTGCTCAACGACGCCTCCGTGCGCCTGCGGATCCCGGTCGTCAGCGCGGCCATCCTCGGCTTCGAGGGCCAGCTCTCGGTCTTCAAGCCCTACGACGGCCCGTGCTACCGCTGCCTCTTCCGCCAGCCCCCGCCCGCCGAGATGGCGCCCTCGTGCGGGGCCAACGGGGTCCTCGGCGTGCTGCCCGGCACGATGGGGCTCCTCCAGGCGACCGAGGTCATCAAGCTCGTCGTCGGGATCGGGAACCCGCTCATCGGCCGCTTCCTGATCTACGACGCGCTCGACGCCTCGACGACCGAGCTCAAGATCCGCCGCGACCCCGAGTGCCCGATCTGCTCGCGCGAGCCGGAGGAGATCGCCGACGACGAGCTCGGCGTCTTCCCGGACTACGAGGCGTTCTGCGCCGCCGCGGGCTAGGGTCCCGCCCCACATGGCCACGATCCGCATCCCGCCCGTCCTGCGCCCGTCCGTGGGCGGCGAGCGCGAGGTCAGCGCCGACGGGAGCACCGTCGGCGAGGTCCTCGGCTCGCTCGTCGGACGCGCACCCCGAGACGAAGCAGCAGCTCTTCGCCGACGACGGCACGCTGAACCGCTACGTCAACGTGTACCTCAACGACGAGGACGTCCGCGTCCTCGACGGCCTGGGGACGGCGATCGGGGAGGCGGACACCCTGGTGATCCTGCCGGCGATGGCGGGCGGCGCGCGCTGAGCCGGATCTCGCGCGCCGAGCCTCGCCTCGCGGCGACGCGCTAGTCGCGCACCCGCCGCTCGTCCCAGAAGGGACGAGACTCGGCGCCGAAGCGCACCGCGGCCGCCGCCACGGTGGCCATGAGGAGGAGGAGGACGAGGAGGGAGAGCATGCGCCCATGGTCCTCCCGGTCCTGGCAGCCGGCGGACCTGCTCGCACCCGTCCATGGGTGCGGCCAGCCCACCTCCGCGCGAGGGCCGAGCGGTGGGGGCGGCGGACACTACACTTCCTGAAGCGATGTCCTCCATCCCTCCGTTGGAGAACCGACCCTGCGGCGGCCGCTACGGCGACCTCGTCCAGGCGATCGGCAACACGCCGCTCGTCGAGCTCAAGCGCCTGTCCCCGAAGCCCGGCGTCCGCATCTGGGCCAAGCTCGAGTCGCGGAACCCGACCGGCTCGGTCAAGGACCGCGTCGCCCGCGCCATGATCGAGGACGCCGAGGAGCGCGGGCTCATCCGCCCGGGTCAGACCATCCTCGAGCCGACCTCGGGCAACACCGGCATCTCGCTGGCCATGATCTGCGCACGCAAGGGCTACCCGCTGAAGGTCGTCATGCCCGACAACGTCACGCCCGAGCGCACCCAGCTGCTCCAGATGTACGGCGCCGACATCGTCTTCTCCCCGGGCGACCAGGGCTCGAACGGCGCCGTGGCGATGGCGCTCGACCTCGCGGCGGCCGACGCCTCGTACTACATGCCCTACCAGTACGGGAACGAGGCCAACCCGCGGGCCCACTACGAGGGGACGGCGCCCGAGATCCTGCGCGAGCTCGACGGCGAGGTGGACGCCTTCGTCGCCGGCCTGGGCACCGGCGGGACGCTCATGGGCAACGGCCGCCGCTTCCGCGAGGAGCTCGGCGACCGGGTCAAGATCGTGGCCGCCGAGCCCATGCAGGGCGAGCCGGTCCAGGGCCTGCGGTCGCTCGACGACGGGTTCATCCCGCCGATCATCGATCTCTCCCTGCTGGACCGGAAGATCTTCGTGACGAACCGCGACGCGATCGTCTGGACGCGCCGGCTGCTGGACGAGGAGGGCCTGTTCGCGGGCGTCTCCTCGGGCGCCATCGCGTCGATCGCCGTCCGCATCGCCGAGGAGATGGACGAGGGCAACGTGGTCTTCATCGTCTGCGACGACGGATGGAAGTACCTTTCGAGTGGGATCTACACGCGTCCGGTCGACGAGGTCGAGGCGCTCGACACCACCGTGTGGTGGTAGGAGACGGCATGCCGAACATCGGCCCCATGGAGCTCATCCTCATCCTCGCGATCGCGCTCATCGTGCTCGGCCCGAAGAAGCTGCCCGATGCGGGTCGCTCGATCGGCAAGGGCATGCGGGAGTTCAAGGACGCCCTCAGCGGCGACAACGACCGCGACCGCGACCGCGACCGCGACTTCGACCGGGACGAGGACGAGCGGCCCGCGCTCAAGACGGAGTAGGAGTGCGGATCGCGCGGGCGCTGCTCGACCGCATCGTCGACCACGCCCGCCGCGAGTTCCCCAACGAGTGCTGCGGCTTCGTCGGGACCCGCGACGGGACCGCGACGGAGGTGGCGGAGGTGGAGAACGTGGCGGCCAGCCCCTTCCGGTTCGACATCGAGCCGCACGTGCTGCTGCGCACGGTGACGGCGATCGAGGACCGCGGCGACGACGTCGGCGCGATCTACCACTCGCACACGCGCTCGGCGCCGTACCCGTCGCAGACCGACGCGAACTTCGCCGCGCACTGGCCGGGGACCGAGTGGCTCATCGTCGGCCTGGCCGGCGACGAGCCGGAGGTCCGCCACTTCCGCATCGAGGACGGCCGCGTCGCCGAGGTCGAGCTGGTCGTCGATGGCTGACGCCGCGCTCGTCTGCCCGGGGTGCGGCCGCACCGCCGACGGCGGCGAGCGCTTCTGCGCGGCCTGCGGGATGCCCCTCGCCTTCGCCGGCGGCGGCGAGCACGAGGCGGCGCGCCCCGACCTCCACGCCCGCGCGCGGAAGATCCGCCCGCAGTACACCGAGGGCGACCTCGTCCGCGTCGCGCGGGCGGCCCACCAGGCCGAGGCGGAGCTCATCCAGGGCGTCCTGCTCGAGGAGGGCATCCCGAGCATGACGAAGCGCAGCGGCGGCTTCGACGTCCCCGATCTCCTCGCCGCCGGGCCGCGCGACGTGCTCGTGCCCGCCTCGGGCGCCGCCGCCGCGCGCGAGGCGCTGCTCCAGGAGGCGCTGCCCGTCGTGGGCGTGCGGGCCCCCGGGGCCGCCGCGGCGGCCGGTGCGAGCCGCCGGCCCGGCGGCGTCGACCGGCTCGTCGTCGCGGTCCTCGCCCTCGTCGCGCTCGTGGCCGTGGTCGCGTTGGTCGGGATGGAGCTCGTCGGCTAGCGGCCCGCGTGGCGGGCGAGGTGCGCGCGCCACGTTCCCTCCGTGTGCGCGGCGGCGCGCCCGCCGAAGGCCTCCACCAGCGCGCTGCGCGGCCCGGCTCGCAGGACCGGCTCGCGCAGGAGGCGTCCCACGGCGTCCCAGCCCTCCTCGCGGGCCAGCAGGTCCAGGACCGTGCCGCCGAGCAGCGCGGCGTCAGCGACCCCGGGCGGGAAGTCCGGGGCCGGCCCCTCGCGCAGGCGGCGCACGATCGCTCCCCGCGCGTGCTCGACCTGCCCCGACAGGAGCTGGCCGGCCCCGGCCTGCAGCCACGCCCACGTGCGGTAGCGCGCGAGCGACCAGGGACGGAAGGGCGGTGGCAGGCGCGGGTTGGCGGCCCCCACCACGAGCTGGACGTAGAGCGCGGCCGGGGCCAGGAGCTGCAGCTCGCGGGAGCCCGGGACGTTCGAGGCGCGCCCCTCGAGGACGCGCGGGGCGAGGACGTGCACCTCGTCGCGGCCGAACCAGCCCGCGACGTAGCGGCGCGCGGCCGGCGCGGTGAGCCGCCGGACGACCGGCACGAGCGGCTGGGCGACGTCGAGCGCGGCCTCCGCGGGGTGCACGACGACCGTCACCGCCTCCGCCGGCACCGGCACGAGGGCGGCGACCCGGTCGCGCGTGGCCTCCAGCAGCTCCAGCACGCCGGCCACGTCGTCGGCGTCCCGGCTGTCGTGCCGCGCCTGGAAGTGCTCCGAGGCCGACTCGACCCACGGCATCGGGCGCCGTCCGGCTAGGCGGCCGCGGCAGCGCGCGCTCGCGCTCGTAGGCGAGCTCGGTGCGTACGCCGAGCGCGCCCAGGCGCGCGTCGGCCTCGGCCAGCGAGGCGGCGTCGGCGACGGCGGCGGCCAGGCGGGCCGCGCTGCGCAGCGCAGCCGCGCAGTCGAACCAGGTCAGCAGTCCGCCCGCCTCGGTCAGCGGCACGCTGCGACGGCCGTCGCGGATGGGCTGCGGCCCCGCGCTCGCCGCGGGCGCAGCGCAGCGCCATGAGGCTCGCCTCGGTCGGGACGGCGTCGACGGCGGCCGCGAGGCGGTCGAGCGCGGCGGGGGACGGGACGGTGGTCCCGAGGTCGCCCCCGGCGCCGGCCACCTCGGCCAGGCGCGCGCCGACCTCGTCGGGGGTGAGCTCGCCGTCGCACCCGGCGCCCAGGACGGCGCCGAGCACCGTCAGGCCCGCGTCGCGCAGGTGCGGCGCCGCGGCGAGGAGGACCGCGTCGGCCAGCGGGCTCGCCAGCCCCGGTTCGTCGCCGTGCGCCAGGACGTCGCCGCCCACGTCGAGCAGGACGACGGCGTCGGCGTCGAGGTGCGTGGCGGCGTGCACGAGGCCGTCGGCGACGCCGGCGGGACCGCCGTGGGGGTCGACGAGCAGCGTCGGCGCGCCGAGCAGCTCGGCCATGCGCGCCTCGGCGAAGCGGAAGCCGCCGGGTCCCGTCGTCCCGGGGCGCGCGAGGGCGACGGCCGGGTGCACGACGTCGGCGTCGCGGACCTCGCGAGGCGCCGCGGACCGGGCAGAGGGTCGATCGGCCGCCGCTCCCAGGTCAGGCCGCCGAGGACCGCGGGCGTCCCGAGCTCCTCGGCCACGGTGGCCGCCACGACCGCCCCGGCGACGTCACCGCCGCCGCCGATGCCGACGACGAGCGCCCGGCGGGCGTCGCGCAGGAGCCGCTCGGCGGCGGTGGCGGACGGCGTCGCGCTCAGACCAGCGCGGGGACGCCGTCGCGGCAGATCGACTCGATCTGCTCGCGCACGCGGCCGAACTCGTCGTCGGACAGGACCGGCGTGCCCTCGAAGGGCAGGTCGCGCGTGATCTCGAGCCACGACTTGCAGCCGTGGAAGTCGTCGCGGACCTTGACGGTCACGGGCCGCGGGATCCGGTGGGTGCGGAGCAGGAGGACGTGCAGCGGGTGGCGGCGCTTCCAGGAGAGGCGCTTCTCCGCGTAGTCCGTGGTCCACACGTAGTACGGGGACAGGGCGTCGACCACCCGCGGATCGGTGACCGTGAAGTGCTCGACGACCTGCGCCCACGCGCGGATCCGGACCCGATCGGGCTGCGGGATGCCCCCGTCGCGCGTCAGCGCGTGCGGCGGCGGCTCCTCGTCCGGCCAGACGCCCTCCTCGAGGGCACGGCGCAGCTCCGGCTGGTGGGAGGCGCGCACGACGTCGTTGCGCTGGTGCTCGAACGTCGGGTAGAGGAAGAAGCGGTCGTGCTCGAGCTCGAAGTGCTTGTGCTCCTCGCGGATGCCGCCCTTCCGCAGGGTGACGAGCTGCTCGCCCTCGGCGAGCGCACGGACGGTGACCGCCCATTCCTTGAACGCGATTGGCATGGGACTCCAGGGGGGACGAAGGAAGATCCCGGGCAACGGGCGGCCGGCGATGCACGGCCACGCGCCACGGGATGCACGACGATTGTTACAAATCGTCACGAGTTCGCCAAGGGGCCGGTACGAATCCCATCGGGGTCCCGACCTTCGTCCAGGGCCGCGCGCTGCCTGGGCGACGGGTGCCCGAGGGCCGGCCGGGCGCTAGCCCAGCGCGGTGCGGCGGGCGGTCCCGGCCCGCGGCAGCTCGATCGAGATGCCGATGTCGAGCTGGCCGTAGGTGCCGCCGCTGACCAGGTGCTCGGTCAGCAGGTCCTCGAGCGCGAACTTGCCCAGGAGCGCGTCGCACTCGACGCAGCCGTTGGCGACGTAGCCGCCCTCGACCCCGGGGCTCTCGCGGTGGCGCAGCCGGCCGATGCGGCGGCCGGCGAGCGTCTTCGTGTCGAGCGCCCCGACGAGCTGGTCGGCGACGCTGTCGAGCGGCAGGAAGCCGCTGCCGTCCTTCGTGAGGGACGGGCTCGACGAGGACGCCGACGATCGCGCGGACCTTCGTGCGGCACTGCCAGCAGCGATCCGTCACGGCCGCGACGCGGGCGCGGACGGTGCCGTCGGACGGGGTGGACGGCACCGACCAGCGGGTGGACGGGCGCGGGCGACCGGCACCACCACGGCGGCCGGGGAAGGCGGCCACGGTGGCCCCCGGCACCAGGGCCAGGTGGGAGCGCGCGTCGTCCATGCACCGGGTGATACGGCTGACCTCGCGCTCGCGGGGGCCGTTGTGCGGTTTTGCGCACCTTGCGGCGCAGAACCTGCCGGAAGGGCTGCAGCTTTCGCTGGACGGCCGTACGACGCCGCCGAACGGCGTCTGCTGCCGGACGGTGCGCGACGGACGGCGTCGTCGCCCTGACGCGGGCTGCTCAGGGCGGCCGGGGCGGCGTGACCGGAGGGGAGTGGGCGGCTAGGCGGCGAGCGGCTGGGCGCCCGGGGCGAGGTCCTCCGTGTCCGCCAGATGCTGGTGCGACGGGCAGTAGCCGTTCGTGTGCTGGGGCAGCCGCTGGCACGGCGTGCCGCGGCGGGTCGTCGCCCGGCACTGCAGCGGGTTGCCGTTGGCGTCGACGCCGGTGCGGGGCAGCTCGGCCAGGAGCTGCTCGGCGCACCCCAGGTAGCGCTCCACGACGAGCCAGGCGCGGCCCTGGGCCGGGAAGGCGACGTACGGGCGCACCTCCTGGAAGAGCCACCGGGCCGGCCGGGCGAAGTAGTGGCGGTCGGCGACGAGCCGCTCGACCGTCGACTCGCAGGCGCGCAGGACGTGCTCGTGGGCGGTGCGGCCGCCCACCACGTCGCGCGACAGCTCCCGGTAGATCGCCCTGCTGACCTGGTACATGAGCCTGGACTCGCCTCCTCGCCGGTCCGCGGACGCCGCAGCGTCGCATCGGTCTGTGAAGGCACAAACGCAATGGAGATGAAGTTCGTGTTAATCGCTGACCGGTTGGTCGGGATCCGGCCGGGAATCCGCCCCGCCGGGCCCCGACCGGGCGCGTCGCCGCTCCCCCGGGCGCGCCTCGCCGCTCGCGGGAGGCGGCTAGTCCCAGCGCTCCAGCACGGGCCCGTCGGCGTCGCCGGTCGTCACCGTGTGGTGGGCGTCGAGTCGCGGGTCCGTCCGCGGGAAGTCCCGGCGCGCGTGGGCCCCGCGCGTCTCCTCCCGCAGCAGCGCGTGGGCGGCGATGCGCCGCACGAGGTCGTGCGCGGCGTCGAGCAGGCGGGTGAGCCCCGTCCGGTCGCGCACGATGCCCGCGTGGACCCACAGCGCCTCGCGGGTCTCGCGCGCCGGCTCCTCCACGACGCGCCCCGCCGGCGGCTCGCCGGCCGCCACGACGGGCTCGTCGAGGGCGGCACGGGCGGCCCGGGCCCCGAACACGAAGCACTCGCTCAGCGAGTTCGACGCGAGGCGGTTGGCCCCGTGCAGCCCCGTGCACGCCGTCTCGCCGACCGCGAAGAGCCCGGGGACCGTCGTCGCGCCGTCGAGGCCGGCGACGACCCCGCCCATCCCGTAGTGCGCCGCCGGGGCCACCGGGACGAGCTCGCGCGCCGGGTCGACGCCGGACCGGCGCAGCACGTCGACGACGTTCGGGAAGAGCGCCGGGTCGATCGCGCGCATGTCGAGGTCCACGTGGTCGGCGCCGGTCGCGGCCATCCGGTCCCAGATCGCCCGGGCGACCTCGTCGCGCGGGGCGAGCTCTTCGACGAACCGCTCGCCCTGCGCGTCGAGCAGCGTGGCGCCCTCGCCACGGACGGCCTCCGTGACGAGGAACCCCTCGCGGCCCGCGACCCCGGTCACCGCGGTCGGGTGGAACTGCATGAGCTCGAGGTCCGCGAGGGCCGCGCCGGCCTCCCGGGCGAGCTGCAGGCCGATGCCCAGCGAGCCGGGCGGGTTCGTCGTCCGCGACCACAGCGCCGCGGTGCCGCCGGTCGAGAGCACGACGGCGCGCGCCCGCACCGCTCGGCCGTCCTCGCACACGACGCCGACGCATCGGCCGTCCGCGGTCCACAGGCGCGCCGCCCGCGTCGACTCGAGGACCGCGACGCCCTCGTGGCCGACGACGAGCGCGGACAGGTCGCGCACCACCCGCCGCCCGGTCGCGCTGCCGCCGGCGTGGACGACGCGGCGGCGCGAGTGCCCGCCCTCGAGGCCGAGCGCCAGGTTGCCGTGGCGGTCGGCGTCGAAGACGACGCCGAGGCGCTCGAGCTCCTCGACGGCCCCGGGCGCCTCGCGCACGAGGATCTCGGCGGCCGACCGCCGCACGAGGCCGCGGCCGGCGCGCTCGGTGTCCTCCCGGTGCAGCTCGGCGGAGTCGTCGGTCGCCAGCGCCGCGGCGATCCCGCCCTGCGCCCAGTAGCTCGCCGTCTGCGCCAGCGGGGTGGCCGACACGAGCGCGACGAGCGCACCGGCCCGGGCCGCCGTGAGCGCCGTGAAGAGCCCGGCGCCGCCCGCGCCGACGACCACGACATCGGCCTCCGGGCGCGGGGCGTCGGGGTCGGCGGCGGCCACTGGAGGGGTACCGTACTGCCATGGCGCGCCCGGTCCTGCTCCACCACCCGGCGTCCCTCGGGCACGACACCGGCGCCCACCCGGAGCGGATCCAGCGCATGGTCGCCGTGGAACGCGCGCTCGAGGCCGTCGGCTGGCTCGGCGCCGACGTCCGGCCCGCGCCGGAGGCCACGTGGGAGCAGCTCGAGGCCGTCCACGACCCGGCCTACCTCGGGCGCCTGGAGGCGTTCTGCGCGCGTGGCGGCGGCATGCTCGACCCCGACACCGCGGTCTCCGAGGGCTCCTGGGACGCGGCGCTGCGCGCGGCCGGCGGCTCGGCCGCGCTCGTCGACGCGCTGCTCGGCGGCGAGGCGGAGTCGGGCGCCGCGCTGCACCGGCCGCCCGGCCACCACGCGACGCGCGACCGGGCGATGGGGTTCTGCCTGGTCAACAGCGTCGCGGTGGCCGCGCGGCACGCGCTCGACGCCCACGGCTTGGAGCGCGTGCTCGTCGTCGACTGGGACGTGCACCACGGCAACGGCACGAACGACCTCTTCCACCGCGAGCCGCGCGTCCTCTTCGCCTCGGTCCACGAGTCGCCGCTCTACCCCGGCACGGGCCCGGCCGCAGACGTCGGGTCGGGACCGGGGGAGGGCTTCACGGTGAACGTGCCCGTCCCCGGCGGCTCGGGCGACGCGACGTGGTGCTCGGTCCTCGAGCACGCGCTCGTCCCGCTCGGCCTCGCCTACGAGCCCGAGCTCGTGCTCGTCTCGGCCGGCTTCGACGCGCACGAGGACGACCCGCTGGCGGGCTGCGCGGTGACCGACGCGGGCTTCGCGGCCATGGCCGGCAGCGCCCGGCGCCTGGCCGAGGCGCTCGGGGTCCCGCTCGGGCTCGTCCTCGAGGGCGGCTACGACCTCGGGGCGTTGACGCGCTCGCTCGTCGCCTCGCTGGGCGTGCTCGCCGCCGACGCGGCGCCCGCCGCGCCCGCGGGGCTGGCGGTCGATCCCCACGCCCGGGCGGCGCTCGAGCGGCTGCGGGCGCGCTGGCCCGCCCTCGCCTAGGGCTGGGCGGGCTGGGTCGCCGCGGGCTGGGTGGTCGTCGTGGGGCTGCCGCCGCCCGACGGGCCCTGGTCGCTCGTGAGCGCGACGAAGGCCCAGGTCAGCGCCGCGAGGCAGACGACGACGACCGCGGCGACGAGCGCGACCGGCACCTTCCATCCGGGCGTCGGGACGAGCCGCGTCCGGGCGGCGGCGCCGCAGCGCAGGCACCAGGCCTGGGTCGCCTCGAGCCCGGCGCCGCAGCGCGGGCACGCGTCCGCGGCGGGGGCCGGGGCACCCGCGGGGCGCGTCGCGGCGGCGACGGCCGGCGCGGCCGCGGGCGGCCCGGTGGGCGGCGTGCTCACGGCCGGGCGCCGGGGTCCTGCGGCGGCGCGGCGCCGGGCGCGGGATCGCCGGGCGAGGCGCCGGGCGCGGGATCGCCGGGGCCGCCGGGAGCAGGGCGGTCGACCGGGGGCGAGGCCTGCGTCGCGGACCCGCCGAGGTCGGTCGTCGTCCACGTCCCGCGGGCGGCGTCCGCGACCGGCACGACCTCGCGCGCGCCGCGGACCGACGCGCCGCAGGACGGGCAGAACCGCGCGTCGCTGCCGATCAGCGCGCCGCAGCGCGCGCACGCGGACACGCCGGCCTCGCGCAGCTCGGTCACGGGCTGCTCGGCGCCCAGCGCCGCCTCGATCGCCCGCAGCTCGCCGTCGACGGCGGCGAGCGCGGTCACCTTCTGCGTGACGAGGCCGGGCTCCGGCCGCCGGAAGCGGTGCTGGTCGAAGACGAGCCCGCCGAGGTCGCGGAACCCGAGCTCGCGGACGCGCCGCAGGAAGCGCAGGCGCCGGCGCAGGCGGGCGCGCTCGCGGAAGCCGGGCCCAGGGGCCGCGGCCGGGTCGGTGCCGGCGGGCGCGGCGGGCCTCGCGGCCCCGGGTCCGGGCGGCTCGGCCCCCGGCGCGGAGGCGTCGGCGGGCGCGGGCGCCCGGCCGGCGGCGGGCAGCGGACCGCCCTCCGCGCTGACGGCGGCGGGCTGCTCGGCGGCCGGGGCGGTGGCCGGACCCGCGGCCGGGTCCGTCTCCGCAGTGGCGCGCCGGGGGAGGCGGGGAAGCAGGCGCGTCATGGCACGACGGCGCCCGAGGGCGCCGGAGCGGGCGAGTCTACCAGCGGGCCCACGAGCTCCCGCCAGGCCTCCAGGACCCGTTCGGCCATGGCCCGCGCGGACCACAGCTCGGCCCGTGCGCGCCCGTCGATGCGCGGGTCCTGCGCCGCCAGGTGGGGGGCCAGCGCGGCTCGCCACGTCGCGACGTCGAAGGGCGCGCAGAGGGTGCCGGCGACGCCCGTCAGCGCCGCCGGGTGCACGCCGACGGGCGTGGCCAGCACGGGGACGTCGCACGCGAGCGCCTCCAGCACGGCGAGGCCGAACCCCTCCGCGTCGGAGGGGACGAGCACCGCGTTGGCGGCGTTGATGCGGAGGGGGACCTCCCCGGGCGGCGCGTCGCCGAGCGTGAGCAGCCGGACGTCCCCGGCCACCGCGCGGGCGCGGTCCGCGCGCTTGCCCGGCCGCGCGGGGTCGGCCGGGAGCAGCAGGCACGGCTCGTCGACGGGCAGCCCGAGGGCGGCCCGCGCCTCGGCCCGCGGGATCGGGCCGAAGCGCGACGTGCTCACGCCGCAGGGCAGGACGGCGAGCCGCCGGACCCGGCGCGCGGGCAGCTCGCCGGCCAGCTCGGCGCTCACCGCCGCCACGAGGTCCATCCGGGGCAGGACGGCCCGCGTCAGGCGCCCCGACCGCGGGTGGCGCACGTCGGTGCCGTGCAGCGTGACGACGCGCGGGGCGCCGCGGACCGCCAGCGCCGGCCACGCCGTCAGGCCGAAGTGCGCGTGGACGACGTCGGGCGGCGCCGCCCGGGTGCGCCGCCGCAGGTCGCGCGCGGCGCGCAGGTAGGGCCGGACGCCGCCGGGCGGGACGTGGTGGACGTCGACCTCGACGCCGCCGAGCGCGCGCAGGGCCTCGACCTGGTCGCGGACGAAGATGCCCCGCTGCGGGGCGGCGGGCGTCGGCCAGAGGTTCGTCACGACCAGCGCGCGCATCGCTGCGCAGGATCGCAACGATCGCGGCGGTGCTCCGGCGCGCCCCGCCCCGCAGGCTCCGGGACGAGTCATCCCCGACCCCACCGGAGGCCTCCCATGCAGGACCTGCACCGCACCCTGGGCCGCGCGCACGCCGCGCTGTCCTGGCGCCTGTCCGCCGCCGCCCGCGACGCGCGGGGGCAGGGCACCGTCGAGTACGTGGCGCTCATGCTCCTCGTCGCGACGATCCTCACGGCCGTCGTCGCCGCGAGCGGCAAGGTCGGCGACGACGGCATCGGCAAGCTCGTCGTCGGCAAGCTCAAGGACGCGATCGACGGCGTCGGCGGCGCGAAGGCGAGGGGCTGACGCGCCGGCGACGCCCGGAGGGCCGGTGGCGGGCGGCTCGTCTGGGCCCGGCCGGGGGCGGGACTACCATCGACCTCCGTGCCCTCCCGTCCTGCCGACCCGCGCCGGCGGCCCATCGCCGTCTTCGACTCGGGCGTGGGCGGGCTGACCGTGCTGCACGAGCTGCTCGTCCAGCTGCCGCACGAGGACTTCGTCTACCTCGGCGACACCGCGCGGTTCCCGTACGGCGACCGGCCGGCCGCGGAGCTCGAGGCGTTCGCCCTGCAGATCGCCGAGGAGCTGCTCGCGCGCGGCGCGAAGCTCCTCGTCGTCGCCTGCAACTCCGCCACGGCGGCGGCGCTGCCGGCCCTGCGGAGCCGCATGCTCGAGACGACGCTGGGCGTCGACGTGCTCGGCGTCGTCCGCCCCGAGGCGGTCCAGGCCGTCACGACGACGCGCAACGGCCGGATCGGGCTGCTGGCCACGCCGGCCACCGTCGCCTCGGGCGCCTACGCCCGCGCGGTGGCCGACGTCGACCCGCACGTCGACCTCGTCGCGGTCCCGGCGCCCGACCTCGCGCCGATCATCCAGGGCGGGTTCCCGTTCGACGAGGCCGTCGTGGCGACCGTCCGGTCCTACGTCGCGCCGCTGCGCGAGGCCGACGTCGACACCGTCGTGCTCGGCTGCACGCACTACCCGCTCATCCGCCCGATGCTCCAGCGCATGCTCGGGCGCGACGTCGCGATCGTCACCTCCGGCGCCGCCCTCGCGCGGCAGGTCGAGCACGCGCTGAGCTCGCGCGGGCTGGCGCACCCGGCGTCGGCCCCGCACGAGCCGGCCGGCGCCCAGGCGCAGGAGGGCGACTACCGCTTCCTCTGCACGGGCGACACCGAGGCGTTCCGCGCGCTGGGCACCCGCTTCCTCCAGCTTCCGCTGGGGCCCGTCGAGCACGTCGACCTGCGCACGGAGGTGCCCGCATGACCCCGACCCCGTCCCGCTCCTACGACCGCCCGCCCGACGGGTTGCGGCCGACCACGATCGAGCCCGGCTTCGTCCCCACGGCCGCGGGGTCGGCGCTCATCACGGTCGGCGGGACGCGCGTCATCTGCACGGCGTCGCACACCGACGGCGTGCCGCGGTGGCTGGCCGGCAAGGGCCGCGGCTGGGTCACCGCGGAGTACGGGATGCTCCCGGCCTCCACGGGCGAGCGGAAGGCCCGCGACGCGGCCAAGGGGCGCCAGGACGGCCGGACGGTCGAGATCCAGCGGCTCATCGGCCGCTCGATCCGCGTCGTCGTCGACTTCGCGGCCCTGGGCGAGAACACGATCTACCTCGACTGCGACGTCCTGACCGCCGACGGCGGGACGCGGACGGCCTCGATCACGGGCGCCTACGTCGCCCTGGCGCTGGCCTGCGACCGCCTGCGCGAGCAGGGGAAGGTCGCCCGGCCGCCGCTGAAGGCCTCGCTGGCCGCCGTCTCCTGCGGCATGGTCGACGGCGTGCCGCTGCTCGACCTCGACTACGCGGAGGACTCGACGGCCGAGGTCGACGCCAACGTCGTCATGACCGGCGACGGCGGCCTCGTCGAGGTCCAGGCGACGGCCGAGCGGACCCCGCTCTCGCGCGCGCACCTCGACGAGCTGCTCGGGCTCGCCGCCAAGGGCGTCGAGGAGCTGCAGGGCCTGCAGGAGGCCGCGCTGGGCGGCGCGCTGGCCGCCGTCGTGACCGCCCGGTCCTGACGGCCGCCGCATGGCGCGCGCCGAGGTCCGGGTTCGCTGCGGCGACGGTCGGGTGCGGTGGGGGTGCGCCGCCGCCGCCAGGCCCGCGCCATGAGGCCGGCCGCATGAGGCTCGTCCTGGCCACGCGCAATGCGCACAAGGTCCGCGAGCTCGACGGCCTCATGGCCCCGCACCGGGTGGAGCCGCTGCCCGCCGACGTGGTCCTGCCGCCCGAGACGGGCGCGACCTTCGCCGAGAACGCGCTCGGCAAGGCCCGCGCCGCGGCGAGCGCGCTCGGCCGGCCGGCGATCGCCGACGACTCCGGCATCGAGGCCGCGGCGCTCGGCGGGCGCCCGGGCGTGCGGTCGGCGCGCTACGCCGGCGAGGACGCCACGGACGAGGAGAACCTCGCCAAGCTCCTGCGCGAGGCGCCCGCGGGCAGCCCGCTCGCCTACGTCTGCGCGCTGGCCTACGTCGCCCCGGACGGGACCGAGCACGTCGTCGAGGGCCGCTGCACCGGCCGGCTGGCGGAGGCGCCGCGTGGCGCGGGGGGCTTCGGGTACGACCCGGCCTTCCTGCCCGACGACGTCCCCGACGGCCGCACGATGGCGGAGCTGGCGCCCGCCGAGAAGGCCGCGATCAGCCACCGCGGCCGAGCGGCGCGGGCTCTCGTGGCCCGGCTCGCCGGCGGGGGCTAGCCGCCACCCGGCCCTCCGCCCACAGCGCCGCGGCGAGCAGCGCGACGAGCGCCGCGAGCTCCGCGGCCGACGCGACGGCGCCGCCGAGCGGGATGGCGAGCGGCGCGGCCGCGGCGGCCAGCACCCGGAGCCGGTCGGGCGCCCGGAGGCCGAGGAGCCGGCGGAAGCCGACGTCGGCCAGCAGGAAGCCGCTGACGCCCAGCGCGAAGCCGGCGGCGACGGGCCAGTCGAGGGGATCGCCGGCGTGCCCGATCGTCTTCTTGATCGCCGCCGACACGACGATGATGGCCAGCAGCAGCGCGACGTGGGCGTCGCCGAAGGCGCGCAGCGCCGTGCGCGCGCGGTGCTCGCCGTCGACGGCCGCCAGGGCCGGGGCGAGCTCCTCCTCGTCGGAGAAGTACGTCCACCACAGCAGCGCGCTCAGGGCCAGGCCGAGCAGCGCCACGCCGACCAGCGCCGCGTCGACGGGCAGGCCCTCGGCGCCGATGCCCACCGCGACGACCGACTCCCCGAGCGCGACGATGACGACGAGGCCATGGCGCTCCACGAAGTGGCCCGGCGCGACGTCGAAGCGCCCGACGGCCCGCAGCCGCGGCGCCACCCACTCCAGGACGACGGCGGCGCCCCAGAGCACCCACTGCGCGTCGCCGCCGGCGATGCCGCCCGCGAGGACGAGGAGCGCCGCGCCGAGGTTCGAGGGCGCCAGCGCGAGGATGGCCTGCACGGCCGACGCGGAGCGCGCCCGGGTGAAGAGCCCGGCGTGCAGCGCGACGACGAAGACGTAGGCCACCCCGAAGGTCGCGCCGGCGCCGTCGAAGTCGGCCGGGATCGTCAGGGCCAGCACGAGGAAGCCGCCCATCCCGCCCAGCAGCAGCAGGCGGTGGCCCGTCCGGTCGACGGCGATCGCGTTGGTCAGCCAGGCGTAGCCGCCGTACATGTAGAAGACGAGCGCCAGGACGATCACGACGCGCGCGAGCCCCGCGAGGTCCGGGCGGTCGACGAGGACCGTCGTCAGCTGCGTGACGGTGAAGACGAAGACGAGGTCGAAGAAGAGCTCGAGGCTCGAGACCCGGACGGGCTCCTCGGGCGCCCGGCGCGTCATCAGGTCAGGTTGATCGCCGCCGATGCGCCGACCGCCACGAGCACCGCGGCATAGCCCTGGTAGCCCGAGACGAGCAGGAGCACCGCCGCGACGGCGCAGGCGAGGACGGTGACGAGCCACGGGATGCGCGAGACCTGCACCCGCGTATCGTCCCAGGCGGCCATGACGCCCGACGCGCCCGCCCCGCCCGGATCGCCCGCGGCCGCCGCGCTCGCGCGCCTGGCCGTGCTGACGCCGGGCCTCGACGCCGCCGCGCTCGTCGACGCCCGCGGCGCCCTGGTCGAGGGCGACGCCGCCCTCGCCGGCGCCGCGGCCGCTCCCGGCGACCCGCCCGCCGGCGTCGTCGTCGTGCGCGCGCCGGGGACGGACGGCGGCCCCGGCCCGGCGGCGCTCGCCCGCGTCGGCGGGCCGGTCCTGCCCGGTCTCCTGCGGGCCGACCTGGCCGCCGCGCTGGCCGTCGCCGGGCTCGACCGCGCGACGTGACGTCCGCCCGAGGCGGCAGACTGCCGCGCTCGGCGTCGTCGTCCGGGTCGTCCCGAAGCTCGGGATTGAGGTCGCCGGCGCCGTGGAACATGAGGCAGGACGGGGGATCGCGGCCCATCCGGTCCGACTCCGTTGATAGCTTCGCCCGACACCGAACCTCACCAGGAGGAGCCCCACAGTGACGAAGTCCGAGTTCGTCGACCAGGTCGCAAGCCGGAGCGACCTCCCCAAGAAGGAGGCCACCGCCGCGGTCGACGCGGTGCTCGACACGATCCAGGAGACGCTGCAGCGCGGCAGCGACGTGACGTTCTCCGGGTTCGGGAAGTTCCACGTCGCCGAGCGCGGCGCGCGCCAGGGCGTCCACCCGCGGACGGGCGAGCCGATCCAGATCTCGGCCTCGCGCGTCCCCCGCTTCACCGCGGGCTCCGGCCTGAAGAAGGCCGTCAACGGCTGACGCCACACCCGTCGTCCAGCGCCCGCCCATGAGCGCGGGCGCGCACCGGCCGTCCAGCGCCGCCGATCGCCCGTCCTTCGGGCGGCGGCTGGCGGCGCTGGTCGACCAGCGCGAGAGCCAGATCGTCCTGGGGCTCGACCCCGACCCCTGCCCGGCTGTGGCCGGGGCTCGCGGACGCCGACCCGGGACCGGCGCAGCCGCCCGCCGTCCGCGCGGCGGCCCTCGTCGCGGCCCACTGCCGCGCCGTCATCGACGCCGCCGGTCCCGCCTGCGTGGCGGTCAAGCCGCAGCTCGCCTGCTTCGAGCGCCTCGGCGCGCCCGGCTGGGCCGCGATGGCCGCCGTGGCCGAGCACGCGCGCGCCGCGGGCCTGCTCGTGCTCGCCGACGGCAAGCGCGGCGACATCGACGTGACGGCCGCGGCGTACGGCCAGGCGCTCGTCGGCGCGACGCCGACGCCGGCCGGCGAGGTCCGCGGCCTGGGCGCCGACGCCTTCACCGCCAACCCCTACCTCGGGCGCGACGCGGTCGCCGTGCTCGTCGCGGCCGCCCGCGCGGCCGGGGCCGGCGTCTTCGTGCTCGTGCGCACCTCGAACCCCGGCGCCGCCGACGTCCAGGACCTGCGGCTCGCCGGCGGCGGGACGGTCTGGGAGGCGGTCGCCCGGCTCGTGGCCGGGCTGGGAGGGCGAGGACGGCGACGACGGGCCGCTGTCGGACGTCGGCGCCGTGGCCGGCGCGACCGCGCCCGAGCACCTCGGCCGGCTGCGCGAGCTGCTGCCCCGCGCCCCCTTCCTGCTGCCCGGCGTGGGCGCGCAGGGCGGGCGGGTCGAGGACCTCGCCCCCGCCTGGGCGCCCGGGCGCGCGGGCGGCCTCGTCACGGCCTCGCGGTCCATCGTCCGCGCCCACGAGGACGCGACCGCCGGCCCGGCCGAGCCCGCGACCGCCGCGCGCGCGGAGGCCGAGCGCCTGCGGGCCGCCGCCTGGGCGCTCGCGCCCGCCTCGTCGACCTGACGAGCAGGACGCCGGACCCGCCCGCACGCGGCCTATCCTGCCCTCACCGCGATGACGAGCACCCACCGCAACCCCGTCCGCTGGCTGGCGCCCGTCGCGCTGGTGGTGTGCGCGCTCGCCGTGCTGCTCGTCGTCACGGGGTCGAACACCGGCGACGGCGGCGGCTCCTCGTCGAAGACGGAGCAGCGCTCGACCGGCACGCCGTCGAAGCGCTCGACCGCCAAGCGCGCCGGCCGGAAGGCGCGGCGGACCTACCGCGTGCGGGCGGGCGACACCCTCGGCGGGATCGCCGCAGCGCACCGGCGTCCCGCTCTCCGAGCTCCAGGCGCTGAACCCGGAGCTCGACGCGCAGGCCCTGCAGACGGGCCAGAAGGTCAAGCTGCGGCCGTGAGGCCCGCGCCGCCGCCGACCCGGCGCACGCCGCTCGCGCTTCACCGCCTCGCCGCCGTCGCGGCGCTCGCCGGCGCGGCGGCCGCGCTCGCCGGCCCGCTCGCCGCCGAGGCCCGCGCCGCGCCCGCCGCCGCGCCCGACGTCCGCGCGCCAGCCGCGATCCTCGTCGAGCCCGCCACGGGCGACGTCGTCCTCGGGCGGCGCATCGCGCAGCGCCGGGCGATCGCCTCGACCACGAAGCTCATGACCGCGCTGCTGACGCTCGAGCGCGAGCCGCTCGCGCGGCGCCTGACGGTCGTGCGCTACGCCGCCGGCCCGGGCGAGTCGACCGCCGGCCTGCAGCGCCGGCGAGCGCCTGACCGTCGCCGACCTCCTGCGCGCGCTGCTGCTCGCGAGCGCCAACGAGGCGGCGGAGACCCTCGCGGTGCGCGTCGGCGGCTCCCAGCCGCGCTTCATCGCGCTCATGAACCGCCGCGCGCGCGGCAGCTGGGGCTCACGGACACCCACTACGCGACGCCGATCGGGCTCGACCGCGCCGGCAACCGCTCGAGCGCCCGGGACCTCGTCAAGCTCACGCTCATCCTGCGCCGCAACCGCGTTCTTCCGGGACGTGACGAACCGCCGTCGGGCGACGCTGCGCTCCGGCGCCCGCCCGCGGACGCTCGTCAACCGCAACACCGTCGTCGACCGCTGGGGCCCGGCCGACGGCGTGAAGACCGGCCACACCCAGCAGGCCGGCTACGTCCTCGTCGGCTCGGCGACGCAGCGCGGGGTCACGGTCGTGAGCGTCGTGCTGGGCGAGCCGTCGCTCGCCGCCCGCGACGCCGACTCGCTCGCGCTCCTGCGCTACGGCCTGGCGCGCTACCGCCGGGTCGCGGTCGTCCGGGCCGGCCGGCCGGTGGCGACGGCGCCCGTGGCCGACGGCCACGCCGCGGTCGGGCTCGTGCCCGAGCGCACCGTCGTGCGGACGGTCCGGCGCGGCGAGCCCGTGCGCACGCGGGTCGTCGGCGTCCCGTCGCAGCTGCGCGGCCCGCTGCCGGCGCGCGCGCGCGTCGGGACCGTCGAGCTGCGCTGGCGCGGGCGCGTCGTCGCCCGCGTGCCGCTCGTGACCGCCGCGTCGCTGCCGGCCCCGTCGCTGCTGGACCGCGCCGGCGCAGGTCGCCTGGCGCACCGCCGTCCTCGTGGCCGCGGCCGCGCTCGCGATCGGTAGCCTGAACCTCCTGCTGCTGCGGAGGCGCCGCCGCCGGCGCCCCGGGCCGCCCGAGCACCGCACGGCCGCATGATCATCACCGTCACGCTCAACGCGGCGATCGACAAGTCGCTCTCCGTCCCGAACTTCCGCCTCGGGCGTCGTCACCGGACGGTCGAGCAGACGACGATGCCCGGCGGCAAGGGCGTGAACGTCGCGCGGACGCTCAAGACGCTCGGCCAGCCCGTGATCGCCACCGGCTTCGCGGGCGGCGCGACGGGCACGCGGATCGTCGAGCAGCTCACGGAGGAGTCGATCCTCAACGACTTCGTGCGCATCCGCGAGGAGTCGCGCACGAACACGGCCGTGCTCGACCCGACCAACGGCGAGCAGACCGAGATCAACGAGCGCGGCCCGCACGTCTCGCCGGCGGAGGTCGAGCTCTTCCAGCGACAAGCTGCTCTACCTCGCGCGCGGCGCGGACATCGTCGTGTTCGCCGGCTCGCTGCCCCGCGGCGTCGAGCCCGGCGTCTACGCGGTGCTCATCCGCGAGCTCCGCAAGCTCGGGGTCACGACGATCATCGACGCCGACGGCGAGCCGATGCGCCTGGCGGTCCGGGCCGAGCCCGACGTCATCTCCCCGAACGTCCTGGAGGCCGAGGAGCTCGTCGGGCACGAGTTCAACGACGAGGAGGACCGGGCGATCGCCGTCCGCGAGCTCGTCCAGCTCGGGCCCAAGGAGGCGATCATGACGCTGCCCGACGGCTGCGTCGCCTCGATCCTCGAGGAGCACGGCAGCGGCCCGGGCGTCCTGCACCGCGTGTGGATCGAGGAGCGCGAGCCCGTCGCGCCGGTCGGCAGCGGCGACGCGTTCCTGGCCGGGGTCGTGGCCGCCCGCTACAGCGGCGAGCCGCCCGGCCGAGTGCCTGCGCTTCGGCGTGGCCTGCGGGGCGGAGTCGACCCAGCGCCTCGGCGCCGGCCTCATCGACCCGCGCGAGGTCGAGCGCCTGCGGTCCGAGACGGTCGTGCAGCGCCTCGAGCTGCCGGCCGAGGTGCCGTAGGCCGCCCGGCCCGGCCGGGCCGTTCGCGACCCGGCCGGTCGCGCGCGCGTTCGGGCGCTACGCTCGAGGTCCTCCTCCCGTCCGCCCCCGACCCTAGGATGCACTGATGGAGATCGAGATCGGCCGCGGGAAGAAGGCCCGCCGCGCCTATGGCTTCGACGACGTCGCGATCGTCCCCTCGCGGCGCACGCGCGACCCCGACGACGTCGACATCTCCTGGAAGCTCGGCGACTACCGCTTCGAGCTCCCGCTCCTCGCCTCGGCGATGGACGGCGTCGTCTCGCCCGAGACGGCGCGGATCGTCGGCAAGCTCGGCGGCCTGGCCGTCCTGAACCTCGAGGGCATCTGGACGCGCTTCGAGGACGCCGACGCCCAGCTCGAGCGCATCTCGCAGCTGCCCAAGGACGCGGCGACCCGGGAGATGCAGGCCATCTACCAGGAGCCGATCAAGCCCGAGCTCATCCGGCAGCGGATCCAGGAGATCAAGAGCGAGCCGGGCGTCGTCGCCGCCGCGTCGCTCACGCCGCAGCGCGTGTCGCGCTTCTGCGACCTGGCGCTCGAGGCCGGCCTCGACATCCTCGTCATCCAGGGCACGGTCGTCTCGGCCGAGCACGTCTCCCAGACCTCGACGCCGCTGAACCTCAAGGAGTTCATCCGCGAGGTCGACGTCCCGGTCGTCGTCGGCGGCTGCGCGAGCTACCACACCGGCCTGCACCTCATGCGGACCGGCGCCGCCGGCGTCCTCGTGGGCGTGGGCCCCGGCGCCGCCTGCACCACTCGTGGCGTGCTCGGCGTGGGCGTCCCCCAGGCGACCGCGATCGCCGACGTCGCCGGCGCGCGCTCGACGCACATGCTCGAGACCGGCGAGTACGTCCAGGTCATCGCCGACGGCGGCATGCGCACGGGCGGCGACGTGTCGAAGGCCATCGCCTGCGGCGCCGACGCCGTGATGATCGGCTCGCCGCTGGCCCGCGCCTACGAGGCGCCCGGCCGCGGCTTCCACTGGGGCATGGCGACGTTCCACCCGTCCCTCCCGCGCGGCGCGCGCGTGCAGACGGTCCAGAACGGCACGCTGCAGGAGATCCTGACCGGGCCCGCGCACGAGAACGACGGCACGTTCAACCTCATGGGCGCGCTGCGGACCTCGATGGCGACGTGCGGCTACAAGGACCTCGCCGAGTTCAACCGGGCCGAGCTCATGATCGCCCCCGCGCTCATGACCGAGGGCAAGGCGCTCCAGACCGCCCAGCAGGTCGGCATGGGGGCGCGCGGCGGGTCCGCCGCCCGCGGCGCCAACGGGGGCGGGAACGGCACGGCCGCGCCGCCGGCGGCGGCGTCCGCGGACAAGGCCCCGGCCCTCTCGTCGAACTAGCCGGGCGGCGGCGCGGGCCGGGCGGCAGCGGATGAGCGAGCACGGCATCGTCACCGAGGCCACCGCCGGCCTCGAGCTCGCCGACGCGCCGGCGCCGGTCGAGGCCCCTCGGCAGGTCGACGAGGTCGTCGTCCTCGACTACGGCGGGCAGTACAGCCAGCTCATCGCGCGCCGCGTGCGCGAGTGCGGCGTCTTCTCCGAGCTGCTGCCCCACCACGTGGGGGTCGAGGAGGTGCGGCGGCGCAAGCCCAAGGGGCTCATCCTCTCCGGCGGCCCGGCGTCGGTCTACGCCGAAGGCGCGCCGCGGCTGGACCGGGAGCTGCTCGAGCTCGGGATCCCGGTGCTGGGCATCTGCTACGGGATGCAGCTGCTCGTGCTCGACCTCGGCGGCAAGGTCGAGGGCGCCGAGGTCGGCGAGTTCGGCCGCTCGCAGCTGACGATCCGCGAGCCGGGGCGGCTGCTGGCCGGCCTGCCGGCCGAGCAGTCCTGCTGGATGTCGCACCGCGACACGGTCTTCGCCCCGCCGCCCGGGTTCACCGCGCTCGCCTCGTCCACCGCGTCGCCCGTGGCCGCCGTCGAGTCGGTCGAGCGCGGCCTCTACGGGATCCAGTTCCACCCCGAGGTCGTGCACACGCCCTTCGGGCAGGACATCCTCAAGACGTTCCTCGGCGACGTCTGCGGCTGCGACCTGACCTGGTCGGCGGCGTCGATCGTCGAGGAGCAGGTCGCGCGCATCCGCGCGCAGGTCGGCGACGGGCGCGTCATCTGCGGCCTCTCGCGGCGGGGTCGACTCGAGCGTCGCCGCGATGCTCGTCCACCGCGCGGTCGGCGACCAGCTCACCTGCATCTTCGTCGACCACGGGCTCATGCGGAAGAACGAGGGCGAGCAGGTCGTCGCCGCCTTCCGCGACGGCTTCCACGTGCCGCTCGTCGCCGTCGACGCCGAGGACCGCTTCCTCGGGAAGCTCGAGGGCATCAGCGACCCGGAGACCAAGCGCAAGGTCATCGGCACCGAGTTCATCCGCGTCTTCGAGGAGGAGGCCGCCCGCCTCGCCGGCGACGGGCCCGAGGCGAAGTTCCTCGTCCAGGGCACGCTCTACTCCGACGTCATCGAGTCCGGCGGGGGCACCGGCGCGGCCACGATCAAGTCCCACCACAACGTCGGCGGGCTGCCCGAGGACCTCGAGTTCGAGCTCGTCGAGCCGCTCCGCGCGCTCTTCAAGGACGAGGTCCGCGCCGTCGGCGCCGAGCTCGGCCTGCCCGAGCGCCTCGTCTGGCGCCAGCCCTTCCCGGGGCCCGGGCTGGCGATCCGCGTCGTCGGCGGCGAGGCCACCAAGCAGCGCCTCGACCTCCTGCGCGACGCCGACCACATCCTCCAGGACGAGATCCGCAAGGCCGGGCTGTACCGCGAGCTGTGGCAGTCCTTCTGCGTGCTGCCCGACGTCCGCACCGTCGGCGTCCAGGGGGACGAGCGGACCTACGGCAACGTCATCGTCCTGCGCGCCGTCACCTCCGACGACGCCATGACCGCCGACTGGGCCCGCCTGCCCTACGACCTGCTCGAGCAGATCGCCGCCCGGATGATCGGCGAGCTGCGGGAGGTCAACCGGGTGGTGCTGGACATCACCAGCAAGCCCCCCGGCACCATCGAGTGGGAGTAGTTCCCGGGGCGCCTCGCCGCGCCTGACGGTCGCGGCCGGGACCGGTCCGTGCTGGCGCACTGTCCCGGTCCGGCCGACGACGTCAGGCACGACGATCCGCGCCGGGAACTGACTCCCACGCGTACTGCCTAGGACTGCGGCTTCAGGTTGCTCGGGCCCTCGGCTGCTCCACCCCACGCGCCCTTCGCTCCGCCCAACGCGCCCTCCGCCGCTCCGCCCACGCACCCTCCGCCGCTCCGCCCCACGCGGCCGCCGCGCCGCCTACGCCAGCGCCAGGAGCTCGCGCTCGCGGGCCGGGGTGACGCCGGTCGGGCGGGCGTGGCTGCCCCAGTCGTCGAGCGCGGCCGTGCCGCCGGTCGCGAGCCAGGCCGCGGTGTCGGCGACGGTCTGGGCGATGGGGCGTGGGGTGAGGCCCTCTGCCTGTGCGCGGTCGGTCGCGATCCGCCAGGTTCCGCGCCACCCGTCGGCGTCCGGCGCCCAGAGCGGGAGCTCGGTCCAGGGCTCGACGCCGGCCGCCAGCAGGGCGGCGTCGGGCACCCAGCGCAGGCGCGCGTCCGAGCCGGTCGCCGCGACGGCGGCCTCGAGGACCTCGGCGAAGGTGGTCACCCCGCGGGGGGCGGTGGCGTTGATCGGCCCGCTCACGCCGCGCCCCGCCAGGTCGAGCACCCAGGCCGC
Organism: uncultured Actinomycetes bacterium; assembly: GCA_963707695.1. Taxonomy (GTDB): domain Bacteria; phylum Actinomycetota; class Thermoleophilia; order Solirubrobacterales; family Solirubrobacteraceae; genus JAOPZW01. The sequence goes on along the minus strand of CAVPQY010000004.1, from coordinate 954,366 downwards.
CACGTCGCGCGCGTCGATGAGCTGGACGGTCGCGTCGGGTCGTCCGGGGGCGAGGACGTCGCCCCCGCGGGCGATCCGCTCGACCCACCACGCCAGCCGCAGCGTCGCGTCGTGGGGGCCGCACAGCAGTCCGCAGCGGACGTGGGCGACCCGGCCGGGCAGCGCCGCCGCCAGGAGGCGCTCCGCCCGGGCCTTGTCCGGGCCGTAGCCCTCGCCGTCCTCCCACACCGGGCTGTCCTCCCCGACCGTCTCGGCCGGCCAGCCGGGGTGGACGTTGACGGTGGAGACGAAGGCGTAGTGGTCCACGCGGCCGCGCAGCGCCCGGCCCGCCGCCTCGGCCTGCTCCGGCGTGTAGCCGGACGTGTCGACGACCGCGTCCCAGCGGCCGCCGGCCGTCAGCCGGGGCAGGTCCTCCACGCGGTCGCCGCGCAGCCAGGTGACGCCGTCGGGCGGCGGCGGGCCGTGCCGGCCGCGGCTCAGGACCGTCACGTCGTCGCCCCGGTGCAGCGCCGCCGCGACGACGTGACGGCCGAGGAAGACGGTCCCGCCCAGGACGAGGAGCCTCATGAGGCGCAACCTATCAGTTGCGATGCGGCGCGATGCTGCGTCAGACGGCGGCCCTGGGCGTTGCGCGCCGCCGGGCGACTACGTACGCTCGAGTGGTGGAGGCCAGGACGGCCACCGCTCCGGGGGCGACCAAGATGGCGCCGGGCGGCCCGGAGGGCTCAGGGGGCGACGCGCAACGCGTGGCGCTGGTGCACGACTTCCTCGTGGACGTCCGCGGCGCCGAGCGCGTGTTCGCGGCCATGACCGACCTGTGGCCGCAGGCCGACCTCTTCACCGCGATCTACGACGCGGACGGCACCCAGGGCCGCTTCGCCGGCCGGCGCGTGCACACGTCCTTCCTGCAGCGCCTGCGCCCGACGGCGTCGACCTTCCGCGCGCTGCTGCCGCTCTACCCGAAGGCCATGGAGCGCCTGGACCTCGGCGGCTACGACCTCGTGGTCTCGAGCTCGAGCGCCTGGGCCCACGGCGTGCGCCCCCAGCCCGGCGCCACGCACGTCTGCTACTGCCACAACCCGTTCCGCTACGCGTGGTCGGACGTCGAGCCCGCGACCGGCGTCCGCCGGGTCCTGGGCCCGGCACTGGCGGCGACCTTCGAGCGCTGGCGCCAGTGGGACCTGCGGGCCTCGCGCCGCGTGACGCGCTACCTCGCGAACTCCGAGACGACGCGCGTGCGCATCCGCGAGGCCTTCGACCGCGACGCGGCCGTCGTCTACCCGCCGGTCGAGACGCAGCGCTTCGCCCCCGGCCGGGTCGGCGAGCACTTCCTGATCGTCTCCGAGCTCATGGCGCACAAGGACATCCAGACGGCCGTGCGCGCGTTCACCCGCCTCGGGCGCGAGCTCGTCGTCGTCGGCGACGGCCCGGAGGGCCGGCGGCTGCGCCACCTCGCCGGGCCGACCGTCCGCTTCGCCGGTCGCGTCAGCGACGCCGAGGTCGCGTCGCTCATGCGCTCGGCCCAGGCGCTCGTCGTCACGGCCGTCGAGGAGTTCGGCATCGCCGCGATCGAGGCGCAGGCCGCCGGGCGCCCCGTGCTGGCCGCGGACGCCGGCGGCGTCCGCGAGACGGTCCTGGAGGGCCGGACGGGCGCGTTCTTCGCGCCCCGCGACGCCGACGCGCTCGAAGCGCTCCTGCGGGGCTTCGACGGGGCCGCCTTCGACCCCGCCGCGTGCACCGCGAACGCCGCCCGGTTCTCGGTCGACCGCTTCGGCCGCGAGCTCACCGCGGCGGTCGAGGCGGCGCGGACCGCTCCCCCGGCGCGGCTCGCGGGTTGAGGGCCACCATGGACCACCACCTCGAAGCCTCGTTGCCCGCCCCGCGCCCCGCTCGCTACGGTGCAGCCATGGTACGGATGCCTCGTCGCCTCGCCCTGCTCACGTTCACGCTCCTGCTGGCCCTCGTCCCCGCGGCCACCGCGGGCGCCAGGGCCAAGGTGCCCTACGGGTTCTTCGGGACCGTCCTCAACCCGGCCGTGTCCCACGCGATGACCGACGCCGACCTCGACCGCCAGACGAGCCTCATGGCCCGCTCGGGTGTCGAGAGCCTGCGCGTGACCTTCAGCTGGCCCGCGATCGAGCCCAGGGCCGGCGTCTTCGACTTCCGCTCGACCGATCGGCTCGTCGCGGCCAGCGCCCGCCATCGCCTGCCGCTGCTGGCCAACGTCATCTCGACGCCGAGGTGGGCGTCGTCGAAGCCGACCACGCTCTACCCGAACCGCTGGGCGCCGAAGGACCCCAGGACGTTCGCGGCCCTCATGACCGCGCTCGTCGGGCGCTACGGCCCGCGGGGGTCGTTCTGGGCCGCCAACCCGGCGATCCCGAAGACGCCCGTCCGGCAGTGGCAGCTCTGGAACGAGCAGCGCGCGGCCGTCTTCTGGTCGACGCGGCCGTGGGCCTCGTCGTACACGCGCCTCCTGCGCGCCGCCTACCCGGCCATCCACCGCGCCGACCGCGGGGCCAAGGTCGTGGCCGGCTCGCTCGTGGCGCTCGGCAGCAAGTCGACCCCATGGCAGCAGGCGCGCGAGCTCTACCGCGCCCGCGCGCGCAGGTACTTCGACGTGCTCTCGGTGCACCCGTTCACGGACGGCACCGTCCCGGTCAAGGAGAGCGTTAGGCGCGTCGTCGAGATCGTCCAGCGCACGCGCCGCGAGATGCGCCGCGGCGGGGACGCGCGCAAGCCGATCATCATCACCGAGCTGTCGTGGCCCGCGGCCCGCGGCAAGATCCCCAAGGGCCGGCTCCTCGGCCTCGAGACGACGCAGAAGGGGCAGGTCGCCCGCCTGAAGGCCGCGTACAAGACGCTCGCGATCAAACGACGCTCGCTGCACCTCACGCAGGCCTACTGGTTCACCTGGGCCTCCGAGTACGACGGCAAGAGCCCGCAGTCCGACGTCGGGTACCGGTTCTCGGGGCTCGTCCGGTACCGCAGCCGGGTCTTCACGCCGATGGCCGTGCTGACCGCGTTCCGCGGGACGGCGGCGCGGTACGAGGGCTGCCGCAAGCGCACCGACGCACGAGCCTGCGGGTAGGAGCCAGAGCGGAGCGCGATGGAGGACACCCGCCTCGACCCGGTCCCCCTGGCGCCGCCGAGCCCGTTCCTGGACGAGGTCGGGGCGCCCGCGCGCGTCAGCCGTCGCGACGCGCTCGGGCGCTTCTCGCTGCTGGCCGCGGACATGCTCGCCCTGGGCGGCTCGCTCGTCGTCGTCACGCTCCTCACCTCGGCCCACCTGTCGCCGTGGATCCTGGCCCTCGTCCCGCTCATGGGCCTGCTGGCGAAGTCCGCCGGGCTCTACGACCGCGACCAGTACGTCCTGCACAAGACGACGCTCGACGAGGGCCCGTCCCTGCTGGGCGTCGCCGCGATCGTCGCGCTGCTCACCGAGGCCACCCAGGCCCTCTCCTTCCACGGCCGCTCGCAGCCGCTCCTGCTCTGGGCGGCGCTGACGATGGCCCTCGTGCTCACCCGGGCCACGGCGCGCTTCCTCGTCGTGCGGGGAACCGAGGCCGAGCGGATCCTCATCGTCGGGGACCGCGCCACCGCCGCGGCCATGGAGCGCAAGCTCGACGGCGACCCCGCCCTCAACGCGCTCGTCGTGGGTCGCGTGCCGGCCCGCTCGGACCCGCACGAGCTCGACCCGCGGGCCCTCGGCACGATCGACGAGCTCCCGCGGGTGCTCGAGGAGCACCAGGTCGAGCGGGTGATCCTCGCGCCGGCGCACGGGGCCGGGGAGGACGTGGTCGAGGAGATCCGCCTGGCCAAGGCGTGCGGCGTCAAGGTGGCGGTCCTCCCGCGGCTGCTGGAGGTCATCGGGTCGGCGGTCGAGTTCGACGACGTCAGCGGCCAGGCGCTGCTGGCGGTCCGGGGGTTCGGGCTCTCACGGTCGTCGCAGCTGCTCAAGCGCAGCCTCGACGTCGTGTGCGCGACGCTCGGGCTCGTGCTCCTCTCGCCGCTGCTGCTCGTCCTGGCCGTCGCGGTCAAGCGGAGCTCCCCGGGCCCGGTCCTCTTCCGCCAGACGCGCATCGGCCGCGAGGGGCGCGAGTTCCAGATGCTGAAGTTCCGCACGATGGTGCGGGACGCCGACGCGCTCAAGGACGAGCTCGCGGAGCACAACCAGGCGGCCCCGCTCTTCAAGATCGCCAACGACCCACGGACGACCGCCGTCGGGCGCTTCCTGCGACGGCACTCGCTCGACGAGCTGCCGCAGCTGGTCAACGTCCTGCGCGGCGACATGAGCGTCGTCGGACCGCGGCCGCTCGTGACCGACGAGGACCGGCTCTTCTCGGGCTGGCAGCGGCGCCGGTACCACGTCGCCCCGGGCATCACGGGCCCGTGGCAGATCCTGGGCTCGAGCCGGGTCCCGGTCGAGGACATGGTGACCCTCGACTACCTCTACTGCGCGAGCTGGTCCCTCTGGCTCGACGTGAAGATCATCGCCCGCACGATCCCGTACGTGCTCAGCCGCCGCAGCGGCGAGCACACCGGCAGCCGGCTCTAGGCCCGCGCCCGGGCGAGAGGCCGGCGCCGCAGGGCGAGCGCCGCGCCGCTCAGCGGCAGCGCGAGGCGATGCCGCCCGACTTGCGGCAGCCCTCGTAGCGGGCCGCCACCGTTGCTGAACGTCGTCAGCACGGGCATCGGCGTGAAGACGGATCCCGGCGCGCTTGACGAGCCCGGCGTAGCGGAAGGGCTGCGTGTTCGTCGACGAGTTCGTGTCGTACTCGGAGGCCCAGGTGAACCAGAAGACCTGGCTGAGGCCGAGCTGGCGCCGGCGCAGCGCGAACGCGCGGTAGGTGCTGCTGAGGCGGGCGGCCATGCCCGGGGTCGGTCGTCTCGAGGCCGTTGAGCGCGCTCGCCGGGACCTGCCCAGCGCCGCAGGCCAGGTGACCTCGGTCAGCGCGATGCGCCGGCGCAGGTCGTGGTGGCGGCGCATGACGGCCCGGACGCGCCGCACGACCTCGAGGGTCCGCTTGACGGTGTTCCGCGCCGAGCTGGACGTCGTTGGAGAACGGGTGAACGGCGAGGACGTCGAAGGTGCCCTTGGCGCCGCGCCGGTAGAGGTCGCCGGCCGTCTGCCACGGCGACCGCGGCGCGGTCACGAGCCCGCCGGTGACGACGCGTGGCGCCGCGGTCGGCGCGGTGGATGGCCTTGTACGCGGCCCGCAGGACCTTCACGTAGCTGCGCGCGAACGGCGTCTTCGACCAGAACCAGGGCGCCGTGGGCTCGTTCCAGACCTGCCACTGGCGGATCGGCGTCCTCGGGACCGTCGGGTTCTGCGTCCAGAACGAGCCCTTCGGCCCGTAGCGCCTGACGAGCGTCCGTCATGAGCGTCGCGTAGGCGGCCGGGTCCTTCGGCGGTGCGCGCCAGAACTCCGGGCGTGCGCGGCGACGACGACGCCCACTGCGGGCTGGCCGACACGTTGATGAAGAGCGGCAGGTGGTGGTTCGCGGTGATGCGCACCAGGCGGTCGAGCTGCGTCGAAGCGTGAACTTGCCCCTCGCCGGCTCGACCGACCGCCAGTCGAACGACGACGCGCAGCGACTCGACGCCGGAGTTCGCCATGAGGGCCGCCTGCTGGTCGAGCGCGGCGTCCGAGACGAACCGCGGGCTCGTGAGCTCCGTCGTGAGCGTCGTGCCGTAGAACCCGTAGGGCACCTTCGTCGTCTTCGCCCCCGCCGGCGCGGCCGCCAGGGCGGCGACGAGCGTGGTCAGGGCGAGCAGCGAGCGGGATCCGAGCCATCCGTAGCATCGGCGCACCGTACCAAGGAGCGCTGGGCCGGCCGCCGGTCCCGGGCGGGCGCGAACGGGTCGTCCGGGCCGAGGGCGAGCGGCGCCGGGCCGTGGCGGGAGCTAGAGGCGCGGGTCCGCCACGGGCACGGCGGGGCCCGTGGGGGCGTAGCCGTAGCCGCCCTCGACCGTGCCGCCGTTGGCCACGACGCCCAGGACCCGGGCGTCGAGCTCCTGGAGCTGGTCGCGCAGCCGGCGCGCGTCGAACCCGCGCGTGGAGTTCACCGACGCGGTGACGAGCACGCCCTCGACGTGGCGCAGGAGGCCGATGGCGTCCGCGACGTGCGGCAGCGGCGGCGTGTCGACGACCACGAAGTCGTGGCGCTGCTTGAGGACCTCCAGCAGCTCGCCGATCCAGTCCGACTGCAGGAGCGCGAACGGGTCGGCCGGCACGTCGCCGGCGACGAGGACCTGGACGCCGGGGCGCCGGTCCGGCCCGACGGCGTCGTCGAGCTGGCCCGCGACGGGCTGCAGCGCCTCGGCGACGGTCAGCTCGCCGCGCAGGACCTCCACGAGGCCGTAGTCCGGCCGAAGTCCGTACCGTGCGGCGATCGTCGGGCGCCGCAGGTCGGCCTCGACGAGGGCGACCGAGAGGCCCGCCGACGCGGCGGCGGCGGCGAGGTACCAGCTCGTCGTGGTCTTGCCCTCCTGGCTGCGGGCGGAGGTGACGAGCACCGTGCGGACGCGGTCCCCCCGCCCGTAGCGGAGGTTCGCCTGCAGCATCCGGTAGGCCTCGGCCACCTCGGGCGGCAGGTCGGGGAAGGGCACGTGCCGCTTGAGCGCGCGGTGCCGCGGCACCGTGGTGAGGACGGGCGCGTCGAAGGCGGCCGACACCTCGTCGGGGCGGTGCAGGCGGCTGTCGGCCTGCTCGCGCAGGAGGGCGAGGCCGACGCCGAGCACGAGGCCGAAGAGCAGGCCGAGGACGATCGTGCGGACGGGGTTGCCGCTCTTCGTCGTCGGCACGACGCCCGACTGGATGACGGTCGCGCCGCCGGTGCCGGTGTCGGCCAGCACGCGGACGCGCTCGGCCAGCGCCCGCAGCCTGTCCCCCTCGCGGCCCTCGCTCGCCTTCGGCGACAGGCCGGCGAGCTGGGCGTTGAGGTTGTCCAGGACCTCCTGGGCGCGGCGCATCGCCTGGCGCTCGACCGCGTCCACGCCGGCGTTGGCCCACGCCGTCGACACCCGCGCGGCGCGCTGGGGCGAGCTCGACGAGGCGGTGACGCTGACGATGTCGTCCTTCGTCGTGCCGGTGACCGTCACGTCCTTCTGCAGGTCGTCGACGGAGGTGCCGTCGCCGAGCCGGCGGGCCGTGGCCCGGGCCACGTTGTGGGAGTCGACCGCCGCGATGTTGTCCTGGGCGAGGTTGTCGGCGTCCAGCGAGGTCGGCAGCAGCCCCGTCGCGTTGAGCTCGGGGCCGATCGTCTGGCTGAAGAGCAGCTTGGACGTCGACTGGTAGACATCCCCCTTGAGGAAGCCGATGGCCGCCGCGGCGCCGCCGACGAGCAGCACCGTCACGACGACGATGAGCGCGCGGCGCCGTAGGGTGGCCAGGAGCGAGGTGCTCTGGGGCTCGGCGGACTCGAGGCCGTAGCTGCTCGTCGGGTGGTCCTGGGACGGCACGGACCGGGCAGGGTACCGAACGTCCCGGGGGACCGACGCGGTGCATCCGACCCCCATGGCTCCACGATGATCCACCCCTTGGCACGACGGATCTTCGTGGCCCACCCCTCCTCGCTCCTGACCGACCACCGGTCCCACGGGGACGGCCTCGTGGCACACGGGTTCCTCCGCGAGCTGGGAGCCCGCGGGCACGACCTGCACGTGGCCGTCGAGGCCGTCGACCTGCGCGCCCCGCTGCCCTCCGGGGTGCACCTCCACGTGCTCGGCCGGCCGGCGCTCCCGGGCCCCGCGGCGCGCCTGGGGTTCATGTGGCGGATGCGGCGGCTGTGGCGCGAGCTCGGCGGGGTGGACGGCTTCGACCTCGTCCACCAGCTCAACCCGGTCGACGTCGGGCTCTCCCTCGCGCTGGCCGACGCGCCGGTGCCCGTCGTCCTCGGGCCCTACGTGCCGGACTGGCCCCCGTCGGGGCCCGGCGCCGAGGCGCCGGCCGGTCGCGCGACGGCCGCCCTCAAGCGCGCGCTGCGGGCGGCGCAGCAGCGACGGGCGACGACCGTCCTGCTGTCGACGCCGGCCGCCGCGGCCAAGCTCGCCGTCCCGCCGGGGCGGCACCCGCAGGTCCGCGACGTCGGCCCCGGCATCGACGCGGAGGCCTGGGCGCCGGGCCCGGCGCCCGGCCCGGACCGCCAGGACGTGCTCGTCCTGGCCAACCTCAACCCGCGCAAGGGCGTCCTCGTGGCGCTCGACGCGTTCGCCCGCGTGGCGGCGGCGCGGCCCGGCGCGCGGCTGCTCGTGGCCGGGACCGGCCCGCAGGAGGCCGAGGTCCGGCGCCGGGTGGCGGCGGACCCCGCGCTCGCGCGGGTGCGGCTCCTCGGCCACCTCGACCGGGACGCGGCGCGGGCGGCGGTCCGGGACTGCGCCGTGCTGTGCGTGCCCTCCTTCGGGGAGCCGTTCGGCATGACCGTGCTCGAGGCCATGGCCTGCGCCCGCCCGGTCGTGGCGACGGACGCCGGTGGCCCCGCGCACCTCGTCACCGACGGCGGTGGCCGCCGCGTCCCGCCCGGGGACCCGGCGGCGCTCGCCGGTGCGCTGGAGGAGGTCCTGGGCGATCCCGGCCGCCAGGCGGCGATGGGCGCCCACAACCGCCGCCTGGTCGAGGAGCGCCACGCGTGGCCGCGGGTCGTCGACCGCCTCGAGGCCGCCTACGCGGACGCGGTGGCCGACCCGCGGCCGGCGCTCAGGCCGGGACGCGGGGCGGGAGCGCGGCCTCGCGCGGCAGCCGGCTGACCCGGCGGGACCGCAGGCCCTCGCGGTGCTCGAACGCGAGCGCCATGCCCCCGAGGAACCACAGGATCACGCCGTGGCTGCCGTAGAACTCGTCCCCGGCCCACAGCTGGACGACCAGGAAGACCATCATCGCGAAGACGAGGAGCCGGAGGTCCTGGCCCGGCGCCCGCGACCGGGCGCCGTCCCAGGCGGCGCGGAGCATGAGCGCCAGCGGCGCGATGACGAGCGCGAAGCCGACGAGCCCGACCTGGTAGAGCAGGCTGAGGTAGCCGTTGTCGGGGGCGCGCAGGTTGGAGTCGACGTTGAGCTTGGACGCCTCGCCGGCACTGCCCATCCCGTGGCCCAGCGGTGCCGCGAGCGCGATCGGCAGCGTCTCGCTGACGGTGGCGGACCGTTCCTCGGACGACGTGTCGCCGCTCGTGTTGATCGAGCGGAAGCGGTCGACGACGTCGCGGGCGGTGTTGCTGACCGGCGACAACGCGATGGCGGCGACGACCACGACGGCCGCGCTGCCGAACACGACGCGCGCGCTCTGGCCGCGGGAGGCGATGACGTGCGCCACGCCGGCGGCGATGAGCGCCACCCAGGCCGACCGCACGAACGTCAGCGACAGCGCGACGACGATGAGGATGGCGCCGGCGACGACGATCGGCCGCGCCCGCCGGACGGTGAGGTAGCACAGCAGCGAGAGCGCCAGCAGCGGGGCCAGGGCCCCCGGGCTGTTGAGCGAGCCGAAGGCGCGGATCTTGCCCTGCTCGGGGTCGCCGATGCTCGTGAGCTGGGTCGCCTGCAGCCAGGTCCGGTCCCAGTCGGGCAGGTGCAGCGAGCGCTGGTAGAAGGCGTAGGCCGCGATGGGGGGCAGGCCGAAGAGCAGGACCTTGCGCAGCGCGCTGCGCTCGACCGACCCCGGCTCCGTGAAGCCCAGCACCGCGCCGGAGACGCCCGCGACGTAGGCGATGAAGGCGTAGATCGCGGACGACGGGCCGTGGAGGATCCCGATCGGCAGGCCGAGCGCCATGCCCGCGGCCGCCACGAGCAGGATCTTCCGGACGCGGTCGGGGAGCCGGAGGCGCAGGAGCTCGAGGCCGACCATCGCCATGGTGGCCACGAACGGCGCCACGGAGAGCGGGTCCTGGTCGACGTAGCCCGTCATGAGCCCGAACAGGCGACGCAGCAGCGGCGCCAGGAACCAGAGGGCGAAGAGCCCGGCGATGCCCCAGGTGCGGTTGTGCTGGTAGAGCGCCAGGACGGTGATGACGAGCGTCACCGCGCAGGCGGCCTGCACGGAGACCGTCAGGACGTAGCCGATGACCAGCGCCGCGGCGCCGCCGACGACGAGCACCCAGCGCAGGTCGGCGCCGCGCGCGCCCGGCCCGCCGCGCGCCCCGCGCGGGCGGAGCGTCAGCTCAGCCACCGCGGCGCCCCGCGTTCGAGAACCCGCTCATAGACGGCCAGGATGGCACGCGCGTGGGCGTCCTCGCTGAACCGCGCCGCCGCGGCGCGGCCGGCGGCCCCCATCCGCGCGCGGGCGGCGTCGTCCTCCAGCAGGGTCCGCGCCGCCGCCGCCCAGGCCTCGGGGCGGTGCGGGTCGAGCAGGCGGCCCGTCACGCCGTCCTGCACGAGCTCGGGGCCGCCGCCGACGGCGCTGACGAGCGGCGGCGTGCCCATGGCCATGCTCTCGACGGTCACGAGCCCGAACGGCTCCTCCCACGAGGGCAGCAGCGAGAGGTCCATGGCGGCCAGGAGGGCCGGCACGTCCTCGCGCGCGCCGAGGAAGTGGACCGCGTCGCCCACCCCGAGCTCGGCCACGAGGTCGTCGAGCCGCCGCCGGAAGCCGTGGTTGTCGTGGCGCACCCCCTTGCCCGCGAAGGCGATCTCGCCGACGAGCAGCAGGTGCGCGCCGAGGCCCGCGCGTCGCAGGCCGGCCAGCGCGCGGATCGCGGTGTCCTGGCCCTTCCAGGGCGTGATCTGGGCGACCTGCCCCAGCAGCGGCGCGCCGGCCGGGATGCCCCGCTCGGTGCGCACGGCCGACGGGGCGACGCGGGCCGGGTCGAAGCGCTCGAGGTCGACCGGGTTGTAGACGCGCTCGGCGACCCGGCGCCCGAGGCCCTCGTCGAAGCGGAGCGCGGTGGAGTCCGAGACCGCGACGACGGCGCTCGCGCTGTGCAGCAGCACCGCGCGGACCGCGCGCCCGGTCGTGCTCGACGGCACGTGCTCGTGGGCCCGCACGACGACCGGTGGCCCGCCGAGGCGGCGGGCCGGCGCCGCCATGAGCCCGGCGCGCGGGGTGTTGGCGTGCACCACGTCGGGGCGCACCCGGCGGACGAGCCGCACGAGCGCCAGGGCGGCGACGGCGAGCTGCGCCAGGCCCACGGGGGTGCGGACCGGGTGCAGGCGCAGGCTGGCCTCGAACGCGGGGACGTCGAGGCGCCGGACGCCGGCCCGGTCCACGGCGGCGGCCAGCGGGCCGCCCGGCGGGCAGGCGACCACGACCTCGTGCTCGTCGCGCAGCGACGCCACCAGGCGCAGGAGCGCGACCTCGGCCCCGCTCCAGGCACCCGTGTGGTTGACGAAGAGGACCCTCACGGGGCGCCCCCCGGGCGCCCGGGCGCGTCGATGCGCTCGGCGAGGTAGCGCCCCAGCACCTCGGGCGAGCAGCGCGTCCGCCACCAGTCCAGCGCCCGCCGGTGGTGGTCCTCGAGCGCCCCGGGGTCGCCGAGCGGCGCCAGCGCGCGCGGCAGGTCGCGCCAGCGGTCGAGCTGGAGGATCGGCGCGCCGTCGTAGAACCAGTGGCGCGGAAGGCGGTCGGCCACGACGACGCAGCCGCACCGCAGCCCCTCGAAGACCCGGAAGGTCTCCACCGACGTCCCGCGCGGCGCCAGGCAGACCCGCGCGCCCATGAGCGCGCGGGAGTACTCGCCCGGGTCGGCCGCCTCGGAGGCGGCGAAGCCGTCGGTGAGGCGCAGGTCGACGCGAAGTCCGGCGCGCTCGCGCCGCAGGCGCCCGACGGCGTCGAGCATCTCCCGGCGCGCCCGCGTCTTCGGCGAGGCCAGGCGGTGGCGCAGCGAGGCGTGGTGGTCGACGCTCCCGGCGAAGAAGAGGTCGGTGGGGCGCTCGGCGATGGGCACGAGCTCGACGTCGAGCTGGTTGAACGTGCCGAGCGGGATGACGTGCACGGGCGCCCGGTGCCCGCCGGCGCGCCGCACGAGGTCCCGCGTCCCGCCGGGCAGCCAGCGCAGCCAGCGCACGCCGCACTGCGCCAGCGCGGCGAGGCCGGTCGGGCTGCGGTCGCGCAGCGGCCCCGCGCCGAGGACGGGGCGGACGCCGTAGCACTTGAAGACGGCCCGGACGCGGCCGGCGTAGGCCGGCACCCGGGCCGACTCGTCGCCGAGCACGACGGCGACGACGCGGTCGCCGTAGGCGGGCAGCCGCTCCACGTCCCAGGTCAGGTGCACCTCGACGTCCGGGTCGCGCAGGTGGGGCTCCATGGCCGTGAAGGCGGCGCCGAAGTACCGCGTGTCGGCCCGCTCGGGGCGCGGCCCGGCGTGGGGGTCCCACGCGCGCGGCACCGGGTCCTCCGGCAGGTCGAGGAAGTACCGCGGCACCGCCCGCATCATCGCGGACGCGGCGCGGCGGGGCTCAGCGGGCGCGGCGGGCGACGCGGAAGCGCAGCGTGCGCACGGTCGCGCGGCCGCCCTGCGTGACCGCGGTGATGCGCAGCCGGTAGTGGCCCGGGCGCAGCCGGCCGACCCGGACGCGGTGGGCGCCCGTCCTGAGCGACGACGCCCGGGAGCGGCGCACGGCGTGGCCGCCGCGGCGCAGGTCGAGGCGCACCCGGGCGCGCGCCGAGAGCCGGAAGGCGGCGACCCAGCGTCCGCGGACGCGGTGGACGGCCATGCGCGTCAGGCGCGCCGCGCGCCGGCGGGCGGCGGGCGCCGGGCCGCCGGTCCTCACCCTCGGGCGCTCGCCCGCGTCCGGCGCCGGTGCCGCGGGGGAGGGTGCGGTCGGCAGCGGCCCCGCGGCCGCGGGGTCGGCCGGTGGCGTGGGATCGGTGGGCGGGTCGGCGGGCGGCGTGGGGTCGGTGGGCGGGTCGGCGGGCGGCGTGGGGTCGGTGGGCGGGTCGGCCGGCGGCGTGGGGTCGGTGGGCGGGTCGGCGGGCGGCGTGGGGTCGGTGGGCGGGTCGGCGGGCGGGGGCGTCGGCGGGGCGATCGTGAGCTGGAGGACCAGCGGGTCGGCGCCGACGTCGACCGTGACGCTGCCGGCGCTCAGCGCGGCCGGCGTGAAGGAGGTGCCCGTCGCGGGGTTGCCGGTGGACACGGCGGTCGCCGACGGGACCGTCACGACGTACCGCCTCGGCGCGACCGTCAGCCGCCGCTTGGCGTCGCGGTCCCAGACGCTCGCGGTGCGCCACACCACCAGCGCGTAGCGCCCGTCGTCCTGCTGGAGGACGAGCGTGCGGGCGTCGCTCGTGTCGCCCGCGATGCTGAAGCCGACGGGCGTCACCTGCGCCGGGGCCGACGAGCCGATCATCGCCAGGAGGTTCTTGAGCTGCGTGAACGCGGGCTTGGGCGTGAAGTCGGTGTGCAGGAGCCCGTAGTTCGACTGGGAGTCCAGGAGGTTCACGCGCTGGTCGATCAGCTCGTAGAGGTAGGTCCGGTCGATCCCGTCCGCGAAGTGCTCGAGGACGGTGCGCAGCGTGTAGACGGCGGCCGTCGGCTCGTCCGCGGCCGGCTGGTCGACGTTCGTCGCGGCCGGCGAGGTGTGGAAGCCGGCCTCGGTGGCCACGACCGGCTTCGAGCCCGAGACGGCCTTGATCCGCGTGAGCTCGGCGGCGATGTGGAGCGGGTTCGGGCTCGACGCGCCGGTGTAGGGGTGGATGTTCCCGGCGTCGAGCCAGGCCGACTGGTCGCCCAGCACCAGCGGCGCGTTGGGGTAGACGAGCGACGGGCCGATGACCCGCAGCGAGCGCAGGACGGGATCCGCCTTGACCTTGGTGTAGAGCGCGCGACCCCACGTCTGCAGCACGTCCTTCCAGTTGGTCCCGCCGAAGAGGTCGTGCTCGTTGAGCCACTCCACGGACTCGACGCTGCCCGCGGGGAGCTCGGACTTCACCCCCGCCAGGCACGGGTCGACGAGACCGGTGGGCGAGCAGCGCAGGTCGAGGACGAGGTTCGAGCGGATGCCCGCCGCGTACGCGTCGCGGTAGGCGGCGGCCTGCCGGGCCTGCCAGCCGGCGTTGCCGGACGCGAAGAAGCCGCCGCGGATGTGGTGGACGCCGAGCTCGCGCAGGCGCGCCACGACCTTGTCCCACTGGCCGTAGGGGGTGTCGTAGTACGACGGGTGCGTGGCGATCCCCACCGACTCCCGGAAGGCCGACGCGGAGGCGTACCGCGGGAAGGCGGCCTCGGCGGCGGGGGCGAGGGCCAGCCCGAGGACCGCGGCCAGCGACGGCGAGAGCCGCCGGCGAGGCGCAGGCGGACGGCGAGGGCGGGGGCGGCAGGCGGCATCATGCGGGTCACGGAGGACGCGGCGGCCGTGCCGCGACCGCGGCACGGTAGAGCGGATCCGGCGAGATCCCGAGCGACGACCGCCCGGCCCGCTGGGAGCGCCGTCCGGCGTGCGAGGAGCGGTCGCGGCGGTCATCGCCGCGGGCGTCACCTCGAGGACGAGGGGGTCGCCGGCCAGCGCGACGCGCACGCGGCCGCCGCGCAGGGTCGCCCGCGACGTCGTCCCGGCGACGGGGCGGCTGACGCGGACGGCGGCCGCGCCGGGCAGGGCGACCGTCACCCGGCGCGCCTCGACGCGCACGGCCCGGCGCGTCGTCCGGTTCCAGACGCTGTCCAGGCGCCACAGCGCGACGAGCACGGTCCCGTCGGCCCGCTGCAGGACGAGACGGCGGACGCCCGAGTCGCGCCCGGGGAGGCCGAGGCGCACGTTGCGCAGGCGGCCGGGGCGCGCCTGGTCCGGGCCCATCAGGGCGAGGAGGTTGCGCAGGGCGGTGTAGGCCGGCTTGGGCGAGAAGTCGTGGCGCAGCAGGCCGAAGTGCTGCTCGGACCTGCGGAGCGCGGGCTCGGCGGACTCGTCGAGCAGCTCGTAGGCGTACGTGCGCCGGACGCCCGAGATGAAGTGCTCGAGGAACGTGCGCAGGAGGTAGACCGCCCCGGCCTCCTCGGAGACCGGCGGCTGGCCGTCGCGGGACCGGATCGCCGTGTGGAAGCCCGCCTCGGTCGCCCACACCGGTTTGCGACCCGAGACGCTGCTCATCCGCGCGAGCTCGGAGCGCAGGTGCGCCGGGGCCGGGCTCAGGCCGCCCGTGTAGGGGTGGATGTTCCCCGCGTCGAGGAACGCGTGCTGGTCGCCGAGCCGCCGGGGGGCGCCCGGGGCCATGAGCGAGGGCCCGATCACGGGCAGCGTGCGCAGGGCGGCCCGCGCCTTGGCCTTGCGGTAGAGCTCGCGCCCGTAGGCGGCGAGCTCGGCCGGCCAGCGGCGGCCGCCCACGAAGTGATCGAACTCGTTGGGCGCCTCGAGCGCGTCGGTGGCGCCGCGCAGGCGGCCGCTGACGACGTCGAGGAGCTGGTCGAGCGTGCCGGTCCCGCTGCCCGGGCGACCCATCCCGAAGTCGAAGCGCATCCCGGCGCGGGCGGCGAGCTCGACGGCGCGGTAGGAGCGCTCGTTCCAGTCGCGCCACTGCGGCGCCGGGTTGGCGTAGACGCCGTCGCGCACGTGGCGGACGCCGAGCTGCCGCAGGCGCTGCACGACCTTCGGCCAGTCGCCGTACGGCGTGTCGTAGTAGACGATGTGCGTCGACACGCCCACCGAGTCCCGGAACGCGGACGCGGGCTGCGGGACGACCGCCTGGGCCGTCGCCACGGGGACGACGGGCAGCAGGCCGGCCGCCACGACGACGCAGCGAAGGACCGAACGCATGATGATGACGTCGTCCGCCACGCGCCCGTCCCGGCATCGGGACGCCCGCCGGGGGACGGATGTACGAGATGCCCACGCCCGTCCTGGTCCACGACTACCTGCTGGTGCTGCGGGGTGCCGAGCGCACCTTCGCCGCGATGACCGACGTCTGGCCCGAGGCGCCGATCGCCACCCTGCTCTACGACGAGGCCGGCACCGCGGGGCGGTTCGCGGGGCGGTCCGTGCGGACCTCGCGGCTGCAGGTCCTCGGGGTCGAGCAGCGCAACTTCCGGGCGCTGCTGCCGCTGCTGCCCTTCGCCGCCGCCGCCCTGCCGGTCGACGACCACGACGTGATCGTCTCGAGCAGCAGCGCGTTCGCCCACGGCGTGCGCAAGCGCCCCGGGGCGCTGCACCTCTGCTACTGCCACTCGCCCTTCCGCTACGCCTGGCACGAGCGCGACCGGGCCCTGGCCGAGGTCTCGCCGCCCCTGCGGCCCGCGCTGGCCGCCCTCCTGCGCCGCCACCGGGCCTTCGACCGCCGCGCCGCGGGCCGGGTCGACCGGTTCCTGGCCAACTCGCAGCTCACGCGCGAGCGGATCCGCCGCTTCTGGGGCCGCGACTCCGTCGTCGTCCACCCGCCGGTCGACGTCGAGCGCTTCGGGCTCGCCGAGCCGGGCGAGCACCTCCTCTTCGTCGGCGAGCTCGTCGCCCACAAGCGCGCCGACGTCGCGATCGAGGCCGCGGTGGCCGCCGGGCGGCCGATCCGGGTCGTCGGGGAGGGGCCCGAGCGCGAGCGGCTCGAGGCCCGCTTCGGCGGCCGCGCGCAGTTCCTCGGGCGCCTGCCCGACGACGAGCTCGAGCGCGTCTACGCGACGGCCGCGGCGCTCGTCGTCCCCAACGTCGAGGAGTTCGGCATCGCCGCCGTCGAGGCGCAGGCCGCGGGCCGGCCGGTCGTCGCCGTCGACGCGGGCGGCGTCCGGGAGACGGTCGTCGACGGGCGCACCGGCGTGCTCGTGCCGCCCGGCGACCGCGACGCCCTCGTCCGCGCGCTGCGCGGCGACTTCGGCCGCTTCGACGGGGCCGAGATCCGCCGGCACGCCCAGCGCTTCTCGCGCGAGGCGTTCCAGGAGCGGCTGGCCGACGCCGTCGACGGCATGACCGGCCGGCGCGGCGCGCGCCGCGCGGGCTAGGCCTCGCGGGCCAGGGCGCGCACGCGGCTCGGCGTGGGCACGAGCTCGCCCCAGGACAGGCCCGCCACCCGCCGGTAGGCGATGAGGCTGCTGACGAAGATCGTGGCGTAGGAGACCGAGGAGACGATCGCGGCCGCGGTCACGCCGCCGCCGGCGAGGAAGACGACGAGGCCGACGACGGTCACGACCATGCCGAGGATCTGCGTGCACGTGGCCGTGAAGGGCCGGCCGGCCGCGTAGATCCCGGCGTTGAGGATCGACGAGCCGGCGAACAGCACGCCGCCCGGCAGGAGCAGCAGCAGCGAGGTCGAGGCGTCCTCGAAGTCGGCGCCGTAGACCAGGCCGAGCAGCGGCTGGGCGAGCAGCGCGAGCACGACCGCCCCGGCGCCCGCGATGGCCAGCGACGCCCAGAACGAGGCGACGACCTTGATCGGCCCGCGCTCCGGGTCGCGGGCGGCGGCGGGGATCACCAGCCCGGCGAAGGTGTTCGCGAGCTGGTAGACGATGAGCGACACGCTCGTGGCCACGGAGTAGAGGCCGACGCTGGCCGCGCTGACGAAGGCCGGCAGCATGGCGACGTCCAGTCGCGCGGTGACGTGGTTGGCGACCGTCGCGCCCTGGCCCCGCGCCCCGTACCAGAGCGTGGTGCGGCCGAGCCGCAGGTCGACCGGGCCGACCCCGATCCGCCGCACCGAGCGGGCCAGGCCGACGACGAGGACGAGCGCCGAGGCGGCGCTCGCCGCGATGAGGGCGCTCTGCACCGTCATCGCGTCCAGGGCCCAGAGCACCACGAAGGCGACCGCCGTGAGCGCCGGCTGGGCCAGCCGCAGCACGTTGTAGAGCAGGTACTCGTGCACGCCGAGGAGCAGGCCGTAGTTCAGCTCGAGCCCGACCACGAGCGTGATCGTGAGCATGAACCAGCGTCCGATCGACACGGCCTCCCCGTCGTCGGAGGTGAAGATCACCGGCAGCAGCAGCTCGGTGGCCCCGATCGCCAGCGCGGTGAGCGGCAGGAGCATCACGACCCACGTGCTCAGCAGCGTCGGCCCGTCCTGCGGGCGCCGGGCGATGAAGTAGCTCAGGCTCTGCCCGACGCCCATCGACAGCGCGAACCCCGCGAGCTGGCTGACCGTGACGAGCGCGAAGGCGATGCCGCGTCCGTCGGGCCCCAGGGCGCGGGCCATGGCCACCCCCGTGACGAGGTTCGCCACGAGCGTGAGCCCGGCGAAGACGTACGTGACGATGCCCGCGCGGACGAGCCCGCGCGCCAGCAGGCGCCGGACGACGCCCCGGGGCGCCGACGCCTCGGCCGTCTCGCTCACCTGCGGACCGCGACCACCCCGATGGACAGGTGCGGGTACCCGGTGAGCCGGGTGAGCGGTCCGTCCAGGGGCCGCAGGAGCCGCAGGGGGAGCGACGCGATCCAGCCCAGGTGGGGGTAGACGCGGTTGAGCCGGTACATGAGGTTGAAGCCGGCCTGGGAGACGATGCCGCTCACGCGGTGGTGCGTGACGTCGGCGAAGCCCGCCTCGGCCAGCAGGGCCTCCATCTCGTCGGGCGTGTAGCCGACGCGGACGTGGTGGCCGTCCTCGTGGCCGGAGATCGTCTCGCCGTAGAACGGCCGGTGGTCGGCGGCCGGGGTCGTCAGGAGCAGCCGGCCCCCGGGGCGGATGACGCTCGCGAGGTCGCGCAGGAGCTTGCCGTCGTCGAGGATGTGCTCGATGACCTCCAGGCAGTAGACCTGGTCGAACGTGCCCAGCTCGCCGGCGAAGCGGTCGAGCTCGCGCAGGTCCCCGACGGGGAAGCGGATCCCGGTGAGCCCGACGGCGGCGGCGCGGCGCTCGGCCTTGGCCTGGTCGTCGGCCGAGTACGACAGGGCGGTCGCCTCGTTGCCGATGGACGCGGCGAACATCGCGAAGGCGCCGTTGCCGCTGCCCGCGTCCATGGTCCGGACCGGGCCGCCGGCGGAGAAGCGCTGCACCCAGCGCCAGCGGTCGTAGGTGCACGGGTCGGCGTAGAGCAGGACCGCCTTCCAGCCGAGCAGGCCGACGAGCGGGTCGCGGTCGGCCAGGCGCCGGGTGACCGGGAGCGCGGTGCTCATGGGCGCAGGGAGGCCGCGGGACGCACCCCGGCGAGGCTACAGCGTCGGGCCCACGGCCCCGCTCCGCGGCGCCTCACCGCAGCGACACGACCACGAGGTCGCCCCCGAGCTGCAGCGGGAGCTCCTGGGTCGCCGCGAGGCGCTGGACGGGGGCGGGTGACGTGCTGGGGCGCCAGACGGCGACGTCGCGCGCGGGGCGGTCGAAGTGCAGGCGGACGCCGAGCGGCGCCGGCGTCAGCGGGAGGCGCCGGTCGCGGTCCCAGACCGACACGGCGCGCCACAGGACCAGGACGTGGGAGCCGTCGCCGCGCACGAGGACGAGGCGCTGGACGTCGCGATCGGACCCGCCCTCGACCTGGAGCACCCAGCCCAGCCGCCCGCGCCGCGCCGGGCGCCCCGGCGAGAAGCGCAGGGCCGCGAGCAGGGTCCGGATCGCCGTGAAGGCGGGCTTCGGGGTGAGGTCGGCCCGCAGCAGGCCGAAGTGCTGCTGGGCGTCGCGCAGGCCGGGCTCGGGGACCTCGTCGGCGAGCTCGTAGACGAACGTCCGCCGCACCCCGGCGCCGAAGGCGGTGGCGTAGAGGCGGGGCAGGTAGACGGCCGCCACGGCCTCGGTCACCGGCGGCTGCGTCCGGAGGTCCGCGAGCGCGTTGTGGTAGCCGGTCTCCGTGAAGACGACGCCGCGGGCGCCGCCGCGCCGGGCGCCCAGCTCGCGGACCGCGGCGCCGAGGACGGGCTCCGGGGGCTTGCCGCCGGGGTAGGGGTGGCCGTTGACGAGCCCGGGCAGGTCGCCGACGCGGGCCCGGTTCCCCGGCCTGATGAAGCTCGGCCCGATGAGCGGGACGCCGGGCGCCTGGGTCCGGACCGCGGCGCGCAGCGCGGGCATGTAGGCCTGCAGCCGCACGGGCCAGGCCGGGTCGCCGCTGTTGTCGAGCTCGTTGGGGCCCTCGAACGCGTCGACGCTCCCGCGCATGACGGTCAGCGCGTCCGCGACGGCGCGCGCCGGCGGGACGTTCGGGTCGCCGGTGCCCAGCGTGGCCCGGACGCCGAGGGCGCGCAGCGCCCGCAGGCCGTCGGCCTGCGCGCCCACGGGCGGCGTCGGCATCGCCTCGCGGACGTGGCCCACGCCGAGCTCGCGCAGGCGCGCGACGACCTCGGCCCGGCGGCCGTACGCCGTGTCGACGTAGTTCAGGTGGATCACGACGCCCATCGAGTCCGCGAACGCCTCGGCCGACAGCTCGGCGCGGGTCAGCGCCGGGGCGCGCTCGTCGTCGCCCAGGGACAGCGCCAGCGCGACGGCGGCGACGGCGATCGCGACGACGGCGACGACGACGGCGGCCCGGCGGGCGGCGGGATGCGACGACGTCCGCCGGCGGGGCACAGCGGCATGATGGCGGTCCGTCCCCGCGGATGCGCCCGCCTGCCGGCCTCCGCCCGGCGACGCGCCTCCCGCCTCCCGGCGTCGGCCGGGCGACTTGCCCTATCATCGTCGGTCGCGCCGCGACGATCCGCGGCGCGCTCCACGCCGTGAAGACCTACGTCGCCAAACCCTCCGACCGCGAGCGCAGCTGGCTGGTCGTCGACGCCACCGGGCAGACGCTCGGCCGGCTCGCGACCCAGATCGCCGAGGCGCTGCGTGGCAAGACCAAGCCGGAGTACACCCCGCACATCGACACGGGGGACTTCGTCGTGGTCGTCAACGCGGAGAAGATCTCGGTCACCGGCAACAAGCGCGCCGAGAAGAAGTACTACCGGCACACCGGGTACCCCGGCGGCATCAAGGAGCGCACGCTCGCCGAGATGCTCGACCGGCGCCCCGAGGAGGTCATCCGGAAGGCGGTCAAGGGCATGCTCCCCCGCAACCGGCTGGCCCGCAAGCAGCTCACGAAGCTCAAGGTCTACGCCGGCCCGGAGCACCCGCACGTGGCGCAGAAGCCCGCCCCGATGGAGATCAAGTCCTAGATGGCCGACGACCGCACGCCCCCCACGCCGGACGACGACGAGCAGCAGCCCCAGGGGCACGCACCCACCGCAGACGGCGAAGCCGAAGGCGGCGGGTCGCAGCAGGAGGACGCCGTCGAGGAGACCACGCCGGCCTCGGAGGCCGGCACCCCAGCCGCGCCCGGCGAGGTCGCCGAGCCGGACGCGACGGTCGCCGAGGTCGAGGGCGTCGTGGCCGCCGACGACGGCAGCGAGGCCGCCGACGACGACGAGGAGGACGCCCCCGCGCCGCGCGAGAAGCCGGCCATCCCGGGCGCCGACCTCGAGGTCGACATCGTCACGGACCGCGACCGCCTCGGCACGCAGTACGACGAGGACGTCGATCCCGACGCCGAGCCCGGCGCGGCCGGCGGCGACGAGGCCGACGTCGCGGACGACCAGCCCATCGCGGCGGTCGAGATCAACCTCTCCGCCGACGCGCGCTACCGGGCGACCGGCAAGCGCAAGACCGCGGTGGCCCGCGTGACGCTGCGCCCCGGGACGGGCGCGTACACGATCAACGGCAAGCCGCTGGACGACTTCTTCCCGCGGCCCACGCTGCAGCGGACGATCCGCCAGCCGCTCGAGACGGTCGGCTACGACGACCGCATGGACGTCGTCGCGCGCATGCACGGCGGCGGCGTGTCGGCCCAGGCCGGGGCCCTGCGCCACGGCATCTCGCGCGCGCTGCTCGAGGCGGACCCCAACCTCCGCACCGAGCTCAAGCGCCGCGGCTTCCTCACGCGCGACTCGCGCGTGAAGGAGCGCAAGAAGGCCGGGCTGAAGAAGGCCCGCAAGCGGCCGCAGTTCAGCAAGCGCTAGCTCCTCGGCGCGTGACGCGCAAGCTGTTCGGCACCGACGGCGTCCGTGGCGTCGCCGGCGACCTGCTGACGCCCGAGCTGGCCGTCGCCCTCGGGCGCGCGGTGACCGGCGCGTCGCCGGCGGAGCGCCCGCGCGTGCTCGTCGTGCGCGACACGCGCGAGTCCGGGCCGATGCTCGAAGCCGCGCTGGCGGCGGGCGTCACCGCGGCCGGCGGCGACGTCCTGCTCGGCGGCGTCCTGCCCACGCCGGCGGCCCCGCTGCTGCTCGGCCGCTACGGCTTCGACCTCGCCGCGGTCATCTCGGCCTCGCACAACCCGTTCCAGGACAACGGGATCAAGTTCTTCGGCCCCGACGGCTTCAAGCTCTCCGACGCCGCGGAGGCGGCGATCGAGGCGCGCCTGGACGACGAGCCGGCGGCGGCCGCGTCGCCGGCGATCGGGCGCGTCCAGGCCCTGCACGGCACGCAGGAGGACTACCTGCGCGAGCTGGCGGTCCGCTTCGACGGCCTCGACCTCGCGGGCCTCGACGTGGTCCTGGACTGCGCGCACGGGGCGACGCACGAGGTCGCGCCCGAGGCCTTCCGGCGCCTGGGCGCCACCGTGACCGTGCTGGGCGCCGCGCCGGACGGGCGGAACATCAACGCGGGGTGCGGGTCGACCCACCTCGGCCCGGTCCGCGAGGCCGTCGCGTCGGGCGGCCACGACGTCGGCTTCGCGTTCGACGGCGACGGCGACCGGGTGCTCGCCGTGGACCGGACCGGCGCGGTCGTCGACGGCGACGAGCTCATCGCGCTGGCAGCGCTGCACCTGCGCGCCGCGGGCCGCCTGCCGGGCGGCGGCGTCGCCGTCACCGTCATGACGAACTACGGCTTCCACGCCGCGATGGCCGAGGCCGGGGTCGACGTCGCCACGACGAGCGTGGGGGACCGCTACGTGCTCGAGGCCCTGCGCGAGCGCGGCTGGGCGCTCGGCGGCGAGCAGTCGGGCCACATCATCGACATGGGCTTCGTCCCGTCCGGCGACGGGGTCGCGGCCGCGCTGCTGACGCTCGAGGCGCTCGGCGGCCGTGACCTCGCGATGCGCGATGCGATGCGCAAGCTGCCGCAGCGGCTGGTCAACGTCCGGGTCCTGGACCGCGACGCGGCCATGGCGGACGAGGCCGTCCGGGGCGCCGAGGCGGCCGAGCAGGATGCGCTGGAGGGGCGTGGGCGCGTCCTCGTGCGCCCGAGCGGCACCGAGCAGCTCGTCCGCGTCATGGTCGAGGCGCCGACCGAGGACGAGGCCGCGGCGGCCTGCGCGCGCCTGGTGGCGGCGGTCGAGCAGGCTTCGCGCGTCGCGGGCTGAGCCGCCCGCGGGGCGACCGCGGGGGGCATCGGCCCGCCCTGGACGCGACCAGGCCCCTTGCTACGGTCGCCCCATGTGCGGCATCGTGGGGTACGTCGGGCGGCGCCCCGTCCAGGAGCTCCTCCTGGAGGGCCTGACCCGCCTGGAGTACCGCGGCTACGACTCGGCCGGGATCTCCCTGATCGAGGGCGACGGGATCGAGTCGGTGCGGGCCGTCGGCAACCTCCAGCACCTGCGCGACGCGGTGGAGGCGCGGGCCGACGCGGCGGGCGGGACGGCGGTGGCCCTGGCCGAGCGCCCGGCCACCACCGGCATCGGCCACACCCGCTGGGCGACCCACGGGCGCGTCAACGAGGAGAACGCGCACCCGCACTTCGACACGACCGACCGCGTCCACGTCGTCGTCAACGGCATCGTCGAGAACTACCTCGCCCTCAAGCGCCGCCTCGCCGACCAGGGCGCCGTCTTCACGTCGGAGACCGACGCCGAGGTCATCGCGCACCTGATCTCGCACCACCTGGCCACCGGCTCGCTCCTCGAGGCGGTGCAGGCCGCCTACGCCGAGCTCGAGGGCCACTTCGCCTTCGTCGCCATGTCCCTCGACGAGCCCGAGCTGCTCGTCGGCGCGCGGCGCGAGTGCCCGCTCGTCGTGGGCCGCGCCGAGGACGGGACGTTCCTGGCCTCCGCGATCCCCGCCTTCCTGCGCCACACCCGTCGCGTCCAGGTCATCGAGAACGGCGAGCTCGTGGCGATCACGCCCGGCGGCGCGACCTTCCTGCAGGCCGACGGGACGCCCGTCGACCGCGCGGTGGAGGAGGTCGACTGGGACGAGGAGACCGCCGAGAAGGGCGGCTTCGAGAGCTTCATGCTCAAGGAGATCCACGAGCAGGCCGACGCGGTCGCCGAGACGATCGCCGACCGCACCGTCCGCGAGGACGGCGTGGACCTCGCCGACGAGGCGTCCTTCGACGAGTCGCTCCTGCTCGACGTCCGGCGCATCGTCGTCGTGGCCTGCGGCACGAGCTACCACGCGGGCCTCATCGGTCGCTACGCCATCGAGGAGTGGGCCCGCGTGCCCGTCGAGATGGACGTCGCCTCGGAGTACCGCTACCGCAACCCGGTCGTCGGGCCGGGTGACCTCGTCATCGGCATCACGCAGTCGGGCGAGACGGCCGACACCCTGGCGGCGATGCGGATCGCGCGCGACGCCGGGGCGCGGGTCCTGGCCATCACGAACATCATGGGGTCGCAGGCGACCCGCGACGCCGACGGCGTCCTCTTCACCCGCGCGGGGCTCGAGGTCTCGGTCGCGGCCACGAAGACCTTCGTCTGCCAGGTCGCCGTCATGTACCTCCTGGGCCTGCGCCTGGCCGAGCTGCGCGGCACGCTGCCGGCGGCGCGCCGGACGGAGCTCGTGCGCGACCTCAAGCGGATCCCGCACGCCATCGAAGAGCTGCTGGGCGGCGTCGACGCCGAGGTCGAGGCGATCGCCGACGCCCACTGGCAGGCGGGGTTCTTCCTCTACCTGGGCCGCCACGTCGGGCTTCCGGTCGCGCTCGAGGGCGCGCTGAAGCTCAAGGAGATCTCCTACATCTCGACCGACGCCTACGCCGCCGGCGAGATGAAGCACGGCCCGATCGCCCTGCTCGACGAGCGCACGCCCGTCGTCACCGTCGCCACGCGCTCGCCGGTCCACGACAAGGTCGTCTCGAACATGCAGGAGGTCCGGGCCCGCGGCGCCCACGTCATCGCCGTCGGCACCGAGGGCGACGACGAGCTCACCGCGCACGCCGAGCAGGTCCTCCACGTCCCCGCCACGGACTGGATGCTCCAGCCCCTGCTGGCCGTGATCCCGCTCCAGCTCCTGGCCTACCGGATCGCGCGCCGTCGCGGGCTCAACGTCGACCAGCCGCGGAACCTCGCCAAGACCGTGACGGTCGAGTAGGACCGAGGGTCGAGCAGGCCGCCCGGCCGGGTACGGTCGACCCGTGGTGGGACTCGACCTCCTGGACATCGACCGGCTCGAGCGCGCGCTGGAGCGCCGGCCCGGGCTGCGCCGACCGGCTGTTCACGGAGGCCGAGCGCGCCTACGCGGCCGCCCAGGCGCGGCCCGCGCAGCACCTGGCGGCGCGGTTCTGCGCCAAGGAGGCGGTGACGAAGGCCCTGGGGCTCGACGTCCTGCGCCCGCGTGACATCGAGGTCGTGGCCACCGGCGGGGCGCCCCGAGCTCGCCCTCCGCGGCGCGGCCGCCGAGCGCGCCGCCCAGCTCGGCGTCCGGGTCTCGGTCTCCCTGACCCACACGCGGGCGACGGCCGGCGCCGTGGCGCTGGCGGCCCCGTGACGCTCCCGCCCTGGCTCGAGGGGCTGCCGGACGCCGAGCGGATGCGGTCGACGGACCGGTGGGCGATCGAGCAGGCCGGCATCCAGGGCCTCGAGCTCATGGAGCGCGCCGGCCGCGGGCTGGCCGCGCTCGTGGAGCGCCTCGCGGGCGCCGGGACGGTGGCGGTCGTCTGCGGGAAGGGCAACAACGGCGGCGACGGCTACGTCGCGGCGCGGCTCCTGCGCGAGCGCGGGCGCGAGGTCGTCGTGCTGGCCCTCGCGCCCGTCGGCGAGCTGCGCGGCGACGCGCGCACGAACGCCGACCGCCTCCCGGGGCCGCCGCCCGAGCCCTTCGCGGCGGCGCGCCTGGCGGGCGCCGCCGTCGCCGTCGACGCGCTGCTGGGCACGGGCGCGACCGGCGAGCCGCACGGCCCGGCCCGCGAGGCGATCACCGCGCTGCGGGCGCTGCGAGGCGCCCGTGGTGGCGGCCGACGTGCCCAGCGGGGTCGACGCGAGCACGGGCGAGGTGGCCGGGCAGGCCGTGTGCGCGGCGGCCACCGCGACCTTCGTGGCGGCCAAGCCAGGGCTCTGGATCGCCCCCGGCAAGGCGCACGCGGGCGCGGTCGAGGTCATCGACCTCGGGCTCCCGCCCGGCGCGCCGGTCCCCGACCCCGAGGTCGCGCTCCTGCGCGACGCGCCGCTGCTGGCGTCGCTCCCCACGCGGGAGGCGCGCGGGACGAAGTTCACGAGCGGGCACGTCCTGGTCGCGGGCGGCTCGGCCGGCCTGACGGGCGCCCCGGTCCTGACGGCGCTCGGCGCCGCGCGCGCGGGCGCCGGCTACGTGACCGCCTGCGTCCCCGCGCCCGCGCAGCCCATCCTCGCGACGAAGCTCACCGAGGTCATGACCCGCGGGCTGCCGGACGAGCAGGGCGCCCACACCGCGGACGGCGCCGACGAGGTCCTCGGGATCGCGGCGCGGCGCGGCGGCGCGATCGCCCTGGGGCCCGGCCTGGGGCGGGCCGACGGTGCCGTGGCCTTCGCGCGCCGCCTGGCGGCCGAGGCCGAGGTCGCGCTCGTGGTCGACGCCGACGGGCTCAACGCCCACGTCGGCCGGCTCGAGGACCTGGCGGCGCGCCGCGGTGCCGACCGTGCTGACGCCGCACAGCGGCGAGCTGGGCCGGCTGCTGGAGACCGACGGCGACGAGGTCGACGCCCACCGCCTCACGAGCGTCCGTGCGGCCGCGCGGCGCAGCGGGGCGATCGTCGTGCTCAAGGGCGACGACACGCTCGTCGCCGAGCCGGGTGGCCTCGTGGCGGTGAGCCCGGGCGCGACGCCGGCGCTGGCGACTGCCGGGACCGGCGACGTGCTCACCGGGGTCGTCGCGGCCCTGCTGGCCCGCGACGTCGAGCCCTTCCGCGCGGCGTGCGCGGCCGTGCGCCTGCACGCCCTGGCCGGCGGCCGCGCGGCCGCCCGGCTCGGCGTCGACGGGGTCATGGCCGGCGACGTCGTCGACGCCCTGCCCGAGGCCCGGCGCGGGGTGGTCGAGCGGTAGGGTTCGCCGCCGTGGTCGTTCGGGACATCATGGACGCCGAGCCCGTGACCGTGGGCGTCGAGGACACCGTCGAGACGGTCGTCCACCTGCTGCGCCGGCACGAGCTGCCCGGGCTCCCGGTCGTCGACGGGCGCGGCGACCTCGTGGGGATCGTGACCGAGAACGACCTCGTCATCACCGACGACGAGGGCGAGGACCTCCACGTCCCGCACTACATCGAGCTCTTCGGCGGGATCGTGTTCCTCGAGCCGCTGCGGCGCTTCGAGGGGCGCCTGCGCAAGGCGACCGCGGCGACGGTCCAGGACCTCATGACCACGGACCCGGTCACGGTCGCCCCCGGCGCGACGGTCCGCGAGGCCGGCCGCGTCATCGTCGAGCGCGGCCACAACCGCCTCCCCGTCGTCGAGGACGGCCACCGCCTGGTGGGCGTCGTCACGCGCGTCGACGTCCTCGAGGCGCTGACGCAGGAGGGCTAGCCGACCGCCGATGCCGGTCCGGGCCCTGGCCCGCGTCGACGTCGGCGCGATCGAGCGCAACGCCGCGCGACTGAAGGCCGCCTGCGCGCCGGGCACGGAGCTGTGCGCCGTCGTCAAGGCCGGCGGCTACGGCCACGGCGCGGTGGCGGCGGCGCGGGCCGCGCAGTCCGGCGGCGCGGCGTGGCTCGCGGTGGCCACGGCGCAGGAGGCCGCCGAGCTGCGCGCGGCCGGCGTCTCCGGCACGGTCGTCGTCCTGGGGGCGCTCTCGGCCGAGGAGCTCGACGTCGCCCTGGCCGCCGGCGCCGACGTGGTGGCCTGGCGCGAGGGCTTCGCCGACGCCGTCGCCACGCGGGCGGGCGGCGCCGGCGGGGCGGTGGGCGTGCACGTGAAGCTCGACACCGGGATGGGCCGCCTGGGGACCCGCGACCCGGCCGAGGCGACGCGCGTGGCCGAGCGCGTCGCGGCGGCGCCGGGCCTGCGCCTGGCCGGCCTGCTGACGCACTTCGCCACGGCCGACGAGCGCGGCGACGCCTTCTTCGGCGAGCAGCTCGCGCGCTTCGCGGCGTGGGCGCCGCCGCTGCGCGAGCGCTTCCCACAGGCCCGGCTGCACGCCGCCAACAGCGCCGCCCTGCTGCGCGACCCCGCCGCCCACTTCGACGTCGTCCGGCCGGGCCTGGCGCTCTACGGGATCGACCCGTTCGGGGAGGACCCCGCCGCGCACGGGCTCGAGCCGGCGCTCGAGCTCGTCTCCTACGTCGCCGAGGTCAAGCCCTGCGCCGCCGGCGAGAGCACGGGCTACGGGCGGCGCTTCGTGGCCGAGCGCGACACCGTCCTGGGCACGGTCCCGATCGGCTACGGCGACGGCTGGCGGCGCGGCCTGACGAACGACTGCGACCTGCTCGTCGGGGGCCGCCGGCGGCCGCTCGTGGGCACGGTCAGCATGGACAACGTCACGGTCGACCTCGGGCCGGACGGCGGTGGCGTCCGGCGGGGCGACGAGGTCGTCCTGCTCGGCGCGCGCGCCGGCGAGCGCCTGCTCGCCGAGGAGGTCGCGCGGCGGCTGGGCACGATCGGCTACGAGGTCGTGTGCGGCCTGCTGCCGCGGGTCCCGCGGGTCCACGTCCGCGACGGGAGGCCGGCGTGAGCGCCGTCGCGCCGCTGGACGCGGTGCGCGCGGCGCTCGCGGACGAGGAGGCGTGGCTCGTCGGCGGGACGGTGCGCGACCGGCTGCTCGGCCGCGGGCCGGAGGCCGACCTCGACCTCGCGCTGGCGGGCGACCCGCGGGCGGCGGCGCGACGGGTGGCGAAGGCCACCGGCGGGGCGTCCTTCGCGCTCTCGGACGCCCACGGCGCCTGGCGCGTGGTGGGGGAGGGGTGGCAGGTGGACCTCGTCGCGCTGCAGGGGGCGACCCTCGCCGAGGACCTCGCCGCGCGCGACCTGACCGTGAACGCGATGGCCGAGCCGCTGGCCGGCGGCGACCTCGTCGACCCCCACGGCGGCCTGGCCGACCTCGCGGTGCGCCGCCTGCGGATGGTGTCGGCCGCCGCCTTCGACCGCGACCCGCTGCGTGCGCTGCGGGTCGCGCGGCTGGCCACGACGCTCGGCTTCGTCGTCGAGCCGGCGACCGCGGCGGCGGCGCGGGCCCATGCGCCCGGCGTCGCCGGCGTGGCGGCGGAGCGCGTCTTCGCCGAGCTGCGCGCGCTCGTCGCGGCCGACGCCGCCGTCGACGGCCTGCGCCTGCTCGACGACCTCGCCCTGACGCCGGTCGTCCTCCCCGAGCTCGACGCGCTGCACGGCGTGGAGCAGAGCGTCTACCACCACCTCGACGTGCACGGGCACACGCTCGAGGTCCTCCAGGCCGCGATCGACCTCGAGCGCGACCCGGGGCGGATCCTCTTCCCCGCCCACCCCGGCCGCGACGCCGGCGTGCGCGCGCTGCTGCGCGAGCCGCTGGCCGACGGCCTGGACCGCGGCGGCGGCCTGCGGTGGGCCGCGCTCCTGCACGACGCGGCCAAGCCCCAGACGCGCGTGGCCCTCCCGGAGGGCCGCGTCGGCTTCCCCGGCCACGACCGCGTCGGTGCGGAGCTGGCCCGCGCGGCCCTGGCCCGCCTGCGGGCCAGCGAGCGCCTGCGCGCGCACGTCGCGGCGCTGACGCGTCACCACCTGCGGCTGGGGTTCCTCGTCCACGACGCCCCGCTCGACCGCCGGGCGGTCCACCGCTACCTCGTCGCCACCGCGCCCGTGTCGGCCGACGTGACCCTCCTGACCGTCGCCGACCGCCTCGCCACCCGCGGCCGGAACGCCGAGCCGGCGATCGCCAGGCACGTCGCGCTGGCCGCCCACCTGCTCGACGCGGCGCTCGAGCAGCGGGCCGCCGGCCCGGCCGCCCCCCTGGTGCGCGGCGACGCGCTGGCGGCCGCCCTGGGCCTGCGCCCCGGCCCGCAGCTGGGCGCGCTGCTGGACGAGATCGAGGAGGCGCGCTACGCCGGCGAGGTCGGGACCGCCGACGAGGCCGTCGCGCTGGCGCGCCGGGCGCTCGGCGCCGGTGGCGGCCGGCGCCGCCCGGCGGGCTAGCCGCCGCGGAGCTCGTCGGCCCAGGCGCGCGCGGTCGCCTCGTCGTCGAAGACCTGCCCGCGGACGATCAGGTCGCCCGCGAACTCCACGACCCAGGTGACGGTCCCGTCCAAGGTCCGGTCCCCGCTGTGGTCGAAGCCCGACGCCTGCCCGCGTGCGAGGACGACGTCGCCGCCGAG
The DNA here is from genome assembly GCA_963707695.1 of uncultured Actinomycetes bacterium. Classification (GTDB taxonomy): domain Bacteria; phylum Actinomycetota; class Thermoleophilia; order Solirubrobacterales; family Solirubrobacteraceae; genus JAOPZW01. Next base: position 924,176 of record CAVPQY010000004.1, on the reverse strand, counting down.
CTCCTCGGTCGCGTCGAAGCTCACGGTGAGGCTCTTCCACCGCCCGCGCAGGCCCTCGAGCCAGGGCCTGACCTCGTCGTGGCCGCGGTAGGTGCGGCCGAGCGCGACCGAGGTCCACTCGACGTCGGGGTGGAGCTGCGCGGTGAGGTCGGCGACCGACCCGCGTGACCACGCGTCCCAGACGCGGCGCATCGCGTCGTCGTGGGTGCGGGCCATCGCACCATTCAACCGGAGAGCGGTGTGAGGGGACCGTCAGCGCCCGGACGCCAGCCGCCTGGCGACCGCGTCGCACACCGTCACGGTGTCGGCGACGGTCCCGAAGTCGACGTTCGCGGGCACGTCGGTCGGCCAGTGGTAGTTGTCGGGCAGCTTGAGCGCGTTGACCGACCCGAGCATCGCGGTGGGGTAGCCGGCCCGCAGCGCGATGAGCCCGTCGGTGGCGTTGCGGAACCGCAGGCCGCGGCGCAGCGTCACGCCGGCCTCCGCGGCGCACGCGGCCACGAGGTCCTTGAAGTCCGCCGGGTACTCGCGCATGGCCAGCATGCCCTCGCCCTCGAGCAGGACGAGCCGGGGCGAGCCGACCGTGTCGACGCACACCACGTGGGTCCGGTCCGCCGGCAGCGAGGCGAAGTGCCGGCGCGCGAAGGCCTGCATGCCCTCCATGAACGACTCCTCCGAGCCCGTCGAGACGAGCACGACGCGCAGGCCGGTCACCGGCTGGTCGCGCAGGAGCCGTGCGAGGCCGACGAGCGCGGCGACGCCGGTGAGGTTGTCGTTGGCGCCCGGGACCGTCGGGCGCAGGCCGATCTCGGCCATCGTGGCGGCCGTCCCCAGCGACACCACCGCGGCGGCCGCCCGCAGGGCCCGCACGCCGGTCAGCCCGGCCAGCGCGGTCAGCAGCGGGCCGCCGATCACGGGCCACATGAGCGGCGGGGTCGTGTCCGTGCGCTCGAGCAGCTCGGGGAACCGACGGCCGACCCAGCGGCTCGGCGCGGGGTGGAAGACCACGCTCGTGTGCGCGGCGTCGTGGTGGGCGACGACCACGAGGGTGCGGTCGGCGTCGCGGTCGCCGGCCTGGGCGACGACGTTCCAGGTCGGCCGCGAGGGCAGCATGCGGCGCCGGAACCACTGGGCGCCGCCGGTGATGTCGTCGGCGATCCCGGCCGCCGCGGCGGCGCCCACCGCGACCGCCGCCGCGCGCCGGCCGGACAGCGCCGCGACGCCGGCCGCGGCGCTGAGCAGCCCGAGCGGCCACCAGTAGCCGCCGTGGGCGCGCTCCGCCTCGACGTGCGCGTCGCAGCCCTCGCCGCGCAGCCGCGCGGCGATCCAGTCGGCCGCGCGGCGCTCCCCGTCGGATGCCGACGGACGGGGGAAGGAGGCGAGGTGCTCGACGGCCTCCCGCAGCTCTCCGGCCACTGCGTCGACGGGGCGGGTGGCGGGCATGGCCGCGCGGACCCTATCGGTAGGCTCCCGCGCCATGGCCCAGGACGCCCGCGACGACTGCCTGTTCTGCCGGATCGTGGCCGGCGAGCTGCCGGCCACCGTGGTCGACGAGGACGAGCGCACGCTGGCCTTCATGGACATCAGCCCGGCCACGCGCGGCCACGCGCTCGTCGTGCCGCGCGCCCACGCGGCCGACCTGCTCGAGGTCGACGACGAGGACCTCGCCGCCTGCGCGCGGACCGCCAAGCGCCTCGCCGGGCGCGCCAGGTCGGCGCTGGGGGCCGACGGCGTCAACCTCCTGAACTCCTGCGGCGCTGCGGCGTGGCAGACCGTGTTCCACTTCCACGTCCACGTCATCCCCCGATACGTGGGCGACCCGCTGCGGCTGCCCTGGACCCCGGGTCCCGGGGACCCGGACGAGATCGCCGCCGCCGGCGCGGCCCTGGCTCGATGACGGCGCCTCATCGATCGAGCGACGGTCCTGGGGCTCCGTCGTCCGGGGCGCGCTCGATGAGCGTCCGGCTCGAGCAGGAGGGCCCGCTCGCGGTCCTCACGATCGACGCGCCGCCGCTGAACCTCTTCGACCAGGCCCTCATCGACGGGCTGCGGGCGGCGGTCGCCGCGCTGGCCGGGGAGCCGCCTCGCGGGCTGCTCGTCCGCGCCGAGGGCCGCGTCGTCAGCGGTGGGGTGGACGTCCACCTCTTCGACGGCCTCTCCGTCGCGGACGGCGAGCGGCTGTGGGCCGAGCTCCTGGAGATGATCCACGCCGTCGAGGACCTGCCCTGCCCGACGGTCTTCGCGGCCCACGCGCTGTGCCTCACCGCGGCCTTCGAGCTCTCGCTGGCCTGCGACCTGCTCCTCGCCGCCGAGTCGGCACGGTTCGGGCTCGTCGAGACCGTGGTGGGCCTGACGCCCGCGATGGGCGGGACGCAGCGCCTGGCCGACCGCGCCGGCCCCGCCCGGGCCAAGGAGCTCGTCATGACCGGCGGGCTCTTCGACGCCCCGACGCTCGAGCGCTGGAACGTCGTCAACCGCGTGCTCCCCGACGAGGGGTTCGATGCGGCCGCGCGCGCGTTCGCCCTCGGCCTGGCCGAGGGTCCGACGCGCGCCCACGCCGCCACGAAGCGCCTCGTCCGGGCCCAGGTCGCGGGCGGCTCGCGCGCCGCCGACGAGCTCGTGCCGGAGGTGGCGGGGGGCCTGTTCGGGACCGAGGACCTCCGCGGCGCGGTGCGGTCGTTCCTCGAGCGCGGGCCCGGCCACGCGACCTACGAGGGACGCTAGGCGATGGCGCCGGGGCAGGAGCGCCGGGCTCCGGAGCGAAACTCCCCGGTGCGAAAGGGGTTCACACCGTGATGCACCGACGTCCCATCCTCGCGTCCTCCGTGGTCCTCGCGGCGCTCGCGCTCCCCACCACGGCGTCCGCCGCGATCATCGAGGTCGGCAAGGCCGGCCCCGCCGCGACCCCGAGCTGCCCCAAGCCCTGCTACGCCATCAACCACACGACGGGCTTCCAGTCCCGCGTCGCCGGGACCGCCGGCACGATGACCATCCCGCAGGACGGGCGCATCGTCGCCTGGACGATCGCGCTCGGCGCGCCGGGCAAGAAGCAGGTCGCCTTCTTCAACCGCACGCAGGGCGGCCAGTCGACGGCGCAGATCACCGTCCTCCGCGCCGGCACGAAGGCGCGCCTGCGCGTGATGGGCCAGGGTGAGCCGCAGCGCCTGCAGCCGTTCTTCGGCACCACGGTCCAGTTCCCCCTGCAGCAGACGATCGCCGTCAAGAAGGGCTGGATCGTCGGCCTCACCGTCCCGACGTGGGCGCCGGCGCTGGCGGTGAGCCTCGGCGGGAACACCGCCTGGCGGGCCGCCCGCCCGAAGGGCTCCTGCGACGAGACGCAGACCCAGACGGCCCAGACGGCGATCGGCCAGCTCGCGCAGTACTGGTGCCTGTACCGGACCGCGCGGCTGACCTACAGCGCGACGCTCATCCCGACGCCCAAGCCGCCGAAGGCCAAGACGCCGAAGAAGAGGACCGCCGCGCGCTAGCGGCGGTCGGGCGCGCCGCCCGGGCTGAGCCGGGAGGCCGGGCGGGCTAGTTCCCCGGGCAGGCGCCCGGGTTGTCCTGGCAGAACTGGCTGAAGCCGCCGGCCGAGGCGCCCCCGTTGGCGCCCGCGCCGCCGGTCCCGCCCGTGGAGGGCGACGTGGACGTGCCCGTCTGCGGCGTCGCCCCGCCCGTGCCCGACTGCGGCGCGGTGGACGTCGACGTCGACGGGGCCGTCGTCGCCGGGCTCGTCGCCGTCCCGGTCGAGCCGGCCGCGGTGCCGCCGCTGCTCGTCGGCGTGCCCGCCGGGGACGAGGCGGTGCCCGAGGTGGCCGTGGACGTCGAGGTCGTGTCGGTCGTCGTCGACGAGCCCGACGAGGACGTGGCGCCCTGGGCGAGGACGTCCGCGCCGGCGGGCACGGTGAGCGGCGGCGCCGAGGCGGGGATGTGGTCGACCCCCGTGCTGTCGCCCCCGCAGCCGGCCGCGCCGGCGGCGAGCGCGAGGGCGACGAGGGGGAGGACGCGGGCGGACCGTCGGGACGGGGACGGCATGAGGAGCAGGCTAGAGCGCCGTCAGGACGCGAGCGGCGCCATGCGCCGCCCGCACGTCGGGCAGTCGTTGAGGTCGCGCTGGGCGAGCTGGTCGCACCAGTTGCAGAACCGCAGGTGCTCCACCGCCCAGGGCAGGCGGGAGCCCGTCGGGGCCATGGGGACCGAGATGCCGAGGACCTCGAGCTCCTCGCCCGTGTCGCGGTCGCGGTAGACGCGGTCGGGCTCGGCCTCGATGAGGACCTCGCGGCCGGTCGAGGGCGTGCGCATCCGGTAGAGCTGCCGCGTGCGGATCGCCATGGGGCGGCAGGATACCGAGCCCGCCCGCGCCCGGGCGCGGCGCTCCGCGCTCCTCAGCCGGCCAGGACGTCGGGCTCGAGCACGGCGCCGACTGGGATGGCGTCGCGCGCGAGGCCCTCGGCGAGCCCGTCGACGACGCGGGGGTCGAACTGCGCCCCGGCCTCCGCGACGATGCGCTCGACCGCCTCGGCCACCGGCATGGCCGCGCGGTACGGCCGCTCGGCCGTCATGGCCTCCAGCGCGTCGCAGACGCTGAAGATCCGCGCGGCGAGCGGGATCTCCTCGCCGGCCAGCCCGTCCGGGTAGCCGCCGCCGTCCCAGCGCTCGTGGTGGTGGCGGACGACGTCGACGACGGTGTCCGAGAGCCCGAGCGGGCCGACCACGCGCGCGCCCGTCTCGGGGTGGCGGCGCATGACGTCCCACTCGGCCTCGGTCAGCGGGCCGGGCTTGGAGAGGATCCGCTCCGGGACGCCGAGCTTGCCGACGTCGTGGAGCAGGCACCCGACGACGAACTCCTCGTCGGTGGCCACGTCGGGGTCGATCGCGGCGGCCAGGGCGACCGCGAGGCGCGTGACGTTGCGCAGGTGGGCGCTCGTGACGGCGTCCTTCGCCTCGACCGCCGCCGCCAGGCGCTCGACGATCGCGCGGTCGCGGGCGCGCTCGCGGCCGCACAGCGCCGCGTGCTGGTCGAGCAAGGGGGCGACGGCCTCGACGCCGAGCATGCCGCGGCCGTCGAGCGCGGCCTCGATCGTGTCGCGGGCCTGGCGGACGTCGGGGCCCAGGACGAGGAAGGACCGCGCGCCGGCCTCGAGCGCCTCGGCCACCAGGGTGGGGTCGGCCTCCGGGGCGGCGGCGACGACCTCGGGGCCCGCGGCCGCGGACCGCAGCGCGGACACGGCCGCGTAGAGCCCGACCTCGGCCAGCAGCTCGACGTCGACGACCACGACGTCGACGTGGTCGGCCAGGGCGACCGCGTCGTCGAAGTCGTCGGTCGCGTGGACCGTGACCACCTCGCGGCTCCAGGCCAGCGCGGCACGCACGGCGGCATGGGTCGTCACGCGTCCCCCCGCCACGAGCGCTCGGCCGGTCCCTCGTGCTCCGGGCCTCGCCATCGGTCAGGAACCTGGCAGGACAGCCGGAGCACCGCCAGTCGCGGCGACGGGCGGTGCGTCCGGGACCGTCCGGCGGGGCGACGAGCGGCGGCCGCGGGCGACGAGCGGCGCGCCGCGCGGCGGGTCCCGGGCGCCCTTCGGCGCCCGCGGGACGCCGCCGGCGGCGGCGACGGACGCGGCCGCTAGGGTCCGGCGTCGCCCATGCGGCTGCTCGTCGCCCACGGCTACCTCCTGCACGGGACGGGGTCGAACGTCTACACCGCCCGCCTCGTCGCGGCGCTCGCGCGACAGGGGCACGTGGTCGACCTCGTCTCCCAGGAGCCCCGGCCCGAGGCGCTGCCGTTCGTCGACGCGGTGGGGGGCTGGACGGACGGGCGTCCGGTCGTCCGCGTGGTGCGGGAGCCGGTGCGGGTGACCGCGTGGCGGCCCGAGCTCGGCGGGCTGCTGCCCACCTATGTCCTGGACCGCTACGAGGGCGTCGAGGCGCGGCGGTTCGCCGACTGCACCGACGCGGAGGTCGCGGCCTACGTCGACGCGAACGTCGCCGCCGTGCGCGACGTCGTGGCCCGGGCGCGGCCCGACGCCGCGCTCGCCGGGCACCTCGTGATGGCGCCGCTCGTCCTGGCCCGGGCGCTCCCGCCCGATGTCCCCTACGCGGTCAAGATCCACGGCAGCGCGCTCGAGTACACGGTCAAGCCCGAGCCCGAGCGCTTCCTCCCGGCCGCGCGCGAGGGGCTCGCTGGCGCCCGGACCGTGCTCGTCGGGTCGCGGCACACGGCCGAGAGCCTCTGGGCGGCGATGGACGACCCGGCGCTGCCGGCGCGCACCCGCCTGGGACCGCCCGGGGTCGACGTCGAGGAGTTCCGCCCCCGGCCGCGCGCCGAGGCCGCTGCGGACCTGGCCGCGCTGGCCGCGCGGCTGCGCTCCGCGGCGCCCGAGGACGCCCCGGCCGGCTCGAGCTTCGCGCGCGACACCGCGGCGGCCGGCGCGGCGCTCGGCCGCCTGGACCTCGATCGCGACCGCCTCGTCGCGTTCGTGGGCAAGCTCATCGTCTCCAAGGGCCCGGACCTCCTGGCGGCGGCCTGGCCGCTCGTGCTCGCCGCGGTGCCCGACGCGCGCCTGGTCGTCGTCGGGTTCGGGGCGTGGCGGGCGACGTTCGAGGAGCTCGTGGCGGCCCTGGCCCGGGGCGACCTGGGCGCCGCGCGGGCCATCGCCCAGGACGGGCGGACGCGCGAGGGCGGCCCGCCCGGCCCGCTGCGCCACCTGGCCGCGTTCCTCGACGGGCTCGCCGGCGACGCGCGCGACCGCTACGTGCAGGCCGCGCGCATCCTCCCGGACCGCGTGGTCCTGACCGGGCGGCTCGAGCACGACGAGCTGGCTCCCCTGCTGGCCGCCGCCGAGGCGCAGGTCGTGCCGAGCACCTACCCGGAGTCCTTCGGGATGGTGGCCGCCGAGGCGGCCGCCGCGGGGGCGCTGCCGGTGTCGGCCGCCCACTCGGGCCTGGCCGAGGTGACGGCCACGCTCGCCGCCGCCGTGCCGCCCGCCGCCGCGCCCTGGCTGTCCTTCCCCGTCGACGACGACGCGGTGCCGGCCCTGGCGGGCGCGCTGGTGGGGTGGCTCGAGGCCGGCGAGGAGCTGCGCGCGGCCACCCGCGCCGCGCTCGTGCGGGTGGCCCGGGAGCGCTACTCCTGGGAGGGCGTGGCCGAGGGCGTCGTGGCCGCCGCCCAGGGGCGGCTGGACGTCCTGGCGCCCGTGCGCTGAGCTGCCGCCGAGGGCGCTCGCACCGGTCCGCACGAGCGGCTAGGGTCCCGGCCCATGACGCGGGAGGTCGGGCGGTGGGGCGGCGTGCGGGCCGCGGGCGTGGGCGTGCTGGTCGCGGGGGCGGCCGCGGCCCTGGCCGCGTGCGGGTCGTCGGGCAGCGACGCCGACGTGGTCGCGGGCAAGCAGCTCTTCGTGAGCAAGTGCGGGGCCTGCCACACGCTCGGGCGGGCCGGGACCAAGGGCACCGTGGGCCCGAACCTCGACCAGGCCTTCCAGCAGGCGGTCAAGGACGGCATGGGCCGCGACGGGATCGAGGGGGCGGTGAAGGAGCAGATCGCCCACCCCCGCGCCCACAGCCAGATGCCGGCGGGGCTGGTCAAGGGGGACCAGGCCGTCGACGTCGCCCAGTACATCGCGCTCTCGACGGCCCGCGGCGGCCAGGACACCGGTCGGCTCGCCGAGGCGGTCAAGAAGGCCGGCGGCGGCGCCCCGGCGGTGGCCAAGGGCGGGACGCTGGAGATCGACACGGACAAGACCGGCCAGCTCGCCTACGTGACGGACCGGGCGACCGCGCCCGCCGGCAAGCTCACGGTCGAGAGCCGGAACCAGGCCTCCATCCCGCACGACATCGTCATCGACGGGAAGGGCAACGGCGCCGAGGTGACGGGCGGCGGCGTGTCGAAGTTCACCGCGACCTTCGCGAAGGGCACCTACACCTTCTACTGCTCGGTCCCGGGCCACCGCCAGGCCGGCATGGAGGGCAAGCTCACCGTCAGGTAGGGACCTTGCGCCGGCGACGGCCAGCCGTGGCCTCGGGCGCGCCCGACCCCGCGCGGGTGCCGACCTAGGATGCGTCCATGCCCTGGACCGTCCACCTCTCCGGCGAGATCCACTCCGACTGGCGCGAGCGGATCGAGCGCGGCGCGCTCGAGGCCGGCCTCGACGTCGCCTTCACCGCGCCGGTCGCCGACCACGCCGCCTCCGACGACGCCGGGGTCGCGATCCTCGGCGCGGAGGACCGCCCGTTCTGGAAGGACCACGTCGGGGCGGGGGTCAACGCGATCCGCACGCAGACGCTGCTCCGGCGCGCCGATGTCGTCGTCGTGCGCTTCGGCGAGCAGTACAAGCAGTGGAACGCCGCGTTCGACGCCGGCTACGCGGCCGCGCTCGGCAAGCCCCTCGTGACGCTCCACCCCGAGCAGCACGACCACGCGCTGAAGGAGGTCGACCGCGCGGCGCTCGCCGTCGCGCGGGAGCCCGAGCAGGTCGTCGACGTCCTGCGCTACGTCCTGGCCGGGACCCTGCCGGCCCCCGCCCGCGGCGGATCGCTGTCGGCCTAGCGCCGGTGCGCCCGCCCGCGCCCGTGCGCCCGCCCGCCCGCCCGGGTCACGACGGCCCCGCGCGCGCGGCGCGCACGACGTGCGGGCCGCCGCCGGGGCGCACGTCCTCTGGCCGGCGCCCGAACCAGCGCACGGCGAGCTCGGCGGGCCCGAGGTCCTCGACCTCCCCGAAGCCGAGCGCCTCCAGCTCGCGGGCCAGCTCGACCGGGTCCAGGCGGCTGACGAGCGGCTCGCCGGCGGCCGCGACCCGCTCCGCGAGGGCCGCCGCTCGCGCCCGTCGCCCGGGTGCCATCCGGTCCTCCGGCTCGGCGTAGTCGAAGACGACCTCGGCGCCGGGAACCGTCGCGATGGTGCGCAGCGTCCGCGCGATCGCGTCGCGCGTGAGGTAGGGGACGACGCCGAGCCACACGAAGAACGCCGGCCGGTCGGCCCGGAAGCCGGCCGCGCGGAGGGCGTCCGCGAGCTCCTGGTGCTCGAAGTCGACGGGCACGAAGGTCAGCGTGCCGGCCGGCTCGAGCCCGGCCTGCGCGAGCCGCTCGCGCTTCCACGCCTGGGTGGCCGGGTGGTCGACCTCGAGCACCCGCAGGCCCGCGCCGGCGTGCGGGTTGCGGAGGCCGAGCGTGTCGAGCCCCGCGCCGAGGACCACGGCCTGGCGCACGCCGCGGGCGACCGCGGTCGCCAGCGCGTCCTCGGCGACCCGGCTGCGCGCCGCGATGAAGAGGCGCAGGGATCGCCCGGCCGGGTCCGCGCGCGCCGCCGCCGCCACGGCCGCGGGGTCCTCGCCGAGGAGCGCCGCCGCGAGCGGGTCGGAGAACACGGCGCCCTCCTCCAGGACCTCGTGCGCCACGCGGTGCGCCGCGGCCCGGCGGGCCGTCAGGCTCGGCTGCGCCGGCCGCATCGCGCGTTCGGCGGCGTGAGGCCCGTCATCCGCGCGCCAGGACGGAGCTCCATGGCCCGCGACTCTAGCCGCGGGCCCGTGCGGCCGCGGCTACGTCAGCGCGCGCAGGACCAGCACGACGGCGATCACGACCGCCGCGACCGCGACGACCCGCAGCACCCAGGCGAAGGCGGCGTCCTCCGATCGCCAGGGAGCCTGCACGCGACCGGCGCTCAGAGGATGTAGACCGTCGTGTAGACGACGATCCACATCACGTCGACGAAGTGCCAGTAGATCCCCGGCACCACGATGCCCTGGTGCGACTCGGGCGAGAAGTGGCCGCGGAAGGCCCGGATCGTGACGATGGCCAGCAGGATCAGGCCGATGCAGACGTGCGCGCCGTGCAGGCCGGTCAGGCCGTAGAACACCGAGCCCTGGGCGCTGTCGTGGGGCGAGAAGCCGATGTGCACGTACTCGTTGACCTGCACGAAGAGGAAGGTCAGGCCCAGCAGGAACGTCGCCACGATCCCGGCCCGCAGCCCGGCGCGGTTGCCGTGCTTGATCGACGTCTCGGCCCAGTGCAGGGTGAACGAGGACGAGACCAGGATGCAGGTGTTGACCCCCGCGACGGCGACCGGGAGCTCGGTCCCCTCGGCCGGCCAGGTGTCCCCGTTCACGACCCGGATGAAGAAGTAGGCCGTGAAGAAGGCCCCGAAGACCATCACCTCGCTGATGATGAAGAGCATCATCCCGAGGAGCTGGGAGTCGACCCGCGAGCTGCGGTTCGCCGGCGGCGGCCCGTGGTGCTCGTGCTGGTCGCCGTGGCCGACCGCGGCCCCGCCCGCCCTGATGGCGCCGGCCTCCATGGGCTAGGCGGCCGCCGAGGCGGGCGACTGGGCGACGACGTGCTCGACCGGCTTGTTCGAGGCCTTGCGCACCCGCTCGATCAGGTCGGCCCGCAGCCAGCCCGAGCGGGTCGCGGGCAGCGTCGAGATCACCACGTCGTCGACGCGGAAGAACTGCACGCCGTTCATCGTCGCGACGAAGGGGTCCGGCGGCCCGATCATCCCTGCCGCGAACAGGCCTTCGGCGCGCATCCGGTCGACGAGCTGGGCCAGCCGTGCGCCGGCGCGCTGGGCGTCGACGCCCTCGCCGCCCTCCTGCGGGACGACCGCGATGAAGAGGTGGCGATGGGGGTCGTCGCCGGCGCGCTCGCGCAGGGCGGCCAGCAGCTCGGGGGTGCTGGCGGTGCGGTTGGCGACCACGAGCGTGACCTCGAACGGGAGGCCCTCGGCGTCGATGTCCGAGACGATGTGGTGGACGGGGCGCCCCGCGGCGTCGGCGATCCGCTCGACGAGGTCGCGCCGCAGCCAGCCCGAGGTCGTGGTCGGGAACGTCGACACGATGACCTCGTCGGGGTCGTGCTCGAGGATCGCGTCCATCGTCGCCGTGTAGGGGTCGGGGTCGCCGACCTCGCCGACGGCGTCGATGCCCTCCGAGCGCAGAACCTGGCGGGCGAGGTCGATGCGCGTCTGCGCCGCCTGGAAGACGGCGTCGTCGTAGATGACGTTGCCGTGGCGGGGGCGGCTGCGCGGCACGCAGACGATGACCCGCAGGCCGCCCTCCTCGGCGGCGAGCTCGCGGGCCTTCTCGAGGAGCCCGAGGCCCCCGAGGGTCTCGTTCGCGACGACGAGGACGGTCTTCACGCAGGGCTCCTCACGCTACGTCGTGGTCTTCTCGGGCGGGGGGGCGGTGTCCCCGGCCGGCTGGGGGACGGACGGCCCGGCCGGGCCGAAGATGCCGTGCACGGCGCCGGGGACGCCGTACTCGTACGGGCCGCCGACGACGGTGGGGACGGCGTCGAAGTTGAAGATCGGCGGGGGCGAGGACACCTGCCACTCCAGGGTGAGCGACCGCCACGGGTTGGCCACGGCCCGGGCGCCGCCGCGGGCCGACGCGATCATGTTGTAGACGAAGATCAGGGTGCTCAGGCCCAGGATCAAGGACGCGATCGAGATGAAGAGGTTCAGCGTCGCGTACTGGTCGGCGTAGTCGTAGACCCGGCGCGGCATGCCGTCGACGCCCAGGAGGTGCATGGGCGCGAAGGTCAGGTTGAAGAAGATGAACGTCGTCCAGAAGTGGAGCTTGCCCAGGGTCTCGTCGTACATCCGGCCCGTCATCTTGGGGAACCAGTAGTAGATCCCGGCGAAGATCGTGAAGAGCGAGCCGCCGAAGAGCACGTAGTGGATGTGGGCGACGATGAAGTACGTGTCGCTGACGTGGATGGTCACCGGCACCATCGCGAGCATCACGCCGCTGATGCCGCCCAGCGTGAACATCGACAGGAAGCCGAGCGCGAAGAGCATGGGCGTGTCGAGGTGCAGGACCCCGCGCCACAGCGTCGCCAGCCAGCTGAAGATCTTGATCCCCGTCGGCACGGCGATGATCGCGGTCGTGATCATCATGGGCACGCGGATCCACGACTGCATGCCGGAGACGAACATGTGGTGGGCCCAGACCGTGAAGCCGAGGACGACGATGGCCAGCAGCGAGAACGCCATCATGCGGTAGCCGAAGATCGGCTTGCGCGCCTTGACCGCGAGGATCTCGCTCACGATGCCGAAGCCCGGCAGCATCATGATGTAGACGGCCGGGTGCGAGTAGAACCAGAAGACGTGCTGGTACATCAGCACGTCGCCGCCGGCGGCCGGGTCGAAGAAGCGGAAGCCGAGCGCCCGGTCGAGCAGGACGAAGAACTGCGACGCGGCGACGAACGGGGTGGCGATGACGACCAGCAACGAGGTCGAGAAGTTCGCCCACACGAGCAGCGGCATGCGGAAGAACGTCATGCCGGGCGCCCGCATGGTGATGATCGTCACCAGGAAGTTCAGCGCCGTCGCGATCGAGCTCGCGCCCGCGAACTGCACGCCGATCGTGAAGAAGACCTGCCCGATCGGGGCCTCGGTCGACAGCGGCGCGTAGGCCGTCCAGCCCGTCGCGAAGGAGCCGCCCGGGGCCAGGAAGGACAGCAGCATCATCACGCCGGCGATCGGGAGCAGCCAGAACGACAGCGCGTTCAGCCGCGGGAACGCCATGTCCGGCGCGCCGATCATGAGCGGCAGCACGTAGTTCGCGATGCCGGCGAAGACCGGGATGATGAAGAGGAAGATCAGCAGCGAGGCGTGGACGCTGAAGAGGCCGTTGTAGGCGTTGGCGTCGACGAACTGGCGCCCCGGCTGCGCCAGCTCGGCGCGCATGAGCATCGCCATCAGCCCGCCCACCAGCAGGAAGAAGAAGCTGTTGACGATGTACTGGATCCCGATGACCTTGTGGTCGGTGTTCGGGCGCAGGTAGTCCTTCCACGACGTCGCGCCGTGACCCGAGTGGTCGTCGGGCGTCGTCGGGCGCCCGAGGGCCCAGTCCAGCCAGAAGTCGAACGTCCCCAGCCCGTAGAGGAAGAAGAGCGGCGCGGCCAGCAGCGCGACCTGGGTGACCGCGTAGCCGTCGAGGACCGGGTCGTAGCCGAGCAGCGCCCGTGCGCCGCACGTGAGCGCGTAGGAGAACGCGACGCCGAGGACGAGCCACAGGGTCGCCCGCGTCCACCCGGCCCGGCGCAGCTCGACGGTCACTTGGCCGGCCACCTGCGAGAGCCACTGCGCGAGCCCGTCGACCTGGGCGGCCGAGAGCGTCTGCGCGAAGTTCGAGGGCATGATCCCCTTGGCGTAGCCCTTCGCGATCTCCGCGTCGGGGTTGACGATGCTCTGCTTGATCTGGGCCGCGCTCATGCCCTTGAGGACCTGGCCGAGGTCCGGTCCGGTCTGACCGCTCGTGCCGGCCGCGGCGAGCTTGTGGCAGGCGCCGCAGGCGGTGGCCCCGGTCTGGGTGTTGCCGGCCACGAAGAGCTGCTTGGCCTGGGCGGCGGACACCGGCGCGCCGGCCTGCTGACCGCCGGACGGCGCGGGCCTGGCGCCCGCCGTCATCCGCTGGACCCAGGCGTCGAAGCGGTCGGCCGGGACGACGTGCGCGGTCTGGCGCATGTAGGCGTGCCCGAGGCCGCAGAGCTCCGCGCAGACGATGTCGTGGTCGCCGAGGGCCCCGGGCTTGAGGGTCACGCGGTAGGAGGTCGTGATGCCCGGCACGGCGTCGATCTTCATCCGCCAGTCGGGGACCCAGAAGTCGTGGATGACGTCGCGGGAGTGGATCCGGAACTTCACCTCGGACTGCGCCGGCAGGTAGAGCTGGGACGACGTGAACTTCTTGCCCTGCTCGTTGTAGTTGAAGGTCCACGTGAACTGCTGGCCGTAGACGTCGATGACGCGCTGGTCGCCCTTGGCCGGCGCCTTCTCGATCTCCGTCAGCGTCGTGTAGGCGAAGACGCAGAGGCCGAGGATGACGAGCGCGGGGATGGCGGTCCAGATGACCTCGAGGCGGGTGTTGCCGTGGATGGGCGGCCCGTCGAGGCCCTCCTCGCCCGGGCGCATCCGGAAGTCGATGACCGAGAAGATGATGACCGTCGTCACCAGGACGAACACGGGCACCGAGACGATGACCAGGACGTCCCAGAGCGTGTCGATCTCGTCGGCCTGGGTGGAGTCGGCCGCCGGGAACCAGTCGATGGCCAGCCCGAGGGCGATCCCCAACGCCGAGGCGATCACCCCGACGACCAGCATCTGACCCAGGTTGCGGCGGTCGCGCCGCCGCGATTCCCCTCGCTCCATCGCGGCGCATCCTATGCAATGCCTCCGGACGGGCACAACAAGGTCCGGGCGCCGGGACGGCGCCGGTCGCGCGGACCCGCGACCGGCGCCGGCCGGGCCTGGCCCGGGCGGCCCGGCCGGGCCCGGCTAGGCCGCTTCGGCGACGGCGCCCGACGGCCTCGAGATCGCCGCGGCGGCGCATCCGGAAGGCCGACGGCGACAGGCCGTGGTGGCGGCGGAAGGCCTTCGCGAACTGCGCGGGCTGGCGGTAGCCGACGCGGTGCGCGACCTCGCGGACGGTGAGGCCGCGCGCGGCCAGCATCTCGGCGGCGCGCTCCATCCGCACCCCGGTCAGGTGCTCGCGGAACGTCGTGTGCCCGATCTCGGCGTACGCGCGCTGCAGCTGGCGGCGCGAGGACGCCACGCGGCGGGCGATGTCGTCGAGCGAGAGGTCGGCGGCGAACTCCTCGTCGACGATGTCGGTGGCCTCCTGGAAGAGGCTGGTCCGGTGGCGGATGGTCGATGGTCGCTGCATGGTCGATCATCGATACGTCGCTGGACGGCTCGGAAGGATCACCCAAGCTGGCACGGCGACGTTGGTCGGACGTGGACCGGGTGCTAGGTTTGAGCGGATCGTTGCAAGCGCTCCGGGAGGCTGATGGGCATGCAGGTGCGGGACGGGATGAGCGACGTCGTGCTGACGGTGGGCCCCGGGCACACCCTCCGCGAGGCCGCGCGGCTCATGTCCTCACGCCGCGTCGGCGCCGCCGTCGTGCTCGATCCCGACGCCCCGGGCCTCGGCATCATCACCGAGCGCGACCTGCTCGACGCCCTGGGCGCGGGGCAGGACCCGACCGCCGAGCGCGTGGCCGACCACCAGTCCGCGGACGTCGTCTACGCGGCGCCGGACTGGTCGATGGAGGAGGCGGCCGTCGCGATGGTCCGCGGCGGGTTCCGGCACCTCATCGTCTGCGAGGGCGAGGACGTCCGCGGGATCGTGTCGATGCGCGACATCGTGCGCGCGTGGACGGCGGACGGCTCGATCTGCGAGGTGCCGCCCTCGCCGACCGCCGCCTGACGGCGCGCGGCGGCGCGGCGGTCCGCCCGGGCCGGCCCGGGACGGATCAGTGGTCGTCGTGGACCGGCAGCTCGTCGACGTCGCGGCGGGTGTCGGCCACCCACCGGATGATGACGGCGAGCGAGAAGACCCCCGCCACGACCGCGATGACGGGGGAGGTGGTGACGCCGACGAGCGCGATGGTCAGGCCGATGGTGAGCAGGAGCGGCTGCAGCGACGGGCCGGGGAGGTGGATCTCCTCGCCGGCGGGCGGGACCTCGGGGTCGAGCGGGCTCATGGAGAGGGGCGGCCTTCCGGGTCGACGTGGAGCTTGGTCGATCGATGACGCGCGGTCATGCGCGTCGTCCTAGGAGATGTAGATCGCCGCGGCGACGAACGTCATGCCGAACATGAAGCAGCAGACGGCGGTGACGACGATCCCGGAGCGGAGGTTCTTGCGGGCGAGGTTGCGGTCCATGGGTCCTGGATCCTCCCGGATCTCACAGCTTGACGTCGGCCACCATGGCCGCGAAGAGCAGCGCCAGGTAGGCCAGTGAGAAGAGGTACAGCCGCAGCGCGGTCTGCCGGTCGGCGCGGCGCCACAGCAGCACGGCGCCGCCGATGAAGCCCGCGCCCAGCACGAGCGAGGCGACGAGGTAGGTCGTCCCGAAGCCGCCCGCGCAGAACGGCAGCTGCGTGATCGCGTAGAGCAGCACCGTGTAGAGCAGGATCTGGCGCCGCGTCTCGCGCTCGCCGCGCACCACGGGCAGCATCGGCACGCCGACCCGCGCGTACTCGTCCTTCATGAGCAGCGAGAGCGACCAGAAGTGCGGCGGGGTCCAGAAGAAGACGATCGCGAAGAGGTAGATCGCGGTCCCCGACAGCGTGCCCGTGACCGCGGCCCACGCCACGAGCGGTGGCACCGCGCCGGCCGCGCCGCCGATGACGATGTTCTGCGGCGTCCGGCGCTTGAGCCACATCGTGTACACGCCGACGTAGCCCGCGAAGCCGCTCAGGGCCAGGGCGGCCGGCAGGACGCCCGCCGTCGCGCTGAGCAGCGCGAAGGAGGCGACGCAGAGGACGACGCCGTAGAGCAGGCCCGCGCGCGGGCTGATGCGGCCCGAGGCCACGGGCCGGGTCGACGTCCGGGCCATCTGCGCGTCGAGGTCGCGGTCCAGGACGTGGTTGATCGCAGCCGCACCGCCCGCCGAGAGGTAGCCGCCCAGGCACGTCGCGAGGACCAGGCCGACCGAGGGGGTGCCGGCGACGAGCATCGTCGTCACCGTGGTGAACAGCAGCAGGCTCTGGACCGTCGGCTTCGTGAGGACGACGTAGTCCCCCACGACCTGCCGGGCGCGTGACGGCGCGGTGAGGGCGCGCGTGGCCTCCATGGCGGGCGACCCTACCGCGCGGGTGGGGACGGCATCACCGGCTAGGCCTGCACCGAGTGCTCGGGCGCGGGCTGGGCGGCGGCGACGCCCGTCCCGGACTGGCGCTCGACCTGGCGGCGGATGTCCTTCATCGGCTCGACCGAGCGCACGCGCGGGACGGCCTCGAAGTTCACGACGGGCGGCGGGGACGTGGTGAACCACTCGAGCGTGTTGCCCTTCCAGGGGTCGGGCCCGGCGACGGCGCCGCGCTTCAGCGAGCGGACGGCGTTGAACACGGTGACCAGGATCCCCAGCGCGAGGATGAACGAGCCGACCGTCGAGATGAGGTTGTAGAGCTCGAGGTGCCCGATGTCCGGGTACTCGTAGATCCGCCGCGGCATGCCGTCCAGGCCGATCGAGTGCTGGATGAGGAACGTGACGTGGAACCCGACGAGCATGAGCCAGAAGCTCGCCTGGCCCAGGCCCTCGTTCATGAGCCGGCCCGTGATCTTCGGGAACCAGTAGTAGACGCCCGCGAAGACCCCGAACACGGCGCCGCCCATGAGGACGTAGTGCAGGTGGGCCACGACGAAGTACGTGTCGGTCAGCTGCCAGTCGACCGGGAAGATCGCCAGGAAGATCCCCGTGATGCCGCCGATGAGGAACGTCCCGATGAAGCCGACGCAGAAGAGCAGCGCGGTCTTGTACTCGATCGTCCCGCGCCACAGCGTGGCGATCCAGTTGAAGATCTTCACGCCCGTGGGGACGGCGATGAGGAACGAGCCCATCATGAAGAAGATCAGGACGAACGTCGGGCTGGGCGTCGCGAACATGTGGTGCGCCCAGACGAGCAGCCCGAGGAAGGCGATGACGACCGTGGCCGCCGCGATCGCCTTGTAGCCGAAGATCGGCTTGCGGGCGAAGACCGGGAGGACCTCGGAGATGATCCCGAACGCGGGCAGCACCATGATGTAGACCTCGGGGTGCCCGAAGAACCAGAAGAGGTGCTGCCACAGCAGGGGCGAGCCGCCCTGCGAGGCCTCGAAGAAGTGCGTCCCGAAGTGCCGGTCGGTCAGGAGCATCGTCACCGCGGCCGCGATCACCGGCAGCGCCAGGATCAGCAGGATGGCGTAGACGAGGATCGTCCAGACGAAGAGCGGCAGGCGGCCCCAGCCCATGCCGGGCGCGCGCATGTTCGCGATCGTCGCGTAGAAGTTGATCGCGCCCAGCAGCGACGAGACGCCCGTGAGGTGGACGAGGAAGATCCACGCGTCGACGCCGCCCGAGGGCAGGTACTGGCTGCTCGACAGCGGCGCGTAGCACGTCCAGCCGCACTCGGGAGGGGAGAAGAAGATCGAGCCGTAGAAGACCAGCGCCGCCCGCGGCCAGGAGCCAGAAGGACAGGGCGTTGAGCTTCGGGAACGCCATGTCCCGCGCCCCGATCATGAGCGGCACGAGGTAGTTGCCGAAGCCGGCCATGACCGGCACGACGAACAGGAAGACCATCGTCGTCCCGTGCATCGTGAAGAGCTGGTTGTACGTCTGCGGGTCCAGGAACGTGTTGTCGGCCTGCGACAGCTGGAGCCGCATGAGCAGCGCCTCGACCCCGCCGAGCATGAAGAAGGCGAAGGTCAGGACCAGGTACATGATCCCGATCCGCTTGTGGTCGGTCGTCGTGACCCAGCTCGTCCAGCCCGTGCGCTCCGGCGCGACGGCGTGGGCGACGACGTCCGGCAGCGGCGTGGTCGTGCGCGAGGGGGCGGTGGTGGTGGCCATGGGGGAGGAGGGTCCTTCGTCCTACGGGTTGCGGCCGGCCTCGACGGCCTTGCGCTGGGCGGCGGCGGCGGTGTTGGCGACCTTGATGTCGGCCTTGCGGCGGGCCAGCCAGCGCTCGAAGGCCGCGGGGGTCACCGCGTGGACCTGCGCGATCATGTTCGCGTGGCCGCGCCCGCAGAGCTCCGCGCAGTTGCCGCGGAAGACGTAGCCGCTGCCCGCCCCGAACTTCGCGGGGATCTTGAACCACGTGTAGTTCGTGTAGCCCGGGACGGCGTCGAACTTGCCGCCGAGCTTCGGGATCCACCACGAGTGGGCGACGTCCTGCGAGCGGATGTCGAGCGTGACGGTCGTCTGCGTGGGGACGACCATCTCCGTGTAGCTGAAGGGCGCGTCGAGGGGCGCGTTCGAGCAGTCCCGGGCGTAGGTGTAGCGCCAGATGTACTGCTGGCCGTTGACGCAGACGTGCAGGTCGCCGCCGCCCTCGGGCAGCCGCTCCTTGGGGCCGGAGGCGACGAGGACGCCCTCGGCCGCCTTGTACCCGTCCGGACCGCTCGGGGGCGGGTTGCGGATGTCGCCGAGCTTGATGAAGGTGAAGACCGCGAGGACGACGAGGATGAGCGCGGCGCCGACCGTCCAGCCGATCTCGAGGCGCGTGTTGCCGCGGATCTGCGCCGGGACGGCCCCCTTGCGCGCCTTGAACTTCACGGTCGAGTAGATCAGCGCGCCCTCGACGCCGACGAAGATCACGAGCGCGATCGCGAGGACGATCTCGTAGAGCTGCTTGATGTCGTCCGCGTTGGGCGACCCGCCGCTCTCCGGCACGATCGCGCTCGCGGAGGCGGTGCCCGTGACCATCGCGAAGAGCGGGACGGCCAGGAGGAGCGCCGGCGCCAGGAGGCCGGCGCGACCGCGGAGGAGCTTCGTCGGGGGCGTCAAGGCGCGTGGAACAGTAGCGCCGAGGGCCGCCGGGACGCCGCAACGTGGCACCGGCTAGTTCCCACCGAACTTCGCCTGGCGCTTGGACACGAACGCGGCGACGCCCTCCACGAAGTCGCCCGACTCCGCCATCTCCTGCTGGACGTCGGCCTCGAGCTCGAGCTGCGTCTCCATGCCGGCGAAGAGCCAGGCGTTGAGCTGGCGCTTCGTGCCCGCGTAGGAGGCCGTCGGCCCCTCCGCCAGGCGGCGCAGGAGCGCCCCGGCGGCGTCCTCGAGCTCGTCGTCGGGGACGACCCGGTTCACGAGGCCCCACTCGAGCGCCTGCGGGGCGCCGACCCGCTCGCCGAGCATCGCCATCTCGGCCGCGCGCGCGAAGCCGACGCGCGCGGGGACGAAGACCGAGGAACCGCCGTCGGGCACGAGCCCGACGTTCACGAAGGCCAGCAGGAGGTAGGCCGACTCCGCGGCGATCACGAGGTCGGCGGCGAGCGCCAGCGAGAGCCCGATGCCGACCGCGGGCCCGTTGACCGCGGCGACGACCGGCTTGGGCATCTCCCGCACCGCCGTGATGATCGGGTGGTAGCGCTCCGTCAGGACCTTGCGGACGTCCGGGCGCCCGCTCGCCGTCGTCTCCTCCCGGCCGCTGAGGTCCTTCAGGTCGGCGCCGGACGAGAAGGCCCGGCCCGCCCCGGTCAGGAGCACGGCCCGGACCTCCGGGTCGCCCGCGACGTCGAGCACCGCGTCGCGCAGGGCGAGCCCGAGCTCGGCGTTCCAGGCGTTGAGCGCCTCCGGTCGGTTGAGGACGATGCGCGCGGCCGCGCCCTCGCGCCGGACCTCCACGGTGTCGGACATGGGGCCGGAACCTACCGCTGACCCGACCGCGCCGGGGCGTGGGGCCGGGACCCCTCGCTAGGTTGGGTCCATGACCCGTCCCGTCATCGGCCTGTGCGCCGCCCTCGAGCGGGCGCGCTGGGGCCTGTGGGACACCCAGGCGGTCCTGCTCCCGCGCGAGTACCCGGACGCGGTCCAGCGCGCCGGGGGCCTGGCGGTCCTCCTGCCGCCCGACCCCGTGCTCATCCAGGACCCCGACGAGATCCTCGAGCGCCTCGACGGGCTCATCGTCGCCGGCGGCTCCGACGTCGACCCGGCCGCCTACGGCGCCGAGCCGCACGCCGCGACCACGGGGGTCGTCCGCGAGCGCGACCGCTTCGAGCTCGCGCTCACCGCGCGCGCCCTCGAGCTCGACCTGCCCTACCTCGGGATCTGCCGCGGCATGCAGGTCCTGAACGTCGCGCGCGGGGGCACGCTCCTCCAGCACCTCCCCGACAGCCACGGCCACGAGGACCACCGCCGCACGCCCGGCTCCTTCGACGGGGCCGACCACGACGTCCGCCTGCGCGACGGGTCGCTGGCCGCGCGCGCGGCCGGCGAGACCTCTCACGCGACCAAGTCCCACCACCACCAGGGCGTCGACCGCCTCGGCGAGGGGCTCGAGGTCACCGGCTGGGCCGCCCTCGACGAGCTCCCGGAGGCGATCGAGGACCCGGAGCGCCGCTACGCGCTCGGCGTCCAGTGGCACCCGGAGGCGGACGAGACGAGCCGCGTCATCGGCTCGCTCGTGGCCGAAGCGGCGGCACGTCGCGCCGTTCGAGGTCCCGCACCGGCACCGGTGGCGGTGGGATCGCCGCCCCGAACGCCGCGGTGACCGCGTCGAGGTAGGACCGCGCGACGACGGCGTCGCCGCGCCGCAGGCCGTCGCGGCAGCGCGCGCGCCCCGCGTCGCTCCCCACGTAGGCGATCGCCGGCGCGCCGGCCGCCGGCGGCGGCCGCAGCGCCGGGGCGACGTCGTCGCGGACGTAGTTGCGCTCGCGCCGGTCGAGCGCGGGGAGCTCCTCGGGCGCGACGGCCACGACGACGCCGTCGACCGCGTGGCCGGGGGCCTCCTCGAGGTCGAGGAAGAGCACGTGCACGGCCGGTCGGTGGCCGTCGCCCGGGTCGAGCCACACCTTGTAGCCCGCGATGACGACGCGGTTGTCCATGGCCACGCCCCAGGTCCGGCGCCGGCCCTCGAGCCGGCCCGGCGTGCCGCCGCGGTCGTGGCCGAGCGACCCGTAGGCGAAGACGTGCGGCACCGGCTCAGGCGGCCCCGAGCAGGCCCTCCGCCCGCAGCCAGGCCTCCGTGCGGCGCATCCCCTCGTCGAGGTCGACCTGCGGCCGCCAGCCCAGGAGCTCGCGCGCGCGGTCGTTCGGGAAGACGGCGCGCCGCGAGACGTAGGTCACCGCCGACCGGGTCACGGACGGCGTCCCGCCGCGCACGCGCGCGAGGAGCTCCGGCCCGATCGCGGCCGCGCGCAGCAGCGGCGCCGGCAGGGTCGGCACCCCGTCGCGCCCGAGCATCCGGGCGTAGCGCCCGAAGAAGTCGCGGGCCGTGACCGGGCGGCCGTCCCAGGCCGTGACGGCGCGCCCGGCCGCGGCCGGGTGGGTCAGCGCCCGCACGAGGCAGTCGACGAGGTCGTCGACGTAGACGAGCGTCAGCAGGCCGTCGCCGCGGCCGGGGAGCACGAGGGTGCGGGCGCGCAGCGCCTGCAGCGGGCGCAGCGTCCAGGGCACCGACCGGGGGCCGTAGACGTCGCCGGGGCGGACCACGGCGGCACCGCGGCGCAGCGCGAGCACGTGCGCGGCGGCCTTCGTGTCGACGTAGGGCTCTCCGCACGCGCGCACGGGCGCGTCCTCGTCGAGGTCGCGCCGGAACTCGTAGCCCCAGGTGGCGACGGAGGAGACGTGCACGACGCGGGCCGCCCCGGCGGCGTCGAGGACGTTGCGCGTCCCGCGCACGTTGACGGCGACGAAGTCCTCCAGGGCGCCCCAGTCGCCCACGAGCGCGGCGGTGTGCACGACCCCGTCGGCGCCCGCCAGGGCGGCCGCCGTGGCGGCCCGGTCCGTCACGTCCGCCTGCCGCGGCTCGGCGCCGAGCGCCGCGACCTCCGCCAGCCCCGCGGGGTCGCGGTCGACCGCGGCGACGCGCGCCTCGTCGGCGAGCAGGCGGGCGCACACGGCGCGGCCGACGAAGCCGCCAGCGCCCGTGACGACGATGGTCTTGCCGCGGAGCTCCATCGGATGGGCGATCATGGCGGACGGCGTCGCTCGACGTGGCGCCGGGCCCGCACGCGCCCTCCGGTCGTCCGACGGCGCGCTACTATACAAAGTGAAGTGAAATCCGACCCCAACGAGGACATGGCCACCGTCGAGAACGTCATCATCATCGGCAGCGGACCCGCCGGCTACACGGCCGCGCTGTACACCGCGAGGGCCAACCTCGAGCCGCTCGTGATCGAGGGGTTCCTCTGGGGCGGCCTGCTCCAGCAGACGACCGACGTCGAGAACTACCCGGGCTTCGCCGAGGGGATCATGGGGCCCGAGCTCATGACGCGCATGCGCGACCAGGCGGAGCGCTTCGGCGCGCGCTTCGTGACCGACCAGGCGACCGAGGTCCGGCTGGCCGACGAGCCCGGCGGCATCCACACCGTCGTCGTCGGCGGCGAGGAGCTCCGGGCGCGCACCGTCGTGCTGTCCATGGGGGCCGAGCACAAGAAGCTCGGCGTCCCGGGCGAGGAGGAGCTCGGCGGCCGTGGCGTCAGCTACTGCGCCACCTGCGACGCGGCCTTCTTCCGCGACAAGCCGACGATCATCGTCGGCGGCGGGGACAGCGCCATGGAGGAGGCGATCTTCCTCTCGAAGTTCAGCTCGAAGGTCGTCGTCGTCCACCGCCGTGACGAGTTCCGCGCCTCGAAGATCATGCTCGAGCGCGCCCGCGCGGCGGAGAACATCGAGTTCATGACGCCCTACGAGCCGGTCGAGTTCCTCGGGCCGGAGGGCGCGCTGACCCAGGCGCGCCTGCGCCACACCGGCACCGGCGAGGAGCGGGTCATCGACATGGCCGGCGCCTTCATCGCCATCGGGCACCAGCCCCAGTCCGAGATCGTCCGGGGCCAGGTCGAGACCGACGAGGGCGGCTACGTCGTCACCGACGGGAAGTCGACGCGGACGAACCGCCCCGGCGTCCTGGCCGCGGGCGACCTCGTCGACCACACCTACCGCCAGGCCGTCACCGCGGCCGGGTCGGGCTGCCAGGCCGCGCTGGACGCCGAGTGGTACCTGCGCGACACCCCGGGGATCCCCGTGCCGGCGGGCATGCCCGCCGGCGATCCCGCCGAGGCGCAGTACGCGCCGACGCGGGAGCAGGTCGTCGCGCGCGAGGCCTAGCCCGCGCTCGGGCGGCTCAGCCGAACAGCTCGCGGGCCGCGGCCACGACGCGGTCCGGGCGCTCCTCGGGCACGAAGTGCCCGGTGTCCGCGAGCACCTCGAGGCGCAGGTCCTCGCCGGACCGCTCGACGCCCTCGAGCATCACCGGGCGCACGGCCGGGTCGTCGGCGCCGGCGAGCAGGATCGTGCGGACCGCGAGGCGCTGCCCGCGGTAGCGCCCCTTCATGATCGCCGGCAGCTCCCGCATGAGGAACGTGCGGTAGAGCAGCGAGGAGGCCAGGGCGCGGGGCGGCTCCTCGAGCACGCGGGCGTACATCTGGGCGGCGGCCGCGCCGAGGTGCTCGCGCTGTCGCGCACCGCCGGGGACCATGCGGCTGATCATGGGCGTCGCGCGCACGAGCGTCGTGCCCACGACCGGCGTCGCGAGGACCACCTGGTAGGCGAAGCGCCAGGACTCCCGCATCGCCTTCGGCGGTGCGTCGTGGTTCGGCGGCGGGATGGCCAGCGCGAGGAAGCCGGTGAAGCGCTCGGGCGCGCGCAGGCCGGCGAGGAAGCCGGTCCACGCCCCCCAGTCGTGGGCGACGAGGCCGACGCGCTCGAGCCCCATGGCGTCCAGGAGCGCCAGGAGGTCGGTGGCGAGCTGCTCCTTCTCGTAGCCCGCCGAGGGCGCCGAGGACCAGCCGAACCCGCGCAGGTCGGCCGCGAGCACGCGGTGCGTCGTGGCCAGCTCCGGGATCACGTGCCGCCAGCACCACCAGTGCTGGGGCCACCCGTGCAGCAGGACGAGCGGCGGCGCGTCGGCGGGTCCGGCCGCCGCCACGTGGACGCGGACGCCGGGGACATCGACGTAGAGGTGCTCGACGCCGGGCAGCGCGGGGGGCTCCATGCACGGAGCATCCCATCCCTCGGGCGGCCGGGCCAGGCGGCGCCCGGGGCGGCGGCGGCCGCCTCGCCGCCCGCCCGCCCCTACGACGACCGTCCACCCCCGCGCAAGGCCTGGGCCCATCGGGACGTACGAGAGGCAGGGGAAGCCGACCTCGTCGCGAAACCCCGCACGGAAGCGCTCAGGGCCGAGGGCCGGCCTGCCGATGAGGGGAATGTGATGCAGCACCAGTTCCAGTACCCGCAGGTCACGCCGGTCACGGCCTCGACGACGGGCGCCCAGCCGCGCCCCGAGCCGCAGCGCCCGCAGCCGCCCGCGACCTCCGCGCGCTAGCGCCGCGAGCCGCCGCGCGCCGGGCCCCGGCCCGCGCGCCGTGACGCCCGCGCCAGCCGGCCGAGCTCGGCGACCTCCGCGACGAGGGCGTCCGCGACCACGTCGACGTCCGCCAGGGCGTCGAAGTCGGCGATGAGCCCGACGCCGACGACGCCGTCGTAGGACGTCGCGGCCACCGCCAGGGCGCGGTCCCCGGCCAGGAAGGGCACGGGGTGCACCCGCCGCATCCGCCGCCCGAGCAGGGCCAGGCTCGCCTGCGGGCCGGGCACGTTGGCCACCAGCACGTTGTACGCGCGCGTCGCGAAGGCCAGGCGCGCCGCCCGGGCCAGCACCGTCGGCGGCGCGAACCCTTCCGCGCCGGCCAGGACCTCGGCGCCCAGCGCGTGCCGCTCGCGCTTGAGCCCGGCCGTGGCCACGCGCACGAGGCGCAGCCGCTCGACCGGGTCCGAGACGCCGACGGGAAGCGGGACGACGACCTGGATGAGCCGCCCGCCGGGCGCCACGTCGTCGGGGTCGTCGGGGGCGACGGAGATCGGCACGCCCGCCTGGAGCTCCATGCCGGCCGTCCGCAGCCCGCGGTGGTGCATCCACGCGCGCAGCGCGCCGGCGACGGCGGCGAGCACGACGTCGTTGACCGTGCCGCCGAAGGCGTCCTTGACCGCGCGCAGGTCGGCCAGCGGCGCGTCGGCGAAGGCGACGCGCCGGTGCGGGCCGATCGGGACGTTCAGCGGCGAGGGAGGGGCCGCGCGCACGAGCCGCGCCGAGAGCACCTCGCCGAGCGCCGCGGCGGCGTCGCGGGTCGCGCGCAGCGCCTCGGCGGGCCTCGTCGCCGCGGCGGCCGCGCGGAACGGCACCGAGAGCGCGGTCCGCGCGGCGCCGCCGACCGCGTCGGCGGCGAGCTGCGCGGGCGTCGGGGCCGGTCGCGGCTCCCACGGCTCGGCGCGCCCGGAGCCGTCGCCGCCGTCCTCGAAGAGGGCGGTCAGGGGGTCGACCGCGGCCACGCCGTCGACGAGCGCGTGATGGACCTTCGAGACCAGCGCGAAGCGATCGCCGGCGAGCCCCTCGACGAGCCACAGCTCCCACAGCGGCTTGCCGGGGTCCAGCCGCCGGGAGAACGTGCGGGCGACGAACGTCCGCAGCGCCGCCTCGTCCCCCGGGGCGGGCAGCGCGGTGTGGCGGAGGTGGTAGTCGAGCCTGAACGTGGGGTCGTCGACCCAGCGCGGGCGGCCCAGTCCGGCGGGCGGGGCCGCCGCGCGCCGGCGGAAGCGCGGCACGTGCGCCAGCCGCGCGCGCACGTGGTCGCGCAACGCCGCGAACGGGGGCGGCGGGCCGTCGAAGCGCGCGACGGCGCCGAGGTGCAGCTGCGCCGCGCCACCCTCGCGGGCGAGGAACGACGCGTCCAGGGCCGTCAGGGGCTCGAGGTGGTCCTGGGCCATCGCCGAGGCGTAGGGTACGGCCCGCCATGGCCGCCCACGAGCCTTCGAAGGCCGTCCTCGTCACCGGGTGCTCGTCCGGGATCGGCCACGCCACCGCGGCGCGCCTGGCCCGCAACGGCTGGACGGTCTACGCCAGCGCCCGTCACGTCGACGCCATCGCCGACCTCGAGCCCGCCGGGTGCCGGCTGCTCGCGCTCGACGTCACCGACGAGGCGTCGATGGCGGCGGCGGTCCGCGCGGTCCAGGACGAGGCCGGGGCGGTCGGCGTCCTGGTCAACAACGCCGGCTACAGCCAGTCGGGCGCGATCGAGACCGTGCCCATGGACGACGTCCGGCGCCAGTTCGAGACGAACGTCTTCGGGCTCGCCCGGATGTGCCAGCTCGCGCTGCCCGGGATGCGCGACCAGGGCTGGGGGCGCATCGTCAACCTCTCCTCGATGGGCGGCAAGCTGACCTTCCCGGGCGGCGGCTACTACCACGCCACGAAGCACGCCGTGGAGGCCCTCAGCGACGCGCTGCGCTTCGAGGTCGCGGGCTTCGGGGTCAAGGTCGTCGTCATCGAGCCGGGGGCGATCCGCACGGGCTTCGCCGACGCGGCCACGACCGCGCTGGAGGACGTGACCGACGAGTCGGCGTACGCCGCGTTCAACGCGCAGGTCGGGCGCGCCACGCGCGAGGCCTACGAGAAGGGGCCGATGAAGGTGCTGGGCGGCGAGGCCGACGACGTGGCCAAGGTCATCGAGAAGGCGCTCGGCGCGCGCAACCCCAAGCCCCGCTACACCGTCACGCCGTCCGCCCGGGTGCTCCTCGGTCAGCACGCCGTCCTCAGCGACCGCATGTGGGACCGGTTCGTGGGCACGCAGTTCCCGCGGCCGGGCGACTAGCCCGCACCCGCGGCACCCGCGGCACCCGCGCCATCCGCCGCCGCTGCGGTGGCCGCCGCGCCGGCATCCGCCGGCTCCTCCCGCCCGCGGCGCAGCCGCAGGCCGGCGAGCGGGAGCAGCAGCGCCGACAGGACGGCCGCCCCGACGAGGGCCGCGGCGTTGGCGCTGCGCATGTGGCCTTCGCGGACGGCGATCGTCGTGATGCCCACGACGATGGGCAGCGTCGTCGCCGAGAGGCAGGCCAGCGCGAGGCGGTCGCGGCCGTCCAGGAGGCCGCGGTAGAGCAGGAGCGCCGGGACGCCGCGGACGACGAGGAAGAGCGCGAGGAACAGCGGGACCCGCAGGGCGGTCGACGGCTCCGACGTCAGGGCCTCGAGATCGAAGCGCATCCCGCTGACGACGAAGAAGAACGGGATGAGGAAGCCGTAGCCGACCGCGGCGAGCTTGGACTCGAGCACGGTGATCTCGCGCCCCTCCAGCGCCGCCCGGGTGATGAGCCCGGCCATGAGGCCGCCGAGGAGGATGTCGAGGCCGAGCTCGGCGGCGAGCGCGACGAGGCCGAAGACGAGCACGACGATGATGCGCACGCCGAGCTGGCCGCTCGTCTCCAGGCCCCGCTGCACGAGCGGCCACCCCGACGCCGCCGAGCGGACCGCCAGCAGCCCCGTCGCCACCGCCAGCAGCACGAAGGCGATGAGGAGGACGGCCTCGTGGACGGGGTGCGTCGTGGACAGGACGAGGGTGATGAGGAGGATCGGCCCGACCTCGCCCACCGTGCCCACCGCGAGGACCTGCGTCCCGAAGGGCGTCCGCAGCTCCCCGGCGTCACGGAGGATCGGGATCAGGAGGCCGAGCGCCGTGGAGGCGAGCGCCGAGCCCGCGTAGAGGAACGAGACGACGAGCCCCGAGGCCTCGAGCGCGCCGCCGATCGCGTAGGCCAGGGCGATCGACAGCAGCCAGCCGGCGCCCGCGAGGCGCGCCGGCCGCCCGCGGATGCGCCCGAGGTCGATCTCGTAGCCCGCGAAGAAGAAGAGCATCCCGAGGCCGAGGTCGGAGAACAGCTCCGTCGTCGGGCTGACGTGTGCCAGGCCGAGCACCTCCGGGCCGACGACGATGCCCAGGAGCAGCTCGAGGACCACCACCGGCGGGGGGCTGTGCCTGGTGCCCGCCGCCGCGACGAGGAGGCTGGCCAGCGCCGCCGTGGCCGCGATGACCAGCAGGGACGAGGCGGTCCCGGCGCCCACGGCTAGCGGTGCACGGGGAACCCGAGGTCGACCCCGCGCGCCGCCGGGTCCGGCCAGCGCCGCGTGACCACCTTGCCGCGGGTGCAGAAGCGCACGCCGTCGGGCCCGTGGACGTGGAGGTCGCCGAAGAGCGACGCCTTCCAGCCCCCGAACGAGTGGTAGGCCATCGGCACCGGGATCGGCACGTTGACGCCGACCATGCCCGCGGTCACGTCCTGCTCGAAGGCCCGTGCGGCGCCCCCGTCGTTCGTGAAGATCGCGGCGCCGTTGCCGTAGGGGCTGGCGTTGACGAGCTCGAGCGCCTCGGGGTACGTGTCGCGCCGCACGACGACGAGCACGGGCCCGAAGACCTCCTCGTCGTAGACCCGCATCCCGGGCTCGACCCGGTCGAACAGGGTCGGCCCGAGCCAGAAGCCGCCGTCGTGGCCCTCGACGCGCAGGCCCCGGCCGTCCACGACGAGGTCCGCGCCCTGCGCGACGCCGTCGTCCACCAGCCCGGCCACCTTCGCATGGTGCGCCGCCGAGACGAGCGGGCCCATCTGCGCGCGGGGATCGGTGCCCGCGCCGGTCACGAGCGCGGCCATGCGCTCGCGCACGGCGGCCACGAGGGGATCGGCGACCTCGCCGACGGCGACCGCGACCGAGACGGCCATGCAGCGCTGCCCGGCCGAGCCGTAGGCGGCGCTCACGAGGCCGTCGGCGGCCAGCTCGAGGTCGGCGTCGGGCAGGACGACGGCGTGGTTCTTCGCGCCGCCGAGGGCCTGGACGCGCTTGCCCGCGGCGGTCCCCCGCTCGTAGATCGCCCGCGCCACCGGCGTCGAGCCGACGAAGGAGACGCCGGCGATGCCGGGGTGGTCGAGGATCGCCTCGACGGCCTCGCGGTCGCCGTGGACGACCGAGAAGACCCCGTCGGGCAGGCCGGCCTCGGCCCAGAGCCGGGCGAGCACGAGCGACGCCGACGGGTCCTGCTCGGACGGCTTGAGAAGGAACGCGTTGCCGCAGGCGACGGCGATCGGCGCCATCCAGAGCGGGACCATGATCGGGAAGTTGAAGGGCGTGATCCCGGCCATGACGCCCAGCGGCTGGCGCAGCGAGTAGGAGTCGACGCCGGTCGAGACCTGTGCGGTGAGCTCGCCCTTGGTCAGGTGCGGCACGCCGCACGCGAAGTCGACGACCTCGAGCCCGCGCTGGACCTCTCCCAGCGCGTCGGAGCGGACCTTGCCGTGCTCGCGGGTGATGGCCTCGGCGAGCTCGTCGCGGGCGCCGTCGAGCAGGGCGCGCAGGCGGAAGAGCACGTCGGCGCGGCGGCTCAGCGACGTCGCGGCCCAGGCCGGCGCCGCCGCGGCCGCGGCCCGGACCGCGCGGTCGACGTCGGCCGCCGTCGCGAAGGGGACACGGGCGACGACCTCGCCGGTGGCCGAGTCGGTCACCTCGCCGTGGCGGCCGGCGGGTCGCCCGTCGGCGCCGCCGCCGATCCAGTGCTGCAGCGTCGCGGGCTCGGTGGTGGTGGTCACGCCGCCCAGCCTCCCGCATCCGGCGCCGCCGCGCATCCGCCGCCGCGGACGACGGTCAGCCCGGCAGCACGCCCTCGAGGCGCAGGAGGTGGAGCTTGCGGTCCAGGCCGCCGGTGTAGCCGCCCAGGCCGCCGCCGGCGTGCAGGACGCGGTGGCACGGGACCACGATCGGGACGGGGTTCGAGCCCAGGGCGTTGCCGGCCGCGCGCGACCCGCGCGGGCTCCCGGCCGCCGCCGCGACCCGCCCGTACGACGTCGTCGCGCCGAACGGCACGGCCGCGGTGGCGCGCAGGACGCGCCGCGCGAAGGGCGTGACGAGGGCCCAGTCGACGTCGAGGTCGAACGTCGTCCGCCGGCCCGCGAAGTACTCGTCGAGCTCCCGTCGCACGCGGTCCAGCCGCCCCGGCGCCTCGAGCAGCCGGGGGGACAGGCGCGCCGCGACGCGGTCGAGCACGGCGTCGGGCCCGCCGCCGTGGTCGGCGTAGGCGAGGCGCGCGAGCCCACGGGCCGTGGCGACGGCCACGAGGGTCCCGAGAGGGCTCTCCTCGACGGCGTACCACGCGTCGGCGGGCGCGTCGGCGGCGAAGCGCGCGGCGGCGCGGGCCGCGGCCGCCGGCTCGGCGGCGGGCACCTGGAGCCCCAGCGCCGCGGCCAGCGCGCGGTCGGCGGTGGCGGCCTGGCGGCCCGGCTCGCGGCCGCCGCCCGTCCGGGTTCGGTCGTCGGTGGTCATGCGGCCAGCTCCTCGCGCAGCTTCTTGAGGCCCTCGTGCGCCGAGCGGCGCGCGGCCTCCTCGGACGTGCCCAGCGCCCGGGCGACCTCGGCGTGGGTCAGCTCCCCGGCGACGCGCAGCAGGACGGCCCCGCGCTGCTTGGGCGGCAGCGTGCGGACGCGGTCCCACAGCGCGCCCTCCAGCCGCACGCCGGGCGCCTCCTCGGGCGCCGGCCGGTCCGGGACGGCGCCGACGGGCACGGGCCGCCGGGCCCGGGCACGGTGGTGGTCGAGCGCCTTGTGGTGGGCGATGGTCAGGATCCAGGCCCGCGGGTTCTCCAGCCGGCCCATGCGCGGCCAGGCCCGCAGCGCCGCCAGGAAGGTCTCCTGGAAGCAGTCGTCGGCGGCCTCGCGCCCCACGGACGCGACCAGGTAGCGCCAGACGGCGTCGCGCTGGCCGTCGAGCAGGCGCTGGAAGGGCGGCGGGGCCACGGGCGGGCGGGGCACCTCCCTAGGACGCGCGGGCGGGCCGATCCGTGAGATCGCGGGCCGTGCCCGTCACGGCAGGACGCCCTCGTCGTCGTCGGCGTAGGGGAGGAACCCGCGGCCCGTCGTGACGCCCAGGTGACCCTCGAGCACGAGCCGGCGCAGGAGCGGGGCGGCGCGGTAGCGCTCCTCGCGGCGCTCCTCCCACAGCCCGTCGAGGACGCCGAGCACGTGGTCGAGCCCGATCCGGTCGCCCCAGGCCAGCGGCCCGCGCGGGTGGTTGAGCCCGAGCACCATGCCGGCGTCCACGTCGGCCGGGGCGCCGACGCCCTCGCCGACCGCGAAGGCGGCCTCGTTGACGAGCTGCGCGACGATCCGTCCCAGGACGAGCCCGGGCGCGTCGCCGACCCAGGCCACGTGGCGCCCGAGCGCCCCGAAGAGCGCCTCGGCGCGCTCGGCCGCGACGGACGCGGTGCCCGACCCGCGCGTCAGCTCGACCAGGCCGCAGTCCGCGAAGGGCGGCAGGCAGCCGAAGCCGACCGCGCCGCCGCCCGCGTCGAGCGCGGCGAGCGAGCCGTCGGCGCAGAGGACCGCGACCGGGCCGCCCTGGGCGGGCGGGTCCTCCGCGTCGGCGCCGCAGTCCAGGACCAGCCAGGGGACGTCGCCGGCGGCGTCCTCGGCCCTCGCGGGCGTCGAACCCCGCGGCGGCGGCGGCCGCCAGCAGCTCGCCGGCGAGGAGCCGGTCCCCCGCCACGACGACGAGCCGGCCCTCGCCGGCGCCCGGCGTCGGGCGCGGCGGGTCCGGCGGCCGGTGCGGGCGGGCGGGATCCTCATAGCGGTACCAGCCGCGCCCGCTCTTGCGGCCCAGGCGGCCGCCGGCCACGAGCTGCGCGGTCAGGGGCGACGGCCGCCAGCGCGGCTCGCCGAAGGAGAGCTCGGCGAAGGACCGCGCCACCTCGAGCCCGACGTCGAGGCCGACGAGGTCGGCCAGCTCGAACGGCCCCATGCGGAAGCCGCCGCCGAGCCGCACGACGCGGTCGATCGTAGGCACGTCGGCGACGCGCTCGCGCAGGAGCGCCAGCGCCTCGAGGCCGAAGGGCCGGTTGCAGCGGTTGACGAGGAAGCCGGGCCCGTCGGCGGCGTCGATGACCCGCTTGCCCATCGCCTCGCCGAGCCCGCGCGCGACGGCCAGCGCCTCGGCCGAGGACTCCAGGCCCGCGATGAGCTCCACGAGCGCCATGACCGGCGCCGGGTTGAAGAAGTGCAGCCCGACGACGCGGGACGGATCGGCCGCGGCGCTCGCCAGCGCGGTGATCGGGATCGACGAGGTGTTGGAGGCCAGGACGGCGCGCGGCGCGGCGGCGCGAGACGGCGCGCCAGGACCTCGCGCTTGAGCGCGAGGGCCTCGGGGGCCGCCTCGAGGACGACGTCGGCCGGGGCGAGGTCGGCGAGCGCTGGGGCGGCGTGCAGCCGCTCGCTCGCCGCGTCGGCCTCCTCGGGCGTGAGGCGCCCGCGCTCGACACCGCGCCGCAGCGCGCCCACCACGCGCTCGATCCCGGTCTCGAGCGCCTGCGGGTCGGGGTCGTGCAGCAGCGTCGTCGCCGCCGCGTTCGCGCACGCGAGCTGCGCCAGGCCCGCGCCCATGGTCCCGGCGCCGACGACGCCGACGACCATCAGGACGGGACGAGCGCGTTGATGCCCGTCACCGACCGGCCGATGATGAGCTTCTGGATCTGGGAGGTGCCCTCGTAGAGCGTCGTCACGCGCGCGTCGCGGTAGAAGCGCTCGACGGGGAAGTCGTCGACGTACCCCGAGCCGCCGTGGACCTGGATCGCGCGGTCCGCGCACCAGACCGCCGCCTCGGTCGCGAAGAGCTTGGCGATCGACGTCTCGGTCGTGCGACGGGCGCCCGGCGTCCTTCAGCGCGCCCGCGCGCTGCACGAGCAGCCGGGCCGCGTCGGTGCGGACGACCATGTCGGCGAGCATCTCCTGCACGAGCTGGAAGGACGCGATCGGCCGGTCGAACGGCCTCGCGCTCCTTGGCGTACTTCACCGACTCCTCCACCGAGGCCTGGCAGATCCCGACGCAGCCGGCCGCGACCGAGTAGCGGCCCGAGTCCAGCGCGGTCATCGCGACCTTGAAGCCGTCGCCGACGGCGCCGAGCAGGCTGTCGGGGCCGGCGACGACGTCGGTCAGGCCGATCTGCGCGGTGTCCGAGGCGTGCAGCCCCATCTTGCCCTTGATCTCCTGCGGCGCCGAAGCCGGGCTGGTCGGTCTCGACGAGGAAGCAGGCCAGGCCCTTGTGCCCGCTGCGTCACGGATCGGTCTGGGCGAAGACGAGCGCCAGGCGCGCGTGGTTGCCCAGCGAGATCCACATCTTGGCGCCGTTGATGACCCACGAGCCGTCGTCCTGGCGGATCGCGCGCGTCTTCTGGTTGGCGGCGTCGGAGCCGGTGTCGGGCTCGGTGAGGCCGAAGCACCCGAGCCACTCGCCGCGAGCACAGCCGCGGCAGGTAGCGCTGCTTCTGCTCCTCGGTGCCCCAGCGCAGGATCGTCGAGCAGACGAGCGAGGTCTGCACCGAGATGACCGTGCGCATCGCCGAGCAGCCGCGCCCGATCTCCTCGCAGACGATCGCGTAGGTCAGGTAGTCCAGTCCGGCGCCGCCGTACTCGCGCGGGACGATCGCGCCGAGGTAGCCCTGGTCGGCGATCTTCGCGACCAGGTCGGTGTCGAAGTGGTGGTTCGCGGGAGTTCGCGGCCCGCGACGCGGGACGACCTCGCGTCGGTGAACTCGCGCGCCGTCTGCTGGACGAGCGCTGCTCGTCGGTCAGCTCGAAGTCCATGGCCGCGACCCTAGAGGGTCGCCCTAGGCGGTCGCCTCGGCCGCCCAGGACGACCGTGGCCTGGCTCGACAGGACGCCGCCGTTGCCGTGGGCCACGACGACGTCGTCGCCGGCCTCGCGCGCACCGGCGGACGGCCTCGACGAGCGCGAGCATCCCGTACATCCCGGGGTGGCCGTAGGAGAGGCCGCCGCCGTTCGTGTTGACCGGCAGCGCCCCGCCGGGCGCGATGCGGCCGCCCTGCGACGAACGCGCCGCCCTCGCCCTTGGCGCAGAAGCCGAGGTCCTCCAGGAACAGGATCGGCGTGATCGTGAAGGCGTCGTAGAGCTGCGCGCTGGCCACGTCGGCCGGCCCGAGCCCCGCCTCGGCGAAGGCGCGCGGCCCGGACTCCGCCGCGGCCGTCCGCGTGAGGTCGGCCATCGACGAGATGTGGCGGTGGCCGTGCGCCTCGCCGCCGCCGAGCACGAGGACGGGCGGCCGGCGCAGCGCGCGCGCGCGCTCGGCGGAGACGACGACGAGCGCCCCGCCGCCGTCGGTGACCAGGCAGCAGTCGCGCACGCCCAGCGGGTCGCACACGCGCGGGGCGCCCAGGACGTCGTCGACCGTGAGCGGCTCGCGCGACCACGCCCGCGGGTTCTCCCGCGCCCAGTCGCGCGCGCTGCACCGCGACCGCGGCGAGCTGCTCGGGCGTCGTGCCGAACTCGTGCATGTGGCGCGAGGCGGCCAGCGCGTAGGCCGCGACCGGCAGCAGCGGGCGGTAGGGCGCCTCGTAGGGGCTCGATCTCCTGCACCGACGCGCTCGCGCGCCCGACCGACCGCTGGGTCGAGCCGTAGGCGAGCAGCGCCACCTCGCACAGCCCGGCCGCGATCGCGGCGCGCGCGTGGTCGAGCGTGCAGCATCGGCGACGAGCCGCCGACCTGCGTGCGCGTCGGTGTAGCGCGGGCGCACGCCGAGCGCCTCCCCGAGGTTGAGCGGCCGCCATCGGCAGCTGCGTCGTGGCGGCGAAGAGCCCGTCGACGTCGGCGACGCGCGAGGCCGCAGTCCTCCAGCGCCCGCAGCGAGGCCTGCACCATGAGGTCGGTCGGCGTGAGCCCCGGCGCGACCTCGCCGAGGTCGGACTCCGCCGCGCCGGCGATGGCGACCGCGCCGCGCAG
Organism: uncultured Actinomycetes bacterium; assembly: GCA_963707695.1. Classification (GTDB taxonomy): domain Bacteria; phylum Actinomycetota; class Thermoleophilia; order Solirubrobacterales; family Solirubrobacteraceae; genus JAOPZW01. The sequence continues at coordinate 889,168 of CAVPQY010000004.1, read as the reverse complement.
GCCGCCGGAGCTCACCTGTCGACCTCGAAGACCGGGACGGGCGGGTCGCCGTCGCGCCAGGCGAGGCGGACGCGCTGCCCGATGCGCACGTCCTCGGGCGCGACGCCCACGACGCGGCTCATCATCCGGAAGCCCTCGTCGAGGTCGACGAGCACGACGCTCGCCGGCGGCTCGCCGCGGCGGCGGACGACGGTGGTCGCGTGGACGGTGCCGCGGCCCGCGCCGAGGTCGCCCAGGTCAGCGGCGCCCCCGTCCCGGGCTCCGCCAGCCGCGGCGGGAAGACGGCCGACCCACCCGGGGCGCGCTGGTAGGCCAGCCGCCCGTCGCGGCAGGCCGCGACCCAGGCCGCGGCGGGGGAGGGCTGCGCGTCGTCCGGGGCGGCCACCGGCCCGTAGACTCGCACGAGCCGTGGACCCGTTCACCCTCGTCATGGCCGGGCTGCTGGGCCTGCTCCTCGTGGGCGTCCTGCTCCTCGGGCTCTTCGCGCCCGGCAACGGGTCGCGCCAGCTCGACTGGCGCCCGACGCGCTCACCCGAGGTCGAGGCGCAGAACGAGGTCGACGACGTCGACCAGATGGTCGAGGCCATCAACCGCCGCCGGCGCGCGCGGGGCGAGGCCGAGCTGACCGAGGACGCGGTCCACGAGCGCGTCGCCGCCGACCGCCGCGAGCTGCGGGACCGCCGGCGGTGAGGGTCCTCATGGTCGGCGGGGGCTGCCGCGGCCTCGACCTGGCCCGCGCCCTGGTCGCCGACGGGCACGCGGTGCGCGTCGTGACCCGGACCGAGGCGCGCCGCGCGCGAGCTGGAGGCCGCCGGCTGCGAGTGCTGGATCGGCGACCCCGACCGCATCGGGACGCTGCGCTACGCGCTCGACAACGTGACGCTCGCTCCTGTGGCTGCTGGGCACCGCGGGCGGGTCGCCGGAGGCGGTGGCCGCGCTGCACGGCCCGCGGCTGCGCATGATGCTCGAGAAGACGACCGACACGACGGTCCGCGGGGTCGTCTACGAGGCCGCGGGGACCGTCGCCGCGGACGTCCTGGCCGGCGGTGCCGCCGAGGCCGAGCACGCCCGGCGCACGAACGAGATCCCCTACGCGCTGCTCGAGGCGGACCCCGGGGACCGGGCCGCCTGGCTGGCGGCGGCGCGCGCGGCCGATCGACGGGCTGCTCTCGGCACGCCGCGCCGCGTAGCGCCGGCCGCGCGGGCGCGGCGCAGCCGCTATGCTCGCGAACACCTGAATCCCGACAGGGATCACTATCTATCTCGGAGGGAGCCGCCCGTGGCGGACTACGCGAAGGACGTGCTCGTCGACACGCAGTGGCTCGAGGAGCACCTCGACGACGACAGCATCCGGATCGTCGAGGTCGACGAGAACCCCGCGCTGTACGCGGAGGCGCACATCCCGGGCGCCATCGGGTTCGACTGGAAGAAGGACCTCCAGGACCCCGTCAAGCGCGACTTCCTGGGGCCGGAGGCCTTCGGGGAGCTCTTCGGGTCGCGCGGCATCACGAACGACCACACGATCGTGCTCTACGGCGATCGCAACAACTGGTTCGCGGCCTACACCTACTGGTACCTGAAGTACTACGGCCACGACGCGGTCAAGCTCCTCAACGGCCCGCGCGAGAAGTGGATCGGCGAGGGCCGGCCGACGACGACCGACGTCCCGTCGCCCTCCGCGGCGACCTTCACCGCCCAGCGGGGCGACGACGCGATCCGCGCCAAGCGCGACGAGGTCCTCGACGTCGTGACGGGCAACGGCAAGAAGCTCGTCGACGTCCGCTCCCCGCAGGAGTTCTCCGGCGAGCTCATCGCCATGGCCGGCTACGAGCAGGAGGGCGCCCAGCGCGGCGGGCACATCCCCGGCGCGGCGTCGGTGCCGTGGGCGCAGGCCGTCCAGGAGGACGGGACGTTCAAGTCGGCCGACGAGCTCGCGCGAGCTCTACGGCGGCAAGGGCGTCCTGACCGGCGACCCGATCATCGCCTACTGCCGCATCGGCGAGCGCTCGGCGCACACGTGGTTCGTGCTCCACGAGCTCCTCGGCGAGGACGACGTCAAGAACTACGACGGGTCCTGGACGGAGTGGGGGAACCTCGTGGACGTGCCGATCGAGAAGGGCGCCTAGGCCAGGCGCACCAGGAGGTCGGAGAGGATCCGGGCCGTCGCGCCCCAGACGAGGTCGGACCCGACCGCTCCGCTCTCGTCTGGTGCCCGGTCCACGACGAACGTGTCCGTCCGGAAGGGGACGCCCCGGCGCAGCAGCCGGCGGCGTCCCCGCCCTGCCTCGAGCGCCGCGAGCGGGAGCTCGAGCACGTCGGCCACCTCGGTCGGCGACGGCGCCCAGCGGTGGCCGGGCTCGATGAGCCCGACGAAGGGGTAGACCGCGTAGCCCGTCGCGATCGTCGGCGTCGGCTGCAGGGCTCCGACGACCTCGACCGCGCTCGGGGGCAGCCCGATCTCCTCCTGCGCCTCGCGCAGCGCGGTGAAGCGCAGGTCGCCGTCGGTCGGGTCCTGGCGCCCACCCGGGAACGAGATCTCGCCCGCGTGGCGGCGCAGGTCGTCGCGGCGCCGGGTCAGGACCGCGTGGACGGCGTCGTCGCCGTCGAGGAAGAGCGGCACGAGGACGGCCGCGTCCGTGCGGCCGAGGACGTCGAGGTCCTGGGCCCCGACCGGGTCGAGCAGCACCGCCCGCAGGCGGGCGGCGACGGCGGCGCGCGCCTCAGTGCGCGAGCGAGACCCGCTCGACACGCTCGCTGAACATCGCCTCGCTCTCGAGCACCCGGTGGACCGGGCACTTGGCGGCGATGACCTGCAGGCGCTCGACCTGCTCGTCGGTCAGGCCGTCGGGCAGGCGCAGGACGAGCTGGAAGCGCGTGGGACAGCCGCGCTCGGCGGCCGTGTACTCGCACGCGACCTCGACGCCGCCGACGTCCCAGCCCTTGCGGGCGGCGTACATCTCCATGGTGACGGCGGTGCAGGAGGCCAGGCTGGCGGCGAGGAGCTCCTGCGGGCTCGGGCCGGTGTCGGTGCCCCCGGCGTCCTGGGGCTCGTCGACGCCCAGCTCGTGGCTGCGGACTTTGACGACGTGGCGGTACCCGCTCTCGCGGGTGGCGGTGGCCTTCATGGTTGTACCCCGATTATCGCAAGGCGTGGAAGAGGAGCCCGGTGGGGACCTTCGGGAAGAAGTACGTGCTCTTGGGGGGCATGCTGACGCCGGCGGCGGCGATCTCCTGGACCTGGCTCACCGGGGTCCCGCGCAGGACGAAGGCGGCGTCGTACGGGCCGTCGAGGACGAGGTCGACGGCCTCCTGGTCCGTGCGCGAGTAGCCGAGGCCCCGCAGGTGGCTGATGTCGTCCTCGGTCAGCCCGAGCGGGCCCTCCAGCACGAGCGCCTCGAGGACGGCGGTGTCGAGTCGCCGGTAGGGCTCGGGACGGCCGGCCAGCAGGCGGTCGGCGATGGCCTGGTCCTTGAGCGTCAGCCGGAACGAGCGCCCGAAGTGCGCGTCGAGGTAGCCCATCGTCAGCGGGCTCGACCGGGTCGGGTCGTCGGGCGGGCGCAGCTCCTCGCGGGGCACCTCGGCGATGTCGAAGCTCTCGCGCAGCGTCGCGGTGAGCCGCTCGACCTTGTCGGGGTCGTCGGCCAGCCCGTCGACGAGGCGGTGGGTCGGGAAGATCGTCAGGCCCTCGTCCTCGAGGGCGACGAGGCACATGAGCACGTAGCGGTGCGGGCCCTCGCCCCCGACCTCCTCGGCGTGGACGCGCGCGGTCTCGTAGCGGTGGTGGCCGTCGGCGATGAGCAGCTCCGCGCCGGCGAGCGCCGCCTGGACGGCGGCGATCGCCCCGGGGTCGGCGACGCGCCACAGGCGGCTGGTGGTCCCGTCCTCGTCGGTGGCCTCGCCCCAGGGCGCGGCGGCCGTCGCCGGCTCGAGCGCCCGCCAGGCGCGCAGCTCGGGGTCGCCGTAGAGCGAGAAGATCGGCGAGAGGTTCGCCTCCGTCGCCCGGGTCAGGCGCAGCCGGTCCTCCTTCGGGCCGGGGTGCGTGCGCTCGTGGGGGCGGATCCGGCCCGGGCCGTAGTCCTCGACCCGCACGGCGGCGAAGAACCCGCGGCGGCTCAGGCGCCGCCCGTCGGGCGCGGTGTAGTCCTGCACGAGCGCCCAGACGGCCGGCTCGTCGTCCTGGACGACGGCGCCCTCGGCGCGCCAGGCGCGCAGGACCTCGGCCGCGTGGGCGTAGCGGTCCGGGTGGGCGGGATCCCCCACCGGGTCGGGCTCGGGGAGGTCGACGTGGACGACGTTGTAGGGGGAGCGAGCGGCGAGCTCGGCCCGCTGGGCCGGGTCGATGACGTCGTAGGGCGGGCTGACCACCGGGGCGAGGCCGCCGGTGACCTCCGGGTCGTAGTGCAGGGCCCGCAGGGGCTGGACGTCGGCCATGGCGCCCGATCCTAGGACCTGGCCCGCCGCGCCCACGGCCACGTCGTCGGGGTGGGCCTCCCGAGCGGCAGATGGCCGCCGAGTGGAGCCCCCGGCCGCGGCGATCCGTCCTGCTGGCGGGAGGCGGGGGACGAGCTGCGCGCCCGTGTGAGAATCGGCGACAGGGCAAGGGGCGTTTGGAGCGCCGGGTTGGCAGCCGGGTCGCGATAGCATCGCCGCCACCGTGGCCGACGATTCCAACGCTCGCGACCGGTTCCCCTATCCGGGCGGCAACGTCGTCGGAGTGCTCACCGACCGCGCGGCGCTCGACGGCGGCCGCCAGCGGCTTGAACAGGCGGGCTTCGGGCCGGACCGCTACGACGTTCTGGAAGGCGAGCGTGACGTCGGGCGGATCGACCCAAAGGGCGAAGAGCACGGGCGAGCGGGCACCGTCATCCGCAAACTGCAAGCCGTGCTGAGTGACGACGCCGACCACGCGCGCAGGTATGCCGAGCACCTACGCGACGGTCACTACGTCGTCGGGGTCTCTGTGGGCGAGGACGAGTCGGCCAAGCAGCGCGCGGCGGACGCGCTGCGCGGAGCCGGCGCCGAGTTCCTCCACTACTACGCCGAGAACTACGTCGAGGACCTGACGGCCGGCTGAGCCCGACGGCCGGTTCGGCACAGGTGCCGGCGGCTCGCTTCATGCGCGGAGTGCCCCGCGACTCGGGGTTGACCGGTTCGAGCCGACCCTGCTGGTGCGCGGGGTTGCACGGCTCTGCATCGAGGGTGTTCGATCGGGGCGGCCGGATTCGAACCGACGATCCCCTCGTCCCAAACGAGGTGCGATACCAGGCTTCGCCACGCCCCGGGCGGGCTTGAGTGTAGGCGGGCGCCGGCGCTAGGCCTGCCGGCGCAGGAGCAGCAGCGCGACGTCGTCGGGTCGCTGGGCGTCGGCGAGCATGGCCGCCAGCAGCTCGTCCGTGACCGCGTCCAGCACGGCACCGCCGGCGTCGGCGAAGGCCGCCCGCAGGCGCTCGAGGCGCTCGTCGAGGGGCGTGCCGGGACGCTCGACGAGGCCGTCGGTGCAGAGCAGGAGGGTCTCGCCGGCCCGCAGGGCGAAGGTCGACTCCTCGCGCGGGCGGGCCACGCCGAGCGGCGGCCCCGTGGGCAGCTCCACCGCCCGGCAGCCGCCCGGGCCGCGCAGCAGCGGCGGCGGGTGGCCGGCGGTGGCGGCCACGAGCTCCCCCGACGCCGGGTCGAGGACGAGCACCACCGCGGTCGCGTAGAGGCCCGGCGACGTGTCGGCCAGCAGCGCGTCGACGCGCATCAGCGCGTCGGCCGGGGCGGCCGCGTGGTGCAGGTGGGCCCGCAGCGCCGCGCGCAGCGTCCCCATCGCGGCGGCCGCGCCGGTGCCGCGGCCGGCGACGTCGCCGACGACGATCGCCCGGCGGCCGTCGCCCAGGCGGAAGAGGTCGTACCAGTCGCCGCCGACCTCCACGCCGGCCGTGCCCGGGAGGTACCGCGCAGCGGCCTCGTACCCCTCGGGCACCGCGAGGGCCTCCGGCAGGAGGCTGCGCTGGAGGGTGAGCGCGATGTCGCGGGTGGCGGCGTAGACCCGCGCGTGGCTGACGGCGCGCGTCACCCGGTCGGCCACGAGCTCGAGGAGCTCCACGTCGGCGGCGGAGAAGTGCCCGGGCTCGTGCGAGCTGACGTGCAGGACGCCGACCACGCGGCCGGCGTCGCGCAACGGGACGCCGACGAGCGAGCGCCCGCGCTCGCGCAGGTAGGGCGAGATGACCTCACGCGCGTGCAGGTCGTCGATGACCTCGGGGCGCCCGCGGGCCGCGATCCGCCCCGCGACGCCGCGGCCGACCGGGATGCGGACGCCCGTCGTGACCTCCTCCTCGAGCCCGACCGCGGCCTCGACGGCCAGCGCCTCGCCACGCTCGTCGAGCAGGAGCAGGACGGCGAAGTCCCCGTCGCAGAGATCGCGCACCCGCCGCAGGAGCTCGGGCATCAGCTCGTCGAGGCCGAGGTGGGTGAGGCCGACGTCGGTGACGGCCTGGAGCCGCTGGAGGCGGTCGCGGGCGCGGCGCTCGGCGTCGTGCAGGCGAGCGTTCTCGAGCGCCGCGCCGGCCCGGCGGCCGAGCTCCTCGGCGAGGGCGAGGTCCTCGTCGCCGTACGTGCGCTCCGAGTCGGCGTAGGCGAAGGTCATCGCGCCCAGGACGCGGCCGTGGGCGACGATCGGCACGACCAGGCCGGAGTGCAGCGCGAGCCGCCGCAGGAGCCCGAGGTGCTCGTCGTCGACGGCGGCGGCGGCCAGCAGGTCGTCGCCGACGACGGGGTAGAGCTCGGGCCGGCCGGTGCGCAGGACGGCGGGCACGCCGGTGGCGGCGTCCGGGTCAGGCGGGTAGCGCCGCTCGAGCTCGGCGACGAGCTCCTCCTTGTGCGGCTCGGTGTGGGCCACGGCCAGGCGCCGCGGCGCGCCGCCCTCGGCCAGAACGTGCACGGCGCACCAGTCGGCCAGGATCGGGACCGCGGACTCCGCGACCTGGCGCAGGGTGGCCTCCGGGTCGAGCGAGGCGCTCAGCGCCAGGGTGGCCTCGGCCAGGAAGGCGGAGGCGAGCTCGCGCCGCTTGCGGGTCGTCGCGTCGGCGACGAGCCCGACGAGCACCGACGGCGTCCCGTCCTCGCCGCGCAGCACGTGCGTGCGGGTGTGCATCCAGCGCCGCCGGCCGTCGGCGCCGTCCACGCGGAAGTCGAGGTCGAAGCCCCCGCCCTCGCGCAGCACCCGCTCGACGGCCGCGACCATCCCCGGACGGTCCTCGGGCGCGATGGTCGCCAGGTACTCCTCGTAGTCGGCCGGGGCCCACCCGCGCTCGCGACCCCAGAGGGGCGCGAGGTTGGCCGACCAGCGCAGCCGGTCGTCCGCGACGTGCCACTCGAAGCTCCCCGTCTCCGTGCCCTCGAGCGCGACCTCGAGGCGGTCCTGGGTCACGCGCACCTCGCCTTCGGCCGGCGCGCCGTCGTCGACGGGGACGAGGACGGCCAGGACGCCCGCCGGGCGCTCCTCCGGGCCGACGGGCAGGTAGCTGACGACGTAGCGGCGCTCCCCGCCGGCGCTCTCGGCCACGACGGGCAGGTCGAGCACCGCCTCGCCGGCCAGCACCCGCGTGAGCAGGGCGCCGACCGTCGCGGCGGCGTGCGGGAGCACCTCCTCCACCCTGCGCCCGAGGTGCTCGGCGACGCTCAGGCGGTTCATCGCGGCGAGCGCCGGGTTGACGTGGACGTAGCGGTGCTCCGCGTCGACGAGCCCCACGCCGACCGTCGAGCGGTCGAAGGCGGCGAGGACGTCGGCGGGGGCGAGGACGGCGGTCACGGCGACCGGTGCACGTCGCGCGCACCCGCCTGCGCGCGCGGGAGCAGGTCCATGCGGGCGATGGTGACGTTCGCCGGCCGCGTGACGGCGTAGGCGATCGCGTCGGCGACGTCGTCCGCGGTGAGCGGCTGGACCCCGTCGTAGACCGCGTCGGCCCGCGCCTCGTCGCCGCCGAAGCGCACCGTCGAGAACTCCGTGCGGACGAGGCCCGGCGCGACCTCGATGACGCGGACCGGCCGGCCCAGGAGCTCGACGCGCAGCGTGTCGACCACCGCGCCGGCGGCGTGCTTGGCCCCCGTGTAGCCCGCGCCGCCGGGGTAGGTCTGGTGGGCGGCGACCGAGGTGACCGCGACGACGCGCCCGTCGCCGGAGGCCTCCAGGGCCGGCAAGAGCGCGCGGACGGTCCGGGCCAGCCCCAGGACGTTCGCCTCCCACATCCAGCGCCAGGCCTCCTCGTCGAAGCCGGCGACCGGCTCGAGCCCCCGGGCGCCGCCGGCGTTGGCCACGAGCACGCCGCAGGAGGGCACGGCCTCGGCGAGCGCGGCCACCGAGGCCGCGTCGGTCACGTCGAGGGGCTGCACGCGCGCGCGGTCGCCGAGCTCGGCGGCGAGGTCGCGCAGGCGGTCCTCGCGGCGGGCGGCGAGCACCACCTCGAACCCCTCCGCCGCCAGCCGCCGCGCCGTGGCGGCGCCGATGCCGCTGCTCGCCCCGGTGACGACCGCCGTCAGGCGCGCCGCTGGGTCGTCGCCGGCTCGGGTGTCGGGGGCGTCGGCGGCGGGCTCGGCCATGGCACGCGCAACCTACTGCCCGACCAGTGCAGCGCGAGGAGCGCGGCCGCCGGGAGGGCCACCAGCGACGTCGAGAGCAGGTACCAGGCGGTCGCGCCGTCGGTCCCGGCGGCGACGCCGTGGACCAGCGCGAGGAGCCAGAAGCCCGCGATGAACCGGTGCGCGGACTTCCAGCGACCGGCGCCGAGCCGCGTCCGCAGGTAGAACGTCGGGCCCAGCACGAGGATGCCGAGGGCGGCGATCTGGCCGAGCCCGGTCGCCAGGGGCCGGTAGGGCATGGAGAAGGGGACCAGGACGTTCAGCGGCCCGGCCGTGAGCCACGGGTCGAGCAGGAGCGCGAGGACGTGGACGGCGATCGCGGCCAGCGCGGACAGGGCCAGTGCCTCGTGCACGGCGCGCAGCACGGCGGCGCGCCCGCGGCCGGTCAGCGCCCGCGCACCGAGCAGGACGCCGGCGCCGACGGCGGCCGAGGACAGGACGAGGGCGGTGATTCCCGCGGCGCGCGCGGTGAACCAGACCGGCGTCACGGTGGCCGCCGTGGCGCTCACCCGGCCACGACCCACAGCGTCCCGTCCTCGAGGACGACGACGCCGCCGTGGACGAGGTGGTCGGCCGCCGTCGCCGGGCCGGCGAGCAGCGCCGCCTTGGCGCGCACCTCGGCCTCGAGCGCGGTCGGGGCCTTCGCCGTCACCTGCACGACGCCGGTCCAGGCGGGGGCGCCCGTGGCCGGGTCGAGCAGGTGGTGCGCCCGGCGGCCGTCCGTCGCCCACGCGCGGCGGGTGACGCCGCTCGTCGCGACGCCCCACCCGGCCTGGAGGTCGAGCTCGGCCACCGCACCCGCGCCGATCGGGTCGGCCACCGCCACGCGCCGCGAGCGGCTCGTGTCGCGCCCTCCCAGGCGCAGGTCGCCGCAGCAGTCGACGGCGACGCGGGCGAGGTGGCCGAGCCGGCCGGCCACGTCGTCGGCGGCGAGGCCCTTGCCGAGCCCGCCCGAGTCCAGGCGCACGCCCGGCGGCCGCCGGACCGCGCCGCGGGCACGGTCGGCGACGACCCGGCCCCACCGGCGGTGCGGGTCCGGGCCGGCGGGCCGTCGCGGCGGCAGCCCGGCTGCGCTCGTCCCACCCGCCGCGGGCGCAGGGCCGCCGCCGCGCACGCGGCTGAAGGTCCGCGCGTACCCAGCGCGCTCGAGCGCGCGCAGCTGGGTGGCGTCGACCAGGCCGCCGCTCAGTGCGCCCGCCCAGGGCACGGCGTCGGCGAGGTCGAGCAGCATGGGGGAGGCCGGGACGGACGTGCGGGCGTCGCGGTTGAGGCGGCTGAGCTCGCTGTCGGGCTCGAAGCGCGTCAGGCGCGCGTGCCACTCCCGGAGCCGGGTCTCGGCGTCGCGCAGGCCGGCGCGGGCGGCGGCGGGGTCCTCGTCGTCGACGAGGACGGCGACCTGGCCGCCGAAGAGGTCGAGCTGCAGCTCGCGGTGCGTCAGCGTGGTCATGACTGCCTCGTGGTCAAGGGCGCCTCGGACGTCGGGCCGGGCTGGGTGCCGTCGGCCGGCGCGCCGGCCTGCGCGCCGCCGGCATCGCCGTCGTCGAACCAGCCGCCGTCCTCGCCGGCGGCGCCGGAGCCGCCCGCGCCGCCGGGGGCGACCGTCGCGCCGGCGGGCGTGGCCTGCCCCGCGGCGTGGGCGTGCTGGCCCAGCCCGATCACGGCGATCCAGGCGGCCAGGAACACGGCGGCGGCACCGGCCGCCACCCGCCGGCGCCCGCGGGCCATCCGGTCGGTGACGGTGGGGATGGGGGTGGCCTCCATGGCCCCACCTCATCCGACCGCCGGAAAGCCGGACCTAAGCCGACCTAAGCGTTGTCGAAGAGCGCGCGAGCCGGTGCAGGGCGACGTCGCCGCCGAGCGGCTCCGTCCGGACGTCCCAGTCGAGCTTCGCGGCGGTCAGGAAGGCCTCGGCGGCGGCCCGCCCGGGGTCGGCGAGCCACACCTCGCCGCCCTCGGCGACGAGCGCGTCGAGCGCCGGCAGCAGCGCCTGCGCCCCGCGGGCGCTGTACAGGACGTCGCCGCCGGCCACGAGGTCGAACGGCCCGGCGTGGACCAGGTCCGGCTCCTCCCAGCCCGCCACCGCGGCGTCGGCCTCCACCGCGTTCAGCGCGAGGTTCTCGGCGGTGAAGGCGACCGCGTCGGGGTTCGCGTCGACGGCCAGGACGTCGCCCCCGGCCCGCGCGGCCGCGATGCTCAACAGCCCGAGCCCGCAGCCGACGTCGAGGACGCGGCGCCCCCGCAGCGGCGACTCGGCCACCCGCCGCGCGAGCGCCTCGCCGCTCTGCCACGTCACCGCCCAGAACGGCGCGTCGCGGCCGGCGGCGCGCTCGGCGTCGAGCAGCGCGGGCCAGTCCCGCGGGCGCACGAGGACGACGTCGCCGGACGGGAGCTCCACCCGCCGCACCGCCAGGTCCAGCAGGGCCGCCGGCGGCGCGAACCCGGCGCGCAGGGTCGCCAGGCGCGGCGCGAGCCGGGCCCGGAGCACCTCGACGACGGGGGCGTCCGGCGCGGACATCGGCCCCGTCCTACCCGATCCGGGCCGCCCGGTGCGTCACACTCCGCCCCGGCCCGCCCCCGTAGCTCAACCGGACAGAGCGAGGGACTTCTAATCCCTAGGTTGCAGGTTCGAGTCCTGCCGGGGGCACTGTCGTAGAGCCAGATCCCGGGCTCCGCCCACCCGACCCGGGTCGCACGGGTGCCCACGTGGCGCAAGGAAGATCCCCATGCGCGGGGGATGGCCGGCGCATGTCGCGGCGGTCAGGCTGCACGCATGGACACGATCGACGCAGGAGGCACCATGACGACCGCGCCGCACGGCACCACCTCACCTGTCGCTCACGGGCCCGGCGAGGGCGAGCATCTCTGGTTCTTCGGGGGACTTACGACGATCAAGGCCGACGGCGCCGACACCGGCGGTCGCGTGATGGTGACCGAGCAGAGCTCGCCGCGCGGCAGCGGCTCGCCGCTTCACGTGCACCACAACGAGGACGAGTGGTTCTACGTCCTCGAGGGCGAGCTGACGATCTGGGTCGCAGGCAAGACGGTCGTCGCGGGTGCCGGAGCGTTCGTGTTCGGTCCGCGCGACGTCCCGCACGTCTTCGTCGTCAGCTCCGAGCGGGCGCGCTTCCTGCTGGTGACCGAGCCGGCGGGATTCGAGGGCTTCATCCGGGCGCTCGCCGTCTCCGCGACCGTGCCGGAGATCCCGCCCGCCCCGATGGCGCCGCCGGACATGGAGCCCGTGCTCCGGGCCGCCGCGGCCCACGGGCTCGAGATCCTCGGCCCTCCCGGCATCCCGGCCTGACCGCCCGAAGACCCCGGAAGGACATCATGAGCACCGAGATCAAGAACAACCTCGCCTCGGCCGAGCACAACCGGGTGGTCGCGCGCCGGTGGATCGACGCGTTCAACGCCCGCGACGCCGCCGCCGAGGCCGCGGCCCGGACCACCGACTACGTCGCGCACGCGCCTGACAGCATCCAGACGGCAGCGCTCGACAGCGACGCCTGGGTCGAGTTCCTCGGCGTCTTCCTCGAGGGCTTCCCCGACCTGCACCTGGAGGTGCAGGACTCCGCGGCCGACGAGGGGATGGTGGCGCAGCGCATCCTGTTCACCGGCACGCACACCGGGACCTTCCGGGGCCTCCCGCCGACCAGCCGGCGCGTCCGCTTCTCCGGTCTGGAGATCAACCGGATGGTCGACGGGAAGGTCGCCGAGCACTGGTTCCAGCTCGACGCGGTCACGCTCTTCGAGCAGCTCGGCCTGCGCGTCGTTCCGGGCCCGCGATTGCTGCCACGGCTCCTGGCCTCGCCGGTCACCAGGCTGTTGGGAAGGAGGCGGCGCACGGTCTCCTAGGTGCGCACCGGTCTCGCCACGTGTCGGTCCCGGATACGAGTCTGTGCGCAGGCCATCGCGAGCCCCGATGCACCGTTTCCTATGCGCTCGAGACGCGGGTGTTGACGGCGAGCAGGCGACCGGCGGAGACTGGCTGGCGCCAGCATCGAGGGGGCGGAGATGATCCGGGTTTCGCTTGCTGTTCTCGCGATCGGAGCGTCGCTCGCCGCGTCACCGGCGGCCGCGCAGTCGCCGGGGCTCCTGGACCGGATGCCATCAGCCGGGGACATCGGCCGCGTCAGCACGGCACCGGCGCCCGCACCGGCAGCTGGTGCGGCGGCCGTGGGCCGCGGCCGCCCGGCGAAGGTGCAGCCTGGAGAACGACCGGCGAACGCCCCGCGGCAGGGCAAGCTCAAGACCCCGCGCAACGGCAAGCGCTGCTTCAGGCCCACACGTCGCACGAGGGTGTGCAACCACTACAAGCAGCACCGGCTGGTCAAGCGCTGCACGAAGCGTCGCGGACACCGCGAGATCTGCCATCGCGTCCGGATCAAGCGCGCCGCGCTCGCCCGGCCCGCCGACCTCAACGAGCACAGCTTCGGCGACCTCATCCCTCCCGTCGGGCGGCTGTACACCAACGGGTTCGGGCACTGCTCCGGCACGCTGATCGCCGTCGGCGTCGTCCTCACCGCCGGTCACTGCCTGTACAGCAACGGGCTCCTCGACGGAGGCGGATACCTGCCGGCCATCTCGTTCGCCCCGGGACAGAGCTACATCGCAGGGCTCCCAGAAGTCCCTGATTGGCGTTACGGGGTGTGGCTGGCCCAGGACTGGTGGGCGTCGCCGGGCTGGCAGGCCAACGACCCCGGCCAGGACTGGGGACTGGTGCTGCTCCAGCCGAATGCCGACGGGTACTACCCGGGGCAGTACTCGACCATCGGGACGTACCAGGCATGGGCGAACGTCCCGCCGGTCTACGGTCAGCGGCGGTACAGCGCCGGATATCCCGGCAACGGGATCTTCGGGCTCGACCAGAACGGCAACGGCAACGGCCAGTACCACTGCGACAACACCTGGGAGGGGCAATGGCGGTCGGGCGACCCCTTGGACGGGACGAACTTCGGCTTGTGGCTGCGTTGCCCCATGACCGGCGGGTCCAGCGGCGGCCCGGTCTTCCTCCAGTTCGACGACGGCTCGTGGGCGGTGAACGGTGTCGTCAACCAGGCGTGGCCGAACAGCACGGACTCCCAGTACATCGTCTCGATGTACCTCGACCAGCGGTTCCTCGACTTCTACGCGTCGATCTTCGGTTAGCGGGCTACGGCGCGCGCATCGCGGTGGCTGTCCCTTCCGCCCGAATCTCGGATGATCCTCCGCGCCGTTCGCGGTCGAGGTCGCGCGCTGGGTCCCCCAGGCCGCGACGGCCAGGCGCCCCCGCTCCCGCCGGTGCGGTTCGGGGGCGTGTTCAGCCGTTGGGCAGGGGTCGTCCTTCGGGTCGCCGCGGCTCACGTAGGTGCCGGACGACACGTCGCCGCCGGCGGGAGCACGGTCAGCCGGCGCGCCGACCTCAGGCCCTACGCGCGAAGTTCATGATGAGCACGACGAGCAGGATGATGACGAGGATCCCGATGAGTCCGTAGCCGGTTCCAGCGATCGCGAGCGGCATGTCTCTCCCCTTCGTTTGACGCGCCGGAGGACTCCGGCAGGCGCCTGGCCGCTACCCCGACGACGGATGGCGCAGTCGATCCCGGGGACGAACGTCGGTCGCGGGCCCGCCCCAGCTGAACCGCCGGCGCACAGCGGCGGCCGGCGGCCGCTGCTGGCGGCAGCGGCGCGGACCGTCGCATGTCCGACGCGATCGCCACCGAGGGCCGGCCCGGCAGGCGTGCTTGCCCCTCGCACCCGGTTCTGGTCGGATGGCGCCACGACAACTCCAGGAGGTCCTCATGCCGGTGCTCATGACGTTGCGCGCGCAGGGCGACCCGCGGAAGCTCGAGGAGCACGCGAGCGCCAACCGCGACGAGATGCGCGAGATCGTCGGCATCGCCACGTCGCACGGCCTGCTCGCCCATCGCTTCTACGGGTCGGAGGACGGCCGGATCATGGTCGCCGACGAGTGGCCGGACGAGGCGAGCTTCCGCGCGTTCTTCGAGGAGGCCGGTCCTCGCATCCAGACGCTCATGGGCGCGTCGGGCATGACGTCCGAGCCCGAGATCGTCTTCTGGCGCAAGCTCGAGAGCCACGACGAGGTCGGGTGGAACGACTAGGCCGTCGGTGCGCGAGGTGCTCGGCCGCGCGCCGACGCCCCCGGCTCAGTGCGTCCCGTGCGTCCAGCCGATGACGTCGCGGTCGACGCTGCCGCTCATGCGGCTCTCACCGCGGGCGCCCGGCGCGCCGCCGTGCACGTCGCCGTAGGGGTGCTGGCCGATGCCGCTCCCCGTCCGCGAGTAGAGCCCGTAGGTGACGGCGACCAGGAAGGCGACCGTGAAGATGAAGAAGACGACGGCGCCACCGGCGAGGTCGATGCCGAGCATGGGAGCTCCTCTGCGGGGGAGTGGAGTGGACGACCCGACCGTCCCGCGTCGCGCGCGCCCGGTGCGTGACATGGGGCACGCCCAGCCGCGTCGACCTCCGTGGTGCGGCCGCTAGGCTCCGGCGCCGTCATGCGCCGGCGAGCCGCGAGCCTCCTGCGCCGTGCCGCCGACCGCCTCGCTCCGCCGGCCGCGCCCGCGGCCGTGCCGCCGGCGGTCGCGGCGGCGGCGACGGCGACCCCGCCAACGCCGACTCCGCCGGCGCGCCCGTTCTCGCCCGGCCATGACCGCGCCGAGGAGGTCTTCGCGCGCACGCTGCGCGACCACCCCCACCTCTCCGACCGCGAGTCGCGCCTCTGCGAGCTCGTCGAGTACTTCGGCTGGGAGATCGGCCAGAAGGCGCGCTACGCGACGCCGTGGTTCTACGAGGACGATCCGCGCGCGCGTCGCTACGAGGACCGGATCGGCCTGCGCGGGCCGGTCTACGAGATCCTGCACATGTACTCGCTCTTCAACCGGATGGACCCCGAGCGCGAGGACTTCTTCTGGATCTACGACGGCGTCCTGGCGCGGCTCGAGGAGCTCGGCGGCCCGGACCGCGTCTCGGCGCTGGACTTCGGGACCGGCCTGGGCCAGATCGGCCTCTCGCTGGCCGCGGCCGGCTACCGGACGGTCGTGTCGGACCGCGTCGAGGCGTTCCTGGACTTCGTCGGCTGGCGCGCGGCCAACCACGGGCTGGAGCCCGTCGTGCACCGGGCGGAGACCGAGCACGCGTACTTCGACACGGCCGCCGACGGGCACCCCTTCGGGCTCGTGGTCGAGTGGTCGGCCTTCGAGCACGTGGCCGACGCCATCCCGGCGCTCGAGACGATCACGAGCGGCCTCGTCCCGGGCGGCCTCTTCGTCACCACGACCTTCAAGAAGGACTGGACGCCCGAGCTCATCGAGCACTACCGGCGCGACTCGCAGGACGACGACATCGCCGACCAGTACTTCTCGCCCGAGGTCGACGCCTGGCTCGACGAGCGCTTCGAGGTCCGCTCGCCGCCCCGCTCGCTGGCCAAGGTCCTCGTCCGCCGCGGCCAGCGCCGGGGCCGCCCGCTGTCCACGTTGGACCAGGCTGGAACTTCTTCAGCCCGTCGCGCAAGCGGACGGCCCCCTGCTGCGTAAGCAGGGTGGGCAGCTGGTTCCCCCCATCGGCCGCCCCCCGGATCGGCGGGTCGACAGGACCCCTGTTGGTCGCCTGCCGAGCACAGGGACCGGGGCTGCGGACGTTCCGGTGTCCGCGGCCCCGGTCACCCACCTCCTGCAACGCGAGGCTGGCCCCGAGGTTTCGGGGCGCGTCCGCCGTCTGACGCACGGAGCGGCCGCCGCGGCTGCGTCCGGGCGCGTCCCCGCTGCCCCGGGCGCGCTGCGGGCGGCTGCCCCCGGCGGCCACCGGGCCACGGGCCGCGGCCGGTACACTGCCCGCGACCCTGGTGGGCGTAGCTCAGCTGGTAGAGCTCCTGGTTGTGGTCCAGGCGGTCGGGGGTTCGAGTCCCCTCGCTCACCCCTCACGGAAGCCCCTGCACATGCGGGGGTTTCGTCATTCCGGGGTCAGCCCCGAAGGCGCTGGCTGGGGACAGATTGGGGACAGCTTTCGTTCCGCACCCTGGTACCCCGGGGTTCCAAGTTCGCCCTCGTCAGGGGCGGGAAGTGGGGTGGCGGGTCGGCGGGCTGACACGTACGCGAAGGCTGCGGGAAACCCGCACGGCACCCCCGGTACGGTCGGCCGTGCTGGTGGCCGAGGCCCTGATTCCCCCGGGAGGACGAGCCTGCCCCCCGGTTCGCCCTCTCGATGGACCTCGGCCACTGGTCAGGCCGTACCCGGGTCGGCGTGATCGTCGTCGGGCCTTAACAGCCGGACCTCCCGGTCGGCCACGTCACAGCGAGCTCGGCACGCGGGGCACTCGATGTCGAACAGGCCGCGCTGGTCCCAGTCGGCTCGACGGGACCAGGCTGAGCAGGGCGGTCAGCCGGCCACGGACGGGAAGTCGTCGACGTCGATCTCGCAGCCGGCGCGCTCGGGGTCGTGGGGGACGAAGCGCGCGAGCGTGGCGGTCGGGGCGAGGCGGTCCAGCAGACCGCGCGTCAGGCCGCGATGCAGCGTGCAGACGATGTCCTGGTTGGCGCGCACCGAGTCGCGATAGGGGCAGTTGCCCAGCCGGCAGCTCAGGCGTCCGTCGGCGCGGGCGACCGCGGGCTGGAAGCCGAGCGCGGCCAGCGCGTCGCTGAAGGCGCGCTCGGCGACGACGGGGGAGGCCGGCGCGAGCTGCTGGCCGATCTGGCGGCCGGCGGCCTCGACCTCGCGCAGGCGGGCGGGCGTCGCGGGCGTCGCACGGGCGAGCCAGCGGGCCAGCGCCTCGTAGGCCCGCGGCGGGTCGCCGCCCGGTCGGGCGGCCGGGGCGATCGCCCACTCGTCGCGAGGCCTGCCGCGCGGTCGCGCGACGCGCCGGCGGAGCACGAGGCCGGCGGCCACCATGAGCTGGAGGTGCGTCCGCACCCCGTTGGGGTGCAGCGACAGCCGCTCGGCGAGCTCGTCGGTGGACGCGGCTCCGCCGAGGTCGCCCAGGAGCGCGAACAGCCGCCGGCGGGTCGGCTGGCCGAGGATGCGGTCCGCGTCGGGATGCGGGAGGTCTACGCCGGCCAGTTGTTTTCACACTCTCTTGGGAGAAGTCGTCGCCGGATGGTAGGTTGCCCGCGGCCGCCGGGTCACTGCTGGGCTTTGGCCTGTCGTCGCGCACCATGGACCACGGAGCTGGGAGCACCGTACGACCTCGCCCGCGCCCGGGCGCGACCCTGGTGGCCGCGCACGAGTTCTTCCGCAAGGGAAAGGCGAGCGCGGAGGGCTGGAGCATGCTCATCGGCGCGCGGCCGCGGCTGGGAGTCGGCCTATCGCGACCGCTGGCGCCACGACAAGGTCGTGCGCTCCACGCACGGCGTGAACTGCACGGGCTCCTGCTCGTGGAACGTGTACGTCAAGGACGGGCTGATCACGTGGGAGACCCAGGCGGTCGACTACCCGCGGACGGACCCCGGGCGGCCCGACCACGAGCCGCGCGGCTGCCCGCGTGGGGCGTCGTTCTCCTGGTACACGTACTCGCCGGTCCGGCTGCGCTACCCCTACGTCCGCGGCAGCCTGCTCGAGCGCTGGCGCGCCGCGCTCGCCACCGCGCCGGACCCGGTGGCCGCGTTCGCCGAGGTGGCGGCCGACGGCGCCCATCGCGGGCGAGCGCGGTCGTGGCGGCTTCGTCCGCTGCGGCTGGGAGGAGGCGACGCGAGCTGATCGCCGCCGCGACGGTGCACGCGATCCGCGAGCACGGGCCGGACCGCGTCGGCGGCTTCACGCCGATCCCGGCGATGTCGCCGGTGTCGTTCGCGGCCGGCAGTCGCTTCCTGTCGCTCATCGGCGGGCACACGACGACGTTCTACGACTGGTACGCCGACCTGCCGCCGGCGTCGCCGCAGGTGTTCGGCGACCAGACCGACGTGCCGGAGTCCGCCGACTGGTGGGACGCGAGCTACCTGATCGTGTGGGGCACCAACCTCCCGATCACGCGCACGCCGGACGCGCACTTCATGACCGAGGCGCGCTACCGCGGCCAGAAGGTCGTCGTCGTCTCGCCCGACTACTCCGACCACGTGAAGTTCGCCGACGACTGGCTGCCGGCCCAGCCGGGCACCGACGCCGCGCTGGCGATGGCGATGGGCCACGTGATGCTCAAGGAGATCTGGGTCGATCGCCCCGTCGCGCGCTTCCAGGACTACGGCAAGCGCTTCACGGACCTGCCGCTGCTCGTCACGCTGGAGGAGCGCGACGGCGTCCACGTGCCCGGCCGGTTCGTGACCGCCGCCGACCTCGGCGAGGCGCAGCGAGAACGCCGACTGGAAGCCGGTCGTGCTCGACGCCGTGACGGGGGCGCCGGCGGTCCCCAACGGCAGCGGTCGGCTTCCGCTACGGCGACGAGGGCAAGGGGCGCTGGAACCTGCGGCTCGGCGACGCTCGACCCGGTCCTGACGCTGCACGGCCGCCACGAGCGAGCCGTCGAGGTCGCGCTCCCGCGCTTCGACGTCGGCGACGGGCCGGGCGGCGGCGTCGATGCGCCGCGGCGTGCCCGCCGTGCGCGTCGCGGGCCGGCTCGTGACGACGGTGCTCGACCTGATGCTCGCCACCTACGGCGTCGCCCGCGAGGGCCTGCCCGGCGACTGGCCGGCGGACTACGACGACGCCACGCAGCCGTACACGCCGGCGTGGCAGGAGGCGATCACCGGCGTCGACCGGCAGGCTCGCGGTCAAGGTCGCGCGCGAGTTCGCCCGCAACGCCGAGGTCAGCGGCGGGCGCTCGATGATCTGCATGGGCGCCGGCACCAACCACTGGTTCCACTCCGACGAGACCTACCGCTCGTTCATCGCGCTGCTGCTGCTGTGCGGCTGCGTCGGGATCAACGGCGGCGGCTGGGCGCACTACGTCGGCCAGGAGAAGATCCGCACGTTCGCCGGCTGGCAGACGCTCGCGTTCGCGCTCGACTGGCGGCGCCCGCCGCGCCAGGCCCAGGGCACGTCGTGGTTCTACACGCACACCGAGCAGTGGCGCTACGACCGGCTGCGACCCGAGCACTTCGCCTCGCCGCTCGGCCGGGGCCTGTTCGCCGGCAGGACGGCGATCGACGCGCACGCCAAGGCGGTGCGGATGGGCTGGATGCCCGCCTTCCCGACGTTCGACCGCAACCCGCTCGACCTCGCCGACGAGGCCGAGGCGGCCGGGGTCGACGCGGTCGAGCACGTCGTCGGCGAGCTGCAGCGCCGGACGGCTGGGCTTCGCGGTCGACGACCCCAGCGCGCCCGTCGAGCTTCCCGCGCGTGTTCTTCGTCTGGCGCTCGAACCTGCTCGGCTCCTCGGGCAAGGGCCAGGAGTACTTCCTGCGCCACCTGCTCGGGGCGACCCACGACGGGCCGCTGGCCGACCCGCTGCCGGACGGCGAGCGCCCGGCGGACGTGCGCTGGCGCGACGAGATCCCGCGCGGCAAGCTCGACCTGCTGGTCGACGTCGACTTCCGCATGACGACGACGGGCCTGTACTCCGACGTCGTGCTGCCCGCGGCCACCTGGTACGAGAAGCACGACCTGTCGATGACCGACATGCACCCGTTCGTGCACTCGTTCAACCAGGCGATCCCGCCGCCGTGGGAGGCGCGCACCGACTGGGACGCGTTCGGCACGATCGCGCGGGCGTTCGCGCGCGCTCGGCGGCCGAGCACCTGGGCGTGCGCCGCGACGTCGTCGCGACGCCGGTCCTGCACGACACGCCGGGCGAGATCGCCCAGCCGCGCGGCGAGGTGCGCGACTGGCGGGCGGGCGAGTGCGAGCCGGTGCCGGGCCGCACGATGCCGACGCTGACCGTCGTCGAGCGCGACTACGGCGCGGTCGCCGACGCAGTGGGCGGCGCTCGGGCCGCTGGCCGAGCAGCTCGGCTGCGACGGTCAAGAGCGCCTCGCTGGATCCCGGACCGCGAGGTCGGCGCGGCTCGGCCGCCCGCAACGGGCGCGTCGCGCGGCGGCGCCGCCGACGGCCGGCCGTCGCTGGAGCGCGCCGAGCAGGTCGCCGAGACGATGCTGGCGCTGTCGGGCGTGACGAACGGGCGCCTCGCGGTGGCCGGCTTCCGCTCGCTGGAGGAGCGCTGCGGCGTGCCCGCTGGCGGACCTGGCCGAGGGCGCCGAGGAGACGCGCATCACCTTCCAGGACACGCAGGTGCAGCCGCGGCGCGTGATCACCTCGCCGGAGTGGTCGGGGATCGACGAGGAGGGCCGCGCCTACGCCGCCTTCACGATCAACGTCGAGCGCGACAAGCCCTGGCACACGCTCTCGGGGCGCATGCACCTCTACCTCGACCACGCGTGGATGCGCGAGCTGGGCGAGGCGCTGCCCGCCTACCGCCCGCCCGTCGACCACCGCCTCATGCTGGCCGGCGCCCAGCCGCTGGACCGCCGGACGGTGCCGCGGAGATCACCCTGCGCTACCTCACGCCGCACTCGAAGTGGTCGATCCACTCCGAGTACCAGGACAACCTGCACATGCTCACGCTGTTCCGCGGCGGCTCGGGCCTGTGGATGAGCCCGCGGGACGCCGCAGGCGATCGGCGTGCGCGACAACGACTGGGTCGAGGCGCACAACCGCAACGGGATCGTCGTCACGCGCGCCGTCGTCTCGCACCGCGTGCCCGAGGGCGTCTGCCTGATGTACCACTCCAAGGACCGCCAGATCGGCACGCCGCGCTCGGAGATCGACGGCCGCCGCGGCGGCACCGAGAACGCGCTGACCACGATCGCGATGAAGCCGACGCACATGATCGGCGGCTACGCGCAGCTCTCGTGGGCGCCGAACTACTACGGGCCGACGGGCTCCAACCGCGACTCGGTGACGGTCGTGCGCAAGCGCAGCCAGGAGGTGGCCTACTGATGCACGTCAAGGCGCAGGTCGCGATGGTGATGAACCTCGACAAGTGCATCGGCTGCCACACGTGCTCGGTCACGTGCAAGCAGGTGTGGACCAACCGGCCGGGCACCGAGTACGTCTGGTTCAACAACGTCGAGACGAACCCCGGCCAGGGCTACCCGCGCCAGTGGTCCGACCAGGCGCGCTGGAACGGCGGCTGGGAGCTCGACAGCAAGGGCCGCCTGCGCCTGAAGGCCGGCGGCCGGCTCAAGAAGCTGCTGACGATCTTCTCCAACCCCGACCTGCCGGCCATCGACGACTACTACGAGCCGTTCACCTACGACTACGAGACGCTCGTCGAACGCGCCGCTGTCCGACCTCGACCCGGTCGCGCGGCCGCACTCGCAGCTCACCGGCAAGCCGATGGACGTGCGATGGGGGCCGAACTGGGACGAGGGGCTGGCCGGCGGCCCGGAGCTCGCGCCCAAGGACCCGCACCTGCAGGGCCTGGAGGAGCAGGTGCGCCTGACCTACGAGCAGGCGTTCATGTTCTTCCTGCCGCGGATCTGCGAGCACTGCCTGAACCCGTCGTGCGTCGCGTCGTGCCCGTCGGGCGCGATGTACAAGCGCGAGGAGGACGGCATCGTCCTCGTCGACCAGGACCGCTGCCGCGGCTGGCGCTACTGCGTCTCGGGCTGCCCGTACAAGAAGGTCTACTTCAACCACCGCACCGGCAAGGCCGAGAAGTGCACGCTCTGCTATCCGCGCATCGAGATCGGCCAGCCGACGATCTGCTCGGAGACCTGCGTCGGGCGGATCCGCTACCTCGGCCTCGTGCTCTACGACGCCGACCGCGTGCAGGAGGCCGCGTCGGTGCCCGACGAGCGCGACCTGCTCGCAGCCCAGCGCGACGTGTTCCTGGACCCCGAGGACCCGGAGGTGCGCGGCCGCCGCGCACGCGCGACGGCATCCCCGGCGACTGGATCGACGCGGCGCGGCGCTCGCCGGTCTACGACCTGGCCATGCGCTGGGGCGTGGCGCTGCCGCTGCACCCCGAGTTCCGCACGCTGCCGATGGTCTGGTACGTGCCGCCGCTCTCGCCCGTCGTCTCGACGCTCGAGGTCGACGGCTACGAGGCCGACCCCGACGACGTCTTCGGCGCCATCGAGCACCTGCGGATCCCGCTCGAGTACCTGGCCAACCTGCTCACCGCCGGCGACGTCGACGCCGTGCGCGCCGTGCTGCACCGGCTCGCCGCCATGCGCGCCTACATGCGCAAGCGCGAGGTGCTCGGCGAGGTCGACGACGTCGCTGCCCGCCCGCGTCGGGCTCACCGGCCGCGAGCTCGAGCGCATGTACCGGCTGCTGGCCATCGCCGACTACGAGGACCGCTACGTGATCCCCCAGGCGCACGCCGAGCTCGGCGAGCGGCTCATGCAGGAGCAGGGCGGCTGCGGCCTGGACTTCGACGGGCGGCCCCGGCAACTGCGGCGCGGTCGACCCGCGGCCGGACACCTCGTCGCCGGTGGTCCCCTACGACGGCGAGAACTTCCACCTGATCGACATCCTCAAGCGCGACGAGCGCCCCGGAGCATGAGGCGCCCGCGAACCGCCGAGGCCGTCCCCGACCGTGGGCGCTGCTGTCCTTCCTGCTGCGCTACCCGGGCCCGGAGGTCGCCGGCGCGCGCGACGAGCTCGCCGCGGAGGTCGCCGCGCTCCCGGACGGAGCGGCGCGCGTGGCGCTGGAGCGCTTCCTGGCCGGCTGGACCGGCGACCCGACGGCGCTCGCGGCCCGCTACGTCGAGACCTTCGACCTGCGCCGGCGGGCCAGCCTGCACCTGACCTACTACGCCCACGGCGACACGCGCGAGCGCGGCATGGCGCTGCTGCGCCTCAAGAAGCTCTACCGCGCCGCCGGACTGCCGATGGACTCGCCCGAGCTGCCCGACCACCTCACGGTCATGCTCGCGTTCGCGGCCCTCGCGCCCGTCGGGCACGGCGAAGCGCTGCTGACCGAGCACCGCCCGGCGATCGAGCTGCTGCGGCTGTCGCTGCACGACCTCGGGCAGCCCCTACGCGCACCTGCTCGACGCGATCGCGGCCGTGCCTGCCGCCGCTCAGCGTCACCGAGCGCAGCGAGGTCGCGCGGCTCGCCCGCGAAGGGCCGCCCGAGGAGGCGGTCGGCCTGGAGCCCTACGGGCCGCCCGAGGCCATGCCGACCGGAGCGCGGTCATGAGCGCCGGCGAGATCCTGCTGTGGATCATCCTCCCCTACGTCGCGATCGCGACGTTCGTCGTCGGCCACTGGTGGCGCTACCGCGCCGACCAGTTCGGCTGGACGAGCGGCTCGACGCAGCTGTTCGAGCACAAGATCCTCGGCTGGGCCGGCCCGGCGTTCCACTACGGCGCGCTGGCCGCGGTCGGCGGCCACGTCATCGGGCTGATGATCCCGAAGTCCTTCACCGACGCGATCGGCATGTCCGAGAGCACCTACCGCTGGTTCTCGGCGGTCGCCGGCGCGGTCGCCGGCGCGGTCTGCGTGGTCGGCTTCGTCGGGCTCGTCTACCGGCGCGCCACGAACGTCCGCGTGCGCCGCACGACGTCGCGCACCGACCTGCTCGTCTACCTCCTGCTCGTCGTGCTCATCGGGCTGGGCTGCTGGATGACCTTCGCCCACAACCTCATCACCACCGCCGCCCTACGACTACCGCGACTCGGTCTCGCTGTGGTGGCGCTCGCTGTTCATCCTGCAGCCGGACGTCGACGCCGTGCAGGACGCCAACACCGTCTACCAGGTGCACGCGATCATCGCCTGGGCGTTCTGGGCGCTGTTCCCGTTCAGCCGGCTCGTGCACGCGTGGAGCATCCCGCTGCAGTACCTCGGTCGGCCCTACATCCTCTACCGCCGCCGGTACGCGACCACCCCCACCCGCTCGCGATGAACGCCGCCGCACGCCGAGCACGGGCCCGGGGGCGCAGCTCGCGCTCGCCACGGCGGCCTTCACGGTCTGCTTCTACGCCTGGAGCCTGCTCGGCCCGCTGGGACCCGACCTCCAGGACGCGCTCGGCCTGTCCGACGTCCAGACCTCGGCCATGGTCGCCGTCCCCGTCCTGCTCGGCTCGCTCATGCGCATCCCGCTCGGCTGGCTCACCGATCGGCTCGGCGGCCGGCGCGTGTTCACCGCGCTGATGGCCTTCATCCCCGCTGCCGCTCATCGCGCTGGCGCTCTGGCACGACTCGCTGGGCGCCGATCCTGGTCTTCGGGCTGCCTCCTCGGCTTCGCCGGCGCGTCGTTCGCGGTCGGGGTGCC
Organism: uncultured Actinomycetes bacterium; assembly: GCA_963707695.1. Taxonomy (GTDB): domain Bacteria; phylum Actinomycetota; class Thermoleophilia; order Solirubrobacterales; family Solirubrobacteraceae; genus JAOPZW01. The sequence goes on along the minus strand of CAVPQY010000004.1, from coordinate 864,405 downwards.
GTTCGTCAACGGCTGGTACGCCCCCGAGCGCCAAGGCGTCGCGCTGGGCGTCTACGGGGTGGGCATGGGCGGCACGGTGATCGGCGGGCTCACCGCGCCGAGGATCGCCGACCGCTGGGGGCTCGCGGCGCCGTTCTGGGTGGCCACGGTCCTGATGCTCGTCACTGCCGCCGTCTTCCTGGCGTCCGCGCGTGACGCGCCGGCCGCACCGAGACGCGGTCCGGCGCCGTCCATGTTCGCCTCGCTGGCGGTCTTCCGCACGAGCGGCCGCGCGTGGGCGCTCACGCTCTTCTACTTCCTCGCCTTCGGCGGCTTCGTCGCCATGTTCCTCTACCTGCCCAAGCTGCTCACCGGCGTGCACGACCTGAGCAAGGCCGACGCGGGCGCGCGCGCCGCCGGCTTCGCGCTGCTGGCGGTCATCGGACGACCGATTGGCGGCTGGCTGGCCGACCGCGTCGGCGCCGCTCGCGTGCTGCGCGTCTCGTTCACCGCCGTCGCGGTGCTCGCCCTCGTCCTCGCCGTGGCCTACACGGCGATGGTGCCGCTCACCGTCGCGTGCCTGACGATGGCCGTGGCCCTCGGGCTGGGGACCGGCGCCGTGTTCAAGCTCGTGCCCGAGTGGTTCCCCGACCGCGTCGGGGCGGTCACCGGCGTCGTCGGCGCCGCCGGCGGCCTGGGCGGGTTCTTCCCGCCGCTGGTGATGGGCGTCGTGAAGTCGGCGACCGGCGGCTACGCGCTCGGCTTCGTCCTCATGGCGCTCGTCGCCGTGGCCTGCCTCGTCGTCCTCGGCGCGCTGGGGGTGCCGCGGCAGACCCCGGCCGCCCGGCGCGTGGTCTCCACCAGTCGCTGACAAGTGAGCGGCGCCGGCTGGCTCGCCGTCCGCTGGTTGCACGTGCTGGCCATGGCCCTGTTCGTGGGCGGCCAGCTCGTCCTGGTCGTCGCCGTCATCCCGGTGCTGCGCCGGTCGGATCGTGAGGCGCTGCGCGCGATCGCCCGGCGCTTCGGCTGGGCATCGCTGGCCGCGCTCGCCGTGCTCATCGCCACCGGCAGCGCGCTGGCCTCCCACGACGCGCAGTGGCACTCCGGCGCGCTGCACGTCAAGCTCGCGCTCGTCGTCACCGTCGCCGGGCTGATCATCTGGCACCTGCGCCGCCCCGGCGCGCACGTCCTCGAAGGACTCGTCTTCCTCGTGTCGCTGGCCATCGTCTGGCTCGGGCTCGCGCTCGCGCACGGCCCTCAGCCCTTCGGCTGACGCCCCGCCCCGGCGCCCCCGACCCGCGACGCCGGTGGCCGCGGTCGGCGGCGCGACCACCCCAGCACTCGTCGCGGCGTTTCGCGCACCCCATCGTCGGCAAACCACGGGTGTCCTGGTCCGTGGGGCTCCCTACCGTCGAGGCGCGGCTGGGGTCTTCGCGCCCTTCTTCCGAGGCCGCGTGGCCCCGGGGAAGACCCCCGGTGTGGGGGCTCCGGCCGCGCTTCGCGCGCGCACGGCCGCCTCGGTCCCTTCCAGGGTGCGCCGGGTCGGCAACGGACGAACGGTGCGCGGTGGCGCCTACGGCGACCCGTCGAGCTGCCACGGGCGCGTGCGGACGGGCAAGAGCGCCACCAGCTTGCCGCCGCAGCTCTGGCAGGCACAGGGATCCTGAGAAGCCGGCTGCTGCGCGGTCACGACCCACTTCACACCGCAGCTCTCGCAGACGTACCGTCGGTCCATGACCGAAGCGTCCTGCCAGGGCCGCCCGCGAGCATCCGTAGGTCTCCGCACTCGGCGGACGGAACGCCGCAGGGAGCATGACCTCCCCGCTCGCCGCCACCCGCTGGCCCCTGCGCGGCCCGCCATCGTGGCGGACCCGCCGTTGGCCGACGACGCGCACGGCTTCGGGTCGTCCCGGGTATGGGGGTGCGCCGTCCCCCCAACCAACCCTCTGGAGGATCACTTGCGCCGCACCCTGCTGCGAGCCGCGCTCGTCACGAGCGCCGTCGTCGCCACCCTCGTCCCCGCCACGCCGGCGGGGGCCATCGTCGGCGGCACCCCGGACACCGTCCACCGCAACGTCGGGCTCGTCCGCTTCACCACGGCCGACGGCCGCTTCCGGTGCTCGGGGACCCTGATCTCCCAGCGCGTCGTCCTGACGGCGGGCCATTGCACCGAGGGGCCGGCGAGCGACGTGTACGTCTCCTTCGACGACGCGCTGCAGCTCGACCCGCTCCAGCCGGGCATCTCGCCGGCCGAGAAGGCCGCCCGTGCCGCCCACTACCTCACCGGCGTCGCCCACCCCGACCCGGCCTGGGACGGGAAGCTGTCCTTCTCCCAGCAGCACGACCAGGGCGTCGTCGTGCTCGATGCACCCGCCACGACGAAGTGGCCCGGGCTGCAGCCGGCGCCGCTGCCGCCGGTGGGCTTCCTCGACGCGAACCAGGGGGCGCTCAAGCGCGAGACGTTCACCCTCGTCGGCTACGGCGTGGACATCGGCGACAAGAAGGCCCAGGTCGTCAACCACGAGCGTCGCTCGACCACGTCGGTCCTCAAGAGCGTCCAGCGCGAGGTCGTCGCCTTCCAGATCAACCCGAACGACAGCAAGGCCGGCGGCGGGTCGTGCTTCGGCGACTCGGGCGGCGGGGTCTTCTGGCACGACTACGTGCTGGGGGACGCCTCCTACGTCAACTCGCTCACCTGCAACGGGACGGGCACCTACCAGCGCGACGACACGCCGTACTCGCGCGCGTTCCTGACGTCCTGGATCAGCCGCGTCGGCTGACCACGCCGTCGTGGGGCCGCGCCGGCGGGAGATCGCCGGCGCGGCTCCGCCCCCTGAGGTAGCGTCGGGCCCGGCACACCGGGATCCCGACCATGCTCTGCGCGTCCTGCGGCCATCGCAACCGGGACGGCGCGCGCTTCTGCGCCGCGTGCGCCGCACCGCTGTCCGCCGCCGTCGCGTGCCCCGCGTGCGGCGCGGCGCAGCCGGCGGGCGCGCGGTTCTGCGACGGCTGCGGCGCGGCGCTCGCCGCGACGGCGCCGGCCGGTCGTGCGGCGCCCGCCGTCCGGGACGGCGAGCGCAAGCAGGTCACGGTCCTGTTCGCCGACGTCCGCGGCTCGATGGAGCTGGCCGAGCAGCTCGACCCCGAGGCGTGGCAGCTGGTCATGGACCGGTTCTTCGCCATCCTCTCCGCGGGCGTCCGGCGCTTCGAGGGCACGGTCGACAAGTTCACCGGCGACGGCGTCATGGCGGTCTTCGGGGCGCCGATGGCGCACGAGGACCACGCGCGGCGCGCCTGCCTGGCGGCGCTCGACCTGCAGCGCGAGCTGGCCGCCTACGCGGCGGAGCTGCGAGGCGGTCAGGGGCTCGAGCTCGGCGTGCGGATGGGGCTCAACTCGGGCGAGGTCGTCGTCGGCGCGATCGGCGAGGACGGCGGCTCCGCGTGGACCGCGCTCGGGCACCCGGTGGGGCTGGCGCAGCGGATGGAGCAGCTCGCCGCCCCGGGCGCGATCTACCTCACCGAGCGCACGGCGGCGCTCGTGGCCGGCCAGGTGGCCCTGCGGGACCTCGGCGAGCTGGAGGTCAAGGGCGTGCGCCGGCCGCTGCGCGTGCATGAGCTCACCGGCCTCGGCCCGGGGCGGGGACGGCTCGACGCCGCGCGGGCGCGCGGCTTCACGCGCTTCGTCGGCCGCGAGGACGAGCTGCGCACGCTGGAGCGGGCCTGCGAGCGGGCGTTCGCCGGCCACGGGCAGGTGGTCGGGGTCGTGGGCGAGGCCGGGGTCGGGAAGAGCCGGCTCTGCCACGAGTTCCTGGAGCGCCGGCGAGCGGCCGGGACGCCGGTCCTGCACGTCTCGGGCCAGCCCCACGCGCGGCTCGTGCCCATGCTCCCGGTCCTGGCCCTCCTGCGCGCGTACTTCGGGATCGAGGACCGGGACGCCGAGGGCACCGCGCGCGCCAGGGTGGCTCGCCGGCTGGCGCAGCTCGACGAGGCCTTCGCTCCGGACCTGGCGCTGCTCTTCGACGTGCTCGCGGTGCCCGACGCCGAGGATCCCCCGCCCCGGATGGACCCCGAGGCCCGGCAGCGGCACCTCCTCGCGCTGACCCGGCGGCTGTTCGCCGCGGAGAGCCGCCGCGAGCCCGGGGTCACCGTCGTCGAGGACCTGCACTGGCTCGACCCGGCCAGCGAGGTCTTCCTCGCCCACCAGGTCGATGCCGCCCCGGGGACGCGCAGCCTGCTGGTCGTCAACTTCCGCCCGGAGCACCACGCGGCGTGGATGTCGCGGTCCCACTACGCGCAGATCGCGCTCGCCCCGCTCGGGACGGCGGCGACCGACGCGCTCCTGGAGGACCTGCTGGGCGCCCACCCCTCGGTGGACGGCCTGGCCGAGCTCGTGAGCGAGCGGACGGGCGGCAACCCGTTCTTCGTCGAGGAGGTGGTGCAGTCGCTGGTCGACGACGGTCGCCTGGTCGGCGAGCGCGGGGCCCGCCGCCTCGTCGGGCCGGTCGCCGACGCGGCGGTGCCGGCCAGCGTCCAGGCGACGCTCGCCGCTCGCATCGACCGCCTCGAGCCGCGCGCGAAGGCGGTGCTGCAGGGGGCCGCCGTGCTCGGGCGGGAGTTCGACGTGGCGGTGCTCGAGCGGATCGCCGGCCTCGAGCCCGAGGAGCTCGAGGGTGCCCTCGGCCGCCTTGTCGCCGGCGAGCTCGTGCAGGAGCGCGCACCGCGCCCGGAGGGCCGGTTCGCCTTCAAGCACCCGCTGACCCAGGAGGTGGCGTACCGCTCGCAGCTCGGCGGGCGCCGCGCCGCCCTGCACGCCGCCGCGGCCCGCGCCGTCGCCGAGGTCGAGCCGGGGCGCCTCGACGAGCGCGCCGGGCTCATCGCCGGGCACTGGGAGGCGGCCGGCGAGGACCTCGAGGCGGCGCGGTGGCACGCGCGCGCGGCCGTGTGGGCCGGGACGACGGCGCCGGCGCAGGCGCTGGCGCACTGGCGGAGGGTCCGGGAGCTCGCCGACGGCCTGCCCGAGGGGCCGGAGAGCGTCGCCCTCGCGTTGACGGCGCGGATGCTCGCCCTCCAGTACAGCTGGCGGATGGGCCTCGCGCACGACGAGGCACAGGCGGCCTTCGAGGAGGCGCACCGGCTGGCCGTGCGGTCCGGCGACGTGCGCTCGCAGGCCATCCTCCTCAACGGCTTCGGGGCGGCGCTCGGCGTCGGCGACGGCGACCTGCGCGAGTTCGCGCGCCTGCAGCGCGCGGCGATCGCCCTCGCCGAGAGCGCCGAGGACCCGGCGCTCTACCTGTCGATCGCTCCCGGGTCCTACGCGCTCATGTGCACGGGCGCGTACCGTGAGGCGGTCGCCATGTGCGACCGCGCGATCGAGCTGTCGGGCGGCGACGCGACGCTCGGCGGCGGCGTGAACTACGCGTGCCCGTACGCCTGGTGCCACGGGTTCAAGGGGATGGTCCTCGTCGGACTGGGCGAGCTCGACGAGGCCCGGGATCTGATCGAGCGCTGCCGGCGGATCGCGCGCGAGCAGGGCGACCTCGAGGTCGTCGGCTTCAGCCACCTGTACTCGACCTACCGGAGCTACGTGGCGGGCGAGCCGGAGGACGCCCTCCGGCACGCCCACCAGGGCGTCGAGATCGCCGAGCGCATCGGCGACGCCTTCTCGCGCGTGTTCGGCTGGTTCTGCGTCGGCCTCGCCGAGCAGATGCGGGGCGAGTGGCAGCGGGCCATCGACGCGGTCGAGCGGTCGGTGGCCATCGCCCGGGAGAGCCGGATCGCGCTCGACCCGGACGTCCTGCTGAGCGAGGCCCACCTGGCGCTCGGCGACGTCGTGCGAGCGCGAGAGCTCGCCACGAAGGGCCTGGAGGTCGCGCGCGCCCAGGGCAACGTGCTCAACGAGACGCTGAACCTCCTGGCGCTGGCCCGCGTGCTGCTCGGGTCGGGGGAGGACGACCTGCTCGGCGAGGCCGGCGCCGTCCTCGCCGAGGCCTTGAGGCTCGCCCGCGACACGGGTGCGCGCGGCTTCGAGCCGCTCGCCCACGTCGAGCTCGGCGAGCTCGCGCGCCGCCGCGGCGACGACGCGCTGTGCGAGCGGGAGCTCCGCGAGGCGCACCGCGGCTTCGTCGCCGCCGGGGCGCACGGCCGGGCGCGGGACGCCTCCGTGGCGCTCGCGGGGGCCGGGCGCTGACGCCCCGGCCGTGCGCGCGCGCCTCCGCGCCCGTCAGCCGGCGCGCCGGCCCGCGGAATCCTCGGCCGGCAGCGCGAGGGCCAGCAGGGCGATGTCGTCGCGCGGCTCGCCCTCCTGGGCGTCGACGACCGCCTGCTCGACCGCGTCGACGACGACGTCCGGCGGCTCCCCCGCGAGCGTCGCCAGCAGCTCGGCCAGGCCCGCGTCGCCGAACGGGCGCGTCCGGTCACCCGCCTCCGTGACACCGTCGGTGTAGAGCAGCAGGACGTCCCCAGGCCCCAGCCGGTGCTCGGTGGCGGTGAACGACGGCTCCGCGAGCAGGGCGAGCATCGTCCCGAAGGTCCCCGCGTGCTCGACGGCGCCGTCGCGACGGACGATCATCGCCGGGGGGTGCCCGGCGAGCACGAGGCGGATCCCGATCCGGCCCTCGTCGGTTCCCGACACGTAGGCCAGCACGGCCGTGGCGAACTGGCCCGGCTCGCCGGGCGTCCGCATCGCGCCGTTGAGCCGCCGCAGCGCCTTGGCCGGCTCGTCGTCCTCGAACGCCCCGGCCCGCAGCGTGTAGCGCGCCAGGGCCGTGACCGCCGCCGCCTCCGGCCCCTTGCCCGAGACGTCGCCGACCACGATGGCCCACTCGTCCGCCGACCGCGGGAAGACGTCGTAGAAGTCGCCGCCCACCTCGTTGAGCTCCCCGGCCGCGCGGTAGCGGGCTGCCAGGAGGGCGCCGGGGATCGCCGGCAGGCGCTCGGGCAGGAGCTTGGCCTGCAGCGTGTGGGCGATGTGCGTCCGCTCCGTGTACAGCCGCGCGTTGTCGATCGCGGTCGCCGCGCGGCGGGCGAGCTCCTCGGCGAGCTGGACGTCGGCCGCCTCGAAGAGCCGGCTGTCGCCGGCGTTGGCGAGGGTCAGCGTGCCGAACGTCCGGCCGTGCGCGCGCAGCGCCGCGATGATGGCCGAGCGCAGGCCCAGGCGCCGCACGAGTGCGAGCTGCTCGGGATCCGGGAGGCCGGCGACGAGCATCTCGTCGGTCAGCTCGCGCACGACCTCGGTCCGCCCCGTGCGGGCGACCCGCATCGTCCCGGTGGTGGAGGAGGGGTCGACCGGGAAGCGGCGATTGAGCTCCTCGCCCAGCTCGCGCTGGACGGGGTCGACGTGCGCCGCGGCGACGAGCTGCAGGGCGCCGAGCTCGTCGAGGACGCTCACCGCGCACCAATCGGCGATGTCCGGGACGGCGATGTCGGCGACCGCCCGCAGCGTCCGCGCGTAGTCCAGCGACTCGTCGAGCAGCCCGCCGGCGCGCGCGAGGAAGTCGGCCCGGGCGCGCGCCTCGCGCTCGGCCTCCAGGGACCGCTGGCGCTCGGTGACGTCGAGGACCACGCCACTCACGCCGAGCAGGTCGCCGCCGGGGCCGTGAACCGGCGTGCAGGAGACGTTGAAGTGCCGCACGCCGTCCGGCGCGGCGGCGCTCGCGCCGCTGAGCTCGAGGTCGTGGAGCGGCAGGCCCGTGTCGAGGACGCGCCGGTACAGCTGCACGAGCTCGGCGGCCGGCTCGCCCAGGACCTCCGGGATCGTCCGCCCGACGTGGTCCTCGACCGGGCGGCCGTTGAAGGCCGCCATCGCCTCGTTGACGCGGACGAAGCGCAGGTCGGGGTCGACGAAGGCCAGCCCGACCGGGGCGGTCGCGAAGACGGTGTCGAGGAGGCTGAGCGAGCGCTCGGCGGCGTCGTGCAGGCGGGCGTTGTCGATCGCGAGCGCGCAGCGGGCGGCGAGGGTCTGGGCGAAGGCCAGGTCCTCCTCGGTGTAGTGGCGGCCGTCCCGGGTCGACAGGAGCGTCAGCGACCCGATGCTGCGCCCCCGCGCGAGCATCGGAACGAGCATGTAGGACCGCGGCGCCAGCCGCTCGAGGACGCGGCGCTGCTCGGCGTCGAGGTCCGTGGCCGCCGCCCCACGCACGTCGTGGGCGAGGACGGGCTCGGCGGTGCGCGCGACCCGGCGGGACTCGGAGGCGCCGTCGACCTCCCGGCGGCGACGGCGGATCCCGACGAGCGTCGCCTCGAGCTCGGGGTCGGGGTGCCGGCTGGTGATCTCCTCCTCGACGCCGGCCTCGTCGGTGAGGAAGACGGCGCACCAGTCCGCGAACTCGGGGACGGCGAGCTGGGCGACGCGGCGGAGCGTCTGCCCGTAGTCGAGCGAGCTCGACAGCACCTGCCCGGCGTCGGCGAGGAACCTCAGCGCCTGGCTCGCCGACAGGACCGCGTCACTGGGCTTGAGGTCGTGGTCGGTCACGCGCGCGCCTGCGGCGAGTCTACGGTCGGAAGGGGCGGGAAGGGGCCTTCTCGACGGGCGGCGTTCAGTCCCCGCCCTCCGGCCCGTGCGGGTCCTGCTGCGCCGCAGCCGGCCGCGCCTGCAGCGCGGGCGCCTGCGGGCGCTCCCCGCGCACGACCTCGTAGGTCAGCGCGCCGAGCGGCGCGCCGACCAGGGGACCGGCGAGGTAGATCCAGAAGTCGTGCCACTGGCCTGAGGCGACGGCGGGGCCGAGGCTGCGGGCGGTGTTGAGCGACGCGCCGGTGAGGGGTCCGAAGGCGATGGCGGCGAGGCCGACCGCGGCCCCGATGGCGAGGGCGGCCGGGGCCCCGACGGCCCGGGTGTCGGTCGCGACGCTCATGATCACGAGCATGAGGAGGGCGGTCAGCAGGACCTCCAGCAGGAGGGCGCGCCCGGCGGCGATGCTCGGGACGGTGGCGCCGAGGTCGGCGGGGTGGCCGGGCCAGACCACGAGCAGCGCGAGCGCGGCGAGCGTGGCGGCGGCGACCTGCGCGCACCAGTAGGCGAGGAGGTCGCCGGCGGGGAGGTGGCGGGTCAGGAAGAAGCTGAGGCTGACGCCCGGGTTGAAGTGCGCGCCGGAGATGTGCCCGAGCGCGGCGATGGCGGCCAGCAGCACGAGGAAGAAGACCAGGCCGACCCCGACGACACCGAGCGCGCCGTCGCGCTGGTCGTCGGTGACGATCGCGCCACAGCCCGCGAAGACGAGGGCGAAGGTGCCGACGCCCTCGGCGGCGGCGCGGCGCAGGAGCGTGGGCCGGGGCATCAGGCCGCCGCCCTCCGCGTCTCGGTCGGCCGTCGAGATTGCATTGACAGAAGTCAACGCAATCAGCTAGCTTCATTCAAATAGATGGCTGTCGATCTACAACTGGCCCCCAAGACGAAGCGCCCCGCCGGCGAGCCGTGCTGCGAGCCGGTGGTCTACCCGGATGTCGAGCGCGAGCAGGCCGTCCGCCTGGCCGGCGTCGCCAAGGCGCTCGGCGACCCGATCCGGCTCCAGCTCGTCGACGTGCTGCGCAAGCACGCGGGCAAGGTCTGCGTCTGCGAGCTGGTGCCCCTGTTCGACGTCTCGCAGCCCACGCTCTCGCATCACCTCAAGAAGCTGCGCGAGGCCGGCATCGTCGCGAGCGAGCGCCAAGGGCTGTGGGCCTACTACTACGTCCTCCCCGACGCCCTCCAGGAGCTGAACGCATGGCTGAGCTGACCCCGACGGACGCGACCACCTCGACATGCTGTACGACCCAGGCTCAGGAGGCCTGCTGCGAGCCGGACGCCAAGGCGTCCTGCTGCGCGACGCAGGAGGCCGGCGGGAGCTGCGGGTGCTCCGCGGGCACGACCACCGCTGAGCACGACCTCCGCGAGACGGTCCGCGACCGCTACGCGGCGGCGGCGCTGGCGGCGGGCGGCGCCGACGGCGCCGTGTGCTGCGGCGCGGACGCCGCCGTCATCACCGCGGAGCAGGCCGGCCGCTTCGGCGCCGCGCTGTACGCGGAGGACGAGCGCGGCGCGCTCCCCGACACGGCGGTGCTCGCCTCCTTGGGCTGCGGCAACCCGACCGCCGTCGCCGAGCTGCGCGAGGGCGAGGCCGTGCTCGACCTCGGCTCCGGCGGCGGGATCGACGTCCTGCTGTCGGCGCGCCGCGTCGGCCCGACGGGGATCGCGTACGGGCTGGACATGACCGACGAGATGCTCGACCTCGCCCGCGCCAACCAGGCCAGGGCGGGCGTCGGGAACGTGCACTGGCTGAAGGGGCACATCGAGGACATCCCGCTGCCGGCCGAGACCGTGGACGTGGTCCTGTCGAACTGCGTCATCAACCTCTCCACCGACAAGCCGCGCGTCCTGCGCGAGGCGGCGCGGGTGCTCAGGCCCGGCGGCCGCTTCGCCGTGTCCGACGTCGTCGCCGACGCGGCGATGGACGAGGCCACGCGCCACGACCTCGCGCAGTACGTCGGCTGCATCGCCGGCGCCCTGACCCGCGAGGAGTACGCCGCGCACCTCGCGGGCGCGGGGCTGGTCGACGTCGAGATCCAGGACGACGCACCGCGTGCACGAGCACGCGGCGTCGGCGATCGTGCGCGCGCGCAAGCCGCGCCCGTGACCGACCACACCGCCGGCGCCCTGCGGCTGCACGATCCGCAGACGCTCTACCGCCAGTGGGAGGCGTCCCAGTGGAGCCCGTTCGACGTCGACCTCGCGCGCGACCGCGGGCAGTGGCGCGACCTCGACGACGCCCGGCGCGAGCTGCTGCTCTTCGTGCTGTCGTCGCTCCTCGTCGCCGAGGAGCGCATCACGACGAAGTTCTCGGGCCTCGTCGGCGCGCACGGGTCGGAGGAGGAGGCGACGTTCCTCGCGACCCAGCAGGTCGACGAGGCGCGCCACATGCAGTTCTACGCCCGCGTCCAGGACGAGGTCGTCGCGGACCCGATGACCATCGCCGCGCACGTCGACCGGGCCCGGACCAGGCTCTCGGACGCGTTCCGGCACATCTTCGACGAGGCCCTCGTCACGGCCCACGACCGGCTCGTCCTCGCGCCGGGCGACGTCGCCACGAAGGTCCGGTTCGTCACGATCTACCACCTCGTCCTCGAGAGCACGCTCGGCCTGACGACCTTCCGGTTCGCCACCGAGTTCCTCGAGCGCGAGGCGCCTGCTGCCGGGCTTCGTCGAGGGCTACTCCAGGATCCACCACGACGAGCAACGGCACATCGGCTACGGCGTGTGGTACCTGCGGGAGACGGTCGCCGCGCAGCCCGAGCGGGCCGACGTCGTCCGCGCCACGCTGCGCGACCTCCTGCCCGCCGTGGCCGACACGCTGCGGCCGCCCGGCGGCGGCGCCGGTGACGCGCTCGGCGTCACCGAGGACGCGCTGCGGGCCTTCGCGCTCGACGGCCTGAGGCGGCGGCTGGCCATCATCGGCGTGCCGCTCGAGACCGTGTTCGGCTGAGCCGGCCGCCCGGCGCGGCCTCGCGCGCCTACGATCCGCCCGTGCTGCAGGTGCTCGGGGTCGTCGTCCCGCTCGGCCTCGCCGGAGCCCTCAGCCCGGTGATGCTCACCGAGCAGACGGTGCTGCTCGCGGCGCCGGACGGCCGCCGCGCGGCCGGACGCTACGCGGCCGGGGCGGCCCTGGCGCTGCTGGTGTTCGCGGTCGTCCTCGTGCTCTTCGGCCGCTCGATCTCGTTGCCGCAGGAGCCGCACCTCGACGCGACGCTCGACCTCGTGCTCGGCACGCTGCTCGTCGCCCTCGCCGTGCTCCTGCGGCTCCGCCGCCCGCGCGAGCCCCGGCCGCCACGGCGCGCGCAGCTCGGTCCGGGCGCCGCGCTGGCCTTCGGCGTCGGCGCGATGGCCACGAACGTCACGACGCTCGCGCTCGTCGTCCCGGCGGCGAAGGAGATCGCCGCGAGCGACCTCGGCGTGCCGGGCCGGGCGGTGGTCGTGGTCGTGCTCGTCGCCCTCGCATCGGCGCCGGCGTGGGTCCCCGTGGCGCTCACGGCGGTCGCTCCCGGCCCGGCCGAGCGGGCCCTGCACGCGGTCGCCGACGTCATCGGTCGCCGCGGTCGCGGGCTGACGGTGTGGCTGCTCGCCGGGTTCGGGCTGCTCCTCGACCTGCGCGGGGTGCTGCGCCTGCTCGGCGCCTGACCGCCGCCCCGGCCTGGACCGAGGCGGGGGGCGCGCGCCGCCCCGATCTTGTATGACGGGCGCGATGCCGCAGCACTGGCGCTACGGGAACCTGGGGGGCACGAGCCCGGAGGTCGAAGTCGTGCGCGGGATCTACGACGCCTTCGCCCGGCGGGACCTCGAGGCCGCCCTGCGGCTCATCGCCGACGACGCCGAGCTCGTCGTGCCCGGGACGGCGTCGCAGCTCGGGCGCAGCGAGCCCTACCGCGGCCACGCGGGGGTGCGCGAGTACTTCGCCGACGCGCAGCGGGTCTGGAGCGAGCTCGTGCTGCACGCCGACGACATCCGGGCGGCCGGCGGCGGGGTGGTCGTGTTCGGCCACGTCGAGGGGCGGGTCGGCGACGCGCCCGTGCGCCGCCAGGTCGTGTGGACGTGGAAGGTCCGGGACGGCAAGGCGTGGTCGGTCCGCGCCAGCGACGTGGGGGAGGCGCCCGCCCCGTGACGACCCGGGCCGCCCCGTGACGATCGACGCCCCCGCCCGCCGCGGCGAGCGCCCCGCCGTCCGCGCGCTCCTCCTGGACTTCGACGGCACGATGCTCGAGACGGAGAGCTCGTCCTACGGCTCGTGGCGCGAGCTCCTGGCCGAGCACGGGTGCGAGCTGTCGCCCGAGACGTGGTCGGCGGCGGTCGGGACCCTCGGCGCGGTGGACCCGCTCGCGCTGCTCGAAGCGCACCTGGGGGCGAGCGTCGACCGCCCCGCCCTCCGGGCCCGCGCGCGGGCCCGTCACGCCGAGCTGCTCGCCGACGAGCGGCTGCGCCCCGGCGTGGAGGAGGTCGTCGACGAGGCCCGCGCCCGCGGGCTGCACGTCGCCGTCGTGACGAGCGCGAGCGAGTGGTGGGTGCGCGGGCACCTGCGCCGGCTCGCCGTCCACGACGACCTCGAGCACGTCGTGGCCGCGGACGGCGACCCGACGCGCGCCAAGCCGGCGCCGCTGCTCTACCTCGAGGCCGCCGCCCTCCTGGGCGTCGAGCCGGCCGAGGCGGTGGCGGTCGAGGACTCGCCCAACGGCGTCCGGGCGGCCCGGGCCGCGGGCGTCCAGGTCGTCGCGTTCCCGAACGCGATCACGGAGGCGATGGACCTCGGCGAGGCGGACGTCGTCGTGCGCGACCTCGACGGGCTCGGGCTCGACGGCCTGCTCGCGCTGCTGGGCCGCCGGCCCGCGGAGGGATGACGCCGTGGGCGCAGGTGGCTAGACGAGGTACAGGAAGCCGTAGGACGCCGTCGGGCCGGACTGCGTCCACTCGGAGAGGCAGTAGCGGCACGTGCCCACGCCGTCGGGCACGTCGATCGTCTTGGGCGGGCGGCCCTGGACGAGCTCGACCTCGAGGCGGCGCCGTCGCAGCGGGCCGTCCTCGAGCACGGCGGTCACCGTGGGTGTGCCGGCCTGGATCCGTGCGACGCGCCGGTCGACGCGCACCTGGGCGTCGTGCGGGATGTGGCCTCGGGCCGACAGTGGTGTCAGAGCCATGAACGGCTCCTTTCGCGCCCCATCCGTTCCACACGTCGCCAAGCGGAAAGAGCACCAGTTCCAGGCGACGCCTCCAGTCTAGTCCCCGCGGGTGCCCGCGCCCCCGGGGCGGCCGGTCGGCTCGACATGGCCGCGAGGCTCCCCCGCGCACTAGGGTCGGCGGCATGGCGACCATCGAGACGCTGGACGGGCCGCTCGACACCGCGCAGCTCGGGACCGTGCTCATGCACGAGCACGTCTTCAACCTGACGGCCGAGATCCAGATCGCGCACCCGGGCTTCAACGGGTGGGACCCGGAGGTGGAGGTCCCCAGGGCGCAGGCGACGCTGCGCGCGGCGAAGGAGGCCGGCGTCGACACGCTCGTCGAGCTCAGCCCGATCGGCCTGGGGCGCTCGCTCGACCTCATCCGCCGCGCGTGCGACGGCAGCGGCCTGAACGTCGTGCTCGCCACGGGCCTCTACACCTACGACGTCCTCCCGCGCCCGTGGCACTTCTCCGGGCCGGGGACGCTCCTCGACGGCGACGAGCCGCTCGACGCGCTCATGCGGGCGGACTTCGCCGACGGGATCGAGGGCAGCGGCGTGAAGCCGGGGATCCTGAAGTGCGCGATCGACGCCGCCGGGCTGACCGAGCACGTCGAGCGCGTCGTGCGGTCGGTCTGCCGGCTGCATCGCGAGACGGACGCGCCCGTCTGCATCCACACCCACGCGCCCAGCGAGCGCGGCCGCGACGCGCTGCGGGTCCTGGCCGAGGAGGGCGTCGACCCGGCGCGCGTCATGCTCGCCCACTGCGGCGACAGCACGGACGTCGCCTACCTGGAGGAGCTCGCCGCCTCCGGGGCGCTGCTCGGCATGGACCGCTTCGGCCTGGACATCCTCCTGCCCTTCGAGGACCGCGTCGCGACCGTCGTCGCCCTGTGCGAGCGCGGCCTGGCCGGCCGGATGGTCCTCTCGCAGGACGCCAACTGCTTCAGCGACTGGTTCCCGCCCGGCCTGGAGGCGCAGGTGTCGCCGAACTGGCACTTCCTCCACGTCCTGCAGGACGTCGTCCCGGAGCTGCGCGCGCGCGGCGTCGGCCAGGACGACGTCGACCTCATGCTGCGCGCGAACCCCCGGACGTTCTTCGAGCGCCACGCCTAGGCCGGCGCGGACCCTCGGGGTCGCCGCCGCTCGGCCGGCGCTCAGAGGCGCAGGTGCGAGGCCCCGTTGAAGTCGAGCACCGTGCCGCTGGCCAGCTCGGCCGCGGGCGAGGCGAGGTAGACGATCGCCGCCGCGACCTCGGCCGGCGAGGCGATGCGCCCCAGCGGGCTCTCCGCCCGCCGGGCGTCGCCCGCAGGGCCGGCGAGCGCCTCCGCCGCCATGTCGGTCTGGGTGAACCCGGGGGCGACCGCGGTGACCGCGATCCCGAGCGGCCCGAGCGCCCGGGCCAGCGACTGGCCCAGCGCGACCAGCCCCGCCTTGCTCGCCCCGTAGGCGGGCTGGTCGGGCTCCCCGCGGAAGGCCCCGCGCGAGGCGACGTTGACGATCCGCCCGGCGCCGCTGCGCCGGAGGTGCGGCACGGCGCACCAGCAGGCGTTGGCCGGACCCACGAGGTTGACGGCGAGCGTGTCGCGCCACGCGCGCTGCCACGCCTCGTAGGTCGTGGCCGTGATCGGGTGCGGGACGAAGACCCCCGCGTTGTTCACGAGGACGTCGAGGCCGCCGAGGGCCTCGGCCGCGCCGTCGACCATGCCCCGCACCGCCTCCGGGTCGGCCAGGTCGGCGCCGACGACCGCGTGGCCGGTGCCCGGCAGGGCGGCGGCCACCGCCTCCGCCTGGTCGGCACGCCGCCCGAAGTGGACCGCGATGCGGTCGCCCTGGGCCGCGAAGGCGTGCGCGGCGGCGGCGCCGATCCCACGTGAGGCGCCGGTCACCAGCACCGCCCGCCCCTGCCGCTCGCCGCTCATGCGGGGCTCCTTGCCCGTCCGGCGCCCGCGCGAACCGGCGACCGGCGCGGTCGCCCTAGAGCCGCAGCAGCGCCGCGGTCGCCGCGCCGGCCACGAGCGCGACCAGGAGCGGCGCCCGCAGGGCGAGCGCCACGCCGGCCGCCGCGACCCCCGCCGTCCGCGCGTCGACGACCACGTGGCGGCCCTCGGAGAACGCGCCGAGCGCGACGAAGCCGGCCAGCAGGGCGGGCGCGACCAGCGCGATGACCGCGCGCGAGCGCGGCGGCAGGTCGCGGCCGGCGAGCAACACCGGGCCCACGGCCTTCAGGACGAACGACGCGACGGCCGCGCCGGCGATCGCGACCCAGATCGTGGTCATGCGCGGCGCAGCCCGAGCAGCGCCACGCACGCCGCGGCCAGGATCGGCAGGCCCGCCGGGAGGACGGGCACGAGCGCGACGGCGACGAGCGCGGCCAGGACGGCCACCCGGCGGCGCTCCGGCGTGCCGAGCTCCCCGGCCAGGATCGCGAGGAAGAAGGCCGGGGCCACGACGTCGAGGCCGAGGCGGTCGGGGTCGCCGAGGAGACGGGCGGCCGCGACGCCGACCGCGGTGCCCGCCACCCACGCGACGGCCTGGACCAGCGTGGCGCCGAACAGCCGCCCGCGGTCGAAGGTCCCGTCGCCCCGGTGGGCGAGGACCCACGAGGCGTCGACGTTGGCCTGGGCCTCGAGCGCCCGCCGGACACGGCCGCCTCGAAGTGCCGGGCCGAGGGCGAGGCCCAGCGGCGCGAAGCGCGCGTTGACGAGCGCCGCCGCGCCCACCGCCGCGAGCACGCCGCCGCCGGCCGCGAGCACGGCCACGAGCGCGAACTGCGCCGAGCCCGAGAACACGAGGACCGACGCGACGACGGGGGCGACGACGCCCCAGCCCGCGTCCCGGGCCAGGATCCCGAACGAGACGCCGAGGGCGAGGGTGGGGAGGAGGTACGGGCGCGACGCGCGGACGCCCGCCCGCACGCCGTCCCCCGGGGTGGTGGCCGGGGCCGTCACGGGCGCGACCCTAGCCGCGCGAGGCCCCGGCGGTGATCCGCCGGGCGTCCGCCCGCGCACCCACGTGCATGCCCAACATCGGACCCATGGAGCTCATCGTCGTCCTCGCGATCGCGCTCGTCGTCCTCGGCCCCAAGCGGCTGCCCGACGCCGGCCGCTCGCTGGGCAAGGGGATGCGCGACTTCAAGGACGCCCTCTCCGGCGGCGACCGCCATGACGACGACCGTGAGCTGCCCGCGATCGCGGAGGAGCGCCGGCGCGAGCTCGCCCCCGCGGCGGGGGCCGAGGTCGGGGTCGAGGTCGAGCGCGAGCCGGTCGCCCGCTAGCGCTCGCCGGGGCAGGGACGTCCCGCACGCACCCGCGCCGGCCGGCGGACCCGCCCGCCGCGGACGTCCGGGTCCGGGGAGGCGGGCGGGCCACTGATGCCGGGCAGCCGGGGGGTGGGCTGCCACCTCCGAGTATGGACGCCTGCGCGGCGCGTCTGGCAGGGTCTTGTGACGTGGAGCTCGAGACCCGCTACGTCCGGAACGGCGACGTCACGATCTCGTGGGCGGCGACCGGCCCGCGCGAGCTCGACCTGCTGCTGGTCCTGGGGACCGTCACGCACGAGCTGCTGCCCGAGGATCCCGGGCTGGGGCAGTTCTTCGAGCGCCTGGCGGGCTTCGCCCGGCTGATCGCCCTGGACCGGCGCGGCATCGGGCTCAGCGACAGCGTCGACGGGCCGATCGCGCTCGACGACGAGGTCGGCGACCTCGAGGCCGTCCTCGACGCCGCCGGCAGCGAGCGCGCGGTCGTCTTCGCCACCGCGTCGGGTGGCCCCCCGGCGATCCGCCTCGCCGCGACGCGTCCCGAGCGCGTCCAGGCGCTCGTGCTCTACGCGGCCATGCCGACGCTCGCGCCGCTCGACGACCTCGGCTTCGGGTTCGACGAGGAGAGCCGCGTGCGGTTCTGGTCCGACCTCGCCTCGGTGTGGGGGACGGGCGCGAGCCTGACGACGTTCGCCCCCTCGCGGGTGGACGACCCCAAGCTGCGCTCCTGGGTCGCGCGCAACGAGCGCCGGTCGCTCACCCCCGGCGCCCTGCCCGGGTACGCGGCCCAGATCGCGGCGCACGACGCGCGCGGCGACCTCGAGGGCCTCCGCGTCCCGACCCTCGTGCTCCACCGCCGCGGCGACCTCGTCATCGACCCGCGCCACTCGCAGCTCATCGCCGAGCGGGTGCCGGGTGCGCGCCTCGTCGAGCTCGAAGGCGACGACCACCTCGTCAGCGCCGGCGACAGCGCGGCGGTGCTCGGCGAGGTCGAGGAGTTCCTCACCGGCGGCCGGCGCCGGCGCATCGCCCGCGAGCTGCTCACGGTGCTCTTCACCGACGTCGTCGACGCGACCGGCCACGCCGCCCGCCTGGGCGATGCCCGGTGGCGCACGCTGCTGGCCACGCACGACGCGACGGTCCGCGGGGAGCTCGAGCGCTTCGGCGGCCGCGAGGTCAAGACGATCGGCGACGCCTTCCTCGTCACGTTCGCGGGGCCGCCCTCGGAGGCGGTGCGGTGCGCCCGCGCCGTCGTCGACGCCGTGGCGCCGCTCGGCCTGACCCTGCGCGCGGGCCTGCACACGGGCGAGTGCGAGGTCGTCGGCGACGACGTCGGCGGCATGGCGGTGCACCTCGCGGCGCGGATCGCGGCCCTCGCCGGGCCCGGCCAGGTCCTCGCGTCCGGGACGACCTACGGCACCGTCGTCGGCAGCGGCCTGCGCTTCGACGACCTCGGGATGCGCGAGCTCAAGGGCGTCGCGCACCACTGGCCGGTCTTCGCGCTGGCGGACGACCCCTAGCCCCCCGCCGTCAGGGGCGCCCGACGGCCTCCTCGGGCTCGACGGGGTCGTCGCCGCCGCCGGGCCCGGTGCCGCGGCGAGCGCCGACGACGCTCAGCCCGGTGCGCACGGCGCTCGAGGGGCGCGCGACCCGGCCGCTGGCCAGGACGACGCCGTCGCGGCAGTGGGCCTCGACCTCCCCGCCGCCGAACTGCTCGTCGTACAGGCGCGCGTAGAGCCCGCCGTGGGCCAGGAGCTCGTCGTGGCTGCCGCGCTCGGCGACCCGGCCGGCCTCGAGCACGAAGATCACGTCGGCGGACCGGATCGTCGAGAGGCGGTGGGCGATCGCGATCGCCGTGCGCCCGTGCATGAGCGCCTCGAGCGCGCGCTGGACGATCCGCTCGCTCGCCGTGTCGAGGGCCGAGGTCGCCTCGTCGAGGATGAGGACGCGCGGGTCCTTCAGGATCACGCGGGCGATCGCCAGCCGCTGGCGCTCGCCGCCGGAGAAGCGGTAGCCGCGCTCGCCGACCACGGTGTCGTAGCCGTCGTCGAGGGCGAGCACGCGGTCGTGGATGAAGGCCGCCCGTGCGGCCGCCTCGACCTCCTCGTCGGTGGCGTCCGGGCGCCCGTAGCGGAGGTTCTCGCGCACGGTGCCGCCGAAGAGGTAGCTCTCCTGGGTCACGACGCCGCAGACCGAGGCGATCGACGCCTGGGTCAGCGCGCGCACGTCGTGGCCGTCGAGCCGGACGGCGCCCTCGGTGACGTCGTAGAGCCGCGGGACGAGGTAGCTGATCGTCGTCTTCCCGGCGCCGCTGGGCCCGACGAGGGCGGCGAGCTGGCCGGGCTCGACGCGCAGCGAGACGTCGTGCAGCGCCCACGGGCGGGCGCGGGCGGGTGGGCCCCCATCCGGCTCCGGCTCGCCGTCGCGCTCGTTGCCGCCGTAGCGGAAGGACACGTGCTCGAGCGCGACGTCGCCGCGCACCGTCCGGGGGTCGAGCGTCGCGGCCTCCGGTGCGTCGCGCAGCGCGGGCTCGAGGTCGAGCAGCTCGAAGACCCGGCCGAAGAGGGCGAGCGAGGACTGCACGTCGACGGACACCTGCAGGAGCTGGTTGATCGGCATGAGCAGCCGCGTCTGCAGCGTCGTGAAGGCGACGAGCGTCCCCGCGCTGATCGCGGCCGACCCCTGGTCGAGCTGCAGCCCGGCGACGAGGTAGACGAGCGCGGGCGAGATGCCGAAGAAGGCCTGGGTCAGCGCGAAGAAGGAGCGCCCCACCATCGCCTGGCGCACCTGCAGCTCGGCCTGCTGCGCGTTGGCCGCGCGGTAGCGGGCGACCTCGCGCTCCTGGCGCCCGAAGACCTTCGCGAGCAGGATGCCCGACACCGACAGCGCCTCCTGCGTGATCGAGCTCATGTCGGCCAGCGACGCCTGCGTGCGCCCGCGCGCCGCCCGCCGCCGCCGGCCCACGCGCGTGCTGAGGACGACGAAGACCGGCACGAGGATGAGCGAGAGGACCGTCAGCGGGACCGACAGGATGAGCATCGCCACCAGCGTCGAGGCCACGACGACGACGTTCGAGACGACCGACGACGCGGTCGACGTGATGGTGGTCTGCACGCCGCCCACGTCGTTGGCCAGCCGCGACTGCACCTCGCCGGAGCGCGTGGCCGTGTAGAAGGCCAGCGAGAGGTCCTCGAGGTGCGCGAAGAGGCGGTCGCGGAGGTCCTGCATGACCTTGTTGCCGACGACGTTGGTCAGGTAGGTCTGGGCGACGCTCAGCACGCCCGTGACGAGCGGGATCGCCACGAGCGCGGCGACGAGCAGCTCGAGCAGGCCGACGTCCGGGCCCCCGGCGACGAAGAGCGCGTCGTCGAAGACGGCGCGGACGAGCAGGGCGGAGACGACGCTGAGCGCCGAGCTGACGAGGATCGCCGCGACGATGAGCGCCAGCTGCGCCCGGTAGGGGCGGAACAGCGCGATGATGCGTGGCCGGAGCACCGCCGACGACGCTAGTGCACGTCCCGCGGGCGGGCGGGACGGGAACGCGCGCGAGCGAGCGCGTGGCGCGCCAGCAGCTCGGCCCAGTCGGCCACACCGCCGGCGAGGTGGCCGAGCGGCCCGGTGACGAGCCAGGCGGCTGCGCGGCGCCGGACGGGCGGTGGTGGCGCGGCGGGCGGGGGCGGCGCGGCCATGCCCCGACGCTATCGTCCACGCGCGATGGCCACCGCCGTGAAGACCACCGTGACCGAGCTCCCCGAGTCGCGCGTCCGCCTCGACGCCGAGGTCCCTCCGCAGGAGGTGCAGAAGAGCGTCGAGCGGGCCGCCCGCACGCTCGGGCGCGACCTGCGCATGCCCGGGTTCCGCAAGGGCAAGGTGCCGCCGCCGGTCGTCATCCAGCGCTTCGGGCGCGAGACCGTCCTCGACGAGGCCGTGCGCGGCGCGCTGGGCCAGTGGTACCTCGACGCCATCGACGCGGCCGGCATCCACCCCGTCGGCGACCCGGACGTCAAGCTCGGCGACCTGCCGCCGCAGGGCCAGCCGCTGACCTTCACGGTCGAGATCGGCGTGCGCCCGACCGCGCGCCTGGGCGAGTACAAGGGCCTCGAGGTGGCGCGCCGCGAGCCCGCCGCCGACGAGGAGGCCGTGCAGGCCGAGCTCGACCAGCTGCGCGAGCGCGCCGCGCGCCTGGAGACCGTCGACGAGCCCGCCGGCCAGGGCGACTTCGCCGTCGTCGACTACGTCGGGTCCGTCGACGGCGAGGAGTTCCCCGGCGGCACGGGGCGCGACCAGCTCATCGAGCTCGGGTCGGGGCGCCTCGTCCCGGGGTTCGAGGAGCAGCTCACCGGCGCGAAGGCGGGCGACGAGCGCGCGGTGACCATCACCTTCCCCGACGACTACGGCGCCGCGGAGCTCGCGGGCAAGGAGGCGCAGTTCGCCGTGACGGTCAAGGAGGTCAAGCGCAAGGAGCTCCCGGAGCTCGACGACGACTTCGCCTCCGACGCGGCCGGCTTCGACTCGCTCCAGGAGCTGCGCGAGGACGTCGAGGGGAAGCTGCGCGAGGCCGACGAGCAGCGCGCCGAGGCGGAGTTCCGCGAGGCCGTCCTCGACGCGGTCGTCGACAACGCGACCGTCGACGTCCCCGAGGCCCTCGTCGACGCCCGTGCGCGCGAGCTGTGGGACCGCATGCTGCACTCGCTCTCCCACCAGGGCATCACGAAGGAGCTCTACCTCCAGATGTCCGGCAAGGCCAGCGAGGAGGAGGTCCTGGCCGAGGCGCGCCCCGACGCCGAGAAGGCGCTGCGGCGCGAGGCGGTCATCGCCGCGGTCATCGACGCCGAGGACGTGCAGCCCGCCGAGGGCGACGTCCTCGACGCCCTGCAGGCCACGGCCGTGCAGCAGCGCACGAGCCCGGAGGCGCTGCGCAAGCAGCTCGAGAAGAGCGGGCGGCTGGACGAGCTGCGCGACGACCTCGCGCAGCGCGCCGCCGTCGACCTCCTGGCCGAGTCGGCGACGCCGATCTCGCCCGAGCGGGCCGAGGCGCGCGGCAAGCTCTGGACGCCGGGCGACTAGCCCCGGCGCGCTGCGCCGGACGACCCCCGGCGTGCTGCGCCGTGGACCCGCGCCGGGCCGGGCTCGGACGCGCGGCCTGGACCTCTGGCCAGTCCGGCTCAAGCCGGTCGTCGGGGACGCCGATCACCCCTTAGGACGGGCCCAGGGCGGTTGCTAGGGTGAGCCGGGCAGGAACCCGACCGACCTGAGAGAAGAACCGGAGACCATGAGCCCCCTAGTCCCGATGGTGGTCGAGCAGACGTCGCGAGGCGAGCGCGCCTTCGACATCTACTCCCGCCTGCTCAACGAGCGCATCGTCTTCCTGGGGACGCCGGTCGACGACCAGATCGCCAACCTGATCGTGGCCCAGCTCCTGCACCTGGAGTCCGAGGACCCCGACAAGGACATCTCGCTCTACATCAACTCGCCCGGCGGGTCGGTGTACGCGGGCCTCGCGATCTACGACACGATGCAGTTCATCAAGCCCGACGTGCAGACGATCTGCGTCGGCATCGCCATGTCGATGGGCGCGCTGCTGCTGGCCGGCGGCGCGGCGGGCAAGCGCATGGCGCTGCCCAACGCGAAGATCCTCATCCACCAGGTCAGCTCCGGCTTCCAGGGCCAGGCGACGGACATCGAGATCCACGCCAAGGAGATCATCGACATCCGCCAGCGGCTGGACCACATCATCGCCCAGCACACGGGCCAGCCGTACGAGAAGGTGTCGACCGACACCGAGCGCGACTACTTCATGTCCTCCGAAGAGGCGCGCGAGTACGGGATCATCGACCGGGTGATCTCGGAGCACTAGGCTCCCACACGCAGATGGCTCGTCCGACGGACTCCAACGAACAGCTCCTCTGCAGCTTCTGCGGGAAGTCGCAGCGGCAGGTCAAGAAGCTCATCGCGGGCCCGGGCGTCTACATCTGCGACGAGTGCATCGACCTCTGCAACGAGATCATCGACGAGGAGCTCACCGCCCCGCCGTCGTTCGACCTCGAGAACCTCCCCAAGCCGCGCGAGATCTACTCGGTCCTCGACGAGTACGTCGTCGGCCAGGAGGAGGCCAAGCGCACGCTCTCGGTGGCCGTCTACAACCACTACAAGCGCGTGCAGATGATGCAGTCCGACGACGCGGACATCGAGCTGCAGAAGTCGAACATCCTCCTGCTCGGGCCGACCGGCTGCGGCAAGACGCTGCTGGCCCAGACGCTGGCCCGGATCCTCAACGTCCCCTTCGCGATCGCCGACGCGACGGCGCTGACGGAGGCCGGCTACGTCGGCGAGGACGTCGAGAACATCCTCCTCAAGCTCATCCAGGCGGCCGACTACGACGTCAAGAAGGCCGAGACGGGGATCATCTACATCGACGAGGTCGACAAGATCGCCCGCAAGGCGGACAACCCGTCGATCACGCGCGACGTGTCGGGCGAGGGCGTCCAGCAGGCGCTCCTGAAGATCCTGGAGGGGACGAGCGCGAGCGTGCCGCCCCAGGGCGGCCGCAAGCACCCCCACCAGGAGTTCCTGTCGATCGACACGACGAACATCCTCTTCATCTGCGGCGGCGCGTTCGCGAACCTCGACAAGGTCATCGAGCGGCGCGTCGGCCACAACGGCGTCGGCTTCGGCGCGGCGATCGAGACGAAGGCCGAGCGCGACACGGGCGAGGTCTTCCAGCGCTGCCTGCCCGAGGACCTCGTGAACTACGGGCTCATCCCCGAGTTCATCGGCCGCCTCCCCGTCGTCAGCGCGGTGCACCAGCTCTCGCGCGACGACCTCATCACGATCCTCACCGAGCCGCGCAACGCGCTCGTCAAGCAGTTCCAGCGCTTCTTCAGCTTCGACGGGATCGAGCTCGTCTTCTCCGACGACTCGCTGCTGTCGGTGGCCGACAAGGCGCTCGAGCGCGAGACCGGGGCCCGCGGCCTGCGGTCCATCATCGAGGAGGTCCTGCTCGAGGTGCAGTTCGAGCTGCCCTCCCGCCGCGACGTCAAGAAGTGCGTCGTGACGAAGGAGACGATCGAGCGCGGCCTGGCGCCGACGCTCGTCACCGAGGCCGCGCCCGACGAGGGCGACGGCCGCCCGCGCGCGGCCGAGTCGGCCTAGCTCCCCGGGTCGCGCCCGAGCTTCCCCCTGCCGCGGCGGACGGCCTACGCGCCGGGCCGCAGGACGACCTTGATCGCGCCGTCCTGCTTCTTCTGGAAGATCTCGTAGCCGTGCGGCGCCTCCTCGAGGGGCAGCGCGTGGGTCGTGAGGTCCTCGGTGCCGAGCGGGTCGTCGTCGCCGGTCAGCAGCGGCAGGATCTCGGGGATCCAGCGCTTGACGTGCGCCTGGCCCATGCGCAGCTGCAGGCCCTTGTCGAAGAGCTGCATCATCGGCAGCGGGTCGAGCTGGCCGCCGTAGACGCCGCTGATCGAGATCGTCCCACCGCGGCGGACGGTGTCGATGCAGGCCGTCAGGGCGGCGAGCCGGTCGACCGCGAAGCGCTCGGTCAGCGGGGCGGCGACCGCGTCGGGCAGCAGGCCGGCCGCGGTCTGCGCGAGCTTCGCGGCCGTCGCGCCGTGCGCCTCCATGCCGACGGCGTCGACGACGCCGTCCGGCCCGCGGCCGCCGGTCATCTCGCGCAGGGCGGCGGAGACGTCGTCGTGCTCCTCCGGGTCGACGACCTCGATCCCGTGGCGCGCGGCCATCGCCCGTCGCTCGGGCACCGGGTCGACGCCGATGACGCGCTCGACACCCCGGTGGCGGGCGATGCGCGCGGTCATCTGGCCGATGGGCCCGAGCCCGAAGACGACGATGCTGCCGCCCGGGGGCACCGCCGCGAACTCGAAGGCCTGCCACGCCGTCGGCAGGACGTCGGAGAGGAACAGGAAGCGCTCGTCGGGCGGACCCTCGGGGACCTTGATCGGCCCGAAGTGCGCCTGGGGGACCCGCAGCAGCTCGGCCTGCCCGCCGGGGACCTGGCCGTAGAGCTTCGTGTAGCCGAAGAGCGCCGCGCCCTTGTCCTGCTCGCGCACCTGGGTCGTCTCGCACTGGGCGAAGAGCTGCTGGCCGCACATCCAGCACGATCCGCAGGAGATGTTGAACGGGACCACGACGCGGTCCCCGCGCTCGATGTGGGTGACCTCGGGGCCCACCTCCTCGACGATGCCCATGGGCTCGTGGCCGAGGATGTCGCCCTCGTCGATGAACATGCCGAGGACCTCGTAGAGGTGGAGGTCCGAGCCGCAGATCGCCGTGGAGGTGATGCGGACGATCGCGTCGGTCGGGTCCTGGATCACCGGGTCCGGCACGGTGTCGACGCGCACGTCGCGCTTGCCGTGGAAGGTGAGGGCACGCATGGGGCGTCCGCTACCCCGCGGGGTAGCGTGGAGTCATGATCGGGCGCACGCTGACCCGCCGCATCCCGCTGTTCCTGGCCTTCGAGCTCCTCATGGCGTCGCGCGAGCACTGGAACTCCCTCGACCCGCGCGACCGGGCCCGTGCCACCGAGATGCTGCGCTCCTCGAAGGGCGACCCGCGCCGCCTGACCCCCGGCGAGCGCCAGGAGGTGCGCGAGCTCCTGCGCCGCCTCGAGGTCGTCCGCTTCGCCCGCCACGTCGGCCCGATCGCCCTCAAGGGACGGCGCAGCCGGCGCGGCCGCCGGCGCTGACGAGGGCCGACATACACTCCGACCGCCCCATGCCGAGCCTGCAGGACCGCACCCGCTTCGAGCCCTCCGAGGTCGAGCCGCGCATCATCCGCGCGTGGCTCGAGAGCGGCCTCGTGCACCCCGAGCCGGAGGGCACCGCCGACGAGAGCTTCTCGATCGCGATCCCGCCTCCCAACGTCACGGGCGCCCTGCACCTCGGGCACGCGCTGAACGGGTCCGTGCAGGACACGCTCGTCCGCTACCACCGGATGCTCGGGCAGCGCACGAAGTGGATCCTGGGGACCGACCACGCGGGCATCGCCACGCAGAAGCAGGTCGAGAAGCTCCTGGCCGGCGAGGGCCTCCACCGCGACGACCTCGGCCGCGAGGCGTTCGTGCAGCGCACCTGGGCGTGGCGCGAGCAGTACGGCGGCACGATCATCGAGCAGCTCAAGCGGCTCGGCGCCACGGCCGACTTCGAGGACGAGCGCTTCACCCTCGACGAGCGCTACGTCCGGGCGGTGCTGAAGGTCTTCGTCGACCTGCACCGCAAGGGCTACATCTACCGCGACCACTACCTCGTCAACTGGGATCCGGGCAGCCGCTCGGCCATCAGCGACCTCGAGGTCGAGGACCGCGACGTGCAGGACACGCTCTACTCGATCGCGTACCCCCTGGTGCCGGAGGGCGCCGCGGGCGAGGCGGGGGGCGCGGGCGAGGTCGTCGTGGCCACGGTGCGCCCCGAGACGATCCTCGCCGACGTCGCCGTCGCGGTGAACCCGGACGACGACCGCTACCGCGGGCTCGTCGGGCGCACCGCGACGCTGCCGCTGGTCGGGCGCGCGCTGCCGGTCATCGCCGACGACTACGTCAGGACCGACTTCGGCACCGGTGCGCTGAAGATCACCCCCGGGCACGACCCGAACGACTTCGAGATCGGTCGCCGCCACGGGCTCCCCGAGCTCTCGGTGGTCGGCGAGGACGGGCGCATGACCGAGGCGGCCGGCGACTACGCCGGGCTCTCGGTGGAGGAGGCCCGCGAGCGCGTCGTGGCGGACCTCGACGCGCTCGGCCTGCTCCGTGCGCGCGAGCCCTACACGCACACCGTGCCCTTCTCGCACCGCTCGGGCGCCCGGATCGAGCCGCTCATCTCGCAGCAGTGGTTCATGCGCATGGACGAGCTCGCCCGCCCGGCCGCGGCCGCCGTGCGCGACGGCCGCGTGCGGATCCACCCGGAGTCCCAGCGCGGGCGGTACCTGGCCTGGCTGGACGACCTCCGGCCGTGGGTCCTCTCCCGCCAGCTCTGGTGGGGCCACCAGCTCCCGGTCTGGTACCGCGGGGACGAGACCTACGTCGGGGAGGCGCCTCCCGAGGGCGAGGGCTGGGTGCGCGACCCCGACGTGCTCGACACGTGGTTCTCGAGCGCCCTGTGGCCGTTCGCGACGCTCGGCTGGCCCGACGACACGCCCGAGCTGCGCGCCTTCTACCCGACCGACGTCCTCTCGACCGCCCGCGACATCCTCTTCCTGTGGGTCGCCCGCATGGTGATGATGGGCCTCGAGTTCACCGGCGAGGTGCCCTTCCGCGACGTCTACTGCCACTCGGTCATCCTCGCGCCGGACGGGCGCCGGATGAGCAAGTCGCTCGGCACCGGGATCGACCCGCTCGACGAGATCGACCGGCACGGCGCGGACGCGGTGCGCTGGGGGCTGCTGGCGATGTCCTCCACCCAGGACGTCAAGTACAGCCCGGAGAAGGTCGAGCAGGGGCAGGCCCTCGCCAACAAGCTCTTCAACGCCTCGCGCTTCGTGCTCGGGCGCGTGCGCGAGGACGCCGAGCCCGCCCCGCGGCCGCAGACCGTCGAGGACCGCTGGATCCTCAGCCGGCTGCAGCGCGCGACGGGCGAGGCCAGGGAGCGCCTCGAGGCCTTCGACTTCGCCAAGGCGGCGCTCGGCCTCTACGACTTCGTCTACGGCGAGCTCTGCGACTGGTACCTCGAGCTCATCAAGGACCGCGAGGTCGACGACGACCTCTCGGCGACGCTCCTGCACCTGCTGCGGGAGACGCTCGGCCTCGCGCACCCCGTCATCCCGTTCGTGACCGAGGAGCTCTGGGGCCACGTCCCCGGGACCGAGGGCCTCCTCGCCGCCGGGCGCTACCCGAGCGTCGAGCCCGCCCTCGTCGACCCCGAGGCGGAGCTGCGGGTCGCGGCCGTCATCGAGGCGGTCACCGCGGTCCGCTCGTGGCGCAACCAGGCGGGCGTCCGGCCGGGCGAGCGGCTCCCGGCCCGGCTGGCGGCGCAGGGCTACGAGGACACGGCCGCGCTCGTCGCGCGCCTCGCGCGCCTGGAGCTCACGGACCTCGACGGCGCCGACCCGGCCCGGATCCTGGTCCCCGGCGGCGTGCTCGAGGTCGTCCCGGGCGACCCCGAGGAGGCCGCGCGCAAGCGCGCCGCCGAGCGCGGGCGGCTCGAGGCGGAGGTCCGCCGGGCCGAGGGCCGGCTCGCCAACGACGGCTTCGTGGCGAAGGCCCCGGCCCATCTCGTGGAGGAGGAGCGGCGCAAGCTCGAGCGCCTCCGGCGCGAGCTGGAGGCCCTGTGAGCCCGGCCGCTCGGCGCTCGGCGCCGGTCTCCGCCGCCGCCGGCCGCGGCTGGACGCCCGAGGACGCGGAGCGCCACCTGCTCTCGCTCGAGCTCTTCGGCATGCGGTTCGGCCTGGACCGCATGCGGCGGCTGCTCACCGTGCTCGGCTCGCCGCAGGCCGGCTTCCGCGCGATCCACGTCGTGGGGACGAACGGCAAGTCGTCGACGACGCGGATGGCCGCGGCCATCCTGCGCGCCCACGGGCTGCGCACGGGCGCCTACCTCTCGCCGCACCTCGTCTCCTTCGGCGAGCGCGTCCGCGTCGACGACGAGGACGCCACGCCGCGGGCCTGGGCCGCCGCCGTGCAGCGGGCCGCCGCGGCCGCGGAGAAGGTCGAGCGCACCGGCGCGGACGACGACCGCGTCACCCAGTTCGAGCTCGTGACCGCGGCCGCGTTCGTCCTGCTCGCCGACGCGGGCGTGGAGGCGGCCGTGGTCGAGGCCGGCCTGGGCGGCCGCTGGGACGCGACGAACGTGCTCGACCGCTCCGAGGTGCAGGTCCTCACGAACGTCGGGCTCGAGCACACGCGCTGGCTCGGGCCGACCATCGCCGACATCGCCCGCGAGAAGCTCGACGTGGTGCGGCCGGGCGCGACCCTCGTCGTGGGCGACGGGCTGGCGCCCGACGCCCTGGCCCTCGCGCGGGAGATCACGGCCGATCGCGGGGCGCGCCTCGTCGTGGCCCCGGCGGACGCGGGCGTCCCGCTGCACGCCGCGGGCGCCTTCCAGCGCCGGAACTTCGCGCTGGCCCGCAGCGCGGCCGAGGCCTTCCTCGGCCCGCTCGACGAGGCCGCCGTCGCCGCGGCGGCCGCGGCGGTGACCGTCCCCGGCCGCTTCCAGGTCGTCGGGCGGGCGCCGACGACCATCGTCGACGGCGCCCACAACCCGGGCGGGATGGCCGCGCTGGCCGAGGCGCTGGCCGCCGAGCTGGCCGGCCGGCGCCTCGTGGCGGTCGTGTCGATCCTCGACGACAAGGACGCCGCGGCGATGCTCCGCGCCCTCCTGCCGCTCGCCGCCGAGGTCGTCTTCACCGCCAACAGCAACCCGCGGGCGCTGCCGCCCGCCACCCTCGAGTCGCTCGCACGCCAGCTCGGCGGGCCGCCGGCCCGCACGATCGCCGACCCGCGCCGGGCGCTCGAGGCGGCACGCGCGGCGGCGGGCGAGGACGGCGTCGCCCTCGCGACGGGCTCCATCTACCTCGTCGGGGACCTGGCCAGGTGACCCCCGAGCGCGGGTCCTGGACCCGTCCCACCCGCCCCGACGCGGGCCCGACGCGGGAGTCCGCAGGGGGCGACGACGGCCCGTCGGTCCTGGCCATGGTCGGTGCGGTGGCGGCGATCGTCGCGCTGGTGATCCTCGTGTTCTTCGCGATCGGCTACCTGTTCGGGCGACTCTTCCTGTAGGACCGACGGGTACCCTTGCGCGCATCCATGGTGCCCCCAGCCGTCTTCGGCATCGACAGCAACGCGCTCGACACCGCGTTCAAGCTCCTGGTCCTCGTCCTCGTCGTCGTCTGGCTGGCGCTCGTCTGGTACACGTTCGCCGACGCCCGCCGGCGCATCGACGACCCGCTGCTGGTGGCCACGGCGACGGGCGCCGCCTTCCTGTTCCCCTTCGTCGGGACGATCGTCTACATGATCGTGCGCCCGCCGGAGTACCTCGAGGACGTCCACGAGCGCGAGCTGGAGATCCGCGCCGCCCAGGCGCGGCTGCACGAGCTCGACGTCCACGAGTGCCCGCACTGCGGCTACGAGGTCGAGCGCGCGTTCCTGCGCTGCCCGAGCTGCCTGCGCAAGCTCAAGGACGCCTGCCAGGTGTGCGGGAAGCCGCTGGACCCCGAATGGAAGCTCTGCCCGTACTGCGAGGCCGAGATCCCGGGCAAGACCCCACGCCGGCGACGCCGGCGCGAGCCCGCGGCCGAGCCCACGGCGGCGGCCGAGGCGCCGCCGAGCTAGCCCTCCCCCGAGACCCGAAGGAGATCCCGATGGACCGGACCCTGATCCTGGTCAAGCCGGACGCGTTCGCGCGCGGCCTGACCGGGGAGATCATCGCCCGCTTCGAGCGCAAGGGCCTGCGGCTCGTGGCGCTCAAGCTCACGACGCTCGACGAGGCCACCGCCAAGCAGCACTACGCCGAGCACGAGGGCAAGCCGTTCTTCGGCGAGCTCGTCACCTTCATCACGTCGGCCCCGCTCGTGGCGCTCGTGCTCGAGGGCCACGAGGCCGTGACGGCCGCCCGGCAGGTCATCGGCGCGACGAACCCGCTCGAGGCGGCACCCGGCTCCATCCGCGGCGACTTCGCGCTCGAGGTCGGCCAGAACATGGTCCACGGCTCCGACGCCCCGGAGTCGGCGGCGCGCGAGACCGCGCTCTTCTTCCCCGAGCTCTGACCCGCCCCGGCCCGCCCGCCCTGAGCCGCCTCGTCCTCGCCTCGCGCTCGCCCCAGCGGCGGGCGATCCTCGAGCAGCTCGGCGTCCCCTTCACCGTCCGCGCCCCGGACGTCGTGGAGGAGGACGCCGGGGCGCCCGAGGCCGTCGCGTCGGAGAACGCGCTGCGCAAGGCGCTGGCCGCCGCGGGCGGCGAGGGCGAGCTCGTCCTCGGCGTGCGACACGCTCGTGTCCACGGGCCTGGAGATCTGGGGCAAGCCGCCGAACGCCGAGGCGGCTCGCGAGACGCTGCGGCGGCTGGCCGGCCGGACCCACCTCGTCGTCAGCGGCGTGGCGCTCTGCGCGGGCGAGGAGGTCGTCGACGCGTTCACCGCCACGACCCGCGTCGAGGTCCGCCCGCTCGACGACGCCCTGCTCGACTGGTACGTCGCGACGGGCGAGTGGCAGGGGCGGGCCGGCGGCTACGCGATCCAGGGCCGCGGGGCGGCGCTCGTCCGGGCCGTCGACGGGGACTACCTCAACGTCGTCGGGCTGCCGGTCGCCGCGCTCCTGGACCGCCGCCCCGACCTCCTGCGCCGCCCGGCCCGACCGGGGCCCTGAGCGCCATCCCGGCGCCGCGCTGCACGCACGTTTGCAGCCCCTTCCCGTGCAGCGAGGACGACGGGGCGGGGGAGGGGGCTCCGCTACACTGCCCCCAGACGCGGCGGAGCCCCACGCCCCCCGGGCGCGGCCGATCCCGGCCGCCGCTGTCGCTCCTCGCATGGGCTTCTTCAGCTACCTCACGGGCTTCGGCGGCCGCGACATGGCCGTCGACCTCGGCACCGCGAACACGCTCGTCTACGTGCGTGGCCGCGGCATCGTGCTCTCCGAGCCCAGCGTGGTCGCGATCGACTCGCGCACGGGGGAGGTCCACGCGGTCGGCATCGAGGCCAAGCGCATGCTCGGCCGCACCCCGGGCACGATCACGGCCATCCGGCCGCTGAAGGACGGCGTCATCGCCGACTTCGACGTGACCGAGGAGATGCTGCGCCACTTCATCCAGAAGGTCCACCAGAACCGGTGGGCCCACCCGCGCGTCGTCGTCTGCGTGCCCTCGGGCGTCACCGGCGTGGAGAAGCGCGCGGTCGAAGAGGCGTGCCTGTCGGCCGGCGCGCGCCAGGCCTACCTCATCGAGGAGCCGATGGCCGCCGCCATCGGGTCCGGCCTGCCCGTCGGCGAGCCCACGGGCTCGATGGTCGTCGACATCGGCGGCGGGACCAGCGAGGTCGCCGTGATCTCGCTGGGCGGCATCGTCGTGTCGCAGTCCATCCGCGTGGGCGGCGACGAGCTCGACGAGGCGATCATCAACTACGCCAAGCGCGAGTACAAGCTGCTCATCGGCCAGCAGACGGCCGAGGAGGTCAAGCTGGAGATCGGGTCCGCCTACCCCATGGACGAGGAGGTCCAGGCGGAGATCCGCGGGCGCGACATGGTCTCCGGGCTGCCGAAGACCGTCGTGCTCACCAGCGAGGAGATCCGGCAGGCGCTCGAGGAGCCCATGTCGCAGATCATCGACGCGGTCAAGGAGACCCTCGACCGCACGCCGCCCGAGCTCGCGTCCGACATCATGGATCGCGGCATCATGCTGGCCGGCGGTGGTTCACTCCTGCAGGGCCTCGACGAGCGCCTGCGCGAGGAGACCCAGATGCCCACGCACCTGGCCGAGTCGCCGCTGACGTGCGTCGCGGTCGGATCCGGCCGCTCGCTGGAGGAGTTCGAGGTCATCCACCGCACGAACAAGAACTCGAGGAACCGCCGCCGCCGCCCCTAGGCGCGGCCGGCTCCGCCACCCCCTTCCACCCCGTGACCCCGTGTACGACAAGACGGTCCGCCGCCGGCGCGCAGTGCTCGCGCTGCTCGTCGCCGGCTCCCTAGTCCTCCTCACCGCCTCCTTCGGCGGCGGCGGCGCGCTCGGCGGCGTCCAGCGCGGCGTCGTCTCGGTCGTCGCGCCCGTCCAGGAGGGCGCCTCCAGGGCGCTGAAGCCCGTGCGCGACCTCGTCGGCTGGGTCGGGGACACGTTCGACGCCAAGGGCCAGCTCGCCGACCTGCGCACCCAGCGCGACACGTACCGCCGGCAGGCGGTGGCCGGGACCGCGGCCGTGCGCGAGAACGCCCGGCTGTCGTCGCTGCTGCGCCTCGACCAGACGCTCGACCTGCAGGCGGCCGGCCCGGTGACCGCCCGCGTCATCGGCAAGGACCCGTCGGTCTGGTGGAGCACCGTGACGATCAACAAGGGCTCCGGCGACGGCGTACGGGTCGACCAGCCCGCGGTCACGGGCGAGGGCCTCGTCGGCCGCGTGACCTTCACGACCGGCTCGACCGCGGTCGTCACGCTCGTCACCGACCACTCGACCTACGTCCCGGCCCGCATCAACGAGCCGCCGGGCGTGGACGGCGGGGTGGCCGCGGAGACGGGGCGGCCCGACGACCTGCTCATGAACTACACCCGGCGCCAGGACCGCGTCGACCCGGGGCAGACCGTGGTCACGTCCGGCACGCGCTCGCGCTCGGATCGCTTCCGCTCGCTCTACCCGCCGAACATCCCGATCGGGCGCGTGACGAGCGTCGAGAACCCGGGGACGCGACGACCAGCGCGTCCACCTGCGGCCCTTCGCCGACCTGCACCGCCTCGAGTTCGTGCAGGTCCTGACGCAGGCCCCGAACGGGAACCGGCCGGCGCCGTGACGGCCGCCGTCGCCCCCCAGCTCGTCCTGCGCCTGGTCGCCCTCGCGCTGCTGACGGTCATCGTCCAGGTGGCGGCGGTGTCGCAGATCCAGGTCTTCGGCGTCAACGCCGACCTGCTGCCCCTGGTCGTGGCGGCGGTCGGGCTGCTGTGCGGCTCGATGAGCGGCGCGGTCTTCGGCTTCGGCGTCGGCCTCTTCGCCGACCTGGCGCTCGTGCAGACCGTGGGCCTGAGCTCGCTGCTCTACCTCGCCGTCGGCTACTGGTGCGGCCGGGCGCGCGAGCTGCGCGACCCGCAGGGCTCGCTCGTCCCGATCGCCGCCGGGGCCGCGGCCACCGCGGTGGCGACCGTCGGCTACTCGATCATGCAGCTCCTGCTCGGCGTCGATGCACCCGTCACCTTCGGGCTCGTGCGCGAGATCCTGGCCACGATCCTGCTCAACGCGGTCATCGCCACCCCCGTCATGGCCCTCGTCCGCCGGCTCCTCGGCCGCGCCTTGCCGGAGGACCCGCGCCGCCGCCGCCGGCGCGCCTACACGACCGGCGGCCTGTCCCCGCTGAGGCAGGCGTGATCGACCCGGGCGCCGAGGACCGGCGCACCCCGATCAGCCCGACGCTGGCGCTGCGCGTGGCGGTGCTCGGCTTCGTGGCCTTCGCGATCTTCGGCGTCATCTTCTTCCGCCTCTGGTACCTCCAGGTGCTCTCGGGCGACCAGTACCTGGCCCAGGCGCGCGACAACCAGACGCGCACCCAGCGCATCGCCGCGCCGCGCGGCCAGATCGTCGACCGCCACGGCAGCGTGCTCGTCGAGAACGAGGTCGCCACCGTCGTCCAGCTCGACCCCGAGAAGCTTCCCGAGGCCGAGCGCACGAACGCGCTGACCTGGGGCCAGCAGGTCACGCGCTGGTCGCACGCGCCCCGCCGCTCGCGCGGCCCCCGCCCGGCCATGCCGGCGATCGCCGGCCCCGAGCTGCGTCGCCTGTACCGGCGCCTGGGCACCCCGCTCGGGCTCAGCGCGCAGACGATCCACGACCGCGTGATCCGCTCGCTCGTGCTCGCCTCGTACTCGCGGGTCACGCTGCGCACGGGCGTGCCGGCCTCGGTGCGCGACTACCTGCTGGAGCGCCAGGAGCGCTTCCCCGGCCTGCACGTCGAGCGCACCTACCTGCGCAAGTATCCCCAGCACGAGCTCGCGGCCCAGCTCCTCGGCACGGTGGGGGAGATCGACCCCGGTGAGCTGGGCCTGCGGCGCTTCCGGGGCGTCGTGCGCGGCCAGATCGTCGGCAAGGACGGGATCGAGAAGACGTACGACCGCTACCTGCGCGGCACCGACGGCCAGTCGCGCATCGTCGTCGACGCGCTGGGCCGGCCCAAGCGCCAGTACGAGGCCACGAAGCCCCAGCAGGGCCGCACCGTGCAGCTCTCGCTCGATGCCGACCTGCAGAAGGCGGGGCAGCAGGCGCTCCAGAAGGCGATCGCGAGCACGCCCGGCGTGGCCGGCGCGTTCGTCGCGCTCGACCCGCGCAACGGCAGCGTGCTCGCGATGGGGTCGGAGCCGAGCTTCGACCCGTCGATCCTGTCCCGGCCGATCACGAAGCGCCGCTACGACCAGGAGCTCGGGCAGGCCGCCGGGTCGCCGAACTTCAACCGCGCGATCGCCGGCGCCTACCCCACCGGCTCGACGTTCAAGCCGATCACCTCGCTGGCGGGCCTCTCGGCCGGCCTCATCACGCCGGCCTCGACGATCAACGACCCGGGCTTCTTCTCCTTCGGCGGCCGCGAGTGGACGAACGCCAAGCGGGCCGCGAACGGCAGCGTGAACCTGCCCAGGGCCTTGTCGGTCTCCTCGGACGTCTACTACTACCTGCTGGGCAAGGACCTCGATCCCGAGCGCGGGCAGCCGCTGCAGAAGTGGGCGCGCCGGCTCGGCCTCGGCCACCCGACCGGCGTCGACCTCCCGGGCGAGGTCAGCGGCACGATCCCCGACCGCCGCTGGCGCGCCCGGCGGGCCGCGCTCGAGCGGACGTGCCGGCGCAAGCAGCACATCCCGCTCAGCGCCGACAGCGTGACCGCGGCCGCGGGCGGCTGCGGCATCTCCGACATGCGTCCGTGGTCGACGGGCGACAACATGAACGCCGCGGTCGGCCAGGGCGACGTCCAGGGCACGCCGCTGCAGATGGCGGTCGCCTACGCGACGCTGGCCAACGGCGGGCGCGTCGTGCGCCCCCACCTGGGCGCCGAGGTCGAGGACGCCAACGGCTCGCCGCTGCAGCGCATCGGCCACCCCAGCGGCCGGCGCGTCGCGATCGACCCGTCCTGGCGCGACGCGATCCTCTCGGGCCTGCACTCGGCGACCGTGTCCGGCACCTCCTCGGCCGTCTTCAACGGCTGGAACCAGTCCGCGTTCCCGGTCTACGGCAAGACCGGCACGGCGGAGACCCCGAAGGGCGACCAGTCCTGGTTCGTGTCCTTCGTCCCGAACCCGAGCAAGCCGATCGTCCTGGCCGTCACCGTCGAGCAGGGCGGCTTCGGCGCCGACGCCGCCGCCCCGGCCGCCCGCTACATGCTGGGCGCGTGGTTCAACCAGAAGCGCGTGTTCAACGCCATCGCCGGGATCCGCGACTGACGTGGCCTCGCTGCCGTCCCCCATCCGCGACGTCGGCGGCGACGTGCCCGCTCGGGCCGGCGGCCGGGCCGCGCTCCCCCTGGGGCTGCGCCTCGCCGTTCGACCCGGTGCTGCTGCTCGCCGTCGCGGGGCTGTGCGCCGGGTCGCTCGTGACGATCGCCTACGCGACGACGGACGACATCCCCGGCGACCCGCACTACTACGTCGTCCGCCAGGCCGTCTACTTCGCCGTCGGCCTCCTTCGTCGCGGGCGGCCTGTGGCTCGTCGACTACTCCCGGCTGCGCGAGCTGAAGTACGGCATCTACGCCCTGCTCATGGCCGGCATCCTGGCCACGCAGGCGCTCGGCAGCGTCACCCGCGGCTCGCGCCGTGCGATCGAGCTGCCCTTCTTCGAGGTGCAGTTCTCCGAGCTGGGCAAGGTCCTGCTCGTCGTCGCGCTGGCCGGCTTCCTCGTGGACCGCGCGCGCGGCCTGTCCTCGTGGGGCACGACGGTCCGCATCATGGTGCTGACGCTCGTCCCCGCGGCGATCGTGCTCGCCCAGGACCTCGGCTCGGGCACCGTCTACGTCGTCGTCGGCCTGACCCTCCTCTTCGTCGCGGGCGTGCCGTGGCGGTCGTTCGCCGCGATCTTCGCGGTGGTCGCCGTCGGCGTCGCCCTCGCCCTCGTCGCCGCGCCCAGCGCCGGCGTCGAGGTCCTCAAGCCCTACCAGAAGGACCGCCTGACGGCGTTCCTGCACCCCACCGAGAACCCGGCCAAGGACGGGTACCAGCAGAACCAGTCGCGCATCGCCATCGGCTCCGGTGAGAAGACCGGCCGCGGCGACCGCGCCACGCAGACGAAGCTCAACTTCCTGCCCGAGCACCACACGGACTTCGTGTTCGCGGTGGTCGGGGAGCGGTGGGGCTTCGTCGGCGCGGCGTTCGTCCTGTCCATGTACGCGCTGCTCGTGTGGCGCGCGCTGAGGATCCTCACGATGGCGAAGAACCTCTTCGGGGCGCTGATCGCCGGCGGCATCGTCGGCATGCTCCTCTTCGAGGTCTTCGTCAACGTGGGCATGAACATCGGGATCGCCCCCATCACCGGCATCCCGCTCCCGCTCCTCAGCTACGGCGGGTCCTCGGTGATCTCGACCTTCCTGGCCATCGGCCTCCTGCAGTCCATCCACGCTCAGGCGCGGATCGCAGCGACGCACAAGGGCCGCATCCAGGGCATCTAGGAAAGGCAGACCTGTGAAGAAGCAAGTGCTCGTGAGCGTCGACCGCGGGGAGACCCGGGTGGCGCTGCTCGAGAACTCGGAGTCCGGCGCAGGCGCCGGACAGCGCAAGGGCCGCGGTCGCGGCCGCAAGGACCCCGCGGCCGGGTTCCGCGTCGCGGAGCTCTACCTCGAGCGCCGCGGCAACCGCTCCATCGTGGGCAACATCTACAAGGGCCGGGTCGACAACGTCCTGGCCGGCCTCGAGGCGGCCTTCGTCGACATCGGCCTGGACAAGAACGGCTTCCTGCACGTCGACGAGATCGTGCTGCCCGGGGTCGAGATCCCGCGCCGCGGGCGCGGCAAGGAGGGCGGCAAGAAGATCACCGACCTCCTCAAGCCGGGCCAAGAGGTCGTCGTCCAAGTGGTCAAGGACCCGCTGAAGACCAAGGGCGCCCGGCTGTCGATGGACCTCACCATCGCGGGCCGCTACATGGTCTACACGCCCACGGGCGAGGGCGTCGGGGTGTCCAAGCGCCTCGACGACCGCGAGCGCGAGCGCCTGCGCAAGGAGGCCCGCGGCCTGGACCTCCACGGCGGCGGCGCGATCGTGCGCACGGCTGCGGCCGGCGCGGTCCGCAAGGACTTCGAGCGCGAGCTGCAGTACCTGTTCAAGCTCCACGAGGTCCTCGAGAAGCGCGTCGCCGCCGCCAGCGCCCCCGCGCTCGTCTTCCAGGAGGCCGACCTCTCCGTCCGGGTCGTGCGCGACATCTTCAGCGCCGACTTCGAGCGCGCGGTCGTCGACGACGAGCAGCAGCACCAGCGGCTCGTGTCCTTCTTCACCCGTACGGCGCCCGAGCTGGTCGACCGCGTCGAGCTCTACCAGGAGTCCGAGCCGCTCTTCGAGGCCTACGGCGTCGAGGACGTGGTGCAGGGCCTGATCTCGCGCCGCGTCGACCTGCCCAGCGGCGGCTACCTCATGATCGACTACGCCGAGGCGCTGAC
Organism: uncultured Actinomycetes bacterium; assembly: GCA_963707695.1. Lineage (GTDB taxonomy): Bacteria > Actinomycetota > Thermoleophilia > Solirubrobacterales > Solirubrobacteraceae > JAOPZW01. Next base: position 826,241 of record CAVPQY010000004.1, on the reverse strand, counting down.
GGTCATCGACGTGAACTCCGGCTCGTTCGTCGGGCGCGGCAAGCAGGCCCGCCTGGAGGACACGATCACCCGCACGAACCTCGAGGCCGCCGAGGAGGTCGTCAACCAGCTGCGCCTGCGCGACATCGGCGGCATCATCGTCATCGACTTCATCGACATGGCGCGGGCCAAGAACCGCGAGACGGTCCTCAAGACGCTGCGCAAGTCGCTCGACGAGGACCGCACGAAGACCTTCACGGCGGAGATCTCGAAGCTCGGGCTGGTCGAGATGACGCGCCAGAACGTCACGGAGGGCGTGCGGGAGATCATGACCCGCCCGTGCCCGACCTGCGACGGCGACGGTGTCGTGCTCTCCGAGGAGACGATCGCGATCGAGGTCGAGCGCAAGCTGCGCGAGCTGGCCTCGAGGGCCCCACGGTCGGTCGAGGCGTTCCTCATCCAGATGAACCCGCGCGTCAGCGCGCAGTTCACCGGTCACGGCGCGCGGGTGCTGCACCAGCTCGAGCAGGAGACGGGCAAGCACTTCCTCTTCCAGGGCTCCGAGGGCCTCCCGCTCGACCACTTCACGGTGGTCATGGAGGGCTCCGACGAGGAGGTCCGCGAGGAGGCGATCCCGTTCCGGGCCGGCGACGAGGTCCTCGTGACGATCGTCGAGCCCCACATGTACGCCGTCGACGACGCGGTGGCCAAGATCGACGGCTACATCGTCTCGGTCCGCGGCGGCGGCTCGCACGTGGGTGAGAAGCGGCTCGTCCGCATCGAGGAGGCCGGGCGCACCTCGGCCACCGCGGTCCTCGTGGGCGCCGACGGCGAGGTCGAGGCGGGTGGCGCGGAGGATGCCCTAGAATCCAAGCCTCGGCGCCGTGGCCGCAGGGGCGGACGGCGCCGTTCCGCTGCCACGGCGGCGGAGACCTCCACCGCAGACTGACCGAGCCTCAGACATGTACGCGATCATCAAGACCGGCGGCAAGCAGTACCGCGTCGAGCAGGGCCAGACCCTGCTCGTCGAGCGCCTGCCCGACGACGCCGGCGCCACCGTGCAGCTCGAGCCGGTCCTGTTCCGCTCCGAGGACACCGTCTTCGACGCGAAGGGCCTGGGCAAGGTCCGCGTCGGCGCGGAGGTCGTCGAGCACGTCCGCGGCGAGAAGCTGCGCGTGTTCAAGTTCAAGCCCAAGCGCGGCTACCGGCGCAGGACCGGCCACCGCCAGGAGCTGACCCGCATCAAGATCACGGAGATCCGCAATGGCGCATAAGAAGGGCCTCGGCTCCTCCCGCAACGGCCGCGACTCCAACGCCCAGCGCCTCGGCGTGAAGGTCTTCGCCGGCCAGACCGTGACCGGCGGCGAGATCATCGTGCGCCAGCGCGGCACCCGCTTCAAGCCGGGCGCCGGCGTCGGGATCGGCAAGGACGACACGCTCTACGCGCGCGCCGCGGGCACCGTGCAGTTCCGCACGGGCCGCGCCGGCCGCGTCGTGTCCGTCCTCGACGCCCCCGCGTCGGAGTAGCCCGGCCATGGACGACGTCGCGCTCGCCCGGGTCCTCGGTGCGGGCCGCGCCGTGCTGGGCGCGGGGCTCCTCGTCGCGCCGGCCGCGCTCGGCCGCCCCTGGATCGGCGCCGCCGCCGACACCCCGGGCGCGCAGGTCGCCCTGCGCGGACTCGGGGTCCGCGACCTCGTGCTGGGCGGCATCGCGCTGCACCTGGCGCCCCACGGCCCGCAGGGCGGCCGCGCCGCCCACGCGTGCGCCCTCTCGGACGCCGTCGACTTCGGCGCGACGCTCGCGGCCCGCCGCGCGCTGCCGCCGTCCGCGGCCGGCGTGCTCGCGCTCGCGGGCGGCGCGGCCGCGGCCGGCGCGCTGCTGGGCCGGCGGCTCATCGCCGCCGGCTAGCTCACGGGCAGCGCCCGCGCCGGTCCTCCTCCTCGCGGCGCACGGCGTCGCGCTCCTGGGTGAACGCCGCTGCGTGAAGGCGCTCGGCGACGAGGCGCTCGGCCTGCACGAGGTCGCGGCGGGCGCCCTCGATGTGCTCGCACGTCGCGGGGCCACGGGCCAGCGACGTCGCCGCCGGGTCGTTCGCGTGGTGGGGCATGGTCGTCCTCTCCTCAGGGGTCGAGCACCGGGTGTCCCAAGCCGCGCCGATGCCGATGCCTTCGGCGTCCGCGGGCGGACCGCCGGTGCCTAGGTACCGGCGCCTAGACCGGCTGCGCCGTCGGCCGCACGAGGATCTCGTTGACGTCGACGTGCGGCGGGCGGGAGAGCGCGAACATCACGGCCTCGGCCACGTCGTCGGCGGTCAGCGGGTCCTGCAGCGCGGACGGGTCGTCCCAGAACGGCGTCTCGACCGCGCCGGGCTCGATGACGGTCACGCGGACGCCGGAGCCGTGGACCTCCTGGCGCAGCGCCTCGCCCATCGCGGTCACCGCCCACTTCGTGCACGAGTAGAGGCTCCCGGGCATCGCCTTGCGCCCGGCGACCGAGCCCGTGAGGAGCAGGTGGCCGCGCGTCTCGCGCAGCGCCTCCAGGGTCGCGCGGATCGTCAGCGCGGCGCCGTAGACGTTCGTGAGGACCATCGCGCGCCACCGCTCCGGGTCGTCGGCCAGGAAGCCGCGCGCGCCGCCGAAGCCCGCGTTGGCGAACACCGCGTCGATCCGTCCGAAGCGCTCGAGCGCGGCGCCCGCGAGCGCCTGCTGGTCGTCCCACTCGGTGACGTCGCAGCGGCGCACGAGGACGCGATCCCCCTCACCGCCGAGCTCGGCCGCGAGCGCGCGGAGCTGGTCCTCGCCGCGCGCGGCGAGGACCAGGCGGTGGCCCGCGCGGGCCGCGTGACGGGCCGTGGCCGCGCCGATGCCGGTCGAGGCGCCGGTGATGAGCAGGACGGGGTCGTCGGGCACGGAGGGACTCCTTGGCGGGTGCTTACAGTGGAGGTCGCATGCTGTACGACCGGGCACGGATCTTCGTCCAAGGGGGCGGGGGCGGGAACGGCTGCCTCTCCTTCCGGCGCGAGGCGCACGTCCCGCGCGGCGGCCCCGACGGCGGCGACGGCGGCCGCGGCGGGGACGTCGTGCTGCTCTGCGACGACTCGCTGCGCGACCTGCAGTCCTTCAAGCGCCGCGCCCACTACAAGGCGCAGCGCGGGCGCCACGGCCAGGGCGCGCTGCGCCACGGCGCCGACGGGGAGGACCTCGTCGTGCGGGTGCCGCCCGGGACGCAGGCCACCGGGCTCGACGGCGCGCGCCACGACCTCGTCGTCCCCGGCCAGCGCGCGGTCGTGGCCGGCGCCGGCTCGGGCGGCCGCGGCAACAAGCGCTTCGCGGGCGCCGTCCACCAGGCGCCGCGCTTCGCCGAGCGCGGCCTGCCCGGCGACGAGGGCTGGATCGAGCTGCACCTCAAGCTGCTGGCCGACGTCGGCCTGGTCGGGCTGCCCAACGCGGGCAAGTCGTCCCTGCTGGCGCGCATGACGCGGGCCACGCCGAAGGTCGCCGACTACCCCTTCACGACGCTCGAGCCGGTCCTCGGCACGATCGACGACGGCGAGCGCCAGCTCGTCCTGGCCGACATCCCCGGCCTCATCGAGGGCGCCAGCGAGGGCGCCGGGCTCGGCCACGACTTCCTGGCCCACGTCGAGCGCACGCGGCTCCTGGTGCACGTCGTCGACCTGGCGCCGGCGGACGGGTCCGACCCGGTCGCCAACCACGCCACGGTCGAGCGCGAGCTCGCCGCCCACGCGGCGGCGCTGGCCGCGCTGCCGCGCGTCCTGGTCCTCGGCAAGGCCGACCTCCTGCCGGCCGGCGACGTGCAGGCCGCGGTCGCAGCCTGGACGGCGCGGCTGCGCGGCGACGTCCCCGTCCTGGCGACGTCGAGCGCGACCGGGCAGGGGCTCGACGGCCTGCGGCGCGAGCTCTTCCGCCGCGTGCCGGTCCAGGCGCCCGCGCCGCTCGAGGCGGCGCTCGCGGGCGAGGAGGGGCTCGCCGAGCACCGCACCTTCCGGCCGGCGGCGGGCCGCGCGTTCCGGGTCGAGCGCCTCCAGGACGGCACCTTCCGCGTCGCCGGGGAGCCCGTGGAGCGCCTCATCGCGCGCCACGACCTCGACAACGAGGACGCGCTCGTCCACGTCGAGCGCCGCCTGCACCGGATGGGCGTCGTCCGGGCGCTGGAGGCCGCGGGCTTCCAGCCCGGCGACGACGTCGAGATCGGCGGCGTCGTGTTCGAGCTCGACCCGGGCTAGCGGTCCGGGCTCGCGTCAGCGCGCCGGTGCCGCGGCCGGCGCCCGGACGCGGTCGCGGATGAGGTCCGCGGCGCGCTCGGCGACCATGATCGTCGGGGCGTTCGTGTTGCCGCCCGGGATGACCGGCATGACCGACGCGTCGACCACCCGCAGGCCCTCCAGGCCGCGCACGCGCAGCTCGGGGTCGACCACGGCCAGGTCGTCGACCCCCATCCGGCAGGTGCCGACCGGGTGGTAGAGGAGCTCCACCCGCCGCCGGACGTCGGCCTCGAGGTCGCCGTCGTCGGCGACCCCGTCCCCGGGCAGCAGCTCGCGCCCGAGCATGGACCGCAGCGGCTCGGCGGCGGCCAGCTCGCGGGCGAGGCGCACGCCGGCGACGAGGGCGGCGAGGTCCTCGGGCTCGGCCAGGCTGTTCGTCGTGATCCGCGGCGGCGCCGACGGGTCGGCCGAGCGCAGGCGCACGTGCCCGCGGCTGCGCGGCGTGATGAGCACCGGCCCGCTCGTGAAGGCGTGCCCGTCGTGCTCGTCGAAGCCGTTGTCGTTGAAGTACGCCGGGGCGACGTGGAACTGCAGGTCCGGCGCGGGCAGGCCGGGCCGGCTGCGCACGAAGGCGAAGGCCTCGGCGACGGTCGAGGTCAGCGGCCCGCTGCGGCGCAGCAGCCACTCGAGCAGCGGCTTGGGCTTGTCGGCGCCGTAGAGCGACCCGCCCGTCGCCTCCCAGATGCAGACGACGTAGGGATGGTCCTGGAGGTTCTCGCCGACGCCGGGGAGGTCGTGCCGCACCTCGACGCCGGCCGCGCGGAGCTCGTCCGCGGGCCCGATCCCGGAGAGCATGAGCAGCTGGGGGGACCCGAAGGAGCCCGCGCTCAGCACGACCTCGCGCTCGGCGCGCGCCACCTGCTCGCGCCCGCGCCGGTCGCGGAAGCGCACCCCGACGGCCCGGTCGCCGTCGAGGGCCAGGCCGATCACGTGCGCGCCGGTCACGACCTCGAGGTTGGGGCGGGCGAGCGCTGGACGCAGGTAGGCGTCGGCCGTGCTCCAGCGCCGCCCGTCGCGCTGGGTGACCTGGGCGAGGCTCGCGCCGTCCTGCTCGGGCCCGTTGTAGTCGGGCACGACGGGCACGCCGGCGGCCGGGGCGGCCTGCAGGAAGGCGCGCGTCAGCGGCCGCGGGGAGCGCTCGTCGGCGACGTGCAGCGGGCCGCCCACGGCGTGGTGCTCGGAGGCGCCACGCTCGTTGTCCTCGGCGCGCAGGAAGTACGGGCGCACGTCGTCCCAGCCCCAGCCGGCGGCGCCCTGGGCCTCCCAGAGGTCGTAGTCCAGCGGCCGCCCGCGGACGTAGAGCATCGCGTTCATCGAGGAGGACCCGCCGAGGCCCTTGCCGCGGGGGACGAAGAGCGAGCGGCCGTCGCAGTGGGCCTCGGGCTCGGTCTCCAGCGCCCAGTCGAGCTTCGTCCGGAACTGCTTGGCGAAGGCGGCCGGGATCTTCACGTTGGGGTGGCGGTCCTTGCCCCCCGCCTCCAGCAGCAGCACCCGCGTGCCGGGGTCCTCGCTGAGGCGGTGCGCGAGGGCGCAGCCGGCCGAGCCGGCGCCCACGATGACGTAGTCGGCGGAGGGCATGGGTCGCATCCTCGCGCACCGTGGCATCCTGCGACCAGGGATGGCGCGCATCGTCGTCAAGCTCGGCTCGGGGGTGGTGGCGCGCGACGACGGCGCGCTGCGCCCGGACGTCCTCGCCGGGGTCTGCGACGTCGTCGCCGAGCGCCACGCGGCGGGCGACGAGGTCGTCGTCGTCACGAGCGGCGCGATCGCCCGGGGGCTGGAGGTCATGGGGCTCGGCGCCCGCCCGACCGCGATCGAGGACCTCCAGGCCGCCAGCGCGGTCGGGCAGGGCAAGCTCTACCGGGTCTACGACGAGCTGCTGCGCGACCGCGGACTGACGAGCGCCCAGGTGCTGCTGACCTTCCACGACGTCAGCGCCCGCGCCCAGTACCTCAACGCCCGCCAGACCCTCGCGCGGCTGCTGGCCTGGCGCGTGGTCCCGGTCGTCAACGAGAACGACACGACGGCGACCGCGGACATCTCCTTCGGCGACAACGACTTCCTGGCCGCGCAGATCGCCGTGCTCGTCGGCGCCGACCTGCTCGTCCTGCTGACCGCCGTCGACGGGCTCTACACCGCCGACCCGCGCCGCGACCCGGCGGCGCGGCGGATCGACGTCGTGCGCGGGCCCGCCGACCTCGAGGGCCTCGAGGTCGGGCGCTCCACCACGGCGCTCGGCTCGGGCGGCATGCGCTCGAAGGTCGTGGCCGCCGAGATGGCCACCGCCGCCGGCATCCCGGCCGTCGTGTGCGACGGACTGGATCCCGCCGCGCTGCGGGCCGTCCTGGGCGGCGACCGGGCCGGGACCCGCTTCGAGGCGCAGGCCGCCCGCCACTCGTCCTTCAAGCTCTGGCTGCGCTACGCCAAGCCGGCGCTCGGCGAGGTCCTCGTCGACGCCGGCGCCGCGCGCGCGCTGCGCGACGGTGGGACGTCGCTGCTGCCGGTCGGGGTCCTCGACGTCCGCGGCGGCTTCGACGCCGGCGACGCCGTCGAGGTGCGCGCCGGCGGCGCCCTGGTCGGCAAGGGGATCTCGAACTACTCGGCGGCCGAGCTTCGGCGCGTGAAGGGGCTGAAGTCGGCCGACGTCCGCGCCGTGCTGCCGCGGGCGACCGAGGAGGCCGTGCACCGCGACTACTTCGTCCTGGCGTGACGGAGCTCGTCGCCTCGCCGCTGCTCATCCCGCACGTCCGGAACCCGGGCGGGGCCGGCGGGCGCCGGCTGCGCGTCCTGGGGGAGGACGGCGGCTTCGCCCTCGTCGTCGAGGACCACGGCAGGACGCCGTCGCGGCGGTGGTACGGCGACCCCCTCGCGCTCGTGCACGCCTACAACGACGAGCTGCGGCGCGCCGCCCGCGGCGGCCTGACCTCCCGTCCCGAGCCGGCGCCGCTCTCCGTCGAGGGCTTCCGCGCGCTGGCCGGCGACGGGTAGCCTCTTCGGCATGGCTGTCGCGACCGCCTCCGTCACCGAGCTCTGCCGCGCCGCCCAGGTCGCGTCCCGGGTGCTCGCGGGGCTGCCCACGACGACGAAGGACGCCGCCCTCCTGGCGATCGCCGACGCCCTCGAGGCCCGGACGCCCGAGGTCCTCGAGGCCAACGCGCGCGACGTCGAGGCGGGGCGCGAGCAGGGGCTCTCCCCGGCGCTCACCGACCGCCTCCGGCTGGATGACCGCCGCGTGCGCGCGATGGCCGACGGCGTGCGCTCGATCGCCGCGCTGCGCGACCCGGTCGGGGAGGTCCTCGAGGGCTTCCGGCTGCCCAACGGGCTCGACGTGGACAAGGTCCGCGTGCCGCTCGGCGTCGTCGCCGTCGTCTACGAGGCGCGCCCGAACGTCACGATCGACGCGACCGCGCTGGCCCTGAAGTCGGGCAACGCGATCGTGCTGCGCGGCTCGTCGACCGCGGCGCACTCCAACGCCGTCCTGGCGGCGATCGCGGGCGAGGCGGCCACCGCGGCGGGCCTGCCCGCCGGCGCCGTGACGCTCATCGCCGGCGGGGGCCGTGAGGAGCTTGCCGAGCTCGCCACCCAGGACGGCGTCGTCGACCTCGTCATCCCGCGGGGGGGCGAGGGCCTGAAGGCGGCCCTGTCGGCGGTTGCCACCGTGCCGGTGATCTACGCCGCCTCGGGGAACTGCCACGTCGTCGTCGACGCCGGCGCCGACCTCGACGCGGCGCGGCGGATCATCCTCAACGCCAAGACGCAGCGCCCGGGCGTCTGCAACGCCGCCGAGACGCTGCTCGTCCACGCCGACGTGGCCGCGGAGTTCCTGCCCGGGGCGCTGCGGGAGCTGCACGAGGCCGGCGTCGAGCTGCGCGTCGACGGGCGCGCCCGCGCGGCCGCCGGCGAGGCGCTGGCGCCCGTCCTGCGCGACGCGGTCGACGAGGACTGGGACACGGAGTACCTGGCCCTCGTGCTGGCGGTGGGCGTCGTCGACTCCGTGGACGAGGCCATCGAGCACGTCAACGCCCACGGCTCCGGCCACTCCGAGGCGATCGTCACGCGCGACGTGGCCAGTGCCCGCGCCTTCGAGCGCCGCGTCGACGCCGCCGTCGTCTACGTCAACGCCTCGACGCGCTTCACGGACGGCGGCGAGTTCGGCATGGGGGCCGAGATCGGCAACTCGACCCAGAAGCTGCACGCGCGTGGGCCGATCGGCATGCGCGAGCTGTGCACGACGAAGTACGTCGTCCGCGGCGACGGCCAGGTCCGGGGGTAGTCACGCGGCTCGGCCTCCTCGGCGGGACCTTCAACCCGCCGCACCTCGGCCACCTGGTCATGGCCCAGGAGGCCCACGAGCAGCTCGGGCTCGACCGGGTCCTCCTGGTCCCGGTCGCCGTCCCGCCGCACAAGGAGGCCGAGGCCGACCCCGGGGCGGAGGCCCGCGTGCGGCTGTCGGAGCTGGCGGTGGGCGACGACGACCGCTTCGGGGTGTCGCGGATCGAGGTCGACCGGGGAGGCCCGTCCTTCACCGTCGATACCCTGAGGGCTCTGCATGACCGTGCTCCGGAGGACGACCTGACCTTCATCGTCGGTGGCGACATGGCCCACAGCCTGCCCTCGTGGCGCGAGCCCGAGGCCGTGCTGGAGCTCGCGACGCTCGCCGTCGCCGAGCGCGAGGGCGTGCGCCGGGAGGACCTCGCGCGGCGGCTCGAGCCGCTCCACGGCGGGGATCGCGTCTCCTTCTTCGACATGCCGCGCCTGGACGTCTCGTCGTCCGCCATCCGGCGGCGCGTGGCCGCGGGGAGGTCGATCCGCTATCTCGTGCCGGACGCGGTGGCCCGCGCGGTGGCCGACGGGGGCCTGTACCGGCCCGCGGTGGGGAGGCCCGCGGCATGAGCCTCACGCCCGAGCGCCTCGCCGAGGTCGCCGCCGGCCTGGCCCTGGACAAGAAGGCGATCGACGTCGTCGCGCTCGACCTGCGCGGCGTGGCGGGCTACACGGACTGGTTCGTCCTGGCCTCGGGCGGCTCCGACCGCCAGGCCAAGGCCATCCACGACGGCATCCACGAGGGCCTGAAGAAGCAGCACGGCCTGCTCCCGCGCCGCGTGGAGGGCCTGCGCGAGGCCCGCTGGATCCTCATGGACTACCTCGACGTCGTCGTGCACGTCTTCACCCCGGACGCCCGCGGCTTCTACCGGCTCGAGCAGCTCTGGGGCGACGTCCCGCGCCGATCCTTCGCCGACAGCGAAGCGATCGACACCGTCGCCGTGTCGTAGCCCACGTGCCCGTCTCCCGCCCGCGCGCGCTCGTCGCGACGACCGCGCTCGTCCTGCTGCTGGCCCACGGTGCCTTCGCGGCGCCCGCGGCGCATGCCGCGCCCGTGCCCGCGGGCTTCTTCGGCGTCACCGTCGAGGGCGGCCCGCTCGGCTTCGACCAGCCCGTCAACGCCGAGATGCGGACGATCCGCGGCACCGGCGTGCGGTCGATCACCGTCGCCTTCAACTGGATCAACAGCCAGCGGACGCCCGCCCGCACCTACGGCTGGGTCGTGACCGACCGCGTCGTCACCGCGGCCGCGCGCGCCGGCCTGACCGTTCAGCCCAACCTCGTCCAGTCGCCCGAGTGGGCGCGCCACGACCCCGGGGAGCTGTGGTCGCCGCCGCGCTCGAACGCCGAGTACGCGGCCTGGGTGCGGGCCGCGGTCGCGCGCTACGGGACGCGCGGGACGTTCTGGCGCCGGCACCGCTCGGTGCCCCGCCGCCCGATCACGACCTGGCAGGTCTGGAACGAGCCGGTGGCCGGGAACAGCGCCACCGGGCCGAGCCAGTTCTGGGTCGACGACCGGCCGGCCATCCCCGCCTACGCCGCCCTGCTGCGGACGACGGCCCGCGCCATCCGCCGCACCGACCCCCGCGCCCAGGTCCTGCTGGCCGGCCTGACGGGTCTGAGCTGGAAGACGCTGCCGCTCCTGTACCGCGCCGGCGCGCGGCGGTCCTTCGACGCCGTGTCGCTGCACCCGTACACGACCCGGCCGCGGGACGTGGTGCGCATCGTCGGGCTCGTGCGCGCGGTCATGCGCGCCCAGGGCGACGGCCGCAAGCCCATCCTCGTGACCGAGATCGGCTATCCGCCGTTCGACGCGCTCGTCGCCCAGCAGGGCGGCCGGCGGCTCCTCGCCCAGCAGCCCGGGTGGATGCGCTCGGCCCTGCGCGCGCTGGTGCAGGCCCGGCGGCGCCTCGGCATCCGGTCGGTGTTCTGGCACACGTGGGCGAGCGTGGACGGGTCCTCGCCGTTCGCGTTCGACTTCGCCGGCCTCACGCGCTGGGACCCGGCCAACGCGACGTTCACGCCCAAGCCGGCGCTGCGGACCTTCCGGGCGGTCGTCCGGTCGGAGCGCGGCGGCTAGCGACCAGGGCTCAAGTCCGGCGCCGGGTCTGCCGATGCCGGCCTGAACAGGGGCCCCGACGCTCCCGGCCTGGTGCAAGGGGCCGCGAGCCACGACCTCCGCCCGGATGCTCCCGGGCTCCCCGCAAGGCCCCGGCCGCTCCTCGCCCGGGGCCTTGCGCTTCCCAGCCGCCGCATGGCCCGCGGAAGTGCGCGATGCTCGTCGCGTCCACCACCTCGGGGGAGGTTCCGTGACCACCGAAACCAAGCGGGCGCTGGGGCTGGCCGCCGCTGTCGTCGGCGTCGTCCTGCTCGTCATCGCGATCGTCTACTTCGCCGTGCCGGCGAAGTCCCTGCCGTCGTTCATGGGCCAGATCCAGGACGCCACGGTGCACCGCAACAAGCGGGGCGCGGCGGCGCTCGTCCTCGCCGTCGTCGCCCTTGCGGTGGCGGGGGTGCTGCTGGCTCCGCGCCGGCGCGCGACGGACTGAGGCCGGCGCCCGCCGATCGGCGTAGCCTCGGCCCCACACGAGCCGAGGAGACGAGGCGATGGCGCGATCGATGCACGGGCTGGCGGGCGGTGCGGCCGCCGTGGTCGTCCTCGGGACCCTCGCGACCTCCGCCTCCGCGGCCGCCCCGCCCGGCGGCTCGTTCTCGTGCACCGCGACCGGCGCCGAGTCGGTCTCGGCACGCATCGTGGCGCCCTTCGTCCAGGCGAACCCGTCCGGCGCTCCCTGCCGGACGGCCAGCGCGCGCTCGTCCGGCGCGCTCATCGCCCCGCAGGCCGGACAGGGAGCCTCGGCGACCATCCGCGCCCGCACGAGGGCGCATCACCGAGGTGCGATCGCACGCGTGCGCGAACGCGACGTGGCGCTCGTGCTGGACGGCCACACGTACGCCGCGGCGCTGGTGCGGGCGACGGCGGTCGCGCGCTGCCGCGCCGGCGTGGCGGTGGTCTCGAGCTCGGCGGTGGTGCAGGGGCTGCGCATCGACGGCGGGGCGCCGTTCGACGTCGCCGGCCCTCGCGCGATCACGCTCTCCGACGGCACCGAGGTGCTCCTCGACGAGGTCGACCTCGGGCCGGCGGGGACGGCGCACGTGACCCGGACGGCGCTCCGGGTCGTCACGCCCCCGGTGCCACAGTCGTTCAGCTTCGCCACCGCCGACGCGGGCGCGACCGCCGACGCCTGCGGCCCCTGACCGGCCCGCGGGCTACCCGGGGTCGTCGGCCACCCGGGGCTCCGCCTCGCCCGGCGCGCGCCGGCGCTCCTCGTCGACCTCGTCGTACTCGGCGCTGAAGAGGAACACCATGCACGCCGACCAGATCCAGAGCATGAGGATGATGAGCGCGGCGAACGCCCCGTAGGTCGCGTTGTAGGACGCGAACACCGACAGGTAGATCGAGTAGCCGGCCGAGGCGAGCAGGCCGAGGCCGACCGCCAGGAGGTTGCCCGTCGTCAGCAGCCGGAACGGCGGGCGGCTCGACACCGGGCCGGCCCACTTGACCAGGGCGACCGCCCCGAGGCCGAGGGCGATGATCAGCGGCCAGCGCGCGACGTCCCACCACCAGGTGTCGACGTCGCCCAGCCCGAGGAACCCCGCGACCGCATGGACCACCGCGCCGGTGAGCACGACGAGCGCGAGGACGAGCAGGCCGCAGACGACGAGGACCACCGACCAGCCGAAGTCGGCCAGGCGCTTGCCCAGCGGTCGCCGCACCCGGCCCTCGCCATGGATCTGGTCGAGGGCGCGGCCGGCGTCCGTGAAGACCTTCGACGCCCCGTAGAGCAGCGTCAGGGCGCCGATCACCCCGGCGCTCCCGGCGCCGGTCGCGCTGGAGGACCGCGCGGTCTGCACCATGCCCCGCAGCGCCGCCGCGACCGAGGACGACGCGCCCGCGTCGCGCGCCGAGCTCTGCGCGTCCGCCGCCGATCCGGCGTCGCCGAACAGGCGGATCGCGGAGGCGGAGATCAGGAGGATCGGGATGAGCGAGAGCAGCCCGTAGAAGGCCAGCGACGCGGCGCGCTCGGGCATCCCGTCGTCGAAGAAGCGCCGGAGCGCCAGCCCGGCCTTCGTCCGCTGCACCCGCACGACGGGCTCGGACTCCAAGAGGCGCGATGGGCCGGCTCCGAGCTGAATGGCTGGATGATCCCGAGGCGGGCGCGGCCTCAGGCCGGCGCCGTGGGACGTGACGCGTACAGCGCGAGCGCGTGGCGCCCCGCGGGATGGGCCCGGGCGCGCTCGACGATCGCCCGCGTCCCCGGCGGCATCTCGTCCGGCCGCGGCAGCGTGACGCCGTACTCCGGCGGGACGGTCACGGGGGACGACAGGGCCGCGAACGTCAGGTCCGCGGCCGTGAACCGGTCCCCGCAGAGGTACGGGCGGCCATCGGAGAGCAGCTCCGCCGCCGCGTCGAACTCCCGCCAGACGGCGGCCTCGTCGCCGACTTCGACGCCGGGGCGGATGCCCAGGCGCGCGCCGGCGAAGCGCACGGCCAGCGGCCATCCGGCGCGGATCGCGCGGTCCTCCCACGCCGGGACGCCCTGGTTGTTGAAGCGCAGCATGAGCTCGCGGTTCGCGAGCATGTGGACGTACAACAGCCGGCGCCCGCTCGGCCCGAGCCGCTCGTCGAACCGGCGCGAGAGCGCGTCCACCTCGGCGCGCTGCCCCGGGTCGGCGGGGTAGAGGCGCTCCGGCGCCGGCGTGCGCTCGTCGGCCCAGGCCAGGATCTCGGCGGACTCGCCGAGGACGCCGTCGTCCGTCACGAGCACCGGCACGGTGCTCCCGCCCCCGGCGCGGCGGGCGGCCAGCATGTGGATGCCCTGGACGTGGCGCTCCTCGCGGTAGGGCACGCCGGCGCGCGCGAGCGCCCAGCGCGCCTTCTCGCAGAAGTGGCTGATGGGGATCGTGACGAGCCGGACCACGACCCCCATCATCGTGCACCGCGCTCATGGGGTGGCGGGATGGGCCTCCAGGGACGCGGCGTCGTCGACATCGGCCGGGACGAGCGCCCAGAGCATGAGGTAGGCGACGACGCCGGCGCCGCCGAACAGGGTCGACAGCGCGAAGCCGACGCGCACCACGGTCGGGTCGACCGCCAGGTGCTCGGCCAGGCCGCCGGCGACGCCGCCGAGCTTCTTGTCGGAGGTGGACCGCGTCAGGCGGCGCGGCGATGCGGGGTGGGTCTGGTGGGTGGTCATGCGGCGAGCGTGACGGCTGACCGCCCCCCGCACCATCGGGGATCCTCCCTAGGGGTCCCGTGACCGCAGCCAGGACGCGGCTTGGCAGCCCGCCGGAACCGGAGCCGGTCGCGGGACGGGCGGCCGGCGTGACGGGACGCGCGGTCGACGCTGCTGACGAGCGGTGCGCCTAGGCAGGATCGCCCTCGCTGCCTAGGAAGCCGACGACCCCGCTCCCGGTGTGAAGCCGGATTCCGGTGCCGTGCGCCTCGGCATAGCACAAAAAGATCCCGCGCGTCGAAGTCCCTTCCTAGCATCGCGCTCATGTCCCACCTGCGGCTCATCGCCGCGTTGGGCTTGGGCGTCATCGTGCTGCTGTTCACGGGCGCGGCCGACGCGCGACCAGCGGCCAAGGCGCCCTCGGTGACGTCGCGCGTCTCGAGCGCGCAGCAGCAGCTGCGCAAGCTGCCGAAGAGCACCTGGGCGAAGGGGCGCCGGACCGTCGTGCTGCGCCAGCTCGCCAAGGCGAGCAGGGACGCCAAGCGCAAGCGGAACTGCGCGGCCGCCGCCGGGCTCGACCACGCCCGCAACGCGCTGCTCACCCGCCGGACCTGGAAGCGGCGCAAGGTGCCACGGAAGGTCCGCAAGCGGGCACTGCCCGGCCTCGGCGCCGCGGAGAAGACGCTCATCCAGCGCGGCGGCCGCAAGTGCGGCAAGCTCCAGCGGGTCACGCGAGCTGCCCAAGCCGGAGGTGGGCGGAGGCGGCTTCACGCCGGAGCCCAGCCGCGGGACGGACGACGATCGAGCAGGGCGAGACGGAGGAGCAGCTCGGCATCGGGCGCTACCGCCCGATCGACGGACGCCGGCGCAGGAGGCCAGTCGATCGACGAGCCCGAGCCCGGTCACCCCGCAGCCGCTTCAGGCGTCCCGCCACCCGGCGCCCTCGAGCCGCTTGCTCGCCGCCGGCCCGCTGACGCTCTTCCAGCACCTCGGACGTCGGTGTCCCGCCGCGCACGGCCGAGCCCCAGGAGCCGACGACCGCCGTCGGCAAGAACGTCGCCGTGTTCACGGGCAACACCTCGGTGGGGTTCTCGCTCGACGGCGGCGCCACGTGGACCCGGATGGACCCCTCGACCATCCTGAAGGACCCGGCGGGCCAGCCCCTCTGCTGCGACCAGCTCGTGACCTACTCCAAAGCGCAGAACATGTTCGTGTGGCTCCTGCAGTACTGGTGCACGCCGGGCACGAGCGCGCCGGTCACGAACGACTGCCGGAACGCGGGGACCGGGTCAGAACCGGATCCGCATCGCGGTGTCGAGCCCGGAGGAGATCCGCCAGTACCTGAACACGGCAACGCCCGGAAGGGCCTGGCACCTCCGCTTCCTCTCGCCGGCGATCTTCGGGTTCGGAGGGTCGACGTGGTTCGACCGCAGCGACATCGGCGTCAACTCGGCGTACCTGAACTTCACGACCGACGTGATCCGCAGCGGTGACACCACGGCTTCGCTGCTGGGCCGCATGTCGCTCGCCGAGCTCAAGGGCAACGGCTCGGCGGGCGTGTCCTGGACCACCGGAGACGATCCCGCGGATGACCGTCGCCCAGGGCACGGACACCGCCTGGACCTACTTCGCCGGCGCGGTGAACCTGAGCCAGACGCGCATCGTGGACTGGGCCCCGAACGGGTCGGCCCAGCCGTTCCCGCACAACGTCGACCACGACACGATCCCCGTGCTCAACGGGGCCATCAACGGCACGGACGGCGCCGACTGGTACGCCCGCTGGAGCATCTTCGCCGGTGCGGTGGAGAGCGCGGTGTGGGCGGGCAACGAGCTGATCGTCTCCCAGGGCACGGGTCGGGACCAGTGCACGGACAAGTGCGGCACGGGCTCCGACGTGATCACCCACGTCTTCGACCATCCGGGTGCCTACATCTCGCGCTTCCGCCCAACACGAACGACTGGACGCTGGCGAGCGACCAGTGGCTCCGGCTGAAGAACACGAACATCGGATGGCCGTTCCTCGCCCTGGCCGAGGACGGGACGGTCGGGGCCACGTTCGTGGGCGCTCCGGACGGCGGGAACCCGCGGCCGATCGCCGCCTTCCTCAACGAGCACAAGTACGTCTACGCGCTGGCCGCCGGCCAGCCGCAGGGCGGCGGGGACTACTACTCGCTGCGGCCCGGCCGGACGAGCTCGTCGTTCGTGATCCCCGTCCGGACCAACGAGGTCGACGCCGACGGCGTCACCCGCACGCACTGGCGCTACATCGAGTACGGCCACGGGGCACCGCCCTCGGCCACCCCGCCGAACGTGCGGATCACCTCGCCCGAGGAGGGCCGCTCGTTCAACGCGGGCGCGCCGATCGCCTTCAACGCCACCGTCAGCGACTACCAGGACGGCGTCGTGCTCGAGTCCGCGATCGCATGGCAGGTCGACGGCGTGGAGATCGGACGGGGCTCGCGCGTGGTCTACTCCGACAGCGCGCCGGGCGCCCACGTCGCGACCGTGACCGCCACCGACGGGACCGGGCTCTCGACGACGCAGACCGTGAACTACACGGTCCAGACGCCCGGCGGCCCGACCGTGGCGATCACCGCCCCGGACGACAACCAGACGTACTTCGCCGAGGGCGACGAGACGAACGGCGAGTACAAGGACCTCGCGCTCACCGCCACCGCGAGCGACCCCACGGGCGCACCGCTGACCTTCAGCTGGACGGACACGATCACGGAGTTCGACCAGAGCCAGGGGAAGGTCGTGGTCACGGGGCCGTTCACCGTCTCGGACCAGCTCTCGCCCACGCTGCGCCTGCACGTCACCGGGCACAACTGCGGCCTGGCCACGCACGACCTGACGCTGACCGTCTCCAACGGGACGCAGACCGCGACCGCGGCCACCACCCAGAAGGTCAAGACCGGCCTCTGCGTCCGATAGTCCCGCCCGGGCGCCCGCGCTGACGGTCAGCTCGACCTGGATGCGCCGGAGTGCGGGCCGAGGTAGGGTCCGCCGCATGAGCACGGCGAGCGGGCGGCGACCGGGCACCTTCGCCGAGGACCGCGGGATGGTCCGCGCGGCGGCGCCGGGCAAGATCCCCAAGGACCTCTCCAAGCTCGAGGACCGGGCCGCCCAGGTGCTCGAGCCCGAGCCGCTGGCCTACATCCTGGCCGGCGCCGGCGATCGAGACACCACGCGCGAGAACGCGAGGGCGTTCCGGCGCTGGCGGATCAGGCCGCGGCGGGCTCGCCGGCGCCCGGCGGACCTGTCCGCCACCGTCCTCGGAACCCGCATGCCCGCCCCGGTGCTCTTCGCGCCCATCGGGGTCCAGAAGCTGGCCCACCCCGAGGGCGACCTCGCCAGCGCCCGGGCCGCCGCCGAGCTCGGCCTGACGTACGTCCACTCGACCCAGGGCGCGTACTCCATGGAGGAGGTCGCCGCGGCCAACGGCCGAGGATCGCGCTGGTACCAGCTCTACTGGCCCAAGGACGACGAGCTGGCCGTGAGCTTCCTGCGACGCGCGCGTGCGGCGGGCTACACGCACCTCGTGATCACGCTGGACACCACCCTGCTGGGCTGGAGGCCGCTCGACCTGGACCGCGGGTACTCGCCGTTCCTGGAGAACCTCGGCATCGCCAACTACACGAGCGACCCGGTGTTCCGGCGCCGCCTGAAGGTCCCGGCCGACGTCGACCCGGTCGCAGCGGGCGTCGCCTTCGCCGGGGTGTTCCAGAACCCGGGGCTGAGCTGGGAGCAGCTGCCGCTGATCCGCGCGAACTGGGACGGCCCGATCCTGCTGAAGGGCATCCAGAGCGTCCGGGACGCGAAGCTCGCGGCCAGGCACCGCATCGACGGCATCGTGGTCTCCAACCACGGCGGCCGCCAGGTCGATGGCGCGATCGCGTCGCTCGACGCCCTGCCGCCGATCGTGGAGGCCGTCGGCGACCGGCTCGCCGTCCTGTTCGACTCCGGCATCCGCACCGGCCGCGACGCCTACAAGGCGCTCGCGCTGGGGGCCGATGCCGTCCTCATCGGCCGCCCGTACCTCTACGGGCTGGCCCTGGAGGGCCAGGCGGGGGTCACGCAGGTCATGCGCAGGCTGGTGGCCGACCTGGAGCGGACCGTCGCCGGCAGCGGCCACCGCAGCCACCGCGAGCTCAGCCGGGCCTCGCTGAGCAGGGCGCGCTGAGCCGGAGGTCACGCGCATGTCCCAACGCACACGTCGGCAGTTCCTCGGGTCGGTCGGCTCGGTGGCCGCCACCACCGTCCTCGCCCCGGGGGCGCTCGCCGCCGGCCGTCCTGCGCCGGTGCGCGGGGGCGCCGCGCCGGTGCCGCCGGGCCCATCGTCCTCGTACGTCTCGTACCAGTCCGAGATCTACCTCAACGGCATGGTCCGGGGCGTCAGGCCGACGATCACCACCAACCTGTCCGAGCTGGAGGCCCAGGCCTCGAAGGTCCTCGGCCGGCGGGCTCGGGAGCACTTCCTGGCCGGCGCCGGAGGCGCTGAGGCCGTGCGCGCGAACGCCCGGGCGTTCCACGGCTGGCGGATCGTCCCGCGGATGTTCCTCGATCGCGCCGACCGCGACCTGAACACGACCGTCCTGGGTGCCCGCATGCCCGCGCCGGTCATCCTCGCGCCGGTGCGGCGCCAGCGACTGGCGCACCCCGACGGGGAGCTGGCGAGCGCTCGCGCGGCCGCCGCCCTGGAGCTCACCTACGTCCAGTCGGCGCGGGCCAGCACCTCCATCGAAGCGGTCGCCGCGGCCGGTGGCACGGGATCGCGCTGGTACCAGCTCGACTGGCCCGATGGCGACGACGTCGATGTCCGCCCCCTCCGGCGGGCTCGCGCCGCGGGCTGCACGCACCTCCTGCTCACGCCGCCGCGGCCGGGCGGGAGCTGGAAGCCACTGGGGCCGATCCGCGGTGCGTGGGACGGCCCGATCCTGCTGACCGGCGTCCAGACCGTCCGGGACGCGAGGCTCGCGGCCAGGCACGGCTTCGACGGCATGGTGGTGTCGAACCACCGCGGCCGCCGTCGCGACGCCGCGCTCGGGTCGGTCGACGCCCTGCCGCGCATCGTGGACGCCGTCGGCGACCGGCTCCCGGTCCTGTTCGACTCCGGGGTCCGCACCGGCACGGACGTCTACAAGGCGCTCGCGCTGGGCGCCGAGGCCGTCCTGGTCGGTCGTCCGTACGTCTTCGGCCTGGCCCTGGACGGGCAGGCGGGCGTCACCCACGTCCTGCGGACCCTGCTCGCCGAGCTCGACTTCACGCTGGCCAACGCCGGGCGACGCAGCCACCGCCAGCTCGGTCGCGACGCCCTCGCGCGGGTCTGACGACCGGCTGAACTCGGCCCTACGGGCCGGGGCGTGCCGCTCCCCGGCCCGGGTCGCCGCTCAGGTCACTTCGGTGGCGGCGGGACGTAGCACGTCGTCGTGTTCAAGTCGACCGTCTGGACGACGAGCTCGTCGGGGCCCGTGATGTGCACGACCACCGCACCGGCCTGGCCGTTCGTGCTGCCGATGCTCTTCTGGGTGGGCGTCGCACCCAGGGCCTGGGTGTACTTGACGACCGTGCCGCTCGGGTACGGCCCGAAGGTGACGCCGCCCGTGACGACGGTCACGGGCGTGCCGACGTCCGAGCCGATGAGGTAGAAGCCATCCTCGTTCTGGCCGCCGTTCGGCCCGGGGAGCGTCGTCGAGCCGGCCGGCGGGGTCGTCTGGCCGTGGGGATTGACATCCTCGACGCACGTCGCGACGTGCGCGGCGGCGGTCCCGGTGCTCGCCCACAGCAGCCCGAGCGCCGTGCCGGCGACCGCGAGGGCGCGCCGACGATCAGACGGGGTTCCGAACATCCCGTCCCTCCTTCGATGGTGTGATGGATGATCGTGACGACGGCGCGCCGGACGTCCTCGCGATCGTGCTCGGGGTGGTCCGGGAAGTCAACGCGCGCGGTCAGGATCCGCCGCACGCCGTCGCAGGTGCCTAGGCGTCCTGCCCAGGACGGGCTACTCCTCGACGACGTCGAGGACCTCGTACACGCCGGAGACGTGCTCGTTCTCCACGAACCCCGAGAGCCGGTCGACGCGCTCCGTCTCCGCCGCGTCGGCCTCCGCACGCCAGCGGCGGTAGTCCTCGATGGTCATGTCGAACAGCCCGAAGGAGATGACCTCGTCGTCGTCGCGGATGTTGCGCGCGTGGTACGCGCGCTGGAAGCCGGGCGGCTTCTCGTCGCCCGGGTCCCACGCTCGGCGGAACTGGTCGAAGGCCCCCGGCTTGAGCCGGCGGGCGGTGAACATGACGATCATCGTGCGACCTCCGTCGTCGGTCGTGCTCGCTCGCGCCCCTGCGCCCGGGATCATCGCCGCGCAGCGCCTCCGGGTCCAGGACGAGCGCCGCCGTCCGGGGTCCGTACGTCCCACGGTGTCCGAGCCACGGCTCATCTGCGACCGTGTCGATCGTGGCGGGCCTGAGCGCGGCAGAGGTCAAGGGCTTCTTCGACCGGGTGGCTTCCCAGTGGGACGCCATGCGCCTGTCCTACTACGACGAGCGCGTCATCGACCGGATGGCCGCCGCCGCGCAGGTTGACCGGTCGATGGTCGTGGCCGACGTCGGGACGGGCACAGGGTTCGTCGCTGCCGGCATGGCGCCCCGCGTCGGCCGCGTCATCGGCGTCGACACCTCGGCCGAGATGCTCGCGGTCGCTCGCCAGAACCTGGCTGCGCTCGGCATCGAGAACGTCGACCTGCTCGAGGGGGATGCCGCCCGACTTCCCCTCGGGGACGACTCGGTGGACGCCGCGTTCGCGAACATGGTGCTGCACCACGCCGAGGATCCGGCTGCCATGTTGGCCGAGATGAAGCGGGCGGTCCGGCCGGGCGGGACCGTGGCGATCTGCGATGAGGTCGAGCATCCGTACGAGTGGATGCGCGTCGAGCATGCCGACGTGTGGCTGGGCTTCACCGCCGACCAGATCACCCGGTGGTGCTCTTCCGTCGGCCTGGAGGAGCTCTCGCTCGAAGCCCTCGGCATGCAGTGATGCATCCGGTCCACGACCTCGGTCGAGGTCGCCGACATCGAGATCTTCGGTGCCTTCGCGCGAGTTCCCCGGGACTGAGGTACGGCGCGCAGCAGCGCCGGCGAGTGCTACTCAGACTTCGCCGCGCGCTTGGGGAGCCGCACGGCGCGCCGCGACGACGGCTGTGTCCTGGCGGCTCGGGCACGGAGGAGCCCCTCGAGTCGCTCCCGGCGCGCTTGGGAGGCGGTGAGCGGGCGTCCATGGGGCCTGAGGGCATCGGCCGAACGCTTGGCGCGATGCTTTCGCACGGGCCCCGGGTGGTCCCGGCGGGTACGCTGCCGGCCGTGGGCGTTCGGCTGCTCGAGCAGCGCTTCGTGGTCGAGACCGGCGGCGCTCCGGCCGACGCACCGGGGCTGCACGCGTACGCGCCTGGAGCGGTGGCGATCGTGGCCGATCCCACGCCCCGGTCGACGAGGAGCTGTTCTCAGCTGCGGGCAGGGGGCCGAGGCTGGGGGCCGGCTCCGGCCTAGCACCGTGAACGATCGCAGCGAACCCCGGCTGTCCGTCGGCGCCGACGAGTTCCGGGCCCTGTTCGCCGAACTGAGCACCTGGGGTCGTTGGGGCGCGGCTGACGATCGCGGGGCCTTGCACCACCTGACCGCGGACCGGGTGGCGGCGGCTGCAGGACTCGTGCGCGATGGCGTCACGGTCTCCCTGAGCCTGCCGCTCGCGACCGAACCGGGTGCCTCGCACCCCGAGCCCGCGGACGTGCACATGACCATGCTCGCCGACACCGACACCGGCCTCGGGCTGCGGTTCTCCAAGGACTACGTCGGCGTCGACTACCACAACGACGGACACACGCCACATCGACGCGCTGTGTCACGTGGCCTACGACGGGTCGCTGTACAACGGCAGGCCCCAGGACGCCGTCACCTCCAAGGGCGCGAGCGTGGACACCATCGACGTTCTTGCGAACGGGCTGGTGGGGCGGGGCGTCCTCCTCGACATCCCGCCTCTCCGCGGCGCACGCTGGCTCGAACCTGGGGAGCACGTGTTCCGCGCCGATCTCGAGGCCGCCGAGGCCGCGCAGGGCGTGACGGTCCGCGAGGGCGACATCCTCCTCGTGCGCACCGGGCACGCTCGGCGCCTCGCCGAGCTCGGACCGTGGGAAACCGCCACCGCGAAGGCCGGCCTGCATCCCACCGCGATGCCATTCGTGGCCGAGCGGGGCGTCGCCGCCCTCGGATCCGACGGCAACAGCGACACGGCACCGAGCACCACCGAGGGTGTCGCCTTTCCCATTCACGTCCTCGCACTCAACGCGATGGGCGTGCACCTGCTCGACTACCTGCAGTTCGAGGATCTTCGCGTGGTCTGCGAGCGGACGAACCGCTGGGCGTTCCTGGTCGTGGCCGCGCCGCTGCGCATCCCGGGCGGCACCGGGTCGCCGCTCAACCCCATCGCGATCTTCTGAGCAAGGCGCGGGCGGCCGGGGGGAGACGCGCCGCGCCGCGCTGACGTCACCCGCGCGCGCCGTCAGTGCCGCCGTCGCGACCCGTGAGCCGGGTCACCGACCGGTGCCGTCCGGTGCGGGCCGCCGGGTCGCGCCCCGCGCGCAGACGGCCTGGACGGCGGCGTCGATCGTGGGGTAGGACGCGGTCAGGTCGCTGTCGTCGGTGGTGCAGCGGAGCACGTCGCGGACCTGGCCGACGTTGCATGCGAGCAGCAGGCGGACCCCTCGTGCGTCGAGCTCGTCACGGGTGTCGGCGAGCACGCGCGCTGCGGTGACGTCCACGAACGGGGTGGTCTCGGCGTCGAGGATCACGGCGCGCAGGCCCTCGCGGGCGCCGGCCTCGAGGATCTGCGCGCGGACGTTGTCGGCGTTGGCGAAGTAGAGGCCGCTCTCGATGCGCAGCACCACGATGTCGTCGGGCGGGTGGGCGTCGGCGTGGCGCTCGACGTCCCGGTAGGTCCCGTCCGGCCCGGGCGTTCGGCCGAGGACCGCGACATAGGGGCGCGAGGCCCGGTAGATGAGGAGCAGCAGCGAGACGCCGATGCCGGCGAACAGCCCACGCAAGGTGCCGAGCACCAGCACCCCCAGGAGCGCGGCCAGGGCGGCGATGAAGTCCGGGCGCGCGACCCAGCCGTACTCGCGCCCGAGGCGCTTGGTGTAGGTGTGGTAGAGCGCGAGCACGGCGCGCACGTCGACCAGCCCGACGACGGCGGCGATGACGATGGCGGCCAGCGTCGTCGTGGGGAGGTCCTCGAAGGGTCCGGTCAAGAACAGCAGCGCGACGACGGCGAGCGCTCCCGCGAGCAGGGCCGAGAGCTGCGTCCGCCCGCCGGCCGAGGCGTTGACCGCGGTCTTCGAGAGGCTGCCCGCGACCACCATCCCGCTGCAGAGGCCCGAGGCGACGTTCGCGCCGCCGAGCGCGACCAGCTCGCGGTTGGCGTCGATCCGCTCCTGGCCGCCGGCCGCGAACGCCTTGGCGGCGCCCAGCCCCTCGGCGAACGCGATCAGCATCACGCCGAGGCCCCCGGCGGCCAGCCCGCCGGCATCGCCGAGCCCGATGTCGGGGGCGCCGAGCGACGGCAGCCCGCTGCCGATGTGCCCGACCGTCGGGACGTCGACGCCGAAGACCTTGACCGCGGCGATCGCCAGCACCACGGCGGCCAGGGACCCCGGGACGACCGGGAGCCACCGCCCGAGGCCGAGGATCAACCCCAGCGAGAGGGCGCCGACGAGCAGCGTCAGCCCCTGCGTCTCTCCCAGATGCGTCACGAAGTGCCAGGCCTGCTCGAAGAAGTCGCCGCTGCCGTGGCTGATCCCGAAGAGCTTGGGGAGCTGGCCGACGATGATCGTCAGCGCCAGGCCGATGATGAAGCCCTTCAGGACCGGCTGGCTGATGAAGTTCGCCAGGAAGCCGAGGCGCAGCAGCCCCGCCGCGAGCGCCGCCACGCCGGCCGTGATGGCCAGGGCCGCGGTGAACGCGGCGAAGCGGCTGTCACCCGACGGGATGAGGTCGGCCACCGTGGCGGCCGAGAGGACCGCGGTCGCCGCCATCGGCCCGATCACGAGATGTCGCGAGCTGCCCAGCGCCGCGTAGAGCAGGAGCGCGCCCGGCGCGGCGTAGAGGCCCACGACGGGCGACACCCCCGCGATGGTCGCGTACGCGAGCGCCTGCGGCACCAGGATCGCCCAGACCGTCAGGCCGGCGACGAGGTCGCCCCGCAACCACGAGCGCTGATATCCGCGCAACGAGGGGAACAGCAGCGCTGCACGCGGCGAAGGCCGAGGAGGAGCCGCCGTCTCGGCGCCGCCCGGAGGGACCTGGGAAGCCATTGCCACGCATTTAGCCCGGACCGCCGGACGAGCGCCAGCGGATCGCTCTGCGCGAGCGGCGCGCCGGCCCGCCCTGCAGCGCCCGCCTCGTCCGCCGGGTTGCTCGGCCTCCCGGTGGTCACGTCCCGTCACTCAAGCGCTGACGTCTCGTACGCCGGCGCGAGCCGGCCCGTCCGGCGGCGGTACCGGGTCCACAACCAGGGCCACCGGTTCGGATCGTTGCCGTTCTCGTCGACGTGCCGGTTCGTGCGAGCCGAATCACGCAAACCGGGTGACGACAGCTCACCCGTCCAGGGCGCACCTTGACCGCGTCATCCAACGCAAGGAGGAAAGCATGTCGGCATCTGACAGGTTCGAGAGGCTTGGCGTCCAGCTCGATCAGGCCATGGCCGAGGTCAAGACAGCGGCGTCGCAGGACAAGGCGAAGTTGCAGGCCCATGTCGACGCGGCGCGCAACAAGGCCGACGAGCAGTCGGCCCAGATGCGTGCGCACTCGCAGGAGACCAAGGAGGGCGCCGAGTCGCGTTGGCAGCAGGTCCAGGGCGATTGGGATGCGCACACCCGGAAGATTCGCCAGCGCATGGATGAGAAGAAGGCGAAGCTCGACCGCGCGGACGCCGAGTACGAGGCCGACTGGGCCGAGGCGAACGCGGAGGACGCGGTCGACTTCGCCGCTGCGGCGATCGACGAGGCCGAGTACGCGGTCCTCGACGCGCAGCTGGCGCGGATGAACGCCGATTCCGTGGCCGCCGCGACGTAGTCGCCTGAGCATCATCGAGTCGCTCCCCCGGTGGCCGGGCATCGCCTGGCCACCGGACGCGTGCGCGGCTGCATCCTCCCGATCTCGACCAGATGCCGTCCGGGCTAGCGGACGAAAGCCGCCTCCTAGCCTGCCTCGTCAGCTCACCCGGACGCCCGCCTACGCTTCGGGTGGCCCGGCGACCGCCTCGTCGCGCCGTCGGCGCCGCCGCGCTCACCGACTGACGGCGCGCCGCTCAGCCTGGGACATCTCCCGGGATGGGCGGCCGCGAGGGATGACGGAGGTCCGGTGGGCTGCTCCGGCCAGGGGTCGCTGAGTTGGGGTGGGGGCCGGAGCCGTGTTCGCTGCGGTTGGTCCGGAAGGCGCGGGCGCGGGGCCAACGGCGGGCGGAGTGGTGTTCGGCACGGCTCGAAGCACATCGTGTCGGTGGAGGCAGGCGGTGATGGCCACGACGACGGCGGCGTCGGTGCGGACGGGTCCGTGCTCGGGCGGGCGCCGGTCGTCGGTCGTACAGGCTGGCCGGGGGCGTGGCCGCGGCGCCCGGCGAGGCGGTCGAACCGCGCCCGCGAACTCCGGCTTCCTGGCCGCCGGGCCTCTCCGTAGTCTGAGGGGCCGTGACGGAGGTCCTCTACGGCCTCGGCGACGCCGAGCGTGAACGTGCCGCCGCACTGCGGACCCAGGGCCGCTTCTTCTGGCTGGACGCCTCGCTCAGCGCCACGGATCGCGAGGATCTGGTCGAGACCCTCGATGTTCCAGAGCGTGCGCTCGCCGCTCTGCGGAGAACGCGCGACGGCTACGCCTCGCGGGCCTTTCATGCTGACGGAGAGTCCGTCGTCTTCGCGCTCCGCTGCTACCTCGCGCTCGAGGCGGAAGAGGAGGCGGCGGCCGGGTACCGCCTCCGGCCCATTGAGGTCCACGTCGTCGTCACGAGCGACTACCTGCTTACGCTGCACGACGAGCGAGTCTCGCTGCCGGCCATGCTGGCTCCCGATCTTCCGCCCGAGCGGAGCAAGCGGTACGTCGTGTACTCGGTGCTCGACGCCATGCTCGCCACCACCTCCGACGCGCTCGACGAGGTCGAACTGAGGCTGGACGCCCTCGGCGAGGCCTGGACCGAGGACGACGGCAGAGGCGTCTCCAGGGCCACCCTGCGGACCACCGGCGGCAGGCTCGCGACGATGAGGCGCTGGGTGCGAGCAGAGCAGGCAGTCTTCGAGCGTGTCGCCCTCGAGATCGGAGCGCTTCGCGGCTTCGGTGCCTCCGAAGAGGCGAACCTCGACCGGCTCGAAGAGCAGGTCAGCCGCCTGCTCACGTCGATCGACGCCGCCGCGAACGCGATGGGCATGTTCCTCGACCTCCAGTTGAACGAGCGAGCCTACGTGGTGAGCATCGTCGCGACGATCTTCGTGCCGCTGACGTTCATCACCGGGTTCTTCGGCATGAACTTCGGGTGGATGGTCGACCAGGTCGACAGTCAGCTCGCCTTCTGGCTCCTCGGGTTCATCGTGCCGGTCGCGACGGCCGCGCTGTCGTGGCGTCTCCTGGTGCGTCCGTTCCTCACGGGCGACCGGCGGTTGTCGCGGCGGAGGCGCTGATCCCCCGAGCCCGAGGCGGTGCCGCTGCGCTTGCCGCGGCACGTCGTGTTCCGTGGCGGACGGAGCGCTGACGCGGGTGAGCCGATCCGGCGGCCGATGTCCGGCGAGGGTGGCGCACATCACGCAGACTGCGTGATGACCGCTCATCCGCTCCCGGGGCAGGCTCGGGGCGTGACCGAACCCAGGAGTCTGCGATGAGCGACGGAAGCGATCAGAACGACCGGCTGGAGGCGAACTCGCACTCCGCCGGCAGGGCGGCAGCGGTCTGGCTCGAAGAGCGGGCCGAGGCGCGAGGCGCGCGGAAGGCGCCGGCGCGAAGCCGGCTGCACCTCAAGAGGAGCCTCGAGAGCGCCAACCGTGCCATCGCGCAGGACGGCGCCGAGAGCCTGAAGGTGCTCAGCGACGCGCCGCACCGCGACCTCGAGGCCTGAGCGCTCGTCACCGGGCAACCCGATGGCCGCCACAGACACCGGGCGCCGCAAGGTCGAGGTCTCGATCTCGATCCGGACGATCCTGCTCGTGGCCGCGACCGTCGCGGTCGCGCGGGCAGTGGTCTCGGTCGCGGACGTCCTCCTGGTCATCTTCGTCTCGCTCTTCAGCGTCGCCGTGCTCCTGCCCGTGGTGGCCGTGATGGAGCGGCGGTTCGGCTGGAGCCGCGGGACGTGCGCAGGCGTGCTCGTGCTCGTGCTCGTGCTCGTGCTCGGCGTCGGGTTGCTGGTGCTCGTGCAGGCGATGAGCGACTCGGTGCGTCACCTCAGCCACGACCTGCCGCAGATCGTGGACAGGGCCAGGCACAGCGATGCGGGCAACGTCATCAACGGCGGCAGCCACTCGCTCGACACGCTGCGCCAGCACGCCGATGACATCACGCAAGGGGTCGGCAAGGTGTCCGGTGGCGTCGCGCACATCGGGATGTCCGCCTTCGCAGCGGTCACGCTCTCCGTCGCGGTGATCTTCCTGACGCTGTACGGGCTCGTCGACGCTCCACGCCTGCGCGACTGGGTCGGGGGCCTGCTGTACCGGGACAAGCGCGAGCGCTCCCTGCAGGTCACCGACCGGATCATCCAGACGACGTCGCGCTACATGCTCGGCAACCTGGCCATCTCCGTGATCTGCGGGACCGTCTACGGCCTCACGGCGGTGATCCTCGGCGTCCCGCATCCGCTCGCGCTGGCCGTGATCGCGGGGGTCCTCGATCTCATCCCGACCATCGGCGCCACGATCGCCGGCATCATCATCGGGGTCGTCTCGCTCTCGGTCAGCCTCGAGACGACGATCGCGTTCGTGATCGTGATCGTGGTCTACCAGCAGATCGAGAACTACGTCCTGCAGCCGACGATCATCGGCAAGGCGACGCACGTCGCCGGCTTCACGGTGCTCGCCAGCGTCCTGGCCTTCGGGGCGCTCCTCGGGTTCATCGGGGCGATCATCGCGGTGCCGATCGCGGCCGGGCTCCAGATCGTGGTCGAGGAGCTCACCGCGGGCAGGCGAGATCGCATCACCGCGGCGGACGCCGCGGACGCCGCGGACCAACGGCAGGCAGCCTGACGCGTCAGCAGCCGCCGCCCGCGCGGCGTGGCGCATGACACGCTGCTCAACGGCCTGAAGGGCCCGAAATCGCATCGGGGCGAACGGTCCGCGTCGGACTCGGCCGCCGGACCAAGAGGGCGACGAAGCGAGGCCGGCGGCGCGCGCTTGCGGCTTGAGCAGCTCGACGCCCACCGCATCAGGCGGCTGCTGGTCCGCCCGCCCGGCGACGGCCCGCGCGTCAGCGCCGGCGTGCAATCACGCAGAACGCGTGATGACGAGTCGTCCTCCTGCGCCCGAAGCTCCGGAGCATGAATGGCGTCCAGGAGAGGAACGGGCCGATGGCCACCGTCACGCAGAGCGAGCGCGAACAGCCCACGGCGCCAGGCGCCGCCACGCCGTCGCCATTCACGCCGATCGCCGACTACGGCTTCCTCTCCAACTGCCACACGGGCGCGCTCGTCGCCCCGGACGGCACGGTCGACTGGCTGTGCGTCCCGCGCTTCGACTCGCCCAGCGTGTTCGGGGCGATGCTCGATCGCGGCGCGGGCGGCTTCCGCTTCGCCCCCTTCGGCGTCAACGTCCCCATGGACCGCATCTACGAGCCGGGAACCAACACGCTCGTGACGTCGTGGAAGACGCCCACCGGGTGGGTCGTGGTGCGCGACGCGCTCACGATGGGCCCGCGGCGCGGGGAGGACACGGTCACCCCGCACACGCGGCCGCCGTTCGACCAGGACGCCGACCACGCGCTCGTGCGAACAGCCACGTGCATCGACGGCAAGGCCGAGATCGACCTCGTGTGCGAGCCGGCGTTCGACTATGGCCGCGTCGCGGGCGAATGGACGCTCAGCTCGGACCGGCATCGCGCCGAGGGCGCCGGCGCCGGCCAGTCGCTCGCTGATGCAGACCGACATGCTCCTCGGCATCGAGGCGGGGCGGGCTCGCGCCCGCCGGGTCCTGCAGGCGGGCGACACGGTCTACTGCGCGCTGGCGTGGAGCGAGGACGCGCTCGTGCCCGGCAGCGTCGAGGAGGCGTCCGCACAGCTCGAGGTCACGACGATGTTCTGGCGCGACTGGCTCGCGCGCGCGGCGATCCCCGATCACCCGCTCGGGCCGCTCATCCAGCGCGCCGCACTGACCATCAAGGGCCTCACCTACATGCCCACGGGGGCGAGCGTCGCGGCGCTCACGACCTCGCTGCCGGAGACGCCCGGCGGCGAGCGCAACTGGGACTACCGCTACACCTGGATCCGCGACTCGACCTTCCTGCTGCGGGCGCTGCACTACCTGCTGCTCGACTGGGAGGCCGACGAGTTCATGCAGTTCATCGCCGACCTCGACCGCAACGACGACGGCGCCCTGCAGATCATGTACGGGATCGACGGCCGGCGCGACCTGACCGAGTCGGTCCGGGAGGACCTGTCGGGCTACGGCGGCGCGCGTCCCGTCCGGATCGGCAACGGCGCCTTCGAGCAGCGTCAGAACGACGTCTTCGGGGCTGCGCTGGACTCCGTCCTGCTGCACAGCCGCCACAGCCGGCGGATCCCGCGGCGGCTCTGGCCGCTCGTGGAGGCGCAGGCCGACTGCGCCACGGCCGCGTGGCGCGGGCCCGACCAGGGCATCTGGGAGGCGCGCGGCGAGCCGCGGCACTACGTCTCCTCGAAGCTGATGTGCTGGGTCGCGCTCGACCGCGCCGCGCAGCTCGCGACCATCCAGGGCAGGACCGACCTCGCGGCGGACTGGGCCCAGACGGCCGCGGAGATCAAGGCGGACATCCTCGAGCACGGGGTCGACGGGCGCGGGGTGCTGCGCCAGCACTACGAGACCGACGCGCTCGACGCCTCGACGCTGCTGGCGGCGATCTTCGGGTTCCTGCCCGCCGGCGACCCGCGGCTGCGCGCGACCGTGCTCGCGGTCGCGGACGAGCTGAGCGAGAACGGGTTCGTGTTGCGGTACCGCACGGAGGAGACCGACGACGGCCTGTCCGGCAAGGAGGGCAGCTTCGTGATCTGCTCGTTCTGGCTCGTGTCGGCGCTGGCGATCGTCGGCGAGACGCAGCGAGCGAGGGAGCTGATGGAGCGCCTCGTGCAGGCCGCGTCTCCGCTCGGGCTCTTCGCGGAGGAGTTCGACGTCGCGACGGGCCGGCACCTCGGCAACTTCCCGCAGGCCTTCTCACACCTCGCGCTGGTGGAGGCCGCCGCGCGGCTGATCGTCGCGGAGGGCCTCGCCGAAGTGGCCGGGTGAGGAGGGAGGAGACGGTCGCGCCCGCGAGCCGCCTGATCCCGGTTCGCGAGGACGTCGATGCGCTGCAGCTCGCCATGCTGCTGATCGACGCGGCGACCGCCTCCCCGCCGGCTCGTCCCTCCGGGTGCTGTCATGAAGGCACGGGTGACCCCACCGAGGTCGCCAGGCTCGTGCGCCTCGTCGAGGAGCGCGAAGCGTGGTCGCCCTTCGCGTCCGCGACCGGCCAGGCTCCGGCTCGGCGATGAGCGCCACGTTGACGACGGGTAACCGACGCGCGGGATGCCGTTCGACACAGGGATCATCCGAGGTCACCTCCGCTCGCCGACCAGCTGAGCCGCAGCTCGAAGTCGACGCGTTCGCCGTCGGAGCTCAGATCGCGCCGCATGCGCAGCACGTCGCCGAGCGGCACGCTGAGCCGTTCGTGGTCGACGACGAGCTCGAGCGGCCCGCCCGCCGCGAGGGCATAGGCGATGTCGGTCAGCCGCTCGGCCGCCTGCCGAGGCGACACCCGATCGCGATCCGTGCGCTTGAGATCGCGCATCACGACGTCGTCGCGATCTGGAGCGCGAGGGCGGCGCCAGCGAGCACCAGCGCGAGCCCGGCCGGGCGCGCCGCATTGGGCGGGTCGTGCAGCTTGACGTGGGCGGCGCAGGCGCCCAGGGCCAGCAGCACGAGCCCGGTGAGCGCCACGACGCCGAGCGGCCGGAACGCCAGGCCGATGAGCGCGCCGACGGCGCCGGCGACCTCGAAGCCGCCGATCAACGCGTAGGGCACAGGTTGGATGGCGAGGCGGTCTCGCGTCTCCATGGCGTGCTCGACCTCGGCGAACTTCACCCAGGCGGCGGCGACGAAGACAAGCGCGGTGAGGACGGTGAGGACCATGGTCAGAGCTGTCATGCCGCGATTACCGTGCACGGCCGGGTGAGCGGTCGTCACGCGTTCTGCGTGATCGGGAGTCGGCCCGAGGGCCGGTCAGCGGGCGGCGCGCGCTGGCGCGAGTAGCCCGAGTTCCCGCGCGCGGGCGACGGCTTCGCTGCGGTTGTGCGCGTCGAGCTTGGTGTAGATGTGGCGCATGTGGGTGCGCACGGTGTTGGACGAGACGTACAGCTCGTTGGCGATCTCGGGCGCCTTCAGGTTGCTCGGCAGATAGCGGGCGACACGCAACTCGGCCTCGCTGAGCTCGTCGCGCAGCGGAGCGACCGCATCGCGGGGCCGGGCTGATGCGCCGGAGAGCAGGTCGAGGATCTCGACGAGCAGCGTCGCGTGGGCCGTGCGGTGCCGGGGGTGGTGCTCCAGCAGCGGCTTGACCGGGAACAGGACGAAGGGCAGGAGCACGCCTTCGGGCTCGGCCATCTCGAGCGCTCGCTCGATCGACGTCTCGGCACCAGCGCGGTCGCCGAGCTGGTCGCGGGCCAAGGCCTCCAGCAGCGAGGCGTCGATGGCCCCCCAGCTCGCCTTGACCGCTCGCTCGTGGCACTCGACGACCGGCGCGAGGACGTCCGCGGCCTGTTGCGCGTCCCCCTCCGCCAGGTGGATCGCGGCCTTCGCGATCCGCACGCCCACGAGGTCAATCTGCTCGTCGGCCATCTCGGCCAACGTCGCCTGCGCCGCGTCCAGCTCGCCTCGGCGGGCACGCATCTGCACGATCCGGCTGCGCCGCTCGCCGCTGAACGCGTGCGGGCCCACAAGCAGGGACTGCATCCTCTTCGCGGCCTCGAATGAGGCGAACGCGTCGTCGAAGCGGCCGCGTGCCATCCACAGCAGCGCGGTGGCGTGATGCAGCACGAGCTCGGTCCCCGGTTCAGCGTCGGGGCGGATGGTGCGGCGGGCCTGCTCGAGGCGGCTCTCCGCCTCGCTGAACCGCCCCAGCCACACGAGGATCAAGCCACCCGCGGCCAGCCCAGCCGCGGTGACCGGGTCCTCCGTCCAGCCGTGCTCGCTGGCGAGCGACGTCGCCTGCTCGAAGACCGCGAGGGCGGCGGAGGCAGGCTGCTCGATGAGCGGAGCGACGATGACGAGGTGCCCGAGGCACCCGAGCTCCAGGTACGGCCGCCCGATGCTCCGCGCGAGCTCGAGCGCCTGCTCGAGGTGCCCGCGAGCCTCCTCCGTCCGCGACGCCCAGAGTTCGGCGATGCCGAGGTTCATGAGCGCGGCGGCCCGCAGGTCGTTGCCGAGCTCGAGGGCGCTCGCCGCCTGTTCGGACAGCGCCGTCTCGATCGAGCGCATGGACTCGACGACGGTGGGCAGGTCGCCGCGACGACGCGCGAGCGCGAGCGTCGTCTCCGCATGCTGGAGCGCGAAACGCTCCCGGCGGTCGGCAGGGACGGTCTGCAGCAGCTGCTCCGCCATCGACAGGTGGCGGGCGCAGTCCTCGAGGTGGCCGTCGTAAAGTCGCACCTTCGCGACGGCCAGGGCGAGCTCGGGATCCGTGTCGGCGGCGTGCTTCGGGAAGGCCGCGAGGAGCCCGTGGAGCGTCGCGAGGCGGCCGTCGAAGACGACGCTCACGTAGTTGTCGGCGACCATGCGCGTCGCGTCCGGCCAGTCGCCGGCGGTCTGCGCGTGGCGGATGGCCTCGACCATGTCGCCGTGTTCCTCGTGCCATTCGGCGGCGGCCCGGTGCAGCGGCCTGATGCTCGCCGGAGAGAGCCGACGCAGCTCCAGCCGGAGGAGGTCGGCGAACAGGTGGTGATAACGGAACCACGTCCGGCCGGCGTCGATCGACGACACGAAGGCGTTGGCGTCCTCGAGCCCCTGCAGGATCCGCTCGGAGCCCGTGACCCCGGTGACGAAGTCGGCCAGGGGTCCGCTGACGCGGTCCATGATCGATGTCCGCAGCAGCAGGTCGCGAACCTCGGCCGGCTGGCGCTCGAGCACCTCGGCCAGGAGGTACGCCGCGACGGTCCGTTCGCTGCCGGAGAACTCGCTCACGAAGCGCTCGCGGTCCGGATGGGCTGCGAGCGAGATCGCCGCGAGCCGCAGGCCGGCCGCCCAGCCTTCCGTGCGCTCGTGGAGTTGCGCCACCGTCGCGTCCTCCAGCGGGATCGCATCGGCCTCCAGGAGTCCGCGCGTCTCCTCGAACGAGAAACGCAGATCGGCGCCGCGGATCTCGACCAGATCGCCCGTGAGGCGCTGGCGATGGAGGCCGAGCTCTGGGTCAGCTCGCGTCGACAGCACCACGCGCAGCGTCGCCGGGATCCGGGCGAGGAAGCGCTCCAGCAGCCGCAGCGCGTCGGGCGAGCGCAGCTCGTGGAGGTCGTCGATCATCAGCACGACGGGCGCCTCGAGCCCGTCGAGGCTGGACAGCAGCGGCTCGATGATGCCGTCCCCGTGGAAGGCCGGGGTCGCGCTGATGCGCTCGACCAGGCCCTCCTCGTGCACCGCGCCGGCCAGCGCATCGATCAGGGACAGCCAGAAGTGCTGCGCGTCCTCCTCGTCGCGCTCGACCGACACCCAGGCCACCGGATCGCTCACGGCGGGGGACCGCATCCACGACCGCAGCAACACCGTCTTGCCGCTGCCGGCAGGGGCGCAGAGCAGGACCACCTGGCCGCCTCTGGCGCCCGAAAGAGCGTCGAAGAGCGCTCGGCGGGGGACCAGCCGCTCCATGGCGGGCAGCCGCTCCGCGGGCACGGGGGTGGCGAGACCGAGGCGCTGCATGACGGCGCGGAGGTGTCCGCATGCCGAGCCTAACGGGCGTGGGAGCGGGCGGCCAGTGAGGCTGGTCGGGGCGCCCGCGCAGGGCTGCCTGCGCGGGCGCGGGCGCTCGCGGACCTGTCAGGACGCCGCGACGGGCGTCGATGCGTCGCGCGTCGGCGGGACGGTGTGGCCGCGGACGCCGTACGTCTCGTCGACGTGGTGCGGGAGCCGCTTGATCTCGAACGACAGCACGACGCGCAGAACCCCGACCGAGACGGCCCAGATGCCGCCGACGGTGATGATCGCGGCGAGCGTCGCGCCGGGGTTCGCCAGCGCGAGCACGCCGAGCGGGATCTCGAGGAGGCCGACGAGCAGCCCCATCCACCAGTACGGCAGGACACCGCGGGCGGTGAACGCGACGGTGATGGTGACGGTCCCCGTGACGAGCAGCCACGAGCCGAGGAACACCGCGACGGCGACGAGCCCGGGCGAGGGCCATACGATGATGGCGACGCCGGCGGCGATCGAGGCGAGCCCGGCCACGACGTTGGTCCGGCGCGTCGTCCGGTCGACGCCGTCGCTCAGTGCGCCGGCGACGCCTTCGAGGATGAACAACGCGCCGATGAACGCCGACAGGCTGTCGCGATCCCAGTCGATGCTGAAGATGAGCACCCCGGCCACGATCAACGCCAGGCCGTTGAGCAGCGCGAACCACCAGTAGCGGGACAGCCGCTCGGCGATGTTGCGGGTCAATGGGTAGCCGATGGAAGGAGGTGTGGTGAGTGAGTTGGTCATGGGGCCAGCTTGCGGGGCGCGTGTGTGACCGGTCGTCGTCCGGGCTTGGTGATTTGGCGCGGGTCGAGCGAGGTGAGCTGGGCGGGGGGGCGGGGGGAGGCACCGGGGGACCGGGCCGGGGAACAGCGCGCCGACCCAGGCGGCGAGCATGGCGTCGGGAGCGACGACGCCGGCGGCGAGCACGAGGCGGCGCAGATCGGCCGGCGAGTGGGGAACGACGATCGCGGCGCCGAGGGCTGCGACCACGACGGGGGGCAGCGGCACAGCGGCATGCCCGTGGGCACGCGCCTCCCCGATCTCCCAGGACTCGGCGCATCTGAGATCATCGCCCCCGAAGGGGGCCGCTGTGCCAACAGCCGCGGTGTTCGGACGTGACGACGAGCTGGACCTCGCCGACTCGGTCCTTGAGTCGGCACCCGAGCGGCTGCGCGTCCTGCTCCTCGAGGGCGAGGCGGGGATCGGCAAGACCACGCTCTGGCGCGCCGTGCTGCGCCGCGCCGAGGCGCAGGGGTTCCGGGTCCTCTCCTGCCGTCCGGTGCAGGCCGAGACCAAGCTGGCGCTCTCGGCCCTCGCGGACCTGCTCGAGCCGGTGGGCGGCCACCCGACGGCAGCCGCGCTGCCGCGCCACCAGCGGCGCGCGCTCGACGTCGCCCTGCTGCGAGCCGAGCCCGACGCCGCCCCGCTCGATCAGCGCACGCTGGGGACCGCGGTCCGGGCGCTGCTCGCCGGATTGAGCGCCGAGCGGCCGGTGGTCGTCGCCATCGACGACGTCCAGTGGCTGGATGCCGCGTCGGCGACGGTGATCGCGTTCGCCCTGCGGCGGCTAACGGCCGCGCCGCTTGCCGGGCTCCTCGCCCGCCGCCTCCCCGAGGCGGACGGCCGCGGCGCCGAGCCGCTCGTCCCGGCCGAGTCGGTGACGCGCTGCACGCTCGACCCGCTCGCGCCCGCGGCGCTGCACGACCTGCTCTCCGACCGGCTCGGCCGGCCGCTCTCGCGGTCGGTCGTCGCGCGCGTCCACGAGACCTCCGGGGGCAACCCGATGTTCGCGCTCGAGATCATGCGGCAGCTCGGTCCGGCCCCCGCGGTCAACCCGCGGGCGCGCCTCCCCGTCCCCGAGAACCTCCGCAAGCTCGTCGCCGGGCGCCTCCCGGCGCCGCCGCCGCACGCCCGCGACGCCCTCCTCGCCGCCGCGGCGCTGTCCGATCCTACGCCCGCGTTGGTGGAAGGCGCCTCGTCGGCGGGCGGGCTCGCCGCCGCCGAGGAGCTCGGCCTCCTCCGGGCCGACGACGGCCGCATCGCCTTCGCGCACCCGCTCTACGCCTCCGTCGTGTACGACTCGGCCTCGCAGCGGCGTCGCCGCGACCTGCACCGGCGGCTCGCCGAGCTGGTCCCTGGTTCGGAGCAGCGCGCCCGCCACCTCGCGCTCGCGACGACCGAGCCGGACGAGGACGTCGCGCGGGCGCTCGAGCGCGGAGCGGCGCAGGCCCGCTCGCGCGGAGCGTGGGCGTCCTCCGCCGAGCTGCTCGAGGAGGCCGGGGCCGTGACGCCGCCCGACCGTCGCGACGACGCCCGTCGCCGCGCCCTCGCGGCGGCCGAGCACCACGTCCACGGCGGCGACCGTGCGCGCGCGCGGACCCTGCTCGAGGCGCTCCTGCCCGAGCCGCTCCCCCGGTCGCAGCGGGCCAACGCGCTGCGCCTCCTGGGCGGCATCAGCCAGCACGACGACAACGTCGCCGAGGCGCAGCGGCGCTTCGCCGAGGCCCTGGAGCAGGCCGACGACCCGCGCGCGGTCGTCGACGTCGAGCTCGGCCTCGGCCGGGTCTGCGGCTCCACTTGGGACATCGGTGCGGGCGTTGCGCACGCCTCGCGCGCGCTCGAGCGCGCTGAGGCGATCGGCGACGGTGCGCTCGTCGCCGAGGCGCTCGCCCAGCGCGCGATGTTCGACTACCTCGCCGGCCGCGGCGTCGACGACGAGGCGGTCGAGCGCTCGCTGGCCCTCGAGGACCGCGACCGCCTGACGCCGCTCGACGCGCGCCCCGGCACGATCGCCGCCCTCCTGCTGCTCTACCTCGGGGACCACGCGCAGGCCCGCGAGCGCCTGGCCGCGATCCGGGCGGCCGCGGGCGAGCGCGGCGAGGAGAGCGACCTCGCCTTCGTCGTGCTCTGGCTGAGCTGGCTGGAGACGAGGAGCGGGGACCTCGTCGCTGCGCTGGCGGCGGCCGAGGAGGCGGCCTCGGTGGCCGCCCTGACCGGCCGGCAGTCCACGTACTCCTGGGCGCTGGCCCAGCGGGCGTACGTCGACGCGCATCGTGGCGAGACGGCCGCCGCGCGGCGCGGCTGCCGCGAGGCGGGCGCGCTCGTGGAGCGCTTCGGCTACACCCTGCCCGCCGTCTGGATTGCCTCGGCTCTCAGCCTCCTCGAGCTGTCGCTCGGCAACCCCGAGGGCGCCTGGCGGGCCTGCGAGCCGCTGGCGGCGACGCTCGAGGCGCGGGGGCTCGGCGAGCCGGTGACCGCCTTCTTCCTCCCCGACGCGCTCGAGGCGCTCATCGCGCTCGGCGCCGTCGACCGCGCCGCGGCGCTGCTCGCGATGCTCGATGACCGTGGCCGCGCCCTGGACCGGCCCTGGGCGCTCGCCACCGCCGGTCGCTGCCGCGCGCTCCTGCTGGCGGCCCGCGGCGAGCTCGACGGCGCGGCCGCGGCCGCCGACGGGGCGCTCGCCGAGCACGACCGGCTGGACATGCCGTTCGAACTCGCCCGGACGCTCGTCGTGCACGGCGTGGTCGAGCGCCGGCGGCGGCGGCGGTCGCGCGCCAAGGCGTCGTTCGAGCGGGCGCTCGAGCTGTTCGAGTCGATGGGCGCGCGGCTCTGGGCCGAGCGCGCACGCCTCGAGCTGGGCCGCGTGGGCATCCGCCGCTCCGCGCCCGGCGACCTGACGGCCGGTGAGCGGCGCGTCGCGGTGCTGACCGCCGGCGGGCTGACGAACCGCGAGGTGGCCCGCGCGCTGTCGATCAGCCCCAAGACCGTCGAGGCGAACCTCTCGCGCGTCTACCGCAAGCTCGGCATCACCTCCCGCGCCGAGCTCGGCGCGCGCATGGCCGGCGTGCAGGAGTAGGGAAACGCCCGATGCGACGGCCGTCCGTCCGCCCGTAGGTTCGGGGGACGAACGCGGCGCCTTGCGGGGAGATCGCATGAGGTCGACACGTCGGTCCACGTTGTGCGTGGCGGCCGTGGCCGCGGCGCTGAGCCTCGGAAGCCTGGGCCTGTCGGCCGGCGGGGCGGCAGGGGACACGCCCGCGGGCCTCGAGTTCGCGGACTGGACCACGGTGGACGCCGGCGTCGCGAGCGGCACGCTGCTGGGGCAGCCGGTCTCGCTGTCGGGCTCGAGCGTCGCCGCCACGCCGACGACCGTCGTGGACGGGACGTCGACGGTCTTCTCGTCGTCCTCCTTCTCCCCGCCGCTGGCCACGAGCGACGCCGTCTACTTCGGCGGGCTGGCGGGCAACTCCTACACGGTGACCTTCGGCGCGCCGACGCGCGACCCCGTCCTCCACGTGGCGAACCTCGCGTCGACGCTCGCCTTCCCCGCCGGGACGACGATCACGAAGCTCAGCGGGGAGGACACGTTCACGGTCGCGGACAGCTCCGTCGTCGGCACCCTTGCCGGCAGCACCGACGCCAGCGGCACCGTGGTGCTCAGCGGCGTCTTCGAGTCGATCTCGTTCACGACCACGCCGGTCTACGCGGGTGGCGCCGAGGACGGCATCTACCTCCAGGTGGGTGCCGCACCCGAGCCGCCGCCGCCGCCCCCGCCTCCGCCGCCGGGGACGTCGCCGCCAACGAACGTCACGCCGCCCGCGATCCAGAGCGCCGGCGGAAGCGCCTACACCTGCGACCCGGGCACGTGGGAGAACGCCTCGTCGCCCTTCAGCTACCGCTGGCTCGTGTACCGCGCTCTGGCGGGCACGCCGACGACGATCGCCGAGACGCAGGACTACACCGTCGACGCCTCCGTCTACGGGTACCCGGTCGCCTGCGAAGTCACCGTCGCCGGGCCGGACGGTCCCGTGACGGCCACGAGCGCCCAGGTGTCCTTCAGCTCGGCCGGCCTCAACACGCTTCCCGGCGCCTACGGGGACGTGCGCATCCGCGGGATCGACGTGTACCAGTCGGTGCAGCCGAACCAGGGGGCGAGGATGTACGGCTACAAGCCCGACGGCGCGTTCGCCCGCACCCTCTGCGGCGGCGGCACCCCGTCGAGCTGGACCCACGGGCTCGGTCCGTGCGGGCTGTTCGGCCGCGACGCGCAGTTCGTGAACTACGAGGGGGTGACGCTCGACCGCTACAAGCGGACGACTGCCGTCGTCTACGTCGACGTCGCGAACGCCGTCGCCGGCGACCCGAACCTCACCTACGACCTCGAGCTGAGCGCCACCCGGACGGGCACCCGGACGAGCCTCGGCGCGCCGGTGGTGCGGAAGGTCAAGGACCCGCCGCGCAGCGACACGCCGTGGGTCCGGGAGTTCGAGCGCGACGGCGACTTCACGGGCCCGGACCGGCAGGGCATCCCGATCACGCTGCCGACCGCGTGGTACTCGTCGGGCGGGACGATCCAGCTTCACGCCGAGCTGCGGTTCCCGGACCGCCTGGCCCTCGGCACCGCCGGCTACGGGACGCGTGAGTGCGACGCCCCGGGCTGCGAGGCCAACGACGCCTTCACGCTCAACGACATCCCGTTCCAGGACTTCCCGCAGCTGCGCATCGCATCCCTGCAGCTGCGGCGGACGACGAACGGCCAGGGGGCGCTGCGGGCGCCGGACGACGTCCTCGCCAAGGCGCTGAGGATCTACCCGGGTGGTGACCGGGTCGCCGTCTCGCCCTACCAGGCGGACCTCGACATCACGGGCGCGACGGACAACACCACCGCGATCGCGGTCCCAGGCACCGCGAACCTCATCTGCAGCGGACCGGCGGGGACGTTCGGCACGGCGGGCCCGAAGGTGACGACGCGCGGCTGCCGCTGGAACGCCGTGGGCACGATCGTCCAGCGCTGGATGACCGACAACCCGGCGCGCCGGACGGTCCTGCGCGGCAGCCGGCTGAGCCCGGCCCCCTACGACGTCGTCTTCGGCGTGCACGAGTACGCGAGCGGCGAGGGCTTCCAGGAGCCCGGCTGGACGGTCGGGAACATCTCCGCGGTGAGCGTCCGCGAGCCCCGCACGGCGGCCACGACGCCGTACTTCACTGCAACGGACAACACGCGCCCGTACACGGCGGCGGCCCACGAGCTCGGGCACATCCTCACCGCGCCGCACGCCTCGGCCTGCAATGGCGCCGACGGCACCGAGGCGTGGCCCGAGGTCGACCGGGCCCTCCGGGGGGCCGAACAGGGGCGGCTGCAGAGCACGAAGTTCGTCCGGGTCGCCCGTGGCCTGCGGGGCGCGACCTATCGCGCCACCGTCGACGGGCCCTTCGACACCGGGGCCGGCGGGACGACCGACCCGACCCTCTTCGACCTCATGTCGTACTGCGCCGGGGGCGACACCGACGCGGCCGAGGGCACGGGCTGGATCTCGGGCCGCAACTGGAACCGCTTCTCCTACGAGCTCGGGCAGCTGGCCACCAGGCTCGGGGGTCGCGCCCTGGTCGGGCTGAAGCGCGCCCGCGCCGCAGCGGCGGGCCCGTCGGCGGCGGCCTTCGCGGTGGGCTTCGCGGGCGGCGCCACCGGCGGGTCGATCACGACCGTCGTCCCCGCCGACGGCGACGACGCGATCCCGGCCTCCGAGCCCTCCTCGCCCTACCGGCTGCGCTCCCTCGACGCCCGCGGCACGGTGCTGCTCGACGCCGGGGTGACGATCCAGCGGTCGACCGACCACGACGGCGGCGGCGGCGGCCCGTTCACCGGGCCGGTGGCGCGCGGCGCGGCCGCCGTGGAGCTCGTGGTCGGCGGGACCGTCATCGACCGCGTCGAGCGCTCGCGAGCCCCGACCGTGCGCCTGACGGCCCCGGGCCGGCGCACGCGGGTGACCGGCGGCGGACGGCTCGAGGTCCGCTGGCAGGCGTCCGACCCCGACCGCGACCCGCTCGAGGCGACGGTCGACTTCTCGGCCGACGACGGGCGCACCTGGCGCACCGTCTCCAGCGGCCCGAGCAGCGGCCGCGCGACGGTGGCGGGCCGCCTGCTCTCCGCCAGCCGGCGAGCGCGGATCCGGGTCGCCGTCAGCGACGGCTTCTCCGAGGCGACGGTGACCTCGCCACGCCTGCGCACCGAGGGGACCCGCCCGCGCGTGCGGATCCAGAGCCCGCTCCCCGACGAGGTCCTCCGCGCCGGGGAGCGCGTGACGCTCGCGGGCAGCGCCTTCGACGACCAGGGTTACCCGCTCACGGGCCGGGCGCTGACCTGGACGGCGGGCGGGAGGAAGCTCGGCCACGGCGCGCAGGTGCGGGCCCGCCTGCCGCGCGGGGCGCGGCGGCTGCGGCTGGTCGCGCGCGACCGGTCGGGGCACCGGGGCGTCGCAACGCTGCGGCTGAGCGTCGGGGCCCGCACCCTGCGCCTGCTCTCTGCAAGCGTGCCGCTGCGCGTCCCGCGGGGTGCGCGCTCGGTGGAGGTCCGCCTCCGTGCCTCGGCGCGCGCCGTCCTGACGGTGGCCGGCCGGCGGTTCCGGATCGGCGCCAAGGGCGCCCGCGTCAAGGTGCCGCTGCCGCGCCGGCCGGCGGTCGGCGTCCTGAAGGTCCCGTTCCGCTTGGCGGCGAGGGGCCGCGGCGTCGTGGGGACGGTCCGGGGGACCTTCTCGGTGGTGCGGAGCTGAGGCGGCGGGCTCCCGCCCGGCGGCGCGCGACGGCCGCGCCGCCGGGCATAGGCCCCCCCGGCAGGCCCTCCTCGCCTCCCGCGCGAGCCCTGCGCGCCAACATCAAGACGGTCGCGGAGTCGATGGCACACGCCTCGGTCGTCACCACCCTGACCGCTACGGGCACCTGCTGGACGGCGAGCTGGACGCCCTGGAGGCCAAGCTCAACGCCGACCACGAGCAGGCGTTGGCGACGTAGCTCGCGGCTCCCAAGACGCGCAGGGGACCGAGGGCCGGGCGGCACCGCTTCCCGACCCTCATCGCGTTCGGGCCGGGGCGGAGCCAGGGGGGAGTAGTCCTTCCACCTGCCCCGTAACGGCGAAACCCCCGCCGAAGCGGGGGTTCCGAGGTGGAG
Source organism: uncultured Actinomycetes bacterium (assembly GCA_963707695.1). Lineage (GTDB taxonomy): Bacteria > Actinomycetota > Thermoleophilia > Solirubrobacterales > Solirubrobacteraceae > JAOPZW01. The sequence continues at coordinate 784,302 of CAVPQY010000004.1, read as the reverse complement.
CTAGCCGGGCTCGAACCGGCGACCTCCTGCATGCCATGAGTGGAGTGTTCGACGTCAGGTTGGGCCGAATCGTCCGATCGCTGCGGGCCTCTAGGTCTGTCGGCGCCACGCGAGGGCCGTCATGTATTCGGTCCGCTCGGGCCGGATTCGGTGCGCGCGGTGGCACCAGTGCCACAACAGGGCACGGCATGAGTCCCGGCGTTCGTCGTCCCGATCGTCGCAGTCTGCGCCGTGCCTGCGCGGCTCACCAGCTCGCGAGGGAGGACCGCGCGCGACGGAGCTGGAAGGCCCGCGACAAGCTGGGCGGGCGGCGGCCTCGCCGGCGGCTTCCGCGCCCCGGGGCGCGCCCGTCCGCGCGAGCCGGCGTGCTCAGGCTGGTCGGGCGTGAGGGGCGTCGGACCAGGGTCCGACCAGGGACTCCAACGGGCGCGACGGATCAGTGGCAGCGACACGCTCCTGTCAACGCCAATCGACCGACGGAGGTCAACATGAGCAGCGACGTAGGCACCGCCAGTTCGAAGGAGATCGCGGAGGTCTCGACGATCGACATGGCGCTCGAGGTGGTGACGGTGCCCGTCTCCGATGTCGAGCGGGCGAAGCGCTTCTATCAGAGCCTGGGATGGCGGCTGGACGCCGACTTTGCCGCCGGCGACGACGCCCGGTTGGTGCAGATGACGCCGCCCCACTCGCAGTGCTCGATCCACTTCGGAAAGGGCGTCCCGGGCATCACGGCGATGGAGCCCGGCTCCCTTCAGAGGGTGTACCTGGCGGTCAAGGACATCGACGCCGCCCGGGACGATCTCGTCAGCCGCGGCGTCGACGTCAGCGAGGTGGAGGAGCAGCCGAAGCCGCCCGGGTTCCCCGACTTGCCCGGGCGCTCATACTTCGCGTACGCGTCGTTCAGCGACCCGGACGGCAACGGCTGGCTGCTCCAGGAGGTCACGACCCGGCTGCCTGGGCGGGAATGGCAGGACTGACATGGACGTCGCCTTGCTGGCAGACCTGTTGCATGAGACCGCCGAGCCATCACGGCTCGTATGAGGCGATCGCCCCAGCCCACGACTGGCGGGACGGGTACGCGGCATACATGAAAGCCAGAGCGAGTCGGGGTGCGCCGGAGTTGCATCGAGCATCGCTGTGATGGTCGGCGAACAGGTCGTCGCGAACAGGTCGTCGTCGAGTTCATCAGCATCAGTGCTCGGCGATCAACTCGACGAGTGCCGCAACCAGCTCCGCGCCACGCTCCCGATCGGCCGCGTCGTCGGACCCGCCGACGTCGCCGCACTCGCCGTGCACCTCATGACCAACACCGCGCTCACCGGCGCGACCTACGACATCGACGGCGGCCAGCAGCTCGTCTAGCCGACAACGTCCATATCTACAAAGAGGACTTCCACGATGCGCTCTGATCTCGCGCTCGGCAGCACGTTCCCCGACTACGAGCTGCCCGATCACACGAGCGTCCCCGGAGGCTCAGCGAATTACAGGGGGACGATCCCCTAATTCTCACGCTCGCGCGCGGCCACTACTGCCCCAAGGAGCACCAGCAGCACCTCGAGCTCGCCGCGTTCTATCCGAAGGTCGCCGTGGCCTACACGCAGATGGCGACCATCTCGACCGACGCCCATCACGCATCTCAGGAGTTTCGCGCGTCCGTCGGCGCCCAGTGGCCCTTCCTCGAGGACCCAGGGCGCATCGTCCAGAAGGACCTCGACATCCAGGAATACACCGACCCCGAGCACGATCCGATGATCCCGCACACGTTCGTGCTCAAGCCCGGGCTGGTCATCCACAGCGTCTACAACGGCTACTGGTTCTGGGGGCGCCCCTCGGTCTTTGACCTCTGGCACGACCTGCGGGCCGCCACGCGCGAGATCCGTCCCGACTGGGACCTCAGCACCCCCGGCCTCCGCGAGGCCTGGGACGCGGGCGACTGGTCGCGCTTCCATGGCTGGAACAGGCGGGCCGCAGCCGGCCCGAGCCCCGCCTGATGTTGTTGCGAGGACCATCTGCGCCGCGCCCCGACACCCCGCACCCGGGACCAGGCCGCGTTCGGAAAGGAGCTTTTCGGTGAACGAAGCGACGGCGCGGGCCATGATCCAGGCGCACTTCGACGCCTCGAACGTCGGCGCCGCCGGCGGCGGACCAGCAGACGACATCGTCGGCGCCTCGGAGATCTATGCCGACGACGCTGTCGTGGAGTGGCCGCAGGGCCGCGAGCGTCTGCGCGGCAAGGCGAACATCATCGGCTTCAGGTCGACCTATCCGGCTCGACAGCAGTTCGAGCTCCACCGAACCACCGGCTGCCACGACCTCTGGGTCAACGAGTACACGATCCGCTACGACGACCAACCCGTGATGGTCGTCGGCATCATGGAGTTCCGCAACGAGAAGGTCGTACGCGAGCGGATTTACTTCGGCGACCCCTGGGAGCCGCCGGCCTGGCACGCCCAGTGGATCGAGCGGTTCGACCCTTGGCAGCCGGACTCGTCAGCTTAGGGCGCGCCGATCGAGAGCGCCGGCTGACGCGGCCCCCGAGGGAGTCCCGCCCAGCAGTCGAAGCTAGTCGTCGTGCGCGACCGAGCCAGTTCAGGATCGCGCCGACCGTCGCCCAGGGTTGCGCGGCGTCGCTCTGCTCGATGACGATGGCTGGGATCGTCAGCAGCGCCGCGACGAGTAGGGGCAGTTGCAGACGATGCTCGGTCCGCTCGGGACCACCTGGGCGGCGTTCGTGGCCGCCCGCCCGGCGCCGATGTTGCCCGCGAGCGCCGGAGTTCGCTGATCGTCGTCGTCCGATGCGACAGTCGCCGGGCGGGCGCCCACCGCTGCCTCACGTGCCTCGACGAAGAAGCTGGTGGTCCGCAGGAGACGGTGCGCTCCTTGCTCATGGCACTGGCTGGATGAGCCCGTACCAGGGCGACCGGTACTTCGAGTACGGCGTGCTCGACCGCGCGTGAGGTCCCCCCGGGCGCCGGTTTCGTGCGCTGCGATGAGTTGCGCGGCGGCGGGCGGTCTTACCGCGCATGACCTCGATCACCGCGCAGACGCACGCGACGCTCGACGGCGTCATCGACGCCCCGCCCGCCGACGCGCTCTTGCCGTACATGAGCGACGCCGGCCGGCAGGGAGCGCTCGATCTCGCGCTGGCGGCCGACGCGCTGCTGCTCGCGCGCGAGACCTGGCAGGGCCTGGCCCGGGCGTGGCGCGACCAGACCGGCCCGATGGCCGAGCGGCTCAACGCGATGCCGAAGTACGTCGTGTCCGCGACGCTGGGGTCCGCCGACGAGTGGGACCACACGACCATCGTCGGCTACGACGACATCGCCGGCCTGCGCGAGCGCGAGCAGCTCCTGACCTACGGCTGCGGGCGCCTCGCACGGGATCTGCTGGCCGACGGGCTGCTCGACGTGCTGGTGCTGTCGCTCACGCCCGTCGTGGCGGGCACCGGCCGGCGGCTGTTCGACGACCCCGGCCACCTCGTCCGGCTGCGGCTCATCGACAGCACGACCTTCGAGACCGGCGCCGTGCGGCTGTTCCTTAAGCCGGATCAAGTCTGACCGAAGCTACAACCGAGTACTGCTTTCCGTGCGAACAGTACTCGCGCTGGCCGCTCTTGCTCCTCGTCCATTGCGATAGCAGGCGCGGGCAAGACAGCTCCATTGACGCAGCGGCGATCGCGTCGGTTACCGGCAGGCCCGTTCGCGCGAGCGCAACGCTCATGGTTCGAGGACGATGGCGCTGCCGCTCCCTTTGATTGCCTGCGCGAGCGCTTCCGCGGCTCTTGTGAGCGGATAGGTGGCTCGGATGTCGACGTGGAGCTTGCCCTCCGCGAGGGACGCGGCGAGCAGGCGTAGCTCGTCGCCGTCCGGGCGGACGATGACGTTCGTGATGCTGATGCCCCGTTCCTCGGGGGGTGGCGCGCCGGTGATGGTTGCCAGACGACCGCGGTCGACGAGCGTGCTCATCGCATCGGCCTCTCCGCCAGCCGCAGCATTCGCGGCAGCCCGAATGTCGGACGATCTCGCGGCGTCCCTTGCCAGGCTGGTCCACTCGGGGTCGTGATAGTCGACGACGACGTCCGCGCCGAGCGCCATTACGCGCGCCGCGCTGCTCTCACTCGCGGTCGCGATCACCCTGGCGCCGCGGTTCGCCGCCCGCTCGACGATCATTCCGCCGGTAACGCCGCCGGCGCCGTTGACCAGGATCGTTTCACCGGGCTGAACGTCGAGCGCCTCGGACACAACCTGCTCAGCCGTCAGTGCGGGAACGGGGAACGCCGCCGCCTCTGCCCAGGAGGCGTTGCGGGGCTTCTCGGCCACCAGGTGTGCTGCGGCGACTAGCCGCTCGGCCCAGCAGCCTTGGTAGGGCAGCGGGAGCGGATGTGTCATCACGGCTGCGCCGGCGGCGGGCCACTCGACCTCCGGGCCGACCCCGACGACCTCGCCGGCGGCCTCGACGCCGAGCGCCAAGGGCGGGATGCGTCCGACGTCCCAACCGCCGCTGCGAACGAACTCTTCCCAGTTCCCGACGCCGGCAGCCTTGACTTCGATCAGCACCTGCCCGGTGTCCAACGGCGGCGGCTCAGGCAGTTCGAGAAGCGCCACGTCGCCGCCGAACGCCTCGATGCCGGCGGCTCTCAAGCTCATGCGAGGATTATCGCGCGATCTGGATCATCCGCCTGGCGCCGGGCGGCCGCGAGATAAGGACACAGCGGCGGCTGCGCTAGTCGAGGCAGCGGAGGCTTCGGCTGCGGGCGAGAGGCGCGAGCCCTCGTCACCCTTACGAAGCGCTGCTGCTTCCCATGCAAAGCGGCAGCGTGGTCTACTCGAGCTCCCAGCCCGAGCGACTCCACAGCGGCCACAACTTCGGCGTGCTGGTCGTCGCGGTTCCGCCGCGACGAGGCGGGAGCCGCCGCGCCTTCAAGACGACGACCTCAAACGGGACCCTTGTCGGGGCTACTGAACTTCGACGCCGAGCGTCTGAAGGGTAGTGATGAGCTCCTTCTGTTGGTCGGCGGGCAGGGCGGCCACGGTGGCGGCGAACTCGTCCGGATCCGCGTCGAGCCAGTCGAGCATCTCCGCGACGGCGGCATCCGCCTCGGCATCGTCGTCGGGCTCTTCCTCGTCCACGAAGTCGTAGCCCTGCGCCGCGAGGTCGCTGGCCTGCTCCAGTGTCAGCGGTTGGCCATGCTCGTCCACGTACTCGGTTTCCGCGTCGAGCACCGTGCCGCCCATCTGCTCGGCCTGCCGCGCGTAGGCGGAAGCGTGCAGGGCGTCGCGTTCGGCCTGAGCCCGAGCATCCGCCTCGATCTGCCAGGCGTGCTCCTGAAGGCCCTGGCCCATCTCGTCGGTGGCGTCCTGCTCCTGCGCGTCGAGCAGCTTCGCCTGGGCGGCATAGCAGACCGAAGCCGTCGCGCGCCTTCTGGGACAGGTGCTCGGGCTGGCGGTGCTGCCTCGGCTCGTGCTCCGTGTCGACGGAGGTTCCCCATGCGTAGCCCCAGGGACGCAGAAAACCCCGCCGGAGCGGGGCTTTCTTCAGTGGAGCTAGCCGGGCTCGAACCGGCGACCTCCTGCATGCCATGCAGGCGCTCTCCCAGCTGAGCTATAGCCCCAGGCGGGTCGGAGTCTAGCGCCGGCGCCGACGGGGGCGCAGGAGCCTCGGCAGCTCCACGGGGAACGTGAAGCGGATGAGGACCGGGGGGAGCGCGCGGTCCTCGTGGGTCGGCCGCTCGTCGGGGTCGGCATGGACGGCGGGGATGCGGCTCAGCGCGTCGGCGTGGTCGCCGACGAGCCCTCGCGGCGGCGGCTGGCGACGCGGGTGGCGGAGCACGCCCCCAGGGTACGTCGCGGCCGAGGCCTCAGCGCCGGGTGCTCAGCCGCGGGTGCCGAGCGACGCCGGGACCTCGAAGTCCGGCCGCGGCTCGAAGGGGAGGCTGCGGCTCTGCGGGCCGGGTCCGGCGTCGGCGTCGGCGGCGTCGACCTCGGCGTGGAGCGCCTCGTGGGCCCGCTGCGCGTCGGCCAGCAGGCGCTCGCCCGCGCGCTGCAGCGCGGAGCCGAGCGCGTCCAGGTCGCGCGCCAGCCGGCGCGCGCGGCCGAGGACGTCGCCGACGGCCTCGCGGGCGCCCGCGACGACGTCCCGGGCGTCCTCCTCGGCGTCGCGGCGGGTGCGCGCGGCGGCGGCGCCGGCCTCCGCGCGCAGGCGCGAGGCGTCGGCGCGGGCCTCGGCGAGGATCTCGTCGGCGGCGCGCTCCGCGGCGGCGACGAGGGCCGCCGCCGCCGGCGACCGCTCGCCCGCCGGAGGCACGTCGCGGTCCTGGTCGTGCAGGGCGGTCATCGCCCGGCGACGGTACCCCCGCCCGCCGCGCGATCGCGCAAGACGGCGACCACCGGCGCCGACCTATCCTCCTGTCACCGATGGCCGAGCACCGCTACGACCCCCAGGAGATCGAGCCGCGCTGGCAGCGCGTGTGGGAGGACGAGCAGACCTGGCACGTCGGCAACGAGCCCGACGACCGCGAGGCCTCCTACGTCCTGGAGATGCTCCCGTACCCCAGCGGCGAGCCCCACATCGGCCACCTCAAGGTCTACTCCGTCGGCGACGCGGTCGCGCACTTCCACCGCCGCACGGGCCGGCGCGTCCTGCACCCGATGGGCTACGACGCCTTCGGCCTGCCCGCCGAGAACCACGCGATCCGGACCGGCCAGCACCCGCGCGAGTCGACCGAGGAGGCGATCGCGGCCTTCCAGCGCCAGTTCCGCGAGTGGGGCATCTCGATCGACTGGTCGCGCGAGTTCGGCACCCACGAGCCGCGCTACTACCGCTGGACGCAGTGGATCTTCCTGCAGCTCTTCGAGCAGGGCCTGGCCTACCGCAAGGACGCGGCCGTCAAGTGGTGCCCGAACGACCAGACCGTGCTCGCCAACGAGCAGGTCATCGACGGGCGCTGCGAGCGGTGCGGCCACCTCGTCGAGGCGCGCCAGCTCGAGCAGTGGTTCTTCCGCATCACCGACTACGCCGACCGCCTGCTCGACGACCTCGCCACGATCGAGTGGCCCGAGCACGTCAAGGCCATGCAGCGCAACTGGATCGGCCGCTCGGAGGGCGCCGAGGTGACGTTCCGCTGCGAGGAGCTCGGCATCGACTACCCGGTCTTCACGACGCGGCCGGACACGCTCTTCGGCGCGACGTTCTTCGTCATGGCCCCGGAGCACCCGGACGTGCTGCGCCTGGCCGAGGGCACCGGCCGCGAGGAGGAGGTCAAGCGCTACATCGACCACGCGCTGACCGAGTCCAGCGAGGAGCGCGGCGACACCGACAAGGAGAAGACGGGCGTGGCGCTGGGCCGGCACGTCGTCAACCCCGTCAACGGCGAGCCCATCCCGATGTACGTCGCCGACTACGTCCTCATGGAGTACGGGACGGGCGCGATCATGGCCGTCCCCGCGCACGACGAGCGCGACTTCGCCTTCGCCGAGACGTTCAAGCTCCCGATCCGGCGGGTGGTCTCCGACCCCGACGGCGGACCGCTGCCCTACCCCGGCGACGGCCCGATCGTGCACTCGCACACCGACTTCGACGGCCTGAACAACCGCGAGGCGCTGCACCGGATCGTCGACTGGCTCGACCGCGAGGGCAAGGGCCACGCCTCGGTGAGCTACCGGCTGCGCGACTGGCTGCTCTCGCGCCAGCGCTACTGGGGCTGCCCGATCCCGGTCATCCACTGCCCCGACTGCGGGATCGTCCCCGTGCCCGAGGCGGACCTGCCCGTCGTCCTGCCCGACGTGCAGGACTACAAGCCCAAGGGGCGCTCGCCGCTGGCCGCGGCGGAGGACTGGGTGCGCGTGCCCTGCCCGGCGTGCGGGCACGCCGAGGCGCGGCGCGAGACCGACACGATGGACACGTTCGTCGACTCCTCCTGGTACTTCCTGCGCTACTGCGACGCGCACAACGACGCCGCCGCCTGGGACCCCGCCGTGGTGCGGGAGTGGATGCCGGTCGACCAGTACATCGGCGGCATCGAGCACGCGATCCTGCACCTGCTCTACGCCCGGTTCTTCGTCAAGGCGCTGGCGGACCTCGGGCACCTCGACGTGCAGGAGCCGTTCGCGCGGCTCTTCACCCAGGGGATGATCACGAAGGACGGGGCGAAGATGTCCAAGTCCCGTGGCAACGTCGTCTCGCCGCAGGCGATCGTCGAGCGCTACGGGTCCGACACGGCCCGGGCCTACATCCTCTTCATCGGGCCGCCCGACCAGGACGCCGACTGGTCCGACGAGGGCGTCGAGGGCGTCCACCGCTTCCTGGGCCGGCTCTGGCGGCTCAGCGCGGAGCTGGCCGAGGCGCTCGGCGACGACGTCGCGGCGGCGGTGCCGCCCGGCCTCGACGAGGCCTCGGAGGCCGACCTGGCGGTGCTGCGCAAGGCGCACTGGGCGATCGAGAAGGTCACGCAGGACCTGGCCGGCCGCTTCGCCTTCAACACGGCCATCGCGGCCGTCATGGAGCTCGTCAACGAGGTCTCGCGCCATCGCGACAGCGCCACGCCGGGCGCCCGGCGCTTCGCCCTGGCCACGGCGTCGTCGCTGCTGTTCGGATTTGCGCCGCACACCGCGGCGGACGCGTACGACCGCCTGACCGGGCGCCGGGTGTGGGAGGAGCCGTGGCCCGAGGCCGACCTGACCTTCCTCGAGCGCGACACCTACGAGCTCGTCTGCCAGGTCAACGGGAAGGTGCGCGACCGCGTCCAGGTGCCGGCCGGCGCGCCGCGCGAGGAGCTCGAGCGCCTCGCGCTGGAGGCCCCGCGGATCCGGGCCCACGTCGACGGGCACCAGGTCGTCAAGGTCGTCGTCGTGCCCGAGAAGCTCGTCAACGTCGTGGTCCGGTGAGCGGGCACCCGTCGGCCGTGCCCTACGTGGCGGTCGCCGGCTCCGGGGAGCCCCCGGCCGAGCTGCTCGGGGCCGCCGAGGAGCTCGGCGCCGTGCTGGCCGAGGGCGGCGCCGTCGTCGTCACCGGCGGGCTGGGCGGGATCATGGAGGCGGCCTGCCGCGGGGCGCGGTCGCGCCTCGGGCAGACGCTCGGGATCCTGCCGGGGACCGACCGCGCCGACGCCAACGGCTGGGTCGCCGTGGCCGTGACGACCGGCGTCGGCGAGCAGCGCAACGCGCTCATCGTCGCGTCCTGCGACGTCCTCGTCGCGGTGGGCGCCGGGTACGGAACGCTCAGCGAGGTGGCCATGGCGCTGAAGTCCGGGCGCCCGGTCGTGTCGCTGTGGAGCTGGGAGATCGACGGTGTGATCGCGGTGCAGTCCGCGCGCGAGGCCGGCGAGCGGGCGCTCGCGCTGTCGCGCGAGCGCGTGCGGTAGGGCGCCGCCGGCGCGTCGCGCCTTCGTCGCCGCCCTGCGCGATCGCGTCACAGCGCCCCGCGTAGCGTCGCGGCGGTGCCCGAGCTCCCCCGCGCGCAGCTGGCGGCGGCCGCCGCCGCGGTCCTCGTCGTCGTCGTGCTCGGCGTGCGCTGGATCCAGGCGCAGGCGCCGGTCGGGCCAGGGGCGGCGCCGGGGGCGGCTCGTGGGTCCGGCGGCCCACCCGGCGGCGCCGGCGCGGACGGCGACGTCCGCCTCCAGCGCACGGCCCCGGCGGACGCGCTCGTGCACGTCGCGGGTGCGGTGCGCCACCCGGGCGTCTTCCTCCTGCACGGCGATGCGCGCGTCCGCGACGCGGTCCGCCGCGCGGGCGGCGCGACCCGGCGCGGCGACCCCGACGCGATCAACCTCGCGGCGAAGGTCGCCGACGGGCAGCAGGTCGTCGTGCCGGCCCGCGGACCCGCCGCCGGCGGCCCGGCCGGAGCCGGCGCCGGCCCAGGCGCCGGTGCGGGCGCGGCGGCGGGGCGGGGCGGCGGGGCGGGCACGGGGGTGGCGGCTCCACCGGTGTCGCTCAGCAGCGCCACGGTCGAGCAGCTCGACGCCCTCGACGGCGTCGGCCCGGCCACGGCGCAGAAGATCCTGGCCTACCGCGACGAGCACGGCGGCTTCCCGTCCGTGGACGTTTTTCTCTGGCACCTGGCCCAGGTCCCCGGGATCGGGCCGAAGCGGCTCGAGGCCCTGCGGCCCCACCTGCAGCCGTGAGCATCCGGCGCGCGCTGGCGGTCGTGCGCGGGCGGCCGGCGACGACCGGCCTGGCGGCGCTCGTCGCCGGGCTGCTGGCGGGGCCGTGGGCGCCGGGGGCGGTCCCGGTCCTCGCCGCGGTCGGGCTCGCCGTGGCGGGCCGGCGCCGGGGCGTGCTGGCGGCCGGGCTCGTCGCCGCCGTGCTGGCCGGGGCGCTGGTGGGTCAAGCGCGGCTCGCGGCGCTCGACGCCCCCGCGGCGGGCGTGCGGAACGGCGCGGCGGTGGCCGCCGACGCGGTGCTGCTCGAGCCGCCGCGCGCGTGGCCGAGCGGCCCGGTCGTGGCGCTGGCGCGCGTGGACGGCCGGCGGCTGCTCGTCCGGGCGCCGCCCGGCGTCCCGTGGCCGGCCGGCGCGACGACCGGGGACGTCGTCGGGGTGCGGGGCGTCCTGCGGCGCCTCGGGGCGCACGACGGCTGGTTGCGCGTGCGCGGGGCGCACGGGTGGCTCGTCGCCGCCCGGATCGTCGCCACGGGGCGCCGCCGCGGCGGGGTCGCGGGCGCCGTCGACGGCGTGCGCCGGCGCGCCGAGGCGGCCCTGACCCGTCGCGTGCCCGCCGCACCCGCCGCGCTCCTGCGCGGCATGGCGCTCGGGCAGGACGGGGCGCTGCCCGACGACCTCCGCGACGACGTCCGCGCCGCCGGGCTCGCCCACCTCGTGGCCGCGAGCGGCCAGAACGTCGCGCTCCTCGCCGCGCTCGCCCTCGGGCTGTGCGCGCTGGTCGGGCTGCCGCTGCGGGCCCGGCTCGTCCTCGTCCTCGGCCTGGTCGCGCTCTACGTGCCGCTCGCCGGCGGCGGGCCGTCGATCCAGCGCGCGGGCGTCATGGGCGTGGCGACCGTCGCCGCGGTCCTGGCCGGGCGGCCCGCCCTGCGCTGGCACGTGCTGCTCCTCGCCGCGGCGGCGACGCTCGCGCTGCAGCCGCGCGCGCCGGCCGACGCCGGCTGGCAGCTCAGCTTCGCCGCGGTGCTGGGGATCCTCGCCCTCGCCCCGCGGCTGCGCGCCGGCCTGCGGCGCCGCGGCGTGCCCGGCGCGCCCGCCGAGGCGACGGCCGTCACCGTCGCCGCGACGCTGGCCACCGCGCCGCTGATGGCCCTGCACTTCGGGTCGACGTCCCTCGTCGGCCTGCCCGCGAACGTGCTCGCGGCGCCGCTCGTGGCGCCCGCGACCTGGCTGGCCCTCGTCGCGGCGGCGCTCGGGCAGCCGGCGCCCGCGGCGGCGGCGCCCGTCGCCGCGCTCGCGGCGGTCCCGGCGGCGGCGCTCGAGCTGCTCGCGCACGCCGCGGCGCGGGTCCCGCACGCCCAGGCGCACGCGCCCGCCGCCCTGGTGGCCGCCGCGTGCGCGGCCGCCGCGCTCGGGATCCTCGTGCGCCGCCTGCGCACGCCGCTGGCGGCCGCGACGGCGCTCGGCACGGCGCTCGTCGTCGCGCTGCAGCCGGCGCCGGCGCGGCCGCCGGCCGGCGCCCGCGTGAGCGTGCTCGACGTCGGCCAGGGCGACGCGACACTGCTGCAGGACGGCCCGCGCGCGATCCTCGTCGACACCGGTCCGCCCCACGGCCCGGTCCTGCGGCGGCTGCGGGCCGCGGGCGCCCGGCGGCTCGACGCGGTCCTCGTCACCCACGCGCAGGCCGACCACCTCGGGGCCGCCGCCGACGTCCTGGGCGCGCTGCCGGTGGGCGCGGTCCTCGACGGGCGCGACGGCGTGCGCGAGCCCGAGGGCCTGCGCATGGCCGCCGCCGCGCGCGCCGCCGGCGTCCGGGTCCTGCGTCCCGTCGCCGGCGAGGCGGTGCGCGACGGGCCGATCGCCTTGCGGGTCCTGTGGCCGCCCGCAGGGCGCCCGGCGCCGGGCGCCGACCCCAACGACCGCGCGGTCGTGGCGCGGGCGACGGTCGGCCGGCTGTCCGTCCTGCTCACCGCCGACGCCGAGTCCGACGTCCTGCGCCGGCTCGACCTCGGGCCCGTCGACGTCCTCAAGGTCAGCCACCACGGCTCGGCGGACCCCGGCCTCCCGGCGCTCCTGGCGCGCCTGCGCCCGCGCGTGGCCATCGTCTCCGTGGGGGCCCGCAACCCGTACGGCCACCCCGTGCCGGCCACCCTGGCGGCCCTGCGCGCGGCGGGGGCCGACGTCCACCGGACCGACCGGGAGGGGACGGTCGTCGTGGAGCCGGCCGGCGGAGGGATCCGCGTCCACGCCGGTGCCTAGACTCGGCCCGTGGCGTCCTTCAAGCCCGCCTACCTGCTCCACGGCGACGACCACGGCCGCCTGGCCGAGCGCCGCGGTGGCCTGCGTGCGCTGGCCGAGCGCGAGTCCGGCACGGGCGGCGTCGAGGTCTTCGAGGGCGACGCGTCGACCCCGGAGCAGGTCGCGCTCGCCCTGAGCGCGATGACCTTCGCGATGGGGCGGCGATTCCTCATCGTCGACGGCGCCGAGCGCTTCAAGGAGGCGGAGGTCGAGGCGCACCTCGTCCCGGCCCTGGCCGCGATGGCGCCCGACACCACCGTCGCCTTCTTCGCCCGCGAGGAGGGCCGGGCCAAGGCCTCGCCGAAGCTCGCGGCGGCGGTCACGGCGGCCGGCGGCGAGGTCGTCGCCGAGTCCGCCATGAAGGCGCGAGAGCTGCCGCGCTGGGTCGTCGGCGAGGCGGCCAGGCTGGGCATGACGCTGGACGGCGCCGGCGCCCAGGCGCTCGTCGCCGCCGTCGGGGACCGGCAGCAGCGTTTGCTGCGCGAGCTCGAGAAGCTCGCGCTCGAGCACGGCGCCGGCGCCACGGTGGGCGTCGAGGAGGTCCAGGCGGCGGCCGCGCCCTCCGCCGAGCGGCAGGTGTGGGGCCTCGTCGACGCGCTCGTCGCGCGCGACCGGCGGGCGGTCACCCGCTCCTACCTCGCGCTGCGCGCGCAGGGCGAGGCGCTGCCGCGGCTCGTGCCGCTCATGGCCCGTCGCCTGCGCGACGTGCTGGCCGTGGCCGCGCGGATGGAGGCGGGCGAGAGCCCGCAGGCGATCAAGGGCTCGCTCAAGATGAGCCCGTGGGCGGCCGACCGTCGGATCAAGGAGGCGCGCGGTGCCGAGCCCGACGCCCTGCGCCGTGCCCTGGAGGAGCTCTCGGCGCTCGAGCTGGCCGGTCGTGGCCTGGCCGACGTCGAGGAGGAGACCGCGGCGATCCGCGCCCTCGGCCGCATCGCCTCCTAGGGCCGGTGCCCCGCCGGACCGCAGGTGCCGGCCCGAGCGCGCCGAGCGCCCGTGCGGTCACCGAGCTGCGGCGGGCGCGCGCCGCCGCCCAGCTGCTGGACGCGGTGCCCGGTCCGAGCGTGCCGGCGGCGCCCGCTGCGGCTGTCCGCCACCTCCTCGCCGTCCAGGCGCAGGACCTGCGTGCCGCCCGGCTCGCGCTCCGCGCCCGCGGCGCGGCGCGGACGGCGGCCGACGTCGACGCCGCGCTGCGGCAGGGCACGCTCGTCGTGACCTGGCTGCTCCGCGGCACCCTGCACCTCGTCCACCGCGACGACGCCGGCTGGCTGCTGGCGCTCACCGCGCCCGGCCGGCTCGCCGCCAACCGCCGGCGTCTGGCGCAGGAGGGGCTCGACGGTCCCACCGCGGACCGCGCCGTCGCCGTCGTGGTCGAGGCGCTGGGCGAGTCGGGGCCGTTGACCAGGCCCGCGCTCACGGAGCGCCTGCGCCGTGCGGGCGTCCCGGTCGAGGGGCAGGCCGTGCCGCACGTGCTGCTGCGCGCCGCCCTGCGCGGCCTCGTCGTCCTCGGGCCCGTCACGGAGGCCGGTCATGCGTTCGTCCTGTCGGCCGAGTGGCTCGGCGGTCTGCCGGCGCCGCGACCGCGCGCGCGGCCGGGACCCACGACGGCCGGCACCGACCCCGTGCCGCCGGCCGGCCGTGAGCGCGACGCGGCCCTGGCCGAGCTCGCGCGCCGCTACCTGCGCGGCCACGCCCCGGCCGCGGCCGAGGACCTCGCCGCCTGGTCGGGCCTGCCGCTGCGCGACGCGCGCGCCGGCCTGCGTCGGGCGCGGGCGGGCCAGGAGGGCGCGGCGGGGGATCCGCCCGCCGAGGTGCCGGCGCCGCGAGCGCCCGCGCGCATCGCGCCGCGGCTGCTCGGCGCGTTCGACCCCTGGCTCCTGGACTGGCGGGACCGGGCCCATGCGGTCGCGCCCGAGCACGCGCGGCGGGTGCATCCGGGCGGCGGCGTGGTGCGCGCCGTGGCCACCGATGACGGCATGGTGGTGGGGACGTGGACGGCGCGCCGGCGGGGCGGCGCGGTGGAGGTGGCGCTCGAGCCGTTCGCGCCGCTCGGCACCCGCGTGGCGCGGGCGCTCGACCGCGAGGCGGCCGGCGTCGCGCGGTTCCTGGACGGGGGCTAGGCCTGCTCGCCGCCGCGCAGCACGCGCGCGGCGCGGGACTTCTTGCGAGCGCCGGTGTTCCGGTGGAGGGCGCCCCGCTTGACGGCCTTGTCGATCGTGGCGATCAGCTGGGCGTACTCGGCCGTCGCGACCTCGGCGTCGCCGCTCGTGACCGCGGCCTCGAGCCGGCGGAAGTACGTCCGGATCGTCGAGGTGTAGCGGCGGTTCTCGAGGCGCTCGCGCTCGGAGCGGAGGATGCGCTTCTGCTGGGAGTGGATGTTGGCCATGGGGCGTCGGCGAGTGTAGCGATCGCCCCGCGCGGGCGGCCGGGCGAGCGGAACGGCCGACATCCGTCCACGAACGGCACGAAGATGGCGACGAGCGGCGACCATGTCGAGTCGAGCCATGGACCGAGCCACCGACGCACGTGCCCAGGGAGGGGACGACGCGGCCAGCGCCTGCCGCGCGGTCGTCGTCGGGCTGCGCCTGAGCCCCGGCTGGACCGCGGCCGCCGCCTACCTCGAGCAGGGCGGCCGGCTGCGGCTGCAGGCCGTGGCCGGGATCCAGCGCGTCCTCGACGGCCTGGCGCCGTCGGCCGGCGTCGCCGGGCGCGCGCTGCGCACCGCCCGGGAGGTCGTCGAGCAGCACCCCGCCGTCCCCGTCCTCGACGGGACGGGCACCGAGGTCGCCCTGCCCGTCCGGTGCCACGGCGACCTGGCCGGCGTCCTCGTCGTCGCGGGGCCGGCGCCCGTCGCGCCGGCCGACCTGCGCGAGGCGCGCCGGGCCGCGGTGCGCCTCGGCGAGGTCCTCACGGCTCTCGGGCCCGGCGGCAGCGCGCCGCGCGACGCCGCGGCCCGCCGGCTGCTGCGGCACGCCGCGGCGCTGGCCGGGGTGGAGGACGCCGAGCGCATCGGCCCCGCCGTCCTGCGCGCCGCCCTCGACGTCGCGCCGCTGCGCTCGGCGCTGCTGGCCACGAGCACGCGCGACGGCGGCCTCGAGCCGCGTTGGTCGGCGGGGCCCCTGGGGGAGGGCCTGACCGAGGCCGCGACCCCGGCGGCGCTCGACGCGCTGCGCGACGCCGTCGTCCACGCCGGCTCGGCCGCGCTGACCCTCGGCCGCCCCGGCACCGCCGTCCCGGACCCGCTCGCGGCGCTGCACGCCGCGGGCGCCCGCACCCTCGTCGTCGTCGCGCTGCGCCACGGCGGCGTCCAGACCGGCCTGCTCGTCCTGGCCGACGCGGGCGCCCCGGCGCCCGCGGGCGCCGACGCCGAGCTGCTCGAGCTGCTCGCCGCGCACGCCGCGGCGTCGCTGCAGGCCGCCGCCACCGCCACGGCCCTGCGCCACCGCGCGGAGACCGACCCGCTCACCGGGCTGGGCCACCACGCGACCTTCCACGCCGCGCTGGCCGGGGCGCACCGGCGGCCGCTGACCGCCGTCCTCCTGGCCGACCTCGACGGCTTCAAGGCGCTCAACGACAGCCGCGGGCACGCCCACGGCGACGCCGTCCTGCGCGCAGCCGCACGCGCCCTGCAGGGCGCGCTGCGTCGCGGCGACCGCCTCTTCCGCGTCGGCGGCGACGAGTTCGCGGCCCTCGTCGCCGTCGACTCGGCCGACCAGGCCCGGGCCGCGGGGGACCGCCTGCGGGCGGCGGTCGCGCGCGCCGGCCTGGGCGTCACCGTGTCGGTGGGCGTCGCCCTGCCGCAGCCGGGGGAGCCCGACGCGGCGCTCCTGCAGCGGGCCGACCGCGCCCTCTACCACGTCAAGGCCCACGGGCGCGACGGGGTCGCCCTGGCGGAGGACGCGACCACCCTAAGCTGAGGGCCAGGCCCTCATGGACCAGTCGCGCATCCGCAACTTCAGCATCGTCGCCCACATCGACCACGGCAAGTCGACCCTGGCGGACCGCATCCTCGAGATGACGAAGACCGTCGAGGGGCGGGCGATGCGCGCCCAGCTCCTGGACTCGATGGAGCTCGAGCGCGAGCGCGGCATCACCATCAAGGCCCAGGCCGTCCGCGTCCTCTACACCGCGCGGGACGGCCAGGACTACCAGTTCCACCTCATCGACACCCCGGGCCACGTCGACTTCACCTACGAGGTCAGCCGGTCGCTGGCGGCCTGCGAGGGCGCGATCCTCGTCGTCGACGCCTCCCAGGGCGTCGAGGCCCAGACGCTGGCCAACACCTACCTCGCGGTGGACGCCGGCCTCGAGGTCGTGCCGTGCCTGAACAAGGTCGACCTGCCCGGCGCCGAGCCCGAGCGCGTGGCCGGCGAGGTCGTCGACCTGCTCGGCGGCTCGCCCGACGACCTCCTGCGCATCAGCGCGAAGACGGGGGAGGGCGTCACCGACGTCCTGGAGGCGATCGTCGCCCAGGTGCCGCCCCCGGCCGGCGACGCGTCCGCGCCGCCGCGCGCGCTGATCTTCGACTCCGAGTTCGACCAGTACCGCGGCGTCATCGCCTACATCCGCGTCGTCGACGGCGTCCTGCGCAAGGGCGAGGCGATCCGCGCGATGGCGGCCGGGACCGAGGCCGACATCGACGACCTCGGGTTCTTCACGCCGGTCATGCTCCCCGCGCAGGAGCTCCGCGCCGGCGAGGTCGGCTACCTCATCACGGGCCTCAAGGACGTCACGAAGCTCCGCGTCGGCGACACGCTCACGACCCGCCACCACGGCGCGACCGAGCCGCTGCCGGGCTACCGCGACGTCAAGCCGATGGTGTTCTGCGGGCTCTTCCCGATCGACGCCGACGACTACGCCGACCTGCGCGACGCGCTCGAGAAGCTCTCGCTCAACGACGCGGCGCTCATGTGGGAGCCCGAGACCTCCGACGCGCTGGGCTTCGGCTTCCGCATCGGCTTCCTCGGCCTGCTGCACATGGACATCGTCCGCGAGCGGCTCGAGCGCGAGTACGACCTCGCGCTCATGACGACGATGCCGTCGGTGGGCTTCGAGGTGACGCTCACCAACGGGGAGGAGCTCGAGGTCCACGCGCCGAGCGACTTCCCGGACCCGGCGCGCGTGCGCGAGGTGCGCGAGCCCTACGTGCGGGCGACGATCCTCACGCCGAAGGACTACGTCGGCGCCGTGCTCGAGCTCTGCCAGGAGAAGCGCGGCGAGCACGCCGGGATGCACTACCTCAGCGCCGAGCGCGTGCAGCTCTCCTACGACCTGCCGCTCGGCGAGATCGTCCTGGACTTCTTCGACCAGCTCAAGTCGCGCACCAAGGGCTACGCGTCGCTGGACTACGAGGTCACCGGGGTGCGTGCGTCGGACCTCGTCAAGCTCGACGTGCTGCTGGCGGGCGACCCCGTGGACGCGCTGTCCATGCTCGTCCACCGCGACAAGGCCTACGCGATCGGCCGCACCCTCGTCGAGAAGCTGCGCGAGAAGATCCCGCGCCAGCAGTACGACGTGCCGATCCAGGCGGCGATCGGCTCGCACATCGTCGCCCGCGAGACCGTCAAGGCCTTCCGCAAGGACGTCACCGCGAAGTGCTACGGCGGCGACATCAGCCGCAAGCGCAAGCTCCTCGAGCGCCAGAAGGAGGGGAAGAAGCGGATGAAGCAGGTCGGCCGCGTGGAGATCCCCCAGGAGGCGTTCCTGGCCGTGCTCGAGCTCGGCGACTAGCGGCGCGCCGGGTGCCGGCTTGACAGCGGCGCGGGGCCCCGCCACCATGCCGCGACTCCGCGCGAGGGGAGGGAGAGACCACTCGCCGCGAGAGAGGGAGAGGGAGAGGTGCACCGGCTAGCGCCGGGCCCGAGGCGAGGGGCCGGGCCCGGCATAGCCACTCAGGCGTCGTCCCAGGAGGTCCGGACGTCGCTGCGGGCGTCAGACGGCGTCGCGGAGCAGGGCGCGCGCCGCCGAGCCCGTCACGAGCCGTCCGAGCTCGTCCGCGCCCAGGCGCACGCGACGGCGGTCGCACCGCGGCCACGGTCCGGGCCTGCCCTGGACGACGAGGACGAGCGTGCCCATCCCCTCGTCCGCGGGCGGGCGCTGGGCCAGCACCGCGACCATCCGGTGCAGGTCGGCGGCCACGACGGCGTGGCGGCGCGGGGGGCCGGGGAGCAGCACGCGCTCGGTGAGCGTCGCGCCCGGGCGCGCCTCGCGGCCGACCATCTCCCACAGCAGCGACCGCGCCTGGTCGGCGCGCGTGCCCACGGGCGCCGTCCGCGGCAGGTGCATCGCGGACACGGCCGCGGCCGAGCAGCCGTCGCGGCGCGCGAGCTCGGCCCAGCCGGGCGCCGGGATCCCGGAGAGGCCCCAGCCGGGCGGCAGGCGCAGCGGGTACCGCTGGCCCGGCCCGGAGGGCAGGCCCACGACGCCGCCGACGTGCGTCAGGCGGACGGCCCGGGGCGGGGCGACCCGCGCGCCGTCCGGTGCGGGGCGCGCCCCGAGCGGCCCGCGGCCGCCGGCGACGCCCAGCGCGGCCAGCGCGAGGGCCGCAGCGGCCAGCGACCCCGCGAGGGCGGCGACGGCGCGCCGGCGAACCGCGGCAGGGCGCATGCCGGGTAGCTTCCCCGCTGCGATGGACCTCGAACTCCAGGACAAGGTCTGCGTCGTCACGGGGGCGAGCCGCGGCATCGGCCTGGAGAGCGCCCGCCGGCTCGTCGCCGAGGGCGCCCGGGTGCTGCTCGTCGGGCGCGAGGAGGCGCCGCTCGCGGCCGCCGCGCAGGACCTCGGCGACGGCGCCGACTACGTCGCCGCCGACATCACCGACCCCGACGCCGACGAGCGCATCGTGGCCACGTGCGCGGAGCAGATGGGCGGCATCGACGTGCTCGTCAACAACGCGGGGACGAGCTTCGTGCGTCCCCTCGACGCGCTGACGGACGGGGACTGGCGCGCGCTGCACGAGCTCCACGTCCTCGCGCCCATGCGCCTCATGCGCGCGGCCGCGCCGCGGATGGCCGCGCGCGGCGGCGGGCGCATCGTGAACGTCGCCTCCAGCGCGGGCAAGCGGCCGTCGCTCACGAACGCCGCCTACTCCGTCAGCAAGGCCGCGCAGCTCTCGCTCTCGCGCGTCTTCGCCGATGCCTGGGCGCACCGCGGCGTGCTCGTCAACGCCGTGACGCCCGGGCCGGTGGCGTCGTCGCTGTGGACCGGGGAGGGCGGCATGGCCGACCAGTCGGGCGCCGCCCGGGGCACCAGCCGCGAGGAGGCCCTGCAGGCCCAGCGCGACAAGGTCCCGCTGGGCCGCTTCGCCGAGCCGGGCGAGGTCGCCGACGTCGTCGTCTTCCTCTGCAGCGCGCGGGCCAGCACCGTCACCGGCGCGGCCTGGTCGGTCGACGGCGGCGCCGTCGCGATCATCGTCTGAGCGCGCGCCCGCGCGGTGGACGACGCCCGCCCACGGCGCGGACGACGCCCGCCCACGGCGCGGACTAGAGTCCGCCGCCATGCCCGTCAGCACCGCCGCCGTCGGCAAGAGCTACCCGTCGGTGACCTACGCCGTGGGCCGCGAGAAGGTCCGCGAGTACGCCCACGCGGTGGGGGAGACGAACCCGCTGCACCTCGACGCGGAGGCCGCGCGCGCGGCCGGCTTCGCCGACGTCGTCGCGCCGCCGATGTTCGCGGTCGTCTTCAGCGCCCCCGCGATCGCCCCGGGGCTCTTCGACCCCGAGGTCGGCATCGACTTCGCCCGCATGGTCCACGGCGCCCAGGAGTTCCGCTGGGGCCGGCCCGTGGTCGCCGGCGACGAGGTCGTCACCGTCGCGACGGTCAAGGACATCAGCGAGCGGGGCGGCAACGGGTTCTTCGTCTTCGAGTCCACCTCGACCGCGCAGGACGGCGAGACCGTCGCGGTCGGGACGTGGACGAACATCGTCCGGGGGGTCTGAGCACCGATGGCCGACCTGCAGCAGGGCGCCGAGCTCCCCGAGCTCAAGGTCACGCCCGACCGCTACCTCACCGTCCGCTACGCGGGCGCGTCGGGCGACTTCAACCCCATCCACATCGACGAGGAGTTCGCCCGCCAGGTCGGCCTCCCAGGCCGGATCCTCCACGGCCTGTGGACGATGGCCCAGGTCGCGCGGGCCGCGACCGAGGCGGGCGGCGGCCCGGCCTCGCTGGCGCGCCTGAGCGTGCAGTTCCGCGGCATGGGCCGGCCCGAGCAGGAGGTCACGGTCTCCGGCACCGTCGCGGAGGTGCGGCCCGACGGCACGGCCGTCGTGCACACCGTCGCCGAGCAGGGCGGCACGGCGATCATCCGCAACGCCGAGGCCGAGCTGCGGCCGTCGTAGCGCGCCGCGGTCCCCGCCGGGCGCGATGCGGGCCGCCGGGCTGCGGTCGCGGCCCGGCCGCTTCGTAGACTCGGGGGGTGCTCTCCCCGCGACAGGAGATCGTCCTGCGCAAGGTCGTCGAGGCCTACGCCGCGACCGGCCAGCCCGTGGGCTCGAAGACCCTCGCCGCCGACCCCGGGCTCGACTGCGGCCCGTCGACGATCCGCAACGAGCTCGCCGTCCTCGAGGAGCAGGGCCTGCTCGAGCACCCGCACACGTCCGCCGGCCGGATCCCGACCGACGCCGGCCACCGGTTCTACGTCGACCGGCTGCTGCCCGACCGCACGCCGGCGGTGCGCCCGGTCAAGCTCGAGCTCATGCGCCGCGAGGTCGACGAGGCGATGCGCGTGACGACGGAGACGCTCTCGCAGGTCACGAACCTCCTCGCGATCGTCTCGGCCCCGCCGGTCGACACCTCCACGATCCGCCACGTCGAGGTCCTGCTGCTCCAGCCGCAGGTGCTCATGGTCGTCACGATCACGTCCACGGGCGGCGTCGCGAAGCGCGTCCTGCCCTTCGACGCGCCCGTCGACCCGGGGGTCGTGACCTGGGCCGCGGCCTACCTCAACGAGCGCCTGACCGGCCTGGGCCTGGGCTCCCGCATGCTCCACACGCGGCTCGCCGACCCGTCGCTGGGGGCGACCGAGCAGCGGTTCCTGGAGGCCATCGCCCCCGCCTTCACCGAGCTGGCCGACACGGCCGAGGAGGGCCTGTACGTCGGCGGCGCCGGCCGCCTGCTCGGGGAGCACCGCGTCCAGGACCTCACGCAGATCAACGACCTCATGGGCGAGCTCGAGCGCCGCGTCGCCATCCTCGGCGTCCTGCGCGCCGCCCTGGGCGAGCGCGACGTGCTCGTCCGCATCGGCACCGAGAACGAGCTGCCCGCGCTGCGGTCGCTGGCCCTCGTCGCGGCGGGCTACGGCCTGCCCGCCCGCAAGCTCGGCACGGTGTCCGTGGTCGGCCCGCGGCGGATGGACTACCCCGTCGTCATCCGGACGGTGCGCGCCGCCGCCGACGAGCTGTCGCGCTTCATCGGCGACGTCTACGAGGGCTGACGATGGCGAGCACCGGACAGCGCGACCCCTACGAGGTCCTGGGCGTCGCCCGCGACGCCGACGACCAGACGATCAAGAAGGCCTTCCGGCGCCTGGCGCGCGAGCTGCATCCGGACGTCAACAGCCACGACCCCGACGCGGAGGAGAAGTTCAAGGAGGCCGCCGAGGCCTACGAGATCCTCTCGGACTCCGAGCGCCGCTCGGTCTACGACCGCTACGGCCACGAGGGGCTGCGCACGGGCGGGATGGGCCCGAACTTCGAGGGCTTCGGGTCGATCAGCGACCTCTTCGACGCGTTCTTCGGGGGCGGCTTCGGCGGCGGCTCGCGGACCGGCCCGGTCCAGGGCGGCGACGTCGCCGTGGCGGCCGAGGTGACGCTCGCGCAGGCCGCCACGGGCGCATCGGTCGACCTGTCCTTCGAGGCGATCGACACCTGCGAGCACTGCCACGGCAACGGGGCGGAGCCCGGCACGCCGATCGAGACCTGCCCGCGCTGCGGCGGCAACGGCATGCTCCAGGCGGTCTCGCGGTCGCCGTTCGGGCAGGTCGTCCGCCAGGTCGCCTGCGACGTGTGCGGCGGCGACGGCAAGGTCGCCAAGGTGCCTTGCGAGCGCTGCGAGGGCCGCGGTCGCGAGGTCCGGCGCCGGCACCTCGCGGTCGACGTGCCGGCCGGCATCGCCGACGGCCAGCGCATCCGCCTCGCCGGCCGCGGCCACGCCGGCGAGCGCGGTGGGCCGCCCGGTGACCTCTACGTCCTCGTCTCGGTCCAGGAGGACGAGCGCTTCCTGCGCGACGGCGACGACCTCGTGACCGTCCTCGACGTCCCCGCGCCCATGGCGGCGCTGGGCGCGACGCTCGAGGTCCCGACCCTGGACGGCCCCGCCGAGGTCGAGGTCGGCGAGGGCACGCAGCCCGGCGAGGTCCTCACGCTGCGCGGCCGCGGCATGCCCGGGCTGCGGAACCGGGCCCGCCCACCCCGGCGCGGCGACCTGCAGGTCGTCGTGAACGTCGTGATCCCGCGCCACCTGTCGGGGGACCAGAAGGACCTCCTGCGCCGGCTCGCCGACTCGCTGGACGAGCGCAACCTGCGCGAGGACGGCTCGCTCGGGTCGAAGCTGCGCCGCCTGCTCGGCGGCCGCGGCCGCGGCTGAGCGTGATCCGCCTGGCCGTCCGCGTGCGCCGCGCGGACGCCGAGGTGGCCCTGGCCGAGCTGCTGCCGCTCGCCCCGTCGGGCGTCGAGGAGCGCGACCTGCCCGGCGACGTCGTCGAGTACGCCGTCTACGGCGCGCCCGGGGAGCTGCCCGAGCTGCCCGACGTGCGCGCCGCGGCGGGGGAGGCGCTCGTCGAGGTGGTCACGGAGGAGGTGGCCGACGACTGGCACGAGCGCTGGAAGCAGTTCCACCGGCCCGTGACGATCCCCGCCGGCCGCGCCGGCGCTCCGCGGCTGCACCTCCGCGCGCCCTGGCATCCGCCGGCGGCCGGCGGGGACGCCCTCGAGCTCGTCGTCGACCCCGGGCAGGCCTTCGGCACGGGGGCGCACGACACGACGCGCCTGTCGCTCGAGCTGCTGGCGACGCTGCCGCCCGGCGGCGCGTGCGTCGACGTGGGCTGCGGCTCGGGGGTCCTCGGCATCGCGGCGGCGAAGCTCGGCTTCGCGCCCGTCCTGGGCGTCGACCACGACCGCGAGGCGGTCGCCGCGACCGAGGCCAACGCCGCGGTCAACGGCGTCGAGGTGCGGGTGCGCCGTCACGACCTCGTCCGCGACGGGCCGGTCCCGGGCGCGCCGCTCGTCCTGGCCAACCTGCTGCGCCCGCTCCTGCTGCGCGTCGCCCGCGACGGCTTCGCGGGCGGCGAGGTGCCGCGGCACCTCGTCGCCTCCGGGCTGCTGCCCGAGGAGGGCGACGAGGTCGCCGCCGCGTTCGCGAGCCACCAGGGGCTGCGCGAGCGCACCCGCCGGGCGACGCCCGGCTGGTGCGCCCTGCTGCTGACGTCCTAGAGGCGGCCGTCCGCGTCGCCCTCGGCGTCGATCCGCTCCTTGCGGACCTCCTCGTCGACGGTGCGCTCGTCCGTGACCGTCTCCTTGTCGAGGCGGACGCGCTCCTTGGGGACCGCGCGCTTCTCGACGACGGGCTCCTCGGCGTGCAGCGTGACCTCGTGCTCCTCCTCGGTCAGGTCGCCGCCGGACATCGCGGCGTCGCGGTTGGCGTCCGTGATGGGCTCGCGCTCGACGCGCAGCTCCTCACGCTGCACCGGGACCGTCTGCTGCACGTTCTCGGTCACGATGTACTTGCGCAGGCGGGCGCGGCCCGTCTCGCGCTGCGTCTTGCCGACGCGCAGCTCCTCCTCGGAGCGCGTCATCGCGTTGTCGGTCTCGGGGCCCGAGGTGTCCTTGCCGACCGACGGGCCACGGCCGCTCACGTCGCGGTCGCGGCTGCCCCGCGATCGCGGTCGAAGCGATCGTCGCGACCCATGAACCCCTCGGTGCGGTCCTCGGAGGACTCGTTCCAGTCGCCGTAGTCGCTGCGGCCGTAGTGGGCGTAGAGGTCCTGCTCCTCCTGCGGGGAGAGCTCCCCGTCGGCCTCGACCTTCGGCGCGTCCTTCACCTGGTCCTTGCTGAAGGGCAGGCGGACGGCGTCGCCCGAGGCGGAGGCGTCGCGGATCGGGGCGAAGCTCGTCTTCGAGCCGAACAGGCCGCCCTTGATGGCGACCCACTCGGGCTCGCCGGACTGGCGGTCGAGGTAGATGTCCTCGATCTTCCCGATCTTGTCGCCGTCGTTGTCGACGGCCTCCATGCCGCGCCAGGTCTTGACGTCTTCGAGTGTTGCCATTTGGGGGCTCCCTCCCAGGGATGGTGAACGGACTTCCATCCCTGGTCTGCCCAGCGCTCCCGGCGCGATAGGACCGAGGTCCGTCCGCGAACCGCCCCGCCGTCCCGGCGAGCGGCGACGAGCCCGCTAGGCCGCGTCGCGGAGCGCGCGCAGCTCGTTGCGCAGCGCCAGGCGCCGCAGCGCGTCCTGCTCGAGCTGGCGCACGCGCGAGGCCGACACGCCGAGCTCGCGGCCGACCTGGGCGAGGCCGAGCGGCTCCTCGTGCCCGTCCAGGCCGTAGCGCAGCTCGATGACGCGGCGGTGCTGCGGCGGCAGCTCGGCGAGCGTGCGCCGGACGAGGTCCTGGCGCAGCGAGATCTCGACCTCCTCGTCCGGCGACAGCCCGTCGGACGGCAGCAGCTGTCCCAGCGCCGTGGCGTCCTCGTCGCCGACGGGCCGCTCGAGGCTCGTCACGACGCGCGAGACGTCGCGCAGCTCGGCCACCTGCTCGGGCGAGAGGCCGGCCGCCTCGGCGACCTCGTCGTCGGTGGGGTCGTGGCCCATCTTGGCCGCCAGCTCACGCTCCACGCGCGCGATCGTCCGCTCGCGCTGGGCGACGTTGGCCGGCAGGCGGATCGTGCGCCCGCGGTCGGCCAGGCCGCGCTGGATGGCCTGCCGGATCCACAGGGTCGCGTACGTCGAGAAGCGGAACCCCTTGCGCCAGTCGAACTTCTCGGCCGCGCGGATGAGGCCCAGGATGCCCTCCTGGATGAGGTCGAGCAGGCTCAGCTCGCCCGTGTTGCGGTACTTGCGGGCAATGGAGACGACGAGGCGCAGGTTCGCGTTGACGAGGTGGTCCTTGGCCGCGAGGTCGCCGCGCTCGATGCGCTTGGCCAGGTCGATCTCCTCCTCGGGCGTCAGCAGCCGGTAGCGGCCCGCCTCGTTGAGGAAGAGCTGCAGCGCGTCGGTCGTGTGGTGGCTGAGGTCGCCGAGCTCGTAGCGCGTCGGCGGGGTGTCCTCGCGCCCGCAGTCCTCGCACTCGACGCCGCGGTCCTCGAGGCGGTCGTAGAGGTCCGTGAGGCGCTCGGGCCCGAGCTCGTGCTCGCGCACGAAGTCCTCGACCGCGCTCGCGGTCACGCGACCGCCCTCGGCGGCGTGGCGCTCCACGAACGCGTCCAGCTCGTCCTGCTCCAGCCCGTGCGGCATCGGGTGATCGCTACCCGACGCCGGTGGGCGGAAACCTCGGCCCGCGCCGAGCGTCGGGGTGGCGCAGGCCGGGGGAGGGGGAGCGGCACCAGCTCGCGATCGACCGCCGGCGGTCGGTGCTCGGGCGGGACGGTCGGCCCGCGGGCCTATCATCGTCAGGTGGATGACCTTGACCGACACGGTGAAGCAGGACCTCACCGCCGCGATGAAGGCCGGTGAGAAGGACCGGGTCGCCGCGCTGCGCCTCGTGCTCAGCGAGCTCCAGAAGGCCGCCAAGGACGGCAGCGACGACGAGCTGGCCGTGCTGCGCCGCGAGCGCAAGCGCCGCCACGAGTCCGCCGGCGCCTTCCGCCAGGGCGGACGCCCCGAGCTCGCGGACGCGGAGGAGGCCGAGGCGGCGATCATCGAGGGCTACCTGCCCGCGGAGCTCTCCGACGACGAGCTGCGGGCGCTCGTGGCCGACGCGCTGGCCGAGACCGGCGCCACGTCACCCAAGGACATGGGGAGGGTCATGAAGGCCACGATGGGACGGGTCGCCGGCCGCGCGGACGGGCGCCGGGTCTCCGGCCTCGTGCAGGAGGCGCTGCGCTGAGCATGCGCCGCCAGCTCGAGGTCTCCAACGAGGTCGCCGCCGCGCTGAGCGGCTCCGGCGACCGGATCCTGCGCGCGCTCGAGGAGCACGTCGAGTGCGACCTGTTCCTCCGCGGCAACGTCGTGACGCTCGACGGCGAGGCGGAGGCGGTCGCCCGCGCCGCGCTCGTGGTCCGCGAGCTGGCCGAGCTCATCGAGCAGGGTCACGAGATCGCCGAGGGGACGATCGCCGCGGTCACCGACGCGCTCGACCAGCACCAGTCGCCGGCGGAGGTCCTCGAGGACGTCGTCTGGCGCCACCGCTCGCGCAAGGTCGCCCCGAAGACCGTCAACCAGAAGCGCTACGTCGACTCCATCCGGCGGGGGACCGTGACCTTCGGGATCGGGCCGGCCGGCACGGGCAAGACGTTCCTGGCCGTGGCGATGGCCGCCCGCGCGCTGGCCGCCCACGAGGTCAACCGCATCATCCTGACCCGTCCCGCCGTCGAGGCGGGCGAGCGCCTGGGCTTCCTGCCCGGCGACCTCATGGCCAAGATCGACCCGTACCTGCGGCCGCTCTTCGACGCGCTGCACGACATGATCGACCCCGAGAAGGTCGCGGGGTACCTCGAGAAGGGCGTCATCGAGGTCGCGCCGCTGGCCTTCATGCGCGGGCGCACGCTCAACGACTCGTTCGTCATCCTCGACGAGGCCCAGAACACGACGCCCGAGCAGATGAAGATGTTCCTCACGCGGCTCGGCTTCGGGTCGCGGATGGTCGTCACGGGCGACATCACGCAGATCGACCTCCCGCGCGAGCAGCGGTCGGGCCTGATCGTCGTCGAGCAGATCCTCGAGGACGTCGAGGGCGTGGACTTCGTCCGCTTCGGCGGAGCCGACGTCGTCCGCCACCGCCTCGTGCAGCGGATCGTCGAGGCCTACGACGCGCACGCCTCCGCGCAGGCGACCGACCTGCGGCCGGCCGAGCGGCGGCGGGCGTAGGGCGGCCAGGCCGCCCGCCCGCCCGTGCTGGACGTCGAGGTCATCGGGGACGCGCCGCACGGCGCGCCGCCCGCGCTCGAGGTCGAGCGCCTCGTGGGGCTGGCGCTGGCCTCGGCCGGCGTCTCCGACGGCCACGTCGCGGTCGAGTGGGTCGGCGAGGACCGCATCGCCGAGCTCAACCGCGAGCACCGCGGGGTGGAGGGGCCGACCGACGTCCTCTCGTTCCCGGTCGACGGCGACGACCTCGTCGTGGCCGGCCCGCGCGAGCTCGGCGACGTCGTGATCTGCCCGCCGCGGACGACCGACCTGCGCGAGGCCATCGTCCACGGCGTGCTGCACCTGACCGGCATGGACCACGAGACCGACGACGGCGAGATGCTCGCGCTCCAGGCGGAGATCCTGTCGTGGTGACCCGGGCGCCGACGCGCGCGGGCTTCGTCGCGCTGGCCGGCCGCCCCAACGTCGGCAAGTCGACGATCGTCAACGCGCTCGTCGGCCACAAGGTCGCGATCGTCTCCGACAAGCCCCAGACGACGCGGCGGGCGATCCGCGGGGTCGCCACCCATGGCGACGCCCAGCTCGTCCTCGTCGACCTGCCCGGCGTCCAGCGCCCGCGCGACGCGCTGACCGAGCGCATGCAGCGGCGCGTCGAGCACGAGCTGGCCGAGTCCGACGCGGCGCTGCTCGTGCTCAACGGCGAGCAGGGGGTCGGCCCGGGGGACCGCTTCATCGCCGAGCGCCTGGCGCCCGCCGGCGTGCCGCTCGTGGTCGTCGTGAACAAGGTCGACCGCCTCGACCGCGCGCGGACCGTGTCGGTCCTGGCCGCGACGCAGGAGCTCGCGCTGGCCGGCGAGGTCGAGGTCTTCCCGGTCTCGGCGCGCACCGGCCGCGGGATGGAGGCGCTGCGCGAGCACGTCACGACCCTCATGCCGACCGGCCCGTTCCTCTTCCCGCCGGAGGACCGCACGGACGTCGGCGAGCACGTGCTCCTGGCCGAGCTCGTGCGCGAGCAGGTCCTGCGGCGGACCTTCCAGGAGGTCCCGCACGCGGTCGAGGTCGTCATCGACGACCTCGAGCAGCGCGACGACGGCCTGACCATGGTCCGCGCGCTCGTGTGGGTCGAGGCCGACAGCCAGAAGGGCATCCTCATCGGCGCCGGGGGCCGGATGATCAAGGCGATCGGCACGGCCGCGCGGCGCGAGCTCGAGCGCGAGCTCGGCGGTCGGGTGCACCTCGAGCTCTCGGTGCGCCTGCGCCGCGGGTGGCGCGGCGACGACGCGCTGCTCGACCGGCTCGGGATCGACTGAGGCGCGCGGGCGCCGCGGAGCCGGCGGCGCCCTGCCCTAGCCCGCCCCGTCCATCCGCCGGGCCAGGTGCCCGGCGAGGTGCTCGACGTCGTCGGGATGCAGGCGTGCGCCCGCGACGAAGGGCAGCGTCGAGACCGGCGCCACGGCCTCCCGGCGCAGCCGGCGCAGCTGCGAGGCCTGCGCCGCGGCGAGCCCGTGCTGGGAGCGGACCGCCGCGAGCACGGGCGCGGCCACGGCCCCGTCGCGGGCGGCGACCGCGGCGAGGTCGGCGCGCGCGAAGCGCTGCGGCAGGACCGCGTTGACGACGACATGGTCGAGCCCGCGGCCCAGCTCGGCGTGCGCGCGGCCCTCGAGCTCGAGCGTCTCGCTGACCGGGAGCTCGCCGGCGACGGCCACCGCCACGAGCGCCGAGCGGGCCGGGTCGCGCAGGAGCTCGGCGACGTGGCGCGCCGTCGTGGCGATCGGCCCGACACGGGCGATGTCGGCGAACGTGGCCGGGGTGCGGAGCATCCCGACCCCGTGCCCCGTGGCGGGGCCGTCGACGACGACGAGGTCGTACGCCCGGCGGCCGGGGACCCAGCGCTCGCGGCGCCCGAGCTCCCAGGCCTTGGCCATCGTCACGAGCTCCCGCGCGCCGGGCGCGGCGTCGACGAAGGCCGCGAAGGCGTTCGAACGCGCGAGGACGCCGACGACGCGCCGCGACCCCAGCGTGCGCCCGGCCCACTCCTCGAGCGCCGCGTGCGGGTCGACCGTCGTGCTCCACAGCCCGTCGGCGACCTCGACCTCCGCGCCGGGCGGGCCGCCCGGGCGGTCGAGCGCCGCCGGGCCGCGCGCCTGGCCGCCGACCTCGACCAGCACCGCCCGACGCCCCGCGCGGGCGCCCGCCAGGGCGAGGGCGAGCGCGACGGTCGTCTTGCCCACGCCGCCCTTGCCGGTCACGAAGACGAGCTCCCGCGCCAGGACGGCGGTCATGACCGGTGTCCTCCGGGCGAATACCCTTCGCGGTCGTGGAACGGAGAGCGCATCGCCTGCGGGAGTCCTACCGCACCTGCCGGCGCCTGCAGCGCCGGCATGACCCGACGTTCTACGCCGCGACCTGCTGCCTGCCGCTCGACGTCCGCCCGGCCGTGCACGCCGTGTACGGGTTCGTCCGCGGCGCGGATGAGATCGTCGACGACCCCCGCCGGATCGGCTCGCCCGTCGAGCGCCGCGCCGCCCTCGACGCCTGGGAGCTCGAGCTCGAGCTCGGCCTGCTGGCCGGCGCGTCGGCGCACCCGGTCATCGCTGCGCTGGTCGACGCGGGCGCGCGTCACGACCTCCCGCTGCACCTCCTGCCGCGCTACATGGCGTCGATGCGCCTGGACTGCGGGCCCGTCCGCATGGCCGCCGACGACGAGCTCGACGACTACATGGAGGGCTCGGCCGCGACGGTCGGGCGCATCATGGCGCCGCTGCTCGGCGCCCCCGGCGGCCTCCACGAGGACGTCGCCCGCCTCGGCGTCGCCTTCCAGCTGACGAACTTCATCCGCGACGTTCCCGTCGACTGGGCCCTGGATCGCGTGTACCTCCCCGGGCTGCCCGAGGAGGACCTCCGCCGCGGGGCCGCCTCCGGGGGCGCCCGGGAGCACACCGCGCGCCAGGTCGCGCGCGCCCGGGCGCTCTTCGCCGAGACCCGGGACGTCGCCCGAGCCCTGTCGCCCTCGATGCGCCCGGGCATCCGCGTCGCCCGCGCCGTGTACGGCCGCGTCCTGGACCACGTCGAGCGCAACGGCTTCGACGTCGTCGGCCGGCCGGGACGGCTCGACCGCTGGGAGGCCGCGCGCGCCGCCGCCTCGGGCCTCGCCGGGGCGGGGGCCTAGGTGCCCGTGCGGGCCACGAAGCGCGGGGCGGAGCGCACGAGCCTGGACGGGACCCGCACCGACGTCCTCGTGTGCGGCGCGAGCTTCGGTGGGCTCGCCGTCGCGCGCGAGCTGGCCCGCGCCGCGCCGCGGCCCCTCGAGGTGCTCGTCGTCGACCGCTACGAGGTCGGCGAGCGCGCCACGTCGGCCTGCGCCGCCCCGACCCCGTGGCTGCACGCGATGGGCGTCGCGTCGGCGATCCGCCAGGAGCTCCCGCACATGACCTTCGCCACGCCCCACGGGCGCGTGCGCTACCGGCTGCCGTGGTCCTGGTCGTCCTTCGACTACCGCGAGCTCAGCCGCACGCTGTGGGCGCAGGCCGGCGACGCCCGCTTCGAGACGGCGAAGGTCGAGGGCCGCGTCCCCGGCGCGGGTGACGACGGCGACGTCGCCGTCGTCACCGATCGCGGGACCCTGCGGGCCGGGCTCGTCGTCGACGCGCTGGGCTGGCGGCGCGTCCTGGCCGACCCGCACGTCCAGCCCCCCGACGCGCCGCTCTCGCGCGGCCTCGAGGTCCACCCGCACCGCGACGGACCCGCCGGCGACGCGCTCGACGTGTGGGTCGAGCGCGACCTCGTGCGCCGCGGCTACGGCTGGCGCGTCCCCGCCGGCGGCGAGGCGCGCATCGGCGTCGGCTCCTACGCGCCCCGCGATCACGTGCGCGCGCCGACGGAGGCGCTCGCCGGCCGGCTCGGGGAGGACGCCGAGCGCTGGCAGGGCAACTGGTTCCCGCACCGTCTGCGGGCCGCCACCGAGGAGGGGGTGTTCTGCGTGGGCGACAGCGCCGGGCAGTGCTTCCCCCTCTCGGGCGAGGGCATCCGCACCGCGTTCTACTTCGGGATCGCCTGCGGGCGCGAGCTCGCGCGCGTGCTCGCCGGGGACGCCGACCGGGCCGAGGCGCTGGCGCGCTACGCGGCCTTCCACGACGCGCACGCGCCCGCGTTCCGGCGTGCGCTGCGCCTCCAGCGGGTGCTGCCGGCGCTGCCGCCGCGCCTGCTGACCGCCGTGCTGCACGGCCTGCGGCCCCAGCCGCTCGTCGACCGCGCCTTCGGCTGGTACCTCGACCAGGCCCATCCCGCGTTCGCGGGCTGACCGTGCCCGCACCCGAGCCGCCGGACACCCTCGCGGCGGCGCTGACGCGCCTGCGGGACGCCGAGGCCCGCTGGCGGCACCTCGTCGAGCACGCCCCCGTCGTCACCTACGTCGCCGCGTTCGACGCGATCGGGACGCTGACCTACGTCTCGCCCCAGGTCGAGGCGCTGCTCGGCCACCCGCCCGCGGCCTTCCTGGCCGGTCAGGACCCCGAGCGCGGCGGGTTGTGGGAGCGCCTGATCCATCCCGACGACCGCCCGCGCGTCCTCGACGCCACGGCCCGGGCCTTCGACGGCGAGTCGACCTTCGAGTGCGAGTTCCGCATGCGCGCCGCGGACGGTCGCACGGTCCACGTCCTCGAGCGCGACGCCGTCGTCCGCGACGAGGCCGGCCGCCCCGCCTACAGCCAGGGCGTCGTGCTCGACGTCACGGCGCTGCGCGAGGCCGAGGCGGCCCTGCGCGCCGAGGTGGCCGACCGTCGGCGCGCCGAGGAGCAGGTCGCCCGCCTGGCCCACCACGACGCGCTGACCGGCCTGCCCAACCGCGCGCTGCTGGCCGAGCACCTCGAGCTCGCCCTGGCGCGGGCGCAGCGCCACGGGACGGCCGTGGCGCTCCTCGTCCTCGACCTCGACGACTTCAAGCACGTCAACGACTCGCTCGGGCACGCGGCCGGCGACGAGCTGCTGCGCCAGGCGGGCGCGCGCCTCGACGCCCACCGCCGCGAGGCCGACGTCCTGGCCCGTCCCGGCGGCGACGAGTTCCTCCTGCTCGTCGCCGACGTCGCCGACGACCCCGCGCTCGTGGCGCGGACGGCCGCGGACCGGATGCTCACCGCGCTCGCGCCGCCCTTCGTCGTGGAGGGGACCGAGTTCGAGGTCGGCGGCTCGATCGGGGTCAGCGTCTCGCCACGCGACGCCCAGGACGCCGACACGCTCCTGCGCCACGCCGACGCCGCCCTCTACGAGGCCAAGGCCGTCGCCCGCGGCGACGCCCGGATCTGGTCCCCGGCCCGGCCGGAGCCGGGCCGGGGCGCCGAGCGCCTCTCGCTCGCCACGCGCCTGCGCCGCGCCGTCGAGCGCGACGAGCTCGTCCTGCACTGGCAGCCGGTCGTGCGGCCGCTCGACGGCCGCGTCCACGGGTGCGAGGCGCTCGTGCGCTGGGAGCACCCCGAGCGCGGCCTCCTGGCCCCGGGCGACTTCATCCCGCTGGCCGAGGAGACCGGCCTGATCGAGCGCGTCGGCGCCTGGGTCGTCGAGGCCGCCTGCGCGCAGGCCGCGGCCTGGCGCGCCGCGGGCCAAGAGCTGCAGACCGCCGTGAACGTCTCCGCGCGCGAGCTGCGCCGCGGCGACTGGACGGCGCGCCTGCTGGCGCGCCTGGAGGCCCACGGCGTCCCGCCGGGCGCCTTCACCGTCGAGCTCACCGAGACGACGGCGATGCGCGGGCACGCCCGCGTCGAGGAGCAGCTGGCCGAGCTGCACGCCGCCGGCGTGCAGCTGGCGATCGACGACTTCGGGACGGGCTGGTCGTCGCTGCACCGCCTGCGCGACGTCCCGGTCAGCGTGCTGAAGGTCGACCGCTCGTTCCTGGCCGGCGTCCCGCGCCAGGCCGAGCCGACCGCGATCGTCCGGGCGATCCTCGAGCTCGGGGCCGCGCTCGGCAAGACCGTCGTGGCCGAGGGCGTGGAGGACGAACGCCAGCTGGCCTTCCTCGTCGGCCAGGCCTGCCCGCTGGCCCAGGGCTTCCTGCTCGGCCGGCCGGTCCCGGCCTCCGAGCTCGACCTGGCAGGATCCAGGCCGTGGAGATCGCCTTCGACGAGCGCGGACTCGTCCCCGTCGTCATCCAGGACTGGCGGACCGGCGAGGTCCTGACCCTCGCCTACGCCAACGAGGAGGCCGTGGCGCGCACCCGCGCCACCGGCGAGCTGCACCTGTGGTCGCGCTCGCGCGGCGAGCTCTGGCACAAGGGCGCCACGAGCGGCAACGTGCAGCGCGTCCGGGCCCTGCGCCTGGACTGCGACGGCGACGCGCTCCTGGCCCTCGTCGAGCCGGCGGGCCCGGCCTGCCACACCGGCGCGCGCACGTGCTTCTTCACCGGCGACCTCGAGCCGCCGGCCCCGCACGAGGCGCTGCCCGGCCTCGAGCGCACGCTGGACGAGCGCGCCCGCGACCGCCCGGCGGGGTCCTACACGGTCGAGCTGCTCGACGACCCACACCGGATCGGGGCCAAGGTCCGCGAGGAGGCCGAGGAGGTCGCCCGCGCCGCGCGCGAGGAGGGCGACGACCGCGTCGACGAGGAGGCCGCCGACGTCCTGTACCACCTGACCGTGCTCCTGCACAGCCGCGGGCGCACCCTCGCCGACGCCGAGGACGTGCTCGTTGGCCGCCGTCGCTGAGGCGCCGACCCTCCCGGTCACCCCGTCGCTGGACGAGGCGCGCGCGCTCGCGGGCGACCACAACCTCATCCCGCTGCGCCACACCTTCATCGACGACTGCGAGACGCCCGTCTCGGCCTTCCTCAAGCTCCGGGGCGCCACGCCGGAGCACCCGTCCTTCCTCCTGGAGTCGGCCGAGCAGGGCCAGCGCGTCGGGCGCTGGTCGTTCATCGGCGTCCGCCCGCGGCGGGTGCTGCGCTGGTCGCTGGGCGACGGCGGGGACCCCTACGCGCTCGCGCGCGACGCCGTGGCCGAGCACCGCCAGGCCCAGCTCCCCGGGCTGCCGCCCTTCGCCGGCGGGGCGGTCGGCTTCTTCGGCTACGACCTCGTGCGCACCGTCGAGCCGCTCGGCGACCCGAACCCCGACGTCGTCGGCCTGCCCGACCTCGCGCTCATGCTCTCCGACGTGCTGGTGGCCTTCGACCACCTCAAGCACACCGTCACGATCCTGGCCAACGTCTACGCCGACGACGAGCGCGGCCTGGAGGCGTCCTACGACGACGCCGTCACGACGATCGCCAAGGCCCGGCGGCTGCTCGCCGGCCCGCTGCCGCCGCTGCCGCCGACGCCCGCCCGCCGGCGGCCGGAGTTCCGCTCGAACCTCCGCCCGGAGCAGTTCGAGGGGATGGTGGCGCGGATCGTCGACTA
Organism: uncultured Actinomycetes bacterium; assembly: GCA_963707695.1. Lineage (GTDB taxonomy): Bacteria > Actinomycetota > Thermoleophilia > Solirubrobacterales > Solirubrobacteraceae > JAOPZW01. The sequence continues at coordinate 749,521 of CAVPQY010000004.1, read as the reverse complement.
CATCCGCGCCGGCGACGCCTACCAGGTCGTGCCCTCGCAGCGCTGGAGCGCGGAGCTCGACCTCGACCCGTTCTCGCTCTACCGCGGCCTGCGCGTCGTCAACCCGAGCCCGTACATGTACTTCCTGGACTTCCTGGACTTCCAGGTCGCGGGCGCGTCGCCCGAGCCGCTGCTGACGGTGACCGGGCGCCACGTCTCCACGCGGCCGATCGCGGGCACCCGCCCGCGCGGCGCCGACGCGGCCGAGGACGCCCGCATCGCCGAGGGCCTGCTCGCCGACGAGAAGGAGCGCGCCGAGCACGTGATGCTCGTCGACCTCGGGCGCAACGACCTCGGGCGGGTCTGCGAGTACGGGTCCGTCTCCGTCGACACGTTCATGGCCGTCGAGACGTACTCGCACGTCATGCACATCGTCTCGAGCGTCTCGGGCACGCTGCGCGAGGGCGTCGACGCCGCCGACGCGCTGCGTTCCGTGCTGCCGGCGGGCACGCTCTCGGGCGCGCCCAAGGTCCGCGCGATGCAGATCATCGACGAGCTCGAGCCCGTCAAGCGCGGCGGCTACGGCGGGGCGATCGGGTGGCTGAGCTACACCGGCGACCTCGACACCTGCATCCACATCCGGACGGTCGTGGTCAAGGACGGCGTCGCCCACGTCCAGGCCGGCGGCGGGACCGTCGCGGACGCCCAGCCCGCCTACGAGCTCGCCGAGTCCGAGGCCAAGGCGCGGGCCGTGCTGGGCGCCGTCGAGCTCGCCCTCGAGCAGCCCGACTGGCCCTAGAGTCGAGCCGGCCGACCCGGCCCCGTCCCCGCCCCCCACCAGATGCGCGTCCTCGTCGTCGACAACTACGACTCCTTCACCTACAACCTCGTCCAGATGCTGGGCGAGCTCGGCGCCGACCTGCACGTCGTGCGCAACGACCGCGCGCGGGTCGAGGACCTGCTCGGCTCCGACTGGGACCGCGTCGTCGTCTCACCCGGCCCGTGCACCCCCGACGAGGCCGGGATCTCCGTCGCGGCCGTCCGCGCCTTCCCCGAGGCCGGCGTCCCGACCCTCGGCGTCTGCCTCGGGCACCAGTCCCTCGCGCAGGCGTACGGGGCCGCGGTCGTGCGCCACGAGCCCGTCCACGGCAAGACCACGACGATCGAGCACGACGGCCGCTCGGTCTACGCCGGCCTGGAGGCGCCCCTCACCGTCGGGCGCTACCACTCGCTCGTGGTCGACCCGGCGACGCTGCCGGACGAGCTCGAGGTGACGAGCACCGGCGGCGGCGTCGTCATGGGCATCCGCCACCGCGCCCTGCCGGCCGAGGGCGTCCAGTTCCACCCGGAGTCGGTGCTGACGCCCGAGGGCGTCCGGCTGCTGGCGAACTTCCTCGGCGGCCCCGCCACCTGATGCCCGACGCCACGCTCACCGCGGCGATCGACGCCGTGGCCTCCGGCCGCGACCTCGGCCAGGACGAGACCGGCGAGGTCCTGGCGCGCATCATGGCCGGAGAGGTCTCCGAGACCCAGATCGCCGGCTTCCTCATCGCGCTGCGGACGAAGGGCGAGACGGAGGCCGAGGTCGCGGGCCTGGCCGCCACGATGCGCGCCCTGGCCACGCCGGTCCGCACCGCGCGCACCGACCTCGTCGACACGGCGGGCACCGGCGGCGGTCGGCCGACGTTCAACGTCTCGACGACGGCGGCGCTCATCGCCGCCGGCGCCGGCTGCGCGATGGCGAAGCACGGCAACCGCTCCGCGACGGGGCTCAGCGGCTCGGCCGACGTCCTCGAGGCCCTCGGCGTCCGGATCGACCTCGCCCCCGAGGCCGTCGGCCGGCTCATCGACGAGCTCGGGTTCGGCTTCATGTTCGCCCCGGCGCACCACCAGGCGACCCGCTTCGTCGTCCCCGTCCGGCGGGAGCTGGCCGTCCGGACGATCTTCAACCTGCTGGGGCCGCTCACGAACCCGGCCGGGGCCCGGCGCCAGGTCATCGGCGTCTCCGACCCGCACTACCTCGACGTGCTCGCCGGGGCGCTGGCGCGCCTGGGGACCGACCGCGCGTTGTTAGTCTCCAGCGAGGATGGGCTGGACGAGATGAGCACCTCGGGCCCGACGCGGGTCGTCGAGGTGAACGGGGACGACGTGCGCCGCTACGTCGTCACGCCTCAGGACGCCGGCCTGACCCTCGCCGGTCCCGGCGCGATGCGCGGCGGGCGCCCGGAGGAGAACGCCGCCGTGACGCGGGCGATCCTCGCCGGGGACGACGGCCCGGAGCGCGACCTGGCGCTGCTCAACGCGGGCGCGGCGGTCTACGCGGGCGGACTGGCCGGCTCGATCGCGGAGGGCGTCGTCCTCGCCGCCGAGTCCGTCGACACGGGCGCGGCGGCCGCGACGCTCGAGCGCTACGCCGCGCGCAGCGGGGAGCTGGCGGCGGCGTGAACGTCCTGGACCGCATCGTCGAGGCCACGCGCGAGGAGGTCGGCCGGCGCCGGCGCGAGGTGCCGCTCGGCGAGCTCGAACGACACCTCGAGGCCCGCGGCGAGGACCGCCCCTTCCGGGAGGCGCTGGCCGGCCCCGGCGTGTCGATCATCGCGGAGCACAAGCGCCGCTCCCCGAGCGCGGGCGAGATCCGCCGCGGCGCGACGGTCACCGATGTCGTCGAGGCCTACGAGCGCGGCGGCGCCGCCGCGCTCTCGATCCTCACCGAGGGCCCGCACTTCGGCGGCGCCCTGGAGGACCTGCGCGCGGCGCGTGCCGCCAGCGCGCTGCCGATCCTGCGCAAGGACTTCGTCGTCGACGTCTACCAGGTCGTCGAGTCGGCGGCCGCCGGCGCGGACGCCCTGCTGCTCATCGTCGCCGCGCTCGAGCCGCGCGAGCTCCGCTCGCTCTACGGCGAGGCGGCGGGCCTCGACCTCGACGTCGTCGTCGAAGTCCACGACGAGGACGAGCTCGCGTGCGCGCTCGAGGTCGTCGACGCCGACGTCATCGGCATCAACAACCGCGACCTCACCGACTTCACCGTCGACCTCGACCGCACCTACGAGCTCCTGAGCGACGTCCCCGCGGGCAAGACGGTCGTCAGCGAGTCCGGCATCCACAGCCGCGACCAGCTCGACGACCTCGAGCGCGTCGGCGTCGACGCCGTCCTCATCGGGGAGAGCTTCATGCGCGCCGACGACCCCGAGCTCGCGGTCCGCGCGCTCGGCGGCGACGGCGACGAGCCGGTCTGACGCCGCCTTCAGCCGCCTCTTAGCGGGGCTTCAGGGACCCGGGTCACCCTCTCCGCCGCCATGAGCTCGTTCCCGCGCACCGTCCCGCTCGTCCTCACCTCCGCCGTCCTCGGCGCCGGCGCCGCCGTGGGCGCCGTCGCCGCCTTCGACCTCGGCGGCGGCTCGACCACCACGATCGTCGAGCAGGCCCCCCTGGGGAGCCCTTCCGAGAACGCCAGCGACGGCGGCCTGACCGCGCGCGACATCTTCAAGCGCGACGCGCCGGGGGTCGTGTACGTCCGCGCCGACGTCGTGCAGCGCAGCGCGTCGCCCTTCGACTTCGGCATGCCCTCCGAGCAGCGCGGGGTGGCCACGGGCTCGGGCTTCGTCATCCGCCGCGACGGCACGATCCTCACGAACCAGCACGTCGTCGAGGGCGCGCGCCGCGTGACCGTCCAGTTCGCCGACAAGAAGACGGCGACCGCGCGCATCGTCGGGCAGGACCGGTCGACCGACCTCGCGGTCCTGCGGGTGGACACCTCCGGGCTCGACCTGCACCCGCTGCAGCTCGGCGACAGCAGGACGGTCCAGGTCGGCGATCCGACGATCGCGATCGGCAACCCCTTCGGCCTGGAGCGCACCCTGACGACCGGCGTCATCTCGGCCGTCCAGCGCCGCATCAAGGCCCCGAACGGGTTCGCGATCGACAACGTGCTGCAGACCGACGCCGCGATCAACCCGGGCAACTCGGGCGGCCCGCTGCTCGACGCCGCCGGGCGCGTCGTCGGCATCAACTCCCAGATCGAGACGGGCGGCGCCGGCACCGGCAACGTCGGCATCGGCTTCGCCGTCCCGATCGACACCGCCAAGCGCATCATCCCCCAGCTCGAGAAGAGCGGGAAGGTCGACCGCGGCTTCCTCGGCGTCAGCACGACGACCATCGACAGCTCGCTGAAGGACCTCAACCTGCCCGTCGCCCGCGGGGCGCTCGTGCAGAAGGTCACGCCGGGCTCCCCGGCCGCCAAGGCCGGGATCCGGGGCGGGACGATCCCCGCGCAGGTCGACGGCTACGCCGACACGTTCTACCTGGGCGGCGACATCATCACCGCCGTCGACGGCAAGCCGGTCCGCAGCTCCGACGACGTCACGGCGCTCGTGACCGGCAAGAAGCGCGGCGACCAGGTGACGCTCCACGTCATCACCCGCGGCAAGGGCCGCGACGTGCGGCTCACGCTCGGCGAGCGGCCGGCCGACCTGCCGCTGGACGCCGGCGGCCAGCCCGGCCGGCCCTAGGCGCGGGCGGACTACGATGGCGGGGTGCCCGCCCCTCCGCCCGCACCCCGCCTGAAGGTCTGCGGCGTCACCTCGCGCGAGGACGCGCTGCACGCCGTCGAGGCGGGCGCCTGGGCCGTCGGGCTCATCCTGTGGCCCGGCTCGGAGCGCGCCTGCCCGCTGCCGGAGGCCGAGCGGATCGGCCGCGCGCTGCGCCGCCGCGCGGAGGTCGCCGGCGTCTTCGTCAACCCGTCGCTCGACGAGGTCGCCGCCGTGGCGGAGGGGGTGGGGCTGACGCTCGTCCAGCTCCACGGGGACGAGGGGCCCGCCTTCTGCGCCGAGGTGGCCCGCCGCACCGGGGCGCGCGTGATCAAGGCGCGCCGCATCCGGGGGCGCTCCGACGTCGCCGCGCTCGAGCCGTTCCACACCGACTTCCACCTGGCCGACGCGTACGTCGCGCCCGACCGCTACGGCGGGACCGGGCAGACGTTCGAGTGGTCGCTCCTCCGCGGCCGCCACAGCTCCGTCCCGCTCGTCCTCAGCGGTGGGCTGACGCCCGAGAACGTCGGCGACGCGATCGCCGCCGTGCGCCCCTCCGCGGTCGACGTGGCCAGCGGGACCGAGGCGCGCCCCGGGGTCAAGGACCCGGCCCGCGTCGAGGCCTTCGCCGCCGCCGTCCGCGCCGCTGGCGACCGCCTGGCCGCGGGGGTCGCGTGATGGCCGTCGCCGGCGTCGAGCACCGGTTCGGCCCCTACGGCGGGCAGTACGTCCCCGAGACGCTGATGCCCGCCCTGGCCGACCTCGAGCAGGCCTGGCTGGCGGCGCGCCGGGACCCGGTCTACGGCGAGGAGCTGCGCCGCCTGCTGCGCGACTACGCCGGTCGCCCGACGCCGCTGTACCTCGCCGAGCGCCTCTCCGAGGTCGCCGGGCGCGAGGTCTGGCTCAAGCGCGAGGACCTCATGCACACGGGGTCGCACAAGCTCAACAACGCGCTCGGGCAGGCGCTCCTGGCCAAGCGCATGGGCAAGCGGCGCATCATCGCCGAGACCGGCGCGGGCCAGCACGGCGTGGCCAGCGCGACGGCGGCGGCGCTGCTCGACCTCGAGTGCGTCGTCTTCATGGGCGCCGAGGACACGCGCCGGCAGGCCCCGAACGTCGACCGGATGGGCCTGCTGGGCGCCACCGTCGTGCCCGTCGAGGCGGGGACCCGGACGCTGAAGGAGGCCACCTCGGAGGCCATCCGCGACTGGGTCACGAACGTCGCCACGACGCACTACGTCATCGGCTCCGCGGTCGGCCCGGCCCCCTACCCCTCGATCGTCCGCGACCTCCAGCGCGTCATCGGCGACGAGGCGCGCGCCGAGCTGCTCGAGCGCACCGGCCGGCTGCCCGACCGCGTCATCGCGTGCGTCGGCGGCGGGTCGAACGCGATCGGGACGTTCACGGCCTTCACCGGCGACGACGGCGTCGAGCTCATCGGCGTCGAGGCGGCGGGCGAGGGCCTCCAGAGCGGCCGCCACGGGGCGCCGCTCACGGTCGGCGGGCGCCCGGGCGTCCTGCACGGCTCGCTCTCGGCGCTCCTCCAGGACGCCGAGGGCCAGGTCGTCGAGGCGCACTCGATCTCGGCGGGGCTCGACTACCCCGGCGCGGGGCCCGAGCACGCCTGGCTGCGCGACACCGGTCGCGCGACCTACGTCGCGGTCAGCGACGACGACGCGCTGCAGGCGTTCCGGCGCGTCGCCCGGCTCGAGGGCATCGTCCCCGCGCTCGAGACCGCCCACGCGCTGCACTACGCCCTCCAGCCGGCGGAGTCCGGCCTGGACCTGGTCTGCTGCTCGGGGCGGGGCGACAAGGACCTCGCCGAGGCGCTGGCCCGCCTCGCGGCCGCCGACGCCTGAGATGGGGGCCGTCGCCACGAACGCGGGCGCCGAGCGCCTGCGGCGCGCCTTCGCCGGGTCGGGCAAGCGGGCGGCGCTCATGCCCTACCTCATGGGCGGGTTCCCCGACCTCGACGGGTCGCGGCTGGTGGGGGAGGCCTGCGCGGACGGCGGCGCCGACCTCGTCGAGCTCGGCATCCCCTTCAGCGACCCGCTGGCCGACGGCCCGGTCATCCAGGTCGCCGGCTCGCGCGCCCTCGCCGCCGGCGCGACGGTCGAGGGCGTGCTGCGGGTGGCCGAGGCGCTGGCCCCGCGGCTGCCCGTCGTGCTCATGACCTACGCCAACCTCGTGCTGGCCCCGGGCGCCGACGCCTTCGCCCGCTCCGCCGCCGCCGCGGGGGCGAGCGGCCTGATCGTCCCCGACCTGCCCCTCGAGGAGGCGCCCGCCGTGCTCGAGGCCTGCGACGCCGCCGGCGTCGCGCTCGTCCCGCTCGTGGCCCCGACGACGCCCGACGAGCGCCTCGCGCGCATCGGCGCCCGCGCCCGCGGCTTCCTCTACACGGTCTCGGTGACCGGGACCACGGGCGAGCGCGCCGCGCTGGCCGACGCCTTCGCCGAGGTCGTCGCCCGCGCCCGGTCGCACACCGACGTGCCCGTCGCCCTGGGGTTCGGGATCTCGACCCCCGAGCAGGCGGCCGAGGCCGCGGCCGCGGGCGCCGACGGCATCATCGTCGGCAGCCGCCTCGTGCGCGCCGCCGTCGAGGCCCCCGACGCGCGGGCCGCGGCCGACGCCGTGCGCGGCCTCGTCGACGGGCTTCGCGGCGGCCCTCCGCTAGGGTTCGCGGCGCCATGGGCTTCGTCCTCGCCACCACCGCCGGCCTCGTCGTCTGGATCGTCCTCTGGGCCATCGGCGCCAAGGCCATCGACGCCTTCCTGGTGACCGTCGTCATCGTCGTGGTGGCCCTGGTCGTCCGCATCACGCTGCGGTACCTGCCGGGCCGCGCGTCCTCGTAGCCGCGCCCGGGTACCACCTGGACGGCGCTCGGGGACGCGGCGCCCTTCGTCGGCCGCGTTCCCTATGCTGCCCCGTCTTAAGAACGCGTCCTTGAGGAGGGACTCTTGCGTGCACGTGGACTGGCGGCTTCGGGCTGCCTCGTCACGGCCCTTGCGTTCGGCGTCGCGGCCTGCGGCTCGGACGACAACGGCAACTCCAGCGGTGGTTCGGGCAGCACCGGCTCGAACTCCCTGACCATCTACTCCAGCCTTCCGCTCCAGGGCGACTCGCGGCCCCAGTCGCAGTCGGTCGTCAACGGCGAGAAGCTCGCCCTCGAAGAGGCCAACAACAAGGTCGGGAAGTTCACGATCAAGTACGTCAGCCTCGACGACGCGACCGCGTCCGCGGGCAAGTGGGAGCCGGGCAAGACCTCGGCCAACGGCCGCAAGGCCGCGCAGGACAAGAGCACGATCGTCTACCTCGGCGAGTTCAACTCCGGCGCCACGGCGATCTCGCTGCCGATCCTCAACCAGGCCGGCATCCTGCAGATCTCGCCGTCGAACACCGCGGTGGGCCTGACCCGCAAGCAGGGCGCCGCCCCGGGCGAGCCCGACAAGTACTACCCGTCGGGCAAGCGCACCTACGGCCGCGTCGTGCCCGCCGACCACATCCAGGCCGCGGCCCAGGTGACGTACCAGAAGGACCAGGGCTGCACGAAGACCTACATCTTCAACGACAAGGAGGTCTACGGGAAGGGCCTCGCCGACCAGGTCGTCGCCAACGCGAAGACCCAGGGGCTGACGATCGCCGGCAACGAGGGCATCGACACCAAGGCGGCCAACTTCCGGTCGCTGGCGCAGAAGATGAAGTCCTCCGGCGCGGACTGCATGTTCTTCGGCGGCATCACGCAGAACAAGGGCGTGCAGCTGTTCACGGACATCCACGCCGCCAACCCGACGGCCAAGCTGTTCGGCCCCGACGGCGTCGCCGAGTCGCCCTTCACGACGAAGCTGAGCCCGTCGGTCCAGAAGGTCACGTACGTGACCAACCCGACGCTCGACCCGAAGCTGTACCCGCCCAGCGCGCAGGCGCTGTTCGACAAGTACAAGCAGAAGTACGGCATCGACCCCGAGCCCTACGCGATCTACGGCTACGAGGCGATGAAGGTCGCCCTGCTGGCCATCCAGAACGCCGGGGACAAGGGCAACGACCGCCAGGCCGTCATCGACTCGTTCTTCAAGATCAAGGACCGCGACTCGGTGCTCGGCAAGTACTCCATCGACCCGAACGGCGACACCACGCTCTCGGACTACGGCGCCGACAAGGTCGTGGGCGGGAAGCTCGTGTTCGACAAGGTCATCAAGGCCAAGACCGGGGCCTGATCACCTGAACGCCGTGGGGCGGCGGGCCGCCAGGCCCGCCGCCCTCCGTCGCCACCAACGTCCTCGGAGGGACCATGGAAGCCGCTTCTCTCCCTGAGAGCGCTCCCGCGACCCGCCCCCGCCGGTCGCCCGGGCAGGTCGTCAACGACAACATCCTGTGGGTGCTGCTCGGCGCAGCCCTCCTGTACTTCTTCGCCAGCGAGCCGAAGCAGACGCTCGACGACGTCAAGACGGGCCTGTCCAACGGCACGATCTGGGCGCTCATCGCGCTGGGCTACACGCTCGTCTACGGCATCATCGAGCTGATCAACTTCGCCCACGGCGAGGTCTTCATGATCGGGTCGTTCATCTCGGTCTCGGTCTGGGAGACGCTCGGCGTCACGCCCGACACCCCGATCCCCGGCGATCGTCGCCTCGATCGTCATCGGCCTCGATCGCGGCGATGGTGGCCAGCGGCGTGCTCAACACGATGATCGAGCGGGTCGCCTACCGGCCGCTGCGCAACGCGCCGAAGCTCGCGCCGCTCATCACCGCGATCGGCATGAGCTTCATCCTGCAGAACGTCGGCCTGCTCTGGCGCGGCACGCCGGACAACGCCCCCGACCTCATCGGCTCGCAGAAGGACTACTTCAGCGTCTTCGGCGTGCCGCTCGAGCACTCCGACGTCTTCGCCGTTGTCGTGACCGTGCCGCTGCTCATCGCGCTGCTGTGGTTCGTGGGCTCGACGAAGTACGGCAAGGCCATGCGCGCCACCGCGCAGGACCCCGACGCGGCGCGCCTCATGGGCATCAACGTCGACCGCACGATCTCCCTGACGTTCATCCTCGGCGGCCTGCTGGCGGGCGCGGCCGGGATGATCTACGCGCTCTACAACGGCACGATCCAGTTCAACCAGGGCTTCACCGCCGGCCTGATCGCCTTCACCGCCGCGGTCATGGGCGGCATCGGCAACCTCAAGGGCGCCGTCGTCGGCGGCCTCATCATCGGCGTGATCCAATCGATCTCGGACACCCACTTCGGCCAGGTGTGGACCCCCGCCGTGGTCTTCGCGATCCTCATCCTGGTGATGGTCTTCCGCCCGCAGGGCCTCTTCGGCGAGGAGACGCGGGAAGGATGACCGCGCGTCGTCGCCCGACCGGCCGCCACGGCCACCTCCGGCGGGGGCCCGCGATGAGCACCGCCGTCGCCAGCCTGCGCCGCAACGCCACGGGCGTGCGGCGCGTCGTGCCCGACTGGGTGTGGGCCCTGATCTTCGTGGGCCTCGCCCTCGCCTACCCCTACATCCTCGACCAGCTCATGACGGCGCCCGACGACCTGCTCGACGCGTCGATCCAGACCCTGGCCTACGTGATCATGGCGCTGGGGCTGAACATCGTCGTCGGCTTCGCCGGCCTGCTCGACCTCGGCTACGTCGCGTTCTTCGCCATCGGGGCCTTCGTCATGGGCTGGCTGGGCTCCCAGCAGTTCGGGACGATCAACCACGGCAAGGGCATCCACATCCTGACCCCGGTCAAGAGCGCGTTCGGCTCGGACATCCCCGGGATCCACATCAACTTCTTCCTCGTCCTGCTCATCGCCATGGTGTTCACGGCGGCCTGGGGCGTGATCCTCGGCGCGCCGACGCTGCGGCTGCGGGGCGACTACCTGGCGATCGTGACGCTCGCCTTCGGCGAGATCGTGCCGCGCGTCTTCGAGAACTCGACGAGCGGCATCTTCGGGATCGGCAGCACGGACTTCTCCAACGGCCGGCAGGGGATCACGCCGATCGACAAGATCAACCTGCCCTGGACGGACACGAAGTTCAACTACCCGCTGGAGCTCAAGCCCGTCTACTACGTCGGGCTGGGCATGGTCCTGCTCGTGGTGTTCTTCAACCGGCGCCTGCGCGACTCGCGGCTGGGACGGGCGTGGATCGCCGTCCGCGAGGACGAGGTCGCCGCGGCCTCGATGGGCGTCAACCTCGTGCGCACGAAGCTCTGGGCCTACGCCATCGGCGCCGCGCTGGGCGGCTTCGCCGGCGCGTTCCTCGGGACCTACAACAACACGGTGAACGTCGACCAGTTCGAGTTCGGCTTCTCGGTCTTCATCCTCTGCATGGTCATCATCGGGGGCATGGGCAACATCTGGGGGGTCATCCTCGGCGCGATCGCGCTGTCGATGATCAACCGCTACCTGCTGCCCGAGCTCAACGGCGTGCCCGACAAGGTCGGCCTGAGCTTCGACGTGACGTCGATCAACTTCGGGATCTTCGGCTTCCTGCTCCTCGTGATGATGGTCCTGCGGCCCGAGGGCCTGCTGCCGTCGACGCGACGAAGGCTCGAGCTGCGCGAGTCCGAGATCGACGAGGAGGACCACATCGGCACGGAGTCCGACCACCAGTACTACGAGGTGCGCGGGCAATGACCGACGGCACCGGCGGCGCCCTCCTGGAGGCCCGTGACGTCTCGAAGGTCTTCGGCGGCCTCGTCGCGGTCAACGACGTCGACTTCGTGGTGCCCGAGGAGGCGATCGTGTCGCTCATCGGCCCCAACGGCGCGGGCAAGACGACGTTCTTCAACTGCCTGACGGGCCTCTACCGGCCGACCACGGGCCGCGTGCGCTTCGCCGGGCGGGACATCACCGGCAAGCGGGCGGACCTCGTGACCCGCGCGGGCATCGCGCGCACGTTCCAGAACATCAAGCTGTTCCGGACCATGACGGCGCTCGAGAACGTCCAGGTCGGCATGCACTCGCGCCTGCGCACCCGCGTGAGCGGGATGCTCCTCCACACGCCGTACAACCGCCGCGAGGAGCGCGAGTCCCGCGAGCGGGCCGCCGGGCTGCTGCGGTTCGTCGGGCTCAAGCGCCCCGACGAGCTGGCCATGAACCTCTCCTACGGCGACCAGCGCCGCCTGGAGATCGCCCGCGCCCTGGCCTCCGAGCCGAAGCTGCTCCTGCTCGACGAGCCGACGGCCGGCATGAACCCGCAGGAGTCCGAGGAGCTGCGCCAGCTCATGGAGCGCCTGCGCACCGAGCGCGGGATGTCCGTGCTGCTCATCGAGCACGACATGCGCGTCGTCATGAACGTGTCGGACCACATCACGGTCCTCGACCACGGCGAGAAGATCGCCGAGGGGTCGCCCAAGGAGGTCCGCGAGAACCCGCGGGTCGTCGAGGCGTACCTCGGGAGCCAGGCATGAGAGCCCCGGGTCCTCCCCCGGCGACCCCGCGGGCCCGGCGGGGGAGCCCTCGGGGAGCGTCGCGGCCGGGGCGACCGGACAGGCGGGCGGCGCGCGGGCCAACGGCCAGGCGCTGCTGCACGTCGACGACATCCACACCTTCTACGGCTCGATCGAGGCGCTCAAGGGCATCACGATCGAGGTCCTGCGAGGGCGAGATCGTCACGCTCATCGGCTCCAACGGGGCCGGCAAGTCCACGACGCTGCGCTCCATCTCGGGCATCGTGCCGCCGAAGATGGGCACGATCCGCTTCGCCGGGCAGGAGATCCAGACCCTCGCCGGCCACGAGGTGGCGGAGCATCGGGCATCGCCCACTCGCCCGAGGGCCGGCGCATCTTCCCGCGCATGACGGTCCTCGAGAACCTCGAGATGGGCGCGTTCACGCGCAGCGACCAGGCGGCGATCCGCGAGGACATCGAGCGCGTCTACTCGCTCTTCCCGCGGCTGCAGGAGCGCCAGCGCCAGAAGGGCGGCACGATGTCCGGCGGCGAGCAGCAGATGCTCGCCATGGGCCGCGCGCTCATGGCCCGGCCCGCGGCTGCTCCTGCTCGACGAGCCGTCGCTCGGCCTGGCCCCGGTGATCGTCGACAAGATCTACGAGATCATCCGCGAGATCAACGAGCAGGGGACGACGATCCTGCTCGTCGAGCAGAACGCGAACTACGCGCTGGACGTCTCGAACCGCGGCTACGTGCTGGAGACCGGGACGATCGCGCTCAGCGACAGCTCCGAGAACCTGCGGACCGACGACCGCGTCAAGGCCGCCTACCTGGGAGCGTGAGGCAGGAGATGCTCATCCTGGCCGCGGACCTCGGCGCCAAGGCGCTGTGGCTGCTGTACCTCTGGCTGGCCTCGGCGATCGCCGCGAGCGAGCTGTCCAAGCGCAAGGGCTACGGGGAGAAGGTCGGGCTCGGGACCGGGCTGATCCTCTCCTTCGTCGGGGCCATCATCTGGCTCTTCATCCCGGCCAAGGAGCACTCGCGCTGGAAGCAGCGCAGGGCGCACAAGGAGGCCGTGCAGGCGGCCTCCGACGCCGCCGAAGAGCGCTAGCCGACGCTGCGCCGCGCTCGCCGCCGGCCGCCCGGCCGCGCCGGCGCCCTGCGCGCGGCGCCCGGCGCGTGCGAGCATGGGCCCATGGACGGCGCGGGCGACCCGGAGCGCCTCGACAAGTGGCTGTGGGCCGCGCGGCTGCTCAAGACCCGCGCGCTGGCGGCCCAGGCCGTGAGGGGCGGCCGCGTCGAGGTCAACGGGCGGCCGAGCAAGCCCGGCCGGGACGTGCGCCCGGGCGACCGGGTCCACCTCACGACGGGCCCGGTGGCGCGCGAGGTCGTCGTGCGCGGGACCGCGCCGCGGCGGCTGCCGGCGGCCGAGGCGGTGCTGCTCTACGACGAGACCGCGGCGAGCGTCGCGGCCCGCGAGCGCCACGCGGCCGAGCGCCGGCTGGCGCCGGACCCCCGCGCCGAGCCCGGCGGGCGCCCGACGAAGCGCGACCGCCGCCGCCTGGAGCGGTTCCGCCCCTAGCCGGCCGGACGGCCTACGCCAGCGCGGCCCGCAGCGCCTCGTCGAGGTCGGGGTGGCGGAAGGCGAACCCCTGCGCGAGCGGGCGCCGCGGCACCGCGCGCTGGCCCTCGGTGACGATCTCGGCCATGTCGCCGTAGAGCAGGCGGATCGCGAAGGCGGGGACGGGCGCGAAGGCGGGCCGGTGCAGCGCCTTGCCCAGCGCGGTGCGAGAACTCCTTGTTCGTCACCGGCGCCGGGGCGGCGCCGTTGTAGGCGCCCGACCAGCCCTCGCCGTCGAGCGCGGCGAGGTAGAGGCCGACGACGTCGTCGACGTGGATCCAGGGCAGGTACTGGCGCCCGCCGGCCACCGGACCGCCGATCCCGGCCTTGAAGAAGGGCAGCATCTTCGCCAGCGCGCCGCCCTCGCGGTCGAGCACGACGCCGGTGCGGAGCTTGGCCACGCGCAGGCCGAGCTCGGCCGCGGCGTCGGCCTCGCGCTCCCACGCGACGCAGACGCCGGCCAGGAAGTCGTCGCCCGGAGGCGTGTCCTCCGGGAGCTCCTCGTCGCCGTGCTTGCCGTAGAAGCCGACCGCCGAGGCGGAGACGAGCGCGGCGGGGCCGGGGTCGGCGGCCCGCAGGCCGGCCACGAGGTTGCGCGTGCCGACCTCGCGGCTCTCGAGGATCCGCCGGCGCGCGTCGTCGGTCCACCGCTGGGCGACGTCCTCGCCGGCGAGGTGGAGGACCGCGTCGCGCCCGGCCAGCGCCTCGGCGGGCGCCGGCCCGGCCAGCGGGTCCCAGCCGACGGCGGGCACGCCCAGCGCCGCGCCGGCCCGGTCCGGTGAGCGCGAGAGCACGGTGACCCCGTCGCCGCGCTCGCGCAGCGCGCCGACGAGCCTGGTCCCGATGCGGCCGGTGGCCCCGGTGAGCGTGACGTCCATGCTCCTCCTACGCAGCGGCGGCGCGCCGGGACCAGCGGCCCTCAGCCGCGCATCGCGGCCTCGTCGATGGCCGCGAACCCGATGGTGTTCTGCTCCGTCGCCGCGGTGCCCGACGCGCGGGCCTCGCGGGCCACCGCGGCCGCGACGGCCGGGGCCACCTCCCGGTCGAAGACCGAGGGGATGATGTAGTCCTCGCGCAGCTCGTCCTCGCCGACGACCGCCGCGATCGCCGCGGCGGCGGCCATCTTCATCGGCTCGGTGATGCGCGGCGCGCGGACGTCGAGCGCGCCGCGGAAGACGCCGGGGAAGCAGAGGACGTTGTTGATCTGGTTGGGGTAGTCCGAGCGGCCCGTGGCCATGACGCGCACGTACGGGGCCGCCTCCTCGGGCGTGATCTCCGGCGTCGGGTTCGCCATCGCGAACACGAGCGGGTCGGGCGCCATCCGCCGCCAGCGCCGCGGGCGGGAGCACGCGCGCGCCCGAGAGGCCGACGAAGAGGTCCATGCCGTCGATGACGTCGGCGGGCGCGCCCTGCAGGCCCTCGGGGTTCGTGTGCTCGGCGTACCAGCGCTTGACCGCCGGCATCGTGCCGTCGCGGTGGTCGGCGCGCGCCGTGCTGACCGCGCCGCGCGAGTCGCAGCCCACGATCCGCGTCACGCCCGCCTCCATGAGGATCCGCGTCACCGCGACGCCGGCCGCGCCCAGGCCGACGACCAGCACGCGCAGGTCGGGCAGCGACCGGCCCGTGAGCTTGCAGGCGTTCAGCAGCGCCGCGAGCACGACGACGGCGGTGCCGTGCTGGTCGTCGTGGAAGACCGGGATGTCGAGCGCCGCCTTGAGGCGCTCCTCGATGGCGAAGCAGCGGGGCGCGCTGATGTCCTCGAGGTTGATGCCGCCGAACCCGGGCGCGAGCCGCGTGACCGTCTCGACGATCTCGCCGGCGTCCGTGGTGTCGAGGCAGATCGGGAAGGCGTCGACCCCGGCGAACTCCTTGAAGAGCATCGCCTTGCCCTCCATGACCGGCATCGCGGCGCGCGGGCCGATGTCGCCCAGGCCGAGGACGGCGGTGCCGTCGCTGACGACCGCGACCGTGTTGCGCTTGATCGTGTACTGGAACGCCTTCTCCGGGTCGGCGGCGATCGCCTCGCAGACGCGCGCCACGCCCGGCGTGTAGGCCATCGAGAGGTCGTCGCGGGTGCGCAGCGGGTGGCGGTTGCGCTGCTCGATCTTCCCGCCC
Organism: uncultured Actinomycetes bacterium; assembly: GCA_963707695.1. GTDB lineage: Bacteria > Actinomycetota > Thermoleophilia > Solirubrobacterales > Solirubrobacteraceae > JAOPZW01. Next base: position 733,908 of record CAVPQY010000004.1, on the reverse strand, counting down.
AGGTGCAGGAGGAACGTGCGGTCGGTGACGTCGATGACGCGCGCGCCCTCGAGGGCGTCGATCGCGTCGCGCAGGGCGTCCCAGGAGGCGGGGCCGAGCGTGTCCACCGTGATGTCGCGGACGAGGTGGCGGGCGTCGGCCTCGACGAGGTCGATCGCGCCGATCGTCCCGCCGGCGCCGCCGATGGCGCCGGCGACCTGCGCGAGCATGCCCGGGCGGTCGGCGATCTCCACGCGCAGGATGAGGCTGTACTGGGCGGAGGGCGTCCCGGACAGAGGACGGCGAGCGTATCGCGGGGAGGGGAGACCGGGCCCGCCCGCCCGGACGGCGGCTAGGGTGCCCGACGTGGCCAACGAGCCCGACGAGCTCTTCCTCATCGACGGCAACTCGCTCGCGTACCGGGCCTTCTTCGCGCTGCCGGAGTCGATCGCGACGTCGACCGGGTTCCCCACGAACGCGATCTTCGGCTTCGCGTCGATGCTCGTGAAGATCCTCACCGAGCACGGCCCGCGGCCGACGGTCGTCGTCTGGGACGCGCCCGGCATGTCGGGGCGCAAGGAGGTCTACCCCGAGTACAAGGCGCAGCGCACGTCCCGGCCGGACCTGCTCCGGGAGCAGTGGCCGCACCTCGAGCCGCTCGTCGACGCCTTCGGCTACCGCAACGTGCGCGTCGACGGCTACGAGGCCGACGACGTGATCGCGTCGATCGCCGAGCGCGCCCGCGAGCAGGGGGTCCCGGTGACGGTCGTCACCGGCGACCGCGACGCCTTCCAGCTCATCGACCCCGAGTCGCGCGTGCGCGTCATGGCGACCTCGCGTGGCATCACGGACACCAAGACCTACGACTACGCCGCGGTCATCGAGCGCTACGGGATCCCGCCGGAGCTCATCCCCGACTTCTACGGCCTCAAGGGCGACACCTCGGACAACATCCCGGGCGTCCCGGGGATCGGCGACAAGACGGCCTCGCAGCTCCTGCAGACCTACGGCACGCTCGAGGAGGTCCTCGAGCACGTCGACGACATCTCGGGCGCCAAGCGCAAGGAGAACCTGCGCGAGCACGCCGAGGACGCGCGGATCTCGAAGGTCCTGGCCACGATCCAGCGCGACGTCCCGGTCGACGTCGACCCCCTCCACGAGGCCGGCCGCGAGCCCGACCGCTCGCGGCTGCGCGAGGTGTTCCGCGAGTTCGAGCTGCGCGACCCCCTGCGGCGCCTGGAGGAGGCGCTCGGGTCCGCCGAGGCGGCCGCACCCGCCCCCGTGTCCGAGACGACGGTCGCCGCGCGCGTCCGCGAGGGGACGCTGCAGGACGCCGCGGCGCTCGACCCGGGCCACGGCCGGCTCGCGCTCGCCGTCCGCGCGCCCGAGGTCCCGGAGGGCGAGCTGCTCGCCCACGAGGAGGGCTGGCGCTTCGCCGTGGCCGCCGGCGCGGACGTCGTGACCGGCGCCGCCGCGCGCCCCGAGGACGTCGTCGCGGCGCTGGGCGACAAGCCCGTGGTGGCCCACGACGCCAAGGAGCTGGGCGTGGTCCCCGCGCGGCTCGCCCACGACACGATGCTGGCCGCCTTCCTGCTCGAGCCGGCGCGCCGCGGCTTCCCCCTCCGCGAGATCACGGAGGAGCGCGGGCTGGCCACCGACGCCGAGGACCCGACCGCCGCCGACGCGATCCTCGTCGGGGCCCTGGCGGCGTGGCAGCGCGAGCAGCTCGAGGCGCGCGGCCTGACGTCGCTCCTGGACGACGTCGAGCTGCCGCTCGTGCACGTCCTGCGCGACATGGAGCAGGCCGGCGTGCGGCTCAACGTCGACCGGCTGGGCGAGGTCGACGAGCGCGTGGGGGAGGAGATCCGGCGCCTCGAGCGCGAGATCTGGGACCTCGCGGGCGAGGAGTTCGTCATCGGGTCGCCCCAGCAGCTCGGCGCCGTGCTCTTCGAGAAGCTCGGCCTCTCCAAGAAGCGGCGCGGCAAGACCGGCTTCTCGACCGACGCGCGGGTCCTGCAGGCGATCCGCGAGGAGCACGAGATCGTCCCCAAGGTCGAGCGCTGGCGCGAGCTCAACCAGCTCGAGAAGACCTACCTCGACGTGCTCCCGCAGCTCACCGACGCCGAGTCGCGGATCCACACGACCTTCCTCCAGGCCGGGGCGACCACGGGCCGCCTGGCCTCGACGAACCCGAACATGCAGAACGTCCCGGTGCGCACCGAGCTGGGGCGTGAGATCCGCGCCACCTTCGAGGCCGCGCCCGGGAACGTCCTCCTGAGCGCCGACTACTCGCAGGTCGAGCTGCGGATCCTCGCGCACGTGGCCGACGAGCCGGTGCTCAAGGAGGTCTTCGCGCGCGGGGAGGACGTGCACACCGCGACGGCCTCGCAGGTACTCCAGAAGGAGCCGTCTGAGCTCACCCCGGGGGACCGCTCGAAGGCGAAGATGATCAACTACGGGATCGTCTACGGCCTCTCGGACTACGGCCTCGCCGACCGCCTGAACATCACGCGCGAGGAGGCCAAGGCCTTCATCGACGCCTACCTGGAGCGTTTCAGCGCGGTCCACGCCTTCATGACGTCGACCATCGAGCAGGCCAAGGAGCAGGGGCACGTGACCACGCTCTTCGGCCGCCGGCGCCAGATCCCCGAGCTCCGCGCGCGCAACTGGCAGGTGCGCACGCTGGGCGAGCGCCTGGCCGTCAACACCGTCATCCAGGGCACCGCGGCCGACGTGATGAAGCTCGCGATGATCGGCACCCACCGCGCGCTGGCCGGCTCCGGCCTGCGGACGCGGCTCATCCTCACCATCCACGACGAGCTCCTCTTCGAGGGCCCGGAGGAGGAGATGGAGCAGGTTCGCGCCCTCGTCGAGCGCGAGATGGTCGCTCCCTGGGCCCCGCGCGAGCCCCCGCTCGGCGTCGAGTCGGGCGTGGGGCGGACCTGGCTGGAGGCCAAGTAGGCGTGGACCGCACGACGGCCGTCGTGCTCACCGCCGTGGCCGGCGGCCTCATCGCGCTGCAGGCGCCGATCAACTCGCACCTCGGCAAGGCGGCGGGGACGTTCCAGGGCGCTCTGCTGTCGTTCCTCATCGGCACCGCCGCGCTCGTGGTCGTGGCCGCGCTGGCCAAGGGCGGCCTCGGTCAGGTCGCCGACGCCCGCGGCCTGTCCTGGTACTGGTTCCTCGGCGGCCTGCTGGGCGCGATCTACGTCTGCACGGTCCTCGTGACGGTGCGGACCCTCGGCGCCGGCGGCGTGACCGCGGCCACGATCGCGGCCCAGCTGACGATGTCGGTCGTCGTCGACCAGTTCGGGCTGCTCGGCGTCGAGAAGGCGCCCGTCACCGCGGCCAAGCTGGCCGGGATCGTCCTGCTGGCGGTCGGCGTCGTGCTCGTCGTGCGCGACTGAGCGCTACGACGCCTGCGCGAGCGCCTCGTGCTCGCCGCGCGGAGCGGCCAGGCCGCCTTCGAGCGCGAACGAGGGAGGCGCGATGGCGAGGTAGTGGTCGAAGGACCAGCGCAGGAAGCGCCGGCGGTCCATCGCCCGGACGATCGGCCCCATCAGGGGGGTCGGGTTGACGCGGGACACGAGCGACTGGACGCGCAGGAGCCAGTCGAAGGCGTTGCGGCGCTCCTCGCAGAAGGCCGCGTAGCGGGCCAGCGCGCGCTCGCGCGACTGGCGGCCCTCGACGACCGCGCGCAGCTCGCGCCCGCAGGCCAGGCCGAAGAAGAGCGCGGTGCGGATGCCCTCGGCCGTCGTGGGCAGGCAGTGGCCCGCGGAGTCGCCCGCGAAGAAGACGCCGTCCTCGACCCCGTCGCGCATCTGGTGCGGGATCCAGTTGCCCTGGTAGCGCTCGGCCGCCACCGACAGGTCGCCGGCGAGGGCGACCGTCGGCTCCTTGACGTGGTCGCGCGGGTCGAACGAGCCGACGCCGACGCGCAGCTCGTCCCCGGCGGGGAAGGCCCAGCCGTAGCCGGCGCGCACGTACTTCGGATCGAGCCACAGCTCGAGGTCGTGGGCGCTGGCGCGGGGGTGGACCTCCAGGCCCCGCGAGAGCCGGGCGTCGGGGGGCTGGATCGGCTCGGCGGCGTCCGCCAGGACGCGCCGCCAGCCCAGCGCGTCGACGACGAGCGGCGCGGTGAGGTCGCCACGGTCGGTGTGGACGGTGTGGCCCGTCCTGCCATCGACCTTCGCCGTCTCGAAGGCGGCGTCGTTCTGGGCGTCCAGCAGAGCGCACAGCTCGCGGTAGTCGAAGGTCGAGAACGTCCACGGCAGCCGCCAGCGGACGTCGGCTCCCGGGGTGTGGAGGACGAGGTCGCGGAACGTCTGGCGGACCGCGCCCTCGAGGCCGAGGTTGACGAGCCACTCCGTCGGCGCCGCGCACGCCGACGTCTGCCGCTCGCCGACCTCGTAGCGGTCGATGACGAGCACGCGCGCACCGGTCCCGCGGAGCTCCCGGGCGACGGCCAGGCCGGCGAACGAGGCGCCGCACACGAGGACGTCCCAGGAGCCCTCCAGGGGGGTCCGCTCGGCACCGCGTTTCGTGGCTCGGGACGGCATGGGAGCGAGGATCCTAGAGGAGCCGGTGCGCTACCCTCTGAGCCCACATGACCCAGACCCTCAACCCCCCCGTCGAAGCCAAGGTCGTCGAAGGTTCCGACGGCCTGCTGCTCGAGATCGACGGGCAGATCGTCCCCAACTACGACGCCACGTTCCCCTCCTTCAACGAGGGTGACGTCGTGACCGGCCACGTCGTCCGGATCGACAACGACGAGGTCCTCGTCGACATCTCGTACAAGAGCGAGGGGGTCATCCCCTCCAACGAGCTGTCGATCCGCAAGAACGTCGACCCGCACGACGAGGTCGAGCTGGGCGAGGAGGTCGACGCGCTGGTCCTCACCAAGGAGGACCAGGACGGCCGCCTCATCATGTCCAAGAAGCGCGCCCGCTTCGAGAAGGCGTGGCGGCGCATCGAGGCGGCGGCCGAGTCCGGCGAGCCCGTCGAGGGGACGGTCATCGAGGTGGTCAAGGGCGGCCTGATCATCGACCTGGGCGTCCGCGGCTTCCTGCCCGCGTCGCTCGTCGACATCCGGCGCGTGCCGAACCTCGACGAGTTCCTCGGGACGAAGATCGAGTGCAAGGTCATCGAGCTCAACCGCTCGCGCAACAACGTCGTGCTGTCGCGCCGCGCCGTCCTGGAGGAGGAGCGCAAGGAGCAGCGCCAGGAGATCCTGGACCGCCTGCAGCCCGGCCTGGTCGTCGAGGGCCAGATCTCGAACATCGTCGACTTCGGCGCGTTCGTGGACCTCAACGGCATCGACGGCCTCATCCACATCTCCGAGCTCTCGTGGTCGCACGTCAACCACCCGTCGGAGATCCTGAACATCGGCGACACGGTCCAGGTCAAGGTCCTCGACATCGACCGCGACCGCCAGCGCATCTCGCTCGGCCTCAAGCAGACCCAGGCCGACCCGTGGCAGCGCGTCGTCGACACCTACCGCATCGGCGACGAGCTCGAGGGCACCGTCACGAAGGTCGTCACCTTCGGCGCCTTCGTCGAGATCCTCGACGGCGTCGAGGGGCTCGTGCACATCTCCGAGCTGGCCAACCACCACGTGGAGAACCCGCGTGAGGTCGTCCAGCCCGGCGACGACGTGCGCGTGAAGATCCTCGAGATCGACTCCGACCGCCGGCGGCTGTCGCTGTCGGTCAAGCGGGTCGAGGGCCAGGAGCTGCCGCGCCGCGCGCCGGAGCTGCAGGCCTCGCCCGAGGGCGCCGGCGACCTCGACGACGTCCCCTCGCTCGGCCTGAGCGACGACGTCTTCAGCCCCGCGTCGGACGCCCCGCGCGCGCCGGGCGCCGCGGGCGGGCCGGACGCGATCACGCCCGAGCCGGAGGCCGAGGCCGCCGCCGAGGAGCCGCAGGCCGAGGCCGCCGCCGCCGAGCCCGAGGCGCCCGCCGCCGAGGAGCCGCAGGCCGAGGCCGCGGCCGCCGAGCCCGAGGCGCCCGCCGCCGAGGAGCCGCAGGCCGAGGCCGCCATCACCGAGCCCGAGGCGCCCACCGCCGAGGAGCCCGAGGCCGCCGCCGAGCCCGACGCCGAGGCGCCCGCCGCCGGCGACGAGGCCGACGCGGCCGCGGTCGCCGACGAGCCGCGCGCCCAGGGCGAGCAGCCCGCGTAGCCGCTGCGTGGCCGGGCCCGCCGGACGAGACGGCCGGCCCGCCGCCGTCCCCTTCGTCGGGCTGACCGGCGGCCTCGGCGCGGGCAAGTCCACGGCGCTCGCCGTGCTCGGGCGCCTCGGCGCGGCGACGCTCTCGACCGACGCGGTGGTGCACGAGCTCTACGCGACCGACGAGGTCCGCGACGCCGTCGCGGCCCGCTGGGGCGCGGAGGTGGCGCCCGGCGGCGTGGTCGACCGCGCCGCCGTGGCCCGGCACGCGTTCGCCGACCCGGCCGAGCGCGCCTGGCTCGAGGGCCTGCTCTGGCCGCTCGTGGGCGCGCGCGTCGCCGCCTTCCGCGAGGCCGCGCTGGCCGCCGACCCGCCACCGGCCGCCGCGGTGGTCGAGACGCCGCTGCTCTTCGAGGCCGGCCTGGACGGCCTCTACGACGCGACCGTGGCCGTCGTCGCCGACGAGCCCGTCCGCGCCGAGCGGGCCGCCGCGCGCGGCCACGCGGCGGTCGACGAGCGCGCCGCGCGGCAGCTCACCCAGGACGAGAAGGCCGAGCGCGCCACCTTCGTCGTCGCAAACTCCGGCACCGTCGGGGACCTCGAACGGCAGCTGGCCGACGTCCTCGGCACACTGTCGGGGCAGTGCCCGTGAGCACGCGCACGACCCCGGTCCGCCGCACGACCCCCCGGCGCCGCGCCCCAGCGCGCGCCGCGGCCGCGCGCCGGCGCGCCCTGCGCCGCCGGCGGGCGGGTGTGCTGGCCGGCGTGGCCGTCCTGGTGGCGCTGGCCGCCGCGGTCCTGTGGCCGGCCGCCCACGACGCGGTGCAGGAGATCACGCTCCCGCTGCGCCACGAGGACATCATCCGCCAGCAGGCGCGCGACAAGGACCTGGACCCGGCGCTGATCGCCGGCGTCGTCTACGCCGAGTCGAAGTTCCGCGACGGCCAGCGGTCCTCCGCCGGCGCGGTCGGCCTGATGCAGCTCACGCCGCGGACGGCCCGCGACATCGCCCGCAAGTCGGGCGGCACCGCCTTCGTGGAGGCCGACCTGGGCACGCCCCAGGTGAACATCGCCTACGGGGCCTTCTACCTGCGCTACCTCCTGGACCGCTACGGCGGCAACGAGGCCTTCGCCCTGGCCGCCTACAACGGCGGCGAGGGCAACGTCGACCGCTGGATCGCCGCGGCGCGCGACAAGGGCGAGGCCCTGACCGTCGACGCCATCCCGTTCGCCGAGACGCGTGAGTACGTCGGCCGCGTGGAGCAGGCGCGCGACCAGTACCGCGCGCGCTACGCCGCCGAGCTCGGGCTCGACTGAGCGCGCGCCGGGCGCCGGCGGCGGGACGCGCCGAGATCGGGGCCGGGGCCGGGGTGGGGTGCGCTAGCTGCGGAGCACGGCGTCCAGCAGGCCCGGGAAGCGCGCGTCGAGGTCGTCGCGGCGCAGTGACACGCGGCGGGTCGTCCCCTCCAGGCGCGTGTGCGTGACGCCGGCCTCGCGCAGGACCTTGAAGTGGTGCGAGCGGGTGGCCTTGGACAGGCCGAGCTCGAACGTCCCGCAGCTGCGCTCGCCGTCCTGTGCCAGCGCGCGGACGATGGCCAGACGGGCCGGGTCGCTCAGCGCGTGGAGCACCGCGGGGAGGTCGATCGCGGTGCCCGGGGGCTGCTCGAGGACGGTGGCCACGGCCTGAGTGTAGCCTGTTGTTCGACATCGGTCGAACCTGTGCTACGGTGCCGCCATGGAAAGTTCGACGTTCATCGAACCCCAGGTGCGGCTGCGGCGCGTGGCCGTGTCCGTGCCGGTCGCCGGCGCCCTGCTGGCCGCGGTCGCCGGGCTGGGGTGGGGCGCGATGTTCCCGATCGCGAAGACCGCGATGCACCACGTGCCCGCGCTCCCGCTCACCGCGATCCGCTACGGGGCCGCCTCGGTCCTGCTGCTGGCGCTGCTGGCCGCCGTCGAGGGGCGCGCGGCGATGCGCTACGACGGGCGCTTCGGGCGGGCGCTCGTGCTCGGGACGCTGGGGTTCGCCGGCTTCAACCTCCTCAGCTACGTCGGCCTCGGGTTCACCCAGCCCCAGAACGCGGCGCTCGTCGTCGCGACGATGCCCTTCGTGACCATGGTCGTCCTGCGAGTCCGCGGCGCGGCCCCGGTCCCGCGGCCGGTGCTCGGCGCGATGCTGGTCGGCTTCCTCGGCGTCGGGGCCGTCATCACGAAGGGCCACCCGGCGAGCGTGCTCCACGGCGGCGTCGGGGGCGGCGAGGCGCTCGTCCTCGTCGGCGCGACGTGCTGGGTCCTCTACACGATCGGCGCCTCAGGGGTGCCCGAGTGGTCGCCCCTGCGCTTCACGGCGCTGACGGCGGCCGCCGGCACGCTCTCGATCCTCGTCGTCACCGCGGTCGCCGCGCTCGCCGGCTGGACGCGGCTGCCGTCGGGCGGCGACGTCGGCGCCGCGGCCCCGGAGATCGCCTACGTGATCGTCATCGGCGCGCTCGTGGCCGTCCTGGCCTGGAACGCGGCCGTGCGGGCCATCGGCGCGCAGAACGCGGTGCTCTTCAACAACCTCGTGCCGACGACGGCCTTCGTCATCGCGCTCGCGGGCGGCTACGGGGCGGGCGCCTGGGAGCTCGGCGGCGCGCTCGTCGCCGTGGCCGCCCTGGTGGGCGCCAACGTCCTGAGCCGGCGCGCGGCGCCGCGCGCCGCGCGCTGAGGGCGCCGGGATCCGCCCGGGCAGGCGATACCGTCATGCGCGTGCCCGAGTTCCGCCTGGACAGCGCCTTCAGCCCGACCGCCGACCAGCCGGCGGCCGTCGACGCGATCGCGGCGAGCGTCGCCGCGGGCGAGCGCTTCACGACGCTCCTGGGCGCCACGGGCACCGGCAAGACGATGACCATGGCCGCGACGATCGAGCGGCTTCAGAAGCCCGCCCTCGTCCTGGCCCACAACAAGACGCTGGCCGCGCAGCTCTGCAACGAGTTCCGGACGTTCTTCCCGGACAACGCGGTCGAGTACTTCGTCTCGTACTACGACTACTACCAGCCCGAGGCCTACGTCCCCTCGAAGGACCTCTACATCGAGAAGGACTCGGCCATCAACCAGGAGGTCGACCGCCTCCGCCACGCCGCCACGGCGGCGCTCTTCGCCCGCCGCGACGTCGTGATCGTCGCCTCGGTGTCGGCGATCTTCGGGCTCGGCTCGCCCGAGACGTACGACATGAACCTCCAGGTCCTCAAGCGCGGCGAGGTCGTCGACCGCGACCTGCTGCTGCGCAAGCTCGTCGCGATCCAGTACTCCCGCAACGACACCGCGCTGGGGCGGGGCACCTTCCGCGTCCGGGGCGAGGCGCTCGAGGTCTTCCCGGCCTACGCCGAGACCGCGTTCCGCGCGACGTTCTTCGGGGACGAGGTCGAGCGCCTGCAGCACTTCGACCCGCTGACGGGCGAGCTCATCGAGGACGACCTCGAGCACGTGGCGATCTGGCCGGCGTCGCACTACTCCGTCAAGGAGGGCACGATCGACCGCGCGGTCGAGGAGATCGGGCGCGAGCTCAACCACCGTACGGCCGAGCTCGAGGCCGAGGGCAAGCTCCTGGAGTCCCACCGGCTGCGCCAGCGCACGCAGTACGACATGGAGATGCTGCGGGAGATGGGCTTCTGCAACGGCATCGAGAACTACTCGCGCATCCTCGACGGCCGCATGCCCGGGGACCGGCCCTACTGCCTGCTCGACTACTACCCCGACGACTTCGTCTGCTTCCTGGACGAGAGCCACCAGACCGTCCCGCAGATCGGCGGGATGCACGAGGGCGACCGCTCGCGCAAGCAGACGCTCGTCGACTACGGGTTCCGGCTGCCCAGCGCGCTGGACAACCGTCCGCAGACCTTCGACGAGTTCCTCTCGATCACGCCGCAGATCGTGTTCGTCTCGGCGACGCCGGGCCAGTACGAGCGCACCCACTCCAAGAGCGTCGTCGAGCAGATCGTCCGCCCGACCGGGATCGTGGACCCGGCTGTCGAGGTGCGCGAGACGCGCAACCAGATCGACGACCTCATGAACGAGATCCGGGTCCGGGTCGACCGGGACGAGCGCGTCCTGGTCACGACGCTCACGAAGAAGATGAGCGAGGACCTCACGGACTACCTGCTCGAGATGGGCTTCAAGGTGCGCTACCTGCACTCGGAGGTCGACACCCTGGAGCGCATCCAGATCATCCGCGACCTGCGGCTGGGCGAGTACGACGTGCTCGTCGGCGTCAACCTCCTGCGCGAGGGCCTCGACCTCCCCGAGGTGTCGCTCGTCGGGATCCTCGACGCCGACAAGGAGGGCTTCCTGCGCGGGGAGACCTCCCTGATCCAGACGATCGGGCGTGCCGCCCGTCACGTCGAGGGCACGGTCCTGATGTACGCCGACAAGGAGACGGCGGCGATGCGCGCGGCGATCGAGGAGACCGACCGCCGCCGGGCCATCCAGCTCAAGTACAACGAGGACCACGGCATCACCGCCTCGTCGATCGTCAAGGGCATCAGCGACATCGCGGAGTTCCTCCAGGCCGAGGGCAAGACCCCGAAGGGCCGCCGCCGCTCCCAGCGACGGTCGCGCGCGCGGACCGAGGCGATGTCGACGGAGGAGCTCGAGCGCACCGTCGTCGAGCTCGAGGAGGAGATGCTCGCCGCGGCCGACGAGCTGCGCTTCGAGTACGCCGCCCGCCTGCGCGACGAGATCCGCGAGGTCCGGCGGACGCTCGAGGACGTCCGCAAGAACGCCCCGACGGGCTAGCGGCGCGTCGACGGGCCGCAGGCGCCCTCCGGCCGCCTCACCACCACACGCGCCGGTAGCGACGGCGGGTCATGCCGCCTCGTCGCGGGCGAGCTGGGCGACGACCCGGCGGACGGCGCCGGCCGGGCGCGTGAAGGTGAAGGCCGCGCCGAGGTCCGCCAGGGTGCGGAGGACGGCGGGGCCCGCGCGCTCCTCACGGGGCAGGAAGCCGAGGACCACCCAGCGCCCGCGGTGGCCCCCGGGGCCGGTCAGGCGGGCGTCGCGCCGGCCGGGCGTGCAGGCCGGGACCTCGATGGCCGGGGCGTGGTCGCCGGGCGAGAGGACGGGCACGCGACGGACCGTAGGCGCCGCCGGCGCCCCGGTCGTCGCCCGCCCGGATGATCCCGCGTCCTCCCCGAGGGGGACACTGCCGGGGTGCACGACGCCCTGCTGAGCTGGTACGACGCCGCGCGCCGCGACCTGCCCTGGCGCCGCACCCGCGATCCCTACGCGATCCTCGTCAGCGAGGTCATGCTCCAGCAGACCCAGGTCGCCCGGGTCGTGCCCCGCTACGAGGCGTGGCTGCGGCGGTGGCCCGACGCCGGCGCGCTGGCCGCCGCGCCGCTCGGGGACGTGCTGGCGGCGTGGGTCGGGCTGGGCTACAACCGGCGCGCGGCGCGCCTGTGGGAGGCCTGCGGCGTCGTCGCCCGCGAGGGCTGGCCGGGCGACTCGGCCGGGCTGCGAGCGCTGCCCGGCGTCGGGCCGTACACCGCGGCCGCCGTCGCCTCGTTCGCCTTCGGCGAGGCCGTCGCCTGCGTCGACACGAACGTCGCCCGCGTGGCCGGGCGGCTCGGGCTGGGGTCGCCCCAGGCGCTGCTGGAGGGGGCGGGCACGTCGCGCGCCGCCGACTGGAACCAGGCCACGATGGAGCTCGGTGCGACGGTCTGCGGCGCCCGCGCGGCGCGCTGCGACGCCTGCCCCGTGGCCCCGTGGTGCGGGTCGCGGGGAGCCGTCGCGGTGGCTCCCCGCCGCAGGGCGGGAGCGGGACCGGCGCGCGAGCGCTGGGAGGACTCGAACCGTTGGGCCCGCGGGCGGGTCGTCGCCGCGCTGGCGGCGGGGGAGGGACTGCCCGGCGACGTGCCGCCCGAGCGGCTGGAGCGGGCGCTGGAGGGCCTCGTGCGCGACGGCTTGGTGCGGCGTCGCGACGAGGGGTACGCGCTAGGGTAGGCGCGCCCGATGGCCCGTGACCTGCCCATCGTCCGGACCGACTTCCCGGCCGCCCGTCGGGGTTGGGACCCCGAAGCGGTCCGCGCGCACCTCGAGGAGATCGAGGCGCTCGTGCGCGACCTGCGCGCGCAGGCTGCCCGCGGCCCCGTCGCCGCGCCGACGGCGGCGCAGACCACGAGCGCGCAGGTGCGCGAGGTGCTCGAGGCGGCCGAGCGCAGCGCGCAGGCGATCCGCGCCGCGGCCGAGGAGGACGCCCTGCGCACGCGCGCCGGCGCGGCGGTGGAGGCCGAGCGCTCCCGCGCGGCGGTGCAGGCCCTCGCCGAGCGCGCGCGCGACCTCGACCGCCGCCTCGCGGGGCTGGCCGAGGAGCTGCGCGACCTGCCCGGGGCGGCGGACACCGAGCCGGCCGAGCCCGCCGCGGCCGAGCCGGCCGCGGCGCGGGGAGCCGGCGCGGCCGAGCGGGCCCTCGCCGCAGCCGCCGACCGGGGTCCCCTGGCCGCCGGGGAGCCGCGCGGCGCCGCCGCCGAGCAGCGCGACCCCGAGCTGCCCACGACGCCGCACCTGGTCGCCGCGCCCGAGCCGCCCCCGCTCGCCGCCGCGCCCACGGACGACGCCCGCGCGGCGGCCGACGCCCACGCCGACGCCGTTGCCGAGCCCGACGCCGCCGAGCCCGACGCCGGCGCCGTTGCCGAGCCCGACGCCGCCGAGCCCGGCGCCGGCGATCCCGCCAACGGCGATCCCGCCGGCGGCGAGGACCGCGAGGCGGAGGCCCGGATGGCCGCCGTGCAGCTCGCGCTGGACGGGCGGTCGCGCGACGAGGTCGAGCGGCACCTCGCCGAGCACTTCGCGGTCGGGGACCGGGCGGCGATCGTCGACGACGCCTTCGCGCTGGCCGGCGTCGAGGGCTAGCCGCCTCCGGGGTGGCCACCTCGGCGACGCCCGTCCCCGTGCGCCCGCGCCCGGTGGTGTCCGACCGGGTCGCCGGGCTCGTCCTGCTGGCGATCGTCGTGCTGGCCGCCGTGCTGCGCTTCGTGGCGCTCGGCCACCAGTCGTTCTGGCTCGACGAGGCCTACACGGAGCGCATCCTCGACGGCTCCCTCGGCCACGTCGTCGACGTCGTCCCGCACACCGAGTCGACCCCGCCGGCCTACTACCTGCTGGCCTGGGCCTGGACGCGCGCCTTCGGGCTCGCCGAGCCCGGCGTGCGGTCCTTCTCCGCCCTGGCCGGCACGCTCACCGTGCCGGTCGTGTTCCTCATCGGCGCGCGGCTGGCGGGCCGCGCTGCGGGCCTGGTCGCCGCGATGCTCGTCGCGGTCCACCCGCTCATGGTCTGGTACGGCCAGGAGGCGCGGGCCTACGCGCTGCTCGTGCTGCTCTGCGCGGTCACGCTGCTGGCGGTCGTCCACCTGCTCGAGGGCGACGGCGGCCGCTGGTGGGCCGTCTGGACCGTCTCCGCGGCGCTGGCGGTGGCCACGCACTACTTCGGCCTGCTCCTCGTCGGGCCCGAGCTGCTGCTCCTGCTGCTCGTCCGCCGCGGCGACCCGTGGCGCTGGGCCGCCGCGGCGCTCGTGCTCGCCACCGCGGCGGCGCTGGCGCCGCTCGCGCTGGAGCAGCAGGGGTCGGGCAACGCGGACTACATCGGCGACAGCAGCCTGGTCACGCGCACCGCCCAGCTGGCCAAGCAGCTCCTGGTCGGCTACGCGAGCCCGGTCCAGGACGTCACGGCGGTGGTCGCGGGGGTGCTGGCCGCCTTCGCGGTCGTCCGCGTCGTCGCGGTGGCGGACCGCCCGCACGCCCGGGTCACGCTGCTCGTCGCCGCGATCGGGCTCGGCTCGGTGCTGGCGGCCTTCGTCCTCGCGCTGGCCGGCCTGGACTACCTCAACACCCGCAACCTGCTGCCCGTGCTGCTCGTCGTGGCCGTCGTGCTCGGCGTCGGCTACGTCGTCCCGCCCGAGCGCGCCGCCGGCCTCGTCGCCGCCGCCCTGCTCGGCGCGCTCCTGCTCGTCGTGACGATCCTCGTGGCGACGAACCCGCGCTTCCAGCGTGACGACTGGCGCGGGGTCTCCGCCGCCCTCGGCCGCCCGGCGGCCGGGCGGGCGATCGTCGTGAGCCCCGGCTCGGGCCCGCTCCCGCTCGGCCTCTACCAGGACGGCCTGCGGCCGATGCCGGCGCGCGGCGCCGCCGTGTCCGAGGTCGACGTCGTCGCGATCCCGCGGCGGACCGGCTCGGGTGGCGGGGCCGGGGCGCCGCCGCCCGGGCTGACGCCGCCGTTCCTGCCGCCGGGGTGGTTCCCGGAGGGGGCGCGGCGGACCCGCACGTACACGATCGTCCGCTACGCCGCGCCGAGCCCGGAGGTCCTGACGCCGTCCGCGCTGGCCGCCGGGGCGCTGTGGCCGGGCGACGCGGCCGTGCTCCTCCAGCGTCCCCGCTGAGCCGCGGCCGCGGGCGGTAGCTTGGGGACATGACGGAGATCCCCGCCGACAGCCTCCTGGCCGAGGACAGCGTCCGCGCCGGCGTGGCCGCCCTCGAGCGCATCCACGGCCACCACCTCGCCGACATGGCGCCGGGCGAGCAGGAGCAGGCCCGCGCGCACTGGCGCGAGCAGGTCCAGGAGGTCCTCGTCGCCGTCCACGGGACCCTCGCCGGCGCGCCCACGGAAGGGCGCGGCCGCGCCGTGATCTCGTTCTCCGACGGCGACGGCGAGACGATCGACGTCAGCGCGACGTTCCAGCCCCAGCTCCGCGAGCTCGGCCCCGAGGAGGTCGAGGGGACCCCTGCCCAGGTCCTCGCGCTCGCCGCGCTGCAGCAGCTCGACGACGGCGACGGGGAGTTCGAGCAGGGCTGACCCGCGCCGTGGCGGCGGCTCACGCCGCCAGCGGCGGCGAGGAGGCGACGAGCCTGGCCGGGACCTCGTCGACCGGCCCGAGGGCCACGACGCGCTGCCAGCCCCGCGGCCCCAGCTCGTGCCAGGCGCCATCGAGGTGCAGCAGCAAGCGCGTGCGGACGCCCTCCTGGACGGTGCCGAGCCGGGCGTCGACCAGCGGCCACGGGCCGCCGCGCGCGCCGGCGCGCAGCCGCGCGACCGCGGCGCGGACCGCGGGGCGCCGCACGCCACGCTCGAGCAGGGCCCGGACGACGGCCGCCTCGGCGACGTCCTCGACGGCGTAGACCCGCGGTTCCGCCTCCCGCTGGGAGGACCGGATGTAGCCGCGCCGCGCCCACTGCCCGATCGTCGTGCCGGAGACGCCGACGAGCTCGCCGACCTCGCCGGCGCGGAGCGTCCCGTGGGCGCGACCGGGCGCCATGGGGCGACTGTACCCGCGCGCGGTCGAACCGGAATATCGTCCCACGCCGTGGCCGCCGCCCCTCGGAGCCGCAGCGTGGTCGTGGCCGCCGTCGCGGTCGCGCTGCTCGTCGCGCTCGCGGCCCTCGCCCCGCGGCCCGCGGCGGCGCGCGCCGCACGCGGCCACGCCGCCGGCACGCACCTGCCGCCGCGCTTCTTCGGCATGAACGTGGACGGCCCGCTCCTGGACCCGGGGGCGCCCATCGACGCCGAGTTCGCGCGGATCCGGCGCAGCCACCTGCGCTACGTCCGGCTCTACTTCCCCTGGTGGTACATGCAGCCCCGGCGCCCGGCGTCGCGCCGGCGGCGCGTCCTCGACGGCGACATCAACTTCACCTACGCGGACCGGTTCGTCCTGGCCGCCGCGCGCGCGGGCCTGCGGGTGCTGCCGATCATCGGCCAGGCGACCCCCGCGTGGGTCTCGCTGGACCCGTTCAACCAGTCCGCGCCGCCGCGTGACCCCTCGGCCTACGGGGCCTTCGCGGGGGCGCTCGTGCGCCGCTACGGCCCCCGCGGGTACATCTGGGGCCAGGTCCGCGGCCTGCGCCCGCAGCCCATCCGCACCTGGCAGGTCTGGAACGAGCCCGACCTCAAGCCGTACTGGGACGTCACGCCGTGGGCGCCGTCCTACGCCCGGCTCCTGCGCGCGGGCTCCCGCGCCCTGCACCGGGCCGACCCGGGGGCGCAGGTCGTCGCGGGCGGGCTGACGAACCGCAGCTGGGAGGACCTCGCCGCGCTCTACGACGCGGGCGCGCGGCGGAGCTTCGACGCCGTCGCGATCCACCCCTACACCGCGACCGTCCCGGGGGTGGTCGAGCTCGTGCGGCGGGCGCGGCGGGTCATGCGCGCCAACGGCGACGCCCGCAAGCCGGTCCTGATCACCGAGCTGGGCTGGCCCGCCACGGTCGGCGCCCCCGAGCCGCGCTTCGCGATCAGCACCACCCCGAAGGGGCAGGAGCAGCGCCTCGTCGGCTCGGTCCGGCGCCTGACGCGCCTGCGGCGGACGCTGCGCATCGCGTCGATCTGCGTCTACACCTGGCTCTCCGAGGACACGGGCGAGCTGGGGTCGTTCCGCTACGCGGGCCTGCGCGGCATGACGCCGCGGGGCCCGGTGTCGCGGCCCGCGGAGGCCGCGCTGCGGGGCCTCCTGCGGCGTCTCAGCCGGTAGGGGGAACGTCTGTTCGCCCGACTACACTGCTCTGAGCATGCCGCCGTCGAACGCGATCGCGATCTCGGGTGCCCGGGAGCACAACCTCAAGGACGTCTCGCTGACCCTGCCCCGGGACGCGCTGGTCGTCATCACGGGCCTGTCGGGGTCGGGCAAGTCGTCGCTGGCCTTCGACACGATCTACGCCGAGGGCCAGCGCCGCTACGTCGAGTCGCTCAGCGCCTACGCGCGCCAGTTCCTCGGGCAGATGGACAAGCCGGACGTCGACGCGATCGAGGGCCTGTCGCCGGCCATCTCCATCGACCAGAAGACGACCTCGCGCAACCCGCGCTCGACGGTCGGGACCGTCACGGAGATCTACGACTACCTGCGGCTGCTGTGGTCGCGGGTGGGCAAGCCCCACTGCTTCAACTGCGGCGCGCCGATCGCCGGCCAGAGCGCGGAGCAGATCATCGACCAGGTCATGGAGCTCGAGGAGGGCGAGCGCTTCATGGTCATGGCGCCCGTCGTGCGCGGCCGCAAGGGCGAGTACGGCAAGCTGTTCGACGAGCTGCGCGCCGAGGGCTTCGCGCGGGTCAAGGTCGACGGCGAGCTGCGGATGCTCGAGGCGCCGATCGAGCTCGACAAGAAGTTCAAGCACGACATCTCGGTGGTCGTCGACCGGCTCGTGATGCGCCACGACCTCCGCAAGCGGCTGGCCGACTCGATCGAGACCGCGGTGGCGCTGGCGGACGGCATCGTCGAGGTGGAGCTCGTCCCGCGCGGGACGTCGGACCCGCCCGCCCGGGTGCTGACCTTCTCCGAGCGCTTCGCGTGCCTGAAGTGCGGCACGTCGATGCCGGAGCTCGAGCCGCGGATCTTCTCGTTCAACAACCCGCACGGCGCGTGCCCGCGCTGCACGGGGCTCGGCCACCAGATGGAGATCGACCCCGATCTCGTGGTGCCCGACCGGTCGCTGTCGCTCGGCGAGGGCGCGCTGGCGCCGTGGGCCAACTCGGCCTCCGAGTACTACTCGCAGGTCACCGAGGGCATCGCCGAGAAGCACGGGATCGACCTCGACGCGCCGTGGTCGGAGCTCGCGCCCGAGCACCGGGACCTCTTCCTCCACGGCCTCGACGGCGACCGCGTCGAGGTCTCCTACCGCAACCGCTACGGGCGCAGGCGCAGCTACGCGACGCGGTTCGAGGGGATCATCCCGAACCTCGAGCGCCGCTACCGCGAGACGGACAGCGACGCGGTGCGCGAGAAGATCGAGGAGTACATGTCGCTCGTGCCGTGCCCGGCCTGCAAGGGCGCGCGGCTGCGGCCCGAGTCGCGGTCCGTGCTCGTCGGCGGCATGGCCATCCACCAGTTCTCGGCGCTGTCGGTGCGGCGGGCGCTCGAGTGGCTCGACGAGGTCCAGCTCACCGAGACCGAGCGCCACATCGCGCGGCTCATCTTCCGCGAGATCCGCGAGCGGCTCGGCTTCCTCCAGGACGTCGGGATCGGCTACCTGACCCTCGAGCGCGCCGCCGCCACCCTCTCGGGCGGCGAGGCGCAGCGGATCCGGCTGGCCACCCAGATCGGGTCGGCGCTCGTCGGCGTGATGTACGTCCTCGACGAGCCGTCGATCGGCCTGCACCAGCGCGACAACACGAAGCTGATCGGGACGCTCGAGCGCCTCCGCGAGCTCGGCAACACCGTCCTCGTCGTCGAGCACGACGAGCAGACGATGCGCGCCGCCGACCACCTCGTCGACCTCGGCCCGGGGGCAGGCGAGCACGGCGGCCACGTGATCGCCCAGGGCACGGCCGAGGAGGTCATGGCGGTCCCGGAGTCGCTGACCGGGCAGTTCCTGGCCGGGACGCGGACCGTGCCGGTGCCCGAGCGCCGGCGGACCCCGACCGGCCACCTCGACGTCCGCGGGGCCAAGCAGCACAACCTGCGCGGGATCGACGTGCGCATGCCGCTCGGGGTGCTGACCTGCGTGACCGGCGTGTCGGGCTCGGGGAAGTCGACGCTCGTCAACGAGGTGCTGTTCAAGGCGGTCGCCAACAAGCTGCACCGCGCGCGCCAGCGGCCGGGGTCGCACACCGCCGTCCTGGGGCTCGACCAGCTCGACAAGATCATCCAGGTCGACCAGTCGCCGATCGGGCGCACGCCGCGGTCGAACCCCGCGACCTACACCGGCCTGTTCGACGTCATCCGCGACCTCTTCTCCAAGACGCAGGAGGCGCGGGCGCGCGGCTACAAGCCCGGGCGCTTCTCGTTCAACGTCAAGGGCGGCCGCTGCGAGGTCTGCCGCGGCGACGGCCAGATCAAGATCGAGATGCACTTCCTGCCGGACGTCTACGTGCCGTGCGAGCAGTGCCACGGCAAGCGGTACAACAAGGAGACGCTGGACATCCGCTTCAAGGGCAAGTCGATCGCCGACGTGCTCGAGATGCCGGTCGAGGAGGCGCTGGAGTTCTTCCAGCACATCCCGAAGATCCAGCGGCGGCTGGTCACGCTCAACGACGTCGGGCTCGGCTACCTGCGGCTGGGCCAGCCGGCGACCACGCTGTCGGGCGGCGAGGCCCAGCGGGTGAAGCTCGCCACCGAGCTGTCGAAGGTCGCCACGGGGCGGACGCTGTACATCCTCGACGAGCCGACGACCGGCCTGCACTTCGCCGACGTCGAGCGGCTCCTCGACGTCCTCCACAAGCTCGTGGACCAGGGCAACTCCGTCGTGGTGATCGAGCACAACCTCGACGTCGTGAAGACCGCCGACCGGCTCGTCGACATGGGCCCCGAGGGCGGGGAGGAGGGCGGCCTGGTCGTCGCCCAGGGCACGCCCGAGGAGGTCGCGGGGACGCCGGGCTCCTACACCGGCCAGTTCCTGTCCGCGCTCGTCACGCCCGCGGCGCCGAAGGCCCGCCGGACGTCGCGCGCCAAGAAGGTCGCCGCCGCGGCCTAGCGCCAGGAGGGTCGGCGCCGCGGCCTAGCGCCGCCGCAGCCGGCGGCGCGCGGCGGCGGCCCGGGCCCGCACGGCCGGCCGCGGCCACCGCGCGGCGCGTCGGTAGGGTCGCATCGGTGCGGGCCCAGGATCCCATCGCCGTGCTCGTGCAGCGCACCGCGGGCGAGGTCGGCGAGTCGTTCCTCCGCGCGCTGGTCCGCGAGTACGCCGCGCTCTCCGGGGCGCGGCTCGTCTACGTCGCCGACCACCACGGCGAGCACGCGCACGTCCTGGCCGAGTGGCGCGACGGGTCCGAGTCCGCCGGCGGCGAGTTCGTCCTGCCGGGGCGGTTGCCGCTGGGCCCGGCGTCGGTGTCGGTGCCGCTGCGTGACGCCGACGGCGTCGTCTTCGGGCACGTGGGCGTGGAGGGCGTGGCGGACGTCCCCACGACCCGGGACGTCGCCCTGTTCACGCTGCTGTCGATGCGGACGGCGGGCGAGGTCCAGCGCCATCGGTACGTGGAGAGCCTGCGGGCGGGCGAGGAGCGGCTCGCCGTCGCCCGCGCGCGCCTCGTGCACGCCGTCGACGAGGAGCGCCGGCGGATCGGGCGCGACATCCACGACGGCGTCCAGCAGCGCACGGTCGCCGTGATCCACCTCCTGACGCTCGCCGAGCGCCAGCTCGACGAGTCGCCCGAGGCCGCGCGGCCCCTGCTGCGCCGGGCGCGCGACGAGGCGCGCGAGGCGACGGCCGAGCTGCGCGAGCTCTCGCACGGCCTCCACCCGGTGGGCCTGGCCGACAAGGGCCTGGCCACCGCGCTGGAGATCCTGGCGGCGCGCTCGCCCGTCCCGCTCCACGTCGACGCGCTGCCCGGGCGCCGCCTCCCGGAGCCGATCGAGGTCACGGTGTTCTTCCTCGTCAGCGAGGCGGTCAGCAACGCCGGCAAGCACGCCGAGGCGACGGCGCTGCGCGTCGACGTCGCGCAGGCCCCCGACGCGATCCTCGCGACGGTGTCCGACGACGGCCGGGGAGGCGCGGATCCGCGCCGCGGCTCGGGCCTGCGCGGCCTGCAGGACCGGGTCGCGACGCTGGGCGGCACCCTCGCCGTCGACAGCCCGCCCGGCCGGGGGACGCGGCTCACCGCCTCGATCCCGCTGGGACCGTGGCGCACCGCGCGTGAGCCGTTCCTGGAGTTCGGCGCGCCCGACGACGGGGGCGAGGGCGACGCCGCCATCGCGGCGATCCTGGCCGGTCGCCGGACCGGCGCGATCTCCGTGGCGCGCGAGTGGGACCTCGAAGGGGGCGTGCCCGGCATCGGGACACGGCTGCCGATCCGCGACCACGCCGGCCGGGAGCACGGCGCGGTCGTGGTGCGGCGCGTGTCGATCCTGCCGCTCGGGCAGGTCGACGAGCACGCCGTGGGGGCCCTGGGAACGGGCGAGACCGTCGAGGAGTTCCGCCGCTGGGCGCACCGCCGCTGGGGGCGCAACCGCGAGACGACGGCGTTCTTCCTGGGCGAGCCGGACTGGCGGCTGACCGACGACGAGGCCATGGCCGTCCTGTGGTTCGCGCTGGCCGACTGACCGGCTGTGGTCGGCGCCGCCCCCGGGACGACGGCGAGGGCGGCCCCGGTGGGAGCCGCCCTCGCCCGTGCGTGCTGGCGCCGGCGGCTAGATGCCGGCGTGCGCGGGCGCCGGCGGCGCGGCGGGGCTCGCCCCGGCGCCCGGGCGCGGGGGCCGCGTGCCCGCGGCCACCAGGCCCGCGGCGACGAGCACGAGCAGCGCGCCGCCGCCGATCGAGCCCCAGCCGGCGGCCGTCAGGAACGGGAGGCTCGCGCCCGCGCCGACCCCGGCGTCGACGCCTCGGGTGCCGTCGGCGTTCATGACGACCACGGACCAGCGACCGTCGCGGACGTCCCAGCGGACCGACTGGGTCCCGGCGCCGTGGGACGAGGCGGCCCAGAAGCGCTCGGAGGTCGGCGCGGCGGGCCGGTGGGCCCCGTCGTGCGCCCGGTAGGTGGCGCGGAACGGCGACGTCGAGACGTCCGTCACCGTGGCGTGCGCACTGCGGGCCAGGTAGGCCTCGACGTCTCGGGTCGGGGCGATCCCGACGAACACGTCCTTGCCGTTGCGGCTGGTCGCGGTCAGGCGCACGTCGCCGTAGCGGTCCGGGTTGAGGACCTTCCCGGCACCGTCGAGGTCGACGTCGAGGTCGTCGGAGGCGATCGCGTAGCTGCTCGACGCGAGGCGGTGCGGGCCGGTCGAGAGGTCGCCGTGGGCGTCCTTCTGGCCGTCGGCCCAGAGCAAGGCGCCTCCGGCGGCGAAGAGCCCCAGGGCCAGGAGGCCGATGAGG
Source organism: uncultured Actinomycetes bacterium (assembly GCA_963707695.1). GTDB lineage: Bacteria > Actinomycetota > Thermoleophilia > Solirubrobacterales > Solirubrobacteraceae > JAOPZW01. The sequence continues at coordinate 712,010 of CAVPQY010000004.1, read as the reverse complement.
CTCCCGGCGACGAGGGCGGTGATGCGGCCGGCGCCGCGGCGCGGGGTGGTGGTCGGGGTGGGGGGCGTGGTCTCGGGCATGGCCACACCGTCCCAGCGCCGCGTCGCCGCGTCGCCCCGGGCACCAGGCCTCCCGCCGGGGCGCAGCCCGCACCCGTAGGGGTCAGGCGGCCCGCCTCAGGGTCGGGCCGGCGTCAGCCGCCGAAGCGGCTGCGCAGCGCGAGGACGTTCGCGACGTACCGGCGCGTCTCGGGGAGCATCCCGCTGCGCTGGACGGACGCGAGACCCTGGTAGTAGCCGGCGGCCGCGAGGGCCGGGTCGCCGCCGCTCTGCTCCAGCAGGCGGCGCAGGTACAGGGAGCCGGCCCGGACGTTGTCCTCGGCCGAGAACGGGTTCAGGCGCCGGCTGCCGGCCAGGTAGCTCTGCACCCAGTCCCACGTGCCGGGCATGACCTGCATGACGCCGCGCGCGGACGCCGACGACACCATGCCGTTGTTGAAGCCGCTCTCCTGCCAGGCGATGGCCGCAGCCAGGGACGCCGGGACGCCCTCCTGGGCGGCGATGGCGGCGACCTGCGACGACGTCACCCGCGCGGCCGTCGGGTGCGGCGCCGCCGTCGCGGCGACGGGGACGGCCGCGCCGGTGGGCGTCGAGCCCTGCGTCGAGAGCACGGGGGACCCGGTCGGGAGCTTCAGGACGCGACCGGCGACGAGCGGCGCGCCGGCGGGCAGCCCGTTGGCGTAGGCGATCTGCGCGACGGTGACGCGGCTGCGCGCCGCGAGGCCCGAGAGCGTGTCGCCCGGACGCACGGTGTAGCCGCCCATCGGCTCGGGTGCGCCCGGGCCGCCGCCCGCGGCGCCGCCGCCCGGGATCCGCAGGCGGGTGCCCGCGATCGCGAAGCTCGTCGTCGACAGGCCGTTGGCGGCGGCCAGGGCGCTCGTGGTCAGGCCGTTGGCCGCGGCGATGCCGGAGAGCGTCTCGCCCGGTGCGACCAGGTGCCCGTCGCCGGTCGTGCCCGTGGTCGCCGCCGCGCCGCTGCCCGCGCCGGGGAGCTGCAGGGTCCGGCCGCTGATGGCGAAGGCGGTCGGCGAGATGCCGTTGGCGGCCGCCAGCGCGGACGTGCTGACGCCGTGGGCGGCGGCGATGCCCGAGAGGGTCTCGCCGGGCGCGATCGTGTGGACGGTGGCGGTGGCCGGGGCGGCGGACGCCAGCAGGGCAGCAGCCGCCAGGGCGGCCGGGAGGGAACGCATGTCCCCACCATGGCCCCGATCGTCGCCCGGCACCCCGCCGCGCGCGCGATTAGGTAGCGCTGCAAGGCCCCCTGCGTGCTGCAAGGCGCGGTGCACGGGCGTCTTCGTGGGAAGCTCGGGCCCGCGATGACCTCCGTCCCGGCCCCATGACCGCCGCCCAGGCCCGCCTCTGGCTGCAGAAGCGGCAGTGGTACCAGCGCTCGTCGCTGCCCTGGAACCGGGCGCGCCTGCACTGGGCGCTGGCCGAGCGCGAGTGCTTCGCGCGCATGCCGCTGCACGGCAACGTCCTGGAGGGGCTCGATGAGGGGCGCATCGACCTCGGGCCGCACGTGCTCTTCGAGCCCGACGTGTGGATCACGGTCCCTGGGGACGCCCGCCTGCGCATCGGCACGGGGACCTTCCTGAACCTGGGGGTGATGGTCGCCGCCGACGGCCTCGTCGAGATCGGGGCGCACTGCATGCTGGCCAACGGCTGCTTCGTCAGCGACGCGAACCACCGGTTCGACGACCCGCGCCGCCCGATCACCTGGCAGGGCTTCACGTCGAAGGGGCCGACGCGCGTGGGGGACAACGTCTGGCTCGGCGCCCACGTCGTCGTCACGAGCGGCGTGACGATCGGCGACCGCTGCGTCGTGGGCGCCAACAGCGTCGTGACGACCGACCTGCCGCCGGGCACGATCGCCGCCGGCGCGCCCGCGCGCGTCCTGCGCGCCATCGACTTCCTGCCCGGCGCCGAGGAGGACCAGGCGCCGACGGCGGCCGGCTGAGCGCCGGCCGACCCCGCCATCCCGGCCGTCCTCGCCGGCCGGCCCGCCGGGGGCGGCGGCCGGCCCCCGCCCGGCGGCGGCCGCCCCCTACTTGTTGACGATGACGAGGATGCCGAAGACGACGAGGGCCGTGATCCCCGCGGCGGCGAGGACCGCCATCGTCGCGTAGGCCGCCGCCTGGACCCCGCGCCCCTCGCGCCGCAGGTCGCCGGCGCGGACGCTGCCGAGGATGAGCAGCGAGAAGGCCAGCCCGACGGCGGCCCCCGAGAGCGCGGCGACGTAGACGAGCTCGAAGAGCAGCCCGACGTCGATGACCGCTGTCACGAGGTCGTCTCCGCGGTCGTCTGGGCGCTCACGTGCGCGGCGCGGCGCCCGAAGATCCCGAGCACGAGCCCGACCAGGCTCAGGAAGACGACGAGCGGCCCGAGCATTCCCGTCGCCGAAGATCGACGTCACGCCGTAGGCGACGCCGCCGATGAGCGCCGCGGCCGGCAGCGTGAGCACCCAGGCCACCGCGATGTTGCCGGCGACGCCCCAGCGCACGGCCGACAGGCGCTTGGCCGCGCCGGCGCCCATGACGCCGCCCGAGATGACGTGCGTCGTCGACAGGGGGAACCCGAGGTGCGTGGCGGTCAGGACCACCGCGGCGCCCGCCCCCGAGGCCGAGAAGCCCTGCGCCGGGTCCATCTTGATGATGCGGCTGCCGACCGTGCGGATGATGCGCCAGCCGCCGACGTACGTGCCGAGCGCGATCGCGGTCGCCGAAGAGATGACGACCCAGGTGGGGACGTGGAAGTTCGTCGACGAGATGTCGCCGTGGGCGATGAGGGCCAGTGTGATGATGCCCATCGTCTTCTGCGCGTCGTTCGTGCCGTGGGCGAGCGAGAACATCGCACCGCTGACGACCTGGCCGTAGCGGTAGCCGCGGTTGACCGGCCCGGGGCGCAGGCGCCCGACGATCCGGTAGGCCACGAGGATCGCGAACCCGGCCACGGTGAAGGCGAGGATCGGCGCGAGGAGCCCGGGGACGATCACCTTCTCGATGATGCCGTCGCCCTCGATGACGCTCGAGCCGTCGGCGACGAAGGCCGCGCCGACCACCCCGCCGATGAGGGCGTGCGAGGAGCTCGAGGGCAGGCCGAGCCACCAGGTCGCCAGGTTCCACGTGATCGCGCCGATGAGGCCGGCGAACACGACCGTCGTCGTGATCGCGTCGGCCTGGACGATGCCCTTGGCCACGGTGGCCGCGACGGCCAGGGAGATGAACGCCCCCGCGAAGTTCAGGACGGCGGACATGGCCACGGCGGAGCGCGGGGACATCGCGCGGGTCGAGACCGACGTGGCGATCGCGTTCGCCGTGTCGTGGAACCCGTTCGTGAAGTCGAAGGCCAGCGCCGTCGCGACGACGATGACGAGGACGACGTCTCCGGACATGTCAGCTGTTCTTGATGACGATGCCCTCGAGCGCGTTGGCGACGTGCTCGGTGGCGTCGATGGCCTCTTCGAGCCGCTCGAAGATGTCCTTCCAGCGGATGACGACCATCGGGTCGATGCCGCCGTGGAAGAGCGACGCGATGGCGTCGCGGACGACGCGGTCGCCGTCGTTCTCGAGCCGGTTGATCTCGACGGTGTAGTGGCTGATGTCCTGGAAGTTCCGCAGGCGCGGCATCGCCTCGGCGATCTGCCGCGTCGCCTGCAGGATGATGTGGGCCAGGCGCTGCGCCTGCTCCATCGGCGCCTCGATGCGGTACAGGCCCAGGTAGTCCGAGACCTCGTCGATGAGGTCGACGACGTCGTCGAGCGCCGAGGTCAGCTGGAGGATGTCCTCGCGGTCGATCGGCGTGACGAACGTCGAGTTCAGCCGCTGGATGATGTCGTGGGTGATCCGGTCGCCGGTCTGCTCGCAGATCACGATGTCGCGGGCGAGGTCGGCGGACTCGGGGTACCGCCCGAGCATCCGGTCCAGGAGGTCGGCGGCCTGGACCGCGTTGGCGGCCGCCTCCTCGAAGAGGTCGAAGAACTCCCGGTCCTTGGGGGCGAAGACTTGCGCGAGTCGGGCCATGTCGGCCCGCGATGGTAGACGTGAAGGCGGCGTGAACGGGGTGTCAACGTCCCCCGAGCGACGTCCGGAGCTCCATGAGCTCCTCCGCGGGCATCGAGTAGCCGTGCTCGGGCCCCGGGTAGCGGCGGCCCCGCACGTCGTCCGCGAAGGCCGCGACGCCCGCCACCATCTCGTCCTGGAGGTTCGCGTAGCGCTTGACGAACTTCGCCCCGAGCCCCTCGCGGATGCCGAGCAGGTCGTGGAAGACGAGCACCTGGCCGTCGACCGCGGGGCCGGCCCCGATGCCGATCACGGGGACCTCGAGGCGGTCCATCAGGAGCTCGGAGACCGCCGACGGGATCGCCTCGAACACGAGCGAGAAGCAGCCGGCCTCCTGGAGGGCGAGCGCCTCGCCCGCGATCCGCTCGGCCGCGGCCGCCGTGCGCCCCTGCGCCCGGTAGCCGCCCAGCGCGGTCGAGGTCTGCGGCGTGAGCCCCACGTGGCCCATGACCGGGATGCCGGCGGCGACGATCGCGCGGGCGCGCGCCACCGAGGTCGGGCCGCCGCCCTCGAGCTTGACGGCGTCGCAGCCGGCCTCCTTGACGAAGCGGAACGCGGTGGTGACCGCCTGCTCGTCGCTGACCTCGTAGGAGCCGAAGGGCAGGTCGCCGACGAGGAACGGGGTCCGCAGCCCGCGGCGCACGGCGCGGGCGAGGACGAGCAGCTCCTCGAGGGTGACCGGCACGGTCGAGTCGTAGCCCAGGACGGTCATCGCCCCGGAGTCGCCGACGAGGACCAGGTCGACCCCCGCCGCCTCGGCGGCGCGGGCGCTGGGGAAGTCGTACGCGGTGACCATGACGACGGGCTCGCCGAGGGCCTTCTTCTCGGCCAGCCGCGGGAGCGTCATCGGCAGGCGCGAGGCGTCGGCCGGGACCTGGACGTGCGGTGCGGTGGACATGGCTGGTGGTTCCTCTCTGCCGTCGGTCGTCGCGCTCACGCGAGGAGCGTCGCCGCCTCGGCGTCGATGGTGGTGATGCGGTTCGTGCCCGCCTCGACGTGCACGACCCTGGGCTCGTGGGAGGCCAGCTCGTCGGCGTCGTAGAGGGCGTAGGAGATGACGATCACGGTGTCGCCCGTGTGGACGAGGCGGGCGGCGGCGCCGTTGATCTGGACGGTCCCGGAGCCGCGCTCGCCCTCGATGGCGTACGTCGTGAAGCGCGCGCCGTTGTCGACGTCGACGACGTCGACCTGCTCGTGGGGCAGGATGTCGGCCGCCTCGAGCAGGTCGGGGTCGAGGGTGATCGACCCGACGTAGTGCAGGTCGCTGCCCGTGACCGTCGCACGGTGGACCTTCGACTTCAGCAGCGTGCGGCGCATGCTCAGGACCTCTCGGGGAGCTCGACGACGACGTTGTCGATGAGGCGCGTGGGCCCGACCCGGGCGGCCACCGCCACGAGGGCGGCGCCGTCGACGGCGTCCAGTGGCGCGAGCGTGAGCGGGTCGACGACGGCCAGGTACTCGGGGTCGACGCCGCGCTCGCGCATCGCGGCGGCGCCCGCGCGGGCCACGGCCGTCGCGTCGCGCTCGCCGCGCTCCAGGCGCTCGCGGGCGACGTCGAGGGCGGCGCTGAGCGCCAGCGCCCGCTCGCGGTCGCCGTCGCGCAGGTGGACGTTGCGGCTCGAGAGCGCCAGGCCGTCGGGCTCGCGGACGGTCGGCACCACCTCGATGCGGACGGGCAGGTCGAGGTCGCGCACGACGCGGCGGACGACGACGACCTGCTGGGCGTCCTTCTGGCCGAAGAAGGCGACGTCGGGCTGGGCCATGTTCAGGAGCTTCGTGACCACGGTGGCCACGGCCGCGAAGTGCGCCGCGCCGCGGTGGGCGCCCTCGAGCGAGGCGGTGAGCGGGCCGTCGACCGCCACGGTCGTGGCGAAGCCCGGCGGGTAGACCTCGGCGGGCGCGGGCGCGAAGAGCACGTCGGCGCCGGCCTCCTGCGCCAGAGCGGCGTCGCGGGCCTCGTCGCGCGGGTAGGCGGCCAGGTCGCCGGCGTCCTCGAACTGCGCGGGGTTGACGAAGAGCGAGACGACGACGACGTCGCAGGCCGCGCGAGCGGCGCGCACGAGCGCGAGGTGCCCGTCGTGCAGCGCGCCCATGGTCGGCACCAGCCCGATCGAGCGCCCCGCACGGCGCGGCTGGAGCAGCGCGGCGCGCAGGTCGGCGACGGTCCGCGCGGTCCTCATGCCGGCACGACCTCCGCGAGGGCGGCGCCGGCCGCGCGTGTCGGCCGGCCCGCCAGGGCGCGCGTGGCCTCGACGAGGACGTCGAAGGCCTCGACGAGTTCCGGCGCACGGTCGGCGACGGCCTCGCGCTGGCGCGCCACGGTGTCCTCGTCCCCGCGGGCCACCGGCCCCGTGAGCGCCGCCTCGGGGCCGTGCGCGGCCCAGTTCTCGACCGTGGCGCGCACGAGCGGCACGAGGAGGGCACGGTCCACGCCGGCGCTCGCGGCCAGCCGCTCGGCCGCGGCCTCGAGCGTCACGAGCAGGTTCGAGGCCACCGAGGCCGCCGCGTGGTAGGCGGCGCGGTCCTCGGGCGCGACGCGGACGGCGCGCAGCCCGACCGCGGCGGCCAGCGAGCGGGCGGCGTCCAGCGCGCGCGGCGTGGCCCCGTCGACGGCGGCGCCGGCGCCGCGGAGGTCCGCGCCGCGCCGGGTCACGGTCATGAGCGGGTGCAGCGAGAAGCCCTCGTGGGGCAGGAGCACGTCGAGCCCGGTCGCCCCGGAGCAGTGCCCGACGAGGCGGCCGGGGCGGGGCGGCAGCGCGGCGGCCGCCTCGGCGATGGCGGCGTCGGGGACGCAGAGCAGCACGACGTCGGCGGCGGCGGCCCGGTGGGCGTCGTCGCGACCGAACGGGCCCGCGACGGTCCACCCGGAGGGCGCGGTGGAAACGCCGGCGGGGACGGCCGGAGCGCCCGGGGGAGCGGTGGGACCGCGCCGGAGCGCGGCCACGAGGGCCCGCCCGAGCCGTCCGGGGCCGATGACCGCACAGGTGCGCGGATCGCGCGTCGAAGTGGTGTCCATTGCCGGTCCAGCTCCCGTCCGGGATGCCGGTCGCGTCCTCTGGTGCCTCCATGGTAGCTCGCCGCAGGGCGGACTAGCATCGGCGGGGTGCCGCCCACCCCGGAGGAGCGCCGCGAGGCGCTCAAGGACGTCCTGCGCCAGGCGCGGGGCTGCACCCGCTGCCCCGAGCTGGCCGCGACCCGCCGTACCGTCGTCTTCGGCGCGGGCCACGCCGACGCCGACCTCATGTTCGTGGGGGAGGCGCCCGGACGTCACGAGGACGAGCAGGGCCTGCCCTTCGTGGGCCAGGCCGGCCGGCTGCTCGACCAGCTCCTCGGCGAGATCGGGCTCGCCCGCGAGCAGGTCTTCATCGTCAACACGCTGAAGTGCCGGCCGCCCGGCAACCGGGACCCGCACCCCGACGAGATCGAGCACTGCCAGGAGTACCTCTTCCGCCAGCTCGAGCTCGTCCGGCCGCGCGTCGTCTGCACGCTCGGCAACTTCGCGACGAAGCTCCTGCGCGGCGATCCCACGGGCATCACGCGGCTCCACGGCCGTGACGAGGTGCGGGTCATCGGCCCGCGGGCCGTGCGGCTCTACCCGCTCTTCCACCCGGCCGCGGCGCTCTACACGCCCGCGAACGTGGAGGTCCTCCGGCGGGACTTCGGCCGGCTGCCCGGGCTCCTCGCGCTGCCCGAGCCGGAGCAGCCGCCCGCGCCCGAGCCGATGCCCGAGCTCGGGGCGGTCGAGGCCGAGCCGCCGCCGGAGGCCCGGCGCGCGGACCGCGCCGACGGTCTGCCCGACGCCCCGGCCGCTCCGGCCGCTCCGGCCGACGTCCCGGTCGAGCAGCTCGGGCTCTTCTAGCCCGGCCGGCCCGCGGCTCAGGCGCCCGCGCGGGCGCCGCGGAGCTGCGGGAGCACCTCGTCGCCATAGCGGCGGATCGAGCCCAGCGCGTCGTCGGCGCCGATGAGCTGGAGGCAGATCACGGTGGCGCCCACGTCGCGCAGCCGCTGGAGGCGCTCCACGTGCTCGCCCGCGTCAGCGCCGACCAGGAAGCCCTCGTGGGCGAACTCCTCGTCGCTCAGCTGCTCGTCGGCGCGGCGCAGCATCTCGGCCGGGTCGTGGAGATCGTCCCGGTACATCTCCGGCAGCTGCGTCGCCTTCCAGGTCCGCGCCGTGCGGATCGCGCGCTCCTCGTCGTCGCCGAGGTGGAAGCCGGCCTGGAGGATGATCTCGCCCGGCTCGCGCCCGTGCTTCGCGCAGGCCTCCTTGTAGGCGTCGACGACCTCGGGCGCCTGCTCGGGGTCGCCGAGCGTCCACAGGCCGTCGCCGTGCTTGGCGGCGACCTGCGCGGCCCTGGGGCCGAAGGCGGAGACGTAGAGGTCCGGCCGCCGGTCGCTGCGCGTGTAGAGCCTGGCCTCCTTGAGGCGGAACCACCCGGCGTCCATCGTCACCGTCTCGCCGTCCCAGAGCCGGCGGATCGCCTCGAGGCCCTGGTCGAGGCGCTCGATCTGCTCGCCCACCGACGGCCAGTCGGCGCCGAGCGGCACCTCGTTGAGGGCCTCGCCGGAGCCGGCGCCGAGGAAGACCCGGCCCGGGTAGAGCTCCTCGAGGCTCATGAAGGCCTGCGCCACCAGGCCCGGGTGGTAGTGGTGGACGATCGGGGTCACGCTCGTGCCCAGCGGGAGCGAGGCGCCCGTGGCGGCGCCGATCGCGGAGAGCGTCACCCACGCCTGCGTCGCCTTCCCCTCGGGCCACCAGGGCGCGAAGTGATCCGAGCTGGCCAGCCCGTCGAAGCCCGCACGCTCGGCGGCCTTCGCCTGCTCGACGAGCTCGGACGGGAGGAACTCCTCCGTCGAGGCGGCGAACCAGAAGCGCGTGTCGGCCATGGGGCGGGGCTACCCGTCGCGGCGGGCGGCGCGCAGGGCCCGCAGGTGCCCCAGGTTCCTGGCGCGCTCGCGGCCGGCGAGCGCCCGCAGGCCGAACGTCAGCGCCTGCGCGGCGTCGTCGGCGGCCAGCGCCCGCGGTCCCAGCCGGGCGCCGACGACGGCGCGTCGCCGCTGCGCCTGGAGCGCGAAGGCCTCGCCCCCGAACGCCGGCGCGGTCGAGCGCGAGCCGTGGTGGACGACGGCGACGCCGGGCCGCAGCTCGGTCGGCGCGCCGACCGCGGCCGCGTGCAGGCAGAGGTCGAGGTCCTCGTAGAAGAGGAACGCGCCGGGGTCGAAGGGGCCCAGCCGCCGCAGGAGCGCCGTGCGCGCGACGACGCAGGCGGCGATCGCCCACCCGACCGGGCGCGGCCGGTCGCTGCGGTAGGGCTCGAGCGCCTCGCGCGCCGCGCGCGGCAGCGCCCGGGGCGGCACGAGCGCCGCCACGAGCCCGGCCGCGGTGCCCGGGCGCGGGTGGGCGGAGCGCTGGACGCTCCCGTCCGTGTTCAGCAGCCGCGGGACGAGCAGCGCGTCGCGCCCGCGGGCCTCGTCCGCCAGCCGCAGGAGCCCGTCGTCGCGCAGCTCGCAGTCGGGGTTGAGCAGGATCGTGACGTCGTGGCGGGCGCGCTCGACGCCCGCGTCGTTGGCCGCACCGAAGCCCGGGTTGCCGTCGAGGCGCACGACCTCGGCGCCCGCGGCCGCGGCCAGGGCGGGCGAGCCGTCGGTCGAGCCGGAGTCCACGACCACGACCTGGGGGTCGTGGGGGCCGAGGTGCGCGGCGACCGAGCCCAGCAGCGGCGGGAGGTCGGCGGCCGACTCGTGCGTGACGACGACGACGGTGACGCTCACCGGGCCGCCTCCCGCAGGACGGCGAGCAGTCCGGCCGCGGTGCGCTCCCACGTGAAGCCCGCGGCGCGCCCGCCGGCGGCCGCTCCCAGGCGGTCCCGGAGCGCCGGGTCGGCGCCGAGCCGGACGAGCGCCGCCGCCAGCGCGCCCGCGTCGCCGGGCGGCACGAGCAGCGCGGCGTCGCCGAGCGTCTCGCGCAGCGGCGGCAGGTCCGAGCCCGCCGTGGGGACGCCGCGCAGGGCCGCCTCGAGCGGCGGCAGGCCGAAGCCCTCCATGAGCGCGGGGTGCACGAGCGCGAGGGCCCCGGCGTAGAGCGCGTCGAGCTCCGGGTCGGCGACGGCGCCCGCCAGGCGGATCCCGGGGACGTCGCGCAGGACCCCTTCCAGGCGACCGGAGCCGACCACGACGAGGTCGGCGTCGAGGCCGCCCGCGACGGCGCGCCGGTAGGCCTCGGCGAGCACCGCGGGCGCCTTGCGGGGCTCGAGCGCGCCCACCGCGAGGAGGTACGGCCGGGCGGGCGCCGGCGCCGGGCCGCCGGCCCGGACCCCCGCCGGCGCGCGCGGCAGGCCCGGCCCGGGGTGGACGACGTGCAGGCGGGCGGGGTCGAGCGACCAGGCCGCGGCCACGTCGTCGCGCACGGCCGCCGAGACCGCCGTCACGGCGGCGGCCCGCGCGGCCGTCGCCCGCGGGCGCGCGAGGCGGTGGAACAGGCGCTCGTAGCGGGTGTAGTCGGCGGGGCGGTGCTCCCAGGCGCGGTCATGGACGGTCAGGACGACGGGGACGCCGGCCGACACCGCGACGGGCGCCGGGGCCGGCACCCACACGACGTCGGCGCCGCCGGCCAGGCGGTCCAGCCGGGGACGGCCGGTGAGCGCGGCGGCCCCGAAGACCGCCTGCGAGGGCAGGGCCGTCCGCACGAGTCGCACGCCGGCGGGCGCGCCGGCCAGCGGCGCCCGCCCGGGGACCACCGCGACGAGCTCGACGTCGGGCGCCGCCGGGGCGAGCGCGTCCAGGACGCAGCGCACGAAGCGGGCGACGCCCCGCCCCGTGGTCAGCGACCGCCCGTCGACCACGACCCGCATGCGGCCGCGGACCCTACCCGCGCCGGGTCCCGCGGGGCCGGACCCGTGGGCGCGGGCTTGCAGGCGCCGGGACCGGCCGGGCCGCCGCTCGCACCTCGGTAGGGTTCGCCGACAGTGCCGGAGGCTGCCGCCAAGGGAGCGCGCGTCGCGCTCGTCCACGACTTCCTGCTCGACCTCCGTGGAGCGGAGCGCGTCTTCCTGTCGCTGTGCGACCTCTTCCCGCAGGCCGACGTCTTCACGGCGGTCTACGATCCCAAGGGCACCGAGGGCCGCTTCGCGCACCGCACCGTCAAGCCCTCGTTCCTCCAGGCGCTCCACCCGACGGCCCGGTCCTTCCGCGCCCTGCTGCCGCTGTACCCCGCGGCCATGGAGTCCCTCGACCTGCGCGGCTACGACCTGGTCCTGTCGAGCTCGAGCGCCTGGGCCCACGGCGTCATCCCGGACGAGGACGCCGTCCACGTCTGCTACTGCCACAACCCGTTCCGCTACGCCTGGAACGCGCGCGACGAGACGCTCGCGCGCCGCGACCCGGTGACCCGCGCGGCGCTGCGGCTGATCTTCCAGCGCTGGCGCCAGTGGGACTGGATCGCCGCCCAGCGCGTCGACGTCTACATCGCGAACTCCGAGACGACGCGCAAGCGGATGCAGCGGTTCTTCGGCCGCGACGCCGACGTCCTGCACCCCCCGGTGCAGACGACGCGGTTCGCGGCGGGCGCCGGCGTCGAGGTCGGCGACGCGTACGTCACGCTCAGCGAGCTCGTGCCCCACAAGCACCTCGACGTGGCCGTCGAGGCCTTCAACCGCCTGCGGCTCCCGCTCGTGGTCGTGGGCGACGGGCCCGACGAGCGCCGCCTCAAGCGCCTGGCCGGGCCCACGATCCGCTTCGCGGGCCGGCTCACCGACGCCGACACGGCGCGCACCCTCCAGCGCGCCCGCGCGCTCGTCGTGACGGCCAAGGAGGAGTTCGGCATCGCCGCGGTCGAGGCCCAGGCCGCCGGCCGGCCCGTCATCGCCCTCGACGAGGGGGGCGTCTGCGACACCGTCCTCGAAGGCGTGACGGGCACGTTCTTCTCCGGCCCAGAGCCGGCGTCGCTCGTCGAGGCCGTGCAGCGCTTCGACGCGCTCGCGGTCGATCCGCAGGCCTGCGTGGCCAACGCCCGCCGCTTCGACGAGCTCGAGTTCCGCCGCGGGGTGGCCGCCGTGGTCGAGCGCGCGCTGGCCGCCGACCGCCCGCCCCGCCAGGGGGTGCGCCGTCGCCCGCCGCGGCGCGCGCGCGGGCTCGCACGGCCCGCCTGAGCGCGTCCGGCGGCTAGGCCTGCGTCGCGCCGGCGCGCTCGGCGCGCGGGTCCGGCAGGGGCGTGAGGACCTGCTCGACGCGGTCGCGCAGGTGCTCGAAGGCGGGCGGCAGCACCAGGCGCTCGCCCAGGTGCGCCTGGTCCTCGTCGGTCGCGAAGCCCGGGCCGAGGGTGGCCAGCTCGAAGAGCACGCCGGACGGCTCGCGGAAGTAGACCGAGCGGAACCAGAAGCGGTCGATCACCGGCGTGGGGTGCCGCCCGGACCGCGCCACGCGCTCCTGCCAGGCCTCCTGGTCCTCCATCTTCGTGGCGAAGGCGACGTGATGGACCGTGCCCGCGCCGGACACCCCCCGCCCGCCCTGTTCCTCCGGCGGCGCGTCGTAGTGCAGCTCGCCCGAGCGCTCGTCGCCGGCCACGCGCCAGTGGCCGTCGCCGAGGCGCTCGAAGCCGAGGGTGCCGGCCAGCAGGTCGGCGCTCGCCTCGGGGTCGGCCGCGTAGGCGCGGACGGCGGCGAAGCCCTGCAGCGCGTGCTCGGCGGGGACGTCGGGCGCCGCGCTGACGAGCGGGCGCTCGGACCCGGAGTAGACCTCGAGGACGTGGCGCAGCCCCTCGGGGTCGGAGAAGGCCAGCCGGTCGCCGTCGCGCTCGGCGGCCACGCCCTCGGTCGCCAGCCGCTGCTCCCAGAAGGCGATCGCCTCCGGCGAGCCGACCCGCCAGACCACGGTGTGGACCATGCCGTCGCCGGCGCGCCCCGGCCGGGCGCCGGGGTACTCGAAGAACGTCAGGTCCGACCCCGGCGAGCCTTCCTCGTCGGCGTAGAAGAGGTGGTAGACGGTCGGGTCGTCCTGGTTGACCGTGCGCTTGACGAGCCGCAGCCCGAGCGTGCCCGCGTAGAACTCGACGTTGCGCGGCGCATCGCCGGTGATGGCGGTGACGTGGTGGATCCCCTGGAGCTGCATCAGGGGACGAACGCTACTCCGCCAGGGAGGGCGCCGTGGCCGCGTGCGCGCGCCGGGCGCGCAGGCCGAAGGCGAGCATCCCGGCGGCCACGACGGCCTGCACGGCGAGGACGATCGCGGCGAACGCGGTGACCCCGAGCTTCGCGTTGGACAGCAGGAAGGGCTCCGCGACGGCGACGACCGCGAGCACCCACAGGAACGACGTGCGGTGCAGGGCGATCATGTACTGGACCGTGAGGTAGGCCGCCGCCAGCAGCGTCATCGCCAGCCCGAGCAGCGGGAGCGCGCCCGCGGCGTCGGTGAGGTCGCCGAAGGCGATGCGCAGCAGCGGCTCGGCCGCGAAGGTGAAGATGATGAGCGCGGGCGTCGCGATGACGGCCAGCACCCCGAGGGCGCGCAGCAGCACGGGGCGGGGGTCCAGGCCCGCCGCCGCCCGGCGCGTGGCCTCGGGCAGCAGCTGCAGGCCGAGCCCGATCGCCACCCACACCACGGACTTCGCCGCGACGGCCGCGGCCGCGTAGGAGCCGGCCGCGTGGGAGGGCAGCTCGCGCTTGGCGATGATGACGTCGACGTTCTGCAGCGCGGCGAGCAGGAGCAGGCCGATGATCGGGACCCAGCCGTCGCCGATCAGGCCGCGCAGCGACCGCGCGGGGCTCTGGGTGCGCTGGACGGGGCCGGCGCGGCGGATGAGCGCGACCTCGAGGGCGATGGCGATCGACCGCGAAGGCGAGCGGCGTGCCGAGGAAGGCGCCCTCGACGCCGAGGCCGGCGCCGACGAGGATCAGGCCGAAGATGAGCCGGCCGCCGGCCTCGCCGACGATGCTCAGGCCGACCGGGCTGTACGCGCGCAGGCCCTGCAGCGCGCCGCGCTGGAGCGAGAGCATCGTGAACAGGACGCCGGTGGGGAGGATGGCGGCGGCCGCCCACGGGTGGTCGTTCACGCCGATCAGGGCGGCGAGCGGCTCGCGCAGCAGGATGGACGCGGCGGTCACGGCCACGAGGGCCACGAGCAATCGCTCCATCCAGGCCTGCAGCGTGCGCCGCATGACGGACGGGGCGCCGAGGCGGTCCATCGCCGCCTCGCGGGCGGCGGCGACCTGCATGGACTGGCCCGCGACCATGAGGACCAGGAACGTCGAGATGAGCGCCGCCAGCGACCCGTAGCCCGTCGCGCCCGAGCAGGCGCGTGAAGGCGATCGTGAAGATGAGCTGGATCGCGTTGTTCAGCAGCGTCGCGCCCGCCAGGCCGGCGGCCTTGCCCGACTCCGAGGCGCGGAAGGTGGAGCGCAGCCGCGTGCGGCCGACGTTGTGGACGGCCTCGGACTGCTCCATGACCTCGAGCATCCCGCTCGCCGTCGTGTCCCACGTGAAGCTCTCGGCCCGCGCGAGCGCGGCGTCGCTGTACGCCTCCAGGCGCGGGCGGTCGGCGAGCAGGTCGCGCACGCCCTCGACGAGCTCCTCGGGCTCGTCGGCCAGCAGGCCGGTCTGGTCGTGGACGATGACCTCCGAGAGGCCGCCGACGCGCAGCGCCGCCGTCGGGGTGCGGCACGCGCCCGCCTCGACCACGCTGAGGCACCAGCCCTCGGCCGACGAGGCGGTCGAGCGCGAGCCACGAGCGGGCCAGGAGCTGCTGCTTCTCCTCCTCGCTGACGTGCCCGTGGAAGGTGACGCGGTCGGAGAGGCCCCGGTCGACGACCTCCTGCTCGAGCGCCTCGCGCTGGTCGCCGTCCCCGACGATGTCGAGCGTGCCCTCGGGCAGCGCGGCGACGGCGTCGAGGACCCGGTCGATCCGCTTGTACTGCTTGAGGCGCCCGAGGTAGACGAGCGTCGGCGACTCGGACTTCTCGCCCGGCTCCAGGACGCCCCGGTCCAGTCCCAGGTAGACGACGTGGATGCGGTCGCGCTCGACGCCGAGCTCCTCGAGCTCCTCGCGGGAGACCTGCGAGATCGTGAGGACGGGCACGCCGGGGTACAGGTGCTGGAGCGGGACCCGCTCGCGCGACGACCGCCGCGACGCGCCCGAGCAGGCCGAGCTCGGTGACGTAGTGGTCCTGGTGGACGTGGAAGACGAGCAGCGTGCGCGGCTTGCGCAGCCACGGCCAGAGCGAGGTCCCGTACGGCGATGCCGTTGCAGAGCTCGAGGACCAGGTCGGCGTCGCGGCCGATGCCCCGCGCAGGGTCGCCCAGGCGGTCTTCGGGAAGACGGTGAGCCGCGTCCCCATCGCGGTGGACGGTCAGGTTCTCGGCGTATCGGTCGACCTTGGCGGCGCCGTCGTACATCGAGGCGACGACCGTGACATCGTGGCCCCACGCCACCCAGCGCGACACGATGCCGAACAGCGCGGTGCCGGTCCCCCCGCAGTCCGGGTGGGTCCAGTCACGATCCGCGAGGATCAGGATCTTGCGCGTTCGGCGGTCGGGCACGCGGCCCGCCATGGTAGGTGGCGGCGGCTCAGGCAGGGCGTAAGGGTAGACTCGCGCGCCATGTCGACGCCACCGCGCCGCCTCACGGCCATCCTGGCCGCCCTCGTCGTCGCCCTCGCGGCGACCCCTGCCACCGTCCTCGCGCAGAACGGCGCGGGGGACGAGCAGTACGTCGATCCGCTCGCCGGCAGCGGCAGCAGCGGCGGCGGCGGCTCGGGCAGCTCCGGCTCCAGCGGGAGCTCCTCGGGCAGCTCGAGCGGCTCGACCAGCGGCTCGTCGAGCGGCCAGGTCGCCCCGAGCACGTCGTCCGGCACGACCGCCGGCACGACCTCGGGGACCACCGCCCAGGGCACCGCGGCGGGCCAGCTCCCGCGCACCGGCCTGGACCTGCGCCTGCCCATCGGCGCGGGCCTCGTCCTCCTCGCCGCCGGCCTGCTGCTCTGGCGGCGGCGCCCCGGCGATGGGCGCGCCTAGCGCGCGCCCCGACGTCACCGAGACCGACGGCCCGGACGCGACCGAGCGGGTCGCCGCCGCCCTGGCGACGGCCCTGAGCCCGGGTGACGTCGTGCTCGTCGAGGGCGACCTCGGCGCGGGCAAGACGACCTTCGTCCGCGGCGCTGCCCGCGCGCTGGGCATCACCGGCCCGGTGGCGAGCCCGACGTTCACGATCGGCCGCCGCCACCGCACGGCCGGCGGCGGGTGGCTCGCCCACCTCGACCTCTTCCGGCTGGCCGACCTCGCCGGCGAGGATCCGGGGCTCCTGGACGACTACCTGACGCCCGACGCCGTCGCCTTCGTCGAGTGGCCCGGCGCGGCCTTCGACGCCCTCGGGGTGGGCGGGGATCCCATGTCCGCGTCCCCCGACCTCCTGCCCGACGGCGTCCGCGTCGCGGCGCGGGTGCGGCTCGAGCACCGCGGCGGGGACCGGCGCCGGGTCACGGTCACGCGGTGACCGTCGTCCTGGGGCTCGACACCGCGACGCCGGCGACCGCCGTGGCCGTGCTGGCCGACGGCCGCGACCCCGTCGCGCTCGACCACCGTCCCGCGCCGGGCGCCCGCCCCGCGCACGCCGCCGAGCTGCTGCCGCTCGCCCGCCGGGCGCTGGGCGAGGCCGGCCTGTCCCTCGCCGAGGTCGACCGCCTCGGGGTCGGCGTCGGGCCCGGGACGTTCACCGGGCTGCGGATCGGGGTGGCCACGGCGCGCGCGCTGGCGCTCGGCACCGGCGCCGAGGTCGTCCCGGTGTCGACGCTGCGCGCCCTGGCGCTGCGGGCGGCGGACGAGGGCGCCGGCGGCCGCGTGCTCGCGGTGCTCGACGCCCGCCGCGGCGAGGCCTTCGTGGCGGGCTGGGACGGCGAGCGGCGGCTCCTCGGCCCGGTCGCCGTGGCGCCCCAGGGGCTGGGGGCGCTCGTCGGCGCGGAGCCCGGGCCGTGGCGGGCGGTCGGGGACGGGGCGGTACGCTTCCGGGAGCACCTGGAGGCGGCGGCCGTCGCGGTCCCGCCGGACGGCTCCGAGCTGCACCACGTGAGCGCACTGGCGACCTGCCGCCTGGCCCGGGACGGTCGACCCGTCCCCGTCGCCGCGCTCGTGCCCGAGTACGTGCGCGCCCCCGACGCGGTGGAGCGGCGGCGGACGTGAGCACGACCATGCTCGAGGTGCGCCGGCTGACCTACGCCGACCTCCCGCAGGTCGTGGCGATCGAGCGCCGCGCCTTCCCGACGCCGTGGTCGCTGGCCATGTTCGTGCTCGAGCTGTCCAAGCCGAGCGGCATCTGCCTGTCGGCGTGGAGCACGTCCCCGGGCGCGGGCCGTCTGCGCGGCTACCTCATCTGCTCGCGCTACGACACGGTGTGGCACGTCATGAACATCGCGGTCGACCCCGACGAGCGCCGCCGTGGCATCGCCACCGCGCTCCTGGGCGAGCTCCTCGAGCGCGTGGCCGACCCCGACGCGCGCTACACGCTCGAGGTCCGGCGCTCGAACACCGGGGCGATCGAGCTCTACGAGCGCTTCGGCTTCCGCGCGGCCGGGACGCGCCGCCGCTACTACCAGGACAACGGCGAGGACGCGCTCATCATGTGGCGCACGCCGGCCACGCTCGACGGCCGCCTGGACGACATCCCGGCGGCCGGCCCGGTCGAGCCGACCGGCCCGGCGCCGGCGTGATCCTCGCGCTCGAGACGAGCTGCGACGACACCTGCGCGGCGGTCGTCGGGCACGACGGCACGATCCACGCGAACGTCATCTCGAGCCAGGGGGTGCACGACCGCTACGGCGGCGTCGTGCCCGAGGTCGCCGCCCGCCACCACCTCGAGCTCGCCACGACGGTCGTCGACGACGCCCTGGCCCGCGCCGGCGCCGGGCTCGACGACGTCGACCTCGTCGCCGTCACGCAGGGCCCGGGGCTCGTCGGCGCCCTGCTCGTGGGCGTGGCGACCGCGAAGGGCCTGGCCGCCGCGCGCGACCTCCCGCTGGCGCCCGTCGACCACCTGCAGGGCCACGTCGCCGCGAACTTCGTCGCCGGGGGCGGGGACGGCGCGGCCGCGCCCTTCGCGCCGCCCTTCCTGTGCCTCGTCGCCTCCGGGGGCCACACCTTCCTGGCGCGCGTGGACGCGCACGACGGGTTCACCGTCCTGGGCCGCACGCTCGACGACGCCGCCGGCGAGGCGATCGACAAGGGCGCGCGGCTGCTCGGGCTCCCCTTCCCGGGCGGGCCGGCGCTCGAGCGCCTGGCCGCCGGCGGCGACGCCGGCCGCCTTCGCCTTCCCGCGCGCGGAGCGCGTCGCCGGCCTGGACTTCTCCTTCGCCGGGCTCAAGACCGCGCTCCTGTACGCCGTGCGCGACCTGGGCGAGGAGGAGGTCGCGCGCCGGCGCGCCGACCTGGCCGCCTCCTACCAGGAGGCCGTCGTCGACGCGCTCGTGCTGCGGGTCCGCCGCGCGCTGCGCGACGGGGCGGGCGACCGGCTGGCCGTCGGCGGCGGCGTGGCCGCCAACACGCTCCTGCGCGAGCGGCTGGCCGGGCTCGGGGTCGAGCTCCACGTGCCCGAGCGCGCCCTGTGCACCGACAACGCGGCCATGATCGGCTCCGCCGCCCGCTGGGTCGCCCCGCTGCGCGGCGACGCCGCGCTCGCCCTCGACGCCTACGCCACGGGCGAGCACGACCTGTGAGCGGCGGCGAGGCCGTGGTCACGCTCTACGGGCGGCCCGGGTGCCACCTCTGCGACGACGCGCGCGCGGCGCTCGAGCGCCTGCGCGCCGCCGGGCCCGCGTTCGCGCTCGAGGAGGTCGACATCGAGCGCGACGACGCGCTGCTGCGCCGCTACCTCGAGCGGATCCCCGTCGTGGCGCTGGACGGGGTCGAGCTCTACGACTTCGTCGTCGACGAGGCCGACCTGGCCGCGCGGCTGGGCGGCGGCGGGGGCGGTCCCGGCGGCTCGGTAGAGTGAAACCAGGGATGGCCGGGTCCGACCTGCAGACCGCGCCCCTCGAGAGCGCGAACGGCTCCGTGGCGCCGGAGCGCCTGTCGCTCGGCGTGGCCGCGCGCCTGTCGCGCTACCTCCAGGTCCTCACCCAGGCCAAGAAGATGGGCAAGGAGACGATCTCCTCCCAGGAGCTCTCGGACTACACGCACGTCAACTCGACGCAGATCCGGCGCGACCTGTCGGGCTTCGGCAAGTTCGGCAAGCGCGGCGTCGGCTACAACGTCGACTCGCTCGTCACGCAGATCCGCAAGATCCTGCGGACCGCCGGCCAGCACAACATCGCGCTGTTCGGCGCCGGCCACCTGGGCCGGGCGATCGCCTCGTCGGACATCTTCGCGGACCACGGCTTCCGGGTCGTGGCGATCTTCGACGTCGACCCGCGCAAGGTCGGCACGAAGGTCGGCGCCCAGGAGATCCGCCACCTCGACGACCTCGCGAGCCTCGTCGACGACGAGGACATCGTCGTCGGCGTCCTCGCCGTCCCGACCGCGGCGGCCCAGGGCCTGGCCGACCGGCTGGTCGAGGTCGGCGTGAAGATCATCTTCAACTACTCCGAGGCCCTGCTGCAGGTCCCGCCCGAGGTCACCGTCCACACCTCGAGCCCCGCGGTCGACCTGCTCTACGCGCTGTACTTCTACCTCACGTGATCGACACCGCCGCTGTGCCGGACGTCTTCGCGGCGTCCCAGGACGGCACGGTCGGGCTCGAGGAGGAGTTCGCCGTCCTCGACCCCGCCACGCTGGACCTCGTGCCGGGCTTCGAGCGCCTCCGCGACGCCGCCGCGGCGACCGACCCCGTGCTGTCCGAGGCCATCGCCGGCGAGCTCATCTCGAGCGAGATCGAGATCCGCTCCGGCCGCGGCGAGGACCACGCCGACGCGGTCGCCCGCCAGCGCGACGTGCGCGCGCGGCTCTTCGCCCTGGCCGACGCCGGCGACGTGCGGCTGGGGGCGACGGGGACCCACCCGTGGGCGGACTACCGCGCGCAGCCCAACATCGACACGGACCACTACCGTCGCGTCGTCGAGGGGCTGCAGTACGTCGCCCGGCGCAACACGAGCTTCTCGCTGCACGTCCACGTCGGCGTGCGCGACATCGACCGGGCGGTGCGCGCGTGCGACCGGCTTCGACCCGTCCTGCCGCTGCTGCTGGCCGTCAGCGCCAGCTCGCCCTTCCTCGACGGCCTCGACAGCGGGCTGCACTCGGCGCGCACCCAGATCTTCACGAAGTCCTTCCCGCGCTGCGGGGTCCCCGACGCCTACGGGTCCTGGGCGGCCTACCGCGACTACCTCGACCTGCTCGTGCGCACCGGCTCGATCGTCGAGGACACCCAGGTGTGGTGGTCGGTGCGGCCGCACTTCTCCTTCGGCACGGTCGAGGTCCGCATCTGCGACGCGCAGGCCACCGCGGCCGAGGCCGAGGGCCTGTCGGCGCTCATCGTCGCCTGCGTCCTGCAGGCCGCGCGCGACGAGGACGAGGGCCACCCCTCGCCCCACGCGCCCCGTCGCCTGGTGGAGGAGAACCTGTGGCGCGCGATCCGCTTCGGCCTCGACGGGCGGATGATCGACCTCGACGCGGGGACGGAGTACCCGTCGGCGGCGATCGCCGACCGGCTCCTGACCTGGACGGCCCCGGTCCGCGCCGAGCACGGCCTCGACCCGCGCCTCCCGGACGCCAACGGCGCCCAGCGCCAGCGGGCGCTGGTCCGGTCCGGGGCGAGCCTCGGCGAGGCCTACGCAGCGGCCGTCGAGGAGACGCGCCGCACCTACGCCCCCAAGCAGGAGGTCCAAGCACGGTGAGCACCCAGGATCCCGGCGGCCCCGGCCGCCAGCCGACCGAGGACGAGCTTCGCGCGGCCTACGAGGCCGAGCTCAAGCGCCTGCGCGTCGAGGACGTCGTCCTGCAGACCGTCGTGTCGCTGCTGAACCTGGGCGGCCGCCGCGCCGGCGTGGCGCCCGGCACCGAGGACGAGGCGGACCCCGAGCAGGTGCGCCTGGCCATCGAGGGCGCGCGGGCGCTGCTGCCGCTCGTGGAGGACGCGCTGGGCCCCGACGCGGCGCAGCTGCGCGAGGCGATCGCCCAGCTGCAGCTCGCCTACGCCCGGATGGCCGGCGGGCGCGGTCCCGCCGAGCCCGGCGGCGAGCCGGGCGGCCCGCAGGGCGACGGCGAGGAGGGCGGGCAGGGCGGGACCGGACCCGGCCCGGGCGAGCCGCCGGCCCCGGTGCGCCGGGCGACGCCGTGCGCTCCGGCCGCCTCTGGGTGCCGGGCCAGTAGGTCGGCGGGCGACCGCGGCGGCGACCGCCGGGCGCTTCCGCCGCGGTCCTCGCTAGGATCCCGCGCGCTTCACAGGCCGCGCCGGGTGCCTCTGCGCCCGTCCGGCCACTTGCGCCCGTGCCCGGCCCTCTCCCTCGGTGGCCGCGGGCGCTCCATCGACTCGGAGGACGAACGAAACCTTGAGCTCTTTCCTGACCGACCACGGGGTGCTCGTCGCGCTGGTGTGCGCGCTGTGCGCCGTGGCCTACGGCCTCGTGACCGCGCGCCAGCTCCTGGCGCTGTCGCCGGGCAACGAGGTCATGCAGCGCATCTCGGGCGCCGTGCAGGAGGGCGCCCGCGCGTACCTCAACCGCCAGTACACCGTGATCGCCGGGGTCGGGGTGGTCGTCTTCGTGGCGCTCATCTTCATCCAGGACTTCTCGGTCGCCCTCGGGTTCCTCATCGGCGCCCTGCTCTCCGGCGCCGCCGGCTACGTCGGGATGAACGTCTCGGTGCGCGCCAACGCCCGCGTGGCCGAGGCCGCGCGCTCGGGCGTCGGCAAGGCCCTCGACGTCGCCTTCCGCGGCGGGGCCATCACCGGCATGCTCGTCGCCGGCCTGGCGCTCTTCGGCGTCGCCGGCTACTACGGCGCGCTGACGTGGCTCTTCGACCGCACGCAGAAGGAGGCCGTCGACGCGCTCATCGGGCTCGGCTTCGGCGGCTCGCTCATCTCGGTCTTCGCCCGTCTGGGCGGCGGCATCTTCACGAAGGCCGCCGACGTCGGCGCCGACCTCGTCGGCAAGGTCGAGGCCGGCATCCCCGAGGACGACCCGCGCAACCCGGCCGTCATCGCGGACAACGTGGGCGACAACGTCGGCGACTGCGCCGGCATGGCGGCGGACCTCTTCGAGACCTACGCGGTCACCGCCGTCGCCGTCATGCTGCTCGGCGTCCTCACCTTCACCGAGGACACCGCGGTCGCGCTCTACCCGCTCGTCCTGGGCGGCGTCGCCATCATCGCGTCGATCATCGGCACCTTCGCCGTGAAGTCGGCCGCCGGCAACGTCGAGCGCGCCCTGTACCAGGGCCTCGTCGTCTCCGCCCTGATCTCGGCGGTCGCGTTCTACCCCGTCACGAAGTGGCTCATGGACGGCGTCACCCTCGACGGGCGGCCGCTGCCGGCCCGTCGGTCACGGACCTCTGGCTCTGCTCGCTCGTGGGCCTCGGCGTCACCGCGCTGCTGTTCCTCATCACCGACTACTACACGTCGACGCGCTTCAGCCCCGTCAAGAAGACGGCCGCGGCCTCGCAGACCGGCCACGCGACGAACATCATCCAGGGCCTCGCGCAGGGCCTGCAGGCGACGGCGCTGCCCGCGCTCGTCCTCGTGCTCGGCATCCTGGCCTCCTGGAAGCTCGCGGGCGGCGGCACGACCGGCATCTACGGCATCGGCGTGGCCGTCATGGGCCAGCTCTCGCTGACCGGCCTGATCGTCGCGCTCGACGCGTTCGGCCCGATCACCGACAACGCCGGCGGCATCGCCGAGATGGCGGACATGCCGGAGGACGTCCGGAACGTCACCGACCCGCTCGACGCGGTCGGCAACACGACGAAGGCGGTCACGAAGGGCTACGCGATCGGCTCGGCCGTCCTCGCGGCGGTCGTGCTCTTCGCCGGCTTCACGGCGGAGCTGCGGGCCGAGAGGGTCAAGCTCAGCGACCTGAACTTCAGCGTCGGCGACCCGGCGGTCCTCATGGGCCTCCTGCTCGGCGGGCTGATGGTCTGCCTCTTCGCGGCCCTGTCGATGGAGGCCGTCGGCCGCGCCGGCGGCGCCGTCGTGGAGGAGGTGCGCCGCCAGTTCCGCGAGAAGCCGGGGATCATGGAGGGCACCGACACGCCCGACTACGCGGCCTGCGTCGACCTCGTCACGAAGGCCGCGCAGCGCGAGATGATCGTCCCGTCGCTCATCCCGATCGTCGTCACGACCATCGTCGGCCTGATCTCGATCCAGGCCCTCGGCGGCCTGCTCATCGGCGTCATCGTCGTCGGCTTCTTCTTCGCCGTCCTCATGACCGCCGGCGGCGGCGCCTGGGACAACGCGAAGAAGCTCATCGAGGACGGCGCCTACGGCGGCAAGGGCTCCGAAGCCCACGCCGCCTCGGTCACCGGCGACACCGTCGGCGACCCGTTCAAGGACACGGCGGGCCCCGCGATCAACCCGATGATCAAGGTCGCGAACATCGTCGCGATCCTCATCATCCCCATCATCACGTAGCCCGCCCTTCATCCGGACGATCCGACGGGCGGCCATGGTGGCGCCCGTCGTCGTTCGGGGAGCCTGGTGCGCATGGGTGAGCAGAAGACCGATCCGATGGAGGTCGACGCGGTCGTCGACGGCCTCAACGACGCGCTGGCGCTGCAGCTGCGCTCCGCGCTGGCCTACACGATCGTGGGCGGAACCCTGACGGGCTTCGCGCTGCACGGGCTGGCGGCGGAGCTGCGGGCCTTCGCGCACGCCGAGCTCGACGACGCCCGCCACCTCGTCGAGAAGGTCGCCACGCTCGGTGGCGCCCCGGCGCTCGCCCCGGCGCCGGTCGAGCGTCACGCGGACCCGGTGGACGCGGTCCGCTGGCTCATCGCCGCCGAGACCGAGTGCATCGACGCGCTGCACGCCGTGATCCCGCACACGGGCCAGGAGGGGCGCTCCGAGGCCCTGGAGCACCGCCTGGAGCACCTCATCATGCGCAAGCAGGAGCAGGTGGACGCCCTCGTGCGCGCCGCCGCCGACCGGTAGGCGCCCGCCGACGGCCGGCGACCCGCACCGCCCCTAGACTCCTCCGAGCCACATGGCCGAACGCCGACTCCACGGCCTCCAGCGCGTCCTGGGCGTCAACGCGCTCTTCTCGACCGCCTACGGGAACGTCGGCTCGTCGATCTACTACGCGCTCGGGCTCGTCGCCTCCTTCGCGCTCGGCCTCACGCCGGTGGTGTTCGTCATCACCGGCTTCATCTTCTACCTGACCGCGGCCACCTACGCCGAGGCCACGGCCATGTACCCGGAGGCGGGCGGGTCGTCGTCCTTCGCCCGCCACGCCTTCAACGAGTTCTGGTCCTTCTTCGCCGCCTGGGCCCAGATGCTGAACTACACGGTGACGATCGCCATCTCGGCGTTCTTCGTCCCGCACTACGTCGGCGGCCTGTTCTGGGAGCCGCTGCGCTCCTCGCCCGCCGACGTCGTCGTTCGGCATCGTCGTCGTCGTCGTCCTGTGCACGGTCAACGTCCGCGGCGCCCAGGAGTCGGCCGCGGTGAACATCGGGCTGGCCGTCACCGACTTCATGACCCAGCTGCTGCTCGTCATCGTCGGCGGGGTCCTCGTGCTGTCGCCCGAGACGCTGGTCGACAACGTCCACCTGGGCGTCGCGCCGACCTGGAAGGACTTCTTCCTCGCGATCCCGGTGGGCATGATCGCCTACACCGGCATCGAGACGATCTCGAACATGGCCGAGGAGGCCAGGGACGAGACGAAGACGATCCCGGCCGCGATCAAGCGCGTCGTCATCGCGGTCTTCGCGATCTACGCGCTGCCTGCCCGGCCGTCGCGCTGTCGGCGCTGCCGGTGTTCCGCGACGCCGACGGCGACTACGTCACGAAGCTCGGCCTCAGCGAGGACCAGGGCGGGTTCGCCGGCGACCCGATCCTCGGCGTCGTCAAGCAGATCGACCTCGGGGTCTTCCAGGGGCCGGGCGAGATCTACGTCGGCCTGCTGGCGGCGACGATCCTCTTCATCGCCACGAACGCCGGCATCATCGGCGTGTCGCGGCTCGTGTACTCGATGGGCCTGCACCGGCAGGTGCCCGACCGCCTGCGCCAGCTGCACCCGCGCTACGGGACGCCGTGGATCGGGATCATGCTCTTCGGCGCGATCGCCTGCGTGATGATGATCCCGGGCCAGGCGGCCTTCCTGGGCAACATCTACGCCTTCGGCGCGATGCTCTCGTTCACCATCGCGCATCTCGCGGTCATCAAGCTGCGGATCTCCGACCCCGACCGGCCGCGCCCGTACCGCGGGCCGGGCACGCTGCGGGTCGCCGGTCGCCCGCTGCCGCTCTTCGCGGTCCTGGGCGGCATCGGGACCGGGCTGGCCTTCGTCGTCGTGACCTTCCTGCACCTCGACGTCGCCGCCGCGGGCGTGGGCTGGCTGGCGCTCGGGATGGTCATCTACCCCCTCTACCGCCGCCGCCAGGGACTCGACCTCACCACGACGACGAAGGTCGCCGTCCCCAAGCCCGTCGTCGACCACGAGGCCGAGTACGAGTCGGTCCTCGTCGCGCTGGACGGCCGCGAGTACTCCCCCGGCGCCATGGCCACGGCGATCAAGCTCGCCGCCCGCCGGCGCCGCGGGATCCACGTGCTCGTCACCGATCACCGTGCCGCAGTCGGCGCCGATCGGGGCCCAGCTGCCCGAGCAGGAGCTCGCCGCCCAGGCGATCATCGAGCAGGCCAAGCTCCAGGGCGGCCGGCGCGTCTCGGGGCACTGGGAGAAGGTCCGCGCCGGCCAGGCGGGCCGCCTCATCGTCCGCGAGGCGCGGGAGATGCGCGCGCAGGCCATCCTCCTGCCGCTGCCGCGGCGGGGCGAGCGGGTCGCTGTTCGGCAAGACCGTGGAGACGGTCCTGAGCGAGCGCCCGGCGCGGGTCGTGCTGCTCAGCGACCCCGGCGACCGCTCGGCCGGCGCCGCGGGCGACGGGGCCGTCGCGCGCGCCGCGCGCGCGGGGGCGCCGCGCTGATGCCGGCGCCCGGAACCTCCACAGCGGCGCGTCGCAGGTGCTGTCGGCGCGTCATGGTCCTCCTCGGGGTGGCGATCCTCGTCTCGACGATCGCGCGCGGCGGCGGCCCGCTCGCGCTCGGCGTCCTCCTCGGGGTCCTCTTCGTCGCGGCCGGGGTCGGCCGCCTCTACGTCGAACGTGCGCGCGGGCGGTAGGGCACCGGCGCTGCGGCGCAGCCTGGGCTGGTGGACGCTCTTCGCGATCGTCTACGCGGCGGTCGCGAGCTCGATCTACTTCTCGCTCGGCGTCATCGCCGACCACGCGCTCGGGCTCACGCCGTTCGTCTTCCTGCTCGCGGGGGTCTTCTTCCTCCTGGCGGCGATGACGTACGTCGAGGGCGCGTCGCTGCACCAGGACCGCGGCGGCTCGACGGTCTTCGCGCGCTACGCCTTCAACGAGGTCGTGAGCTTCATCGCCGGCTGGGCGGTGCTCCTGGACTACATCATCCTCGTCGCCGTCAGCGCCTTCTCGGCGACGAACTACCTCGCCGCCTTCTGGGAGCCGCTCGGCGACGGCATGCGCGAGCGGCTGCTGGCCTTCGCGATCGTCGCCTTCGTCGCCATCGGGACGATCCGCGGGTTCTCGCCGCGTCGCGCCACGCGCGTGGCCATGGTCGTGGTGGCCGACCTCGGCGTGCAGCTGCTCGTCGTCATCGTCGGCCTGGCGACGTTCTTCCACCCCGGCCTGATCCTCGACCCGATCCAGCTCGGGCACCGGCCGCAGTGGCCCGACGTCTTCTTCGCGCTGGGCATCGCCACCGTCGTCTACCTCGGGCTGGAGTCGGCCTCGGGGCTGGCGGGCGAGGTCCGCGTGACGCGCCGCGGCCTCAAGCGCCTGGTCAGCTCGCGCCACGATCGTCGTCGTCGTCCTCTACGTCGGCATCGCGCGTCGTCGCGCTGAGCGCGCTCCCGGTCGTCGGCAACGAGACCTCGCTGTCGCGCAACTACCTCGAGGCGCCGATGCTCGGCATCGCCGACAGCTTCCGGACGCCCTGGGTCCACGACGGCTTCACCTACGCGATCGCGACGCTGGGCGACGCTGACGCTCGTCGCGGCGGCGAACTCGGCGATGCTCGGCCTCTCGCGCCTGGCCTACTCGCTGGCCACGAACCGCCAGATCCCCAGCGCGGCTCGGGCGCCTGCACCCGCAGCTCGGGCACGCCGTACGTCCTGATCGGGATCGCGGCCATCCTCGCCGCCGGCGCTCGTCGTCCCGCTCGACCTCGACTTCCTGACCGGCATCTTCGCGTACGGCTCGCTCATCGGGCTGACGATCGCCCACCTCTCGATCATCGTCCTGCGCTTCCGCGAGCCCGACCGGCTCGCGGCCCTACCGGATCCCCGGCAACGTCCGCGTCCGCGGCGCCGACGTCCCGGTGCCGGCGGTGCTCGGCGCGGTCTTCGGCGCCGCGGCGTGGGTGAGCGTCGTCCTGACCCACGCGGGCGCGCGCTGGGCGGGGACGGGCTGGCTGGCCTTCGGCCTGGTCATGTACGTCGCCTACCGCAAGGGCGCCGACAAGCCGCTCACCCGGCGCGTCACGGTCCCGGCCGAGGCGCTGCGCGGGGAGAAGCGCCGCGACGTCGAGTACGGGTCGATCCTCGTGCCGATCTTCGGCACGCCCGCTCGACGACGACATCATGCAGACGGCCGGGCGCCTCGCCGCCGACGAGGACGAGGACACGCTCGAGAGCCCCGGCTCGACGGTCGAGGCGATCTGGGTCTTCGAGCTGCCGATGTCGCTGCCGATCGACGCCGCGCTGCCCGAGGCGCAGCTCAAGCGCGCGCGGGCCGCGCTCGCGCGCGCCAAGGCGGTCGGGGAGGAGTACGAGGGCGTCCACGTCGCGACCGCCACGGTGCGCGCCCGGCGGGCGGGCGCCGCGATCGTCGAGGAGGCGCGGCGCCGCGGCGTGCAGGCCATCGTCATGGCGGCCGAGGAGCCGTCGCGCCAGCGCGGCGGGCGCCCTGCTCGGCGGCCTCGGCGGCGGCCGCGAGAACTTCGTGGGGGAGATGACGAAGTACGTCGCTGGCCAAGGCCCCGTGCCAGGTCATCCTCACGGCGCCGCCGGCGTCGGACCGCCGGCCCGCCGAGCCGGCGACGGCCGAGGCGCAGCGCACCGCCCGGCAGCCCCTGGGCTAGAGTCCCGCTCCCAGATGTCCTTCATCGTCATCGTCGGCGCCGGACGCGTCGGATCGGCGGTCGCCCGCAACATGCTGTCCCGGGGCCACGAGGTCTCCGTCCTCGACGAGGACCCGCTCTCGCACGAGCGGCTCGAGGTCGGCCTCGACGGCGTCGTGGGAGGACCTCGGCGGCCGCTTCACCGTCGGCCACGGCATGGAGCTCGAGGCGCTGCTGGAGGCCGGGCCTGCAGGACGCGGACGTCTTCATCGCCTCGACCGACGGCGACAACACGAACCTCGTCGATCGCCCAGATCGCCCAGCGCCAGTTCGAGGTCCCGAAGGTCGTCGTGCGCGTCATGGACCCGGCGCGGGCCGAGTGGTACGAGCAGCAGGGGCTGCAGACGATCTGCCCGACGGCGTTCGCGATCGAGATGTTCGAGCAGGCGCTCGCGGAGGTCTAGGCCGCGCGTGTACGTCATCATCGCCGGCGGCGGCAAGGTCGGCTGGAACCTCGCGCGCGAGCTCATGGCCAAGGGCCACGAGGTCACGCTCGTCGAGGGCTACCGCCGCCGCTACCTCGTCATCGAGCAGGAGCTCGAGCACGCCGTGCAGTACGGCGACGCCACCGAGCTGTGGGTCCTCGAGCGCGCCGGCATCCAGCGCGCCGACCTCGTCATCGCCGTCACCGGCGACGACGAGGACAACCTCCTGATCTGCCAGATCGCCAAGGAGAAGTACCTCTGCGAGCGGATCATCGCGCGGGTCAACAACCCGCGGAACCGCCCCTACTTCGAGCTGCTCGGCATCCAGCCCGCCGTCAGCGCGACCGACCTGATCCTGCGCCTCATCGAGCACGAGGTGCCGTCCTACGGGCTCGTGCACCTGCTCGACCTGCGCGACGAGCAGCTCGAGATCATCGAGCTCGAGGTCGCCGGCGAGTCGCCAGCGGCGGGCCGCTCCGTCGCCGAGGTCGGCGCTCCCCGACGGCTGCCTGATCATCTCCGTGCTGCGCCGCGGGCGCGGCTTCGTGCCCAAGGCCGACACGGTGATCGAGCCCGGCGACGAGGTCCTGCTCGTCCTCGACCCGGGGCTCGAGCAGGCCGTCATGCCGGTCTTCACCGACGAACGGCGCGCGGTAGCCGCGCGACGCCGCCCGGGCCGACCGGTCGGCCTGGCCGGACGGAGGGGCGGCGGCGCGGGAGGGCTCGCTACCATGCCCGGTGCCCTTGCCGGGTGGTGTAATCGGCAACACGCCAGGTTCTGGCCCTGGTATTCAAGGTTCGAGTCCTTGCCCGGCAGCTGGCGCAGCGGACCCGCCCGGACGGACGCGGGGCGCCCGCCGCGTGACGCGCCGGGGCGCGCTCAGCGCGCTGCAGCGGGTCCCGTGCGTCGAGGGCGGCTCGCCCTCGTGCGAGCCCCGGCTCGTCGGCGGCGGAGATCCGGCTCGGGCCCTCCGCCACGCCGGGCGCCTCGCGGCGGTCGCCGCCCTGTGGGTGCTGGTCGATCCCGCTCCCGCGGCGGGTGAAGAGCGCGGCGATCGCGCCGAGCAGGATCACGAGCACGACCAGGATGAAGATCGCGCTGCCGGAGACCGCGAGGACGAGGGGCATGCGGAGGGGGCTTCGCCGCCGCCCGCCCGCCGCTCAGGCCTGCGGCCTGAGCCGGCCGCCGCTCAGGTGCCGGCCGCCGCTCAGGCCGCGGCCTGCTCGGCCCAGTCCTGGTAGAGCGCGGCGTACGCGCCGCCGGCCTCGAGCAGCTCGTCGTGCGTGCCCTGCTCGACCACGCGGCCGCCGTCGAGGACGACGATGCGCCCGGCCTGGCGGATCGTCGACAGGCGGTGGGCGATGACGATCGCGGTGCGCCCGGCCAGCAGGCGCCGCAGGCCGTCCTCGATGCGGCCCTCGGTGTGCAGGTCGACGTTCGACGTCGCCTCGTCGAGGACCAGGATGCGCGGGTCGGCCACGAGGGCGCGCGCGAAGGCGACGAGCTGGCGCTGCCCGGCGGAGAGCTGGACGCCGCGCTCGCCGACCTCGGTGTCGAGCCCGGCGGGGAGGCGCTCGATGAACTCCCACGCGCCGACGGCGCGGGCCGCGGCCTCGAGGTCGTCGGGCTGGGCGCCCGGGCGGCCGAAGCCGATGTTCTCGCCGATCGTCCCGCTGAAGAGGAACGCCTCCTGGGGCACGATGCCGAGCTGGTGGCGCAGCGAGTGCGCGGTGACGTCGCGCAGGTCGTGGCCGTCGACGAGGATCCGCCCGGCGGTGGGGTCGTAGAAGCGCGCGACGAGCTTGGCGAACGTCGACTTGCCCGCGCCCGTGGCGCCGACCAGGGCGACCGTCTGCCCGGGCGGGATCGTCAGGTCGACGTCGTCGAGCGCGAGCTTCGTGCCGTCGTCGGTCCGGTAGGCGAAGGACACGTGGTCGAAGGCGATCTCGCCGCGGATGTGCGGGAGCTCGCGCGCGTCGGGGCTGTCCGTGAGCTCGGGCTGCTCGTCGAGCAGCTCGAAGATCTTGTCCAGCGCCGCCATGCCGGACTGGTAGGTCGTGTAGACCTGCGAGAGCTGCCCGATCGGGTCGAAGAACCCGTTGAGCGCGGCCAGGAAGCCGACGAGCACGCCGACGGTGATCTCGCCCTGGACGGCCTGCGCGCCGCCGACGAGCAGGATGAGGACCGTCGCCAGCGAGCCGAGGAACTCGACGCCGGGGAAGTACGCGGCGTTGAGGTTGACCGTCGTCATGTTCGCGTCGCGGTTGCGCTCGTTGAGCGACTCGAACACGCCCTCGTGGCGGCCCTCCTGCGCGAAGGCGCGCACGACGCGCACGCCGCTCAGCGACTCCTGCAGGTAGCGCCGTGATCGCCCCGATCGTCTCGCGCGTGCGCTTGTAGGCGTCGGCGCTGGCGATGCGGAAGGCCAGCGAGGCCAGCGCCATGAGCGGGAAGATCAGGAAGGTCAGCAGCGCGAGCTGGACGTCGAAGTACAGCAGGATGACGATCGAGCCGATGAGCGTCAGCGACGCGCTGAAGAGCGTGATGACCGTGTCGGTGACGAGCGAGTTCAGCGCGTCGACGTCGTTCGTCATGCGCGAGATGAGCACGCCCGCGGGCCGGCGCTCGTAGAACGACACCGGCATCTCCTGCAGGTGGCGGAAGATCTGCATGCGCAGGTCGGCCAGCGCCCGCTGCCCGACCCAGTTGACGAGGAAGGTCTGCGCGTACGTGGCGACCCACACGACGAGGGCGCTGACGAGGAAGGCCAGGACGATCCAGTCCAGGGCCGCGACGTCGCCCGTGGTGATCCCGTCGTCGATCGCCGCCTTGGCCAGCGGCGCCGGCGCCAGCGCGGCGGCCGTGCCGGCCACGAGTGCGAGCGCCATGAGCGCGACGCGGCCGCGGTAGGGGCGCAGCAGGACGACGAGGCCGTGGAGCTTGCGCCCGCGGCCGCCCGTGCCGCGCAGGCGGCGGCGCAGCTCGTCGCGGCGGCCGGCGGCCCGGGCGACGTCGCGGCCGCCCTCGTCGGGGTCTCACAGGCCCGCCACCTCGCGCTCGACCGCCTTGCGGTTGAGGAAGACCTGGTCCGGCAGGCCCTTCTCGACGATCTCGCGGTAGAGCTCGGACTGCTCCAGCAGCTCGTCGTGGCGCCCGTGCGCGAGCGAGGCGGCCGTCCTCGAGGACGGCGATCTCGTCGGCCAGGGAGATCGTCGAGAGGCGGTGGGCGATGACGAACGTCGTCCGGCCGGCCATGACCTCGCGCAGCGCGGCCTTGATCTCCTGCTCGGTCGAGGCGTCGACCGACGACGTGGCGTCGTCGAGGACCAGGACGCGCGGGTCGGCCAGGAAGGCGCGCGCGATGGCGACGCGCTGGCGCTGGCCGCCGGAGAGGGTCAGGCCGCGCTCGCCGACCTGCGTGTCGTAGCCCTCGGGCAGGCGCGCGATGAAGTCGTGGGCCTGGGCGTGGCGGGCCGCCTCCTGCACCTCCTCGAGCGTCGCGTCAGGTCGTGCGTAGGCGATGTTCTCGGCGATCGAGGCCGAGAAGAGGAACGGCGCGTCGTCGACCACCGCCACCTGGGCGCGCAGCGAGCGGACGTCGACGTCGCGGACGTCGACGCCGTCGACGAGGACCGCGCCCGCCGTCACGTCGTACAGGCGCGGGATGAGCTGGACGAGCGTCGTCTTGCCCGAGCCGGTCGCGCCGACGAGCGCCACGGTGGTGCCCGCCTCGACGGTCAGGGAGACGTCCTCGAGCGCCGGGCGGGCGGTCGCCCTCGTACTCGCAGCGTCGACGTCGCGCAGCTCGACGCGCCCCGAGCCCTCGGGCAGCGCGCGGCGCCCCCGGGCGGCTCGTGATGCGCGGCTCGCGGTCGAGGATCTGGAACAGGCGCGCCCCGGCCGCGGTCGCCCGCTGCGCCAGCCCGAGCGAGATGCCGAGCGTCCGCATGGGCGACAGCAGCATGAGCAGGTACGTGTAGAACGCGGTGAACTCGCCCAGGCTCAGCGTCCCGTTGATGACCTGGCGGCCGCCGAAGAAGAGGATCGCCGCCAGCCCGAGCTGGGGCAGGAAGCCGATGAGCGGGTTGTAGAAGGCCTGCAGCCGCGTCGAGTACATCGACTGGTCGAAGACCCGGGCCGACGCGGCCGCGGAAGCGCTCGAGCTGGCGCTCCTCGCGCGCGAAGGCCTTGACGACGCGCACGCCGGAGATGTCCTCCTCGACCTCCGCGGTCAGCTCGGCCACGCGCTGCTGGACCTCCTGCAGCGCCGGGCGCGCCTTCTTGCCGTAGCGCTGGGCGATGAGCACGACGAACGGCACCGGCAGGAGCGAGATCGCGGCCAGCCCGGGGTCGACGAAGAACATCGCCACCGCGGCCAGCACGATCGTCAGCGCGCTCTGCAGCATGAAGATCAGGCCGTAGCCGAGGAAGAAGCGCACGGACTGCAGGTCGACCGTCGCCCGCGACATGAGCTGGCCGGTCTGCTGGCCGTCGAAGAAGCCGAGCTCGAGGGACTGCAGGTGGCCGTACATGCGCCGCCGCAGGTCGAGCTCGACGCCGAGCGAGACGCGCCCGGCGACCAGGCGGCGGGCGACCGTGAGCGCCAGCCGCGCGACGCCGGCGCCCAGGACGGCGAGCCCGAGCGCCGTGAGCTGGGCCTCGTCGCCCTGGCGGACCTGGTCGATGGCACGGCCGGTCAGCCACGGGATGAGCACGGTCATGCCCATGGCGACGGCCGCCAGCAGGCCGCTGACGATCACGCCGGTGCGCCAGGGGCGCAGGAAGCCGAGGAGGCGGCGGAAGGTCGTCACTGACCGTCCAGGATAGTGGTCGACCTCAACGATCTCGGGTGGCCGCGGCGGCCGCGCGCGCCTCGAGCTCGTAGGGGTTGCGGGCGTAGCCGTGGCGCAGGTAGCTCAGCGGCATGGCCACCGGGCGGTGCTGCATCTGCCAGACGTGGCAGAGCTCGTGGGTGACGAGGTCGCCGGGCGCGTCCCGCACCGGCATGCGGACGAGGATGAGGTCCCACATCGTGTAGCCGGCGAAGCGCCGGAACCACGGCAGGCGGAAGAGCCACGGCGCGCTGACGAGGCGCACGCGGTCCATCCGCACCGGCTGCGGCCACCAGTCCAGCGTCGCCAGGCGCTCCGCGGCCGCGTCCAGGGCCGCGCGGGCGGCCGGGCTCACTTCCCCTTCGGCGTCGCGGTGGTCGTCGTCGACGGCGCGGCCGCCGTCGTCGGGGTCGGCTCGAGCACGAGGAACCCGCGGTTCTCGGTGTTGCCCTGCGTCAGCGAGAACGAGAACAGCCCCGTGAGGCGGTCCACGAGCGACGTGTCCGCCGCCCGGGTGATCGTGCGCACCGACGGCGTGCGGGCGCCGAGCGAGGCCGTCAGCGGGCGGCTGAGCTGCGGGCGCGACGTCCCCGCGGCGGAAGAAGACCGCCTGGGACGGCTTGGCCTTCGGCGCCGGCGGCATGAGGACGACGACCTGGTCGACGTCGAGGTAGCGGAACGAGTAGAGGGCGAGCTCGAGCGCCTCGCGCCGCAGGAGCAGCAGCCGCTGCGTCGAGGGCTTGCCGAAGTCGATCGCGCAGTTGGCGCCCAGGCCGCACAGCCGGTAGATCAGCCCGTCGCCGTTGAAGACCCGGATGTCGCCGCCCTGCGCGGGCGTCTCGCGCAGCGCCACGGTCAGCGGGATGCCCTCGAAGTCCAGCCCCGAGGCCTGGACCTGCACGAGCTGGCGCCCGCTGAGGCGGTAGCGGTGCTCGACGTGGTCGGCGATCTGGCTCGCGCCGCCGACGGAGCCCTGCGTGGGCCGCCACGCCGACCACGACACCAGCGAGGCGGCGTCGTGCCGGCCGCCGCCGGCCAGCGCCACGACGGCCGCGCCGATCGCGGCGATCGCCAGCGCGGCGAGCGCGCCGTAGAGGAAGTTGAAGCGCGAGGCGTGGGGCGGCGGCACGCGGGGGCCGCCGCGGTCGACCGGTCCGACCCCGGCCGCGCGGCGCGGCTCGGGCAGGAGGTCGCCGTCCGACGGCCCGGGCCCCGCGCCGAGCTCGATCGCGTCGCCGTCGACGACCTCGGGGGATGCCGGCCCCGGGGGCGCGTGGGCCGGGATGAGCGAGGCGGGATCGTGCTTCGGCCGCGTCCCGGCCGGATCCGCCGGCCGCGCCCGGGGGTCGGGGCGGCGCGGGCGGTCGTCGCCCTTCACAGCGGCAGCGCGCCGCTGCTCGGCGCGGGGTCGCGGTCGGTCCGGGCGTCGCTCCTCACAGCGGCAGCGCGCCGCTGCTCGGCGCGGGGTCGCGGTCGGTCCGGGCGTCGCTCCTCACAGCCGCGGCCACGTCTCGTCGTCGAGGACGTCGATCTCCGGCGCCTCCGGGCCGACCTGCTCGAGGAGCTCGACGACCTCGTCGCCGTGGAGCTCGCCGCGCTGCGACGAGGACCTCGGCGACCTGGGCGACGGCCTCGCGGTTGTGGCGCATGCACGCGACCGCGGTCACGAAGGCCTGGCCGAGGATCTGCGCCGCCATCCGGCGCTTGGCGCCGTCGCCGAGAACCGCGCCGGAGACGTCCTGGCCCATCGGGCCGCCGGCCTGGGCGCGGTTCATGACGGTCAGGCCGATGCGCTCGAAGCGCTCCATGAGCTCCTGCTCGACGTCGCGCTTGCGCTCCGCGGCGACGCGCCCGGTGAGGTCGATCGGCTCGGGGCCCATGCCCGCGGCGCCGACCATCATCGCGGCGGTCCACGTCGCGCTGTGGATGTCGCCGCCGACGCCGACGGAGTTCTCGCCGTAGAAGACGTGCTCGGCCGCCATCGCGCCCAGCGTCCAGACGAGCGTCCCGACCTGCTCGTGGCGCCAGGCCGAGAAGCGCTCCTCCTTCTGGATGGCCTGGTGGTGACCGAGCGACTGCCCGCGCATGCGGATCGACAGGCGCGTCGAGAGCACGTCCTGCATGTAGACGTGGGAGGCGACGGCGTGGCCGGCCTCGTGGATCGCGACGGCGCGCGACTCGGCCTCGATGTAGCGGACCCCGATCGCGGTGCCGGACTCGATCGTCGTCATCGCCTCGACGAGGTCGCGGCGGTCGAACTCGTCGCGGCCCTCGGAGTGCGCGTAGGTCAGGCCCATCGAGCAGACCTGCTCGATCATCGCCGGCGAGTAGCCGTTGGTCATCCGCGCGAGCTCGTCGCGCCGCTCGGGGCGGTCGAGCTCGGGCGCGTGGGCGACCTTGGCCAGGTAGAGGTCGAAGATGTCCTGCCGGTCGTCCTTCGTCGGCGTGCGGAAGTGGATGTGGCGGCCCATCCGGCCCGGCCGCACGAGCGCGGGGTCCAGCGCGTCGAGCGGGACGTTCGTGGCGCCGATGAAGTAGACCTGCTCGCCGCGCGGCTTGGGCGGGCGCACCCGGAGGCGGAGGCGGCCGAGGCGCTGCGGCACGACGTAGAGCGCGTCCAGGAACGTGTTCACGCGCTTGGCCGCGAACTTGCGCAGGAAGGGCGGCTCGTCGACGCCGTCCATCTGCACGAGCAGCTGGTTCAGCGCCAGCCCGCCGCCCATGCCGCCCATCATCCCGCCGGGGATCATGGCCCCGCGGAGGCGGTCGCCGACGGCGTGGACGATGGGCGGGTAGACCGCGGCCGGCGGGTCCGCGCGGGCGGAGAAGAGGCGGTCGCGCCACGCCCGCGTCTCGAGCACGAGGTCGCCGGAGGGGTTCAGGGCGCCCCAGGGCCCGTACATCGGGGGCGCCTCGAGCGCCGGGCGCAGCGGCTCGAGGCCGCTCATGCTGCCACCGCCGGCGCCCAGCGCCTGACGGCGCAGGCCGACCGCGTCGATCTCGTCGATGAAGACCATGCACGTGCCGCCCCACTTGCGCGCCAGGCGGCGCGCCTTGCGGATGAGGAACATGACGATGATCACGTCCATGCCGATGAAGGTCTGGGCGAAGCCGGAGCCCGGCATCGTCACGATCGGCGCGTTGAAGTTCGTCGCGATCGCCTTGGAGAGCATCGTCTTGCCCGTGCCCGGCGCGCCGATGAACAGCAGGCCCCGCTCGGGCTTGCCGCCGGCCTTGCGGAAGTCGTCGCCCGCCGACCAGAGCTGGATGACCTTCGTGACCTCGGACTTCGGCTCCTCCTGGCCGCGGACGTCGCTGAGCTTCACGCCCCAGTCGGCGTCGCCCGGCTCGTAGCCCTTCATCTGGCGCAGGCCGAAGAAGAGGAGCGGGCCGAACAGGATGAAGAGGTTGATGAAGAACAGGAGCGGCAGCTGGAGCCCGTAGAGGGCGATGAGCGGCAGCACCGCCACGATGCCGCCGAGCACGCTGCCCCAGGTGCCCCCGAAGGCGTAGACGATCGCCGTCGTCACGCCCAGGACGAGCCCGATCCAGAACAGCCAGCGGAAGCGGGTCCGCCAGGTCCACACGCGCCGGCGGTCGACGATGTCGGCCTCGACGAGGTCGCGGCCGGCCCCGTAGAGGCTCGCGCGGGGGATGAGGCGGTGGGCGATGACGTCCACGAGGCCCCGGAAGGCGACGACGAGGGCGAAGGTGGCCAGCAGCGCCCATGGGAGCGCCCAGCCGTAGACCGCCAGGAAGACCACGAGCGTCGCGGGCGCCGTGAGCAGGGCGACGACGGTCGCCGCCCGCCGCAGGCGCGTCCACTCCGCCGACAGCGCTGCGCGCTGGACCTCGCGGTCGCGGCCGGTCGTCCTCTCCCCGAGAGCCATGGCCGTTCCGGAGGGTAGCGGGCGACGCGCGCCGTGGGTCCGGCGTCAGACGGCGGCGGGGCGCCCGGTTCGGCGGCGCGGTGTACCGTCGCGCGGGCGCATGGCCCTCCTCCGCCCTCGCGTGGCCCTGGCCGCTGCCCTCCTGAGCCTCGCCGGCCCCGCCGCGGCCGGCGCCGCCGGACCCCCGGCGACCCACCGCTGCGCGGACCAGCCCGACTTCCGCTGCGGGACCCTGACCGTGCCCCTGGACCGCAGCGGGCGGCTGCCCGGGAGGATCGGCCTGCGCTTCGCCGTCGAGGCGCGCCATCCGCGCCGGCCGCTGCTCGTGGCCCTCGCGGGCGGTCCCGGGCAGTCGGCGGTGGGCCTGGCCGGGGGCTTCACGACCTCGCTGGAGCCGCTGCTACGCCACTTCCGCCTGGCCGTCGTCGACCAGCGCGGCACGGGCTCGTCCGGCGTGCTGCGGTGCCCGTCCGTGCAGCGGCTGCGCTCGCTGGACCCGTTCCGCCCGGCGGCGGTCGGCGCCTGCGCCCAGGCCGTCGGGCCGCGGCGGGCGGCCTACACGACCGCGGACACGGTCCAGGACCTCGACGCGCTGCGCGCCGCGCTGGGCAGCGCCAGGCTCGCGCTCATGGGCGTCTCCTACGGCACCCACGTCGCCCTGCAGTACGCCCGGACGTTCCCGGCGCGGACCGACCGCCTGGTGCTCGACTCGATCGTCGGCCCCGACGGCCCCGACCCGTTCCTGCTCGACACGCTGCGCAACCTGCCGCGGGTCCTGCGCGCCCAGTGCGTCCGTGGGGTCTGCGAGGGCGTCACGACCGACCCGGTGGCCGACCTGGCCGCGGTCGCGCGGCGGCTGGCCCGCGGGCCGATCGCCGGGGTGGCGGTCGACTCGCGCGGGCGGAGGCGGACCGTGCGCTACGCCAGCGGCGAGGAGCTGCTCTACCTCATGATCGCCGGCGACCTCAACCCGTACCTGCAGGCGCAGCTCCCGGCGGCGCTGGCCGCCGCCCGCGCCGGCGACGACGCGCTGCTCCTGCGGCTGCGCGCGGTGGGCCAGGGCGGGCTCACGCCGCTCGGCGACCTGAGCTTCGGCCTGAACGTGACGACGGGCTGCACCGACGGCGCGACCCCCTACCCGCTGAGCGTCGCGCCCGGGGCGCCGCGGGCGGCCGCCGCGAGCGCCGCCCTGGCCGCCATCCCGCCGTCGCAGTACGCGCCGTTCGACGCCGCCACGGTCCAGGCCGCGAGCTACGGCGACGACTGCCTGCTGTGGCCGCAGGACCCGGAGCCCGCCCCCGCGGCCGGCCCGCTGCCCGACGTGCCGGCGCTCCTGCTCGGCGGCAGGCTGGACCTGCGCACCCCCGTCGAGAACGCCAGGGCGACGGCGGCGGAGCTGCCGCACGCGAGCGTCGTCGAGGTCGACGGCACGGGCCACGACGTCCTCGACACCGACGTCACGGGCTGCGCGACGGTCGCGCTCGAGCGCTTCGCCGCCGGGAGGCGCGTGGGCCGGCCCTGCCGCGGCCGGTCCAACGCCGTCGGCGTCACCGCCGTCCCGCCCCGACGCCTGCGCGAGTTCCGTGCCGCCCCGGGCGTCGGCGGCCGTCGCGGTCGCGTGGTGTTCGCCGTCCTGGACACGCTGGAGGACGCGCGCGCGACGTCGCTGGCCCGGCTCTTCGCCGGTGTCCGGGTGTCCGCCGGCGGCCTGCGCGGGGGGTCGTTCGCCGCGAGCGCCTCCGGGGCGTCCCTGCGGCTGCGCTCCTACGCCTACCTGCGGGGGCTGCGGCTCAGCGGCCGGGTGCGGACCGACGGCGACGTGCCCCGGGGCACCGTGCGCGTGCGCGGGCTGACGCGGGGGACGCTCGAGATCGGCCGCAGCGGCGCGGTCACCGGGACGCTCGGCGGTCGTGCCGTGCGCTCCCGGCAGGTGCGCCTGGTGACCACCGCGCGGGCGGGCGGGGCCGGGCGCGTCCCCGCGGCCGGGCTGGTGCGCGTGGTCACCAGATCGTGCTGAACGCCACCTCGGTGGCCAGGGCCTGCACCGCTAGCAGCCCGAGGACCGGCCGCAGGCGCCCGGGCGGGACCAGCGCGGCCGCCCCGGCGCAGGCCAGCGGGACGAACGGGAGCCAGATGCGCTCCGTCTCGCCCTTCGTGAAGCCGAGCACCGCCGCGATGGCGACGACGGCCAGTCCCGCGAGGGCGAGCGGCGCCCGGCGGGCGCCGGCGGCCAGCCACCACGCCGCGGTCGGCAGGCCGAGCATGACCGCGAAGGCGACGGGCGATCCCAGGACGTAGAAGGCGTACGGCCGCACCTGGCTGACCGAGTCGCGGTACACGCGCTCGGTCGCGCGCAGGGTGGCGACGGGGTCGTACCCGTAGGCCAGCGCGAGCGCCGCGTCGAAGGCCACGACCGCCAGCGCGCAGCCCGCGGCCAGGACGAGCGCCGGGCGGACGCCCTCGCGCCCGGCGGCGAGGAGCGCGGCGAAGGCCGCGACGGCGAGGAGGGCCCAGCTGAAGAAGGCGGCGACCGCGACGAGCGCGCACCCGGCGGCGCGGGCGCCGCCGCGGCGGACGAGCAGGGCCGCCGCGGCCGTCCCCAGCGCGGCGAAGACGGCGTCGGCCGACGTGACGCCGAACAGCAGCAGCGCGGGGGAGGCCGCGGCCAGCAGCGCGGCGACGCGGGCGCGGTCCTCCGGGAGCCCCGCGCCGCGCGCCAGCGCGTACGTCAGCGGCGCGACGGCGGCCGCCGCGGCGATGCAGAGCGCGGCGAGCCCCTGAGGCGTGGTGATCCCGGTGAGGTGCAGGAGCAGCAGCAGCCCCGGCGGGTGCCCGGCCACGTTGACGGTCTCCGACGGGACGAGCGCGTCGAAGCGGTCGAGGAGGACGTGCGTGCCGTAGCGGGCGGCCGGCAGCCCCGGCAGGTACTCGTTGGCGGCCTCGAACGATCCCCCGGGGCCGAGGTCGAAGATCGCCCACCAGCCCTCCCGCGGCCCGTGGCGGACGGCGTTGACGGCCAGCCCGGCCGCGAGCGCCACCGAGAGCGACGCGGCCGCGAAGGCGAGGGGCGAGCGCGGGCGCGTCAGGAGCGCCGGTCCCCAGGCCACGAGGGCGGTCAGGACCACGACGGCGGGCAGCAGCCAGGCCGTGACCGCGAGCCCCCAGGCCATGACGAACGGCGGCGTCGCCGTCCCCAGGCCGCCGCCCGAGCCCCGCACGAGGACCCCGACCCCGACCACCACGACGGCGACGGCGGCGCCGGCGACGGCGAGGCGCGAGCGGGGCAGCACGGCCGCGGACCCTACGTGCCATCCTCGCCGGGTGCCGCCGGGACGCCGCCCAGCAGCGCTCCTGGCCGCGGCGCTCGCGCTCCCGCTCGGGGGCTGCGGCTCGCTGAGCCTCCACGACCTCCCGCCGGCCGCCGAGCCCGCCCGGTCACCGGTGCCCGCCGAGCGCCCGGCGGGACGCGTCGTGCCCGTCGGCCCGGCGCCTGAGGGGCTGGCCGTCGACCCGCGCACGCACGTGGCCGCCGTCGGGCTGCGCGACGCGTCCCGCCCGCCCCGCGCGTCCCTGGCGCTCGTCGACGTCCGCACGGGGCGCGTGCGCCGGCGCGTCGCGCTGCCCGGGGCCGCGCGCCACCTCGCGCTGGCGGCCCCGGGCGGCCCCTTCCTCGTGCCGGCCGAGACGGCGGACCGGCTCCTGGCCGTCACCCCGCAGGGGCGCGTCGCCTTCGCCGCGCCGACCGGGCGGCATCCGCACGACGCCACGGTCGCGGCCGGTCGGATCTTCGTCGGGGACGAGCGCGGGGACCGCACGACGGTGCTCGACGCCCGCGGCCGGCAGGTCGGCGTCCTGCGCGGCGCGATCCAGCCCGGCGGGCTGGCCGCCGCGCGCGGGGGCACCGTCGTCGCCGTCGTCTCCGTCCGCGAGCGCGTGCTCGAGCTGTGGGACGCCCGGACGCTGCGCCGGCTGGCGCGCGTCCCGGCCGGCGTCGGTCCGACGCACGTCGTCTCCGACGGGCGCGAGCGCCTGTACGTCACGGACACCGCCGGGGACGCGCTGCTCGTCGTGGCGCTGCGCCCGACGCCGCGCGTCGCCCGCCGGGTGCTCCTGCGCGGCGCGCCCTACGGCCTCGCCCTGGACCCGGTGCGCCGGCGGCTCTGGGTCACGGCGACGGCCACGAACCGCCTGATCGAGCTGCCCGCGCACGGGCGCCCGCACGTCCTGCGCAGCCTGCCGACGGTCCGCCAGCCCGACACGGTCGCGGTGGACCCGGCCGGCGGTCGCGTCGTCGTCGGCGGCCGCGCGGCCGGCGTGCTGCAGCTCGTCGACCCCTAGGCGAGCACGGCGAAGAAGCGCCCGGCCGCGCCCCAGGCCGAGCGCAGGCGCAGCCCGGCGCCGGCCGCGACGGCCGGGAGCCCGTCGAGGCCCACGACCGCCCACGGGAACCACGCGGTCGCGTCGCCGTCGTCCTCGAGCCGGGCGCGCACGCGCCGGGTGGGCCACCCGGGCGGGTCGACCTCGGCCAGCACGGTCCCGCCCGGGCGCAGGAGGGCGGCCAGGCGGGCCAGGAGCGCGACGGGGTCGCCGCCGATGCCGAGGTTGCCGTCCAGCAGCAGCGCCGAGCCCCACAGGCCGGGCGACGGCACGGGGCCGAAGATCGACTGCGCCAGGGCGGGCGCCCCGCGGCGCCGCGCGAGCGCCACCGCGTCGGGCGACTCGTCGATGCCGAGCGCCAGCACGCCACGGCGCGCCAGCGCGTCGACCAGGCGCCCCGGGCCGCAGCCGACGTCGAGGACCGGGCCGTGGGCGTGGTCGAGCAGGGCGGCCTCGCCCGCGGTCACGGGCCCGAGCCAGCGCGCCAGCGGGAGCGGGCGCCAGGCCCCGTCCTCGAGGTGCAGCCGGCAGTGCGCGTCGCTGCCCGCCCGCAGCCGCCGGGCGTAGACGGCTCCGCCCCAGGCGGCGACCGTCGTCGCGGACGCGGCCTTCACGCGACGGCCTCGACGTGGCCCGTGGCCGCCAGCGCGGCCGCGAAGGCGCTCGCGGGCGACGCGGCGGCCGCCACGCGCGCGGAGGGCAGGTCGTCGACGTCGACGAGCCTGGGCAGGTCGGCGACGTCGAGGCCGAGCTCGAGCAGGCGGCGGCGCTGCCGGGCCCCGGTGCACGCCGTGCTCATCGCGACGCCCAGGAAGGCGGCGGCCGGGTCGGCGTCCCGGATCCCGACGCCCCAGAAGCCGCCGTCCTCGGCCAAGCCGAGCGCCGCGCCCTGCCGGGCCGTCGCGCGCAGCCCCGCGGTCAGGAGGGCCGGCGTGAGCTGGGGCGTGTCCATCCCCACCAGGAAGAGCGGGCCGCCGACGGCGGCGAAGCCGGCGGCGAGTCGCGCGTCCAGGCCCCCGGGGCCCTGCGGCACGACCTCGATGCCGGGACCCAGCCAGGGCCCCGGCGCGCCGTCGAGCACGGCGATGCGCCGCACCGCGTGCGTGGCGCGGACCGCGGCGAACGTGTCGCGCAGGGCCGCCTCGGCCAGAGCGGCGGCCTCGGCCGGCGTGCACGGCGGCGTGAGCCGGGTCTTGACGCGCCCCGGGACCGGGCTCTTGCAGATGACCGCCAGGGCGACGCCGTCGCTCACGGCAGCACCTCGGCCATGTCGCGCACGGTGCGGGCGAACCCGCGGACGGTGCCCGTCACCTTGGACCGCCCCTCGCGGGAGCGGTAGCGGACGTCGTCCTCGGCGATCCGCCAGCCCGCGGCGTGGGCGCGGACGACCATCTCCAGGGGCCAGCCGAAGCGGCGGTCCTCGATCCCGAGGTCGAGCAGCGCCCGGCGGCGGGCGGCGCGCATCGGGCCGAGGTCGTGCAGGCGGATGCCGGTCCGCCGGCGCAGCTCGAGGGCGACCGCCCGGTTCGCCACCCGCGCAGGGAGCGGCCAGGCGCCGCGGTCGGCGCGCCGCGCGGCCAGCACGAGGTCCGCCTCGTCGCGGACGACCGGGCCGAAGATGCGCGGCAGATCGGCCGGGTCCAGCGAGCCGTCGCAGTCCATGAAGCACACGACGTCCGCGGTGGCGGCCTGCAGACCGGCCCAGCAGGCGGCCCCGAACCCCCGTCGGGGCTCGGTCACGACCTCGGCGCCGAGCGTGCGGCCGAGGTCGGCCGAGCCGTCGGTCGACCCGTTGTCGGCCACGATGGCGCGGACGCCTTCGGGCATCCGGCCGAGCACCCAGGGCAGCGCGCCGACCTCGTCGAGCACCGGCAGGACGACGTCGATCTGGGTCACACCCGGTGTTCGGGCGGGAGGGCGATCCGGATGCATGTACCCTGCGCCGCCGCATGGCGGACCGGGTCCTCGTGACGGGTGGTGCGGGCTTCATCGGCGGCCATGTCGTGGAGTCCCTGCTCGGCGCCGGGTGTGACGTCCGGGTTCTCGACGCGCTGCTGCCCACGGCCCACGCGGGGCCGCCGCCCGACCCGCCCGCGGGCGTCGAGGTCCTCTGGGGCGATGTGCGCGACCCGGACGTCGCCCGCCGCGCGGTGGCGGGGGTCGACGCGGTCAGCCATCAGGCGGCGATGGTGG
Organism: uncultured Actinomycetes bacterium; assembly: GCA_963707695.1. GTDB lineage: Bacteria > Actinomycetota > Thermoleophilia > Solirubrobacterales > Solirubrobacteraceae > JAOPZW01. The sequence continues at coordinate 667,918 of CAVPQY010000004.1, read as the reverse complement.
GGCTCGGGGTCGACGTGCGCGACATCGCCGACTACGCGGCCCACAACGACCTGGGGACGGCGGTCCTCCTGCGCGCGCTGGCCGACGCGGGGTTCGCGGGCCGGCTCGTCCTGGCCGGGTCGATGGTCGTCTACGGCGAGGGCCGCTATGCCTGCCCGCAGCACGGTGCCGTGGCGCCGGGCCCGCGCGCCCCGGCCGACCTCGAGGCGGGCCGGTTCGAGCCGCCGTGCCCGCACTGCGGGCGCGCGCTGGCCCCGGCGCCGGTGCCGGAGACCGCGCCGCCCGACCCGCGCAACGTCTACGCGGCCACGAAGCTCCACCAGGAGCACCTCTGCCAGGCGCTCGCGCGCGAGCGCGACGGCGTCACCGCGACGGCGCTGCGCTACCACAACGTCTACGGGCCGCGGATGCCGCGCGACACGCCGTACGCCGGGGTCGCGTCGATCTTCCGCAGCGCGCTGGAGGCGGGCGAGGCGCCGCGGGTCTTCGAGGACGGCGGGCAGCTGCGCGACTTCATCCACGTGCGCGACGTCGCCCGCGCCAACCTCCTCGCGCTCACGGTGGACGAGCCGGCGCCGGGTGCGTTCAACGTCGCCACGGGCACGCCCCGCTCCGTCGGCGACATGGCGCGCGCGCTGGCGGCGGCCGCCGGCGGCCCCGAGCCGGTCGTCACGGGCGAGTTCCGCCGCGGCGACGTCCGCCACGTCTTCGCGAGCGCCGACCGCGCCCGCGACGTGCTCGGCTTCACCGCGCGGGTCGGCCTGGAGGAGGGGATGGCGGAGTTCGCCACCGCCCCGCTGCGCGCGACGGGCGCGCGGGCCCGGCCGCCGTCCTCGTAGGAGACCACGGCCGACGCCCGGCGGGACATGGGGCTACGACCCGGTCGCCGCCAGCGCGCGCAGGTCGTCCTCCACGGCGGCCGGGACGACGTGGCGGTCGCGGGCCACCCACGGGGCGCCCGCCAGCGCGCTCGCGAGCGCGCGGGGGAGGGCCCGCGGGCGGGTCGCCCGGACGGCGCGGGCGCTCTCGAGCGCGGCCGCCGCCGCCGGACGGCGCAGCCACGCCGACCACAGCCGGTTGCGCAGCACGACCGCGTCGCGGTGGCGGCGGGAGCCGTGCGGCGCGGGGTGGTGGTGGGCGACGACGTCGTCGACGTAGCTCAGCCCCCACCCGGCCGCGGCGAGGTCCACCGCCAGGAGGGTCTCCTCGCCGCCCACCGCCATCCGCGGGTGGAAGCCACCGGCCTGCAGGAAGGCGCTCCGCCGCACCGCCGCGCCGCACGCGACGAAGCCCAGGACCCGTGCCCCGGGGAGGTCCGGGCGCTGGCGCAGGGGGGAGGCCGCCATGCGGGCGCAGGTCGGGTCGGGCCGCTCGTCGTCGCCCACGAGGATGCGCCCGGCGACGAGGCCGAGCCCCGGGTGGGCCGCGAAGAGCGCGGCCAGCCGGCTCAGCGCGCCGGGCGCCCACCACGAGTCGTCGTCGGCGAACGCCACGACCTCGGTGGCCAGCGCCCGCGCGCCCTGCGTCCGCGCCGCCGCGCCGAGGTTGCGGTCGAGGGCGACCAGCCGCGCCCAGGGCGCGTGGCGCCGCACGAGGTCGGCCGTCCCGTCGCCCGAGGCGTTGTCCACGACGGCGACCGCGGGGCGCTCGGGCAGCGCCCGCAGCCGCCGCAGCGTGCGCAGCAGGTCCGGCGCGCGGTCACGCGTGGCGATGACGACGCCGACGGTGGCGCCTCCGGCCGCGGCCGGGCCCGGTGCGGAGGTCATGAGGACGCGCTACCCGCGGACCCCCGCCTATCCTGCGCGCGTGGTCACGGCCGCGCAGCCACGCCTGCTGGCGACGGCGGGCGCCGTCACGATCGCCTTCTCGAGCATCCTCGTCCGCGAGGCCGCGGTGGCGCCGTCGACCGCGGCGGTGTTCCGCTGCGCCTACGCGCTGCCCCTCCTCGGCTGGCTCGCCTGGCGGGAGCGGGCACGGCTCGGCCCGCGCCCGCGCCGCGACGTGCTCCTGGGCGTCGTCGCCGGCCTCCTGTTCGCCGCCGACCTCGTCACCTGGCACCACGCGATCGACGCCGTCGGCGCCGGGCTGGCGACGGTGCTCGCCAACCTGCAGGTCGCGATCGTGCCCCTGCTGGCCTGGGCCGTGCTGGACGAGCGCCCGGGGCGTCGCGTGCTCCTGACGCTGCCCGTCGTGCTGGCCGGCATCGTCCTCATCTCCGGCGTCCTCGAGGACGGCGCCTACGGGGCGGACCCCGTGGCCGGCGCGGTCTTCGGCGTCGCGGCGGGGACGACGTACGCGGGCTTCCTGCTCCTGCTGCGCGACAGCGGCACGCGGCCGCCCCGCCGGCTCGCCGTCCCGCTCTTCGAGATCACGCTCGTGGCGGCGGTGGCGTCCGCGGCCGCCGGGGCGGCGCTCGGGGAGGTGGACCTCGCCCCCGCCTGGCCGTCGCACCTGTGGCTGCTCGTGCTCGCCCTGACCTCGCAGGTGCTCGGCTGGCTGCTCATCGCCACCTCGCTGCCGCGGCTGGCCGCCGCGCTGGGGTCGCTGCTGCTGACGATCCAGCCGGTGGGCTCGGTCCTGCTCGGCGCGCTGCTCTTCGCCGAGGCGCCCTCGGGGCTGCAGCTCGTCGGCGTCGCGCTCGTGCTGACGGGCGTGGTCTCGGTCAGCGCGCGACGCGGCGGGCCAGGGTCGCGCCGAGCAGCGCCACCGCCGCCCCGGTCGCGAACGCGGCCGCCGGCGCGAGCCGAGCCGGCCGGCCACCCCTGATCCCGGCGCCGACGAGCGCGCCGAGGGCGCCGGTCGTCACGGAGGCCGCGAGCGTCTCGGCGAGCGGCGGCGCGCTGGAGACCTCGCCCTCGGCCCCTTCGGCGTCCGGGCGAAGGCGGCCGCCGCCACCGTCGCGTGGGAGCCCCCGATACCGCCGCCGGCCAGGCACCAGCCCACCGCCGCCACGGCCGGGACGCTTGGGGGCGGGGGCCTCCACCCCTGCACCGTGGGGGCGGCCGGACATGGCGCGAATGCGGGGGTGGCGGGCGGGTACAGCCGCGGCGGAAGATGGCCTCGTCACCGCAGTCCCAGCCCGCCGTGCCGCCCGCCGTGCCCGGGCGGACGCGTGGGCAGCTCGCGAGCGAGATCGCCGACGGCCTGGTGCAGCTCTGGCGGGAGCGCTCGGGGACCGGCCCCCGGCGGGCCCGCGCCCACGTGACCGACGCCCACGTCACCGTGCTCTTCGAGGGCACCCTGACCCCGGCCGAGCGCACCCTCGTCGCGCGCGGGCGCGCCGGGCTCGTCCGCGCGCAGCGCGAGGAGCTGCGCGCGTCGCTCGAGGAGGAGGCGCGCGCGCTCGTGGAGCGCGTCACCGGGCACGCCGTCGTCGCGGTGCTCGGGGACGCGCTCGTCGATCCCGACCACGCCACCCAGGTGTTCGTCCTGGGGCCGCCGCCGGACCCAGGCGCCGCCGCGGCCGCGCTCGGCACGGTGCGGGAGGCGATCCCCGATCCGCTGCAGGTCGAGGTCCGCGACGACGGTGGCGTGGTGCACGTACGTCCCGTCGGCGAGCTCGACCTCGCCTCGACCGACCTCCTGCGCGGCCCGCTGCAGGACGTCCAGGCGACCGGCGCGCCGGTGGTGCTCGAGCTCGACGGCCTGACGTTCATCGACAGCGCCGGCGTGGGGGTCATCGTGCAGGCGTGGGAGACCGCGCGCCGCACGGCACGGCCCTTCCGCTGCACGCCCGGCCGACCGGCGGTGCAGCGCACGTTGCAGGTCGCCGGGCTCGACCGGCTGCTCGGGTCGCCCGAGCCTTAGCCGCCCCGAGGCCTGGCCGCCCGGAGGCCGGCCGGGGCGCCGGAGGCGTCGCCGTGGCCGGGGCGCCGGAGGCGTCGCCGCCCCGGCGCCCTCGGGCCGGCGGTCGTCAGGCGGGCGCGCCGACGGCGGTGCGCGCCGCGTGGCGCTCGAGCGCCCCGAAGAGGCCGAGCTCCTCGAGCAGCGCGGTGTCGCGCCCCAGGCGCTGGCGCAGGCGCTCGAGCGCCGCGCGCTGCCGGCGGGAGATCGTCATCTGCGAGACGCCGAAGGCCTTGCCGATCTCCTCCTGGGTCCAGTCGGCCGCGAAGCGCAGCTGCAGCACGGCCCAGTCCTCCTGGCCGAGCTCGTCGCGCAGGCTCTCGAGCAGCTCGCGGTACTCCGAGCGGTCGTAGCCGTCGTCCTCGCCGCCCATCGAGTCGCCGAGCGTCGCGCCGGCCTCCTCGTCCTGGAAGAACGCCGGGGCGTCGAGCGAGTCGGCGAGGTACGCGCGGCCGGCCACGAGGGCCTCGACGACGTCCTCTTCCGTCTCGCCGAGCTCCGCGGCGACGACGGACGCGGCGGGCGAGTGCCCGTCGCGGGAGGTCAGGCGCTCCACGCAGCGCGTGACCTTCAGGATGCGCTCCTGCAGGCGACGCGGCGGGCGGACGGCCCAGCAGTGGTCGCGCCGGTAGCGGCGGATCTCGCCGAGGATCGTCGGGACGGCGTAGCCGCGCAGGGGCACGCCGAACTCGGGGTCGTAGCGGTCGATGGCCTTGGCCAGCCCGAGCGCCGCGACCTGGACCACGTCGTCGGCGTGCTCGTGGGCCGGGTACATCCGCGCGAGGCGGTGGACCATCGGCATCAGGCGCTCGACGAGCTCCTCGCGGGCGTGGACGTCGCCGTCGCGGAAGCGCCGCAGGAGGAGGTCGTCGGTGCGCTCTTCGGCGCTGAAGGGAGAACGGGGGGTGGTGGGCGCAGTGGCCACGGGTCAAGCCTCCGTCGAGTCAGGAGATGCTGCGGACAGGACGTGGCGTGGGCTCTGGTCCGGGACCCGGCCGCTGTCGGCGGCTGGGGCGCGTCCCTTGCCTCACGCGAGGACTTGGACCTGGAGCCACGCCGCGGAGACGGCGATGCCCCATGTCTGCCAGGCGCTGTACCCGCCGTGCCGACGAGCATGCATCCGATCGTCACCCCAGGTGCGCCAGCGCGTCCCGGACGTCGTCGGGCGCGATGCGCAGCAGTCCGGGGTCCGGCTCCGTGGCGTGCGGGTCGCCGGTCGTCCCGGCCCAGAGGACGCGGTGCGGGCCGCCCGCCCGGGGCGGGCCCCAGACCGACGGCGGCGTCGGCCCGAAGAGGACGACGGACGGGGTGCCGAAGGCGGTGGCCAGGTGCGCGACACCGGTGTCGCCGCACACGACGCGGCCCGCGGCGGCGACGACCGCAGCGAGCTCGGCGAGCGTCGTGCGGCCCGCCAGGACCGCGGCGGGCGGGAGCCCGGCCCCGGCGGCGACCGTGGCGGCGAGCGCGGTCTCCTCGGGGCCGCCGGTCACGACGACGCGGCGGCCCGCGGCGCGCTCCGCGCGCGCGACGGCCGCGAAGCGCCCGGGCGGCCAGCGGCGCGCGCCGCTCGCCGCGCCGGGGTGGACGACGGTCGCCCCGGCGAGCGGGTGGTCGCGGATCGCGTTCCGGCCGCCCGGGGCCGGGAGGCGCAGGTCGTCGCGGTCGGCCGGCACGCCCGCGTGGCGCAGCAGCCGGCACCACCGCTCGGCCTCGTGCTCCTCGGGGTCCCAGGCCGGGCCCGCCTCCGCGGCCGGGACGTCGGCGTGCGCGAAGGCCAACAGGCGCCGCGCGCCGCCGCCGAGCAGCAGACGGTGGCTCTCGGGGCCCGAGCCGTGGAGGTTGACGGCGAGGTCCGCGTCGCGGGCCGGGCCCGGCAGGCGGCGCAGGCCGTCGGCGCCGACGACGCGCAGCGCCGGGTGCGCCAGCGCGACGAGCGGCTCGAGGGCGGCCGGGGTGACCAGGCGGACCTCGCCGTGCGCGCGGGCGAGCGCGCGCAGGGCCGGGACGGCGACGAGCAGGTCCCCGAGCCCGAGCGCGCGCAGCGCGACGACCGGGCCGCCGTCGCGCCCGGACGCGCCGCGGCGGCCGGCGGCGCCTAGGGCCAGGACGGCTCCGTCGACGCGCACACGACCATCTCGCGCAGCTCCACCCCGGCCGGCATCCGCAGGGCCGCGAGCACGGCCTGCGCGACGTGGCCCGGGGGCGAGAGCTGGGCGTCCGGGCCGGGCTTGTACTGGTCGGGGCGCCCGTCGAAGAAGGCCGTCTGCATGCCGCCGGGCACGAGCAGGGTCACGCCGACCTCGCCCGCGGTCTCGGTGGCCAGCGCGCGGGTGAACCCGACGACGCCGAACTTGCTCGCGCAGTAGGCCGTCGCGTCGCTCAGCGCGCGCAGGCCGAGGGTCGACGCCACCGTCACGACCCGCCCGCGGCGCTCGCGCAGGCTCGGGAGCGCCGCGCGCACGACGGCCGCGGTGCCGACCAGGTTCACGGCGATGACGCGCTCCCACGCCTCCCACGCGACCTCGTCGATCCGTCCGCAGGCGTCGGTGCCGGCGGCGGTGACGACGCCGTCCAGGCCGCCGTGGCGCTCGACGACCCGCTCGACGGCCGCGACCGCGGCGGCGGGGTCGGAGAGGTCGACGAGCTCGTGGTCGAGGTCGTCCCCGGGCCGGTCGAGGTCGAGCGACACGGGCGTGCCGCCCGCCTCCGCGACGGCCCGCGCGACGGCGGCGCCCAGACCGGACGCGGCGCCGGTCACGAGGATCGTGCCGAGGTCCGCCGCGTCCTGGCGGCGGTCGTCGAGGACCGGGAAGAGCGTGGAGTCAGCAGACGGCACTGGGGGTGGCCTCCTGGATGAGTCGGGTGGTGGAGTGGCCGTCGAGCGTCGGGACGACCGCGATGCGGCCGCCCCAGCGCTCGAGGGCCTCGGCCTCGGGCAGGCGCCGCCCGGCGTAGTCGCCGCCCTTGACCCACACGTGGGGCCGCAGGCGCTCGAGGGCGGCGACGGGGGTGTCCTCGGCGAAGATGTGGACGGCGTCGACCGACGCCAGCGCCTCGAGCACCGCGGCGCGGTCGCGCTCGCCCACGACCGGGCGCGCCGGGCCCTTCAGGCGCCGGACCGAGGCGTCGGAGTTCAGGAGCACGATGAGGCAGTCGCCCAGCGCGCGGGCCGCGCTGAGCGTCTGGACGTGGCCCGGGTGCAGGAGGTCGAAGCACCCGCCGGTGGCGACGACCGTGCCGCCGCGGGCGCGGACGGCGGCGGCGAGCGCGAGGGCCTCGTGCCCCGGGGCGCCGTCGGTGCCGGCGCGGGCCGGCACCGTGGGCGCCCGCCCGGCCGCGAAGGCGCCCGCGCCGCCGGCGGCGACGAAGGCCGATGCGGCGGCGACGGCGGCGCCCGCGGCCGCGGCGGCGGGGGCGCCGGCCGCCAGCGCGGCGGCCGCGCAGGAGGCGAACCGGTCGCCGGCCCCGCACGGGTCGCCGCCGTGCGCGGGCTCGGCGGCGAGGAGCGCGGGCGCATCGTCGCCCGCCGTGGCCAGCACCGCGCCGTCGGCGCCGCAGGTGACGGCGACGCCGGCGACCCCCCAGTGACCGGCGAGCAGGGCGGCGTCGGCCTGCGGGCCGTCGCCGGCCGCCGCGGCGATGGACCCGGGGCCGGGCCGCTCGGCGCGCACGGCCTCGGCGAAGCGCCGGGCCTCCGCCACGTTGGGGGTCACGAGCGCCACGCCCGTCACCGGGGGCGGGCCCTTCGGGTGGGGGTCCCACACGACGGCCACGCCTCGGCGGACGGCGGCGCCAACCGCAGCGCGCACGCCGTCGAGCGCGGCGACCCCACGGCCGTAGTCGGCCACGAGCACCGCCTCGGCGCCGTCGACCGCGGCCCGGACGCGGTCCGTGGCCCCGCGGGGCGTCCCGCCGCCGCGGTCGAGCCGCAGCAGCGGCCGCCCGTCGGCGCGCAGGCGGACCTTCTCGGGCGTCGTCCCGTCGAGCCCGAGGTCGACGAGCGCGACGCCGCGGTCGGCCAGCAACGCGCCCAGCTCGCGCCCGGCCGGGTCGTCGCCCAGCGCGCAGACGAGCGTCACCGCGTGCCCGTCGGCCGCCAGCAGCGCGGCGGCCAGGCCCGCGCCGCCGGGCCGCGGGCGCACGGCGCGCTCGTCGAGGACGGGCACGGGCGCGTCCGGCGCCAGGCGCTCGACCGTCCCGTCGACGTCGCGGTCCAGCAGGGCGTCGCCGACGACGACGAGCCGCCTCGCCGTGGTTCTCACCACGTCCGCTCCCGGGTGGCCTGCAGCTCGGCCGGGAGCGTCCGGCGCACGCCGCCGCAGGCGCGGTCGACCGCGGCGCACACGAGGTGCAGCGCGACGAGGTGGGCCTCCTGGACGGTGGCGGTCGTGCGGGCGGGCACGCACAGCGCGTCGTCCGACGCGTCGGCCAGCGGGTTCGGCGCGGGGCCGGTGAGCGACCAGACCGTCATCCCGCAGTCATGGGCCGCGTCGACGGCGGCCAGGACGTTCCCGCTCGACCCCGACGTGCTCAGGGCGAGCAGGACGTCGCCTGCGCGCCCGTGGGCGCGCACCTGGCGGGCGAACGCCTCCTCGGCCCCGTAGTCGTTGGCGATCGCCGTCAGCGCGGCGGCGTCGCCGTGCAGGCAGATCGCGCTGAGCGCGCGGCGCTCGGTGACGAACCGTCCCACCAGCTCGGCCGTGAAGTGCTCCGCCTGCGCGGCGCTGCCGCCGTTGCCGGCGGCGAGCACGCGGCCGCCCTGCTGCAGGCGCTCGCCCAGGTCGCGGCCCCAGCGCTCCAGTCGCCCGGCCTCGGCCCGCAGCGCGTCGAGCGCCTCGCCGAGCGCGCCGAGGTGCTCGTCGGCCCCCGGCGGGCGGGCGAAGCGCCGCTCGGCCGCGGGCCGGCGCGCCCCGGACGGGGCGAGCGAGCGGTACACGTCGTGCGTCTGGGCCGCGACGCGGTTCCAGTCGTAGAGGCGGCGGGCGCGGCGCACGCCCGCCGCGCCGAGCGCCGCGCGCCGCGCCGGGTCGTCGAGGAGGCAGGCGAGGACGCCGGCGAGGCGCTCGGGGTCGCGCGGCGGCACGTGGACGCCGGTGACGCCGTCGACGACCGAGTCGATCATCCCACCGACGGCCGAGGCGACGACGGGCACGCCGCACGCCATCGCCTCCAGCGGCACGATGCCGAACGGCTCGTACCAGGGCACCGACACGACCAGGTCGGCCGAGCGCAGGAGGGCCGGCAGCGCCGCGCGCGAGACGCGTCCGCGCAGCTCGAGGCGGTCCTCGACGCCGTGGTCGGCGGCGAGGGCGCGCAGGCGCCGGGCCTCGGGGTCCTGGTCCAGGGACGCGCGGTCGGGGCCGCCGGCGACGACGAGCTCGACGTCGGCGGGCAGCGCCGCGAGGGCCGAGATCGCGTTCCCGACGCCCTTGCGCTCGACGAGGCGCCCGACGCACAGCAGCCGCCGGCGCGGCGCCTGCCCGCGGCGGCGCTCGGCCGGCCCGTCGGGCCGGAACAGCGCGAGGTCGACCCCGCACGGTGCCACGGCGAGCTTGTCGCGGTCGGCGCCGAGGCGCATGAGCTCGAAGGCCTCGTCGGTGCACGTGGCGATGATGCTGTCGGCGTGGGCGACGAGGTCGTCCTCGACCGCGAGGCGCTCCGGCGGGCTCGTGTCGGCGTCGCCCTGGTAGCGCCGCTTGACCACGCCCAGCGCGTGGAAGGTCTGCGCGACCGGCAGGCCGAGCTCGTGCCCCGCCGACAGCGCCGCGAGGCCGGACATCCAGAAGTGCGCGTGGACGACGTCGGGCCGATCGGCCGACCAGGCCTCGCGCAGGACGTCGGCGAACGGGTCCATGTGCGGCAGCAGCTCGTCCTTGGGCAAGGCGACGGCCGGGCCCGCGTCGACGTGGTGCACCACGACGCCCGGGCACAGGTCGACGCGCTCGGGCAGGTCGGGGTCGTCACGGCGCGTGTGCACGACGACCTCGGCGCCGCGGCGCGCGAGCGCGGCCGCGAGCGCGGCGACGTGGACGTTCTGCCCGCCGGCGTCGACGCCGCCGAGGACGGCGAGCGGGCTGGCGTGCTCGGACACCATCGCGACCTTCATCGGGCGGTCACCTCCTCCAGCAGCCGGTCCCAGTCCGACAGGAAGCGCCCCAGGCCGTAGCGCTCGAGCGCCGCCGCCCGCGCCGCCTCGCCCGCGGCCCGCGCGCGGTCGGGCTCGGCCAGGAACGCGCGGACGCCGTCGGCGAGGGCCTCGACGCGCGTCGAGAGCACGCCGGCGGCCGCCGGGACGGCCTCCACCGCCTCGGTCGTGGCCAGGGCGACGACCGGCATGCCGAGGTGCATGGCCTCCAGCAGCGAGAGCCCCAGCGAGGTCCAGCGGATCGGGTGCAGGTAGACGCGCCGCCGCGCGAGCTCGTCGTGCATCGCGTCCTGGGGCACGTCGTCGTGCGCCCGGAGCCACCCGTCGACCGCGACCTCGCGGGCGCCCATGCCGAACAGGTCGATCGGCGCGGCCGCCCCGAGGCGCCCGAGCAGGTCGGTGCCGGTGACCCGCCCGCGCCGGCGCGGCTCGTTGATGACGACCGCGGCGCGCTCGAGCTCGCCCGTGTAGCGCAGGCCGGGGTCGACGATCCCGTGCTCGACCACCGTCGTCGGCGTCGTGCCGCAGTCCCAGAAGAGCGCGTTGAAGTGCGTGACGTGGCAGACGAGCAGCTCGTCGCGGTCGGCGGCGGGGTGGCGCATCTCGGCGATGCGGCCCTGGGGCGCGTTGTGCTCGACGTAGACCGCCGGCACGTCGCGGCCCGGCCGGCGCCCGAGCCAGTCCTCGGCCAGGTGGTCGAGCTCGTGCGGGCGCTGGAGCAGGACGACGTCGACGTCCTCGTCGCGCAGCGCCTCGGGCGCGACCTCGCGCACCGACGCCGGCCAGTCCCACGTCCGCGCGCGGCCCCGGCCGTCGGGCCCGCGGCCGGGCACGACGGGCACCACGTACTCGTGGTCGCCCTGGACGAACGACGTCGTCCAGGAGCCGTGCACGTGCCAGAGCAGGACCTTCACGCCGCCGCCTCCAGGGGCGGGCGCGCGGGCGCGGCGAGGCGCTCGACCGCGGCCAGGACGTCGGGGACCGTGACCCGGTCCACGCAGGGGTGGCCCGGGACGGGGCACTCGCGCGCCCGGCAGCCCGCGCACGGCACCTCGTGCAGGAGGAGCTCGTGCGGGACGCGCCACGGGCGCCACCGGACGGGCGGGACCGTGAGGGCGAACGGCTCGACGACCGGGGTGCCGGCGGCGGCGGCCAGGTGCGCCGGCCCCGTGTTCCCGACGACGATCGCGGACGCCCCGGCCACGACGGCCGCGAGCTCGGCGAAGCTCGTCCGTCCGCCCAGGTCCAGCCCGTCCTCGCCGGCGACCAGCGCCGTCAGCGCGCGCTCGCCCGGAGCGCCGGTCACGACCACGCGCCGCCCCGAGGCCGCGAGCGCGGCGACGAGCGCGGCATGGCGCTCCGGCGCCCACGCCCGCGCCGGGACCGAGGCACCGGGGTGCACGACGACGTACGGCTCGCCGCCGAAGGGCGCGTCGACGGGCGGCAGCCCGGTGATCCGCAGCGCGCCGTCGTCGCCGGGCGGCAGCGCGAACCCCATCGCGGCCAGCAGCGACAGGGAGCGCTCGACCTCGTGGACGTCGTCGGCCACATGGTGGCGGACGTCGAGCAGCGAGCCGGGGTAGTCGACCGAGATCGCCCCGAGCCGCGGCACGCCGGCCAGGCGCAGCAGGAGCGCGAGCGGCAGCGGGCTCTGGTGGAAGGAGGTCAGGACGATCCCCACGTCGGCCCCGACGGCGGCCAGCCGGTCGACGGTCGCGTCGACGGCGGCCCGCGAGACGGGCCGCGGGTGCGCGTCGATCCAGGCCGCCTCCTCGACCAGGATCCGGTCGACGCCGGGCAGCAGCCCGGCCGCCTGGGCGCCGCGCGGGCCGACGAGCAGCGTGACCTCGCGGGCGCCTGCCGCGGCGGCGCGGACCGCGGGACCCGCCAGGAGGACGTCGCCGTCGTTGTCCTGGCGCGCGACGAGGACGTGGGGGCGGGCGCTCACGCGGCCTCCCGCAGCGTCGGCGCGCCGCCGGCGGCGGCGCCCGGGGCGGCCCCGAGCAGCAGGTCGACCGCGGCGCCCAGCGTGGGGGCGAGCTCGGGGGCGGCGTCGACCTCCTCGCGGCGGGTGACCGCGGTCGGGACGAGGATCGCGCGCGCGCCGGCCGCCCGCGCGGCGCCCAGGTCGGCGCCGATGTCCCCCACGACGACGCAGGCCCCGGGCGCGACGCCGAGCGCCTGCGCGGCGTCGAGCACGAGGCCGGCGCCGGGCTTGCGGCACGCGCAGCCGTCGTCGGGGCCGTGCGGGCAGACGAGCCACGGCCCGAGCGGCCCGAGCAGCGCCTCCACCCGCGCGTTGACGGCGTCGACCTGCGCGCGGGTCAGGCGGCCGCGGGCGATGCCGCTCTGGTTCGAGACGACCGCGAGGGCCACGCCCGCGGCGCGCAGGCGGTCGAGCGCGGCGCGCACCCCGGGCAGCGGCCGGACCCGGTCCGGGTCGCCGTTGTAGGGCACGTCCTCGACGAGCGTCCCGTCGCGGTCGAGCAGCACCGCGGCCGGCGGGACGGCCGGCGTCGCGCTGGGCCGGCGGGCGCGGCGGCGCGCGGTCGCGAGTCCGGCGATGCGCCAGCCCGTGGCGGCGAAGGGGAGCGCGGCGCTCGTGGCCAGCATGGTCACGACCTCGTCGCGGTCGCGCGGGCCGGGCGCGATGCGCGCCCAGGCCAGCTCGCCCGTCCCCGCCGCCCAGGCCGCCGCCGCGGCCAGCGCCGGGCGCGGGCGCCCGGCGGCGGCCAGGCCCGCGGCGGCAAGGCCGGCGGCGGCGGTGGCCGCGTGGCGCGGCCAGCGCCCGGCCGGCGCGCCGGCGCGCCGGCGCCAGTCCCGGCCGTGCAGCCGGCGCACGAAGGGGTCGTCGGCGTTGCCCGCCTGGCGGCGGAGGCTCACCCAGCGCCCGGCGGGCGCGACCGGGTGCAGCGTCCGTCGCTCCCCGCGCACGAGGCGGTGCCCCGCGGCGGCGAGCCGCAGCGCCAGGTCGGCGTCCTCGCGGAAGGCGCGGGGGAAGCGCTCGTCGAAGCCGCCCGCGTCTTCCAGCGCGGTCCGCCGGCAGCAGAGGTCTGCCGTCGCCCAGCACGCGTCCTGCAGGCCGGCGACCTGGCGCTCCCAGTCCGTGGGGCGCCGTCCGCGCGGGAGCGGGACGACGAGGCGGCCCTGGCTGGCGGCGACGTCGGCCGGCAGCCCCTCGAGGTCGGCGGCCAGGGCTCGCGTCCACCCGGCCGGGAGGACGACGTCGTCGTCGAGCAGGGCGACCCAGGGCGCCGCCCCGGTCCGCACCCCGGCGTTGCGGGCGGCGGCCGGCCCGCGGCCGGAGGTTCGCGCCGCCGGTCCCGTGCGCGCGACGACCGTGCGGTCGCGCAGCGCCGTCGGGACGTGGGCGCCGACCGCCCGGCCCGGCCCGTCGTCCACGACCACGACCCGCTCGGGCGCCGGGCCGGCCTGTGCGGCGAGCGAGCGGAGCAGCGTGCCCAGCGACGGCCGCCCGGTCGTCGGGATGACGACGTCGAACCTCACCCGGCCACCGCCGCGACGCGGTGCCCGTCGGCCCGTCCGTCGTGCGCCCGGGGCGAGCGGGGACGGCGCACCACGAAGGGCCCGAGCGCGAGCAGGTCGACCGGGGCCGAGCCGAAGCACTCCAGCGCGTCGCGCGGGTCGTCGACCATCGGGCGCCCGGCCGTGTTGAGGCTCGTGTTGACCACGACGGGCACGCCGGTGCGGCGCTCGAAGCCCTCGAGCATGCGGGCCACGAGCGGCTCGGCCGTGCGGTCCACCGTCTGGATGCGCGCGGTACCGTCGACGTGGACGACGGCGGGGATCCGGTCGCGCCACGCGGGGCGCACCTGGTGCGTGAAGAGCATGAACGGGCTCGGCAGCGGGCCGGAGGCCGGGTCGACGACCTCGTGGGCGCGCTCGGCGAGGACCATCGGGGCGACGGGGCGGAACTGCTCGCGCCCCTTGACGTCGTTGAGGCGCTCGGTGTTCGCCGCCGACCGCGGGTCGGCCAGCAGCGACCGGTGCCCCAGCGCCCGCGGGCCGAACTCGCTGCGGCCCTGGAACCACGCCACGACGCCGTCGGCGGCCAGCGTCGCGGCGACCTCGTCGGCGACGTCCGCGGGGCGGTCGAACTCGACCGCCGCCGTGCGCAGCCAGCCGGCCAGCGCGTCGTCGTCCCAGGCGCGGCCCAGCGCGGCCGAGCGCATGACCGGGTCGGGGTCGCCGAGCCCGGCCGCGACCTCGAGCGCCGCCCCGAGCGCCGTCCCGCTGTCGCCGGAGGCGGGCTGGACCCACACCTCCTCGAAGGGGGACTCGCGCCAGACGCGCGAGTTGGCGACGCAGTTCAGCGCGACGCCGCCGGCCAGCGCCAGGCGCGTCTCGCCCGTCTGCTCGTGCAGCCACGTCGCCAGGTCGACCAGGACCTCCTCCAGGCGCGCCTGCACGCTGGCGGCGAGCTGCGCATGGGCCTCCGTCCACGCGCCGCCGGGCTCCAGCGGCGGGGCCCAGCGCGCCCAGTCGACCGGCTCGGTGACGAACGCGCCGCGCCCGTCGGGGCGCACGAGGCCGCGCAGCTCCTCGAGGTGCGCGGGCGCCGCGTAGGACGCCATCGCCATGACCTTGTACTCGTCGCTCGAGCGCCGGAAGCCGAGGTGCGCCGTGAGCTCCTCGTAGCGCAACCCGAGCGAGTGGGGGAGGGGCGCTTCGGCGAGGACCTGCAGCCGGCCGTCGCGCAGGACGCCGGCCAGGTGGGCGGTGCGCTCCCCGCGGCCGTCGACGGTCATCACGGCGCAGCGCTCCCAGCCGGCCGCCCGGGCGGCGGAGGCCGCGTGGGCGACGTGGTGGGGGACGAAGCGCACGCGGCCCGGGTCGAGCCCGGGGAGGGCGCTGGCCAGGAAGCGGGGGGCGCGCCGGGCGAAGAGCGTCCGCAGCCCCTCCCACTCGTCGGCGGTCAGGTCGGCGCCGGGCTGCGGCGCGAGGGCCGGGTCGTAGGAGTAGGCGACCGCGTCGAGGTCGGACGGCTCGAGGCCGGCCTCGGCCAGGCACCACGCCATCGCCTGCTCGGGGAGCTCCCACGTGCTGAAGGGGACGGGCGCCTTGCCGTGCTTGCGCCGCGAGAAGCGCTCCTCCTCGGCCGCCGCGACGATCGACCCGTCGACCACCAGGGCGGCGGCCGGATCGTGGAACACGGCGTTGACTCCGAGTACGCGCACGGCAGCGGCCTCTCGTTTCGTCGCGGGTCCGAGGACGGCGACGCTGCCCGCCATGCGCGCGGAGAAGCGCTTCTCGGCACTTCTCGTCAGCCGACTGACGATCTGGCGCACCGGAGGTCGACAAGCAACCGGCGAGGGGTGACCGAGGGACCGGTTTCAGGCGTCTTGCGGGGGTTTTCCGACGCGTCGTCCGGGGCGCGGCACGAGGCCGGAGGGGGCGTTCGCCGTCGACGGCGCGGCCCGTGTCCTGGCGGAATGTCGAAGCGACCCAGGAGGGCGCGGCCGGCGGGCAGCGCCGGCAGGTGGTCCGGCCCCGGGCGGGGGCGCCCGCCCGGGCGTCGTGCGCGCGACCCGCGCGCCCTGCGTCGCGCGGGGACATGTGGGGAAGCGCGGGGGTGATGGATCGCCGCCAGATCGTGTCTGTCCTCGACGTCGACCCGGAGCTCGGGGACGCGCTGGAGCCGGAAGCCCGGGCCCTCGCCCAGCGCCACGCCCTCGCCCGCCTCGAGCGCCTCGAGCGCGGCCACTGGCGGCCGTCCGAGGACGAGTGGGTCGCCGGCGCGGTCGGTCTGCTCGTGATCGACGGCCTCCTCTTGCACGAGGTCTCGCTCGCCGGCCGCGAGACCGCCGAGCTCCTCGGCCCGGGTGACGTGCTGCGCGCCGGCGACGACGACGAGTTCGAGGCCGTCCCGGTGACCTCCCGCTGGCAGGTGTGCGAGCCGGTCCGCGTCGCCGTGCTCGACCAGCGCTTCGCGGCCGTGGCCGGGCGCTGGCCGCCGCTGCTCGACGCCGTCGTCGAGCGCGCGCTGCGGCGCTCGAAGCGGCTGGCCGTCCAGCTGACGGTCACGCGCGTCACGCGCGTCGACGAGCGCCTGCTCATCATCCTCTGGCAGCTCGCCGAGCGCTGGGGCCGCGTCGGCGCCGACGGCGTGCGCCTCCCGCTCGGCGTGACCCACGACACGCTGGCCCGGCTCGTCGGTGCCCGGCGCCCGTCGGTCACGACGGCCCTCGGCCGCCTCGCGAGGCTGGGGATGGTCGAGCGCGTCAAGGGCGGCTGGATGCTCTTCGGCGACCCCCAGGACCAGCTCGCGCGCCTGGAGTCCGATCGCGACGGCATCGGCGACCCGCTGCGCGAGCGCGAGCCCGCGTAGCCCGGCTGCTCCAGCGGCCAGCGGCGCACCGGCCCGGAGGCCGGCGGCCGTAGGCTTCGGCCCGCATGGGCCGGACGCTCACGCAGCTCGACCTCAACCGCGCGCTCCTGGCGCGTCAGGGCCTCCTCGAGCGCCTCGCCGGTCCCATCCCGGCCGTCCTGGAGCGCGTGGGCGGGCTGCAGGCGCAGTACGCGCCCTCGATGTACGTCGGGCTGTGGAGCCGCGCGCAGGACGTCCGTCGCGACGAGCTCACCGCGCTGCTCGAGCGCTCGGCCGTCGTGCAGGGCACGCTCATGCGGTCGACGATCCACGTCGTGGCGGCCGCCGACTACTGGCCGTTCGCGCTCGGGGTGCGGCGCGCGCGGCGCCGGCAGTGGGCGCGCAGCGTCCGCGGGGGGCCGACCGCGGGCGAGCTCGCGGGCGCGGCGCGCGTGCTGCGCCGCCGCCTCGCGCACGGCCCGCTCCTGCGCCGGGAGGTCGAGGCCCTCGTCGGCAGGGAGCGCGCGCGCTACGTCGGGCTGTGGCTCGACCTCCTCCGCGTTCCCCCGCTGGGCACCTGGGAGCGCCGGCGCGCCGACCTCTACGCGCTGGCCGAGGACCGGCTCGGGCCGCCCGACACGACGCCGGCCCGCGGCCTCGAGCACCTCGTGCGCCGCTACCTCCAGGGCCACGGCCCCGCGACGCCGCGCGACGTCGCCCTCTGGGCCGGCACGACCGTCGCGGACCTCGCTCCGGCGCTGCGCCGGCTCGAGCTCGAGCGCCATCGGGGCCCCGCGGGCGAGGAGCTGCTCGACCTGCCGGGCGCGCCGCTGCCGGGTGGCGACGTCCCGGCGCCCGTGCGCTTCCTGCCCACGTGGGACGCGACGCTCCTCGTCCACGCCCGCCGCACGCTCGTCCTGCCCGAGGCCCACCGCCCGCGGGTCTTCTCCACGCGCAACCCCCAGTCGACCCCGACGTTCCTCGTCGACGGCGCCGTCGCGGGCGCCTGGCGCCACGAGGCCGGCCGCGTCGTCCTCGAGCCCTGGGAGCGGCTGGACCGCGCGGCCCGCCGGGCGCTCGACGAGGAGGCCGACCGGCTCGCGGCGTTCCACGCCTGAGGCGCCGGCGGGTCGCCGGCGCCGGGAGCGCCTGCCTCCCTTGACCCCAGCCGGCCGGAGGATCCGACGGCAGAACCGTTCTTGACAACATTAGTTGTCGGTGGGAGGGTGTCGCCCGTGCACGACGTCACCGTCATCGAGGACCCGGCCGCCGCCGAGGCCTCGCTGGACCCGATCCGCGCCCGCCTGCTCGGCGAGCTGGCGGAGCCCGGGTCCGCCAGCACGCTCGCCGCGCGCGTCGGGCTCAGCCGCCAGAAGGCGAACTACCACCTGCGGGCGCTGGAGCGCCACGGCCTCGTGGAGCTCGTCGAGGAGCGTCGCAAGGGCAACTGCACCGAGCGCGTGCTCCAGGCGACGGCCGCGTCCTACGTGATCTCGCCGACCGCCCTGTCGGCGGTCGCGCCGGATCCGTCCCGCGGGCCGGACCAGCGCTCCGCGCGCTGGCTGCTCGCGGTCGCGGGGCGCCTGGTCCGGGAGGTCGGTGAGCTCATCACCGGCGCGAGCGCGGCCGGGAAGCCGCTGGCGACCCTCGGGATCGACAGCGAGGTGCGATTCGCGTCGGCGAAGGACCGGGCCGCGTTCGCCGCCGAGCTCGCGGACGCCGTCAACGGCCTCGTCGCGAGGTACCACGACGAGGCCGCTCCCGGTGGTCGTCCGCACCGGTTCGTCGTCGCACTGCACCCCAGGATCACCAACGACGAGGAGCGCCAGCCATGAGCCGTGAGTTCGAGGTCACCCGCGAGGTCGACCTGCCCGCCGCCCCCGACGACGTCTGGACCGCGATCACCGCTGCGCCCGCGGCCTGGATGTTCCCGACGGGGATGGAGATCCCCGCCGGCTCCGCCCCGCCCGAGGGAGCGCCGATCACGACCTGGGACCCGCCGCACCGCCTCGTGGTCCGCATGGAGGCGCCCGACGGGACGTTCAACGCGCTCGACTACGCGATCGAGGCCCGCGACGGCGGCACGGCGCACCTGCGCTACGTCCACAGCGGGATCCTCGCCGACGGGTGGGAGGACCAGTACGACGCCATCGACGGCCACACGGACTTCTACCTCCACACGCTCGCGCAGTACCTCGAGCACTTCAACGGGCGCCCGGTCACGTACGTCGGCCGGCCGTCGTCCGGCATCGAGGGGCCCGAGGCGTCCGGGGCCCCGGACGCGATGGACACGCTGCGCGCCGCCCTGGGCCTCTCCGCGGGCGCCCGCGTGGGCGACGCGGTCCACGCGTCGCTGGGCGACGCCGGCACGCTCGACGGCATCATCGACTACGCGACCCCGGAGTTCCTCGGCGTCCGCGCCGACGACGGCCTGTACCGCTTCTTCGGGCGCAACCACTACGGCAGCGTCGTGGGGATGAGCGCGCACCTGTTCGTGGACGGCGTCGACGCCGCGACGCGCGAGGCCGCGCTCAAGGCCTGGCTCGACGGGGTGTACGCCTAGGGGACGGCCCGTCCGGGCGTCCGAGCCGGCGCGTGGGGCGGCCTGCCCTCGCCCCGACGTGCGAACATGCGTTCGTGTCGATCAAGGGGGGCCCGTACCAGCGCTTCCGCCGGGCGCTGGAGATCGGGCGACTCCCCCTCGTCCTGGCCGCCGCCGCCGAGCTGCCGAGGCTCGAGCTCGACGACGCGCTCGAGGTCCTGCTGCTCATCGCCGACCAGGACGAGCGGCGCTTCCCGCGCGCGGCGACACGCTGGCTCGGGCGCCTGGCGCTCGAGCGCCCGGAGCTGTCGCTGCCCGAGCTGCGCCTGGCCCTGGCGGCCTGCGAGCTCCTGCCGACGCGTCCCGAGGTCGTCGGCGCGCTGCGGGCGCTGAGCGCAGCGGGCAGACTGCGGCCATGACGGCCGCGGCGCTCGCCCTGCGGCGGCGGATCGTCCGGCGACCGGCTGGACCCCGACTGGCGGCCGCGGACGGCGGCGGAGTCCCAGGCGGTGCTCGACGACGCGGGCCTGACCGGGGCGGCCTGGAAGCTGCGCTAGCGCCCGGCGTTGGCGGCGACGAAGCGCGCGACCGCCTGCGCGTCGGCG
Organism: uncultured Actinomycetes bacterium; assembly: GCA_963707695.1. Classification (GTDB taxonomy): domain Bacteria; phylum Actinomycetota; class Thermoleophilia; order Solirubrobacterales; family Solirubrobacteraceae; genus JAOPZW01. Next base: position 648,455 of record CAVPQY010000004.1, on the reverse strand, counting down.
CCGCCCACGAGCCCGGAGGGCATGACGCCCGGCCCGTTGTCGATCGCCGTCAGGACGGTCGCGGTGCTCGGGCGCAGCGCGTCGAGCTTCGGGCCGACCCGTCCGTCGGTCCCCGCCGCGGACAGCGTGTGGCAGCGCCCGCAGCGATCGACGAAGAGCTCTCCGCCCCGGCCGAGCGCGACCTTCGGCTTCCCGCCGCCGTCGTCGCCGCCGCAGCCTCCGAGGACGCCCGCGGACGCGAGCGCCGCGAGGACGACCGCTGCCGCGCGCCTCACGTCGTGACGTGGGCCTGGAGGCGCCGCATCCCGGCGATCCAGCGGTCGGGGTCGTCGGCCTTGCGCCGCAGGAACTCGTGGACCTCCGGGTGGGGCAGGAGCAGGAAGCGCCCCTCCCGCAGGCCCTGGACCACGACGTCGGCGACCTCCTCGGGCTCGAGGACCCGACCGGCGGCCTGGACCACCGCGGTGGCCTGTGCGGCCACGCCGCCCGCCTCCTCACCGGCGTGCAGGAGCGGCGTGTTGACGCCCATCGGGCACAGGCAGCTCGCGCCGACGCCGCGGTCGCCGTAGGTGATCGCCATCCACTCGGCGAAGGCGACGGCCGCGTGCTTGGACACCGCGTACGGCGCTGACCCGATCTGGGTCAGGAGGCCCGCGGCCGAGGCCGTGCTGAGGAAGTGGCCCTTGCCGCGCTCGAGCCAGCCGGGGAGCAGCCGGCGGGCGGCGAGCACGTGCGCGCGGACGTTGACCGCGAAGGAGAGGTCCCAGTCGGCGTCGGGCGACATGGGGTCGCTGCCCGCGCCGACGCCGGCGTTGGCGCAGAAGAGGTCGACCGGGCCGAACCGCTCCTCCGCCGCGTCGACCAGCGCGCCGACCTGGGCCTCGTCGGCGACGTCGCACGCCATCCCGAGGCCCCGACCGCCGAGCTGCGCGGCCACCGCCTCGGCACCCGCGCCGTCGAGGTCGGCGACGACGACGCCCGCCGCGCCCTCGTCGGCGAAGCGCAGCGCGAGCGCGCGGCCGATCCCGGACGCGCCGCCGGTGACCACGGCGACCTGGTCGCGGAGCTCCATGGGCTAGGCGGCGGTGACCCGGTCGCCGGTGCGGCCGTCCGCGCCCGCGCGCGCGGCGTTCCGGGTGATCGCGTCGAGCACCTGGGGCCAGGCGCCACGCGGGAGGTCGTGGCCCATGCCCGGCACGACGACGAGCCGCGCGCCGGGGATGGCCTTGGCCGTGGCCCGGCCGCCGGAGGGCCGGACGAGCCGGTCCGCGCTGCCGTGGATGACGACGGTCGGGACGGCGATGCGCCGCAGGAGCGGCGTGCGGTCCCCGGAGGCGATGATCGCCGCGAGCTGGCGTCCCGCGCCGGCGGGGTCGTGGCCGCGGTCGTACGAGCGCCCCGCCATGTCGCGCAGCTCGGCCTCGTCGCGCGGGAAGCCGGGCGAGCCGATCGCCCTGAAGGTCCGGACGGTGTGCTCGACGTAGCCCGCGCGGTCCCGGGGGGCCGGGCGCAGCAGCACGCCGTAGGTCCGCAGGGCCGGCTGGCCCGAGAAGCGGGCTCCGGTGTTCGACATGATCGACGCCAGCGAGAGGACCCGCTCGGGGTGCCGGGCGGCGATGGTCTGGGCGATCATCCCGCCCATCGACGCCCCGACCACGTGCGCCCGCTCGACGCCGAGCGCGTCGAGGAGGCCGACGCCGTCGGCGGCCATGTCGTCGAGCGTGTAGCCCGCCGCCTTCTTGGAGCGCGCGAGCAGCTGGAGCGGCGTCGGTGGCCGCCCCTGCATCGACGAGGAGCGGCCGACGTCGCGGTTGTCGTAGCGGATGACGAAGAGCCCCCGGTCCGCGAGGGCGGCGCAGAAGTCCTCGTGCCAGCCCAGCATCTGGGTCCCCAGCCCCATCACGAGGAGCACCGCCGGGTCGGCGGGGTCCCCGAAGGTCTCGTAGGCGAGCTCGACGTCGCCGACCCTGGCCGTCATCTCGGGCATCGCGGGCGAGCCTACCCGAGCCCCGGGGACAGCACCTCGCGCACGAAGCTGTGGCGCACCGCGTCCGGCTGGCGCAGGAGCCAGGCCTGCTCGCGCAGCTCGCGGTCCGCGCGGCCGAAGACCTCCTCGGCGAACGACCGCCGCACGGCGCGTGGCTGCCGGAGGATCCAGCGCGCCTCGGCGTCCGGGGCCACGCGGGCGGCGCGGCGGGCGACCGCGTCGGGCGCCGCGAGCACGGCTCGCTCAAGGCGCGGGGAGGGCACGCCCACCACGCTAGCGGGTGCCCCGCGGCCGTCCCGGCTCGGTGCGGGGGAGGCCGGCGACCAGGGGGGAGCGGTCCGCCATCGGCGGGAACATCCGCCCCATGGACGGCGACGACGACCCCACGACGCAGGACCTCCGGCTCGGCCAGCTGCGCCGGGAGCGCGACGAGCGCGAGCAGGCCGCCCGCAGCGAGACCGACGCGAGCGAGAGCGCGCACGAGCGGCGCGCCGACAAGGCCGCCTACCTGCGCGGGAAGCTGGCCGAGCGCGAGCGCGCCGAGCGCGATGCCGGGGTGGCCGACGACGACCCGCCCGGGGCGGGCGGGCGTCCTAGCGGCTGAGCGAGACCTCGGGGTCCGTGAACGTCGCCGGCTGCTTCGTCACGCCGGCGGTCACCGCCGCGAGCTGGTTCGGCGAGCCGATGAGCGTGGTCTGCAGCTCGGCCTCGAGCCGCAGCCCGTCCTCCACGGGCGCGTGCCAGGCCGCGTCGAAGAGCCGCTTGGCGGCGCGCACCGCGTCCGGGGACCGCCCGGCGATCTCGGCGGCGAGCCCACGTGCGGCGCCCAGCGGGTCGTCGTCGACGCGCGTCACGAGGCCGAGCGCCGCCGCCTCCGTGCCGGACACGACGCGCCCGGTGTAGGTCAGCTCCTTGGCCACGTCGGCGCGCACGAGGCGGGGCAGCGTCGACGTGATGCCCATGTCCGGCACCAGGCCCCACTTGGACTCCATGACGCTCAGCCGCGCGTCGGGCGCCGAGATCCGGACGTCGGCGCCGAGGGCGAGCTGGAGCCCGCCGCCGTAGACGACGCCGTGCAGCGCGGCGACCACGGGGACCGACAGGTCGATCCAGTCGGTGCACGGTGCGCTGGGCGCGGTTGGCTCGCCGGCCGTCCTCGCGCGCGAGGAGGACCTCGTCGACGGCCACCGGCCCGGTCATCAGCGAGGCGAGGTCGAGCCCCGAGCAGAAGCTCGGCCCCTCGCCGTGGAGCACGACCGCCCGGACGCCGGGCGTCGCGCCGACCTCGGCGGCGGCCTCGGCGATGGCGTCGAACATCGCCTCGTCGAGGGCGTTGTGCTTCTCCGGCCGCGCCAGCGTCACCACCGCGACGTGCTCGTCGACCTCGATCCGGATCCGGTCCTCGCGCATGGCCGAAGCGTACGCGGACGGTCTTGACGACGTAGAGGGCCGTCCGCCCAGTCGCCGCCGGACGGGAGAACGCGGACGTCCCGGCCGTCCTTGGGCGGACGGATGGCGGACCCACGAGACGGCGGCCTGGTGCGCGCAGGGCATCCCCCCGCCCGACGCGGTCAGTCGCGCGTCAACGCCGGCAGCAGGAGCTCGCGCCGCTCCGTCGCGAGCTCGAGCGCCTCCGCCCGCCGGCCGCAGGCCTCCCACCGCTCGGCGGCCTCGGCCGCGAACGCGTCCAGGAAGTCGTCGCTGTGCAGCGGGTCGTGGTGGAAGAGCACGAGGCGGTCGACCTCGGCGCGCCGCGCGAACGTCAGCGCGTCGGTCAGCGGCGAGTGGCCCCAGCCGAGGTGGGCCGGGTACTCGTCGTCCGTGTACTGGCAGTCGTGGAGCAGGACGCCCGCGCCGCGGGCGAGGTCGTAGCCGGACAGCCACTCCGGCTCGAGGTCGTCGAGCGGCGCGCCCAGGCCGGGCTCGTGGTCGGGCAGGTAGCACAGCGAGGTGCCGTCGGCCTCGATGCGGTAGCCGAGCGTCGGCCCGCGGTGGGTCACCGAGGCGGCGCGCACGCGGGCCGAGCCGATGCGCCACTCGGTCGTCTCCGCCTCGCGGAAGGACACCTCGCAGGGCAGCTCGCGGACCTCGATCGGGGCCAGCGGCGCCGAGATGTAGCGCGCGATGCGGTCCAGCAGCGTCGCCTCCGGCGAGGCCGGCCCCCACACGACGACCTGGCTCTCGGGCCGGAACATCGGGGCGAAGAACATGAGCCCCTGGATGTGGTCGAGGTGCAGGTGCGTGAGCAGGATGTGCAGCGGCCCCTCGACGCGACCCAGCGTGAGGCCGAGGCTGCGGATGCCGGTCCCGGCGTCGAGCACGAGCGTGCTGCCGTCGTCGAGCGTCACCTGCACGCACGACGTGTTGCCGCCGTAGCGGGTCGTCTCCGGCCCCGGCGCCGGGATCGAGCCGCGCGCGCCCCAGACCTTCAGCCTCACGTCACGCCGTCCTCGTCCTCGATGACGCTGGCGGCGGCCGGCCAGAAGAACAGCATCGCGCCCTGGAAGCCGCCTGCGCCCATGATCGGCACCCCGCTGACCTCGATGTGGTGCAGCACCCCGGTGGCGCTGCGGATGACGTGGGGCAGGTGCCCGGCCCGGTTGGCCCGCAGCGCCGGGGTCAGGGGTGCCCGCTCGATCGGGATCGGCCGGCCCGCGTCGTCGAGCGGGCCGAAGGTCTGCGTCCACTCCGCCGCGCTCATCGATCCGGTGTCCTCGAAGCGACGGCCGAGCATGGCGCCCGCCGCCTCGTTGTAGAAGATGACGTCGCCGGCGCGGTTGACCAGCGACGCCGGCGTCGACAGGCTCGAGAGCAGGTTGCGCGCGAGGATCAGCTCGAGCGGTCGCTGCGCGGCAGGACCGGCCATGGCCCGACTCTAGTCCGCCGCGACCGCGCCCGCGGCGGCGCGCCCGTCCCCGGGGTCGCGCCCACCGGTGCGGGGGCCAGCGCGGCGCGCAGCACGCCGCCCATCTCCGCGACCGCCTCGCGCGGGCCGCGGCCCAGCCCGAGCACGTTGAAGAACCCGTGGACGTAGCCCGGGTGGCGGCGCAGCAGCGCCGGCACGCCGGCCGCGCGCAGCCGCGCCGCGTAGGCCTCGCCCTCGTCGCGCAGCGGGTCGAAGCCGGCGGTCACCACGAGCGCGGGGGCGACGCCGGACAGGTCCGCCGCGCGCAGGGGGGAGACGCGCGGGTCGGCGCGGTCGACGCCCGGCGCCAGGAACGCGTCCTCGTAGAAGTCCATGCTCTCCTTCGTGAGGAAGAAGCCCGCGGCGAACGTGCGCCGCGACGCGGACTCGGCCACGACGTCCGTGACCGGGTAGACGAGGAGCTGGAAGGCGGGCGCCGGGCCGCCGTCGGCGACGGCCTCCCGCGCCGTCACCGCGGCCAGGTGGCCGCCCGCGCTGTCGCCCCCGACCGCGATGCGGGCGGGATCGGCCCCGAGCTCGCCGGCGCGGGCGTGCGCGTCGCGGAAGGCGGCGAGCGCGTCGTCGACCGCAGCCGGGAAGCGGTGCTCGGGCGCGAGGCGGTAGTCGACGGCCAGCACGCGCGCGCCCGACGACGCGGCGAGCAGGCGGGCGGGCGCGTCGTGGGTGTCGAGGTCGCCGACGACCCAGCCGCCGCCGTGGAAGAAGACCAGCAGCGCCGCGGGATCCGGCCCGCTCGCCTCCTCGGGCACGTAGAGCCGCGCGCGCAGCGGTCCGTCGGCGCCCGCGACGGTGAGCCCCTGCACGCGGGCGAGCGGCACCGGCGGCCCGGCGACGACGCGCGAGCTGTGGGCGGTGTCGGTGCGCGCCTGCGCCGGGGACCGGGTCGAGAGCCCGCGGCCGCCGCTGCGCTCCTCGAGGCGCAGGAGCAGCTGCGTGTCGAGGTCGAGCTCGAGCCCGTCGCGGCGGATCGGCGCCCCGGCCAGGCGCCGCTTGGCCCGCGGCGGCAGCGCGGCCGCGGCACGGGCGGTGAGGAACTCCGCGCGCTGGCGGGTCGTCAGCGGGTGGGGGACGTCCATCGCGCGAGCATATGGGGGCGCGCGCCCCGGCCGCCCGGCGCCGGTGCCGGGCGGCACCGGCCCCTGGCGACACCGGCCCCAGCGGCACCGATGAGCTCCGCTGTGCCCGGTCTCAGGACGCGATCGCGCGCTGGTAGAGCCGCATCGAGATCGGCGCCGCAGACGAGCACGATCCCGATGGCCCACAGCAGCGTGTAGGCGACGGGGTGGACCAGCGGCCAGGGCCCGTCGGTCGGCAGCACGCCGCCCGGGTTGTCGAACAGGTGGCGCAGCGCGTTGGAGAGCGACGTCACCGGGTTCCACTCGGCGAACGTCTTCAGCACGCCGGGCAGCGTGCTCGTCGGCACGAACGTCGAGGCGACGAACGTGATCGGGAAGATCGCCACGAAGGCGACGCCCTGCACGCCCTCGGGCGTCGTGACGATGCTGCCGAGCAGCACGCCGACCCAGATGATCGCGAACGAGAACACGATCATCAGCGCCGTAGGCGGCCAGCGCGTCGAGCGACGCCGGAGTGGATCCGCCAGCCGATGATGAGGCCGGTGACCGACATGAGCACGATCGGCAGCAGCGACTTGACGAGGCTCGCGACCGCGTGGCCGCTGAGCACGCGCCGCGCGCGGGATCGGCAGCGAGTGGAAGCGGTCGATCGCGCCGTTCGTGCGGTCGTAGGCGAGCGCGATGGCCACGCCGAAGGCAGCCGAAGATGATCGTCTGGGCGAAGATCCCGCCCATCAGGAACTCCTTGTAGCTCCCGCCGCCGGGGACGACGATCGCCCCGCCGAACACGAACGCGAAGAGCAGCACGAACATGATCGGCTGGATCGTCGCGTCGGCCAGCGCCTCGGGCTGGCGGCGCATGTGCACCAGCCCGCGCCGGGCGATGACCCAGGTGTCGGACAGGAAGGTCGACCGGCTCGAGGCCGGACGCGCTGGGAGCGGGAGCGCCTGGTCGGTCATCGGACGTCCTCCATGGCGACGGTCCCGCCCGCCGGCGCGGGATCGGCGGCGTCCGCCTCGGCGGGCGCGCCGGTCAGGGTCAGGAACACGTCGTCGAGCGTGGGCTGGCGCAGCCCGAGGTCCTCGACGGCGATGCCGCGCGTCGGCGAGCTCGCCCGCGAGGGCGGCGATCGCCGCCGGCGCCGCCGTCGGTCGGCGCGGTGACGCTGCGCGGTCGGCAGGTCGAGCGAAGGCCGGGCGCCGGCGACGCGCTCGACGATCGCGGCGACCTCGCTCGAGGTCGCCCGGGTCGCGCGCACACGACGTGGAGCTGGTCGCCGCCGACCTCGCGCTTGAGCGACCGCGAGTCGCCGCGGGCGATGACGCGCCCGTGGTCGACGACGACGATGTCGTCGGCCAGGCGGTCGGCCTCGTCGAGGTACTGCGTCGTGAGCAGGATCGTCGCGCCGCTCGGCCACCAGGCGGTCGAGGACGGCCCACAGCTCGTTGCGCGCGCGCGGGTCCAGGCCGGTCGTCGGCTCGTCGAGGAAGAGGATCCCGGGACGGGCGACGAGCGTCGCCGCCAGGTCCAGGCGCCGGCGCATGCCGCCCGAGTAGTCCTTCGCGACGCGGTCGGCCGCGTCGGTCAGCGTGAACTGCTCGAGCAGCTCGTCGGCGCGCGCCTTGGCGCGCCTGCGGCCGAGGTGGTGCAGCTCGCCGATCATCACGAGGTTCTCGCGGCCGGTCAGCAGCCCGTCGACCGTCGCGTCCTGGGCCGCCAGGCCGATGCTGCGCCGGACCGCGACCGGGTCGGCGACCACGTCGTGGCCGGCGACCCGGGCCGAGCCCTCGTCGGGCTCGGTCAGCGTCGTCAGGACGCGCACGGCGGTCGTCTTGCCGGCGCCGTTGGGGCCCGAGCAGCGCCGCACACCGAGCCGCGGGGGACGTCGAGGTCGACGCCCTCCGAGGGCGGTCTTGTCGCCGTAGCGCTTGACGAGGCCGGTGGCCTCGATGGCCAGGGCGGAGGAGGGGGAGGAGGAGGGAGAGGACATCGGCACGGCAGGGTGCCATAGGTCGCAGAGAAGTTCAACGCATGTAAAGTTCGTGTGATGGAAGTCAAGCTCGGGCTCCGCGCGACGAAGAAGGCCAGGACGCGTCAGGCCATCTCCGACGTCGCCACGCGGCTCTTCGTGGCCCGCGGCTTCGAGCACGTGACCGTGGCCGAGATCGCGGCCGCCGCCGACGTGTCGGTCAAGACGGTCTTCAACTACTTCCCGGCGAAGGAGGACCTCTTCTTCGACCGCGCCGACGAGCTCCTCGCCGGACTGCTGCGCACGATCGCCGAACGGCCGCCGGGCCAGACCATCACGGCCGCGCTGCACGGCCTGCTGGCCGAGAACCGCGTCCCGTTCCCGGGCACGGGCTGGGGGTCGCTGCGCGACCCGGCCGGCTACGAGGGCTACCGCGGGTTCGTGGCGGCCGAGCACGCCTCGCCGGCGCTGCGCGCGCGCCGCCTGGCCATCGCCGAGGGCTGGACGCACGACCTGGCCGCAGCGCTGGGCGCGGAGAACGGCCTCCCGGCCGAGGACCCGCGCGCGGCGGCCTTCGCGTCGATGCTCGTCGCGGTCCTGGGGCTGCGCGAGCGCGTGCTCTCGGCGGCCGTGCTGGAGCGCCGTGCGGCCCGCACGGTCGAGCGGCGGGTCCGCGCCATCGTCGGCGAGGCCGTCGGCCGCCTCGCGGCGGCCTTCCCCGACCTCGACCGGCCGGCCTGACACGATCGGGCCCGTGTTCGCGCGCGTCACGATCGCGGCGTCCGACCTCGCCGCGTCGGCGGCCTTCTACGAGACGCTGCTGGCGCCGCTGGGGGCCCGCCCGTCCCGCCGGGACGCCCGCGTGGTGGCCTGGGAGGACTTCGAGCTCGTCGCCGCCGGCGCGGCGCGCCCGGTCACGCGGCGGCTGCACGTCGCCTTCGCCGGCGGCTCGCGCGCGGACGTCGACGCGGCGTGGGCCGCGGCGACGGCCGCGGGGCACCCCGACGACGGCGCCCCCGGCCCTCGCCGCGAGTACGGCCCCGACTACTACGGCGGGTTCGTCCTCGACCCCGACGGCAACAGCGCCGAGGCCGTCCACCACGCGGCCGTGCCCGGACCCGGCCGCGTCGACCACCTCTGGCTCCGCGTCGCGGACGTCGCCGCCTCCCGGCGCTTCTGGCTGGCCACGATCCCGGACGTCGCGGGCATGCGGGCGGGAACGGACGACCCCGCCCGCTTCCAGCTCCGCCTCGACGGCGGCGGCTCGTTCTCGGTCGTCGCGGGCGCGCCGCGGACCGAGCACGCCGGCCTGGCCTTCCGGGCGGCCGCCCCGGGCGTCGCCGGGCGCCGGACCGACCCGGACGGCCACGAGGTCGAGCTCCTCGCCTGACGGCGCGGCCGCGGGCTGCCGGCACGCGGGCCCGGTAGCGTCCCGGCCATGCATCGCGTGGTCGTCGTGGGCGGCGGGTTCGGCGGCCTCCAGGCCGCCCAGCACCTCAAGGACGCCCCGGTCGAGGTGACGCTCGTCGACCGGCGCAACTTCCACCTGTTCCAACCGCTGGTCTACCAGGTCGCGACCGGGGCGCTGTCGCCCGGCGAGATCGCCGCCCCGCTGCGCTCCCTCTTCAAGCACGAGGGCAACGTCCGCGTGGTGCTCGGCGACGTCACGGACTTCGACCTGGCCGCGCACAGGGTCACCGTCCTGGCCGGGGCCGAGCAGCACGAGCGCCTCAGCCTGGGCTACGACACGCTCATCGTGGCCGGCGGCTCGGCCTACTCGTACTTCGGGCACGAGGACTGGAGGCCGTTCGCGCCGGAGATCAAGTCGGTGGAGAGCGCGGTCGACATCCGGCGCCGGATCCTGGTCGCCTTCGAGGACGCCGAGGTCGAGACCCACCCCGACCACCGCGAGGCGCTGCTGACCTTCGTCGTCGTCGGCGCCGGGCCGACCGGGGTCGAGATGGCCGGGCAGATCGCCGAGATCGCACGCGACACGCTGCGCGGGAACTTCCGGGCGATCAACCCGGCCGAGGGCCGGATCCTGCTCGTGGAGCTCGGGGACCGCGTGCTCCCGGCCTTCCCGGAGAAGCTCTCCCACAAGGCCGAGGAGGCCCTGCGCGGCCTCGGGGTGACGCCCCTGCTGGGCCACGCGGTGACGGAGATCGACGCCGAGGGGGTCACCGTCTCGGGCGGCGGCGAGGAGCCCTACCGGATCCCGGCGCGGACGGTGGTCTGGGCCGCGGGCGTCGTCGCCTCGGAGCTGGCCCGCAAGCTCGGCGAGGCCTCGGGGGCGGACGTCGACCGTTCCGGCCGCGTGACGGTCGAGCCCCAGCTGACGCTGCCCGGGCACCCCGAGGTCCTTGCGCTCGGCGACATGGTGCGCGTCCGTGACGCCAAGCGCGGCGGGGTGCAGCCGCTGCCGGGGCTCGCGCCCGTGGCCATGCAGGAGGGCCGCTACGCCGCCCGCCTGGTGCGCGCCCGCCTCGAGGGACGGCGCATCCGGCCCTTCCGCTACGTCGACAAGGGCAACCTGGCGACGATCGGCCGCGGGCGGGCGGTCGGCGACCTCAAGGGCGTGCACCTCAGCGGCCTGCTCGCGTGGCTGACGTGGCTGCTGGTGCACCTCTTCTACCTCGTGGGCTTCCAGAACCGGGTGCTCGTCCTCATCCGGTGGACGACGAGCTTCGTGACGCGGGGCCGCGGCTCGCGGATCATCGCCTACTCCGTGGCGGCCAACCCCGACCTGCCCGACAGGACGATCGCCCGCTAGCCCGTCAGGCCGGCGCGGCGGCGCAGAGCGTCCGCGTCGAGGACCCTGATCTCGCCCCGCCCCGTCGCGATCCAGCCGAGCTCGCGCAGGACCCGCAGCGCCTTGACCAGGGCCTCGCGCGACGCGCCGGTCCACCCGGCGAGCTCCTCCTGCGTCACCGGGCCGTGGATCAGGACGCCGTCGGGCGCGGGCTCCCCGAAGCGCTCGGCCAGGTCGACGAGCCGCGCGCACACGCGCCCGACGGTGTCCTGGGCGACGAACTCGACGAGCTTGCGGTCGGCCTCGACGAGTCGGCGGGCGATCATCCGCAGGAGCACGACCGCGACCCCGGGCGTCTGGTCGAGGTACGCCATGAACGCGTCCTGGGCGACGGCGAGGACCTCGACCGGCTCGACGGCCGTCACCGTGGCCGACCGCGGCGCGCCGCCCAGGGCCGCCATCTCGCCGATGAGGTCGCCGGGCCCGCGGACGTCCAGCAGCGCCTCGCGGCCGGACGCCGTCGGCACGCTGATCTTCACGCGGCCCTCGAGGACGAGCAGCACGGCGTCGCCCGGATCGCGCTCGTGGAAGAGCGTCGTCCCGGCGCGGTAGCGGCGGCGGCCGCCGAGCGCCTGCAGCGCGGCGAGCTGGTCGGGGGCCAGCGCGTCGCGGAAGGACGTGCCGCGCCCGCCGCTCACCGCACCGGTCCGGCCGCTCGGCGACGACAGCGCACCGTCGGCGGCGTGTGACGCACCGCACACGCTGGACGGGTCGAAGGACGCGGAGCGCGCGCCCGCGCACTGGGACGGTGGTGACACAGAGCAGATGCAGCGCCACCCGGGCGCCCGATCTCCGAGGAGGAGCCATGACCGAGAGCCAGACCCACCACCGCTTCGCGCTCAGCCCCCGCGTCACCCCCGGCCGGGCCCTCGCCGCGGTCCTCGTGACCGCCGCCCTGGCGCCCGCCGCGGCCTCGGCCCAGCCCGCCGACGCCGGCCCGGCCGTGAGCAGCGCACGCCCGCAGGTCGTCCTCACGGGCATCGCCAGCGTCCAGCACCAGCCCGGCACCCTGGCCGGCGCCCCGCAGGCCCGCGGCCGCGACACGAGCTCGCTCGCCGTCGCCCCACGCGGCCGCAGGTCGTCGCCGCGCAGGACCTGCGTGCGCCCGACCAGTCGTCGCCCGGCAGCGTCGTCCAGGACCAGCGCGCGCCCGACCAGGTCGCCCCGGCCCCGACCCTCGTCGCCACCAGCGACGACGGCGGCCTCGACCCCGGCTGGATCGTCCTGATCGCCGGCGCGGGCGTCCTGCTCGCCGCGGGCGTGGGCCTCGCCGGACGGCGGACGCACCACGTGCGCGCGATGAAGCGCAGCTCGATCGCCTGACCAGCTCGCCCGGGGACACGGGGGCGCCGCTCCGGCGGCGCCCCCGAGGGCGATCAGGGGGGCCCCTCGGCGCACGCCGGGGGGAGCAGGTCACCGAAGGTGCGCTCGAGGAACTCGTTGCGCAGCACGCAGCCCGGGTCGAGCTCGCGCTTGAGCGCGAAGAAGGCCCGGGCGTTGTCGCCGTACATCTCCGCGAGCGTCGCCGGGTCCGCGCAGACGTTCTTCACGAGGTAGACCCGTCCGCGGAACTGCGCCCAGAGGGTGTCGGCCAGCTCGCTGAACGTCGCCTCGATCCGCCGCAGCTCGTCGCGGTCGCCCGTCTCGAACGCGTAGCTCACCGCGAAGCCGGCCAGGGCGGCCGTGGCCGACAGGCGGAAGGGCAGGTCGGCGGGGAGGAAGAGCACGTCGGTGAGCGTCGGCGCGAGGCCGCGCTCGCGGAAGGTCGCGTCGGTGTGCTTGAGCCACTCCACGAGGTCGTCCTGCGCCTGGTCCCAGCCCCCCTCGGCGTGCGGGTCGCTCGGGACGATGAAGGTCTGCTGGATCGTCTCCTCGCCGAAGCCCAGGGCTCGCGCGACGCGCTTGGCCCGGGCGTTGCCGTCGACGAAGAACGTGAAGTCGGCGAGCTCGTTGACGTACGGCTTGCCGCGCCCGTAGTCGATCCGCCATGCCAGCCGCCACAGGAGCCGGTTGAACCAGCGCCAGCGGACCGCCCACTCGACCGGCAGGCGGACGAGCGACCGGGGCCGGAAGAGCAGCATCGGGCGGTGCACGGGCTCGGTCGTGAAGTGCGACGTCATGAGCAGCGTCTGCTCCGAGGCCGGCACCGGGCTGATGGCCGAGTAGATCGCGTCGTGCCTGTCCGGGCGCGAGGGGTCCGAGTCCTCCTCCGCCGTCTTCCGGGTGATCGGGATGAGGTCGGTCGCGAGGTCGGCGTAGGTCTCGCACTCCTCCACCGTCGTGCGCACGCGGATCCCGTCCTCGGCGCCGGGGACCCGCTTCACGCGATAGGTGATGCGGACGATCGCCCCGAGGTACCCGAGCCCGCCGACGGCCCCCATGAACACGCGCTCCGGGAGCGTCCAGCTCGAGTCCGGGCTCCCGACGGCCGGCGGGGTGCAGTGCAGCAGGTCGCCGCGCACGGTCAGGAACTCGAAGCTCTCGACCTGCTCGCCCTCCTTGCCGTAGGCGCACGAGAAGCGCGAGAGGCAGTCGCCCGCCAGCGTGCCGCCGGCCGTGGCGTGGGCCGTCGTGACCGTCACGGCGGGGACGAGGCCCTTGCGCCCGAGCGCGGCGAGGATCGCCCCCCAGGTCGCGCCCGCGCCGACCTCGACGCGGTCGTCCGGCAGGACGCGGACGTCGTCGAAGGCGGTCATGGACACGACGACGTCGTCACCGAGCGCCTGCGCGTCGAAGGCGTGGCCGCCCGCCCGCAGCGTCACCCGGCGACCGGTCTCGGCGGCGTGCCGGAGGACCTGGCGCAGCTCGTCCACGGTCGCCGGCGTGCAGACCGTCGCCGTCGCCTCGTGCAGGCCCGAGTAGCACCCGAGATCGCGGCGCTCGGCGGCGAAGAGCGCGGGCGGCTCGGGGTGGGCCGTCATCGCGCCGGCACCGCTCCGGCGGTCGCGTCGAGCACGGCGCGCGCCTGGCGCGCCGCGGCCTCGTGGCCGTGGGCCTCGGCGAGGTCCAGCGCACGCTGGGCCGTGGCGCGGGCGCCGGCCGGGTCCCCGGCGGCCGAGCGCGAGCGCGCGGCGTGCACGAGGTTGCGCGCCTCCCAGCCCCAGAGGCCCTCGCGCTCGTGGAGCGCGGACGCGGCGGCGAAGTGCGCGCGCGCGCGGTCGTGGCCGCCCAGCGTCGCCGCGAGCAGCCCGAGCCAGTGCTCCACGGCGCCGTAGCCGTTGGACCCGTTCCAGACGACGAGCTCGCGCCAGGGCCCGAGGCGCTCGTAGAGCGGGCCGGCCGCGGAGGCCGAGCCGAGCTCGCCAGCGGTCCACGCCCACGTCGCCAGCGCCGTCGAGTGGATCTGGTCGCGGGGGACCGACGCGAAGCCGTCGGCCGCGGCGCGTCGGAGGTGCCCCGCGGCGTCGGCGCCGCGCCCGACCTCGCAGAGCGTCGCGGCCAATCCCGCCTGGAAGGCCGGGATGCCGGGGTTGTGCGCCGCGGCCTGCTCGAGCAGCTCGACGACCTCCGCGGCGCGGCCCTGCTCGACGCGCACGACGCAGAGCTGGCCGAGGTGCACCACGACGGCGTCGGCCTCCTCGCCCGCGTGGCGCCCGAGGTGCATGGCGACGTCCGTGAGGCGCTCGGCCTCGTCGAGCTCGCCGCGCAGCTGCGCGAGGCCCGCGACGCTCGAGCTCGGCGTGCCAGCGCAGGACGGGCTGGCCGAGCTCCCCGGCCAGGTCGACGAGGTCCGCCGCCCGCCTCGGCCGCATGGGCGATCCGACCCGACTCGACGGCGGCGTGGAGCGTGCGGTCCAGCGCCCAGAAGCGCGCCAGCGGATCGCCCGTGGCCGCGGCCAGGTCGCGTCATCTCCTCGGCGGTGCGCCGCCGCGTGGCCAGCGTGTCGGCCGACCACACGGCGTGGAAGTGGTCGCGCAGGACGTAGATGAGCGCCCGCGGGTCGCCGGCCTGGCGCGCGAGCGCGAGCGCCGCGGTCGGCGAGCGCCCGCCGCCGGACGTGGTCGGGCTCGAACTGCAGCTCCATCGCCTCGAGCGTCAGCAGCCGCGCGGTGCGCGCCGGGTCGGTCCCCGGGTCGCGCTCGAGGGCGCGCTCGAGCACCGCGACGCGCTCGGCGTCGACGGCGCCGAACGCGCTGGCGAAGCCGCGGTTGTTGGCCAGCGCCGCGCGGGCGAGCCGGTCGGGGTCGTCGAGCCGGTCGGCGAGGCGGGCCGCGTCGAGCAGCGTCGTCGCGGAAGCGCGGCCGGCCGGCCTGGCGCTGCGGCCTCTCCGAGGCGGATGGCCAGCTCGCAGCGGTCGGCGTCGTCGCCCGCGGGGTCGCGGTCGGACAGCTCGAGCGCCTGGCCGAACCAGCGGGCGGCCTCGTCGGGCGCGAGCTCGGCCAGCGCGCGCTCGCCGGCGCGCCGGCTGTAGGCGATGGCCTTGCCGGGCTCGACCGGGGCGGTGGCCGCCGTCCAGTGGCGCGCCAGCTCCGCCACGCGGTCGCCGGGATCCTCGCCGCAGAGGTCCTCGAGCGCCTCGGCGACGCGCCGGTGCAGGCGCGCGCGGCGGCTGGCGCCGAGCGCGTCGTAGAGCGTGTGGGTGATGAGGTTGTGCGCGAAGCTGAACGCCGCCCGGGCGTTCGGCGCGCTCCTGCAGCAGGGAGGCCTCCACGGCCGCGTCGAGGAGGTCGATGAGCTCGTCGTCGTCCTCGCGCACGACGCGGACGAGGAGGTCGAGGTCGAACTCGCGGCCGATGACGGCGGCGCTGGACAGCACGCCGCGCGCGTGCTCGCCCAGCCGCTCCACCCGGCGGTGCACGACCTCGCGCACGCTCTGGGGCAGGCCGAGCTCCTCGAGGCCGCCCTGGAGCTCCCAGCGGCCGTCGGCGCCCTGGGCCAGCGCGCCGGACTCCGCCAGGTGGCGGAGGATCTCGCCGGCGAAGAACGGGTTGCCGTCGGTCTCGGCGGTGATCTCGCGGGCCAGCGCGAGGCCGCGCTCGCTCATCGGGTGCCCGGCCGCCTCGGCCATGATCGACGCGACGGCGTCGGCGTCGAGGCCGCGCAGCCCCAGCCGCTCGACGCCGGCCTCGCGCCGGAGGTCGGCGAGCAGGGCCGTCAGCGGGTGGTCGCGGGCGAGGTCCGTGTCGCGGTAGGTGCCCAGCAGGAGCAGGCGCGGCCGTGGGCGCCTCCGTCAGCACGTGGCGCAGGAGGGCGAGCGTCGGCCCGTCCGCCCAGTGCAGGTCGTCGAGCAGGAGGACCGCGGGCGCCTCCTCGCCGGCGAGCTCGAGCATGCCGGCGACGGCCGTGAAGAGCAGCCAGCGCTCCGTCTCGGGATCCGTCGGCACCGGCGCCGGCGCCCCGGGGACGCGCCGCGCGAGCGCGGGGACGAGCCGGGCCAGCTCGCCGCCGTGGCGCGCGACGTGCGCGCCGAGCATCTCCTCCGGCGCGTGCTCGACGAGCGGGCCGAGCGCCTCGATCCACGGCCCGTAGGGCACGGCCACGCCCTCGGCCGAGTGCCCGGCCAGGACGATCGCGCCCTCCGCGTGCAGCTCGCAGGCGGCGTGGACGGTGAAGCGCGTCTTGCCGATCCCGGGCTCGCCGGAGACGAGGACCGCCTGTCGCGCCCCCCGGCGGGCCGCCTCCCAGCGCCGCTGGACCCGCTCGCCCTCCGGAGCGCGTCCGACGTAGGCCGTCGGCGGGCGCGCGCGCAGCCGGGCCGGGAGCGGAAGGCGGCCGCTGGGCCCGCCGGGCCGGCTCCCAGCCGACCTCGCAGGTCGGCACCGGCCGGGGCAGGCCGCGCAGCTCGACGTCGCCCAGGGCCAGGAACGGATGGCCGTCGCGGCCGCCCACGACGCGGACGAGGTCGGTGGCCAGGATCTGGCCGCCGTCGGCGCGCGCGCACAGGCGCACGGCCTCGACCACGGGCAGCCCGAAGCAGTCCCCGCCCTCGCGGGTGACGTCGCCGAGCGCGACGCCGACACGGACGTGGAGCGGCTCGTCGGCATCGCGGTTGCGGCGCTCGATGCGCTGCTGCAGCCCGACGGCGCAGGAGACCGCGGCGGCGGCGCTGCGGAAGACGGCCATCAGGCCGTCGCCGGTCGTCTTGACCTCCTCGCCGCGGTGCTCCTCGATGGCCTCGCGCAGCAGGCCGAAGAGCTCGCGCCGGAGGTCGTCGGCGGCGGCGGGCCCGAGGCGCGACGCGGAGGCGGTCGACCCGACGAGGTCGGTGATGAGGACCGTGACGGTCTCGATGGCGGCGGTCATGCGGGTCGCCCGGCCCCGGCTGCCGGCTCGCCGGACGCTGTGCTGCTCAAGGTGCCCCCTTGGCCGGTCGGCGCGCGCAGGTGCCTGCGGGTCGAACCTAGGGGAGCGGCTCGGCGTCGTCAATCGCGGCCGGACCGGGCCCGCCGCGTCCCGGCCGGGTCCCGCCGCACGGCCGCGCTCAGGCGCCGACGCGCTACAGCGTCCCGTTCGTGACGCCCGCGCCCGCGACGGCCGTCCCGTGGGCCTTGACCCACGTGGTCGGCGCCTGGCTCGACGAGCCGCCGGGACCGCTGCCGGTGTCGGTCACGAGCACGTACCCCAGCTGTCCCGCGGCGACCATCGACGCGAGCTGCGCGACGGTGGGGGCGGGGTCGCCGCCGTTGAAGCCGCCGATCGTCACGACCGGCTTGCCGGTGGGGAGCGCCGGCCGCTAGGGCTGCTGCTGCTGGCGCCGCGCGCGCTCGGCGACGGCGTCGCGCAGGTCGCCGAGCTGCGCCTGGCGGCGCAGCAGCTCGAGGCGCTTCAGCCGCGACGTCTTCACGGCGGCCAGTTGCTCGGCGACGCTCTCCAGTTCCTTCATGACGGCGGACTGGGTGAGGGTGCGTCGCATGCCCACAGGGTACTCCGCGAGCCCGCTCCGTCACGGACAGGGGCCGAGCGTCGCCGCGAGCACGCACACGTCGTCCTGGTGCGGGCCCTCGCCGGCGAGGTCCTGCAGGAGGTGCTCGGCGCACATGTTCTGGTCGCAGCCGAAGCCGTGGGCGAAGAGCATGGGCGGCCCGTCGGGCCGACCGTGCCGTCACGTTGTTGCGCTGCAGCGCGGTCATCGCCTGGTTCCTGGGCGCCTGTCCGGGGACAGGGGGATCGTCGCCCACCCCGATCCTCTGCCCAGGGTCGCCGAAGCGCGCTCCGCGGGGACGGCACGGACGCGGTTTGCCCCGCCGACCCCGTGGGAAGGGGAGCGGTCTCTGCCGTCGTCGAAGGGGAGCGCCGCGCCGATGAACGTCCGTGCCGAAGGGTCCGCCCGCCGGATGGCCGCGCTGCTGGCGCTCGTCGCGCTGCTCGCCGCGGGGTCGCTGGCCCTCGCGACGGGCGCGCGCGCGACGCGCCACCGCTACCCGAAGGAGCTCGAGCGCTCGTTCGTGCGCACATGCGCGAGGACGGCCAAGGCGACGGCCGGCAGCAGGCTGACCAGGCGCCAGGCGACGACGTACTGCCGGACCGCGCTGACCTGCATCGAGCGCCACCTCACCCTCAGGCAGTTCGTCCGCACCGTCACGAGGATGCGATCGGGCCACCGCAACCCGAACGCCCGCGTCCTCGAGCGCTGCGAGAAGCAGGCGATCGCGAAGGTCCGCGGCTAGGCGCGGGGAACGTCACGGGCGCCGCCGCGGGCTCAGGCGGCGACGGGCTGCTTGCGGCCCGGCGGCGTCACCGGCGCCTCGGCGCGGATCTCGGTCAGCAGGCGCGAGACGAAGGCCGACCGGGCCTCGCCCGGCTGCAGGCCCCCGCCGGAGGGCCGGAAGAAGCGGACGCGGATCGCGGGCCGCCGCGGCACGGCCGTGATGTCGGTCGTGCCCACGACGCTGCAGCACACGACCTCGGCCCGGGGCACGGCCTCCGCGAGCCGGGCCAGGCCGCTGCGCGCGCGCAGCGGGCGCCCGAGGCTCCGGGTGCCCTCGGGGAAGACGCCGATGCACCCGCCGGCGGCGAGGACCTCGATCGCCCGCTGCATCGCGCCGACGTCCCCGGCACCGCGGTCGATGGGGATCTGGCCCATCGCGTCGAGGAGGCGGGCGACGGGTCGCGTCCCCCAGAGCGTCGACTTGGCCAGCGCGTGGACCTGCCGCACGGGCGCGGCGGCGATCCCGACGGCGATCGGGTCCCAGTAGCTGTCGTGGTTGCCGGCCAGCAGCACCGGGCCGGTCGGCGGGAGGTGCTCGAGGCCGTCGACGCGCAGCCGCCCCCAGGCCCGCACGGGCAGGACGCCGGCGAGGAGGACGCCGCGGTAGGCGGGGGGCAGGCCGGGGGCGAAGGAGCGCGCCATGGGCGGCACGATCGCACGCGACGCCGCGCTGCGTGCCTAGGCCGCCCGACGCCGAGCGCGCACGCTCCGGCCGAGGATCGGCGCCGCCGGTCGCCCGGAGGCCTAGCCGTCCGCCCGGAGGGGGATCGTTCCCGGCATGACCCCTGACACGCGGAGCGAGCTGCGGGCGATGATCGAGGACCTCGAGCGGCGGGCGGCCCAGGCCCGCCTGCAGGCCGACCTCCTCCTGGCCGAGTCGGAGGTGGCGTCGATCGACGACGAGTACGCGGCTGCGGTCAAGCGCCTGCGCCGCCACGTCGCCCGCGCCGGGCGCCCGGCGCGGACGCAGGACTCCGCCGAGGAGGGCGACGACCTCAGGTCCAGGCCGGCGGCCTGAGCCGCCGGCCCCAGCCCGTCGCCGCGGGCGCGCTCGCGACACCCCGCGGCCGAGCACGCCACCATGTGACCCGATGCGCCGCGCCGTCGTCGTCCCGCTCGTCGCCGCCTTCGTCCTCGTGGGCGGGGGCGCGGTGGCCGTGGCGGCCTACGACCACGCGCGGCACGACCTGATCGCCCCCGGCGTCCGGCTCGCCGGCGTGCCGGTCGGGGGCCTGCACGCCGCCGCGGCGCGGGCGAAGGTCGAGCGGGCGCTGGCCGAGCCGCTGGCGCGCCCGGTCGTGGTGGACGCCGGCGGGCGGCGCTTCACGCTGCCCGCCGCCCGGCTGCATGCCCGCGTCGACACGAAGGCGCTGGTCGACCAGGCCGTGGCGGCGAGCCGCCACGGGTCGATCCTCACCCGGACGCTCCACGGCCTGCGCGGCGACGCCGTCCACGTCGACCTGCCCGCGCGGGCGCGCTACTCGCACCGGGCGGTCCGCCGCCTCGCGGACCGCGTCACGCACGGGCTCGACCGCGCGCCCGTCGACGCCACGGTTCGTCCGGCGGCGAGCGGCCTGAGCGAGCGGCCCTCCCGCGCCGGCGCCGCGGTCCGCCGGGCGCGGCTCGTCGCGGACCTCGGCGCGGTCGCGGCGCACCCCGCCGCCGCCCGGACCGTCCGCGCCCGGGTGGTCGCCGTCCGCCCGAAGGTCACGACGTCGGACCTGGCCGCCAAGTACCCGGCCTACATCGTGATCGACCGCAAGGGCTTCACGCTGCGGTTCTTCTCCCACCTCAAGCCCGCGCGGACCTACCCCATCGCCGTCGGCCGGCAGGGCCTCGAGACCCCGGCCGGCCTCTACGACGTGCAGTGGAAGCAGGAGAACCCGTCGTGGTACGTCCCGAACTCCGCCTGGGCCGGCAAGCTCGCCGGCAAGGTCATCCCGCCCGGGCCCGACGACCCGATCAAGGCGCGCTGGATGGCCTTCAACGGCGGCGCCGGCATCCACGGCATCGACCCGAGCGAGTACTCGAGCATCGGCCACGACGCCTCGCACGGGTGTGTGCGGATGCGGATCCCCGACGTCATCGACCTCTACGACCGCTCGCCGGTCGGCACGCCGGTCTTCGTCGCCTGAGGGCGGCGTCTGCGCCCGCGTCGAGCCGCGGACCTGCGGGTCGACGGGGGCCGAGGCGCGCGGGCCGGAGCCACCAGCCCGCGCCCGCCCCAACGCGGCCGAGCGCCGCGCGTCAGCGCTTGGGTGGGAGCGAGCGCGCGTGCGCCACGCCGCGCCGGACCCACGGCTCGAGCCGGCGCTTGGTGCCGAGGCCCTCGGCGTCGACCCGCAGCCAGCCCCGCACGGCCCGGCCGCGCATCTCGAAGGGCCGGACGTGCGGTCCCGTGCGCCAGGCCTCGTCGCCCTCGGGGTCCACGCGCACCATCAGGCCGCCCTGGCCGCTGGCCGCGACCGCCATGTTCCCGGCGACCAGGAACGCCAGCCCCCCGAACATCCGCTGCTCGGTGACGTCGGGCTCGGCCGCGATGAGCTCGCGGATGCGGTTCGCGAGGTCCTCGTCGTAGGCCATGCGCCATGATCGCCGACGGGCCCGTCGTATCGAGCCGATGCCGTCCGGCGGAGCCCGCGCGGCGCCCCGGCAGCGCGAAGGCCCCGCCTTGCCGTTCGGGGCCTTCGCGGAGGTCCGTTCCCGTCGTCAGCGCTCGCGCTGGTCCAGGGATGAAAGGGACCCGTCGTGCGGGCACTCGGGGTGCCCATGACGAACCTAGCTCGGGCGCACGCGCCGCGCCGTGCCGCTGTTCCGAACCAACACGGGTGCAGGCGGCCGGGAGCCGCTCACGGGACTCGACCCGAAGAAGAGCCCGCCGTGTTTCAGGCGGGCCCTTGGACCCGGGGGAGGGTCGACGACCGGCTGTCCCGCCCGCCTCGGCCCATATCTCGGTGCATCGCGATGCCTAGATGTCGGGCCGAGGTGGCGTCCGCGGCGTGACGCGGTGCGTGGTCCGGCGGTGCCCTGCGAGCGGTGCTGCGCCAGGCTCGCGTCATGGTCGCCAGCCCCGAATCCCCGGCCTACGCGGGGGGAAGTCCGCGTCCGTGAAGCGCGACGTCGTCCAGGTCAAGCGCGACAGCGACGAGATCCCGGCGGGGACCTTCGCCGAGGTTCTCGCGCGCGGCCCGGACCACCTGCTCGTCCGGCCCCTCGGATGGGAGGAAGGCCGGGAGGTCATCGTGCCGGCCGACGCGGTGCTGCCCCCGCGCCGCATCGCCGACGTGCCCTTCTCGTAGCGACCGCTCTCAGACGTCAGGCGCGTTTCAGCGACCGCGGGCCGCGCATGCCGCGCCCGCTCCGGTCACCGGCCTCCGACCCAGATCGGGGTCGAGAAGCCCTCGACCAGGTCCCCGCGCGCGAGCTGCAGCCGGTAGGCCCCAGGCCCCACGCGCAGCGCGACCCGCGTGGTCCCGGGTCCCACCGCGACGCTCCGGTACGGCGTGCCGTCGCGCAGGACCAGGAGCGTCCGCGGCGCCGTCGACGGGGCCGCGGGGCGCTCGCCGCCCAGGACCCTGGCGACGAGCGTCGCGGACGACGCCCGCACCGTGTCGCCCATGATCGCGACCCGGCGGCCGCGCCGCCGCGCGACGAGCCGCAGATCGGGGCCGCCCTCGCCGAAGGGCTTGGCGTAGGTGTGACCTGCCCGGACGGCCGCCACGACCCCGCGCTCGGACAGCGTCCCGGCGTGGACGACCGTCGTGCCCGTGCCGACGGGTCGCGACGTCGCGTCGAAGCGTCCCGCGTCGTGGGAGTCGCTCACCGCGACGGCCGCGAGGTGATGACCGCGGGCCGTCAGGCTGTCGTACAACGAGATCGCCTGCAGCAGGAACGGGCTCGGGCTCGCGCCGAAGTTCGGCGGCCCGGTCGAGATCTCGAAGGCGTCGACCGCGTTCCAGTCGGTCGCGGCGTCGGAGTACTCCCACGGGCAGCCGCGGCAGAACGCGGCGAACCCCGGGGTCGTCGACGGGTAGAAGATCCGCGGGTGGTTGACCTCGACGAACCCGCCGGCCCGGTGGATCTCGGTGAAGCGCGATCGCGGCGCCGTCGCCGGCCGCAGCAGCCGGAGGCCGCCGCTCGCAGCTCGGGCGTAGACGGGGCCGGTGCGATGGTCGACGTAGCGCAGGCTGGCGTGGTTGCCGAAGTGGCCGTGGTAGGTGATGACCTCGGCGCTGCGAAGGATCTGCTTGCCCGGGTAGTCGGGCTGGAGGCGGCCGATCTCGCCCCAGGCGCTCGTCGTGACGTAGTCCGTGAGCGAGACGAAGTCCAGGCCCGCGCCACCCTGGGCGAGCGGCTTGAACGCGTACCCGAAGACCTCGCGCATCGTCGCGTTGCCCAGCGAGCTGTGCTCGGCGTGGACGTGCAGGTCGCCGGCGTACCAGCCCGGCGCGCGCCTCGCGGGCCGCTGGTCGAAGCGGGCGGGCCGGTAGGGCGCAGCCGCGAACGCCGGGTCGCGCTTGAGCTCGACCTCGACGCGCCAGGGGATCCGTCCGGTCGGGTTGCCGTCCTCCGGACCGGTCACGTAGGCGACGCCGAGCTCGACCGCCCACCGGCCGGCCGGGATGCGACCCGGGACGAACCCGCGCGTGGTGCGTCCGGGCACGTACGCGTTGGGGTCGGCGACGTACTGCGCTTCGCTCGAGAAGCCCTGCCGGGAGACCGCGACGTCGCCGTGGCTCGAGCCACCCCATCCCCGGAACTCCGGCGTGCCCCACGGGCGGGCACCCGGCGCGGGCTGCCAGAGGCCCAGGTCGAGCGTCGAGCGCGCGGTGCTCGTCAGGCCGTCAGGGTCGCGCCAGCAGTACTTCACCCGCACCTGGGTCGTCCCGGGCGGGACCGTGATCGGGACCATGACGTACGAGCCGCGGAGCGCGTCGTCGAACGTCCCGTTGATCACGCGGGACGGCGTGATCGGCTGGCCCGAGCAGCCCGTCGGGGTCAGCGTGAGGCGGCTCGCCTCCGCCGGGGCCGCCGCGAGGCTGCCGGCGACGAGGAGCGCGGTGATGATCGCGGCGCGCCGGCCGCGGGGGCGGGACGTGGAGGGCACGGCGCGACACTACCGCGCAGCGCGCGGCCCGCACCCCCGCAGCGGTCTGCCGTCGGCCGACCGCATCATCCTGCGCCGAGCGCGGCCTCGAGCCCTGCCCGGGAGGCGATGTCGAGCTTGAGGTAGGCGTTGGAGAGGTGCATCTCGACCGTCTTGCGCGTGACGAACAGCTCCTGGGCGATCTGGCGGTTGGTGCGCCCCTCGACGGCGAGGTTCGCGACGCGGCGCTCGCTCGCGGTCAGCGACGCGGGTCCGCTGAGGCGCTGGCGCCGGGGCCGAGCGCCGGTGGCGCGCAGCTCGTCCCGCGCCCGGTCGCCGAACCCGGTCGCGCCGGTGCGGTCGGCGAGGTCGATCGCGGCCCGCAGCGGCTCGCGCGCCGGGGCTCGGTGTCCGGCTCGGCGCTGGGCGCCACCCAGCTCGACGAGCGCCGCCAGCACCGCCATCCGGGACTCCGATCGCTGCGCCTCGCCGACCGCCTCCTCGAGCAGGCCGATCGCCTGGTCGCGATCGTCCTGGCACACCCCGAGCGCGACCAGCGCGGCGCTCGTCACCGCCGGCGCGCCGAAGGCCCGGGTCATGCGCACGTCCTTCTCGGCCAGGCTCAGGGCTTCGCCGCGCTCGCCGGTGGCGAGGAGCGCGCGCACCGCGAGCGGAGGCCAGTGCGGCGCGAGCTCGGCCCGCGTCCCGAGCTCGCCGACCCGGAGATCGCCCAGCTCGGACAGCTCGCGCAGCGCCTCGTCGGGCTCGCCGAGCGCGAGGTGCAGACGAGCCCGGGACGCCCGCAGGAACCGGAACGACGAGCATCCCCTCGTAGCGCTCCAGGTCGACCATCACCGCCTGCCCGCGCGGCGTCGACCTCCCCGCGATCGAGCCGGATCTCGCACAGGACCGCCCGCGACACCGGCTCGGTGAGCGACATCGGCATCTCGGCGTCGAGGCGGAGCGCGAGGCTGACGTCGGCCTCGGCGTCGTCGAGCTTGCCCAGGTGCCTGCGGGCGAAGGCCCTGCCGGTGAGCGACGTCGCGAGCGCCCGGGTCAGGTGCCCCTCCCGCGACAGGGCGATCGCATCGTCGTGGTAGCGCTCGGAGCGCTGGAGCTCCCCGGACCAGGTCAGGGTGCCGAGCGCCAGGAACGGGAGCGCGCCGACGGCGAGGTGCTCGCGCAGGAGCCGACCGTCGGCCAGGGACCGGTCGGCCAGGTCCACGGCCACCGCGGCCCGGCCCGCCGAAGTTCAGCTCGCACCGCGCGAGGACGGCCAGCCGCATGCGCGCGACCTCCGGTGAGAGCCCGTCGACGACCCCGGCGCGCACGATCGCCTTCGCTCGCTCGCCCGGCGGCCGTTCGGGAGGACTGGAGAGCATCGTCGCGAGCAGGAAGGTCTCGAACGCGGCGGTGAGCGCGGTGTCGTCGTCGCCGAGCTGGTCGAGCTCCTCGTCGATGAGGTCCATCAGCTCGTCGTGGCGACCGGCGGCGATCAGCACCCCGCCCATGCTCAGCGAGATGCCGCGCTTCAGCATCGGGTCGGTGGCGAGCCGCCGGGCGTGGTCGAGCGTCTCGGCGGCGGCGGGGTCGTTGGCGCTCGCCTCGGCGGTGCCGAGCGCGAACAGCACCATGGGGCGCAGCTCCGGCGAAGGCGGCTCCTCCAGCGCGCGTCGCAGGTAGTCGACGGCCCTGTCGGGCGCCCCCTGCGCCAGGGACACCGCGGCCGCGGCCTGCAGCTGGGCGACCGCGTCGGCGTCGCCATGCCGCGGCGCGTGGAGCAGGTGCGCGGCCACCGCCCCGGGGTCGGCGTCCTCGGCCGCGAGCAGCCTGGCCGCGGCGGCGTGCGCCGAGCTGCGCTCGCCGATCGCGATCGCGTCGTAGATCGAGGTCCTGATCAGCGGGTGGACGAACTCGAGCACGCGGCCCGGAGCGAGGATCCCGGCGGTCCGTAGCTCGTCGGCGACGTGCTCGGCCCGATCCGGCTCGAGCCCCGCGAGCGCGGCGGCGTGCCGGGGCTCGGCCCGGCTCCCGAGCACCGCCGTGGCCTCGGCCAGCGCGCGGGCCGCCGGTCCCAGCGGGGCGATCCGGGCCATGACGCCCGCCGCGATGCCCGCGGCGGCCACGCCGTCGATGTCGCCCACCGTGATCTCCATGAGGGGCTTGCCGCTCCGGCGCAACCCGGCGATGACCTGCTCGACCAGGAGCGCGTTGCCGCGCGTCGACTCGTGGCACGCACGGCAGAGCTCGTCGCTCGCGCCCTCCCACAGCCGCTCGCGCACCAGACCCGCCACCGCGGCCGCGCTCAGCGGGCCGGGCTCGATCCGGCGCACGCGCTCCTCGAGCCCGAGCTCGGCGAAGGGATCGGCGCCGGCGCCGGGCTCGCCCGTGCGCGCGGCGACCGCGAGCGCCAGGGCCATGCCATCGCCGCGACGGGCCAGGAAGGAGAGGAACCGCAGGGACGCCGAGTCGGCCCAGTGGGCGTCGTCGACGACGAGCAGCACCGGCGAGCGCTCGCACAGGTTCGCGCACAGCCAGTAGAGGGCGTTGAGCAGCGCGAAGTCCGCGTCGCGCGGGGGGGACCCGGGGGCGGGCGACAGGGCGACCTCCGCGAGCCGGGCGTCGCCGGCCAGCAGCTCGTCCTCGGTCCCCTGGGCCCTGGCGTCGTGGACGACCGGCGCGAAGAGCTGACCGACCACGCCGAACGGGAAGCTCTGCTCGAGCTCGCCGCCGCGCGCGGCGAGCACGAGGAACCCGGACTCGGCCGCCACCGCGCCGGCCGCCCGCAGCAGCGCCGTCTTGCCCGCGCCGGCGGCCCCGGAGACCAGGAGGAGCTGACCCTCCTCGCGGCGGGCTCCGCCGAGCGCCGCCTCGATCGCCCGGAGCTCGGCCCGCCGCTCGCGCAGCTCCGGTGCAGCGCCGTCGGAAACCTGGGTCGCGGTCACGCGGTCCTCCGGGTCGATCGCGGCGGGCCGCCGCGTCGCCGAGGCCGGGGCGGACCCGCCCGGACCACCGGCAGTGCGCCAAAACTACCGGGTGGCACCCCGTTGCGAGCGAGGGACGCCCCGCGGGAGGTTCGTCGTGCTCGACGGTCCATCGTCGAGCAGGGGCCGAAGCGAGGGGGGTGCGCCGACGGCCGTCACAGCTCCAAGAGCCCCCGACAAAGGAGGCCGTTGTGTTCAGCTCAACGCTCAAGCGGGGCTTCTCGCCCATCGTGCTCGTCCTCGCCGGTCTGGTGCTCGCGCTCGCGGCGCTCGGCCCGTCGGCGGCGGTCGCGCAGCAGGGGGGCACGGACCGTCCGATCGCGGCAACCGAGTCGGGGACGAACGTCATCGACGTGGCGACCGGTGCGTTCGTCGTCGACGTCGCGGGGACCGAGTCCCACCTCGGGAAGGTGACCGCCCACTACACCGGGGTCGCCACGCCCACCGGACCGAACACCATCAGCATCAGCGGCACCGGCGTCGAGGTGGCGGCGAACGGCGACAGGCTGTACGCGACGCTCAGCGGCAGCGCGACGCTCGACGCCGCGTTCAACGCGCGGGCACGCTGGTGAACACGTTCACCGGCGGCACCGGGCGCTTCGAGCAGGCGAGCGGCTCCGAGGCGGGCCCGTTCAGCATGGCGACGCGCTCCTTCGACGGCGTGACGCTCACGTCCGCCATCCGCCTCTCGCTGGCGGGCACCGTCAGCTACTGAGCCGGGGGCCGGATCACGTCGGGCAGGGAGGGGGCTCGCCGAGCGCCCCCTCCCACCGCCGTGAGCCGCTCGCGGTCGTCGTCCGGCAGTCATCGAACGAGGTGGGCTCCCGGGGTCGCCCGACCGCGAGAGCCTCCTCACCAAGGAGGTCGTCATGGCCACATCAACACGCACGTGGGGCGCTTCGCGGAAGGCCGGCGCGCTCATCGGACTGGTGCTCGCGCTCGCGGTCCTCAACCCGGCGTCGGCGCTGGCGGAGGCCGGCGGGACCGACAGGCCGATCAAGGGCGCCGGCATGGGAACGATCAGCGTCCTCCCCGCGACGGGCGCCTTCACCGGCGTCGTCCCGGGGGTCAGCAGCCATCTCGGGAACGTCACCGTCCACATCGAAGGCGTCGGGGCGCCCGCGGCCGACGGCACCTTCGCCGGCAGTGGCACGGCGACGATCGTCGCGGCGAACGGGGACGAGGTGACCGGGACCATCACGGTGACCCAGACGGCCCTCCCCGACGGTCACACCACGACGACGGTGGTCGTCACGATCACCGGCGGCACGGGACGGTTCGCGGACGCGAGCGGGACGCTCACGGTGATCTGCGAGTCGGGCCCCCCGTCCCACGTCGGGGCGACGCTGGTCATCGAGGACGTCTGCACGTTCACGGGACGGATCAGCTACTAGCCGGACCATCCGTAGGGCAGCAGCGGCCCCGCCGGTCGGGGCCGCTGCGCTGTCCGCTCGGGACGCGGGGTGTAGCGTGGCCCCACGCTCGTCCACCCCGGATCGCAGGGCCCGCTCCCGTGACCGGCCCGTCTTCAGCAGCCACCCGCTCGGCCGTCGCCGCGGATCCGGCGCTGCGGGTCGTCGACTGGCCCGTCCCGCCCGGACGAGCGCGCACCGGCTCCGTGCTGCTCGTCCACGGATTCGGGGAGCACCTCGGGCGCTATGACGACGTGGCCTGCGTCCTCAACGACCTCGGGCTGCACGTCCGCGGCTACGACGCCCGCGGGCACGGGCGCTCGCCCGGTCCCCGTGGCGTCATCCGCGAGCCGCCCGCGCTGCTCGACGACCTCGTGCGGACGTTCGGCCTGCTCTCGTCCGAGGCCACGACGGCGGGCGATGGAGGGCCACCATTCGTGCTCGGGCACAGCCTCGGCGCCACGCTCGCCGTCCGAGCCGCGACCTCGGGCATGATCGCGCCCAGAGGACTGATCCTCTCGGCGCCGGCCTTCGCCATGGACCTGGGGCCGTACCGTCGGCTCGGACTCGTGGTGGGGCTTCGGCTCTTCCCTGATCGCGCGCTGCCGAACGGCCAGCCCCACCGCGCGACCTCCCACGACCACGACGCGGTCGCCCGCACCCGCGGTGATCCCCTCGTGCACGACCGGATCACCATGCGACTCGCGCGGTACGCCCAGGACACCGCCGACGCCACGATCAGCGAGGCCCCGCACCTGCGGACACCGACGCTGCTCCTCGTGGCCGGCGGCGACCGCCACGTCGACCCGTCCGGCTCGAGGACCTTCTTCGAGGCCCTGCCCGCCGGCACCGGCACCCTGCGCTGGTACGACGGGCTGTACCACGACGTCTTCCACGAGCGCGAGCCGGACCGCACCCGGGTGCTCGCCGACGTGCGGAGCTGGCTGCAGGGGGAGCTCCATCAGACAGGCCCGGACGCTTCCTGAGCGGCGACGCGGAAGCAGCCGATCCGCTCCGCCGGTCGGCGTGGGAGATCCCATGCGCCGCGTCGCGCCGGAACCCTGCACGTGAGGGTTCCGCAACTGAGGGCCCGGCCACCCTCAGGTCGTGTGCTTCAGCGCCTCTGGCCCAGCGCCGAAGTGCTCGTGCCGCCACGTCTGCCCCCGGCGAACTCGCCCCGGGACCGTCGACGAGGTGCTCCCAGCGAGCGAGGACGCTCAGCACGTCGTGACGCTCGTCCGCCCGGGCCGCCACGCGCGCTGCCCCAGCGGCAGGTCCGCCCGGCGATAGCATCGGCCGGTGGCGACGACGCCGCAGCCAGGCGCACCGCGTGCGCGGCGGCTCGAGCGGCTCCTGCCGCCCCTGGCGACGCTGCACGGCTACGGCGGCCGCGACCTGCGCCGCGACGCGGCGGCCGGGTTGGCGGTTTGGGCGGCGGCCGTCCCCAGCGGCCTCGCCTATGCGGGCCTCGCCGGGCTGCCGCCGATCGTCGGCCTCTACGCGTCGGCCGTCGCGGGGCTCGCCTACGGGCTGGCGGGGTCGATCCGGCAGGCGCAGGTCGGCCCGACCTCGACGAGCTCGATCCTCACCGCGGCCGCGATCGCGCCGATGGCCCACGGCGATGTCGCTCGCGCGACGGCGCTCGCGGGCGTGCTCGCGCTCGAAGTCGCGGCGATCCTGCTCCTGGCCTGGGCGCTGCGGCTGGGCTTCCTCGCCGACCTGCTCTCGCGGCCGGTGCTCGTCGGGTTCACCGCGGCGATCTCGATGGTGATCATCGCCGCGCAGCTCCCGAACCTGCTCGGCGTCCAGGGCGTGACGACCC
Source organism: uncultured Actinomycetes bacterium (assembly GCA_963707695.1). Classification (GTDB taxonomy): domain Bacteria; phylum Actinomycetota; class Thermoleophilia; order Solirubrobacterales; family Solirubrobacteraceae; genus JAOPZW01. The sequence continues at coordinate 618,734 of CAVPQY010000004.1, read as the reverse complement.
GCACGTTCCAGACGACGCTCGGCGGGCTGGGCGAGCGGGTGGGGCGCGTCGATCCCGACTCCGTCGCGATCGGGGTCGGCGCGCTCGGCGCGCTCCTGGCGCTGCACCGGCTGCGCCCGCGGTGGCCCCGAGAGCTGCTCGTGGTCGGGGCGGCGACCCTGCTCGTCGCGGTCCTCGGCCTCCAGGACACCGTGTACGTCGTGGGCGACGTCCCCGCCGGGCTGCCGGCGCCGCGGCTCCCGTCCGCCGGCTACGAGGACGTAGAGCGGCTCGTGCCCTCGGCGGCCGGCATCGCGCTCATCGCCTTCGTCGAGACCGTGGCGATCGGCCGGACGTTCGCGAGCCGCCACCGGTATCCCCTTGAGCCGCGCGACGAGTTCCTGGCCCTCGGCGCCGCAAACCTCGCCGCGGGGGCGTTCGGCGGCTATCCCGCGAACGCGAGCTTCGCCCAGACCGCGCTGTCCGACGGGGCGGGCGGCCGGACGGTCATGGCCTCGCTGACCACGAAGATCGCGATCCTCGCGACCCTGCTCGTGCTGACGCCGCTGTTCGCCGACTTGCCGTACCCGGCCCTCGCCGCGGTCGTCATCGCCGCGGTGCTCACGTTCGTCGACGTGCCCGCGTTCCGGCGCCTGCTGAGCTTCCAGCGCGCCGCCCAGCGGTCGGTCGGGCGACCGGGCGGCGTGGTCCCGCGTCAGCCCGAACTCTGGTCGGCGCTGGCCGCGTTCGCCGGGACGCTGCTCTTCGGGATCCTCAACGGCATCCTCGTCGGCGTGCTCGTCACGCTGCTCGGCGTGCTGCACCGGCTCTCGCGTCCACGCGTAGCTGTGCTCGGGAAGGTCCCGGGAGGCAAGCGACACCGCGACATCCACCGCCACCCCGAGGCGAAGACGCGCGAGGGGGTGCTGATCGTCCGCTTCGAGGCGCCCGTCTTCTTCGGCAACGCCGACTACTTCCGCCAATCGGTCTTTCGTCTCGTCGACGGCGAGGACCGGCCGCCGAGCGCGCTGGTCCTCGTCTGCGACGCCATGTCGGACATCGACCTGACGGGCCTCGAAGCCCTGCGTGACCTCATCGACAGCGTCCAGCGGCGTGGCATCGAGATCCGCATGTGCCGCGTGAAGGGACCGGTGCATGACGCGCTGCTCGAGAGCGGAGTCGCGGACCTCGTCGGCCCGCGCCACTTCTACGACAGCGTGAAGGCGGCGAAGAAGGGCCTTGCGCCAGACGGCCTGCCCGCGGTGCCCGACGACGGCGAGCACGCCGCCGGGCCGGCTCGGGCCGTCGCCTCCCCTGACCGTGTCGCCCCGCGGAAACGTTGCCCTGAGTGCTTGAGCAAGATTCCCACGCGAGGCACGCGTCTGCCGTGAGTGCGGCTACCGCTTTGTGTCGCCAGCGGACGAGTCAGAACCAGCCGCGAAGTAGGAGGCACCGAGCCCCGCACGGGCCTCGCCCTCGTTCGATAGTGCCGGAGGAGGGACTCGAACCCCCGACACGCGGATTATGATTCCGCTGCTCTAACCGACTGAGCTACTCCGGCGGGGGAGGGGCAGGATAGCTCGCCCGGCCGACGCGCCGGTCCCCGCGGCCGCGGCGGTCCCCGCGGCCGTGCCTCGGCGCCGGGTCCCCGTCCGCCCTAGCCGACCCGCTCGAGCGCCGGCGGCTTCCACGCCCCGCTGAGCGCGCTCTGCTGCGGCCAGTACAGCCGCAGGTTCAGCCGGAACGCCCCGGTCGGCGTCGGCAGCCAGTTCACGCCCGCCTCGCTCGGCTTGTCGCGCTGGAGGACGACGACGATCGAGCCGTCCGCCCGGCGCACGAGCCCCGGGTGGCTCGAGCCGATCGCGTAGCGGCCGACGGGATTCGCGACGAGGTAGCCCTCACCGTCGTAGAGCGTCAGCGACCAGAAGGCGCGGGCCGGCGGCAGCTGCCCGGGGGCGAAGGTCAGCCGGTAGGCGCGGGTGCCGTCGAGCGTCTGCCCGGCCGCGTCGGTCAGCGCCGTGGGGTACATCGACTCGATCTGGGTGTTGGCGCCGAGGCCGAGGAGGGCGACGCCGGCGCGGTACTGGTAGTCCGTCCCGTAGTCGCCGATGATCGGGCGCGGAACGGCCCAGCCCTGGCCCGCGACGGCGGCCGAGGTGATCGTGCTCTTCGCGACCGTCGGCAGCGCCGCCGCCGTCGCGTCGACGCCCGCGACGAGCGCCTTCAGCGCGTCTGGCGTCAGCCCGGCCCGGGCCGGACGCAGGCCCGGGCCGACGCCGACCGTGGCGAGCCGGCGCAGGAGCGGCGCGTCGCGCGCGGGCGGCGGGTTCTGGCGCAGCGCCTTGCTCAGGGCGTCGAGGAACCGCAGGCCGGTCGGCGTCGTCGCGTGCTTCGGGCGCCCCGGGTGGGCGCAGTTCACGGCCCGGTGGGCGCGCTCGCCCGGCGGCTTCAGCGCGAAGCGGTGCATGAGCTTCAGGGCGCGGCGCTGGTCGGCTCGGCCGCCGGCCAGCGTGCGTCCGACGACCCACACGCGCCGCGTGTCCGAGACGATCCGCCGGGCGCCGCGGACGCGCGAGCCGCGGTGGCCGGTCCAGGTGATGGCGAAGCGCGCCGCCCTGGTGCCGGTGGTGCGGGTGCCCGCGTAGCCGACGACGTTCGTGTACGCGTCGAGGAACTCGAAGACGAAGTAGCGCTTGCCCATGCTCGGGTGGCTGAGCACGACGGGCCCGCGGCCGAGGTCGAGCTGGGCGATCGAGTAGAGCGTGTCGACGTTCGGGAGCACGACCGTCCGATCGGTCGGCGTGGCGAAGCGCTCGGCGGTGCTGAAGCGGTTCACCGGCGCGTTGCCGCGCCCGTCGGCGCAGCGCACGCTCGTGTTCGTCGAGCGGACCCGGAGCGTCTCGAGCAGCGGGAACCCGTAGAGGTACGCCTGCTGGCCGAGCGCCGTGGCCTCCGCGGGCGTCACGTCCGCCGCCTGCGCCGGGATGGCGGGCGTCGCGGCGCACAGGGCCGCGATCGACCCGAGGACGAGGCGCCGGCCGGTCACCCGCCGGACCATACGCCCGCTGCCTCCCTCGGTGTCGTGGTGGTTCCCGCACCCCGCGCCGTCGCGCCCGCGCCGACCATGGCGACATGAGCACCCGGTCCGCCGCCCTCGTCCTCCTCGCGATGGCGGCGGCCGTGGTGCTCACCGCCTGCGGCGTGCGCGAGCACAACCGGCACCAGTCCGGCCGCGTGCCGGCGAGCGTCGCGGACGCGGTCGCCCGCGCCGACGCCGTCTGCGCCGACCTGGCCGAGCGCCGCGTCGCCGTCGAGCGCCTCGCCGCCCACCCGCCGCGGCCCGAGGTCAGCGCCCGTGCCTACGGCACGCTGGCCGACCTGATGGTCGACGCCGCCGAGGCGCTCGACCACGTGCCGCTGCCGAGCGGCGGCGACCGGGCCGCCGTCGCCCTGCGCCGCTACGTCGCCGCGGCCCGGCAGGAGTCCGCGACCGCCTGGAGGGTGCGCCACGCGCTCGCCGCCGGCGACCTGCCCCTGGCCCGGGCGCTCGTGGCGTCCGCCACGGCCCCGCAGGCGCCCGCCCGGGAAGTGGCGCGCGAGGCCGGCCTGCGCGTCTGCGGCGACCGCGCCTAGCCTCCCGGGCCGTGGCGCCCGTCCCGCCGACGCTGATCGCCGTCCCGAACGTCTCGGCCGCCGAGGACGACGCGGCCACGCTGGACGCCGTCGCCGCCGCCTTCGAGGGCGCGGGCGGGCGGCTGCTCGGCCCGCGTCACAGCGACCCCGACCACGGCCGGACGGTGTTCACCCTCGCCGCCGCGCCGCGGACCCTGGCGGAGGCGCTCGTGGCCGGCGCCCGCGTGGCCGTCGACCGCCTCGACCTGCGCGGCCACGCGGGCGCGCACCCGCACGTGGGCGTGCTCGACGTCGCGCCGGTCGTCTTCCTCGACGACGACCACCGCGGCGCGGCGTGCGCCGAGGCGCTCGCGCTGGCCGACCGCCTGGGCGACGAGGCCGGCCTGCCCGTCTTCCTCTACGGCCTGCTGGCCGGGGGCCGGACCCGGGCCGAGCTGCGCCGCGGCGGCCTGGCCGGGCTCCTCGACCGCGGGACGACGCCCGACTTCGGGCCGCGCCGGCCGGACCCGCGCAGCGGCGCGACCCTCGTCGCCGCGCGCCCGCCGCTCGTGGCCTTCAACCTCGAGCTCGCGCCGCCCGCGACGGCGGCGGACGCGGCCCGCGTGGCGGCGGCGGTCCGCGAGGGCGGCCCGGACGGCCTGCCCGGCGTCCGCGCGCTCGGCCTCGCCCTGGAGCACCGCGGCGGCGTCGCCCAGGTCACGGCCAACGTCGAGGACCACCGGGCCGTCCCGCTCGCCCGCCTGCTGGCCGCCGTCGAGCGCCACGCGCCGGTGTGCGAGGCCGAGCTCGTCGGCCTCGCACCGCGCGCCGCCTTCGCCGGCTGGCCCGACCGCATCCCGATCCGCAACCGGGTCGCCCTCGAGGATGCCCTCCAGGGCCTAAGCTGATCGGCGTGGCCCAGACGAAGCGCAAGCGCCGCACGAAGCACCGCGGGAACGCCGCCGGGATCGTCGAGTCGCGCGGCAAGACCCACAAGGGCGGCGCGTCCGGCCTGACGGCCAAGGAGCAGGCCCGCGAGAAGCGCCTCGCCCGGATGGACAAGCCGCCGACGTGGCAGGGCTCGATCACCCGGGCCGCGATCGCGGCGGTCATCTTCGTCGTCCTGGTCAGCCTCGTGTTCAAGCGGCCGGTCACCGAGTCCGTGGCGCTCGGCGGCTTCGTCCTGCTCTTCTACATCCCGCTGGGCTACTTCACCGACCTCACGCTCTACCGCCGGCGCCAGCGCTCGAAGCAGCGCGCCGCCGAGCGCGCCCGCGGCGACTGACGTGGAGGTCCGCTCGCTCACCGTCGGGCCGCTGGCCGAGAACGCCCACCTCGTGCGCCTCGACGGCCACGACCGCGCCGTCCTGGTCGATCCCGGCGAGGAGGCCGACCGCCTCCTCGAGGCGATCGCGGACGCCGGCGTCGAGCTCGACGCGATCCTCCTGACGCACACCCACTTCGATCACATCGGCGCCGTCGCGCCGGTCGCGCGGGCCACCGGCGCGCCCGTCCACTGCCCCGCCATCGAGGCGCCGATCCTGGCCGACATCATGACCTACGTGCCCTGGCCCGGCTTCGGCCCGTTCGAGTCCTACGACGCCGACGTGGCGCTCCAGGGCCACGAGCAGCTCGAGCTCGCGGGCCTGCAGCTGGAGGTGCTGCCGACGCCCGGCCACAGCCCCGGCCACGTGACCTTCGCCACCACCGACGAGCAGGGCACGACGCACCTGCTCTCCGGCGACGTGCTGTTCCAGGGCTCGATCGGTCGGACCGACCTGCCGGGCGGCGACGCCCGGACGCTGCTGGCGTCGATCGCGACGCTCCTCGACCGCTTCGACGACGACGCCGTCGTGCACCCGGGGCACATGGGGCGCACGACGCTCGGCCGCGAGCGCGCGACGAACCCGTTCCTGCAGGGCCTCGTCGCGGGGTGACGACGGCGGGCGGACAGGGCGGGGGCCCCGAGCGGGCGCCCGGCGGGTCGCGGCGCGCTGCTGCGACGGGCTTCCAGGCCCCGCGGGGCACGTACGACGTGCTGCCCGAGCAGGCGCTCGCGCGCGAGCAGGTCGAGCGCGCCGCGCGGCGGATCCTCGAGGGTGCGGGCTACCGGCGCATCGAGACCCCGGCCTTCGAGGCGACCGAGCTCTTCGCGCGCAGCGTCGGCACCTCGACCGACATCGTCCAGAAGGAGATGTACACGTTCGAGGACGCGGGCGGGCGGTCGCTGACGCTGCGCCCCGAGGGCACCGCCCCGGTCGCGCGCGCCTTCCTCGAGCACGGGATGCACAAGCTCCCGCAGCCGGTGAAGCTCTGGTACCTCTCGAGCTTCTTCCGCTACGAGCGCGCCCAGGCCGGCCGCTACCGCCAGTTCTGGCAGATCGGGGCGGAGGCGATCGGCTCGGCCGACCCGGCCGTCGACGCGGAGTCGATCCTCCTCCTGCACGCGCTGCTGACCGAGCTCGGCGTCCGCGGCCTGCACCTGCGGCTCTCGTCGCTGGGGACGCCGCAGACCCGGGCGCGCTACCGCGAGCGCCTGCAGGACCACCTGCGCGCGCACGAGGACCAGCTCAGCGGCGAGGTCCGCGGGCGCATCGAGCTCAACCCGCTGCGCGCGTTCGACAGCGACCACCCCGGCACGCGGTCGGTGATGGCCACCGCGCCGCGCCTGCTCGACGAGCTCGACCGCGACGACGCCGAGCACTTCGCCGAGGTCCGCGCGCTCCTCGACGCCGCCGGCCTGGACTACGAGATCGACGCGACCCTCGTCCGCGGCCTCGACTACTACACGCGGACGGTCTTCGAGCTCACCTCCGACCTGCTCGGCGCGCAGAGCGCGGTGGGCGGCGGCGGGCGCTACGACGGGCTCATCGAGCAGCTGGGGGGCCCGCCGACGCCGGGCACGGGGTGGGCCGCGGGCGTCGAGCGGATGCTCCTGGCCGCCGAGGACCGCCCGCAGCCCGAGCCGGTCGTCGACCTCTTCGTCGCGTCCGTGAGCGGCCATGCCGCCACCGTCTTCGCCCTGGCCGCCGAGGGCCGGCGGGCCGGGCTGAACGTCCAGCAGGAGCTCGCGGGGCGCTCGCTGAAGGGCCAGCTCAAGCACGCGGACCGCCTCAGGGCCCGCTACGTCGCCATCGTCGGCGACGACGTGCAGCTCAAGGACATGGAGTCCGGCGAGCAGGAGACCGTCGACGGCGCCACGGCGGTCGTGGCGCACGTCCTCCGAGGGAGGCATCCGGGATGAGGCAGCCGCCGCGCGCGAACGACCTGCGCGACACGTGGGCCGGCGACGTGACCGCCGCGGACGCGGGGCGGACCGTCCGCGTCGCCGGCTGGGTGCACCGGCGGCGCGACCACGGCGGCCTGATCTTCATCGACCTGCGCGACCGCAGCGGCCTGCTGCAGCTCGTCGTCCACCCGGAGGCGACCACGGAGGCGTTCGCGGCGGCCGAGCGCCTGCGCTCCGAGCACGTGGTCAGCGTCGCCGGCGAGGTGGTCCGCCGCGAGGAGGGCAACGTCAACCCGAACCTCCCGACGGGCGAGGTCGAGCTGGCCGTGGCCGACCTGCGGGTGCTCGCCGAGAGCGAGACCCCGCCGTTCCCGGTCGACGAGGACACGCCGGTCGACGAGACCCTGCGCCTGCGCTACCGCTACCTCGACCTGCGCCGCGAGCGGATGCGCGACGCGATCGTCCTGCGCCACGACGTCGTCGCGACGATGCGCCGCGTCCTGGACGAGCGCGACTTCCTCGAGGTCGAGACGCCGATCATGACCCGCTCGACGCCCGAGGGCGCGCGCGACTTCCTCGTCCCCAGCCGGCTCCAGCCGGGCTCGTTCTACGCCCTGCCGCAGTCGCCGCAGCTCTTCAAGCAGCTGCTCATGGTCAGCGGCTACGAGCGCTACTTCCAGATCGCGCGGTGCTTCCGCGACGAGGACCTGCGCGCCGACCGCCAGCCGGAGTTCACCCAGCTCGACCTCGAGATGGCCTTCGTCGAGGAGGAGGACGTCCTCGCCGTCATGGAGGAGGTCATGGCCGCGGTCTTCGCGGTGGGCGACTTCGGCGTGCCGGCGCCGCCGTGGCCGCGGATGGACTTCCGCGAGGCCGTGGGGCGCTTCGGCTCGGACCGCCCGGACACCCGGTTCGGCCTCGAGCTGCGCGAGGTGGGGGACGCCCTGCGCGGCTCGGAGTTCCGGGTCTTCGAGTCGGTCCTCGACGGCGGCGGCGCGGTGGTCGCGCTCAACGCCGGCGCGCGCGCGCTCTCACGCGCCGAGCTCGACGGCCTCAACGAGGTCGTGCGGCGTCACGGCGCCAAGGCCGTGGCCTGGGCCTTCGTGGAGCCCGACGGCACCTGGCGCTCGCCGATCGCGAAGTTCTTCGGGGCGGACCGGATCGCCGCGGCGACGCAGGCGCTGGAGGCCTCCGAGGGCGACCTGCTGCTCTTCGTCGCCGACCACGCGCGGACGGCGGCGGAGGCGCTCGGCGCGCTGCGCCTGGAGCTCGGCCGGCGCTTCGGCCTGATCCCGGAGGACCGCCACGACGTCTTCTGGGTCGTCGGCTTCCCCATGTTCGAGCCGGTGGAGGGTGGCGGCTTCACCGCCACCCATCACCCGTTCACCGCGCCGCAGGGCGACTTCGCCGATCCCGCCTCCATGCTGTCGCGCGCCTACGACCTGATCGTCGACGGCGTGGAGCTCGGCGGGGGGTCGATCCGCATCAACACGCCCGAGGTCCAGCAGCAGGTCTTCGATGTCATCGGCCTGGGGCCGGAGGAGGCCCAGGCGCGCTTCGGGTTCCTGCTCGAGGCGCTGCGCTTCGGCGCGCCGCCGCACGGCGGCATCGCCATGGGCCTGGACCGCATCGTCGCCCTGCTGGCCGGGCAGAACTCGATCCGCGACGTCATCGCGTTCCCCAAGACGGCCTCGGGCGGCGACCCGCTCACGGGCGCCCCGGCCCCCGTGGACGCGCGCCAGCTGCGGGAGCTGGCCCTGCGCTCGCTCGTCGAGCCCTCGTCCGACCGCTGAGCACCGCTCAAGCTCCGGCGCCCGGACGCCGATTGGGAGGACGTGGACCAGATCGCCCTCCCGTTCCGCATCGCCCTCGTCGCCATCCTGGCCGCCGGGGCGCTGTGGCTGACCGTCCTGAAGCCCAAGGACCCGACCGCCGAGCCGCCGACGGCGCCCGGGGTCACCGGGCTGACGACCGCGACCGACAAGGCCCGCGGCGCCGTCAGCACGGCGAACGCCGCGGCCGGCGCCGCCGCCGCGACCGGCGCCGACCCCGCGACGGCGACCGCCGCCCCGACGAGCACGACGCCGACGCCCGCCGCCAGGGCTCAGGCCGCCGCCAAGGCGCGCGCCGCGGGGCCGCCCAAGGGCGTCGCCGCGAGCGACCCCTCCCGGCCCCTCGTCCGCGCCGTGGACCGCGGCAAGGTCGTCGTCGTCCTCTTCGCCAACGGGCGCTCCGCGGACGACCGCGCGGTCCGGCGCGCCGTGGCGCGCGTCTCCACGCACCGGGGCACGGTCGTCAAGGTCGTCCGCGACATCCGCTCGGTCGGGCGCTACGAGGCGCTCACCGCCGGCGCCGACGTCAGCGAGTCCCCGACCGTGCTCGTCGTCGCCCCGAACCGCACCGCGCGCACGATCGTCGGCCTGACGACGCGCGCCGAGGTCGGCCAGCTCGTGGCCGACCGGCTCGCCACCGCCCGCACGGTGGCGCGCAAGGCCGCCAAGCCCTAGCCGCAGGAGGGCCACTACGCTCGTCGGGTCCATGCCCGACGAGCGCTTCGAGGACCACCTGCGCCACCCGCGCGGCCGCGGCCACCGCCCCGCCGGCGCGGGCCGCGGCGCGGCCGGGGGCGCCGCCTGCGGCGACCTCGTCCGCCTCGACGTCGTCGTCGCCGACGGCCACGTCGCCGACGCGGGCTTCGACGCCGCCGGCTGCGGCGCCGCCCACGCGGCGGCCAGCGCCGCCGTGGCGCTCCTGCGCGGCCTGCCGGTGCTCGACGCGGCGCGCCTCGGAAGCGCCGACGTCGCCGCCGCCCTCGGCGGCCTGAGCCCGGGCAAGCTCCACGCCGCCGACCTCGCCGCCGACGCCCTGGCCGGGGCCCTGGGGGCGGCCGTCGCGCGCTCGGCCCCCGTCGCGCCCGTGCCGGGCCGCACCCTCGTGGCGCTGAGCGGCGGCGTCGACAGCGCCGTCGCGGCGCTCCTGTGCGCGCAGGACGGCGGCGAGGTCGCGGCCGTGACCGTCGAGCTGTGGCGCGACCCGGAGACCGACGGCGAGCGGTCGTGCTGCTCGGCGTCGGCCGTCCGCACGGCGCGCGCGCTGGCGCACCGCATGGGCCTCCCGCACCTGACGCTCGACGTGCGCGACGCCTTCCGGGCGGGCGTCGTCGACCCCTGGATGGCCGACCACGCGGCCGGCCTGACGCCCAACCCGTGCGTGCGCTGCAACGGCGGCGTGCGCCTCGACGCGATGCTCGACCTCGCCGACCGCGTCGGCGCGGCGACCCTGGCCACCGGCCACTACGCCCGCACCGACCCGGCCAGCGGCCTGCTGCGCCTCGCCGCCGACCCGGCCAAGGACCAGGCCTACGCGCTGGCCGCCGTGAGCCCCGGGGCGCTGGCGCGGCTGCGCTTCCCGCTGGGCGAGCTCACGAAGCCCGACGTCCGCGCGCTCGCCGGCGAGCACGCCCTGCCCGTCGCCGCCACCCCGGACTCCCAGGACCTGTGCTTCCTGGCCGGCACGGGGCGCAGCGCCTTCCTCGACCGCCACGGCGACCTCGGCGAGCGCGAGGGCGACGTCGTCGACGAGGCGGGGACGGCCGTCGGCCGCCACCGCGGGGCGCACCTCTACACCGTCGGGCAGCGCCGGGGGCTGGGGCTGACCGGCGGGACCGGCGAGCCGCTCTTCGTCCTGCGCACCGACGTGGAGGCCAACACGGTGACCGTCGGGCCGCGCGCGGCGCTGGCCACCGGGACCGTGCGCGTGCGGGACGCGCGCCTGCACCGCCCCGACGCCGAGGTCGACGCCGTCAAGCTGCGCTACCGCTCCGCGCCGGTGGCGTGTGCGCTCGTCGGCGACGAGGTCCGCCTGCGCGAGCCGGTGCTCGGCGCCGCGCCGGGTCAGACCGCGGTCTTCCTGGGCGGGGACCGCGTGCTGGGGTGTGCCACGATCAGGGCGTGACGTCCGACGAGATCCGCGAGCAGTTCCTGTCCTTCTTCGAGGCGCGCGGCCACCGGCGCCTGCCCTCGTTCCCGCTGGTCCCGGCCGACGAGGACCGGTCGGTGCTCTTCACGATCGCGGGCATGAACCCGCTCAAGCCCTACTTCCTGGGGCGCGAGCAGCCGCCGCACCCGCGGCTGACGGACTGCCAGAAGTGCTTCCGGACGGTCGACATCGAGGTCGTCGGCACGACCGCGCGCCACCTGACGTTCTTCGAGATGCTCGGGAACTTCTCGATCGGCGACTACTTCAAGGAGGGCGCCGTCGAGTTCGCGCTCGAGCTGTCGCTGGAGGGCTTCGGCTTCTCCAAGGACGACATCTGGGTCACGGTGTTCGAGGGCGACGAGGAGCTCGGGATCGGGCCCGACGAGGAGGCCGCCGCGATCTGGGAGCGCGTGGGCATCCCGCGCGAGCGCATCGTGCCCTGCCCGCGGTCGGAGAACTGGTGGCAGTCCGGGCCGACTGGGCCCTGCGGGCCGTGCTCGGAGCTCTACCTCGACCGCGGCGTCGAGTTCGGCAGCCCCGACGACCGGCCGGGCGAGGAGAACGAGCGCTTCCTGGAGTACTGGAACCTCGTCTTCATGCAGTTCGACCAGGATCCGATCGGGACCCTGACGCCCCTGCCGGCCCAGCACATCGACACGGGCCTGGGACTCAACCGGATGGCGCTCATCCAGCAGGGCGTGCCGTCGATCTTCGAGACCGACCAGTTCGTACCGCTCATGACGCTCGGGCGGGAGCTCGCGACGCGCGAGACCGACGAGCGCGCGCTGCGCATCCTGGCCGACCACTCGCGCGCGATGACCTTCCTCATCGGCGACGGCGTCGTCCCCTCCAACGAGGACCGCGGCTACGTCCTGCGCCGGATCATGCGCCGCGCCATCCAGCAGGGGCAGCGGATCGGCATCGAGCCGGGCTTCCTGCCGCTGTTCATCGACCGCGTGGTCGAGACGATGGGCGCCGCGTACCCGGAGGTCGAGCAGCAGCGCGCGACGATCCTCAAGTGGGCGCGGGCCGAGGAGGAGTCCTTCGGACGCACCCTCGAGCAGGGCACGAAGCTCCTCGACGACCTGCTCGCCGCCGGAGAGGTCTCGGGCGCCGACGCCTTCCGCCTCCACGACACCTACGGCTTCCCGGTCGAGCTCACGCGCGAGCTCGCCGGCGAGCGCGGCGTGCCCTTCGACGGCGAGGACGACTTCTCCCGGCTGATGGAGGAGCAGCGCACGCGCTCTCGCGCCTCCGGCGCCCGCGGCCTCGCGGAGGTCCGCCACGTCGCCGGGCCGCCGACGCAGTTCACGGGCTACGAGACGCTCGCCCAGCGCACGACGGTCTCGGCGATCGAGGAGACCGACGGGCAGCTGCTCGTCAAGCTGGCCGAGTCGCCCTTCTACGCCGAGGGCGGCGGCCAGGTCTCCGACGTCGGCACGCTGGAGTGCGAGGACGGCGACTGCCGGGCGCGCGTGGTCGGGGCGGTGCGCGCCGGCGACGACCAGGCGCTCGTGGTCGAGCCGGTCGACGGCGCCCTGCAGCCGGGCGAGCGCGTGCTGGCCGAGGTCGACCGCGCGGCCCGCCACGCCACGATGTGCAACCACACGGGCACGCACCTCCTGCACGCCGCGCTGCGCGAGGTGCTCGGCGAGCACGTCCACCAGGCCGGCTCCTACGTCGGGCCGGACAAGCTGCGCTTCGACTTCTCGCACACGTCGCGCCTGTCGCCCGAGGAGCGGCGGGAGGTCGAGGACCGCGTCAACGCGTGGGTCCTGCGCAACGACCGGGTCCGGCCCATCACGACGACGCTCGACGAGGCCCGCGCGCTGGGGGCGATGGCGCTCTTCGGCGAGAAGTACGGCGACGTCGTCCGGATGGTCGAGATCGGCGACGGCTCCTACTCGCGCGAGCTCTGCGGCGGGACGCACGTGCGCTCCACCGCCGAGATCGGCGTCTTCAAGATCCTCTCGGAGGGCTCGAGCGCGTCGAACGTCCGGCGGATCGAGGCGATCACGGGTCCCGAGGCGGTCCGCCTGCTGCGCGAGGAGGACGCCACGCTGCGTGCGGCGGCCGACGCGCTGCGCACGCCGCCCGAGCGCGTGGTCGAGGCGGTCGGCGCGCTTCAGGAGCGCGCCAAGCAGGCGGCCCAGGCGGGCGCCTCGGCGGCGGGCACCGACCCGGCCGCGCTGGCGCAGCAGGCCGCCCAGGTCGACGGCGCGACGGTCCTGACCGAGGTCGTGCAGGCGCCCGACGCCCGGGCGCTGCTCGACCTCGCCGACCGCGTGAAGGGCCGGCTGGCCGGTGACGCGGCGATCGTCCTGGGGACGGTGGCCGACGGCCGGGTGCACCTCGTCGCGAGCGTCGCGCCGGGCCTCGTCGAGCGCGGGCTGCGCGCCGGGCAGATCGTCAAGCAGGCCGCGCAGGTCACCGGTGGCGGCGGCGGCGGGCGCGACACCATGGCGCAGGCCGGCGGGCGCGATCCGGAGAAGCTCGAGGAGGCCATCGCGACCGCCCGCAGGGCGATCGTCTCCGCCCTCGGCTAGCCTCCGTGCGCGTGCTTGGCCTGGACTACGGCAGCGCCCGCTGCGGCTGCGCGCTGAGCGATCCGACGGGAACGCTCGCCACGCCGATCGAGCCCATCCTGAGGCCCGCGACCCGCAAGGGCTTCGCGCGGCTCGTCGACCTCGTGCGCGAGCGCGAGGTCGGCCGGGTCGTCGTGGGCCTGCCGCTCGGGCTGTCCGGCGCCGACACCGCGCAGACCGGCGAGGCCCGCGCGTTCGCGGCGCGCCTGCGCGACGCAATCGACGTCCCGGTCGAGCTCTACGACGAGCGCTTCACGACGACGATCGCCGCTCGCAGCGGCGGGTGGGCGGGGACGAGCTCGGAGGACTCGCGCGCCGCCGCCGTCCTGCTCGAGGACTGGCTGGCCCGCCACGGCGACGACGCGCCGGGGACGACGGCCTGATGGCGCGCTTCGGCCGCCGCGACGACCGCGCCGCGCGCAGCGCCGCCGACCGCGAGGCCGCGCGGCTCGAGCGCGAGCGCCGCCGCGCCGCCCGCGAGGGACGTCCCGCGCCGCCCGCGTCCGAGCCGGGCGGGGGCGACGCCGAGGCCGCGGCACCGCCCGCGGCGGGCGAGCCGGCCGCCGCCGAGGTCCAGCCGGCGGCGGAGCACGAGCCCGCCGTGGACCACGAGCCGGCGGTCGAGCACGAGGCGGCCGTCGACCACGGGCCGGCCGTCGACCAAGAGTCAGCCCTCGACGACGGGCCGGCCGTCGACCACGGGCCGGCCGTCGACCAAGAGTCAGCCCTCGACGACGGGCCGGCCGTCGACCACGAGCCAGCCGTCGACCACGAGTCAGCCGTCGACCACGGGCCCGCCGCCAAGCCGCCGGCGCCGGAGCCGTACCGCGCGGTGCCGCTCGCCTCGGAGCCGCCCCCGACGCAGCCGCACGCCGCCGGGCCGGGCGCGGCCGACCCGCAGGCCACCGCCCGGTGGGATGCCGACCCGTCGCCCGCCGCGGCTCCCGGCTGGGGCGCCGGCGAGGCCTCCCCGCACGCGCCGTACGCCCACGACCCGCACACGGCCGCCGCGGGCGGCGCACCGGGCGGCGCGGAGGGCGCCGCCGCCGGCCGCACGGTCGCCGACCAGCCGACGGTCGCGTTCTCGCTCGAGGACGAGCACGAGGCGACCGTCCCGCAGCCCGTGCCCGCCGGGGCGTCGGCGGGGGTGCCGCGCCCGGACCGGCGCACCGTCAGCCTTCCGCGCGCCCGGACGCCGGACGTCCAGGAGGGGCACTTCTACGAGGCCCCGATCGGGACGCGGCGCGCCGGGCGCTCCTACGCGCCCCAGCCGGGCGCCGGCGGGCCCGGGCACCGCAGCCTGACCGTCCCCGGGGCCGGCGGCGGGAGCCGCGGCCGCGGCCGCCGGCGGTGGTGGATCGCCCTGGCCGCCCTCGTGCTGATCGGCGCGGCGATCGCCTTCGTCGCCGTCAAGCTCTTCCAGCCGGGCCACGGCGACGGGACCGGTCGCGTGCGCGTCGTCGTGCCCCAGGGCTCGACCGCGAGCCAGGTCGGCGACCTGCTCGCCGAGCGCGGCGTCGTGGACTCGTCGTTCTTCTTCGGGCTGCGCGCCCGCCTGGCCGGCCAGCGCAGCGACCTGCGCGCCGGCACCTTCACCCTGCGGCGCGACATGTCCTACGCGGCGGCGCTCGACGCCCTCACGACGGCCCCGAAGGCCGCGCCGGTCGTCGACGTGACGCTGCCCGAGGGCCCGTCCCGCCGTGAGCTGGCGCCGATCGTCCGGCAGGCCGGCGTCAGCGGGGACTACCTCCGGGCCAGCGCCCGCTCGCCCGCGCTGCGCCCGCGCGCCTACGGCGCCCCGCGGGGGACCTCGAGCCTCGAGGGCTTCCTCTTCCCGGCCACCTACGAGCTGCGCCGCGCGGGCGCGACCGCGCCCGCGCTCGTGGCCGAGCAGCTGACGGCCTTCAAGCAGAACGTCGCCAAGGTGTCCTTCGCGAAGGCGCGCCGGCGCAACCTGTCGCGCTACGACGTCCTCATCATCGCCTCGATGATCGAGCGCGAGGCGCGCCTGCCGCGCGAGCGCCGGCTCGTCGCGTCGGTCATCTACAACCGGCTGCGCCAGGACATCCCGCTCGGCATCGACGCGACCACGCGCTACGCGACGCACAACTGGACCCGGCCGCTCAAGCAGTCCGAGCTGACGGCCCGCTCGCCGTACAACACGCGCAGCAACCTGGGCCTCCCGCCGACGCCGATCGGCAACCCGGGGCTGGCCTCGATCCAGGCCGCGGCCGACCCCGCGTCGACGAAGGACCTCTACTACGTCGTGAAGCCGTGCGGCGACGGCGCCCACAGCTTCAGCGCCACGAAGGCGCAGTTCGACCGCGACGTCGCCGCCTACGACGCGAAGCGCGCCGCCCTCGGCGGCAAGGACCCGTCGCGCTGCTGAGCCGGCGGCGCCTCGGCGTCCTGGGCTGGCCCGTCGCGCACAGCCGCTCGCCGGCGATGCACAACGCGGCGCTGGCCCACCTCGGGCTGGCCGAGGCGTGGCGCTACCAGCTGCTCCCCGTCCCGCCGGAGGCGTTCGCCGAGACGGTCCTGGCCCTGCCGCAGGCGGGCTTCGCGGGCGCGAACGCCACGATCCCGCACAAGGAGGCCGCGCTGGCCCTGGCCGACACGGCGACCGACACGGCGCGCGCCGTCGGCGCGGCGAACACCCTGACCTTCGATCCCGCCACGGGCGCGGTCCACGCCGACAACACCGACGCCCCCGGGGTGCTCGACGCCCTCGGCGGCCCGGGCCGGGTGCGCGGGGGGACCGCCCTGGTCCTCGGCGCCGGCGGCAGCGCCCGGGCCGTCGCCTGGGCCCTGCGCACGGCCGGCGCGGCCGACGTCGCGGTCTGGAACCGCACCCCGGAGCGGGCCCGGGCGCTGGCCGCCGACCTCGGTGTCCGCGCCGTCGGGCGCCCGCACGCCGCCGACGTGCTGGTCAACTGCACCGCGGTCGGCCTGCACGGGGACGCCGCCACGTTCAAGGACCTGCCCCTGGCGGCCGATGACCTCCGGGAAGGCGCAGTCGTGGTGGACCTCGTCCCCCGGGACGGCGACACGGCGCTCCTGGCCGCTGCGCGCGAGCGGGGGTGCGTCGTCGTCGACGGCCTGGAGGTCCTGGTGCGCCAGGGCGCCCGGTCCCTGAGCGCCTGGCTCGGACGGCCGGCTCCCGTCGACGTCATGCGCCGGGCCGCTCGTGAGCATCTGGAACCGCAAGCCCGACACGCCGCACCTGCGCCCCGTCCCGAGCGGGCCTGACCTCGGCGCGGCCGCGGCCGCCGCGGCGGCGCCGGCGCAGGCGCACGAGCCCTGGAACGGCGTCACGCACCCGCGCCGCCCCAACGCGGGGCCGCGCTTCCTGACCGACGTGGTGCTCGAGCTCGAGCTCGCGCCCGCCGAGCAGGTCGAGTCCGCGATCGAGGCGGCGCGCGCCGCCGGCCGCACGCCCGAGCAGGTCCTCGTCGAGCGCGGGCAGCTCACCCCGGACGGCCTCGCGCGCGCGATCGCCGAGCGCAACGGGCTCGACCACGTCGACCTCAACGTCTTCAAGGTCGACCACGGCGCCTCCAGCGTGCTCTCGGGCACGGCGGCCAAGCGCTACGAGGCGGTCCCGCTGGCCTTCGACGGCGAGCGGGGGCTCGTCGTCGCGATGGCCGACCCCTCGAACGTCCTGGCCATCGACGACATCGGCCTCATGACGGGCTACGAGGTGCGGCCGGTCGTCGCCTCGCGCGACGACATCCTCGCGCTGGTCCAGCGGTCGTCCCGCCTCGACCAGGTCGTCACGACGGCCGACGAGGGCCCCGAGGAGCAGGCCGAGGTCGTCGACCTGCGCGAGACCGCGGACGACGCCCCGGTCATCAAGCTCGTCAACCAGATCATCGCCCAGGCGATCGAGCTGGGCGCCTCGGACATCCACTTCGAGCCCGGGGACGGGAGCATGCGCGTCCGCTTCCGGGTCGACGGCGTGCTGTCCGAGGCCGCGAGCGTCCCGCGGCGCATGGTCGCCGGCGTGGTCAGCCGCGTGAAGATCATCAGCGACCTCGACATCGCCGAGCGCCGCCTCCCGCAGGACGGCCGCATCAGCCTCACGATCGACGGCCACGCGGTCGACCTGCGCGTCGTCACGCTGCCCAGCGTCCACGGCGAGGGCGCGGTCATGCGCATCCTCGACAAGAGCAACGTCGTGCTCGAGCTCGACAAGCTCGGCATGGCCGACCCCGAGCGCCTGCGCTTCGAGCGCGCGATCCGCCAGAGCTACGGCGCCGTCCTCGTCACCGGCCCGACGGGCTCCGGCAAGTCGACGTCGCTCTACGCGGCCCTCGGGCTCGTCAACACGCCCGAGAAGAACATCATCACGATCGAGGACCCGGTCGAGTACCAGGTCCCGGGCATCACGCAGGTCCAGGTGAACCCGAAGGCCGGCCTGACCTTCGGCCAGGGGTTGCGCTCCATGATGCGCGCGGACCCCGACATCATCATGGTCGGCGAGATCCGCGACGCGGAGACGGCGCAGATCGCCATCGAGGCCGCCCTCACCGGGCACCTCGTGCTCTCGACGCTCCACACGAACGACGCCCCGAGCGCCGTGACGCGCCTGACCGAGATGGGGATCGAGCCCTTCCTGGTGTCGAGCGCGGTCGACTGCGTCGTCGCCCAGCGCCTGGCGCGCACGCTCTGCACGCAGTGCAAGAAGCGGACCATCATCCCGTCGCACGTCCTGCGCGACCACGGCTACCCGGCCCAGGTGGACCTCGAGGCGTACGAGCCGGTCGGCTGCGCGCGCTGCGGCGGGTCCGGCTACAAGGGGCGCCTCGGGCTCTACGAGGTGATGGCGCTGACCGACGAGGTCCGCCAGCTCGTCGTCGAGCGCGCCGGGGCCGACCAGATCGCCGAGGTCGCCGTGCGCCAGGGCATGCGTCGCCTGCGCGACGACGGCCTGCAGAAGGTCCACGAGGGCCGCACGTCGATCGCGGAGATCGCCCGCGTGGTCGGCACGGGCGTCGTCGTGGACATCTGACGATCCGCGCTCAAGCTCCGCGCCCGAGAGGTCGATGGGGAGAGCACCATGGACCTCGACTTCGCCGACCTGCTCATGGAGGTCATCTCGCGCCGCGCGAGCGACCTCCACGTCACGGCGGGCGCCGCCCCGTCGGTCCGCGTCCGCGGCCGCCTCACGCCCGTCGACGGCTACCCCAAGCTGACGCCGTCGGACACGCGGGAGATCATCTACTCGATCCTGACGAACGACCAGCGCCAGCGGCTCGAGACCGACTGGCAGCTCGACTTCGCCTACTCGATCCCCGGGGTGGCCCGCTTCCGCGTCAACGCCTACTTCCAGCGCTCGGCCCTCGGCGCCGCCTTCCGCGTCATCCCGGCCGAGATCATCTCGATCGACGACCTCGGGCTGCCGACCGCCGTCCACGACTTCACGAAGAAGCCCCGCGGCTTCGTCCTCGTGACCGGGCCCACGGGCTCGGGCAAGTCGACGTCGCTGGCGGCGATGATCGACGCGATCAACGCGTCGCGCGAGGAGCACATCATGACCGTGGAGGACCCGATCGAGTTCCTCCACAGCCACAAGAAGTGCGTCGTCAACCAGCGCGAGATCGGCTCGGACGCGCAGAGCTTCAACCTGGCGCTCAAGGGTGCGCTGCGCCAGGACCCCGACGTGATCCTCGTCGGCGAGATGCGCGACCTCGAGACGATCTCGACGGCGCTGACCGCCGCCGAGACCGGCCACCTCGTCTTCGCGACGCTCCACACGCAGAGCGCGCCGCAGACGATCGACCGGATCATCGACGTCTTCCCGACGGCCCAGCAGTCGCAGGTGCGCATGCAGCTGTCCGTCGCGCTGCAGGGCGTCATGACCCAGCAGCTGCTGCCGACCGCCGACGGCTCGTCGCGGGTCGTCGGCTGCGAGGTGCTCGTCCCGACCCCGGCCGTGCGCAACCTCATCCGCGAGGGCAAGACGCACCAGATCCCCTCCGCGATGCAGACCGGCTCCAACGTGGGCATGCAGACGATGGACTCCGCCCTGGCGCAGCTCGTCCGCGCCGGCAAGATCACCCGCCGCCTGGCGGAGGAGCGCGCCCACGTCCCGGAGGAGCTGCGCCGCCTGCTCGGGGCCGAGACGCTCGGCGTGGCGGCCTAGCCCCATGGCGACGTACGTCTTCAAGGCGATGGACCTCTCGGGCGCGAAGGCGACCGGGCAGGTCGAGGCCGAGAGCAAGCAGAGCGTCTCGGACCAGCTCAAGTCCCGCGGCCTCATCGTCCTGGAGATCAAGGACAAGGCGGGCTCCGCGGAGCTCAAGCTGCCCTTCGGCGGCAAGATCAAGTCCGACGACCTGACGATCATGACCCGGCAGCTGGCCACGATGGTCAGCTCCGGCATGACGATCCTGCGCGCGCTGTACGTGCTCGAGTCCCAGACCGAGAACAAGGCGCTCACCGAGGTCCTCGTCGGCATCCGCAAGGACGTCGAGGCGGGTCTGCCGCTCTCGGACGCGATGGAGCGCCATCCGAAGGTCTTCAACCCGCTGTACGTCGCCATGACCCGCGCGGGCGAGACCGGCGGCATCCTCGAGTCCTCCCTCGTGCGCGTCGCCGACCAGCTCGAGTCCGACGCCGCCCTGCGCCGCCAGGTCAAGAGCGCGATGGTCTACCCGATCGTCGTCCTCACCTTCGCCTTCGCGGTCCTGACCGGCCTCGTGGTCTTCATCGTCCCGGTGTTCGTCGGGGTCTTCAAGCAGTTCGGCGGCGACCTGCCGGCCATCACCAAGCTCACGGTCGGGCTGTCGCACCTCATGACCACCTACTGGTGGGCGCTCATCGCGGTGGCCGTCGGCTCCGCCTCGGCGTTCCGCCGCTGGAAGGCCAGCGACAAGGGCCGCCGGCAGTGGGACCGGTTCCGCCTGCGGCTGCCGATGAAGATCGGCGACATCGTCCAGAAGGTCGCCCTGGCCCGCTGGTCGCGGACGCTCAGCGCGCTCGTGACGGCCGGCGTGCCGATCCTCCAGGCCCTGGAGATCACGGGCAAGACCGCCGGCAACACGGTGATCGAGGAGGCGATGGCCGACGTCATCGAGAACGTCAAGCGCGGCGGCACGATCGCGGCGCCCCTCAAGGAGGCACCGGTCTTCCCCGGCATGGTCGTCCACATGCTCGGCGTGGGCGAGGAGACCGGCGCCCTCGAGCACATGCTGACGAAGATCGCGGACTTCTACGAGGAGCAGGTCGAGGCGGCCGTCAAGGCGCTGACCTCGATCCTCGAGCCGATCATGCTCGTCTTCGTCGGCGGCATCGTCGGGTTCATCGTCATCTCGATGTACCTGCCGCTCTTCAAGGTCTACGACCAGATCAAGTAGGCGGGGGCCTGGAGGTGCGCAGCGGCCCGACGGGCACGACCGCGCGGCTCCGGGTGGCGCTCGGGCCGGCCTAGTAGCGTCGACGGCCCATGGACCCGCGCTACTCGGTGCTCGACGTCGCGGCGCGCCTGGCCCGCGACTACACGGACGCGCTGGCCGACCGTCGCTTCGGGGCCACGGCCGACCTGGACGAGCTGCGGGCCAGGCTCGCGCGGCCGCTGGGCGAGGCGGGGGAGGATCCCGGGACGGTCGTCGAGGAGCTCGCGCGCGACGTGGACGACGGGCTCGTCCCGACCGGTGGCCCGCGCTTCTTCGGCTTCGTGATCGGCGGGGCGCTCCCCGTGGGGATCGCCGCCGACTGGCTGACGGGGGCGTGGGACCAGAACGGGGGCGGCTACGTCGTCGCCCCGGCGTTGTCGGTGGTGGAGGAGGTCGCGGCGGGATGGGTGCGCGAGCTGCTCGGGCTGCCGGCGGGCAGCGGCGTCGGCTTCGTCACCGGCGGCCAGATGGCGAACTTCACCTGCCTGGCGGCGGCGCGGCACGCGGTGCTGCGCGACGCGGGGTGGGACGTCGAGGCCGACGGGCTGCAGGGCGCCCCGGAGGTCCGGGTCGTCGCCGGCGAGCAGGCGCACGTGACGATCGCCGTCGCGTGCCGGATGCTCGGCCTCGGCGCCGGACGGATGCGCCTCGTCTCGACCGACGACCAGGGGCGGATGCGCCCCGACGCCCTGCGCGACGCGCTCGCCGAGCACGAGGGGCCGACGATCGTCTGCGCGCAGGCGGGGGAGATCAACACCGGCGCCGTCGATCCGCTCGGGCCGATCACGGAGGCCTGCCGCGCCCGCGGCGCGTGGTGCCACGTCGACGGCGCCTTCGGCCTGTGGGCGGCGGCGAGCCCGTCGCGGCGGGCGCTGCTCGACGGCGTCGAGCGCGCGGACTCGTGGGCCACCGACGCGCACAAGTGGCTCAACGTGCCCTACGACTGCGGCATCGCGGTCGTCGCGGACGCCGGGGCCCATCGCGCCGCCATGACCTCCACGTCCGCGTACATCCCCGCCCACGCGGACGACGTCCCCTGGGGCTTCGACTGGACGCCCGAGCTGTCGCGCCGCGCCCGCGGCGTGCCCGTCTACGCGACGCTGCGCGCCCTCGGCCGGTCCGGCGTCGCCGAGCTCGTCGACCGCTCGTGCGAGCACGCCGCGCACCTGGCGGGCCGCCTGCGCGCGGCCGACGGCGTCGAGGTCCTCAACGACGTCGTGCTCAACCAGGTGCTCGTGCGCTTCGCCGACGACGATGCGGTCACGGACGCGGTGATCGAGGCCGTCCAGCGGGACGGGACGTGCTGGCTCGGCGGCAGCACGTTCCGCGGCCGCGCCGTGATGCGCGTCTCCATCGTGGGCTGGCAGACGACGAGGGCCGACGTGGAGCGGTCGGCCGACGCCATCCTGGCCGCCGCTCGGGCCGGGATGCCGGGCGGTCCGAGGATCTCCAGCCCGTAGCGGGCGGCCGCGGCCCGCAGGACCTCGGGCGGATATGGGGATCTTCGGCGGCCTCAGCTTGCCCGCCCGCCCCGCGGCGGAGGATGATCTCCGGCATGGGGGCCCCGCCGTGGCAGCTGGACCGGCTCGCGGAGGACGTCGCGGTCGTGGGCCGGCGGGGGCTCCCGCGCCACGACTACTTCGACGAGGTGGGGGCGCGCCTGCGGCGCGTCGTCGACGCCGACGCGATGTGCTGGCACACGCTCGACCCCGTGACGCGGCTCATGACGAGCGACGCGCCGCAGGAGCTGATCCGCGCCGGCGTCTACACGGCCGAGACCGCGGCGGAGGCAGGAGCCCGCATCGTCGCCGCCGAGTACCTGGCCGAGGACGTCAACTCGTTCGCGGGCCTCGCGACGCGCCGGGTGCCCGTCGGGATCCTCAGCGAGGCGACCCGCGGGACCCCGCGGCGCAGCGCCCGCTACCGCGACGTCCTCGCCCCGTCGGGCATCCCGTTCGAGCTGCGGGCGGCGTTCGTCAGCCGCGGGCGGTCGTGGGGCGCGGTCCACGTCGCCCGGCGGGAGGCGGCGGGGGACTTCGCGCGCGCGGACGCCGAGGCGCTGGCCCGCATCGCGACGACCGTCGCCGAGGGCATCCGGACCTCGCTGCGCTTCGACGCCGCCCGGCGACCGGAGGACGTCACGTCGCCCGGCATGGTCGTCCTCGACGCCGCCAACCGGGTCGAGCTCATCACCGCCCCCGCCCGGGAGCTCCTGGCCGAGCTGCGCAGCCCCGCCGCCGCCGGCGGTGAGGAGACGCCGCCGACGGCGCTCGTCGCGCTCGCCGCGTTCGCCCGCGGCCGCGCCCTGGCCGACCCGGGCGGCGACGTCGTCGCGGTCCCGGGCCCGAGGGGGTGGATCACGCTGCACGCCTCGCTCCCCGAGGGGGCCGGGAGCGGCCGGGTCGCGATCGTGCTCGAGCGCTCGGCGAGCCCGCAGACGACGACCCTCCGCCTCGAGACGCACGGCGTCACCGCGCGGGAGCGGGAGATCGCGATCCTCCTCGCCCGCGGCCTGTCCAACGCCGAGATCGCGACGGAGCTCGTGCTGTCGCCCTACACGGTCCAGGACCATGTCCGCAGCCTCTTCGAGAAGACCCGGGTCGGCTCGCGGCAGGAGCTCGTCGCCCGGATCTTCCTCGACGACCACCTCCCGCAGCTGACGCGCCGGGCTCCGCTGACCGCCGACGGCGGCTTCGCGGACGCCGGCTAGTCCAGCGCGACCGTGTCGACCTCGAGGAAGTCCGCGACCTCGGAGCCCCAGCGCGCGCCGACGAACGCGACGTGGTCCGGGTGGGCGTCGTAGGCGCGGTAGGCGGCCTCGTCGGCGAACTCCATGGTCAGCCCGAAGGCGAAGTCGTTCTTCGGGGAGACCTCGCGCAGCAGCTCGAAGGCCTCGACGCCGTCGATGCGCTCGAGCGCCGCGATGGCGGCCAGGAAGTCCGCCTCCTCGGGCGACCCCGGCGGGTGCACGAGGCGGAAGACCACGGCGTGGCGGACCCGGGCGGCGGCGAGCGGCGGCATGGCCGCGTAGGAGACCAGCCGGGCGCCGGGGGCGCAAACCGGCGCGCGCGCCGGGGCAGGCGCGTCCGGGCGGCGGGGCTCAGCGGGCGTCGTGGAAGATGATCCCCAGCGCCGTCCGCCGGCCCCGGTGGATCGTGCTGACGCCGTGCCGGAGGCCGACGCGGTGGTGCCCGCGGCTCCCCGCGTTCGGCCGGTGGTGCGTCGGGAAGACGACGAACGCGCCGCGCGCCGGGGCGACGACGTGCGCCCGGCTCTGAGCGCGCGGGCGCTGCTCGAGCAGGACGAGCTCCCCGCCGTCGAAGTCCACCCCCGGCTCGGAGAGCACGGTCACGACCTGGAACGGGAAGGCGACCTCGCCGTAGAGGTCCTGGTGCAGGGCGTTCCAGTCGCCCTCGCCGTAGCGCAGCACGAGGGGCGTCGGGCGTGTCTGGCCGGCCGCGCGGCAGCGCTCGAGGAGCGCGGCGTGCTCGGCCGGGAACGCGTCCGCCGGCCCGCCGAGCAGCGACGACCAGTCGTTGGCGATCGGCGCCAGGTGCCGGTAGAAGGCCTCGCGCAGCTCGGCGACCGCGGCGGGGAGCGGATGGTCGAAGTAGCGGTAGCGCCCGTCGCCGAAGCGGTGGCGGGCCATCTCGACGGTCGAGCGGAAGCGGCCGTCGTCGTCGAAGAGGCCCGCGAGGTCCGCGCACTCCGGGCCGGCCAGGACCGGTGCCGACACGGCGAAGCCGCGGGCGTCGAGCCGCTCACGCAGATCCCCCCAGGGCAGGCGGTCGACGCGCTCGGACAGCGTCGCGCTGGGGGTCGTGGTCGTCGTCGCGCTCATGCCCCTTCGACGCGCGGGCCCGGCGTGGCGTGAGGTCGGTCAGCCCGCCCGGAAGGTGCCGACCAGCTCGGCGAGCACCGGCTCGGCGCCCTCGGGTGCCTCGAGGTCGAGGAGCAGCGTCCCGCCGTCGCGGGTCAGGCGCAGCGTCAGGAAGGCGCAGCACCGCGACTCGGCGGCGACCACGGCCGCCAGGCGCGCGTGGACCTCGTCGCCGCCGGCGAACCGCAGCCGCGCGCGCGTCGGCTCGGCCCGGCTCGCCACGAGCGCGCCGCGGCCCAGGGCGCGCAGCTCGGCCAGGCGCCCGGCCAGCTCGGCCGGGCCGAGGGAGCAGGCGATCGGGAGGTCGGAGGCCACGGCGTCAGCCGTCCTCGTCGAGCTGCGCCACGAGCGCGCGGACGCGCCGGGCGATGTCGTCGCGCGTGGCGCGGACCTCGTCGACCGGGCGGCCCTTGGGGTCGTCGAGCTCCCAGTCGACGTAGCGCTTGCCGGGGACGTACGGGCAGGCGTCGCCGCAGCCCATCGTCACCACGACGTCGGCGGCGGCGACCAGGTCGTCGGACAGCCGCTGGGGGCGCGCGGCCGCGAGGTCGACGCCGACCTCGCGCATGACGGTCACGACCTCGGGGTGCACGCGCCCGCCGGGGTCGGCCTCGCTGCCGGCCGAGAGGGCGCGGTGCCGGCCCGCGGCCGCGCGCTCGAAGAGCGCCGCGCTCATCTGCGAGCGCCCGGCGTTGTGGAGGCAGACGAAGAGCGCGGTCGCCATCGCTACCGGTCGGCCGCGCGAGCGGGCGTCGGGCGCAGCCAGGCGCCCAGCGGCTCCAGGGCGGCGGGGGACGCGGAGTAGAACGCCCACCGGTGGCGGCGCTCGACGTCGACGAGCCCGGCCGCGACCAGCTTCGAGACGTGGTGGGAGAGCGTCGACTGGGGGAGGTCGAAGAGCGGCACGAGCTCGCACTGGCACACGGGCTCACCGTGGCGTCGCAGCACGTCGAGCAGGCTGACGCGCACCGGCTCGGACAGCGCCTTCGCGACGACCGCGAGCCGCTCGGCGTCGAGCGCCGGGTCCAGGCCCGTCGACGGCGGGCCGCAGGCCGCGGCGGCGGGACCGGGGAGGGTGGGGAGCGGGGCGGTCACATCGAACGGTGCCGGTCTGAGCCGACCGGGCGGACGCTACTCCGGGGCGCCGCTCGGATCAAGGGGTATCGATCTGACGGCCCGGGCCGGCTCAGACGCCGAAGGCGGCCAGGACCCGGGGCTCGCGGCACAGCCGGACGGCGGCGATCCGCTCGCCCCGCACGTCGAGCACGAGGAGCCGGACCGGGCGGGAGGCGCCCTCGGCGGAGCGCTCGCGCAGCGCCACGGCCGGCCGGCCGTTGGCGGCCGTCGCGCTCGGGACGAGCGTCCCCGGCCCGCCGCACCCGGCGACGGCGAAGGCGACGACGGCGGCCGCGCCGACGACCGCGCCGTCCGGGGGCCGCGTCAGGACGGCGTCCGGGTGCAGGAGGTCGACCAGGCCGGAGAGGTCGGCCCGCCCCCAGGCCTCGACGCAGCGACGCTGCAGCTCGCGCCGCGTCGCCGCCGGCGCCGGCGGACCGGTGGGGAGCTCAGCCTCGACCGCCGCACGGGCCCGCTCCAGGGCGCCGTCGACGGCCGGGGCGGTCGACCCGAGGAGCGCGGCGACGTCGGCGTCCGTCCACCCGAGCACGTCGCGCAGCAGCAGGACGGCGCGCTGGCGATCGGGCAGCCGCTGGACGGCCGTGAGGAACGCGAGGTCGAGGCCGTCGCCGCCCGCGTGCCGGGCGAGCGGGTCGGCCAGCGGCGTGCCGGCGTCGCGCAGCCGCGCGTCGGGGTAGGGCTCGACGCCCGGTCCCGGGCTGCGCGGCCGGCGCTCGAGCTCGTCCAGGCAGGCGTTCGTGGCGATCCGCAGCAGCCAGCCGTCCACGGGCGAGCCGCGCTCCAGGTGGTCGAGCGAGCGCCACGCGCGCAGCAGGGTCTCCTCCGCGACGTCCTCGGCGTCGGGCGGCGAGCCCAGCATGCGGTAGCAGTGGACCTCGAGCGCCCGGCGGCAGGGATCGACCAGCGCGCGGAAGGCGCGCTCGTCGCCGGCGCGGGCGGACGCCAGGAGCGCCCGCTCGTCGACCGTCCCGGCGCTGATCGACGGCACGTGGTCTGGGACGGGTCGGCCGCCCGGAACTCATCGCTGCGCCCGTGGCCGCCGCCGGACGGCCGCGCGGACGGTGGCCGCTAGGTGAAGCGCTGGACGAACCGCAGCGCCGTGTCGGCGACCTCGCGCCAGCCGCTGTCGATCGTCAGGGCGTGCCCCCGGTCCGGGATCTCGACGATCTCCGTGACGCCCTCGTTGCGCCGCTGCTTCTTGAAGGACGCGTTCGCGATCGCCCACGGGACCGTGTTGTCCTTCTCGCCGGAGACGATCAGGAGCGGGCCCCGTTCGGGGTTCTTGCTGTTGACCTTCGCCTCGGTCCACGGGTTGAGGTTCGCGGTCGCGGCCTGGAAGAGCGGCGCGCCCGAGGCGGGGACCGCGTAGGTCTCGTAGAGCTCCTTGGCCTCGTCCTCGCTGACGGCGTTGGCGAACCCGAAGCGGAACTGCTCGTAGGTCAGCGGCACGGCGCGGTTGCGGTTGGCCGGGTTGCCGAGCACGGGGGAGGACGACTTGAGGGCGGAGATGGGGAGTGGGAGGACGCCGCGGAACGGGGCCGGGTCGATCGCCACCGAGACGGCGGCGAGCCCGCGGCCGGCGATGATCTGGGTCAGCAGCCCGCCGAAGGAGTGCCCGATGACGGCCGGCTTCTTCTTGAGCCGGCGGATGATCGCGTCGAAGTGGTCGGCGACCTGCCCGACGGTCTTGTGCGCGAAGACCTCGGGGTTGGCGTTGGCCTCCTGCACCGTGTCGGGGTCGTCCGGCCAGCCCGGCGTCAGCGGGGCGTAGCCGGCCTCCTCGAACAGCGTCGCCCAGCGGTCCCAGCTGCTCGGCAGGAGCCAGAGGCCGTGGATGAAGACGACCGGCGTCAGGCCGGTCTCGTTGGCGCGGCCGACCTGCTGGTCGTCGTGGTCGGGGACGGTCGTCGGGCTCTCGGTGCTGGTCATCGCGGCCCTCCTCCGCGGCGGGGTGGTCCGGCCGACCCTACGCCCACCGGCCGTGCCTGGCCACGGCCCGCCGGTCCACCCGCGGGCGCGCGGCGCCGGCCATGAACAGCTGAGCAGTCCTTCAGGTATTCTGCGCCCGTGGCGCACGGACCGACCGACCTGGCCCGGCTCGTCGGGGACCCCGGGTACGCCCGCGCGGCGGCCGAGCGCCTGCACGCGCTGGCCACGCCGAGCCGGCTGCGGATCCTCGCCCGGCTGCACGCCGGGCCGGCCTCGGTCACCGACCTCGCCGCGGCCGTGGGCATGGAGGGCTCGGCCGTCTCGCACCAGCTGCGCATCCTGCGCCACCTCCGGCTCGTCGTCGGGGAGCGCCGCGGACGGCAGGTCCTCTACGAGCTCAACGACGACCACGTGGCCGAGCTGCTCGTCCAGGCGGCCGGCCACGTCGAGCACGTCCGCCTGGGGCTGAGCGGGCGCGGCCGGGCCGACCCCGGGGCGGCGGCGTGAGCGCGCGCGCCGGCGAGCACGGGCACGGGCACGGGCAGGGCCACGGCCACGGCCACGGCCACGGGCACGGCCACGGCCACAGCCACGGCCTCGTCGACCGGTCGATCGTGCGCTCGCGCGAGGGCCTGCGCGCCGTCGCCCTGAGCCTGGCGGTGCTCCTGGCGACGGCGCTCGCCCAGGCGGCCGTCTACGCCTCCAGCGGCAGCGTCGCGCTGCTGGCCGACCTCATCCACAACGCCGGCGACGCGATGACGGCGATCCCGCTCGGGATCGCGTTCGTCCTGCGCTCGCCCGTGGCCGAGCGGCGCGCCGGCTACGCGGTGGTGGGGGCCATCCTCGTCAGCGCCGGCGTGGCCGGGGCCGAGGCGGTCGACCGCCTGCTGCACCCGCAGTCCCTGAACCACCTCGGGGTCCTGGCCGTCGCGGGCGTGGTCGGGTTCCTCGGCAACGAGGTCGCCGCCCGGGTGCGGCTCCGCGCCGGCCGCCGGCTGCGCAGCCCGGCGCTGGTCGCCGACGGCAACCACGCCCGCAGCGACGCGCTCGTCTCGCTGGCCGTCGTCGCCAGCGCCGCGGTCGTGGCGCTCGGCTTCCCGCTCGGCGACCCGCTCATCGGCCTCGTCATCACCCTGGTCATCCTGCGGATCACGTGGCAGTCGCTCTGGACCATCCGCCACGACGCGGATCCCGTCCGCCGGCACGGGCACGGGCACGAGCAGGGCCCGGCGGCCTAGGGCTGGACGGCGCCGGCGGCCATCGCCCACACTGCCGCGATGGCGCACCCGACCTCGACAGGGATCACCGGCGCAGCGCCCGCCGGCGCGGCGCCCTTCGCCGGCTTCCCGCCCGCGACGTTCGCCTGGTTCGCCGGCCTGGAGGCGGACAACTCGCGCGCCTGGTTCGCCGCGCACCGCGAGACCTACGAGGACGTCGTCCGCGGCGCCCTGGAGGCGATGCTGGAGGAGCTCGCCGACGAGCTCGGCGGCCGCGTCCACCTCTTCCGCCAGCACCGCGACGTCCGCTTCTCGGCGGACAAGTCGCCGTACAAGACGACGACCTACGGGCTCGTCGCCGACCGGCCGGCGAGCCTCGCGGCGCTCTACGCCCAGCTCTCCGCGACCGGCCTCTTCGCGGGCACGGGCTACCACGTCCTGGCCGCCGACCAGCTCGCCCGCTTCCGCGACGCGGTCGCCGACGACGGGTCAGGGCCGGCGCTCGAGCGCGCGGTGGCGGCCGCGCGCGCCGCCGGCCTGGAGACCTTCGGCGCGGCGTTGAAGACCGCCCCGCGCGGCCATCCGCGCGACCACCCGCGGGTGGGGCTGCTGCGGCACCGGTCGCTCGTCGCGGGTCGGCGCCTGGAGGCGGGCGCCGACGGGATCCCGCGCGCCGCGGCGCTGGAGCACGCCCGGTCGACCTGGGCCGCGTGCGAGCCGCTGAACGCGTGGCTCGACCAGCACGTCGGCGCGAGCGGGCTGCCGGCCGAGGCCCGGGGCGGACGGCGCCGGTGAGCCGTCCGCGCCGACCCAGCACGTTCGGAGAAGACGTCGGCGCGCGGTCCATCTACCATCGGCGGCCGTGCTGACCCAGCCGTCCGACGACCTCGAGCTCGACCTCGAGGCCCACCGCCGGGAGCTCACCGGCTACTGCTACCGGATGCTCGGCTCCGGCTCGGAGGCCGAGGACGCGGTCCAGGAGACCATGGTCCGCGCCTGGCGCTCCGCCGACGCGCTCCAGGAGCGCGCGGCGCTGCGCGCGTGGCTGTACCGCATCGCCACGAACGTCTGCCACGACATGCTCGCGGGCCCGCAGCGGCGCGCCCGGCCCATGGACCTCGCGTCGTCCTCGACCGCCGACACGCTCCTGGGCGCCCCGATGCCCGAGAGCACCTGGGTGCTCCCGGTGGCCGACGGCCGCGTCGTGGCGACCGAGGGCGACCCGGCCGACGTGGCCGCCTCGCGCGAGACGATCCGGCTGGCCTTCGTGGCCGCCCTCCAGCACCTGCCGCCGCGCCAACGCGCGGTCCTCGTCCTGCGCGACGTCCTGCACTGGCGCGCCAGCGAGGTCGCCGACCTGCTCGACACGACGGTCGCGTCGGTCAACAGCGCGCTCCAGCGGGCCCGCGCGACGCTCGACGCCGTCGACCTCGACGTGCACGAGCTCGACGCGACCGCGACGCTGGACGTCGACGACGACGCGCGGGAGCTCCTCGACCGCTACGTCGACACCTTCGAGCGCTACGACATCGACTCCCTCGTGACGCTCCTGCACGACGACGCGACGTTCTCGATGCCGCCCTTCCCGCTCTGGCTGCGGGGCCCGGACCAGGTCCACGCCTGGATGCTCGGGCAGGGCATCGAGTGCAAGGACTCCCGCCTGCTCCCGACGCAGGCCAGCGGCTGCCCGGCCTTCGGCGTCTACCACGCCGCCGGCGACGGCGTCCACCGGCCCTTCGCGCTGGCCGTCCTCGAGGTGGCCGGCGGCCGGATCACGGCCATCCACAACTTCCTCGGGCCCGGCCTCTTCCCCGAGTTCGGCCTGCCCGACCGCCTGGAGGCCTGAGGCGCGCCCTGCGCGCGGCCGGCGCCCGGCCGGCGCGCGGCCGGCGCCCGGCCGACGCGCGCCGGCCGGGCCTGCGCGGCGTGCGGCACACGCGACCGTGCGCGCCGCGTAGGCTCGCGCCCGACATGCCGACGACGCTCCGCCTCGCCCTCCTCTCCGTGGTCCTCGCGGTGGTGCTCGCCGCGCCCGCCGCCGCGCACGGCGGCCCGCGCTGCAACGGCCAGCAGTCGCTCTGCGACCGGCGCTTCGACCGCGTCGTGCTCCCGGCGGCGCACAACGCCATGTCCTCGCAGCACGCGGGCTTCCAGATCCCCAACCAGGTGCTGACGATCCCCGAGCAGCTCCGGCTCGGGATCCGCGGCTTCCTCATCGACTCCTACTACGGCCACCGCCAGGCCGACGGCACCGTCGTCGCCGATCCCGGGCCGACGCCGGGCGGCGGCCTGTACCTCTGCCACGTCCTCTGCCAGCTCGGGGCGACCCCGCTCGTCGACGCCCTGCGCGCGCTGCGCGACCACGTGCGCCGCAACCCGCACGACGTCCTGCTCATCGACAACGAGGACTACGTCGCGCCAGGCGACTTCGCCCGGGCCGTGCGGCGCAGCGGCCTCGGCGACTACGTCTACCGCGGCGCCCCCGGCCCGCGCTGGCCGACGCTGCGCCAGATGGCGTGGCACCGCCAGCAGGTCGTGGTCCTGGCCGAGCACGACGCCGGCGACGTGCCGTGGTACCACGAGGCCTACAGCGGGATCCTGCAGGAGACCCCGTACACCTTCGGCACGCCCGCCCAGCTCACCGACCCCGCGCAGTGGCCCACGAGCTGCCGCCCGAACCGGGGCGGCCAGACCGGCTCGCTGTTCCTCATGAACCACTGGTCGCCGCCGCTCGCCCCGAGCCCGACGACGTCGGCGGTGGTCAACGCGGCCGGGACGATCGTCGGCCGGGCGCGCGCCTGCCGGGCGCTGCGCGGGAAGCTGCCGACCGTCGTCGCGGCCGACATGGTCCAGGCCGGCGCCCTGGTCCAGGCGGTGCGGTGGCTCAACGCGACGGGGTGAGCCGTCCCCGCGGCGAGCGACGCCGGCCCGGTGACGGTCACGCGCCGCATCGGGCCGAGGCACTCGAGGCCCTTGCCTCAATACCCCCAGGTGGTATTGTGGTGCGCATGTCCGCCGCCGCCCACCCGCACGGTCACGCCGGCCACGAGCACCACGACCTGCCCACCTCGGGCCGGGCGCTCACCGCGGTCGCGCTCAGCGCGACGCTGCACTGCCTGACCGGCTGCGCCCTGGGCGAGATCGCGGGCATGGTGCTCGGCACGGCGCTGGGCCTGTCGAACCTCGCGACGATCGTCCTCTCGATCGCGCTGGCCTTCGCCTTCGGCTACGGCCTGACGAGCCTGCCGCTCCTGCGGGCCGGGCTCGCCCTGGCGGCGGTCGTGCCGATCGCGCTGGCGTCCGACACGCTGAGCATCGCCACGATGGAAGTCGTCGACAACGCGATCGTCGCGACGGTCCCGGGCGCGATGGACGCCGGCCTCGGGGACGTGCTGTTCTGGGGCAGCCTGAGCTTCGCGCTCGCGGTCGCCGGCGCGGTGGCGCTGCCGGTCAACCGCTGGCTGCTGGCGCGCGGCAAGGGCCACACCGCGGTGCACCGCACCGGGATCCACGGCGGCCCCTCGCCCCGCCTGGTCGGCGCCGCCGCCGCGGCCGGCTTCCTCTTCGGCGCCGTCGTGCTGGCCGCCGAGGCGCTCTAGGCCGCGGCTGCCGGGCCGGCGGCGCGGCAGGGGAACCGGCCGGTCGCGCCGAAACCCCGTCACACTTGTCGCGATGACCGAGACGTCCGAGGCCTCCTACTACGTCACCGGCCCGCGCTACGGGCGCGTGCTGCTGGCGCTCGCGGTGCCGTGCGCCGTGGCGGTGCTCGGCGTCGGCGTGGCCTGCGGGCTTCTGCGCTTCTCGACCACCACGGCCCTCGGGTTCGCGCTCATCCTGGTCGTCGCCGCGGTCGTGCTCGCGGCCGGCCTGACCCTCATCGTCGCCGGCGTGCGCGGCGACCGCCCCGACGCGCCGCGGGTGCGCGAGGCCCGCCGGCCGCAGCGCCGGGTGCTCGCCCGGCCGCCGCGCGCACGGGCGCAGGCCTAGCGGCCGCGCCGCCGGACAGCAGCGGCGCGGCGGCGCGGGCCGCTCAGCGCGCCGGCGCGATCCACGCCGCGTCCCCGGGCAGCCCGGCCAGCGCCACGGCCACGTCCTCGACGTGCAGGACGACCATCGCGGTGTCGTCGCGCTGCGCGCCGTGCTGGAAGGCCCGGAGCGCCTCGTCGACGTGCGCCACGACCGTCGCCGCCGCGGTCTCCGAGCCGGAGAGCAGGCGCATGAGCCGGCCCTCGCCGAAGCGCTCCTCCACGCCCACGGTGTCGGGCACCCCGTCCGTGTAGAGGACGAGCGCGTCGGCGTCGGCGAGGATCGTCGTCGTCGCCGTCCACTGGGCGTCGTCGAAGGCGCCGGCGAGCGGCCCGGCCGTGCCGATCGGCGTCGTCCCGCCGTCGTGGAGGAGCACGGGCATCGGGTGGCCGCAGGAGACGGAGGTCAGCGCCAGCGCGTCGCCCTTGCGGTGGAGCAGGAGGCAGGCGGCCGTGCAGAGGGACAGCTCGTCCTGGTCGCGCAGCGTGCGGTTGAGCTGGGCGGCGACGGCGAGCGGGTCGCCCGTCTGCTGCCCGACGGCCCGCATGGTGAAGCGCGCGAGCCCCGTCAGCGAGGCGGCGCGCGCGCCCTGGCCCGCCACGTCGCCGATGACGACCATCCACCCGGTCGGGGCGGCGAACGCGTCGTAGAAGTCGCCGCCGACCTCGTTGAGGCCCCCCGCAGGGCGGTAGAGCGTCGCCGTCGTCAGCCCGGCCATCGTGGGCAGGCGCGGCGGCTCCAGCCCGCGCTGGAGCTCGCGGGCGACGCGGGCGCGGTCGGCGTACAGCCGCGAGTTCAGCACGGCGATCCCGGCGCGCTGGCCGAGCTCCTCGGCCAGCCGGCGGTCGGCCGCCGTGAAGGGTCGCACCGGGTCGGAGCGGACGAGGGTCATCGCCCCGAGGGAGCGCCCGTCCGCGACGAGCGGGACGATGAGGATCGCTCCGAAGCCGATCGCGCGCAGCAGCCGCAGGTGCTCGGCGTCGAGGGCGAGGGCCTCGACCTCCTCGTCGCGGATCGACGGGATCTCGACCACCACGCCCTCGGTCATCGCCCGCACGAGGTCGGTCGGGTCGTCCATCCGCAGCGGGTACCGGGCACGGAGCTCGCGGCCCAGCGCGACGCGCTCGGGGTCGACGTGCGCCATCGCGACGAGGTCCACCGCGCCGCCGGGCCCCGGCAGGTCGACGCCGCACCAGTCGGCCAGCTCCGGGCACCGCCGTCTCCGCGACGTGCTGCAGCGTGCGCTGGGGGTCCAGCGAGCGCGAGAGCGCCCTCGTGGACTCGGCCAGCAGCCGCTGGTGGCGCTCGGCCCGCTTCACCGCGGTGACGTCCTCGATGACGTTGACGACGCGCTCGGGCTCGCCCGCCCCGTCGCGCAGCACCGTGACCTTGTTCAGCAGCCAGCGCTCCTCGCCGGTCGCCTTGACGACGTTGCGGACCAGCAGGGGCTCGGGGTCGGGCTCGCCCGCCAGCGCCCGGAAGGCCGGCATCGCGGAGATCGGCACGGGCGCCCCGGCCTCGTCGTAGATCGCGAACGCGGCGCTGATGGCGCCGACCTCGCCGCCGTAGAGGTCCTCGGGGTCCTCGACCTTCAGCAGCGCCGCCGCCGCCCGGTTCGCGTAGACGGTCCGGCCGTCGCGGTCGTTGATCGTCACCGCCTCGCCCAGCGCGTCGAGGGCGGCGGCGAGGCGGCGCTCGGCCTCGAGCGCCTGGGCGCTCAGGCCGGCGTTGTCGAGCACGATGCCGATGCGACCGGCCAGCAGCTCGCCGAAGCGCAGGTCCGGCTCGTGGTAGCGGCGGCCGGACCGGCCGACGACGAGCGAGACGGCGCCGAGCAGCCGGCTGCGCGCGACCAGCGGGAGGAAGAGCGCGGCCCGCAGCCCCGCCGCGCGCAGGCGGGCGAGGTCCTCGGGCGTCGCCGCGACCGCCGTCAGGAGCTCGTCGGTGATCGGGTCCATGAGCAGGCTCTGCTGGACGCGCAGCGCCTGCGCGGTCCCCGCGCCCACCGAGCGGGGGGCCGGACGGCGCCGCAGCAGGGCCTGCTCCAGCTCGCCGCCCTCACCGCCGGCGACGCGGGCCCCGAGCCGCACCTGCTCGTGGTCGATGACGAGGTCCAGGGCGCAGACGTCGGCGACGGCGGGGACGAGCAGGTCGAGCACGCGGTCGATCGTCGTCTCCACGCTCGACGCGCCGTCGGCCAGCTCGGCGAGGCCGCGCAGGAGCGCGAACTGGCGGGCGGAGGCCGCCGCGGCGTCGCGCAGGACCGCGGTGACGAAGGCGGTGACGCCGGCCGTCGCGGTGACGGCGATGGCGATGGCCTGCTCGGTGGCGTCGCCGGCGTCCCAGGCGGTCGCCCCGAGCGCGGCGACCAGCGCCGCCGCCCCGACCACGAGGGCGTCCCCGCGGTGCCCCAGGAGGCCGACGGCGAGCGCGACGGCCGCGAGCGCGCCCGCCAGCACGACCTGGCGGTCCACGGCCACGTCGAGCGCGGTGAGCGCCGCGACCGCTGCCAGCCCGACCCAGAGCCACCGCGACCACGGGGCCGGCGCGAGCACCGAGCGGGTGGCGGCGGGCTCGGGCAGGGGCACGGCGCTACGGCGCGAGGGCGTCGAGCTCGGCCTGCAGCCAGCCGACGAAGTCGGCCAGGTCGGGCATCTGGTCGCGGTCGGCGACGAGGCCGAAGTCCATGTGGCCGTCGTAGCTCATGACCGTGATGTTCAGGCCCATCCCGTCGGTGA
This sequence comes from uncultured Actinomycetes bacterium, assembly GCA_963707695.1. Taxonomy (GTDB): domain Bacteria; phylum Actinomycetota; class Thermoleophilia; order Solirubrobacterales; family Solirubrobacteraceae; genus JAOPZW01. The sequence continues at coordinate 583,027 of CAVPQY010000004.1, read as the reverse complement.
TGACCGACACGGGGTACTGGGCGACGAGGCGGGCACCTGCGCAGTAGAGCGGGAACTGCGGGCCGGGGACGTTCGAGATGACGAGGTTCCAGTTCGGGCGCGCCGCGCCGCCGCTCGAGAGCCGGAAGGTCAGCCGGGCCGCGCGCGCGAAGACGGCGGGCGGGATGAAGTGGTTGGCGTCCTGCAGGAGGCTCGCGGGCAGCGCGCGGTGGCGGTCCTTCATCACCGACAGCGCCTCGTGGGTCCGGTGCAGCCGCACGACGGGGTCCGGCTCGTCGGTGAAGAGCTCCGCCGCCATGAGCAGGATGCGGTTGCCGAAGGTGCCCATCTCGTCGTCGGTGCGGACCGAGACGGGGATCTGGGCGACGAGCGGGCCGTCCGGCAGCGCGTGGTGGGCGATGAGCCACCGCCGCACCGCGCCGGCGCAGATCGAGACGACGACGTCGTTGACGGTGCACCCGTGGAGGTTCTTGACCTCCTTGACCTCGGCGAGGTCGAGCTGGCCGAAGGCGAAGCGGCGATGCGGGGAGATCCGCCCGTTGAAGGGCGTCCGCGGTGCCGTCAGGTGCGGAGCCGGCACGCCATCGCCGTCACGGCGCACGAGGCCCTGGGCGAAGCCGGCCACCCGGCTGACCGTGCCGGTGCCCGGGATGGTCCCGAAGGTCCCGCGGGCGTCGTCGACGTAGGGCAGCGTCGACGGGAGCGCGCGCAGGACGCGCAGCGGGTAGCGCGGGATGCCGAGCAGGCCGCGGGTCAGCATGCCGAGCTGGCCGGGCTCCTCGGCCGCGTCGTCCCCGGTGGCCTCGCCGCCCGCGGTCGGCGGCGGCACCTCGCGGCCCTCGGGCGAGAGGTCGAGCAGCAGGCCCATGATCTCCGCGCCCGACAGGCCGTCGACGACGGCGTGGTGGATCTTCGTGAGCATCGCCGTGTGCCCGCTCTGCAGGCCGTGGATGAGGTAGAGCTCCCACAGCGGGCGCGCGCGGTCCAGCGGCCGCGAGGTGATGCGCGCGACCTGCTCGGCGAGCTGGGCGTCGGTGCCGGGGGCGGGCAGCCCGAGCTCGCGGACGTGGTACTCGAGGTCGAAGTCGGCGTCGTCGACCCAGTAGGGGTAGTCGAGCCCGAGCGGCACCTCGGCCAGGCGCCAGCGCAGCGGCGGCAGCTGGGGCAGGCGCTCCGCCAGCAGGCGCTGCAGGTCGGCCAGCGTGACGGTGCCGCCGGGGGCCGTCGACGGGTCCAGGATGGCCAGTCCGGCCACGTGCCCGGCCTGGCGCGGGGTCTCGAGCGCGAGGAACTGGGCGTCGAGGCTGGTGAGCTGCCGCAGCATGGCGCGAGCTTCTCAGGTCTCCGGACGGTACGGGCGGAGCTCGCCGCGGGCGATCGTCATCTTGTGGACCTCGTCGGGGCCGTCGGCCAGGCGCAGCGTGCGCATGTGCGCGTACATCGCCGCCAGGGGGAAGTCGTCGCTGACGCCGGCGCCGCCGTGGACCTGGATCGCGCGGTCGATGACCTTCAGCGCGACCTGCGGCGCCGCGACCTTGATCGCGGCGATCTCGGTGCGCGCGTGCTTGTTGCCGACGGTGTCCATGAGCCATGCGGTCTTGAGCGTGAGCAGGCGCACCATCTCGATCTCGATGCGCGACTCGGCCACCCAGTCCTGGACGTTCGAGCGCGTCGCGACCGGCTTGCCGAACGTCTCGCGCTCCGACGCCCGGCGGCACAGGAGCTCGAGCGCCCGCTCCGCGGCGCCGATCGCGCGCATGCAGTGGTGGATGCGGCCCGGCCCGAGGCGGGCCTGGGCGATGAGGAACCCGGCGCCCTCGCCGGCGAGGACGTTCGTGACGGGGACGCGCACGTCCTCGAAGTGCACCTCGCCGTGACCCTCGGGGTCGGTGTAGCCGAAGACCGGCAGGTTGCGCACGACGGTGACCCCGGGCGTGTCGCGCGGGACGAGCACCATGGACTGCTGCTGGTAGGTCGGCGCCGCGGGGTCCGTCTTGCCCATGACGATGAAGATCCGGCAGCGCTCCCGGACGGCGCCCGTCGTCCACCACTTCCGTCCGTTGAGGACGTAGTCGTCGCCGTCGCGCTCGATGCGCAGCCGGATGTTCGTCGCGTCCGAGGAGGCGACGTCGGGCTCGGTCATCGCGAACGCGGAGCGGATCTCGCCGTCGAGCAGCGGCCGCAGCCAGCGGTCCTTCTGCTCGTCGGTGCCGAACTGGGTGAGGACCTCCATGTTCCCGGTGTCCGGCGCGGCGCAGTTGCAGGCCTCGGGCGCGAGGAAGGTGCGGCCCATGATCTCCGCCAGCGGCGCGTACTCGACGTTCGAGAGCCCGGGCCCGACGTCCGGGTCGGGGTGGAAGAGGTTCCACAGGCCGCGGGACCTGGCCTCCTCCTTGAGCTCCTCCATGACGGGGGGCTGGGCGTGCGGGTCGCCGGCGTCGGCGAGCTGCCGCGCGTACAGGGGCTCGGCGGGCTGCACGCGCTCGGCCACGAACGCCGTCAGGCGCTCGGCGAAGTCCTGGCTGCGGGCGCTGGGCTGGAAGTCCATGGCGCGGCAGCCTATGCGCGCGGCCTGCGCGGCGGGCGGCGAGGTGGCGCGGCGGAGCAGACCCTAGGATCCAGCCGTGGCCGAGACGACGTTCGCCGAGCTCGTGCCCGAGCCCGCGGCGGGGCGCGTGCACCCGGGCGAGGCCTGGGGCGGCCTCTCCGACACCGCCCCCGGCGGCCGCGTGCGGCTCGACGCGCTGGCCCGCTGGCTGCAGGACGTCGCCTACGCGGACGTCGAGGACGCCGGCCGGGACGGCCTGGGACTCTGGATCGTCCGGCGCACGCGCCTGCGGGTGCGCCGCTTCCCGGGCTTCCGCGAGCGCGTGGCCCTGCGGACGTGGTGCAGCGGGCTCGGCCGGGTCTGGGCCGAGCGGCGCACGAGCCTGCGCGGGGCGGATGGGGCGGAGGCGGACGCCGTCGCGCTGTGGGTGTTCCTCGACGCCGAGACGGCCCGTCCGCAGTCGCTCGAGGAGGTCATGACCGGCGGCTACGAGGACGCCGCCGGCGGCCGGCGCGTCGGCGCGCGGCTGCGCCAGCCCACGACGACGCCCCCGGGCGCCGCCGCGACGCCGTGGCGCTTCCGTGCCGCCGACCTCGACCTCGCCGCCCACGTGAACAACACCGCCGCCTGGGTGGCCGTCGAGGAGGTCCTCGGCGACGGCACGCCGGTGGTGGCGGTCGACGCCGAGGTCGAGTACCGCGCGCCCGCCGGGGCGGGGGAGGGGACGCTCGTGCGCGAGGGCGGCCGCCTCTGGCTCCTCGGCCCCGGCGGCGAGCTGCACGCGAGCGCCGACGTGCGCGCGGAGCGGGGAGGGTGAAGCCGCACCGTGCGTCCGTCCGCCGGGGCCCGGAGGAGCCGGTACGCGAGTCCGCGGGACGCGACCCCGACCGGACGCTGCTGCCGGACGTCCTGGCGGCGCGGCTGGCCGACCGGGCCCAGGCGCTGCTCCCGCTCGGCGCGCTGACCGAGGACGCCCACGCCGCCGACCCGGCCGAGCGGGCCGCGCTGGACGAGCTCACCGAGCGCCTGCGCGCGACGTACCCCTACCCCGACGCGCGCTACGCCGGGCAGATGCTCAAGCCGCCGGCCGCGGTGGCGTGGGCGGCGTACGCGACGACGATGCTCCTGAACCCGAACAACCACGCGCTGGACGGCGGCCCGGCCACCGCGGCGATGGAGGTCGAGGCCGTCGCCCAGCTGGCCGGGATGCTGGGCCTCCCGCGCCACCTGGGGCACCTGACGGCGTCGGGGACGATCGCCAACCTCGAGGCGCTGTGGGTCGCCCGCGAGCTGCACCCCGACCGCGTCATCGTCTCGGGCGCCAACGCGCACTACACCCACGCGCGCGTCTGCGGCGTCCTCGGCGCCCGCCACGACACGGTCGCGCAGGACGACCGCGGGCGCCTGGACCTCGACGCGCTCGCGGCGCGGCTGCGCGCCGGCGACGTCGGCACGGTCGTGGCCACGCCGGGCACCACCGCGCTCGGCGCGGTCGACGACGTCGCCGCGGTCGCGGCCCTGTGCGCCGAGCACGGCGCCCGCCTGCACGTCGACGCCGCCTACGGCGGCTTCTTCGCCCTCGTGGCGGACGGCGACGACCCGGGCGTGGCGCCCGGCCCGTTCGCGGCGATCGCGGGCGCCGACTCGGTCGTGGTCGACCCGCACAAGCACGGCCTCCAGCCCTACGGCTGCGGCTGCGTGCTCTTCGCCGACCCCGGCGTGGGGCGGCTCTACGCGCACGAGTCGCCCTACACGTACTTCACCTCCGGCGACCTGCACCTCGGGGAGATCAGCCTGGAGTGCTCGCGCGCGGGCGCCAGTGCCGCCGCGCTGTGGACGACGCTGCGGGCGCTGCCGCCGACGCGCGCGGGGCTCGGCCGGCACCTCGCGGCCGCGCGGGGCGCCGCGCTGAAGGTGGCCGGCCTGCTGGCGGGCGACCCCCGGACGACGCTCGTGGTCGAGCCGGACACCGACATCGTCTGCGTGCTGCCCGCCGGCGCCTCGGCCGGGCGCGCCTCGGCCGCCGCCGAGCGCGCCTTCGCCACGCTCGCGCAGGCGGGGTGGCACGTGGCGCTGCTGCGCGTGGACACGGCGTGGCTGCGCCGCCGCCACCCCGGGCTGGAGGCCGATGCGCCGACGACGACCGTGCTGCGCTGCTGCCTCCTGAAGCAGGAGCACGGGGCCGTCGCGGCCGACCTGGCCGCCGCGCTCGCCGCTCACCTCGCCGGCGCCGCCGCCTGACGCAGCGCCCTTCAGCCCGTCGCCCGGCGTGCCGATGCTGCCCCGATGCCGCGCCATCGTCCCCACGCCGCCCGGCGCCGAGGCGGTCGCTGGTCGCGCGCGCACGCCCGGCGGCTGCTGTGGCGCGCGGGCTTCGGCGCGACGCCCGCCGAGCTCGACCACCTCGCAGCCCGCGGGCGCGAGGCGACGCTCGACTGGCTCCTGCGCGGCGGGCGCGGCCCCCACGGGCACCGCGCGATGGTGGGACCCGCGCCGCGGGTCGACGGCGCCCCGCTGGACCCCGTCAACGAATGGGGCCACGACCTGCTCTGGTGGCTGGACCGGATGGTCCGCTCCCAGCGGCCGCTCGCCGAGAAGCTGACGCTCTTCTGGCACGACCACTTCGCGACCTTCGACCAGGACCAGCCGAACATGCTGGCCCAGAACCGGACGCTGCGCCGCCACGCGCTCGGCTCCTTCCGCGGCCTGCTGGGCGCCGTGACGACCGACCCGGCCATGCAGGCGTTCCTCTCGCTGGCCGACTCCGACCGCGAGCACCCCAACGAGAACTACGCCCGCGAGCTGCTCGAGCTCTTCACGCTCGGCGCCGGGAACGGCTACGCCGAGCGCGACGTCCGCGAGGCGGCGCGTGCGCTCACGGGATTCCGCGGCCACTGGTCCGACGGGCGGCCGTTCCGCGTGAGCTACGACCGCGCCCTGCACGACCCGGGCGTCAAGGTCATCTTCGGCCACCGCGGGCGCTTCGACTGGCGCGACGTCCTCGACCTCGCCGTCGGCCACCCGCGCCACGCGGCCTTCCTCGTGGGCAAGCTCTGGGCCTTCTTCGTCACCGAGCCGCTCGACCACGCCACCCGGCGGCGGCTGACCCGGACCTACGTCCGCTCGGGCCACCGCATCGCGCCGGTCGTCCGCGAGATCCTCGAGCACAAGGCGCTCTACGCCGACCTCGGCCACCCGCGGATGGTCAAGGCGCCGATCGTCCTGGTGGCCGGGATGCTGCGCGCCACCGGACGCGGCGTGGACACCGGCGACTGGGCCTGGATCTGCGACCGGATGGGTCAGATGCCCTTCCACCCGCCCTCCGTCGCGGGATGGGACTGGGGTCCGGCCTGGATGTCGACCGCCACCATGGCCGCCCGGTTCCAGGCCGCCACGTGGATGACGAAGGACCGGCCCGTCAAGGTCCCCGAGGGCGGGGCGCGGCCGTCCTGGACGGCGGCCGAGCACGTCGCCCGCGCGCGCCGGGCCACGGGCGCGCCCTGGACGTCGCGCGAGACCGACGCCGAGCTGCTCGCGCTGGCACGCGACCTCACCACGCGCGAGCGACAGGGACCCACCCACCCCGGGCCGCTGCCGCAGTGGCGCGCCGACCTGACCCAGAACGCCCTGCGCCACCTGCTGCTGGCCGGGCCCGACGCCCAGCTCCACTAGGACGCCCGTGCACGATCCCGCCTGCGACGACTTCCGCCGGACCGACGCCCAGCGCCGGTCGCTGGCCGACCGCCCCGTCTCCCGTCGCCGCCTGCTGCAGCTCGGCCTCGGGGCGACGCTCTCGGTCTACGCCGCCCGGACCGCCCCGCTGCGCGACGCCCTGCAGGCCGCCGAGGCGGCGGCCGCCTCCACGCCGCAGGCGCCCGTGCTCGTCACCGTCTTCGTGCCCGGGGGCCTCGACCTCCTCGACACGGTCGTGCCGGTCGCCGACTACGGCCGCTACGCGGACCTGCGCCCGGGGCTCAAGGTCGCCGCGCCGCTCGAGCTCGCGGGCACCGGCGTGGGGCTGCACCCGTCGCTGGGCACGGGCCTGGGCGGGGGCCTGAAGGGCCTGTTCGACCGCGGGCGCCTCGGCCTGCTGCCCGGCATCGACTACGCCGACCCCGACCTCTCGCACTTCAACTCGCGCCACTTCTGGGAGGCCGGGATGGTCACGCTCCGCGACAGCCCGGGCTGGCTCGGACGCTGGGTGGACCGCCACGGCGGCGCGGACAACCCGTTCCAGGGCCTCTCGCTCTCGGGCGAGCTCTCGCCGCTGCTGCGCGGCACCCGCGCGCCCGTCGCCGCGGTGTCCTCGCCCGCCGACGCCCAGGGCTGGATCCCCGGCGTCTGGGACGAGTGGTCGGACCGCTACCTGCGGTCCTACGTGCGCCTGGCCTCCGGGCGCCCCCGGGCGGCCGGGCCGGCCGCGGTCATGGCCGCCGCCCGGCAGAGCCGCCGGGTGGCCGACGCGCTCAAGCCCTACGCCAAGGTCGGCGACCACGGGCCCGACCCGCTGGCGCCGCCCGTCGCCTACCCGGCCACCGGGGACCGCGGCGGGGCGCTGGCCGAGCGCCTGCAGGTGCTCGCCGGCCTGCTGGCGCAGCCCCTCGGCATCCGCGTCGCCACGGTGGAGGCCGACGGGGACTTCGACACCCACGACGACCAGCGCGCCTCGCTGACCCGCGACCTCGGCAGCCTGTCGGGCGCGCTGAGCGCCTTCCAGGCCGACCTCGAGGCACGCGGCGTGGCCGACCGCGTCCTGACGCTCGTCTGGACGGAGTTCGGCCGCCGCCCGCAGCAGAACGGCTCGTCGGGCACCGACCACGGGGCCGGCGGCATCGGCTTCGTGCTGGGCACGCGGGTGCGCGGCGGGCTGCTGACCCCGTACCCCGACCTGCGGTCCTTCGACCGCGACGACAACCTCAAGGTCACGGCGGACTTCCGCGCCGTCTACGCGGGTCTGCTCGAGGGGTGGCTGGGCACCGGCGCCGACGAGGTGCTGCCCGACGCCGCCCGCGTGGGCCGCGTGGCGGTGGCCGCGTGATCGCCGCCGCCCCGCCGCCGGCGATCGTGGTCGGCGTCGGCCTGCGCGAGTGGTCGGTGACGACCTACCGCGCCTCGGTGCGGCCCGGGCGGGTGCGCTTCCGGGTGACGAACTTCGGCCAGGACGCCCACGACCTCGCGGTCGTCGGCCCGCGCGGGCACCGCGGGCGCCCGAGTCCCGAGGTCCCCGCCTTCGGCGGCCGCCGGACGCTCGAGGTCACGCTGCGCCGCTCGGGCCGCTACCGGCTGCTCTGCACGCTGCCCGGCCACGCCGCGCGCGGCATGCGGGCGACGCTGCGCGTCAGCCGCCGAAGAGCAGCCTGACCGCGGTCCCCGCGATCGCCGTCGCGTCGAAGGCGTCCGCGGGCGGCGTGGCGTCGACGCGCAGCCCGTAGTCCGACAGGTCCGCCGTGACGTCCAGGGCCACCGGCACGCGGGCGCCGTCGGCGGCGACGCGCACGTGCGCGCGCCGGACACGGCCCTCGTCGTCGAGCCAGGCGTCGACCGGGATCGTCCGGACGCCGAGGCGCTGGAGGGTGCGGCGCAGGTCGGGGTCGGCCACCTTCGCGACCGCGTCGGCGTCCAGGCGGCCGGCGTAGTGGCGCGCCTGGACGCCGTCGACGCGCTCGGCGCCGACGTCCTCGGAGTCCCCGGCGAGGGCCAGGAGGGCGAGCACCTGCGACGGGTCGCCGCCGGCCGCGAGGCCCTGCAGGGCGCCGAGGTCGGCGCCGCCGGCGCCCGCCGCCCGCGCGAGGTCGACCTTCACCCAGTCGTGGCCGCCGGTGAGCAGGGCGGCGAGGCCACCGGTGCGGACGAAGACGTCGCCGTCGGCGAAGACGGCGCTGACCGTGCGCCGGCCCGCGGCGGGCAGCCGCGTGCCGAGCTCGAGACGCGCCCGGCCGGCCTTGAGGTCGACCGCGCCGTCGCCGTCGAAGGCCGTGCGGCGCCCGGCGGCGGAGACCGTCCCGCGCAGCGCGACGCGCGCGCTCCCGGCGCCCTTCGTCGTCGTCGCCGCCTGGGCGAGGGGGTCGACCGGGTCGCTGCCGGCGCCCGCGCCGCAGCCCGCGGCGACCGACGCGGCGACCGCGACCGCGGTGGCCAGGGCGAGGGGACGGGGGCGCATGGGCGCCCTACGGTAGCGGCGTGACCTCGAGCCGGCGCCCGGTGCCGACGCGCACGGAGCGCCGTCCGTCGAGCAGCGCGAGCAGCTCGTCGCCGACGACCTCGCGGCGCCAGCCCCGCAGCGTGCGCACGTCGGGGTCCGGGGCGCCGTTGCGCCGCGCGGTGACGACCTTCTGCAGGTCCGCGCGCGAGGCCAGCAGCTCGTAGGCCAGCCCCTCCTGGGCGGCCCGGTCGCGCACGATCGCCTCGCCGAGGGCGATCAGCGGCGCGTCGGCGGGCTCGGGCGGCGGCTGGCGCTCGCCGACCACGGGGATCGGGGGCTGCTCCCGCCCGCGCCGGACGGCGTCGACGATGTCCCGCCCGCGCCGGCGCAGGATGCCCTCGTGCAGGCCGCGGATCTGCCCGAGCCGCTCGGTCGACTGCGGCCGGCGCTTGGCGATCTCGACGAGCGGCGCGTCCTGCAGGACCGAGGACGCGGGGCGGTCCTGCTCGCGGGCGGTCGCCTCGCGCCAGGCCACGAGCTCGCGCGCGACGGCGCGCTGGGCGGGGTCGAGGCCGTTGACGCGCGGCAGCCGGGCGAACAGCGCGTCGATGTCGCGCTCGTCGCTGGCGTCCTCGAGCGCGCGCGACTCGTCGCGGGCCCAGTCCAGCCGGCCCCGCGCCTCGAGCTCGTCCTGGAGCGCGTCGGTGAGCTGCAGGAGGTGCAGCACGTCCTCGCGGGCATAGCCGACCTGCTCCTCGGAGAGCGGGCGCTGGTCCCAGCGCGTGAAGCTCGCGCTCTTGCGCAGCCGGACGCCCAGGAGCTCGCCGAGCAGCGCCTCGTAGCCGAGCTGGGCCCGCCGGCCGGCGAAGCCGGCCGCGACCTGGGTGTCGAAGACGTTGCGGACGTCGGTGCGCCACTCGCGGCGCAGGAGCGGGACGTCCTGGCGCCCGGCGTGCATGACGACCTCGACGTCGGGGTCGGCGAGCACGGCGGCCAGCGGGGCGGGGTCGAGGTCGCCCTCCAGCGGGTCGAGGACCTCGACGCGGACGGAGCCGTCCTCCTCCTCCACGGCCACCTGGACGAGGCACAGGAGCGGGCGGTAGCGGCCCTCGCCCATGAACTCCGTGTCGATGCCGAGGCGGCCCGTCGCGCGGGCGCGCTCGGCGAGCTCGGCGACGGTGGGGTCGGTGGCCATGGCGACGGAGCCTACGGGCCGCCCCGCCGCGGCGGCCGCCGCGCGCGCCGGTGGGCCCCGGCGTCGCCCGGCGGGGCGCGGCGGTGGGGGTCGGGCCGGGCCTGGTCCGCCGGCCCGGGGGTGCCCGCGGGCGGCTCCTCGTCGGGCCAGTGGCCGTGGGCGTCGAAGAAGTCGCGCGCGGCGTCCTCCACGTCGCGGTCGCGCTCGCCGCGCACGCTGACGAGGTAGAACCAGTTCAGCAGCCAGACCGACAGGCCGGCCGCGACGAGCAGGACGCCGCCCTCCAGGCCGGTCTCGTCGCGCTTGACGACGGCGAGCACCACGCCGGCCAGGCAGATGCCGGCCGGCAGCCACGTGCGGACCGCCCTCATGCGGGCACGCGGCGGAGCGCGTCGAAGGAGAAGCGGGCGGCCAGCTCGTCGAGCCCGGGGCGCTCGCCGGGCCGGGCCAGCCCGACCGAGGCGGCCAGCTCGGCGCGGACGTCCTCGGGGGACTGCCCCAGCGCCGCGCGGTCGGCCAGCGTGACGGCGCCGTGGCGCTTGGCCAGGCGCTCGCCGTCGGGCCCGAGGACGAGCGGCACGTGGGCGTGGGCCGGGGGCTCGAGCCCCAGGGCCGCGGCGACCCAGCGCTGGCGCGCCGTCGTCGCGAGCAGGTCGGCGCCGCGGACGACCTCGCCGATCCCCTGCTCGGCGTCGTCGACCACCACGGCCAGGTTGTAGGCCACGGCGCCGTCGTTGCGGCGGACCACGAAGTCGTCGACCACGCCCTCCACCTCCCCGGCGACCCGGTCCTGGAACCGCACGACCGCCCCGCCGGCGTCGACCCGCAGCGCCGCGGGGCGGCCGGCGGCGGCGCGCTCGGCGCGCTGGGCCGCCGTCAGGGCGCGGCAGGTGCCGGGGTAGGCGCCCTCCGGCAGGTCGTCGTGCGGCGCCGAGGCGGCCTCGCGGACCTCGCGCCGCGTGCACCAGCACGGGTAGAGCCGCCCGTCGGCCTCGAGGCGGCGCAGGGCCTCGTCGTAGCGCGTGCCCCGCTCGGACTGCCGGACGACGGGCCCGTCCCAGTCCAGCCCGAGCGCGGCCAGGTCGGCGAGCTGCTCGGCCTCGAAGTGCCGCCGGACGCGCCCGGTGTCGAGGTCCTCCACGCGCACGAGGAAGCGCGAGGACCGGCTCCGCGCGGCCAGCCAGGCGAGCAGCGCGGTGCGCAGGTTGCCCACGTGCAGGGATCCGGTGGGGGAGGGGGCGAAGCGGCCGTCGGCGCCCATGTCCTCCGACGGTAGCCTCCGTCCCCCGATGGCCGACCAGGACGCCACGCCCGAGGATCCCGCCGCGCCGCCGCCCTGCACGGCGTGCCGCGGCACGGGCCGGGTCGTGTCGAACCTCACCGGCGCGCCGACCACCGTCGAGTGCCCCTGGTGCGACGGCACCGGGCGCTTCCTGCCCGGCCACGACGCCCAGGCCGCGCACCCGCGTGGGACGGACCCACGCGACGGCGGGGACGCGTCCGGGGCCTGATCCGTGGACGGATGACGGAGCGGGCGCCCGCGTCGCTCCAGCGCGAGCCCTCGCCCGCCGAAGGCGTGCTGGATGGCCGCCCCCCTGTCGTCCCGCCCCCGCCGTGCGCTCCTGACCACCCTGGTCGTGCTCGCGGCGCTCCTCCTCCTCCCGTCCCTCGCCGGCGCGAGCGTGCAGTACGTGTCGGTCAAGGCGAAGGACACGGGCGTCGCACGCGACGGCGTGCTCGGGCCGGGGGACACCGTCGACGCGTCCGTCACGGTGACGAACGACGACCCCGCCCACGCCGTGGCGAACCTCACGGCCACCGCCACGTCGTCGACGCCGGGGGTCACCGTCACCGACGGCTCCAGCGTCTTCCCGGCCGCACCGGCCGGCGCGACCGTCCAGGCCCTCGACCCGATCACCGTGAAGCTCAGCGACGGCTGGACCTGCGGCGACGTCGTCCACCTCACGCTGACCCTCGTCGCCGACGGCGTGCGCAGCACCGTCGACGTGCCCGTCCCCACCGGGGTCGCGGGTCCGCACCAGGAGTACCGCACCACCGCCGTCGTCAGCGTGCCCGACGGCGGCACCGGCGAGTCGGCCGTCGACGTCCCGGCCGGGCTCGCCCGCGACGTGCGCGTCCGGGTCCGCGACCTCCAGGCGCCGGCGATCGGCGACGTGGAGCTCACGCTCGTCCCGCCCCACGGGGCCCCGGTCGTGCTGCTGCCGGGCCACCAGATCACGGGCTCGGCGCTGTCGGGCACCCTCTTCGCGACCAACGGCGCCTCGATCCTGGGCGCGAGCGCGCCCTTCACCGGCACCTTCGCCGTCCCGGGGCTCGCGGGCCTCGTCGGCACGGAGGCGGGCGGGCGCTGGAAGCTGCGCGTCAAGGACACCGTCGGCGGCGCCGGCGCCCCGGTGCTGTCGGACTGGTCGCTCGAGCTCGCGCCGTCGACGTGCGACGCGCAGGTCGTCGCCCACGTCACCGCGAGCACCGCGACCGCCGCCCCGGGCCAGGACGTGCTCTTCGACGCCTCGGACTCGACCGCGCCGGACCCGGCCGCGACGCTGACGTACGCCTGGAAGGTCGACGACGTCGCCGTCGCCGGGACGGGCCCCCAGCTCCATCGCAGCTGGCCCGCCAAGGGTCGCCACCGCGTGAGCGTCACCGTGTCGGACGGCAACGGCGACGCGACCGACGAGGTCGACGTCGCCGTGACGGTGCCGCCGGTGGCCGCCATGGCCGCTCTGCCGTCGGGCCTGCGCTCCTTCGACGCGGTCACGCTCGACGCGACCGGGTCGTCGGACCCCGACGGCACCGTCGCGACGTACGCCTGGGACCTCGACGGCGACGGGCGCTACGACCACGCGGACACCGCGCCGACGTGGAGCACGCTCGCGCCGACCGCCGGCACGTACACCGTGCGGCTGAAGGTGACCGACGACCTGGGCGCCAGCGCCGTGACCACCCGGTCGCTCACGGTCGCCAACCGACCGCCGACGGCCGCGCTGACCGGGCCGCAGCCCGCGATCCGCGGCGAGGCGGCGACGCTCGACGCGAGCGGCTCGGCCGACCTGGACGGCACGATCACGAGCTACGACTGGACCTTCGGCGACGGCGCGACCGCCACGACCACCACGCCGACCGCCTCCCACGTCTACGCCGCCAACGGCTCCCCCACGGCCAAGGTCGTCGTGAAGGACGACACCGGCGCGACGGCGCAGGCGACACTGGCGCTCAAGGTGACGCGGCGCCCGGTCGCCGCGCTGGCCGCCGACCCGCTCAGCGGCCGCCCCGGCGACCCGATCTCCCTGAGCGCGGCGGGCAGCGCCGACCCCGACGGCGGGCCGCTGACGTACACCTGGAGCTACACCGGGGCGGCGACGTGCGACGGCGCGCCCAGCACGAGCGACCACACGACGGTCACGTTCCTCACCTTCGGCACGAAGCAGGTCACGGTCTGCGCGACCGACGCCGACGGCGCCGTCGGGACGGCGCAGGCCACGATCGCCATCGTCAACGACCCGCCCGTCGCGTCCTTCACCGCCACGCCCGACCACGTCCTCACCGGCCAGGTCGTCAGCTTCGACGCGTCGGCGTCCAGCGACCCGGACGGGCCGCTGGCCAGCCTCCGCTGGGACCTGGACGGCGACGGGAGCTACGAGACCACCGGCGTGACGGCGTCGCGCAGCTACGCCAACCCGGGGACGTTCACCGTCGCGCTGCTCGTCAAGGACTCCGACGGCGCCACGAAGCGCACGACCCGCCAGGTCGTCGTCGAGGCGGCGCCCGGCTCCCCGGCGGCCGGCGATGACCCGGCCGGCGGCGACCCGGCCGGCGGCACCGGCGCCGGCGGCGCCGGCTCCGGTGGCGGCGGAAGCGGTGGCAGCGGCTCCGGCGGCGGTGGCGGCTCGGGAGCCCTCGGCCCCGACGGCTCCCCGGTCCCGGCGGTCGCCTTCCGCCCGCTGCTCTCGGGCTCGGCGATCCAGCGCGTCAAGGTCGTGCGCCGGCGTGGCGTGGGCGCGGCCGTCAGGGTCGACCGCGGAGCCCGGCTGCGCCTGAAGGTCACGATGTCCGCCCGCGACGCACGCCGGCTGCACCTCCGCGTGCGCCGCGGTGCCCGGACGCTGACCGTGGGGACGCTCAGCCGCACGCTGCGCACCGGCAGGACGAGCCTCTCGCTGAAGCTGAGCCGCAGCGCGGGCCGTGCCCTGGCCCGGGCCAGGCGCGTCCCGGTCGTCCTGCAGGGCACCGTGACCGACGGCGCGGGCCACGCCGCCCGCGTGACGCGCCTCGTCCTCCTGCGGCGCTAGCCAGGCTGGGGTCCGGGCCCTAGACCATCCGTCCAAAGCCGTTGAGCACCCTCCGCGGGACGCCGATCAGGGGAGGGAACGAAGGGCCAGCCGACGGACGCCAAGGGCAAACCGCCCGTGAGGGCGGGACGCAAAGCCACGGACCTCGAGGATCGAGGAAGCCGAGCTGCCGGACCGCAGGCGATCGGAGGGAACTGGTCTCCATCTCCGAGATCCCTGGAGGATCACCCACATGCTGCACAAGCTGCACCAGCTGCGCAACGACGATCGAGGGTTCACGCTGATCGAGCTCCTCGTCGTCATCCTGATCATCGGCATCCTCGCCGCGATCGCGCTGCCCACGTTCCTGGGCCAGCAGAAGAAGGGCCAGGACGCGTCCGCCAAGTCGGACGCCCGCAACGCGGTCTCGCAGATCGAGTCCTGCTTCACGCAGGAGCAGACCTACGCGAACTGCGGCACCGCCTCGGCCGGCATGGCCGACGCCAAGCTGCCCTCGACCGTGACGTTCTCCGGCCTCGGCACCGCCGTCTACAAGATCACGGCCAGCTCGAAGTCGGGCAACTCCTTCTCGATCGAGAAGAAGTCCGACGGCACGATCGAGCGCGCGTGCAGCACCGGCGGCTCGGGCGCCTGCCCGTCGGCCGGCACCTGGTAGCCGACCACCTCACATCCACTCGCAGTGCGAGGCGGGCCCCCGGGCCCGCCTCGTCGCGTCGCGGGTGCCCCACATGGGGTGGCGCCCCTAGACCATGCGTCCAGCGGGCTCCAGTCCGACGGCGGACCCGCCGATGAGGAGGGGGACAGCAGGGCCAGCCGACGGACGCCAAGGGCAAACCGCCCGTGAGGGCGGGACGCAAAGCCACGGACCTCGACGCAGAGGAAGCCGAGCCGCCGGACCGCAGGCCGACGAGGGCTGGATCGCCTACCGATCCCAGGAGGATCCCCCCATGATGCGCAAGCTGCGCAACGACGATCAGGGCTTCACGCTGATCGAGCTCCTCGTCGTCATCCTGATCATCGGCATCCTTGCCGCGATCGCGCTGCCGACGTTCCTCGGCCAGCAGAAGAAGGGCCAGGACGCGTCCGCCAAGTCGGACGCCCGCAACGCGGTCTCGCAGATCGAGTCCTGCTTCACGCAGGAGCAGACCTACGCGAACTGCGACACGACCTCGGCCGGCATGGCCGACGCCAAGCTCCCGAGCACGGTGAGCTTCTCCGGCCTCGGCACCGCCGTCTACAAGATCTCGGCCAGCTCGAAGTCGGGCAACTCCTTCTCGATCGAGAAGAAGTCCGACGGCACGATCGACCGGACCTGCAGCACCGGCGGCTCGGGCGCCTGCCCGTCGGCCGGCACCTGGTAGCCGACCACCTCACATCCACTCGCAGTGCGAGGCGGGCCCCCGGGCCCGCCTCGCCGCGTTCCGGGGCCGCCGGACCGCTCGACGCGCCCGACCGACCATTCGTCGAGTGGGCGGCCGAGGGCCTATCGGCGCGCGCCGGCGATGCCGATGGGCTCTGCATGGACCGCCGTCCAGCACCGCGCCCGTGCGCCGACGAGGGCTTCACCCTCGTCGAGGTCCTCGTGGTGGTCCTGCTCATCGGGATCCTCGCGGCGATCGGGCTGACCAACCTGCTGGGGCAGCAGCACAAGGCGCAGGACGTCGACGCCAAGTCCAACGCGCGCAACCTCCTCACCCTCGTCGAGCTGTGCAGCACCGAGCGCAAGGACGCGCGCGACTGCGACAGCAGCGCCGAGCTGCAGGAGCACGGGCTCAGCCTCGGCACCGGCCCCGGCGAGGTCGCCGTCGACGAGGCGACGACCGAGACCTTCACCGTCGTCGCGCACTCGCGCTCGGGCACCCGCTTCCTCATCGCCCGTGACGCCCGCGGCCACGCGGCGCGGTCCTGCACCCCCGACGGCACGGGCGGCTGCCCGAGCGGAGGCTCCTGGTGAGCACGACAGGCCACACCCGGCCGGGCCGCGAGGCCGGCTTCACCATCGTCGAGGTCATGATGGCGATGGTCGTCCTGGTCGTCGGGATGCTCGGCGTGAGCCTCATGCTCAGCCAGGCCAGCCAGACCACCGCGGACAACAAGGCCCGCGGCCAGGCGCTCTCGCTGGCCCGCGAGCTCACCGAGGGCGCCCGCTCCCAGGCCTACACGAACCTCGAGCCCACCACGGTCGTCGGGCTCGAGCAGGCCAACAGCGCGCTCGCCGACAGCGACCCCGACACGGCCGGCTGGCAGGTCGAGCGCCGCGGGAAGACCTTCAACGTCGCGGTCGGCGTCTGCTCCGTCGACGACATCAACGACGGCTCGGGCACCCGCGACACGGCCACCTTCTGCGCCTCCGGCGGCGGGTCGACGTCGTCGGCCACCTGCCAGGAGGGCTACGGCTCGGGCGACTCGATCGCCGGCAACGGCACGCTCGCCGGCGTCGCCGTCGGGGACTGCGGCCTGGACACCGACCGCGACGGGCGCGTCGACGGGCTCACCGGGGCGTGCGCCGCCAGCGCGTGCCCGGTCTCGGCGAAGGTCGACAAGAACCCCGACGACTTCAAGCGCCTCGTGATCCTCGTGCGGTGGCGGAGCGGGCCCGGGCGGACCTACGTCCTGCAGAACACCACGATCGACTACCCGGGGGTGACGGCGGCGCCGGCGGTCACCGGGATCGTGCCCAACCCCGACATCCGCCCGTCCAACGAGCTCACCACCGGCACGACGCTGAACTTCACGGCCACGACGAACAAGGCCGCCCAGACCGTCGCCTGGTACGTCAACGGCCAGCCCCAGGACGCGGCGGCCACGGGCGGCTCCGGCACGACGTGGACCTTCGGGTGGAACCTCGGCGCCGTGGGCGCCACCAGCCCCGGGGCCAACCAGGTGCTCGACGGCGACTACCTCGTCGAGGCCAAGGGCTTCGACAAGTTCGGCCAGTACGGCGCGCGGTTCCCGTACAGCGTCAAGCTCAACCGGCGCCAGCCCTACCCCGTGCCCGCCTTCCAGAGCATCCGCGTCGGGCCGGCCGTCGAGATGGACTGGTCGAAGTCGGCCGAGGGCGACGTCGTCGGCTACCAGGTCCAGCGCGTGACCGGCTCGACGACGACCGTCTGCTCGCCCTCGACGGCGACCTCGTGCCGCGACGACGCCCCGCCGGCGAGCGGCACCGTGACCTACAGGATCTGGGCCCAGGACAAGGTCCCGGGCGGCGCCTCCACCCGTGACGGCGACGTGTTCACCGCCGCGGCGATCGACATGGCCAACGGCGTCCCCGCGGCACCGGCGAGCCTGACGGCGACCAAGGCGGGCAGCGGCACCGCGGTCACGTTGACCTGGCCCTCGGCCGCGGACCCGGAGGACGGCACCGTCCAGAAGTACGCGATCTTCCGGGACGGCACCGCGCTCTCGGACCTCTACGGCTACGTCACCGTCTCCGGCACGGCGGTCCCGCCCTACTCGTGGAGCGACCCCAACGGGCTCGGCCACTCCTACTGGATCGCCGCCGTCGACTCCAAGGACGCCCAGTCGCTCAAGAGCTCGGGCACCGGGGTGGTCCAGTGAGGTCCGAGCGCGGGGACGTGACGCTCGTCGGCCTGCTCGTGGCCATGACGCTCATGCTGCTGGTGATGGGCGCCGCGATCGAGGTGTTCGGCCAGTTCAACACGATCACGCGCAAGACCGAGCTGCAGAACGACGCCCAGGACCGCGCGCGCACCGCCGTCGACCGCCTCGCGCTCGAGCTGCGCAACCTGGCCAGCCCGACGCCGGAGTCCCCGCAGGCGGTCCAGTACGCGGGCGCCACCGACCTCGTCTTCCAGACGGTCGACAAGACCGCCCCGGCGGCGAGCACCCTGAACCCGTCGAACATCAAGCGCGTCCGCTACTGCGTGAGCCCGGGCGGCACGCTCTACCGCGGGGTCCAGGGACCCTGGACGACGACCACGCCGCCGGCCGTGCCCACCGCGCTCGGCGGCGCCTGCCCCGGCGCCTGGACCTCGACCGCGGTGGCGACGGACGTCATCTCCGGGACCAGGCCGCTCTTCACCTACAACAGCACCGACGTCACGGCGATCACCCGGATCGGCGTCGGGCTGGCGCTGCGCACCGACCCGCGCCAGGGGCGCGGCGACACCGAGGTCACCAGCGGGATCTTCCTGCGCAACCAGAACCGGTTCCCGGTCGCCACCTTCTCCGTCGTCAAGACGGCCACGGGCGTCGTGCTCAACGGCGCCGGCTCGTCGGACCCCGACGGCGACAACCTGACCTACGAGTGGTCCGACAACGGGGCCGTCATCGGCTCCGGCGTCACCTACACCTACGGGCCCCTGGTCAGCGGCTCCAACCACGTCTTCGCCCTGAAGGTCACCGACGGCGGCGGTCTGACGACGACGTACACCTACCCGACGAACCCCTACAAGTGGATCCCCTGATGCCCCGCACCCTGCGCCGCCTGCGCGACGACGACGGGGGCTGGGCCCTCGTCACGGCCCTCGTGCTCATGACGATCATGATCGGGATGGGGCTCGCCCTCAGCGTCGTCCTGCGCGGCCAGGGGCAGGTCTCGGTGGCCCAGCGCGAGCGCGAGACCGGCTTCAACGTCGCCGAGGCCGCGCTCAACGCCCAGGTCCGCGCCGTCGGCTACCGCGGGGTGACCCGGGACGCCGCCGCCCCGTTCGCGACCTGCACGACGACGTCGACGAGCACGGACTGCCCGACGAGCGACCAGATCACGAAGCTCATCCCGTCGGTGGACACCCGCGCGGGCGTGACCTGGCAGACCCAGGTGCGCGACAACACGGGCCCGACCCCGAGCTTCTACGACGACGCGACCACCGGCCTCGCCGCCGACGGCTCGGTCGTCGGCTACGACAAGACGGGCACCGGCGGCAAGCCCGACGGCAAGGTCTGGGTCCGCGCCCAGGCGACCCTGGCCGGGCGCACCCGCACCATGGTCGCGCTCGTCGAGCAGCAGTACCAGCGCGAGGACATCATCCAGGCCGCGGTCCGCACCGGCTCGATCGTCTTCGGCAACAACAGCCCGAACAAGTGGTACATCAACGGCGGCACCGCCGGCCAGGTCCAGATCCGCTGCGACGTCGTCCTGGCCGGCGACCCGTGCGAGGGGCTCTCGCCGCCCTCAGGGCAGTTCAAGACGGTGCAGGACGTCCAGGAGCAGTTCGCCGACACCTGGGCCCAGGGCACGACGATCGCGAAGGTCGACACGACCCCGGCCATGTCCGCCGACGCCATCCAGCGACTCAAGGACACGGCGGCCACCAACGGCACCCTCTACACGTCGGCGCGCGGCTGCCCGTCGTCGCTCACCGGCCAGGTCATCTACCTCGACCACGTCAGCTGCAGCTACACCGGCAACGCGACCGACAACAGCCAGCAGAGCCCGGGCATGGTCCTGGTCGACGGGGGGCAGCTCAAGGTGACCGGCACGCACACGTTCTACGGCGTCCTGTACTGGACCGAGACCCGCACGCCGGCGCCGACGCCGCCCGTGCCCGTCATCGACTTCAGCGGCACCTCGCAGATGTTCGGGGGCCTGATCACCGACGGGAACACCGTCGTGAACATCGGCGACTCGAACAACGGCGCGACGATCAACTTCGACGGCGCCGGCTTCCAGGCCGTGCAGTCGATCGCGACGGCCGACGTCGTCCAGAACACCTGGCGCGAGATCACGAAGTAGGCGGCCGGGCCCCGTCCGCGTCCGCCCGCCTGCGTAGCGTCCGGCGCCGCCCATGGTCCTCGCCGTCATCGCCGCCCTCCTGGCGGGCCTCGTCCTCGGGTCGTTCCTGAACGTCGTGGCCTGGCGCCTGCCCCGGGGCGAGTCGCTGGCCCACCCGCCGTCGCACTGCCCGCGCTGCGGCGCGCCGGTCAAGCCCTACGACAACGTCCCGGTGCTCTCGTGGCTGCTGCTGCGGGGGCGCTGCCGGGCCTGCCGCGAGCCGATCAGCCCGCGCTATCCGCTCGTGGAGCTCACGACCGGGCTGCTCTACGCCGCCGTCGTGCTCTTCCGCGACGGCACGGCCGACATCGTGCTCGGCCTCCTGCTCGTGACGTTCCTCGTCCCGATCACGCTCATCGACCTCGACGTGCGCCGCATCCCCAACGCGCTGACGGCGCCGCTGGCCGTCCTGTCGCTCGTGGCCGTCCTCGCGTTCGCCTCCGACGACCTCCTCGAGCACCTCGCGGCGGGCGCCGGCGGCTTCCTCTTCTTCTTCCTGGCCGTCCTCGCGTACCCGCGCGGGATGGGGATGGGCGACGTCAAGCTCGCGGGGGCCATGGGCCTCTGCCTGGGGCGGGCGATCGCGCCCGCGATCCTCTTCGCCCTGGTCGCGGGCGTCGCGGTCGGCGCCGTGGTCATCGCCCGCAAGGGCGCGGCCGAGGGCCGGCGCACGGCCGTGCCGTTCGGTCCGTTCCTCGCGCTGGGCGGCGTGCTCGCGCTGTTCGTCGGCGACGGGCTGATGGACTCCTACCTCGACCGCTTCTAGCCGGGCGGCCGCTGGACGGATGTCCAGCGGCCCGGACTCAGGGGGGCTCAGGTCCGCGGGCCGATGTGCCGATGAGAGGTGTGCCGGTCCTCCCCGACAGCCCGGCCCCTCCTCTCCATGGCACAGCGCAAGCACCAGCTCGTCGGCCTCGACATCGACCCCGCAGGGGTCGCCGTCGCCCAGGTCGCCGTCAACGGGCACGTCGAAGTCGAGCGCGCCGCGTTCGCCGAGCTCGAGCCCGGGGTCGTCCGCGACGGCGAGGTCGTCGACGCGGAGGCCCTCACCGACGTCCTGAAGGCGCTCTGGCGCGACAACAAGGGCCTGGACCGGCGCGTGCGGATCGGCATCGCCAACCAGAAGGTCGCGGTGCGGCTCGTCGAGCTCCCGCCCGTCGAGGACCGCAAGGCCCTCGAGGCCGCCCTGCGCTTCCAGGCGGCCGACCAGATCCCGATGCCGCTCGAGCACGCGGTCCTGGACTTCCACCCGATCGGCATCGCCGACAGCGGCGCCGGCCCGCGCCAGCGCGCCGTCGTCGTCGCCGCCCGCCGCGACATGGTCGAGCGCCTCCTGCACGTCGTCCGCAACGCAGGGCTGCGCCCCGAGGGCGTCGACCTGGCCGCGTTCGCGCTCGTGCGCGCCCTGCACCGGCCGGCGGCCGGCGAGCCCGGCGAGCCGGTCGACGCCGAGCGCGTCCTCTTCCTGTGGGTCGGCGGCCTGACGAACCTCGCCGTCGCGCACGGCAGCACGTGCGTGTTCAGCCGCGCCGGCGGCGGCGGCCTCGAGACGATGGCCGTCGAGCTCGCCGAGCGCCGGCGCCTGACGCTGGTCCACAGCCGCGCCTGGCTCGAGCACGTCGGCCTCGACACCCCGCTCCCGGAGGTCGACGGCGAGCCCGACATCGTCGAGGAGGCGCGCGACGTCCTCATCGACGGCGTCCGCCGCGTCGCGACCGAGGTCCGGAGCTCCCTCGACTTCCAGAGCACGCACGGCGGCTCGGGCGCGGTCGCACGCGTCGTCCTGGCCGGCCCCGCCACGGCGGTGCCCGGCTTCGCCTACGCCCTCGAAGGGGCGCTCGCCCTGCCCGTCACCGAAGCCCACGTCGAGCACGTCCCGGCCGGCGTCGACGCACGCCGCGTCACCATCGCCGCCGGGCTGGCGCTGGAGGAGTCGATCGCATGAAGGCCGTCAACCTCATCCCGGTCGAGGACCGGCGCAACACCAGCGTCGCCGGCCGCAGCGGCGGCGGCGCGTACGCCCTGCTCGGCGCGCTCGTCGTCCTCATCGTCCTCGCGTCGTCGTGGGCGGTGGCCGGGCGCAGCGTCAGCGACAAGCGCGCCCAGCTCGCCGACACGCAGGCCGAGGCCGCGCGCGTGCAGGCGGCCGCCGACCGGCTCGCCGTCTTCCAGCGCTTCACCGACCTGCGTGCCAAGCGCGTCGACACCGTGACGTCCATCGCCCGCAGCCGCTTCAACTGGGCCCGAGCGATGCGCGAGGTGTCGCGCACGCTGCCCGCCGGCGTCTCCCTGACCGCCATGACCGGCACGGTCACGCCGACGGCCAGCGCCGACGGGGCCGTGTCCGACCCGCTGCGCACGGCGCTGCCGAACCCGGCGCTCGTGCTGCAGGGCTGCGCGAACGGCCAGGACGGCGTCGCCCTCCTGCTCTCCGACCTGCGCCGCATCGAGGGCGTCGAGCGCGTCGCGCTGTCCTCGTCGGCGAAGGGCGGCGGCTCCGGCGGCGACTGCGCCGGCGGACGCCCGAACCGTCCCGCCTTCTCGCTGACGCTGTTCTTCAAGGCGCCGGCGGGGACCCTGTCGGCCGCGTCGGCCGGCACCTCGGCGGCCACCTCCACGTCCAGCAGCGCCCCGGCCTCCGGCACGGGCGCGGCCACGTCCTCCACGACCTCGACCGGAGCCTCGAAGTGACCACCCGGGACCGCATCATCCTCGTCGTCATCGCCCTCGTCGGGCTGGTCGGCGGCTTCTGGTACCTGGCGCTCACGCCCAAGCGCGACGAGGCCAAGGAGCTCTCGACCAAGATCGGCCAGGCCCAGCAGAGCCTCGACGCCGCCCGCCGCTCGCAGGCGCAGGCGACGACGGCCAAGGCGCGCTACGACGCCGACTACGCCGCCGTGGCCCGCCTCGGCAAGGCCGTCCCGGTCGACGACCGCGTGCCGTCGCTCATGTACCAGCTCCAGACGGCGGCGCACGGCGCCAACGTCAACTTCCTGGCGCTCAAGGCCACCGGCTCGGTGAGCTCGAGCACCACGACCTCCGGGGTCGGCGCCGTCGCCGCCGCCGGATCCGCGGTCAAGACCAACGGCGCCTCCGACCCGTCGGCCCCGACCTCGGCGCCCGCCACCCAGGCCGCCGCCGTCGCGCTGCCCCCCGGCGCGACGGTCGGCCCGGCGGGCTTCCCGACCATGCCGTTCTCGTTCTCCTTCCAGGGCCGGTACGGCGACCTGCGCCGCTTCCTGGCCGGCGTCCAGCGCCTCGTGCGGGTGGACGGCAAGGACGTCCGCGTCAACGGCCGGCTCATGACCATCGACGCGTTCGCGATGTCCGCCGGCGACGGCGGGTTCCCGCAGGTCAAGGCGACGCTGAGCGCGACGACCTACCTGCTGCCGGCCGACCAGGGCCTCACCGCCGGCGCGACGCCGGCCGGCCCCGCCGGCGCCACCACCGCCGCGCCCACGTCCACCGCCCTCGTCTCCGGAGCCAAGTGATGTCGTTCGTCAACAACGTCCTGCGCGACCTCGTCGAGAAGCGGCTCTGGCCGATCGCGCTCGGGCTCGTCGCCGTGCTCGTCGCGGTGCCGCTCACGCTCGGCGCGGGCGGCTCGTCGACCTCCAAGCCGACGCCCGCCGCCCCGGCTGCGGGGACGACCGCGTCGGCGGTCCACACCGGCGAGGCCGTCGTGGCGGTCAAGGACGCGCCGCCGGCGCTCCGCCGCCGGCCCGGCCCGCTGCGCGACCCCTTCGTCCAGCCCAAGGCGCTCAAGAAGGCCACCGACGCGCAGGCGCCCTCCGCCGGCACGCAGGCCTCCGGCGCCGGCTCCTCGAGCGGCGCGTCGACCAGCGCCGGCGGGTCCACCACGCCGTCCGGCCCGACGGTGACGACGCCCTCCAAGCCCAAGGCGGACACGCCGGTCTTCCAGGTGTCGCTGCGGTTCGGCAAGGCGACCGGCAAGCTCAAGCAGCTCGACGACGTGGCCCGGCTGACGCCGCTGCCCTCGATCGAGCGACCCTTCTTCGTCTTCCTCGGCGTCCTCGACGACCACAAGACCGCGGTCTTCCTGGTCGACGGGACCGCGACGCCGACCGGCGACGGGACGTGCAAGCCCTCCAAGGCGGAGTGCGCCACGATCCACATGAAGGCGGGCGACACCGAGTTCTTCGACCTCGTCGACGCCGGCGGCCGCCCGGTCCAGTACGAGCTCGACCTCGTCAAGGTCAGCCGCAACGGCACGACGACCTCCAAGGCCGCCGTCGCCTACCGGCGCCACTCGCTGGCCGGGCAGGAGCTCGTGCGCACGCTCTCGGAGTCCGAGGGCAGCCCGGCCCTGCGCCGCTACCACTTCCGCCCCGACGACGGCCTGCTCGTGCAGGCCCGCCGCCGACCGGGTGCGCGGATCGCGTCCGAGCCCGCGCCGTACCGCTACGGCACGGGCGAGGTCGCGGTCTTCCACACCCTCCGCAAGCGCGACCGCTAGGCACCGCCTCCATACACTTCAGCGCCCATGGCGCTGAGGCTGATCACCGCGGGCGAGTCGCACGGCCCCGGCCTGACGTGCATCGTCGAGGGCCTGCCGGCCGGGCTCGAGCTCGACCGCGAGGCCATCGACCGCGACATGGCCCGCCGGCAGCTGGGCCACGGCCGCGGCGGTCGCATGAAGATCGAGCGCGACACCGCCCAGGTGACCGCCGGCGTGCGCCACGGGCGGACGCTCGGCTCGCCGATCGCGCTGCAGGTCGTCAACCGCGACTTCGAGAACTGGCAGGAGCGGATGGACCCGTGGCCGGTCGAGGCCGAGGTGGCCGAGGTCCACCTGCCGCGTCCCGGGCACGCCGACCTGGCCGGGCTCTGGAAGTTCGGCTTCAGCGACGTGCGCAACGTCCTCGAGCGCGCCAGCGCGCGCGAGACGGCGGCGCGCGTCGCCGGCGGCGCGGTGTGCAAGGGGTTCCTGCGCGCCCTCGGGGTCGAGGTGCGCTCGCACGTCGTCCAGGTCGGCGACGTGCTGGCCCAGCCGCCGGACGGTCCCCTGACACCCGCGAGCTTCGCGGCGGTCGACGAGGACCCGGTGCGCACGCTGGACCCGCAGGCGAGCGCCGCGATGGTCGCCCACATCAACGTCCAGCGGAAGGCGAACGAGTCGATCGGCGGCGCCTTCGAGGTCCTGGCCTTCGGCCTCGTGCCGGGGCTCGGCTCGCACGTGAGCTGGGAGCAGCGCCTCGACGGTCGCCTGGCCGGCGCGCTGTGCTCGATCCAGGCCGTCAAGGGCGCCGAGATCGGCGAGGGCTTCGCGCTGGCCGGGCGCCCGGGCTCGCAGGCCCACGACGAGATCTTCCACGGCGAGGAGGAGGGCTTCCACCGCGCCACGAACCGCTCCGGCGGCCTCGAGGGCGGCATGACGACGGGCGAGACGCTCGTCGTCCGCGCGGCCATCAAGCCGATCCCGACCCTGACGAAGCCCCTGCGCTCGGTCGACACGGACACGCTGGAGCCGGCCCAGGCGCTGCGCGAGCGCACCGACAGCTCCGTGGTGCCCGCGGCCGGCGTCGTGGGCGAGGCCATGGTCGCCTTCGTCCTGGCCGACGCCTACCGCGAGAAGTTCGGCGGCGACCACGTCGACGACGTGAAGGGGGCGCTCCGGGCGTACCGGGAGCGCATCGGGTGGCGGCGCTGAGGCCTGCCCTCGTCCTGCTCGGCCCGATGGGCGCCGGCAAGACGACCACGGCCCGGGAGCTCGGCGCGGCGCTCGGCGAGCCCGCCGTCGACACCGACGAGCTGCTGCACGACGCGCTCGGCGAGCCCGTCGCGGCGTTCTTCGCGCGCGAGGGCGAGGCGGCCTTCCGGGCCCGCGAGGAGGAGCTGACCGTCGCGGTCCTCGAGCGCGCCGACGGCGGGGTCGTCGCGCTCGGCGGCGGGGCGCTCGGATCGGCGCGCGTGCGCGCGGCGCTCGAGCGCCACACGGCCGTGCTGCTCGACGTCGACGCCGCGACGGCGTGGGCGCGCGTCGAGGGCTCCGACCGCCCGCTGGCGCGCGACGCCGGCGCGTTCGCCGCGCTGCTGGCGCGCCGCGAGCCGGCGTACCTGGCCGCCGCCGACGCGATCGTGCCGGCCCGGGCGCGCGGGGCGGCGCTCGAGGCGCTGCCGTGGCTGCGCCGCGTGCCGGAGGCGCCGCCGGGCGCGCGGCTCCTGTGGGCGCGCGCCGCGTCGGGCAGCCACCCGGTGTGGGTCGGCCGCGGGCTGCTCGAGGCGCCGCCCTGGCCGCTGCCGGACGCCTCCCGGCGCTTCGTCGTCACCGACGAGCACGCGGGGCCGCTGCACGCGCACCGCGCCGGCCCGGCGCAGGCGACGCTCACCCTGCCGGCGGGGGAGGCCCACAAGACGCTGGCCACGGCCGAGCTCGCGTGGCGGCACCTGGCCGCCGAGGGGGCGCGGCGCGACGACCACGTCGTCGCGGTCGGTGGCGGCGTCGTCGGCGACCTGGCCGGGTTCGTCGCGGCGACCTACCAGCGCGGGGTGCCGGTCGTGCAGGTCCCGACGACGCTCGTGGCCCAGGTCGACGCGGCCTACGGCGGGAAGACGGGCGTCGACCTCCCCGCGGCGAAGAACTACGTCGGGGCCTACCACCAGCCCGCGGGCGTCCTGGCCGACCCCGCCGTCCTGGCGACGCTCCCGGCGTCCGAGCGCGCCGCCGGCTTCGCGGAGGTGCTGAAGACGGCGCTCATCGCGGGCGGCGCCCTCTGGGAGCGCGTCGCGGCCGGCGCGCGCGACGACGACGACGTCGTGCTGGCCTGCGCGCGGACGAAGCTCGCCGTCGTGGCCGAGGACGAGCGCGACGGCGGCCGGCGCCAGGTGCTGAACCTCGGGCACACCGTCGGCCACGCGCTCGAGACGGTCACCGGCTACGGCCGCCTGCGCCACGGCGAGGCCGTCGGGCTGGGCCTGCTGGCCGCGCTGCGCCTCTCGGGGCGCGAGGACCTGCGCGCCCAGGCCGCCGAGCTGCTCGGCGCCGCGGGCCTGCCCGTGGCCCTGCGCGACGGCGCCGCCGTCGACCCCGACGCCGTCGTGGCGGCCACCGCCCGCGACAAGAAGCGCGCGGGGTCGGCGCCCGTCGGCTTCGTCGTCGTCGACGCCCCCGGCGCGGTGCGCCACGGCGTCCAGGTGCCGGCGGCCGACCTGCGCACCGCGGTGGCCGAGCTCGTGGGAGGCTGACCCCGTGGGCTCGCACAACCGCATCGAGGTCGTCCACGGGGTCAACCTCGACCAGCTCGGCGTCCGCGACCCGGCGGTCTACGGCGGGCTGACGTACCCCGAGCTCGAGCGCGAGATCGAGGGGTTCGCGCGCGAGCTCGGGCTCGAGGTCCGCTTCTTCCAGACCAACGCCGAGCACGAGCTCATCGCGCACCTGCACCGCCTGCGCGAGCTGTCGGACGGGATCGTCCTCAACCCCGGCGCCTGGACGCACTACGCCTGGTCGATCCGCGACGCGCTGGAGATCGCGGCGCTGCCCGCCGTCGAGGTCCACCTCTCCGACGTCGAGCACCGGGAGCCCTTCCGCCGCGTCTCGGTCGTGCGCGACCTGTGCCTCGCGACGGTCAGCGGCCAGGGCCCGGCGGGCTACCGTGAGGCCCTCGTCCGCCTCAAGCAGGAGCTCGAGCCATGAGCCGAACGTCGACCCCGACAACCGCGACACGCGCGACCGGCGCGACCGGCGCGACCGCCGAGCGCGCGGACCGCCTGGCCGACGCGATCGCCGAGCGCGGCCTCGACGCGCTGCTGGTCACCGACCTCGTCAACGTCCGGTGGCTGACGGGCTTCACGGGGTCCAACGGCGCCGCCGTCGTGGGAGGAGGTCCCGACGGCGTGCGCCGGTTCGTCACCGACTTCCGCTACCTCACGCAGTCGGCCGAGCAGCTCGACGGGCGCTGGACGCGCGAGATCCACACCGACCTGCTGACGGGGCTCGTCGCGCAGCTGCCGGCCGACGGGACGCTGCGGCTCGGCTTCGACGACGCCAAGCTCTCGGTCCGCGAGCACCGCCGTCTGGGCACGCTCGTGCGCGAGGACGTCGAGCTCGTCCCCGCGGGCGGGACGGTCGAGGCGCTGCGCCTGGTCAAGGACGCGGCCGAGCTCGACGCCATCCGCGCCGCCGCCGCGCTCGCCGACGCGGCGCTCGAGGAGGTCCTCGCGCGCGGGCTGGTGGGACGCACCGAGCGCGAGGTCGCGCTCGACCTCGAGACGACGATGCGCCGGCGCGGCGCCGAGGCGGCGTCGTTCCCGCCGATCGTCGCCGCCGGCCCGCACGCGGCCCTGCCGCACGCCGCCCCGCGCGACGCCGAGATCCCCGCGGGCACGCTCGTCGTCATCGACTGGGGCGCGCAGCTCGACGGCTACGCGTCGGACTGCACCCGCACGTACGCCACCGGCGAGCTCGACCCCCGCGACCGCGCGGTCTACGACCTGGTGCTGCAGGCCCAGGAGGCGGCCCTCGGGGCCGTGCGCCCGGGCCCGAAGGGCCGCGACGTCGACGCCGTGGCGCGCGCGATCATCGACGGCGCCGGGCACGCCGAGCACTTCGGCCACGGCCTGGGCCACGGCGTGGGCCTCGAGGTCCACGAGGGCCCGCGGCTGAGCCGGCAGGGCGAGGACCCGCTCGCCGCCGGGCAGGTCGTGACCGTCGAGCCGGGCGTCTACGTCCCGGGCGCGGTCGGGGTGCGCATCGAGGACCTCGTCGCCGTCACCCCGGACGGCCACGAGGTGCTCAGCGGGCTGCCGAAGGCGCTGCGCGTCGTCGGCTGAGGCGCGGCGCGGGGACCGGCGGCCAGCGGCCGGCCAGCGACCGCCACGTCAGCGCGACGGCCAGCGGCGCGGCCCAGGCGAGGTAGAAGGCCGCCTGCACGTCGGGCGCGGCGGCTCGCGGCAGCGTCTCGAAGCTCACCCAGCAGGCGAGCGTCGCGGCCGCCGTGAGGGCCGGCCACGCGCGGCCGGAGCGGGCCTCCCAGGTCAGGAGCGCGAGCAGGAAGGGCAGCGCGTAGTAGCTCGTGTTCCACGTGTCGAGCAGGCCGCGGAGCAGGAGCACCGCGGCCAGGAGCACCAGCGCGTCGGTCCGCGGCGCGCGGCGGCGGCGCTGGGCCACGGCGCCGGCGGCGGCGAGGCCGAGCCCGGCGGCGAGCACGAGCGGGTGGCTCACGTGGCCGACCCACCCCGGGGCCGCGCGGAAGCCGACCTTCTCGCCGTAGAGCCCGTGGACGACGTGGCCGTGGTCGCCGAGGAACCAGAAGAGCTGCCAGGGCTGGAAGATGACGCCGCTCGTCGAGGCCGCGTCGGCGGCACCGCCCACGGCGCCGCCGTCGCCGGCGGCCAGCAGGAAGGGCAGCAGCACGGCGGCGCCGGCGACGGCGGCCGCCCCCGCGCCGAGCGCCATGGCCCGCACGCCCGGCAGGAGGGCGAGGACCGGCACGACGGCCAGCACGGCCCAGGGCTTGCCGGCCACCGCCAGCCCGAGGAGGACGCCGGGGAGCACGGGGCCGGTCCGCCGGTCCAGCGCGAGGAGCGCCGCGGCGAGGACCAGCGCCGTGATGAGCAGCTCCTCGGAGTGGCCGACCTCGAGCGCGCGGAGCGCGAGCGGGTTGGCCGCGGCGAGCAGGAGCACGGCCCAGGGGGCGGTGGAGCGGGCCCCGGGCTCGAGCCGGCGGCGCACCACGGCGAAGAGGTGCACGCCGAGCAGCACGGTCGCCAGCAGGCACGGGACGGCCACGCTGCGGAAGACGGCGTCGCCGCCGCCGCCCCACAGCCCGGGCGCCAGCGCGAAGGGCGCGCGCTCGAGCAGCGAGCCGCCGTAGGCCGGCGCGAGCTCCAGGAAGCGGCCGACGTGCCCGGCGCGCAGCGCGTCGAGCGCCGGCTCGGCCTCGACCTCGTAGTCCGTGAACGCCGGGGTCAGGAGGCCCATCGCGCCGAGCAGCGACGCGGCGGCCAGGGCGACGGCGGCGGGCAGGAGCGGCGGGCGGGCGGGCCTCACACGACACGCTTCGGCGTGCGCGGCGCGCGGCTTGAGCGCCGTCAGTTCAGCGGCGCGCGCTGCACGAGCCCCTCGGTGAGCTCGACGGCGTCCGCGACGTGCCGGCAGACGCGCACGCCGGGGTGGGCGGTCAGCGCCTCCGAGGCCGCGGCGCCGCCCACGAGGACCCCCACCCGGGGGGCGATGCGGCGCGCCTCGTCGATCGCCTCGGGCACGAGCGCCGCCAGCCCCGGCTGCGTCACCGAGAGGCCCACGACCGAGGGCCGGTGGCGGTCGACGGCCGATGCCAGGTCGGACATGGGCAGGTCGGGGCCGAGCATGCGGACGTCGTAGCCGGCGTGGACGAGCACGCTCCCGGCCATGGTCAGCCCCAGCCCGTGGCGCTCCCCCTCCACGCCCGCGAGCATCACGCGGTGGGCGCCGCGGCGGGACGTCGCCCGGAAGGCCTCGCGCTGGAGGGCCAGCACGCGGATCGAGATCTCCGTGGCCAGGTGCTCGTCGGCCACGCTCAGCAGGCCGCGCTCCCAGAGGTCCCCGATGGCCCGCATGGTGGGCGCGATGACCTCGCCGCTGATGGCGGGCTCGGGCACCCCGGCCTCGATGGCCTCGCGCACGACGCGCTCGGCGGCGGACTCCGACCCGCCCAGGACGGCGTCGGCGTAGGTGCGCTGCAGGTCGGGGAGGATCGCCTGCCAGCGCGAGCGGTCGGTGTCGCGCTGTTCGGGCACGGGGCCTCGCCGCGAGCGTAGTCGCTGCGCCGCGGCCGAGGAAGGGCGGACCGTCAGCGGACGGCGGGCGGCTCCTCGCCGAGGAGCAGACGGCGGACCCTGCGGCTCTGGGCGAGACGCGCGACGGGCAGGAACGTCGTGCGTGGCGTGAAGCGGTAGCCGAGCGCGGCCGCCTTGTTCACGAGTCCCGGCACCGACGTGCGACGGCCCGCCTCCATCGCGTCGACCCCGGCGCGGGCCACGGCGCCGGCGTCCTGCCAGAGCAGACCCGGGCCGAGGCCGGCGAGCTCCGGCGCCCCGGAGGCCGCGAACGCGCCCGTGCGGGTCGGTCCGGGGGAGAGGACCGAGCACGAGACGCCGGTCCCCGACAGCTCGGTGTGCAGCGCCTCGGAGAACGAGCCGACGAAGGCCTTCGTCGCCGCGTACGAGGCGTTCTGCGGGATGGGGGCGAAGGCGAAGATGGACCCGACGTTGAGGATCGCGCCCTCCCCGCGGTCCACCATCGGCCCGAGCAGCCGGGTCGTGAGGTCGTGCAGCGCGACGACGTTGAGGCGCACCAGGCCGGCCTCGACCTCCGGATCGTGGTCGGCGATCCGCCCGATCGCCGCCACTCCGGCGTTGTTGCAGAGCCCGACGACGGCCCGGCCGTCGGCTTCGAGCGCGGCGATCAGGTCCGCGCGGGCGGCGTCGTCGCCGAGGTCGGCCGCATGGACGGCGACCGCCACCCCGAGGTCGTCCTCGAGCTCGTCGGCCAGGGCGTCCAGCGCGTCCCCCCGGCGTGCGACGAGGGTCAGCCCGTGACCGCGCGCGGCGAGCTCCCACGCCAGGGCGGCGCCGATGCCCGCGGAGGCGCCTGTGACGACGACGGTGTGATCGGGATCGGGAGTCGGCAGCGCCATGGGGCCTTCCCGGCTACCCCGGGCCGGGCTCCGCGCCCAGGCTCGGGTGACACCGGGCGCCTCGACGCTGTCGCGCCGTCGCGCCGCCGCGCCCGTTAGGGTCGCGCGCCATGGCCTCCAGCACCGACCGCCCCGGGGTCGCACGGGTCCACCGTGGGCTCGCCTTCCTCGCCCTGGCGTGGGGCATCCTGCAGTTCTTCCTCGCCGGCTACGCCGCGTTCGGCGGGTCCAGCTTCGACGCCCACGCCGCGAGCGGGTCCTTCATGGGGCTCCTCACGCTGATCATCCTCGTCCTCGCGGCCGTGGGCCGCCGCAGCGCCCTGCAGGCCAGCGCGGTCCTGTTCGTCCTGATGATCGTCCAGAGCATCCTGGGCGGCGTCGGCACGGACGCGCCCGTCCTCGGCGCGCTGCACCCGGTCCTCGGGCTGGTCATCCTGGGCGTGGCCTCGCTCGCGGCGGCCGGGCGCCCCGTCGGCCCCCACGGGCGCCGGGCGACGGCCTAGCGCGCGGCGGGCGTGCCGCCGGGCGCCGCGGACGACCGCGCGCGGTGGCGCTCGAGCGCGGGCCAGAGCAGCTCGGTCAGCTGCGTCGCGACGTCGGTCCGGGCCAGCTGCGGGTGCTGCACCCAGAAGGTGGCGAGCGCCTCGCCGGCGCCGACCATCGCATGCGCGAGCGCCTCGGTCGCGACCGTCGGCTCGCGCTCGACCAGCCTGGCGACCGTCGCCGCCATGCGCGCCTGCAGCTCGACGAGCCGCCGCCCGGGGGCGGCGGCCCCGCTGGCCTCGCGGTGCAGGACGAGCCACGCCTCGCGGTGCTCCTCCACGTAGCCCAGGAACGCCAGGACCCCGGCCTCGAGCTGCTCGCGCGGCCCGGCCTGGCGGGCGACCGCGGCGAGGCGCTCGACGAGCTGCTGCCCGGCGCGCTCCAGCGAGGCGCCGTAGAGGCCCTCCTTGGACCCGAAGTGCCGGTAGAGGACCGGCTTGCCGACCCCGACGGCGTCGGCGATGGCGTCCATCGAGGCCGCGTGGAAGCCGGACGCCGCGAAGGCGCGCTCGGCGGCGTCGAGGATCTGCGCACGGCGCTCGGGGCTCCGGCCGGCGCGGGGCCGGGCACGGGAGCTGGGGGCGGACGCCGACATCGGCCTTGACTGTTACCGGAGAGTACGTAACCCTGCAAGGGGGAACACCGTACTTGCGCGTAACAGCGCGCCGGCGCCCCCGCGGCCCGCCCCGGCGTCCGCGGCGCGACGCGCTCCGGCTCCGACCCGGCGCGCCCGCAGCCTCCCGCCCACGATCCGACGAGGACCGACCGATGAGCACCGCCTTCCGACCTGCCGCAGCCGACCGCCCGACGACCCTGGTGACCGAGCGCGAGATCGTCCTGCACGGGCATCGCGTGCGCTTCCTGGAGGCGGGCGCGCCGGCCGACCGCCGGCGCCCCCGGCCGGTGCTGCTGCTCGTCCACGGCATCACGTCGCGGGCCGACGGCTGGCGGCCGATCATGGAGCTCCTGGCCCGCGACCACCACGTCCTCGCGCCCGACCTCCTGGGGCACGGCCGGTCGGCCAAGCCGCGCGGCGACTACTCGCTCGGGGCGTACGCCAGCGGGCTGCGCGACCTCGTCGCCGCCCTCGGCCACGACCGCGTGAGCGTCGCGGGCCACTCCCTCGGCGGCGGCGTGGCGATGCAGTTCGCCTACCAGTTCCCCGAGCGGACCGAGCGCCTGGCGCTCATCAGCAGCGGCGGCCTCGGGCGCGAGGTCAGCGTCCTGCTGCGCGCGGCGGCGCTGCCCGGCGCCGAGCTCGTGCTACCCCTCCTGACGCCCGGCTGGCTGCACGGCGTCACGGGCTGGCTCGGGCGCGCGGGGACGCGCGTCGGCATCCACGCCGGCCCCGACCTGGCCGAGGCCGTCCGCGGCTACCTCTCGCTCGGGGACCCGGCGGCGCGGTCGGCGTTCCTGCACACGCTGCGGGCCGTCGTCGACCCCGCCGGCCAGCGCGTCAGCGGCCACGACCGCCTCTACCTGGCGGCCGACCTCCCGACGCTCGTCGTGTGGGGCGAGCGCGACCCGATCATCCCGGTCGCCCACGGCCGGGAGGCGCACGCCGCGATGCCGGGCAGCCGGCTCGAGGTCTTCGCCGGGGCCGGGCACTTCCCGTATCTCGACGACCCGGTGCGGTTCGGGTCGGTCCTGCACGGGTGGCTCACCGGCACGGCGGCCGCGGAGCTCGAGCCGGAGACGCTGCGCGAGCGGCTGCTGGCCGGCGCGCCGGCCCGCGCCGCCTAGGACGCTGCCACCGCCCTAGGCGCGCACGGCGAACGCGCAGTCCATGCGGCGCACGCCGTGGATGAACGCGCCGGGGACGAGCTCGGGCTCGCCGACCTCGAGGTCGGGCAGCATCGTCAGCAGCTCGGTGAAGAGGGCGCGCAGCTGCGTGCGAGCCAGCGAGGCGCCCAGGCAGTAGTGCGGGCCGCCGCCGCCGAACCCGACGTGATGGTTCGGGTCGCGCGTGAGGTCGAAGCGCTCCGGGTCGGCGAAGGCGGTCTCGTCGCGGTTGGCCGAGTGGTAGAAGAGCACGACCTTCTGGCCCTCGGCGATCGGCGTCCCGTGGAGCTCGACGTCGCGCGTGGCCGTGCGCCGGAAGGTCAGGACCGCCGAGCCCCAGCGCACGAACTCCTCGACGGCGGCCGGCATCCGGCCCTCGAGGTCCCCGACCAGGTGGGCGCGCTGGTCGGGGTTCGTCGTCAGCGCCCGCATCGCGTGCGACGTGGTGTGCCGCGTCGTGTCGTTCCCGGCGACCGCCAGGAGGACGAAGAAGGCGCCGATCTCCGCGTGGGTCAGGCGCTCGCCGTCGACCTCGGCCTGGACGAGCGCGGTCATGAGGTCGTCGCCGGGGTGGAGCTCGCGGTGGGCCGCGAGCTCCGTCGCGAACTGCGTGAGCGCCCAGATCGCCTCGCCGAGGACGACGATCGGCTCGCGCCCGGCGCTGACCTTCGGATCCTGGGCCGTGACGAGGACGTCGGCGGTGGCGACGATGCGCTCGCGGTCGGCCTCCGGCACGCCGACCATGTCGGAGATCGTCATGAGCGGCAGCCGCTTGGCCACGAGCTCGACGAAGTCCCCGCCGCCCGTGGGCGCCGCCTCCTCGACGACCTGACGGGCGCTCGCGCGGATCCCGTCCTCGATGCGCTTGACCTGGCGCGGCGTGAAGGCCGACGAGACCAGGCCGCGCAGCTTGGTGTGCCGCGGGGCGTCCATCGCCAGGAACGACTGCGTCGCCTCCAGCAGCTCGGGCGGCGCGTCGCCGAAGAGGACGCCGTGGCCCGAGCAGAACGTCGCCGGGTCGCGCGAGATCCGCCGGACGTCCTCATGGCGGACGATCGCCCAGTAGCCGTCGCCCTCGACGGGCTCCATGCCGAGGATGTCCTCGGGCGGCTCGTGCCACGACACGGGCTCACGCGCCCGCAGGGCGGCGAAGAGCGGCTCGCGCTCCTCGGCGGGCCGGGACCAGAACGCCATCGTCGAGAGCTCGTCCACGCCGCGATCCTACGCGCCTAGGAACCGGTTGCCGCGGGGGCACGGTCGCTGCATGCTGGCGGCACAGGCTCGGCACGGGCCGGGTCGCGAGAACAAGGGGGGTCGGCATGGCCGACCGGTTGCTGTTCGTCTCGTGGGGGAGGGTCATCGCGGGCCGCGAGGAGATCGCCCTGGAGGTGTTCAACGAGTCCGTCGGGCTCTACGGGCGCCTGCAGCAGGACGGGCGCATCGAGGGCTTCGACACGGTGCTGCTCACGCCCACCGGCGGGATCGAGGGGTACTTCCAGGTCCACGGGAGCGCCGAGCAGCTCGCGGCGCTGCGCGAGGACGCCGACTGGCAGCGCAGCATCGTCGACGCCTCGCTCATCGTCGAGGACCTGAGCGTCGTCGACGGCTTCGAGAACCAGGGCGTGGCCGATCAGATGGCGATGTACCAGGCCGCGATCGCGCGGGTGCCGCAGCGCGCCTAGCAGGCGGGGCGTCGGGATCGGCCGGACGGGGAAGCCCGTGCTGCGATGGGTCCCCACGACGATCCCGACGCCCTCCTGGCCTGGCTGCTGGCGGCCAGCGACCGCGACGCCGGGCCTCGGGCCCGCCGGGCCGCGGCCGATGCCGCCCGCTCGGACCGCGCCGTCCCGCCCGCGCGCGCCTGGCTGTCCCGCTGGCGCCCCCGGGCGGCGCCGCTCCTGGCGCCCGCCTGCTCGTGCGCGGCCGGGCGCTGCGGCGTCTGCAACTGACGCGCCGGCGTCAGCCCACCGGGCCGAGTGCGCCGACGAGGTCCTCGACGACGTCGTCGACGTCGCGCTCGGTCGTGCGGACGCGCAGCTCCGGGCGGCGCGGGCGCTCGTAGGGCGCCCCGACGCCGGTGAAGCCGGGCAGGTCGCCGGCCCGGGCCCGGGCGTAGAGGCCCTTGGGGTCACGGCGCTCGCACTCCTCGACCGGCGTGTCGACGTGGACCTCCAGGAACGTCAGGCCCGCGGCGCGGTGCAGGCGGCGCGCGCCGGCGCGATCGGCCGCCATGGGGGAGACGAGCGAGACCACCGCCACGACGCCCGCGTCGGCGAGGAGGCGCGCGAGGTGGCCGACGCGCCGGATGTGCTCGGCGCGATCGGCCTCGGAGAAGCCCAGGTCGCCCGACAGGCCGTGGCGCAGGTTGTCCCCGTCCAGGAGGTACGCGGCCCGCCCGTCGTGGACGAGCCGGCGCTCGAGCGCCACCGCGATCGTCGACTTGCCCGAGGCCGGGAGGCCGGTCAGCCAGACCGTGGCGCCCCGCTGCCCGAGCGCCGACCACCGCTCGTCGCGGGCCAGAGCCGACGGGTGCCAGGTGACGTCGCTCATGCGGCCCGGCGCTCGGCCCGGTAGTGGGCGGCCCACTGCGCCGACCGCTCGTCGGCCTGCCGCCGCAGACCCGGGACCCGGACGTCGCGGGGGTCGAGCCCGAGGCCGGCGAGGACCGAGCCGACGGTCCCGGCCGGGTCCGCCTCGAGGTCGTCGTAGGGCACGACGACGGGGTCGAGGGCCTCGGCGCCGAACCACGCCCGCCAGGCGGCGTCGTCGGCCTCCAGGAGCCCGACGAGGTGGTCGATCGCCGCGAAGCTGTACACCGGCTCCTCGCGGGCGGACGGCTCCTCCGCGCGCCACGACTGGGTCTGCACCGCCCGCCACAGCGACACGGCCTGAGCCACCTTGTCCGCCCGCGTCACGAAGATGAGCCGGACCTCCCCGAGCAGCGCTCGCAGGACCTCGGCCAGGTCGGCGCCGGCCAGGCCGTCCAGCCGGTGCGCCCGGGTCAGGAGCTCCTCGACATGGCCCCACATGAGCTTGCCGCCCCAGACGCCGTTGGCCGTCGTCCCCTGCGAGAGGACCCGCTCCCACCAGGCGCCGGCGTCCTCGCGGTCCGGGGCGCCCGGCCGCAGCGGCGCGAGGCGGTCGAGGACCGACGCGTCCCGCACGCCCGCGAAGTACTCGCGCGGCTGGCGGGGCAGGCCCGTCGCCCGGAGCACCTCGAAGTGCTCGAGCGGCACGCCGGCGCGGCCGGTCGCCCGCAGCGTCTCGCACAGCAGCGTGCTCCCGCTGCGCGGCGTCGCGCAGACGAGGTAGGCGAGGTCCGGGCGGGCGCGCTGCATAGTCACTTGTTCCGATGGACAATACGGGGAACGCCATGGACCGACCCAACATCATCTACCTGCACTCCCACGACACCGGCCGCTACGTGCAGCCCTACGGCCAGCAGGTCCCGACGCCGAACATCCAGCGGCTGGCGGACCAGGGACTGCTCTTCCGCCAGGCCTTCTGCGCGGCCCCGAGCTGCTCGGGCAGCCGCGCCTGCCTGCTGACCGGCCAGTGGGCGCACGTCAACGGGATGACGGGCCTGGCCCACCGCGGGTGGGAGCTGGCCGACCCCGCGCGCCACCTCGTCCACCCGCTGCGCGAGGCCGGCTACTGGTCGGCGCTCGTGGGCGAGCAGCACGTCTCCCGCGACCCGCAGACGCTCGGCTACGACCACGTCGTCGAGATCGGGACCACGAAGGTCCACTCGATCGCGCCCGCGGCGCGCAAGCTCCTGCGCAGCCGGCCGCCCCAGCCCTTCTTCGCGTCGATCGGGTTCTTCGAGACCCATCGTGAGTTCTTCGAGCCCAGCTCCGTGCGCGACGCCCTCTACGGCGCCCCGCCGTCCCACCTGCCCGACACCCCCGAGACGCGCGACGACATGGCCTGCTTCAAGGCCAGCGCGCGCTCGCTGGACCAGGGTGTGGGCGCCGTCCTCCACGCCCTCGACGAGGCCGGCCTGGCCGACGACACGCTCGTCGTGCTCACCACGGACCACGGGCTGCCCTTCCCGGGCGCGAAGGCGACGCTCACCGACCGCGGCCTCGGCGTGATGCTCATCGTCCGCGGGCCGGGCGGCTTCCTCGGCGGCCACGTCAGCGACGCGCTCGTCTCCCACGTCGACCTCTACCCGACCCTCCTCTCGATCGCAGGCGCGCCGGTGCCGCCCGAGACGCACGGCGCGAGCCTCCTGCCGCTCGTGCGCAAGGAGGCCGCCGAGGTGCGCCACGAGCTCTTCGCCGAGCTGACCTACCACGCCGCCTACGACCCGCAGCGGGGGATCCGGACCCGGCGCCACAAGCTCATCCGCCACTTCGGCGACCGGCTCGAGCCCGTGCTGCCCAACGTCGACGAGTCCCCGTCCAAGGCGCTGCTCGTCGCGGCCGGCTGGGGCGAGCAGCCGCGCCCGCGCGTCGAGCTCTACGACCTCGTGATGGACCCGGGCGAGATGCGCAACCTCGCCGACGACCCCGTGCACGCCGGCGTCCGCGCCGACCTCGACGGCCGCCTGGAGGCGTGGATGCGCGACACGGGCGACCCGCTGCTCGACGGCCCCGTGCCGGCCCCGCCCGGGGCCGTCGTGAACGACCCCCGCGGCGTGTCCGCCAACGAGCCGTACCTCAGCGCCGTGGACTGACGTCCCGGGGCCCCAGCCGGTCGAGGACGTGGCGGACGGGCGGGACCGGCTCGTCGCCGAGCGACAGCGCGCCACCGACGAGCGCGGCGGCGCGCTCGGGGTCGCGCGCGCCGTAGAGGCGGGCCACGGGCTGGCCGGCGCTCACGCGCTCCCCGAGCGCCACGAGCAGCTCGACCCCGGCCCCGGGGTCGATCGGGTCGTCCTTGTGCTGCCGGCCCGCGCCCAAGGCCAGCGAGGCGCGCGCGACCCCGTCGGCGTCGAGCCGGGCGACGTGCCCGTCCCTCGGGGCCGGCACCTCGCGCACGTGGCGGGAGACCGGGAGATCCTCGAGCGCCGCGGGGTCGCCGCCCTGCGCCCGCACGAGCGCGACGAGCTTCTGGTGCGCGGCGCCCGAGGCCAGCGCGCGGTCGACGGCGCCGCGCGCGTCGTCGACGCCGCGGAGCTCCAGGAGCGCCTGCGCGACGTGGCGCGCGACGCCGGCGAGGTCGTCGCGGGTCGGCTCGCCGCGCAGGAAGGCGACGCTCTCGCGGACCTCCAGGGCGTTGCCGACGGCGCTCCCGAGCGGGGCGTCCATGTCGGTGACGAGCGCGGCGGCGCGGATCCCCAGCGACTCGCTGAGGCGCACGAGGAGCTCGGCGAGCTCGCGCGCCTCCGCGGTCGTCTTCATGAAGGCGCCCGAGCCGCGCTTGACGTCGTAGAGGAGGTAGCCGGCGCCCGTGGCGGCCTTCTTGGCGACGATCGAGCTGGCGATGAGGGGCATCGAGTCCACCGTCCGGGTCGCGTCGCGCAGCGCGTAGATCGCCTTGTCGGCCGGGGCCAGCGCGCCCGCGCCGGCGATCGCGATGCCGACGTCCCGCACCTGGCGGCGGAACCGGTCGTCGTCGAGGTCGGCCGAGAAGCCGGGGATCGCCTCGAGCTTGTCGATCGTGCCCCCGGTCCTGCCCAGCCCGCGGCCCGAGAGCTTGGCCACGGACGCGCCGCAGGCGGCGACGATCGGCAGCGCGGTGAGCGTCACCTTGTCGCCCACCCCGCCCGTCGAGTGCTTGTCGACGCTGTCCGGGAAGGCGTGCCGCGGCCCCGAGTCGGCCATGGCGCGCGTGAGCGCGAGGGTCTCCCCGTAGGTCATCCCGCGCAGCAGGATCGCCATGAGGAGGGCCGCCATCTGGTAGTCGGGCACCTCGCCGGCG
The DNA here is from genome assembly GCA_963707695.1 of uncultured Actinomycetes bacterium. Taxonomy (GTDB): domain Bacteria; phylum Actinomycetota; class Thermoleophilia; order Solirubrobacterales; family Solirubrobacteraceae; genus JAOPZW01. The sequence continues at coordinate 543,266 of CAVPQY010000004.1, read as the reverse complement.
GTGAACCCGGACACGACCGCGTCGATCGTCGCCTCGTCGAGGGCGGCCCCGGCCTTCTTGACCTCGATCGCGTCGACCACGGCGCTCATCCCACCGGCCCTCATGCCCTGCGAGGTCGGCCGGCAGTCCCCGCCGGGGTTGACCGCGGGGTGCGGGGGGCGCACGATGGGCGCGCGCAGTCGGTCGAGCGGCAGGAGGGGTCATGGGCGCTGCGTCGTCGGCACGAGGTCGCCGGACCTGGGCGGCCGCCCTCGCGGCGGTGACCGCGGCAGGCGTCCTCGGGGTCGCCGCCGCGAGCGCGCCTGCGGCGCCGGGCGACCTCGACCCCGCGTTCGGAGGCGGCGGCGGGTTCGTGGCCCTCGGCGGCGCGGTCGCCGACGCCGTGACCGTGCAGGCCGACGGCCGCATCGTGGCGGCCGGCAGCGTCGGCCTCGGCACCCGCTTCGCCGTGGTCCGCCGCCTGCCCGACGGGGCACCCGACCCGAGCTTCGGCACCGGAGGCATGGTGATCACGAGCTTCGGCGCGATCTTCCAGGCGGCCTACGACGTCGCGGTGCGGCGGGATGGCCGGATCGTCGCTGCCGGGTCCGCCGGCGAGGACTCCGGCAGGGCCCGGCGGATGGCCGTGGCGCGCTACCTGCCCGACGGCCGCCTCGACCCCGGCTTCGGCGGCGACGGCCTCGTCACCGTCGACTTCGGCGTGGCGATCAACGACGCGAACGCGCTGGCGCTGGGGCGGGACGGGAGCGTCGTCCTGGCCGGCTACGCCCCGGGTGCGGCCGGCGGCGCCGTCGCCGTCGCGCGGTTGCGGGCCGACGGCTCGCTGGACCCGCGCTTCGGCGGGGACGGGCGGGTGACCCTGGACTTCGGCGGGTCGGGGATCGGCGCGGACGTGGCGGTCCGCCCCGGCGGCGCCGTGCTCGTGGCCGGCTCCGGCGGCGGCGACTTCGCGCTCGCCCGTCTGCGCCGCGACGGCACGCCGGACCGCCGCTTCGGCCTGGGCGGGATCGTGCGCACCGACGTCGGCGGCGAGGACTCGGCCTACGCGCTCGCGGTCGGCCCCGGCGGCCGGGCCACCGTGCTGGGTCCGACGTCGTCGGGCTCGGGCCTGATCCGGTGGGCGGTGGCGCGCTACCGCAACGACGGCGCCCTCGACCGGTCGTTCGGCGGCGACGGCCTGGTGACGACGACGTTCGGCGGGACCGAGCAGATCCCGGAGACGATCGCCCTCCTGCCTCGCGGCGGCGTGCTCGCCGGGGGCTACGCGCGGCGGCCGGCGACCGGCGACGACGTGGCGCTCGTCCGCTACCGCCGCGATGGCTCCCTGGAGCCGGCCTTCGGCACGGGCGGCGTCGTGCTGACCGACGTCGGCGCCTTCAACAACCAGGCGCACGACCTCGCCGTGCAGGGCGACGGGCGGATCGTCGTGGCCGCCGGGTTCGTGGTGCTGCGGTACCTCGGCTAGCGACGGCGCATCGTCAGTCGCCGCGCGCGTCGGCGTGCGCCAGCGCGCGCACGGCGTCGACCGTGTCGGCCTCCGCGGCCGGCTTGTCCTCGCGGTGGCGGCGCACCCGGGCGAAGCGCAGCGCCATCCCGGACGGGTAGCGCGACGACGTCTGCACGCCGTCGAAGGCGACCTCGACGACCAGCTCCGGGCGCACGTGGACGGTGCCGCCCTCGCGCCCGGTCTCGAGGGCCAGCAGGCGCTCGGTCTGCCAGGCGAGCATCGCGTCCGTCAGCCCCTTGAACGTCTTGCCCAGCATGGCCCAGCCGCCGGTGGCGGGGTCCCGTGCGCCGAGGTGGAGGTTCGAGAGGCGCCCGCGGCGGCGGCCGTGGCCCCACTCGGCGGCCAGGACGACGAGGTCGAGCGTGTGGACCGGCTTGACCTTCAGCCAGTCGCCGCCGCGGCGGCCGGCGGCGTAGGGCGAGCCGGGCGCCTTGACCATGACGCCCTCGTGGCCGCGCGCGAGCGCGTCGTCGAGCACCGCGCGTGCCGCCGCGTCATCGGCGGCCGGCACGCGGGGGACCCGGCCCCCGGCGGGCACGACGGCGTCCAGGCGCGCGACCCGCTCGGTGAGCGCGACGTCCAGGAGGTCGTCGCCGTCGAGGTGCAGGACGTCGAAGAAGAGCGCCGTCAACGGAGTCGCCTCACGTAGCCGGGCGACGTCGCGGCGGGCGCCGAACCGGGCCGCGGTGACCTGGAAGGGGCGCGGGCGCCCGTCGGGGTGCAGCGCGATCGCCTCGCCGTCGAGGACGGCGGCGGCGACCGGCAGCGCGAGCGCCGCCTCCACGACCTCCGGCACGCGCTCGGTCACCTCGTCGAGCGTCCGCGTGAACACCGCCACGTCGCCGCCGTCGCGGTGGACCTGCACCCGCACGCCGTCGAGCTTCCAGTCGACGACGGCGGGGGCGATGCGCGCGAGCGCCGCCTCGAGGTCCGGCGCCGTCGCCGCGAGCATGGGGGCCAGCGGCCGCCCGACCTGCAGCCGCAGCGCGGCCAGCCCGTCGCGGCCCTCGGTGAGGGCCAGCTCGGCGACCGCGCCCAGGTCGCCGCGGAGCATGAGCGCGCGGCGCACGTCGGCCGCGGGCACCCCGGCGGCCTTCGCGACGGCGTCGGCCATGACGCCGGCCAGCGCGCCCTGACCGAGGTCGCCGACGAGCAGCCGGGTCAGGAAGCGCTGCTCGGCGGCGTCGGCCCGCCCGAGCAGGTCGGCCAGGGCCGCGCGCCGCGCGGCCTGCGACCCCGGTCCCGTCGTCGCGCCGATCGCGCCGAGGGTGCGGTCGACCTCCGCGACCGTCAGCGAGGGCCGCCCCGCGGGCGCGGGGAGGTCCTGCAGCGACGCCCAGCCGACGCCGATCTGGCGCTGGGTCAGCGCGCCGGAGAGGTAGGCGACGGCGGGCCGGACGTCCGCGGGCGAGGCCTGGGCCAGCAGCAAGGCGAGCGCGCGCACCTTCTCGCCGCGGGCCGGGGTCGCCGCGACCGCGGCCGACGTGTCGACGAGGTCGCGCAGGCGCACGGCGTGACCGTACCCGCGCGTCGCCCTGCCTCAGCGCCAGGGGACCCCAGGCGAGCGGTGGAAGGCCAGCCGCAGCGCGCGCCACCGCGGCGACTGCCCGGCCAGGCGGGGCCGGTACCGCGCCCACGACCGCCCGCGTCGCGCCGACCACCCGAGCTCGGCGATCCCGGGCAGCCGCGGGAGCGCCATGAGCTCCAGCGACCGCCGGTCGGGCAGCGTCTCGGTCCACAGCGGCGCCTCGACGCCGAGCACGTCGCGCTCGCGGACGCCGTCGACGAAGCTCGCGGGGTCCCACGAGTAGGCCTCGCGCGCCTCGACGTGGCCGGCCCAGCTCAGGCCGAGCCGGTCGCCGGGCGCGTACTGCTGATCGAGGTAGGCGCGGGACGCCGGCGCCATCACGAGCCGCAGGCCCCGGCGCACGGCGGTGCGCGCGAGCTCCGTTCCCGGCGCCGACCCGGAGGCCGGCGACCAGTACTCGACGACCGAGCCGCGCGGGACGGCCGCGGTCGCGATCTCCTGCCAGCCCATGACCTGCCGGCCGTGGCGGCGCACGATGCCCGCCGCCCGCCCGACGTAGCGCGCGTAGTCGCCGGCCGCGGTGCTGTGCGCCTCGTCGCCGCCGAGGTGGAAGATCGCCCCGGGGACCAGTCGGGTGAGCTCGGCGACGACGTCGTCCAGGAAGCGGTAGGTCACCGCCTTGGTCGCGCAGAGCGAGCTGAAGCCGACCGCGACGCCCGTGTAGAGCGGCCGGGGCCGGCCGTCGCAGGCCAGCTCGGGGTACGAGGCCAGGGCGGCCGTGACGTGGCCGGGCCCGTCGACCTCGGGGACGACGGTGATGGCCCGCTCGCGGGCGTAGCGCACGATCCTCCGCAGGTCGGCGGCCGAGTAGGCGCCGCCGGGCGTGCCCCCGACCTCGGTGCGCCCGCCGTGGCGGGCCAGCCGCGGCCAGCGCCCGATGGCGATGCGCCAGCCCTGGTCGTCGCTGAGGTGCAGGTGCAGGGTGTTGAGCTTGTAGAGCGCGAGGACGTCGAGGTAGCGCTCGACGTCGCGCACCCCGAAGAAGTGGCGGGCCACGTCGATCATCGCGCCGCGGTAGGCGAACCGCGGCCGGTCGGCGACGCGCAGCCGCGGGACCGGCCACGGGCCGGCCTGCCGCGTGCGGCGCTCGACGCGTGCGGGGAGGAGCTGGCGCAGGGTCTGGACGCCGTGGACGAGGCCCGCGGCGGTCGCGGCGCGCAGCCGCACCGCGCGCCCGGTCACCCGCAGGCGGTAGCCCTCGGCGCCGAGGCCCACGTCCGCCAGCGCCAGCGAGACGACGCCGTCGCCGGCGTCCGGCCCGGCCGGGACGAGGGGCAGCGCGAAGCCGGTGGACCGCCGCAGGAGCGCGGCCAGGCCCGCGGCGACGCGCGCGGCCGCGGGCCGGCCCTCCGCGCCCACCGCGATCCGCGTCCGGGGCGTCAGCCGAAAGGGGCGGCCGTGCTCGAGGTGCAGCGCGGCCGGGCGCGGGATCAGCGCCGGGGCGCTCGCGGCGCGGGCGGCGCCGGGCGCGGGGCCGAGGCCGAGGACGGCGATCGAGGCGATCACCGCGGCGGCCGTGACGGAGGTCCTGGCGAGCTCGGGCGGGCGCACCGCGGGCACGCTACCGGCGGGCGGCGGGCCCCGGGACGGCGCGCCGCTCCCACGCCGGCGCGTTGGAGAGCGCGAAGTACGCGCACCTGAAGAGCCTCGGCCACATCCCGATGCGCAGCGTGCGCAGGCGGAACCGCAGCGCGAGCGCGTCAGCGGGGTCGCTCGTGGTCCGGCGGGCCATCGGGGTCTCATCGGCGCGAGGCCGGAGGTGGTTGGGTCAGGTCGCCGGAGGCCGGTCGACGGGCCGGCTCCCGGCCTCTGCGGCCGGGAGCCGGCCGCTCCTGGTCGGCGGCGGTCGGCGGCTAGGACCGCAGCCCGGACCGGAGGTCGGGTGCGATTTCCATGCGCTGCTGCCACTCGATCGACGTCCGGCGATGGGCGTCGCGCCATCCGGCGAGCGTGCGGCGCATGGGGGAGGGTCGGTCGGTGCGGTTCATGGTGGCGTCCTCGGGGGTTCGGGGTGGGGTCGCGTCGGTCGGTCCAGGATCGCGCCCGGCGCTCGGGTGGTCGGTGCGGCCGGCAGGCGACTGCGGGGGGACCGGGCACGATCCGGCTGGTGCGGGAGGCCGTCCGTCCCCCGGCCGGTTCGCGCGAGCCGCGTCCGGGGCCGGACCGCGACGCGGCGCGCAGCGGCGCGGCGGTCGGATAGGGTCGCCCTCCCTCGGGGAGAGGGCTCGTCCTGGCCGGTGGCCGGACGGGTGATCCACGGTCCACAAGGAGTCACATGCCGGATCTCACCTCCACGCGCCCGCCGCGCCCCCGCCGTCCGCGGGCGGCCAGGTCCGCCGCGGTGCTCGCGGCGCTCCTGGCGGTCGCCGTCCTCTCGGGCTGCACCGTCGCCCGGCCGGCCGGCTCGGGCACGATCCGGTACCGCGACCAGGTCTTCACGACGGTCACGAAGACGACCGACGTCCAGTACGGCACCGCGCCGGACAACGACGGCAACCCGGTCGCGTTGAAGCTCGACGTCTACCAGCCCGCAGGCGACACGCTCACCCAGCGCCCCGCGGTCATCTGGGTCCACGGCGGCGGGTTCTCCGGCGGAGACAAGAGCGGCGGCCCGTCGGCGGACCTCGCGAACACCTTCGCGAAGCTCGGCTACGTCAGCTTCTCGATCAACTACCGACTCCTCTCCTCGGGCTGCGGCGGCGGGTCGAACCCGAACACGCCGGCCTGCACCGCCGCCGCGCTGGCCGCCATCTCGGACGCCCAGGGCGCCGTCCGCTTCGTCCGCGAGCACGCCGCCCAGTACGGCATCGACCCGAGCCGCATCGGCATCGGCGGCGAGTCGGCCGGGGCGATCACGTCGGCCGGGGTGGGCATGTTCGCCGAGAACGCCGAGGCGGGAGGCAACCCGGACGTCTCCGACCGCGTCGGCGGCTTCTTCTCGATCTCCGGCGGGCTGCCGCAGGGGCTGTTCGCCAGCGCCGACGACGCCCCGGGCGTGCTCGTGCACGGCACGAACGACAACGTCGTCCCCTACCAGTGGTCGGTCGACACGGCGCTCGCGCTCCTGAAGAACGGGGTCGCGGCCTTCCTCGAGCCGCTCGAGGGCCAGGGGCACGTCCCCTACTTCGAGCCCTACAAGAGCCAGATCGTCAGCCAGGCCGACTACTTCTTCTACTTCGTCCTGGACCTCGGGAACGCGCAGGGGCAGAGCGCCGCGACCCGCCGTGCCTTCGCCCGCCAGAAGGCCGCGCTGATCAGGCAGCACCCGACGCTGGCCAAGCGCTTCCTCGAGAGCGCGCGCTAGCCGGCACCGCGTCCCCCGGCGGCGCTCCGCGCCGCCGGGGCCGCCGGGCGTCAGCTCGGCCGCGGCGTGCGATCGAACAGCCGCCCGTAGCCGGTGACGCGCGCCGGGCTCCGTGCGGCACCGAGGGCGCGCCAGAGCAGCGCCTGGTTCGCCGTGACCACCGGCAGGCCGAGCGCGGCCTCCAGCGCCTCGATGGCGCCGACGGCGCGGAAGCCGTTGCCGCCGACGACGACGCCCTGGGCGTCGCCCGGGGCGTGCTCGACGACCCAGTCGCAGAGCCCTTCCGGGGTCACGCTGCGCTGGTCGCTGGGCAGGCCGCACGTGGCGGCGCCCACCACGTCGAACCCCTGGTCGCGGAAGTACGCACCGCCGAGCTCGGTGAGCTCGGCGTCGAACCAGGGCGGGGCGACGACCCACACGCGTCGCACGTCGAGCGCCCTCAGGCCGGCGACGGCGGCCGCGGCCGTCGCGACGACCGGGAGGCCGCCCGTCCGCAGCTCGAGGCGGGCGACCATCGCCGCCTCGCCGTCGGCGCCCAGGACGTAGGCGGAGCTCGTGAAGCCGAAGGCGAGGACCTGGACGGGCGCCGCCGCGAGGAGCTCGGCGGCCTCGTCGAGGTGCGGCGGCGCGGCGAACGCCCGGACCGCCGCCAGCGGGATGGTGGGGTCCATGCTGCCGCCGGCGCCCATCCCGCCGAACCGGACGCGGCCGGCGTGGACCACGACCCCTCCGGGCGCCATCGCCTGCAGCTCCGACTCCGGGCCGACGTCCGCGTGCGGCGTGAGCACGCCGATCCTCGCCGTCGCATCCCACCCGTCCCGATGCCACATGCCGGCCTCCCTCTCGACCCACGAGGGTGGTTCCCACCCGTGGCCGCCGGGACGCGCCCCGAGCCGGGCGGCAGCGACTCGACGTTCTTCGAGCTCGCCAAGCGCTGAGGGGTGCCCTCGTCGTCGTCGTCGGTGGTCTGCGAGGCCCGCCACTCCCGGCGCGCATCCCTGCCCTGGTCCGCGCAGTGGACCGGCCACCGCGTCCGGACTACGCTCGGCGCATGTCGTACGCGTCACGCGCAGCGCGCCTCGGCCGTCGGTGGTGCGCCGTCGCCGCGTTCGCCGTGCTGGTGCTCTCGGCGGCGCCGGCCGGCGCCGCGACGCACGTCTACGTCACGAACTCCCAGGGCGACGACGTCTCCCAGTACGCCGTCGGGGCGGGCGGTCTCCTCGCGTCGCTGGCGCCGCCGGCGGTCCCCGCGGGCGAGTTCCCCCAGGAGGGGATCGTCGTCAGCCCCGACGGCCGCAGCGTCTACGTCGCCGCCTTCGCCGCCGGGTTCACCGGCGGCGAGGTCCTGCAGTACGACGTCGGCATCGACGGGACGCTGTCGCCCAAGAGCCCGCCGGCCGTCCCGGCCGGCGCCGGTCCGCGCCAGTTGGCGATCAGCCCGGACGGCAGGAGCGTCTACGTCGCCGACTTCGACGTCCACGGCCGCGTGCTGCAGTTCGACGTGGGTCCGGCGGGGACGCTGTCGCCGAAGAGCCCGGCCAGCGTGCCGGCGGGCGGATTCCCGTTCGGGGTGGCGGTCAGCCCCGATGGCCACAGCGTCTACGTCACCGATTTCAGCCTGACGGTCACCGGCATCCCGCCCGACAGCGGCGTGTCGCAATACGACGTCGGCCCGGGCGGCACGCTGGCGCCGAAGCAGCCGGCGCTCGTTCCAGCGGGCAGGGGACCGATCGGCGTGACCGTCAGCCCCGACGGCCGCAGCGTCTACGTCGCGAACGCCGCGGACGCCACGATCTCGCAGTACGACGCCGATGCCGGCGGCACGTTGTCGGCGAAGAGCCCTGCCGTCGTGCAGGCCGGTGCCCGGCTTCTCGCGGTCAGCCCGGACGGCCGGAACGTCTACGCCAGCAGCGGGTCCGTGGTCCGTCACTTCAGCGTGGGAGCGGGCGGCACGCTCAGCGACGTCGACGCGGCGCCCGCCGCCCCGGTGGTCGACGGGCTGGGGGTCAGCCCGGACGGCCTGAGCCTCTACGCCGCGAGCACCGGCGGCGACGTGTGGCAGTACGACATCGGCGCGGACGGCGGGCTCGTCCCCAAGAACCCGCCTCGCGTGGCCGCCGGTGGCCTTCCGGAGGGGCTGGCCGTGAGCCCCGCGATGCGGCTGCCGACCAGGGACGAGTGCCGGCGCGGCGGCTGGCAGCAGCTCGGGTTCGGGAACCAGGGCCAGTGCGTCGCGTTCGTCGAGCGAGGTCCGAAGAGCTAGCCGTTGCTCGAACGGCGCGAGCCGGCCCACGTCCCGAGCCGCCGGGCCCGAGGGGCCTACCCTTCGCAGGGCCAGTCAGCGACGGGAGGCGACCGGGTTGTCGATCAGCACGAACCAGTTCAAGAACGGGAACCACATCGAGGTCGAGGGCACGGTCTTCAAGATCCTCGAGTTCCAGCACGTCAAGCCGGGCAAGGGCGGGGCCTTCGTGCGCTCCAAGCTGCGGCGGGCCGCCGACGGCGCCGTGATCGACCGGACCTTCCGGGCCGGCGAGAAGTTCCGTGCCGTCCGCACCGAGGCCCGGAAGATGCAGTTCCTCTACAGCGACGGCACCGAGGCGCACTTCATGGACACGGGGTCCTACGAGCAGCTCGCCGTCCCGGAGGAGGGCGTGGCCGAGGCGCTGAAGTGGACGAAGCCCAACGACGAGGTCGACGTCCTCTTCATCGACGACGCCCCGTCGGACGTCCAGCTGCCGGCCTCCGTCGAGCTCGAGGTCACCCAGACGGAGCCCGGCGTCCGCGGCGACACCGCGTCCGGGGGCGGCAACAAGCCCGCGACGCTCGAGACCGGCGCGTCGGTCCAGGTCCCGCTCTTCGTCAACATCGGCGACCGCGTCAAGGTCGACACGCGCAGCGGCGAGTACATGTCGCGCGTGTGAGCCGGCGGACCGACCAGCGCCGGGCGGCGGCGTTCGCCCTCTACCAGCACGACGTGACCGGTCGCGAGCTCGACGACGTCTTCGCCCGCGACGCCTCGACCTTCACGCGCGCGCTCGCCTATGCCGCCCAGGACTACGAGGAGGACCTCGACGCGCGCATCGGCCGGCACGCCAAGGGCTGGACGGTGGCCCGCATCGCGCCGCTGGAGCGCGCGATCATGCGCACGGCGCTCGTCGAGATCCTGCACCCCGACGCCATCCCGGCCGACCGCCCGATCCCGCCCGAAGGGGCCATCGACGAGGCCGTCGAGACGGCCAAGACCTTCTGCGGCGCCGACGCCCCCGGCTTCGTCAACGGCATCCTGGCCGCCGCCTTGCGCGAGGCACGGCAGAATGCTCAGGCCCCATGAGCGAGCTCGACACCTCCGCCCTCGACGACCTCGTCGCCCGCCTCGAGCGTGCGGCCGAGCAGCTGCGCAGCGGCGAGCTGTCCGCGGACGCGGCCGCGGGCCTCGTGGAGGACTGCGCGGCGCTCGCCCACCAGGCCGGCGCCGAGCTGGATCGCCTGGCCCGCGACGCCGCCCGGGAGCCCCTGCCGGGCCAGGACACGCTCCTGTGAGCGGCCACGCCGACCCCCGCCACCGACCGCCGCCGAGCAGCGGCTCGCCCTCGCGGTGACCGTCGCCCACACCGGGACGTACCCCGACGCCCTCCGCGACGAGGTCGAGGGCTACCTCGCCGGCCTGCGCTTCCCCGCCGTGGCGCCGGCCACGGCGGGCCTGGAGGAGGCCATGCGCTACTCGCTCCTGGCCGGGGGCAAGCGCATCCGGCCCGTGCTCGCGCTGGCCACGGCCGGCGCCGTCGGCGCCGACCCGCGCGAGGTCCTGCCGCTGGCCGCCGCGATCGAGCTCATCCACACCTACTCGCTCATCCACGACGACCTCCCGGCGATGGACGACGACGACCTGCGCCGCGGCCGACCGACCTGCCACGTGAAGTTCGGCGAGGACGTCGCGATCCTGGCCGGCGACGCCCTCTACGCCGAGGCCTTCCGCCACCTGCTCGTCGCCCAGCCGGGACCGCCCGAGCGGGTCCTCGCCGTCGCCCGCGAGCTGGCGGCGGCCACGGGCGTCGACGGCATGGTGGGCGGCCAGTACCTCGACGTCCGCGAGCTGGCGCGGACCCCCGACGAGCTCCGCGCGCTGCACGCGCTGAAGACGGGCCGGCTGATCGGCGCCTCCGTCGCCTGCGTACTGGAGCTGGTGGGGTTGGACGAGGATGCGACAATCGCGTACCGCCGGTTCGCGGCGGAGCTGGGCGTGCTCTTCCAGATCGTCGACGACATCCTGGATGTCACCGGGGACGAGGACGCGCTCGGCAAGCCGCAGGGCAGCGACGAGCGCCACGGCAAGCGCACGTACGTCAGCGAGTTCGGGCTCGACGGGGCCCGCGAGCTCGCCGCCGGGTGCCACGCCAGGGCGCGCGCCACGCTCAGGGAAGCCGCCCCCGAGGGCGCCGCGGAGCTCGAGCAGATCACGGACTTCATCCTCACCCGGACGACCTAGGGACCCATGGACCGCATCCTCGACCGCATCGACCGCCCGCAGGACCTCCACGACCTGACCGACGACGAGCTCGTCCAGGTCGCCCAGGAGGTGCGCGAGCACATCATCGACACGGTGGGTGAGATCGGCGGCCACTTCGGCGCGAACCTCGGCACCTGCGAGCTGGCCGTCGCGCTGCACTCGCTGCTGGACTCCCCGACGGACAAGGTCCTGTGGGACGTCGGCCACCAGGCCTACCCGCACAAGGTCCTCACGGGCCGCCGCGACCAGCTGCCGACGATCCGCCAGTACGAGGGCCTCGCGCCCTTCTGCTCGATCCACGAGAGCGAGCACGACATCATGGGCGCCGGCCACGCCTCGACGTCGATCGGCTACGCCGTCGGCCTCAAGGAGGGCATGCGCCTGCGCGGCGAGCCCGACGCCGGCAAGGTCGTCGCGGTCATCGGCGACGGCGCCATGACCGGCGGCGTCGCCTTCGAGGCCATCCACCAGGCCGGCGGGGCGCAGACGCCGATCGTCGTCGTGCTCAACGACAACGGCATGTCCATCTCGCCGAACGTGGGCGCGCTGTCGCGGTCCTTCAACCGCGTCCGCCTGAACCCCCGCTTCTGGCATGCCCGGGAGGGCGTCGAGCGGGGGCTGACCGAGCTCCCCGGCGTCGGCCACGCCTTCGAGAAGCTCGGGCCGCAGCTCAAGGAGTCGCTCAAGGCCTTCTGGGCGCCCGGGCTGTTCTGGGAGGAGCTCGACTGGGCCTACGTCGGCGTCGTCGACGGCCACGACGTCCACGCGCTGCGGCGCGCCCTGCGCCAGGCCCTCGAGGCGGACCGGCCGGTCGTCGTCCACATCGCCACGGTCAAGGGCAAGGGCTTCGCCCCGGCCGAGGACGGCGGCCTGGAGGGGATGGAGGCCTGGCACGCGGCCAAGCCGAAGTCGATCGCCAACGGCGCCCCCGTGGCGAGCACGCCGAAGGCCGCCGGCGCCCCCGTCGCCCCGCCGCAGTACACGAAGGTCTTCGGCGAGGCGATGATCGAGGAGGTCCGCCGCGACCGCCGCGTCGTCGGCATCACGGCGGCGATGAACTCGGGCACGGGGCTCAACCTGCTCCAGAAGGCCGAGCCCGAGCACTACTTCGACGTCGGGATCGCCGAGCAGCAGGCGGTGCTCTTCGCCAGCGGCCTGGCCCTCGAGGGCCTCAAGCCGGTCTGCGCGATCTACTCGACGTTCCTGCAGCGCGCGTACGACCAGATCATCCACGACGTCTGCCTGCAGGAGCTCGACGTCGTCTTCGCGCTCGACCGCGCCGGCCTCGTCGGCGACGACGGCCCGACGCACCACGGCGCCTTCGACATCGCCTACCTGCGGCCACTGCCGAACATCACGCTCATGGCCCCGCGCGACGAGGCCATGCTCCAGCGGATGCTCCGCACCGCGCTCGAGCACGACGGCCCGGTGGCCCTGCGCTACCCCCGCGGCGAGGCGCTCGGCGTGCCGCTGCTGGCCCCGAAGGGGATCACGCCGGTGGAGCACGGCCGCGGCGAGGTGCTGCGCGAGGGCGAGAAGGTCGCGGTCGTGGGCTACGGCGCCGGGGTCGCGCTGGCGCTCGAGGCGGCCGACCTGCTGGCCGAGCGCGGGCTGTCGGTCACGGTCGCCGACGCGCGCTTCGCCAAGCCGCTCGACGAGGAGCTGCTCGCGCAGCTCGCCGGCGAGCACGAGCTGCTCGTCACGGTCGAGGAGGGCGTCCTCATGGGCGGCTTCGGCTCGGCGGTGTGGGAGGCGCTGAACGAGCGGGCGGATGGGTCCGGCTCGCTGCCGCGCATCCTGCGCGTCGGCCTGCCCGACCGCTACGTCACGCACGGCAAGCCGGCGCTGCTGCACGCCGAGGTCGGCTTCACGGGCAAGGCCGTCGCCCAGCGCATCGAGGCCGCGGTCGGCGGCCGCTCGCTCGCCGAGGCCTAGGCGGGCGGGCCGGGCGGGACGACGGCGGGTGGGACCGACGTCCGCGCTCCACCCCGAGGTCGTCGCCGTGCTGGCGGGCCTGCCGGGCGCGGAGGACGCCTTCGACCTGCGCGCGGCGCGCGTCGCCTACGCCCGGGCGGCGGAGCTCCTCGGCGGCGCGCCGGAGGAGGTCGCCGGCGTCCTGGACGTCGACGCGGGCGGCGTGCCCGCGCGCGCCTACCGGCCGGCCCAGGCGCTCGACCTCGACGCCGCGCCGGTCGTCTGCTGGCTGCACGGCGGCGGCTGGGTGCTCGGCGACCTCGACGGCATCGACCGCGTCTGCCGGGCGCTCGCCAACGCCTCGGGCGCCGTGGTCCTCTCGGTCGACTACCGCCTCGCGCCCGAGCACCCGCACCCGGCCGCGGTGCGCGACGCGGACGCCGCCGTGGCCTGGCTCCTGGACGGCGACGGGCCCGCGGTCCTCGGCGCCGACCCCGCCAGGGTGCTCGTCGGCGGCGACAGCGCCGGGGGCAACCTCGCCGCCGTCGCGGCATTGCACCGGCGCGACGCCGTGCGCGGGCAGCTGCTCGTGTACCCCGTCGTCGACGGCACGACCGAGCGTCCGTCCTGGGCCGAGCACGCCGCGGACCCGGTGCTCTCGGCGGCCCACCTGCGCGCGATGTGGCGCCTGTACCTCGACGGCGCCGACCCCGCGTCGCCCGACGCGTCGCCGCTGCTGGCCGACCTGCGCGGCGCGCCGCCCGCGCTCGTGGCCGTCGCCGGGCACGACGTCCTGCGCGACGAGGGGCTCGAGTACGCGCGGGCGCTGCGGGAGGCGGGCGTGCCCGTCGCCCTGCGCGAGCTCGCCGACGTGCCCCACGGCGTCCTGCGCTGGGGCGGCGCCGTGGCCCGCGCGCGGGAGCTCGTGGCCGAGCTGGGCGGCTTCGTGCGCCGCGTGGCCGGCGACCCGACGGGCTGAGCGGCGAGCCGGTGCCACACTGCGCGGGTGCGCCGCCGGACCGCCCGCGCCGCCCTCCTCGCCCTGGTGGCCACGGTGCTCGCGCCGGCGGCCGCGCCCGGGCGCGCGCCGCTCGACGGACCACCGGTCCCGCCCGCCGCGCCCCCCGTCCCGGCGCTCCCCGCACCGGCCTCGGTCGCCGCGGGCGCGCCGTGGGACGGCCGCCTGCGCCACGGCGTGCTCCTGCCCGCCTGGGGCCCCGGCTTCGTGACGTGGGACGCGGTCCTGCGTCGCGCGCCCAACCGGGCGTGGCGGCGGTGGGGCACCGACCGGCTGGTCGCGACGCTGCAGGACGTGGCCGCCCTGTGGGCGGTCGACCACCCGGGCGCGCCGCCGCTGCTCGTGGAGGACCTGAGCCGCCGCCACGGCGGGCCCTTCGGCGAGCGCTTCGGCGGCCTCGGCCACGCGTCGCACCAGAACGGCCTCGACGCCGACGTGTCCTACCCCCGTCGCGACGGGCTGGTCCGGGCGCCGTGGAAGCCCTCGCAGGTCGATCGCCTGGAGGCCCAGGACCTCGTGGACCGCTTCGTCGCCGCGGGCGCGCAGAAGGTGTTCGTCGGCCCCCGGCTGCGCCTGCGCGGCCCGCGTCGCGTGGTCGTGCCGCTCGTCCACCACGACGACCACCTCCACGTGCGCCTCCCGCCGGCGCCCCGGACGTGAAACGACCCGCCTGGGGCGGGTCGTCTCGGGGAGGAGAGGTACTGCTATGTGGGTCCAGCTGTATGTGATCACTGCGGGGAAGACGGTGTCGGCTGGACTCGACGCAGCACATGGTCGCTCGGCGCCGCCACCGGGTGTGTGACGTGGGTCACCGACGACACGGGCCGCTAGCCTGCCCGGCCTCGTGACCGCCAAGGTCCGCCTCGACACCCTGCTGGCGCAGCGCGGGCTCTTCAGCTCGCGGGCGCGCGCCGCCGCGTCCGTCATGGCCGGCGAGGTGCGCCTCGGCGAGCACGGCGAGCGCGCCGCCAAGCCGGGCCAGCTCGTGGCCGACGACGTCGCCCTGGCGGTCGACGACCGGCCGCGCTTCGTGTCCCGGGGCGGGGTGAAGCTCGCCAACGCCCTCGACGCCCTCGGGCTGGACGTCGTCGGGCGCGACGCCCTCGACGTGGGCGCCTCCACCGGCGGCTTCACCGACTGCCTGCTGCAGCGCGGGGCCGCGCACGTCGTCGCCCTCGACGTCGCCTACGGCGAGCTCGACTGGCGCCTGCGCACCGACGACCGCGTCACCGTCCTCGAGCGCCGCAACGCTCGCGCGCTCGACGCCCGTGAGCTGCCCTACCGGCCCGACCTGGTCGTGGCCGACGTCTCCTTCATCTCCTTGACCAAGGTCCTGCCCGCGGTCCTGGCCGCGACGGCGCCGCGCTTCGACGCCCTGGCCATGGTCAAGCCGCAGTTCGAGGTCGGCCGTGAGCGCCTCGGCAAGGGCGGCGTCGTGCGCGAGGCCGCCGACCGCCGCGCGGCGCTCGTGGCCGTGGCCGGGGCCGCGCGCGCGGCCGGGGCCGCGGTGCTCGGCTTCGCGTCCTCGGGCCTCCCGGGCCCCAAGGGCAACCGCGAGACGTTCCTCTGGCTGGCCGAGGCCGCGCGCGACGGCGCGCTCGACGGCGACGCCGTCGCGGCGGCCGCGCGGGAGGTCGAGCCGTGAGGAGCGTCACCGTCCTCAGCCACGCCCGGACGGAGGACACCGGCCCCGCCCTGCGGACGCTCGTCGACCTGGCCTGCGAGCACGGCGTCGTCCTGCGCCTGGACCCGGAGGAGACCCGCAAGCACCGCCCGGAGCCGCGCCCGTGCCTCGAGCTCGACGCGGAGCTCACCGACGACGTCGAGCTGTGCGTCGCGCTCGGGGGCGACGGGACGATCCTGCGGGCGCTGCGCCGCTACGCGGGGACGGGCGTCCCGGTCTTCGCCGTGAACTACGGCGAGGTCGGGTTCCTGGCCACGATCGACCCCGACGGCGAGGCGACGCACGACGGGCTGGCCCGCGCGCTGGAGGGCGACTTCGAGACGCTGACCCTGCCGGCGATCGCGCTGCGCACGCCGGCCGGGCCCCAGGCGGCGATCAACGACCTGGCCATCCACCGCAAGGTCGGCGAGCGCGTGGCGCAGCTGGCGTACCTCATCGAGGGCGAGGAGGTCGGCTCCGTGCGCTGCGACGGGCTCGTGGTCTCGACGCCGGCCGGGTCGACCGGCTACAACCTCGCCAACGGCGGCCCGGTGATGGCCTGGGGCGTCGAGGGCTTCGTCGTGTCCTTCATCGCCCCGCACTCGCTCACCGCCCGCGCGCTCGTCGTCGCGCCGAGCGACGTGCTGGAGATCCAGAACCGGTCGCACGGCGCGGTCGACGTCGTCCTCGACGGGCGGCCGGTCGGGGAGCTCGGCCCGGGGCAGGCCATCGCGGCGAGCTTCCTGCGCGAGGCCGCGGACCTGGCCCACCTCCCGGGGTCGTCGTTCTACCGCCGTCTGCGTGAGAAGTTCGGGAGGCTGGCCTCGTGAGGGTCGTCGTCGCCGGGGGCCACGGGCGCGTCGCCCGCCGCCTGGAGCGCCTGCTCGCCGGGCGCGGCGACGAGGCCGTGGGGCTCGTGCGCGACCCCGGGCACGTCGCCGACCTGGAGGCGGTCGGCGCCCGGGGCCTGGTCCTCGACCTCGAGGCCGCGGCGGTCGACGACGTCGTCGAGGCCGTCCGCGACGCCGACGCGGTCGTCTTCGCCGCGGGCGCCGGGCCCGGGAGCGGGCCCGAGCGCAAGCGGACCGTCGACCTCGGCGCGGCCGTGAAGCTCGTCGACGCGGCCGAGGCCGCCGGGGTGCGGCGCTACGTGATGGTGAGCTCGATCGGCGCCCAGGACCCGTCCTCGGCGGGGCCGCAGATGCAGCCCTACCTGGAGGCGAAGGCGGAGGCCGACGAGGCGCTGAGCCAGAGCGAGCTCGACTGGACCATCGTGCGGCCGGGCGGCCTGACCGACGACGAGGGCACGGGGCGCGTCCGGGTCGAGACGATGCTCGGGCGGCGCGGGCGGATCCCGCGCGACGACGTCGCGGCGGTGCTCGCGGGGGTGCTCGTGGAGCCGCGGACGATCGGCAAGACCTTCGAGGTGTTCACGGGCGACACGCCGATCGAGGAGGCCCTGCGTCGGCTCTGACGCCGGGCGGTGACGGCCACCGCGGGGCGGCCGTGATCCGTCGGGCCGCCGCTGGTACACCCTGGCGCGTGCTGTCCGAGCTGCGCGTCGAGAACCTCCTGCTCATCGAGCGGGCCGAGCTGCGCCTGGCGCCGGGCCTCAACGTCCTGACGGGGGAGACCGGCGCGGGCAAGACCGTCCTGGCCCACGCCCTCGACCTGCTGCTGGGCGGCCGCGCGCGCGGCTCCGTCGTGCGTCCGGGGGCGGCCGAGGCCTACGTCGAGGGCGTCTTCGACCTGCCTGACGCGCTGCGCCACGAGCTCGGCGAGCGGCTGCCCGCCGACGCCGAGGAGGTCGTGCTCGCCCGGCGCGTCAGCGCCGAGGGGCGCACCCGCGCCTACGTCAACGGCCGCTCGGCCGCGGTCGGCGACCTCCGCGACCTCGCCGAGCACCTCGTGGCCTTCTACGGCCAGCACGAGCACCGCCGGCTCACGCTGGCCTCGGCGCAGCTCGCGCTCCTCGACGACGCCTGCGGGCCCGAGCAGGCCGCCCGGCGCGACGCGTGCGCCGCCGCGTGGGGTCGGGCCAGGGCGCTCGAGCGGACCCTGGCCGAGCTCGAGGGGCGCGCCGCGGGCCGCGAGCGCGAGCTGGACCTGCTCGCCTTCGAGCTGGCCGAGATCGACGAGGCGGCGCCCGACGAGGCCGAGGAGGCCGAGCTGCGGGCGCGGCGCGAGCGCCTGCGCCACCTCGAGGCGCTGCGGGCGTCCGCCTGGGGGGCCGCGGAGGCGGTGGCGCCCGAGGACGGCACCGGGGTGGCCGCGCTGCTGGCCGCCGGCGGTGGCGCGCTGGACGGGGTGGCCGGGGTGGACGCGGACCTCGACGCGCTGGCCGAGCGCTGGCGCGCGGTGGCCATCGAGGCCGACGACGTCGCCGCCGAGCTGCGCCGCTACGCCGAGAGCCTCGAGGCGGAGCCCGGGGCGCTCGAGGCCGCCGAGGAGCGCCTGGCGGTCCTGGACCGCCTGCAGCGCAAGCACGGCGGGACGACCGCGTCCGTGCTCGCCCACGCCGAGGCCTGCCGGCGGCGCCGCGCGGAGCTCGAAGGGGCGGAGGTCGCGCTGGCCGAGGCCACCGCGGCGCTGGAGGACGCCCGGGCCGAGCACGCGGGCCTGGCCGCCGCGCTCCACGAGGCGCGCGCCGCGCAGGCGCCGCGCCTGGCGACCGCCGTCCTCGCGCGCCTGGCCGACCTGGCCATGGAGGGCGCGACGTTCGCGATCGAGCTGGCCGACCGCGAGCCGGGCCCGACGGGCACGGACGCGGTCGAGTTCGTCATCGCGCCCAACGCCGGCGTGCCGGCCGGGCCGCTGCGCGAGATCGCGTCGGGCGGCGAGCTCTCGCGGGTCATGCTGGCGATCCTCTCGGAGGCCAACGCGACCGGCGGCGGGGCGACGCTCGTCTTCGACGAGATCGACGCCGGCATCGGCGGGCACACCGCGCGCGCGGTCGGCGCGCAGCTGCGCGCGCTGGCCGAGGGCCGGCAGCTCGTCTGCATCACGCACCTGCCGCAGATCGCCTCGCTGGCGGCGCGGCACTTCTCCATCGCCAAGGACCCGCGGGCCGAGCCCGCGCGCACGACCGTCGCGGCGCTCGACGAGCCCGCCGTGGTCGGCGAGCTCGTGCGGATGCTCGGGGCCGACGACGACGACGTGGGCGCGCGCCGCCACGCGAAGGAGCTCCGCCGCGCGGCGTGAGGCCGAGCCCCGAGCGGCCGCCCGCGGCGCCGGCCCCGCTACTCCGCCGGGTCGAACTCCAGCGCGAGCGAGTTCATGCAGTAGCGCTCGCCGCTGGGGCCCGGGCCGTCCGGGAAGACGTGACCCAGGTGCCCGCCGCAGCGCGCGCAGCGCACCTCGGTGCGCACCATGCCGTGGGAGCGGTCCTCGACGAGCTCGACGGCGTCCGCGACCTTCGGGTCGGTGAAGCTCGGCCAGCCCGAGCCCGACTCGTACTTCGTCGCCGCGTCGAAGAGCTCCGCGCCGCAGCCCGCGCAGGCGTAGGTCCCGTCGCGCTTCTCCTGGACGTGCTCACCCGTCCAGGGGCGCTCGGTGGCGGCGTGGCGCAGGACCTCGTAGGCCTCCGGGCTGAGCTCGGCGCGCCACTCGGCGTCGGTCTTCGCGATCTTCTCCATGCCTCGATGGTAGGCCGCGCCCCGCACCCCGGACCACCCCGGGCGGACCCTCGGGCCCGGGGCCGGGCGCGCCCGCCGTCGTCCGTGCGGGGCGCTAGGGTGACCTTCCGTGACCGACGCCCAGCGCAAGCCCCGCTACATCTTCGTCACGGGGGGCGTGGTGTCGTCCCTGGGGAAGGGGATCGCGGCGGCGTCCATCGGGCGCCTGCTCGTCGCGCGCGGGCTCTCCGTGGGCCTGCAGAAGTTCGATCCGTACATCAACGTCGACCCCGGGACGATGTCGCCGTACCAGCACGGCGAGGTCTTCGTGACCGAGGACGGGGCGGAGACCGACCTCGACCTCGGGCACTACGAGCGCTTCACGAACACGAACACGACGCGCGCCTCGAACGTCACCGCGGGCGGCATCTACAACTCGGTCATCCGGCGCGAGCGCCGCGGCGACTACCTCGGCGGCACGGTCCAGGTCGTGCCCCACATCACCGACGAGATCAAGCAGCGCGTCCGGCTCATCGCCGAGCAGAGCGACGTCGACGTCGTGATCACCGAGATCGGCGGGACCGTGGGCGACATCGAGTCGCTCCCGTTCCTCGAGGCGATCCGGCAGTTCCCGGTCGACGTGGGCCGCCGGAACTGCCTCTTCATCCACCTCACGCTCGTGCCCTACATCGGCCACGCGGGCGAGCTGAAGACGAAGCCGACCCAGCACTCGGTCAACGAGCTGCGCCGCATCGGCATCCAGCCCGACATGCTGCTCTGCCGCTCGGAGTCCCCGCTGGACCTCGACATCCGCAAGAAGATCGCGCTCTTCGCCTCGCTGCCGGTCGACGCGGTCGTGTCGGCCAAGGACGTCGACAACATCTACAAGGTGCCGGTCTGGTACCACGAGCAGGGCGTCGACGAGTTCATCGTCGAGACGCTGGGGCTCGAGGCGCAGCCGGCCGACCTGAGGGAGTGGACGCAGGTCGTCGAGCGCGCCGACGCCGCCACCAGGCCCGTGCGGATCGCCCTCGTCGGGAAGTACGTCCAGCTCGAGGACGCCTACCTGTCGGTGTCCGAGGCGCTGCGCCACTCGGGCTACCTCCACGGCGGGAAGATCGAGATCGACTGGGTCGACTCCGAGGTCCTGGAGACCGACGAGCAGGCCGAGCAGCGCCTCGCCGGCGCCGACGGCATCCTCGTCCCGGGGGGCTTCGGCGGCCGCGGCATCGAGGGCAAGATCCGGGCCGTCAAGGTGGCCCGCGAGCGCGGGATCCCCTACCTGGGCGTGTGCCTCGGGATGCAGGTCGCCGTCGCCGAGTTCGCCCGCCACGTGGCCGGCATGCACGGGGCGAACTCGACCGAGTTCGACCTCGAGACGGAGTGGCCGGTCATCGACCTCCTGCCCGAGCAGAAGGAGGTCTCCGACCTCGGCGGGACGATGCGCCTCGGCGCCGACCCGATCAAGCTGCACCCATCCCGGGCCAGGGAGATCTACGGCGAGGCCGTCGTGTACGAGCGCCACCGGCACCGCTTCGAGGTGTCGATCAGCCTGCGCAAGCGGCTCGAGGCCGCCGGGCTCGTCGTCTCCGGCACCTCGCCCGACGAGCGCCTGGTCGAGGTCATCGAGCTGCGCGACCACCCGTTCTTCGTCGCGTCGCAGTTCCACCCCGAGTTCAAGTCGCGCCCGGAGCGGCCCGCCCCGCTCTTCCGCGAGTTCGTCGCCGCCGCGCTGCAGCACGCCGGCGGCGCGCCGGCGGCGGAGCGCGACGGCGCGAGCGCCGAGGCCGAGCCGGCCGAGGCCGCCCGCCCGGCCTAGCGCCCTTGCGGCCGGCGTCCGAGGTCGAGCGCCGGACCCTCAACGAGCGCTTCGCCGCGCTCTGCGCCATCCCGAGCCCGTCCCGCGACGAGGCCGCGGTCGCCGCCCACGTGACCGGCCGGCTGGCCGGCATGGGGCTCGCCGCCGAGGAGGACGGGGCGGGCAACCTGCTCGCGCGCGTCCCCGGCCCGCCCGCGGCGCCGACGCTCCTGCTGTGCGCCCACCTCGACACCGTCCCCGTGGCCGGCCCGATCGAGCCCGTGCTCGTCGACGGCGGGTGGGAGAGCGCCGGCGACACGATCCTCGGCGCGGACAACAAGGCGGCCGTGGCCGTGCTGCTGGCCGTCGCCGAGCGCGCCGTCCGCGAGACCGCGCCCGTCGGGCTCGAGCTGCTGTTCACCGTGCGCGAGGAGCTCGCGCTCGAGGGCGCGACGGCCTTCGACGCCGCCACGCTCCGCGCCGCCTACGGCTACGTCTTCGACCAGGCGTCGCCCATCGGCGGGATCGTCGTCGCCTCGCCCACCGCCTACCGGCTGCAGGCGTCCTTCCACGGTCGCGCGGCCCACGCCGGGATCCGGCCCGAGGACGGGCGCAGCGCGGTCGTCGCCGCCGCCCGCGCCGTCGCGCGGATGCGCCTGGGGCGCCTGGACGCCGAGACGACGGCGAACGTCGCGGCGATCGAGGGCGGCGTGGCGGGGACGAACGTCGTGCCCGAGCACTGCACGCTGCGCGGCGAGGCGCGATCCCTGTCGCCCGAGGCCGTCGAGTCGGTCGTCGCCGAGATGGTCGACCACCTCTACGACGCCGCGAACGACCCGCAGTGCGAGTGCGACGTCGACGTCGTCGTCGAGCGCGTCTTCGAGGGCTACCGCCATCGTCCCGGCGCCCGCGCCGTCGTCGTGGCCGAGGCGGCGCTGCGCGCGTGCGGCTACGAGCCGGCCCGGATCACGACCGGCGGCGGGTCGGACGCCAACGCGCTCGAGGCGGCCGGCCTGCCGTGCACGAACCTCGCCAACGGCACGGAGCGCAACCACGAGCCCACCGAGCGCGTCGGCGTCGCGGCCCTGGAGGGGATGCTGGACGTCGCCCTGGCGCTCCTCGACGCCGCCGCGGAGGAGGCGGCCGCGGACGAGCACGCCGCCGCCGGCGGGCCCTAGGCGGCGAGCCGGTCGAGCGCCGACAGGGCGGCCGGCCGGTCGCCCCGGACGACCAGCGCCCGGTCCAGGCGCGCGAGCTCGATGGCCCGCCGGGGCGGCCCGGGCGGGGCGGCGATGGCGAAGCCGCGACCGGCGTGGTCCAGGCGGCGGGCGGCGTTCACGAGCAGCGCGAGCCCGGAGGAGTCCATGAAGCGCAGCTCGCCGAGGTCGACGACCACGGGCCCTGCGCCGTGGCGCACGACGGCGTTGAGCGCGACCCCGAGGCGCCCGGCGGAGCGCAGGTCGACCTCGCCGGCGAGGGCGACGACCAGCGCCGCACCGTCCTCCGTGACCTCGATCTCGACGTCGTGTCGCATGTGCGGGATCCGTCCTGCAGGGCGAGTGGTCCCCGGGAACGGCGGGCAGCATGCGGCGATGAGCGCTGCCGACCGCCGCTTCGAGCTGCTCGACCGCCGGACGATCTACGAGGGGCGCATCGTCACGCTCGCGATCGAGCGCTTCCGGTTCGCCGACGGCGAGGAGGTCGAGCGGGAGGTCGTCCACCACCAGGGCGCCGTCGGCGTGCTCGCCCACGACGACACCCACCTGGTGCTCGTGCGCCAGCCGCGCGAGGCGGTCGGCGACCCGGACGCCCTCGAGATCCCGGCCGGGCGCCTGGACCAGGAGGGCGAGGCGCCGCTCGAGGCCGCGCGGCGCGAGCTCGCGGAGGAGGTCGGCCTGCAGGCCGCATCCTGGGAGCCCGTCGCGACGTTCGCCTCGAGCGTCGGCATGACCGACGAGCTGGTGCACGTCTTCCACGCGACCGGCCTCTCGCCGTCCGACGGGACGGCCGAGGCGGAGGAGGACGAGCGGATCGAGGTCGTGCGCTGGCCGCTGGAGGACCTCGACGGCGCGATCGCCGCCACCCGCGACGCCAAGACGCTCGTGGCGCTGCTGTGGCTCAAGGCACGGCGCTAGGGTGCGCCGCCATGCACCGCACCATGCTCGGCCTCGCCGCCGCAGCCGTGGCGGCCCTCGCCGCCTCGGCGCCGGCGCAGGCCCGCACCGCTCCCGGCCAGGTCTTCGCTCCGAACCCCGTCGCCGACCTCGGGATCCAGACGCTGACCGACCAGAAGGACCGCGACTACTTCACGAGCCTCTACCCGCAGGCCTACCACCGCGTGACGCTCACCGACCTCGACGGCTCGGGGACGCTCACCGGCAGCTACGCGAAGGTCCTGAGCTCCACCGGCAAGGCGGCGCTCGACACCGGGACCGGGTTCGTCTTCACGCGCGACCAGGATCAGTTCGAGCAGACGATGGCCTACCACTGGGTCACCCAGGCGCAGCGCTACCTCCAGTCGCTCGGCCTGCGCGACGTCAACGACCGCCAGCAGCTGCTGCGCATCGACCAGTACGGCGGCGACAACAGCTTCTACCGGGACGGGAGCTCGAAGCTCACGATCACGCTCGGCAAGGGCGGCGTCGACGACGCCGAGGACGCCGAGGTCATCCTCCACGAGTACGGCCACGCGGTGCAGGACGACCAGGTGCCGGGCTTCGGCTCGACCCCCGAGGCCGGCGCCATCGGCGAGGGCTTCGGCGACTACCTGGCCGGGACGGTCAGCGCCCACTACGCGCCCACGCCCGACGAGGCGTGCATCGCCGACTGGGACTCGGTCTCGTACACCTCGACGACGCCGCACTGCCTGCGCCGCCTCGACGAGCCGAAGGTCTACCCCCGCGACCTCGAGGACGAGGTCCACGCCGACGGCGAGATCTGGTCGGCCTCGCTCTGGGCCTTCCGCGGCGCCGTGGGGCCGGCGACGGCCGATCGCGCGATCGTCGAGGCCCAGTTCGGCTTCACGGCGGGCACGTCGATGCGCGCCGCGGCCGCGACGACGATCGCCACGGCCCAGCGGCTCTACGGCACGACCGTGGCGACGGCCGCGCGCCGGGCCTTCGCCGCCCACGGCCTGGCCTAGCGCCCGCGTCGGCGGCGCCCCGCACGGGCGCCGCCGACGCCGCGCATGGCGCCGCCGGCGCCGCGCATGGCGCGTTGCAGCACCGCTCCGACCCAGGGATCCCGGGCCGCGGGGGCGAAGGGCGCCCGCAATGGCCGTCCTCGTCCCCGTCCGCCCGTTCAGCCACCACGTGCTGGACTTCCTCGCCTACCTGGAGTTCGAGCGGGCGCTGTCGCGCAACACGCTGGAGGCCTACCGCTCGGACCTGCTGCAGCTCGGCGCCTTCCTCGGCACCCGGGACGTCACGGCCGAGGAGGCCGTCCACGCCGACCTCGCCGCCTTCCTGGAGGACCTCGCGACCGGCGCGCCCGACCGGCCGCCGGTGGCCGCCGCCACCCTGCAGCGCAAGGCCGCGTGCCTGCGCTCCTTCTACCGCCACCTGCGGCGCGAGCAGGTCATCGACCACGACCCCACGGCCGACCTGCGCGCCCCGCGCAAGAGCCAGCGGCTGCCGCAGGTGCTGTCACGCGACGAGGTCGGGCGGCTCCTGGGCGCCCCGAAGGGCACCGACCCGGCCGCCCTGCGCGACCGTGCGCTGCTCGAGCTCATGTACGCCTGCGGCCTGCGCGCGTCGGAGGCGGTCGGCCTCGACGTCCGCGACGTCGACCTCAAGGCGCAGGTCCTGCGCACCCGCGGCAAGGGCGCCAAGGAGCGCCTGGTGCCGGTCGGGCGCGAGGCGCTGGCCGCCGTCAAGGCCTGGCTGGCCCGCGGGCGGCCGGCGCTCGTCGGGCCCGGGGAGGAGGCGCGGCTGTTCGTCAACCGCCGCGGCGACGGGCCTGACGCGGCAGGGGCTGTACAAGATCGTCCAGCGCCACGCCCGCGCCGTCGGGCTCGAGGGCCGGATGAGCCCGCACACGCTGCGCCACACCTTCGCGACGCACCTGCTCGCGGGCGGCTGCGACCTGCGCTCGGTCCAGGAGATGTTGGGCCACGCCGACGTGGCCACGACGCAGATCTACACGCACCTCTCCGCCGACCGCCTCAAGGACGCCTACTTCAGCGCCCACCCACGGGCCCGCACGGGCTGAGCTGCGCCATCATGGGCGGCGCCGTGCGACGCCTCCCCTCGGTCTCCGCCGCCGTTCCGCTCGCCCTCGCCGCTCTCGCGGTCACGGGGTGCGGCGCCACCCGCCAGCGGGCGCCCGACACGGCGACCGCGCAGGCCCCGGGGGGGACGACCAGCCTCGAGCTGTCCGGCAGCGGCGTGCGGCTCGACGTCCCCCGGTCGTGGGCGCGCACGCGCGCTGCGGCGCCGGAGCTGCTCGGCCTGTCCTCGGGCCGCGCGACCGTCACGCTGTGGCGCTACCCGCGGACGCAGCCCCTGCCGCGCAGCCCCGCCGGCCTGCGCCAGGCGACCCGGGACCTGCTCGCGGCGACGCGGGCGCGGGACCCGACCTTCGCGCCCGGCTCGGCCGGGCGCACGCGGGTCGACGGCCGCCCGGCCGTCGAGGTGCGCGGCACCGCGACCATCGCCGGGCAGCAGCGCCGGGTGCGATCCGTCCACGTCTACGCGTTCGGCGCGGAGCTCGTGGTCGACGCGGTCGTCGAGCCGGCGCAGGCCGCGCGCGTGGGGCGCGAGGTGGTCGCGCCGCTCGTACGGTCGCTGCGCCTCCGCGACCCGGGCGCCGGCGCTTGAGCCGCCGCGCCTTCGTCGTCGTCCTCGACGCCGCCGGCGCGGGCGCGCTGCCCGACGCGGCCGCGTACGGCGACGAGGACGCCGACACGCTCGTCCACGTCGCCGAGGCGGAGGGCGGCCTGCAGCTGCCCGTGCTCGGCGGCCTGGGCCTCGGGCGGATCCGGCCGCTGCCCGGCGTCCCGCCCGCGCTGCGGCCGGCGCTGCACGGCCGGCTGCACCCGCTCGGGGCGGGCAAGGACTCCACCGTGGGCCACTGGGAGCTCATGGGCGTCGTCGCCCCCGAGCCGCTCCCGACCTACCCCGGCGGCTTCCCCGAGGACGTCGTGGCGCGCCTGCGCGCGGCCACGGGACGCGAGTTCTGCGGCAACCGCCCGGCCGACGGCATGGCGGTCCTGGAGGAGCTCGGGGCCCACCACCTGCGCACCGGCGACGTGATCCTCTACACCTCTGCGGACTCCGTGCTGCAGCTCGCCGCCCACCACGACGTCCTGTCCGAGCCCGACCTCCTCGCCGCCTGCGCCGCCGCGCGCGCGGTCATGACCGGCGAGCACGCGGTCGGGCGCGTCATCGCGCGGCCCTTCACGGGCCGCCCCGGGGCCTTCACCCGCACGACCGGGCGCAAGGACTTCTCCGTCCACCCTCCAGGCCCGTCGTACCTCGAC
This sequence comes from uncultured Actinomycetes bacterium, assembly GCA_963707695.1. Classification (GTDB taxonomy): domain Bacteria; phylum Actinomycetota; class Thermoleophilia; order Solirubrobacterales; family Solirubrobacteraceae; genus JAOPZW01. Next base: position 516,871 of record CAVPQY010000004.1, on the reverse strand, counting down.
GCGCTCCAGGCGGCCGGGGTCGCCGTCCACGCGGTCGGCAAGGTCCACGACCTCTTCGCCGGCGTCGGCATCGACGCGGCGCACCTCGGCGCGACGAACGCGCAGGCGCTCGCGGCGACCGGGCGCCTGGTCGACGAGCTCGACGCCGGGCTCGTGTTCACGAACCTCATCGAGACCGACCAGCTCCACGGCCATCGCCACGACACCGCCGGCTTCGCCCGCGCGCTGACCGAGATCGATGCGGCCGTCGGCGGCTGGCTCGAGCGCCTCGGACCGGACGACCTCCTCGTCCTGACAGCCGACCACGGCGTCGACCCGACGATGCCCCACCACGACCACACGCGCGAGCACGCGCCGCTCCTGGCCCGCTTCGCAGGCGACGGGGGTCGCCGCCATGACGGCCCGCTCGCCGACGTCGGGGCCAGCGCGCTGGACTGGCTGGCCGGGCGCGACGACCCAGGCCTCCCGGGCACGAGCTTCGTCCGATGACCGCGGCCGCCGACCACCTCGCGACGGCGGCCGGCGCCCTCGGCCGCCTCGTGGCGCCGGTGCTCGCGGCCGGCGGCGGGGGCTCGTCGGGCTTCGGCGGCGGTGGCGGCGGCGGCGGTGGCGGCGGCGGCGGCGGAGGGTTCGGCGGCGGCGGGGGCGCCGGCGGTGGGGGCGGCGGCGGGGCGATCTTCCTGCTGCTGGTGGTCGGCGCCATCGCGGTCCTCTTCCTCCTGACCCTCCTGCGCGCCGCGGCGGTCCGCCGCCGGCGCGCCGAGCGCGTCGCCGCGGTCCGCCTGGCCTCGGCCGAGGCCGCCGAGGACGACCCCGCCTTCGCCGCCGAGCGGGTCGAGGCCGACGCGGCGGCGCTCTTCGGGGCCGTGCAGGTCGCCTGGGACGCCCGCGACCGCCGTGCGCTGGCGGATCTCCTCGGCCCCGACCTGCTGGCGGAGTGGACGCGGCGCCTGGACGACTTCGACGCCAAGGGCTGGCACAACCGCGTCGGCGTCCTGGGGATCCCGTCGGTCGAGTACGTCGCCATGACGAACCGCGACGAGGACGAGGCCGACCGCGTGGTCGTCCGGATCGAGGCGCGCCTCGACGACCACGTCGAGACGCGCGACGGGCAGCGGATCTTCCGCAACGGCCAGACCCGCGCCGAGACGACGCTGTGCGAGTGGTGGACCCTGGCCAAGCGCGACGGGCGCTGGCGGCTGCTGTCCATCGAGCAGGACGCCGAGGGCGCCCATCACCTCGACGCCCCGATCGTGGCCACGCCCTGGGGCGACGACGCGCGCCTGCGCGACGCGAGCCTCACGGAGCTCGCCGTCGCCGAGCGCCCGCCCGCCGGAGTCGCTCCGGGGGAGCTCGCCGACCTGCAGTACGAGGGGACCGCCCGGGAGGCCGCGCTGGACCTGGCGCTGGCCGACCCCCGCTTCGACCCGCAGGTCCTCGAGGTCGCCGTCCGGCGGGTCGTCGACGCCTGGACGGAGGCGGTGGACGGGCCCGACGCCCCGCTCGAGGCGCTGGCGTCCCGCGCCGCCGTCGACGAGCTGCTCTACGGCGGCGACGCGTCGCGCGCGACCCGCCTCGTCGTCCGCGGCGCCCGGGTCGACGGCGTGACCGTCGAGCGCCTGGAGGCCGACGCCGACCCGCCGGCGATGGCCGTCGCGGCCACGGTCACCGGCCGGCGCTACGTCCAGCAGCGCGACACCGCGGCGATCCTCTCCGGCTCGGACGCGCGCGAGCAGCGCTTCACCGTCCGCTGGCGCCTCGTCCTCGACGGCCCCGACGACGCGCCCTGGCGCCTGGGGGCGGCCGCGGACGCCTAGCATCGAGGGGTGCCCGAGCTGCCCGAGGTCGAGACGATCCGCCGCCAGCTCGCCCCGGCGCTCGAGGGCCGCAGGCTGGACGCGCTGGAGGTCCTGGACCCCCGCTGGTGCCTGCCGCTCGCGCCCGAGGCGCTGCGCGACGCCGTCGAGGGACGGCGCGTCGCCGAGCTCGGCCGCCGCGGGAAGTACCTCGTCCTCGCCCTGGAGGGCGACGTCTTCCTCCTGCTGCACCTGCGCATGACCGGGACGCTGCTCCTGGATCCCTCGCCCCCGGGCGTGGCAGCGCCGCCCTACGAGCGCGTGCGCTTCGCCTTCGACGGCGGGGCGGCCGACCTGCGCTTCTGCGACCCGCGGCGCTTCGGGACCGGCGAGCTGGCCGTCGGCGTCGCCGCCCGCGACGCCTTCCTCGGGGTCCGGCTGGGGCTCGAGCCGCTCTCCGGCGAGCTCGACGGCCCGACCCTGCACCGGCTCAGCCGCGGGCGCCGGGCGCCGGTCAAGGCGTTCCTGCTCGACCAGCGCCACGTCGCCGGCGTGGGGAACATCTACGCCGACGAGGCGCTGTTCCGCGCGCGCATCCACCCGCTGCGGCCGGCCGGGTCGCTGACCCGGGCGCAGTGCGACGCGCTCGCCGGCGCGGTGCGATCGGCGCTGGAGGCGGGGATCGACGCGGGCGGCGCCACCATCGACGACTTCCGCCACGCGGACGGCGTGCGCGGGTCCTTCCAGGACGAGTTCCTCGTCCACCGCCGGCGGGGCGAGCCGTGCCCGGCCTGCGGGCGCGAGGTCGTCAAGTTCGTGGCGGCGGGGCGGGGAACCTACGCGTGCGAGCGGTGCCAGCCCGTGCCCGACGTCGGCGCAGCCGACACCGGGGTGCCCGTGCCCGACGTCGGCGCAGCCGACAAGGGGGTGCGCCGCCCCCGCGGAGCGGGCGCTAGGCCGCGGGCTCGGCCAGCTCGCGCAGGCGCCCGGAGCGGTCGGCCTGGACGAGCTCCATGAACCCGCCGACGACCTCGCCGCCGATGACGACCTGGGGGAAGCTCATCATGCCGGTGAGCTCGACGAGGCGCGCCCGACCCTCTGGGTCCTTCGCGAGGTCGACCTCGTCGTACTCGAGCCCGCGCTGCTCGAGCAGGCCCTTGGCCCGGAGGCAGAACGAGCAGGGATCCGTCGTGTAGATCGTGATGTTCGTGGTCGCCATCGCTTCAGCAAATGTAGCGCCGGGTCCTGGCCGATCCGCAGGGGCGGCGTGCCCGGCCCGCTGAAGAGCGAGGCCGTCGTGCTGCGGTCGATCCGCTACGGCGAGGCCGACCGCATCCTGCACCTCTACACGCCCCACCGCGGCCGGGTCAGCGCCATCGCGAAGGGCGTGCGGCGCACGCGCAGCCGCTTCGGCGGCCGCCTGGAGCCGTTCTTCCGCCTGCGCCTGGTCCTGCACGAGGGCCGCTCGGACCTGCTCACGGTCACGAGCGCGGAGACCGTCGAAGGCTTCGCCCGCCTGCGCGCCGACGGCCCGGCGCTGGACACCGCGGCGCGCGCCTGCGACGCGGTGACCCGCCTCTTCGAGACCGGCGACCCGCACCCCGAGGTCTTCAACCTCCTCTGCCACGAGCTCGCCCTCCTCGACGCCGACGTCGGCCGCGCCGGACGGGCCAACCAGCTCGCCTTCCGCCTCAAGCTCCTGCTGGCCGCCGGGCTCGCGCCCCAGCTCTCGGCGTGCGCCTCCTGCGGGGCGCGCGAGCATCTCAGCGGCTTCTCGCCCTCGGCCGGCGGCGTCGTGTGCACCGCCTGCGAGGCGTCGGCCTTCCCGCTCGACGAGGACGCCCACGCGTTCCTGGCGGCGGCGCTCGGCCGCCCTCTGGCCGAGGTCCCCACGGCGCCCGACCGGGCGCTGCGCCAGGCCGAGCGGGCCGTCGCCGAGACCGCCGAGCACCACGCCGGGGTCCGGCTCGCCCGCGCCCACTCGGGGTAGGGTCCGAGGGGCATGGGCACCTCCGTGGCGACGCAGTGGGTCTACGACTTCGCGGAGGGCTCCCGCGCGATGCGCGACCTCCTCGGCGGCAAGGGGGCGAACGTCGCGGAGATGACGCGGGTGCTCGGCCCCGGGCTCGTGCCGGCCGGGTTCACGATCACCACCGAGGCCTGCGTCGCCTACATGCACGCCGATCGGACCCCGCCCGACGGCCTGCAGACGCAGGTCGACGAGGCGCTCGCGCGCCTGGAGCAGCAGGCGGGCAAGCGGCTGGGCGACCCCGATGACCCGCTGCTCGTCTCCGTCCGCTCCGGCGCCCGCGAGTCCATGCCGGGGATGCTCGACAGCGTCCTGAACCTCGGACTCAACGACCGCTCGGTGCAGGGGCTCGCGGCCCGCACCGGCAACGAGCGCTTCGCCTGGGACTCCTACCGGCGCTTCGTGCAGATGTTCGGCAACGTCGTGCGCGGCGTCGAGGGGAAGCGCTTCGAGGACGCGATCCAGGCGGCGAAGGAGCGACGCGGCGTCCGCGACGACACCGAGCTCGACGCCGAGGCCCTCCGGGAGCTCACGGAGGGCTTCCAGGGCTTCTACGACTTCCCACAGGAGCCGCGCGCCCAGCTCGAGCAGGCCATCCGTGCCGTCTTCGACTCCTGGCAGGGCGAGCGCGCGGTCGCCTACCGGCGCATCAACCGCATCCCCGACGCCTGGGGCACCGCGGTCAACGTCCAGCAGATGGTCTTCGGCAACAAGGGGCCGACGTCGGGCTCGGGCGTCGTCTTCACCCGTGACGAGGTCACGGGCGCACCCGAGCCCAGCGGCGACTTCCTGCCCGACGCGCAGGGCGAGGACGTCGTCAGCGGCGTGCGCACGCCCCGCGACATCCGCGAGCTGCGCGGGTGGCTGCCGGACGTCCACGCGGCACTCATGGAGATCCTCCGCACGCTCGAGCGCCACTACAAGGACATGCAGGACACGGAGTTCACCGTGGAGGAGGGGCGCCTCTACATGCTCCAGACGCGCGACGCCAAGCGCCCCGCGCAGGCCGCGGTGCGCTTCGCGGTCGACGCCGTCGGCGAGGGCCTGCTCACCCGCGAGGAGGCGCTGGCGACGATCGACGCCGAGGCGCTCGAGGCGCTCCTGCACCCCACCTTCGACCCGCAGGCGGAGGTCACGATCATGGCCTCCGGCGTGGCGGCGTCGCCCGGCGCCGCCAAGGGCGGCATCGTCTTCACCGCTCCCGACGCGGTCGCGGCGGCGGCCGACGGGCGCGAGGTCGTCCTCGTGCGCCCCTTCACCGAGGCCGACGACGTCGCGGGCTTCCACGCGGCCCGGGGCGTCCTGACCAGCGAGGGCGGCAAGGCCTCGCACGCGGCGCTCGTGGCGCGCGGGATGGGCGTCCCCGCCGTCACCGGGGCCGGCACGGTGCACGTCGACCTCGCCCAGCGCTGCGTGCGCATCGGCGACCTCGTCCTGCACGAGGGCGACCTGCTGGCGATCGACGGCACCACGGGCTCGGTCACGACGGACGACGTCCCGCTCGTCGAGCCTGAGATCACCCAGGAGTTCCGCACCGTGCTGGGCTGGGCCGACGAGCTGCGCCGCCTCGGCGTGCGCGCGAACGCCGACACCGCCGAGGACGCCGGCCGGGCCCGGGAGCTCGGGGCCGAGGGCATCGGCCTCTGTCGGACGGAGCACATGTTCTTCGGCGAGGACCGCCACGAGAAGGTCGTCCGCGTCATCCTGGCCGACGACGACGACGACCGCCGCGCCGGGCTCGACGAGCTCCTGCCGCTCCAGCAGGGCGACTTCGAGGCGATCCTGGAGGCGATGGACGGCCTGCCGGTGACGATCCGGCTGCTCGACCCGCCCCTCCACGAGTTCCTCCCGCACCCGGCCGACCTGCCCGAGGGCTCGCCCGAGCGCGCCCGCGTCGAGGCGCTGCAGGAGACGAACCCCATGCTCGGGACCCGCGGCGTGCGGCTCGGGATCCTGCACCCCGAGATCTACGAGATGCAGGTCCTGGCCGTCCTGCGGGCGCTCAAGGCGGTCCGGGAGCGCACCGGCGGCCGGCCGGAGGTCGAGATCATGATCCCGCTCGTCGACTACGAGCGCGAGCTCGAGCTGCTCGTCGGCCTCGTCGCGCGCGTCGCCGAGCGCGAAGGCCTCGCGCACCCCGGCGACTTCCTCGTGGGCACGATGATCGAGCTGCCGCGGGCCTGCCTGCAGGCCGACCTCATCGCCGAGCACGCCGACTTCTTCTCCTTCGGGACGAACGACCTCACGCAGACGGCGCTCGGGTTCTCGCGCGACGACATCGAGGGCCGCATCCTGGCCCGCTACATCGACCTGCAGATCTTCGACCGCTCGCCCTTCGAGACGCTCGACACCCCTGGCGTCGGCCAGCTCGTGCGGATGGGGGGCTGGCTCGGGCGCAAGGCCAGGCCGGACCTCACAGCTCGGGGTCTGCGGGGAGCACGGCGGCGACCCGGACTCGATCGCCTTCTTCCACGCCGGCGGCATCGACTACGTCTCCTGCTCGCCCTACCGCGTCCCCATCGCCCGGGTCGCGGCGGCGCAGGCGGCGGTCGCCGGCGCCGCCTAGCCCACCCGCAGCACACCGTCGCACGCGCGGCACGGCCCTGCCCGCCGACGGTGGGACAATGTGGGCATGGACGTCCACCGCGCCTCCGGGCCCGTCGCCGCGGGCTTCGCCGCCCGCCAGGCGGCGTGGGAGGCCGAGCGCCTCGCCCCCGGCGCCGCGCCGTCGTGGCCGGCGCGCCGGCGCGTCCCCGAGGAGGACTGCGGCGTGCGGTCCCCGCTCCAGCGCGACCGCGACCGGATCGTCCACGCCAAGGCCTTCCGCCGCCTCAAGCACAAGACCCAGGTCTTCGTCGCCCCGGAGGGCGACCACTACCGCACGCGGCTGACCCACACGCTCGAAGTGACCCAGATCGCGCGCACCGTGGCGCGTGCGCTGCGCCTCAACGAGGACCTCACCGAGGCGGTCGGGCTCGGGCACGACCTCGGCCACCCGCCCTTCGGCCACATCGGCGAGGCGGTCCTCGACCGGTGCCTGCGCGAGCGCTTCGGGACCGACGGCTTCCGGCACTTCGAGCACTCGCTGCGGGTCGTCGACGTCCTCGAGCGCGCCGGCGCGGGGCTGAACCTCACCGACGACGTCCGCGACGGCATCCTGCACCACTCGGGGCGCTCCGAGCGCCCCCGGACCCTCGAGGGCCGCATCGTGCGCCTCGTCGACCGCGTCGCCTACCTCAACCACGACATCGACGACGCCGTCCGGGCCGGGGTGCTGCGCGAGGACGAGCTGCCCGTCGAGCCGATCGCCGTGCTCGGCGACACGGGCTCGGCCCGCATCGACACGCTCGTGCACGACCTCGTCGAGCACGCCGACGTCGCCGGCGACATCGTCCAGGGCCCGCGGGCGGCCGCCGCCATGGACGAGCTGCGGACGTTCATGTTCGAGCGGGTCTACCTCGGGCCCGACGCCCGGCGCGAGCACGCGAAGATCGACCGCGTCGTCACGACGCTCTTCGACCACTACGCCGCGGACGCCGCGCGGCTGCCCGACGGCGGCGGCGCGCCGGGGGCCGGCCTGCCCCAGCGCGTGACGGACTACCTGGCCGGCATGACCGACCGGTACTGCATCCGCGCCTTCGAGGCCCTCAGCGTGCCGGAGTCGTTCGCGGCCTGATGGCGCGCTACACCGACGCCAGCCGCGAGCGCGTGCGCGACGCGGTGGACATGGCCGACCTCGTCGGCTCCCGGGTCGAGCTGCGCCGCTCGGGGACGAGCCGCATGACCGGGCTGTGCCCGTTCCACGACGAGCGCTCGCCGTCGTTCGGGATCGACCCCGGCCAGAAGGTCTTCTACTGCTTCGGATGCGGGGAGGGAGGCGACCTCTTCCGCTACGTCGAGCTCACCGAGGGGGTCGACTTCAAGGGCGCGCTCGAGCTCCTCGCCGACCGCTACGGGATCGAGCTCGAGCTCGACGAGGAGGACCCGCGCGCCGCCGACCGGCGCCGCCAGCGCGAGCGGCTGCTCGAGCTGCTCGAGCGCACGGCCGCCTACTACGTGCGGGTGCTGTGGGAGTCCGACGAGGCCCGTGGCGCCCGCGAGTACCTCCAGGCGCGCGGGCTGGAGGAGCGCGTGCTGCGCGAGTTCCGCGTCGGCTACGCGCCGAGCGCCTGGGACCGCGTCCTCGTCGCCTCCCGCCGGGCCGGCTTCAGCGACCAGGAGCTCGCCGACGCCGGGCTCGTGCAGCGTGCCCGCGAGGGCGACCGGCTGTACGACCGCTTCCGGCGGCGCATCGCGTTCCCGCTCTGCGACGCGCGCGGCCGCGTCCTGGGCTTCGGGGCGCGCGCGGCCGGCGCCGACCAGCAGCCGAAGTACCTCAACACCGCGGAGACGCCCGTCTTCCACAAGGGCCGCAACCTCTTCGCGGCCGACCTGGCCCGGGCCCACGCCACGAAGGCGGGCGAGGTGCTGCTGGCCGAGGGCTACACCGACGTCATCGCCCTGCACCAGGCGGGGCTGCGCAACACGGTCGGGCTGATGGGCACCGCGCTGACCGAGGACCAGGTCGGCGAGCTGTCCCGGCTCGCCGGCGTCGTGCTCCTCGCCCTCGACGCCGACAGCGCCGGGCAGGAGGCGATGCTGCGCGCGGCGCGGGTCGCGGCGGGCCGGCGGCTCGAGCTCCGCGTCGTGCCGCTGCCGGCCGGGCTGGACCCGGCCGACCTGGTCCAACAGCAGGGCACCGGCGCGATGCGGGCGCTGGCCGAGCGCTCCGTGCCGTTCGTGCGCTTCCGCGTCGACCGCGAGCTCGAGCGGGGGGACACGGCCTCCGCGGAGGGCAAGGACCGGGTCGTGGAGGCCCTGCGGCCGGTGTTCGCGACGCTCCCGCCCAGCGCGCTGCGCGAGGAGCTGCTCGGCGTCGTGGCGGACCGGCTCGAGCTCGCGCCCTCGCTCGTGGCGTCGTGGCTCGAGCGCCCGGCCGCGCCCGGCGCCGGCGGACAGCGGCCGGCCGCGGGAGGGCGCCCGGCCGACGGGCGCACCGGCGAGCGCGGCTCCACCGGCGGCCCGGGTGGGCCGGGTCCGGGATCCCCGGGGCGGCCCGGCGCCGGTGCCGGCGGCGGCCAGGGCGGCACCGCCTCGGCCGGCGCCGCGCTCGACGCCACGGCGCGCGCCGAGCGCGCGTTCCTGGCCCAGGCGCTCGCGCTGCCCACGGCGGGCGCCGAGCTCCTCGAGGAGCTCGACCCCCAGCAGGACTTCACGTCGGACCTGACGCGCCGCGCCGCCGCGCACCTGCGCGGCCGCCTCGAGGCGCCGAACGAGGGCCTCGCCGAGGACGACGGCGAGCTGCGGGGCCTGCTGGCCGAGCTCACGGTGCGCGCCGCCGACCTGCGCCCCTCCCGCGCCGCGCTCGAGGCCGACGCGCTCAGCCTCGACCTCCTGCGCCTGGAGCGGCGCATCACGGCCGCCCGGGCGGCGGGGGCGGGCGACGTCGCCGGCCTGGTGGGCCGCCGCGAGGAGCTCCGCCACCGCCGCGACCTGCTCATCGAGCGCGCGATCGAGGAGACCCAGCCCGCCGGCCGCTGATCGGCCCGTTGCCTGAGCTACGCTGTCGGCGTCCGCGCCCCTCGCGCGGCCGCCGTTCCGGGGTAGCTCAATCGGCAGAGCATTCGGCTGTTAACCGAAGGGTTGTGGGTTCGAGTCCCACCCCCGGAGCTTGCGTCATCGCCCGTCGCCGTCGGGCGACGGCCGCGGCGAGGTGGCGATCGCGGGAGCAGATCCCGTCAGTGCGAGGGATAGGGTGCGGACATGCACGCGGGGGATGTCGTCTGGAACCCGTTGAGCGGCGAGAAGGCCGTGATCGTCCAGTCGGCGGACGAGAGCGGCGGCGCCCGCCTGGTCGCCGACTTCGCCGTCGAAGCCGGCGGGTTCGTCCCCGGCGGCGAGCACGTGCACGACCACTGCACCGAGCACTTCGAGGTGCGGGCGGGGCGGATCGTGTTCGCGCTCGACGGCCAGGAACGCACCCTTGAGGCCGGTGACCGGCTGGCGGTCGCGCCCGGGGCCCCGCACCGCTGGTGGAACGACGGCGAGGACGAGGTCCAGATCCGCGTGCGTGTCGAGCCGGCGCTGCGCTTCGAAGAGGCGATCCTCACGGTCTGGGGCCTCTGCACCGATGGGCACACCGACGCCCGAGGGCGCCCGGCACCACTGCTCGGCGCGCTCGTCGCCACCCGCTACCGCCGCGAGATCCGCTACCGACGGCCACCCGACGTCGTGCAGCGGCTCCTGTTCCCGCCGCTGGCCGCGGTCGCGCGACGCCGCGGCCTCGAGCGGACGCTCGATCGCTACGTCGACCTCGCGACGCACCCCTCCGCCGAGGCCGGGCTCGGCAGCCTCCCCGAGCGCGTGATGCGGTGACGCGCCTCAGCAGCTGGCGCGCAGGCGGAGCGTCACCGTCCGGCCGTGCACGTGACGGCGGGGCCGCAGGCGCAGGGCGATGCGGTGCCGACCCGAGGCCAGGCGGGGCAGCCGGATCCGGGTGACGGCGCCGGCGCGGCGGTGGTGGCGCGCCCGACGGTCGACCCTCCAGTCGACGCGACGCAGCGCCCGGCGGCGGGCGCGGACGACGAGCGTCCGGCTCCTGGGGGGCAGGGTGATCCGGACGCGCCCGACGCCGCGCACGCGCGCGTTCCAGCCGCGCCAGCGGCGCAGGCGGACGGTGCACCGGGTGACCCGGGTCGAGGGCCGGGCGGGGGTCGTCCCGGGCGCGGCGGGCACCACGAGCGGGGCCGTCGTGACCGGCGACGGCGCGGGCGTGGTGCCGGTCGGGGCCGGCGACGGCCCGGCCGGGTCGGTCACGGGCGCGGGGACGTCGGGGTCCGTGCCGGGGGGCAGCACCGGGGGGACGTCCGGCTGCGTGCCGTCGGGCAGGGCGACCGGATCGGTCGAGTCGGTGTAGTCCACCACGGTGCCGGTGGCGTTCGTGGCCTGCTCGCGGACCTGGATCGTGAAGCCGGCATCGGCTGCGGTCGTCGTGTACGTCGTCCCCGAGGAGGACAGGGCCTGGCAGGCGCCGACGCTGTCGCAGCGCTGCCACGTGTCCTCGGGCGTGATCCCGGGCTCCCAGGTCCCCGGGGTCAGGGTCACGACGTCGCCCACGCGGACGCCGGTCAGCGGCGCGAGCTGCGCCTCCGTGAGCTGGCCGGGCAGCCCGGTCGCCGCGTAGTGCGTCCCCGCGTCGAAGGCGCCCGGCAGCAGCGCCACCTCGTCGATGGTGGTCCCGGCCGTCCCGGCGCCGGGGCCGACCATGACCGTCCCCGAGCCGCCGAAGGCCGGCAGCGTGGCGCCGTGGACCGTCCGGGTCACGGCGCCGCCGTTGAGGACGAAGCGCAGGACGCCCGTGGCCCAGCTCACGGAGACCTGCGTCCACGTGTTCGTCGCGAGCGTGAGCTTGGAGTTCGTGGCGTGGCCGGCGGTCGTGAAGACGATCCGGCGCTTGGCCGGACCCGAGGCGGTCGTGCCGTTGACGCCCAGCGACCAGCCGCCGTTCGCCGGGTCCCCGAAGCGCACGAACGTCTGCTGGACCCGGGCGGACGGCCGCACCCACAGCTCGACGCCCTTGGCGGTGCCGGGGACGGTCGCCGTCATGGTCCCGCCCGGCGCGAAGCGCGCGGCGCGATTCGGCGGCGCGTTGAAGGCGCCGAGGGCGCCCGACGTCACCGCGCCGTGCAGGACGCCGTCGTGCGAGCCGCCTCCGACGTCCGCGGCGACCGCCCCGGACGTCTCGTCCAGCGGCCAGTACGCCACCGGCGCGTCGGCGAGGACCGCGGTGCGGTAGGCCGAGAGGTCGGCCTGCGCCGTGGCGGCGCCGACGGTCAGCGCGGCCACGGCGAGCACGAGCGCCGACGCGGGGGCGCGGAGGTTCGGGACGGTCATGGCCTCCTGATCGGCATCCGGCATGCTGCGGGTGAGCGACGCACCGGAATGCGTAGGCACGTGCAACGCTTCGTGCAGGGCGTGGGTCGGCCTGGCCCACGGCGGCCGCTCGGAGCACGGCTGCCTGTCCGCACGGCGACCGGGGGGGAATCGCATGTCCTGGGACGGACAGCGCCGTTGTCCGATGGCATCCCCGACGAGAGGAGTCGACATGGCCGAGACGGCTCATGCAGGCCCGTACGACGGCCCGTCGTCCTCCGGCGCCTCCGCCGGCGGAGACGGCGTGAAGGACCAGGCGCAGGAGAAGGCGGCCGAGGTCAAGGACCAGGCCAAGCAGCAGGCGCAGCAGGTGGCCGGTCAGGCGAAGAGCCGGATCTCCACGCAGGTCGACCAGCGCTCGACGCAGGCCGGCGAGCAGGTCTCCCAGCAGGCGAGCGACCTCCGGTCGGTCGGCCAGCAGCTCCGCGAGCAGGGCAAGGAGGGGCCGGCGAAGGTCGCCGACCAGGTCGCGGATCGCGTGGAGAGCGTCGGCGGCTGGCTGAAGACCTCCGACGGCGACAAGATCCTCCACGACATCGAGGACTTCGGGCGGCGCCAGCCGACCGCGGTGCTCGTCGGCGGCCTCGCGCTGGGCTTCCTGGCCTCGCGCTTCCTGAAGGCGTCGAGCTCGGAGCGCTACGAGCGCCGCGGGCTCGGGGGCACCCGGCCCGGCGGCTCGACCTACGGCGGCCAGCCCCGCACCGGCTACACGAACGAGGTCTACGGCACGCCGCAGCTCCCGGAGCACGCGTCGTCCCCGTCGGCCGGCGAGCGCTTCAGCCGCCAGGACCCGCAGACCGACCCGAGCTGGTGATGAACGACCACGACCGCTTCAGCACCGAGGACCGTGACCTGCACGACGCCTCGTTCGGGGAGCTCTTCAAGAAGCTCTCCGCCGAGACGTCGGCGCTGATCCGCCAGGAGATGGCGCTGGCCAAGGCCGAGCTGTCCGAGAAGGGCAAGGAGGCCGGCAAGGGCGCGGGCCTCTTCGGCGGCGCCGGCGTCGTCGGGCTGCTCGCGGCCGGGGCCCTCACCGCCGCGATCATCCTGGTCCTGGCCACCTTCCTGCCCGAGTGGGTCGCCGCGCTCATCGTCGCCGTCGTCTACGGCGCCGTGGCCGCGGTCCTGGCCCTGCGCGGCAAGCAGGAGATCAAGCAGGCCGCTCCACCCGTCCCCGAGCAAACCATCGAGACCACGAAGGAGGATGTGGCATGGGCGAAGACCCGCGCGCGATCCGGAACGAGATAGAGGAGACCCGCGAGCGCATGGGCGACACCGTCGAGGCGCTGGCGTACAAGTCGGACGTCAAGTCCCGTGCCAAGGACTCCGTGAACGAGAAGGTCGACACCGTCAAGGAGAAGGTCGTGGGCGTCAAGGACAGCGTCACGGGCAAGGCCTCCGACGTCGGGGGCACGGTCAGCGACCGCACGCCCGACAAGGACCAGGTCAAGCAGAACGCCAAGCAGGCCGTGAGCGTCGCCCAGCAGAACCCGCTGGGTCTCGCGCTCGGCGCCGTGGCCGTCGGGTTCGTGGCCGGCATGCTCATCCCCTCGACGAACGTCGAGAACGAGAAGCTCGGCCCGGTCGCCGACCAGGTCAAGGAGAAGGCGCAGGAGACCGGCCAGGCCGCGCTCGAGCACGGCAAGCAGGTGGCGCAGGACGTCGCCTCCACGGCCAAGGACGCCGGCCAGCAGGCCGTCGAGCAGACGAAGGAGGCCGCGAAGTCCAGCGGCCAGGAGCACGCCCAGCAGGTCAAGGACGAGGCCCAGGAGAACGCGTCGGAGACGCGCAGCTCCGTCGGCTCGTCCGCGCCGGGCGGCGGCTCCCTCTAGCCCACGCGGCCTCGCGCGGCGAGCTCCTCGACGAGCTCCGCCGCGCGGGCGCCCGCGTCGTGCGACCGCGCCCAGGCGGCCACGCCGGCCGCGCGCGCGGCGTACGACGGCGACGCGAGCGCGCGCTCGGTCGCCAGCCGCACCGCCCGCGGCCCCACGAAGCGCCGCGGCAGGCGCACGCCGAGCCCGGCGCGGTCCAGGCGCGCGGCGTTCTCGTTCATGTCGCCCGCGGCCGGCGCCGCGACGACCACGCAGCCCGCCTCCAGCGCGCGCGCCACGGTCCCGTGGCCGCCGTGGCAGAGGACGAGGTCGCAGCGCGGCATCGTCCGCGCGTAGCTCACCCACTCCACGAGGCGCGCGTTGGGCGGCACGACCGGCAGCGGCGGGGCCGGAGGCCGGCGGTTCCAGGTCGCCAGGACCCGCACCGGCAGGCCGGCCAGCCCGGCCAGCGACGCGCGCAGCAGGCGGTGGTCGGGGTCCTGCGACGTCGAGGGCGCCACGAGCAGGAGCGGCGCGTCCCCGGGCGGGAGCTCGACGTCGCCGGCGGGCGGCTCCCACAGCAGCGGCCCCACGACGTGGGTCCCGGGCCGGCGGGCGCGCCGCGGCGACTCGAGCTGGGGGAAGGTCGCCACGAGCGCGAGCTCCGGCGAGATCCCGTTGTGGACCCAGTCGCGCGGCGCCAGCCCCAGCCGGGCGCGCGTCGCGTTGAGCTCGTCGCGGCCGAGGGCCAGCCCTCGGCCGACGAGCGGGTCCAGCGCGCGCCACAGCCGGCGCGCGACGGCGGTGCGCGGCGGGCGGGCGCCCATGGAGTAGGGCGGCCAGCCCGGCTCCGTGCGCGGGTCGACGTGGGGGATGACCGTCGCGACCGGGACGCCCTCGAGCTCGGCCGCGAGGGCCGGCGCGAGGGTCAGGATGTCGCTGACGACGACGTCGGGCGCGAAGGCGCCGATGAGCGGGCGCGTGACGTCGACCGCGCGCGAGACCGCCTCGTAGGGCCTGAGCGCCTCGCCGTCGCGCGGGAAGACCGGGAACTCGGGCGCGGCCGCGAAGCGCAGCCCCTCGCGCTCGGCGTCCGGCGCCCAGCGCGCCCACGTCTCCAGCAGCACGTCGTGGCCGCGGGCGCGCAGCGCGCGGCCGAGGGCCAGGAGCGGGAAGGCGTGCCCGGGGTCGCCGAACGCGCCGAGGAGGACCCTCAGGCCGCCTCGAGGCACTCGGCCACGAGGCGGAGCTGCGTCAGCCGCTCCTCCTTCGTGAAGGCCAGCGGCGTGACGCCGAGCGTGCCGACGCCCGCGTCGCGGTAGACGCGCAGCCGCTCGGTCACGACGTCCTTGGGCCCGATGAGCGAGACCGTGTCGAGGAGGTCGTCGGGCAGGGCCGCCATCGCCTCGTCCTTGCGGCCCTCGAGGTAGAGGTCCTGGACCTCCTTGGCGGCCGCCTCGAAGCCGTAGCGCACCATGAGCTGGTTGTAGAAGTTCTGCTTGCGCGAGCCCATGCCGCCGACGTAGAGGGCGACGAACGGCCGCGTGGCGTCGCGCGCGCCCTGGAGGTCGTCGGTGATGAAGACGTTCACCGTCGGCGCGATGTCGAAGCCGTCGAGCGAGCGCCCGGCACGCGCGGCGCCCTCCTCGAGCGACGAGCGCAGGTCGGGCAGGTGCTCGGGCGAGAGCAGCGTCGGGATCCAGCCGTCGGCGATCTCCCCCGCCAGCGCCGTGTTCTTCGGCCCGATGGCCGCCAGGTAGATCGGGATGCGCTCCTGGACGGTCCCGATGGTGAGCTTGAGCGCCTTGCCCGGCCCGTCGGGGAGCGGGAGGTCGATCGTCTCGCCGTGGAACTCGACCCGCTCGCGCGCCAGGGCCATGCGGACCACCGCGATGTACTCCCGCGTGCGCTGGAGCTGCTTGGCGAAGCGGACGCCGTGCCACCCCTCGGAGACCTGCGGGCCGCTCGAGCCGATGCCCAGCAGCATGCGCCCGTCGGAGAGCTGGTCGAGGGTCGCGGCCGTCATCGCCGTCATGGTCGGCGTGCGCCCGGGCATCTGGAAGATGGCCGACCCGATCTTGATCCGCGTGGTCTGCCCGGCGATCCAGCCGAGGATCGTCGCCGAGTCGGACCCGTACGCCTCCGCGGTCCACACGGAGTCGTAGCCGAGCCGCTCGGCCTCCAGGACGACCTCGAGCTGGTCCTCGCGGGTCAGGCCGAGGCCCCAGTAGCCGATGTGGACGCCCAGCTTCATGACGCGTTGCGCTCCTTGGAAGGTTGCCGCGCCCGGGGTAACCTCCCCTGGGCCTGGGAGGCGACGATCCTATGCCACGCAGCCGCCGAGCCGCCATCCAGGACCTCCGTCACGCCATCGACTGCCTGCCCCTGCGCACGCGCGAGGCGATGCTCGAGGGCGTGCGCGAGCACGTGATCATCGCCGGCGCCTACACCGACCGCCACGGCGGGATGTGCCCGATGCTCGCCGCCCACCGCCACGGCGGGCGCACGAGCTTCATCACCTTCGCGCGGACGTGGGACCGCTTCACCGGCGCCCGCCGCGCGCGGCTGGCCAGCGAGCGCGAGCTGCGCGTCCTCGTCGCCCACCTCGAGGCGTCGGTCATGGCCGAGCGCGGCGAGGCCGACCTGGGCGGCGCGATCGCCGAGCACCAGGCGATCGCCCGCGCCCGCAGGGAGCGTGACGCCCGGCGGCTCGGCCTCGGGTGGCTGCGCGACCGCCGCGACGCCGAGCGCGCCCGCGAGCGGCTCGACCGCGAGGCCGGCGAGCGCGACGCCGCCGCGGCCGGGCGCCCCGACGACGAGCTCGTGCGGGCGCCCTAGGCGGGGATCGGCAGCCCGCCGCCGGGCTGCTCGAAGAGGATCTCGGGGATCACGCAGCCGGGGGAGAGGCGCAGGAGCATGCGCACCGACTCGGCGACGTCCTCGGGGCGGATCATGTTCTCGGCCGGGACGTGCTCCTTGACGAAGTCCGTCATCGCCGTGTCGACGAAGGCGGGGCACAGCGCGCACGACTTGACGCCTTCGCCGTTGAGCTCCTTGTTCATCGCCTCGGTGAAGCCCACCACGCCGTGCTTCGTGGCCGAGTACACCGACAGCCACGCCTCGCCGCGCTTGCCCGAGATCGACGCGGTGTTGACGACGAGCGCGTTGTGGTGCTCGGCGCCGGCCGCCCTGAGCAGGTCGGCGGTCTCGCGGTAGAAGAGGATGGGGGAGCGCAGGTTGAGGTCGAGCTGGAGGTCGACGCGCTTCGTGTTGAGCTCGGCGACGGTCGAGCCCACGCCGACGCCGGCGTTGTTCACGAGCACGTCGAGGCGCCCGAAGCGCTCGCGGTGGGCCGCCACGACCTGGCGCACGACCTCCTCGTCGGCGAGGTTGCCGGCGACCACCTCGACCTCGTAGCCCTTGGCGCGCAGGCCCTCGGCGGCCGCCTCGAGCTTGTCCGGGCGCCGGGCCGCGACGGTGAGCCCGTGGCCCTCCTGGCCCAGGACGTCCGCGATGGCCAGCCCGATCCCGCTCGAGGCCCCAGTGACGATCGCCGCCTTGTCCGCCATGTCCGTCCTCCGTCGTCCGCTGCTCAGGTCGTGTGGCGCAGCATCCAATCACGGGCGGATACCCTGCCGCCCGTGCTGCGCGTGCGGACCCTGATGACGACCGGTGTCGTCCTGGCGGCGGCGGTGGCGACCGCCGGCTGCGGATCGTCGGACGACAGCTCGTCGGGCTCCCCGCCGCAGCCCCGCCCGACGGCCTCCGCGGCGGACTTCCCCGCGGCCAAGGGCATGACGCTCCAGGATCTCCAGGCCTCCGCCTCCGAGGGGCCGGTCCTGGCCCCTGCGGTCAGCCTGATGCACAGCGGCGCGACGCCGAACCGCTTCGGGTTCGCCCTCTTCGACACGGCGCGCAAGCAGCTCACCGGCGCCCAGGTCGCCGTCTACACCGCGCGCCGGGACGGCTCGGGCCTGCGCGGCCCGTTCGTGGCCCGCGACGAGTCGCTGGCCGTCAAGCCCGCCTTCGAGAGCCGCACCACCTCGGCCGACCCCGACGCCGCCAAGGCGATCTACGTCGCCGACCTGCCCTTCGCGAAGGGCGGCAAGCCGGTCGTCACCGCGCTGGCGCGCCTGGACGGCCGCCTCGTGCGCACGAACGCGTTCTCCGTGCAGGTCGACGCGAGGGGCGCGCAGCCGCCCGGCCCGGGGGACAAGGCCATCCGCGTGCACACCCCGACGCTCGCCTCCGTCGGCGGGGACGCGTCGAAGATCGACACCCGCACCCCGCCGGCGACCGACCTGCTCAAGACCGACTTCGCCGACGTGCTGGGCAAGAAGCCGGTCGTCCTGACCTTCGCCACGCCGCTGCTGTGCCAGAGCCGCGTCTGCGGCCCGGTCGTCGACGTCGTCGAGCAGGTCAGGTCCGAGACGAAGGCCGACGTGGCCTTCATCCACCAGGAGATCTACCAGGACAACAAGGTCAACGAGGGCGTGACGCCGCAGGTCGCCGCCTGGCGGCTGCAGTCCGAGCCCTGGACCTTCGTCATCGACCGCAACGGCGTCGTGCGCACCCGCTTCGAGGGCGCGATGTCGGCCGGCGAGCTGCAGCGCGCGGTCGCCGAGGTCGCCGGGCAGAGCAGCTAGCGTCCCGCCCGGGCCGGTAGCTCAGCGGTCAGAGCCGCGGACTCATAATCCGTCCGACCCGGGTTCGAATCCCGGCCGGCCCATGGGAGTCGCGCCAGGCTCGCGCCGTCTGGTAGGAAGCCCGCCATGGATCCTGAACGTCTCCGGCTCGAGCGGATCGCCGACGTCGAGGGCACCGGCCGCCTGGCGAACGAGCAGATCGCCCGGGCGGCGCCGGAGAGCTGGGGCCGGGACGGCGACGTGGCGCTGCGCTGCGAGTGCGGGAACGACGTGTGCCACGAGCCGCTGCGGGTCCCGCGCGACGTCTACGAGCGGGTGCGCGGCGACGCCATGCTGTTCCTCCTGCGTCCTGGCCACGAGGTCCCCGAGGCGGAGGACGTGATCGAACGGGACGACCGCTTCTGGATCGTCCGCAAGCACGAGGACGTCCGACACGTCGTCGAGGAGAGCGACCCGCGGTCCTGACGCGGTGGGCTCGCGGGCGGCGCCGGGGGCCCCGCCCATCAGTGGACGGAGCCCCCGCGCCGATGGCCCTGGGGACTGTCGCGGGTCCCGGTGCTGGGCCAAGTCGGCGGGACGGACATGAGGGAGGTCCCGCCGAACGCCCCACTAGCCCGCTGCGCCACGGGCCACGCGCCCGCTGTCCTCGCGAGGACGCGGCGGCAGCCCGGACGGGCCGGGCCCGTGCGAGCCGGCGGCACCGTCACCGCGCAAGCGCGGCCGACCGCGGCGCCGGCGGGCCCCGGGCAGCGGGCCGCCGCCCTCAGCGGTCCTCGCCGCCGACCAGCGACGGGGCCGCCGCGCCCAGGCCGCACCCGAGCAGCGCGACGGTCATCGCGAGCATGAGCAGGAGCGGCTCGTCCCACCCGCCGCTGAGCTGGTGCACCGCGCCGAGGGCGAACGGGCCGACGGCCGCGAGCGCGTAGCCGACGCCCTGCGCCATCCCGGACAGCGCCGCCGCGCGGCCGGCGTCGGGCGCGCGCAGCACGACGAGCGTGAGCGCCAGGGCGATCCCCGCGCCCTGCCCGAGCCCGAGCAGGACCATCCAGAGCACGGTGAGCGTGGCGGGGGCGAGCAGCACGCCGAGGAGGCCGGCCGCCCAGAACAGCGGCGAGACGAGGGCGAGCGGCCGCTGGTCGCGCAGGCGCCCGGCGATGACGGGCACGAGCAGCGACGTCGGGACGCCGCAGATCATGGCGATCGAGAGCATCGCCCCGGCTCGCGCGGACGACATCCCCGCCGCGCGCAGGATGTCGGGGAGCCAGCTCAGCAGGGCGTAGAACAGCAGCGACTGGGCCCCGAGCGCTCCGGTCACGAGCCAGGCCGTCCGGTCGCGCCACAGGCTCACGCGCGCCTCGCTGCCGGGCGTCGCGGTGGCGCCGGCCGCGTGGCTGGCCGGCAGCCAGACCGCGGCGGCGACCAGCGCGGGGACCGCCCAGAACGCCAGCGCCCAGTGCCACGAGCCGATCGCGTGCTCCAGCGGCACCGAGGAGGCCGCGGCGACCGCGGCGCTGACCCCGAGGGTCGTCGTGTAGAGCGCCATCATCGCCCCCGGCCGCGCGAAGCGGCGCTTGATGACGCTCGGGATGAGCACGTTGGCGACGGCGATCGCGATCCCGAGCACGAGCGTGCCGGCGAACACGGGCCCGATCGACGGGATGGCGCGGATCGCCACGCCGGCGGCCACGACGACCGTGCAGACGAGCAGCAGCAGCTCCTGGCCGACCCGGCGGGCGACGACGGGCGCCAGCGGCGCGGCGGCGGCGAAGCACAGGACCGGGGCCGTCGTCAGCAGGCCGGCGCCGACGCTCGAGAGGCCGAGGTCGGCGCGCAGGTCGTCGAGCACCGGCGAGACCGCGGCGATCGCGAATCGCAGGTTGAGCGCGATCAGCAGGAGCGCGCCGCCGACCGCGGCCGGGTGCCGGGCGAAGGCGCGGAGCGCGGGGACGGGGCTCGGTCGGGTGCTCACGCTCGCCATCGCGCACGACGAGCGTACGCGGGCGGCCCCCCGATCGATCGTGACGTCGCCCCGGGCGGCGCGGGGGCCGCCCCGCCACGAGTCAGCGTGCGGACCAAGGCGCTCGAGGCGGCGGCGCGCGCGGTCGATGCGGGGGGTGATCCTCCTCGACCATGCCGTCAGCGGCCCGCCTCAGGCGGGCCGCTGTCGTTCACCGGGAGCCGCCGCGGTGCCCCGTCCCGGCGCCGCGTCCGTAACGCCCCGGCACCCCGCCGCGACGGCGCGGGATGATCCACCGTCCGGCGGCCCGCGCAGAGTCGACGTAGCCATGCGCCTGCTCCCCGAGCACCCGCCGCCCGGTCCGTCCGAGGAGGACTTCTGGACCAGTCCGCTGCGGGGGCCGTGGCTCACGGCCGTCCTGGGCACGATCCTGCTCGTGCTGATGGTCGTCGTGGGCCTGACGGGCTTCCTCTCGCACGCCGCCTACAACCCCGACCTCGGCCGCAACGCGATCGTCCCGCGCGACCACGACCTCGACCTGCTCGTCTTCGACTGGCCGACGCGACCGGCCTGGCTCTACGCGCTGAACCAGGGCACGCACACGATCGTCGGGATCATCGCCGTGCCGGTCCTCCTGGCGAAGCTCTGGTCGGTCATCCCGCGGCTCTTCGCGTGGCCGCCCGTCGCGAGCCCGGCGCGGCTGCTCGAGCGCCTGTCGCTGCTGCTGCTCGTCGGCGGCGCGTTCTTCCAGCTCGGCACCGGGATCCTGAACATCCAGCTCTGGTACCCCTGGCACTTCAACTTCGTCGTGGCCCACTACTACGGCGCGTGGGTGTTCCTGGCGGCGCTCGGCCTGCACGTCGCCATCAAGCTGCCGACCGTCCGCGCGGCCTACCGCGAGCGCGGTGTCCTGACGCCGCTGATGGCCGACCTGGCCCACACCGAGCCCGAGCCCTACGTGCCGGGTGGCCTGGTCGCGCCGTCGCCCGAGCCGCCGACGCTCAGCCGCCGCGGCCTGTTCGGGCTCGTCGGCGCGGCGTCGGGCGGCCTCTTCGTGGTCACGGCCGGGCAGTCCATCGGCGGGCCGCTGCGCGACCTGGCCGTGCTCGCGCCCCGCGGCCTGGGCGACGACTTCCCCGTGAACAAGACCGCGTCGCTGGCCCGGGTCACGCCCGCGATGACCGGCCCCGACTGGCGCCTGGAGCTCGCCGCCGGCGCGCGCACGCGGCGCCTGGGCCGCGCCGAGCTGCTGGCGCTGCCCCAGCACACGGACGACCTGCCGATCGCGTGCGTCGAGGGGTGGTCGACCACGCAGCGCTGGACCGGCGTGCGGCTGCGCGACCTCGCCGCGCTCGCGGGCGCCCCCGCCGGCCACGGGGTGCTCGTCGAGTCGCTGCAGGCGCGCGGGGCCTTCCGGCAGACGACGCTGAGCGCCGACCAGGTCGCCGACGGGCGCTCCCTGCTGGCCCTGGCCGTCAACGGCGCCGACCTGCCCCTCGACCACGGCTTCCCGGCCCGCATCATCGTCCCCGCGCTCCCCGGCGTGCACAACACCAAGTGGGTCGCCGGGCTGACCTTCCAGGAGGTGTGATGCGCGCCGTCCGGCGCCGCTACGGCGCCTCCCCGCTGCACCTGCTCGGCCACCTCGCCGCCTTCGCGATCACCTACTACGCGCTGAGCGAGCTGCTGCTCTCCCGCTACGCGCACTGGGTGAACTGGGTCGCCTGGTTCGTGGGCGGCGCGCTCCTGCACGACCTCGTCTTCCTGCCCGTCTACCTCCTGCTCGACTGGGTGAGCCGGATCGGCCTCCAGGACAACCCGCTGCGCCCGGTCCGCGCGGTGAACTTCGTGCGGGTCCCGGTGGTCATGTCGGCGACGATGCTGCTCGTCTTCTTCCCGCTCATCCTCGCGAAGGGCGAGCGCTCCTACGTGGCGGACACGGGCGTCGCGCCGCCCGACTTCCTGCGCCGCTGGCTGCTCGTCACCGCCGTCCTCTTCGCGGTCTCCGCGCTGGCCTACGCGGTCCGGGTGCAGCGCGACGGGCGCCGCGCGGGCGGCGCCGCGGCGCCGGGGTAGCGGCCCGGCGTCGAACACCTGTCCAGCCGCGCGCCGGCGGTCCGTCCGACCCGCCGATGACCATCCCATGAGCCGGACCGTCCGCGACCTCCTGGCCTACTGGCCCGCCGGCTTCGCCGGGGTGCTGTTGGCCCGCCCGCCTCGGCGGTCCTGAGCGACCTGTCCCGTAGGAGGAGCCATGACCCTGATGAGCCTGCAGATCGTCGCAGCGCTGTGGCTGGCCTTGTTCTTCGCGAGCGCCGCCTGGGTCGGCTGGCAGATGCGCCGCCACCGCTGACGGCGCGCTCGGCGGGGCCTCCGAACCCGCCGAGGACGGTGAACGGCCCAACTCCGCGACCACCCGGAGGGATTGCCCGCGTCACCGCAAAGAAGGTCTCGTGCCCACGCTCGGAGACATCGGACTCGTTGAGGTGTTCGTGGGCGACGTCGTCCGCACCGCGACGCTCGTCACCCAGGACCGCGCGCCGGTCAGCTTCCCCGACCGCGGCCCGCTCCGGGGCGCCGTCGCCGAGCTCGCCGAGGTGCAGGGACCACGCATCGTCGGGGGCTACGCGGCGGCCGACGACGGCGAGCTGTCCGATGCCGGCCTGAGCGGCGAGCACCTGCGGGCCAAGATCGAGATCGCCTCCTCCGGCAGCACCGGCGTCGAGTCCGAGGCGCACGGCCCCGACGGGATCCGCGCGCAGGCGGTCAGGGCGTGGACCCGGCGGGCGATCGTCCTCGCCGCGTCGCTGGCCACGGTGGTCCCGGCCGCCGAGGCGCTCGTCGGGCTGATCGACCTCGTCGACGCGGCCGTCGAGGGCTGACGCCGACGTCTGTCCGGGCGCCGCGGGCAGGGTAGGGCGCCCGGGCATCCGTGCCCGGGCTGGCCTCGGAGTGGGGGTGGAACTCCGAGGCGGAGCGGGACCGTATCCCCCGCGCGCAGGGCATCGCGCACTGTTCGTTGCAGATCCCCGGGGCGCACGGGAACCGGCGCCGGCGAGGCTTCGGCGGCCCTCCGGCAGGGCCTCCGGAGCGCCTCCGAGGGCCCCGCGGACGGCGGTCACACGGCTCCCGCGGCGGACGTCCGACGGCCGGCGCGGCGGGCCGGCCGCGACGGCCGCCGGCCGGGGCCGCGTGGGCGCGTGCTTGCAGGAGGGACGCGTCCGCGCGTCGAAGAGGTGCGCGCCCATGAAGCGGACCGCCTCGACCACCACCGCCGCGCCGCCGCACGACGCCGCCGGCCACCAGACCCTGTCGGCCTACATCCAGGCCCGCTTCGACGAGTTCTCGCGCTCGCAGAAGGACGTCGCCCAGTACATCGTCGACCACCTCGACGAGGTCGCCTTCGCCACGGCGGAGGAGCTGGCACGGCGGGCGAACACGTCGAGCTCGACCGTCGTGCGCTTCAGCCAGGCGCTCGGGTTCGAGGGCTTCCCGGAGCTCCAGGCGTCCGCGCGCGAGGAGTACCGCCGCCGCGTGGCCGCCGGCCTGACCCAGACCTCGAGCTCGGCCACGCCGCTCTTCTCGCTCGACCAGAGCGACTTCGAGACCGCGGTCGCGGCCGACCACGTCAACGTCGAGGAGACGGCGCGGAAGGTCTCCCGCTCCGACGTCGAGGCCGCCATCGACGGGATCGCCGACGCCCGGCGCGTGCTCATCGCCGGCACCGACCAGATGGCGTTCTTCGCGAGCTACCTCCGTCACCTCCTGATGCTCCTCGACCTCCAGGCCGACGTCGTCGCCTCGCCGTCGCAGGAGGCGCTGAGCCGGCTCGGGCGCATCGACGACCAGACCCTCGTCATCGGCCTCAGCGCCGGGCGCCCGCACCCGCTCGTCGTGCGCGCCATGAAGCTCGCGCGCCACCGCAAGGCCCGGACCGTCGCGGTCACCGACGCGACGCTGTCCGAGGTGGCCAAGCTCGCGCAGATCCGGCTCTACTACTCGAGCAACAGCCCGGCCTACGTGCGCTCGCACACCGCGCTGCTGACCCTGATCCAGGCGCTGGCGTACGGGGTGTACAGCCGCGACGCCGAGCAGTACGCCGATCGGATCAAAGCCTTCCGGCTGAAGTAGGACCCCGCCCGCCCCGCCGTACACTGGGGCGACGATGCGCGACGAAGCGACGTTCAGGGTCAAGGCCGGGCTGGCCGAGATGCTCAAGGGCGGCGTCATCATGGACGTCGTCGACGCCGAGCAGGCGAAGATCGCCGAGGACGCAGGCGCCGCGGCCGTCATGGCGCTCGAGCGCGTGCCCGCCGACATCCGCCGCGACGGCGGCGTGGCCCGCATGTCCGACCCGCTCATGGTGCGGGGCATCCAGCAGGCCGTGACGATCCCGGTCATGGCCAAGGCCCGCATCGGCCACTTCGCGGAGGCCCAGGTCCTCGAGAGCCTCGAGGTCGACTACATCGACGAGTCCGAGGTCCTCACGCCCGCCGACGAGGCGCACCACATCGACAAGTGGGCCTTCCGGACGCCCTTCGTCTGCGGCGCGACGAACCTCGGCGAGGCGCTGCGGCGCATCGGCGAGGGCGCGGCCATGATCCGCTCCAAGGGCGAGGCGGGCACGGGCGACATCGTCGAGGCCGTCCGCCACCTGCGCGCGATCACGGGCGAGATCAAGCGCCTCGGGACGCTGAGCGAGATGGAGCTCATGACCGCGGCCAAGGAGCACGGCGCGCCGTTCGACCTCATCCGCGGCGTGGCCCAGCAGGGCTCGCTGCCCGTCCCGATGTTCTGCGCCGGCGGCATCGCCACGCCGGCCGACGCGTCGCTCGTCATGCAGCTCGGCGCGGAGGCCGTCTTCGTCGGCTCGGGCATCTTCAAGTCCGAGGACCCGGCCACGCGCGCCGCGGCGATCGTCGAGGCGACGACCCACTTCGCCGACCCCGACCGCGTCGCCAAGGCGTCGGAGGGGCTCGGGCAGGCCATGGTGTCGCTCGAGGCGCGCAAGCTCGACGAGACGCAGGTCCTGGCCACCCGGGGCTGGTAGTTGGCCGGCGACGGCGGCGCCCCGCCGCCGGTCATCGGCGTCCTCGCGCTGCAGGGCGGGTTCGCGGCGCACGCACGGCTCCTGCGCGCGCTCGGCGCCGAGGTGCGCGAGATCCGCACCCCGGCCGACCTCGACGGCCTCGACGGGCTCGTCCTCCCGGGTGGCGAGTCGACGACGATGACGCTCGGCATCGAGCGCGAGGGCCTGGCCGAGCCGCTGCGCGAGCTGGCGGCCTCCGGGACCCCCGTGCTCGGGACGTGCGCCGGGCTGATCCTGCTCGACCGCGAGCACCTGGGGGTCATGGACACGCTCGCGCGGCGCAACGCGTTCGGGCGCCAGGTGCACTCCTTCGAGGAGGACCTGACCTTCCCGGACGTGGAGGGCGGCCCGGTGCGCGCCGTCTTCATCCGCGCGCCGTGGATCGAGGAGCACGGGCCCGGCGTCGAGATCCTGGCCAGCGTCGACGGCCACCCGGTCGCCGCTCGCCAGGGCGAGCTCCACGTCCTCGCCTTCCATCCCGAGCTGTCCGGCGACGCGCGGCTGCACGAGGCGTTCGTGCGGCGCGTCGCGGCGGCGGCCGCGGTGCGGCGCGGCGGCGCCCGGCGGCCGCCCGCCTAGGCGGCGTCTGGCGACGCCCGTCGCGCGGGCGTAGCGTCGGACCGACACCGAGCAGGAGGGCACCATGACCGACACGGCGACCGCGACCGGACGCATCGACGAGCGGTGGCTCGCCGACTTCGCCGAGCGCTACCTGCAGGCCTGGAACGGGCACGAGCCGCAGGCCCTGCTGGACCTCATGACCGAGGACATCGTCTACGACGACGCGGCGTGGCCGCGGACGATGCGGTCGCACGCCGACGTCCGCGAGTTCCTCGAGCACGCCTGGCGCGCCGTCCCCGACCTGGCGTTCGAACCGCTGGAGGGGCCGTTCCTGGACCCGGCGGCGCCGAAGGCCGCGTTCCGCTGGCGCGGCACCGGGACGTTCACCGGGCCGATGGACCCGCCCGGCTTCGCCCCGACCAACGGGCGCATCGAGTTCACGGGCTTCGACCTGCACGAGTACCGCGACGGCCGCCTGAGCCGCCTGCTGATCCTCTTCGACAACGGCGAGGTGGGCCGGCAGATCGGCGCGATGCCGGAGCCGGGCTCGCGGGCCGAGCGCCTCGGCGCGGCGCTCCAGCGCCTCACCGCGCGGCGAATGCGGTCCCAGGCGCGCCGCTGAGCGCGCGGATCAGCTGCCCACTCGTGCCCTGCGCGCGTCCGCGACTCAGATCACGAGGCCGTGGCGGACGGTGTTCTCCGTCACCACCTTCGGCTCGACGAAGTGCAGGAGGTAGTCCGGGCCGCCGGCCTTCGTCCCCGTCCCGGAGAGGCGGTTGCCCCCGAAGGGCTGGCGGCCGACCATGGCGCCGGTGATCTCGCGGTTGACGTAGAGGTTGCCGACCGGCGTGCGGCGGATCACGTGGTCGACCGTGTGCGGGTTGCGCGAGAACAGGCCGCCCGTGAGCGCGAAGGGGAGCTCGTCGATGCGGTCGCAGGCGTGGTCGACGTCGCGGACGCGCTCGACCGCCAGCAGCGGTCCGAACACCTCCTCGGCCAGGACGGGGCTGTCGGGCGGCAGGTCGGCCGCGACCGTCGGCGCGACGAACCAGCCCGTGGCCGGCACGCCGTGGGCGTGCTCCGCCACGACCCGGCCCGTGTCCCGGGCCAGGGCGCGGTAGCGCTCGACGCGGTCCTGGGCCTCGCGCTCGATGACCGGCGGGACGTCGGTCCCGAAGGCGGACGCCTGCCCGACCTGGAGGACCTCCACGGCGCCGGCCAGGCGCTCGAGCAGCGCGTCGTGGATCGCCTCGTGGGCGAGGACGCGGGCCGCGGCCGAGCACTTCTGGCCCGCGTAGCGGAAGGCGGAGGCGACGATCGCGGGGACCGCGTCGTCGAGGTCGGCGTCGCTGTCGACGACGACGCAGTTCTTGCCGCCCATCTCCGCGACGACGCGCTTGAGCTGGCGACCCCCGGGCGGCACGTCGGCGGCGGCGCGCAGGATGTCGAGGCCGACGGGCCCCGAGCCGGTGAAGGCGATCGTCGCCACGTCGGGGTGGCGCACGAGCGCGGCGCCGGCCTCGCCCGCGCCGGGGAGGAGGGCCAGCACCTCGGGCGGCACGCCCGCCTCGCGCAGCGCCCGCACGACCGCGTGCCCGCAGGCCGGCGACTGCTCGGCGGGCTTGAGCACGACCGCGTTGCCGGTGGCCAGCCCGGCCGCGACCATGCCCATGGGGATGGCGAGCGGGAAGTTCCACGGCGCGATGACCCCGACGACGCCGCGCGCGACGTAGCGCAGCTCGTTGCGCTCCCCCGGCACCTGGAAGAGCGGCTTGCCATGCTCGAGCGCGACCGCGCCGCGCGCGTAGAACTCGAGGAAGTCGATCGCCTCGCACACGTCGCCGTCGGCCTGGTCCCACGGCTTGGCGCACTCGCGCACGGCCAGGGCGGCGAGCTCGGGGCGCCGCTCGCGCAGCCACGCCGCCGCGCGCAGGAGCACCGCGGCGCGCTCGGCCGCGGGACGGGCCGCCCAGCCCGGGAACCCGCGACGGGCCGCGGTCACGGCGGCGTCGACGTCGGCGGCGCCCGCGATCGGCGCGAGCGCGACGACGCGCCCGGGGTCGCCCGGGTCGGTCGACACGAGCTCGTCGCCGTCGCGCCGGTCCTCCCCGATCCACACCGGCACGCGCACCGGCAGGCGGGCGTCGACCTGCTCGAGGCCGGCGGCGAGCCAGGCGCGCTCGCCCGAGCGGCGCAGCTCGGCGACGGGCTCGTTGACGAACGTCGGCAGGCCGGGGTCGACGGCGGAGCTCACGGCGCGGCCAGGAGCTCCTCGAGCGGCCGGCCGCTCGCCTGCTCGTGGAGGAAGGACTCGTTGCTCGTGTTCTCCAGCAGCCGGCGGACCAGGTACGCCATGCCGGCCACGAGGTCGCCGACCGGGCAGTAGGCGCGCACGCGGTGCCCGCGGGCGGCGAGGGCGTGCTGGAGGTCGTCGCCGAGGCCGCGGAGGACCTGCAGCTCGAGGTCCGCGTCGGCGAAGCCCACGGCGCGGTTGGCGGCGATGGCGTGGCTGATCGAGCGCAGGTTGTGCGAGGCGACGGCCAGCCGCACGCCGGCGCCGGCGGCCCGCGCCTCGAGCAGCGCGACCGTCAGCGCCTCGAAGTTGCGGTCGCTCTCGGCCTTGACCTCGAAGACCGGCGTGCTCCAGCCGTGCTGGCGGGCGAGGACGACCTCGTGATCCCAGTAGGCGCCCTTCACGAGGCGCACGACGAGCGGGGCGGCGCGCCGGGCCTCCGAGGCCCAGTCGACGACGCGGGCGGCCAGCTCGGGCGAGTCGCGCAGGTAGGCCTGCAGGACGAGCCCGGCGGAGGGGCCGTCGCGGAACTCGTCCTCGCCCAGGAGCTCGAGGACCAGGTCGGTGACGGCCTCACGCGAGTCGAAGGACTCCATGTCGATGTGCAGGTGCGCGCCGAGCCGCCTGGCGTGGCGCAGCAGCTCGCGCAGCCGCGGGGCGGCGTCGGCCTTCCCGAGCTCGGGCGCGTCGGGGCGCAGGAGCGGCGTCAGCGCCGACAGCTTCACGGACAGGTTCTCGCGCGGGATCGCGCCCGAGACGTCGGACTCGAGGGCCGGGCGGGCCGGGAGGTCGCGGTAGACACCCGCCAGCTCGTCGAGCGCGTCGTGGCAGCGGGCCGCGTAGCGCTCGCCCTCGGCCGCGGTGACCGTCGCCTCGCCGAGGAGGTCGACCGAGCTCGCCACGCCGTCCCGCCACAGGCCCTGGAGGACCCCGCGCGCGTCCCGCGGCGTCTCGCCCACGATGAAGCGGTGCGCCATGTGACGCACCCCGGCGGCCGAGGCGGCGCCCAACGCGGTCCGCCCCGCCCGGGTCCCCGACATCCGCATCGCGGCCTGCAGCGGCGGGGGCCGGTCGCCGACCTCGTCGAGGAAGCCGGTCAGGTGGCGCGCCAGGTCGTCGAGGGAGCGGCAGGCGGGGACGACGTCGACGAAGCGGAAGAGCGCGGCGCGCAGCTCGGCGTCCTGCGCGGCGAGGTCCATCGCCTTGTCGTCGAGCGCGCGCAGCGGCTTGGACCGGGCCGTGGGAAGGGCGGCCGCCAGGTCGCGCCCGACGTCCCGGACGGCCTGCTCGGTGACGACGGGCACGGCCCGACGATACCCGCCGTCCGCGCGGGTGGAACCGGGCGGGGGAGGGGGAGTGCGAGAATCGCGCCATGCGGATCGCCGTCGCCGCCGACGAGCGCACCGGCGTCGCCGACGACGTCCTGGCCGAGCTGCGCGCCCGCGGCCACGAGCCCATCGCGCACGGGGCGCTCGGCGGCCCGGAGGAGCGCGACGACTGGGCCTGGAGCGCCGAGGCGGCGGCGCGCGACGTCGCCGACGGGCGGGCGGACCAGGGCGTCGTGCTCTGCTGGACGGGCACGGGCGCGTCGATCGCCGCCAACAAGGTCGCCGGGGTCCGCGCCGCGCTCTGCGCCGACGCGGCGACGGCCGCCGGCGCGCGGCGCTGGAACGACGCGAACGTGCTCGCCCTCAGCCTGCGGACGACCTCGCGCGCCGAGCTGGCGGAGATCCTCGACGCGTGGTTCGCCACCGGCCCCAGCGACGACGGCGGCGACACGGCGAACGTCGCCCACCTCGACGCCATCCGGTGAGCCGCGGGCGCGCCCGCGGGCGGATCATCATCGACGCGCGCGCGGCCGCGCGCCCGGAGCTCGGCGGGGTCGAGCGCTGGGCCCGCGAGCTCGAGCGCCGCCTGCCGGCGCTCGCGCCCGGACGGTACGCCGTCGCGCGCCCGCCCGCCGGCTTCACCCATGGCGCGGGGCACCTGTGGGAGCAGGCCGTGCTGCCGCTGCGGGCCGCGCGGGAGCGGGCGCCGCTGGTCCTCTGCCCGGCCAATCTCGCGCCCGTGGCCGGACCGCCCACGGCGGTCGTCCTGCACGACGCCGCGCCGCTGCGCGAGCCGGGCTGGTACTCGCGGGCCTACGTCGCGTGGCAGCGGGCGATGCTGCCGCTCGTCGCCCGCCACGCGCGCGTCGTGCTCACCGTCTCGGCCTTCTCCCGCGACGAGCTCGTCGACCTGCTCGGGCTCGACCCCGCGCGGGTCGCCGTCGTGCCCGGTGGCGTCGACGGGCGCTTCACGCCCGCGGCGGACCCCGGCCCGGCCCGGGCTGCGCTCGGGCTGCGGCGCCCGTACGTCCTGACCGTCGCCAGCCGCACGGCCCGCAAGAACCTCGGCGTCCTCGAGACGGCCGCCCGGCGCCTCGCCGGCCAGGGCGTCGACCTCGTCGCGGCCGGGGGCGACCGCCCGCAGTTCCGCGCCGGGGACGACCCGTCGGCGGTGCGCGCGGTCGGCCACGTGCCCGACGACCACCTGCCGGGCCTCTACGCGGGCGCGGCGGCGTTCGTGCTGCCCTCGCGCTACGAGGGCTTCGGCCTGACGTGCCTGGAGGCGATGGCCTGCGGGGTCCCGGTCGTGGCCTCCGGCGTCACCGCGCTGCCGGAGACGTGCGGCGACGCCGCGCTCTACGCCGACCCCGACGACGCGGCCGGCTTCGCCGACGCCCTCGACGCCGCCCTCGGGCCGGCGGCGGCGCGGCTGCGGGCCGCGGGCCCCGAGCGCGCGCGGGCCTTCACCTGGGACGCCGCCGCCCGCCGTGTCGACGCCGTCCTGACCGAGGCGGCGGCGTGAGCGGCGTCCCCCCGATCCCCGAGCCGAGCCGGCGACTGGGGTCCAGCGCCCGCGCCTACTGGACGGTCGCCGCCCTGGCGGGCGCCGTCCCGGGGCGCTCGCGGCCGTCCTGACCGGCCGGGCGCTGCGGGACGCCGGCGGCCTGGGCGACGCGGCCGGGCCGGTCGGCACCCTCGTGACCGTCGGCGGGCTCCTGGCCTGCCTCGTCGCCGTGGCCGTCGTCCCGCAGCTGCGCTGGCGGACCTGGCGCTACGAGGTCCGCGACGAGGAGCTCGACCTGCGCCACGGCGCCTGGCGCGTCGTGCGCACGCTCGTCCCGGTCGTGCGGATCCAGCACGTCGAGACCGAGCGGACGGTCTTCTCGCAGGCGTTCGGGCTCGCGACCGTCCGCGTGCACACGGCGGCCGGCTCCACGACGATCCCGGCGCTGGCCGAGGCGGAGGCGGCCTCGATCCGCGACCGGATCGCGGGGCTGGCGCGCGTCCCCGATGAGCTCTAGCCCGCGGCGCCTGCACCCGGCCGAGGTGGTCTTCGCGATCGGCGACGCGCTGCGCGAGCTGCTCGTGCCGCTCGTCGTGGGGGTGCTGCTCGGGTCCGGCGCGGGCTCCGGGCGCGGCCTGCTGCTGGGGGCTGCCTTCGCCGGCGTCGGCGTCGTGATGGCCATGGCGCGCTGGCGCGCGACGACCTACGCGCTGACCGGCGACGCGCTGACCTTCCGCTCGGGGCTCTTCTCGCCGGACGAGACCGTCGTGCCGCGGGCGCGCATCGGCTCGGTCGACCTCGTCCAGGGCCCGGTGCAGCGGCTCCTGGGCGTCGTGGAGCTGCAGGTGCACGTCGCCGGCGGCGGGGAGGACCCGGAGATCCGCCTGCGCGCCATCGGCCGGGAGGAGGCGCGCGACCTGCAGGCGGCGCTCGGTCACCCCGCCCCGCCGCCCGCGCCTCCGGCCTTCCGGCTCTCGACCGGCCGGCTGGTGGTCGCGGCCCTGACCGGGCCGCAGCTCGGCCTGCTCCTGCCGGTCGTCGGGGCCGCGGGCGCGCTCGTCCAGCCCCTGCTCGAGAACGGCGAGGGGGAGCGGCTGGCCCGGCGCGCGGCCGACTCGCCGGGCTCGGTCGCCCTGGCGGCCGCGACCGTGCTCGCCCTGGCCGCGGTGCTGGCGATCGCCGGCGGCGTCGTCGCCTTCGCGGGCTTCGAGGTCCGCGTGGACGGCGACCGGCTGCGGATCCGGCGCGGCCTGCTCCAGCGCCGCGCCGCGAGCCTCCCGCTCGACCGCGTCCACGCCGTGCGGCTGCTCGAGAGCCCGCTGCGCCAGCCGTTCGGGCTCGTCAGCGTGCGGCTCGAGACCGCGGGCTACCGCGGCCAGCGGGCGGCGACCCGGACGCTCGTGCCGCTGGCCTCCCGGCGCGAGGCCGAGCGGCTGCTCGACGGCCTCGTCCCCGTGCTCGGAGGCGAGGAGGACCCCGCGATCGCGCTTCGGCGCCCCCCGCGTCGCGCCGCCCGGCGGTACGTCCTGCACAGCGCCGCGCCCGGCGCGGTGCTCGCCGCCGTCCTCGTGCTCGTCGTCCCGGGCGCCTGGCCGGCGGCCGTCGTCCTGGTCGCCGGCGCGGCCGGGCTGGGGCTCCTGCGCTTCCGCGACGCGGGCTGGCGCCTGGACGGGCGCCGGATCACGGTCCGCGAGCGCCGGCTGGGCCGCTCGACCCTCGTCGCCCGCCGCGCCCGCCTGCAGCGCCACGCGACGTCGGCGTCGCCCCTGCAGCGGCGGGCGGGGCTGGCCGCCTTCGAGCTGGCGGTCGGCTCGGGCGCCGAAGGGCGCGTCGACCAGGTCGACGCGGCCGACGCGGCGCGGCTGTTCGCCGAGCTGCGGCCGGCCCGCGTGGCGCCGGCGCCGCAGAGTCCACCCGCCGGGACCCGCCGCGAGGCGCACGACGGGCGCACGCAGGACGACGCCTCGAGACGCACCGACGAGCCGGAGGCCGAGTCGCGCCGGGGCGCCGAGCCCGGCCCGCCACGCACCGATCCCGGGGACTAGAGCGCGGGCACGGGCGTGCGTCCACCAACGGTCGCGTAGGGTCGTGGCGCATGGAGGCGCTGAGCCGAGGGTGGTCGCGCGCGCCGAGCGTGAACCCGGTCCTGGCGACGATGGTCGTCGCGATGCTCGCCTACGCCGTGATCCTGTTCAGCGCAGGGGGACCGGCCGGCAAGCGCGGCGACCCGAGCGTGTTCATCCACGCCGGGCAGGAGTACCTGGCACCGGACCTGCTCCCCTCCGGATCCTTCATCGAGACCGGGACGGGCTTCGACGGGCAGTTCATCTTCTACTTCGCGCAGGACCCCCTGCTCACCGGCAAGGCGGCGCACCGCGACGAGGTCCGCTCGGCGCACGTCGACAACGTCGCCTACCGCTACCAGCGGATCCTGCTTCCGGTGCTCGGGTGGCTGACCTCCTGGGGCGATCCGGACATCCTGCAGTGGACGCTGCCGCTGCTGAACCTCCTGTCGGTCCTCGGCGCGACGTGGCTCATCGCCCGCCACCTCGACCGACGCGGACGACCGGCGTGGTGGGCCCTGGCGTTCGCCTTGTCGGTCGGGGTGACCGTCGGCGTGGTCTGGGACCTCTCCGACCCGATCGCCGTCGCCCTGTTCGCCGCCGGGGTCGTCTGGTGGCTCGAACGCCGCACGGCCCTCGCAATCGTGGCGTTGGCCGGGTGCCTGCTCGCCCGGGAGCTCTACCTGCTCCCGGTCGCGGCGATCGCCGTGGCCGAGCTCCTCCGCGACCGGCGCCGAGGGCTCGTCTGGCTCGTCCCGCTCGGCGTGCTCGCCGCCTGGCAGGTGCTCCTGCGGCTCACGCTGGCCGCGAGCCCGACCGAGGGCACCCACCGCCCGTCGGTGGTGCCGCTGCTCGGCGCCGCCAGGAAGGTCCGGGAGGTCCTGCGCCTCGACGCGCTGGGAGCCGCGAACTGGGAGGTGGCGTGCGTGGTGTTCCTGCTCGCCGCCTGCGCGCTGCTGCTGGTCCGCGCGGTCCTCGTCACCCTCGACGCCGTGCGCGCGCGGCGGGCGCCCGGCCGCGACGAGGCGCTGGTCGTCATCGCGCTCGCCAGCGTGGTGCTCGTCCCCTTCCTCAGCCAGGACCTGTGGCGCAACCCGCTGTCCTACACGCGGTACGCGGCGCCGCTGGCCGCGATGGTCGTGATCCTCGCCGCGGTTCGCCCCGACCGGTGGCTGGTCGGAGCCATGGCGGCCATCGCGGCGCTCTCGGTCACGAACCCGGTCGTGGCCATGGTCCCCGCCGCCCGGGGCGGCGCGATCGTGCCACCGCAGGCGGACCCGAACCTCGCCAGGAGCCAGGCGCTGACGCGCTGCCTGACCTCGACCGGCCTGACGGCGCGGCGGCGGGAGGACAGCCCGTCCCCGACGACGACGAAGCTCACCGTCACGCTGCGGTCCGGCGCGTCGATCACGGCGCTGATCTTCGCCAGCGACGCCTGAGGCCCAGCGCTACGAGCGCCAGGCCCGCTTCTTCGCCGGGGCCGCCGGGCAGCACGTCGTCGTCGCACGCAGCGGGAACGCGGTGGCGACGTGGCCGTCGGGGACCGGCGGCGCGGACATCGCGGCCCTGCGCCGCTGCCTCTAGCGTCCGGCAGGGGTACCGCTCACGGACGCAGGTTGACTTGGCGCTCCGCCGCCACGTACATTCGCCCTGCTCGTCCGAGTTCGATGGGCCGAGGGGGAAGGCGAATGGCGGGGCCGGTCACGCGGGGGCGGCGGCCGGAGTCAAGTGCTGGCTTCGGCGGCCGTGGATCATGATGGCGTTCGCCCATCGACGGGCGACGGCCCTGATCCTCGCGGGCGTGGTCGGGCTGGCCCTGGTGGGGTGGGTGGCCGCGCGCCAGATCCGCTCGCCCGCCCAGGTGGCCGCCGACACGGCCCCGCCGCGCGCCGCGGCGATCACCGTGCCCGTCAAGCGCCGGCCCCTCTCCACGCAGGTCATCGTCCGCGGCACGGTGCGCTACGGGGCACCCCAGCCCGTCGTGCTGGCCACGTCCGGCGTCAAGGGCGCCGCGACGAAGCAGACCAGCAGCGACATCGTCACGCAGGCGCCCGTCAAGGGGGCCAAGCTCAAGAACGGCGCGGTCGTCATGACCGTGGACGGGCGGCCGGTCTTCGCCCTCCCGGGCGTCGTCCCGATGCACCGCGACCTCGCGCCGGGGGACGACGGGCCCGACGTCGGCCAGCTCGAGCAGGCGCTGGCGCGCGCGGGCTTCGACCCCGGGCCCGTCGACGGCCACTACGACAGCGGGACCGGAGCCGCCGTCTCGTCGTTCTACCTGCGCAAGGGCTGGGACCCGTTCGGGGCCACCGACACCCAGCTCGAGGCGCTGCGCACGGCCGAGGCCGCGGCGGCGGCGGCGCGCGACGCGCGCCTCCAGGCGATCACCACGATCGAGCAGGCCCGGCAGACGCCCGCCCCGGCCGACATCGCGCAGGCCCGCCTCGACGCCGTCACGGCGCGAGACGCCTACGACACCGCGGTGCTCGCGGTCCGGACCGCGCGGGTGCGGCTGGGCCAGGCGCGCGCCCTGGCCCGCACCGCGCCGGCCGGTCGCGGGGCCGCGGTCGCCAACCAGCGGCGCGACGAGGCGGCCGCCGACGCCGACGTCGCCGCCAAGCGCGCCGACCTCAACGTGGCCGTCGACGCCGAGCAGATCGCCCGGCTGAAGGTCAACGAGCTCGCCGTCGACGCGCTCCCGTCGGAGCGCGAGCAGGCCTTCGCCGACATCCGCGAGGCCGCCGACAAGGTCGCCCAGGCGCGGGCCGACCTGCAGTCGTCCCTGCGCGCGTCCGCGGCCGTCCGCGCGGGCGGCCCTCCGGCCATCGGCCAGGCCGACGACGACGCGGCCCAGGCCACCCGGGACGCGCGCCTGGCCAGGTCCGAGCTGCTCCGCGCCGTCGTCGGGGTGCGGACCGCGCGCTCGCAGGCGAGCCTGGCCGCCCAGCGCGCCGGGCTGCTGACGCACCCGACGGACACCGCGGGCATGCACGCGCTGGCCGCGAGCTCGGCGCAGGAGGCGGAGCGCACGCAGGCGGAGGTCGGGCGCGTGGCGACGGAGAGCGGCGTCCAGGTCCCCGCCAACGAGGTCCTGTTCTTCCCGACGCTGCCGCTCCGCGTCGACGCCGTGAAGGCCAAGCGCGGCGACTCGGTCAACGGGAAGGTCATGGACGCCACGACCTCGGAGCTCGTCGTGGACTCCTCGCTGTCCGTGTCCGACCGGGCGCTCGTGCGCCCCGGCGACCGGGTCGAGATCGAGGACCAGGACCTGAACATCAGGACGCACGGCACGGTGCGCGCGGTCTCGCGCACGCCGGGCGCGACGCCCGCGGGCATCGCGAAGATCGACCCGGGCCGCTTCTACATGGTCGTCGTGCCCTCCGGCGGCCCGAACTCGCTCGTGGGCGCGTCGGTGAAGCTCACGATCTCGGTCAAGAGCACGAGCGGCCCGGTCCTCACCGTCCCGGTCAGCGCCGTGTCGGTCGGCGGCGACGGCAACGCGCGCGTCCAGGTCGAGCGGAACGGGACCATCGAGCTGGTCACCGTCGTCCCCGGCCTCGCGGCCGACGGGCTGGTCGAGGTCCGGGCCGCCGGCCCCGAGCCGCTGCGCCCGGACGACCTCGTCATCGTCGGCACCCGCACCGGGCGGCCGCTCGCCCCGGCGACGGGCGGGGCCGGCCCGTGAGCCGCCCAGCCCGCACCCCGCCCCCGGACGAGGACGACTTCGACCTCGACCTCGAGCTCGACGCCGGCGACCTCGCCGCGAGGCCGGCGATCCCCGGGAGCGTCCCCGCGGTCGAGCTCATCGGGCTGGGCCGGGTCTTCGGCGCCGAGCCGCCCGTCGTCGCCCTGCGCGACGTGGACCTCACGCTGCCGCGCGGGACGTCGCTCGCGATCCTCGGGCCGTCGGGCTCCGGCAAGTCGACGCTCCTGAACCTCCTCGGGTGCCTGGACCGCCAGACCAGCGGGGCCTACCTCCTGGACGGCATCGACGTCGGCGCGCTGGGCGACGACGAGCGAGCCGCCCTGCGGGCCGAGCGGATCGGCTTCGTCTTCCAGAGCTTCAACCTCCTCGCCCACCGGCCCGTCGTCGAGAACGTGATGCTGGCCGAGGTCTACCGGGGCCGGCCCCGCGACGGTCGCGAGGAGCGGGCGCTCGCCGCCCTCGACCAGGTGGGCATGGGCCACCGGGCGTCGTTCCTGCCGACGCGCCTCTCCGGCGGCGAGCAGCAGCGGGTCGCGGTGGCCCGGGCGCTGCTGGGCAACCCCACGCTGCTGCTCTGCGACGAGCCGACGGGCAACCTCGACTCCGTCAACACCGACGCGATCCTCGCGCTCTTCGACGACCTCCGTGACGCGGGGCTGACGGTCATCACCGTCACGCACGAGGACCACGTCGCCGCCCACGCCCACCGGCGCGTGCGCATCATCGACGGGCGACTGACGGAGGAGGTCGCGTGAGCGCGCGCCGGCGGTCCCGCCGCCGCGAGCGGCGGGAGGGCGGACGTCCGGAGGTCCCCCGCGCCCGGATGCGCACGTCGGACCTGATCACCGAGTCGCTCGCCGGGCTGCTCGCCCGTCCGTCGCGCGTCGCCCTGACCGTCCTCGGGACGGTCATCGGCGTCGGCGCCCTCGTCGCCACGCTGGGGCTCTCCAAGACGGCGGGCAACCAGATCGTCGGGCGGTTCGACGCCCTCTCGGCGACCGACGTGGTCGTCAGCCCGTCAGCCCGCGGCGGCGGCGCCGGCGGCACCGTCCTGCCCTGGGACGCGGAGGCGCGCCTGCGGCGCCTCAACGGCGTGGCGGCCGCCGGCACGATCGCCGACGTCGACGTGCGCGGTGCGCTCGTGCGCTCCGTCCCGCTCAACGACCCGCTCGCGGCGGGCGCGATCCAGCTGCCGATCAAGGCGGCGTCGCCCGGCGCCTTCCGCGCGGTGCGGGCCGAGCTGCTCACGGGGCGGTACTTCGACGCGGGGCACTCGCACCGGGCCGACCGCGTCCTCGTCCTGGGCCCGGGCGCCGCCCGGCGCGTCGGCATCACGCGCGTCGACCAGCAGCCCGCCGTCTTCATCGGCGACCGCCTCTACACGGTCATCGGCCTGCTCTCCGGGGTCCATCGGCAGAGCTCGCTGCTGGCGGCGGCGATCATGCCCGAGGGGACGGCCCGGCGCGAGTTCGGGCTGCAGGCGCCCGGGCTGGCGCAGGTCGAGACGCGCATCGGCGCCGTCGAGCTCATCGCCCGCCAGGCCCCGATCGCCCTCAGCCCCGCCGACCCGGACCTGCTCAAGGTCGCGGCGCCGCCGGACCCGCGCCGGCTGCGCGGCTCGATCAAGAACGACCTCAACGCGCTCTTCCTGCTGCTCGGCGGGGTGTCGCTGCTCGTCGGGGCGATCGGCATCGCCAACGTGACGCTCGTCTCCGTGCTCGAGCGCGTCGGGGAGATCGGCCTGCGGCGTGCGCTCGGCGCCGGACGGCGGCACATCGCCGCGCAGTTCCTGCTCGAGAGCACCGCGATGGGCCTCGCGGGCGGCGTGGTCGGCGCGAGCCTCGGCACGCTCGTCATCGTCGCCGTGTCGGCCGGCAAGACGTGGACGCCGGTCCTGGATCCCTGGGTCCCCTTGGGCGCCCCGCTGCTCGGCGCGGTCATCGGCCTGCTGTCGGGCACCTACCCGTCCCTGCGAGCGGCGTCGCTCGAGCCCGTGGAAGCGCTGCGCGCCGGGACGTAGACCTCGGAACGGCCAAGGAGGCAGACGATGACGCACCTCGCACCCACCGGCCCCGGCGCCCGCGACGACGGCGGCCCCCGCCGCCGGCCGGGACCCCGTCCGCTCCTCGCGCTGGTGGCGGTCGCGGCGGCGCTGGTCCTCGCGGCGTGCGGTGGGTCCGACGCCACGTCCTCGTCGTCGGCGCCGGCCAAGCCGAAGGCCAAGGTCGACCCCAACGCGCCGGTCGAGGACCAGCTCGGGTTCGACTCGGCCGGCATCATGGCGCGCCAGAGCCGCGTCGAGGCGTCGATCCGCGACTGCATGAAGGCCCAGGGGTTCGACTACGTCCCGGTCGACCCGTACGCCCAGCGCGCGGCGGTGACCGGCGCGAGCCGCCTGAGCGACGAGGAGTTCCTCCGGCAGTTCGGCTACGGCATCAGCACGCTGTGGGGCCGCGGCGGCCAGCAGGCCGACCCCAACGAGCGCATCCGGCGCAGCCTCGGTCCGGCCGATCGCGCGGCCTACGAGCGCACGCTGTGGGGCGAGAACCCGGGCTCGACCTTCGCCGCGGCGGTGGACAGCGGCGACTTCACGAAGCTCGGCGGGTGCACGCGGCGCGCCACCCAGGCGGTCTTCGGCGGGGCGCAGGTGCTCACGCAGCTGCAGGGCCGGCTCGACCAGCTCGACGACCGCATCCTCGAGGACCAGCGGATGGTCCGGGCGCTCGAGAAGTGGACCGCGTGCATGGCCAAGGCGGGCTACCACTACGAGGACCCGGACGAGATCGACGGGGAGCTGACGAAGCAGATGGAGCAGATCGTCGGGCCGGTCGCGGGGCCGTTCGCGACCGGGCCGCCCGCCGGCGAGCGCGCGCAGCCCTACGACCACGCGGCGCTGACGGCGCTCCAGCGCGACGAGGTCGCGACGGCGCGCGCGGACTTCGACTGCGAGCGGCGCTACATCACGCCCGTCGAGTCGGTCGTCCGCCCGCAGTACGAGGCGGAGTTCCGCACGCGGAACGAGAACCTCATCGGGCAGGTCAAGCCGGTCCGCTGAGCCGGACGCCGTCGTCGGCGACGGGCGCCGGGACCGCGGGCAGCGCCAGCGAGAAGGCGCTGCCGGGACCGTCGCCGCCCTCGACCCAGACGCGGCCCCCGTGGGCCTCCGCGATCTCGCGGCAGATCGCCAGCCCGAGGCCGCTGCCGCCGAGGTCGCGGCCGCGGGCGGGGTCCACGCGGTAGAAGCGGTCGAAGACGTGGTCGCGGGCGTCCGGCGGGATGCCGGGACCGTCGTCGCGCACGGTCACGCCCGCCTCGCCGCTGCGCCGCCACGTCTCGACCCGCACGCGCCCGCCCACCGGCGTGAACTCGATCGCGTTCTCGAGGAGGTTGGTCAGCGCCTGGTGGATCCGATGCGGATCGGCCAGCACCGCCTCGCGCTCGGCGTCGTCGTCGTGGGCGACCTCGATGGTGACCCGCTGCGCGGTCGCGAGCGGCTCGAGCGGCCGCACGACGGCGTCGACCGCCTCGCCGAGGAGCAGGGGGCGGGTCAGGAGCCGGAGGCGCCCCTCGTCGACCTGGGCGAGCGTGAGGAGGTTGTTGACCGTCCGGGTCATGCGGTCGACCTCTTCGCGCGTGCTCTCCAGGACGGCGCGCGCGTCGTCGGTGAGCCGGTCGCCGCGCAGGCTGACGTCGATCTCCGAGCGCATCGCCGCCAGCGGGGTGCGCAGCTCGTGCGAGGCGTCGGCGACGAGGCGGTGCTGCTCGCGCACCCCGTGCTCGAGACGCGCGAGCATGGCGTTGAGCGTGACCGCGAGGTGGCCGATCTCGTCGGCCGCGCGCGGAACGGCGACGCGCTCGTGCAGGCGGTCGATGCCGATGGTGTCGGCCTCGGAGGTCATCCGCGACACGGGCAGGAGCGCCTTGCGCGCGAGCCACCAGCCGCCGGCGGCGGTGGCCGCGAGCGCGGCCGGGCCGGCGATGAGGAGCAGCACCAGGACGCGCCGCACCGACGCGTCGACACCGGCGAGCGACTCGCCCACGACGAGGACCCGGCGCTCCCCGAGGCGGTCGACGGGGGACACCAGCGTCCGGAAGTCCCGCTCGCCGGAGGCTTCGACGGTGGTCAGGTCCGTGCGGCCGGCGAGCGCGTCCGCGCGCGACGAGGCCGGGACGACCCGCCCCGCCTCGACCCGGTCGCCGTAGGTGAGCAGCACCCGCCCGGCCGGGTCGAGCACGGCGGCGACCGAGCCCGCGTGTGGCAGCACGGTCTCGCTGACGTCCAGGAACTCCTCGGTGCCCTCCGTCGCGTAGCCGCGGCTGATCTGCGTCGTGGCGCGCCGCAGGTCGCGGTCGATCCCGTCCTGGAGGTCCGCCCGCAGGCGCAGCACCAGGAAGGCCCCGAGCACGACGATGATCGCGCCGAGGAGGACCGCGTACCACGCCGTGAGGCGCACGCGGATCGGCAGGTTCACGACGGCTCCAGGACGAACCCGACGCCGCGGACCGTCCGGATGAGCCGGTCGCCCGACGGGTCCTCCAGCTTGCGGCGCAGGTAGCCGACGTAGACGTCGACGATGTTCGACGAGACCTCCGGGTCCTCGCTCCAGATCTGCTCCAGCAGCTGCGCCCGGGGCACCACCTGCCCGGCGTTGCGCGCGAGCAGCTCGAGCACCGCGAACTCGCGCGCGGTGAGCTCGACCGGGTCGCCGGCGCGCGTGACGACGCGCGCGGAGGCGTCGAACTGCAGGTCGCCCACGCGCAGCACGGGCGCCCGCTCCGACGGTCCGCGCCGGATCAGCGCGCGCAGGCGCGCGAGGAGCTCGCCGAAGTCGAACGGCTTGACGAGGTAGTCGTCGGCGCCCGCGTCGAGGCCGCGGATGCGGTCGGCCACCTCCGTGCGGGCCGTGAGCATGAGCACGGGGGTCCGGCGCTCGGCGTCACGCATCGCCCGGCACACCGCGAAGCCGTCCGCGCCCGGCAGCATCACGTCGAGCACGACCGCGTCGTACTCGGAGGCGGTCGCCAGTGCGATGCCGTCGTCGCCGGTGACCGCGACGTCGACCACGTAGCCCTCGCGCTGCAGCCCGCGCTGCAGCGCCCGGACCAGCTTCGCGTCGTCCTCGACGACGAGCAACCGCATGTGAGCCCTCGGCCTCCCCCTTCGCCCATGTCCGACATCCCGAGTACGAGGAACGACTGATCTTCCTGACGCGGTTGCATCGCCGACCATACCGGGCCGTGCGTCTCGGGCTGCGAGGGGCGCCCGCCGACCTCCGAGCGGCGCGTCCGTGTGCCGGGCGGGCGAGCCGGCGGCCGCGTGAGTACGGCGAACAGACGAACTTCAAGAGGAGGTTGCATCCGGCCCTCCACCAGGCGTACAGTAAGAGAAAGCTAAACGCTTGATGTTGGGGGAGCGTCCTGACCGGTATGGGGGTGAAACCTCACTCCCATCCCGGCCGTTGGCTGTCGCCGCACGGTCGGTGCGCATGGTGCCGGCACGTGTGACAAGTCGTGTCCGTCGTCGTCGCAGCCGGCCTGGGGGGCCGGGGGGGACAGCATGCCATCGAGCAGCATCGCGAGGCGCACGCGTGCCCGGGGTCTCGGCCTCGGGCTGGCGGCGGCGTCGGTGTGCATCGGGGTCCCGCTCGCGGCGGGCGCCTGCGGGTCGGAGCCCGGATCGGGCCCGGGTCGCGACGCGGAGGCCGCGAGCGCCGCGGGCCCCGAGCAGGCCACCGCGAAGGACTACGACCGCCGGCGCTTCAGCCACCCGACCCGCGTCGACAACACGTGGTTCCCGCTCGTGCCGGGGAGGCAGTTCGTCTACGAGGGGCGCGCCAACCGCGGCGACGGCCGCCGGCCGCACCGCGTCCTCTTCACGGTCACCGACCTCACCAAGGTCATCGACGGCGTGACGACCCGCGTCATCTGGGACCGCGACGTCAACGCCGGCACGCTGCGGGAAGGCGAGCTCGCCTTCATGGCCCAGGACGACGACGGCAACGTCTGGAACTTCGGGGAGTACCCGGAGGAGTACGTGCGCGGGCGGTTCCACGGCGCGC
This sequence comes from uncultured Actinomycetes bacterium, assembly GCA_963707695.1. Lineage (GTDB taxonomy): Bacteria > Actinomycetota > Thermoleophilia > Solirubrobacterales > Solirubrobacteraceae > JAOPZW01. The sequence goes on along the minus strand of CAVPQY010000004.1, from coordinate 474,058 downwards.
CGGACACGTGGATCGTCGGCCGCGCCGGGGCCCGGGCCGGCATCGGCATGCGGGCGCACCCGCGGACGCGCACGTCGAGCTACCTCCAGGGCTGGGCCCCGCGGATCGACTTCGCCGACCGCGCGAAGGTCGTCGGCACCGGGGGACGCACCTGCGTGCCGCGGCGCTGCTACCGCGACGTCCTGGAGATCGACGAGTGGAACCCCGACGAGCCGGGCGCGCACCAGTCCAAGTTCTACGCGCCCGGGGTCGGCAACGTCCGCGTCGGCGCGTCGGGCGGTGACGAGCAGGAGGTGCTCGTCCTCGCCGGGGTCAGGCGGCTCGGCCGGCCGGCGCTGGCCCGGGCGCGCCGCGGGGCGCTCGTGCTCGAGCGGCGCGCGTACCGCGTGCACCGCAAGCTCTACGGCGGCACGCCGCCGGCCCGTCGCGAGGAGGGGCCACGATGACCAGGTCGATCATCGCCTCGAGCCTGAAGTTCCGCGTGCTCGTGGTGCTCGTCGCGGCGGCCGTCATGGTCGTCGGCGTCCTGCAGCTCCGCAAGGCGCCCGTCGACGTGCTGCCCGAGTACGCGCTGCCGTACGTCGAGGTGCACACGGAGAGCCTCGGCCTGTCGGCGACGGAGGTCGAGTCGCTGCTGACGGTCCCGCTCGAGCAGGACCTGCTCAACGGCGTCAAGGGCGTGGAGACCATCCGCTCGGACTCGGTCCCCGGCCTGTCCTCCATCGTGCTGACCTTCGAGCGCGGGACGGACATCCTGCGGGCCCGCCAGCTCGTCAACGAGCGCCTGTCGCAGCCGCAGGCGATCCCGACCGTCTCCAAGCCGCCGCAGATGCTGCAGCCCGTGTCGGGCGCGAACCGGGTCATGATGATCGGCCTGTCGACCGACAGGCTGTCGGCGATCGAGCTCTCCGTCCTCGCCCGGTGGACGATCCGGCCGCGCCTCATGGGCCTCCCGGGCGTGGCGAACGTCGCCATCTGGGGGCACCGCGACCGCCAGCTGCAGGTCCAGGTCGATCCGTCGCGCCTGCGCGATCGCGACGTCTCGCTGCGGCAGGTCATCGAGACGACCGGCAACTCGCAGCTCGTGTCGCCACTGACCTTCCTCGACGCCTCGACCCCGGGGACCGGGGGCTTCATCGACGGCCCCAACCAGCGCCTCAGCGTCCGGCACGTGCTGCCCTTCGGCAAGCCGGACGACCTCGCGCGGATCCCGATCGACGACAGCCGGCTCAAGCTCGGCGACGTCGCCGACGTCGTCGAGGACCACCAGCCGCTGATCGGCGACGCCATCGTGCAGGGCGGCGAGCGGGGGAACGGCCTCATGCTCGTCGTCGAGAAGCTCCCGGGCGCCAGCACGCTCGACGTCACGCGCCGGGTCGACGCGGCGGTCGCCGAGCTGCGCCAGGGGCTGGGCGGCGTCCGGATGGACACCACGGTCTTCCGGCCCTCGAGCTACGTCCACAGCGCGATCGACCACCTGGCCCTCGCGCTGGCGATCGCCGGGGCGCTCGTGGTGCTCGCGCTCACCGCCTTCCTGCTGCGGTGGCGCACCGTCTTCGTGGCCGCGGTGGCCATCCCGCTGTCGCTCGTCGCCGCCGCGCTCGTGCTCGACCTCACGGAGGCCACGATCAACCTGCTCGTGCTCGCGGGCCTCGCGGTGGCGATCGGCGTGGTGGTCGACGACGCGGCCGGCGACGTGCAGGACATCGAGCGCCGGCTGGAGGGCCGCCCCTGGTCGCGGGACGGCGCCCCGACGGCCGGGGCGATCCTCGCCGCGTCGCTGGGACGCCGGCGCAGCATGGGCTTCGCGACGCTCGTCGTGCTGCTGGCGGCGGCGCCGGTCCTGTTCCTCGGCGGCCTCGACGGCGCGTTCCTGCACCCCATGGCGCTCGCCTTCGTCCTGGCCGTGCTCGCGTCGATGCTCGTGGCGCTGACGGTGACGCCGGCCCTGACCCTGCTGGTGATGTCGCGGCCGCCGCGCGCGCCGCGCGACCCCGTCCTGGGACGGGCGCTCAGGCGCCGCCACGACGGCCTCGTCGGCCGCTTCGCGGCGTCGCCGCGGCCCCTCGTCCTGACCGTGGGGGCGCTCCTCGTGGTCGGCGTGGTCGCGCTCGCGACGACCGGCACGTCGCTGCGCCCCTCGTTCAAGGACCGCGAGCTGCTCGTCCGCTGGGACGCGACGCCGAGCACGTCGCTGCCCGAGATGGACCGCATCACGCGGCGGGCATCCGCCGAGCTGCGGTCCGTCCCGGGGGTCCGCGACGTCGGGGCTCACATCGGCCGTGCCGTCTCCGGCGACCAGGCCGTCGGCACCGGCTCCGGCGAGATGTGGGTCACGATGGACGACTCGGCGGACTACGACGCGACGCTCGGCTCGATCCGCGACGTCGTCGGTGGCTATCCGGGCGTGCGCGGGCGCGTCCTGACGTACGAGAGCGAGCGCAGCCGCGGCGTCTTCGGCCCGTCGGACGACGGCGTCACCGTGCGCGTGTTCGGCCAGGACTACGGGGTGCTGCGCCGGGAGGCGGAGCGGCTCCGCGGGGTCGTGGCCGGCGTGGACGGCGTGCGGGACCCGCGCGTCGAGCTCCCGGCCGACGAGCCGACGCTCGAGGTGAAGGTCGACCTGGCCGCGGCCCGCGGTCACGGGATCCTCCCGGGCGACGTGCGGCGTGCGGTCGCGACGATCGTCTCCGGCCTCGAGGTGGGCAGCTTCTTCGAGCAGCAGAAGGTCTTCGCCGTGGTCGTCCGGGGCGTTCCCGCGACCGCGCACAGCGTCGACAGCGTCCGCGACCTGCTGCTCGACGCCCCCGGCGGCCGCCACGTGCGCCTGGGCGACGTGGCCAGCGTGCGGGTGCAGCCGACCCCCGTGGACGTCCGGCACGACGCCGTCTCCCGCTACGTCGACGTGCGCGCCGCCGTCGACGGGCGCGGGGTCGGCGCGGTGCAGCGCGACGTGCGCCGGCGGCTGCGCGACGTCGCGATGCCGCTCGAGTACCACGCGCAGGTCATCGCCGAGTCGTCCGACACGCGCGGCGGCCGCCACCTCCCGTCGCTCGTCGTCGCGAGCGTGCTCGGGATCTTCCTCCTGCTGCAGGCCGCGTTCGCCAGCTGGCGGCTGGCGGCGGTCGTCCTCGCGACGCTGCCCGTCGCCGTCGTCGGCGGCCTCCTGGTCGCGGTCCTGGACGGCGGGGACCTCTCGCTCGGCGAGCTCGCCGGCCTGTTCGCGGTGTTCGCGATCGCGGTCCGCGCCGTGGTCGCCCTCGTCCGGCACCTCCAGCTCGTCGAGGAGCAGGACGGCGCGGGACCCGACGCCGTGCTGCGCGGCGCGCGCGAGCGGCTCGTCCCCGTCGTCGTGACCGCGGTCGTCACCGCGTGCGCCGTCCTCCCGCTGGCGCTGCTCGGCGACGTCGCCGGCAACGAGATCACCCAGCCGTTCGCCGTCGTCGTCCTGGGCGGGCTCGTCACCTCGACGCTGCTCGCCGTCCTGCTCACGCCGGCCCTGTACCTCCACGTCCGCCGCGTCCCGGCGCCGGCACCGGCTGCGGCCGAGCACCGTGCGCCCGCGCCGGCCGCCGCCGACCTTCCCAACTAGGAGAAGACGCGATGCAGCACCACCACCGCTGGTCCGCCGCCCTGCTGCTCCTCGGGGCCCTCGGCATCTCCGCGTGCGCCCGGTCCGAGGCCTTCGACAGCGAGGCGGCCACCGACGAGGGCCCGTCGAAGGTCGAGCACGTCAAGGGGAGCGACGTCCCCCGGATCGTCCTGACCGCGCAGGCCGCGGGACGGCTGGGGATCCGGACGGCGGCGGTCACCGAGGCCGGGCCGCGCCGGACGATCCCCTACGCGGCCGTGCTCTACGACGCCGAGGGGCACACCTTCACGTACACGAGCCCATCGCGCCTGACCTACGTCCGGCGCCCGATCGACGTCGCCCGCATCAGCGGCCCGGTCGCGCTGCTCAAGGCGGGGCCGCCCGCCGGCACCGCGGTCGTCACGGTCGGCGCCGCGGAGCTGCTCGGCACCGAGTACGGCGTCGAGGAGTAAGGGGCGCTCCGGGGGGCCACCGTGCGCTGGATCGTCGGATCGAGCCTGAAGTTCCGCTACCTCGTCGTGGCGGTCGCCGCCGCGCTCGTCTTCTTCGGGGGACGCGAGCTCGGGCACCAGGACGTCGACGTGTTCCCCGAGTTCGCGCCGACGCGGGTCGAGATCCAGACGGCCTGCCTCGGCCTGTCGGCCGCGGAGGTCGAGGAGCTCGTCACCGTCCCGCTCGAGGACGCGATGAACGGCGTGCCCGGCGTGGACGTCGTCCGCTCGGAGTCGGTGCCGCAGCTCTCGAACATCACGCTGCTGTTCAAGCGGGGCACGGACTTCCTCAAGGCGCGCCAGCTCGTCCAGGAGCACCTGCAGACGGTGGCGCCGACGCTGCCGACGTGGGCCGCGCCGCCCTTCCTCATGCAGCCGGTCTCGTCGACGAGCCGGATCATGAAGGTGGGCCTGTCCTCCAAGTCGATGTCGCTCATGGACCTCTCCATGACGGCGTACTGGAAGGTCCGCGCGCGCATCCTGCGCGTGCCCGGCGTCGCGAACGTCGCGATCTGGGGCGAGCGCCTCAAGCAGGTGCAGGTGAACGTCGACCCGTCGCGGCTGCGGACCGAGCGCGTCGCGCTCGACGACCTGATGGAGACGACGTCCAACGCGCTCGACACGGGGCTGCTGCAGTTCTCCGAGGGGCACGTGGTGGGGACGGGCGGGTTCGTCGAGACCCCGTCGCAGCGCATCACGGCGCGGACCGGGCTGCCCATCGTCCACCCGAGCGACCTGGCGCAGGTGCCGATCGCGCGGCGCGGCGGACGCGCGCTGCGCCTGGGCGACGTGGCCCGCGTCGCCTACGGTCCGCAGCCGCTCATCGGCGACGCCGTCGTCAACGACGGTCCCGGCCTGCTGCTCGTCGTCGAGAAGCTCCAGGGCGCGAACACGCTCGCCGTGACCCGCGGGGTCGAAGACGCCCTCGACGACCTCCGTCCCGGCCTGCACGGGGTCGAGCTCGACGAGACGATCTTCCGTCCGGCGAGCTTCATCGAGCTCGCGATCCACAACCTCAAGCTCGCGCTGCTGCTGGGCTGCGCGCTCGTCGTGCTCGTGCTGATCGCCTTCCTGTACGAGTGGAAGGCGGCGTTCATCAGCCTCGTCGCGATCCCGCTCTCGCTCGTCGCGGCCGGGGTGGTGCTGACGCTGCGGGGCGCGTCGGTGAACACGATGGTCCTCGCCGGCCTGGCGGTGGCGGTGGGGGTGGTGGTCGACGACGCCATCATCGACATGGAGAACATCGTCCGGCGCATCCGGACGAAGCGGGCTGCCGGCAGCACCGAGTCGCTGACCTCGATCATCCTGCACGCCTCGCTGGAGGTGCGCAGCGCGATCCTCTACGCGACGCTCATCAACGTGGCGGCCGTGCTGCCCGTCGTCTTCGTCGGCAGCCTGACCGGCGCGTTCTTCCGGCCGCTGGCGCTGTCCTACGCGCTCGCGGTGCTCGTCTCGATGGTGATCGCGCTCACCGTGACGCCCGCGCTGAGCCTCGTCCTGCTCTCCCGAGGATCGCTCAAGCGCCGTGAGGCGCCGCTCGTCCGGGTGCTCAAGCGCGGCTACGGAGCGGTCCTGGAGCGCGTGATCCGCCGTCCGCGTGCGGCCTACGCCGCCGTCGCCGCCGTCCTGCTGCTCGGCGTGGTGGCGGCCCCGCGGCTCGGTCAGGAGCTCTTCCCGAGCTTCAAGGAGCGCGACTTCCTCATGCACTGGATCACGACGCCGGGCACGTCGATGCCCGAGGAGCGGCGGATCGTCACGCGGGCCAGCCACGAGATGCGGTCCATCGACGGCGTCCGGGGCTTCGGGTCCCACATCGGCCAGGCCTTCCTGGGCGAGGAGATCGCGGGGGCGAACTTCGGGGAGAACTGGGTCAGCGTCGACCCGAAGGCGGACTACGACAAGACGCTCGCGTCGATCCACGAGGTCGTCGACGGCCACCCGGGCCTCTACCGCAACGTCCAGACCTACATGCGGGAGCGCATCGACGAGGTGCTGGTCGGGACGAGCGAGCCGATCGTCGTGCGGATCTACGGCGACGACCTCGGCGTGCTCCACCGGGCGGCGGACCGGGTCCGCGCGGCGATCGCCGACGTGCCCGGCCTCGTCGACCTGCACACGTCGCTCCAGGAGGAGGTGCCGCAGATCGACGTCCGCGTCCGGCTCGGGGTCGCGCGCCGCTACGGCGTCAAGCCCGGGGACGTGCGCCGCGCCGCGGCGACGCTCGTGGCCAGCGAGGAGGTGGGCGACCTCTTCCAGGGCGGCCGGACCTACGACGTCCACGTCTGGAGCACGCCGCGCACGCGCCAGGACCTCACCGCCATCCGGCAGCTGCCGATCGACACGCCGCGCCACGGCCAGGTCCCGCTCGCGACCCTGGCCGACGTGCGCATCCGCCCGACGCCGAACGTCATCGAGCGCGAGCGGGCGTCGCGGCGCATCGACGTCGCGGCGGACCTGCCCACCGGGCGCGACCTGGGGTCGGTGACGCACGACGTCGAGGAGCGCCTGCGGGCCGTCGACCTGCCGCTGGGCTACCACGCCGAGCTGCTCGGGGAGGCCGCCGAGCGCAAGGCCGCCCAGGAGCACCTGCTGCTCTACGCGCTGGGGGCCGCGCTCGTGATCTTCGCCCTGCTGCAGGCCGCCTTCGGAAGCTGGCGGCTGGCCGCGCTGCTCTTCTTCACGCTCCCGATGGCGCTCGTGGGCGGGGTGCTCGCGGCGTGGTTCGGCGTGGGCGTCATCTCCCTGGGCGCGCTCATCGGGTTCTTCACGGTCCTGGGCATCGCCGCGCGCAACGGCATCATGATGATCAGCCACTTCCAGCACCTCGAGCGCGAGGAGGGCGAGGAGCCCGGTCCGGCGCTGGTCCTCCGCGGTGCGGGCGAGCGCCTCGCGCCGATCCTCATGACCGCCTCGGCCACCGGGCTCGCCCTGCTGCCGCTCGTGCTGCTCGGCGACCGCCCCGGGGCGGAGATCGAGCACCCGATGGCCGTCGTGATCCTGGGCGGGCTCGTCACCTCGACGCTGCTGAACCTCTTCGTGGTGCCGGCGCTGTACCTTCGGTTCGGGACGAAGCGCGACGCCACGCCAGAGCGATGAACGGAGGACGGACATGATGGAACGGAGCTTCCGGAGGTTGCGGCCGTCGCCCGCGATGGTGGTGGCCGTGGTGGCCCTGGCAGTCGCCCTCGGGGGCACCTCCTACGCCGCGATCCGCCTGCCGAAGAACAGCGTCTCCTCCAAGCAGCTCAAGAAGGGCTCGGTCACGCGCGACAAGATCGGCAACGGGGCCGTCAACGGCGCCAAGGTCGCGACCGACTCGCTGACCGCCGCCGACCTCAAGGAGGCCACCCTGGCGGCGGTGCCCTCGGCCGTGAACGCCACGAACGCCGGGAACGCGGCGCACGCCGGCGCCGCCGGGGCCATCGACCGCCTGACGTACAAGACCGCGACGGGGACGATCCCGCAGGCGGATGCCACCGACCCCAACGACGTCAAGAGCGCCCATGCCGTCGCCACCGCGCTGTGCGACCAGGGCCAGCACGTCGTCGGCGGCGGCGTCCGGGTGGACGACGTCGACAACACCGCGGTCATCGACAGCTTCCCCGACGGCGGGGGCACCGCGTGGACCGGGCGGGTCGACAACGGCGACCCCGCCGCAGCCCACGGGTTCTCGATCACGGCGATCTGCACGAGCGCCGTGAGCACGGGGTAGGGATGACCAGGTCAGCGCTCGTCGTGGCCCTCGCGGTGCTGTCCGCGTCGCCGGCGGTCGCGGGCTGCGGGTCGGGCGGCTCGGACGGCGGCACGTCGACCTCGACCTCGACCTCGACCGGCGGCGGGACGTCGGCCCCCGCGGCGCCCGCTGCCGGCCGGGAGGTGGACCCGGCGCGCTTCGTCCGCCACGTGACGAACCCCTGGTATCCGCTCAGGCCGGGGACGACCTACCGGTGGGCGGGCACCGACAACGGCCGCCCGACCAGCGACGTGCTGCAGGTGACGCACCGGACGAAGCGCATCCAGGGGGTGACGACGACCGTCCTGCTCGACCGCGCGTACGTCCGGGGGCGCCTGAGCGAGTCGACGATCGACTGGTACGCGCAGGACCGGGCCGGCAACGTCTGGTACTTCGGCGAGCGGACGCGCAACATCGCCAAGGACGGGACGGTGAAGAGCACGGCGGGCTCGTGGGAGGCCGGGGTGGACGGCGCGAAGGCCGGGATCTTCATGCCCGCCCGTCCGCACGTGGGGCAGTCCTTCCAGCAGGAGCACTACACCGGGCACGCCGAGGACCACTTCACGGTGCGGAGCCTCCACGCGTCGATCCGCGTGCCCTACGTGACCTCCCACCGCGCGCTGCGGACGACCGAGACGTCGCCGCTGGAGCCGGGCGTCGTCGACGCCAAGTACTACGTGCGCGGGCTCGGGACGGTGCTGGAGGCCTCGATCAAGGGCCCGGACCACGAGCGGCTCGAGCTCGTCTCGGTGCGCCGCGGGGGCTAGTCGCCGGCGACCGGCCGGAACGTCACGACGCCGTCCTGGACGTCCTCGGCGACCTCGCCGCGGTCCACGAGCAGGTCGACGTGGCCGAGGACCTCGCTCAGGGCGAGGTAGGCCTGGGTGACGGCCACGTTGCCCCACAGCGCCTGGGCCAGGGCGTAGGCCGTGCGCGGCTGCTCGGCGATGAGGCCGGCCAGCTTCGCCGCGCGGCGCTCGTGCATGGCCAGGCGCTCGTCGATGAGGGCCACGTGGTCGGTGACGTCGTCGCCGTGCCCCGGGTGGACGACCGCGACGCCCGCCATCGCCCGGGTCGCGCGCAGCGAGTCGAGGTACGCCATCAGCGCGCGCGGCCGGTCCTCGGGGGCGCCCCCCTCGAGCGGGCGCGAGACGAGCGGGTTCGAGGAGATGCGGCCCAGGAGGTGGTCGCCGCCGAGCACCTCGCCGGAGGCCTCGTCGTGGAAGATGGTGTCCGAGGGCGAGTGGCCGGGGCGGTGGTGCACGCGCCAGGTCCGCCCCGCGAAGGCCAGCGTCCCGCCGTCGGTGACCGTGTGCGTGACGTCGGCGCGGTGGCCCCAGGCCCGGAACCCCTGGGTGACCGCCCGCAGGCCGAGCGCGAGCTCGCGCGGGATGCCGTGGCGCAGCATGACCGCCTCCGCGAAGGCGTCGTCCTCCTCCATGCTCGTCCCGTAGCGCGCCAGCCAGGGCGCCAGGCGGTCCAGGGCGACGACCTCGGCCCCGGCCCGCGTGGCCAGGAGGTCGACGAGGCCGATGTGGTCCATGTGCTGGTGGGTGACCACGATCCGCTCGACGTCCTCGACACGCCGTCCGTGCTCGCGCAGGGCGGCCTCGAGCTCGGTGAGCGACGTCGCCGAGTTCGGGCCGGCGTCGACGAGCGTCAGCGGGTCGTCCTCGACGAGCCACACGTTGACCCGCCCGACCGCGAACGGCGTCGGGACGGGCAGGCGGTGGATCACGAGGCGCGGATCAGCCCGAGCACCTCGTCCCGGCGGCGCTCCATGTCCGCCTCGGATTCGAGGCTCTCCAGGCACAGCCGGAGCAGCGGCTCGGTGTTCGACGGGCGCACGTTGAAGTGCCAGTCGTCGAAGTCGACGCTCACGCCGTCGAGGTGGCTGATGCGGGCGCCTTCGGCCTCGTAGCGCTCCTCGATCTCCGCCATCTTCGCGTCCTGGTCGGCGACCTCGGAGTTGATCTCGCCCGAGATGAAGTAGGTCGAGCGGTAGGGCTCGAGCAGCTCGCTCATCCGGCGGCCCTCGACCGAGAGCTTCTCGAGGACGAGCAGCGCCGGGATCGTCCCGGAGTCGGCGTTGTAGAAGTCGTGGAAGTAGTAGTGCCCGCTGACCTCGCCGCCGAAGATCGCGCCCTCGTCGCGCATGCGGGTCTTGAAGAACGCGTGGCCGACGCGGTTGGCGAAGGCGCGGCCGCCGGCCGCCTCGACGGTCCGCGGGACCGCCCAGGACGCGCGGACGTCGTAGAGGATCGAGGCCGGGTGGGCGGGGTCCGATCGCTTCGCGATGAGGTGCTCGGCCAGGATCGCGGTCAGGAAGTCCCCGTCGACGAATCGTCCGGTGTCGTCGATGAAGAAGCAGCGGTCCCCGTCGCCGTCCCACGCGATCCCGAGGTCCGCGCCCTCCTCGCGCACCTTGTCGATGATGAACTGGCGGTTCTCGGGCAGCAGCGGGTTGGGCTCGTGGTCGGGGAACTCGCCGTTCGGCTCCCAGTAGGTCTCGACGAGCTCGATCGGCAGCTCGTCCAGCAGCGGGCCCACCACCCGGCCGGCCATGCCGTTGCCGCCGTCGACGACGACCTTCATGGGCTCGACGTTCGCCGGGTCGATGAACCGCATCGCGGCCTCGCGGAACTCGGGCGCGATGTCGACCTCCTCCACCGAGCCGACCCGATCCGGCCCACCGGGGTCGCCCAGGCCCTCCTGGACGAGCCGGCGGATGTCCTGGATCCCCTCGTCGCCGGACAGCGCGATCGCGCCCTCGCGCACGAGCTTCGCGCCGGTGTAGGCCTTCGGGTTGTGCGAGGCGGTGCACATCAGGCCGCCGTCGAGGCCGCGCGAGCCGACGAGGAAGTAGAGCATCTCGGTGCCGACCATCCCGGCGTCGAGCACGCGGGCGCCCTCGGCGACCATGCCGTCGCGGTAGCGGGCGGCGAGCTCCGGCGCCGTGAGGCGCATGTCGCGTCCCAGGCCGATCCGCAGGTCGCCGGGCTCCTTGCCGCCGAGGTCGGCGAGGACGCGCACGAAGGCGCGGCCCACCTGCTCGGCGACGTCGCCGTCGATCTGGTCGCCGTAGAGGCCGCGGACGTCGTAGGCCTTGAAGATCTCGCTGGGGACGGACATCAACGACGATCCTATGCGTCGGGACGACCCCCTTAGACTGCCGGGCCATGGCCGGGCACTCGAAGTGGGCGGGGATCAAGCACAAGAAGGCGATCGTCGACGCCCGTCGCGGCAAGCTCTTCACGAAGCTCGCGCGGGCCATCACGGTGGCGGCCAAGGAGGGCGGCGGCGACGTCGACGGCAACCCGTCGCTCGCGCTCGCCGTCCAGAAGGCCAAGGACGCCTCGATGCCGAAGGACAACATCGAGCGCGCGATCGCCAAGGGCACGGGCGACGGGGCGGACGCCGCCGCGCTCGAGCAGGTGCTCTACGAGGGCTACGGCCCCGGGGGCGTGGCGATGCTCGTCGAGGCCACCACGGACAACCGAAACCGCACGGGCTCCGACGTCCGCCACCTGTTCACGAAGCACGGCGGGAGCCTGGGCGAGCCGGGCTCGGTGGCCTACCTCTTCGACAAGCGCGGGCTGCTCGTCGTGGACGGCACGAAGCACTCGGAGGACGACCTGCTCGCGGCGATCGAGGCCGGGGCGCTCGACGTCACCCTCGACGACGACGTGCTCGAGGTCCTCACCGAGCCGGCCGACCTGACCGCCGTCCGCACGGCGCTCGACGAGGCGGGCGTCGAGGTCGAGGAGCAGCAGCTCGCCTGGATCCCGACCGCGCGGGTCCCGGTCGACGAGGCCACGGCGCCCAAGCTCCTGCGGCTCGTCGACGCCCTCGAGGAGAACGACGACGTGGACGAGGTCCACGCGAACTTCGACATCGAGGCGGCGGTGCTGGAGCGCGTGGCGGGCTAGTGACGTCCGCGGCGTGAACGCCTGGGTCCAGCCTCCGGCCGTGCTGCGCCAGGAGCGCTCGTTCGGTCTGCTCTTCTGGGGACAGGCCCTCTCGGTCGTCGGCGACCGGATCCAGCCCGTCGCGCTCGCCTTCGCCGTCCTGGCCCTCGGCTCGGGGACGGACCTGGGCATCGTGCTGGCGGCGGGCGGGATCCCGTTCGCGCTCTTCGCGATCGTCGGAGGCGTCGTCGCCGACCGGGTCGGGCGCCGCCGCGTCATGGTCGTCTCGGATCTCGTCCGCGCGGCGGTCCAGGCCGCGACCGCGACGCTGTTGCTGACCGGGACGGCCGAGGTCTGGCACCTCGTGATCCTCAGCGCCGTGTACGGCACCGCCGCCGCGGTCTTCATGCCCGCGCTGACCGGCCTGATCCCGCAGACGGTCGGCGCCGACCGCCTGCAGGAGGCCAACGCGCTGCTGGCGCTGACCCGCTCGGTCGGCCTCGTGCTCGGGCCCGCGATCGCCGGCGTGGTCATCGCGCTGAGCGGGCCGGGGGAGGCCATCGCGATCGACGCGGCGACGTTCGTCGTCTCCGCCGCCTGCCTGCTGGCGCTCACGCCGCGGGCCCTCCCGGCGGCGGCCGCGACCGGCGAGCGGTTCCTCGACGAGCTGCGCGAGGGCTGGGGCGAGGTCCGGAGCCGGGCGTGGCTGCGCCGCGGCCTGGTCGCCATGAGCGCCTACCACGTGTTCGTGCTGCCCTCGGTCTTCGTCCTCGGGCCCGTCCTGGCCGACCGCGAGCTCGACGGGGCCGGGAGCTGGGCGACGATCGTCACCGCCTTCGGCGTCGGGTCGGTCGCCGGCAACCTCATCGCGCTCAAGGCGCCCGTCCGCCGTCCGCTGCTCGTGGCCTCGGGCGCGCTCGTCCTGGCCTCGCTGCAGTCCGCCTTCATCGGCAGCGGCCTGGGGACGCCCGGCATCGCGCTGCTCGAGGCGGCCGCCGGCATCGGCGTCGCGCTCTTCTTCACGTTCTGGGACCTGTCGGTCCAGGAGCAGGTGCCGCCCGGCGCCGTGGCGCGGGTGAGCTCCTACGACTTCGCCGTGTCCGTCGGGCTCATGCCGCTCGGGCTGGCGCTGTCGGGGCCGCTGGCCGACGCGATCGGGCTGCACGCGGCCCTGGTCGTGCTGAGCGCGCTCGGGGTGCTCTCGGCGCTGCTGTGGCTCGCGACGCCGTCGGTGCGCACGCTGCGGCGGCCCGAGCCCGTCGTCGACGAGGGGTCGCCGCTCGAGCCCTCGCCGCACGAGGCGCTCGTCCCCTAGCCGTCGTCGCCCTGCCGCCCCTGGCGCCGCGCTCGGCGCGCGCGGCGGCGCTCGGCCGCGGCGTCGCCGGTCGTCGCCGCCGCGTCGTCCTCGGCCGGGGCCGGCGCGTCGCCCGGCTCGGACTCCAGCCGCCGCGCGCGGTAGAGGCGCACCGGGTCGGGCACGCCCTTGATCGTCCGCGCGCCGGCGCTCGACCAGCGGTAGCTCTCGGGGGCGGCGTCGCGGATCTCGCGGGTGCCCAGCACGGACCCCGCGCGGGCGATCTGCACGACGCGGCTGGCGATGTTCACGGGCCGCCCGTACCAGTCGCCGGCTCGCGACAGCGCGGGGCCGCTGGCGACGCCGACGCGCAGCTGGGGGAAGGCCTCCCCCTCGGCGTCGGAGGCCTCCAGGAGGCCGAGCGACGTGGCGACGAGCGGCTCCGCCTCGGGGGAGACGAGCATCACGGCGTCCCCGATCGTCTTCACGAGCCGGACGGGCGGCACGAGCAGGTCGCCCGTCATGACCTCCAGGCGGTCGGCGACGCCGCCGAGCTCGTCGGGCGGGAGCTCCTCGCCGAGGCGCGTGAAGCCGACGAGGTCCGCGAAGGCGACGTTGATCTCCCGCGCCCCGGGGAGCGCTCCCGCCTGCCGCTCCGCGGCGCTGATGACCTCGGTGCGCACCGCGTGGCGCAGGTGCAGGCGCGTCATCTGCTCCATCATCGGGCCGAGCAGCGGCATCACCGACTCGACGGCGCCGGCGTAGCGCCGGGCGAGCTCGAGCTCGGTCGCGCCGGGGGAGAGGACCATCTCCAGGACGAGCGAGCGCATCGCCTCCGCCGACTGCGCCAGGCCGCGGCCCAGGACGCGCGTGACGTCGACCATCTGACGCTCGGAGATGCCCCGCTGCGCGAACAGGGCGGTGAGCCTGGCCGCCTCGAGGTCGGTCTCGGTGAAGGCCTTGGCGTCGGGGTCGGGGACCGGGACGCCGTGGGCGCGTCGCAGCGCGGCGAGCAGCTCGATCGACGTGCCGGTGCGCTCGGCGACCTCGCGCATCGTGTAGCGCTCCTCGCCGCCCACCACGCGCTCGGCCGGGAGGAACAGCAGGCGCCCGTCGGTCGTGGCCTGGTGCAGCTCCTCGAGGTCGATCCCGCCCCGGTGCAGCACGTCGAGGAGCTCCACCCGGCCTGCGCGGGCGTCGTCGTCCTCCAGGCCGTCGAGCAGCCCTTCCGCCTGCCAGTCGACCGGATCGCCCACAGCCGCGATCGTACCGGCGGGGCGCGCCGTCGCCCGCGGCTACGTCGTCGGCAGCGCCCGCGCCTGCGCCATCCAGTACAGGCAGCCGATGAGGGCCTCGGTCACGCGCGGGTCGAACTGCGTCCCGGCGCACCGGGCCAGCTCGGCGATGGCCGCCCCGTGGGGCAGCGCCTCGCGGTACGGGCGCGACGTCGTCATCGCGCTGTAGGTGTCGCAGGCGAGGATGATCCGCGAGCCGATCGGGATCTCCTCGCCGCGCAGCCCGTCCGGGTAGCCGCCCCCGTCGAAGTGCTCGTGCTCGTGGCGGACGATGCGCGCGACGGCGCCCATCCCCGGGATGGCGCGCAGGATGCGCTCGCCGATGACCGGGTGCTCGCGCATGAGGTCCCACTCCGACGGGTCCAGCGCGCTGGGCTTGAGCAGGATCCGGTCGGGGATCGCGACCTTGCCGATGTCGTGGAGCAGCGCCGCCATGGCCACGCGCTCGACCTCGAGGTCGTCCAGGCCGAGGGTGCCGGCGACGGTCCGGGCCATCTCGACGACCGACGTCGAGTGCTCGCCCGTGTAGCGGTCGCGCTCGAGGAGCGCCGACGCGAGGGCCTCGACGACGGCCGCGTGGGCCGGGTCGGGGTCCTGGACCCCCTCCTCGAGCGGCGTCGCGGCGCGGGCGCCGCCCAGCGACCGCGCGCGGTCGAGGCCGTGGCCGGCGGACACGAGGAGCTGGTCGATCGTGCCGCCGGGGAGGTGCACGGCCACGCCGGCGGAGACGGTGACGAAGCCGGCGCCGGGCTGCTCGCCGCCCTCCAGCTCGGCCAGCAGGCGCTCGCAGCAGGCCTGGGCGCCGTGCTGGTCGGTCCCCGGCATGAGGACGGCCAGCTCGTCGGCGCCGGTGCGCCCGAGGACGTCGCTGGCCCGGGTCAGGCGGCGCAGGCGCACCGCGACCGCGGACAGGGCGGCGTCGCCGGCCTCGACGCCGCGGCGCGCGTTGAGGGCCCGGAAGCCGTCGATGTCGACGAGGGCCAGCGCGGCGGTCTTGCCGTCGCGCTCGGCGCGCGCGAGCTCGCCGGCGGCGGCGCGGCGGAAGGCCTCGTGGACGAAGAGCCGGGTCTGCGGGTCGCGGTGGCGGCGGTCGTCCAGCTCGGCCTCGAGGACCCGCACGCGGGCCTCCGTCTCGGCCAGCCGGCCGCGCAGCTCGTGCTTGTCCCCGGTGCGGAGCACACCCCTTCATCGGCAGGTTCCGGCCCGAGCACGAGCCTCGCTCCGACGAACGGTGCAGCGGGTGGGGGCGGACCGCCGGCAGGCGTCCGGGTCCCCGCGCAGAATGCCGGGGGCGGATGATCGTCCTCGGCATCGACCCCGGCCTCGCCAGCACCGGCTTCGGCGTGGTGCTCCGCCGCGCCGGGCGCCTGGCCGCGCTCGACGGCGGCGTCATCGCCACGTCGCCCCGCACCGCCCCCGAGCGCCGCCTCGCGGCCGTCCACGAGCGCGTCGCGGGGCTGCTGGCCGAGCACCGGCCCGACGTCGTCGCGCTCGAGGCCCTGTTCTTCGGGCGCAACGCGCCGTCCGCCTTCGCCGTGGGGCAGGCGCGCGGGGTCGTCCTCCTGGCGGCCGGGCAGGCCGGCGTGCCCTGCGTCGACTACACGCCCCAGCAGGTCAAGGGCGCCGTGTGCGGGACCGGGCGGGCGGCCAAGGACCAGGTCGGCCGCATGGTCCAGGCGCTGCTGTCGCTGCCCGAGGCCCCTCGCCCCGACCACGCCGCCGACGCCCTGGCCGTGGCCATCTGCCACGCCAACCACGCGCCGCTCGCCGCCGCGCTCCCGGTGCCCGCGTGATCGCGTCCGTCGCCGGCGAGGTCGCCGTCCGCCGTCCCGGCCGCGTCGTGCTCGAGACCGCCGGCGGCGTGGGCTACGCCCTCGCCGTGTCGGCCGAGACGCTGCGCCAGGTCCCCGCCCTCGGGCACCCGGCGCTCCTCCACAGCCACCTCATCGTCCGCGACGACGCCCTCCAGCTCTACGGCTTCGCGACGGAGGAGGAGCGCGACCTCTTCCTGCTGCTCATCGGCGTCCAGTCCGTCGGGCCGAAGGTGGCGCTCGCCGTCCTCGGCGGCGGCGGCCCCCGCGACCTGGTGGCCGCGCTCGCGGCCGGCGACGTCGCGCGCCTCACGGCCGTGCCGGGCATCGGCAAGCGGACGGCCGAGCGCATCGTCGTCGAGCTGCGCGAGAAGGTCGTCCCGGCGCTCGGCGACCCGGACGCCGACGCGGTCGCCGGTGGCGCCGGCGCCGGCACCGTCGACCCCGACGACCCGCGCCGGCTGGCCCGCGACGGCCTCGTCGAGCTCGGCTTCGCCCCGCCCGAGGCCGACCGCCTCCTCGCGGCCGCCGCGGGCGAGACGCCCGAGGACCTCCTGGCCAGCGCCCTGCGCGCCGCACGCCGATGAGCAGCGTGCCGCGCATCCAGACCCCGGGCGTGCTGGACCCGCGCGAGGACGAGCTCGAGCGCACCCTGCGCCCGGCCACGCTCGACGAGTTCGTCGGGCAGGAGTCGGTGCGGGCCCAGCTCGAGGTCTCGCTCGCGGCCGCCCGCGGGCGCGACGAGGCCCTCGACCACGTCCTCCTGGCCGGGCCGCCGGGCCTCGGCAAGACCTCGCTGGCGCAGATCCTGGCCGACGAGCTCGGCGTCCCCTTCGTCCAGACGGCGGGCCCGGCGCTCGAGCGCAAGGGCGACATCGCCTCGCTGCTGACCGCGCTCGAGCCGCGCTCCGTGTTCTTCGTCGACGAGATCCACCGCCTCAGCCGCGCGCTGGAGGAGACCTTCTACCCCGCGATGGAGGACCGGCGGCTGCCGATCACGATCGGGCAGGGCGCCGGGGCGAAGGTCGTGACCCTCGACCTGCCGCCCTTCACGCTCGTCGGCGCCACGACCCGCGCGGGGCTGCTGACGACGCCGCTGCGCGACCGCTTCGGGATCCAGCACCGCCTCGAGCCGTACGCGCCGGACGACCTCGCGCGGATCGTGCGCCGCTCGGCGGAGATCCTCGGCGTCTCGCTCGGCGACGGCGGCGCCGCGGCGATCGCCGCGCGCAGCCGCGGGACCCCGCGCGTGGCCAACCGCCTGCTCAAGCGCGTGCGCGACTGGGCCGAGGTGCGCGGGACCGGGGTCGTCGACGACGCGGCCGCCGACGCGGCGCTCGAGCTGCTCGGCGTCGACGAGCTCGGCCTGGACCGTCTCGACCGCGACCTGCTCGACGCCGTGTGCACGCGGTTCGGCGGGGGCCCCGTCGGGCTGTCCACCCTCGCGATCGCGGTCGGGGAGGAGCCCGACACGATCGAGGACGTCTACGAGCCCTACCTGCTGCAGCGCGGGCTCCTCCAGCGCACGCCGCGCGGGCGCGCCGCCACGGCGCGCGCGTGGGAGCACCTCGGGCTGCCCGCCCCGGGCGACGCGGGCCTCTTCTAGACCCCGCGGGGTCCCGTCCATGGCGTCCCGAGCACCATCCGCGCGCTTCGCCCCGAGGCCCTACCCTGTCCCGCGAGCGATGGCGCATCTCTTCATCTGCCCCAACTGCGGCAACCGCACCACCGAGACCGAGCGCACCGCCGGCTTCAGCCAGCGCGCCAAGGGTTGCGGGAAGTGCGGGTTCGGCTTCCTCTTCGAGCTGCTCGACGACTACTACCCGGCCCCCGACGCGGCCTTCTTCGTCTGCGACGCCGAGGGCCGGGTCATCGGCTGCGGCCGCGGCTCCTTCGAGCTCACCGGCCTCGACGACGAGCGCGTCATCGGGCGCAGCGTCCGGGAGGTCCTGGGGCTGCGCTTCGCCGACGGCGAGGACCCGGTCGCGACGGTGCTCGAATGGGGCGTGCGAGCGCTCGGCAAGCCGGTCGAGGTCCACGCGGAGGGCGACCTCCCGGCGCGCGCCACCGCCGACCTGTTCCCCGCCTACGACGACGACGGCGGGCTGCTGCTCGTCCTGACGCCGGCCAAGTAGCCCATGAACGACCGCCGCCGCAACCTCCTGATCCTGCTGCTCGTCGCGGGCCTGCTGGCCGCCTCGCTGGCCGTCATCTTCGTCAAGCCGACGCGCCTGGGGCTCGACCTCAAGGGCGGCGTCTCGCTGACCTACCAGGCCAAGCCCACGAAGCAGACGCAGGTCACGGGCGAGTCGATCGACCGCGCGATCGACGTCATGCGCAAGCGCGTCGACCAGCTCGGCGTCGCCGAGCCCGAGATCCAGCGCACGGGGCAGGACCAGATCGACGTCTCGCTCCCGGCGGCCAACAACGCCGACGAGGCCCGCAAGCAGGTCGGCACGACCGCGCAGCTCTACTTCTACGACTGGGAGAAGAACGTCCTCGGGCCGGGCTGCAAGCCCGCGCCGACCGATCCGAACGTCACGGGCGGCCCCGCGGCGGGCTCGGCCTCGGCCGGCCTGTCGCAGTACGACGCCGTCAAGCGCGCCGAGGGCTGCAAGCCCACGAACAAGGGGAACGAGACGACGAAGGGCAGCCTCTACGTCGTCGACGACAAGGCCAAGAAGGTGCTCGCCGGGCCCGAGGAGGACCGGGCCTCGCTGAACGCGGCCATCCGCGACAAGCGCCTGAAGGTCGGCGGCAGCGTCCGCATCGCGTCCGTGCCCCAGGGGACGGTCGTCGTGCGCGCCGAGAAGGCCTCGGCCAAGTCGGTGGCGCCCAACGCCTTCTACGTCCTGCGCGACGACCCCTCGCTCAGCGGCAAGGACATCAAGAACCCCGAGCAGAACTTCGACAACGGCGCGGGCGGCACGGGCGCGCCGAACGTCACCTTCGAGTTCAGCGACTCGGGGCGGAAGGCGTGGCAGGACACGACGCGCGAGATCGCCCAGCGCGGGCAGAGCCAGTTCTTCGGCGGCGACCCGCAGTCCGCGTTCCAGCACTTCGCGATCGTCCTCGACGGCGAGGTCATCTCGGCGCCGTACATCGACTTCAACCAGAACCCCGACGGCATCGACGGGCGGCAGGGCTCGGAGATCTCCGGCGGCTTCACGATCGGCTCCGCGCAGGAGCTCGCGAACCTCCTGAAGACCGGCGCGCTGCCGATCAAGCTCGACCTGATCTCGTCCTCGCAGGTCTCGGCCACCCTCGGCAAGCAGGCGCTCGACCAGGGCCTCATCGCCGGCATCGCGGGCTTCGCCGATCGTGGCGCTCTTCCTCCTCGCCTTCTACCGCGTCCTCGGCCTGATCGCGGTCGGCGCGCTGGCCGTCTACGCCATCTTCTTCTTCGCGCTGATCAAGCTCATCCCGATCACGCTGACGCTCCCGGGGATCGCGGGGCTGATCCTCACGATCGGGGTCGCGGCCGACGCGAACATCGTGATCTTCGAACGGGTCAAGGAGGAGATCCGCGCCGGCCGGTCGGTCACGGCCGCCATCGCGGTGGGCTACCGCAAGGGCCTGTCGGCGATCGTCGACGCGAACGTCGTGACGTTCATGGTCGCGTTCATCCTCTTCATCCTGGCCACGGCCGGGATCAAGGGGTTCGCGTTCACGCTGGGCGTGGGCACCCTGGTCGCCTTCTTCACCGCCGTCGTCCTGACCCAGGCGGTGCTGGGCCTCGCGGGCCGGTCGCGGCTCATCACCCACCCGGCCGCCTTCGGCGGGGCCAACCACCAGCGCCGGGCCCCGTGGTCGGGCTTCGACTTCATGGGCGCGTCGAAGTGGTTCTTCTCCTTCTCGGGCGTGATCCTGGCCATCGGCGCGATCGCGATCGGCGGCAAGGGCCTGAACTTCGGCATCGACTTCGAGTCGGGCACGCGCATCAAGACCGAGCTCGTCAAGAAGGCCGACGAGAACGGCGTGCGCGACGTGATGCAGGCGGCCGGCGAGCCGTCGGCCGAGGTCCAGCGGCTCTCGGGCCGGGAGATCAAGAGCGGCAACGGCTTCCAGATCTCGACCGAAGAGCTCCCGGACTCGACGCGCAACCGCATCCAGCAGGACCTCGCAGCGGCGCTACGGGGTCAAGACCTTCAACTACGACTCGATCGGGCCGACGTTCGGCCAGACCGTCGCGCGCACCGCGACGATCGCGATCATCGCGTCGCTCATCGTGATCAGCGCCTACATCGCGCTGCGCTTCGAGTGGAAGTACGCGGTGCCCGTGCTCATCGCGCTCATGCACGACCTCCTGATCACGAGCGGCGTGTACGCGCTGACCGGCCGGGAGGTGACGGCGTCGACGGTCGCGGCGCTGCTGACGATCCTGGGCTTCTCGCTCTACGACACGATCATCGTCTTCGACCGGATCCGGGAGAACGTGCCGCGCATGCCGCGCGCCGCGTACTCGCAGATCGTCAACCGCTCGATGAGCGAGGTGCTGACGCGGTCGCTCGCGACGTCGTTCTGCACCCTGCTGCCGATCCTGGCGCTGTTCCTCTTCGGCGGGGACACGCTGAAGGACTTCGCCTTCGCGCTCATCGTGGGCACGCTGTCGGGCGCCTACTCGTCGGTCTTCATCGCCTCGCCGGTGCTGACGCACTGGAAGGAGCGCGAGCCGGTCTACGCCCGCCGCCACAACCGCATCGAGGCGGAGCTCGGCCACGTGCCCGCCTACGCGACGGCGGTCGGGGGCGCGCCCGTGGAGGTCGAGCCCGACCAGCCCAAGCGCTCGCGGCGCCGGGTCACGACGCCGGACGCGCCCGACCAGGTCTCGCGGGAGGAGTTCGACGAGATGGTCCGCGACCTGCACGCCGAGCCCGCGCCGGCCCGGACGGCCACCGCGGAGCGCGACGCCGACCCCACGGCCGACCTCACGCCCGAGGACCTCGTCATGAAGCCCGACAAGCCGCGCGACAAGCCGAAGCGGCCCCGCAACCGCAAGCACGGGAGGTCCCGCTAGCCATGGGGATGCTCGCCTGGATCATGATGGGCCTGGCCGTCTGGCACTTCACGATCTTCCTGCCCGACCGCTGCTGGAGCGGGATCGTCGGGGCCTTCCTCGGCGCCCTCGTGGGGGCGGTCGTGTTCGGCCTCGTCATCAACGGCTTCACGATCCCCGGGGCCTCCGACATCTCGGTCGCCACCGCCGTGGAGGGGATCCCCGGTGCGATGCTCGGGATCGGCGCGCTGTACCTGCTGGGCGTGCGCCAGGAGCGGGCGGCGCACCCCGAGGCCGCCTGACGCCGGGGCCGGCGGCCCCCGCCTGAGCGCGGGGCCGGCGCGCGGGCCGGTGCCGTCCGGGACGGCGCCTACGCTG
The DNA here is from genome assembly GCA_963707695.1 of uncultured Actinomycetes bacterium. Classification (GTDB taxonomy): domain Bacteria; phylum Actinomycetota; class Thermoleophilia; order Solirubrobacterales; family Solirubrobacteraceae; genus JAOPZW01. The sequence continues at coordinate 452,560 of CAVPQY010000004.1, read as the reverse complement.
CGCCGTCCCCGTGGAGGCCCGCCTCGAGATCGCGCCGTGCCCGACCGCCGCGACGCGTGCGCTACGGCGCGAGCTCGGGGTCTCGCCGGCGCTGGCCCAGGTGCTGGCGCGCCGGGGGCTCGGCGACGTCGCCGCGGCCCGGGCGTGGCTCGCCGCCGACGAGGCCTACGACCCGCTCGCCTGCGACGGGATGGCCGAGGCGGTCTCGGTGATCCTCGGGCACGTCCGCGCCGGCTCCCGGATCACCGTCCACGGCGACTACGACGTCGACGGCGTGAGCGCCACCGCCATCCTCGTCGGCGTCCTGCGCGACCTCGTGCAGGGCACCGCCGGCGACGCCGGTGGTCGGATCGACTGGTACCTCCCGAGCCGGACCGAGGACGGCTACGGCCTCAGCGCCGGCACGGTGGAGCGCCTCGCCGCCCGCGGCACCGGCCTGCTCGTGACGGCCGACTGCGGCATCACGTCGGTCGACGAGGTCGCGGCCGCGCGCGCCGCCGGCCTGGACGTCGTCGTCACCGACCACCACGCCCCCCGCTCCGACGGCCGCCGCCCGGACGCGCCGATCGTCCACCCGGCGCTCGGCGGCTACCCGTGCCCGGACCTCTGCGCCGCCGGTGTCGCCCACAAGCTCAGCGCCGCCCTGCTGGCGGCCGCGGGCCGCGATCCGGCGCGCGCCGACGACGACCTCGACCTCGTCGCCCTGGCGACGGTGGCCGACTGCGTGCCGCTGCGCGGCGAGAACCGGCGGCTCGTCCGCGCCGGGCTGGCCGCGCTGGCCCGCACGCGGCGCCCGGGGCTGCGCGCCCTGCTGCGGGTCGCGCAGGCCGACCCGGGCGAGCTCGACGCCCGCACGATCGGCTTCCGCCTCGCCCCGCGGCTGAACGCCGCCGGCCGGCTGGCGCGCGCGGACGCGGCGCTCGAGCTCCTGCTCACCGGCGACGACGCCCGCGCGGGGGAGATCGCCGACGAGCTGGACCGGCTCAACGCCGAGCGGCGGCTCGTCGAGCAGCGGATCCTCTGGGCCGCCGAGGCCCAGGTCGCCGAGCAGGAGCGGGCCCACGCGGCCGAGGGCCGTGGGTCGCTGCCGGCCTACGTCCTGTGGGGCGAGGACTGGCACCCCGGCGTCATCGGGATCGTCGCCTCACGCATCGCCGAGCGCCACCACCGCCCGGCGCTCCTGATCGCCCTCGACGGCGACCAGGGGACGGGCTCCGGGCGCTCCATCCCGGCCTTCGACCTCCTGGGCGGCCTCGACGCCTGCGCCGGGCACCTCCTGCGCCACGGCGGCCACCGCGCGGCCGCGGGCTGCACGGTGGCGCGCGCCGAGCTCGACGCGCTCCGCGCCGCCTTCGCGTCCCACGCCGCGAGCGTGCTCTCCCCGGAGGACCTCGTGCCGGTCCAGCGCGTCGACGCCGTCGTCGCGGGCGACGAGCTCGGGCTCGAGCTCGCCGAGGAGCTCGGACGCCTGGCGCCGTTCGGCACGGCCAACCCCGACGTGGCGCTGCTCGTCCCGGCCGCCCGCCTGGCCGACCCGCGGCCGATGGGGGAGGGCAAGCACCTGCGCTTCACGCTCGAGGCCGGCCCCGCCCGCGCCCGTGGGGTCGCCTTCAGCCGCACGTCGCTGCCCGAGGCGCCCGACGGCGTCCTCGACGCCGTCGTCGCCCTCGAGCGCAACGCCTGGCAGGGCGCGGTCGAGCCCCGGCTGGTCCTGCGCTGCGCCACCGCGCCCGACCCGGGCCCGATCACCGTGCTGGACCCGGCCGGCGAGCCGGGCGCGACGGAGGCCGAGGCGCCAGGGTCGCGAGGCACCGCCGGCGGCCCCGTGCCGGTCGAGGACCGCCGCGGCGGCGGCATCGCGGGCCTGCTGGGGGCCCTCGTCGCGTCCGGCGAGCCGGTCCTCGTCGTCTGCGCCGACGCCGCGCTGCGCGCGCGGCACCTGGGCCGGCGCGTGGGCGGCTTCGCGCTGTGCTCGTACGACGCGCTCGCCGCGGACCCGGCCCTCGCGGCGGCCCACGGGCACCTCGTCGCGCTCGACCCGCCCTCCTGCGCCGCCCACGCCGACCTGCTCGCGGCCGACCTCGGCACGGCCGTCCACCTCGCGTGGGGCCCGGCCGAGGTCGCCTTCGCGCTCCGCGTCGCCGAGCGCGACCACGACCTCCGCGCCCCGCTCATGGGGCTCTACCGCGCGCTGCGGGACGGCCCCGGGCGACCGCTCCCCGACGTCCTCGCCGAGCACGGTCCCGCGCCACGTGCGCGACGCCTGCTCGCCGTGCTGACCGAGCTCGGCCTCGTCGTGGTCGACCCGGCCACCGGCGCGGTGTCGGTGCCGCCGGCCGAGCGCACCGACCTCGAGCGCTCCCCGACCTTCCGCGCCTCGGCCGCCCGGCTGGCGGACGCCCGCCGCCGCCTCGCGCCGCCCGCGCCGCGGCCCGAGCCGGCCGGGGCCCCGACGGCGACGGCGCCGGACGTCCGGCCGGCGCTCGCCGGCGTCTGAGCGCGGGGCCGGACGGACACCCGCCGACGCCGCCCGCCGCGCGGGGTACCCTGGAGGATGAGGTGGCCTCCGAGACCCAGGGAACCCGGGCGCAGCGGCGCCGCACCGCCGGCAAGACGGCCGCGAAGGTCTCGGCCGACGGCGCCGCGCGGTCGCCCGAGGAGCGGCCGCCCGTGGACCGCGTCGAGCACCCCGAGGCCGCGCCGCCCGCCGGTCGCTCCGACCTCACGCCCGCCGAGCGCCGCCTGCTCGGCGACCTCTTCGCGATCGTCGAGGAGCACGCCGAGGACGCGGCCGTCGAGATCGACCGGGCCCGGGTCGAGGACGCCTTCCGCTTCTCCTGCGAGCACCACGCCGACCAGCGCCGCAAGTCGGGTGAGGAGTTCATCGTCCACCCGGTCGGCGTGGCCAAGATCTGCGCGGGCATGCGCCTGGACACCGAGACGCTGTGCGCGGCGCTGCTGCACGACACCGTCGAGGACACGTCCGCCTCGATCGACGAGGTCCGCGAGCGCTACGGGGAGGAGGTCGCGACGCTCGTCGACGGCGTCACGAAGCTCACCGGGATCACGTTCACCTCGCGCGACGAGGCGCAGGCCGAGAACTACCGCAAGATGATGGTCGCGATGGCCACGGACATCCGGGTCATCTTGATCAAGCTCGCCGACCGGCTGCACAACATGCGCACGATCGGCGCGATGCCGAAGCAGAAGCAGATCGACAAGGCCAAGGAGACCTTGGACATCTACGCGCCCATCGCGCACCGGCTCGGCATCCACGCCATCAAGTGGGAGCTGGAGGACCTCGCCTTCGCCACGCTGCACCCGCGCAAGTACCAGGAGATCAAGGGCCTGGTCAACCAGCAGCGCGAGGAGCGCGAGGCCTACGTGCAGAGCGCCGGCGGCGAGCTCTCGTCCGAGCTCGAGGGCCTCGGCATCACGGCCGCGATCTCCGGCCGGGCGAAGCACTTCTACTCCATCTACTCGAAGATGACGAAGAAGGGCCGCGAGTTCAACGAGATCTACGACCTCACGGCCATGCGGGTCCTCGTCGACTCGGTGAAGGACTGCTACGGGGCGATCGGCGTCATCCACTCGCTGTGGAAGCCGCTCCCCGGGCGCTTCAAGGACTTCATCGCGATGCCGAAGTTCAACATGTACCAGTCGCTGCACACGACGGTGATCGGGCCCGAGGGGCTGCCCCTCGAGATCCAGGTCCGCACCCGCGACATGCACGACATGGCCGAGTACGGCGTCGCCGCGCACTGGATCTACAAGGAGGGCGCGACGGGCGCTCGCGCGGCGGGCGGGCTCGGGTCGGAGGACAAGCTCAAGTGGCTGCGCCGCGTCCTGGACTGGCAGCAGGACCTCGACGACCCGCGCGAGTTCATGGAGACGCTGAAGGTCGACCTCTTCGACGAGGAGGTCTTCGTCTTCACGCCGCGCGGCGAGGTCAAGTCGCTCGCCGCGGGGGCCACGCCGCTGGACTTCGCCTACGAGATCCACACCGAGCTGGGCCACCGCTGCGTCGGCGCGAAGGTCAACGGCAAGATCGTGCCGCTGAACTACGCGCTCAAGAGCGGCGACATCGTCGAGGTGCTGACCTCCAAGCGCGACCGCGGCCCGTCGCGCGACTGGCTCGCGGTGGTCAAGACGACCCGCGCGCGCAACAAGATCAAGCAGTGGTTCAAGGCCGAGTCGCGCGAGGACACCGAGCACACCGGCCGCGACCTGCTCCAGGAGCACCTGCGCAAGGCCGGGCTGCCCGCCCAGAAGATCACGGGCTCGCCGCTGCTGGCCGACGTCATCCGTGAGATGGGCTTCCGCAAGGCCGACGACTTCTACATCGCGCTCGGCGGCGCGAAGATCAGCCCGAAGGTCGTCGTCAACAAGGTCCTGCAGCGCCTCAAGCAGGGCGAGGCGGCCGAGGCCGACCGCGACCCGGTCGAGGAGCTCGTCTCCTCGAGCCGCCCGCGCCGCCAGCCGACGGGCGCCTCGAGCTCCTACGGCATCAAGGTCGACGGCGTCGACGACGTGATGCTCCGCCTGGCCAAGTGCTGTCGCCCGGTGCCGGGCGACCCGATCGTCGGCTACGTCTCCCTGGGGCGCGGGATCACCATCCACCGCGACGACTGCCCGAACACCGCCGCCCTGCGCAAGGACCCCGAGCGCTTCGTCCGCGTGCACTGGGAGGGCGAGCACGAGCAGGCCTTCCGGGTCGAGCTCCAGATCGACGCGTGGGACCGCCACCGGCTGCTCGAGGACCTCTCCCGGACCCTGGCCGAGCACGGGATCAACATCGTCGAGGCGCGCTGCATCGTCAGCGGCCCGATGGTGAAGAACCGCTTCGTCGTCGAGGTCGCCGACACGTCGGCGCTCAAGGGCACCGTCACGCGCCTGCGCAACATCGACGCGGTGTTCGACGCGTACCGGGTCACCCCCGGCGCGGGGTAGCTCGCGGGCGCCGCGGCTACGTGCCCGGCGCCCGGTAGTCCGCCGACTGCTGGGCGGCCCGGTCGACCTCCTCGGGGCTCAGCAGGACGGTCGTCCGCGCGTTCACCGCGCCCGAGCCGTTCACGGCGAGGATGACCGCCGCCGCGGCCGCGTTGTCGGGCAGCTCGCAGATCGTGACGACGTCCGACCGGCCGAACGCGAAGTCGAAGCTCTCCATCCGCCCGCCCACGCTCTCGGCCAGGTGGACGATCGCGTCGCGGCGGGCCGACCCGCCGCCCGACCTGACGCCCGTGACGCCCTGCGCGGTGTACGTCGCCTCGATGAGGAACCTCGGCATGTCGGCCTCCTGCTGGGGAACGGCGGTCGCGGCCACCGTCCCACGCCGGAGCCCGGCCGTGCAACCCGGCACGCACCACCCTCGCCGCACGCCATCGTGGCCGGTAGCGTCGGGCCATGGACCCGCGCTCGAACTCGCTCGCCGACGTCCTGCGCCGCACCGCCGCCCGCGACGGCGGCAAGGTCGCGCTCATCGCGGGGGAGGTGCGCCAGACCTACGCCGAGCTCGACGCCGAGGCCAGCCGCGTCGCGAACGCGCTCGCCGCCCGCGGCGTCCGGCAGGGCGACCGCGTCGGGCTGCTGTCGCGCAACTGCCGCGAGTACGTCGTGGTCGTCTTCGCCGCCGCGAAGCTCGGCGCGGTCCTCGTGCCGGTGAACTTCATGCTCACCGGCGGCGACGTCGCGTTCGTCCTCGATCACAGCGAGGCCGTCGGGCTCGTCGCCGGCGAGGGGCTCGCCGACGTCGCCGAGGAGGCCCTGGGCCTCGCCGACGGCGACCGCGTGGCGGTCCGCGTCGCGCTCGGGCCCGCGCGCGCGGGGTGGGAGCCGTACGCCGCGCTCGCCGCCCACCCGGACACGTCGGACCCCGAGGCGGCGGTGGCCGACGACGACCCCGTGCAGCTCATGTACACGAGCGGCACGGAGTCCCGCCCGAAGGGCGCGATCATGACCAGCCGCAGCCTCCTGGCCAACTGCGCGAGCATCGCCGTGGACGGCGAGATGCGCCACGACGACGTGGAGGTCCACGCGCTGCCGCTCTTCCACGTCGCCCAGCAGCACGCGTTCCTCGTCCCCGACGTGATGGTCGGCGCGACGAACGTCATCCTGCCCGCGCCCGAGCCCGAGGCGCTGCTGGCGGCGGTCGAGCGCCACGGCGCGACGAAGCTCTTCTGCCCGCCGACGGTCTGGATCTCGCTCCTGCGCTCGCCCTCGTTCGACGACCATGACCTCGGCTCGCTGCGGAAGGGCTACTACGGCGCCGCGATCATGCCCGTCGAGGTGCTCCACGAGCTCGGGGAGCGCCTGCCGCAGGTGCGCCTCTTCAACTTCTACGGGCAGACCGAGATGTCGCCGCTGGCCACGGTGCTGCGCCCGGAGGACCAGGTCCGCAAGGCCGGCTCGGCGGGGCGCGCGGCGCTCCTGGTCCAGACGCGCGTCGTCGACGACGAGGGCCGTGACGTCGCCCCCGGCGAGCTCGGCGAGCTCGTCCACCGCAGCCCCCACGCCACCCTCGGCTACTGGCGTGACCCCGAGAAGACGGCCGAGAGCTTCGCGGGCGGCTGGTTCCACTCGGGCGACCTCGGCACCCTCGACGAGGAGGGCTACGTCACGATCGTCGACCGCAAGAAGGACATGATCAAGACCGGCGGCGAGAACGTGGCCAGCCGCGAGGTCGAGGAGGTGCTCTACGAGCACCCGGCCGTCGCCGAGTGCGCCGTCTTCGGCATCCGCCACCCGTACTGGATCGAGGCCGTCACCGCGGTCGTCGTCGCCCGGGACGGGCGCGCGCCGGCCGGGGACGAGCTCGTCGGGTTCTGCCGCGAGCGCCTGGCGGCCTTCAAGGTCCCGAAGTACGTCGTCCTCGCCGACGCGCTGCCGAAGAACCCCAGCGGCAAGATCCTCAAGCGCGAGCTGCGCGCGGCCCACGCGGACCTGGCCGAGGGCGACCCCGAGGGCGCGGCCGCCCGGTAGCGGCGAGATCCGCCCGGCTAGGCGACGACGGCCAGCGCGCGGGGGACGACGGAGAAGCGGGCCTCGACGACGTCGCCGAGGTGGTCGCCGTCGACCTCGAGCGGCACGCTGCGCCCGTCGAGCGAGCGCACGACGGCCTCGGGCGCACCCGCCCACCCGGTCACGCGCCGGTGGCGCAGGACGCTGAGGCGCCGCGAGAGGATCCGCACGGCGACGCCCGGGACGTCGAGCGGCGTCGCGCGCTGCAGGACCGCGCCGCCGAGCAGGCCGTCGTCGAGGGTCACGCCCTCGACGACGCGGAGCGGCCTGGCGTTGAAGTACGTGAAGACCTCGCCGTTCTGGACGACGGACGTCACGCCCGGGATCCGGCGCCCGCCGACCTCCGTCTCCAGGCGCGGTGGGTGCACGAGGTACTCCTGCCCGAACGTCACGACCGCGGCCGCCGCGAAGTAGGACTGCTTGAAGCGCGCCTTGGCCTTCGGGTGCGCGTCGCAGTGGCGCACGACGGCGGCGTCGAGCCCGACCCCGGCCGAGAAGAGGAAGCCCCGTCCGTTGACGAGCGCCACGTCGACGCGCCGCACGCGCCAGTCGTCGGCCAGCCCCAGGACGTGCTCGGTCGCGTCGACGAGGTCGCCGGGGATGCCGACGACCTTCGCGAACACGTTCGTCGCGCCGCCGGGCAGCGCCAGCAGCGCGACGTCGGAGCCCATGAGGCCGTTGGCCACCTCGTTGACGGTCCCGTCGCCGCCGAGGGCGACGACCGCGTCGAAGCCGTCCGATGCGGCGGCCCGGGCCAGCTCGATCGCGTGGCCCTGGCGCTGCGTGTCGACCGCCGCGATCTCGTAGCGCGCCGACAGCGCGTGGACGACGAGGGAGCGCAGGCGGTCCGACACGGTGGTCGCGTGCGGGTTGACCACGACCATCACGCGGCGGCGCCGTACGTCGGGCGCGAGGCCCGGCGCCGGGTCCGCGGACGGCTCGTCGACGAGGCTCACGGCGCGGTTGTACCAGGGAGGTGCGGCCTCCCGCACCCCCGGACGCCTGATGGCCCGACCGAACGCCGCGCCCCGCGGCGCGAGGATGCCGTCAACGACTCCTCGAGACCGACGACCGCCAGCAGCACCTCTCCCCGCGGTCGCCCACGACGCGCCGCCGGCCCTTCTCCTTCGTCACACGACGGCCGGCGGTGCGCCGAGGAGCTCTCTTCCACGGTCCTACAGCCAGCCGCGCCGGCGGAAGACGAGGACCATGCCGACCAGGCAGACGACCATGGTCGCCACCACGATCCAGAAGCCCTCGGTGGTGCCCTCGCCCGGGACGTGGTTGTTCATGCCCCAGATGCTCGCGATGAGCGTCAGCGGCAGGACCACGACGCTGATCGCGGTGAGGATCCGGAACGTGTCGTTCAGCTCGTGGGAGAGCACGGCCTCGTTCGTCGACTCGAGCGCCTCGACGACCTCCTTGAAGTTCTCGAGCATGTCCCAGATGCGCTCGGAGGCGTCGTTGATGTCGTCGAAGTAGATCTCGAGGTCCTCGGGCACGTAGCGCTTCGTGCGCTCCAGGTCGCGCAGGGCGGCCCGCTGCGGGCGGACGACCTTGCGGAAGTTGATGATCTCCTGCTTGACGTTCGAGATGTCGCGCACGACCTCGCGCGAGCGCCCGCCCTCGAAGATGTCCTCCTCGAGGTGCTCGAGCTTGTTCCCCATCTTCCGCAGCATCGGGAACGAGGCGTCGACGCAGTCGTCGACGATCTTGTAGAGCAGGTAGCCGGCGCCCTTGGAGAAGAGCTGCTCGCGGACGTCCTCGCGCGTGCGGCAGCGCTCGAAGAGGTACTCGATCGGCGGCAGCGGCGAGTTCGGCAGCGTGACGACGAAGTCCGGCCCGACGAAGATGTCGACCTCGGCCGCGTTCAGGCGCCCGACGGTCTTGTCGAAGACCGGGAACTGCAGCACGACGAAGAGGTAGTCGTCGTACTCGTCGACCTTCGGGCGCTGGTTGCGCGAGAAGACGTCCTCGTAGTCCAGCGGGTGGAAGGCGTAGTGCTCCTCGAGCCACGCGCGGTCGCTCTGGCGCGGGCGCTCGATGTTGACCCAGCGCAGCGCCGCCCCGCCGTCGGCGGACTCGTACTCGATGACCTCGACGTTGAGGGCCTCGGGCTCAGCCGGGCGCGCGGCGACCGCGCCGCGGGATCGCGACGCTCGACCGAACCGGGGACGGGGCAGGTTCGGCACGGGGACTGAACGGGTCCTCGAGGGTCGTCACACGGACCATGATAGGCCATGGCCAGGCGGGTCTTGCGCCTGCACGAGCGCCTGCTAGGGTCCTGCGGACATAGCTGGACGCATCCAGAGGGGTGGAGGGACTGGCCCGATGAAACCCCGGCAACCACTCGCCGCGCAAGCGACGAGAACGGTGCCAATTCCTGTGAGATGTGGCCGGAGGACCTCCAGACCACCTCCGCCACGCACCGGCGGAGGTTTTTTGATGGGAGTCATCGGACTGAGGTGCCGCGCGTGCGGCGAGCACTACGAGGCGGAGGCACGCTACGTGTGCACCCGCTGCTTCGGGCCCGTGGAGGTCGCCTACGACCACGCGGCGCTCGCGGAGGATCCGGCGGCGCTCCGGCGCCGCATCCAGGCGGGCCCGCAGAGCCTGTGGCGCTACGCCGACCTGCTGCCGGCGGCGGCTCCGGGCGTGGGTGACCCGCTGCCGCCCGGCCTCACGCCGCTCGTGCGCGCCGACCGCCTGGCCGAGCGCCTCGGCCTGGGCGAGGTGTGGGTCAAGAACGACACCGCCAACCCGACGCACTCGTTCAAGGACCGCGTCGTGGCGATCGCGGCGCAGGCGGCGCTCGAGCTGGGCTTCGACACGCTCGGCTGCTGCTCGACCGGGAACCTCGCCAACGCCGTCGCAGCCCGCGCCGCCGCGCTCGGGCTGCCGAGCTACGTCTTCATCCCGTCCGACCTCGAGGAGCAGAAGGTCCTCGGGAACGCCGCCTACGGCACGACCCTCGTCAAGGTCCGCGGCACCTACGACGACGTCAACCGGCTCGTCACCGAGGTCAGCGGGGAGCGCGAGGGCTGGGCGTTCGTGAACGTCAACCTGCGCCCCTTCTACGCCGAGGGCTCGAAGACCATCGCCTACGAGGTGGCCGAGCAGCTCGGATGGGAGCTGCCGGACCGGGTCGTGGCGCCGATCGCCTCGGGGTCGCTCTTCACGAAGGTCGCCAAGGGCTTCGGCGAGCTGCGCGACCTCGGGCTCGTCGACGGGCCGCTGCCCGCCATGCAGGGCGCGCAGGCCACGGGGTGCGCGCCGGTCGCCTCGGCCTGGGCGCGCGGCGACGACCGCTGCGTGCCGGTCAAGCCCCATACGATCGCCAAGTCGCTGGCGATCGGCTCGCCCGCCGACGGGCCGTACGCCCTGGACACCGCGCGGGACACGGGCGGCTCGATCGAGGCCGTCACCGACGACGAGATCCGCGCCGGCATCCGCCTGCTGGGCGAGACGACCGGGATCTTCACGGAGACCGCCGGCGGCGTGACGACCGCGACGCTGGCCAAGCTCGCCGAGGCGGGGGCGATCGCCCGCGACGAGCGCGTCGTGCTCGTCATCACGGGCGACGGCCTGAAGACCCTCGACGCCGTCCGCGGGACGTTCACGAGCTACGAGATCGACGCGGACGTCGACGCGTTCCTCGACGAGGTCGTGCCGCAGGTGGCCGCCGCCGCCTAGACCGGGTCCCGCCCGCCGGCCGGGTAGCGTCAGGCGAATGGCCGACCGGCTGCGCACGTACAAGGCGAAGCGCGACTTCGACGCGACGTCGGAGCCGGTGGGCGAGCCCGGGGCCGGCGGGGAGCCCGCCGGCGACGAGGCTCCGCGCCGGCGCTTCGTCATCCAGGAGCACCACGCCACCCGCCTGCACTGGGACCTGCGGCTCGAGCGCGGCGGGGCGCTCGCCTCCTTCGCCGTCCCCAACGGCGTGCCGCTGGAGCCGGGCGACAACCGGCTGGCCGTCCACACGGAGGACCACCCGCTCGAGTACCTCGACTTCCACGGGGAGATCCCGCGCGGCAGCTACGGCGCCGGGACGATGACGATCTGGGACCGGGGCACCTACGAGGAGCTCAAGTGGGAGCCGCGGAAGATCGAGGTCCACCTGCACGGCGAGCGCGTCGACGCCCGCTACGCGCTCTTCCCGATCGACAAGGACGCGGAGCCGAAGAACTGGATGATCCACCGCATGGACCCGCCGGCGGACCCGACGGCGGAGCCCATGCCCGCGAAGGTCGCGCCCATGCTCGCCCGGCTGGGGCCCCTGCCCCGCGACGACGACCGCTGGGCCCACGAGGTCAAGTGGGACGGCGTGCGCGCGATCTGCCACTCCGAGCCGGGGCGGTTGCGCCTCTTCAGCCGCAACCTCAACGAGATCACGGCGCGGTACCCCGAGCTGTCCCGGCTGAACCGGGCGCTCAGCCACCACCGCGCGATCCTCGACGGCGAGGTCGTCGCGTTCGGGCCCGAGGGCCGGCCGGACTTCGGCGCCCTCCAGCAGCGCATGCACCTGACCTCCGAGAGCCAGGTCCGCCGGCTGGCCAAGAGCGCGCCGGTGACCTACGTCCTCTTCGACCTGCTGTGGCTCGACGGCCACAGCCTCATGGACGCGCCGTACGAGGAGCGCCGCGCCCGGCTGAAGGAGCTGGGGCTCGACGGCGAGCGCTGGCAGACGCCCGACCACGTCGTCGGCCACGGCCCCGAGCTGCTGGCCGCGAGCCGCGAGCAGGGGCTCGAGGGGATCGTCGCCAAGCGGCTCGGTTCGACCTACGAGCCCGGCCGGCGCTCGCCGGGCTGGGTCAAGGTCAAGAACGTCCAGCGCCAGGAGGTCGTCGTGGGAGGCTGGCTGCCCGGCGAAGGCGGCCGCCGCAACCGGATCGGCGCGCTGCTCGTCGGGGTCCGAGACGACGAGGACGGCGGGCGCCTGCGCTACGTCGGGCGCGTCGGGTCGGGCTTCACCGACGACGAGCTCGAGCGGCTCGCGGCGCTCCTCGCGCCGCTCGAGCAGAGCACGTCGCCCTTCGATCCGACCCTGCCCGCCCCGAAGCCGCCCCGCGGCGCGCACCCGGTCCGGCCCGTGCTCGTGGCCGAGGTGGAGTTCCGCGACTGGACCCAGGGCGGCCAGCTGCGCGCGCCGGTCTACAAGGGGCTGCGCGACGACAAGCCGCCGGCGCTCGTCGTGCGCGAGGAGCGCGACCACGCGGTCGTCGTGGCGGACGGCACGGAGGTGCGCCTGTCGAACCCCGCCAAGGCCCTGTATCCCGCCGTGGGCTTCACGAAGCGCGACGTCGTCGACTACTACGCGCGGGTCGCCGAGGTCCTGCTGGGGCACCTCGAGGGCCGTCCGCTGACGCTCAAGCGCTACCCCGACGGGGTGGACGGCCAGTTCTTCTACGAGAAGAACGCGCCCTCGCACCGCCCGCCGTGGGTGCGGACCGAGCGCATCCAGATGGGCTCGAAGGCGATCGAGTTCGTCGTGGTGCAGGACGTGCGGACCCTCGCGTGGCTCGCCAACCTCGCCGACCTGGAGCTGCACACGTCGCTCTCGCGGGTCGAGGACCTCGAGCACCCCACGACGCTGGCCTTCGACCTCGACCCCGGCGAGCCGGCCACGGTCGTCGAGTGCTGCCGCGTCGCCCTGCTGCTGGAGGGGATGTTCTCGGGGCTGGGGCTGCGCTGCTTCCCCAAGACCTCGGGCTCGAAGGGGCTGCAGGTCTACGTCCCGCTCGACGGCCGCGCGACGTACGACCAGACGAAGGGGTTCGCGCGCACCGTGGCCGAGCTGCTCGAGCGCGAGGAGCCGGGGCTGGTCGTCTCGCGGATGACCAAGCGCCTGCGTCCCGGCAAGGTCCTCGTCGACTGGAGCCAGAACGACGCGGCCAAGACGACCGTGTCGGTGTACTCGCTGCGGGCGCGGGAGCGGCCCACGGTCTCGACGCCGGTGACCTGGGACGAGGTGCGCGCCACGGCGGCGGGCGGTGACCCCGGGGCGCTGGTCTTCACCGCCCCCGAGGTCCTGCGGCGCGTCGACGAGCAGGGCGACCTCTTCGCCGAGGTGGTCTCGCTGGCGCAGGCGCTGCCGGGCTGAGCCGGCTCAGTCCCGCACGAGGGGGACGAAGCGGACCTCGTCGAGGGGCGTCCGCACGACGCCGCCCGGCCCGTGCTCGACGAGCAGCAGCCGCTGCCGGCGGCGGCGGCCCACGACGGGGGCGATCAGCCGGCCGCCAGGGGCGAGCTGCGCCTCGAAGGGCGCCAGGTCGTCCTGGGGCGTCGCCGCCGCGATGTTGATCGCGTCGTAGGGGCCGTGCGCGGGCAGGCCGTCCGAGCCGTCGGCCACGACGAGCTCGACGCCCCGCACGCCCGCCGCCGCCAGCGCGCGGGCCGCCATGGCGCTGAGCTCGGCGTGGCGCTCGACCGACCAGACCCGGCCGCCGAGCGCCGCGAGGATCGCCGCGTGGTAGCCGGATCCGGTGCCCACGTCGAGCACCCGGTCCCCGGGGCGGACGTCGAGCAGCTCGGCCATCCGCGCCACGACCAGCGGCTGGGAGATCGTCTGGCCGCAGCCGATCTCCAGCGCCTGGTTGGCCCACGCCTCGCCCTCCCGGCCGGCGGGCACGAAGGCCGTGCGCGGCACGGCCGCGATGGCCGCGAGCACGCGCTGGTCGTGGATGTGCGGCCGCAGCTCGTCGAGGAGGGCGCGGAGGTCGGTCACGCGCCGCTCCGGCCTAGGATGCGCCGATGGCGACCGTCCGCGACCGCCTGGACCCGAGCGTCTTCCGCCTCCCGGTCGACAAGCTCCGATCCGGCTACTACACCGACCAGTACTTCAACCTGACGCGCGACCTGCTCGAGGCGGAGGGGCGCCGGCCGCAGGTCCTCATGCAGGTCTTCCAGAAGGAGCGCTCGGTCCTCGGCGGCGTCGACGAGGCGGTGGCGGTCCTGAAGGAGTGCGCCGGGCGCTGCGGGCCCGACGGTGGGTTCACGCCGGGCTGGGACGAGCTCGAGGTCCGGGCGCTGCACGAGGGCGACCGCATCGAGCCGCGCGAGACGGTCATGACGATCGCCGGCGACTACTCGCTGTTCGCGCATCTGGAGACGGTCTACCTGGGCTGCCTGGCCCGACGCAGCCTGGTCATGCGCAACGTCGACGCCGTGGTCCGCGCCGCGCGGGGCAAGCAGATCCTCTTCTTCCCGGCCCGCCACGACCACTGGCTCGTGCAGACCGGGGACGGCTGGGCCGCCCACGTCGCGGGCGCGATCGGCGTGAGCACGGACGCCCAGGCCTCGTGGTGGGGCGGGCGCGGCGTGGGCACGGTGCCGCACGCGCTCATCGCCGCCTACGGAGGCGACACGGTGGCCGGCGCGGGGGCGTTCGCCCGGCGCTACGCGCACGAGATGAACGTCACGGTGCTCGTCGACTTCGACAACGACTCGGTGCGGACCACGATCGAGGTCGCCGACGCCCTCGGTCCGGACCTGTGGGGCGTCCGCCTGGACACCTCCGAGGCGCTCGTCGACCACGCGCTGGCGGGGCTGGCCGCGCACGAGCCGGGCGAGCACCACGGCGTCACGCCGCTCCTCGTGCGCAAGGTCCGCACGGCGCTCGACGCGGCCGGGCACGAGCGGGTCCGGATCGTCGTCTCCGGCGGCTTCACCGTCGACAAGATCCGGCGCTTCGAGGCCGAGCGCGTCCCGGTCGACGCCTACGGCGTGGGGTCCTCGCTGCTGCGCGGCAGCAACGACTTCACGGGCGACATCGTGCGCGTCGACGGCCGTGCCGTGGCGAAGGTCGGTCGGGAGGAGCGTCCGAACCCCCGCCTCGAGCTCGTCGCCTGATCCCGGTCAGGCCCGCGGCGCGGGCTCGACGTGGACGACCTTCGTCCGTGTGACCTCGTCGAGCAGCTCGGGCCCGTAGCCGAACCCCGTGCCGCTGGCGCCGGCCGGCTCGGCCGCCCCGCCGGGCGCGCCGCCCCAGACCGCGTTGACCTTCACCGTGCCGGCGCGCAGCTCGCGCCAGGCGCGCTGCGCGTGCTCGAGGTCCGGCGTCAGGACGGTGGCGGCCAGGCCGTAGACGGTCCCGTCCGCCGCCTCGAGCGCCTCGTCGAAGCTCGCCACGGTGCGCACCGCGGCGACCGGCCCGAACGTCTCCTCGCGCATGACGGCCAGGTCGTCGGTGACGCCGCGCAGGACCGTCGGGGGGTAGAACCAGCCCGCGCCGCCGGGGACGACGCCGCCGGTCAGGACCTCGGCGCCGCGCTCGGCCGCCTCGCGGACGTGGCCGTCGACGATCTCGCGCTGGCGCTCGTCGATGAGCGGCCCGATGGTGGACGCGGGGTCGAGCCCGGGACCGGGGCGCAGGGACCGGGCCTCGGCCACGAGCGCCTCGGTGAACGCCTCGGCGACGTCCGCGTGCACGTAGATCCGCTCGACCGACGTGCAGAGCTGCCCGGCGTTGGCGAACGCGCCCGCGGCGGCCTGGCCCGCCGCCCACACGGGGTCGACGCCGGCGTCGACGACCAGCGGGTCCTTGCCGCCGAGCTCGAGCAGCGCCTTGCGCAGGTCGCCGCCGCAGGCGGCGGCGAGCTCGCGGCCGGTCGTGACCGATCCCGTGTGCACGACCAGGTCGACGGATGGGTGCGCGGCCAGCGGCCGCCCGGCACGCGCGTCGCCCAGGAGCGGCTGCACGACCCCGTCCGGGAGGTCGAGCAGCTCGAGCAGGCGGATCGTGGCGAGCGGCGTCTTCTCCGACGGCTTGAGCACGACCGCGTTGCCCGCCGCCAGGCAGGCCGCGAGCTGGCCGCCGGCGATGGCGAGCGGGTCGTTCCACGGGACGAGCAGCGCGACGACGCCGCGCGGCTCGTGGACCATGAGGTCGGTGGCGCCCCAGGCGCCCTGCAGGGCGCGGCCTCGGTGGACGGGGCCGAGCTCGGCGTACTGCTCCAGCGCGGCGACCGCGGCCTCCGCGCCGGCGCGCGACTCGGCCAGTGGACGGCCGTTCTCGCGCGTCTGCAGCACGGCGAGCTCCTCGAGCGCGTCGCCCGCGCGCAGGCGGCGGGCGGCGTCCTTGAGCACGGCGGCGCGCTCGCCGGCGGCCGTGCGCGCCCAGCCCGGGGCGGCGGCCGCGGCGGCGCGGACGGCGTCGTCGGCGGCCCGCTCGTCGCCGGCGGGGATCGTGCCCACGACCTCGCCCGTGGCCGGGTCGAGGACGTCCAGGGTCGTGGCGGGGGCGGTCACGGCGGACATGGCCGTGCGCTGCCCGGTCGGCGCGCGGGGCAAGCGCCGGCCGGGCGGCCGGTGGGCCCCCGCGGCAGCGCGGTGGCTAGATCGTCGGGCCGCCGGGCGGGGGCGCCGGGTCGGGCGGGAGCTCCGGGCCGGGGGGCGGGGCCGGGTCGGGCCCGGGCTCGTTCGGGCCGCCCGGCACGGGATCGGGCCCGCCGGGCGGGATCGGGGCGGGTTGGCCGGGACCGGGCGTGGGCGTGCGGCGGCTCATGCGGCGGCTCCTCTCGGTGGACCTAGAAGCGCAGGACGGCGGCGACGTGCTCGTGGGGGCCGAGGTCGGGGCGTTCACGCAGCAGCACGACCTCGGCGTCCTGGGCCAGGGCGCGGTCGACCGCGTCGGGCAGCACGTCCTCCCGTTCGCGGGTCGGCGTCCCGTCGGCGGGGCACGTGGTCGTGCCCGCGACGGCGAGGAGCCCGCACCGGGGGCACACGACCCCGGGGGCGCGGGCGCCCTCGTCGAGCAGGAGCGCCTCGACGCGCTGCTCGGTGAGCGCCAGCAGGGTGTCGGCCACCCCGGCCGCCGCGCGGCCGTCGTCGCGGCGGGCCAGGCCCTCCTTGAGTCGCGCGAGGAGCCGGTCCTCGCGCTCGCGCGCGACGCGGTCGAGGACCTCGGCGGCGGCCGCCCGGACCTCGTCGGCGGACGCGTGCTCGACGTCGACGGTGATGTGGCCGGCGACCCGGCCGCGCAGGTCGGACGGCAGCGCCGCCTCGGCGGCGTGCAGCGTCTCCTCCGGCGCGCCCAGGACGAGGCCGGCGGGGCGACGCGGGCGCAGCAGGCGGGCGGCGGTCTCCGCGACGGCCTTGAGGTGCTCGTGGACGTCGTGCTCGACGGAGCGCTGGTAGCGCGCCTGCGACCAGCCGCCCTGGTCGTGGCGGCCGTGGACCTCGCTCTCGACGAGCGCGAGCTCGGCGAGTGTGTCGCGCCCGCCCGCCAGCAGGCGCGCGAAGGACCGGTTGACGAGCAGCACCGCCCACTGCTCCCCGTCGGCGAGGGAGGTCAGCGGCTCGACGTAGGGGGTATCGGCCACGACCGGCTCGTGGTCGACGGGCACCGGCAGGCGGAGCGCCTCGAAGATCCCGGCCTGGGAGGACGCGAACACGGCGAGGCCGCGGGCGCCGGCCGCGGCGGGCGCGCCCTCCAGCTCGGCCTCGACGCGCTCGAGGTCCGCGCGCAGGGCGGTGCGCTCGTCGTGCGTCAGCCCGTCGTCGGCCTCGCGGACCACGCGGGCGGCGCGATCCAGGACGGAGCGGACCTGGGAGGCGCGCGCGGGGATCGTGCCGAACTCGCTCGGGTCGAGGTTGACGAACAGGCTCAGGACCTTGCCCCGTCCGGTGGCGGAGGCCAGGTGGCGGAGCCGCTCCGGGGTGACGTCGTTCGCCCGCATGCCCTGGGCCTTACCCGGCCGGGACGGGGCGACGCACGGGCTCGACGTCGAGCACCCGGAAGTCGCGACAGGCCCGGTCGCCGGAGCGCTAGCGCCCGAAGGGGTTCTGCGGCCCGTCGTCGGCGCCGGGCACGTCCGGCCGGGGCGGCGGCGGGTCCTCGCGCTCGGACGCCGCCGGGGCGGCCGCGGGCGGCTCGGCGGCGGGGGGCTCGGCCGCGGGCGGCTCGGAGGGCGTCGCCGGCGCCGGCGTCGTGGCCGCGGCGCCCGCCGGCGGCCCGACGCTCGTCGGCGCCGTCTCGCCGCTCGGCGTGCGCGGGTCGTCGGACTGCGGCGGGGCGAAGCCGCCCCCGTACGTCGCCTCGCGCGCCACGCCCTCGCGCACGTCGCCCTGGCCCTTGATCTTCCGCAGCCGGAGGTAGACGACGGTCGCGGCCAGCGCCGAGAGCGGCGCCACGAGCACGCTGCCGACGTACGTGCCGAGCGCGTCGGCCACGCGGCCGTCGCTGATCGCCACGGCGACGACCGCGAGCAGGATCCCGACGACGACCTGGACGATGCCGAGCACGACGATGATCCCGAAGACCTGCCAGCCGTGGCCGCGCACGAGCTCGCGGCTGCGCCCGAACGCCCCGCCGACCCCGGTGCCCTCGAGCACGATGGCCGGGGCGATGAGCGCCCACCAGGTCAGCAGGACGAGGCCCGGCACGATGAGGAGGATCAGCCCGATCGCGATGCCGAGGCCGGCCAGCAGGCCGGCCAGGAACAGCGGCCAGATGAACGGCGCGGTGGCGCCGAAGAGGTCGCCCGTGGAGAAGTCGCGACGGCCGTCCTCCATGTCGACGACCGCGCGGACCACGACGCCCTGGTACCAGTACTGCACGACGAGCGCGAGCAGCGTCGCGACGAGGCCGACCCCGGTGGCGCCGGTGCCGAGCGCCAGGGTCGCGATGGCCGGCAGGAGGTACAGCAGGGCGGCGGGCGGCAGCAGCACCCCGGCCTGCTCCCGGTAGAGGGTGAAGACGCGCGAGAGCGTCGCGCCGACATCGATCCGCTGCTCCATGGGGCGACGCTATCGGCCGGCGCGGACGGGCGCGGGCGGCGCCTCGCCGCGCAGCTGCGCGGCTGAGTGCCCGCGCCAGGCGGCCCGCCGTGCGAGCGCCGCGCGCAGCCCCTGCGCCGGCGGCAGCGCGACCGGCCGGCGGTCTGCGCCGGCCGCGCGGTACCGGCGCCACTCGCGCAGGCCCTGCACGCGGCCGCGCAGCGGCGCGAGGGTGCGGTCGTGCGCCGCGGTGTAGGCGACGTAGGCCAGGTCGTAGCCGACGATCGCGAGCCCGTGGCGGCGCAGGTGCGCGGCGTCGGCGTTCTTGGCCAGCATCCGCACCCGGTTGAGGCCGACCTGGAAGTACTTGCGCGGCGACCCGTGCCGCATCGTCGCCCCGTGGTGGTGGTGGACGACGGCCGCCGGGACGTAGAGGCAGCGCCAGCCGCGCATCTGCGCGCGCCAGGCCAGGTCGGCGTCCTCGAGGGCGAAGAAGAACGACTCGTCCAGGCCGCCGACGTCGTCGAGCATCGCCCGGCGCAGGAGCGCCGCGCCACCGCTCGCCCCGAAGACCTCCTCGGGCTCCGTGCCGCCGGCGCCGGCGGGCAGGCCGAGGAGGCGGTCGTAGGCCACCCCGAGCCGGTCGACGCCGATCCCGCACGAGTTCAGCACCTCGCCGCCGGCGAAGCGCATCTGGGCCGCCACCGCCCCGACGTCGTCCGCCGACCGGCCGGCTGCGAGCAGCTCGGCGACGGCGTCGGGCTCGACCTCGACGTCGTTGTTGATGAGCAGCACCCAGGTCGCGTCGGCGCCCCGCAGGCCCGCCGCCACGCCGCGCGCGAAGCCGACGTTCTCGGGCAGCTCGACGAGCTCGGCGTCCGGGGCGACGGCGCGCGCGACGTCGCACGACTCGTCCCCCGACGCGTTGTCGACCACGACGAGCTCGGCCGCCGCGCCGCTGGCCGCGAGCGCGGCCCGCAGCGACGTCAGGCAGCGACCGAGGATCTCGGGACGCCGGTGGTTGACCACCACGGCGCGGACGTCGGCCGCCACGGGCTACCCGAGGCTCCGGCGCGCGACGGCGCTGCGCGCCGCCGCGACGAGGAACTTCGCGCCGATCCCGCCGTAGACCGCGAGGTCGAGCAGGGGCCGGCGCCCGGCGTAGAACTTGCGGTAGAAGCGGCCCATGCCGCGGTGGAAGGCGGCCGTCGAGCGCAGGCTGCGGTGCCGTCCGCGCCGCGACTGCTCGACGCTGGTGCCGCCCTTGACGTGGATGACGGTGACCGACCCGTCGTAGACCACGCGCCAGCCCGAGCGCTTGAAGCGGTAGCACCAGTCGAGGTCCTCCATGTAGACCCAGTAGGCCTCGTCGAGGAGGCCGACCTCGGCCATGGCGGTGCGGCGGACGAGCATGAAGGCGCCGTTGACCGCGTCGACGTCGCCGACGTCGTGCTCGCCGACCTCGGGGGCCCGGTACTGGGCCAGGGGCCCGCTCGCGGACGTCCGCCGGCCCACGCCGGTGAAGTGCGCCAGGGCGCTCAGCGGCGTCGGGAACGAGCGCTTGGCCGCGTGGTCGAAGGTCCCGTCGGGCTGCACGAGCCGGCAGCCGGCCACGCCGATCGTCGGGGTCGGCGTCCATGAGGGCGACCATGTGGTCCAGGGCGCCCGCCGACACGATCGTGTCGGGGTTCAGCAGCAGCGCGTAGGGCGCCGTGGTGCGCCGCAGCACGAGGTTGTTCGCGACGCAGAAGCCCGAGTTCCAGCCCAGCGCCTCGAGCTGGACCTCGGGGAACTCGGCGCGGACCATGTCCGAGGTGCCGTCGGCGCTGGCGTTGTCGACGACGTGGACGGCCATGGCTCCGCCGCGCAACGGGTGCTCGCGGAGCGAGGCCAGGCAGGCACGGACGTGCTCCCGCGCGCCCGTCCAGGCGACGATGACGACGTCGAGCACACGGGGCTCGGCGTCCGGGACCGGCACGGTCGTCGTCTCGAGCTGATGGGCGGCCACGACGGCCCGCGGACCCTACACGACGCCCGCCCACCGCCGGTCCGGGGTGGGCCGCCGTCCAGCGGGTCCGAGCGTGCCGAGCTTGCCGCCCATGCGGGCCGGGTCTACGCTCAGTCGGTGGACGGCGTGACCGGCCAGGCGACCGCGAGGCCCGAGGACCCCGTGCGGGCGCCCGAACCGCCCCAGTCCGGGCCCCCCGCCCTCGTGGGCCCGCGCCGGCGTCCCGGGGGGGCCGTGGGCGTCCTGCGCGACCCGGTGCTGGCCGGTCGCCTGACCCGCCTGACGACCCTCGCCGCGCGCGCCCGGATCCGGCGGCGCTTCCTCGTCGACGCCGGGATGCTCGGGCTCGGTGCCGTGATCGCGGGGTTCTACGACCTCAGCATCACGAGCGAGGGCCTGCCCTGGGCGATCCTCTTCGTCGTGCTGACGTTCGTGAACCTCAAGGCACGCGGGCTCTACGCGGCCCGCCTGCGCGCGTCACCGCTCGACGACCTGTCACGGATCCTGGCGGCCACGTCCACGGCGGCGATCCTCGTCGTCGGCGCCCGCGTGGCGGCCAACAGCGTCAACGGCGCCTCGGTCCAGGCCGTGCGCCTGTGGGTGGCCTCGACGATCCTGCTCTCCGCCGGGCGGCTCGCCATCGCCGCGGTCGTGGCCCGGCGCCAGCGCGCGGGGGTCGGGCAGCTGCGGACGCTCATCATCGGCGCCGACGCCGTCGGGGCCCAGATCGCCCGGCGCCTGACCGACCAGCCCGAGCTCGGGCTGCGCGCGGTCGGCTTCGTCGACGAGCGCTCGGGCGCCGCGGCGGGCCACGCGGCCGGCGGCCCGCCGCTGCTGGGGACGCCGTCCGACCTCGAGGCCGTCGTCCACGGCCACGGCATCCGGCACGTCATCGTCGGGTTCGCGGCCGTCCCGCCGCACCGCCTCACCGCGGCCGTGCGCACGTGCCGCCGGCTCGGGGTCGGGGTCTCGACGGTCCCGCGGCTCTACGAGGACGTCAACACCCGCCTCGAGGTCGAGCACCTCGGCGGCATCCCGCTCCTGAGCTCGCGGCCCTCGGACCTGCACGGGTGGCAGGTGTGGGTCAAGCACGGCCTCGACCGCGCGGTCGCCGCGCTGCTGCTCGTCCTGCTCTCGCCGCTGCTGCTCGTCATCGCCGTGGCGGTCCGGCTGAGCTCGCCCGGCCCGATCCTCTACCGCCAGCCGCGGGTGAGCCTCGACGGCCGCGAGTTCACGATGCTGAAGTTCCGCACGATGGTGGGCGCGGGCGAGCGCGACGGCCACGCCGACGCGCAGTGGGCCGCGCGCACGGTGGGCGCCGCGGCGGGCCCCGAGCGCGAGGCGGGAGAGGACCGCAGCACGGGGATCGGCCGGGTCCTGCGCTCGACCTCGCTCGACGAGGTCCCGCAGCTGCTGAACGTCCTGCGCGGCGAGATGTCGCTCGTCGGCCCGCGCCCGGAGCGCAGCGACTACGCGCGCCTCTTCGGCGAGCGGGTCTACCGCTACGCCGACCGCCACCGGGTCCGCTCGGGGCTGACCGGCTGGGCGCAGGTCCACGGCCTGCGCGGCGAGACCTCGCTCGCCGACCGGGTCGAGTGGGACAACTACTACATCGAGAACTGGACCCTCTGGCTCGACCTGAAGATCCTCCTGCTCACCGTCCCGGCCGTCCTCTCGTGGCTGCGCGGGCGCGGCTTCGGCGTGGCCCAGGCCCGCGACGCGGCCTAGATGGTCGGTGCCGCGCCCGCCCGGCTAGCGGCGGTAGACGGTGACCCAGTCGACGAGCACGTCGCCGGCCGCCGAGGCGGGCGGAGCGCCGCCGCTGAGCCGCGTCTCGGTCTGCAGCACCCAGTGCATCGGCGTGCTCGGCACGCGCGACGTCGTGGCGCCGACGAGCCGGTGGTCGAGGAAGAAGCGCACGAGGCCCGGGCGTCCACTCGGTCGTGGCGGTGTGCCACCCGCCGTAGGTGCTGCCCGGCGTCGAAGGCGTCCTGGTCGCCTCCGCGCGTCGCCCCGGCGTGGTGCAGGTAGGCGCCGATCGTCGAGTTGAGGTTGCCCTCGGGGAAGTCGATCTCGCCGTCGGCGGGCCAGCGCCCGGAGTCCGGCCAGAGCAGCCAGGCCGTCTTGTAGCCGGCCACCGGGTCCGCGCGGAAGCGCACGGAGTAGCGCCCGTAGCGCAGGCCCCCGGGCGAGCCGTTGCTGCGCCTCGCCGTGCCCGGGATCCGCGGGACGGGCGCCGACACGCGCGCCCGGCCGCCCGCCGTGTGGAGGTGGATCCGCAGCAGCCCGCCGCTGATGCACGTCGTGCGCCCGGGGTCGTAGGTCCCGTGGTTCGAGGTGTCGTGGTACGAGGCGGGGTAGGCCCACCAGCGCTGGGCCACCGCGGCCGGGAAGCGCCCGAGCGGCACGGCGGTCCTGAAGTCGTCGGCGAAGACCTGGCGCCAGCCCGGGAGGTTGCCGACGGGCATGGTCTCGCCGGAGGGGTCGCGCACGGTCGACGGGGACGGCGCGTGCGGAAGCGCACGGAGGGGCCGCGGTAGGTGAAGCGCCGGAGGCGGTCGCCCTGGCCGCCGAACTGCGACCTCGTAGAGCGTCCCCGGACGCAGGCCGGAGACCGTCTGGCGCAGCAGCCGCGCGGGCGCGCCGGCGGAACGGCCCGCGCATCGGCGTCGCGTACCACACGGTCGTCCCGACCCGGCGGTACCGCCAGCGCCAGCGGCACGGCGTGGGGCTCCCGCCGTCGCAGCTCCCGAGCGCCGTGAACGTCGCCGAGGTCGCCGTGACCTTCGTCGCGGGCCCAGTTGCGCCCGAGCAGCCCGCGAGGAGCACGCTCCCCGCGAGCAGGACGGCGGCGGCGGTCCCACGCCCGGGCACCGGGGGAGTCTTGCACGGGCGGGATCCCGCAACGTCCGGAAATCGGACCAACGCGTGCGACCCGACGACGGCCGCGTTTCGGCGACGCGCTCGGCACGATTCGAACCTGCGACCTCTCGCTCGGAGGGCGGCCGAGGCGGCGTCGCGGGTGTCCGGCCGCGTGCGCGTCGCGCCTCGCCGCGTGGTACCTCGCATGGAAAGAGCAGCGGCGACGATTCGGCCGGTGAGCTCGTTCACGCGGTGTCGCTCCGCGGCGACGTGCCCGTGGTCGGCTCGGGCTGCTCGGCGTGCTGGGCCGGCATGAGGGCTGCGCCGCCGACGAGGCAGAACGCGCGGAACCGGGCGCCGATCGCGAGGGGGCCGGAGCCGATGGGCTCACCGAAGACGAGGATGCCCCGTGATGGCGGTCAGGGTCGCGGGGGGTGTTCTCGCCGTCGACGGATCGCACCTGCGCCGCCACCCGCGGCCTCGCGGCCTCGCGGCTAGGCCATCCGCGCGGCGAGCAGGCACAGATCATCGGTCAGGCTGCCGTAGGCGTAGTCGGCGACGCGTGCGCGCAGCAGGGCGACCGCCTCGGCCGCGGACGGCCGTTGGAGGCCGGCCAGCGCGTCGCTGACGGCCTCCAGTCCGAACAGCTCGCCGTCGTGCCGCGCTTCGGTCAGGCCGTCGGTGTAGAGCAGCACTCCCTCACCCGACGTGGGCTCGTACGTGCCCTCGGCGCAGTCGGGGTCGGCGTCGATCCCGAGCGGAATCCCCTGCCGGGGCGCGACGAGCTCCTGGCCGCCGTCCAGCCAGAGCGCCGGGGGATGGCCGGCATAGGCCCAGCGCAGGCGCCGCTCGCCCGGGAGGTACGTCACGCACGCGGCGGTGACGAAGTTCCCGTCGGTGCCGGCGCGCTCGATCAGCGCGGTGTTGACCGAGCTCAGCAGGCGGACCGGGTCGTCCGAGAACGCGGCGGTGGCGACGAACGCCGTTCGCACGAACGCGGCGCGGCGCGCCGCCTCGACGCCGTGGCCGACGACGTCGCCGACGGCCAGCACCGTGGAGTCGTGCGGCCCGTCGGCCACCAGGTAGAAGTCGCCGCTGACCCGTTCGTCGGCGACGGGCAGGAAGGCCGCGGCCATCTCCAAGCCGGGACGTTCGGGCAACTCGGGCGGCGTCAGCGCATCGCGGATCGCGCGCAGGTCCTGCAGCTCGTGCTCGGCGGACTCGAGCGCGACGTGCAGCGCCGAGAGATCCTCATCGCGCACCTTCACGTCTTGGCGTAGGCGCGCGATCAGGGTCTCCTGGCGCTGCTCCCGCTGGCCCATCTCGCGGATGTCACGCTCTCGGGCGGCTGCCTCAGATTGCAGCCGTCGCACCTCGTCCCTGTCCTTCTCGGGATCTCGCATCACCGCGCGCGCGGCACGAGCTGGAGCGACAACACCCTTCCGTGCCCGTCCGCATCATGTCCCACGGCGAACCACCCTGTCCACAGGGCCCGGTCGGCGCTGATCCCGCTCCTCCTCGGCCAACGCCGACCGGAGCTCACGCAGTCGCCGGATGAGGTCGCCCTCCACGGACGGTGGCCTACCTCGTTGCGCGTCGCCCCCGTCAGACGAGGCCGGAATCCAACCTCGCTCGGGCGCGTCGACGACGACGTCGGCATGGTCGTGCTGTGGCGGCGCCCGGGCGGGACCTCGGTGGGGGCTGCGAGGACCGCGTCGGGCGCCGTCCCTGTGAACGACGTCGACGCCCGACGCCCGGGCAGGGGAGCTCCTTCACCCGAGCGCGCCCGGCAGGATTCGAACCTGCGACCTCTCGCTCCGGAGGCGAGCGCTCTATCCACTGAGCTACGGGCGCCTGCGCCTGCAGCCTACCGTCTGCGACCCTTCGGACCGGATGGACCTCTCGCTCTTCTTCGCCGGCACCGCGGGCTCCGTGCCGACCGCCCGGCGCGGCCTCCCGGCGCTCCTCGTGCGGCGCGGCGGCGACAAGCTGCTCTTCGACTGCGGCGAGGGGACGCAGCGCCAGCTCCTGCGCTCCGTGGGGCTGCCGGAGGTCTCCGCGATCTTCCTGACGCACTTCCACCTCGACCACTGGCTCGGCCTGCCGGGGATGCTCAAGTCCTTCGACCTGCGCGACCGCGCCGCCCCGCTGGACCTCTTCGGGCCGCCCGGCACGCGCGACCTGCTCGCGGTCGTCGGGCGGCTCACCGGCCGTCTCGGCTACGAGTTCACGGTCACCGAGGTCGAGCCCGGCGACGACCTCGCCTTCGACGGCTACGCGGTGCAGGCCTTCGCCGCCCGCCACCGCGGGCCGGCCTTCGGCTGGGCGCTCGTCGAGGAGCCCCGGCCCGGGCGCTTCGACGCCGGGCTCGCGGCGCGGCTGGGCGTGACCCCCGGGCCGGCCTTCGGGCGCCTGCAGCGCGGCGAGGTCGTCGACGGCGTCTCGCCCGAGCAGGTCGTGGGCCCCGAGCGGCGCGGCCGGCGCATCGTCCTCTCGGGCGACACGGCGCCGTGCGACACGCTGCGGGCCGCCGCGCACGAGGCCGACGTGCTCGTGCACGAGGCGACCTTCCTGGACGAGGAGCGCCAGCGGGCCGCCCAGACCCTGCACTCGACCGCGCGCCAGGCCGCCGAGATCGCGCTCGAGGCCGACGTGCGCCTGCTCGCGCTGACGCACCTCTCGACCCGCTACACCGGCCGCGACATCCGCGACGAGGCGCGCGCGACGTTCGCCCGGACGGTGGTCCCGCGCGACTTCGACACGATCGACGTGCCCTTCCCCGAGAAGGGCGAGCCGGTGCTCGTGCGGGACGAAGGAGGCCCCACCCGCCCTACGCCGGACCCGTTGGTACGCTCCTGATCGATCCAAGCAGCCGGGTCCCGTCACCGGGGCCCTTCCTTTAACCGGGTCCCGTGAGGCCAGGAAGGAGCGTCGTGAAGCCGGAGAAGGTCGTCCTCGACGGGGACGACGTGCGGCGCACCCTGGTGCGCATCGCGCACGAGGTGGTCGAGCAGACGGGGGACCCCGCCACGCTCGCCGTCGTGGGCATCCACCGCCGCGGCGCCTTCCTCGCGAGCCGGCTGCGCGACCTGCTCGTCGACCTCCTCGACGCCGACGTCCCGCTCGGGGCGCTCGACATCGCCTTCTACCGCGACGACCTCGGCCGGCGCCCCGACGCGCCGGTCGTCGGCGCGACGGAGCTGCCCTTCGACCTCGGGGGGCGGACCGTCGTCCTCGTCGACGACGTCCTCTTCACGGGCCGCACCGTCCGCGCCGCGATCGACGCGCTGTTCGACTACGGCCGCCCGGCGCGCGTCCAGCTCGCCGTCCTGGCCGACCGGGGCCACCGCGAGCTCCCGATCCGGCCCGACTACGTCGGCAAGAACCTCCCGACCGCCCGCGGTGAGCGCGTGCAGGTGCGCGTGCGCGAGCTCGACGGCTCCGACGCCGTGGCGATCGTCCCCGAGCCCACCCCGGAGGTGGCCCGATGAGGCACCTGCTCTCGGTCGAGGACCTCACGCGCGCGGACATCGAGCGCCTCTGCGACCGCGCGACGTCGTTCGCGGAGGTCGCCCAGCGCGAGATCAAGAAGGTGCCGGCGCTGCGCGGCCGCACCGTCCTGAACCTCTTCTACGAGGCGTCGACGCGCACGCGGTCGTCCTTCGAGCTGGCGGCGAAGCGGCTCAGCGCCGACGTCGTGAACTTCGCGGCGAGCGGGTCGAGCGTCGAGAAGGGCGAGTCGCTGAAGGACACCGTCCTGACGCTCAGCGCGCACCGCCCCGACGCGATCGTCATCCGCACGCCCTGGGCGGGCGCCGCCGAGCTCGTCTCGACCTGGACGCCCGCGGCGATCGTCAACGCCGGCGACGGCAAGCACGAGCACCCGACGCAGGCGCTCCTCGACGTCTACACGCTGCGCCGGCGCCTGGGCGCCCTCGACGGCGCGCGGATCTGGATCGTCGGCGACGTCGCCCACTCGCGCGTCGCGCGCTCGAACGTCCTGGCCTTCCAGACGATGGGCGCGCACGTGACGCTCTGCGGGCCCCCGACGCTCATCCCGCGCGACATCGAGGCGCTCGGCTGCGACGTGCGCTACACGCTCGACGACCTGCGCGAGGCCGACGTGGTGTACGCGCTGCGCCTGCAGCACGAGCGCATGGACCAGGCCTTCGTGCCGACGCTGCGCGAGTACGCCGCCGTCTACCAGGTCGACGCGCGGCGCCTCGGGCCGCGCCAGGTCCTCATGCACCCCGGGCCCGTCAACCGCGGCGTCGAGCTGTCGGGCGAGGTCGTCGACTCCCCGCAGTCGGTGATCCTCGACCAGGTCGAGGCCGGCACGGTCGTGCGCATGGCGGTCCTCTACGAGGTCCTGGCCGGGACGCGGGCGCCCGAGCCCGCGCCGGAGCCCCAGCTGGCATGAGCGCGATGGCCGTCGACCCGCTCGTGCGCGCGCCGGTGCCGCCGGCGACGCTCCTCGTGCGGGGCGCGCACGTCCTCGACCCGCGCACGGGCCACGACGCGCGCCAGGACGTCCTCGTCCGCGACGGCGTCATCGCCGCGCTGGGGGCGCCCGGCACCCTCGAGGCGCCGGCCGACGCCGAGGTCGTCGCGGGGGAGGGGCGCCACCTGCTCCCCGCCTTCGTCGACCCCCACGTCCACCTGCGCACGCCCGGGCAGGAGCACAAGGAGGACCTCGAGACCGGGACGCGCGCCGCCGCCGCCGGCGGGTTCTGCTGCGTCGTCGCCATGCCGAACACGGACCCCGTGGTGGACTCGGGCGCGATCCTGCGCTCGCTGCGCGACGGGGCCGCGCGCGACGCGCGCGTCCCGGTGGGCTTCATGGCGGCCATCACGCGCGGCCAGCAGGGCCGCGAGCTGACCGAGATGGCGGAGCTGCGCACCCAGGGCGCGCTCGGCTTCACCGACGACGGGCGGCCCGTGGTCTCGGCGGGCATGCTGCGCAAGGCGCTGCAGTACCAGCGGCTCGCCGGCGGGGTGCTCGCCCTGCACGAGGAGGACCCCTCGCTGTCGGGCACGGGCGCGATGCACGAGGGCCGCGTCAGCGCGCGTCTGGGCGTCGCCGGGATCCCGAGCGTCAGCGAGTCGACCATGGTCGCCCGGGACGCGGCCCTGGCCGGGTACGAAGGCCCGTCCACCCGGATCCACCTGCAGCACCTCTCGTGCCGCGCCTCCGTCGAGGCGGTGGCGCTGGCCAAGGCGCGCGGCTGGGGCGTGACCGCCGAGGCCTCGCCGCACCACCTGACCCTCACCGAGGACGCGGTCGCGACGCTGGACCCCAACCGCAAGATGAACCCCCCGCTGCGCACCGAGGACGACCGCCACGCGCTCGTCGACGGGCTGCGCGACGGCACGATCGACTGCATCGCGACCGACCACGCGCCGCACGCGCGCGACGAGAAGGAGGTCCCCTTCGAGCAGGCGCCGATGGGGACGACCGGCCTCGAGACCGCCTTCGCCGCGGTGTTCACCGACCTCGTCGTCCCCGGTGTGCTCGGGCTCGGGCTGGTCGTCGAGCGCCTGACGGCCGGCGGGGCGACGCTCGGGCTCCCCGTCCCGCGGATCGAGGCGGGCGCGTCCGCGAACCTCACGCTCGTCGACCTCGACGCGGAGTGGGTCGTCGGCGAGCACGGCTACGAGTCGAGGTCGGCGAACTGCTGCTTCGCCGGGCGCACCCTGCGCGGCAAGGTCCTGCTCACGGTCGCCGCGGGCGCGGTCGCCTGGCGCGAGCGCGCGTTCGCGGTGGTGGGCGCGTGACGATGGGCCCCCCGTCCCGCGGCTCCGACGCCTACGTCCTGCTCGAAGACGGGACGCGCTTCGACGGCGAGGCCTGCGCGGCGACGCTCGACGGCGTCACGACCACGGGCGAGGTCGTCTTCACGACCGGCATGGGCGGCTACCAGGAGTCGGTCACGGACCCGTCCTTCGCGGGCCAGGTGCTGACCTTCACCACGGCGCACGTCGGCAACTACGGCGTCAGCGGGGCGGCCATGGAGTCCGACCGCGTGTGGACGCGCGGGGTCGTGATGCGTCAGGCCCACAACGCCGAGGACGCCCCGACGGCCGAGCGCGGGTGGCTGGACTGGCTGCGCGACGCCGGCGTGCCCGGGATCACGGGGGTCGACACGCGCGCGCTCGTCCGCCACATCCGCAGCGCGGGGGCGATGCGCGGCGGCGTCTTCCCGGCCGCGGTCGACGAGGCGCAGGCGCGCGAGCGCGTCGCGGCCGAGCCGCCGATGGCCGGGCGCGACCTCGCCCGCGAGGTCACCCCGGCGCGGGCCACGGTCCACGGCGACGGCGCGACGAAGGTCCACGCCATCGACACCGGCATCAAGGGCTCGATCGTCCGCCAGCTCGTCGCGCGCGGCGCCCAGGTCACGCTGCACCCGTGCTCGGTCACGGCCGACGAGCTGCTGGCCACCGACGCCGACCTCGTCTTCCTCGCCAACGGCCCCGGCGACCCCGCCGCGCTCGGCCACATCGTCGCGACGGTGCGCGAGCTCGTCGGGCGCCGGCCCGTGTGGGGCATCTGCCTCGGCCACCAGCTGCTGTGCCAGGCCGTCGGGCTGGCGACCTACAAGCTGCCCTTCGGCCACCGCGGCGCCAACCACCCGGTCAAGGACCTCACGACGGGACGGATCGAGATCACCTCGCAGAACCACGGCTTCGCCGTCACGCCGCCCGGCGGCGCCGCGCGCCTGGACACCGACGAGGCCGTGCGCTGGGAGACCGACTTCGGCACCGCCGAGCTCACGCACGTCAACCTCTACGACGGCACGGTCGAAGGGCTGCGCCTGCTCGACGTCCCCGCCTCGACGGTCCAGTACCACCCCGAGGCCGGACCGGGGCCGCACGACGCCCGCCACCTCTTCGACCGCTTCCTGGCCGCCGCCCGCTGATGCCACGCCGCGACGACCTGCAGAAGATCCTCATCCTCGGCTCGGGGCCGATCGTCATCGGCCAGGCGGCCGAGTTCGACTACTCCGGCGTGCAGGCCTGCAAGGTCCTGCGCGAGGAGGGCTACGAGATCGTCCTGGTCAACTCGAACCCGGCGACGATCATGACCGACCCGGAGTTCGCCGACGCGACCTACGTCGAGCCGCTGCTGCCCGGGCCCGTCGCCCAGGTCATCGAGCGCGAGCGGCCGGACGCGCTGCTGCCGACCCTCGGCGGCCAGACCGCGCTGAACCTCGCCAAGGCGCTCAGCGAGGACGGCACGCTCGAGCGCACGGGGGTGGAGCTGATCGGCGCGACCTACGACGCGATCACGCGCGCCGAGGACCGCGACCTCTTCCGGCAGACGATGGACGCCGCCGGGCTGCGCATGCCCGCCAGCGCGATCGCGACCACCGTGGCCGAGGCCGAGGCCGCGCTCGACGACCTCGGCCTGCCCTGCATCGTGCGCCCCGCCTTCACGCTCGGCGGCCGCGGCGGCGGGGTCGCGCGCACGCGTGAGGACTTCGCCGCGGTCGTCCGCCGCGGCCTGGAGGCGTCGCCCATCGGCCAGGTGCTGCTGGACCAGTCGGTCATCGGCTGGGGCGAGTTCGAGCTCGAGGTCATGCGCGACGGGCGCGACAACGTCGTCGTCGTCTGCTCGATCGAGAACGTCGACCCGATGGGCGTGCACACCGGCGACTCGGTGACCGTCGCGCCGCAGCAGACGCTCACGGACGCCCTCTACCAGCAGCTGCGCGACCAGGCCATCGCGGTCATCCGCGCCGTGGGCGTCGAGACGGGCGGGTCGAACGTGCAGTTCGCCGTCAACCCGGCGACCGAGGAGATCCTCGTCATCGAGATGAACCCGCGCGTGTCGCGGTCCTCGGCGCTGGCCTCGAAGGCGACCGGCTTCCCGATCGCGAAGATCGCCGCGCGCCTCGCCGTCGGGTACGCGCTCGAGGAGATCCCGAACGACATCACCGAGGTCACGCCGGCGGCGTTCGAGCCGACGATCGACTACTGCGTCGTGAAGTGGCCCCGCTTCGCCTTCGAGAAGTTCCCCGGCGCCGACGCCGAGCTGACGACCCACATGAAGTCGGTGGGGGAGGCCATGGCGATCGGGCGCACGTTCGGGCAGGCGTTCGCCAAGGCGATGCGCAGCCGGGAGCTCGACGCGCCGCCGCGCCTGGCGGGCACGGACCTCGACGGGCTGCTGACCTCGCTCGAGCGTCCCTCGGCCGACCGCTACGACGTGCTGCTGGAGGCGCTGCGCCGCGGCGCCGGCCTCGACGACGTCCGCGCGCGCACGGGCATCGACCCGTGGTTCCTGCGCGAGCTCCACGCGCTCGCGCTCGATCCCGGCGCACCCTTCGCGGGGGAGCGGACGTTCAAGGCGGTCGACACCTGCGCGGCGGAGTTCGAGGCGCGCACGCCCTACTACTACTCCGGCTGGGAGCGCCGCCGGGCCGACGAAGTCCGCCGCGGCGACCGGCCCTCCGTGGTCATCCTCGGTGCCGGCCCCAACCGCATCGGCCAGGGGATCGAGTTCGACTACTGCTGCGTGCACGCGGCCATGACCGTCCGCGAGGCGGGACGCGACGCGGTGATGGTCAACTGCAACCCGGAGACGGTGTCGACGGACTACGACACGTCCGACCGGCTGTACTTCGAGCCGCTGACGCTCGAGGACGTCCTCGCCGTCGTCGAGGTCGAGCGGCCCGAGGGCGTCATCGTCCAGTTCGGCGGCCAGACGCCGCTCAAGCTCGCGCACGGGCTCGAGCAGGCCGGCGTGCGCATCCTCGGCACCGGCGTCGACGCGATCGACCTGGCGGAGGACCGCGGACGGTTCGGCGCGCTCCTGGACGACCTCGGCTACGAGGCGCCGCCGTACGCGACCGCGCACGGGGTCGAGGAGGCGCTCGACGTCGCCGGCCGTGTCGGCTTCCCGCTGCTCGTGCGCCCGAGCTACGTGCTCGGCGGGCGCGCGATGGAGATCGTCTACTCGACGGACGGGCTGCTGCGCTACCTCGAGCGCAACCCGCCCGCCGGCGACCGCGCCGCGATCTTCCTCGACCGCTTCCTCGAGAACGCGATCGAGGTCGACGTCGACGCGCTCTGCGACGGCGAGGACGTCTGGGTCGGCGGGATCATGCAGCACGTCGAGGAGGCCGGCGTGCACTCCGGCGACTCGGCCTGCGTCCTGCCCCCGCACTCGCTCGGCCACGAGATGCTCGAGCAGATCCGCGCGCAGGCGCGCGGGCTCGCGCTGCGCCTGGGCGTCGTCGGCCTCGTCAACGTCCAGTTCGCCGTCCACGGCGGCCGCCTCTACGTCATCGAGGCCAACCCGCGCGCGTCGCGGACGGTGCCGTTCGTCTCCAAGGCGGTCGGCGTGCCGCTGGCCAAGGTCGCCTGCCGGCTGATGCTGGGCGAGCGCCTGGCCGACCTCGACCTCCCGGCCGACCCGATGCCGACCGCGCACGTGGCGGTCAAGGAGGCGGTGCTGCCCTTCGATCGCTTCCCCGGGGCCGACGCGGTGCTCGGACCCGAGATGCGCTCCACCGGCGAGGTCATGGGCCTGGCCCGCGACTTCCCGACGGCGTTCGCCAAGGCCCAGGCCGCGGCCGGCGCGGCGCTGCCCGCCGCCGGCACCGCCTTCGTCACGGTGACCGACAGCGACAAGCCCGGCGCCGTGGCCGTGGCCCAGGTCCTCCACGACCTCGGCTGGCGGATCGTCGCCACGCGCGGGACCAAGGAGGCGATCGAGCGCATGGGCATCCCGGCGCTCGAGCTCAAGAAGATCGGCGAAGGCTCGCCGAACGTCGTCGACTGGATCGAGAGCGGGGAGGTCGACCTCGTCGTCAACACGCCGACGGGCTCCGGCGCCCGGACCGACGGCTGGGAGATCCGGCGTGCCGCGGTCTCCCGCGGCGTGCCCTGCCTGACGACGCTCTCGGCGGGGCTGGCGGCGGCGCGGGCGATCGCCAGCGTCCGGCGCGGGGCGCCGGAGGTGCTCTCCCTGCAGGAGGTCCACCGCGCCGAGCGCGGGGAGTCGGCGGCGGGCGACGGCGGTCCCGCCGCGGCGGCCGACGCCGGCGCTCCCGCCGCGGAGGCGGTCGGCGGCCCGCCCACGCGCGCGCCCGCCGCGTGAGCTGGCGGGCGGTCCTCGTCCACGTCCTGTGGCGGCTGGACCCGGAGCGCACGCACCACCTCGGCCTCCTGGTCCTGCGGCTGCTGCAGGGCGTCCCCGGGCTCCCGGCGCTGCTGCGCCGGCGCCTGGGCCCGCGGGACCCCGCCCTGCGCGTCCGGGCCTGGGACCTCGAGCTGCCGGGGCCGGTCGCGCTGGCCGCGGGCTTCGACAAGGACGCGGTGGCCGTCGACGCCCTCGGGGCGCTGGGGTTCGGCGCCGTCGAGGTCGGGACCGTCACCGCGCGGGCGCAGCCCGGCAACCCGCGCCCGCGGCTGGCGCGCCTGCCCGCCGACCGCGCGCTCGTCAACCGCCTGGGCTTCAACAACCGCGGCGCGGCGGCGGCGGCCGCGCACCTCGCGCACCGGCGCCGCCGGGGGCCGCGCGTCGACGTCGTCGTCGGCGTGAACCTCGGGCGGACCAAGGTCGTCCCTGACGCCGAGGCCGCCGGCGACTACGCCGCCGGCGCGCGCCTCGTGGCGCCGTACGCGGACTACGTCGTCGTCAACGTCAGCTCGCCCAACACCCCCGGCCTGCGCGACCTCCAGGCCGTCGCGGCGCTGCGCCCGCTGCTCGTCGCGGTGCGAGGGGCGCTCGACGAGGCGGGCGGCGCACGGCGCGTTCCCCTGCTCGTGAAGATCGCGCCGGACCTGGGCGACGACGACGTCGACGCGGTGGCCGACCTCGCGCTCGAGCTGGGGCTCGACGGCATCGTCGCGACGAACACGACCATCGGCCGGACGGGGTTGGCCACCGACCCCGCGGCGGTCGCGGCCGCGGGGACGGGCGGCCTCTCCGGCCCGCCGCTCGCGCCGCGCGCGCTCGCCGTGCTGCGGCGGCTGCGCGCCCGCACCGGCGACCGCCTCGTGCTCGTCGCGGCGGGCGGGGTGGAGACGCCGGAGGACGCGTGGGCCCGGCTGCGCGCGGGGGCGACGTTCGTGCAGGCCTACACGGGCTTCGTGCACGGCGGCCCGCGCTGGCCGGCCGCCATGCACGAGGGGCTCGTGGCGCTCGCCCGCCGCGACGGCTTCACGACCGTGGCCGAGGCGATCGGGGCGGACGGCTGACCGGGTGGCCGGGAGGCCGGTCGGCGGGCCTCGCGGGCCCGGCGGCGGCCGTGCCTCGGCGACACGGCCGAAGAACCCCGCAAAGTGCGGCTTTCCAGGCCGAGGACCCCCTGGCACCGTCGAACCCTGCCTAGGAAAATCCCTGCAAATCGCGCTTGCACCCTCGACCGGGGTGAAGAACCCTCGACCTCAGATCGAGGTGGAGGCGAATTTGGCCCGGGACGTGGCCGGGGCGCGTGATCCGTGTGTAGACTCGCCGCCCCATGCCGCCGGCCATGAACTCCCCGACCAAGCACGTCGCGGCACCCGAACGCAGCCTCCACCAGCGCATGGACGCGCTCAAGCGCGCGAACGAGATCCGGACGCGTCGCGCGCAGCTCAAGCGGGACCTCAAGGGCGGCCGGGTGTCGATCGACGGGCTGCTGCTGACGCCCCCGGACTTCCTCGCCACGGCGAAGGTCTTCGACCTCCTGCTGGCGGTGCCCAAGTACGGGCGCGTGAAGGCGAACAAGGTGCTGCACACCTGCCGCATCTCGCCGAGCAAGACGATCGGCGGCCTCTCGGAGCGCCAGCGCACCGAGCTCGTCTCGCTGCTGCGCAAGTAGCGCGGCGGCGGCGCAGGTCTCCTCCGCCCCCGTGGCGCAGGTCTTCGTCATCACCGGGCCGTCGGGCGTGGGCAAGGGGACGCTCATCCGGTCGCTGCGCGAGCGGCTGCCCGAGCTCGAGCTCAGCGTCTCGGCCACGACGCGCCCGCCGCGCCCCGGGGAGCGCGACGGCGTCGACTACCACTTCCTCGACGACGCGGAGTTCGCACGGCGCGTCGATGCCGGCGACTTCGTCGAGCACGCGACGTACTCGGGGCGCCGCTACGGGACGCTGCGCTCGGAGCTCGAGCGCCGCACCGCCGCCGGCGCGCCCGTGGTGCTCGAGATCGAGCTCGACGGCGCGCGGCAGGTCCGCCGGGCGCTGCCCGACGCGGTGCAGGTCTTCATCGCGCCGCCGTCGCGCGAGGCGCTGCGCGCGCGCCTCGTCGGGCGCGGCACCGACGACCCCGCCCAGGTGCAGGAGCGGCTGCGCACCGCCGAAGGGGAGCTCGCGGCGCAGGACGAGTTCGGGCACGTCGTCGTCAACGACCGCCTCGAGGACGCGGTGGGTGCGTTGACGGCCATCGTCCGGAGGGAGCTCGCGGGCACGCGGGTACACTCAGACCCATGATCAACCCTCGCATCGACGTGCTCTTGGACCACGTCGACTCGAACTACGCCTCGGTGCTGGTCGCCGCGAAGCGCGCGCGCCAGATCAACTCGTACTACCACAACCTCGGCGAGGGGACGTTCGACGAGTTCCCGCCGCCGATGGTGGAGTCGGGGTCGAAGAACTACCTGACCATCGCGCTCGAGGAAGTCGCCGCGGGCAAGATCAAGTACCAGTACCGGTAGGCCAGGTTCGGCAGGCCCGCCGTGGCGCGCATCCTCCTCGGCGTCACCGGCGGGATCGCCGCGTACAAGGCGCTCGAGGTCGTCCGCCTGGCGACGAAGGGCGGGCACGCGGTGCGCGTCGTCCAGACGCCCGCGGCGCAGCGCTTCGTCGGCGCGCCGTCGTTCGCGGCGCTGACGGGCGCGCCGGTCCTCGTACAGGAGTGGGAGCGCGACCCGCTGCGCGGGGCGTTCCCCGGGCAGGCCGTCCCGGAGCACGACCCCGCCAGCCACCTCGAGCTCGTCCGCAACGCCGACGCCTTCCTCGTCGCGCCGGCGAGCGCGAACACCCTGGCCAAGCTCGCCCACGGGCTGGCCGACAACCTCCTCACGAGCGCCGCGCTCGCCGCGACCTGCCCGGTGATCGTGGCCCCGGCCATGAACCACGCGATGTGGGAGCACCCGGCCACCCGCGCGAACCTCGCCACGCTGGCCGACCGCGGCGTGGCGGTCGTCGCGCCGGGCGTCGGGGCGCTGGCCACGAAGCACGAGTGGGGCGTCGGCCGCCTCGCCGAGCCGGCCGACCTGCTGGCCGCCGTCGAGGCGGTCGTGCCCACGGGCGCGCGGCCGTGGGACGGGCTGCACGTGCTGGTGACCGCCGGCGGCACGCGCGAGCCGATCGACAGCGTGCGCTTCGTCGGCAACCGCTCGTCGGGCCGGATGGGCTTCGCGCTCGCCGACGAGGCCGCGGCGCTGGGCGCCGACGTCACCGTGGTGGCCGCGAACGTGGCGCTCCCGCGCACCCCGCGCGTGCGCTACGTCGACGTCGGCACCGCCGCCGAGCTGCACGCCGCGGCCGACGCGGCCTTCGACACGGCCGACGTGCTGCTCATGGCGGCCGCCGTGGCC
Source organism: uncultured Actinomycetes bacterium (assembly GCA_963707695.1). Classification (GTDB taxonomy): domain Bacteria; phylum Actinomycetota; class Thermoleophilia; order Solirubrobacterales; family Solirubrobacteraceae; genus JAOPZW01. The sequence continues at coordinate 415,429 of CAVPQY010000004.1, read as the reverse complement.
GACTTCCGCCCGCCGGCCGCCGCGCCCGAGAAGCTCAAGAAGGCCGGTCGCGACGCCCTGCGCCTGGACCTGGAGCCCACCGTCGACGTGCTGGCCGCGCTCGGCGCACGCCGGCGTCCGGACCAGACGCTCGTCGGCTTCGCGGCCGAGCACGGGTCCGACGCGCTGGACGCCGCGCGCCAGAAGCGCGAGCGCAAGCACCTCGACGCTGTCGTGCTCAACGACATCTCGCGGAAGGACATCGGCTTCGACGGCGTCCACAACGAGGTCACGATCGTCACGGAGGACGGCGAGCGGCGCGTGCCGCGCGCCGCGAAGGGCGAGGTCGCGCGTGCGATCCTCGCCGCGGTCACGGAGCTGCGCGCGGGCGCGGCGGGGGAGGCGCGCAGGTAGCGATGGGACTCGACCGGCTGGACGACACCTCGCCCATCTCGGCCGACGAGCGCGACGCGGCGATGGCGATGCGGCGGCGCATCCACGACGCGGTCACGGCCGGGGTCGAGGTCCGCCCCGACCTGCTCGACCACCTCATCGTGTGCGTCGTGGCCGAGGGCCACGTGCTGCTCGAGGACCTGCCGGGCGTCGGCAAGACCACGCTCGCCCGCGCGGTCGCGCGCGCCGTCGACCTGCAGTTCGCGCGCGTCCAGTGCACCGCCGATCTGCTGCCCGCCGACGTCGTCGGGGTCAACGTCTTCAACCAGCGCGAGGACCGGTTCGAGTTCCGCCCCGGGCCGATCTTCGCGAACGTCGTGCTCGTCGACGAGATCAACCGCGCGTCGCCCAAGACGCAGTCCGGGCTGCTCGAGTGCATGCAGGAGCGCAGCGTCACGGTCGACGTCCACACGCACGAGCTCGCGCGTCCCTTCCTCGTCCTGGCCACCCAGAACCCGGTCGAGTTCGAGGGGACCTACCCGCTGCCCGAGGCCCAGGTCGACCGCTTCATGTGCCGGGTGTCGCTCGGCTACCCCTCGGCCGCGGGCGAGGTCGACATGCTCCGCGCCCACGAGACGGGCGACCGCGTCGAGGCGATCGAACCGGTGGCGACGGCCGCCGAGCTGCTGCAGGCGCAGGACGCCGCGGTGCGCGTCCACACCTCCGACGCGCTGCGCAGGTACGTCGTCAGCCTCCTGCACCGCACCCGCCAGGACCAGCGCGTCGAGCTCGGGGCGAGCCCGAGGGCCGGGCTGCTGCTGCTGCGCGCCGCGAAGGCGCGCGCGCTGCTCGAGGGCCGCGACCACGCGCTCCCCGACGACGTGCAGGCGCTGGCCGAGGTCGTGCTCTCGCACCGGATCGTGCTGGCGCCCGAGGCGCACGAGACCACCTCCGAGGCGGTGATCGCCGACGCGCTGTCGGCGACGCCGGCGCTCTAGCGGGGCGCCATGGTCGTCCCGCGCGCCGCCGGGACCGCGCTGCTGGGGCTCCTCCTGCTGCTCACGGCGGCGATCTTCGACGCCGAGCCGCTCTACGTGCCCGGCACCGCCTTCCTCGCGCTCGCCGCCGGGGCGGTCGCGTGGGTCGTGGCCGGCGCGCGCGGCGTGCAGGTCACCCGCACCGTCGACGCCCGCCGGGTGCTGGAGGAGCAGCCCGTCCTGCTGTCGCTGCGTGTGCGCCCGGGCGGGGTCGGGCTGCCGGCAGGGGAGCTCCGGGACGACCTGCTCCCGCAGCCGGCGCCGCTCCCCACCGGGCGCGACGGCGCCGTCATCGACATCCAGGCGCGCTTCGGGCGCCGCGGGCGCAAGGTGCTGTCGCCGCCGCGGGTCATCGTCCGCGACCCGTTCGGCCTCGTCGCGCGGACCGTCGTCACCGGTGGTCCCGACGAGGTGCTCGTCCTGCCGCGCCTGGAGCCCGTGCGCAGCCCGCGCACCGCGGACGGCGGCGTGGGCGCCGCGACCCGGCGAGGGCGCCCGACCTTCGCGGCCGAGGTCGACCTCGACGGCCTGCGCCCGCACCGCGAGGGCGTGCCGGCCTCGCGCATCTTCTGGCCCGCGCTGGCCCGCGGCGGCGAGCTCATGGACCGGCGGCTGCGCGCGGAGGGCGACACGCTGCCGCTCGTCGTGCTCGACCCGCGCGCCCCCGAGGCCGACGAGGACCTCGACGCGGCGGTCCGCGCCGCGGCGTCGCTCTCGGTCCACCTCGCCAAGCGCGGCGGCTGCGCGCTGCTGCTGCCGGGGGACCGGCGCCCGTCCGGCCTCGACGCCACCCTCGCCGGGTGGACGGCGCTGCACGTGCGCCTGGCCCTGCTCGGGGCCGGCGCCGGGCCCGCGCTGGGCGGCCTCGCGTCGCGCCGCGGCCCGGTGCTGTTCGTGGCCGCCCGCCGCGGCGCCCGCGCGCCGCGCGCCCTGGCGCAGGGAGCCGGGGGGGAGCGGGTGCTCGTCGTGCCCGGCGCCCTGTCCGGCCGGCGCGCGGTGCTCGAGGTCGCCGGCTGCACGGGCTACGACCTCGTCGAGCGCCACGTCCGCCCACGGCGGCGCCTGCGCCCGGAGACGGTCACGTGAGCGCGCCCGCCTGGACGCGCGCTCCCGACGCGCGGCTGCCGGCGCGGCGGCCCGTGCTCGTCCTCACCGACGCCGACCTGCGCCTGCTCCTGCGCCTCGGGGCCTTCGTCCCGCTCGCGCTCTTCGGGCTCGTCCAGTGGGCCGCGCTCGTGCACCCCGCCGCCACCGGCCGGGCCTGGGTCACGGTCCTCGCGGGGGTCGGGGCCGCGCTCGTCCTGGTCGGGCTCGGCGACGTCGGCGACCGCCGCGTCCGCGTCGCGGCCGGCGCGGCCCTCGTGCTGGCGCTCGTGCTCGTCGGGGTCCGCGAGGCGGGCGTGCCCGCGACCCTGCTGTGGCCGGCGCACTGGGGCGAGCTGCGGACCGGCGTGAGCCAGGGCGTCGACGGGATGCCGAGCGTCACGGTGCCCTACCGCGGCTCGGACGCGTGGATCCGCATCGCGATCCTGGGCGGCGGCACGCTGCTGGCCGGGCTGGCCGCGCTGCTGGCCTTCTGGCCGCGGCCAGGGCGGCAGGCGGGGTGGCCGGCCGCCGCCGCCGTCGTCCTGAGCGCCCTCTACGCGATCCCGGTCGTCGAGGCCGGGCCCGAGCGGCCGTTCCTCGGCGGCGCGGTCTTCGCGATCCTGCTGGCCCTGTTCCTCTGGCTCGAGCGCCTGCGGGCCGAGCACGTCGGCGCCGCCGGGCTGATCCTGGCGCTGGCCACCGTCGCCGGGCTGATCGCCGCGCCGCTCCTGGACGCCCAGCGGCCGTGGCTCGACTACCAGGGGCTCGCCGAGGACCTGCAGCCGCGCGCGGCCGACACCTTCGACTGGGACCACCGCTACACGCCGCTGGACTGGCCGCGCGACGGGCGCGAGGTCCTGCGCGTCAAGGCCCCGATCTCGACCTACTGGAAGGCCACGAGCCTCGGCGTCTTCGACGGGGTGCGCTGGCGCCAGGGCCGCACGGGGTTCCTCCGGCAGGACGAGACGGAGGCGGCGCGGCGGCACCCGGAGTGGCTGCAGACGATGACCGTGACGCTGCGCAACATGGAGAGCCGCGACTTCATCACCGCCGGCTCGGCGCTGCGCATCCTGGCCCCGGCGCCGGACGCGGTGCGGTCCGACAGCGACACCTTCGTGACCCGGGCGGGCTCGCTCAAGCGCGGGCAGACCTACCGGGCGCAGGTCTACTCGCCCAAGCCCTCGCCGATCGACCTGCAGAACGCCGGCGACGTCTACCCGGACTTCGCGCTGCGCCACTACCTGCGGATGCAGCTCCCGCAGTCGGTCGTCCGGGTGCCGATCCACGACATCGGGTCGATCAAGCAGTTCCCGGACCAGGAGCTCACCCTGGGGTTCGCCGCCTTCGGCGAGCAGCCCGCCCCGGTCGCCGTGACCTACGGCTCCGGCGCCCCCGACCAGCAGGGCGCCTACTACCTGCGCCGCTCGGGCTACGCCCGCGTCTGGCGGCTGGCGCAGAGGCTGCGGGCGGCGTCGGCCTCGCCCGAGCAGTACGTCCAGAAGGTGCTCCAGCGGGTCCAGCAGAACGCGACCTACAACGAGTCCCCGGCCCAGCACCGCCTGCCGCTCGCCTCGTTCCTCTTCGCGGACCGCCAGGGCTACTGCCAGCAGTTCTCCGGCGCGATGGCGCTCCTGCTGCGCATGGGCGGGGTGCCGGCCCGCGTGGCCTCCGGGCTTCACGCCCGGGCGCTACGACCGGCGCCGCAAGGAGTACGTCGTGCGCGACCTCGACGCCCACTCGTGGGTCGAGGCGTACTTCCCGGGCATCGGCTGGGTGACCTTCGACCCGACCCCGGCCGCGTCGCCGGCCAGCTCGCAGTCCGACGACCCGGCCAACGTCCCGGTCCCGAGCCTCGGGCAGGTCACCCCGAACGGCGATCGCGCCGCGGACCCCGGCAACCCGGGTGCGCAGGCGGCCGACCAGGGCGGCTCGGGCACCGCGGTGCTCCTCGCCGTCGCGCTGCTGCTGGCCGGCGGCCTCGTGGCCGCCGCCTGGACCGTCGTGCGCCGCGGCCGGCTCCCAGGGCCGCCGCTGTCGCCCGAGCTCTTCGACCTCCAGCGCGCCCTGCACCGCAGCGGGCGCACGCCGCCCGCGCGGACGACCCTGCGACGGCTCGAGGAGACCCTGGGCGGGACGCCGGCGGCCCGCGGCTACCTGCGCGCCCTGCGCTCCGAGCGCTACGCGGGCGCGGGCGCCGGCCCCACCGACGCCCAGCGCCGCGCCCTGCGCGAGGAGCTCGCCGCGGGGCTCGGCCTCCGGGGCCGCGTGCGGGCCCTGTGGGCCCTCCCGCCGCGGCTGCGCCGCCGTCGCCGCGCCGGGCCGTAGGCCCTCCGGGCCGTCCTACACTGACCGGGATGGACAGCGTCTACGAGCTCTTCATGCGCGGTCGGCGCCTGCTCGAGCAGGGCGACTGCCACGCCGCGACGGTGCCCCTCCGGCGGGCGCGCGAGCTCGAGCCCGACAAGGCGTCGATCCGCGAGGCGCTGGGCCGGGCCCTCTTCGGCTCGCAGCGCTACCCCGAGGCCGCCGCGGAGTTCCAGGCCATCGTCGACCGCAAGCCGACCGACCACTACGCGCTCTTCTGCCTCGGGCGCGCGCTGCAGAAGCAGGGCAAGCACGCGGAGGCCCGCGCCCCGCTGACGCAGGCCTCGCTCCTGCGGCCCGACCGCGGCGACTACCGCAAGTACTGCGACCAGGCCCGCCGCCGCGCGGCCTGATCCGTGCCGGTGGGCGGGCCCGCCGCCGGCGCGCGGTACGACCGGATCGGCCGGCTCTACGCGGCCACGCGCGTGCCCGACCCACGGCTGGCCGCCGCGATCGAGCGGGCGCTGGGCGACGCGCGGACGGTCGTCAACGTCGGAGCCGGGTCGGGGGCCTACGAGCCGCCCGGCCGCGAGGTCACGGCCGTCGAGCCGTCGGCGACGATGCGCGCGCAGCGCGCCGCGGGCCCGGGACCGGCGGGGCGCACGACGCGCGTCGTCGACGCGACCGCCGAGGCCCTGCCGTTCCCCGACGGCGCGTTCGACGCGGCGATGGCGGTGCTCACCGTCCACCACTGGGACGACCCGGTGGCGGGCCTGCGCGAGCTGCGCCGCGTGGCCCGGCGCGTCGTCGTCCTCGGCTTCGACCCCGACTGGTCCGAGCGCTCCTGGCTGACGGGCGAGTACCTCCCGGGCGTCCTGCAGCCCGCCCGGCCGGGGATCCCCGCGGCGGTGGAGGCGCTCGGCGGGGCGGGGGAGGGATGGTCCGTGCGGGTCGAGCCCGTGCCGATCCCGCACGACTGCACCGACGGCTTCCTGCACGCCTTCTGGCGCCGGCCGGAGGCGTACCTCGACCCGGTCGTGCGCGCGAACATCTCCGTGCTCGCGCTGCTGCCGGGCGCGCGCGAGCGCGCGTTCGTCGAGCACCTGCGCCGCGACCTCGACAGCGGCGCCTGGGCGGCCCGTCACGGGCACCTGAGGTCGCTCCCGGAGCTCGACCTGGGCTACCGCCTGCTGGTCGCCTCGGGCTGATCCCCGCTGCTACCATCGCGGGCACAGTTTCGTCGCCGGCCCCGGCCGGCAGAGTCGACGAAGCGGGCGCTCGCCCGCTTCACGTGTTTCTAGGGAGAGGAGGGGACGGGATGGACAAGGTGCAGGCCGAGATCGAGGCGACGCTGGCGCAGCGCGCGCCGGAGGTCGACGTGCTGCTCGCCGAGGTGCTCGGCGGCCACACGCTGCGGCTGTTCATCGACCACCCCGAGGGCGTGACGCTCGAGCTCTGCGAGCGCGTCACCCACCTCCTGCCGGAGGTCCGCGAGCACTACGCGCTCGAGGTCTCCTCGCCGGGCCGCCAGCGTCCGCTGACGAAGCCCGACCACTTCCGCCGGTTCCTCGGCCGCCGCGCGCGGGTCCGCACCCGCGACGCGCGCGAGGGGCACCGGTCCTTCACCGGTGAGCTCGTCGGGGCCTCCGAGGCCGAGGTCACGATCGCCGCGGACACCGGCGTCGTCGCGATCCCGTACGACGACATCCACCGCTCCAACCTCGTCGAGGAGTAGCCATGTCCCGAGAGATCCTGGACGCCATGCACGCGCTCGCCCGCGAGAAGGGCATCGCGGAGGACAAGCTCTACCACGCCCTCGAGGACGCGCTGCTGTCGGCGTACAAGAAGCTGCCGGGCGCCGGCCGGTACGCGCGGGTCGACATCGACCACGAGACGGGCGACTTCCGCGTCACGCGCTACATCGTCCCGAAGGCGCTCGAGGCCGAGCTCATCACCGAGGTCATCGACGAGGGCACCTACATCGACCCCGAGACGGGCGAGGTCGTCGAGCCGACCGACCCGGAGATCGACCCGGAGCGCCTCGAGCAGTACCGCGAGCAGATCGACGAGGACGACGACACCCCCGAGGACTTCGGGCGCATCGCCGCGCAGACGGCCAAGCAGGTCATGCTGCAGCGGATCCGCGAGGCCGAGCGGGACATCATGTTCGAGGAGTACCGCGACCGCGTCGGGGAGCTCATCACGGGCATCGTCCAGCAGTCGGACTCGCGCTACACGCTCGTGCAGCTGCGCGAGCGCGTCGAGGCGCTGCTGCCGCGCTCCGAGCAGGTCGACGGCGAGCGCTACGACCACTCGCAGCGGATCAAGGCCGTCATCAAGGAGGTCTCGCCGTCCGCGAAGGGGCCGTCGATCATCGTCTCCCGGCGCGACGCCGAGCTCATCAAGAAGCTCTTCGAGCTCGAGGTGCCGGAGATCGCCGACGGGCTCGTCGAGATCGTCAACGTGGCCCGCGAGCCCGGCTACCGCTCGAAGATCGCGGTCGTGTCCTACGCCGACGGCGTCGACCCGGTCGGCGCCTGCGTCGGCCCGCGCGGGTCGCGCGTGCGCATGGTCGTCTCCGAGCTGCGCGGCGAGAAGATCGACATCATCCCCTACAACGACGAGCCGGCCCGGTTCGTCGCCAAGGCCCTGTCCCCGGCCCGCGTGCGCGAGGTCTTCGTCGAGGACGAGGCGCGCCAGGCCACCGTCATCGTGCCGGACGACCAGCTCTCGCTGGCGATCGGCCGCGAGGGGCAGAACGCGCGCCTGGCCGCCCGCCTGACGGGCTGGCGGATCGACATCAAGTCCGAGGCCGAGTTCGCGGCCGAGGCCGACGACGGCGGCTTCGACCAGGGCGGCGAGGTCAGCGACGGGCGCTGCGCCGCGATCCTGGGCAGCGGCCGGCGCTGCCCGAACGGCTCGCTGCCGGGCTCGCGCTACTGCGGCCTGGACCAGCACCAGGCGCTCAAGCGCTTCGACACGTCCTACGTGCTCGTCGTGGCCGGCGCCACGGACGAGGAGGTGGCCCTGCTGGCCTCCGACGCGCCCGACTCCGAGGTCGCCGACCTCGTGGCCCGGCTCCAGTCCGAGGCCGAGGCGATCACGGCCCAGGCCGCGGCCGACGAGGCCGCCGCCGCCGAGCAGGAGGCCGCCGAGGGCGGCGAGGACGGCACGGACGCCCCGGACGGCCTCGAGCCCGACCCGGAGGCCGCTGCGGCCGACGGCCAGCTCGACCCGGCCGAGGAGCCGACCGCATAGCCCCCGACCTGGCGAGCCCCGCCCGCCCGGATCACCGCGCTCGCGTCCCCGAGCGTCGCTGCGTCGGCTGCGGCGCGCGTGCGCCCAAGGCCGCGCTGCACCGCCTCGCCGCGGAGGGCGACCTCGTCGTCGCCGACCCCGCCGGCCGCGCGCCGGGCCGCGGCGCGTACGTCTGCGACGCCGCCTGCGCGCGCCGTGCGCTGGACCGCCGTGCGCTGCCGCGCGCCTTCCGGCGCGCGGTCCGACCCGCCCCCGACCTCCTAGAATCCCTGAACTAGATGGCCCAGAAGCGCATCCACGAGATCGCCAAGGAGCGCGGCATGTCCAGCAAGGACGTGCTGCTGAAGCTCCGTGCCGCCGGCATGGACGTCACGGCGGCGGCTGCCGAGGTCGACGAGGCGGAGGCGCTGCGCGCGCTCGCCGCGTCCGGCCCCTCCGCGGCCCGACCCGCCACGACGGCCCAGAGGACGGCCGCCTCGGCGACCGCGCGCGGCGCGGGTGCCACGGCCGCTCCGCCCCGTCCCGCCGCGACGCCGGCGCAGCGCCGCGCCGCGGCGGCGGGAGCCCCCGCCCGCGGCCCGGCCGGCGCGGAGGCCGGCTCCGACGCGGCCCAGCCCGACGCCGGCCGCTCGCGCCGCGTCTTCGAGCCCGACGGGCCGCCGCTGGAGGTCAAGCCGCGCGGCCAGCAGGGCTACGTCCCGCCGCCGCCGCCCCCGCCGCGCGCCCGCCCGCGCACGACCGAGGAGCAGGCCGCCCAGGCCGGCTCCGAGCAGAACGGCCCCGAGGACGGGACGACGGGTGGCCGCGCGGCCCCCGGGACCCCGGCCGTCGGTCCCAAGATCGTCGAGCAGCCCACGGCGGCCGCCGCCCCGCCGGCGCCGGCCCCCGTGCGCCGCGCGTCCGAGGCGCCCGCCCGACCCGCGTCGCCGGCCCGTTCCGGCGCCGCGCCCGCCGGCGCGCGGGGCGGATCACGTGCGCCGGCCGACCGCCCGGCCCGCGGCGGCACGCCGCGGACGCCGCCGGCGCCGCCACGCGCGCCCGCCGAGCGCCCGGAACGCCCCGACGTGCTCCGGACCGCGGCCCGCGCTGCGGCCGCCGCGGGGGCCCCGGCCGGCGCCGAGGCCCCGGCGCAGGACGCGCCCGCGGCCGACGCCGCCGAGGCGACGGAGGCCCCGGTCGTCCTGGGCCCCGACGGGCGCCCGCTCCCGGGCGCCGGGCCGAAGATCATCTCCGTCCCCGAGCCGGAGAAGCGCCCGAAGCGCGACGAGACCCAGAGCCAGCCCCGGCGTCCCGGCCGGGCGGGCGCGCCCGGTTCCGGCGGCGCCGGCGCGGGCGCGCCCGGCGGCCCGGGCCGCCGCCGCGTCGTCATCGACTCGCAGGCCTCGCGCCGCGGCCCCGGCGGCCCGGGTGGCCCGGGCGGCGGCCCCGGCGGTCCGCCCCAGCGCCGGCCCAAGAGCCGTCGCCGCCGCCGTCGCGAGGTGCTCGAGGAGGTCGCGCGGCCGCTCGAGGCCGACGCGATGACGTGGACGGCCACGGTCAAGATCCGGTCGGGCTCGACCGTCAAGGACGTCGCCGAGTACCTCGGCGTCCCGGTCCCCGAGGTCATCAAGAAGCTCATGGGCATGGGCGAGCTCGTCACGCTCACCCAGACCCTGTCCGACGAGGCGATCGGCCTCCTGGCCGAGGAGCTCGGCAAGGACGTCGAGATCATCGGCGCCGACGACGAGGACGAGGCCGCGGTGGCCTTCGAGGACGACGACGAGGACCTCGTCGACCGCCCGCCCGTCGTGACGATCATGGGCCACGTCGACCACGGCAAGACGTCGCTGCTCGACGCGATCCGCCAGACCGAGGTGGCCGCGGGCGAGGCCGGCGGCATCACGCAGCACATCGGCGCCTACCAGGTGCACCAGGACGACCGCACGGTCACGTTCCTCGACACGCCGGGCCACGAGGCCTTCACGGCCATGCGCGCCCGCGGCGCCCAGTCGACGGACATCGCCGTGATCGTCGTGGCCGCCACCGACGGCGTGCGCCCGCAGACCCGCGAGGCCGTCGACCACGCGAAGGCCGCCGAGGTCCCGATGCTCGTCGCGGTCAACAAGATCGACATGGAGGGCGCCGACCCCACGCGGGTCCGCACCGAGATGACGCAGCTCGGCCTGCAGCCCTCCGAGTGGGGCGGCGACACCGAGTTCGTCGACGTGTCGGCGAAGACCAGGGAGGGCCTGGACGACCTGCTCGAGACGATCCTCGTGGTCGCCGACCTGCAGGAGCTCAAGGCCAACCCCGAGGCCGATGCCAGCGGCGTCGTCATCGAGTCCAAGCTCGACCCGGGCCGCGGGCCGGTCGCGACGGTGCTCGTCCAGCGCGGCACGCTCGAGGTCGGCGACGCCCTCGTGGCGGGCGCGTCCTGGGGCAAGGTCCGGGCGATGGTCGACCACACGGGCGAGCGCGTCACCGAGGCCGTCCCCGGCCAGCCGGTCGAGGTCCTCGGCTTCGACGGCGTCCCGGACGCGGGCGACCCGTTCCGCGTCGTGGAGAACGACCGGACCGCCCGGTCGCTGGCCAACGAGCGCGCCGTGCGCCTGCGCAACGAGGCCTACGGCCGGCGCGCCGGGCGCAAGGTGTCCTTCGAGGAGCTCTTCACGGGCATCAAGGAGGGCGAGCTGAAGGAGCTCAACCTCGTGCTCAAGGCCGACGTCTCCGGCTCGCTGGAGGCCTTCGAGGACGAGATCGCCCGGCTCCCGCAGGACGAGGTGCAGGTCAACGTCATCCGCACCGGCGTCGGCGGCATCACCGAGTCCGACGTCGTCCTGGCCGCGGCCTCGGACGCCGTCATCCTCGGCTTCAACGTCCGCCCGGTGGGCGACGCCCGCCAGGCGGCCGAGCGCGAGGACGTCGAGATCCGGGCCTACTCGGTCATCTACCGCGCCATCGAGGACCTGCGCGACGCCATGACCGGCCTGCTCGACCCCGAGCAGGTGGAGGAGACGGTCGGCACCGTCGAAGTCCGCCAGACGTTCCGCGCCTCGCGCATCGGCACGATCGCGGGCTCGTACGTCACCGACGGGCGCGTGCGCCGCGGCGACCGCTGCCGCGTCGTCCGCGACGGCACGGTGATCTACGAGACGACGATCGACTCGCTCAAGCGCTTCAACGAGGACGCGCGCGAGGTCACCGCCGGCTACGAGTGCGGCATCGTCCTGGCGAACTTCCAGGACGTGAAGGAGGGCGACGTGTTCGAGGTCTTCGAGACGCGGGCGGTCGAGCGCGCGCTGGCGTGAGCTCGTACTTCGCGCTGCTGGAGATCCACCTCCACTTCCCCGAGGCGGGGAGCCTGAAGGCCAAGCGGGCGGAGCTGCAGTCGATCAAGGCGCAGCTCCGCACGCGCCACGGCCTGGCCGCGGCGGAGGTCGCCCACCAGGACGCGTGGCAGCGCTCCACGCTGGCGGCCGCGGCCTGCAGCGGGTCCCTGCGGATGCTCGACGAGTCGATCGATCGGGTAGTGCGGTGGCTTGACGAGCGCTGCCCGCAGGGCGTGCGGGTCGATCGGCGCGTCACGTCCTTCGACGAGGCGGAGGTCTAGGATGGGCTCAGAGAGGATGCGCCGGGTCGACGAGGCGATGCGCGAGGTGCTCAGCGCCGCCCTGTCCGAAGGCCTCAAGGACCCGCGTGTCGGGTTCGTCACCGTGACCGACGTCAAGACCAGCCCCGACCTGCGTCATGCGCGCGTGTTCGTCAGCGTCCTGGGCGACGCGACGGCCCGCGCCGCGACCCTGGACGGCCTCGCGTCGGCGCACGGGTACCTGCAAGGACGCATCGGAAGGGAACTCCGCATGAAGCGCACGCCCACGCTGGACTTCGCCTACGACGACACGGCCGAGCGGGCGGACCGCCTCGGTCGCATCATCGACCACCTCGGGGGCGCTCGCTGATGGCGGCCACCGAGGCCTCCGGAACCGTCGAGGACACCCGCCGGCTGCTGCTCGACGAGCTGCGGACGTCGGACCGGTTCGTGCTCGTCACGCACGAGCACCCGGACGGCGACGCCCTCGGCTCGCTCGTGGCCATGCACCGCGTCCTGCGCGCGCTGGGCAAGGACTCGGTGATGCTCATGGACGCGGACGAGTTCCCGCTGCCCTACGAGTACCGCTTCTTCGACCTGGACGGCCTGCAGTCCGTGCCGCCGCAGGACCTCGACGAGCGCACGGTGATCTTCCTGGACTGCGGGAACATCGACCGCAACCCGCTCGAGGTGGTCAAGCGCGCCGGCACGCACATCATCAACATCGACCACCACCACGACAACACCCGGTTCGGCACGATCGACCACGTCGTCGTCGACGCCTCGTGCACCGCGGAGATCGTGTGGGACCTCATGCGCGGCCTGGGCGTCGCGCCGACGCTCGAGGTGGCCGAGGCGCTCTACGTCGGCCTCGTGACCGACACCGGCAAGTTCATGTACGAGAACACCGGCGTGCGCGCGCACCTCATGGCGGCCGAGCTCATCGAGGTCGGCGTCGACGTGCACGGCATCTACCGGCGCCTGTACGAGGACATGCCCTACGCGAAGCTCGAGCTGCTCGGCCGCGCGCTGGCGAACCTGCAGCGCGTCGACGACGGCGCGCTGACGTTCTCGCGCCTGTCGCGCGACGACTTCCGCCTGGCCGGGGCCGAGGAGAGCTACTCCGAGGGCATCATCGACCACCTGCGCTCCGTGGAGGCGACGAAGGTGGCCGCGCTGGCGCGCGAGCTGGTCAGCGAGGCGGGCAGCGGCCGCAAGAAGGTCTCCCTGCGCGCCACCGACGGCAGCGTCGACGTCTCCCTCATCGCGCGCGCCGCGGGCGGCGGCGGGCACCGCCAGGCGGCCGGCTTCTCGACGCGCCTCGGCGACGACGAGCTGCTGGCCTTCCTGCGCGAGCAGGTCGCCGCGCAGCTCTAGTCGCCGCGCGGCGGACTCGCGACGAACGCTCAGGGCGGCACGACCCGCGCCCGGTCGAGTCGTCGGCCGTGGAGCCCGCAGCGGACGCTCCGCGCGCGACCAGGGCGTCACCGCCTGCCACGAGCCCCCGCCCGAGGCGCCATCATCCGCCGTCCGATGGACGGCCTGGTCCTCGCCGACAAGCCCGCGGGCAAGACGTCGCACGACCTCGTCGTGCTGGTCCGCCGCGGCCTGGGCGAGCGGCGCGCCGGGCACGCGGGGACGCTCGACCCGTTCGCCACCGGCCTCGTCCTCGTCCTCGTGGGCCGCGGGCGGCGCATCCAGCGCTTCGTCATGGCGCTGCCCAAGACCTACGAGGCGGTCGCGCGCTTCGGCGCGGTCTCGACGACGGGCGACCCGGAGGGCGAGATCACGACCACCGGCGTCGTCCCGGAGGGGCCGCTGCGGCTGCCGACGGGCCGCCTGCGCCAGCGCCCGCCCGCCTACAGCGCCGTCCACGTCGACGGCCGCCGCGCCTACGAGCGCGCGCGGGCCGGGGAGGAGGTCGTCGTCCCCGAGCGCGAGGTGGTCGTCCACCGCTTCCAGGAGCTCTGGCGCGAGGGCGACCGCGCCGGCCTGCTCATCGAGTGCTCGTCGGGGACCTACGTCCGCAGCCTCGTGGCCGACCTGGGCGACGCCTACACCGAGGAGCTGCGGCGCACCGCCGTCGGGCCGTTCCGGGTGCAGGACGCCGACCCGCACCGCGTGGTCCCGCTCGCCGAGGCGCTCGCCTTCCTGCCCTCCGTCGCGCTCGACCCCGGGACGGCCCGGCGGGCGGGCTTCGGGCAGGCGGTCGAGGCGCCGGCGCCCCCCGGTGCCGAGCACGTCCTGCTCGTCGACGACGACGGCCCGATCGCGATCGCCGAGCCCCGGGAGGGCGCCGGGCTGAAGCCCGTCGTAGGCTTCCGCTCCGCATGAGGGTCGTCCCGCTCACCGACGCCGCCCGCCGGCCGCGCCGCGTCGCGGTCGGCACCTTCGACGGCGTCCACCTCGGCCACCGCGAGGTCATCGCGGGCGCCGACACGGTCCTGACCTTCGAGCCGCACCCGCTCTCCGTCGTCGCGCCGGCCGCCACGCCGCGGCTGCTGACGACGCTGGACCGCAAGGCCGAGCTCGTGGCGGAGCTCGGCGTCGAGGAGCTCGTGGTCGTCGGCTTCGACGCGAGCTTCGCCGCCCGCAGCGCGCAGAGCTTCGTCGACGACGTCCTCGTCGGGGCGCTCGGCGCCACCCACGTGAGCGTCGGGGAGAACTTCCGCTTCGGCCACCGCGCGCAGGGCGACACCGCGCTGCTGGAGGCGGACGACCGCTTCGTGACGCGCGTCGTCCCGCTCCTGGAGGCCGAGGGCGAGGTCGTCAGCTCGAGCCACATCCGCGGGCTCCTGCTCGCCGGCGAGGTCGACGAGGCCGACCGGCTGCTGGGCGCGCCCTTCACCGTCGACGGCCCCGTCGCGCACGGGGACGCCCGCGGGCGGACCCTGGGCTTCCCGACCGCGAACCTCGTGCCCGTCGACGGCTACGTGCTGCCCGGGCACGGCGTCTACGCGGCCCGGGCCCGGACGGCCGCCGGGACCTGGCACGCCGCCGCCGTGAACGTCGGCGTGCGCCCGCAGTTCGAGACGGGCCGCGGCGAGCTCGTGGAGGCCTACCTCGTCGACTTCGACGGGGACCTCTACGGGCAGCCCCTGCGGCTGGAGTTCCTGCACCGGCTGCGCGGGGAGCGGCGCTTCGAGAGCGTCGACGCCCTCGTCGAGCAGATGGGCCGCGACGTCGAGCGCGCGCGGGCCGTCGCGGGCTGACGACCGCCATCCCCGCTCGCAGCGGTGCCGCTATCCTCCTTCGCCGCATGACCCTCACCCAGGAGCGCAAGGCCGAGATCACCGCCCAGTTCGGTGCCAACCCCCAGGACACGGGCAACACCCGCGTCCAGGTCGCGCTGCTCACGCAGCGGATCAACGACCTGACCGAGCACCTGCGCGAGCACAAGGCCGACCACCACTCCCGCCGCGGGCTGCTCATGCTCGTCGGCCAGCGCCGCCGGCTCCTGAACTACCTGCAGCGCAACGACCTCGACGGCTACCGCGCCCTGGTCCGCGAGCTCGGGCTGCGCAAGTAGCGTTGGGCATCATCGCCGCCGGCACGCCGGCGCCGGAGTTCACGCTCAAGCGCGAGGACGGCGGCGACTTCACGCGGGCCGACCTCCTCGGCCGCACGACGGTCCTCGTCTTCTACCCCTTCGCGTTCAGCGCGGTCTGCACCGACCAGCTGCAGGTCTACGAGGAGGCGCTCGACGAGCTCCGCGCCCGCGGGGCCGTGATGTACGCGGTGTCGACCGACGCCACGCCGGCCCAGGCGGCGTTCCGCGAGAAGCTCGGCGTGTCGATCGAGCAGCTCTCGGACTTCGAGCCCAAGGGGGCGACGGCCCGCGCCTTCGGCGCGTACTTCGAGCCCGCCGGCATGACGAACCGCGCCCTGGTCGTCGTCGACCCCGAGGGCGTCGTGGCCTGGTCGCACCTCGCCGCCTCACCCGGCGACCTCCCCGGGGCGAACCTCATCTTCGACGGCCTCGACGCGGTCGGCGCCCCCCGCTAGCGCCCCGCCTCCGCGCACGGTGCCCACGCCGCGCAGCAGCTCGGGCACGCGCTGGGCGCGGAACGCGAAGATCGCCTCGACGTCGCGGCGGACGAGCGCGCGGTGGGCGAGCTCGCCGAGCGGCCCGAAGCCGATGGCGTAGCGCACCGTGTCGGTCATGAGGGTCCCGTGGTCGCCGGTCGCGGTGAACGTGTGCGTGTGGTGCCAGAGCGCGTAGGGGCCGCGGACCTGCACGTCGACGAAGCGGTGGGGCGGGTCCCACGCCTGGATGATCGTCTGCCACGTGACGGGGACCCCGTGGACGCGCAGCCGGTACTGCAGGAACGTCCCGGCGCGGACGTCGAGCGGGCCCGGGGTCACGACGCGGAAGCGCAGGAGCGGCGGGGTGATCGCCTCGAGGTTGCGGGCGTCGGCGAAGAAGGGGAAGACCTCCTCCGGCGTGCCGTCGAGCCGCTGCTCGCGGTGGAGGACGTGGGTGCGCATGACCTCGGCTACGGGCCTAGGGTGGCGCACGATGAGTGCGCATGGGTGACCTGCGCTCGGCCCCGGTCCCACCGCTGCGCGCCGACGACCACGTGCGGGGCGCGGCCGGTGCGCCGCTCCTGGTGCTCTACGCCGACTTCACGTGCCCGCGCTGCGTCCTGGCCGCGCACCGCCTGCGGGCGGCCCCCGTCCGGGTCGCCTTCCGCCACTTCGCCCTGCGCGCCAGGCACCCGCGGGCGCTCGCGCTGGCCCACGCGAGCGAGGCGGCGGCGCGCCAGGGCGCGTTCTGGGCGATGCACGACGCGCTCTACGCGGACCCGGGCCGGATCGACGACCCGCACCTGTGGGCCCGGTGCGGCGCCCTGGGGCTCGACGTCGACCGCTTCGAGGCCGACCGGCGCGACCCGGACGTCGCCGAGCGGGTCGCCCGGGACGTGCGCGACGCGCTGCGAGCGGGGGCCACGGCGACCCCGACGGCGTACGCCGAGGACGCCCGGATGGCCGCTACGATGGGGGAGTTCGGACTACGAGACGCACGACACATGGGCCTGCCGACCGACGGGCGGGCCAGGAAAGAAGGTCCACAGCATGAGCAATGACGCCGTGACGACGGTCTCCGTCGAGATCGCGGGCAGCGAGATCTCCTTCGAGACCGGCCGGATGGCCAGGCAGGCCGGCGGCGCCGTCGTCGTCCGCCAGGGCGACACCGTGGTGCTCAGCACCGCCACGGTGGGCAACCTGCGCGATGTCGACTTCCTCCCCCTGACGGTCGACGTCGAGGAGCGCATGTACGCCGCGGGCAAGATCCCCGGCTCGTTCTTCAAGCGCGAGGGTCGCGCCGGCGAGAAGGGCACGCTGACCGCGCGCATGATCGACCGCCCGATCCGCCCGCTCTTCCCCAAGGGCTGGCACTTCGAGACGCAGCTCGTGGCGCTGACGCTGAGCGTCGACCACGTGCACCCCTACGACATCCTCGCGATGAACGGCGCGTCCGCCGCGCTCATGATCTCCGAGGTCCCGCTCCCGACCCCGGTCGGCGCGGTGCGCATCGGCAAGGTCGACGGCAACTTCGTCATCAACCCGCCCGAGGAGTCGCTGACGGACAGCACCGACCTCGACCTCATCGTCGCGGGCACCGAGGACGCGATCCTCATGGTCGAGGCCGGGGCGAACGAGATCCCCGAGGCCGAGATCCTCGACGCGCTCGACATCGCCCACGAGCAGATCAAGAAGCTCTGCGCGCTCCAGTGGGACCTGCGCGAGAAGGCCGGCAAGGAGAAGCTCGAGGTCGTCGCCCCGCAGGTCGACGAGGGACTCCTCGCGGAGATCCGCGCCAGCCACGGCGCCCAGCTCGACGAGGCCACGCAGGTCCACGACAAGCTCGAGCGCCAGGCGGCCACGAAGGCGGTCGAGGAGGCGGTCCTGGAGCAGTACTCCGGCGCCCCCGACTCCGACACCTACGAGGAGTACCGCCAGCGCGCGCAGCTCGCCTTCGACCGGCTCGAGAAGCAGGTCATCCGCGAGCGCATCGCGCGGGACAAGAAGCGCCCCGACGGCCGCGGCGAGAAGGAGATCCGCCCGATCACGATCGAGGTCGGCGTCACGCCCCGGACCCACGGCTCGGCGCTCTTCACGCGCGGCCAGACGCAGGCCCTCTCCGTGGCCGCCCTGGGCACGCTGAAGGAGGAGATGCGGCTCGACACCCTCGGGCTGCAGACCCAGAAGTTCTACTGGCACCACTACAACTTCCCGCCGTTCTCGGTGGGCGAGGCCGGCTTCATGCGCGGCCCCAAGCGCCGCGACATCGGCCACGGGGCGCTCGCGGAGCGGGCGCTGGTGCCGGTCGTCCCCAGCACGGAGGACTTCCCGTACACGATCCGCGTCGTGTCGGACATCCTGGAGTCCAACGGCTCCTCCTCGATGGCCTCGGTGTGCGGCTCGACGCTGGCGCTCATGGACGCCGGCGTGCCGATCCGCAAGCCGGTGGCGGGCATCGCCATGGGCCTCATCAAGGAGGGGGACGACTACACGGTCCTCACCGACATCGCCGGCGTCGAGGACCACCTCGGCGACATGGACTTCAAGGTCGCCGGCACCGACGAGGGCATCACCGCCCTCCAGATGGACATCAAGATCACGGGCGTGACCTTCGACATCCTGCGCGACGCCCTCGCCCAGGCCAAGGAGGCGCGGCTGGACATCCTGAGCCAGATGCGGGAGGCCATCGGCGCGCCGCGCGAGGAGCTCTCGCAGTTCGCGCCCCGCATCCTCACGGTCCAGATCGACCCGTCGAAGATCGGCCTGCTCATCGGCAAGGGCGGGGAGACCATCCGTGGCCTCTCCGACGAGTTCGACTCGCAGATCGACGTCAACGACGAGGGCCAGGTCCTGGTCTACTCGGCCAACGGGGAGCTGGGCGAGGCGCTCGCCGAGCGCATCCGGACCATGACCAAGGAGGTCGAGGTCGGCGACGAGTACACCGGCAAGGTCGTCAAGACGACGACGTTCGGCGCCTTCGTCGAGCTGGCCAAGGGCACCGACGGCCTGCTGCACATCTCGAACGTCTCGCCCGGCCAGCGGGTCGACACGGTCGAGGAGGTCCTCAACAAGGGCGACGAGATCAAGGTCCGCGTGGTCGAGGTCGACCGCGAGCGCGGCCGCATCGGCCTCCGCCTGGCCGAGGACCCGGACATCGCGGGCAAGTCGGCGCAGGAGCTCGCCACCGTCGGCAGCGGCTCGCCGCGCGGCGGCGGCGGCGACCGCGGTGACCGCGGCGACCGCGGCGACCGCGGCGACCGCAACGGCGGGCGCCGCGGCTCGGGCCGCCCCCGGCACCGCTCCGGCGGCGGGCGCGACCCCGAGCGCGGGTAGGTGCCGACGGAGCACCGCATCACCACCCTGGACTCGGGGCTGCGGATCGTGACGGAGCGCATGGACTCCGTCCGGTCCGTCGCCCTCGGGTTCTGGATCGGCACGGGCTCGTCCGCCGAGGACGAGCCCGAGGCCGGCCTGTCGCACCTCGTCGAGCACATGCTCTTCCGCGGCACGGCGAAGTACGCCTCGGTCGAGATCGACCAGCTCTTCGACGCGATGGGCGCCGAGCTCAACGCGGGCACCGGCAAGGAGACCACGTCGGTCTACGCGCGGGTGCTCGACGTCCACCTCGAGGAGGCGCTGGACGTCATGGCCGACATGGTCTGGCGGGCCCGCTTCGACGCCGAGGAGCTCGCCCAGGAGCGCCAGATCGTCCTCGAGGAGATCGCGATGTACGAGGACGACCCCCAGGACAAGGTGTTCGACGTCCTGGGCGAGGCCGTCTTCGGCGACCACCCGCTCGGCCGGGCGATCATCGGCCGCGCCGACGTCGTGGCCGGCACGCCCGCACCGCGGCTGGCCGCCTTCCACGGCGGGCGCTACGTGCCCCGCAACGTCGTCGTGGCCGCCTCCGGCTCGGTCGACCACGACGCGCTCGTCGCGCTCGTCGAGCGCGCCGGGGTGGAGCGTGCGGGCGCGCTCCCGCCGCCGGCGCCGGCGACGCCGCCGGCCACGGAGGTGCCGCCGCGCGTGCGCTTCCTGGTCAAGGACACCGAGCAGTACCACCTCTGCCTGGGCGGCCCGGGGCTCGCGCGCGACGACGAGCGCCGCTTCGCGCTCCGCGTGCTCGACAACGTGCTGGGCGGGACCTCGTCGTCGCGGCTCTTCCAGGAGGTCCGCGAGAAGCGCGGGCTGGCCTACTCGGTCTACTCGTTCCAGGCCCTCTTCGCGGGCACGGGCGAGGTCGGGCTGTACCTCGGCACGCGGCCGGAGAACGTCGTCACGGCGCTCGACGTCGTGGCCGGCGAGCTCGAGCGCTTCCGCCAGGACCCGGCCAGCGAGGCCGAGCTCGCCCGGGCGCGCGAGAACGTCAAGGGGCGCATCGTGCTGGGCCTGGAGTCCACGACGGCGCGGATGAACCGCCTGGGCTCCTCCGTGCTGTCGGACCTGCCGCTGCTGTCGGTCGACGAGGTCATCGAGCGCCTCGACGCCGTGACGGTCGAGGACCTGCGCGAGCTGGCCGGCGAGCTCCTGGCGCCCGAGCGGCTGAGCGCCGCGGGCATCGGCGCCGACGAGGAGCTCTTCCGTCGGGCGCTCGAGCCGATCGCGCCCGCGCTGGCGCAGGCGGCCTAGGCTTGGCCCCGCGCGTCGCCGTCGCCGGCGCCGCGGGCCGGATGGGCACGGCGGTGTGCGCCGCGGTCGAGGCCGCCGACGACCTCGAGCTGGCCGGCCGCGCCGACCCGGCGCTGGGGACGACCGTCGCCGACGTGCTCGACGGCGCCGACGTCCTCGTCGACTTCACCCGGCCCGACACGGCGCTCGAGAACGCCCGGGCGGCCGTGGGCGCCGGGGTGCACGTCGTCCTGGGGACGACCGGGTTCGACCTGGCCGAGCTCGGGACCCTCGGGTCCGGCGCGGGGCGCCCGGCCGCGAACGTCTTCGCGGCCCCGAACTTCGCGATCGGCGCCGTCCTGATGATGCGCTTCGCGGCGGAGGCCTCGCGCCTCATGGCCCGCGCCGAGATCGTCGAGCTCCACCACGACGGCAAGCTCGACGCGCCCTCCGGGACGGCGAAGCGCACGGCCGAGCTCATGGAGGGCGACGTGCCGATCCACTCCGTGCGCCTCCCGGGGCTCGTCGCCCACCAGGAGGTCATCCTGGGCGACCAGGGCCAGACGCTGACGATCCGCCACGACACGACGGACCGCACGTCCTTCATGCCGGGCGTCCTGCTCGCCGTGCGGCGCGTGGGGACGCTCGAGCGCTCGCCGGTGGTCGGGCTCGAGCACCTGCTCTTCGCCTGATGCTGCGCCCGGCGCGGCCGCAGGACGCCGCGGGCCTGGCCGAGGTGCAGGTCCGGGCATGGTGGGCGGCCTACGCCGGATACGTCGACCCGGAGCTCCTCGCCGAGCAGACGGTCGCGGTGCGGACGGCCCGCTGGGAGCACCTCCTGGCCGGCGACGCGTCGCGGACCGAGGTGGCCGAGGTCGCGGGCCGCGTCGCCGGGTTCGTGTCGGTCGGCGCCGTCCGGCACGCCGAGCCCGAGCCGGGCCTGGGCGAGCTGCTGGCGTTGTACGTCGACCCGCCCGCGCAGGGCGCCGGGATCGGACGGGCGCTGCTGACGGCCGGGGAGGACCGGCTGCGCGCGCTGGGGTACGACCGCGCCGTGCTCCGCATCTTCGTCCACAACGAGCGGGCCCGGTCCTTCTACGACGCCCACGGGTGGCGCCGGGAGGAGCCCGAGGTCGTCCTCGACCACCCTTGGTCGCCCGAGGTCCGCTACCGGCGGAGCCTGTGAGCGCGGAGCTCCTGCGCCGCGTGGAGCGCCGGATCGGGACGACGTGCTCGTCGCCGTGACCGACCACGCCGCCGCGCGGTTCCGCCAGCGCGTCGGCGGGCGCTCGGGCGAGCTGGACCCGCGCGGCGAGATCGTGGGGCGGGTCAGCGCGGCCGTCGCCGCCGGGCGGATGTCGGAGGAGCCGCCGCCCGGGACGTCGTCCCCGCCCCGCGGGTCGGTCTACGTCCGCGACCTCGTCGACCGCTCGCTCGTCTTCGTCTGCCGCCGGTCCGGGGCCGAGCTCGTCGTCGTCACGCTGTGGGAGGTCGAGCGCGGGCGGGCGGGCCTCCCCTCGCCGCGGGTGCCGCGTCGCTTCACGGACGCGCTGCGGCGTCTCGGCGGCGGGGAGGACGGGTAGGGCCGCTCCGTGGCCAGCGCTCGGAGGACGACGAAGCACCGGCGCCTGCCGGCCCCGCGCACGACCGTCCCCTTCGCCGCCGGCGTCGCCGCGGGCGCGGGCCTCGCGCGCGCCCTGGGGTCAGGGCCCGCTCGGATGGCGCGGATGGCCGGCTCGACGATCGCCGCGCCCGACGCCGCGGGCTGGATCACCGACTTCCTCAACGCGGCCTACTTCCGGCGGGCGCAGGCGGGCGGCGGCGCCCCCGACGTCGACGACCTCCGCCTGGCCTTGGCCGTCGTGACCACGCGCTGGCACGCCCAGGGGCACCGGCGGCTGCGGGCCACGGACGCCGTCGCCTTCCACCGCGCCTTCGGGCGCGACCGCTTCCTCGACGCCTCGCGCTCACCCCGGGGCACGCTCGACCGCGCCCAGCTCCTCGCGGGCGCGGGGCGGCTCCTCGGCCCGTGGTTCGCCGACGCGCATGCCGACGACGAGCGGCGCGGGTGGGGCATCGCGTTCCCGACGGTCGCGGCGAAGGCCGCCTACCGGCCGGAGGACCGCCTCGCCGGAGCCAGGCTCGGCGCGCTCACGCCGCCGGAGGCGCCGCCGGTCCAGCAGACCTGGCACACCTACCCGCCCGTGCGGGTGCCCTCGGCCGCCGGCGTCGTCGACGCCCTCTCGGCCCCGGAGACGTGGCCCGACTACGCCACCGAGGTCGGGCGCTTCACCGCCCTGCGGACGGGCGGGCTGGCCGGCCAGACCTTCGAGATCGAGGTCGCCGCCGGGACCGCCGCCGGGCGCCCCGTGCACACCCGGGGCTACGTCACCGTCACGCGCGTCGTCTCGGCCGCCGCCGACGCCGCGGAGCTGCGCGCCTACGTCGGCGAGCTCGAGGAGGGCCTGCGGCGCTTCGGCACCGGCGAGCCGCGCGTCGTGCCCGTGGGCGGCGAGGCGCTGCTGGCCTTCGACCTCACCACGCACGAGGGCCACTTCATGGGGCGCGGGCGCAACCGGCTGCTGCTCTTCGAGCACGGCGGTCGCGCCTTCGTCCGCGCGGCCGGGACGTGGGACCCCATGCCGTGGCACCTCGAGCAGGCCTACCGCCGGGCCGGCCGCGACGCCCAGCACGCCTTCTGGGGCCAGGGGGCGATCGAGTCGCAGTCCATGCTCCACCAGCTCGCCGCCCGGGTGCGCCGGCGCACGGGGACCGCGGCGTGAGCCGCCCGGCCGTCGTGGTCGGGGCCGGCCCGAACGGGCTCGCCGCGGCGATCACGCTGGCCGAGGCGGGCCGCGACGTCCTGGTGCTGGAGGCCTCGGACCGCCCCGGCGGGGCGGTGCGCACGGAGGAGCTGACCCTGCCGGGCTTCCGCCACGACGTCTTCTCCGCGGTCTACCCGGCCGCCGTCGCGTCGCCGGTGTTCGCGCGGATGGGCCTCGAGCGCCACGGGCTGCGGTGGGTCCACCCGGAGGCGTGCTACGCGCACCCCTTCGACGACGGGGGCGCCGCCGCGCTCTTCCGCGACCCGCAGCGCACCGCGGCCACGCTCGACGCCCTGCACCCGGGCGACGGCGCGGCGTGGCTGGCCTTCACCGGCCCGTGGCTGCGGCGCTTCGGCGCCGTCCGCCGGACGATGCTGTCCGGCTTCCCGCCGGTGCGAGGACCCGCCGAGCTCGTCGCGCGCGGCGGGGTGGGGACCGGGCTCGAGCTCGCCCGCCTGCTCCTCATGCCCGCCCACGCGCTGGGCCACGAGCTGTTCGGCGACGGGCGCCCGCGCGCGTGGCTCTACGGCGCGGCGATGCACGGCGACGTCCCGCCGCACGGCGCGGGCAGCGCGATCGCCGCGACCTACCTCGCGCTCCTGGGCCACGCCGTCGGCTGGCCGAGCCCGGAGGGCGGCGCGGAGCGGCTGGCCGAGGCGCTCGTCGCGCGCCTGCGCGAGCTCGGCGGCGACGTCCGCTGCGGGGCGCGCGTCACGCGCGTCGCGGTGGAGCGCGGGCGGGTCACGGGCGTCGCCACCGCCGACGGCGACCGGGTCGGCGCGTCGCTCGTCGTCGCCGACACGAGCCCCGGAGCGCTGCTGGCGCTGGCCGGCGACGCGCTCGGCGGTGCGTACGCCGCGGCGCTGCGCCGCTTCCGCCCCGGGCCCTCGACGCTGAAGGTCGACTGGGCGCTCGACGGGCCGATCCCGTGGACCGCGCCCGAGGCCCGCGTGGCCGGCACGGTGCACGTCGGCGGCGGCGAGGACGAGGTCCTCGAGGCCACGTCGACCTTCGTGGGGCTGCCCGAGCGGCCGTTCCTCCTCCTGGGCCAGCAGAGCCTCCACGACCCCTCGCGGGCGCCGGCCGGCAAGCACACGGCCTGGGCCTACACGCACGGCCCGCAGCGCGCCGACTGGGCGGCCGAAGCCGACCGCCACGTCGAGCGCGTGGAGGCGCAGGTCGAGCGCTTCGCGCCCGGCTTCCGCGACCGGATCCTGGCCCGGCACGTCCTCGGCCCGGGCGGCCTGGAGGACCGCGACCAGAACCTCACGGGCGGCGACGTCGGCGGCGGCAGCTACGCGCTCGACCAGACCGTCTTCCGCCCGCTGCCCTCCCTGGCGCCCTACCGCACGCCCGTCCGCGGGCTGTTCCTGGGCAGCGCGTCGACGTTCCCCGGCGGCGCGGTCCACGGCGTCCCCGGGCACGCCGCCGCCCGCCTGGCGCTGACCGAGGCGCGCCTGCGCCGCTTCTGACCGCGGCGCGGCGTTCGCGCTTGCCGGACCCGGGTGACCGGCGTACCGTGGAGGCACCATGCGCACCCACCTGCTGGTGGTCGCCAACCAGACCGCCGACGCCCCCGAGCTCCTGGCCGAGCTCGAACGCCGGGCGCGGCGCGGGCCGCTCGCGGTGACGCTCGTCGTGCCGACGGCGTGGGCCGACAGGGTCGCCGCCCGGCGTCGCGCCGACACGGCGGCCGCCGCCCTCCGGGACGCCGGGCTCGACGTCGACGCGGTCCTCGGCGACGCCGACCCCGTCCTCGCCGTCCAGGAGCGCTGGGACCCGCGGCGCTTCGACGAGGTCCTCGTGGCCACGCTCCCGACCGGGAGCTCGAAGTGGCTGCTGTGCGACCTGCCGCGGCGCGTCGAGCGCCTCACCGGCGCGACCGTCACCCACCTCGAGGCGACGCCGGCCGCCCCGGCACCGCGCGCCCTGCCGCCGCCGGCGCGCCACCGGGAGCCGCTGCTGCTCGGCGTGCTCGGGCAGATGCGGGCCGCCACGCGTCGCCCCGCCGCCCACCGGTAGGCCGGCGGACGCGTCGCCGCAGTCCGACCTGGGCACGCGCCGCTCGGCGCCGGGCCGCCCGCCGGCTAGCCGGGATCCGGCTCGGGGGCCGGCGCCGTGGTCCCGCCGAGCCGCTCGGCCAGGCGCGTGTGCCGGCGCCCGGCGTCGGGGCGCGCGAGCGCCGTGCGGAGCGCCGCCCGGTCGCCGACGAGCACGCACGCCCGCTCGGCCCGGGTGACGGCCGTGTAGACGAGGTTGCGCGTGAGCATGACGTGGTGGGCCCGCACGACCGGCACGACCACGGCCGGTGCCTGGCTGCCCTGCGCCTTGTGGACCGAGATGGCGTAGGCGAGGCGCAGCGTCCCGGCCTCGGCCACGGGGATCCGCAGCGTCCGCCCGTCGTCGGCGTCGAGCAGCAGCGCGTCGCGGTCGTCGTCGTGGTGGACGAGACGGACGAGCTCGCCGTTCATCAGCTCGCGCTCGTGGTCGTTGCGCGTCTGCAGCAGGCGGTCGCCGACGCGGAAGCCCGTCCCGGGCACCGGCGCGCCGTCGGGGTTCAGGCGGCGGCGCAGCTCCTCGTTGAGCGCGTCGACGCCCACCGGGCCCCGGTGCATCGGCGCGAGCACCAGGACGTCGCGGCGTGGGTCGAGGCCGAAGTGGCCGGGGAGGCGCTCGGCCGCCAGCGAGACGACCTCGGCGAAGACCTCGGACGGCTCGTCGCGCACGACCCGGAAGAAGTCGCGCACGTCGCCGTCGGCGGCCCGCGTGGGCGGCTCGCGGCCCTCGTCGATGGCGTGGGCGGCGCGCACGATGAGCGACCGCGCGGCCTGGCGGAAGACCTCGGTCAGGGCGACCGTCGGCACCCGCCCGGAGGCGATGAGGTCCTCCAGCACGCGGCCCGGCCCGACCGGCGCGAGCTGGTCGACGTCGCCGACGAGCAGGACGTGCGTCCGCGGCCCGACCGCGCCGAGCAGCGCGTCGGCGAGCCGGACGGAGAGCATCGACGCCTCGTCGACCACGAGGACGTCCGTTCCCGGGATGGGGTCGTCGGGCCCGCGCGCGAAGCCGCCGTCGGGCGCCCACTCGAGCAGGCGGTGGATCGTCGTGGCGGGCGCACCGGTGGTCTCGGCCAGGCGCCGCGCGGCCTTGCCCGTCGGCGCGCACAGCCGGACGCTGCGGCCCGCACCGCGCAGGACGTCGACGAGCGCCTGCATGGAGCTCGTCTTGCCCGTCCCGGGGCCGCCCGTGAGGACCACGAGCCGGTGGCCGAGGACGAGCTCCACCACCGACCACTGCCGATCGGTGGGGACGAAGCCGGCCGTGGGCCGCTTCGCGGCGCGCAGGCGCAGCTGCGGGGGCGCGTCGCACAGCGCCCGCGCCCGCCGGGCCAGGCGC
Organism: uncultured Actinomycetes bacterium; assembly: GCA_963707695.1. GTDB lineage: Bacteria > Actinomycetota > Thermoleophilia > Solirubrobacterales > Solirubrobacteraceae > JAOPZW01. The sequence continues at coordinate 388,949 of CAVPQY010000004.1, read as the reverse complement.
GCCTCGACGCGGTCGAGCACCGGGTGGGCCACCGCGTCGGCGGCGGGGTCGACCACGAGCCGCCCGGCCGCCGCCAGGGCGTCGACGCGTCCCGCGGCGTCGACGCCGAGCAGCCGCCGCGCCCGGGCGGCGAGCTCGCCGCGGGGGAGGAAGCAGTGCCCGTCGGCCTCGGCCTCGCCGAGCGCGTGGAGCAGCCCGGCGTCGAGGCGCCCGGGGTCGTCGGGCGGCGTGCCCAGGCCGCGGGCGAGCGCGTCGGCCGTCGCGAAGCCGACGCCGTCGACCTCGGCCACCGACCAGGGGTCGGTCCGCAGCCGCTCGATCGCGCCGGGCCCCAGCGCACGGGCGATCCGCCCGGCGGCCGCGGCCGGGACCCCGTGCTCGTCGAGGAAGAGCCGCACCGCCCGCTGGGCGCCCTGCGCCTCCCACGACGCGACGGCGGCCCGCAGGCGCATCGGCCCGATGCCCGGCACCTCGCGCAGGCGCCCGCCCGGGTCGCGGTCGAGCTCGGCCAGGACCCGCTCGGGGCCGTGGCGCTCGACGAGCCACGCCGCGCCGCGCGGCCCGACGTGCCTGACGCCCGCCAGGTGCGCCTCGAGCGCCGCGGCGCTCGTCGCCTCCTGCAGCCGGACCCGGTCGGCCGCGAGCTGGCGCCCGTGGCGCGGGTGCTCGCGCCAGGTGCCCTCGACCAGCACGGTCTCGCCCGCCTGGACGTGCGCGAGCGGCCCGGTGACCGTGACCTCGTCGCCCTCGTCGGTGACGCCCGCGAGCACGGCGAAGTCCTCGCCGTCGGCCCGCCAGCGGACCGCGGCGACCTCGACCGTCAGGGCCTGTCGGCCGTGCCCTGCGGCGGCGACGCCGCCCACCGGGTGATCGCCGTCCGCGGACACCCCTCGACGGTACCGTCCGCCCCGGCAGGCGACGTGGGAGGATGCGCGCATGACCCCGCAGGAAGAGCCCCGTCATCCGCACGCCGCCGACGAGGAGGCGCACGGCACGACGCCGCCGCACGGCGACCCGCTGGGCGAGCCGCACGACGAGACCGGCGCGGGTGGGCGGGATTCGATCGCCGGTATGCCCGAGGACGCCGAGGACACCGCCACGCCGCCCCACGGCGACCCGCTGCGGTAGCTTGGGTCGGTGCCCGGGCTCGGCGCCATCCTGACCGCGGTCGTCACGCCCTTCGATGCCGACGGCGCCGTCGACGAGGGCGCCTTCGTCGGGCTGCTGCACCACCTCGCGGCCCACGGCTCCGACGGCGTCGTCGTCGCCGGGACCACGGGCGAGGCGCCGACGCTGGACGACGACGAGCACCTGCGCCTCATCGAGCTGGCGGTCACCGAGCGCCCGGCGGGCTTCACGATCGTCGCCGGGACCGGCTCGAACGACACGCGCCACGCGGTCCTCATGACCGAGCGCGCGACCGCGCTCGGCGCCGACGCCGTCCTCTCGGTGACGCCGTACTACAACCGCCCGAACCGCCGCGGCATCCTCGCGCACTTCGGCGAGGTCGCCCGCGCGACCGACCGGCCGGTCGTCCTCTACAACATCCCCTCGCGCACGGGCACCGACCTGCCGAACGACCTCTTGGCCGAGCTGGCCCAGGTCGAGCGGATCGACTTCGTCAAGCAGGCCAACGCCGCGAACGTGGCCCTGATCGACGGCCTCGGCCTCTACGCCGGCAACGACGACCTGCTGGCCGAGGTCCTCGACCTCGGCGGCGTGGGCGGGATCCTCGTCGCCAGCCACCTGGTGGGCGACACGATGCGCCGCATGGTCGACGACCCGGCCGCGCGCGCCGAGCTCGACGCCGGCCTGCACGACCTCTACGAGGCCCTCTCCGTGACCACGAACCCCATCCCCGTCAAGGCGGCGCTCGAGCTGCTCGGGCTCTGCCGCGGCACGCTGCGCCTGCCGCTCGTCGCCCCCGACGAGCACGAGCTCGCCGTCGTCCGCGCCGCCCTGGAGCGCCACGGCCTCCTCGAGGCGGCCCAGCACTAGTGGCCGGCGCACTCCGCGTCCTCCCGCTGGGCGGGCTGGGCGAGATCGGCAAGAACATGATGGTCCTCGAGTACGAGGGCCGGATCCTCGTCGTCGACGTCGGGCTGCGCTTCCCGACCGCCGAGATGGTCGGCATCGACCTGGTGCTGCCCGACTTCAGCTACCTGCGCTCGCGGATCGACGACGTCGAGGGCATCGTCGTGACCCACGGCCACGAGGACCACCTGGGGGCGCTGCCCTGGGTCCTGCGCGAGCTGCGCGAGGACCTGCCGGTGTTCGGGCGTCCGCTGACGACGGCCATGGCGCGCTCCAAGCTCGACGAGCACCGCCTCCGGGAGGCCGACGTCACCGACGTCGACCCGGGCGAGCGGCTCGAGCTCGGCCCCTTCGACGTCGAGCTGCTGCACATGACGCACTCGATCCCCGACGCGTGCGCCGTGGCGGCGACGACCGATCTCGGCACCGTCCTCGTGACGGGGGACTACAAGTTCGACCAGACGCCGGTCGAGGGTCCCCCCGCGGACGTCCAGCGCCTGGCCGAGCTCGGCGGCGAGGGCGTCCTGCTGCTGGCCGGCGACTCGACGAACGCCGACCGCCCGGGCTTCTCGACGAGCGAGGCCGGCGTCGGGCCGAACCTCGAGCGCGTCTTCTCCCAGGCCCGGGGGCGGATCGTCGTCACGTGCTTCGCCTCGAACATCCACCGCGTGCAGCAGGTCGTCGACGCCGCGGCGCAGCTCAACCGCAAGGTCGCGCTCGTCGGGCGCTCCATGCGCAAGAACGTGAACATCGGCCGGATGCTGGGGCACATCGACGTGCCCGAGGGGCTCATGGTCCCGCCGCGCGAGCTCGACGACTGGCCCGACGAGAAGCTCGTCGTGATCTCGACCGGATCCCAGGGCGAGCCGCTGAGCGCGCTGCGCCGCATGGCCCACCGCGACCACCCGCAGGTCGAGCTGCACGAGGGCGACACGGTCGTGTTCTCCGCGACGCCGATCCCGGGCAACGAGCGCGCCGTCAACGAGACGATCGACCGGCTCTACCACATCGGGTGCAGCGTGGTGACGACGCGCGACGCACCGATCCACGCCTCCGGGCACGGCTACGAGGAGGAGCTGAAGCTCATGCTCAACCTCGTCAAGCCCCGCTACGTCCTGCCGGCCCACGGCGACCACAAGCGCATCCACCTCCACGGCCGCCTGGCCGAGGCCTGCGGGGTCGACCCCGCCTCGATCTTCCGCGGCGAGAACGGCCTGCCGCTCGAGCTCGACGGCCGGGGCGCCCGCTTCGCGGCGAAGGAGCGCTCGGGCATGATCTTCGTCGACGGCGTCGACATCGGCGACGTCGCCGACGTCGCCCTGCGCGACCGCCGCATGCTCAGCGCCGACGGGATCTTCGTCGTCGTGGCGACGATCAGCGAGCAGGACGGCTCCTCGGTGGCCGAGCCCGAGGTCATCCTCCGCGGCGTGCCCTACCCCGATGACGCCGAGCAGCTCCTCGACGAGCTGCGTGGCACCGTCGAGTCGTCGCTCGAGCGGGCGGCCAAGGAGGAGATCCGCGAGGTCGACCTCCTCCAGCAGGTCCTCCACGACGACCTCGCGGCGCTCGTCTACGAGCGCCTGCGCCGCCGGCCGATGGTCCTGCCGGTCGTCGTCGAGGTCTAGGGCCCGGGCGCCGCCCGCGGCGCCGGGCTCAGCGGGCTCCGGCGGGCTGCTCGCGGTCCGCGCCCGCGCCCGCGCCGTTCGCGGAGCCGTCCCGCGTCGCGCGGGCCAGCGGCAGGCGGACGACGAACCGCGCGCCGGGCCCGGCGTCCTGGAGCTCGACCGTCCCACCGTGGGACGCCGCGACGGCGCGGACGATCGAGAGCCCGAGGCCCGACGAGCTCGAGCGGCCGCCGCGGTCGCCGGCGCCGCGGACGAAGCGCTCGAAGACGCGGTCGCGGAGCTCCGCGGGGACGCCCGGGCCGTCGTCCTCGACGACGAGGACGGCCTCGTCGTCCGCGCTGCGCGTCCGGACGCGGATCCGGGTCCCCGACGGCGTGTGCCGGACCGCGTTCTCCATGAGGTTCAGCGCCAGCCGGTGCAGCTCGTCGCGCGACCCGTCGACGACGGCCTCCTGCGCGTCGACGTGCACGTCGTGGCCCTCGGCCACGGGCCCGAGCTCGGCGGCGGCCTCGACCGCCACCCGCGCGAGGTCGGTCGGCCGCCGCGGCGCCTGGCGGTTGGCGTCGGCGCGAGCGAGCAGGAGCAGGTCTCCGACCAGGCGGCGCATGCGCCGCGACGAGCGCAGCGCCGAGGCGGCGGCCTCGCCGCGCTCGCCGTCGAGGACCTCGGCCAGCAGCTCGAGGTTGGCCAGGACGCTCGTCAGCGGCGTGCGCAGCTCGTGCGAGGCGTCGGCGACGAACTGGCGCTGGCGGGCGAGGGTCGCCTCGGTCTCCTCCCGGGCCTCGTCGAGCGCGTGGAGCATGCCGTCCAGCGTCCGGGCCAGCTCGGCGATCTCGTCGTCGGTGCGGGGGACGGGGACGCGCATGTTCGGGTCGCGGGTCTCCTCGATGCGGCGCGCGGTCGCGGTCAGCGCCGTGATCGGGGCCATCGCGCGACGCGCGATCCACAGGCCGGCGGCGAGGGCCAGGGCGGTTCCGCCCAGCACGCCCAGCGCGAGGAAGATCCGCACGCGGGCCACGGTGCGCTCGATGTCGGACACCGGGCGGGCGTACTGGACCGTGAGCGGGATCGAGAAGCGCGTCTTGCGCCCGTTCGGGGTGAGGATCTCGATCTGGCGCTCCCGGGTCTCGACGCGGAAGTCGTTGATCTGCGCGCTGCGGCCCGGGCGCAGCCCGAAGTTCGGGGCGCCGCGCGTCTGCTCGCGGATCTGCCCGCTCGGATCCAGGACGCGGATCGCCGCGTTGCTGGCCCCGCCGTAGTCGTCGAGCGCGGGGCCGCCGACGTCGTAGCTGCCGCCCGCGGTGAGGTTCGTGATGACGAGCCGGTCGCTGAGGTCGTCGACGGCCGCGGCCAGCTCGTTGTTGAAGTCCGAGCGGATCCGGTTCGCCGTCAGCTGCCCGATGACCACCGCGAAGCCGCAGAGGATCACGAAGGTCAGCACGGCGGACGTCAGCGCGAGCCGCCACCGGACGGGCAGGCGCTCAAGCACGCAGCACGTACCCTGCGCCGCGGATCGTGTGCAGCAGGCGCGGCTCGCCGCCCGCCTCGAGCTTGCGCCGCAGGTTCGAGACGAAGACCTCGATCGTGTTCGTCGTCGCGAACGGGTCGTAGCCCCAGACCTCCTCCAGGAGGCGCTGGCGGGGCACGACGATGCGCTCGTTGCGCATGAGGTGCTCGAGGAGCTCGAACTCGCGCTGGGTCAGCTCCACCGCGCGGTCGCCGCGGTGGACCTCGTGCGTGTCCGGGTTCAGCGCCAGGTCGGCGACGACGAGCGAGGCCGAGCCGCGCGGGGGCCGGCGGCGCAGGAGCGCGCGCAGGCGTGCGAGCAGCTCCTGGCGCTCGAAGGGCTTGACGAGGTAGTCGTCGGCGCCCGCGTCGAGGCCCTCCACGCGCGACTCGACCGCGTCACGGGCGGTGAGCATGAGGATCGGGACGTCGTCGCCGCCGCGCAGGCGCCGGGCCACGTCGATGCCGTCGAGGCCGGGCAGGCCGAGGTCGAGCACGACGAGGTCGGGGTTGAACGCGCCCGCGGCCTGCAGGGCCGCCTCGCCGTCGGCGGCCAGGCGCACCTCGTAGCCCTCCAGGCGCAGCGAGCGCTGGAGGACCTGGGCGATCTCCTCGTCGTCCTCGACGACGAGCACCCTGGGCTCACGCGGCGTGCTCATCCCGCGGTCGACTGTAGCCCGGCCACCTCAAGCGCGTCTCAGCGCCCGTGCTCAGCGCGGCGGCGCGTGGAACAGCCGGACGTTGCGGTCCAGCGCCGTGCCCCGGGCGCCATCCGGGCGGCCGCCCTGCGCGTCGAGGTGGGCCAGGAGCCGCGCCTCGTCCGCCAGTGCGTCGGGCGCGGTGTCGACGGCCCAGGTCTCGAGCACGGCGCCGCCGCCCGGGGTCGCGCGGACGCGCAGCATGCGGCCCTGCTGGGGCCAGTCGGCCAGGGAGGAGGTCCCCACGAGCCAGAAGCCGCCCGCCGTCGTGCGCCGGGGGACGATGCGATGACGGTGGGTGTCCCCGTGCAGCGCGGCCAGGACGCGGGGGTCGCGGTCCAGCAGCGCGAGCGCCGCCGCGCCGCCGCGGACCTTCGTCAGCGGCTGGTGGGAGGCGACCAGGACCCACCGGTCGCCGGCGCGGCCGAGCTCGCGCCGCAGCCACGCCACCTGCGGCGCCGTCACGACGCCCGTCGACCCGAAGCGGCGGTCGATCGTGTCCAGGGCCAGGACGCGGACGCCCGGGCCGGCGTCGAAGGCCTGGTCCAGCGTCCCCGGGGACGCCGGGCGGCCGTCGAGCGCGTTCAGGGCCTCGGCGGCCCGGTCGGGATCCTCCTCGATGCGGTCGGGGTCGGGCGCGATCCGCCGCGTGCGGCCCGGCAGGCCGTTGCGCAGGACGCGGTCGACGGTGCCGTCGCGCAGCAGGTCCTCGCGGCGCCCGACGTCGAGCAGCCCCTGCTCGGGCTGGACGAGGAGGCGGTCGCCGGTCGCGACGCGGCGGATCGCCGGCGTGGCCGCGACCTCGCCGGCGACGAGCAGGTCGTGGTTGCCGGCCAGGACGCGGAAGGGCATGGTCAGCCCGGGGGAGCGGACGGGCCGCTGGGCCGCCGCGAGCAGCCCCGGGCGCCGCGGCGGGTCGACGTCGGGGCGGTAGTAGGCCGGGTCGGGGTCGCTCGCCTCCTGGACGCCCTGGTAGCCCGCGGCGCCGCTGTCGGGCCGCACGACGCCGCCGCGCAACGCGGTCCCCGCCCATCCCAGCTCGTTGCGCTGCGCGCTGTCGACGACGTCGCCCAGGACGAGCGCGGCGTCGGGCCGAGCGGCGTCCATCGCCCGGACGCCGGCGACGAGGACCTGCACCGACAGCGGGTCCTGCGGGCGGAAGGTCGAGGAGAACGGCTTGCCCAGGCGGTCGAGCACGGTCGCGCGGGCCGGCGACTCCTCGTCGCGGACGTGCGGGTCGGTGAGGATCCCCAGCGTGCCCAGGACCGCCCCGGCGCGGGCGGCCGGCGCGAGGTCGGTGCGGTCGCGCAGCGGCTCGCCCGGGCCGCGCTGGGGCGTCCCGTCGCCGTCCGGGTCGACCCAGGCCGAGCGCAGCGTCGATCCGTCGGCCGGGCCGGCGGACGCCCGGCCGGCACTGCCCGGCCCGCCCGCCCCGCAGGCGGCGACGAGCCCGGTCGCCGCCGCCGCGGCGGCCACGACCGCGAGCAGGAGGACGATCCGCCGCGGCACGGTCACTCGCCCCGCAGCCCGTCGACGGGCGCCTCGCGCAGGACGGTGCGGGCGACCCACGCGGCCGCCACGAGGCCGAGCACGGGCAGGGCGCAGGCCACGAGCGCGGCCGCGCCCCACGGGAGCGACGGCACCAGGTCGGCGTAGCTCGCGGCCAGGCGGCCGACGAGCGGCGCGAGCACGAGCTGCTCGAGGGCCACCGCCACGACCGCGGCCGGGACCGCGACGGCCAGCGCCGCGCCGGCGAGGACCGCACCGACGGTCCTCGGTCCGGCCCCGAGGGCCCGCAGGACCGAGAGCGTCTTCCGCCGCTCGCGGGCGATGAGCGCGAGCCCCTGGGCCAGGGCGTAGAGGCACACGAGCGCGTCGACGACGGCGACCGCGCGCAGGAGCGTCGCCAGCGTGCCCAGGAAGGCGCCGTCGCGGGTCGTCGCGCCGCCCACCGCCGTCGGCGTGGCGCCCAGGTCGGTCAGCCCGCGGCGCACGCGCGCCTCGTCCCCGGCGCCGCGCAGGCGCACGACGACCTCGCCGGCCAGCGACGGGTCCGCCGCCAGCAGCCGGCGCGGGCGGACGTAGGCGATGCGCCCCGAGTCGTCGAGCGCGCGCACCGTCCCGACGACGCGGAAGCGGGCCTCGCCGCCCGGGAGCTGGACGGCCAGGGTGGAGCCCACCCGCACCCCGAGCGCCTGCGCGAGGCCGACGCCCACCTCGGCCTCGTCGTCGGCGCCCACGTGGCGCCCGTCGGCCAGCGGCGGGTCCTCGAACTCGGTGTGGTCGCCGGGGAAGGCGACGAGCTTCACCGGCTCGCCCAGGGAGAAGGAGTCCGCACCGCGGGCCACCCACCGCGGCGACGCCGCGGCGACCCCGGGCAGGGCGCGGACGGCGGCGACCCGGTCGGCCGGCAGCCTCGCGGTCAGCGCGTAGCGCTTGCCCACCGAGCCGGGATCGTCGCGCAGGGCGGCGACGAGCTGCGCCAGGCCGAGCATGAGGAGGATCACGGCGCCGCTGACGGCGAGCACCGCGACCGAGGCGAGCGTCCGCGCTCGCCGGGCGGCCACGAGCCGGGCGCCGAGCGTGAGCGGCCCGGCCCGCCCCGCCCGCCCGACCTCGCGGCCGGGGCCCGCGCCCACGCCGCCCGCCCGCGCCCGGCCCGGACGGCGGGACCGCCCCGCGCCGGTCCCGGCCAGCTCGCCGCCGCGCAGGAGCGCCACCGGCGGGCGGCCCGCCGCCTGCCAGGCCGGCCAGGCCGTCGCGGCGCCCACGAGCGCCGCGACGAGCAGCGCCGTCGCCGCCAGCGGCGCCACGAGCGCGGCCCCGGGCGGCTGCTCGTTGAGCGCGACGAGCAGGCCGTCGCTCGGCCCGGCGGCGAGCAGGGCGCCCGCGGCGACGCCGACCGTCCCCGCGACGAGGCCGACGGCGGCCGCGGTGAGGCCGTGCTCGGCCGCCACCGAGCCCCGGCCGACGCCGAGCGCGCGCTGCACGCCGATGACCGTCAGCCGCCGCTGCACGTCGGCCCGGGCCGACGCGCCGAGCATGACGGCGGCGGCGCCCAGCGCGACGAGCGAGAAGCCGACGAGCAGCGCGATGACGACGCCCGCGGCCTGGTCGAGCAGCACCCGCACGCCCGCCTTGGTCACGAAGCGCACGTCGGCCAGGCCGAAGCTCGTCGCGCGGGCCTGCTGGAGCAGCACGTCGACGTCGGCCGGGTCGCGGGCCCACACCAGCGCCTGGTTGACCGCGAAGCGCTGCCCGGCGAGCCCCTCCACCCACGGCTTGGAGACGTAGACGTGCGGCACCGCCGCCAGCGGGTAGGCGACGTTGTCGGGGGACACCGCGATGCCGGCGACCCGCAGCGGGCCCAGCCGCCCCACGTCGAGGTCCTGGCCCACGACCAGCCCCCACGCGCGGGCCAGCCCGCGCTCGACGACGACCTCGCCGCCGCGCGTCGTCAGGTCGCGCCCGGCGACGACGGCGTAGCCGGGGCGCCGCCCGCGCGCCGGCGCCTCCACGAGCCCGAGCGCCCCGTTGCGCGCACGCTCCCCGTTCGCGGCCAGGCCGACGCCGCCGACCTCCAGCCGGTACGCCGCCCGGTCGAGGTTCGGCAGCCGCCGCAGCACGCCGTCGACCTCGCCGCGCGCCTCGGGGCGGAACCGCACCAGGACGTCGGGCAGGTCGGCGCGGGCGGCGGCGCGGTCGAAGCCGGTCGACAGCCCGAACGCGACGGTCACCGCGGCGCCCGCCATGGCCGCGGCCAGGGCGATCCCGGCGGCGGCCAGGAGCGTCCGCGCGCGCTGCGCGCGCAGGCGCCGCCAGGCCGCCCCGGCGTGGGCGGTGGCCGCGCTCCCGAAGTGCGGCCCGCGAAGGCCCCAGACTCCGGGCGAGGAGGACCCGCGGCGGGGTCTCACCGCTCCAGGCGACCGTCGCGCAGGCGGACGACGCGGTCGGCGGCGGCCGTCGCCGCCGCCTCGTGGGTGACCACGATGACCGCGCGCCCGTCGTCGGCGGCGGCGCGCAGCAGGCGCAGGACGGCGTCGCCCGCCTGCGGGTCGAGGTTGCCCGTCGGCTCGTCGGCGAGGAGGACGGGCGGGTCGAGGACGAGCGCCCGGGCCACCGCCAGCCGCTGCTGCTCGCCGCCGGAGAGCTCGCTCGGCGGCCGCGCGGCCACGTCGGCGAGGCCGAGGTCGGCGATGAGCGCCCGGCCGTGCGCCACCGCGTGGGCGGGCGCGCCCGGCAGTCGCGCGGGCAGGAGCACGTTCTCCTCGCCGCTGAGCTCGGGCACGAGGTGGAAGGCCTGGAAGACGAAGCCCAGCCGGCGGCGCAGGCGGGTCAGCTCGCGCTCGGGGCGGCCGTCGACGCGGGCCCCGGCGACCTCGATCGTGCCCTCCTCGGCGCGGTCGAGCGCGCCGACGAGGTGCAGGAGCGTCGACTTGCCCGAGCCCGAGCGGCCGACGACCGCCACGAGCTCGCCCGCGTGGACGTCGAGGTCCGCGCCGTCGAGCACGCGACGACGGGCGCGGCCGGTGCCGTAGGCCTTGACCAGGCCACGGGCACGCACGAGGACGTCGCCGTGCATGGGACGGACGGTACGGCGTGGGGGGACCTCGGCGACGAAGTCGGCGCGGGGGAGGGAGGGGCCCATCTGCGTCGAAGGACGCCGGACGACGATGCCGCCTGCCCGAAGCCCCGCGAAGAAGCGACTCGGCCCGCCCGCCCGCGCGCGCCGCTCCTCGGCGACCTGGCGCCCGCGGCTGCCGCCGCTGGACCCGCACCACGTCGACCTGCTCGGCCTCGGCCTCGTCGCCGCGGGCGTCTTCCTGGCCTTCCCGCTCTACCTCGGCTGGGACGGCGGCGCGGCGGGGGAGGGGCTCGTCGACGCCCTGCGGCTGCTCGCGGGCGAGGTGGCCTACGCGGCCCCGGTCGCGCTCGTCGCGGCGGGCGCGATCCTCGTGCTGCGGACGTTGCTGCCCGCCGTGCGGCCCTTCCGCGCCGGCGGCCTGTGCCTCCTGGCCGCGGCGACGCTCGCCCCCGCCGCCGGGACGCTCGGGCTCGGGCCGGCCGGCACCGGGACGGTGACGTGGCGCGCCGACGCCCTGCGCGACCGCGGCGGGGCCCTCGGCGAGGCCCTCTTCTGGGCGTCCTCGTCGCTCTTCTCGGCGGTGGGCGCGCACATCCTCGCCGTGTTCCTCTTCCTGGCCGGCGTGCTGCTCCTCACGGGCGCGTCGGTCGCCGGCGTCCTGCGGACGACGTCGTCCGGCGTCGCCGACACGACCCGCGCGCTGCGGCGCACCGCCGAGACGGCCCGCCCGGCCCGCGCCGACCGCGACCCGGCCGCCGCGCCGATCACGCCGCCGGAGCCCGACGACGACGAGCCGACCGTGCGCCCGGGCGAAGGCCGTCCCGGCGGGCAGCTCGACGGCGCGCGCCGCTTCCCCGACCTCTTCGGCGAGGCGCCGCTCGAGGGCCTCGCGCTGCCGCCCGCCGACGAGCCGGCGCCCGAGCCGGAGCCGGAGCCCGAGGCCGCGCTCCCCGAGGTCCCGCCCGAGGCCGAGCCGCCCGACGACCCGCACGAGCCCGAGGCCGCGCCCATGGAGCGCCTCGAGCCGGAGGAGGTCGACTTCGCGCTGCCCGATCCCGACCGCCTGCTCAAGCGCTCCAACGCCGCCCAGCTGCGGCCGGACACCGCCGGCCAGGAGAAGACGGCGGCGCGGCTCACGGAGGCCCTCGGGCACCTCGGCGTCGAGTCGCAGGTCATCGGCGCGGTCGCCGGGCCGCACATCACGCGCTACGAGCTCCAGCTGGCCCCGGGCGTGAAGATGGCGAAGGTCGCCAACCTCAAGAACGACCTCGCCTACGCGCTGGCCGCGACCGAGATCCGCATCCTCGCGCCCATCCCGGGCAAGCGCGCCGTCGGCGTCGAGGTCCCCAACCGCAACCGCCGCGTCGTGACGCTCGGCGACGTCTTCGGCGCGCGCCCCAGGGGCGCATCGCCGCTGACCGTGTGGCTCGGCAAGGACGTCAGCGGCGCGCCGATCGAGGCCGACCTGGCGAAGATGCCGCACCTGCTCGTGGCGGGCACCACCGGCGCGGGCAAGTCGGGCTGCGTCAACGCGATGCTGAGCTCGATCCTCCTGCAGGCCACGCCCGCGGAGGTCCGGCTGGTCCTCGTCGACCCCAAGCAGGTCGAGCTCAACCACTACGAGGCGATCCCGCACCTGCTCACGCCCGTCATCACGAGCCCGAAGATGGCGGCCAACGCGCTCCAGAACCTCGTGCGCGAGATGGAGTGGCGCTACGGGATCATGTCCATGGCCCGCACGCGGTCGCTGCCCGAGCTCAACAAGCACCGCCTCGCCAACGACGAGGTCGAGCTGCCCTACATCCTCTGCGTCATCGACGAGCTCGCCGACCTCATGATGGTCGCGCCGGCCGACGTCGAGGACTCGATCATCCGCCTGGCGCAGAAGGCCCGCGCGGTCGGCATCCACCTCGTCCTGGCGACGCAGAGCCCGCGCGTGGACGTCATCACGGGCATGATCAAGGCCAACGTCCCGAGCCGGATCGCCTTCGCGGTGTCCTCGCAGACGGACTCCCGCGTCATCCTGGACCAGAACGGCGCGGAGTCGCTGCTGGGCCAGGGCGACATGCTCTTCGCGCCGGTCGGCTCGAGCCGGCTGCAGCGCATCCAGGGCGCCTACATCGACGAGCCGCAGATCGCCGCGCTCACCGCCTACTGGGCGCGGCAAGGCGAGCCCGAGCTCCGCGAGGACCTCCTCGAGGAGGTCGAGCCCGAGGTCGTCGACAAGGGCCTGGACGAGGACGGCTTCGACCCCGACGAGGACCCGCTGCTCGGCGACGCGATCCGGCTCGTGGTGGAGATGGGCACGGCGTCGACGTCCGGCCTGCAGCGCCGCCTGCGCCTCGGCTACACCCGCGCCGGCCGGCTCATCGACATGCTCGAGCGCCGGGGGGTCATCTCGGGCTACGAGGGATCCAAGCCGCGCCAGGTCCTCGTGACCGAGGCGGACCTCCCGCGGGTCCTCGCGGCGCTGGCCGGCACGCCCGACGAGCCGGACCGCCTCCCGCCGCCCCAGCCGGCGCCGGTGGCGTCCGGACCGGAGGCGGACGGCGAGGTCCCCTAGTCTCCGGTCCTCCGCATGCCGGAGATCGGGACCACCCTGCGCGAGGCGCGCATGCGCCAGCGGATCGACATCTCGGAGGTGGAAGCCGAGACGAAGATCCGCGCGAAGTACCTGCGCGCGCTCGAGAACGAGGAGTGGAACCTCCTCCCGGGCCCGACCTACGTCAAGAGCTTCCTGCGCACGTACGCGGACGCGCTCGGCCTCGACGGGCGGCTGCTCGTCGAGGAGTACAAGCTCCGCCACGAGCGCCTCTCGGACATCGAGCTGCAGCCGATCGCGCCGCCCCGGGTGCGGGACGGGCGCCGCGCCCCGCGCGGCCCGCGGCGCGGCCTGCCGCGCTGGCTCGTCGTGGGCCTCGTCGTCCTCGGCCTCGTCGTCGCCCTCGGGCTCCTCGGCCGGGGGGGCAAGGACGAGGGCACCGGCACGACGCCGGCGGGACGCTCCACGACGACGGGCACGACCCCCGCGGCGGGCGACACGGGCTCGACCACCGCCGCCGAGCGCCGGCGCCGGCGCCGCCAGCGCGCCGCGGCCGCGCGGATCGTGCGGCTGCAGGTCCTGCCGTCGGGCCCCGTCTTCGTCTGCCTCGTCGACGCGCGCGGGCGGCAGCTCGTCCCCGGCTCGACGCTCCAGCCCGGCGCCGCGACGCGGACGTTCCGCTCGTCGCGCTTCCGCATCAACCTCGGCAACAGCAACGTCCGGCTGCGGATCAACGGGCGCCTGCGCACGGTCCCGCCGTCGAGCAGCGCGATCGGCTACGAGATCACGCGGCAGCGCGGGCGCACGCCGCTCGCCCTGGGGCAGCGCCCCACCTGCGGGTAGGCCGGGGGCATGGCCGCACGGGCAGGCGTCGTCGTCACGGGCACCGAGGTCCTCACCGGCCGCGTGCTGGACCGCAACGGGCCGTGGCTCAGCGAGCGGCTGACGGCGCTCGGCGTCGACCACGCGGACACCGTCGTCGTGGCCGACCGGCCCGCCGACGTCGCCGCGGCCCTGCGCTGGCTGGCGGCCGAGGGCATGGACGTCGTGCTGACCAGCGGCGGCCTCGGGCCGACCGCCGACGACCTGACCGCCGAGGTCGTCGCCGAGGTGCAGGGCCGCCCGCTGCGCCTGGACGAGGCGCTCGAGGCCCGGATCTGGCGGATCGTGGAGCCGCTGCGCGAGCGCTTCCGCGACCTCGACCCGGACGCGCTGCGCGCGGGCGCGCGCAAGCAGGCGCTCGTCCCGGAGGGGGCCACGGTGCTCGAGCCCGTCGGGACCGCGCCCGGCCTCGTGGTCCCGCCCGCCCAGGGCCGCGACGGCCCTGTCGTCGTCGTGCTCCCGGGGCCGCCGCGCGAGCTGCAGGGGATGTGGCCCGCCGCCGAGGCGGACCCGGCCTTCCGCACCGCCATCGCCGGGGCGACGACCTACCGCGAGCGGATGCTGCGCCTGTTCGGCATCCCGGAGTCCGAGATCGCCGAGACGCTGCGCGTCGCGGCCCGCGAGGGCGTCGACCTCGACGCGCTGGAGATCACGACCTGCCTGCGGCGCGGCGAGGTCGAGGTCGTCACGCGATGGGAGCCGCCGGCCGATCCCGCCTACGAGCGCTTCGAGGCCGTCGTGCGCCGGCGCCACGCCGACACGCTCTTCAGCGTCGACGGCTCGACCGTCGACGAGCAGGTCGCCCGGCTGCTGCTCGACCGCGGCTGGACGATCGCCACCGCGGAGTCGTGCACCGGCGGCCTGCTGGCCGGGCGGCTGACCGAGCGCGCGGGGTCCTCGGCCTACGTCCTGGGCGGCCTCGTCGTCTACGCCGACGAGGCCAAGGTCGCGCTCGCGGGCGTCGACCCGGCGCTCATCCGGGCCCACGGGGCGGTGTCGACCGAGGTCGCCGAGGCGCTCGCCGACGGCGCCCGCGCGGCGCTCGGGGCCGACGTCGGCGTCGGGATCACGGGCGTGGCGGGCCCGGGCGGGGGCACGGAGGACAAGCCCGTGGGGACCGTGTGCTTCTCGGTGAGCACGGGGGCGGGCGACCGCCTGACGCGCCGGGTGCACCTGCCGGGCGGCCGCGCGGACGTGCGCGACCGCTCGACCACGGTCGCGCTGCACCTGACCCGGCGGGTGCTGCTGGGGGAGGGCGGCGCCCCTGCGGCGGACGGAGGTCCGGCGGGCGCGGGCGCGCGCGCGCCGGGCGGAGGGCCGGCCGCGGCCGGCGCCCCGCCGGCGGCGTGAGCGCCCGGCTCTTCGTGGCGCTCGACCTCCCGGCCGACGTGCGGGCGTCGCTCGGGGCCTTCGGGCGAGCGGCCGCCGGCGCGGACCACGCGCTGCGCGCCGTGGCCGAGGACGACCTGCACGCGACGCTCCTCTTCCTCGGCCACCGGGCCCTCGGCGAGGTCGACCTCGCCGCCGAGGCGGTGCGGGACGCCGCCTCGGGGGTCGCCGCGCCGGCACTCGAGCTCGGGACGCCGCGCTGGCTCTCGCCCCGCCGCCCGCACGTGCTCACGGTCGAGCTCGAGGACCGCGGGGGCGCCCTGGCGGCGCTGCAGGCCGCCGTCCAGGTCGCGCTGGTCGACGCCCTCGGGCTCGTGCCGGACGACCGCCGCTACCTGCCGCACGTGACGGTCGCGCGGGTCCGGCGCGGCGCCCCGCCGCGGCGCGACCTGTCGGCGCGTGACGCCGCTCGCGCCCGCCGCGTTCGCCGGCGAGGCCGTCACGCTGTACCGCTCCCACCTGAACCCAGCCCCACCCACCCCGGCGCGCTACGAGCCGCTGGAGCGCGTGCCGCTCGTCACGCCGGCGTGACGTTCCCGGGGGGCCGTGGCACACGGGCGCGCCTAGGTTTTTCCGTCCGACCCACCGCGCACCATGTGCGCCTCCAGACGCGAGAGGACGCCACGACCGAGATGCCCCCCACCGAGCAGGAGAAGGCCGCGAAGGCCAAGGACACCGCCCTCCAGGGCGCCCTGACCCAGATCGAACGGCAGTTCGGCAAGGGCAGCGTCATGCGGATGGGCGACCCCGGGGCGCGGGTGCGCGTCGACGCCATCCCCACCGGCGCCCTGTCCCTCGACCTCGCGCTGGGCATCGGCGGGGTGCCGCGCGGGCGGATCGTCGAGGTCTTCGGCCCCGAGTCCTCCGGCAAGACGACGCTGATGTACCACATCATCGCCGAGGCCCAGAAGCTCGGCGGCGTCTGCGCCTTCATCGACGCCGAGCACGCGATGGACCCGCTCTACGCCCAGAAGATCGGCGTCGACATCGACGAGCTGCTCGTCTCCCAGCCCGACTACGGCGAGCAGGCGCTGGAGATCGCCGACATGCTCGTGCGCTCCGGCGCGGTCGACCTCGTCGCCGTCGACTCGGTGGCGGCGCTGACGCCGCGCGCCGAGCTCGAGGGCCAGATGGGCGACCAGACCGTCGGCCTGCAGGCGCGGATGATGAGCCAGGCGATGCGCAAGCTCGCGGGCAACCTCAACCGCACCCAGACGATCTGCCTCTTCACGAACCAGATCCGCGAGAAGGTCGGCGTGATGTTCGGGTCGCCCGAGACCCAGCCCGGCGGCCGCGCGCTGAAGTTCTACTCGTCGCAGCGCCTGGACATCCGCCGGATCGAGACGCTGAAGGAGGGCACGGAGGCCGTCGGCAACCGCGTCCGCGTCAAGGTCGTCAAGAACAAGGTCGCGCCGCCGTTCCGGCAGGCCGAGTTCGACATCGAGTTCGGTCAGGGCATCTCGACCGCGGGCTGCCTCATCGACCTGGGCATCGAGCACAACGTCGTGACGAAGTCCGGCTCGTTCTTCTCCTACGGCGACGAGCGGCTCGGCCAGGGGCGCAACAACGCCAAGGCCTTCCTCAACGAGCACGTCGAGGTGGCCAAGGAGATCGAGGACAAGATCTACACGGCACTGGGCCTCGACCGCGACCTCGCCAAGCTCTCAGCCGACGACGACGAGGACCTGGTGGTCCCCGTCGAGGTCGCCGAGCCGGCCGCGGCCTGAGCCCGCAGGTCCTCCGGTGACCCGCGGGGAGCTGCTCGGGGGCGACCCCGAGGCCCGCCTGCAGCACGCACTGGACCTGTCGTACGGGTGGCTCGGGCGCCGCGACCGCACGGTTGCGGAGGTCCGGCGCCACCTCGAGGCCAAGCGCGTCGAGCCGCGCACGATCGACGACGCCGTGGCCGAGCTCGTCCTGCAGGGCTACCTCGACGACGCCGGGTACGCCCGGCGCTTCACGGAGGACCGCCGCAACCTCGACGGGTGGGGCGCCGACCGGATCGCGCGGCGCCTGCGGGCCCTCGGCGTCGCCGACGAGGTGGTCGAGGAGGCGCTCGGCGACCGCGACCACGGCGACGAGCTCGACGCCGCCGTCGAGGTGCTGCGCCGCCGGGTGCGGGACGCGCCCGAGGACGACGCCGGGCGCGAGCGCGCCCTGGGGGTGCTCGCGCGGCGCGGCTACGACCTCGACCTGGCCTACCAGGCCGTGCGGCGCTTCGAGCGCGACGGCTGACGCCGAGACGGCCGCCCGGCGTCGCCGGCGCGGCACGGCTCCGATTGCGCGCCGGCGCCCCCGGCACTAGAGTCCGGAGCAGCGAACGTCCGGCCCTCCGGGGCGGCGAAGCCCCAGCAAACCGCGCCTTTCCGACACCCAACGACCACCGTCCGTCCGGCAGCTCCGCACCACGCGCCTGCGCCCTTCGACCACCACCCTCCCCAGCGCCTGCTGACGTGCGGCCCGGCCGCACCGCCGACCCGCCGAGCCGCCTCCGCGGACCGGCCGCTCGCCCTGTGACCACGACGACCAGGCCTGGGCCGGGCATCGCCCCGGTCCCCAGGGAGAGGACAGGGCAATGGGCATCGTCATCGCAGCGATCGTGCTGGCGGGAGGCCTCGTGGCCGCCGCGCTGCTGTTCCGCGCCGGCGGGGCCGGCGGGGCCGCGCCGCTCGTCCCCGTCACCGGCGTGGCCGAGGCCGTCCCGCCGGCCGTCGACCGCGGCGGCCAGCGCGACGCCGAGCTGACCCGGCGCGGCGAGCGGATCGAGGCGCTCGAGCGCACGCTGGAGCGCCGGGAGGCCGCGCTCGACCGCCGCGACGCGGACCTCGGCACCCGTGCGGAGGAGCTGGCCCGCGAGCGGGCCGAGCTCGAGCGCCTGCGCGAGGAGCAGACCCGCGCCCTGGAGCGCGCCGCCGGCATGAGCGCCGCGCAGGCCAAGCAGGCGCTCCTGCGCGACGTCGAGGAGTCCGCGCGCCACGACGCGGCGAAGGTCCTGCGGGCCGTGGAGGAGGACACGAAGCGCGAGGCGGAGCGGCGCGTGCGCTCGATCCTGTCCGTCGCGATGCAGCGGCTGGCCGCCGGCCACGCCGCGGAGACGACGGTGTCCGTCGTGCAGCTGCCGTCGGACGACATGAAGGGCCGCATCATCGGCCGCGAGGGACGCAACATCCGCGCGCTGGAGAACCTGACCGGCGTCGACTTCATCATCGACGACACGCCGAACGCGGTCGTGCTGTCGGCCTTCGACGGCGTCCGGCGCGAGCTCGCGCGGCTGACGCTCGAGAAGCTCCTCCAGGACGGCCGCATCCACCCGGCGCGCATCGAGGAGACGTACTTCCAGACGAAGTCCGAGCTCGAGGCGCACCTCGTCGCGGTGGGGGAGGCGGCGGTGCTCGAGGCGGGCGTGCAGGGCGTCGATCCCGAGATCGTCCGCCTGCTCGGGCGCCTGCGGTTCCGCACGTCCTACGGGCAGAACGTCCTCGCGCACTCGGTCGAGTGCGCGCAGCTCGCCGCGCTCATGGCCCACGAGCTCGGCGCGAGCCCGAAGACCGCGCGCCGCGCGGCGCTCCTGCACGACGTCGGCAAGGCGGTCTCCCACGAGGTGGACGGCCCCCACGCGCTCGTCGGCGGCGACCTGGCCCGTCGGCACGGCGAGACCGAGGCGGTCGCCCACGCGATGGAGGCCCACCACAACGAGGTCGAGCCGCAGACCGTGGAGGCGGTCATCGTCCAGACCGCGGACGCGCTCTCGGGCGCGCGCCCCGGGGCCCGCGGGGAGTCGCTCGAGCAGTACGTCAAGCGGCTGCGCGAGCTCGAGCACATCGCCACCCGCCACGAGGGCGTCGACAAGGTCTACGCGATGCAGGCCGGGCGCGAGATCCGCGTCATCGTCACGCCGGGCGCCGTCGACGACGACGGCGCCACGGGGCTCGCGCGCGCCATCGCCCGCGAGATCGAGCAGGAGCTCGAGTACCCCGGGCAGATCAAGGTCACCGTCATCCGCGAGAGCCGCGCGGTCGACTACGCGAAGTGAGCCCGCCGCCTACCCTTGCCGGCACGATGCGGCGGTTCCACGTCACGACCTTCGGCTGCCAGATGAACGAGCACGACTCGGAGCGCCTGCAGGGCATGCTCGAGGGGCTCGGCTACACGGCGGCCGAGGAGCGCGACGACGCCGACCTCATCCTCTTCAACACGTGCTCGATCCGCGAGAAGGCCGACGAGCGCTTCGTCGCGCACCTCCGCCACGCCGCCGCGCTCAAGCGCCGCCGCGAGGACGTCGTGATCGGCGTCGGCGGGTGCTGGGCGCAGTCGGTCAAGGACGACGTCTTCCGCCAGTTCCCCTTCGTCGACGTCGCCTTCGGCCCCGGCCAGGTGCACAAGCTCGCCGAGTTCCTCACGAGCGACTCGCTGACCGCGCAGGGCTTCTTCGAGTTCGAGGGCTTCACGGGCCACCTGCCGGCCCGCCGCGAGCGCCGGCACCAGGGGTGGGTGCAGATCTCCGTCGGGTGCAACTGCCGCTGCAGCTACTGCATCGTGCCCTCGACGCGCGGGCGCGAGGTCAGCCGCCCGCTCGCCGAGCTCGTCGCCGAGGTCGAGGGCCTCGTGGCCGACGGCGTCCGCGAGGTCACGCTGCTCGGGCAGAACGTCAACGCCTACGGCCGCGACCTCCGGGCCGCCGGGGGCGGGGCCACCTCGTTCAGCGAGCTGCTGCGGGCCGTCGACGCGGTCGAGGGGCTCGACCGCATCCGGTACACGAGCCCGCACCCCAAGGACATGCGCGAGGACGTCGTGCGCGCGCACGCCGAGCTTCCGAGCCTGTGCCCGCAGATCCACCTGCCGCTGCAGAGCGGCTCGACCCGGGTCCTGAAGGCGATGCGGCGGACGTACAGCCGCGAGCGCTACCTCGACCGGGTCGCCCTCATCCGCGAGCACGTCCCCGACGCCGCGCTGACCACGGACATCATCGTCGGGTTCCCGGGCGAGACGGAGGACGACTTCGCCGCGACGCTCGACGTCTGCGAGCAGGTCGGCTACGACGGAGCGTTCACCTTCATCTTCTCGCCGCGGCGGGGCACCGAGGCGGCGACGCTGACGGAGGGGCTCGTCGCGCACGAGGTCGCGGTGGAGCGGATGGAGCGCCTCGTCGAGGTCGTCCAGCGGCGCGCCCGC
Source organism: uncultured Actinomycetes bacterium (assembly GCA_963707695.1). Lineage (GTDB taxonomy): Bacteria > Actinomycetota > Thermoleophilia > Solirubrobacterales > Solirubrobacteraceae > JAOPZW01. The sequence continues at coordinate 368,516 of CAVPQY010000004.1, read as the reverse complement.
GAGCGCGCCCAGCGGTTCGTCGGCCGGACCGTCGACGTGCTCGTCGAGGGTCCGTCGCGGACGGACCCGTCGCGCCTGCGCGGGCGCTCCCCGCACGGCAAGACGGTGAACTTCGCCGGCCTGGCCGAGCCCGGCGAGCTCGTGCCCGTGCAGATCACCGCCGCGACCTCGACGACGCTGCAGGGCGAGATGTCGCTCCTGGCCCGCCTGAGCGCCTAGCGCCCCGCGACACCTGTCCGCCGGACGTGCGAACATGCGTTCGCATGCGCTGGGCCAACCTGACCATCGACGAGGAGCGACGGGCCGCGCTGCCGGGCTACAAGGAGCCGGCGGTCGTCCGCCACTTCGACGCGCCCGAGGCGCTGGAGACGCGCTTCTACGAGGTTCGCGCGAAGTCGGCGCTCAACCGCGTCCCGGCGAAGTCCGCGATGCCGTTCCGGTGGACGATCAACCCGTACCGGGGTTGCAGCCATGCCTGCGTGTACTGCTTCGCCCGTCCGACCCACACGTACCTGGACATGGACGCGGGACGGGACTTCGAGCAGCAGATCGTCGTCAAGGTCAACGTGCCCGAGGTGCTGCGGGCCGAGCTGTCGCGCCCCTCGTGGACGCACGAGCACGTGGCGATGGGGACGAACACCGACCCCTACCAGTGGGCCGAGGGCCGCTACCGGCTCATGCCGGGGATCTGGGCCGCGCTGCGCGACACGGCGACGCCGTGCTCCGTGCTGACGAAGTCCCCGCTGCTGCTGCGCGACCTCCCGCTGCTGCAGGAGCTCGCAGCGGTGACCGACGTGTCCGCGAACCTCTCGGTCCCGACCCTCGACGAGGGGGCGTGGCGGGCGACGGAGCCCCACACGCCCAGCCCGCGAGCCCGCCTCGAGGCCGTCAAGGCGCTCAACGCGGCCGGCATCCCCACGGGGATCCTCATCGCGCCGCTCATGCCCGGGATCAACGACGCGCCCGAGCAGGTCGAGGCGATCCTCGCGCTCGCCGCGGACGCCGGCGCCACGTCGGTCGGCGGCATCACGCTGCACCTGCGCGGCGAGGTGCGCGGCATCTTCCTCGACTGGCTGCGCTCCCAGCGACCGGACCTCGTGCCGCGCTACGAGGAGCTCTACGCCCGGGGCGCCTACGCCCCGAAGGCCGAGCGGGAGCGGATCGAGGCCGTGCTGCGGCGTGGGCGGACGCGGTTTCGCTCCTTCACGCGTGACGGCCCGGGTCGGCTGCGGCGGGCCGCCGGGGCGCGGCCGGCCGGCGACGCCGCCCGCCGGCCGCTGCGCGGCGATCCGGCGGGCGGCGGGGCGCCGGCGACGGGCGGCGGCGTCGCCCGCGAGGGACGGGGCGCGCCGTTGCAGGACTCGCTGTTCTGAGCGGGCGCCGCATGCCGGGACTTGGCGACGGGGAGCCACCTGGGGTGAGCGACGACGACGGACAGCGCCGCCGCGTGTTCTCGACGCGCAGCCACTCGTGGCGCGAGGTCGGGCTCGCGCGACAGCTCAGCCGGGCCGCGGTCAAGCGCGCGCGCCTGCAGGCGCTCGTCCTGGGTCCGCTGCTGCTCGGGCTCTACGCGGTCTGGGTCTACCGCGACGAACTGTTCGGCCGCGCCTGGGACCTGCCGGTCCGGATCGGCGTCGTTCTGGCGATGCTCATGGTCGGCTGGCAGCTCGCCCGCGACATCGGGCGGGCGGCCGGCCCGGCGCTGTTCCGGCGCCTGGACCCGGGCACCGCCGGGACGATCGGCTTCCTCATCCGCCTCGTGACCATGCTGGCCGCGGTCGTCGTCGCCGCGCGTGTGGCCGGCCTGACGCCGCGCACGCTGACGATCGGCGGCGCGTTCACCGCGGTCGTCGTCGGCCTGGCCGCCCAGCAGACGCTCGGCAACGTCATCGCCGGGACGGTGCTGCTCAGCGCCCGGCCCTTCCGCGTCGGCGAGCGCGTGCGCCTGCAGGCGGGCAACCTCGCCGGCACGACGGAGGGCGTCGTGAGCTCCCTGGGGCTCCTCTACACGACGCTCTCCAACGGCGAGGACGCGATCATGATCCCCAACTCGGTCGTCCTCTCGGCGGCCGTCGTCCCGTTGCGCGAGCCGTCCGCCGTCGACCTCCGTGCGCGCCTGCGCCCCGGCGTCACGCCGCTCGACGTCCAGCACCTGCTCGAGCAGACGCTGACGACCCCCACCCGCGAGGCGCCGCGCATCACCCTCGAGGAGCTCGACGGCGACGAGGTGGTGGTGCGCATCCAGGCCGTCCCGGAGCGCGCCGCCGACGGGCCGCGGCTGGCCAGCGAGGTCCTCGAGGCCGTGGGCCGCGAGACGGCGCGCCCGGACGGCCGGCGCCCCGAGCCGCCGGCCGCCCCGCCGTCGCCGGACGCCCCGCCGTCGCCGGCCGCTCCACCGTCGCCGAGCGACGACGCCACGGGCCGCACGCCGGAGAGCACGCGCGCGAGCGACGCCGCCTAGCCGCCGGCCCGGCGCCGGCCGCCCGGCCGCCCGGCCGCCCGGCCGTGCGGCGGCGAGCCCGCACGCGGCGCGACCGTCTAGCGCTTCGAGCGCTGCCCGGCGGCCATCTGCTTGGCGATCGCGTCGCCGCCCAGGCGCTGCGTGATGCTCTCGCTCAGACGCGGCGCCACGCCGCCGAGCGTCGTGCCCACCCGCATCCCGATCGGGGCGACGTCGACCTCGCCGCGGTTGCGCTCGATCGCGGACACGGCGGCGGCGGCCACCTCGTCGGCGGTGCTCGTGCCGACGAACTTGGGCAGCTTCGTCCCGGACTCGTGGAACATGCCGGCGCCGCGGATGAAGCCCGGGAACACGACCGTCACGCCGACACCGGACGGCGCGAGGTCGGCGCGCAGGCCCTGCCCGAAGCCGCGCAGGCCGAACTTCGTGGCGCTGTAGACGCTGCTCCCGCCCGTCCCGACCTTCCCGGACAGGGAGGAGACGAAGAGCAGGTGGCCGGTGCCGCGCGCGGCCATCCGCTCGCCGAGCTCGCGCGCCAGCACGACCGGCGCCCGGAGGTTGACCTCCAGGGCCCGGTCGAGCTGCTCGACGCTGAAGTCGAGCAGGTGACCGGAGGCGGGGAGCGCCGCGTTGGCGACGAGCGCGTCCACGTCGGCGCAGGTCCGCGCGAGCTCCTCGACCGCGCCGCGGTCGGCCAGGTCGACCGGGAGGGCGCGCCCGCCCACCTCCGCGGCGAGCGGCTCGAGCACGTCGGTGCGGCGCCCGGTGAGGACGAGCGAGGCGCCCGCCCGGTGCAGGTGGCGGGCCAGCGCGTGGCCGATCCCGCCCGTGGCGCCGGTGAGCAGGACGGAGCGGCCGTTGAGGTTCATGTGGGGAAGACTGCCACGGTCGCCGTGAAGCCGTGAAGCCAGGGCCGGCCGCCCACGGGCCCGATCTCGCCGGCGGCGAAGAACCCGGCCGCCGGGGCGCCCCCGAGCTCGTGCTCGATGGCGGCCGCGTCGTGGTCGGCGGTGCCGAACATCCCGCGCCCGCGGCCGTTGCAGGTGAAGACGAGCGAGCCCGCGGGCGCCTGGCCGCCGAGGGCGGCCCGGCGCAGCTCCAGCGCGTCGCGCAGGTCGCGGTCGGCGCACGCGGCGTCGCGGGCGTGCAGGCGCACGACGGTCCCGTCCTCGACGAGCGCGCCGACGGCCACCGTGCCCTCCTCGGGGTCCGCGCCGAGCAGCCCGCGCACGAGGAAGTCGTCGGGGACGTCCGGCTGGCCGCCCTGGACGACGACGCCGAGCAGCAGCCCGCCGCCGAGGAGCGCGCGCTCGGACGCCGGCAGGGCCTCGAGCGCGTCGCGCAGGACCTCCAGCGCCGGCCGACCGTCGAGCTCGCTGATGACGTTGCCCTCGGCGGCGGTGACGGTGAGCTCCGGTCCGACGGGCGAGGCGCCCTGCGAGACGCAGGGGAGCACCTCGACCCCGTCGAGCCGCAGGCCCACGGCGCCGCCGGTGACGACCTCGTCGTCGACGAACAGCGGCACGCTGCCATCGCTCCCCCGGGCGCTGGCCAGGCCGCCGAGGACGGGGACGCCCGGGGCGCGGCGCCCGAGCTCGCCGAGGACGGGGTCGGTCGGGAAGCCCGCGGGGTCGGGGAGGAGGATCACCGCCGCCGCGCCGTCCAGGTCGGGCAGCCCGGTCACCGACACGCCGCCGGGGGCCTCGACGGTCTCGGCCCAGAACGCCTCGGCGACGCCGCCGTCGAGCGTCGCCGCCCAGACGGCCACGCCGGTCCCGCCCTCGACCTCGCGCCCGCCCCCGAGGACGCCCCCGGCGCCGCAGCCGACGAGCGCGGCCGGGGCGAGGACCGCGGCGACCGCCTCGAGCGTCGTCTCCGGGGCCTCGAGGTGGCGCCCCGAGCAGAACACGGCGACGGCATCGGCGTCCCGGCCGTCGAGCCCGTCCCGGGCGACGGCCGCCGCGGCGAGCGCGGCCTGACGTGGGTCGGGGCTCGTGGAGAGCCCGCACCCGATGCGGACGGCCATGCCGGTTGACCATACTCCGCGGGGTGCGCACCGGCAGCGGCGAGGTCCGCAGGGAGCGTCCCGGCGGCGACTGGACCGTCCTCGCCCTCTTCGGCCCCACCGGCGTGGGGAAGACCGACGTCGCCCTCGCGGTGGCGGACCGCCTGCGTGCGAGCGGGCGGCGCCCCGTCGCCGTCTCGGCCGACGCCCTGCAGGTCTACCGCGGCCTGGAGGTCCTCACGGGCGTCGCGACGCCCGCGCAGCAGCGGCGGCTCGAGCACCGGCTCGTCTCCTTCCTGCCCGTCGACGCCCGCTCGAGCGCGGGGGCGTTCGCCGGGCTGGCCCACGCCGAGATCGACGGCCTCCTCGCGGAGGGGGCGACGCCCGTCGTCGTCGGCGGCACCGGCCTCTACCTGCGGGCGGCGCTCGCCGACCTCGACCTGCGCCCGCCCCCGCCCGACGAGCTGCGCGCCCGCTTGGAGGAGGAGGTCGCCGCGCAGGGCCCGGCCGCACTGCACCGGCGCCTGGCCCAGGTGGCGCCGTGGGCGGCCGAGCGGATCCCCTCGACCGACCGCAGCCGCGTCGTCCGCGCCCTCGAGCTCGCCGAGCTGGGGCAGCTCGAGCCGCCCGGGGGACCGAACCGCCTCTGGACGGCGGACACCCGCCACCCGACACGGCTCGTCGGCCTGACGATGGAGCGCGACGCGCTCTACGCCCGGATCGACGCGCGCGTGGAGGCCATGGTCGCCGCCGGGGCGGTCGACGAGGTCCGCGCCGCGCACCGCGCGGGGGCATCGCCCACCGCCCGTGCGGCGCTCGGCTTCGAGGAGCTGCTCGCGGGTGACGTCGCGGCGATGCAGCGGCGCACCCGCAACTACGCCAAGCGCCAGCTGACGTGGCTGCGCCGCCTGGAGGGCGTCACGCTCGTCGACGTCACCGGACGAGCGCCCGAGGAGGTGGCCGCCGAGGTGCTGGGCCCGGCGGGCACGCCGTAGAGTCCCCGCGGCAGTGGCCGCCCGCTTCGAGAAGTGGCAGGCCCTCGGCAACGACTACCTGGTCGTCGAGCGCGGGGCCCTGCCCGTCCCGCTGGACCCCGCCGTTGTGCGGCGCCTCTGCGACCGCCACGCGGGCGTCGGCGCGGACGGCGTCCTCGAGCTCGGGCCGCCCGACGCCCCCGGCTTCGTGGCCCGGCTGCGCATCTTCAACCCCGACGGCTCGGAGGCCGAGCTCTCGGGCAACGGGGCGCGCGAGGCCGTCCTGTACCTGCGCCGCGCGGGCTGGACGGACGCCCGGCAGTTCTCGGTCCAGACCGCCGCCGGCGAGGTCCGCCCGACGATCCTCTCAGCCACGACCTGCCGCATGGACCTGGGGCGCGCGGTGCTGCGCCACCAGGGCGCCTCGGGCGGCTTCGCCTTCCAGCACCTGTCCATCGGCAACCCCCAGACGGCGATCCACGTCGGCTCCGAGGCCGAGCTCGAGGCGCTCGACCTGCCGGCGATCGGCCCGACGATCGAGCACGACCCGCAGTTCCCGGGCCGCACGAACGTCTCGTGGTACACCGAGCTCGGCCCGCGCACGCTGCGGGCGCGGATCTTCGAGCGCGGGGTGGGGGAGACGCAGGCGTCGGGCACCGGGGCCTGCGGCGCGGCCGTGGCGCACGTCCTGCGCGGCGGCGACTCCCCGGTCACCGTCCGGCTCGACGGCGGCGAGCTCGTCGTCGACGTCGGCGAGGACCTCCACGTCGACCTCGAGGGCTGGGCCGTGCCGGTGTTCGCGGGCGAGCTCAGCCCCGAGCTCGTCGCCGACCTGCGGGCCGCCGACGGCGTCGGCTAGCGTCCAGGGCCATGAGCAGCGAGCCGCCCTCCGCCGCCGCCGGGCACGGCCTGGCCACGGTCGACGAGGCGTCAGGGACGACGCTCGACACGTGGTACCCGGCGCCCGCCCTGGGCCTGGAGGCGCCCCCGGTGCCGGGCCTGCCGGCATCCGAGCGGCACGCCGAGGACCGCGGCGTGCGGCTCGTCCCGGTGACGACCGTCGTGCACGACCTGCAGGCCGAGCCGGCCGACGCGGCCGACGCGTACCTGCGGCTGCACCTGCTCTCGCACCGGCTCGTGCGCCCGCGCTCCGTGAACCTCGACGGCGTCTTCGGCGTGCTGGCGAACGTCGCGTGGACCAGTGCCGGTCCCGTGGCGCCCGAGCGGCTCGACGCGCTGCGGCTCGAGGTCCGCGCGGCCGGAGGGCACCTCGGCGTCCACGGCGTCGACAAGTTCCCGCGGATGACCGACTACGTCACGCCGTCCGGCGTGCGGATCGCCGACGCCGACCGCGTCCGCCTGGGCGCGCACCTGGCCGAGGGCACGACGGTCATGCACGAGGGGTTCGTGAACTACAACGCCGGCACCCTCGGGACGTCGATGGTCGAGGGACGCATCAGCGCGGGCGTCGTCGTCGGCGACGGGTCCGACGTCGGCGGCGGGGCCTCGATCATGGGGACCCTCTCGGGCGGCGGCCGCGAGGTCATCGCGGTCGGCGCGGACTGCCTGCTGGGCGCGAACTCGGGCCTGGGGATCTCGCTCGGCGACCGCTGCGTCGTCGAGGCCGGCCTGTACGTCACGGCCGGCACCCGCGTGCGGCTGCCCGACGGCTCCGTGGTCAAGGCCCGCGAGCTGTCGGGGTCCTCGGACCTGCTCTTCCGGCGCAACAGCGTCGACGGGGCCGTCGAGGCGGGCCCGCGCACGGGGCGCTGGGGCGGCCTGAACGCCGCCCTGCACGCCAACCGCTAGGCGACGCGGACCGAGGCCAGGCGCCGCGCCGCCTCGGCGCAGCGCTCGGGCGTGGGTACGAGCGCGAGGCGCAGGTGCCCCGCGCCGCCGGGCCCGAGGTACGACCCGGGCGCCAGCGACAGCCCGTGGTCGTCGAGCAGCGCCAGCGCCGCGGCCTCGTCGTCGGCCGGGCGCCCGCCGTCGCTCCCGGCCAGGCGCAGCCAGAGGAAGAACGACGCCGGGCCGCCGGCGGGCTCGAGCCCGGCGGCCCGCAGGGCGGGCAGCAGCACGTCCCGCTTGGCCCGGTAGCGGTCCCGCACCTCCACGACGTGGGCCTCGTCCTCCCAGGCGGCGATCGCGGCGCGCTGGACGAAGTCCTGCGACAGCACGCCGGTGTTGGGCCGGAAGCGCCTGAGCGCAGCGAGCACGTCCGGGTCGCCGGCGACGAAGCCGGACCGGTAGCCGGGCATGGAGGACCGCTTGGAGAGCGTGTTGAGGACGACGACGCCGCGCCGGTCGGGCACCTGGAGCGCCGACCCGGGCGGGTCGCCGTCGAACCACAGCTCCGAGTAGGCCTCGTCGGAGGCGACCACGAAGCCGTGCTCGCGCCCGAGCGCCGCCGCCTGCTCGTAGAGCCCCGGCGGGGCCACCGAGCCGGTCGGGTTGTTCGGGAAGTTCAGCCACAGCAGCCGCACGCCGGCCCAGTCGACGGCGTCGAGGTCGGGCCGCCACGCGCGGTCGGGACGCAGCGGCACGGGCACGACCTCGCAGCCGGCGAACAGGGCGCCGCGCTCGGGCACCGGGTAGCCGGGCGTGGTCACGGCGACGCGGTCGCCGCGGCCGCACACGACCTGGGCCAGCGAGAACACGACCTCCTTGGAGCCGTGCGTCGGGACGACCTCGGCGTCGGGGTCGAGCGCGACCCCGAAGCGCCGGCCCACCCACGCCGCGACGGCGGCGCGCAGCCCGGGCAGCCCGGCCGCGGACGGGTACGCCGACACGGGCTGGGCCTCCAGCGCCGCGACGAGCGCGGCGGGCACGAACGCCGGCGTCGGCTCGCGCGGCTCGCCGACGCCGAAGTCGATGACGTCGACCCCGCGCGCGGCCGCCGCGGCCTTCGCCTCGTTCACGCGGGCGAAGGGGTAGGGGCGCATCGCCGCCAGGACCGGGTTCACGGGCGGCACAGGAAGCGCTCCAGCGTGCGGTGGGCGTCGACGAGCGACCCGACGGCGACGTGCTCCTCGCGGGTGTGGGCCTGGGCCGGGTCGCCGGGGCCGAAGTTCACCGCGTCGACGCCGGCGGCGGCGAACTCCGCCACCGGGGTCCACGCCTGCTTGGCCTCCAGGCGCAGGTCGCCGGCCGCGCGCAGGCCCCCGACGAGCGGGTTGGCGGTCGCCACGGGCGCGCTCGGGGCGTTCGAGTCGACCACGAGCTCGCCGTGCGGGTCGCACCAGCCGTGCAGCAGCGCCTCGGCCGCCGCCGCCTCGCGGCCCGGGGCGTAGCGCAGGTTGACGTGCGCCGTGCAGCGGTCCGGGACGACGTTCTGGGCGATCCCGCCCGCGATCTGCGTCACGGAGACGACCTCGGTGAAGGACAGCCCGTCGAAGCTCCGCCGCAGGGGCGCGACGTCGGCGAGGGCGGCGATGCCGCGGGCGGCGCGGTGGATGGCGTTGTCGGCCAGCCACGGCCGCGCCGAGTGGCCGCTGCGGCCGTGGAACGTCCAGGTGGCGTTGACGTTCCCCAGGCACCCCGCCTGCAGCGCCCCCGCGGTGGGCTCCATGACGACGGCGACGTCCGCCTCGCGCAGGCCCGGCTCGCGCGCGAGCAGCGGCCCGAGCGCGCTCTCGGCCACGGGCAGCTCCTCGCGCCCGAAGAGCACGACGCCGAAGTCGACCGTGCGCTCCGCGGGCGGGCGCAGCGCGAGCTCGAGCATCACGGCGACCGAGCCCTTCATGTCCGCCGCGCCGAGCCCGTGCACGACCCCGTCCTCGAGGCGCCCGGGACGGTTGCCCTGGGCGGGCACCGTGTCGAGGTGGCCGGCCAGGAGGACGAGCGGCCGGTCGCCGCGGGCGGTCGTCCCGGCCAGGACGCAGGTGTCGCCCGCGTCGCGCGCGTCGACCCCCGCGGAGCGCAGCTCCGCCAGCACGGACGCGGCCAGCGCCGCCTCGTGACGCGACTCCGAGGGCGCGTCCACGAGCGCCAGGGTGCGGGCCGCGAGGCGCGCGGCGAGGTCGTCGGCCATCCGACCCGCCATGCTTGCAGGGGATGCGCTACTGCGGCGTGGACGTCTCGGCGAAGCCCGGCAACCAGCAGCTCGTGACGCTCCACGAGCGGCGGGTCCGCGGCGGCGCGGTCGAGCTCGTGGCCACGTTCTACGCGCCGGGCGACGTCGCCGCGATCGCGCGGACGGTCCGCGGGTTCGGCGGCGAGGCCGTCGTCGGCGTCGACGCGCCGTCCGGGCGGCGGCTGGACCTCCTCGCCCCGGGCAGCCCGCTGCGCGAGCGCCTCGGGCTCCCCGAGGGCCGCTACGAGCGCTCGCGCGTCTGCGACGCGATCCTCTTCCGCCGCGGGCTGCCGCTGTACCCGGTGCCCGCCGCCGATCAGGCGCTCGCGCGCTGGGAGGGCTGGATGGAGGTCGGCTTCGACCTCTTCGGCGTCCTGGCGCCGCTCGGCCTCTTCCGGCCGGTGAGCTCGTCGGTCGCACCCGACCCGCCGGCTGTCGAGGCGCCGGTCGGCGACGGGGCGCTCCGCTTCGGGCGCCTGTTCGAGACCTACCCCGACGCCGTCTTCTGCGCCCTGCTCGGGCACCGGCCGCCGGCGAAGCGCACGCCTTGGGGCCTGCAGCAGCGGATCGCGGCCCTGCGCCTGCGCGGCGTCGTCGACGAGGACGGCGGGCTCTGGCACCGCACCGTCGACGAGCTCGACGCCTGCGCCGCCGCCCTGGCGGCGCACGCCCTGGCCACCGGCTCGGCCTGCTGGGTCGGCGACCCGCGGGAGGGCGTGATCGTCCTCCCGGGCGACGGCCTGCTCGAGCGCTACGCGAAGCTGCCGCCGCCGCGGCGGCAGGCGCTCGCCTAGGCTGGCGGCCATGGCCGACCTGACCCTGGGCGAGGCCGCCCGCGAGCTGGGCGTCAGCGCCGACACGCTGCGCCGCTGGGATCGCGACGGCAAGCTGACGACGCGGCGCGACGGGCGCAACCGGCGGCTCGTGAGCCGGGCGGAGGTCGAGCGCCTCCGCGCGCGGCCCGCGCGGCACCGCACCGGCGCCCAGCTGTCCGCCCGCAACCGCTTCCCGGGCGTGGTGCGCTCCGTCGAGGTCGACGGCGTCATGGCGCTCGTCGAGCTGCAGGCCGGCCCCTTCCTGGTCACCGCGGCGGTGACCCGCGACGCGGTGGAGGAGCTCGGCCTGACCGAAGGCGTCGAGGCGGTCGCGACCGTCAAGGCGACGTCCGTCATGGTGCAGCGCGCGCCATGACGACCCCGCCCGCCCGCCTCGCTCGTCCCCGTCGGGCTCGACGTGGCGGCAACCGCCTCAGTCGGGCTCGACGAGGATCGCCGAGGGCTTCATGACCGCGGTGACCGTGTCGCCCGGCTTGAGGTGCAGCGCATCGGCGCGCTCGCGCGGCATGAGCGCGACGACGCGGTGCGCGCCGCAGGCGAGCTCGATCTGGGCGAGGCTCTCGTCGCGGCGGACGCCGAGGACGATCCCGGGGATCCGGTTGCGCACCACCGCCCGGCCGTCGCGGGCGGCGCGCTCGCGGAGCAGGGTCGCCAGCTCGGCGTTGCCGAGGTAGCGCTGGCGTCCCTTGCGCGTGAAGGTCACGCGCCCCGCGCGCTCCCAGCGGCGCAGCGTGTCGATGCTGACGCCGAGGGTGGTGGCTGCGGTGCCGATGCGGACGTGGTCGTGCATCCGGACCCCCTTTCGGCGCGACCCTAACCCATCCCGTCGGGGTCGTGGGAGCGGTCTGACGGAGACCCGACGGACGCCTAGACTGGACGGGCATGCAGAAGGGCCGACACGGACGCACCACCGCCACCCGCGCGGGCACCGCCGGGACCTCGCGCGCCAAGCAGCGCGCGTACCTCATCGCCGCGCTGGAGGAGGGCGACGACCTCTCCGAGCTGCGCGAGCTGCTGCGCACCGCCGGGGTCGACGTCGTCGGCCAGAGCGTCCAGCACCGCGACCGCCCGCACCCGAACTCCTACCTCGGGCCGGGCAAGCTCGAGGAGGTCAAGGCGGCGGCCAAGGCCGCCGACGCGAACCTCATCGCCGCCGACGACGAGCTCTCGCCGCGCCAGGAGCGCAACCTCGAGCAGGAGCTCGCGATGCCGGTCGTCGACCGCACGGCGACGATCCTCGACATCTTCGCGGCGCACGCGCACACGGCCGAGGGCAAGCTCCAGGTCGAGCTCGCGCAGCTCGAGTACAACCTCGCCCGCATGCGCGGCCTGTGGAGCCACCTCGAGCGCCTGGGCGGCGTCTCGAGCGGCGGCTTCGCGACCCGCGGCCCCGGCGAGTCGCAGATCGAGACCGACCGCCGCCTGGCGCGCGACCGGATCGCGGCGCTGCGCCGGCGGCTCGAGGGCGTCAAGGGCTCGCGGGCGACGATGCGGGCCGAGCGCGACCGCGCGCACCTGCCGCAGATCGCGCTGGCCGGCTACACGAACGCCGGCAAGTCGACGCTCCTCAACGCGCTGACCGGCGCGAGCGTCGGCGTGCGCGACCGCCTCTTCCACACGCTGGACCCGACGACCCGCGTCCTGCGGATCGACGGGCGCCCCTACCTCCTGACCGACACGGTCGGCTTCATCCGCAAGCTGCCCCACCAGCTCGTCGACGCCTTCGGCGCCACGCTGGAGGAGACGCGGCTGGCCGATCTCGTCCTGCACGTCGTCGACGCCTCGGCGCCCGAGGAGGAGCTCGACGAGATGCTGCGCGCCGTCGACGGCGTCCTGGACGAGATCGGGGCGGAGCACACGCCGCGGCTGCTCGTGCTCAACAAGGCCGATGCGCTCGATGCCGACCGGCGCGAGGAGCTGCGGCTGCGCCACCCCGACGGGGTGCTCGTCTCCGCCCTCGACGGCGAGGGCCTGGACGAGCTCCAGGACCGCGTCGAGCGGGCCTTCCGCGCGACGCTGCGGCCCGTCGACCTCCTCGTCCCCTTCGCCGAGGGCGGCCGGCTGGCCGAGCTCCACGACGTCGCCGGCGACCTCGAGCGCACGGACACCGCCGACGGCGTGCGCGTCCGCGCCCGCGTCCCGGCCCCGGTGGCGGAGCGCTACGCGCGCTTCGCGGTCGACGACGGCGCCGCCGACGGGCCCGCGGCCGGCAACGGCTCCGCCGGGGCGAACGGCTCCGGCACCACCGCCGGCCCGTGAGGCTCGGCGTCCGCCGCCTGCACCCGGCCGCGGTGCTGCCGGCGCGGGCCCACGACGGCGACGCCGGGCTCGACCTCGTCACGGTCGAGGACGTCACGCTCGCGCCGGGCGGCCGCGCCTCGGTCCCCACCGGCCTCGCGGTCGAGCTGCCGCCCGGGCACGCCGGCCTGGTCCTGCCGCGCTCGGGGCTGGCGCTGCGTCACGGCGTCGCGCTCGTCAACGCGCCCGGGCTCATCGACGCCGGGTACCGCGGCGAGGTGCGCGTCCTGCTGCTGAACACCGACCGCGAGCACCCGGTCACCCTCCGCGCCGGCGACCGGGTCGCCCAGCTCGTCGTGGTCGCCGTCGCCGCCCCGGAGCCCGTCGAGCTCGACGAGCTCGGCGCGACGGGACGCGGGGACGGCGGCTTCGGGTCCAGCGGCGGCTTCGGCGCCGGCGCCTGAGCCGCCCCGGGTACGGCTAGCCGCACCTGCGGCGGTCGGCCAGCTTGAGGCCCTGGCGGTCGTTCGGGTCCTACCGTGCCGGTCAGATGTCCACCGGCAAGGTCTTCGTCCTCGTGGCGATCGCGCTCACGGCGTTCTCCGGCGTCGCCGTCGCGGCCACCGAGGCGCTGACGAAGCGGGCGACGCACGAGCGGACGCTCATGCGGCCCGTGGAGCGGGTCGTCGTGCGTGCGGACGACGGGGACGTCAAGCTCGTGGCCGCCCGCGCGCAGCGCGTCACGCTCGTCTCCCGCGAGCGCTGGCTGTGGCGGCAGCCGCACGTGTCGACGACGCAGCACGGCTCGACGCTCGAGGTCCGCGCCGACTGCCCGCAGGTGGGCGTCATGGACCGCTGCACCGCCGACCTCGAGCTCCGCGTCCCCTTCGACACCGACGTGACCGTCGACGGCGGGGCGGGGGACATCTCGGTCGACGGGCTGGCCGGCCACGTCACGCTGCGCACCGACGCCGGCGACGTGACGGGCCGCAACCTCGTGCCCGTGTCGGTGACGGCCTCGACCGACGTCGGCGACCTCGACCTGGCCTTCGCCACGAGCCCCGTCGACGTGCGGGCGTCCTCGGACGCCGGCGACGTGGACGTCCAGGTCCCGCCCGGCGAGTACCGGGTCGACACCGTCTCGAAGGCGGGCAGCGACGAGGTGGGCGGCGGCGTGCTGCGCAACGACCGCGCGACCCGGCGCATCGTGGCCCGCGCCGACGCGGGCGACGTGCTGGTCCACGGCACGGACTAGCCGCGCCGCGGACCGCACGTCAGGCGTTGGGGCTGAGTGGTGGGGTCTTCTCCTAGCTGACGAGCTTGAACTGCTTGAGGTAGGCGGCCGCGGCCGCCGCGGGCGTGTCCTTGTCGAGGTCCACGCGCGCGTTGAGCTCCTGCATGACCTCGGCCGTCAGGTTCTTGTTGACGAGCGCGATGGTCTCGGTCAGGTCCGGCCCCGCCGACTGGGCCGTGCTGCTCTTGAGCAGGAACGTCGAGTTGTAGGGCGGGAACATGCCCTTGTCGTCCTGGAGGAGGACCTCGCCGTTGCGCTTGATCTGCGGGTCGGTCGTGAAGACGATCGACAGGTCGGCCTGCCCGCTCTTGAGCACCTCGTGGCGCTGGTCGATGTTGACGGGCACGAACTTCTTGAACTTCAGCCCGTAGACCTGCTGGAGGCCGAGCAGGCAGTCCAGCCGCGTCCGGCACTCAGGGGAGCCGTAGAGCGTGAGGTCCTGGCTCTTGCCCTTGAGGTCGCTGATCGTCTTCAGGCCGAGCTTGTCCGCCGTCGCCTTGGTCACGCCGACCTCGTTGGACGACGTGAACGGCGTCGGGGCCTCGGCCGTGATGCCCTGCTTGGCCATCCCCGCCTTGACCTGCTCGTAGGCCGCGGCGTCGCTCTTGGGCAGGTTGCCCGCCTTGACGCCCAGGAACGACAGCAGCGCCGTGCCGGTGTACTCGGGGTACCCCGAGATGGTCCCGGACTTCAGCGCCTTCAGGGCCGTCTGCTCGTCGCCGAGGTTGAGCTCCTTGCGGACCTTGTAGCCGGCGGCGCCGAGGGCCTGCGCGTAGATCTCCCCGAGCACCTTCTGCTCGGTGAAGTTCTTCGAGCCGACGACGAGCGTCGTCTTGCCGTTGGCGCTGTTGGTCTTGATGAGCGCGCCCCCGTCGGTCGACGACGAGGACGACGAGCTCGACGAGCTGTCGTTGTTGTCGTCGCTGCCGCAGGCCGCAACACCGGTCACGGCGAGCAGCAGCAGCGCGAGCGCTGCCAGGAGGCGCAGGGACCCCCGCAGGGATCGTGCGCGTCGGATGGTCATGTCGGTTGTGCCCTCCTCTTGGCTGTCGGCAGTCGGGCGAGGAGCAGCCCCCCACGTCCCGGCCGCCGCGTTTGGGTGCCCTTCGGCGTCACGGCGCGCTCCACCGCGCCCAGGCCGACCTCCGCCGCCACCGCGAGGATGGCGACGAGCAGGGCCGCCCCGAGCCGGCCGGAGCCGCCGTAGGCCGTCGGGTTGATGATGGGGTCGCCGAGTGTCACGACGCCCCCCTCGGGCCCCAGGGTCGCCGTCGCGATGACGTTGACCGTCGAGGTCCGGATGCCGGCGGCGACGAGCGGCAGCGCGAGCGGGAGCTCGACCCGCCGCACGATCTCCGCGCCGGTCATGCCGACGCCGCGCGCGGCGTCGACGACGTCCGCCTCGACCTCGCGCACGCCGGTGTAGGCGTTCGTGAGGATCGGCGGGATCGCGAGCAGCACGAGCGCGAGCATGATGTTCAGGAAGCCCGCGCCGAGCACCGCGAAGAAGAGGAAGACCAGGCCGATGGACGGCACCGCGCGGCCGACGTTCGCGACGGTCACCGCGACGAACGAGCCGCGCCGGGTGTGGCCGAGCCAGAGGCCGATCGGCAGGCCCACGACGATCGCCACGGCGATCGCGGCGCCGGCGAGCTCGAGCTGCTTGATCGCGAGCGGGATGAGCTGGCCGCCGCCGACCTGGGCCCCGCCGGGACCCTCGCGCTCGTGCAGGACGAAGTCCACCGCGTCACCGAACGGGCCGAGGAACGCGAGCGCGCCGGTCACGCCGGGCGGCTCCGCGTCCAGGGGGTCACGAGGCGCTGGAGCAGGAGCACGAGGCCGTCGAGCGCCGCCGCCATCACGACGCACAGGCCACCGGCCAGCACGACGTTCGTCTTGAAGTCCTTCTGCGAGGCGAGCGACTCGCCGAGGCCGCCCGCGCCGGCGTAGAAGGCCAGCGCCGCCAGGCCCACGGTCGTCGTCAGCGCGATGCGCAGGCCGGCGAGGATGGCGGGCGCCGCGAGCGGCACCTCGACGCGCCAGAGCAGCTGGCGGTCGGTGTAGCCCATCCCGCGGCCCGCGTCGCGGGCGTCCTCCGGGACGCCGTCGAGGCCGGCCAGCGTGTTGCGGAAGAGGATGAGCAGCGTGTAGGAGCACAGCGCGATCACGGCGGTCGTCGTGCCGCGCCCGGTGAGCGGCAGCAGCAGGAAGAAGGCCGCCAGGCTCGGGATCGTGTAGAGGATCGCGCTGACCTGCGTCACCGGCGCGACGAGCCACCGGCGCCGGTGGGCGACGAGTGCGAGCGCCGACGCGATGAGGAAGCCGGCGCCGGTCGAGATGAGCACGAGCTCGAGGTGCTGCACGAACGGGTGCGTGTAGCGGTCGAAGTTGTCCCAGGCCCAGCGCGGGCAGATCCCGTTGTTGGCGACGCACGAGTCGTCGTGGCTGCGGTCGCGGAAGAAGCCGCCCGAGGACTGCGCGACGAGGATCCAGGCACCGCCCGCGCTCACGGGATCGCGCGCTCCCCGGTCCGCTCGGCCTCGAGCCGGCGGCCGATCGCGTCGACGCTCAGCCGGCCGAGCGGCTCGCCGCCGTCCCGGACGACGAGCGCGTCCTCGGTGTCGGCCTCGAGCATCTCGCTGAGCGCGGTGCGGACCGACGTCCGCGCCTCGACGCGCAGGAGGTCGCCCGCGCCGTCGGGGATGGGCTCGAGGTCCATCTCGGCGGCGGCCATGAGGCTCAGGCGCTTCAGGGCCCGGTCCGCGCCGACGAAGTCCGCGACGAAGTCGTCGGCCGGGCGCATGAGCAGCTGCTGCGGGCTGCCGTACTGCGCCACGCGGCCGCCGACGCGCAGCATGGCGACGCGATCGCCCAGGCGGATGGCCTCGTCGATGTCGTGCGTGACGAAGAGCACCGTCTTCTCGATGCGCCGCTGCAGCTCGAGGAACTCGCCCTGGATGCGCACGCGCGCGATCGGGTCCACCGCGCCGAAGGGCTCGTCCATCAGCAGGAGCGGCGGGTCGGCGGCCAGGGCGCGGGCCACGCCGACGCGCTGGCGCTGGCCGCCGGAGAGCTGGCTCGGATAGCGGTCGCGCAGGTCGTGGTCGAGCGAGAGGAGGTCGAGCAGCTCCTCCACGCGGGCCGCCATCCGCGCCTTGTCCCAGCCCAGCAGCCGCGGCACGGTGACGATGTTCTCCGCGACGGTGCGGTGGGGGAAGAGCCCGATCTGCTGGATCGCGTAGCCGATGCCGCGGCGGAGCTCGGCCGGGTCGCGGTCGCGCACGGAGCGCCCGTCGAGCAGGATGTCGCCGCTCGTCAGCTCGATCATGCGGTTGACGAGCCGCATGGCCGTCGTCTTGCCGCAGCCCGACGGGCCGACGAGGACGCAGATCCGCCCGGCGGGGACCTCGAAGGAGAGGTCGTGGATCGCCGGCTCGCTCGCGCCGGGGTAGCGCTTCTGGACGTGGTCGAAGACCAGCGTCGCGGCCTTCGGGTAGGTCGACTGCCCCTCGTCGTGGGCGGTGTTCTGGGAGATCAAGGGGAGGCTCCCGCGCAGCAGGCGGGCGGAAGCGGGGAACTTTACCGCTCAGATCCCGGCCGCCTGCCTCGCACCGGCGTGCGCCGCGTCCTCCAGGCGGTCGTCGAGCGCCGCCAGCGGGGCGTCCAGGCCGAGGGCGGTCGCCACGAGCCAGTCGGCGAACCACGCGTTCTTCGGGAGCAGCGGGCCGTGGAGGTACGTGCCGACGACGTGGTCGCGGCGCACGCCCTCGAAGCCCGACGAGCCGGTGTTGCCGTGGCCCTTCAGGACGCGGCCGAGCGGCTGCGCGCCCGGTCCGAGGTGCGTGCGCCCGCCGTGGTTCTCGAAGCCGGCGAGGACGCGCGCTCGGTCGAGCCCGGGGAGCTGCACCTCGATGGCGACGTTCCCGATCAGGCGCGGGCCGTCCTCGCGCACGGTGCGCAGGTCGACGAGGCCCGCCCCGGGCAGCTCCTCGTCCCCGAGCACGTAGCTGTGGCCGAGGAGCTGGAAGCCGCCGCACACGCCGAGGACGACCGCGCCGCGGTCGGCCGCGGCGTGCAGGGCCTCGCGCTTGGTGGTCACGAGGTCGCGCGCGCAGAGCGCCTGGTCGCGGTCCTGACCGCCGCCGAGGTAGAAGAGGTCGTGCGCGTCGGGGTCGACCCGGTCGCCGAGCGTCGCCGCCGTCGCCGTGAAGCCGAGCCCGCGCCAGGCGCAGCGGCGCTCGAGCAGCAGGAGGTTCCCGCGGTCGGCGTAGATGTTCATGAGCTCGGGGTAGAGCGCGCAGACGCGCAGGGTGCGCTCAGCCACCGAGGACCACCACCTCCGAGCCGACGTACTCGTCGGTCTGGGGCACCACGCGCCGGG
The DNA here is from genome assembly GCA_963707695.1 of uncultured Actinomycetes bacterium. Lineage (GTDB taxonomy): Bacteria > Actinomycetota > Thermoleophilia > Solirubrobacterales > Solirubrobacteraceae > JAOPZW01. The sequence continues at coordinate 350,255 of CAVPQY010000004.1, read as the reverse complement.
GGAGCGGGTTCAGGCCGGCCGTGCGCGCCTCGGCCTCCAGCGTGGCGGCGTCGAGGTGGTCGAGGCGGACGACGTCGGTCGTCGTCGTGCGCTCGCCCGAGCGCGTCACGACCTCGCGCAGGCGCTCGATGGAGACGCCGAAGCCCTCGTCGCGCAGCGCGACCGGCCGGCTCGAGTACAGCGTGCCGCCGACCTCGCGCAGGTCCGGCAGCGGGGGCTCGGTCCGCTCGTCGGTCACGCCGTCGCGCGCATCGGCGATCGCGAGCGCCAGGACGCCGCCGGGGCGCAGGTGGGCGCGGGCGCGCGCCAGGAACCCGAGCCGGCCCTCGGGACCGAACAGCTGGACCGTCTGCATCGGCACGATCATCAGGCCGAAGCGGCGGCCGCCGAGGTCCAGCCGGCGGGCGTCGCCGGCGACCGTCTCCACGGCGACGCCCGCGGCGGCCGCCCGGTCGCGCAGCGCGCCCAGCAGGACCGCGTCGGCGTCGACCGCGACGACGTCGTGGCCGTGGCCGGCCAGGTCGAGCGCGACCCGGCCGGTGCCCGCCCCGATGTCGACGACCGGGTCGTCGCCGGCCTCGTCGTCGGCCAGCGCCCGCCACAGCGGCAGGTCCTCGGCGTAGCCGCCGCACTCGAGGTCGTGCCACAGCACCGCGTCGGCGGCGCTCACGACGCGAACGACCCCTCGGCCGCGCCGCGGGCCACGAGCTCGTCGCGCAGGGCGAGCATGGCGGTGTACGTCGGCAGCGCGAACACGCGCCGCTGGGCGTCGGGCCCGGTGGCCCCGTCGAGCGCCCGCGCGAGGTCCGGCTCGACCACGAGGCGGTCCGTCTCGACGCCCGCGTACTTCAGGCGCAGGGCCATCTCGGCCGCGCGGGTGCCGCTGCAGGTCGCGCGGCGCACGCGACCCCGCAGGACCTCGAAGTCGGCGTCCCAGACCCAGCTGACGTCGCGCCCGTCGGCGATGCGGTCGTTGAGGACGCAGAGGAGGTCGTGCTCGCCGGGCTCGAGGACGAGCGTCCGCAGCACCTCGTTCGCGCCGGCGGGGTTCTTCACGAGCAGGATCGACAGGTCGCGGGCGGCGAGGCGGACGGTCTCCGCGCGGCCGAAGGCGGGCTCGACGGCCTCCAGCGCGGCCACCACGTCGTCGAGCGGGGCGCCGAGCGCGAGCCCCAGGGCCGCCGCGCCGAGCGCGTTGTAGACGTTGTAGAGCCCGGGCAGGGGCAGGGCGACCGCGGCGTCGCCGGCCGGCGTGCGCAGGGTGAAGCGCGCGCCGCGGACGCCGTCGAGCACGACGTCGGTGGCGGCGACCGCGGGCTCGGGGCGGCCGGCCCCGCAGGCGTCGCAGTGGTAGCGGCCCAGGTGGCCGAGGTAGACCGCCTCGTAGCGGTAGGGCGCCCCGCAGCGACGGCAGTGCTTGGCGTCGGCGGCGTGCTGCATGGCGTCCATGGCCATGCTGTCGTCCTGGACCCCGAAGTACAGCGCGTCGCGGTCGCGACCGAGGTCGGCGACCGTCGGGTCGTCGGCGTTGAGGACGAGGCGCGCGGAGGTCGTCGCGGCGACGCGCGCCCAGCGGTCGGCGATCGCGTCGAGCTCGCCGTAGCGGTCGAGCTGGTCGCGGAAGAGGTTGCCGAGCAGCAGCGCCCGCGGGTGGAGCTCGTCGACGAGCTGGCCGAGCCAGAACTCGTCCACCTCGAACAGGCCGGTGTCGCCGTCCAGATCGCCGCCGCGGCGGGCGGCCTCCAGCAGCGTCGAGGCGATCCCGCCGGCCATGTTGGCGCCGGCGCGGTTGTGGACGAGGCGGGCGCCGCCGCGCTCGAGGATCCCGGCGGCCATGGCGGCCGTCGTGGTCTTGCCGTTCGTGGCCGAGATGACCGCGCTCCCGCGGGCCAGGCGCGCGCCGAGCTCGCCGATGGCGTGGGGCTCGAGGCGCATCAGGACCTTGCCGGGCAGGCTCGTCCCGCCCCGCCCGGTCAGGCGCGACAGCCGGCCGGCCGTGCGCGCGGCGGCGACCTTGGCCGCCAGCGCGCTCACGCCGGCACCACCACCTGCAGCGCCTCGTGCGCGACCGTGAGCGTGACCGGCAGCTCCGCGATGGGGTCGCCGTCGGCGTAGACCACGAACGGCCGGTCGGCGTCGATCCGGACGACGGTGCCCCGGAGGACGTCGACCTCCGGGAGGTCGACGTGGGTGCCCTTGAAGACGCGCGGGAGCACCTGCGTGAGGAACCGCAGCTTCGACGTGCGGTGGCACAGGACGACGTCGAGCGCCCCGTCGTCGAGCTCGGCCGACGGCGCGGCGTACATGCCGCCGCCGTAGGCCTTGGAGTTCGCGGCGCCCACCGACCAGCCGGCGAAGGTGCGCACCGTCCCGTCGACGTCGATGGTGAAGGTCGCGGGGTGCCACGCGGCCAGGGCCCGCAGCGCGCCGTAGACGTAGACGAGCGTCCCGAGGCGCGACGGCGCCTCGTTGGCGATCCGGTTGGCGTCGCTGTCGAAGCCGAGGCTGGCGATCCCGATGAACGGCCGGCCGTCGGCCAGGCCCACGTCGACGGTCCGCAGCCGTCCGCCGGCCAGCGCGTCGCACGCCTCGACGGGCTCGAGGGGCAGCCCCAGCACGCGCGCGAAGTCGTTGCCGCGCCCGCCGGGAAGGATCCCGAGCATCGCGCCCGGGCGGTCGCGCAGCGCGCCCGCGACGGCCCCGATGAGCCCGTCGCCCGAGAAGGCGACGGGCAGCTCGCCCGCGTCGGAGGCCTCGACGGCCAGCGCCCGGCCGTGGTCGAGGTCGCGCGTCTGGTCGGTGCGCACGGCGAGGCCGAGGTCGCGCAGGCGCGCCTCGACCGCCGGCAGCGCGCGCAGGGCGCGACCGCCGCCGGCGTGGGGGTTGACGATGAGGCGGAGGGGCCGGTCCACGCGGCTCGCCATCTTCGCAGCCCGGCGCCCGGGCCTACGCGAGGACGAGCTCGGCCAGCGTGGCGGCGACGAGCGCCGGCGCCGGCTCGGCCGCCGCCGCGGCCGCCGCGGTGGTCGCGCCGGTCAGCACGACGGCGCCGTCCACCCCGGCCGCGCGGGCGCCCTGGACGTCGGCGTCGAGGCGGTCGCCGACGACGAGGGCGCGACCCGGCCCCAGCCGGTCCAGGGCCGTGCGGAAGAGGTCCGGCTCCGGCTTGCCCACGTTGCGCGCCGTGACGCCGGAGGCCGCCTCGAGCGCCGCCACGACCGGCCCCGTGCCCGGCCACGGGCCGTCGGGCATCGGGAACGTCGCGTCACGCCCGGCGGCCACGAGCGCGGCGCCGCGCACCAGCGCGCGCGTCGCCTCGCGCAGCTCCTCGTAGCTGAAGCCCTCGTGCGCGGCGGCGACGACGACGTCGGCCGCGGGGGCGAGGTCGCCGCCGTTGAGGATCGCGAGGCCCGCGTCGGCGACGTGCCGGTGGATCGCCGGCGCGCCGATCACGACGGCCGACCGCCAGCCCGAGCTCGCGCAGACGAACTGCACCGCGCCCCCGACGGTGACGACCTCCTCCTTCGCGGCCTGGAACCCGAGGCGCCAGAGCTTGCGCACGACGTCCTCCTCGCCCTGGCGCCCGTCGTTCGTGACGAAGGCCAGCCCGCGCCCGGCCGCCCGCAGCGCGGCGACCGCGTCGACCGCTCCCGGCGTCGGCTCGTCGCCCACCCAGACGCACCCGTCGAGGTCGAGCAGCAGGTGGTCGTAGCCGGCGACGCGCCGCGAGAGCTCCACGGGGCGCCTAGAACAGCGTCGGGGCGGGCGCGTCGGCCGCCGCGGGCGGGTCCAGGCAGTCCGGCTCGTCGTGGCGCGCGTCGTTGACGGCCGTCCCGACCCGGCGCAGGCCGGTCTCGGCCGGATCGAGGGGCGCCAGGAGCGCCTGCGCCTCCGCCGTGGGCGTGGCGGGGTCCAGCCAGGTCGCCTCGGCGCCCGCGGGCAGGATGACCGGCATCCGGTCGTGCAGCGGGGCCACGGCCGCGTTGGCCGCCGTCGTCACGATCGTGCACGAGCGCAGGGGCAGGACGTCGGCCTCGGCGTCGGCGGGCCGCCACGTCGCCCACAGCCCGGCGAAGGCGAAGGGCTCGCCGTCGGCGCGCGTGATCCACCAGGGCTGCTTGCGGGCGCCGTCGCGGCGCTCCCACTCGTAGAAGCCGTCGGCGACGACGAGGCAGCGCCGGCGGGCGAGCGCGTCGCGGAAGGCCGGCTTCTCGGCCAGGGTCTCGGCCCGCGCGTTGATCATGCGCGCCCCGAGCCTGGGCGACTCGGCCCAGTGCGGGACGAGGCCCCAGCGCAGGACGTCGCCCTTGCGCGCGCCGTCGCGCCCGGTCCGGACGGCCACGACGTCGTCCCCGGGGGCGACGTTGAAGCGCTGCCGGACGTCGAGGCGCTCGTCGAGGCCGAAGCGCGCGCGCAGCGCCGCCAAGGCGCCGTCGCCCGGTCCGGCCAGCGTGTAGCGCCCGCACACGGCCGCTCGGCTAGCCGCCGGTCGTGGCGCGCGCCTTGGCCTGGCGTCGCCGCCCGAGGAGGGCGAGCACGCCGAGGACGGCGAGGATGAGCACGACGCCGAGCAGCACGGCGGCGGCCGTCGAGACGCCGCCGAAGGGCAGCGCGACGAGCTTGACGACGCCGAACCCGACGGCGAGCAGGACGATCACGAGCGCCAGCAGGATCAGGATGCCGCGCACGCGCAGGAGCGGGGAGGACCCGGGGGGCGGAGCGAGCAGCCCCATGAGCCGCAGGAGCAGGAGCTGGCGCGTGCTCGGCGGGGCCTGGCCCAGCCGCTCCACGGCGGCGCGCAGGTCATCGGGGCGCCGCTCGGCGAGGGCCAGGGAGGCGTCGGCCATGCGGCGCAGCTGCATGCGCTCCTGCGGGCGCGCCGCGGCGATCGCCCGGCGGAAGTAGTCGCGCGACGCGGACGCGTCGTAGCGCTCGGCCGCACGGGCGCCGAGGATGGCCAGCGCGGCCGCCTTGAGCTTCTGCTCGCGCTCGAGCTCCTCGTCCGGGCGGTCCTGCAGCGACTGCATCGCGGCGAGCGCGCTCTTCTGCTGGACCCGGACCTGACGCGGCTTCGGCGGCACGGGCTGAATCTAGCGCCCCCGGAGGTCTCCTAGACTGCGCCGCCGATGCCGACCCGCCGTCCCGCGCGCCTCGCCGCGCTCCTGGCCGTCCTGGCGCTCGCCGCGCCCGCCGTCGCCGGCGCCCAGCGGGCCCCGTCGCTCGGTGCTCCCGAGCAGACGCAGACGACGCCGACGGTGGCGACGACCGCGAGCTCCTCCGACGGCGGCCTGGAGACGTGGCAGGAGCTCCTGATCTTCGGGGCCGGCGTGGTCCTGCTCGGCGGGATCGCCTGGGCCATCGTCAGCGACGCTCGCAGCCGCGCCCCGGTCGCGGACCGCCGGCGCCCGGCCGAGGCCGACGGCGCCGGCTCGGCGCTCCCGCCCGCGGAGCGCCGGCGCCGCAAGCAGCGCGCGCGCCAGAAGGCGCGCGCCGCGCGCGCCTCGCGCAAGCGCAACCGCTAGCCCGCTCCTCCTACGGGCGCGGGCCGGTGTCCTCGTAGCCCGTGCCGCGCACGCGCCCCGTCGCCGCCAGGCACGCGCGGTCGAGGCGCACCTGGGCCAGGGCGGCGCCGCGCTCCCCCTGTGGGGGCGTGTTGCGGCAGAACGTCCACGTGAAGCGGGTGAAGCTCAGCGCCGTGACGTAGGGGTAGCCGAAGTCGGCGACCGCGCGGCCGGCGGTGTCGGCGATGCGCCGGCGGATGGCGATGCAGTCGAAGCGCCCGACGGGCTTGCTGAGCACGCGGTCGTCGGGGACGGCGTCCGGGGCGCGCAGCACGGGGCCGCACGCCGTCCGGACGATCGGCCCCTCGAGCTCGCCGGTGCCCACGCGGCGTCGCGCGTCGGCGGTGATCGCGGCCTCGGCGGCCACGACCAGGGCGTGCCGCGCGCGCAGGCGCTCGGAGGCGCTCGCGTCCGCGGCCGGGCGCAGCGCGGGGGCGCCGCCGCGGTGGGGCGCCTGCAGGCGGACCAGGCGCGCCTTCTCGCGGGCGATGGCGACCCGGGTGGCGGCCGCGTCCCGGCGCTCGCGGTCGTGCTTGGCCCGCAGCGCCAGCGCCACCCCGACGACGAGCGCGACGACGAGGAGGCCCGCGGCGACGAGCGCCGCGATCCGCCGGCCGCGCCCCTCGCCGGGCGGCGGGGCGTCATAGCGCACGCCGCAGGCCGGGCAGCGCTCGTGCAGGGTGCGCGCGGTCGCCCCGCAGCGGGGGCACGTGCGCTCGCGGGCGGTGAGCCCGCCGGGCGGCGGAGAGGTCTCGGCCCGCTCGGCCACCCGTGGGAGCGTACCGGCGCCGTCACGACCTCTTCACCGCCCGGACACGGGCCGTTCACCACCGGCCGCGGCGGGGCGGCGACGCTGCGGGCATGACGCCGGCCTCCTCGCTCCCGCTCCGCCGCGACGTCCTGGTCCGCCGACCCGTGCGCCGGCCGCCGCACCTGCGCGTCGAGCGCCTGCGGCTCGCCGGGGGCGCCGCGACGACCCTCCACGTCGCCGCCTACGACGCGCTGCGCACGCGGGTGCGCGTCCTGCGCTTCCCGCGTCCGACCCCGCTCCCGGCCTGGTGCGCCCGGCACGGCGTCGCCGAAGCGCTGGTCGGCGGGTTCTTCGTGCGCGACGGCGGGCCCGTCCAGCCGCCGCTGGGCGAGATCCGCACGAGCGGCATCACCCGCGCCTCCGTCGCCTTCGACGAGCCCTGGGGCGCGGTGCGGGCCTGCGTGCACGCGGCGGGCGCGCGGGTGACGATCGACCGCCGCGACGCCCTCCCGTCCGCGCCCGCCGGCGACCTGCTCCAGGCCGGGCCGCTGCTCGTCCGCGGCGGCCGGGTCCTGCCGGGCGACGAGGAGGGCTTCTCGGCGGGGGCCCGCCAGTTCGACTCCGACATCACGGCCGGGCGCCACCCGCGCGCGGCGCTCGGGCTGACGCGGGACCGGCGGCTGCTCGCCGTGGCCTGCGAGGGCCGGGCCGACGACGAGGCCGGTCTCACGCTCGGCGAGCTGGCGGAGGCGCTCGTGGCGCTCGGCGCCGTCCAGGCGCTGAACCTCGACGGCGGAGGCTCGGCGTCGCTCGTCTGCCGCGGGCGGCTGCGCAACGAGCCGCGCGAGCCCGACGGCGCGGTCCTCCCCGGCGGCCGGCCGATCGCCACCGCGCTGGCCTTCCTGCCGCGCTGAGAGCCTCGCCGCCGGGGCCGGGACGCCTCGCGCGGCGCCCGGGCGGCACGCCCCGCGGGACGCCGGGCGCTATGACTGTGCGGTGCGCGTGGTCAGTGCCCTCATGTTCTTCCCACGCGGGGGCTCGTCGCACGTCGCCCGAGCCCTGGCCCACGCGCTGCCCGCGCACGGATGGGACGTCACCGTCGTGAGCGGCTCGCTGCCCGGCGGGCGCGGCGACGCCCGCCGCTTCTACGCGGGCCTCGACGTCGTCGCGGTCGACTTCGACGCCGGCGACGCGCCGCTGCACCCGTCCTTCGAGGATCGTCCCGACGCGCCGGATCCCGTCTTCGCGTCCGTCGGCGACGCGGCCTTCGAAGAGCACGTGGCCGCGTGGTCGCTGGCCCTGGAGCGGGCCGGCGCGGCCTCGGCCGACGTCCTGCACCTCCACCACCTCACGCCGCTGCACGAGGCCGCCGCGCGCGTCGCGCCCGGGGTGCCCGTCGTGACCCACCTGCACGGCACCGAGCTGCTCATGCTCGAGCGCATCGCCCGCCCGCGCCCCACGCCGGGGGAGCCGGCAAGGGGGCGGGCGGCGCCCGCGACCTGGGCGCACGCGGACGCCTGGGCCGCGCGCATGCGCCGCTGGGCCGGGGCGTCCGAGCGGCTGCTCGTCCTCTCGCCGGGGCAGGTGCGGCGCGCCGTGCGCCTGCTCGGCGTCGACCCGGCGCGCTGCGTCGTCGCGCCCAACGGCTTCGACCCGGTGACGTTCGCGCCGCACCCGGTCGACCGCGCGTCGCTGTGGCGGCGCGTCCTCGTCGACGAGCCGCGCGGCTGGCGGCCCGGGGGCGCGGAGGGCTCGGTCCGGTACGGGACCGCCGACGTCGAGGTCCTCGCGCGCGAGCCGGTGCTGCTGGCGGTCGGGCGCTTCACGGAGGTCAAGCGCGTCGGCCTGCTCATCCGCGCCTTCGCGCGGGCGCGGGCCGCCGGCGCGCCGCCGGCCGGGCTCGTGCTCGTCGGCGGCTACCCCGGGGAGTGGGAGGGCGAGCACCCGTGGGACGTCGTGCGGGAGACCGGCGCTCGCGACGTGTTCCTGGCCGGCTGGCACGACCACGACGAGCTGCCCGAGCTCCTGTGCGGCGCCGACGCGCTCGCGCTCGCGTCGGTCGCGGAGCAGTTCGGCTCGGTCCTCGTCGAAGGGATGGCGTGCGGCCTGCCGCCTGTCGCGGTCGACCGGATGGGCCCGGCGGACATCGTCGACGACGGACGGACGGGCTGGCTCGTCGAGCCCGACGACGAGGCGGGCCTGGCCGCGGCGCTGACCGAGGTGCTGAGCGACCCCGGCGAGCGCGCGCGCCGCGCGATCGCGGCGCGCGCCGACGCGCTGGCCCGCTTCTCGTGGCCGGCGCTCGGCGCGCGGCTGGCGGACCTGCTCGACGCGGTCGCGGCCCGCGACGCGACCTCCGCGGCGGGGCGCCGGGCGTGAGCGGTGCCCGCGTCGCCGAGGTCGTCCTGGCCGACGACCCGGTGACGTGGGGCGCGCTCGGCTTCGCGGTCGACGCCGGCGGTGCGGTCGCGCTGGGCGGCGTGGCGCTGCGGCTCGCCGGGCGCGCGGCGGGGGAGGGGCTGCTCGGGCTGGCGCTCGACGGCGCCCCCGCCGGGGCGGGGCTCGACGGCGTCGCGCGGCTGGAGCCCGGCCCGCCGCCGGCGCCCGCGACGCACCCCAACGGCGCCTGCGCGATCGACCACGTCGTCGTGCGCACGCCGTCGGTGCCGCGCACGGTGCGCGCGCTGCGGGCCGCCGGCCTCGACCTGCGCGCCACGCGCGACGTGCCCGTCGCGCCGCCGGCGGAAGCGGTGCTCCAGCAGGCCTTCCTGCTCGCCGGGGCGTGTGTCGTCGAGGTCGTCGGGCCGCCCCGCGACGTCGCCGCCGCCGGCGAGGACGCGACGCTGTGGGGCGTCACGCTCGTCGTGCGCGACCTCGACGCGCTCGCGCGCCGGCTGGGTCCGCGGCTCGGCCCCGTGCGCGACGCCGTGCAGCCCGGTCGGCGCATCGCCACGCTGCCCGCGGAGGCCGGCGTCGCGTGCCCCGTCGCCGTGATGACGCCACGACGCTGACCGGCGGTGCGCTGCAGCCGTACGATGACGTACACTCGCATGTGAGATGCGTCACCTTCCCCGGGTCCTGTCCATCGCCGCGCTGACCGCTGTCTGCGCCATGGCCGTCCTCGTGCCGCAGGCGTCGGCCGCGAAGAAGTCGAAGGCTCCGAAGCAGGGGGTGCGGACCACGAAGGTCATGAAGGACGGGACGCGGGTCCTGAAGTTCGCGTACGGCCCGATCAAGATCAACCCGGGCCAGAACGACATCGCGATCGAGCCCAACAAGCTCGTCCGCCCGAAGGGCAACGGGTGGATCACCTCCTTCGCGCCGAACCTCATCCGCGCCGACGGCTCCGTCCCGCCGGTGGACGTCATCCACCTCCACCACGCCGTGTGGCTCGTGAACTACAACCCGACGTGGGCCGCGGGCGAGGAGAAGACCAGGGTCACGATGCCCGCCGGCTTCGGCTGGCGCTACAACACGACGGACCAGTGGTTGATGAACCACATGATCCACAACCTCACGTCCAACAAGGACAAGGTCTGGATCATCTGGACGATGAAGTTCGTCCCCGACGGGACGAAGGCGGCGCAGAGCATCAAGCGCGTCGACACGCAGTGGATGGACGTCCACCCCGGCATCTACCCGGTCTTCGACGCGTTGAAGGGCTCCGGGAAGAACGGGCGCTTCACCTACCCCGACGACCAGCCCAACGCCTACGGCACGCGACCGAACGGCCAGCCCCGGCGGCAGGGCAACCAGTGGGTCGTCGACCGCGACACGACGATCGTGGGCACCGCCGGCCACCTCCACCCGGGCGGCCTCTACACCGACCTGACGATCACGCGCAACGGCCAGACGAGGCTCCTCTTCCGCTCGAAGGCGAAGTACTACGAGCCGGCGGGAGCCGTGTCGTGGGACGTCTCCATGGGGGCGACGCCGCCGAAATGGCGGGTCGCCGTCAAGAAGGGCGACATCATCGCCGTGCACGCGACGTACGACGTGCGCCATGCCTCGTGGTACGAGTCGATGGGGATCATGCCCCTGGCGGTGACCGACGTCCCGCGCGGCGGGGTGGACCCGTTCACGACGGACGTCGGCAAGACGAAGGGCGTCCTCACCCACGGCCACCTCCCCGAGAACGACAACCACGGGGGGACGAAGACCCAGGCGTACCGCGACCCGCGCAAGCTGCCCGACGGCAAGAGCGGCGAGGTCACGATCAAGGACTTCACCTACAGCCAGGGCGACCTCACGACGCGCGGCGCGGCCGGCCGGCCTGCGGTCGTCCAGCGCGGGCAGTCGCTGCAGTTCCGCAACCTCGACGCTCCGCGGTACATCTTCCACACGGTCACGTCCTGCGCGGCGCCCTGCACGCGCCTGAGCGGCATCGCGTACCCGCTGCCCAACGGCGCGGTGACGTTCGACTCCGCCGAGCTCGGCACGAGCCGCGGTCCGTGGGCGGCTCCGGCCGCGGGGCGGGACACGTGGCAGACGCCGGCGAACCTGTCGGACGGCACGTACGCGTACTTCTGCCGCATCCACCCGTTCATGCGCGGGGCCTTCAGGGTCAAGGGGTAGCGCGGCTGCCACGCGCGCTCGTCGTCGAGCACCAGGCCGACGCGCCCGCGGGCCTGGTCGCCGACTGGGCGGCCGAGCGCGGCGTCGACCTCGAGGTCCTGCGTCCGGCCGCGGGCGATCCGTGGCCCCGGCCCGGCGAGCATGACGCGGTCGTCGCGCTGGGGTCGGACTGCTCGGTGGCGCGGACGCCCGACGCGTGGATCGCGGCCGAGGTCGCCTTCCTGCGTGCCGCGCACGACGCCGGCGTGCCGGTCCTCGGCCTGTGCTTCGGCGGCCAGGCGCTCGCCGCCGCGCTCGGCGGGGAGGTGCAGCGCGCCTCGCAGCCGGAGATCGGGTGGGTGGCGCTCGACCGGCCCATCGTGCTCCGGGGCGACGGCAACAGCGACGGAGCCGGCCCCGGCCGCGCGGAGGCCCGCCTCGAGGTCGTGGGGCCCTTCTTCGCCTGGCACGAGGACGCCTTCACGGTGCCGCCGGGGGCCACGGAGCTCGCCCGCTCGCCGGCCGGCCCGCAGGCCGTCGCGCACGGGCGCAGCCTCGCCCTGCAGTTCCACCCCGAGGTCGACGAGGCGATCGTCGAGGCGTGGCTGGACTGGGGCCGCGGCCAGCTGGCCGACGCCCGGCTCGACGAGGACGCTCTGCGGGCGGAGACGGCCGCGCGCGCCGCCGACGCGCGGCGCCGTGCGTTCGCGCTCTTCGACGGCTGGGCGGCGTCCTGGCTGCCCGCGCCGCCCCCGGCTCGCCCGGCGGCCTGACGCCCCACGGGCCCGGCGGACCGGCGCCGCGCAGCCGCCGGTCACCGCCGCCCGGCGCCCCGCCGAGCGGCCGCTCGACCGTTCATCCGTCCAGATGCGCCGTTCGTCGCGCGACGGCCGGTACCGTGCTCAGCACATGCCGCAAGGCGGCGCGCAAGGGGGCGCGCGGCGGCTGATCACGGAGGATCGATGCAGACCACGACCTACGCCGCGGCCACCGGGCGCGGACGGACGATGGCGCTCGCCGCGCTCGCGGCTCTGGCGCTCGGGGGATGGCAGGCCCAGCAGGCGCGGGCCACGTCGGGCGAGGCGACCGCGGTCACCGCCGGCGCCGGGAGCGCCACGGTCGTCATCAGGAAGGTCACCGACCCGGCGGTCGGCTCGCCCGCGTTCACCTTCAGCAGCGGCGGGACGGGCGGCCAGGCGCTCCCCGCCGCGGCGACGTTCGTCCTCGCCGGCGGCGAGTCGCTCAGCCGCCAGGTCGACGCCGGGACGAGCTACGCGATCTCCGAGGACCAGGCCGTCGACGCCGAGCACGGCTACACGCTCGCGGCCGTCGGCGGCGACGGCTGCTCGGTCGTGGGCGCGCGGGTCGTCGTCACGCCGCAGGCCGGCGAGACCGTCACCTGCACCTTCGTCAGCGAGCGCGACCGTCCGAGCCTGTCGGTCGAGGCCGCCGGCCCGGCCTCCGCGTCGCCCGGCGACGAGCTGCCGTTCGCCTACACGGCGCAGAACACGGGCAACGTGCCGCTCCACGACGTCGTCGTCTCCGACGACGCGTGCGCGCCCGTCAGCGGCCCTGCCGACGGCGCCGACCAGGACGGGGGCCTCCTCCTGCCCGGCGAGCGCTGGACCTTCGCGTGCTCGTCCGAGGCGCCCTCGGGGGCGGCCACGCTCACGGGCACCGTCACGGCGACCGCGCACGACCCGCACGGCGCGACGGTCACGGCGACCGGTCGCCACGCCACGACGCTCACCACGCCCGCTCCGCCCGCCGGCGACGGCTCCGGGCCGGTACCGGGTGGCACCGGAGGTGGCGCACCCGCCGCAGACCGTCCGGGGCGCCCCGTGCCGCACCCGCGCGGGAAGGGCGGCCACGCGCACCTGCACGGCCCCACCGGCTGCGCCGTGCGGACGGCCCGGGCAGTCGTGCGCGGCCACCGGATCGGCCGGGTCGCGTTCCGCCTCGACGGGCGCCGCGTGGCGACCGTCCGCCGCGCCGATCGCCGCGGCCGCTGGAGCGTCCGGGTCGTCCCGGCCGGCCTGCGTCGCGGCGCCCACCGCCTGACGGCGACCGTGACGTTCACCGCCGGCGGCGGCGCGCGCACTCGCACCCTCAGGTCGAGCTTCAGCCGATGCCGGGCGTTCTCCGTGCGCCCGGGCGCCACCGGCTGAGGAACGCCGACGCCGGCCGTTGCCCGCTGCTCCGCCGCATGCGGGCGCGGTCCGGCGTCGGCACCTCTTCAGGCCGCGCCAGGGTCGCGAGGTGCCGGCCCTGCCCCGGCCGCTCGGGGGCTAGAGCCCGGGCGGGTGCCGGGCGACGTAGCCGGCGGTCGAGCGCATCGCGCTCTGCCAGCGCGAGCCCGTCGCGGAACGGCCCGTCGTGTCGTAGCGGCGGCCGCGGACGACGGCGAAGGCGTGGCCCGGGTTCGCGTAGACGGTGATCCAGCGGCCGCGACCCGGGGCGCCCCACCGCATGAAGCTGCCCGAGTCCAGCGGCGAGCCGAGGACGCCGGCGCCGTGGAGGAGGTAGGAGACCGAGCCCGAGCAGTCGTAGCCGGAGTCCCTGAACGATCCGTGGCCGCCGCCGTAGCGGTAGGGCAGGCCGGCGATGCGGTCGCCGGCGCGGATCGCGCGCAGGACGGCCGACGGGATCCCGGCCACCGGGGCGGTCGTCCGGCCGCGCAGCCGCGTCCGGTGGAGCACCGGGTGCCCGCCGCCGACGCCGAGCGCCCGCCACGTCGCGGGGCCCACGACGCCGTCGGGGGCCAGGCCGTGGCGGCGCTGGAACGCGCGCACGGCGCGTGCGGTGGCCGGGCCGAAGACGCCGTCGGCGGCCAGGCCGAGGCGCTGCTGCAGCAGGCGGACGGACGGTCCGCGGCCGCGGGGTGCGCCACCCCCGCCGGCGCCGCTCGAGCGCGCCCGGCCACCGCCGTGCAGCGCACGTCGCAGCGTGCGCCAGGTCGCGGGGCCGACGACGCCGTCGGCGTGGAGGCCGTGACGCGCCTGGAAGCGCCGGACCGCGCGCTTCGTGCCACGGCCGAACAGGCCGTCGGCCTGGAGGTGCAGGGCGTGCTGCAGGTGCACCACCGCCCGGCCGCGGTCGCCGCGCTTGATGGTGGGCAGGGCGGAGGCCGCCGCGGGGGCGGTCAGCGCGAGGGCGAGGGCGGCGAGCAGGCCGAGGCCGGCGCGGCCGCGCGGGGTCATCGTGCGCACGCGGGCAGGGGAGGGGGCAGGGGGAAGGGGCATGGGTCATGAGGCGCCTACGAGGTGAGCTGACGGGCTAGGGCCGGTCCGGCCCTCCGTCGCACGATGCGACAGTTCGCCCCGGCGCCGGCAGTCCGTGCCCGGCGCAGCGGTTCCCCCGCTCGCCCCACCCGGAGGTGGAGCGACTCGGCGCAGCGGGCGTCGACGCTACCAGCGCGATTCCTGCTCAATGCAGGATCTCTTGCAGGTGAGGAGTCCGGCAGGCGCCGTTCAGGCGCCGAGGCCGTCGGCCCACAGGCGAAGCCGGACGTCGCCGACGAGGCCGCCCGTGAGCCCGCCCGGGGCGCCGTCGCGCCCGCCCGGGAACCAGTGGCGACCGTGGTGCGCGACGAGCCCGAGCTCCTCGAGGCGGAGGAGGAGCAGGCTCGCGTGGCGGCGGCTGACGTCGATGCGCTCGGCGACGTCCTGGGACGTCAGGCCCGGGTCGTCGGCCACCAGCCGCACGACGACCTCGATGCGGTGCGCCGCGGCCGAGACGCCGGCGAGCGTCACCGGACCGCCTCGCTCGTGCCGGCGCCCGCGAGCGGGCGGGCGCGGGTCGCCTGCCGCTCGACGTCGAGGCCGACCTGCTCGGTCAGCATGCGGTCCGGGTAGCGCTCGGGCGGCGCCGTCGGCGCGGACAGGCGCGCAAGCTGGTCGTCGCCGAGGGCAAGGTCGGCCGCCCCGAGCAGCTCGTCGAGCTGCTCGGGCGTCCGCGGGCCGACGATCGGCGCCGTGACGCCCGGCTGGTGCAGCAGCCAGGCCACCGCGACCTGCGAGACGCTCGCGCCGAGCTCGGCGGCGACCTCGCGGGCGGCGTCGACCGCCCGGAAGTTGCGCTCCACGGCGCGGCGCGCCGGGGCCTCCTCGAGGTCGTCGCCGGCGCCGTCCATGCGCGACCCGGGCGGCGGCGCGGTGTCGCGCTCGTAGCGGCCGGTGAGGAACCCGGCGCCGAGCGGGCCCCATGGGAGGACGCCCAGGCCGGCCCAGCGGCAGTAGGGCAGGATCTCGGCCTCGACGGAGCGCTCGACGAGCGAGTACTGCGGCTGGAGGCTGACGAAGCGCGCCCAGCCCTCGTGGTCCTGCACCGCGACCGCGTGCGCGAGGAGCCAGGCCGGGAAGTTCGAGGCGCCCACGGCGCGGACCTTGCCCGCGCGCACGAGGCCGTCGAGCGCCTCGAGCGTGTCCTCGAGCGGGACGTCCGGGTCGGGCGCGTGGAGCTGGTAGAGGTCGACGTGGTCGACCCCGAGGCGGCGCAGGCTCGCGTCGCAGGCGGCGCGGATCCGGTCCGGCTCCAGCCCGGACCCGCCGGGGTCGCTGACGGGCATGCGGACCTTCGTGGCCAGGACCACCTCGTCGCGGCGGCGCTCCAGCCAGGGCGCGAGCGTCCGCTCGCTGAGGCCGTCGCCGTAGACGTCGGCGGTGTCGACCAGCGTCCCGCCGGCATCGACGAAGGCGTCCAGCATCCGGTGCGCGTCGTCCTGCGGGGTCTTGCCGCCCATGAGCATGGTGCCGAGGGCGACGCGCGAGACCCGCAGTGACCCGAGGTCGGCGAGCTGCATGGCGCGGTGCTTAGCCGCTCGGGCGCTCGGTCAAACCCGGCTCCGAGGCGTCCCCGGGCCCGGGCTCGTCCGGCCAGTGCCCGTGGGCGTCGAAGAAGTCGCGCGCATCCTCCTCGTCGGCACGCGCGCGATCGGGCCGCGCGAGGACCACGACCAGGCCGATGAGCGCGACGACCGCGATGGCGACGGTGACGACGTCGAAGACCTGCCCGACCACGGCGCCAGTGTGGCAAGGGCCGCCGCGGGGCGCCGCACGGCTACCGTAGGCGGCTCGTGGCCGTCCGGCTGCTCTTCGTGTGCCTCGGGAACATCTGCCGCTCGCCGACGGCGGAGGCGGTGATGCGCGACCTGCTGCGGGCCGAGGGGCTCGAGGACGCGGTGGAGGTGGCGAGCGCGGGCACGGGCGGGTGGCACGTGGGCGAGCCGGCCGACGCGCGCGCGGTGGCCACGGCGGCCACCCGCGGGGTGGTGATCGAGGGCGTCGGCCGGCAGGTCACCGCCGCGGACTTCGGCCATGCCGACCTCCTGCTGGCGATGGACCGGGCCAACCACGACGCGCTGCTGGCGCTCGCCCCCGGCCCGCCGGAGCGGGCGAAGGTCCGCCTGCTGCGCTCCTTCGACCCGGAGGCGGCGCGTGCCGGGGAGCTCGACGTGCCGGACCCCTACTACGGCGGCGCGGATGGGTTCGAGCACGTCCTCGACGTCGTCACCGCCGCCTGCCGTGGACTGCTGGCCGAGCTGCGGGCGGACGGCCGCGCGTGACGGCAGGCGCGGCGGTCGCCGCCGCGGCCGCCCGCGCCCTCGGCACGCCGGTGGCCGGCGCGCGACCCGTCGCCGGCGGCGACCTCAACGCGGCCTTCGCCCTCGAGCTCGCCGATGGCCGCCGCGCGTTCGCCAAGACGGCGCCCGACGCGGCGCCCGGGGCCTACGCCGCCGAGGCGGCCGGCCTGGCCTGGCTCGCGCAGGCCCGGGCGCTGGCCGTGCCCGAGGTGCTCGCGGTCGCCGACGACCCCGCCCAGGACCCGCGGCTGCTCGTGCTGGCGTGGGTGCAGGAGCGCCCGGCCGGCCCCGGGTTCGCCGAGGCGCTCGGCCACGGGCTCGCCGCCGTGCACGACGCGGGCGCGCCCGCGCACGGCGCGCTGCCGCCGCGGACGGACGGCGGCGTCCTGCGGCTGGGGCCGCTCGCGCTGCCGTCGGCGCCGGCCGGGGACTGGCCCTCCTGCTACGCCGAGCAGCGCGTCGCGCCGCTCCTGCGCGCGGCGCAGGACCGCGGCGCGCTGCCGGACGGCTGCGCGTCCCGCGTCGAGGCCGTCCTGGCCCGGCTGCCGGCGCTCGCCGGCCCGCCGGAGCCGCCGGCGCGCCTGCACGGCGACCTGTGGGGCGGCAACGTGCTCGCCGCGGGGGACGGGACGCGCCCGGTGCTCATCGACCCGGCCGCCCACGGCGGGCACCGCGAGGTCGACCTGGCCATGCTCGCGCTCTTCGGCGCGCCGGGCGGCGTGGAGCGCGTCGTCGCCGCCTACGGCGACGTGCACCCGCTCGCCGACGGGCACCTCGAGCGGGTCGCGCTGTGGCAGCTCTTCCCGCTGCTCGTGCACGCCGTCCTCTTCGGCGGCGGCTATGGGGCCGCGGTCGACCGCGCGGCGCGCGCCTACGCCTGATCGCGGTCGGGAGCGCGCTCGAGGACGCCGAGCAGCTCGCCGACCCGCAGGACCAGCAGGCGCTCCTCGTCGACGTCGACCCACGAGCCCGCCGAGGCCGGGAAGACCACGTGGTCGCCGACCGCCACCGGCATCGCGACGCCCTGCGTCTCCCACCAGTCGACGCCCGGGCCGACGGCGAGGACGATGCCGTGGTGCGGCGGCGGCTCGTGCGAGCCCGCCGGCACGAGCAGCCCCGACTGGCGGATGCGGTCCGGCTCGAGCTCCTTGATGACGACGCGGTCGAAGAGCGGCCGCAGCTCGTGCCTCACGCCCGGACCGCGGGCGGTCGGCGGAGCGTGAGGTCGGCGCACTCGGCGCAGACCGACGCCGGGATGAGGCCGAGGCGCATGAGGCCGGCGAAGGCCTGGCACCCCAGGCAGACTCCGAGCCCCGACTCGAGCGTCGCGGCGACGACCACCGTCCCGACGAGCCACCACCCGGCCGCGAGGCCGGGTCCCAGGAGCAGGACGGCGGCGCCGCCGGTGAGCGCGGCGCCGACAGCCTGCGCGAAGCGCTTGGGCGGCCCGGGGGTGGGCCGCTCGGCCAGCGGCAGGCGGGGGCGGACGACCTTCGTCACCAGGAGCGCGAGCGGGCTCAGCCGCGGGCCCGCCAGGACCCGCAGCACGAAGCCGGCCGCGAGGAGGGCGACGAGCCAGGCCGCGCCGGTGAGCAGCGCGACCAGGGCGAGGACGGCGACGACCGCCGCGACCATCCGCGCGGACACCTCGTCCACGATCCGGGGGAAGCCGAGCATGGGCGCAGCACGTTAGCGGCGCGCCGCCGCCAGAACGGCCTCGGGCGTGAGCGCGGCGAGGTCCTCGCGGACCTCGTGCGCGAGCGCGAGCGCGTCGGGCGCGGGCGGGAAGTGCGGGTTGGGGATCGCGACGACCCGCAGGCCGGCCGCGGCCGCCGAGCGGATGCCGTTGGCCGAGTCCTCGATCGCGACGGCGGCCGCCGGGTCCACGCCGAGCCGCCGCGCCGCCTCCAGGTACACGTCCGGCGACGGCTTGCCGCGCGCGACCTCCTCCGAGCTGACGGTCGCCGCGAAGCGGTCGCGCACGCCGAGGGCGTCGAGCACGACCTCGACGACCTCGCGGTTCGACGACGTCGCGAGCCCGAGCGGCCAGCGCCCGCCCAGGCGCTCGACGGCCTCACGGGCGCCGGCGAGCGCGGGGAGCTCGCGGGCGTAGCGGGCCACGACCCGGCCGACGACGTCGCGGTCGATGGCGTCCGGCTCGAGCGGCACCGCGAGCCGCTCGTGGACGTAGCGCGACCACTCCGGCGCGCTCATCCCGAGCATGTCGGTGGCGGCCTCCTCGCTCCAGCGGCCGCCGGTCTCCGCCACGAGCTCGCGCCGCGCGTCGTCCCACACCTGCTCGGAGTCCAGCAGGACGCCGTCGAGGTCGAACACCACGGCCGCGGGCTCCGTCACGGCCGGCAGCGTACGCCACGACCCGGTGCGAGCGGTCGCTCGCCGAACCCTCGGCGAGCGCCTCGGCCCACCCTCCTCCGACTTCTCGGCGACCGTCTACCATTGCTCGCACGAAGGCACCGGGTGCGCTCCGACTGTCGGTCGGCGCCCTGGTGGTCCGGCCCGGACAAGGATCCCGTGCGACGACTGCTGCTCGCCTGCGTCGTAGTAGCGCTCACCGCTCCGGCGGCGGCATCGGCGGATCCCGTCCTCTACGCGGCCGGAGACATCGCCTGCCCTCCGGGCTCGGCCACGACGGCGACGCACTGCGCCCAGAAGCGGACGAGCGACCTCATCACCTTGGCGGACAGGGTCCTTCCCTTGGGCGACAACCAGTACGACACGGGAGCGCTGAACGCCTACACCAGTGTGTACCGCCCGACCTGGGGGCGGTTCGACGCGCTCGCCTCGCCGGTGCCGGGCAACCACGACTACGGGACCGCCGGGGCCGGCGGGTACTTCAGCTACTTCGGCGCACGAGCCGGCACGCGCGGCCAGGGCTGGTACAGCTACGACGTCGGGACGTGGCTCGTGCTCGCGCTGAACTCCGAGTGCAATCACCTCAGCGGGAGCCCGTGCGCCAGCGGCGGAGCCGAGGAGAGCTTCGTCCGGTTCGTCCTCGCGGCACATCCGCGCGCCTGCACCCTGGTGTACTTCCACGAGCCCGTCTTCTCCTCCGGGACCGCCCGAGTCGACAACGCCGCGGCCATGATGCCGATCTGGCGCGACCTCTATGCGGCGCACGTCGACCTCGTCCTGAACGGCCACAAGCACAACTACCAGCGGGCGAACCTGCTCGGGCCCACGGGAGCGGTCGACAGCCGCGGCATCCGCCTCATCATCGTCGGCACCGGCGGCGTGGACCACTCGGGCTCGGCGGCGTTGCGTCCGGGGTTCCAGGTGTTCGACAACAAGACCTTCGGCGTGCTGAAGGTCACCCTGCACGCCGGCAGCTACGACTGGCGGTTCGTCCCCGAGCCCGGCAAGACCTTCTCGGACGCCGGGAGCGACCGGTGCCGCTGAGCCCCACCCCGCGGCGGGGGCGCCGCCACGCCAGCCGACGTGGGATCGAGGGGAGGTCAACCGCGGCCTGAGCCGCACGGCAGCGTACGCTGCGGCCGTGAGCCGTCGCGAGATCCGGTCCTGGCTGATGGACATGGACGGGGTGCTCGTCCACGAGGAGTCGGCGATCCCGGGCGCGGCCGAGTTCCTCGACGCGCTGCGCGGCGCGGGCACGCCGTTCCTCGTCCTGACCAACAACTCGATCTACACGCGGCGCGACCTCGTCGCGCGGCTGCGCGCCAGTGGCCTGGAGGTCCCCGAGGAGCGGATCTGGACGTCGGCGCTCGCCACCGCGAACTTCCTCGAGGAGCAGCGCCCGGGGGGCTCGGCCTTCGTCATCGGCGAGGCCGGGCTGACCACCGCGCTCTACCAGGCCGGGTACACGCTGACCGAGCGCTCCCCGGACTACGTCGTGCTGGGGGAGACCCGGACCTACTCCTTCGAGCGCATCACGCAGGCCATCCGCCTCGTGGGGGCCGGCTCGCGCTTCATCGCGACGAATCCCGACGTGACCGGGCCGAGCCTCGACGGGCCGCTGCCGGCGACGGGGTCGGTGGCCGCGCTCATCAGCAGGGCCACGGGCGTCGAGCCCTACTTCGTCGGCAAGCCCAACCCGCTCATGATGCGCTCGGCGCTCAACGCGATCCAGGCGCACTCGGAGACGACGGCCATGATCGGCGACCGCATGGACACGGACGTCGTCGCCGGGCTCGAGGCCGGCCTCGAGACCGTCCTGGTCCTCACCGGCGTCACACAGCCCGAGGAGGCCGAGCGCTTCCCCTACCGCGCCTCGCGCGTGCTCCCGTCGATCGCCGACCTCGTGCCGGAGATCGCCCCCGCCACTGGTTGAGCCAGGCGGCCGGCGGCTCAAGGTGCGACGCGGTGGCGTCGATGGAGCGAACGTGGCGCCGCCGCCTCCCGTCCACGGCCTGTCGCACGTCCGCGCGCTGCTCGGCGTGGTCAGCGCGCTGCGCGCGGGCGCCGTCGACGGCGTGCTGGCGGCCGCGGCGGAGGCGATCGCGGGGCCGATGAGCTTCGGGACCGTCGCCGTCAACCTCTACCGCCCGGCCTGGGACGACTTCGAGGTCGTCCTGGTCCGCGGGCCCGACGAGGCCCGCGACCTCCTGCTCGGGACGATCAGCACGGCCTCGGAGTGGGCCCCGCTGCTCGACCCGCGCTACGACCGCGGCGGCGCCTTCTTCGTCCCGCACGGCGACCACGACTGGCGCCGCGACGGCGTGCCGACGTACGTCGCCGGCGACGTGGAGCACGTCCCGGGCGGCTGGCACCCGGAGGATGCGCTGCTGCTGCCGCTCCGCTCGGCCACCGACGAGCTCCTGGGGATCATCTCCGTCGACGAGCCCCGTGACGGGCGCCGGCCCTCCGAGGACGAGCTCGACGTGCTCGTCGCGATCGCCGCCCACGCCGCCGTGGCGCTCGAGCAGGCGCAGGTCGCCGCCGAGGGCCGCCGCGAGCAGCACGCCGTCGAGCGGCTCCTGGCCGTGTCGGCGCAGCTCACCGCGCTCGAGCGCCCCGCCGACGTCCTGCACGGCGTCTGCGACGGCGTGCGCGACGCCCTCGGCTTCCAGCGCGTCCTCGTCAGCCTCGTCGAGGACGGCCCCGAGGGGCGCCTGCGCCCCGCTGCCGCCGCTGGCTGGTCGGGCGAGGAGCTCGCGACGCTGGAGCTGCCGCCGGTGGGGGCGCTGGCCCGCCTGCTGAAGTCCGGGCCCCGGCAGGAGGGCTGCGTGCTCGCCACCCAGGAGCGCGCCCGCGCCCTGCTCGGCCCCGACGCCGGCGACGTCTACGCCTCGACGGCGAACGGGCGCGGCCGGCGCGCCTGGCAGCGCCACTGGCTGCTCGTGGGCCTCTGCGACGCCGGCGGGCGCCTGCGCGGGATGCTCTGGGCCGACGACCCCGACGACCGGCTGCTGCCGTCGTCCGCCAAGCTCAAGGCCCTGCGCGCGTTCGCCAACCAGGCCGTGAGCGCCATCGCCTCCGCCGAGCAGCGCGACCACCTGCTCCACCTGGCCCACCACGACCCGCTCACCGGGCTGCGCAACCGCCGGGCCTTCGAGGACGGGATCGCGCGCCGCCTCGGGCGCCTGGGCGCGGACGGGCGCCTGGCGCTCCTCACGCTCGACCTCGACCACTTCGCCGCCGTCAACGACGCCCTCGGGCACGAGGCGGGCGACGAGCTCCTGCGGCGCTTCGCCGCCCTCGTGGGCGACCTCACGCGCGACGCCGACGCGGCCACGCGCCTGGGTGGCGCCGAGTTCGCGGTGCTCCTCGACGGCGCCGACGCGGCGAGCGCCGGGCGGGTGGCCGAGCGCCTGCGCCGCCGGGTCCGCGACGAGCTGACCGGCCCGGGCCTGGACGTCACGGTGTCCGTGGGCGTGGCCGACGCCGCGCAGGGCGAGGACGCGCGTGACCTCGTCCGCCGCGCGGGCCGGGCGCTCCAGGCCGCCAAGCACCTGGGGCGGGACCGGTGCGTGGTCCACGACCCGGGGACGGAGACGCTGCTGGCCGCCCTCCGGCGCGACGGCGCCCCCGGCGAGCAGGTGGCGGCCGCGGTCCTGCTGGCCGAGACGCTCGACCTCCGCGACCCGGCCACGGCGCGGCACTCGCACACCGTCGGCGCCCTCGCCGAGGCCGTGGCGCGCGAGCTGGGGTGGACCCACGACCGCGTCGAGCGCGTGCGGCTGGCCGGCGTCCTGCACGACGTGGGCAAGCTCGGCGTGCCCGACGCCATCCTCTTCAAGCCCGGCCCGCTCGACGACGACGAGTGGAGCGAGATGCGCCGCCACGCCGAGGTCGGCGCGCAGATCCTCGAGCACGCGGGCCTCTCCGACGTCGCGGGCTGGGTCCTCGCGCACCACGAGCGCCCCGACGGCCGCGGCTACCCGCAGGGCCTGCACGCCGACGAGATCCCGCCCGAGGCGCTGATCCTGGGCGTGGTCGACGCCTTCGAGGCGATGACGGCCGACCGGCCCTACCGCCGGGCGCCCGGCGTCGCGGCCGCGCGCGCGGAGCTGCGCCGGCACGCCGGCACGCAGTTCGACGGCGCGGTGGTCGAGGCGCTGCTGCGCGCCACGGGCGCCGACGGCCGGCCCACCGCGGCGGGCACCGCCGCGCGCGTCGCCGCCTGACGGGCGGCCAGCGGAGGAGGACGGCCGATCCGTGCGAGCCACGAGGGCTCGCACGGGACCGCACGGTCAGAGATCACCACTGACTACTTACGTCCCAGGACTTCGTGTCTTTGCCTGGGCGGCGTGACACTCCCGACCACCAGGACTGTCCACCGGCCCGAGGGCCGGCGCGTTGCCCGGCTGGGACCCGAGGGCCCCTGGCCGAGTGGGCGATCCGCCGTCCCGCCAGGCTAGCGTGCCCGGCCCCGGATCCCCAAACCCGGCGTTCAGGACGTCGTCCGTGCCTGGACGTCCTCCACGAGCGGGACGACGCTCGCGGCGGCCGCGCTCGCGCGGGCGGCGTCGAGGATCCGGGCCGTGCGGACGGCGTCGTGCGGGTCGACGGGCATCGGGCCGCCCTCGAGCAGGGCGTCGCGGACGCCGGCGTAGAAGCGCTCGTGCTCGGCCGGGCGCGGGCGCACGGCGGCGTCCACGGCGAGGCCGCCGAGGCGGCCCTCCAGCCGCACGGCGGCGAGCCGGAGCGGGTCGTCCTTGTCCTCGGGCGCGTCCACGGTCAGCGTCGCGTCGAGCCCGACGACCCGGAACCGCGGCCCGGGCGCCGAGGTCGACCGGCTCAGCCACAGGTGGGCGACCGTGCCGCTCGCGCCGGTCAGGGCGAGGAAGGCGTCGTCGTCGGCCACGGCGCCGGGGGCGCGCGCGGCCAGCTCGGCGTAGACGCGCACCGGCGGGCCGAGCAGCAGGACGGCCTGGTCGACGAGGTGCGCGCCGAGGTCGAGCAGCACGCCCGGGCCCTCGGCCGGGTCGGCCACCGCCCGCCAGCCGCGCGCCGGGCGCAGCGGGACGTCGAAGCGGCCCTCGACGCGCTGCACCGCGCCCAGCGTCCCCTCGGCCAGCACCTGCGCGACGAGGAGGAAGTCGCCGTCCCAGCGGCGGTTCTGGAAGACCGTCAGCGGGACGCCGGCGGCGTCGGCCGCGCCGACGAGCCGGGCGGCCTCGGGCGCCGTCGCCGCCAGGGGCTTGTCGACCACCACCGGCAGCCCGGCGGCCACCGCGGCGAGGCCCAGCGGGACGTGGCTGCGGTTCGGGGTGGCCACGACGACGAGGTCGACCTCGTCCGCCCGGGCCCAGACCTCGTCGGCGCTCGGGAGCACCTCGACGCCGGGGTGCAGCCGCCGCGCGCGCTCGGCCCGGGCCGGGTCGCGCGTGACGACGAAGGCGACGCCCAGGCCCGGCGTCGCGGCGACCTGGGCGGCGTGCAGGGCCTCACCGGCCATCCCGAAGCCGAGGACGGCGACGCGCAGCGGGCGGCTCATGGGGCCAGCCTACGCAGCGCCTCAGCGCGGGTGCAGGCCACCGTCGACCGAGAGCACCTGGTTGGTGAGGTAGGCGTTGCGGACGACCGCCGCGACGAGGTCGGCCACCTCCTCCGGGCGGCCCAGGCGCCCGACGGGGATCCGCCGGGCGAGCTCGCCGGCGGGGCCCGGGATCATGCCGGTGTCGGCGATGAGCGCGGGCGCCACCGCGTTGACCGTCACGCCGTCGGCGGCCACGCGACTGGCGAGGTAGTGCGTGAGGCCGTGCAGCGCGGCCTTCGAGGCCGCGTAGTGCGGACCCACGACGCCGCCCGTGAAGCCGGCCACCGACGTGATGAAGACGATGCGACCGAAGCGCCGGGCGCGCATGCCGGGGAGCACCCGCCGCGCCAGGAGGTACGGCGCGCGGAGGTTCACGGCCATGAGCGCGTCCCACGCCTCGGCGTCGACCTGCGGCACCGTCGCCGGTGGGGCGATCCCGGCGTTGGCGACGAGCACGTCGAGGGGCCCGAGCGCCTGCGCGGCGGCATCCGCGAGCGCCTCGGCCGCGGCGGCGTCGGCCAGGTCGGCGTGCAGCACGACGGCCTCGCCGCCGGCCGCGCGCAGGTCCGCGGCGACCTCCTCGGCGGCCTCCTCGTCCTCGCCGTAGCCGATGGCGACGCGCGCGCCCTCGGCGGCCAGCGCCACGCAGACGGCACGGCCGATCCCGCCGCCGCCGCCGGTGACGAGCGCGGCGCGTCCCGCGAGCCCGGTCACCGCGCGGGGTCGATGACGCCCTCGAGGGTCAGCACCCGCCGCAGGATCGCCAGCGACGAGGCGTACGTCGAGTCCATCCCGTAGTAGGAGAGGCCGCGCGCGCCGAGCGTGCGGGCCTGCGTGTAGGGCGTGTCGGACGCGTAGTGGATGATCCCGAAGTCGAGCGGCAGCTTCGAGAAGTTCACGGCCTCGTCGACCGGGTAGCGGTCGGGGTCGCCGATCTCGTAGACGGCGTTGCAGAACGGGCCGGCCTCCATCTCGACCACCGTGTAGTTCTCCCGGTAGTAGAAGTCGAGGTACTCCCGGTTCTGCAGGAAGGTCGACTTCACCGTCACCGCGCGCTGGTTGTCCAGGCCCGAGCCGAAGACGAGGAACGGCGCGATGTCGTCGAAGGAGAAGGCGTTGTCGAGCCAGTAGGTCGAACCCGAGTGCTCGTCGTGGATGACGCTCGAGATGAGGACGTCGCCGACGTCGGCGTTCAGCGTGGCCGCCTTGCCCAGGACGTAGGCCCCGCGGAGCTCGTCGAGGCCGACGGACACCTCGCGCAGGATGTTGAAGGCCGCGAGCCCGAGCGGGTACTCGATGTTGAGGATCACCGCGTCGGAGGCGGCCAGGCGGGCGGGGTCGACGTCGCCGAGCCTCGGGTCCAGCCCGGCGGGGTCCAGGCGCGAGAGGTCCATGATCTGCGCCGACACGCGCAGCGCGGTCCGGGAGCCCAGGTGGCGGATGCCGGTCTCGCGCTCGCGCTCCACGCGGCGCCGCCACGCCGGACTGTCCTCGGGGAGGCCGGCGAACAGCCCGCGCGCGCCGTAGTAGAGGAAGTTCTCCCACGAGCCCTCGGTCCGGCCGTCCTGGAGGCGGTGGAGCTCCTCGCGCAGGTCCTCGGGGCCCTCGCGCTCGACGTGGGCGACGACCTCGTCCTCGAGCTCGCGCGCGGTGCCCGTGAGGAGGTTGACGAGCGAGTGCGTGTTCGAGGAGACGAAGTAGACCGGCGCGTCGCCGAGGCCGACGTCGTCGAGGCACCGGCGCACGGGCAGCCACCACCGGCGCGTCAGGCGGGCGTAGCCCGCGTGCGAGCCGCCGAGCATCCGGATCCGGAGGTTCATGCGGTGCCCGAGCACCGCGCCGAGGAAGGTCGCCAGGCCGCCGGGCCACGCCACGTCGACGCGTCCCCAGTCCGAGGCGGTGCCGCCGATCGTCGCGGCCAGCGCCTCCGGGTCGAGGTCCTCGTCGTCGGGGCGGACACCCGCGACGCGGGCCAGCGTCGCGAGCTTGTTCCACTCGATCTGGTAGGCGACGAGCGTCGGCAGCAGGTCGTCGAGGTCCGACATCGAGGCCAGCAGCACCGCCATCGTGCCGTCGCCGGAGTCGAACCAGCGCCGGCGGCGGGCGGCCGCCTCGACCGGCGTCCAGCGCTCGATGTCGCCCAGGCCGCCTCGGACGAAGTCGCGCTTGTCCTGGCCCATGACCACGACGGCGGTGCTCCAGACGCCCTGGGGGAGGCGGTGCAGCGCGTAGAGGAAGGCGCCGAGGTCGGGCTCGGGCTCGCCCGCGTGGGCGTGCAGGCTGGAGCGCATCGCGGCGTGGGAGGGCTCGAGGATGCGCAGGCGCGTCTCGCCCGACGAGCGCAGGAGGGTGGTGTACGTGCGCTGGTAGAGCTCGACCTCGTCGGAGAGCTGCCCGACGCCGCGCCGGGCGAGGGGAGCGGGCTCGGCGGGGGCGGGGAGGCGGGGCACGGCCATGCGCCGGGCATTCTCGCAGCCGGGCGCGCCGACGCTCGCGCTTGGCGCGTGCGACCGGAAGCCACGCTCGGGCGCCGCCGCCTCGCGACCGCCGCGGCGCTCGCCGTCTGTCCTGCCGGCGCGGTCCGCTCCGGTCCCCGTTGACAACGATGCGTCAACGATATATCGTGATGTTCGTCAGGTACATCGTTCGAAAGGAGAACGCCATGCGACATGCGCATGCGCTCCCGCAGCCGGGCCAAGGCCGCTGCGGGCACCACGGTCCTCCCGGGTGGAGGGCCATGACCAAGCACCGGGGCCCGGGTCCCGGCCCGGGCGGCCCGTGGGGCGGCCCATGGGGCGGGGGTGGGCGGGCCCAGTACTGGGGCGGCGGCTTCGGGCCGGGCGGCCCGGGCGGCGGCCCCCGTGGCCGCGGCCGGCGCCGCGCCCGGCGCGGTGACGTCCGCGCCGCGCTGCTCGTGCTCCTCGCGGAGGAGCCGCGCAACGGCTACCAGCTCATCCAGGAGCTGGCCGAGCGCAGCGGCGGGATGTGGCAGCCGAGCCCCGGCGCCGTCTACCCGGCGCTGGCCCAGCTCGAGGACGAGGGCCTCGTCCGGTCCGAGGAGACCGACGGGCGCCGCTCGTTCCGGCTGACCGACGAGGGAAGCCGCTACGTCGAGGAGCACCGCGAGCGCCTCGGGACGCCGTGGAAGGCGATGGCGGGCGAGGGCGGGGAGGGGCTCATCGAGCTCCGCGACCTCGTCGGACAGCTCGCCGCCGCCGTCCTGCAGGTGGCCCACGCCGGCACCGACGCCCAGGTGGGGGAGGCCAAGCGCCTGCTCACCGAGGCCCGCCGAGGCATCTACCGCATCCTCGCCGAGGACGCGCAGGACGCCGAGGACCCCGAGGACGACGCGCAGGACGCGCCGCCGGCGCCGGACGCCGACGGGCCGGCCACGAGCTAGCTCGGGCCGGCGGGCCGGCCACGGGCCGGCCCACTCCGGCGGGGCGGGCATAGGGTCTGGCCCATGCCCGCCCCGCACCGGATCTCCCGCCTCGGCCTGGTCAACGCCTACCTCGTCGAGGAGGACGACGGGCTGACGCTCGTCGACACGATGCTCCCGCGCAGCGGCAAGGCGGTCCGCTCCGCCGCCGAGGCGCTCGGGCGACCCATCGTCCGCATCGCGCTGACCCACGCCCACGGCGACCACGTCGGCTCGCTCGACGACCTGGCCGGCGCGCTGCCCGGCGTGGAGGTCCTGATCTCGGGCCGCGACGCGCGGCTGCTGGCCAAGGAGAAGGTCCTCGATCCCGGGGAGCCCGGGAAGCTGCGCGGCTCCTACCCGGGCGCCGAGACGCGGCCGACGCGCACGGTCGAGGCGGGGGACCGCATCGGCTCGCTGGAGGTCGTCGCAGCGCCCGGGCACACCCCGGGCCACGTCGCGTTCCTCGACGTGCGCGACCACACCCTCTACTGCGGCGACGCCTACTCGACCCTCGGCGGCGTGGCCACCTCGGCCAAGCCGAACCCGCGCTTCCCGCTCCCGGGCCTCGCCACGTGGCACCGGCCGACCGCGCTCGAGAGCGCGCGCGCCCTGCGGGCGCTGGACCCGGCGCGGCTGGCACCCGGCCACGGCCAGGTCGTCGAGCAGCCCGGCGCCGCCATGGACGCCGCGATCGCGAAGGCGTCCTGAGCGCCGGGGCGCGCTAGGACCGCGCCGCCCGTGCGAGCGCGGGGAGGCGGGTCAGCAGCCTGGGCACGTCGCGGCGCGAGCGCGCGAGCGCGGCCTTGAGGGCCGTCGACGCCTCGGGACCGTGCACGGGCTCGCCGTGGCCGACGAGGAGGTGCTCCGGGTCGTAGCCGCCCAGGACGCGCGGCGGGAAGAGGCGCAGCATCGGGTGCACGCCGACCGGCCCGTCGCCGATCGCGTAGATCTCGTTCGTGCCGACCCCCTCGGCCACGACCAGGCCCCGGCGCGCCGGCCACCACAGCGCGACCTCCTTCCACCCCGGGACGCGCAGCACCCCGAAGGGGGCGAAGGGTGCGCCGGGCACGTCCTCCGGCAGGCGCAGCAACGGCACGCCCAGGCGCGCCGCGATCGCCGCGTTGTCGCGGTTGTGGCGGTCCAGGAGCTGCAGGACCGCCTGCGGCGTGCCCAGCGCCGCCGCCCGCTCGAGCGCCTCCGGCTCGTCCACCGGGTCGACGAGCCACACCCGGCCCGCGTCGGCGAGGGCGTGCGACGCCCGCCTCAGCGGGTCGTCGAGGACCCAGGTCAGGCCGAGGGCGTGCTCGTCCAGCGTCTCGAGGGCCATGGGGCCATCGTACGTCGGACCGCCGGAAGCACCGGGGCTGGAGCCGCCCCGCGGACGGCGCGGCGCGGGGCCCGCCGCGCCGACGGCGCGCGGCGGCCCGGCGCAGCGCCCGGCTAGGCGGCGGTTGCGGGGACGGGCGCGATGCGCACGCCGGCGCGGAGCCGGTCGCGCAGCTGCGGGCGCCGGCGGACGGCGCTGAGCGCCCCGGCGCGCACCCGCAGCGCCACGAGGGCGGCGGGCGCGGGGTGGAACGGGTCGGTGACGGTCTGGCCGTCGGCCATGGAGAGCGCGGCGAGGGGGACGCCGCGGCGCTCGGCCACGAGCACGGGGCCCGCGAGCCGCCGGGCGCCGACGTCCTGGTCGGTGGCGGCGCGGATGGTGGGCGAAAGGGCGGAGAGCATGTCCCCGAGGGTGGCGCCCCGCCGCGCGCCGGTGGCTACGGCCTACCGGCGCAGCGCGGGGGGCGACCCGGTGGCCCGGGGTGCGGCCACCCGCCCGTCGGTCGCGACGGCCTCGAGCGCCGCGCGCGCGTCCGGCAGCACCGTGACGTCGCCCTCGCGGTCCAGGAGCCAGAAGCGGTCCAGCCCGCGCAGGAAGTGGCGGTCGTGGGAGACCGCGACGACCGTGCCCTCGAACCCCTCGAGCGCCTGCTCCAGGGCGTCGGCGCTGTCGAGGTCGAGGTTGTCCGTCGGCTCGTCGAGGAGCAGCAGGTTGTGGCCCTCCACCTCCAGGCAGAGGATCTCCAGGCGCGCCTTCTGGCCGCCCGAGAGGGTCTCGACGGTCCGGCGCGCCGCGTCGGCCAGGCCGTAGCGGGCCAGCGCCCCCATGGCGGCCTGCACGTTGCCCAGGCGGGCGACGAGGACGTCGAGGACGACCTGCCCGGCCAGGTCGTCGCGCGCGTTGAGCTGCGTGAAGTGCCCGGGCGAGACGCGCGGGCCGACGACGACCTCGCCCTCGTGCTCGACGGGGTCCCCGGAGAGCAGGCGGACGAGATGCGTCTTGCCCGTCCCGTTGGGGCCGATGAGCCCGAGGCGCTCGCCGAAGTGCACCTCGTCGGAGAAGGGCCTCACCAGGCCGGGCAGCGCGACCGCGCGCAGGTCCAGGACGCGGCGCGCGCTGTCGGCGCCGCGCAGGCGGACCCTGATGTGCTGGTCGACGACGGGCGGCGGGGGCGGCCCCGCGGCGACGAAGCGCTCCCAGCGCGACTCCGCGGCATCGGCCTTCTTCGCGAAGTCGGGCGCGTACCGGGCGCGCTCCTTGAGGAGCTTGAAGTAGCGGAAGAGCCGTCGCTCCTCCTCCTTCCAGCGCCGCAGCGCGTCGCCCAGGAGCTCCTGGCGGTGCGCGCGGGCCTCGGGGTAGGTCGCGTAGGACCCGCCGTGGACCCAGGCGCCGGCGCCCTCGAGCGTGACGGTCGTGCGCGTCGCGTTGGCCAGGAGCTCGCGGTCGTGGCTGATGATGAGGATCGTCTTCGGCGACGCCGCGATGCGCCGCTCCAGGCGGCGCTTGGCCGGCACGTCGAGGAAGTTGTCGGGCTCGTCGAGCAGCAGCACGTCGGCGTCGGCGGTGAAGACGAGCTCGAGCACGAGCTGCTTGCGCTCGCCCCCCGAGAGCTCGTCGGCGCGGCGGGTGCCGACCTCGTCGAAGCCCGCGCCGACGATCGCCCGCGCGGCCGCGTCCCACCGGCCCTCGAGCTCGTAGCCGCCCAGCTCCGACCACGTCGCGATCGCCTCGCCGAGCGCCATCCCGGCCTCGGCCGGGTCGGCGCCGGCGTCGAGGTCGCGCTCGGCCCGGAGCATCGCCGTCCCCGCCGCGCGCAGGCCGCCCGGGGCGAGGTCGAGCAGCAGCTCGCGGACCGTCCGCACGTCGCCGTCGAGGCCCACGTCCTGGCGCATGAGGACGTGGCGCGCACCGAGCGCGACCTCACCCTCGTCGAGCGGCAGGTCGCCGGCCAGGCAGCGCAGGAGCGTGCTCTTGCCGACGCCGTTGGCGCCGACGAGCGCGGCGTGGTCGCCGGGCGCCACCTTGAAGGAGACGTCGCTGAAGAGGAGGTCGCCCCCCGGGTGGGCGTAGGCGAGGCCGGTGGCGACGATCGAGGACATGCCACGGTCGACGCTACCGGCGCGGCGGTCGCCGTGGAGGCGCACCCCTCCGGGGCCTCGGCTCCACGGGGCCCCGGCGGGCGTCGTCCGTCAGCCGGCGGCGAGGGCGGCCAGCGGCGCGCCCCATGCCTCGAGCGACGGACCGGGCGGGGGGACGCGGTAGCCGATCGAGAGGTCGACGCCGAGGTCGCCGCTGGCCCACTTCGCGAAGCTCTCGGCGAAGCGCTCCTCGCGCTCCGTGCAGGCGCCGGTCATGCCGCCCTCGCACCCCCAGCCGCCCGGGATCCCCGCATCGAGGCGGGCGACGAGCTCGTCGCCGAGCAGCGCGTGGTCGACCACGTGGGCGAGCTCGTGCAGCACGAGGCGCGTGATCCCGCGTGGCCCGAGCTGCGCGCTCACCCGGGCGAGGTCGAGCGTCATGTCGAAGCGGGCGCCCCCGACCCGGGTGACCCCGACGGCGCCGGGGCCGGCCGGCCCGACGTGGACGTCGACGAGGCCGTCCACCAGGCCGATGAGCCGCTGCGCCTCGGGGCGCGCGCCGGCGATCGCGCCCAGGACGGCCGCGCGATCGGCCGCCGCCACGCTCGCGTCGAAGGTCAGGGGCGCCTGCTCCACGCTCACCGGCAGCGCGTGTGCGCCCGCCGCGGACGAGCCGGCACCGGGCATCCGGTAGCGCGCGCCGTCGACCTCCGCGAGCGCAGCCGTCCGCGAGCCGGCGGCCGCGGGCCGGGAGGCGCGCAGCGCTCCGGCGACGCAGACGGCGACGAGCAGCGCGACGAGGAGGCGGCCGGCCGGGGGCACCTCCGGGACATCGGCGCCCGCGGCGGGCGGCGTGAGCGGCGAGGGCGCGGCGTCGGCGTTCGTCCGAGGGCGGAGCCGGGCACACGGGACCGATGGGCACCCGGCCACCCCGCGAGGTCGCGATCCGCGGCGAGGTCATCCGGCTGGGGCAGCTGCTCAAGCTCGCGGGGCTCGTCGACGCCGGGGGCGAGGCGCGCGCGCTGCTCGCCGGCGGCGCCGTGCACGTCAACGGCGAGCCCGAGGTCCGCCGCGGGCGCCAGCTGCACCCGGGCGACGTCGTGACCGCGCGGGGGGACGAGGTCCGGCTCGTCGCCGCACCGCCCGCGAGGCCCTCGCCCCGGTAGGGCACGGGCCGGTGGCCGGGCGCAGGCTCGCGGCGCGGCGCGCGGCTGTCAGGATGGGTGCATGTCCTCCTCCTCGGGCCCCCGGAGCATCAGGATCTCCGATGACGAACGCGGCGGCTGGTCCTCGGACCGCCCGCGCCGCGGTCCGGCCCGGCCAGCCGACCTCACCGTGCGCTGCCGCGTCCTGCGGCCCGCCGACCGCCTGCGCTACGCGCCGGGCAGCCTGCTCGTCCTCGTCTCGCCCTCCGCGGCCGACCGCGACCGCTTCGTCGAGCGCGTCGTCGAGGACCGCGGCGCGATCCTGTCGCGGGACCGGGTCCGCCGCCTGCTGGAAGGGCGCGTCGACGCCGCCGAGCTCGAGGACCGCGTCGGCGAGCTCCTGCAGGCGGCCGCGGCCAAGCGCCTGACCGCGGGCGACTCGGTCGTGCTGCTGGCCGACTCCCTCGAGGCCGAGGAGCGCGAGCCGTTCGTGCGCCTGGCGGCCGGCTCGCGCCGGCCGCGTCACCTCGTGCTGCTCGAGGCCTCGCGCGACGACGTCGCCGAGGAGGACCGCTCCGCGCTCAACGCGCTGCGCCGCGCGCTCGACGCGGGCGAGCTGGGCGCCGAGGGGTTCCAGACGGCGCTGCGGGTCGGCGGGCGCACCGCCGAGGAGGTCAAGCGGATCGTCTTCCGCCCGCCGCCCAGCGACGACTGAGCGGCTCGCCGGGGCGCCACGCGCGCCAGGCTCCGCGCCCCGGGGACCGGCGCGGGGTAGGGGAGGGGCCATGGGCGCGCTTCGCGACGACCCCGGCGGCCGCGGCGTGCGCACCGGGTCGCCGCTGCCACCGGTGACGCACGACGACCCCGTCGTCGCGCAGGGGGACCGCCTCGTCGGCCTCGACCGCCTCGGGGCGCGCGGCGTCGTGGAGGTCCGCACGGAGCGCCACGGCGTCCTGGCGGTCGGCATGGCCGGCGGCGAGCCGTTCGCGGTGTCGAACGTCTGCCGCCACCAGTTCGCCAAGCTCGGCCGCGGGCGCATCGCCGAGGACGGGTGCCTGGAGTGCCCGTGGCACCGGGCCCGCTTCGACGTCCGCGACGGGCGCATGGTGTCGGGCCCGAAGGGCCGGGTCTTCGGGTTCCGCCCCTACTCGGCGGCGGTGCGGGGCTTCGGCGCCCTGGTCGCGCCGCTCTCGCGCCACGCGGTCGCCGTGCGCGACGGCGCGATCTGGCTCGTCTGAGCGCGGTCAGAGGTCGATGACGCGCAGCCGGTGCTCCCGCGCGCCGAGGCGCTCGGCCAGGACGCGCCGATGGCAGTGCGCGGGCTCGGCCTCGAGGCACAACAGGGCCGTGCGCGGCCCGGTGGCCGCCAGCTCGGCGGCCAGCGCGTCGAGCTCTGCGGCGGCGTGCGCCTCCACGTGGCGGGCGTACGCCGCGGCCGCCGCCTCGACCTCGCCGGCCCGGTAGCGGGCGCGGAGGTCGGGCGGGGTGCCCAGGGCCCGGCGGTGCTCGTAGGCGATGCCGTGCCGGCCGAGGAGGGTCCCGAGCCGGGTCTTCGACATCCCCGGGCGCCGCGACTGGGGGCGGAAGCGCACGTCGAGGAGGCGCCGGATCCCGGCGGCCTGCAGCTCGGCCACGAGGGCCCCCGGCAGGAGCCGCTCGTACCCGATGGTCCAGAGGGTCGGCGTGGCCACGACCGTCGACCGTAGCGCCGCGCGCGCCGGGAGCCGGCGTCCGCGCGCGCCCGGACGCGGAGGCGGGGCGTGCGGCGGGACCGGTGACCCGCGCGGCGCGGGACCCGCGGTGCGGCTGCACTAGGCTGGGAACGTGCCGATCGTCGAGGGGCTGTCCTTCGGCTACGCGTTCCACGAGCTCGCGCCCGGCCGCCTGCCCTTCCGCCGCTGGCGGTGGGAGCTGTGGCACGGGGCCCGCCTGGAGGCCGCCGGCTGGCGGCTGACCCGGCGCGACGCCGAGCGGGCGCTGCACGCCCACGCCACTCGCGTCGGGCACGCGATGTTCGGCCTGCCGGCGCCCGACCCGGCCCGCGCCGCGGTCGCCGCGGCCGGTCTCGGCCTCGCCCCGGGGCGAGCCGTCCGCGTGGACGCCGGCTCGATCGCCTTCCGCCTCGTGCCCGTCCGGCTCGAGGACCGGCCCGGGGCGCTCGGGCTCGCGCCCTAGGGGCCGGCGAGCCGCTCGAGCAGGCGGTCGACGAACGCCACCTGGGCGGGGAGGAGCTTCGACCGCGCGACGTCGGGGCCGACCCACTCGGCGCGGTCGACCTCGGGGAACGGCCGCCGGCGCCCGGAACGCGGCGGCCACTCGAGCAGGACCTCCGCGCTGCGCAGCGTCGCGGGGTCGAAGTCCGCCTCGGCGGCCCAGGCCTGGACGACCTTGCCGCTGCGCTGCCGCACGCTGCCGAGGTCGAGCAGCGGCCCGAGCTCGAGGATGCTCCCGAGCTCCTCCGCGAGCTCGCGCAGCGCGGCGGCCTGCGGCTCCTCGCCCGGCTCCACCTCGCCCTTGGGGATCGACCACGCCCCCTCGTCGCGCTTCGCCCAGTACGGGCCGCCGGGGTGGACCACGAGGACCTCCGGCCCGGTCGACCCGGTCCGGAAGGGGAGGATGCCCGCGCTGCGCTTCAGCTCAGACCCGCTCGAGGACGACGACCGGGATCTCGCGGTCCGTCCGCGCCTGGTCGCGGTCGTAGCCGGGCCAGATCGCGGCCGAGAGCGTGTGCACCCCGCGCCACTCGCCGACCTCTCCGTCGGTCTCCTGGTCGCGGGCGACGTGCTCTCGGCCGGACGGCATCCGCCCACGGTACCCCCAAGGCGCGGAGCCCCACCCGGTCCGTTCGTCCATGAGGACACGACCCGGCCGGCGGCGTTGCCACCCTGTCGCGGTGCACCGCCGGCTCCACGTCGCGCTCGCGCTCGTCCTCGCCGGCCTGGCCGCCGTCGCGCTCGCCCCCGCGGCGCGCGCGTCCTCGTGGCGGTGCGCGCCCGTCGCGTCGAGCCCGCGCTGCCACGTCACCGACGTGCGCGTCACGCAGATCTCCGACGGCGACACGATCGGCGTCCGACTGGGGGGCGGCACCCGGTACGTCCGCTTCACGGGCATCAACGCGATGGAGCTCACGCGCTACAGCAACCACCCGTCCCGGCGCCGGGGCGCCTGCCACGGCGTCGAGGCCGCCGCGGTCGTCGACCGCCTCGTGCGCGCGGCCCACTGGCGGGTGCGCCTGTCGGCCCAGCGCGCGAGCTCGTCCTCGGGGCACCGGCTGCGCCGGTCGGTGTGGGCCCGGGTGAGCGGCCGCTGGGTCGATGTCGGCCGCCGGGTCATCGCCCGCGGACTGGCGCTCTGGCTGCCCAACGGCGCCGAGTGGGCCCACGACCGCGAGTACCACGAGCTCGCCGAGGCGGCGCGGGCACGGGGGATCGGCCTCTGGGACCCGACGGCGTGCGGCGCGGGCCCCGACCAGGCCGCCCGGCTGGAGGTGCGCGCGAAGTACGACGCCGACGGGAACGACGCCGCGAACCTCGACGGCGAGTGGGCCGAGGTGCTCAACCGCGGCGACCGCGCCGTGTCGCTGGCGGGCTGGTGGCTGCGGGACTCCGACCTGCGCTCCGGCGCCGGCGGCGCGCCCGGCTTCCGCTTCCCGCCCGGGACGACGGTGCCGGCCGGCGGCGCGATCGTGCTCCGCAGCGGCTGCGGACGCGACGACGGGCGCGACCTGCACTGGTGCCAGCGGGTGCCCGTGCTCGACAACGTCTCCTCCGACGCGCGGGCCTTCGGCGACGGCGCCTACCTCTTCGACCCGCAGGGCGACCTGCGCGTCAGCGCGACGTGGCCGTGCCTGCGCGCCTGCGCCGACCCGCTGTGGGGCCGCGTCCGGCTCGCGGTGCACCCGCGGTCGCCCGAGCAGGTCACGGTGACGAACACGAGCGCGGGGGAGGTCGACCTCGACGGCCACCTGCTCGCGCTGCACCTGCGCGGGCACGCGGGGAGCTACACGTGGTCCTCGCCGTTCCCGGCGAGCGCGCGGCTGGGTCCGGGCGAGACGCTGCGCATCGACCCGGCGGGCGGCGGCGCGCAGGACACGCGGCTGCTCTGGCACCTCGGGCGCGGGCGCAACCTCCTCGCCGACGG
Organism: uncultured Actinomycetes bacterium; assembly: GCA_963707695.1. Taxonomy (GTDB): domain Bacteria; phylum Actinomycetota; class Thermoleophilia; order Solirubrobacterales; family Solirubrobacteraceae; genus JAOPZW01. The sequence continues at coordinate 313,740 of CAVPQY010000004.1, read as the reverse complement.
CGGCAACGCCATGAGCCTGCGGAGCTTCACCGACGTGCAGGTGACCTGCACGGCGTGGGGCTCCTGGCACTGCTGAGGCGCGTCCGGCTCAGCCGAGCATCCCCGGCTCGGGCGGGTTGGGGTCGCGGGCGTGCAGCGTGCCGGCGACGTGGTGGACGACCACGTCGCTCGGGCGTGCCAGCAGCGGGCCGACCTGCTCGCGGTAGCGGCGGTAGCCGGGCGTGCCGTAGTGGGCGCGCAGGGCCGGCTCGTCGCGCCAGCCCGCGAGCAGCACGACCTCGCCGGGGTCGTCGGAGGACAGGACGCGGAAGCTCACGCAGCCGGGCTCCGCCCGAGCGCTCCGCGCGAGCTCGGAGAGCAGGGCGCGCAGCTCGGTCTCGCGGCCGGCGAGGCCGTGCAGCTCGGCCACGAGGAGCAGCCCGGGGTCGGTCATGCGGGGGAGTCTGCCTCAGCGCACGAGCCGGAAGAAGGGGTAGGACGGCGCCATGCGGCTGGAGACCTGGCAGGCGCCCCCGGGGGACCGGATCCCGAACCACCCCTCCTTCGCCGTCCTCGTCTACCACGACGTCGAGGCGGCGACGGCCGGGCCCGACGCGGCGCGAGCGCTGTTCGCGAGCCACGGCTGGGGCGGCTCCTGGGTCAGCAGCGTCTTCGACTTCCACCACTTCCACTCGACGTCGCACGAGGCGCTCGCGGTCGTGGCCGGCACGGCGACGCTCGAGCTCGGCGGCCCGCAGGGGCGGGCGTTCGTCGTCGCGGCGGGGGACGTGCTCGTTCTCCCGGCCGGCACGGGCCACCGCCGCGCGACGCCGCGGGACGGCTTCACCGTCGTCGGCGCCTACCCGCCGGGCCAGGAGGACTACGACCTCCTGCGCGGGGACGACCCGCAGGAGGTGGCGGCCGCCCGCGAGCGGATCGCCGCGCTCGGTCCGCCGCCGCGGGACCCGGTCGGCGGCGACGGCGTCGGCGCCTGGGCCTCGGCCGCGACGGCCGGGACCTAGGATGTCGCCCGTGGCGCGCCGTCTGCTCGCGACCCTGTTGCTCGTCCTGCTGCTCGTCCCGACGGCGGCGGGTGCGCGCACGCCGCGCTTCTCGGGTGTCGCGCTCGGGAACGCACCGTCCGGTGAGGGCCAGGTCGCCAAGCACCGCTTCGTCGTCGGCGACGGCTACACGCTGCGCCTGCGCGATCGCCGCGCCGGCCGGACGCGCTACCGCGTGTGCGTCGAGCGAGCGGGCCGCACGCTGACCTGCGCGCGCGGGCGGACGGGCCACAAGGGCCCGAGCGGCTCGGTCGGGCGCCTGTTCGCCGTCGCGCCGCAGGTGACGGGCCGCTACCGCTACGTGTGGACCGTGGCCGGGCGCCGCGTCGCCTCGTGGTCGGTGCGCATCGGCCCTGGGGACTGAGCGGCGGCGATGAGCCTCGGAGCCGCGATCCTGCTGGGCGCCGTCGCCGGGCTCGCGCTCGGCATCCTCGTCAGCGTGCTCACCGACGTCCCGCTGGGACCCGAGGTCGGGCTGGTGCTCGGCGCGCTGGCCGGCTGGCTCGCGCGCCGCGACCGCGCTGCCGGACCCCGAGCCTGAGGCCCGACGATCGGGGGAGGTCTCGGGCGGTTCGCGTTCCTGGTTCCCATAATCGACGTTCTCGGGCATTGACGACGACGGACGACCTCGCCCCGGACGGGCCGCCCGCCGTGGACGGGCCGGCCGCCGTGGACGGGCCGCCCGCCCCGGACGGGCCGCCGCCGTGGGCCGGGCACGGCTCGTGACGGAGGACCGCCTCGGCGTGGGCGCGCGGCGCTAGGGTCGGCGCCGTGCCCGCCTGGTTCTGCGCCACCTGCGCCGCCGGCTTCCCACCGTCGCCGGAGCCGCCCACGCACTGCCCGATCTGCGAGGACGAGCGCCAGTACGTCGGCTGGGCCGGCCAGACGTGGCTCTCGGCCGAGGACGTCGCCGCCGCGCACCGCACACGCGTCGAGGAGGTCGAGCCCGGCCTGCTCGGCCTCGGCCTGGACCCGCCGCTGGCCATCGGGCAGCGCGCGCTCGTGACCGGCGGCCTCATGTGGGACTGCGTGCCGCTCGCGGACGACGCCGCGGAGGCCCGCCTGCGCGAGGCCGGCGGCGTGCACACGATCGCGATCTCGCACCCCCACTACTACACGGGCATGGCCGACTGGGCCGAGCGCCTGGACGCCCGCATCCTCCTCCACGAGGCCGACCGCGAGTGGATCACCCGGCCCACCGACCGCGTCGAGCTGTGGTCAGGGGACCGCCTGGCCGTCGGCGACGACCACGAGCTCGTCCGCCTCGGCGGGCACTTCGAGGGCGGCGCGGTCTGCCTCTGGCGCGGCGGCGCCGGCGGGCGCGGCGCCCTGCTCACCGGCGACGTCGTCCAGGTCGTCGCCGACCGCGACTGGGTCAGCTTCATGCGCAGCTACCCGAACCTCATCCCGCTGCCCGCGCGCGAGATCGTCCGCATCCGCGACGCCCTGGCCGACCTCGACTTCGACCGCCTCTACGGGGCGTTCTGGCACTCGGTCGTGGCCGAGGACGCCAGGGCCAAGGCGCTGCGCTCCGCGGGGCGCTACATAACCGCGCTCGCCTAGCCCCCCAGCCCGATCCGCAGCACCTGGCCGACGCCGGCGTCGATCGTGTTGTTCGAGACGTACGCGGCGCGCCGGGTCACCGTCAGGCCGCCCGGGTGCGTGAGCGTCCCCGCGGGGAGGTCGACCGGGTGCTTGGTGCCGTCGCGGTCGACGGCGATGAGCGCGCCGTCGGCGCTCGGGTTGAGCAGGCCGTCGGCGTCGATCTCCAGGACGTAGAGCCGGCCGTGCCGGCCGAAGGCGAGGTCCATGATGTTGGGAAGGACCGGCCTGGGCCGGCGTCCGCAGCGGATGACGGGACCGCCATCCACCCGAGGAGGAGATCGTGCGCAAGGCCCTCATCCCCGCCGCCGCCGTGACGGCGCTGCTCGTGGCCGCCCCGCTGGCCGCCCCTGCCGCGGTCAGCCGCAAGGCGACGATCCGCGAGAGCGAGTTCAAGCTCAAGCCCAAGAAGGTCACCGTGCGCCATGGGCGCGTGACCTTCACGCTGCGCAACGCGGGCACGTTCCCGCACGCCCTGGAGATCGAGAAGGGCGGCAAGGGCGGCAAGGACCTGAAGTCCAAGGTCGTCGCGCCCGGCAAGACCGTGAAGTTCAAGGTCACGCTGAAGAAGGGCAAGTTCGAGATCTACTGCCCGATCGACCATCACAAGCAGATGGGGATGACCGGACGCCTCACCGTGCGCTGAGCCGCGCGCGCTCGAAGAAGGCCGTGACCTCCTCGGGGTCGGCGGGGCGCAGGAGGCTCTCGCCGACCACGAGGTCGTCGAGGTCCGGGCAGCCTGTCGCGCGAGGCGGCGACCGCCGCGCCGACGTCGTCGTCGGTGCGGCGCAGCTCGACCTCCGGGCCCAGGAGGGCCCGGAAGGCCGCGGCCACGCCCTCGCCGGCCTAGCGCCCGAGCCGCCCCGCGAACATGGACCGCAGCTGGCGCGCCTCGGGGATGCCGAGCCGCACGACGGCCGCCGCGTAGGCGGCGGTGCCGAGCGCGAGCCCGCCGCCGACGGAGACGAGCTGGCCGACGAACCCGGTCCCCAGCGCCGCGTCGAGCGCCGCCCAGGCGCCGTAGGCGACCACGCCGAAGACGGCGGCGGCCACGAGCATCCGCGTCACGGCGTGGACGGTGCGCGCCATCCCGAGCTGGCCGCCGAGCTCGCGCCGCAGCACGACCGCCTGCGCGACCGCCATGGCCAGGTCGGCGATGGCGGTGCCGGCCACGATCCCGCCGATGCCGAGCGGCAGCAGGGCGACCGAGGCGACGACGTTGATGAGGAGGTTGCCGACCGACAGCCGGGTGACCAGCCACGGGCGCTGGAGGCTGAAGAACGTGCGGGTGAGCAGGAGGTTCACGCCGCTGAAGGGGAGGCTGAAGGAGAACCAGAACAGCGCCGTGGAGACGAGGTCCGTCGACTCCGCGTCGAACTCCCCGCGCTGGTAGACGAGCCGCGTGATCGGCTCGGCCAGCACGAGCGTCGCCGCCGTCGCCGGCAGCAGCAGCAGGAAGATGAGCCGCAGGCCGTTGCCGACGCTGTCGCGCAGCCCGTCGGTGTCGCGGCGCGCGGCGAACCGGCTCAGCCGGGGGAAGAGCACGGTCGCGATCGCGACGCTGAACATGCCCTGGGGCAGCATGTAGATGCGGAACGCCGCGTCGATCGCGCGCGGCACCTGGTCGGAGACGAAGCCGCCCAGGAAGGCGTTGACGAGCGCGTTGAGGTTGATGAGCCCCAGGCCGAGCGTCACCGGGAGCATGAGCGCGAAGACCCGCCGGATCCGCGGGTCGCGCCAGTCCAGCGACGACCAGTCCCACCGGAAGCCCACCGTCCGCAGGACCGGCACGGCCATGCCGAACTGCACCGCGGTGCCGGCCAGGACGCCGATCGCGTACGCGTAGAGCTGGTCGTCCCCGTGGAAGAGCGGGCGGGACCCGACCATCACGCCCATGATCACGACGTTCCAGACCAGCGCCGAGAGCGCCGGGATCGAGAAGTGGTCGTAGGCCTGCAGGATCCCGACGACGAGCCCGTTGAGGCCCAGGATGAGGACGATCGGGAACAGCACCCGGCTCAGCCCGACGGTCAGCGCGTCCAGCCCGGCCTCGCTGAGCTTCGTCGGCGTCAGCAGCGGCATGAGGACGCCGGCGGTCAGCACGAAGAGGACGACGAGCACCCCGAGCACGGCGAACATGACCGCGAAGAGCGTCGACGCCAGGCGGAAGGCCTCGCGCCGGCGGTCGCGCTCGAGCAGCTCGGTGAAGACCGGCACGAACGCCGCGCTCAGGGCGGAGTCGGCGAACAGCGACCGCACGACGTTCGGCACGAGGAAGGCCAGCGTGAACGCCGACGCCGGGCCGCCCGTGCCGAAGAAGCTCGCCGCGAGGACCTCGCGCGCCAGGCCGGCGACGCGCGAGAGGCCCGTGAGGACCGAGAAGATCGCCGTGTTGCGCGCGAAGGAGCGCCGGGGCGGCGCGCCCTCCGCTGCGGTCCCCTCGGCCACCGGCGCGTCAGGCGTCGGGCGTGGCGGGCGGCTCGGGGGCCTGCCCGGCGCCGGTGACGTGGGCATCGCGCCCGACGTACCCGTCCTTGCCGCCGACGACGACCAGCACGGCGTCCTCGTCCCCCGCGTTGGCCACGCGGCGCGAGGTGGCCGGGTCGACGCGCACGACCGTGCCCGGGCCGGCCTCCAGGCGCTCGCCGTCGCCGAACTCGAAGGCGACGCGGCCGGCGTGGACGAAGTACAGCTCCTCCTGCAGCTCGTGGGCGTGGAAGTGCGGTTCGTAGCGAGGTGGCAGCACGACGGCGTTGACCCCGAAGGCCGTCACGTCCAGGGCCCTGCGCACCTTGCGGAAGCCGGGTCCCTCCCCCAGGTCGTCCAGCGTGGCCAGCGCCCACCCGTCCCCGTGGCGAACCGCGTCTTCGTGCATGCGCGGCACGGTACCGGCGGCGGACGATGGGGCCGCCCGCGGCCATGGGCCGCGGGAGCCGCTTCGGCGACGACGGCGCGGGCGACGCGCGCTAGGCCGGCGCCGGCTCGGCGACGACGACGTCGTCGTGGCGCAGCCGGCGCTCGAGCTCCTCGACGTCGAGGTCGGGCCGCGGGTACTGCGGGTCGAGCTCGCGCAGGGTCTCCAGCAGCAGCCGGCCCACCGCCCAGTTCCGGTACCACTTGTGGTCGGCGGGCACGACGTACCACGGCGCGTGCTCGGTGCTGCAGCGCTCGAGCGCCAGGTCGTAGGCGCCCTGGTAGTCGGGCCAGCGCTGGCGCTCCTCGACGTCGCCGGGGTTGAACTTCCAATGCTTGTCGGGGTCGCGCAGGCGGGCCAGCAGCCGTTCGCGCTGCTCCTCGAAGGAGAGGTGCAGGAAGACCTTGACGATCGCGACGCCCTCCTGGGCGAGCTTGGCCTCGAAGCGGTTGATCTCGTCGTAGCGGCGCTCGATCGTCGCGCGGTCGCCCAGGTGGTGGACGCGCGCGATCAGGACGTCCTCGTAGTGCGAGCGGTCGAAGATGCCGAGCCTCCCGGGCGCCGGGACCCGGCGGCGCACGCGCCAGAGGAAGTGGTGGCGCAGCTCCTCCGCCGTCGGCTTCTTGAAGCTCGCGATGGCGACGCCCTGCGGGTTCACGAGGCCGATGACGTGCTTGATCGTGCCGCCCTTGCCCGAGGTGTCCATGCCCTGCAGGACGAGGAGCACGCGGCGCGTCGCACCGGGCTGCGTCGCCTCGGCGTACAGCCGCTCCTGCAGGTCCGCGAGCTCGACGCCGCGCTGCTCGAGCTTGGCCAGCGTCCGCCGCTTGCCCCCCGGGGCCTTCGGCGTCGCGTCCGGCTCCAGCCCGGCGAAGGACGGCCCGCCGGGGTCGTGGCGGAGGGCGTCGCGGAGGCGCATCCCGCGGACGCTACACGGCGTGGGAGGCCGCGACGGCGAGGCGGTCGGCGCGGTCGTTGAGCGCCTTGTGCCCGTGCTCCTCCCCCGTCTCGTGCCCCCGGACCCAGTGCCAGCGCACCTCGGCGTGGCGCGCGAGCTCGGCGTCGAGCGCCTGCACGAGGTCCTGGTTCTTCACCGGGTCGCCGCCCGCGGTGCGCCAGCCCTTGCGCTTCCAGCCGGCCAGCCAGCGGGTCATGCTGTCGATCATCAGCCGCGAGTCGGTGACGACGCAGGCGCGCCCGCCGTCCGGGAGCGCGCGCAGCCCCTGGAGGGCGGCGGTGAGCTCCATGCGGTTGTTCGTCGTGTGCGACTCCCCACCGGAGAGCTCCACGGGCTCGGCCCCGTCCGCCGCGACGAGGATCGCGGCCCAGCCGCCCGGGCCCGGGTTGCCGCGGCACGCGCCGTCGGTCCACACCAGCACCTCGCCGGGGCGCTGCTCGACGGGCACCTCCGGACGCGGCGCGGCGCGCCGGCGGGGCCTGGCGCGGGGTCGGGCGGTCGGCATGGGCGGGCATCCTAGGGGCCGCGGATGACGGCTCGGAGGCGGCCTCACCAGGCGACGAGCTTCCAGATCTCGGGCTGCGGCTCCTCGTCCGCGGCGACCTCGGCGAAGACGGCGACCGCCCGCTTGAGCTCCCCCATCGCGTCCTCGGGGTGGCCGGCGTCGTGGAGCAGGTCCGCCAGGTTGCCCCGCAGGGCGGCCTCGCGGTGGCGATCGCCCTGGGCCACGCACAGCTCCAGGGCGGTGCGCGCCGGCCCGAGGGCGCCGTCGAGGTCGCCGGCCGCGGCCCGCGCCAGGGCGAGGTTGTTCAGCGCGGCCGCCTGCGTGGGCCCGTCCCCCACCTCGGCGGCGAGCGCCGCGCTGCGCTCGAGGTGGCCGCGGGCGGCGTCGAGGTCCCCGTCGCCGCGCGCCAGCACGCCGAGGATGTTCAGCGCCAGTGCGACGGCGCCCGCGTCCCCGCCCGCCTCGGCCAGCTCGCGCGCGCGCCGGGCGTGCTCGCGTGCCCCGCTCGCGTCGCCGCGTTCGTGGAGCGTGAGGCTCAGCTCGGCGTGCAGTCCCGCGCGCGCCTCCGCGTCCGCCGGCGGCGTCGCCCCGAGCGCGGTGCGCAGGTGGGCCTCGGCGAGGTCCCACTCGCCGCGCCGGCCGTGCACCGCGGCCAGGCGCCGCTCCAGACCGGCGACCGCCTCCGCGGCCGCCTCGGACGCCGCCGTCTCGTAGCTCGCCACGGCGCCGGCGTAGTCGCCCAGGAGCGTCTGGACGTTCCCGGCCGCGGTCAGCAGCGCGGGGCGCTCGGGGTGGCCGAGGGCGAGCGCCGCGCGCAGGTGCGCGAGGGCGTCGGCGTTGGCGTAGACGGCGCGGGCGCGGTCGGCCGCGCGGGCGTAGGCGAGCGCCGCCTCGTCGTCGCGGCCCGCCCGCTGGAGGTGGCGCGCGACGAGCGCCGAGCGGTCCTCGCGGTCGGGGCCCGGCTTCGCGAGGGCGGCGGCGGCGCGCCGGTGCAGCAGCCGGCGTCGCGCCGGGCCGGTGTCGGCGTAGACCAGCGCGCGCACCTTCTCGTGGCCGAAGGCGCAGCCGGCCGGCTCCTCGTCGACCAGGCCGCGCGCCACGAGCTCCTCGAGGGCGGCCACCGCCTCCTCGTCGCTGCGCCCGGCCGTCGCCCGCAGCGTGTCGGCGTCGAAGGTCCGCCCGAGCACCGCGGCGGCGGCGAGCACCTGCCGCCCGACCTCCCCGAGCGCGTCGACCCGCCCGCGGATGAGCGCCTGGGCGCCGGCGGGCAGCGGCCAGCCCTCCTCGGGGCCCCCCTCCGACCCCGCGGCGAGCGCGGCGAGGTACTCGACGAGCAGGAACGGCACGCCCTCCGTCTCGGCGAAGAGCCGCTCCGCCAGGTCCTCCGGCGGCGGACCGTCGCCCGCCGCGGTCGTCCCCGGCGGAGCCTGCGCCGAGCGGACGAGGTCCGCGACCTCCGCCGGCCCGAGCCGCCCGAGCCGGTGCACCTGCGCTCCCGGCGTGCGCTCGGCGTCGGCGAGCGCCCGGCGCAGCCCGGCGTCGCGCGGCAGGCGCCAGGTCACCAGCACGAGGACCGGGCGGCCGGCCAGGCGGCGCAGGAGGTAGCCGAGCAGGCGGCGCGTGGCCGCGTCGGCCCATTGGAGGTCGTCGACGAGCAGCACCCCGGCGGCGCCGTCGCCGCCGCCCTTCGGGGACGGCCCCCCGAGGGCGGCGAAGAGCGCCTCGCAGACCCCGTCGAGGAACCGCCCCTCGGCTCCCGGCCCGCCGGGGGCCGGCGGCGGCGGCCCGCCCCGCCCGGCGGCCAGCTCGGGGACGAGGCGCGCCGCCTCGGCGAGGGCGTGGCCGGGGACCGCCGCGAGCCAGTCCGCCCGCTCGCCCAGGCTCGCCCGCAGGGCCTGCGCCACCGGGGCGTAGGCGACGCCGGCCTCCTCCTCGAAGCAGCGCGCCGTGAGCGTGGCCGCCCCGCGCTCCCGGGCGCGGGCGAGGACGGCCTCGGCCAGGCGGGTCTTGCCGATGCCGGCCTCCCCCTCCAGGACGGCCACCCGGCCGTCGGGCCCGGCCTCCCGGAGCGCCCGCAGCAGCGCCGCCCACTCGGCCTCGCGGCCGACGAGCGGGAGCTCCCCCGACCGCACCGGCGGCGCGACGGTCGCCTGCGCCACGTCGGTCGCCGCAGCCGCCTCCTCGCCGCCCGCGCCGATCGCGTCGAAGAGCGCCGTGGTCGACGGCAGGGGCGCGACGCCGAGCTCGGCGCTCAGCACGCGCACGCACGTGCGGTACTCGGCCAGCGCGCCCGCGCGGTCGCCCGCGGCCGCCAGCAGGCGGATGAGGCGCACACGGGCGGGCTCGTGGAGGGGCTCCAGGTCGACCCGGCGGCGCGCGTGGCGGATCGCGGCCGCGTGGTCGCCCGCGGCCGCCTCGAGGCCGGCGAGCCGGTCGAGCGCCCCCGCCAGCTCGCGGCGCAGGCCGTCGGCCTGCAGCCGCTGCCAGTCGTCGAAGGCCGGGCTGTCGCGGAGCGCGAAGCCCTCGAGCAGGTCGCCGCCGCAGAGCGCGACGGCCTGCTCGAGCGCGGGGCGGCCGGCGTCGCGTCCGGTCAGGGCGCGGAACTGCCGGACGTCGAGGTCCAGCGACGACCCGTCCGCGAGCGCGACCCGATCGCGCGTGGTCTCGAGGTGCTCGTCCCCGATGGCCTGGCGCAGGGTCGAGAGCGTCCGGCGCAGCGCGCCCCGCGCGTGGGCCGTGTCGTGGTCGGGCCACAGGAGCTCGGCGAGGGCGTCGCGGGCGTGGGCGCGCTCGGCCAGCGCGAGGTACGCGAGCAGCGCCGTCGCCTTGCGGGTGTCGAACGACACCGGGGCGCCGTCGCGCACCACGCGCGGGGGGCCGAGCAGCGACACGGTCAGCGTCATCCGGCGCGAGCATCGCACCCGGAGACGGCCGTGACGATTCCCGGACGGTCCCCGTGGAGGGTCCGCGTCATGGAGAATGGCGTCCGCGATGAGCCGCGAGCCCTCGGGGCCGACCCGGCTGCAGCGCCTGCCGTGGAGGCGGCCGGGGTGAGCTCGCGCGCCGCCGGCCGCCTGGCGCTCGCCCTCGGGGTCCTCGCGGCCGCGCTCTACGCGGCGGGCACCGCCTTCTTCGCCACGAGCGTCGGGTTGGACACGCACCGCCTGTACTCGCTCGCCGACGTCCTGGTCTTCGCGGGCGTCGGCGGGCTCGTCGCGTCACGTCAGCCCCGGAACCCCATCGGCTGGATCTTCTGCGGGGTCGCCGTCGCCAGCGGGCTCTCGACGCTCGCCGACGGCTACGCGACCGCCTGGATCCACGGCGACGCGGTGTCGGTCCCCCTGGCGCAGGCGGCGGCGTGGTACGAGGACTCCGGGTGGGCGCTCGGCGTGCTCGTCCCGGTGACGTTCCTGCTCCTGCTCTTCCCCGACGGACGACTTCTCTCGCCGCGGTGGCGTCCGGTGGCGTGGTGCGCGGGCGTCGGCATCGCCGGGGCCTTCGTCGTCGGCGGGCTCCTCCCGGGGCCGCTCGAGGACTACCCGACCGTCCAGAACCCGTACGGGACCGACTCGGTGGTGGTCAAGGCCCTGCTGGTGCTCATCATCCCGGCGGCCGCGTTCGGCGTGCTGGCCTCGCCCGTCTCGCTCGTCCTCCGCCGCCGCAGGGCGACCGGGGTCGAGCGCGAGCAGATCAAGTGGCTCGCGTGGGCGGGCGCGGTCGCCGGCGTGGTCGTCGTCGTCGGCAGCGCCGGCTACGACGTCTGGGGCGAGGAGCTCGCCAACGGCGCCATCCTCGTGAGCATCCTCGCCCTCCCCGTGGTCACCGGCATCGCGATCCTGCGCTACCGGTTGTACGACATCGACGTCGTCATCAACCGGACGCTCGTCTACGGCGCGCTGACGGCCACGCTGGCGGTCGCCTACCTCGGCAGCGTCCTGCTCCTCCAGCAGGCGCTCGGGGGCCTCACACAGGACTCCGGGCCGGCGGTGGCCGCCTCGACGCTCGCGGTGGCGGCCCTGTTCGGCCCGGCCCGGGCGCGCATCCAGCGCTGGGTGGACCGGCGGTTCTACCGCCGCCGCTACGACGCGCAGCAGACGCTGGAGGCGTTCGGCGCACGCCTGCGCGACGAGGTCGACCTGGGGACGCTCGATGCGCAGCTGACGGCCATCGTCGGCGAGACGCTGTCGCCGGCGCACGTGTCGCTCTGGCTGCGCGAGCCGGAGCGATGACCCCGCGCACCGCCACCCGGCTGGCCTGGTGCCTCGCCGTCGCGACGCTCGCGCTGCTGCCGGTCGCCGCGGGCATCGGGCTCTGGAGCACGCGGTCCCTGCACGGGCTGCACCAGAGCGACGGGGCCCTCGTGTTCTCGCTCACGTTCCCGGTCCTGGGCGCGATGGTCGTCCAGCGCCGGCGTGCGGCCCCGGTCGGGTGGCTCGTGCTCGGCATCGGCGCGTCGCTGAGCTTCCAGTGGCTCGCCCTCCAGTGGGCGCGGGCCGCCCTGGTCGACCGGCCCGGCTCGCTGCCGCTGGGCGACCTGGCCTCCTGGCTGCAGGCGTGGACCTGGCTCCCGGGGTGGGCGCTCGCGCTCACGCTCCTGCCGACGCTCATGCCGGACGGCCGGCCCGGCCGCGGGGCGCGAAGGGTCGCTTGGGCCGATGGCGCCTTCACCGCCGCCGCGGTCCTCGCCATCGCCGTCGCGAGCTGGCCGCTGCGCGGCGCCCTGCTGGTCGTCGGGAAGGACGGCGATCCGCGGTTCCACACGCTCAACGCGATCGGCGGGATCTCGATCCTGCTGCTCGGCGTGCTCGGGCTCGCGTCGCTGGGCACGCTGGTCGTGCGGTTCCGGCGCTCGGGCGCCGACGTCCGTCACCAGCTCGCCTGGGTCGTCTACGGCGTGTCGCTCGCCGTCGCCGCCGGGCTCGTGGGGATCTTCGTGGACCTCGGCGGCCTGTTCGACGCGCTGGCGGCGGCAGCCCTGGTCGGCGGCCTCGTGATGGCCGTGCTCCGCCGCCGCCTGTACGACATCGATCTCGTCGTGAACCGCACGCTCGTCTACGCGGTGCTCACGGCCACACTCGCGGCGGCCTACCTGGGCAGCGTCCTGCTCCTGCAGCTGGCCCTGGGCGGGGTCACGCAGGACTCCGGGCCCGCCGTGGCCGGCTCGACGCTGGCCGTGGCGGCGCTGTTCCGCCCGGCGCGCGCGCGGATCCAGGGCTGGGTCGACCGCCGCTTCTACCGGCGTCGCTACGACGCGCAGCGCACGTTGGAGGCGTTCGCCGCGCGGCTGCGCGACGAGGTCGACCTGGGCACGGTGGACGCCGACCTCACGGCGGTGGTCGGCGAGACGCTCGCCCCCGCGCACGTGTCGCTCTGGCTGCGGGAGGCGCCCGGGCGATGAGCGCCCGCACCGCGCCCCGGGTCGAGCCGCACGACGCCCTGATCACGGCGCTCATCCTCGACGTGCGGGGCTTCACCGCCTTCGCGCACCGGGCGACCGCGCGCGAGGCGATGGCGTTCATCGACGAGCTCTTCGGCCTCGCGCTGCCCGTGGTGGAGGCGCACGGCGGCCACACCCACCGGCTCCTGGGCGACGGGGCGCTGGTCCTCTTCGGGCTGCCCGAGCCGCTGCCCGACCACGCCGACCGCGCCCTGGAGGCGGCGGCCGACGTCAGCGCCGCCGTCGAGCACGAGCTCGGCGACCGCTGCCGGATCGGTATCGGCGTGAACTCGGGCCTCGTGCTGGCGGGGACGATCGTCGCCGGCGCGACGGAGGAGCTCACCGTGATCGGCGACCCGGTGAACGTCGCGGCCCGCGTCCAGGACGCCACGCGCGAGCTCGGCGAGCCCGTGCTCGTCACCGAGGCCACGCGGTGCCTGCTCGAGCGCACCGCCGACCGCCTGCGCCCGTGCGGCACGATCTTCGCCAAGGGCAAGCCGGCCCCGATCGCGGTCTACGGGCTGCGCGCGCCCGCCGCCGTAACGATGCCCGGACGCCCCGCCCGTACAAGGGGAGGCGCATGCCCGCCCTCGTGAGAACGGTCAGCAGCAGGCTCCGGGGCCGCCGGCCGGCGAAGGACGAGGACGGGCGGGCGGCGGCAGCGGCGCGCGTCGTCGCGGGGGCGGACGCGCCGGCGGCGGCCCCGGTCGAGATCGGGGCCGCCGACCCGCTGCTGGCCTACCTCGAGGGCGCGTCGGGCGCCGTCGACCTCGACGCGCTCGAGCTCGACTCCCCCGCCCTGCGCGAGCTGCGCGCCGCCGGCGTCAAGCTCGCCGTGCCGCTCGTCAGCCAGGGCGAGCTCATCGGGGTGCTGAACCTGGGCCGGCGGCTGTCCGAGCAGGAGTACTCCTCCGACGACCGGCGGCTGCTCGACAGCCTCGCGGCGCAGGCCGCGCCCGCGCTGCGCGTCGGCCAGCTCGTGCGCCAGCAGGAGCTCGAGGCCCGCACGCGGGAGCGCTTCGAGCAGGAGCTCGAGGTCGCCCGCCTCATCCAGCAGAACTTCCTCCCGCGCGAGCTGCCCGACCTGCCGGGCTGGGACGTCGCGGCCTACTACCGCCCGGCCCGGGAGGTCGGCGGCGACTTCTACGACGTCATCCCCCTGCGCGACGGCCAGGTCGGGTTCGTCGTCGGCGACGTGACCGACAAGGGCGTGCCGGCGGCGCTGGTCATGGCGGCCACGCGCAGCGTGCTGCGGGCCTCGGCCCAGCGCCTCGTCGATCCGGGGGTCGTCCTGGAGCGCGTCAACGAGCACCTGTGCCCCGACATGCCGGCCAAGATGTTCGTGACCTGCCTCTACGGCGTCCTCGAGCCGGCCACGGGGCGCCTGCGGTTCGCCAACGCCGGGCACGACCTCCCCTACGTCAAGACCGCGGACGGCGTCGTCGAGCTGCGCGCGCGCGGCATGCCGCTCGGGCTCATGCCGGGCATGGACTACGAGGAGAAGGAGGCCGTCCTGGCGCCGGGCGACTCGGTGCTCCTGCACTCCGACGGCATCGTCGAGGCGCACGCGCCCGACCGTGACATGTTCGGCTTCCCCCGGCTGAAGGACGCGGTCGGACGGCACCCGGGCGGCGGCGAGCTCATCGACCGTGTGCTCGAGGAGCTGGGGCGCTTCACCGGCCCCGGCGCCGAGCAGGAGGACGACATCACGATGGTCACCCTGCAGCGCGCCCCGGGCGCCGCGCACGCGGTCAACGGCACGCTGCCAGTCGGCGTGCTCGCCGAGTTCGAGCTCCCGAGCCGGCCCGGCAACGAGCGCCAGGCGATCGACCGCGTGCGCGCGGCGGTCGCCGCGCTGGGGCTCGGCGGCGACCGCGTCGAGCGCCTCGGCACGGCCGTGGGCGAGGCCACGATGAACGCGATGGAGCACGGCAACGCCTACCGCGACGACCGGCCGGTGACGATCCGCGTCGTCGCCGAGCCCGGCCGCCTGCGCGTCGAGATCACCGACCTGGGCGGCGCGCGCCGCGCGCCCGGCGCCGAGGTCCCCGACCTCGAGGCGAAGCTCGCGGGCCTCCAGCGTCCGCGCGGCTGGGGGCTGTTCCTGATCGAGCACATGGTGGACGAGGCGCGCGAGACCGGCGACGACCGCCACCACACGGTCGAGCTGTCCCTGCGCCTGGGAGGAGAGGGCGATGACCACACGTGACCTCGAGGCGACGGTGCGCCGGCACGGGGCCGTCGCCCTCATCGACCTGCACGGCGACGTCGACGCCCGCGCGGAGGAGGCGCTCGACCGCGCCTGGGCGCAGGCGCGCGACCCGGCCCCCGAGGCCGTGGCGCTGAGCTTCTCCGACGCGGCCTACATCAACAGCACGGGGATCGCGCTCATCGTCGGCCTGCTCGCGCGGGCGCGCGCCGAGGGAATCGAGGTGCGCGCCTGGGGGCTCAGCGACCACTACCGCGAGATCTTCGAGATCACCCGGCTGGCGGACTTCATGCGGATCACGACCGACGAGACCAGCGCCCTGACGGGCGCGGAAGGGGGCACCGATGACTGAGGCGACCGCGACGATGGAGGTCCGCGACCTGGGCAAGGCCAGCGTCGTCGACATCGAGGGGGACGTCACCGCGGGCTCGGAGGACGTCCTCATGCGGGCCTACGACGAGGCCGGTGACGTCCGGGCGATCATCCTGAACTTCACCGGGCTGACGTACATGAACAGCGGTGGGATCGGGCTGCTCGTCACGCTCCTGGTGCGGGCCAACCGGCGCTCGCAGCAGCTCCTGGCCTTCGGGCTCAGCGACCACTACCGGCAGATCTTCGAGCTCACGCGGCTCGACGAGGCCGTCGGCATCCACGACTCCCAGGACGCGGCGCTGGCGGCCGCGGGGCTGCGGTGAGCGCCGTGGAGCCCGACCGCCTCACCGATCCCGAGCCCACCCGCGACGCGGGGCACTGGGCGTCGGCGGTCTCGCGCCTCGACCTCCCGGCGGTGCCCGCGGGCGCGGCCGGCATCAACGTCGCCGGGCGCCGGCTCGCCGGCCCCGTCCAGGGCTTCGGGCGCATGTGGCAGAAGACCTACCGCGTCGCGCTGCCGGGCGAGGGCCTCACGCCGGCCGACCTCATCGCGGTGTGGAAGGAGCGCTTCGCGGAGTTCTGGCCCGAGCACAACACGTTCTACGCGCCGCTGACGGGGATCGCGCCGGGGGAGGTCGCCCTGCTGGACCTGACGCTGCCCGGCCGCGTCAAGCTCTCGACCGGCGTCATGGTGCTCTACGCCGACCGCGAGTCGTTCACGCTCATGACGCCCGAGGGCCACATGTTCGCCGGCTGGATCACGTTCAGCGCCAGCGAGCGCGACGGGTCGACGGTCGCGCAGGCCCAGGTGCTCATGCGCGCGTCGGACCCGATCTACGAGCTCGGGCTGACCTTCGGCGGCCACCGCCAGGAGGACCGCTTCTGGCAGCAGACGCTGACGCGCCTGGCCGCCGCGCTCGGGCAGGCGGACGCCCCGGTGGACGTCGCCGTGGTGTGCGTCGACCGCCGGCGGCAGTGGTCCCGGTTCGGCAACGTGTGGCAGAGTGCGGCCATCCGCTCGGCGCTCTACAGGCTCTCGACGCCGATGCGCCGGCGATGACCCTGGTCAGCGAGCTCGACCTCCCCCACTTCGACTACTTCGACCCCGGCCTGCGGGCCGGGCGGTTCCACGAGGTGATGCTCGACCTGCGCGGCCGCGGGTGGCTGGCGCGCAACGAGCTGGCGACCTTCGTGCTCGACCGCGAGGCGGGTGAGTTCTTCCTGCGCTCGCGCGCGACGACCTTCCCAGGCCTGGAGCTGGCCGAGCTCTTCGGCGTGACCGAGGGCCCCCTCGCCGAGGAGATGCGCCGCAACATCCTCCACGTCAACGGCGAGGACCACCGGCGGCTGCGCAACCTCGTCAACCCCGCCTTCACCCCGCGCGCCGCCGACCGCTACCGGCCGGCGATGCGCGGCTTCCTCGAGGAGCTGTGGGGCGAGCTGCCCGCGGACGGCCGGTGCGACTTCGTCGCCGACGTCGCCAAGCCCTACCCGGCGCTCACGATCGCGACGGTGCTCGGGGCCCCGCTCGAGGACGCGCCCCGGCTGCACGAGTGGTCCAACACGATCCAGCGCCAGTTCGACGGCCCGTTCCTCCTGGCGGAGCGCCCGCGGATCGAGCGGGCCGTGGAGGAGCTCTACGAGTACCTCGACGCGCTGCTGGCGGCCCGGCGCTCCACCCCGGGCGACGATCTGATCTCCACGCTCCTGGCGGCGGAGGCCGAGGGCGACCGGCTCTCGGACGTGGAGCTCGTCAACCTCGTCCTCGACGTCCTGATCGGCGGCATCGACACGACGCAGAGCCAGCTCGCGCACGCCGTGCGCCTGCTCGCCGGCCTCCCGGAGCAGTGGGCGGCGCTGCGCGCGGACCCGGAGCTCGCCGACCGCGCGGTCGAGGAGGCCCTGCGCTTCGAGCCGATCACGCCCTTCACCGCGCGCATCGCGCTCGAGGACGTCGAGTTCCGGGGCGTGACCTTCCCGCAGGGGACGATCGTCATGGTGTGCGCCTTCACGGGCAACCGCGACCCGCGCGAGGACCCGGACCTGGCCCGCTTCGACCTCACCGCCGAGCGCGACCGGACGCGGCCGCTCACCTTCGGCGCCGGGATCCACTACTGCCTGGGCGCCAACCTCGCGCGGGCCGAGCTGCAGGAGGGCCTGCGCTTCTTGGCCGGGCGCGCCGCGACCCTCGAGCTCGACGGGGAGCCCGAGTTCGAGGCGATCACCGGGATCTACGGCCTGGCCGCGCTGCCGCTGCGCATCGCGGCGGCCTGACCGGGGCAGCAGGGGCGGACATGCCCCGCCTGCTCGTCGTCATCGCCACCACCCGCCCCGGCCGCGTGGGCGGGCCCGTCGGCCGTTGGTTCACCGCCCGCGCCCGCGACGTCGGGGCCTTCGAGGTCGAGGTCGTCGACCTCGCCGACCTGGCCCTCCCGTTCTACGACGAGCCCCACCACCCCCGCCTGCGCCGCTACACCCGCGACCACACCCGCCGCTGGAGCGCGCGGGTGGATGCGGCGGACGCCTTCGTCTTCGTCACCGCCGAGTACAACCACGCCTATCCCGCGACCCTGAAGAACGCGCTGGACTTCCTGCACCACGAGTGGCGCGACAAGCCGCTGGGGTTCGTCTCCTACGGCGGCGTCGCCGCCGGCACGCGGGCCGTCGTCGCGCTCGAGCCCGTCGCCACCGCGCTGCGCCTGCGCCCCGTGGCCGAGGCGGTCAACCTGCCGTTCGTGACCGCGCTCCTCGGCGAGGACGGGGAGCTGCACCCCAACGACGTCAGCGAGCAGGCCGCGCGGGCGATGCTCGACGAGCTGGCGCGGACGGAGGCGGCCCTGCGGCCCCTGCGCGCCGCCGCCGCCGCCGCAGCGGCCTGAGCCGCAGGTCGCCGCGCCAGGCCTCGGCGGCCAGCAGCACCACCGCGGGCGGGATCGTCGCCGGCAGGACGTCGTAGACGAGGAACAGCTGGTCCCACGCCAGCGAGACGACGAGCAGGCCGGCGCCCGCAGCCAGCGCGCCGCGCCAGGACAGGCCCTCGGCGGCCAGGACGCCGCCCACGACCGCGGCGGCGAAGAAGTCGCCGTAGCCGAGGCCCGCGCCGTGGAAGCCCGCGGACTGCAGCTGCGGCAGGCCGGGTGCGGGCACCGCGGCGACGAGCACGGCGTTCGGCTGCTGGAGGCTCCCCGAGAAGACCAGCACGGCGTCGACGACGGCCATGGCCACGACCCCCGCGCGCAGCAGGACGAGCGGCACGCCGCCGGCCAGCAGGCGTCCCAGCGTGATCGCGCTGCCGGCGATGAGGACGATCGTCGCGAGCTCGCCCGCGGTCGTGTCCTGCCGCGTCCAGGCGACCGCGAGCAGCGGGGCGGCGAGGACGGCCAGCGGCGGCCGGGCGCCGCGCATCGCCCACCCGAGGGCCAGCGCGCAGCCGGGCGGGACGAGCAGGAGCGCCACCCACGTCAGGACGTCGGCCGTCGTCGGGACGACGGCGATCGCCCCCACGACGACCGCGATCGACAGCGGCAGCACGAGCGCCCACGCGCCGCCGCGCACGCGCTGCAGCGCGGCGGGCAGCCCGGCGGCCGGCAGGACGACGCAGGCCGCCTGCGCCACCGTGAGCACGAGGTTGTCGGACGAGAACCACACCGCCGGCCATCGTGGCAGGCGGGGCGTCAGGCGGCGGCGGCGACCATCGCCGTGGCCAGTGCGGCATGGCCGGTCCAGGCCAGCGTCCGCGCCAGGTTGGCCCGCGCCAGGGCGCGGGCCGCGCCGGGCTCCCAGCCGGCGGCCAGGCGGCGGTGCGCGGGCACGGCGGCCAGGCCGGTGATCCCCCACGCGAGGACGGCCAGGCCGACCCCCGCCCAGGCGATCCCCGCGCCGACCCCCGCGGGCCGGTCGAGCACGACCCACGCCGCGCCGCCGATCTCGGCCACCAGGCCGGGCGCCACGACGAGCGTCGTGCGGTCGCTGTGACGGCGGTGGTAGTCCGCCCACGCCTCCGCTCCGACGCGCGCGAAGAGCGGGTAGTGGACGGCCTCGACGAACCACGCCACCCCGGTCATGTAGGCCGCGCCGAGCAGCGCGGTCAGCAGAGCCGCCACGGTGGCCGCGCTAGGGGCACATGGCCGGCATCAGCCCAGCAGCAGCACGAGCAGCACCACGACGACGATCACGAGGCCGATGAGCCCCGGCACGAGGGCCGGCGGGCGCTGGCTGCGCCAGAAGTCCGGCCGTGCGCGGTCGCGCGTGACGTGCCCTTCGGGGGGCGTGCCGACCCAGTCGTCGTCGTCCTGCGGGGCGCGGGCCATGGCGAGGTCCTCCCCGTCCGGGGGCCGCCGCGAACGCGCTAGCGTCGGGGCCGTGCGGGTCGCGATGCTCACGCGTGAGTACCCGCCGGACGTCTACGGCGGCGCCGGCGTCCATGTCGAGTACCTCTCGCGCGAGCTCGCGTCGCTCGTCGACCTCGACGTCCTGCCCTTCGCCTCGCTTCCCCCCTGGGAGGTCCTGCACGACGGCGCGCTGCGGGCGCTGTCGGCCGACCTGCGCCTGGCGGAGGCCGCCGCGGGCGCCGACGTCGTCCACAGCCACACGTGGTACGCGCAGCTCGGCGGCCACCTGGCCCGGCTGCTGCACGGCACCCCGCACGTGACGACCGTCCACAGCCTCGAGCCGCGCCGCCCGTGGAAGGCCGAGCAGCTCGGCGGCGGCTACCGGGTCTCGTCCTGGGCCGAGCGCACCGCGCTCGAGGCCGCCGACGCGGTCGTGGCCGTCTCCGAGGGCAGCCGCGTGGACATCCTCGACTGCTACCCGGCGATCGACCCCGACCGGGTGCACGTGATCTACAACGGCATCGACACGGAGGAGTACCGGCCCGACCCGGCCACCGACGCCCTCGAGGCCCACGGCGTGGACCCCGGGCGGCGCACCGTCCTGTTCGTCGGCCGCATCACGCGGCAGAAGGGCGTCGACCTGCTGCTCGACGCGGCGCCCTCGTTCGATCCCGACGCGCAGCTCGTGCTCTGCGCGGGCGCGGCCGACACGCCCGAGCTCGAGGCGAGCGTGGCGGCGCGCGTGCGGGACCTGGCCGAGCGCCGCGGCGGCGTCGTGTGGCTGCGCGAGATGCTCCCCCGTCGCGAGGTGGTGCAGCTCATGACGCACGCGACGGTCTTCGTCTGCCCGTCGATCTACGAGCCGCTGGGCATCGTGAACCTCGAGGCGATGGCCTGCGAGACGGCCGTGGTGGCGACGGCGACCGGGGGCATCCCCGAGGTCGTCGTCGACGGGGAGACGGGGCTGCTCGTCCCCTTCTCCCCCGCCGGCGGCGGCCAGCACGGCCCGCGCGACCGCGACGGGTACGTCGCCGACCTGGCCGAGCGCGTCAACGCCCTCGTGCGCGACCCGGCGCGTGCGGCCGGGATGGGCCGGGCCGGGCGCCGCCGCGCGGTCGCGGAGTTCTCGTGGACGCGGATCGCCGAGCGGACGACCGAGCTCTACGGGCGGTTGGCCTCGGGCTGAGGGCGCCAGCCCGGCCCGTGCCACAGCAGCCGCGCGCGGACGCCCCAGCTGCGCGTCGCGCGGAGGTCGCCCCAGAGCGCGACGTACTCGTGGAAGGCGACGCGCACGGGGTTGAACGACCCCACGTTCGTCGTCAGGCCGTAGCGGACGCGCTCCCCTTCGGGCTCGAAGGTGCCGAAGAGCCGATCCCACACCACGAGGATCCCGCCGTAGTTGCGGTCGAGGTACTGCGCGTTGGAGCCGTGGTGCACGCGGTGGTGCGAGGGCGTGTTGAGCACCTTCTCCAGGCCCCAGGGCAGGCGCCCGATGCGCTCGGTGTGCAGCCCGAACTGGTAGATGAGCGACCAGCTCTGTGCCAGCAGGACCATCCACGGCGCGAAGCCCAGCAGCGGCAGCGCCAGCCAGAACGGCAGGTAGGTCATCGGCACCCAGGTCTGGCGCAGTGCCGTCGAGAGGTTGTAGTGGACGCTCGAGTGGTGCACGACGTGGCTGGCCCAGAAGACGCGGTTCTCGTGCGAGACGCGGTGGAACCAGTAGTAGGCGAGGTCGTCGAGGAGGAAGAGCAGGACCCACGTCCACCAGTCGTGCGGATCCAGCCGCAGCGGGGTGAGCTCGTAGAGCCCGGCGTAGATCGCGACGACGAGGAGCTTCCAGACGACGTTGATCGCCACGTTGCCGAGCCCCATGGTCAGGCTCGTGCGCGTGTCGTTGCGCTCGTAGCCGATGAGCTCGTCGTGGTCCTCGCGCGCGTGGCGGAAGGACAGCGCCTCCACCACGAGCAGGAGGACGAAGAACGGGATGGCGTAGTACAGGACCTCGGTCATGGGGCGGCGGCGGGCTCCAGGAGGCGGCGGGCGGCCGCATGGGCGGCCTCCCCGTCGCGGGTGGACAGGGCATGCAGGAGGGCGTCCGAGGGTCGCCGCGTCGTCCATCTCGGGCGCGACGCGCGCCACGGCCGGCGCGACGAGGTGCTGACCGTCGAGCAGGGTGTTGTAGGCCAGGCGGTAGCCGAGGTTCCCGGCGCCGTCGACCACGGCCTGCCAGAGGTCCTCGTAGCGCGCGGCGCGCTCCTCGGTGGGACGGCGGGCGTCGAGGACCTCGGCCGCGAGCGCGCGGGCGGCGGCGACAGCGCCGGCGGGACCGCGCTCGGCGCAGCGGCGGGCGACGTCCGCGCCCAGGGCCGCGCGGAACTCGAGGATCGCGCGGACGACGGCGTCGTCCTGCGGGCGCGCCGTGGCGACGTCGAGCAGCAGCTCGATCCCGCCGTGGCGGCGCCAGTCGAGCACGCGCGTCGCGCCGCCCTGCGCCACGTGGACCAGCCGGGCCTGCTGGAGGCGCTTGAGCGCCTCCCGCACCGCGTGCCGGTTGACGCCGAAGCGCTCGGCCAGCGCGCGCTCGGCGGGCAGCGCCTCGCCGGGCGCGAGGTCGCCGGCGAGGATCGCGGCGCGCAGGCGGGCGTGGACGGCGGCGGAGACGGGCTCGCGGTCGAGGGGCGGGACGTCGGGCAGCGGCACGGGTCCACTGGTTGTACCAGTTGGGGGCCTCCGGTGCCAGCCGGTCGCGCCGGTGTGCGGGTCGCCGCCGGCGCGCGGACGCCGCCGCGCGCCGCGCGATCGCTGCCGCGCGCAGCGCTGCCACACTCCGCGCCGTGGTGACGCGGCCCGAGCCGACGCGGTCCCACCCGCCCGCCCGCGCGCCGCGCCTGGACCCGACGCGCTTCGTCGTCGCCTTCGGCTTCGTCAGCGCCCTGGGCGACATCGTCTACGAGGGCGCGCGCAGCGTGCTCGGTCCGTGGCTGGGCTCCCTCGGCGCGAGCGCGGCGACGATCGGCCTGCTCACCGGGCTCGGCGAGGCGACGGCGCTCGTCCTGCGACTGGTCAGCGGCCCGCTCGCCGACCGGACGCGCCGCTACTGGCCGCTGGCCTTCACGGGCTACGCGCTGACCTTCATCGCCGTGCCGCTCATGGCCCTCGCCGGGACGCTCGCCGTCGCCGCCGTCCTCGTGCTCGCCGAGCGGTTGGGCAAGGCGATCCGGGCGCCCTCACGGGACGCGATGCTCGCGGAGGCGGGGGCGACGGTCGGCCAGGGCCGCGCGTTCGCGCTGCACGAGGCCATGGACCAGACCGGCGCGTTCACGGGGCCGCTCCTCGTCGCGGCGATGGTGGCGCTCGGCGGCTACGGGCTCGGGTTCGGCGTCCTGGCGGTGCCGGCCGCCGCCGCCCTCGGGCTGCTGACGTGGCTGCGGCGTGCCGTGCCCGACCCGGCGGCGTACGCGGCCGGGTCCGCGCCCTCGGGGCCCGCGGGGCGCCCCGCCGGGCCCGTGTCGGCCCCGCCCGCGGCGCGGGGCGACGTGAGCCCGCTGCGCCTCTCCCCCGCGTTCTGGCGCTACACCGCCTTCTCGGCCCTGACCATGCTGGGCTTCGCGACGTTCCCGGTGCTCGGGTTCCACCTCGTCCACCGGGGGGTCCTGCCCGCCGGCCTGGTGCCCGTGGTCTACGCCACGGCCATGGGGGCCGACGCCCTCGCCGCGCTCGCGTCGGGGCGCAGCTACGACCGGCGCGGGCTCGGCGCGCTGGCCGTGCTCCCGGTCCTCGCCGCCGCCGTCCCCTGGCTGGCCTTCAGCACGACCGCCGTCGTGGCGTGGGCCGGGGCGATCGTGTGGGGCGCCGCCCTGGGGGTGCAGGAGTCGACCATGCGCGCCGCCGTGGCCGACCTCGCCCCACAGGGCCGGCGCGGGACCGCGTACGGGACGTTCACCGCGTCCTACGGGATCGCGTGGCTGGGCGGGAGCACGCTCGTCGGCGTCCTCTACGACGTCTCGACGACGACGGTCGCCCTCGCCGTGACCGCGATCGAGGCCGCCGCCCTCGTGCTCTTCGTCGCCGTCGTGCGCCGGCCCTAGGCCGGCTCGGTGTGGATGACGGCCTGGACGACCGCGGGCGCCCCGCGGCGGATGTCGCGCTCGATGTCCGAGGCCGTCGCGTGCGCCGAGCCGAGCTCGGCGCCCGGGTCCAGCGCCACCGTCACGAGCGCGATGATGCCGCGCGCGTCGCGGCGCAGCCGCACGTCCCGGGGGGCGCGGCCGGTGCGCCGGCGCACGACGGCGTGGATGACGTCCTCCGCCCCGGCGACGTCGTCCGGATCGGCCTCCTGCACGTCCTCCTCCCCCGTCGCCAGCGGCTCGATGTGGGTGTGGACGTGGGCGAGCTCCGGCACCGTGCGCAGGATCGCCTCCTCGACCCGCGTGGCCACGGCGTGGGCGTCCTGCAGCGGGAGGTCGGCCGGCAGCTTGAGGTGCAGCGACAGCTCGCGCCGGTCGCCGACCGCCGCCACGGCCACGTTGTGGACCTCGCGCACGCCGCGGACCGTCAGGGCCGCGCCGCTGGCGCGCTCGCGGAGGTCGCTCGTGGCCTCGTCGGGCTCGACGTGGACGACGACGTCGCTGCCCGGCAGGGCGTGCCGGACCGCGGCCTCGACCGCGTCGGCGATGGCGTGCCCCTGGCCGATGGCCGCGTCGGGGCGGACGCCGACCACGACGTCGACGAAGTGCCGGCCCGCCGCCTCGCGCAGCCGCAGCCGGCGCACGTCGATCGTCGGCTCGGCCTGGGCGATGGCCGCGCGGGCGCGCTCGTCGGCGCCGCTCGGCGAGCGGTCCATGAGCACGTCGACGTTCTGGCGCATGAGCCGCACGGCCGCCGTGACGACGAGCACCGCGACCAGCAGGGCCGCGACGGCGTCGGCCCAGGGCTCCCCGGCGCGCGTGAGCAGGAGGCCCGCCAGCACCGCGACGGACCCGACGAGGTCCGAGGCGAAGTGCAGCGCGTTGGCCGCGAGCGCGGGGCTGGACCAGCGGCGCGAGGCGCGCCACGAGATCGTGGCGCGGCTCGCGTCGATGCCGATCACCACCGCCACCACCGCGATCGCCCACCACGCGGCGTCCACGCCGGGGTCGCCGCCCTGCACGAGCCGCACGACCGCCTGGATGCCGATCAGGGCGCTGACGAGCACGAGGAAGCCGCCCTCGCCGAGCGCGGCGAGGTGCTCGGCCTTGCCGTGGCCGTAGGGGTGCTCGCGGTCGGGGGGGCGTCCGGCGACGCGCAGCGCCAGGAACGTCAGCAGGGCGGCGACCAGGTCGGTGCCGGAGTGCAGCGCCTCGGCGATGAGGCCGAGGCTGCCGCTCAGCAGGCCGGTGACGAGCTTCAGCGCCACCAGCGTGGAGGCGGCGACGACCGACCAGAGCGCGGTGCGCTCCTGGGCCCGGGAGCGGTCGGCGTCGGCCACGGACATCGCTAGGACCCGACGAGCAGCGCGGCGACCGCGATCGTGACGAGGTGCAGCGTCTGGTCGCGCCAGAGGTGCACGTCGAGCGCGAGGGGGCCGCTCGTGGTCTGCGTGACGATGCGCCCCCACCACTCCAGGGGCTTGCGGGTGTCGATGAGCAGGTGCGCCAGGCCGAGGGCGAGCGCGGCGAGCGGCGGGAAGATCGCGAGCATGGCGACGCCGTGGAGGCCGGCGTGGACGTACCCCGCCGGGTGGCGGAGGTTCGTCTTGTGCCGCGCCATCCACTCGTTCTGGAGCAGCCAGTCCACGGTGAGGTGGATCACGCCGCCCCACACCAGCAGCTCGGTCGCCGTCATGCGGCGAGCGACGGTACCAGCCCCCGTCCCACGGCCGGGTAGGCTCCGCCGCCATGCTCGAGGGCACCCGCACCGAGGACCTCGCCGTCCCGGCGCCCGCGGCGTGGGCGGTGCTCGCCGACGTCGAGGCCTACCCGTCGTGGCAGCGGCTCGTGGACCACGTCGACGTGCGCGCGCGCGACGACGCCGGCCGGCCGGCGGTGGTCGGCACCGCGCTCGACGCCGGCATCAAGGTCATCGGCCTCGAGCTCCGCTACGCCTACGAGGACGAGCGCGCGGTCCGCTTCGACCTCGTGCGGGGCGACGTCAAGGCGCTGCACGCCGCCTGGACGCTCGCACCGGCCGGGCCGGAGGCGTGCCGCGTGACGTACGCGGTGCAGGTCGACCCGGGGCGGCGGCTGGGGCTCGTCCTGCACGGCGGGGTCGCCGATCGCGTCCGGGCCCGGGTGGTCGACGGCGCCGTCGACGACCTGCGCACGCGCCTGGGCGCCTAGGCGGCGTCGAGCGTCGCGCTCAGGCGGCGCGCGAGCGCGGCCGCCGTGGCGGGGCGCAGCTCGGTGAACTCGAGCCGGCGGCGGTCGCGGAGGTGCACGCGGACGGTGGCGACGCGCCGCAGCGGGCGGCGCAGCCGGTGCTCGACCGCGACGACGAGGCCGAGGCGGGCGCTGCGGACGCGATCGGTCGGGGCGTCGTCGAGCAGCCACAGCAGGCGCCGGTCGGTCAGGGCCAGCAGCGTCTGCGGGCTGGCCCACGTCGCGGCGGGCGTCACGAGGACGACCGCCTCGTCGGGCTCCAGCGCGCGCAGGAGCTCGCCGCCGAGCGCCCTGCGGGTCGCCGGCGACAGCCAGGCCCCCGCCGGCCCGCGGCGCGCCGGGGCGTGGGCGCGGCCCTGGTGGCGGCGCGTCCGGGCGTGCGCGCCCTCCCGGCGGCGCTGCCAGTCCCCGGCGCGCAGGAGGTCGTAGGCGGCGTTGATCTCGGCCATCCGTCGCGCGGCGTCGACGCCGGCGCGGTCCGGATGCCACTCCTTGGCCAGCCGGCGGTACGCGGCCGCCGCCTCCTGGGGCGAGGAGGCGGGGTCGAGGCCGAGGACGGCGAACGGGTCCACCACGGCCCATTGTGGCGTGCGTTGCCCTCCGACGGTCGCCGTTCGGCACGTCGGCGCGCGAGCGCGACGCTCTCATGGCCACGCCGGCGCACCCGCATCCGCGCCGGCGGCTAGCGGGCGTCGACGAAGAGCGTCTGCGCGGCGAGGCCGAGCGGCCCCTGCCGGTCGTGGAGCACGGACCAGGCCAGGCCGCCTCCCGTCGGCCCGACGCGGGTCACGGCGTCGAGGAGCACCCACTCGCCGGCCGGCTCGCGGTGCACGTGGACGGTCAGGTCGGTGTTGACGAAGAGGAACCTCTCGAAGTCCAGGACGCGGCTGACGCCGTTGCCGAAGTCCGCCGCGGCGGCCACGCGGGCGGCCGGCGCCGTCGGCTCGCCGGCGACGAGCGGCATGGCCAGCCGGAACCAGGTCAGGGCCGGGCCGGGCGCGAAGCCCGTCCCGGCGGCGAAGCGGAGGTCCATGCCCGTGCGGTGGAACCCCTCGGGGTGGTCGCCCGGGGCCGTCGGGAAGGGCGAGGGCTCGGCCGCCTCCGGGCCCCCGGCGCCGGGCGGCAGGGTCCCGTGCTCCAGGCCCGCCGGCAGCGCCACCTCGGCCCGGCGCAGGCGGACGGCGCGCACGCGGACCAGCGGCCGCCCGTCCTCGGTCGTCGCCTCGCCCTCGACGAGCTGGAAGCGCCGGCCCGGCCTCGTCACCTCGGCGCGGACGCGCAGGGGGGCGAGCGGGACGGGCCCGAGGAACTCGTACGTCAGGCGCGCGACCTGCAGCTCCCCCGCGCCGGGCTGTGCCCGGGCGACCGCGTCGGCCAGCACGCCCGCCGGCGCGCCCCCGTGCAGCGCGCCGGGGTCCCACGGGCCGCGGGCGTGCGGCGAGGGCACGAGCAGGTCGCCCTCTCGTGTGAAGATCGCGTCGCTCACCGCAGCTCCCGGCGCACGACGAGCTTCAGGCCCGACCAGGTCGCGTCGATGGCGCAGACCTTGACGTCGACGAGGCCGGTCGGCAGCGCCACCTCGCGCACGACGTCCTCCGTGACGTCGGTGGCCACGCCTGAGGCGCGCTTGGGCCAGGCGACCCACAGCGCCCCGGCGGGCTCGATCGCGCGGCGCAGCGTCGGGAGGCGCCGCTCGAGCGCCCGGCGGGCCGTGACGAACGCGACGACGAGGTCGGTCCCGGCCCGCGGCCGCGCGAGCACGCGAACGCCGTCGGGCAGCTGGCCGAGGAGCGCCGGGAAGCCGTCGGGCGCGTCGACGAACGCGGCGCGCAGGCCCGGCGCGAAGCCGAGCTTGCGGGGCAGCGGGGTGCCGCTGTAGCCGGCCGGCGGGGAGCTCACGCCCGCGGAGGCTACGGCGTGAGCTGCGGGCCCCGCTCGCGGAGACCGCGCCCGAGCCGGCGCTGCCCTCCGCGCTCATCCGATGCGGGTGATGCGATGCGACCGAGGTGCCGTACGGTCGTCGCAGCTGGGTCGAGAGCCTTCGGCCGCACACGTTCATGAGGCAGGAGACCGCAGGATGCGCGACCGCGGGGCCGCTGTGCACCATCAGTCCGCCTGCGGGTCCAGGCCGGGTTCGGCGCGCGCACCGCGGCCGGCGGATCGCGCTACCGACCCGCGGGCGAGCGATCGGTGCGCCCCGTGACCGGTGCCGCCGCCACGGGCGTTCCCCGGGAGGAAGCAGGGAACCTCCGGCTGTCGCTCGTGCTCGCGGCGGCGATGTTCGTGCTCGTCGTGGACACGTCGCTGATGAACGTGTCGATCGCGGCGGTGGTCAAGGACCTCGATACGACGGTCAGCTCGGTTCAGAGCGCGATCGCGCTCGAGGCCCTGGTCTCCGCGGCGTTCATCCTGATCAGCAGCAAGGTCGGGGACCTCTTCGGGCGCAAGCGGGCGTACGTGGTCGGTCTGCTGGCCTACGCGATCGGCGCCCTGGCGATGACCCTCGCCCAGAGCCTGACGGCGATCATCGTGTTCTGGGCGATCATCGGCGGCCTCGGCGCGTCGCTGCTGCTCCCGGCGATGCAGTCCCTGATCCACGGCAACTTCGAGGGCGCGGCACAGAAGAAGACGTATGCGCTCATCGGCGCGGCGGCCGCGATCGCCGCCGCGGTGGGGCCGCTGCTCGGCGGCTTCGTCACGACCTACCTGTCCTGGCGCGTCGGCTTCCTGTTCGAGGTCGTCGTCATCGCGGTCGTGCTCTCGCAGATCGGGCTCCTCGAGGACGTCCCCTACACCGGCCCGCGGCAGGTCGACGTGGTGGGTGCGGGCCTGTCCGTCGTGGGGATGGGCGGCGTGGTGCTCGGCATCCTGGTGTGGCAGGAGGGCGGCGACTACGTCGTGCTGCTCATCGCGAGCGGCGCGGTCGCGCTGTGGGCGCTCGCCCGCTGGCTCGTGCGGCGCCATCGCGACGGGAAGGTGACCCTGCTCGATCCGGACCTGTTCCGGCTCCCGCACTTCACGGTCGGCATCACCGGGCAGATGCTGCAGAACGTCACGCTCGGCGGGGCGATGATCGCGCTGCCGATCTTCCTGCAGATCAAGCTCGAGTACGACGCCCTGCAGACGGGCCTGTCGCTGGCCCCGCTCTCGCTGACCATGTTCGCCGTCGCGATCCTGGCCGGACGGAAGGCCGGCGGCCGGCGCTCCGCCACCATCATCCGGGCCGGGTTCGCGCTGAGCACGCTCGGCCTGGCGCTCGTCATCCCGATCGTGCCCGAGGCCGACTCGGGCTGGTACCTCGCGATCCCGCTCGTGATCGCCGGCGCGGGCCTCGGCCTGCTGGTCTCGCAGCTCAACAACTACACGCTCGCCCCGATCGACGAGGAGCGGATCAGCGAGGCGGCCGGGGTCAACTCGGCGTCGGGGTCCTTCGGGCTGTCCCTCGGCCTGGCGGTGGCCGGCGGCGTCCTGCTCGCGACCCTCTCCCTGGCGTTCACGAACATGACCAACGCGAGCCCGGTGATCCCGTCCTCACAGCAGCAGCAGATCGCGCAGACGCTGGAGGACGACGCGCAGGTCGTCAGCACCACGCAGCTCGACGAGCTGCTCGTCGACGAGCCTCCTGCCGTCCGGGAGGAGATCCAGAGCATCAACACCGACGCGACGAACCTCGCCCTTCAGGTGGCGCTGCTCGTGCCGATCCTCGCGGGGGTCGTCGGGTTGTTCAGCGCCTTCCGCATGGTGCGCCTCCCTGACGTCGAGCCATCAGCCTCCGCTGAAGCAGCGATGGTGGCCTGACCGGGGCGGACGCTCCGGAGCGCGGCAGTCGCTCGCGGCTCATGCGGCGCGATCGAGCCCCTCGGCCAGCCACGCCTTGGCGGCCGGGAGGTCGTGGACGGCGAAGGCACGCGCCTTCCCGGGCATGAGGACCGACAACGCCCGCAGCGCCGGCTTGATCCACGACTCGTCGGTCACGACCGCGATGCGCTCGATCGCCCCGCCATGGCGCGCGCGGAAGCCGGCGTCGGCCTTCATCGCGTCGCCCTCGACGTCGTCCGCCTGGGGCCCCAGGAGATACAGCAGCCGGACCTTCTCGCCGGCGGCGATCTGCGTCCGCAGCAGCGGCTCGACCGCCTCTTCCCAGTCATCGTCCTCGACGTCCCCGACCGCCTCGAAGCCGATGGTGCCAGCCGGCATGTCGTCCATCCGTCGCAGCATGCTTCCTCCAGTCGTCCAGCCCGCGGCTCGCGGCCGCGAGCCGCTCGCCCTTCGAGGTCTCGAGGTCCCGAGGTCCCGAGGTCCCGAGATGACGCTACGGCGCAGGGCCGGACGCGACGAGGGTGCCGACACCCGAACGGCGGGTGGTGCCGCCCGGCCTGTGCGGCGTCGACGCCCCGCGCCTCACCTCATGCGGGGGATGCACCCGGGGCCGGCACGGTGCACCCTCGCGTCGGCCCGCCGCACGCGGTGAGCCGACGACCGACCGAGGAGGAGGCCAGCCCGTCGTGACGCCGGACCCGAGTCGCAGCGGCCCGCTCGCCGAGCACGTCCGGCGGCGGTTCGAGCGCTCGTCGCTGCGCCCGCGCGATGCGGCCTGGCTCATCGTCGTCTTCTGGGTGGCGGCGGTGGTGCTCTTCGGGTTCATCGAGCACCGCGCCGACCCCGAGACGTTCCCGACGATCTGGCTGGCCCTCTGGTGGGCGGTCCAGACCGTCACGACGGTCGGCTACGGGGACGTCGTGCCCGAGCAGCCGCTCGGACAGGCTCTGGCGTCGTTCCTCATGCTCGGCGGCCTGTCCCTGCTGACGATCGTCACCGCGACGATCACGAGCGAGTTCGTGTCGCGGCGCCAGGCGCAGACCAACGCCGACCGCGAGGACGCGATCCTCGAGCGCCTCGACGAGGTGGCCCGCAGGCTGGAGTCGCTCGAGTCGGAGCTCCGGCGCGTGCGCCCGGCCGACCGGACGCCCGAGAGGCCCCCGTCGTGACGGATGCGGCCCGGGCCCGGCAGGCTGCGCGCATGCGACCGCAGCCCGGTTCCGCGCCCGCCCCCGACATGGCCTGGGTTCCGGGCGGGACGTTCGCCATGGGCTCCGAGGAGTTCTACCCCGAGGAGGCGCCGGTCCGGGAGGTCGAGGTCGACGGGTTCTGGATGGACCGGGGACCCGTGACCGTCGCCGCGTTCCGGCGCTTCGTGCGCGACACGGGCCACCGCACCGTCGCAGAGCGCGAGCTGGACCCGGCGCTCTACCCGGGCGTGGAGCCGTCGGCGCTGGTGCCCGGCTCGCTCGTGTTCCGGCCGACCGCCGGGCCGGTCGACCTCGGCGACGTGTCGGCCTGGTGGTCGTACGTCCCGCGGGCGCGGTGGGACCGCCCGGAGGGGCCGGGGAGCGACGCCTACACCCGCGCGCGGCACCCGGTGACCCATGTCGCGCTCGAGGACGCCGTCGCCTACGCGGCGTGGGCGGGGAAGGCGCTGGCGACCGAGGCGGAGTGGGAGCGCGCCGCCCGCGGCGGCCTGGAGGGCACCCGCTTCGCGTGGGGCGATGAGCCGACGCCGGGCGGCCGCCACCCGGCGAACTGGTGGCAGGGCGAGTTCCCGTGGCAGAACCTCGCCCTGGACGGGTGGCCGGCGACGTCGCCGGTCGGCAGCTTCCCGGCCAACGGCTTCGGGCTGCACGACGTGTGCGGCAACGTCTGGGAGTGGACGGCCGACGCCGCCTCCGGGCCGCCGCCGGAGGCCGCGGCCGCGTGCTGCGCGCCGGCGCCCGCCCCGGAGCTCATCCCGCGCCACGTCATCAAGGGCGGATCGCACCTGTGCGCGCCGAGCTACTGCCTGCGGTTCCGCCCCGCGGCACGGCAGTTCGAGGCCGTCGACACCTCCACGAGCCACATCGGCTTCCGCTGCGTCATCCGGCCCTGAGCCGCCGCCGGCGGGAGCCGAGCCGACCCGCGGTGGTGCGCGCACCCCGAACCCGACCGGCGTGCGCCATTGAGCGCGCGCGGCGCAGGCGCGACCCTGCTCCCGTGACCCTCGCACGCGCCCGCTCCCCCCGGCGGACCCGGCCACGGCCGGGCAGCCGCCTCGTCGAGGCCCGCGTGGCCGTCCACGGGGCCTACTGGGTCGGCCTCGGGTTGTGGCGCATGCGGATGGGCCGCGCCCCTTGGCGCGGCCGCCCCGCCCGGCGGTCCCGCCGCGCGGGCTGACGCGGCGGCCGGCGCGCGGCCGGCGCTGACGCCGCGGCCGGCGGCCGGGCAGCCGCTCAGGACCCGAGGACCTTGGCCTTCTCGGCCGCGAACTCCTCGTCGGTGAGGACGCCATCGGTGTGGAGTTGGCCGAGCTCCTTGAGCCGCTGGATCGGGTCGGGCGCGGCCGGCGCGGCCGCGACCGGGGCGGCCGGCGGGGGCTCCTCCTGCTGGTAGGGCTCCTGGCCCTGGTCGGACCACTTCTGCGCCTGGCGGCGCGACACGCGGTTGCTGACGGCGGTGGCGGTGCCGGAGATCGCGGCCACGCGGGCGATGCCTCGGATGAGTGGCATGGTGGGTCCTCCCAGGTCAGGCGGTGGCGGCCTCGCTCGCGTCGAGCGACGCGAGGATGGCCTGGACGGGGATGCGGCCGCTGGCGACGAGCTGGCCGCCGGAGCGGCGGAGCGCCACGGCGAGGGGCGCGGCCCAGCGGTTCTCCCACACGAGGACGACGGCCGAGGCGCCCGGCTGCAGCGCCGCGCCGGCTTCCTTGAGGTCCTGCTCGTCGAGCAGGCCCGACGACGCGCCGTCGAACTCCGCGAAGCGGGCGCCGGCCTCCCCGAGGTCGGTGAGCTCGATGGCCGTGACCGACCCGTCCGCCTCCTTCGCGAGGAAGGCGATGTCGAGGATGCGGACCGTCCCGCGGTTCACGAGGTCGAGAATGATCTCGGCCGCGTCGCCCGAGAGGCCCCCCTGCTCCCACTCGAGGACCACGTAGTCGATCGGCCCGAGCTCTTCGAGCTGCTCGTCGCTCATAGGTGCTCCTTCCGGTTCGGGGGTGCCGGGGCCGGCACCGCGGCCATCGTCGGGGCCGGGGCGCCTGGCGGCATCGCCCGGAACGGGTGATGCGGCGGGCGTGGCGCCCGGCGACGGTGCAGGACGCCCGCCCGCCGCACGACAGGAGACGTCCCGCCCATGTCCGACCAGGTCCCACCGCGGTCGCCCGGCACCCCGCCTGATGCGGCCGCCGCGCCGCCCGATGCGGCCGCCGCGCCGCCCGATGCGGCCGCCGCGCCGCCCGAAACAGCCGCCGGCCCGCCCTCCTCCGGCTCCGGCTCCAAGGGCTGGGCCATGGCCGCCGTCGCCTTCTGCGTGGTCGTGCTGGGGGTGCTCGTCGCGGGCGTCGTCTCGCGCGACGACTCGGGCAAGAGCGCGAACACGACCCCGCCGGTGTCCGTGGGGGTCACCCAGACGACGACGACGGTCGAGGGCCGCACGGTGACGCAGACCGCGCCGCCGGCGACGGTGACCGGCGAGGTCACCGTCACCGGGTCGACGCCGACCACCACGCGGACGACGCCCACGACGCCGACCACGACGGGCTCCTCGAGCACCTCGACGGCGACCTCGCCAAGTCCCTGAGGAGCCCGCGGAACCCCTAGGCGGTGGTCGCCTGCTCCTTGCCGTGGAGCGCGTCCTGGAGCTCGGCCTCGGCCTCCTTGGACAGCGAGGACTTCAGGACGGTGCCGCCGAACTGCTCGAGCGCCGCCACGGCCTTGTCGGGCGTGACCTTCTCCACGACGAGGAACAGCGCCGACGTGCCCGGCTTGACCAGGTCGCGGACCTGCTCCTGGAACTGCTTGTCGATCCCGGTCTTCTCGATCTTGCCGAAGAGGGCGCCCAGGCCCGCGCCGACGGCCATGCCGAAGACGGGGATGAAGAAGAGCACCCCGAAGAGCAGGCCCCAGAACATGCCGTACGTCGCCCCGCCGCCGACCGGGTGGTGGTTCGTCGTGACGTGGTACTTGCCCGCCGTGTCGCGGACGATGACCGCGACGGCATCGGGCTGGATGATCAGGTCGTCGACCAGGCGCTCGACCTCCTGCTCGGCGCGGGCCGCCGTCGTCTCGTCGTCGTAGCCGATGGCGATGAGATCCGCCATGGACGTCCTCCTTGTGTTCGGGTGTGGAGCGCGGCGACGCGAGGAGCGGAGCGCGGCACGGGCATCACCCGAAGCGGATGATCCCCCCGGCCCGGCGCGATGGGAGAGTGCGCCCATGTCGGTCGCGCGTACGGGCATCCGCGTGGGCCTCGGTGCGGCGGTCGCGCTCACCGTCCCCGCGCGGGCGGCCGCGGCCGTCGGGCTCGGCGTCGCCCGGACGGGCTGGGGCAGCCCGCTGGCCGCGCCCGTCCGGCGACCGCTGACGGCGGTCGTCGAGGCCGCGGAGGCGCGGGGTGCCCGGGCCGAGCCCGAGCTCGTGGCCGAGGTGCGTCGGACCGCCGACGCGCTGGTCGCCGCGGTCCTCGCGGCGCCGTGGACCCGGTCCTCCGTCCGCCGCGCCATCGGCAGCCCGGTCGCACGCGACGCGCTCGACGAGGCGCTGCACGGGCCGCTCATCGACGACGTCGTCCGGGACCTGACCGCCGCGGCGACGCTCGACCGGCTCGCCGCCGCGGCTGACCGGGAGGCGCTCGACGCCGTCGTGGCGCGCGCCCTCGCCGACCCGGCCCTGGAGCGCCTGCTGTCCCGCGTCCTCGACAGCCGCTTCGCGGACGCGGCGACCGACCAGGTGCTGGCCAGCGAGGAGCTCGAGCGCGTCGTCGCCCACATCGCGTCGAGCGACGAGGTGCGCGCGGCGCTCCAGCGCCAGAGCGAGTCGATGGCCGGCGAGGTGGCCGATGGCCTGCGCGACCGCACCGCGACGGTCGACGACCGGCTCGAGCGGACCGCGCGGCGCCTCCTGCGCCGGCGGGCCCGTGCGGTGGTCGTGGCCGACGGGCCGGGTGCGGACGTCCCGGGCTGATGCGGGACCCTCCGCGCGCCGGCTTCGCCACCC
Organism: uncultured Actinomycetes bacterium; assembly: GCA_963707695.1. Classification (GTDB taxonomy): domain Bacteria; phylum Actinomycetota; class Thermoleophilia; order Solirubrobacterales; family Solirubrobacteraceae; genus JAOPZW01. Next base: position 278,993 of record CAVPQY010000004.1, on the reverse strand, counting down.
GGGCGCTGGCCATGCTGCTCGACGTGCTCGTCGTGGACGCGGCCGCCGTCGTCGTCGCCGTCGGGGTCGCGCTGACCGGGCGCCTGCTCGGCGCGAACCTCCGCGGGGGGGACCCGACGGTGGCGATCCTGGCCGGCGTCGGCTGGCTGATCGCCTTCGGCGCCTACCTCCTGGCGTTCTGGACGCTCACCGGCCAGACGCTCGGCATGCGCGTCATGGGCATCCGCGTCGTCGACGCCTCCGGCGCGCCCCTGCGCCCCGTCCGGGCGGTCGTCCGGCTCGGCGGGACCGCCCTCTGCGTCCTCACGTGGGGCGCCGGGTTCCTGCTCGTGCTCGTCGACGACCGCCGCCGCGGCCTGCAGGACATCGTCGCGGGGACGGCCGTCGTGCGCGACGGCGACGCCGGCGTGCCGAGCGCCGCGGCGCCGGTGCCGCGGCGCCCCCGGGAGGCGTGACCGCGCCCGGTCCGCCGCGGGCCTGCACCCCCGGGACCGACTGGCAGGCGCCCTTGCGGCCACCCCGGGCGACGGCGACGCTCGGCGGACGATGGCGATCCGCGTGGCGCTTGCCGAGGACAGCTTCCTGGTGCGTGAGGCGCTCCAGCAGCTGCTCCGCGCCGAGCCCGACCTCGACCTCGTCGCGGTGTGCGCGGACGGGGACGAGCTGCGCGCCGCGGTGGCCGAGCACGACCTCGACGTCGTCGTGACGGACATCCGGATGCCGCCGTCGATGCAGGACGAGGGCCTGCGCATCGCCGCCGAGCTCCAGCGCAGCGCGCCACGGATCGGCGTGGTCGTGCTCAGCGCCTACTGCGACGCCGCGCTGGCCACGGAGCTGCTGACGACCGGATCGGACCGGCGCGCGTACCTGCTCAAGGAGCGCGTGCACAGCGGTCGCCAGCTCACGGCGACGATCAAGGCCGTCGCCGGCGGCGCGTCCGCGATCGACCCGAAGGTCGTGCAGTCGCTCGTCGACGCGCGCCGGCGCCGTGCTCGCTCCCCGCTGAGCGAGCTCAACCCGGTCGAGCGCGACGTCCTGGGCTCCATGGCCGCCGGCGCGAGCAACGCGGCGATCGCCGGCGGCCTCGGCCTGACGAAGCGCAGCGTCGAGAAGCACATCAACGCCATCTTCGCCAAGCTCGACCTCGACGCGGACCCGGACGTCAGCCGCCGGGTCACGGCCGTCGTCACCTACCTCGCCGAGACGGACAAGGAGCCCGAGCCGGAGCGCCCTAGCGGGCGGGCGCGGACGCCACGGGGGTCCCGCCGTCCTCGGCCAAGAACATCAGCGTCGCCTTGACGCGCTTGCTGACGTCCTCCTCCCCGGCCAGGTTGAGCTTGAGGAAGATCGCGTTGATGTTCTTCTCGATCGCGCGCTTGGTCAGGAAGAGCGACTCGGCGATCGCCGCGTTGCTCTGGCCCTCGGCGATGTGCGCGAGCACCTCGCGCTCGCGCGGCGTGAGGTCGCCGAGCGGCGACCGCTCGTCGCCGCCGCGCGAGAGCATGAGCGGCTCGACGATCTTCGGGTCCACGACCGAGCCGCCGGCGTGGACCGTGTGGATGGCCGAGCGCAGCTGGGCGCGGTCGTGCACGCGCTCCTTGAGCAGGTAGGAGCGGCCCTCCGAGCCCGACTCCAGCAGGGCGAGCGCGTAGGCCGGGTCGGCGTAGTTGCTCAGGACGACGACGCCGATGTTCGGGTGGGTGTCGCGGAGCATCGCGGCCAGGCGGATGCCCTCGTCGGTGTTCGTCGGCGGCATCCGGATGTCCGTCACCACGACGTCGGGGCGCTCGGACTCGACCGCCGCCAGGACGTCGTCGAGGTCGTTGCAGAGGGCGACGACCTCGATGTCTCCCTCGGGGGCGGCCAGGACCTGGGCGATCCCCTCACGGACGATGAAGCTGTCCTCGGCGAGTGCGACGCGGACGGCCATGGGGCGAGTGTAGAGCGCGCCACGATGTCGCGGAGTCGGATCCCGAGGGGAGGCACGCACCCCGGCACCGACGTGCGTGCCCCGCCGGAGAGGCAGGCGGGCGCCGTTGCGGGCACCCGGCCCGGGCTGGGACGGTCGGCGTTCAGCGCATGACCGACGCCCCTGCCTCGCCCACCGCGGTCCCCGAGACCGCCGAGCGACATCGCCTGCCGCGCGGCCGGCGGTACCTCGTCCGCGCCCTCCTGACGCTCGCCGGGGTGCTCGCGGTCCTCGCGATCATCGCCGTCTGGGCCAACCGCCAGGCGCTCAACGCCGACAACTGGGCGTCGACGAGCTCGGAGCTGCTCGACGACCCGGTCATCCGCGCGCAGGTCGCCGCGTTCGTGGTCGACGAGGTCTACGCCAACGTCGACGTGCAGGGCGAGGTCGCGCGCGCGCTGCCGCCCCGGTTCCGGCCGCTGGCGGGGCCGGCGACGGGTGCGCTGCGCACGGTCGCGGAGCGGACGACGAGCACGGCCCTGGGCCGTCCCCGGATCCAGACCGCGTGGGAGGAGGCCAACCGGCTCACCGCGCAGCAGTTCATCAACGTCGCCGAGGGCAAGTCCGGGGCGATCACGTCCCAGGGCAACGCCGTCATCCTGGACCTGCGCGTCATCGTCCTCGACATCGTCCGGCGCCTCGGGCTCCCCGCGTCGGTCGTGGGCAAGATCCCGCCCGGGACCGGGCGCATCAAGATCCTCACGGGCGACCAGGTCAGCTCGCTGCAGAACCTCGTCTCCGCGCTGCGCAGCTTCGCCGTCGTCCTGCCGGCGCTCGCGCTCGGGCTGCTGGCGCTCGCCGTCTTCCTGGCGCGCGGCCGGCGACGCGAGACCCTCCTGGAAGCCGGCGGGGTGCTCATCGTGGCCGGCCTCCTCGTCCTCATCGCCCGGCGGGTCGCCGGCCCGCAGGTCGTCGACAGCCTCGCCGCGACGGACGGCGTCAGGCCGGCGGTGGAGCACGCGTACGGGATCTCCACCGGCCTCCTGCGCGACGTCGCCCAGGCGACGGTCATCCTGGGCGTGCCGATCGTGCTGGCGGCCTGGCTCGCGGGGCCGCAGCGGCTTGCCGTCGACGCCCGCCGGCACCTGGCTCCATTCCTGCGCGAGCACCCGGGCCTGGCCTACGGCGCCGTCGCCGCGGTGTGGGTCCTCATCGTCGCCTGGGGCCCGCTGCCGGCCACCCGGTCGCCGATCCCCGTCCTCGCGATGGTCGGCCTCTCGATGGCCGGCCTGGAGGTCCTCCGCCGGCAGACCGCCGCCGAGTTCCCGCCGGCGCTCTCCGGCGCCCCGGCCGCCTCCGCAGGGTCGCCCCCGCCCGGGCCGTCCGGGCCGCCGGGGCCGACCGCCGACGGGACCACGTTGACCGGTGGGCGGGCGTCATGAGCGCCGTGCCGCTGCGACTCGCGGAGCTCCCGGCGGAGGTCCTCCCCGCCCCCCGCGGGTTGCGCCGGACGCCGGAGCGCGGGCTCGTCGACCGGCCCCGCCTCGCCCGGCGGCTCGTGACCAGCACGGCCCCGGTCGCGCTGCTCGTCGCGCCGGCCGGCTACGGCAAGTCCGCCCTCCTGGCGCAGTGGGAGGCCCGCGACGAGCGCCCCTTCGCCTGGGCGCCGTTGCCGGCGCGCCCGGCGGCGCGCGACGGCGCCATCGCGTCCATCGGCGCGGCGCTGCGCGGCGTCGGGGCCCTGCACGACGTCGGCGCCACCTCGGCGCTCGCCCTGGCCGAGGCGTGGGCCGCCGCCCCGGTCCCGCACGTCCTGGTCCTCGACGGCGCCGACGTCCTCGACGACGACGACGGCGCGGAGCTGCTCGGTGTGCTCGCCGACCACGTGCCGGCCGGCTCGGCGCTCGCGCTCGCGTCGCGCAGCGAGCCGCGCCTGCCGGTCGGGCGGCTGCGAACCGACGACGCGGTCCTGGAGCTGCGCGGTACCGACCTCGTCATGACCGACCGCGAGGCGGCGCTCGTCCTGCGCCGCACCGGGCTGCGGCTCGATGCAGAGGACGCGGTGACCCTGGCCCGCGTCACCGAGGGCTGGCCCGCGGCGCTGCACCTCGCGGGGCTGGCGCTGCGCGAGCAGCGCGACCTCGGGGCCGCCGTGACCCGCTTCGCCGGCGACGACCGGTTCGTCGCCGACTACGTCGACGATGCCGTCCTCGGCCGGCTGGCGCCCGACGACCTCTCGCTGCTCGAGCGCACCGCACCGTTGGACCGGCTCTCCGGCCGGCTCTGCGACGCCGTCCTCGACCGTCGCGGGACGGGGCGAGCACTGCGCCGCCTGTCGCGGGCGGGCCTGCCCTTCACGGCACTGGACCGCTCCGAGGAGCAGTTCCGCGTGCACCCACTCGTCAGCGGCGCGCTGCGCGCCCGGCTGCGGCGCGGCGACCCCGCGGTGGAGCTCGAGGTCCACCGCCGCGCCAGCGCCTGGCACGAGCAGCAGGGCGAGCTGGCCGAGGCGCTGGACCACGCGATCACGGCCGGCGACGCCGACCGGGCGGCGAGCCTGCTGTGGCGGGCCGTGCCGACCTTCACCGGGCAGAGCCCGACCCGCTCGGTCGAGCGCTGGCTCGACCGCCTCGACGAGGAGCAGATCGCGGCCCGGCCCGTCCTCGCCCTGGCCCTCGCGACGACGCGCGTCGCGCGCGGCGACCGCGACGTGGCCGAGCGCTGGCTCGCGACGGCGCAGCGGGCGCTGGACGCCGCGCCCGACGCCGCCCCGCCGCAGGTCCTGGGTGCGGTGCTGGCCGTCCGCGCAGCGATCGGGCGCGAGGGCATCGCGCAGACCGCCCGCGACGCCGCCAGCGCGCGGTCGATGGCCGAGCCCGACAGCGTGTGGTTCGCCGTCTCCTGCTTCCTGGAAGGGGCGGCCCTTCACCTGCTCGGCGACCTGGACGCGGCGGCCGAGCGCCTGGACGAGGGCGCGCGCTGCGCGGGGGCGGCGGCTCCCAGCATCCGCGTGCTCTGCCTGGCGCAGAGCGCCGTCCTGGCCTTCGAGCGCGGCGACCGGGACACCGGCACGGAGCTGGCCGCCCGCGCCGGCGACGAGGTCGCCCGGGCCGACCTGGCCGACGAGCCGGGCTCCGCGCTGGCCTTCGCGGTGTCGGCGTTCGCGCACGCCCACGACGGCCCGGTGGACGCGGCGCGCGCCGCGGCGGCCGAGGCGCGGCGGCTCCTGGGGTCCGTGGGCGACGGCTCGCCCTGGTTCGAGGCGGAGGTCCGCGTCGTGCTCGCCCGGGCCGAGCTGCGCCTCAGCGACGCGGCGGGCGCGCGCGTGCTGCTCGTCGAGGCCTCCCGGGCGCTGCGGGCCGTGCCGGAGGCGACGGCGGTGCACGCCTGGATCGACGACACGTGGGAGCGGGCGGACACCTTCGCGGCCGGTGCCGTCGGCGGCCCGTCCACCCTCACGACCGCGGAGCTGCGCGTCCTGCGCTTCCTCCCCAGTCACCTGTCCTTCCGGGAGATCGCCGCGCGCCTGCACGTCTCGGCCAACACGGTCAAGACCCAGGCCCACGCGGTCTACCGCAAGCTCTACGCGTCCTCGCGCTCCGAGGCCGTCGCCCGCGCCCGCGAGGTCGGCCTGATCGACGGCTGAGCGCCAGGCCCGCCCGGGCCGGGTGACAGCGTCCCCCTGGCGCGGTAGCGTCGTCGCGCCAGACGCTTTGGGGGCGCGCGCGATGACCGATAGGCGAGCACGGAAAGCCGGGACGAGGGCGGCGCCGGCGCGCCTCCTGCTCCTCGCCGCCGTCATGGTCTCCCTGCTGACCCTCGCGGTCGTGGTCTTCATCGTCGAGAACGCCCCGATGAACGACCGCGGCGCCTCCGCCGTGGTCCACGGGCTCATGGTCGCGCTGCCGGCGACGGTCGCGCTGACGGCCCTCGCGCGCAACGCCGACGACCGCTTCGCGCGGGCGCTCCTCGTCATCGCCCTGCTCTGGTCGGCGACGGCGCTGGCCGAGGCGTCGGACCCGACGGCCTACAGCGTCGGGCGCGTCGTGGCCTGGCTCGTCGAGCCGAGCATCGTCTTCCTCCTGCTCGCCTTCCCGTCCGGGCGCCTGGCCACGCCCGCGGCCCGTCGGCTCACGGTGGGCGCGGCGCTCCTGATCCTCCTCTTGTACGTCCCCACCGCGCTCGTCGTCGACGGCTACCCGGTGCCGACGCCGTGGTCGGCGACGTGCGACACGGACTGCCCGGCCAACGCCCTGCAGGTCACGTCGTCCCAGCCGGCGATCGTCGACGGCCTCATCCGCCCGCTGCGCGAGGTCCTCGCCACGCTGCTCCTGCTCGCGGTCACCGTCGTCCTCGTCCGGCGGGCGAGGAGCGCCGGTCCGCTCCTACGCGTGGCCCTCGTCCCCGTCGTGATCCTGGCGGGCTACAAGGCCGTCGCGCTGGCCGGGTACGACCTGGCCCGGGCCCTGGACCCCGGGAGCCCGGGCCTCGCCATCGCGGGATGGCTGTATCTCCTGATCCTGCCGTTCCTGGGGCTGGCCTTCGCGGCCGGCCTCGTCGCGCGCCAGGCGAGCGCGTCCCGGGCGATCCAGCGACTCGCGCTGCGCGTCGGTCCCGAGGCGACGCCGCTGGAGCTGCGCCGCGGGCTGAGCCAGGCGCTGGACGATCCCACCCTCCGGGTCCTGTTCCTGCGGTCGGCCGAGGGCGCGCCCTGGACCGACGAGACGGGCGCCCCCGCGCCGCCGCCCGAGGCGTGCCCCGGGCGCAGCGCCACGGTGGTCCGGACGGGGTCGGGGCGCGCGGCGGCGCTCGTCGTCGACGAGGCGCTCGGTCAGGACCCGGCCATCCTGCGCGCGGCCGCGACCTACGCCCTCGTGCTGCTCGAGAACGGGCGGCTCGTCGACCGCCTGCGCGCGTCGCTGCTCGACCTCGCCAGCTCCCGCTCGCGCACGATCGCGATCGCCGACGAGACCCGGCGGCGCATCGAGCGCGACCTCCACGACGGCGCCCAGCAGCGGCTCATCGGCCTGCGGATCCGCCTGTCGATCGAGAGCGAGGCACTCGAGCGGATCGACCCCCGCGCCGCCGAGGTCGTCGCCGGGCTCGGTGCCGACGTCGAGCACGCGCTCGACGAGCTGCGCGCGCTCGCCCACGGCGTCTACCCGTCCGTGCTGACCGACCGCGGTCTCCCCGACGCGCTGCGCGCCGTCGCACGCCAGGCGGCGCTCTCCACGACGGTCGACGCGGACGGCGTCGGCCGTTATCCCACCGAGGTCGAGACGACGGTGTACTTCGCCTGCCTGGAGGCGCTCCAGAACGCCGAGAAGCACGCGCGCGGGGCCAGCGAGGTGACCATCGAGCTGTGCGAGGGCGACGACGGCGAGCTCCAGTTCCGCGTCGCCGACGACGGCGCGGGGTTCGAGGTCGCGACCGCCTCGGCCTCCGCCGGGTCGGGCCTCGAGCACCTGCGAGACCGCCTCGGCTCGATCGGCGGCTCCCTGGTCGTCATCTCGGCGCCCGACCAGGGCACGACCATCCGGGGCACCGTCCCGGCGCCCCTCGCCGTCCGCTGAGCCGCGCGGTCCCGAGCCTGCCGATGCCGCGGGTGGCTGACCACCCGGGCGGCCGGCAGGCGCCGCGGCGCACGCTCGACGGTTGCGGGTGCGCGCACCACCGCGCCGCGCTGCGGCGCGGCATCACCCCGATGGGACGATGCCGGCCCGCGTGCGCCCACCTAGCTTGGGGCGACGGATCGCAGGGCGATGGGACACCCGGCCTGGGAGGAGCCCACCAAGTGAAGACCGACGAGCTCCTCCGGAGGCTCGCCCTCAACGACGAGCAGACGGTGCGATCGGCGATCGGCGCCGGCACGGGCACCGGCACGGCGGCCGTCGCCTCCGTCGCCTCCCTCGACGACAAGACCCGGGCGCTGGTCCGGCTGGGCGCCCTGCTGTCGGTCGGCGCCGCGACCGTGTCGTGCCGGTCGACGGTCGAGCTCGCCCGCGCCGCAGGCGCCACCGACGAGGAGCTCGTCGGGGTCCTCCTCGCCGTCGGGCCGGCCGTCGGCGCGGCGCGCCTGGTCACCGCGGCGCCGATGCTGGCGCTCGCGATCGACTACGACGTCGAGGACGTCGACGCGCCCTGGCCGGAGGGCAGCTGAGGCCACCGCGGCCGCGAGGGCGCGGAGCGATCCCGCGCGGAGTGCGGCGGGGCGACGTCTCGGGACGTGCCTGAGGGGCACGTCGCTCGGGGCGCGCCGTCCCGGCGGCGGCTGCACGCCGCCGCCGGGGCCGTCGGGCGCCGGCTAGCGGCGCGAGACGCGCCGGGCGGTGCGGCGCGACGTGCGGCGGGCGACTCTGCGGCCTCCGAACATGGGTTGCTCCTTGCTGTGGTGGGACGGTGCGGTGGGGTTCAGGCGCCCGACGGCGCGCCGGACCCGAGGTCGTGCAGCTCCTGCGCCTCCGCGGCCGTGACGAGGCCGATCTCGACGAGGTCGAGCGGGCTGATGAACCCCTCGGAGATGCGGAACCCGCCCGCGCGCACGATGGCGTCGCGCAGCGGGATCGCCCAGTGGTGCTCGAGGAGCACGAGCGCGGCCGCGGAGTCCGCGGGGATCTCCTCGAGGACGTCCCACGCCTCTTCCTCGGTGAAGACGCCGGCGCCGCTGGCGCCCGCCTCGGCGCCGGCCTCGGCACCCGCCACGAAGCCCTCCTCGCCCTCGATGCCGAGCCCGATGAGGGCGCCGACCTTGCTGCCGAGCTCGATCGCCTCGTCCTGGGTGAGGTTGCTGAGGTGCTCGACCTCGACCTCGCCGTCGGCGTCCTTGTAGACGGCGAGCGCGTCGATGACGCGCACCGTGTCGCTCGCGCGGAGCCGCTCGAGCTCCTCGATGATCTCGCCGTGGAAGTCCGGGCGCGAGAAGCCCAGGACCAGGAGCTGCACGGGTCCGATGGCCATGTGGTCCCCTCTCATTCGTATGCGGCCGCCGATCGGCGACGTGCACCCCAGGGTCGATCACGGGCCGGGGGGTCGCATCACCCGATGAAGGTGATCCCGGATCAGACGCATCCGGGAGATCACGTCACTCGCATCGGATGAGGCGCGGAGCATCGCGCTCGGACAGGCTGTCGACCGGATGCTGGACCTGAGGGTCTCCGGGGAATCCGAGTTCGTCGCGCGCGTCGCTGCGCGCGTGGACGAGATGACCGGCACCGCGCAGGTCCGGGTCATAAGCGCGGTCAAGCCCGGGAGCTCGGTGCTGCAGGCCGACGTGGCCCATGACGCCGTCGACGACGTCCTCGACGAGCTCGAGCGCCTCGCCGTCCCGACGGCCGACGTCTCCCTGGCCCGCGTCGAGCTCGTCGGGCAGCTGGGCGGGCGCAGGAGGGACTCGAGCCTCGTCTGGGCCGACGTCGTGGGCGTCGCCGGCACCAACGCGCGGCTCGTCGGTCGCTACCTCGGGTTCATGGCGGTGGCCGGGGTCATCGGGTGCTACGGCGTCATCGATCGCAATCCACTCCTCATCGTCGGCGCGATGGCGGTCAGCCCGGACCTGCTGCCGATCGCGGCGACCGCTGTCGGCATCGTCGGCCGGGACCTCAGGCTCACCTCCCGAGCGCTCCTGACGCTCGCCGTGGGCCTCGCCGTCGCGGGCCTTCTTGCCGCCCTGCTGGCCCTCCTCCTGGACCACGTCGACCTCCTGCCCGCGGGGTTCAGCATCCATGACACCGTGCTGCGCGGCATGGCCCACGTGAGCGACGAGACCATCGTCGTCGCGCTCTTCGCAGGCGTGGCGGGGATGCTCGCGGTCGAGACGCGGGCGAGCGCCGGGGTCGGCGTCGCGATCTCCGTGACCACGCTGCCGGCCGTCGCCTACTTCGGCGTCGCGCTCGGCCTCGGCCAGGCCCGCGAGGCGACCGGCGCCCTGGCGGTCCTCGACCCTGAACGTCCTGTTCCTCCTCGTCGGCGCCGCGGGCACGCTGGCGCTGCAGCGCCGGTTGCGGCGCGGAGCCCGGTAGCGTCAGCCGGGGGACGTCGTCGGCGTCTCCCCCACGTCGGGTCGCGGCGGCGACGGCTGCGCCGTCTCCTCGATCAGGTTGCGCTGCACGAGCGTGAACAGGAGCCCGATCGACGGCAGCACGAGCACGACGGCGACGCCGAAGACGATCAGCACCCCGGTGAGGGTCGCGCTCGGAGCGGCCGCCTCGGCGACCGTGAGCTCCTGCGGCAGCAGGTAGGGGGCCTGGGCGACGCCCCAGCCCGCGATCACCGCGGTGACGGCGCCGGCGGCCAGCACGCGGGCGCCGCGCCGTGCGCGGCGGCGGAGCAGGACCAGCACCGCGATGCCGCAGGCCACGGACACGATGACGAGCGGCAGCCCGTCGCCGGTCAGGCCGTCGAAGACGAACCTCGCGTCGCTGCGCAGCAGGACCAGCCCCAGCGACCGCGAGCGCGCCCGTGACGACGGCGGCGCCCAGCGCGCGGGTGGTGAAGTAGCGCTCGAGGTCCGGCGCCCCGGCGCGCCGCGCATCGCTCACCAGGAACACCGCGGAGAGGTACGCGCCGGTGGCGACGAAGAGCGCGCCGATCGCGAGCGAGAGCGGGTTGAGCCAGCTCGACACCGCGTCGCCGGCCGCGTTGCCCACCGGCACGCGGCCGCCCGCGATCGCGCCCACGGCCGTGCCCATGAAGAAGGGCGTCAGCAGCGACGCCACCTCGAAGAGCCGCTGGGACACCGCCCGGCCCCGTGTGCGCCGCGCCGTCTTGTGGAAGGCGAACCCCGACCCGCGCAGGACGATGCCGAGCGCCGCGAGGCTGAGCGGGATGAACAACGTCGAGAAGATCGCCTCGAACGCGGACGAGAAGCCGGTCCACAGGACGACGAGCACGAAGATCAGCCACACGTGGTTGGCCTCCCACACGGGTCCGATCGCCCAGTCGATGAGCTCGCGCGGACGCCGGCCGGCCTCCCTCCCGCCCGCCAGCAGGCTCCAGACGCCGGCACCGAAGTCCGCGCCGCCGAAGACCGCGTACATCGTCACGCCGATGAGCAGGACGACCGCGACCGCGTCGGCGCTGCTCACCGCGCGCCGTCCGCCCCGACGGCCGCCGGCAGGGCGTCGTCGGGCCCGTAGGGCACGTCGTCCTCCTGCGCGTCCGCCGCGCGCCACCGCCGCGCCATGGCCCGGAGCGTGATCACCAGCACCGCGCCCAGCACGACGTAGAGCGTGACCACGGCGACGAAGGTCACCCAGACGCCGCTGGCCTGCGTGACGGCGTCCTCCGTCCGCATCACGTTGTAGACGACCCACGGCTGGCGCCCGACCTCGGTCACGATCCAGCCGCACTCGAGCGCGACCACCGCCGCGAGGCCGGAGACGGCGACGCCGCGCAGGAACCACTTCGTCTGCGGGATGTCGCGCTTGCGCCACCAGACGACGGCCAGCCACGCGCCGAGCGCGATCAGCATCGTGCAGATGCCGACCATGGTGTCGAACGCCCAGTGGAGCATCGTGTTCGCGGGCGGCCGATCGTCGGACGGGACGGAGTCGAGCCCGGTCACCTGCGTGCTCGTGCTCCAGCCCACGAGGAACGAGTCGAACCCGGGGATGCCGATCCCGCCCTTGACGCCGCTCGACGTGCAGCGGCCGTAGAGGTACTCCGTCACGTGAGTGGACGTCTGCTGGACGCACTCCATGCCCGCGAACTTCACGGGCTGGTCCTTGGCGATCGCCCGTGCCGCCGAGTCCCCGACCGCGAACTGGATGGGCGTGGCGATGCACGCGACGGTCAGCGGGATGAGCAGGCCGAGGCGGTGGATAGCGATCGCGCCGGCCCCGGAGCATCCCGACCGCGTAGATCGACGCGACGAGGAACCCGGTCACGAGGTACGCGGCCAGGATCATGTGCGGCACCTCGTAGGGCACCGCCGGGTTGAAGATCACCTTCAGCGGCTTCACCGACGTCACGTCCCCGCTCGTCGGCGAGAAGCCCTGCGGCTGGTTCATCCACGAGTTGACCGCCACGACCGAGAACGCGCCGCCGAGCCCGGTGATCGACGATCGGCACGCCCACCCAGAAGTGCGTCCACGGCTTCAGGCGCTTCCAGCCGAAGATGTAGATCGCGACGAAGATCGCCTCGAGGAAGAAGAAGATCCCCTCGATCGCGAACAGCACGCCGAAGACCTCGCCGAAGCGCCCGGTGAACGCGGGCCACAGCAGCCCGAACTCGAACGAGAGCACCGTGCCCGTCACGGCGCCGACCGCGAACGTCACCGCGACCACCTTCGACCAGCGCCGCGCGAGCAGCAGCGCGTCGGCGTCGTCGCGTGCGCAGCCCGCGGTAGTTGGCGATCAGCATGATCGCCGGGAGCGCGACGCCGATCGACGCCAGGATGATGTGGAAGCCCGAGCGTGAACGCCATCTGGCTCCGCGCCCACTCCAGGTTCGACACCAGGATCACCATTGTCGACAGCGGCTCGGCCGCCACGGACGTGATGCCGCCTCGCGGGCCCGCATGCTCAGATCAGGCCGGGCGTGGTCACGGGCCGACGGCAGCGGCGGGGGCCGGCTCCGTCGCATCATCGGCCCAGTCGATCCGGGCGGCGCCGGAGCGGTCGAGCACCTGCGGTCCGCGGTGACCGGAGAACGACTGCGAGGCCCACTCGATGAAGGCGTCGACGCGCGTGTGCACGCCGGTCATCAGCGCGGCGTGGACGCCCAGCCAGGCGGAGTGGGCGATCGCGCCGTGCAGCTCGTGGCGGTGCGGCCCGACCTCGGCGATCGCGGCGCCGCGGCCGATCATCGCCATGATGCCCTTGTCCTTGTAGTGGAACGACCGGCGCGGCTGCCCCGAGGCATCGGCGAGCACGTTGTCGGCGGCCCACGCGCCGCTCTGGAGCGCCACCGAGCCGAGCTGGGGGTGCGAGCTGCCATCCGGGGCCGGGATGTTGGCCATGTCCCCGATGGCGTAGATGCCGGGCGCCCCGTCGACCGACAGGTCGTCGAGCACGCCGATGCGGCCGCCGCGACCCTGGGTCAGACCCGACGCGCCGGCCAGGGCCGGCGCCTTGATGCCACCGCCCCAGATGACGCATCGCGTGCGGATGACGGTCCCGTCGGCGAGCGTGACGTGTCCTGGACCCACCTCGGTGACGGCGACGCCGAGGTGCATGCGCACGCCCTTGCGGGTGAGCACCTTGGCCACGTAGTCGTGGGCATGCTCGGAGAACGGGGCGAGCAGCGCGTGACCGTGATCGACGATGTGGATCTGCGCCGCGCTGACGGCGAGGTCGCGGTACTCGACGCTCATCGTGTCCGCGACGAGGTCGGCGAGCGCCCCGGCGATCTCGACCCCGGTCGCGCCGCCGCCGACGATCACGAAGTTCAGCGCGCCCTCGTCCAGCAGCGCGGGATCGCGGTCGGCATCCTCGAACACGCCGATGATGCGCGACCGCAGGCGCTGGGCGTCGTCGAGCGAGTAGAGCGGGAACGCGTGCTCCTGCGAGCCCGGCGTGCGGAAGAAGTTCGGCTGCGAGCCGGCGGCCAGCACCAGGGCGTCACCGGCGAAGCGCTGCGCCGTCGGTCGTCGTCACGGTCCGCGACGACGCGTCCACGGACGCCACGTCCGCCATCTTGACGTCGACGTTGCGGTCGTCGTCGAAGAGCTTGCGCAAGGAGAACGCGACGTCGCTGGAGGACAGCTGCGAGGTGGCGACCTGGTAGAGCAGCGGCTGGAACTGGTGGTAGTTGTTCCGGTCGATCAGCGTGACGCGGACGCCGTCCCGCCCCGCCAGCCGGCGGGCGCAGCCGACGCCTGCGAAGCCGCCGCCGACCACCACGACGTGGAGCTCATCCGGCATGGCTCGCCTCCGTCCGCGTCGAGCCGGCTCCCAGGCGCCCGAGCAGGTGGTCGCCGACGCGCAGCGCGTTGGCCATCACCGTCAGCGCCGGGTTCACCGCCCCGATGCTCGGGAAGAAGCTCGTGTCCACGACGTAGAGGTTGTCGACCTCGTGCGCGCGGCAGTCGGTGTCGAGCACGGACGTCGCGGGATCGCCGCCGAAGCGGCACGTCCCCGCCTGGTGGGCGACGCCCGCCACCGGGATCTCGTTCTTGAGGTAGGCGTGGTGGCCGAGGAGGTGGTCGTGGTGCATCCCGAGGTGGGAGAGCATCGACTTCAGCTGCTGGTAGAGCCGCTTCTTCGCGGCGTCGTTGGAGGCCGAGTAGCTGATCGCGATCCGGCCGTCGTGCGCGAGGGTCACGCGGTTGTCCGGCCGCGGGAGGTCCTCGGTCGACAGCCAGAAGTCGACGGCGTGCCGCGCGACGTCGCGGAGCGTCCACGACGGCGCGAGCCGCGTCTCCCCCGGCTTCTCGCCGCGGAACATCGGCGCCTGCGACTTGCCGACCATCTGGATGTTGCCCATGGGGTACTCGTAGGCCGCGCCGGCGAGGTAGAAGTCGTTGACGCCGAGCGTCTTCTGGAACACCGTCGGGTTGGGCTCGCGCGACAGCGCGAGAACCGCCTGGCTGTTGTGGAACATGTAGTTCCGCCCGACCTGGTCGGAGCCGTTCGCCAGGCCGCGCGGGTGCGCCTCGCTCGTGGACGCGAGCAGCAGCTTGGCGCTGTTCGCCGCGCCGCACGACACGACCACGATGTCAGCGCCCACGGTCTCGCGGAGCCCGCCGTGGTCGACGACCACGCCGGTCACCGTGCGGCCGGCCGCGTCGGTCTGGAGCCGTACGACCTCCGAGCCGGTCTGCAGCGTCACGTTGGCGTGTTCGAGCGCGGGCCGCACGCCCATGACCTCGGCGTCGGACTTCGCGTGCACGAGGCACGGGAACCCGTCGCAGTCGTTGCAGCGCACGCACCGGCTGTAGGGCATGTTCGACTCGTCGAGCCGGACCCCGCACGGCGCGTGGAAGGGGTGCAGCCCCGCCGCGGCCAGGTCGTCGGAGAGCTGCTGGATGCGCGGCTCGTGGGACACCGCTGGGAACGGGTACGGGGCGCTCGACGGCGGCTCGGTGGGGTCCTCGCCGCGGGCGCCGTGGACCTCGTAGAGCTGCTCGGCCCGCGTGTAGTAGGGCTCGAGCTCGTCGTAGCCGATCGGCCACGCCGGCGAGATCCCGTCGACGTGGCGCAGCTCGCCGAAGTCGGCCTCGCGCAGGCGGTAGAGCGCCGCGCCGTAGAGCTTGGTCGCACCGCCGACGAAGTAGTGGACCTGGGGCTGGAACGGCGAGCCGTCGGCGTAGTACCACGTGTCCGGCGAGGTGTAGCGCCCGTCGACGAAGACGTCGGAGGCCGACCAGTTCGCCGGCTCGCGCGGAAGCCACTCGCCGCGCTCGAGCAGCAGGATGCGCTTGCCCGAAGGGGCGAGGTGGCGCGCGAGCGTGCCGCCACCCGCGCCGGTGCCGATGACGATGACGTCGTAGTGCTCCATCAGCTGAACTCGGCGATGCGCTCGGCGAGGATGATCCGCGCTGCGGCCTCGATGAGCGCGAGGTGCGAGAAGGCCTGCGGGAAGTTGCCCAGGTGGCGCGCCGTCGCCGTGTCGAACTCCTCCGCGTAGAGCCCGAGGGGCGACGCGATCCGCAGCAGGCGCTCCATCAGGTCGACGGCCCGCTGCATCTCGCCCACGATGGCCAGGGCCGACACGAGCCAGAACGAGCAGATCAGGAACGTCCCCTCCTTGCCCGACAGGCCGTCGTCCGTCTCGCCCGTGCGATAGCGCAGGACGAAGCCGTCCTCGGTCAGCTCGTCGGCGATGGCCAGGACGGTGCTGCGCAGGCGCTCGTCCTCGCGCGGGAGGAAGCCGAACAGGGCAGCCAGGAGCGTCGACGCGTCCAGGCTGTCGGTCTCGTAGTGCTGGCGCAGCACGCCGCGGCCGTCGAGGCCGTGCGCGAGGATGTCGGCGCGGATCTCCTCGGCGGTCGCCGCCCAGGTGGCCTCCCGGTGGCCGTCGCCGCGGATGGCGGCGAGCTTCGCGCCCCGGTCGAGCGCGACCCAGCACATGAGCTTGGACGAGACGTAGTGCCGGGGCTCGCCGCGCGCCTCCCAGATGCCCTGGTCGGGGTCGCGCCACACCCTGCTCGCACCTTCCGCCTGGGCGACGACGACCGGCCACAGGCTTCGCGGCAGCCGCTGGCTGCGCCGGGTGTGCAGCAGGATGGAGTCCAGCGCGGCCCCGAAGACGTCGTTCTGGCGTTGGTCGAAGGCCCCGTTGCCGACGCGCACCGGGGACGCGCCGGCGTAGCCCGACAGCTCGTCCACGAACCACTCGGTCAGGTCGCGGCGCCCGTCGATGCCGTACATGATCTGCAGGCCGCCGTCCTCGTTGGGCTCGAGGTCGGCGATGAAGGCCATGAACTCGTCGGCCTCCCAGTCGAGGCCGAGGAAGTGCAGCGCCTGCAGCGTGAACGTCGAGTCCCGGATCCAGGTGAAGCGGTAGTCCCAGTTCCGCTCGCCGCCCGGCGTCTCCGGCAGCGAGGTCGTCGCCGCGGCCACGGTGGCGCCGGTTGGCATGTACGTCAGGCCCTTGACCGTCAGGGCGGCCCGCTCGAGGATCGCGCGCCAGCGGTGGTCCGGCACCCGGGCGCCCCCGAGCCAGGAGCGCCAGAAGCGCGTGGTGTCGGCCAGGCGCTGCTCGGCCTCGGCCAGCTCGGCGGGCGCCTCGAGGCCCTCGGCCCAGGAGATCGTGCAGAAGACCTTCTCACCCTCCTGGAGCACGTGGCGAGCGCGCACGCGGCCGCCCTCGACCCCGAGCGCCAAGTCCGTCGTCAGGCGGAGCTCGACGTCCGCCCCGGCCGCGTCGGCGACGTGGCGGTCCTCTCCGCGCAGCGTCCAGGTCGCCGGCACCCGCCCGTAGTCGAAGACCGGCTCGCAGACGAGCTCGATCTCCACACTCCCGCCATGGCACTCGACCGTGCGCACGAGCAGGTGGTCGCCGTCGACGTCGGCGGGCGGGCGGGTGTGCGGGGTGACGGTGTCCTCGCCGCGCCGGGGGCCGACCGTCAGCGCGTCCTGGACGACGGCCCAGCCCGTCGGGCAGTGCCAGGTCGTCTCGAGCACGGTCGTCCCGGGCACGTAGCGGCGGGAGGTGGGGACGTCGATGCCGAACGGCCCCATCCGGAAGCTCCCGGCCGCGCGGTCGAGCAGCGTGCCGAAGACGCTCGGGGCGTCGAAGCTCGGCACGCAGAGCCAGCCGATGCCGCCGTCCGGCGCGACGAGCGCGCTCGTGTGGCAGTTCGAGAGGAAGGCGTAGTCAGCGATCGGCGGGAACGGCGACGGCGCGGCCGCGCTCTGCGGCATGCGGTCCTCCGCGGTCGCGCCGGCGGCCTCGTCGGGCTTCTTCGCCGCGGTGCCGCTCATGCTGCCGTCCACGGCTCGTGCCAGTGGCTGACGCCGGCGAGGAGCCGATCCGCTTCCGGTGGTCCCCACGAGCCCCGCGCGTAGGCGTGGACGGGACCGGGCGCGTCGAGCAGCGGCTGCACGATCCGCCACTTCTCCTCCGTGCTGTCCTCCCGCGTGAAGCTCGCGCGATTGCCCTCCATCGCGTCGTGCAGCAGCACCTCGTACGGCGTGGCGCCCTCGCCGCCCTCGCCGGCGAAGTCCATGTCCAACGTGATGGGGCCGGGGACCGTCTCACCCGCGCGCTGGGCGTCGAGCACGAGCCGGACGCCGGTCGTCGGGTCCAGGCGGACGACGAGCTGGCTGGGCTCGGGCGGGCGCTTGTCCGTCGCGACGAAGCCCAGCCGCGGCGGCCGCTTGAAGACGACCCGGACCTCGGTCTGGGTCTCGGGCAGGCACTTGCCGGTGCGCAGGAAGAAGGGCACCCCGGCCCAGCGCCAGTTGTCGATCTCCAGGCGCAGCGCCATGTAGGTCTCCGTCGTCGAGCCCGCGGCCACGCCCGGGACGTCGAGGTAGCCCTCGTACTGCCCCCGCACGTAGTGGGCGGGGTCCGCGTCCGGCATCGCCCGGAACAGCGCGAACTTCGCGTCGTTGACCGTCGACGCGTCCGCGCCCGCCGGGGCCTCCATCGCGGCGGCCGCCAAGAGCTGGAACATGTGGTTGACCACGACGTCGCGCAGCGCCCCGACCGGGTCGTAGAAGTGGCCGCGGTCCTCGACGCCGAACTCCTCGGCCATGGTGATCTGCACCGCGGCGACGTGGTGGCGGTTCCAGACGGGCTCCAGCAGCGTGTTGGCGAAGCGCAGGTAGAGCACCTCGCGCAGCCCCATCTTCCCCAGGAAGTGGTCGATGCGGTAGAGCTGGTCCTCCTGGAGGTGCGCCCGCAGCTGGGCGTTCAGCGCGACCGCTGAGGCCCGGTCGTGCCCGAAGGGCTTCTCCACGACCACCCGGGCGTTGGCGGTCAGCCCCGCGCCGGACAGGCCCTCCACGACGCGGCCGAAGAGGAACGGCGGGATCTCGAGGTAGAAGACCGGGGCGACGGCGTCGCCCACCGCGTCGCGGACGCGCTCGTAGGTCGCGGGGTCGCCGAAGTCGCCGCTGACGTAGGAGAGCCGGGCGGCGAAGCGCGCGAAGACCTCGTCGTCGACCGCCTCGCCCGTGCCCTCGATCGCCGCGCGCGCGTGGGCGCGCAGGCGCTCGGCGTCCCAGTCGTCGGCGGCGACGCCGAGGATGGGGCAGTGCAGCAGCCCGCGCAGCTCCAGTCGGTACAGCGAGCGGAAGGTCATGACCTTCGCCAGGTCGCCCGTGATGCCGAACGCGACGAAGACATCGGCCGCGCTCGCGCCGCCGGTGCGCTCGCCCTGCGGCTGGTGCGCTGCTGCGCCTCGCGGGACGACGGTCGTTCGCGACACGGGGACGCTCCTGTTCGGTGGTGCGGCCCGAGGGCCGGACGGGGGCACCAGCAGCTTGAGCGGCGGCCCCCGCGCGGGCATCACCTCTTCCGGGTGATCCGCCGGCCGGACCGACGCTGCATCACCCGCTTCAGGCGATGCGCGGCGCCCCGGGCGGGGGTGGGATGACCCGATGACCCACGACGCGGCGCACGCGACGGAGGGCGGGCAGCCACCCCGTTTCTCGCTCGGGATCGGCAGCCTCCTGGCCGCGCTGCTCGTCTCGGTGGTCGCGGTCGAGCTCGGCGCCTGGATCGCGCCGGGCGTGCGGCTCGAGGCGACCGGTGCGGCGTTCCTCGTCGTCCTCGTCGTGTCCGTGCTGAACGCCCTGCTGCCGCCGGTCATCGCCGCCCTGCGCCTGCCGTACACGTTCGCGCTCGGCTTCCTGCTCGTGCTGCTGCTCGACGCCGCGATGCTCGTCGCCGCCGGGAAGGTCTTCCCCGACGACGTCCACGTCTCGTCCTTCTGGGCGGCGCTGCTGGCGACCATCCTCATCGCGGCCGTCTCGACGGTGGTCAGCACGCTCGTCGGCGCCGACGACCAGGCCGTGTCGTTCTCGGTCCTGCGGCGGGTGGCCCGGCGCCAGGGCGTCCTCGAGCGCGGTGACGTGCCCGGGATCCTGTTCCTCGAGATCGACGGGCTCGCAGCGCCGGTCCTCCGGCGGGCGATGGCGTCGGGCAGCGCGCCGACGATGGCCCGGTGGCTCGCCGACGGCGGCTTCTCGCTCGTGGAGTGGGAGCCGGACCTCTCCTCGCAGACGGGTGCCAGCCAGGCGGGGATCCTGCTCGGCTCCAACGACGACATCCCGGCCTTCCGCTGGGTCGAGAAGGAGACGGGGCGGCTCGTCGCGTGCTCGGCGCCCGACGACTGCGCGGCGATCGAGGCGCGGCTGGCGACCGGGCGCGGGCTGCTCACCGGCGGCGGCGCGAGCCGCGGCAACCTCCTCTCCGGCGAGGCCGACGAGACGATCCTCACCGTGAGCCGCCTGGACGCCGAGCGCCGCTCCAACCCCGGCTACCGGGCCTTCCTGGCCAATGGCGCGAACGTCACGCGGACGCTCGTGCTCTTCGGCTACGAGGTCGGGCTGGAGGTCGTCGCCGCGGCGCGCCAGCGCCGCCGCGACATCCGGCCCCGCGGCCATCGCGGCGGCCCGTACCCGTTCCTGCGCGCGACGATGTCCGTCCTCGTCCGCGACCTCATCGTCTTCGGGGTCCTGACGGACATGATGCGCGGGCGCCCGGCCGTGTACGCGACGTTCTCGAGCTACGACGAGGTCGCGCACCACTCCGGTCTCGAGCGCGACGACACGCTCGAGGCGCTGCGCCGGCTCGACGAGCGCTTCGGCCGCATCGAGCGCGCCCGGCGCTACGCGCCGCGGCCCTACGAGATCGTGGTGCTCTCCGACCACGGCCAGACCCAGGGGGCCACGTTCCTGCAGCGCAACGGGTACGGCCTCGACGCGCTCGTCGAGCGGTCGCTGGCCGCGGGCGAGGTCGCGGGCTACGCGGGCGGGGACGAGCAGCAGGCGATGGCGGGCCACGCGGTCCGCGAGGCGGGCGGCGGCGGCGCGAAGCGCCCGGACAAGAAGGACGTCTCCGGGCGCGACGTCGTCGTCCTGGGCTCCGGCAACCTCGGGCTCGTCTACCTCATGGGCGAGCCGCGACGGCTCACGCTCGAGGAGATCGAGCGCGCGCACCCGCGGCTCATCCCGGCGCTGCGCGAGCACGAGCACATCGGGTGGCTCCTCGTCCGCTCGGCGCAGGACGGCCCGGTCGTCCTCGGGGCGCGCGGCCGGCGGCTGCTGCTCGAGGACCGCGTCGAGGGCGAGGACCCGCTGGCCGGCTTCTCGCCCACCGCCGCCCAGCACCTGCTGCGGACGGACGGGTTCCCCCACGTGGCCGACATCATGGTCGGCAGCTTCTACGACCCCGACCTCGACGAGGGCTGCGCCTTCGAGGAGCTCATCTCCTTCCACGGCGGCCTGGGCGGCCCGCAGACGCGCCCCTTCGTGCTCTACCCGACCGCCCGCCTCGCGGCGCCCGCCGAGCCGCTCGTCGGCGCCGCGGCCGTGCACGCCCTGCTGGCGGGATGGCGCGCGTCGCTGCAGCCCGCGGCCCCTGAGCGCGCCGGCGCAGCGCTCGGCGCCGGGTCCTGAGAGGCATGGCCGCCGGGGGCGAGCACGCCGCGCCCACCGCCCCGCCGACGGCCGCCTCCCCGCCCCCGGCCCAGATCCTCGTCCTGCTCGTCGTCGCGGCGCTCGTCGGGCTCGTCGTCTCCTTCGCCGCCTGGGGGTTCCTCGAGCTCGTCCACCAGGTCCAGGTGGGGACGTTCCAGAAGCTCCCCGAGCGGCTCGGGTACGACGACGGCGCCCCCGCCTGGTGGCCGCTGCCCGTCCTCGCCCTGGCGGGGGTGGTGACGGCGCTGGCCATCGTCCGCCTCCCGGGCATCGGCGGGCACAAGCCGTCGGAGGGGCTGAAGACCGGCGTCACGCAGCCGGTCGAGCTGCCCGGCGTCGTGCTGGCGGCGGTGGCGACCATCGGCCTCGGCGTCGTGCTCGGGCCCGAGGCCCCGCTCATCGCGATCGGCTCGGGGCTCGGCATCCTCGCCGTGCGCCTGCTGCGCAAGGACGCCCCCGACCAGCTCCTCGCGGTCGTCGCGGCCGCGGGGAGCTTCGCCGCGATCTCCTTCATCTTCGGCTCGCCGCTGATCGGGGCGGTGATCCTCATCGAGGCCGCCGCGCTCGACCGCCAGCAGATGCGCGTCGTGCTGCCGACAGGGCTGCTGGCGGCGGGCGTGGGCTCGCTCGTCTCGATCGGCCTCGGGTCGTGGACCGGGCTCAGCTCGAGCGACTACGCGCTCGGCCCGCTGACCCTGCCCGGCTTCGCGCGGCCCGACGTGACCGACTTCCTCTGGACGCCCCCGCTGGCGGTCGCCGTCGCGGCCGGCGCCGCCGCGATCTTCTGGGGCGCCCGCGCGCTGCAGCCCGTGCTCGAGCGCCGCCTGCTGGTCCTGCTCCCGCTCGCCGGGCTCGCCGTCGCGGGACTCGCGATCGCCTTCGGCCAGGCCACGGACCACGGGTCCGCGGAGGTGCTGTTCTCGGGCCAGGACCAGCTCCCCGGGCTGGTCGCCGACGCCGGGGGGTGGTCGCTCGGCGCGCTGGCCCTCGTCATCGTGCTCAAGAGCGCCGCGTGGAGCATCTCGCTGGCGGGGTTCCGCGGCGGCCCGACGTTCCCCGGGCTCTACCTCGGTGCCGCGGCCGGCGTCCTGGCCTCGCACCTCCCTGGTCTCGCGCTCACGCCGGCGGTCGCCGTGGGCATGGGGGCCGCGGTCGTCGCCGTCCTGCGGCTCCCGCTCGCGGCCGTCGTGCTGGCGACGCTCCTGACCGCGAAGTCGGGGACGGGTGCCGGGCCGCTGGTGATCTTCGGCGTCGTCGTGGCGTTCGTCACGACGCTGGGCCTCGATCGCCTCGCGGCGCGCGGCGGACCAGGGGACGCGGCGCGCGCCGCCGGGGTCAGTCCCGTGGCCGCGCCGCCTGAAGCAGCACCGGCACCACCTCGGTGATCGTCTCCGCGGCGACGCGCTCGTCGCCCAGGACCCGGCCGCCCGTGCGCCGGACGGCGTCGTGGAGCGCGCCCGCCCAGACGTGCTCGACGAGCACCGCCGCCAC
Source organism: uncultured Actinomycetes bacterium (assembly GCA_963707695.1). GTDB lineage: Bacteria > Actinomycetota > Thermoleophilia > Solirubrobacterales > Solirubrobacteraceae > JAOPZW01. The sequence goes on along the minus strand of CAVPQY010000004.1, from coordinate 256,561 downwards.
GGCGCCGCCGGGCTCGAGCGACGCGGCCAGGCGGCGCAGCGCGCCGGCGCGCTCCGGGTCCGCCCGGTCGCCGAGCGCCCGCTCGGTCGCCTTGCGTCGCTCGGCGGCGTCGAGCCGGAAGCCCAGCAGCGGCGCGACCGTGCTCCCGGCGCCGCGCCCGTGCAGGTCGACGGCCACGAGCTCGTCGCGCTCGGCGTCGCGGTGCACGAAGAGCACGTCGAGCACGCGCAGCGTGCCGCCCGTCTCCAGGCGCTCCAGAGCGCCGACGAGCCCCCCGCCGAAGTCGGCCCCGCGATCGAAGCCGAAGACGAGCAGCTGCGTCTGCGGCGCCGCGCGGCCCTCCATCAGGCGGCGTGGCCGCCGGCCGGCGGCGGGTTCGAGGCTGGGACGGCGGTGCGGCATGAGGTCCCCGGTCGAGTCGGTGGTCGACCGAGGCTGGCACGGGGCCGCCGACGCGCCCTCACCCCGATCGGATGAATCGGAGACGCGCCCGCCCCCCGCCCCCGCGGGCCTTTCACCCGATCGAGGCGATGCCGGGGCCCCCGGCGCGCGCGAGGGTCACGCGTGCCCGCGCCGACGGCGCGCCGACGCAAGGAGCCGACATGCCCGCCCACCGCCCCCTCCGACCCGCCGCCGCCCTCGCCCTCGCCGTCGCCGCCGTGGCCGCCCTCCCCGCCTGCGGCGGGGACAGCAAGCCGGGCTACTGCTCGGACCTCAGCACCCTGAAGACCTCGGTCCAGGACGTCGACCTCAAGGGCGGGACCAGCGCGATCAAGTCCCAGGCCCAGACGATCAAGACGAACGCGGACGACGTGGTGTCCTCGGCCAAGAGCGACTTCCCGACGCAGACCAGCGCCATCAGCTCGTCGGTGACCGCGCTCCAGGACGCGATCAAGGCCCTGCCGTCGTCGCCGTCGGCGGCGAACGTGCTGGCCATCGGCGCCGACGTCACCGCCGTGGCCAGCGCCGTCAAGGGGTTCACGGAGGCCACCAGCTCGAAGTGCTAGGCCGGCGCCGCCGGCGCTCCCGCGCCCGGGCCGCCCTCAGAACTGCGTCGGGCCGCCGAAGCCGGGGGTGGCCGGTCGCGGCGCGTCGTCGGGCGCGACGACGGTCACCGGCACGTCGAGGTGCGCCAGGCGGTGCGGAAGGTCGTGGTGGACCCACCGCGTCAGGTGGGCGGGCCGCGTGCAGACGACGACCTCGTCGATGGCGTGATCGGCGAGCGCCGCCTCGACGGCGGCGACCGGGTCCGGCCCGCCGGTCAGGCCCTCGGCCGGGGCGCGCGTGGTGCGGTGCACGAGGTCGACGGCGGTGTCGACGGCCCAGTCGGGGTCGTCGGGATGGCCGGCCTCGGGCACCAGCACGAAGAACCGGCAGGGCTGCGCGGCGGCCTGGGCCTCGAGCAGGTCGAGCAGGTGCTGGGCGGCCGGCGTGCGGTCGGCGACGACGAGGACCCGGCGGTCCGCTGTGCCCTCGGGCGCGTCGCTGGTCATGCCCGCAGGGGACCACGGCGCCACGCCGCGCGCATCACCCGGAAGGGGTGAGCGCGGCGGCCGCGGTCGTGTCGGTCGGCGTGAACGCCCGCAGCGCGACCTCGCCCCCGCGCGGCACCGTCGCCGCCGTCGCCTCGGGGAGCTCGTGCCACGCGCCCGGGAGGTCGACCAGCGGCTCGGAGACGATGAGGCGGTCGCCGTCGCGCACCTGCAGCGCCCGGTGCGGGTGCAGGCGGCGGATCGCCTCCACGTCGGCCGAGGCGAAGAGCGTCCGCGATGCGCCGACCGTCGAGTAGCGCACCGCCCACAGCGTCTCGCCGTCGCTGACGCCGATGCTGGCCTGCACGTCGGGCACCAGCCCGTGCGCCCGCGCGGTCGCCTCGGCCAGGCCGATGGTCCGCTCGAGCGCGCCGATCGGGTCGTCCTCGAGCCCGAGGGTCAGCGCGAGCAGGAAGAGCACCTCGGAGTCCGTCGAGCCCTGCAGGGCGGCGAACCGCTCGGGCGCGATCGCGAGCGCCAGGTCGCGCCGCAGCAGCGGGAAGTCCGCCACCACGCCGTTGTGGACGAAGAGCCAGCGACCGTGGCGGAAGGGGTGGCAGTTCGTCTCCTGCACGGCGGTGCCGGACGTCGCGCGCACGTGGGCGAGGACGAGCGGCGACGCGATGTGGGCCGCCAGCGAGCGCAGGTTCGCGTCGCCCCAGGCCGGCGAGACGCTGTGGAACACACCGGGCCCGACGCCCGTGCCGTACCAGCCGACGCCGAAGCCGTCGCCGTTCGTGGTCTCCGCGCCCATCCGCGAGTGCAGGCTCTGGTCGACGAGCCCGTGCTCGGGCTTGAAGAGCAGGTCCTCCAGCAGCGCCGGCTGCCCCGACCACGCCATCCAGCGGCACATCGCCCCTCCCTTCAGTACCCGAAGCCGGTCTTGACGCGGCGGCGGTCGAGGTCGTGCAGGCCGCCCTTGACGTCGAGCGTCGCGCACGCCTGGGCGATGTCGTCGGCGAGCGTCGAGGCCAGGCCGTGGCCGAGCGTCTGCTTGACCAGCGCGCGCATGATCGTCACGTGCTGCGCGTTCGGCGGCAGCGAGTAGGCGGGCACCATCCAGCCGCGCTCGGCGGCGAGCTGCGAGGCGACGTCGAACTCGTCGTAGCCCTGGTCCTCGAGGAGGCGGAAGGCCACGAGCGGGAGCTGCTCGGCGCCCGGGTCGCCCACGAGCTCGAACTTGCCGATGGCCGCGATGCGCTCGCCCAGGGCGCGGGCGTTGGCCTGCATCGTCTCCATGATGTAGCGGTAGCCGTCGTGCCCGTAGCGGACGAAGTTGTAGTACTGGGCCAGCACCATGGCCGCCCCGGTGGAGAAGTTCAGCGTGAACGTCGCGTCGCGCTTGCCCAGGTAGTTCTCGTAGAAGACGAGGTCCTCCGGCAGGTCCTCCGGCTCGCGGAAGACGAGCCAGCCGAGCCCCGGGTAGACCAGGCCGTACTTGTGCCCCGACACGTTGATCGAGCGCACGCGCTCGAGCCGGAAGTCCCACGGGGAGTCCGGGTACAGGAACGGCCACACGAAGCCGCCGCTGGCACCGTCGATGTGCAGGGGCACGTCCAGGCCGCGCTCCTCGTGCAGGCGGACGAGCAGGTCGTTGATGCCGACGATGTCGTCGGCGTGGCCGGTGAAGGTCGTCCCCAGGACCGCCGCGACGCCGATGGTGTTCTCGTCGACGTGCGGCTCGACGTCCTCCGGCCCGATCGTGTACCTGTCGCGCTGCAGCGGGATGATGCGCGGCTCGACGTCGAAGTAGCGGCAGAACTTCTCCCACACGACGTGCACGTCGCCGCCGAAGACGATGTTCGGGCGCGTCGGTGTCCTTCCCCGCCTGCTCGCGCCGGGCGCGCCACTTCCACTTCAGCGACAGGGCGCCGAGCATGATCGCCTCCGAGGAGCCCTGCGTGCGCGTGCCGGTCGTCGGGCCGGGGGCGTGGAAGAGGTCGGCGAGCATGCGGATGCAGCGCTGCTCGATCTCGGCCGTCCGCGGGTACTCGGCGTGGTCGATGTAGTTGCGGTGCAGGTTGTCGGCGATGACCCGCTGCGCCTCGGGCTCCATCCAGGTCGTCACGAACGTCGCGAGGTTGCGCATCGGGATCCCGTCGAGGACGAGCTCCTCGCCGAGCAGGCGCATCGCGTCGGCCGACGGCATCCCCTGCTGGGGGAGGCGGTCGTCGGGCGGCGCCGCGAGCAGGAACTCGTTGCCGTAGCGGTCGCCGTAGCTGTCGACGAGGGGCGTGGTCATCGGGCGTCGCTCCTGGGCTCGCGCATCGCACCATGGAACCCGAACGGGACCGGTCGCTCATCACCCGGATGAGGTGAGCGGGCGCCGGGGGCGCGGCCGGTAGGCTCGCGCCATGAGCAGCGGCGAGGGGACCGGAGGGCCGGACGCGGCCGGCGGGACGCTGGCGCTCGGCGCGCCCGTGCGCTGCAGCGACGGCGAGCTCGGCGAGCTGACCGACGTCGTCGTCGACCCGCGCACGGACTGCGTCACCCACCTGGTGGTGGCCGAGCAGACGGGCTACGGCCTGGCGCGCATGGTCCCGATCGCGCTCGCCTCCCCCGCGGCGGGCGAGGCCGACGTCGTGACGCTGAGCTGCACGCGGGAGGACTTCGGCCGCCTCGAGTCGGTCGCGACGTTCGTCTTCCTCGCGCTCGGCGAGGCCCCGAAGGGCGGCGAGGACTTCGACGTGGGCATCGAGACCGCGTTCGGGATGCCCTCGGGCGTCGACGAGTTCGGCGGGTACGCCGTCGGCTCCACCGGCGACGTGGGCGTGTCCTACGACCGGATCCCGAAGGGCACGCGCGAGATCCGTCGGGCGAGCCCGGTGCTCTCGGCCGACGGGCACCGCCTCGGGCACGTCTCCGGCCTCCTGGTGGGCCCGGAGGGGCGCATCACGCACCTCGTGCTCGAGCACGGCCACCTCTGGGGGCGGCGCGACGTCACGATCGACATCGGGCTCGTCGAGAAGGTGGAGACCGACTCGGTCGTGCTGAGCGCCTCCAAGGACGACGTCGGCGCGATGCCGTCCGTCCGCGTCCGCCGCCGGCCCGGCGGCCGCTGACGGCGCGCCGCGGCGCACGCCCGGCGTCACCCCGGCGGCCCGGGCAGGCTCGCGAGCTCGGCGAACGCGCCGGCGAGGAGGACCAGGGCCATGCCGATCAGGCCGTAGCGCGCGAGGTGCAGCGGGAAGTGGCTGCTGATGCCGACGAGGAACAGGACCGTCGCGAGCAGGACCGTGAGCCGCACGTAGTTGTCGGCGGTCTCCCCGGCCTTGCGCCCGTCGAGGAAGGCGTCGTCCGCCGCGGCGTCGAGGCGGCGCGCCTGCGCGGCCTGCGGGATGCGGTACTGCGGCAGGTAGGAGGGGCCGGGCGCCGCGGTGGGGTTCGTCAGCGGGTGCTGGGCGAGCCAGGCCTGGAACACGGGCCGGTACCCCGGGCGCAGGCGCCTGACGGCCAGCCGCAGGGCCATCGGGTCCTTCGACACCACGGCCTCGAACGCCGGCGTGAACGAGACGGAGTCGAGCGTGCGGATCTGCAGCGCCTCGAGGTCCGCGCGGTTGGCCTTCGTGCGGGCCGCGGAGGCCTTCGCCAGCGACACCGACGACTCCGTCCCCCATTTCGCCGCGCAGTAGCCCGAGTAGGCGGCGAAGACCGCGACGACGGAGAGCAGCACGGCCTCGGTGATCGAGATCCAGCGCCCGCGCCGCGGCCGCGTCGTCCTCGGCCCGGCGGTGCTCCGCGATCTCCTTGCCGACCGCGGCGGCTGAGAGGCCCTCGGGCACGCGCGCAAGCGTGTGGCACGGGCGGCCGCCCGGCATCACCCCAAAGGGGCGATGCCACGCGGCGGGCGCGGGCGGATCGTGGCGGCATGCCCGAGCCCAGCTTCCAGACCGTCCGCCTGTGCCAGGGCCGGCACGAGTCGCCGGAGGGCGGCGTGTGCGTGGTCGAGCTGGCGTCCATGATCGCCGGCGAGCGGTTCTCCGACCATCCCTGGTCCGTCTCGCCCGTCATCGCTGCCTTCCTGCGCGGCTACAACGACGTCTGCGGCGAGCGCCGGCAGGACCTGCTGCGCTGCGCCGCCGATGCCGTCGGCACCCGCGTCGGGGACCCGGTCGAGCGCGATCGCCTCGGCGTCTGCCTCGAGCGCTTCGACCGGGCGGCGGCGACCGCCCCGCTGCCCTGGGTCGAGCGCCGCCTCTGGCGGCGCTCCCCCAGGCGCCTGCGGCGCCTGGTCCTGCGCGAGCCGGTCGACCCCGGCGCGCTCGACGAGTTCACCTACGCCCTGGCGCGCATGCTCCACCGCCAGGGCGACGCGGGGCACGAGCGCGCCCTGGCCCTCGTGGACGAGCTCGTGGCGCTCGGGCGCGCGCCGGACGCGCCGCCCGCCCGCCTGACCGAGCAGCCCTCCGTCGGCTGAGCCGCCCTCAGAACGGGTGGCGCTCGCGGACCCGCTCGGCGCCCGGCGTGCTCTCGTGCGCGAGCTCCGACGGGGCCGCGAAGCGATCGGTCGGCTCCGGCGGGCGCGCGACGAAGTAGACGATCGCGCCGACGATCGGGACGAGCAGCACCGCGAGCGCCCACAGCACCTTGTGCCCGGTGCTGAGGTCGCGGCGGCGCACGAGGTCGACGACGGCCAGCACCCAGATCAGCAGGAGCGGGATCGCGATCACCACGAGCAGCATGGGCGCAGTCTCCACGGCACCCGCAGGCGGCGACAAGCCTGCCTGCATGCCATGCGGGCGGGTGCGCGCGCCCGCCCGCCCGCTCGCGGGGGCGCGCACCTGCGCGACCCGCATGCGCGCACCCTTGTCCGCTCGGACCGCGCTCGGGCATCGTCGCCACGATGGCCTCCACCGCCGATCCGGCGCCCTCGCCGACCTGACCCGCCCATGAACGCCACCGCCGCCCGCACGCTCGCCCACACCACCCACGCCGGCCAGCGCGACGCGTCCGGGACCCCGGTGCTGGACCACGTCGAGCGGGTCGCGGCGCGGGTCCCAGAGGAGGCCCGGCCGGTCGCCTTCCTGCACGAGCTGCTCGAGCGCACCGACCTCACGGTCGACGACCTCGTCGCCGCCGGCGCCGACCCGACGGACCTCGCGGCGCTCGCGCTGCTGACGCGCCGGCCGGGCGAGTCGTTCGAGCTCCAGGTGCTCGCCGTCGCGTTCGCGCACGGGCCCGAGGGGCGCATCGCGCGCGAGGTCACGATCGCCGACCTCGAGGACCACCTGACCGAGCACGACCCGCCGCTCTCGGCTCCGCCCTACGGGTGGGCGCGCCACCACATCGCCTTCGCCCGCCGCCGGCTCGGCGAGGACGCCCTGCCGCTGCCCGACTCGCCTGGCCACCGGCGCGTAAGCTCGGCCGGAGCGCCCGCCGGCGACCCGCGGCCCGGAGCATCGCGCGCATGGGCGCCCCAGCCGACGAGCCCCCGGCGCCGCGCGCGGCCGAGCCGGGCGCCGGCGCCCCCGAGCACCTCGTCCAGCTCCCCGCACGCCTGTGGAAGGCGGTCCTCGGCTTCGGGGCGGCGGTGTGGGTGCTCTCGGCGGTCGTCACCCAGCTCACCGGCGACACCATCCTCGTCCCGACGGTCATCGTCGTCGGCAGCTTCCTCGTCCCCACGACCATGGTCGCGTTCGCGCTCTCACGTCCCAGGGAGGGCCACCTCACGACCGAGGGCGTCGTGCTCGGCTTCCTCGGCGCCGGGACGCTGGCCGTCGTGGGGACGGCGCTGCTCGAGACCTACCTGCTGCCCGCGGCCGCCGGGACGTTCCTCGCCGTCGGCGTCATCGAGGAGCTCGGCAAGGCCTGCGTCGTGGTGGCCGTCGGGAGCGGGCTGCGCCGGCGCGCGCCGCGCGACGGGATGGTCCTGGGCGCCGTCGTCGGGGCGGGCTTCGCGGCCTTCGAGAGCGCGGGCTACGCCCTGCAGACGATGCTCGACAACGTCGACGACCACACGGTCCGAGCCATCCTGCAGACCGAGGCCTCGCGCGCGCTCCTGGCGCCCTTCGGGCACATCACGTGGACGGCGCTGCTGGGCGGTGCGCTCTTCGCGAGCTGGCAGGGCGGGCGCCTGCACGTGACCGCCCGGCTCGTGCGCACCGCCGCCGGGGTCATCCTCCTGCACGCGCTGTGGGACCAGACCTACGGCACCTCGATCACGCTCGCCGAGGGCGTGACCGGGGCGGGCTGGCACATCGTCTGGCCCAACGCGCAGACGTGGTACGGCTCCCCCAGCGCCGCCGCGCGCCTCTGGTTCAACGTCTTCTACGACCTCCTGCTGGCCCTCAACGCCGCCGTCGGCGTGACCTGGATCGTCCACGCGTGGCGCGGGTACGGCCGGCCGTCGCCGGCCGTGCCGCCCACGACGGCGGCGCCCGCGGCGGCCTAGTCCTCGGAGGGCTCGCCCGGGGCGGCGCGCAGCAGCGCCAGCGTCGTCCCGAGGTGCGCCTCGAGGACCGCGACGGCGGCGGCCTCGTCCCCGGCGCCGACGGCCCGGACGAGCGCGCGGTGCTCGTCGAGGATCTGCCGGGTGCGGTCCTCGTCGCGCGCGATCGCGACGAGCCCCATCCGGCTCTGGCGGTCGCGCAGCGAGTCGTACAGCGCGAGCAGGATGGGGTTGCCGGCGGCCGCGACGAAGATGCGGTGGAAGCCACGGTCGGCCTCGACGAACACCGGGGTCGCGTCGCGCGCCGCGAGGTCCTCCTGGCGGCGCGATGGCGCGGGCCAGGCGCGCGCGCACCTCGGTGCCCGTCGCGGATGACCTTCGCGATCGCGTGGCGCTCGACGAGCACGCGCGTCTCCATGACGCTCTCGACCTCCTCGGCCGAGACCGGGACGACGAGCGCGCCGCGCTTGGGGTACAGCCGCAGCAGGCCCTCGGACTCCAGCCGGACGAAGGCCTCGCGCACGGGCGTCCGGCTGAGGCGCACGCCCTCGGCCACCTCCGCCTCGCTGATGAGCGCGCCGCCCGCGAACCGGCCGTCGAGGATCCGTCGCTTCGTGAAGGCGTACGCGCGCTCGGTCGCCGTCATCATGCATCTATATCGCATCCTTGACAGCGGCTTCCACCGCTGGCATACACGGCCCTGACGTGCCCGCCACGACGACGACCAAGGCGCCCGGGCGCGCGGACGCCCTGCTGCGGGCGCTGCGCGACCTCGGCCTCGGCGAGCGCCTGCTGACGACGCCGGCCGCGCTCGCCACCTTCGGCTCGGACGCGCTCACCGCCTTCCACCAGCGGCCGGTCGCCGTCGTGCTGGCCGAGACGCGCGACGAGGTCGTCGAGGTGGTCCGCCTCTGCCACCGCGAGGGCGTCCCGTTCGTCGCGCGCGGGAGCGGCACGTCGCTGTCGGGCGGGTCGCTCCCGGTCGACGGGCGGCGATCGTCATCGCGCTCAACCGGCTCGACCGCGTCCTGCGCATCGACCCGGACGCGCGCACCGCGGTCGTCGAGCCCGGCGTCATCAACCTCGACGTCAGCCGCGGCCGCCGCGCCGCCACGGGCTGGCCTACGCGCCCGACCCGTCGAGCCAGTCCGTCTGCACGATCGGCGGCAACCTGGCCTTCAACTCGGGCGGCGCGCACTGCCTCAAGCACGGGATGACGAGCAACCACGTGCTCGGGATCGAGGCCGTGCTGCCCGACGGCGAGGTCGTGCGAGCTCGGGCGGCGACAGCACCGAGCCCGTGGGCCCGGACTGGACCGGGATGTTCTGCGGCTCGGAGGGCCTGTTCGGCATCGCGCTGGAGGTCACGCTGCGCCTCGTCCCGCTCGCCGAGGCGACGCACACCGCGCTCGCCGTCTACGACACGCTCGCAGCCGCCGGCGACGCGGTCGCCGACGATCGTGCGCGACGGGCTGCTGCCGGTCGCGATGGAGATCATGGACGCGCTCGCCATCGAGGCGGCCGAGGCGTCGCGTGAAGCCGGGCTACCCCGAGGGCGCCGCGCTGCTCATCGTCGAGCTCGAGGGCGAGCGCGAGGTCGTCGACGCCGACGCCGCGCGCCTGCGCCGAGCTGCTGCGCGCGTCGGGCGCGACGCGACCTCGTCGACGACCGAGGACCCGGACGAGCGCGCGCTGATCTGGAAGGGCCGCAAGAGCGCGTTCTCGGCGGTCGGCTGGCTCGCGCCCGACTACCTCGTCCAGGACGGCGTGGTCCCGCGCACCCGGCTCGGCGAGGCGCTCGCGGAGATCGGGCGCATGAGCGCGGCGACCGGGATCCGCGTGGCCAACGTCTTCCACGCCGGCGACGGCAACCTCCACCCGCTGATCCTCTTCGACGGCGCGCGAGCCGGGCGCGCTCGAGCGCGGCCGAGGCGCTCGCGGCGACATCCTGCGCCTGTGCATCGCGCTCGGCGGCTCGATCACCGGCGAGCACGGCGTCGGGGTGGAGAAGCGCGCCTACCTGCCGCTCATGTTCTCCGAGGACGACATGGCGCTCATGCGGCGCCTGCGCGACGCGGTCGATCCCGGCGGGCTCGCCAACCGCGGCAAGATGCTCGCGCCCGCGCACGAGCCCGGGCCGGCGTGACGCTGGCGGTCGACAGCGTCGAGGCGGTGCAGGAGGCGGTCCGCGCGGGGCCGCGCGTGCTGCCGGTCGGCGGCGGCACGAAGCCGGCGCTGTCGACGCCGCCCGCCGACGACGTCGATCGCCCTCGACGTCTCGTCCCTGCGCGGCATCGTCGAGTACGACCCCGCCGAGCTGACGCTCACCGCGCTGGCCGGCACGCCGGTCGCCGAGCTCGACGAGGCGCTGGCGGTCCACGGCCAGCACCTGCCGTTCGACCCGCCGCTGCGCGCGGCCGGGCGCGACGCTGGGCGGCGTCGTCGCGGCCGGGACCTCCGGCCCCGGCGCCTTCCGGCACGGCGGCGTGCGCGACTTCGTCATCGGCGTGCGGTTCGTCGACGGCACCGGCCGGCTCGTCGCGGGCGGCGGCAAGGTCGTCAAGAACGCCGCCGGGTTCGACCTGCCCAAGCTCATGGTCGGCTCGATGGGCCGCCTCGGCGTCATCGTCGCAGCTCTCGCTCAAGGTCTTCCCGCGTCCGCGCGCGACCACGACCCTCGTCTTCGACCTCGCCGGCACCGAGGCCGCGCTCGACGCCATGGCGCGGCTCGGCCGCGGGCCGCTGGACCTCGACGCGCTCGACCTCGATCCGCCGGCGCGCCTGCTCGTCCGCCTCGGCGGCGACCCCGACGCCGCTCCCGGCGCGCGCCGCCCGCCTCGCCGAGACCGTGCCGGCCGCCGGCCGGCCGCTCGGCGCCGAGCGAGGACGCGGCGCTCTGGCGCGACGCCGCCGAGCTCGCGTGGGTGCCGCCGACGCAGCCGGGTGGTCCGCGCGGCGCTGACGGCGCGGTCGGTCCCCGCCCTCGAGGCGGCGCTCGCGGCCGCCGGCGCCCGGGCGCGCTACAGCCTCGGCGCGAACGTCGCCTGGATCGCCTGGCCCGAGGAGCGCCCGCTCGCGGAGCTCGACGCGGCGCTGCGCGAGCTCGGCCTGGCCGGGATGGTCCTGACCGGCGACCCCGACGGCCCCGCTGCTCGGCGCGCCCGCAGGGCGGCGCCTTCGCCCGGCGCGTGCGCGCCGCCCTCGATCCCCACGCCCGCTTCCTGGAGGCCTGAGCATGCGGCACGCCATCCCCGTCGACGTGCTCGGAGCCGCAGGGCGAGGCCATGGCCGGCGCCGATCGAGTCGTGCGTGCACTGCGGCTTCTGCCTGCCGACCTGCCCGACCTACGCGACGATGGGCGAGGAGATGGACTCGCCGCGCGGGCGCATCTTCCTCATGAAGGAGGTCCTCGAGGGTCAGCTCGAGCTCGAGACCGCGCTCCCCTACGTCGACAACTGCCTCGGCTGCCAGGCCTGCGAGACCGCGTGCCCCTCCGGGGTCGCCTACGGCGAGCTCATCACCCCGTTCCGCGCCTACGCCGAGGAGCGCCGCCACCGCGGTCCCGCCGACCGCGCCCGGCGCGCGCTGGTCCTGCGGACCCTGCCCCACCCGCGGCGCTTCCGGACGGCGGCGCGGCTGGGCCGGCTGGCCCGGCCGGGTCCGTGCCGCGTCCTGCCCGGAGTCCCTGGCCGCGATGCTGCGCCTGCTGCCCGACCGGCTGCCCCGCGCCCGGCCGCTGCCCGCGGTGCACCCCGCGCGAGGGCCCGCGCCGCGCGCGCGTGGCGCTGCTGGCCGGCTGCGCGCAGCAGGTGCTCGCGCCCGGACATCGGCTGGGCGACGCTGCGCGTCCTGGCGCGCAACGGCGTCGAGACGGTCGTCCCGCGCGGCGCAGGGCTGCTGCGGCGTCGCTGGCGCTGCACGCCGGCGCGGCCGACCAGGCCCGCGCGCTCGCGCGGCGCAACCTCGACGCCTTCCCCGACGACGTCGACGCGGTCATCACGAACGCCGCCGGGTGCGGCTCGGGGATGCGCGAGTACGGGCTGCTCTTCGCCGGCGAGCCCGAGCAGGCGCGCGGCCGAGCGCCTGGCCGCGCGCGTGGTCGACGTCAGCGGCGTTCCTCGCCGACCTCGGCCTGCGGCGCGCCGCCGCCCGCCGGCGAGCGGCCGACGACGGTCGCCTACCACGACGCCTGCCACCTCGCGCACGCGCAGGGCGTGCGCGACGCGCCGCGCGCGCTCCTGCGCGCGATCGGCGACGTCACGCTCGTGCGAGCCCGCCGAGTGGGAGCTGTGCTGCGGGTCGGCGGGCACGTACAACGTCGAGAAGCCGGACACCGCCGCCGAGCTGGGCGAGCGCAAGGCGCGCAACCTCCTGGCCACCGGGGCCGACCTGGTGGCCACCGGCGAACATCGGCTGCCTGACCCAGGTGCAGACCCACCTGCGGGCGCTCGGCCACGAGGTCCCGGTCGCTGCACACCGTGCAGGTCCTCGACCGTGCGTACGCGCGCGCGCCGCTGGGGGCGCGGTCGTGAGCGCGGCGACCGCGTCGACCCTCGGCTCGACGAGCGCTCGCGCACCGCGAGATCCTCTCCTCCGACGCGATCGCGTTCGTCGCGAGGCTCCACGACCGCTTCGGCCCGCGGCGCCGCGAGCTGCTCGCCGCGCGCCGCGAGCGCCACGAGGCGCTGCGGCGCGGCGGGACGCTCGACTTCCTGCCCGAGACGCGCGACGTCCGCGAGGCCGACTGGCGCGTCGCGCCGCCGCGGCCCGACTACGCCGACCGGCGCGTCGAGATCACCGGCCCGACCGATCGCAAGCTCGTCATCAACGCGCTGAACTCGGGCGCCCGCGGCTTCATGGCCGACTTCGAGGACGCGAACTCGCCGACGTGGCGCAACCAGGTCGCCGGGCACGCGAACCTCCTCGACGCGATCGAGGGCACGATCACGTACGAGAGCTCCGACGGCCGCCGGTACGCGCTGGGCGACGACGTCGCGACCCTGCTCGTGCGCCCGCGCGGCTGGCACCTCGACGAGAAGCACCTGCACGTCGGCCGACGACCCCGTCGCCGGCGCGTTCGTCGACTTCGGCCTGTTCGCCTTCCACGCCGCCGCGCGGCTGCTGGCGCGCGGCTCGGCGCCCTACCTCTACCTCCCCAAGCTCGAGCACCACCTCGAGGCGCGCCTGTGGAACGACGTCTTCACCTGGAGCGAGGCGGAGCTCGGCCTGCCGCACGGGTCGATCCGCGCGACCGTCCTCATCGAGACGCTCCCCGCCGCCTTCCAGATGGAGGAGATCCTCTTCGAGCTGCGCGAGCACTCCTACGGGCTCAACGCCGGCCGCTGGGACTACATCTTCTCGATGATCAAGCTCTTCCGCGACCGGCCCGAGTTCGTGCTCCCCGATCGCGCCGACGTGCGCATGACCGTGCCCTTCATGCGCAGCTACTCCGAGCTGCTCGTGGCGACCTGCCACCGTCGCGGCGCCTTCGCCATGGGCGGCATGGCGGCGCTCATCCCCTCGCGCACCGACCCGGAGGCCAACGCGCGCGCCGTCGACGCCGTGCGTGCCGACAAGGAGCGCGAGGCCGGCGACGGCTTCGACGGGACCTGGGTCGCGCACCCCGACGTCGTCGGCGTCGCGCGCGAGGCCTTCGATGCGGTGCTCGGCGACCGCCCGAACCAGATCGACCGCCGCCGCGACGACGTCCACGTCACCGCCGCGCAGCTCCTCGACGCCGCCGCCACCCCGGGCGCGATCACCGAGGCCGGCCTGCGCAACGACGTCGCGGTCGCGTTCCAGTACCTCTCGTTCTGGCTCGGCGGGCGCGGGGCCGCGGGCATCGACAACCTCATGGAGGACGCCGCGACGGCCGAGATCTCGCGCTCGCAGCTGTGGCAGTGGGTGCGGCACGGCGCCCGCCTCGAGGACGGGCGCGTCGTCACGCGCGAGCTCGTCCGGGACCTCCTGGGCGAGGAGATGGCCCGCATCCACGCCGAGGTCGGCGACGACGTGTGGGCCAAGGGGCGCCCGGACGACACCCGCGCGCTGTTCGAGCGGGTCGCGCTGGCCGACGACTTCCCGGAGTTCCTGACCCTGCCCGCCTACGAGCTGCTGGACTGAGGCGGGCGCGGCGGGCATGGCGGCGCGACCGGCGCTGGCGAGCGGGGTCGGAGAGCTCGGGACGGAGTCCGCGTTCTCGGTGCTGGCGCGGGCGCGGGCGCTGGAGCGCGCGGGGCGCGACGTCGTCCACCTCGAGATCGGCGAGCCGGACTTCCCGACCCCGCCGCACATCGTCGAGGCCGGCTGCGCGGCGATGCGCGCGGGCGAGACGCACTACGGCCCGAGCGCCGGGCTGCCCGAGCTGCGCGAGGCCGCGGCCACCGAGCTGGCGCGCACGCGCGGCGTCCCGATCGACGCCGAGCGCGTGCTGGTGGGCACGGGCGCCAAGCCGTTCCTCTTCTTCACGATCCTCGCCACCTGCGGGCCCGGCGACGAGGTCGTGCACCCCGACCCGGGCTTCCCGATCTACGAGTCGGCGATCCGCTGGGCCGGCGCCACGCCCGTGCCCCTGCCGCTCCACGAGGCCTCGGACTTCGCCTTCGACGTCGGCGAGCTCGGCGCCCGCCTGGGCCCGCGGACGAAGCTCGTCATCCTCAACTCGCCGCAGAACCCCACCGGCGGCGTCGTCGGCGCCGAGGCGCTGCGGGCGGCCGCCGACCTCATCCTCCGCACGCCCGCGTGGGTCCTCTCCGACGAGGTGTACTCGCGCCTGCTGCACGACGGCGAGTTCGCGTCGATCGCCAGCGTCCCGGGGATGCTCGAGCGCACGGTCGTCCTCGACGCGCTCTCGAAGACCTACGCGATGACCGGGTGGCGCTGCGGCTACGCCGCGGTGCCCGAGGCGCTGGTGGAGCCGCTCACGCGCTTCTTCGTGAACTCGACCTCGTGCGTGCCGCCGTTCGTGCAGCTCGCGGGCGTCGCCGCGCTGCAGGGCCCCCAGGACGCCGTGACGGCGATGGTCGACGAGCTCCGCGCCCGCCGCGACCTCGTCGTGGCCGGGCTCAACGGGCTCCCCGGCGTCTCCTGCCGGACCCCGCGCGGGGCCTTCTACGCGTTCCCGAACGTCTCCGCGGTCCCGCTCGGCGCGGACGCCCTCGCGACGCGCCTGCTCGACGAGGCCGGCGTCGCCGTCCTGGCGGGCTCGGCCTTCGGCGCGGCCGGCGCCGGGCACCTGCGCCTCTCCTACGCGGCGTCGCGGGACGACCTCGGCCGCGCGGTCGAGCGGATGGGGTCCTTCCTGGACGGGCTGGGCGGCCGCTAGCCCGCCGGGCTCGCCGCGCCCGGCTCGGCCACCGGCGAGGACAGCTCCGGGGCGCCGTCGCGCTCGCGGCGGATCGGGCCGCTGGACGCGCGCAGCGACACGCCCGGCCGGTGGGCGCGGTGGGCGATGAGCTCGGCCAGCACCGCGATGGCGGTCTCCTCCACCGTGGCGGCCCCGATGTCCAGCCCGCACGGCGCGTGCAGCCGCGCCAGGTCGGCGTCGTCGGCGCCGGCCTCGCGCAGCCGGCGCTCGCGGTCCTCGGTCGTCTTGCGGCTCCCGAGCGCGCCGATGTAGCCGGCCTGCGTCCCGAAGGCGGCCAGGAGCGCCGGGACGTCGAGCTTGGCGTCGTGGGAGAAGACGAGCACGGCGTCGCGCGGGCCGGGCGCCAGGCGGTCGATGACCTCCTGCGGCCAGGCCGCGACGGTCTCGGCCGACGCCGAGAAGCGCGCCGAGGCGAGGAACGCCTTGCGCGGGTCGGCGATCGTGACCTTGTAGCCCATCCCGCCGGCGATGGTGGCGAGCGCGGCCGAGAAGTCGATCGCCCCCAGGATGATCATCTGCGGCGGGTCGGCGTGGGTGGTGACGTGGACCCGCAGGCCCGTGCCGAGGGTCGTCCCGTCCTCCCCGAACTGCCGGACCGTCGTGCGCCCGTGGGCGACGAGGCCGCGGGCCTCGCGCTCGACGTTGACGTCGAGCAGCCGCGGGCCGCCGAGGCCGCCCACGCGCGACGAGCCGTCGACGTAGAGCTTCTCCCCCGCCTGGGGGCCGTCGAGCAGCGTGGCGACGGCGCTGGGCTCGCCGTCGACGAACGCGCGCAGGCCGCGCACCGTCGCGTCCCGCGACGTGTCGGTCAGCTCGTGGACGAAGATGTGGACGGTCCCGCCGCACATGAGCCCGACGGTCCCCGCGAGCTCGTCGGAGATGCCGTAGGTGATGAGCCGCGGACCGGCGTCGCCGGCGAGCACGGCCGTCGCCTCCTGGGCGACCGCGCTCTCGACGCACCCGCCCGTGACGCTGCCCTCGATGACGCCGTCGGCGTCGACGTACATGCTCGCCCCGACGTCGAGGGGCGCGGACCCGTCGATGCCGACGAGGAGCCCCGCCGCCACGCGCCGGCCCTCCTCGAGCCAGTCGAGGACCGTCGCGGCGGTCTGCTGTGCGGTGCTCATCGCGGGACCCGGCCTCCTCCGTGGACCCGCACAGCGTAGTCCGCGGGGCGCGCCCGGCCAAGGGGAATCGATAATGCGCGCCGGGGGCTGACCCCGCCGGTCGCGGCCGGTAGCGTTGCGCCATGCCATCGACCCGTCGTGCCCTGCGCCACGATGTCCGCGACGGGGTCGTGCGCTCCATCCTGGCCGGGCGCTACGCCCCCGGCGACCGGCTCATCGAGCTGAACATCGCCAAGGAGTACGGGACGAGCCAGGGCCCCGTGCGCGAGGCGCTGCGCGAGCTCGAGATGCTCGGGTTCGTCCGCAGCGAGCCGCATCGCGGCACGTACGTCCGCGACCCCTGGCAGCGGGGGATGCTCGAGCTCTTCGAGGTGCGCGGCGCGCTCGAGGAGTTCGCGACGCGGCTGGCGACGCCCGGCCTCAGCGAGGACGTCTCCGAGCTGCAGGCCGAGGTCGACGCCATGTCCGACGCGGCCGCGCGGGACGACGTCAAGGGCATCGTGGAGCACAGCGAGCGCTTCCACCGGATCATCGTCGTCGCCAGCGGCAACGGCCTCATCCACACGATCTGGAGCGGCCTGGGCATCGGGGACCACACCGCCCTGACGATGGTCGCCCTCCCCCTCGACCTGCGGACGGTCGCGGAGTCCCACCAGCCGATCGTGGACGCGATCGCGTCGGGCGACGCCGAGCTGGCCGGGCGCGTCAGCCGCGACCACCAGAGCTTCTTCGAGGAGGTCCTCGCCGCCGAGGTCCCCGCCGGGGCTGCGGGCGCCGCCGTCGACGAGGGCGCCGCCGTCGGCGAGGGCGCCGCCGTCGACGAGGGCGCCGCCGTCGACGAAGGCGCCTCGCTCGCCTCCGGCTAGCCCGTCGCGCCCCGCACGGGCCCGTCGGTCAGCCGGCCGTCCACGCGGCGCCAGATCCCGTCGGGGTTGGCGTCCCGCAGCTCGGCCGGGAGCGTCCGCTCCGGCGCCGACTGCCAGCAGACCGGCCGCATGAAGCGGCGCGTCGAGGTCAGACCGACGGAGGTGTGGCCCGGCGCCGTCGTGGCCGGGTACGGGCCGCCGTGCTGCATCGCCCACGTCACCGCGACGCCGGTCGGGTAGGCGTCGAAGACCAGCCGCCCGACGCGCGGCGTCAGGGCGGTGGTCAGCGCGTCGACGAGCGCGGGCTCCTGGTCGGGCTCGGCGAAGACGGAGGCCGAGAGCTGCCCGTCGAAGGCGCACACGCCGCCGAGCAGGTCGGCCTCGCCGTCGTAGCGCGCGAGCAGGACCGCCGGGCCGAAGCACTCCTCGCGCACGTCGGCGCGGCCGGCGACGGTGGCGGCCGCCGCGACGAGGACCGCTGGGGCGTGGCGGAACCCCGCTCCGCGAGCGCCGGCGTCGCGGGTCAGCAGCTCGACGCCGGGCTGGGCGCCGAGGTGGCCCAGCGCTCCGACCAGGCCGTCGCGCAGCCGCTCGTTGAGCATCACGCCCGGCTCGGCGTCCTCGAGCCGGGCGACGAGCCCGGCCGCGAAGGCGTCGCCCTCCGCGCCGCGCGGAACGAACACGACGCCGGGCTTCGTGCAGAGCTGGCCGGCCGCGAACGTCACGGCCGCGACGAGGCCGTCGAGGACCGCGTCCGCCCGCCGCTGCAGCGCGGCCCGGGTCACGACGACCGGGTTGACGCTGCCCATCTCCGCGTAGACCGGGATCGGGCGGGCGCGCCGCGCGGCGCGGTCGAAGAGCGCCCGGCCGGCGCGCGTGGAGCCGGTGAAGGCCACGGCCTCGACGCCGTCGGCGTCGACGAGCGCCTCCCCCAGCTCCTGGGCGGCGCCCTGGACGGCGGCGAAGGTCCCGTCGGGCAGGCCCGCGGCGCCGACCGCGTCGCCGACGCACCGCGCGACGAGCGCGTTGACGCCCGGCTGCGACGGGTGGCCCTTCGCGATCACCGGGCAGCCGGCGGCCAGCGCCGCCGCCGTGTCGCCGCCGGCCACGCCGAAGGCGAGCGGGAAGTTGCTCGCGCCGAAGACCGCGACGGGCCCGAGCGGCACGAGCATGCGCCGCAGGTCCGGGCGCGGCACGGGGCGGGCCTCGGGGTCGGCGGGGTCGATGATCGCCTCGAGGTGGTCGCCGGCCGTCACGACGTCGCCGAAGAGCTCGAGCTGGACGCACGTGCGCTCGAGCTCGCCGGCCACCCGCCCGGCCGGGAGCCCGCTCTCGGCCTCGCAGCGCTCCCGCAGCTCGTCGCCGGCCGCCCGCAGCGCGGCCGCGGCCCCGCGCAGGGCGGCGGCGCGCCGGGCGCGGTCGGCCAGGGCGGGGTCGGCGGCCGCGGCGACGGCGGCCTGCACGAGCGCGGCCACCGCGCCGGGGGGCGTCTCGGGGTAGCGGTCGAGCTCCTCGCCGGAGCGGGGGTCGACGGCGGTGACGACGGCCTCGAGGGTGCTCATGCGGGGTCCTCCGGACGGGACGGGGGCGACGGGGCGGGCAGCCGGTCCAGGCTAGCCACGGGCGCCGGCGACGTGGATGGGCCGTCCGAGCACGAGCTCGGCCGCCTCGTGGAGCCCCTCGCTGATGGTGGGGTGCGGGTGGATCGTGCCGGCCACGTCGCCGGGGCTCGCCATGAGCTCGACGGCGAGCGCGCCGCCGGCCGCGAGCTCGCTGGCGTGCGGGCCGACGACGTGGACCCCGACCACGCGGTCGGTGCGGGCGTCGACGACGAGCCGGGTGAAGCCCTCACGGGCGCCGAGCGTGCCGGCGCGCCCGGAGGCCGTGAGCGGGAACGTCGCCACGCGCGGGTCCAGCCCCGCCGCGCGCGCCTCGGCCTCGCTCAGCCCCACCGTCGCGACCTCGGGGTCGGTGAAGACCACGGCCGGGATGGCGGCGGGGTCGAAGGCGGCGGGCAGGCCGCTGAGCGCCTCGACGGCGACCGCCGCCTCCGCGCTCGCCTTGTGGGCGAGCGCCGGGCCGGCGACGACGTCGCCGACGGCGGCGACCCGGTCGGTCGCCCGCCGGTCTGGCCCCACCCTGATCAGGCCGTCCTCGCCGACCGGGACGCCCGCGGCGGCGAGGCCCAGCTCATCGGTGTTCGGGACACGGCCGACGGCGACCACGACGCGCTCGGCCTCCACGCGCGCCTCGCCGCCCGGGCCGCGCACGACGAGCGCGTCGCCGTCCAGGCGCTCCGCCGTCGTGCCGAGGTGGACGGCGACGCCCAGCGCGCGCAGCCGGCGCAGCACGGGCGCCGTCAGCGACCGCTCGACGGTCGGCAGCACGCGGTCGAGCGCCTCGACGACGCTGACGCGCGCGCCGAGCTTGGCCAGCGCGGTGCCGAGCTCCAGCCCGATGTAGCCCGCGCCCACCACGGCGACCGACGCGGGGAGGTCCCGCAGTCCGAGCGCCGCGGTCGAGTCCAGGACGCGCTCGCCGTCGAAGGGCAGCCCGGGCAGCTCGATCGGACGCGAGCCCGTCGCGATGACCGCGTGCTCGAACTCCAGGAAGCGCACGCCGCCCTGTGGCGTCCGGACCGCCACCCGGTCGGGCCGGTTGAAGCGCGCCTCGCCGTGGACCACCCGGGTGCCCCCGGCCGCGAGCAGGTCGGCGACCCCGCGCGCGAGGCCCGAGCACAGGTCGTCCCGCCAGCCCTGGAAGCGTTCGAGGGAGACGCCGACCGCGCCCGTGTCCAGGCCCGCCGGCTCGAGCTCGGCGGTGCGGTGCGCCGCGCCGGCGAGCTCGATGAGCGCCTTGCTCGGGATGCACCCGACGTGCAGGCAGGCGCCGCCGAGGCCGGCCGGCCCGAGGCGCTCGACGAGCGTGACGGACCGACCGAGCTGCGCGGCGCGGATGGCGGCGACGTAGCCGCCCGGGCCGCCGCCGAGCACGAGCAGGTCGGCGGGCTCGGCGAACTCGCCGACGACCATCAGCGGAGGTCCTCGAGGAGCAGCACGGGATCCTCGAGGAGCGCCACGACCTGCGAGACGAACGCCGCCAGCGTGTGGCCGTCGAGCACGCGGTGGTCGCCGGCGACCGCGAGCGCGAGCGTCGGCCGCACGACGGGCCGGCCGCCGACCGCGACGACCTGCTCGCGGATCGCCCCCACGCCGAGGTTGGCGACCTCGGGCGGGCGGACGATCGGCGTGCCCAGCCAGATGCCGAGGCCGCCGTAGTTGTTCACCGTGAACGTCGCCCCCGCGAGGTGCTCGGGACGCACCCGGCGGTCGTGGACGGCGCGCGTGAGCGCGACGACCTCGAGGGCCACCTCGGCCAGCGACCGGCGGCCCGCGTCGTGGACGACCGGGACCACGAGGCCGTCGGGGCCGCCCACCGCGATGCCGACGTGGTGGTCGCGGTGCAGCGTGAGCTCCTCGCGCTCGAGGTCGATCGACGAGTTGACGTAGGGATGGTCGCGGAGGGCGCGCACGGCCGCGCGGACGATGAGCGGCGTCGGCGTCAGGGCCCGGGCGAGCGCCTCGTCCCCACGCCCGAGCGCGTGGCGCTTGAGCCGCGCGCGGACGTCCAGGAGGGCGGTCGCGTCGACCTCGCGGTAGTCGATGATGCGCGGGACCTCGAGCCACGCCTTCGTGAGGGCGTGCGCGATCGCGCGCCGGACGCCGCGAAGGGGCACGACCTCGCCCGGCTCGGGAGGCCGCGTGGACGCGCCGGGCTCCGGAGGGCGCGGTGCCGAGCCGGGCGCGGGCGCGCCCGGTGGCACCGGGGCGGATGGCTCGCCCGTCGCGGTCGCGGCCCGCTCGACGTCCTCGCGCAGGATGCGCCCGTGCGGGCCGCTGCCCGCGACGTCCTCGAGGACGACGCCGAGCTCGCGGGCCAGGCGGCGCGTCGCGGGCGCGGCGAGGGGCGGCCCGGTCGCGCCGGCGACGCTCGCGCCGGGCGCCGGCCCGGCGGCGCGGGGCGCGGCCGGGACGAGGTCGCCCGCCGGGGTCATCCCCGCCGGCGGCGGCGCGGCGTCCGCGGCCTGTGGCTCCGCCGGCGCGGCCGGCTCTGCCGGCGCCGGCCCGGCCCCCGTCGCCCGCCCGTTGCCGGCGGCGGCCGCGTCGGGCTCGAGCACGACGAGGGGCGCCCCGACGTCGACGCTGTCGCCCTCGGCGGCGCAGAGCCGCGTCACGACGCCGGTGGCCGGGGACGGGAGCACGACGATCGCCTTGTCCGTCTGCACCTCGACGAGGTCCTGGTGCTCGCGGACGTGGTCGCCGACGGCCACGTGCCAGGCGACGACGTCGGCCATCGCGATGCCCTCGCCCACGTCGGGCAGCCGGAACTCGACGGGTGCCACCTCAGGCCTCCAGCGCGGTCCGGATGCCCGCCAGCACGCGCTCGACCGACGGGACGTAGAGGTCCTCGACCGATCCCGGCGGGTACGGCGCGTCGGGCGCGGCCACGCGTCCGATCGGGGCGCGCAGCGACCAGAACGCCTCCTCCTGGATCGTCGCCACGAGCTCGGCGCCGAACCCGGCGCTCAGCGGCGCCTCGTGGACGACGAGCGCCCGGCCGGTGTGCGCGACCGCCTCGCGCAGTGCGTCGACGTCGAGCGGCACGAGGCTGCGCAGGTCGAGCACCCCGACCGACAGCCCCTCGGCGGCGGCGCGCTCGGCCGCCTTCTCGGCGATGACCACCGCGGCGCTGTAGGCCACGACGGTCAGGTCGTCGCCCTCGCGCACCACCCGCGCCTGACCCGGCGCGACGGTGTAGTCCTCCTCGGGCACCTCGTCCTTGATGAGGCGGTAGCCGCGCAGCGGCTCGCAGAAGAGGACGGGGTCGGGGTCGCGGATGGCGTGCGCCAGCAGGCCCTTGGCGTCCCGCGCGGTGGCCGGCATGAGCACCTTCAGTCCCGGCGATCCGACGTACTTGGCCTCGTGCGCATCGGAGTGCAGCTCCGGCGTGCGCACGTTGCCGCCGAAGGGGGCGCGGAGGACCATCGGCATGCCGAAGCGGCCCTGGGAGCGGAAGCGCATCCGTGCGACCTGCCCCTCGATCTGGTGGAAGGCCTGGCTGCCGAACCCCAGGAACTGCAGCTCCGGCACCGGGACGAGCCCGCTGCACGCCAGGCCGACGGCCGAGCCGACGATGGCCGCCTCGGCGAGCGGCATGTCGACGACGCGGTCCTCGCCGAAGCGGGCCTGCAGCCCGTCCGTGGCGCGGAAGACGCCGCCGTTGACGCCGATGTCCTGCCCGAGCAGGACCACGCGCTCGTCGCGCTCGAGCTCGGCGGCGAGGGTCGAGCGGATCGCCTCGACCATCGTCATGACGGCCATCAGGCGCCCTCGCCGGTCGCGGCCGCGCGCTGCCGGCGCAGGCGGTCGGGCGGGTCGGCGTACACGTGGTCGAAGAGCGCGGCGGGGCCGGCGGCCGGGGCCGCCTCGGCCGCCGCGAAGGCGGCGTCGACCTCCTCGCGGAGCTCGTCGACGAGGCGCTCCTCGGCGGCCTCGTCGGCGAGCCCACGCGCGGCCAGGAGCCGGCGGACGCGCGCGACCGGGTCGCTCGCGCGGCGCTCCTCGAGCTCGGCCGGGTCGACGTACCGGGTCGGGTCGTCGGAGGTGTTGTGCGGTCCCATCCGGTAGGTGCGGGCCTCGATGAGCGTCGGCCCGCCGCCCGCCCGCGCCCGGGCGACGGCGCGCGTGCAGGCGTCGTGGACGGCGAAGAGGTCGTTGCCGTCGACGAGCTCGCCGGGGATCCCGTAGCCCGCCGCGCGGTCGGCGAAGCTGGCGGCCGCGGTCTGCTTGCGCACCGGCGTCGAGATCGCCCAGCCGTTGTTCTTCAGGAGGAAGACGACGGGCGCGCGCCGCACGCCGGCGAGGTTCAGCGCCTCGTGGGCGTCCCCCTCGGAGGACGCGCCGTCGCCGAAGTACACGCAGACGACGCCGTCGGAGCCCTGGTGGCGCAGGCCCCAGGCCAGCCCCACCGCGTGCGGGATCTGGGCCGCCAGCGAGATCTGGAAGGGCAGCACCCGGACCCCCTCCGGGACGTGCCCGCCGGCGGGGTCGCCGCGGTAGTACTGCATGGCGTGCCGCAGCGGATACCCCTGGCGGAGCATCGCGGGCAGCTCGCGGTACTGCGGGACGACCCAGTCGCGCGCCGGGTCGAGCGCCCAGGCGGAGCCGACGACGGCCGCCTCCTCACCGTCGACCGGCGAGAACGTCCCCAGGCGCCCCTGCCGCTGGAGCGAGAAGCAGCGCTCGTCGGCGACGCGCGAGCGCAGCATCGCGCGCCACGCGTCGAGCAGCGCGGCGTCGTCGAGCGCCGGGACGTGGCCGTCGGCGAGGGTGCCGTCGGGGGCCAGCAGGCAGCGGGGCTCGTCGGGTCCCGCGGTGGGCACGGTGGTCATGGCCGCTCCCATCCTCCGTCAGCGACCCACCCGCCGTCCACCAGGAGGCTGGACGCCGTGACGTAGGAGGCGTCGTCGGAGGCCAGGAACGCGACGGCGCGGGCCACCTCCCCGGGCTCGGCGAGGCGTCCCAGCGGCGTCCGGCCGGCGACGTCGGCCGCCGTGAAGCCGCCCGCCCGCATCGTCTGCGCCAGCAGCGGCGTCGCCACGTAGCCGGGGGCGACGCTGACGACGCGGACGCCGCGGCGGGCCCACTCCACGCCCAGCGCCTTCGTGAGGCCCTCGAGCCCGTGCTTGGCCGCGGTGTAGGCGGCGCGGCGGGCGAGCCCGACGTGGCCGGTGAGCGACGAGACGTTGACGATGACGCCGCGGCCGGTGGCGAGCATCGGACGGGCCGCGGCCTGCGCGCAGCGGAACGGGACCGAGAGGTCGAGCTCGATGATCCGGTCCCACTCGGCGTGGTCGAGCGCCTCGGAGTCGGCGACCTGGCCCGCGCCGGCGCTGTTGACCAGGACGTCGACGCGCCCGAGCGCCTCGAGCGTGCGCTGCACGAGCCCCTCCGCCGCGCCGGCGTCGGTCAGCTCCGCGGCGAGCGGCAGCGCCCGTCCTCCCGCGGCCTCGAGCTCCGCGGCGGCCGCCGCGGCGCGCTCGGGCGAGCGCGAGGTCACCACCACGATCGCGCCGCGCCGAGCGAGCTCGCCGGCGATCGCGCGGCCGAGGCCGGACGACGACCCGGTGACGACGGCCACCCGGGCGGGGGGCGACCCGGTGTCGTCGCCGTCGGTCATCGCCGCGGCCCGGCCGTGCGGGTCCTTCCGGGCCGCGGTCAGGCGGTCGCCGTCTGCCGGAAGTCCGAGGTCAGCTTGCCCGGGAACTCCTCGTTGGGGATGACGGGACCCGGGACCCGGTCGAAGGCGCGGCCGACGATGCGGCCGTGCTCCACGACGGCGGGCCGGTCGTGCGCGGGCAGCACGTACCGCGCGCCGCGCAGCGCCCGCCGGATCGCGCCCTTCTCCCCGCGCTTGCTGCCGCCGTGGTTCCCCGTGACGGCCGGGTCCAGGTCCATCCGCTGCAGGTGCGGCGACACGAGCTGGTGCTCGACGTCGTAGATCACGTCCCCGCAGATGCAGGCCGTGCCATCGTCGGTCTCCACCAGGACGTTCATGGAGCCCTCGGTGTGACCGCCGGCGGCCTGGCAGCGCACGCCGGGGATGATCTCCTCGTCCTCGACGAGCTCGAGGTCGAGCAGGCGCAGCGCGCCGCTCTCGTCGTGCAGGCGGTCGATGAGGTGCTTGATGTAGGGCGCGGGGTACTGCTCGCCCATCAGGCCCGAGGCGGAGTACTCGAGCTCGCGCCGGTTGATGACCACCGTCGTCGACGACGGGAAGTGGTCGTCGTAGCCGGCGTGGTCGATGTGCAGGTGCGTGTGCAGGACGTAGCCGACGTCCTCCATCGTGAGCCCGTGCGCCTCGAGCTGGGCCTCCATCCCCTGGTGCTCGCGCCACCAGCCCTTCATGCCGAGGTTCCCCATGATCGACGGCTCGCTGAAGCCGGTGTCGACGACGATCGGCGTCTCGCCGCCCGTGATGAGGAACCCGAAGGTGGGGACCTGCTGGGCCCGCCCGGGGTCGTGGGCCAGCACGAGGAAGCTCGTGTCGAGCTCGATGTCGCCCAGGTCGAGGACGTGCACTTCGAGACCCATGGATCCTCCTCCGTCGTTGACCAGGTCGCGGTGGACTCTGAGCGCTGCGGGCGCCCGGCGCCATCGCACGTTCGGATGAGGCGGTCAGGCCAGCAGGCCGAGGCGGCGCGCCTCGTGCACGGCCTCGGCGCGCGAGGTCGCGCCGAGCTTGCGGAACAGGTGGCGCCCGTGGGTCTTGACCGTGGCCTCGGAGATCCCGAGGCGGCGGGCGACCTGCTTGAAGCGCAGGCCCTCCTCGAGCGCGTCGAGCAGCTCGCGCTCGCGCAGCGTCAGCTGCGGCCCGTCCCCAGGCGGGGCCTGCGGGAGGAGCGTGCGGCCGCTGCGCACCGCGGCGAGCGCGACGGGCAGGTGGGCGACGGCGTCGCGCCGCGCGAGGTAGCCCGCCGCGCCGGCGGCCAGGGAGGCGCGGACGCTCTCGGGCGCGTCGCGGGAGGAGACCACGACGAGCGGGGCGCGGACCCCCGCGTCGCGCAGGGCCCGCGCGAGCGCGTCGACGCGCATCCCGCCCATCCAGTCGTCGCAGACGACGACGTCGGGCGGCGTGTCGGCGACGGCGTCCAGCGCGTCGGCGAGCGTCGAGGCGACGCGGACACGGGCGCCGTCGTCGAGCTCGGCCAGCCGGCCCAGGCCGCGGGCGACGAGCTCGTCGGCGTGGCAGATGAGGACGCGCGGGGCGACCGCCGGCTGCGGGGCCTCGGCCAGCGACGGGGCCACCAGGTCGCCCACGGCGCCCAGGCGGTCGACGGCCGTCGTCATCCGCCCCGCCCGGCCGGTCGCCGACAGCGAGACCGCGCCGATGACCGCGCCCCCGTGGGTGACGGGGACGGAGCAGCCGGCGTGGAAGCCGGCCGCGAGCACGACGCTGTCGAGCGGCAGCTCGAACGTGCGCGAGGCGTCGAAGTCGTCGTCGTGGAAGGGGCGCCCCTCGGCCGCCAGCGCGAAGTACGAGCAGGTGCCGACCGGCAGCGCCGTGCCCGGCGCCAGCAGCTCGGCGCCGGACTGCGCGGCGATCTCGAAGCGGCGGGAGGACCGGTCGATCCGCGCGATCGAGACGCGGTCGACCGCGAAGGCCTCGCGCACCACCGCAGCGGCCCGGGTGAGCGGCGCCTCGGGCGCTCCCAGCGCGTCGGTGATGTCGTGTGTCAGCGCCTGTCCCACGGCGTCCTCCCGAAGGACGTGCTACCCCGACAGGAGGTCGCGACCCCGCGCTAGCGCAGCGACGCCCACGGCTCCTCCTCGAAGACGTCGATGACCTCGTACCCGCCCTCGCCCGCGGTCGGGCTGAGGATCACGGTGAGCTTCGCCGGCGCGTCGCCGACGGTGTAGGAGGCGTGCACGACGTCCTTGGGGATGTAGACGGCCTCCCCCGGTCCCAGCTCGTGCTTGTCCTGCTCGAGCCACTGCTCGACGCGCCCCTCACGCACCCAGATGACCTCCTCCTGGTCGGGGTGGCGGTGAAAGGGGTGGCCGCCGCCGGGCAGCAGCGTGACGTCCATGACGCACAGGGCGCGCGACCCCGTGAGCTCCGGGCGGCTGATCCAGCCCGACTCGCCCCAGTCGAACTGGTCGCGCACGATGTCGTCCTGCGTGATGAACCGGCCGCTCATGCTGCCTCCTCGATCGGGATGGACTTGAAGCGCTTCATGTTCTCCGTCATCGCCACCTCCGTCGGCAGACGCTCCATGCTCGAGGCGCCGAAGAAGCCGACCACGCCCGTCGTGCGCTCCAGGACGTGCCGTGCGTCGTCGGGCTCGGCGATCGGCCCGCCGTGGCAGAGGCACAGGACGTCGGGGTTCACCGCCGTCGCCGCGTCGTGCAGCGCCTGGACGCGCTCGACGGCCTCGTCGAGCGAGATCCCCGAGCGCGAGCCGATCGCCCCGCCCGTGGTCAGGCCCATGTGCGGGACCAGCACGTCCGCCCCGGCGTCGGCCATCGCCCGCGCCTCGTCCTCGGTGAAGACGTAGGGCGCCGTCAGGAGGTCCATCGCCCGCGCCTGGCGGACCATCTCGACCTCGAGCGCGAAGCCCATCCCGGTCTCCTCCAGGCCGACGCGGAACGTCCCGTCGAAGAGCCCCACGGTCGGGAAGTTCTGCACGCCGCTGAAGCCCGCCCGCCGGACCTCGTCGAGGAAGACCGGCATGCGGCGGAAGGGGTCCGTGCCGCAGACGCCGGCCAGGACCGGCGTGCGCTCGACGACGGGCAGCACCTCGCGGGCCATGTCCATGACGATGGCGTTCGCGTCGCCGTAGGGCAGCAGCCCGGCCAGCGACCCTCGGCCCGCCATCCGGTAGCGGCCGGAGTTGTAGATGATGATGAGGTCCGCGCCGCCCGCCTCGGCGCACTTCGCCGACAGGCCGGTGCCCGCGCCGGCGCCGATGACGGGCCGGCCCTCCTCGACCTGCGCGCGCAGCCGCGCGAGCGCCTCGTCCCTCGTCACGCCGCCTCCTGGATGAGCTCGTGCAGCCGGTCGGCCATCGCCGTCGCGAAGGCGGGGTCGTTGACGTCGGCGTCGACCTCGTGCACCTCGACCTTCCCGCGGTCGACCCCCTCGCGCAGCGCCCCGATGAGCGCCGCGTCGGCCTCGGGGTCGTGGAAGGGCTGGCCCTCCACGTCGATCGCGGACACGCCGCGCAGCGGCACGAACAGGACGGTCGGGGAGGCGGCGCCGTTGAGCTTGCGCGCGATGCGGCGCCCGAGCTCGGCGTTCTCCTCCGGCGTCGTGCGCATGAGCGTCACCGTCGGGTTGTGCACGTAGAGCGTGCGCTGCGCGAAGCGCTCGGGGACCGTGTCGCGCGCCCCGAAGTTCACCATGTCGAGCGCGCCGAGCGACACGACCTGCGGGATGCCCGCCCGGCCCACGGCCTCGAGGCGATCCGGCCCCGCGGAGAGCACGCCGCCGACGAGCTCGTCGGCGAGCTCGGTCGTCGTCGCGTCCAGCGCGCCGGCGAGGAAGCCGCCGCTCGCGAGCGCCTCGAAGGACTGTCCGCCCGTGCCGGTGGCGTGGAACACGAGGACCTCGTAGCCGAGCTCCTCCAGGCGCTCGCGGGCGCGGGTCACGCACGGCGTCGTGACCCCGAACATCGTCGCCCCCACCAGGGGGCGCGGATCGGCCACGGCGGGGGCCGACGCCTTGACCATGCCGGCGATCGCGCCGGCGGCGTTCGTGAGGATCCGCGCGGACACGCGGTTGATCCCCGAGATGTCGACGACGGAGTAGGTCATCGTCACGTCGGTCGCGCCGACGTAGGGCCGCGTGTCCCCCGAGGCGACCGTGGAGACGATGAGCTTCGGCGTCCCCACCGGCAGGTCGCGCATCGCGGCCGCGGCGATCGACGACCCGCCGGACCCGCCGACGGCGGCGACGCCGTGGGCGCGCCCCTCGGCGAACAGCCGGGCGACCACGGCCGCCGCCCCACGACCCATCGCGTCCACCGCGCGCCCGCGGTCGGCCGCGCGGGCCAGCTCGGCGTGGTCCTCGCCCGCGGCCCGGGCGACCTCCTCGCGGCCGACGTCGGGCTCGACCTGCGGCTCCCCCAGCACGCCGGCGTCGACGAGCAGCGCCTCGGCGCCCTGCTCGCGCAGGCGGTCGCGGAGGAACGCGTACTCGTGGCCCTTGGTGTCCAGGGTGCCGACGAGCACCACGACGGGCGCCGCGCCGGCCACGGTCACGCCCGCTCGACGCCGAGCCAGCGGCGCTGGGCGTCGGGGTCGTTCGCGAGCTCGTCCGCCGTCGTCTCCGCGAAGATCCGCCCGGCGACCATGACGAGCTGGCGGTCGGCCAGCGCGGTCGCCATGGCGAGGTTCTGCTCGACGACGAGGATGGCCAGGCCGTCCTGCGCCAGCCGCTTGAACGTCTCGACGAGCATCTCGATGATCGCCGGCGCGAGTCCCTCGGACGGCTCGTCCATGATCAGCAGCCGCGGATTGGTCAGCAGCGCGCGGCCGATGGCGAGCATCTGCTGCTCGCCGCCGGAGAGCTGCGTCCCGCCCGTCGTCCGGCGCTGCGCCAGGCGCGGGAAGAGCTCGTAGACCGCGTCGGGCGTCCAGCGGTGATCGCCGCGGCGCCGGGCCGTCATGCGCAGGTGCTCGTCGACCGTGAGCGACTCGAACAGCCGCCGCCCCTGGGGCACGTACCCGATGCCCGCCCCGGCGACCTTGTAGGACGGGCGGCCGACGAGCTCGTTGCCCTCGAAGCGGATCGAGCCGCGCGAGCTCGTCGGCCGCATCTGCATGATCGCGTTGCAGAGCGTCGTCTTGCCCATGCCGTTGCGGCCGATGACCGAGACGGGCTCGCGGCCCATCTCGAAGCTCAGGCCCTGCAGGACGTGCGCGCGGCCGTAGAAGACGTCGAGGTCGCGGACCACGAGCAGCGGCGCCTCCCGGTTCGTGGGCGCCGGGGCCGCGTCGGGCATGCCGGCCGCCTCGCTCACGACGACCCGTCCGCGTCATCGCCCACGCGGCCGCCGAGGTAGAGCTCGTGCACGAGCTCGTTGGCCCGGATCTCGTCGGGCGTGCCCTCCACGATCTTGCGCCCGTCGTGCATCATCGTGACGCTCCGGGCGACGCGCAGGGCGACGTCCATGTCGTGCTCGATGAGGATCAGCGTGATGCTCGGGTCGAGCTCGAGCAGGAGGTCGGTGAGCGCCAGGCGCTCTCCGCGCGAGAGGCCGGAGGCCGGCTCGTCGAGGAGCATGAGCTTCGGGTCGACGGCGCGCGCCATCCCCACCTCGAGCTGGCGCTGCTCCCCGTGCGAGATCAGCCCCACGAGCTCTCCGAGCTTCGGCTCCAGGCCGACCGCCGCGGCCAGCTCCCGGGCTCGCTCGCGCATCTCGCCGTCGACGGTGCGCCGGCTCAGGCGCAGGTGCCCGCGGCGCGTGCCGAGCACCGCGAGGTAGAGGTTGTCCTCGACCGTCAGGCCGAGGAAGAGCCGGGACTTCTGGTACGTCCGCCCCATCCCGAGGCGCGTCCGGCCGGCGGCCGGGAGGGCCCCGACGTCCTGGCCCAGGAACGAGATCGTCCCGGACGTCGCCGGCATGTCGCCGGAGATGACGTTGAAGAGCGTCGTCTTCCCGGCCCCGTTGGGGCCCAGGATGGCGCGGCGCTCGCCGTGTCCGACGTCGAGGTCGACGTCGGACACGGCATCGAGCCCGCCGAACCGCCGGCCGACCCCCCGCAGGCGGAGGATCGGCTCGGCGGTCTCGGTGACTGCTGCTTCCACCAGGTCGCTACCCGACGGTCGGGACCGACTGGGACTTGCCCAGCCACGGGAGGTTCCGCTTCTCGCACTTCGGCGCGTTGCGGCCCGGGGCCGGGGTCGACGCGCTGAACGTGCCCCCGAAGGTCTGGTCGACCTGCGGGATCCGCGCGACCGTCTTGACGGCCAGCTTGCCGTTCTTCGTGTACAGCTGCTGGGCGTAGATGTCGGTCACCGCCTGGCGGTTGGCGTCCAGCTTGATCTGGCCGTAGGGCGCCGGCAGCGTGGTCTTCGCGAGCGCCTGCTGCAGCGCCTTCTGGTTGCCGGACAGGTCGCCCTTGACCGCCTCCAGGCCCTTGACGAGGCCCCAGGTGTTCACGAAGTAGCCGTACGTGAACGTGCTCGCGGCCTGCGGGGCGGCCGCGCCACCGGGCGGGATCGTCTTGAACCACTTGCCGATGACGTCGTTCGCGTAGCCCTGCGCCCACGGCGTGTTGAGGTCGCCGGCCGTGCCGGCGCCGCCGATGTACGCGCCGGAGACGCGCGGGCCGAGCTGCTCGAACTGCCCCGGGGTGCCCCAGAACAGGTTGCCCATGAACTTCTTGGCGTCGATCGGGCCCTTGGCCTGCTCGTAGGCCTTCAGGAACGGGATCAGGCCCGCGCCGCCCACGGCGACGAACGTGCCGTCGACGTCGGTCTTCAGCTGCTGCGCGTAGGACGAGTAGTCCGTCGTGTTCAGCGGCGGGAAGACCCGCTGGACGATCTGGCCGCCCGCGGCGCAGAACTCGGCGATGAAGCCCGCCGTCGACGTCCAGCCGAAGCTGTAGTCGTCGGAGATGACGGCCGCCTTCCGCCAGCCGAGCTGGTTGTAGGCGATGTCGCCCAGGCCGGCGTTCCACTGCGCGCCGTCCCCGTTGAAGCGGAAGAAGTTCGGTGCCTGCACCTTGAGCGTCGTGTCCTGCGCGCCCGCGGAGCCGTCGACGAACGTCTTGCTCGGGTGCTGCTTGGCGTAGTTCGCCACGGCGATGGACTCGTCGCCGGAGAGCGGGCCGATCATGACGTCGGCGTCGAGCTGCTCCATGAGCCGCCGGGTCTCCTTGATCGCCGTGTCGGCGCGGTCGTCCGAGCAGCCGATCCCGACGATCTTGATCGGGTGGTCGCCGATGGCGCCGCCCGTCATGCCGTCACGCGGCTTGTTCGGGTTCTTCGGCTTGGCCCCCGCGAACTGCGAGAAGGCCGCGACGACGCCCGCCAGGTCCTGGTTGTCGAAGGAGCCGAACGCGCCCTGGCAATCCGACAGGACGCCGACCTTGATCGGCGTGCCCGAGCCGCCCGAGCGCGGCGCGACGGCCGGCTGCGGCGGCGGGAAGTCCGCGGCGGTGGCGGCCGTCTGCTTCGACGACGAGCTCGTGCTGCTGCTCGACGATGAGCTGTTGCTGCTGCTGTCGTTGTTGTCCGACCCGCAGCCCGCCACGACGAACGCGGCGAACGCGACCAGGACGGCGAGGACCAGCGGACCTCGCTTCCAGCCTCCTCCTGCAAGCATCTCTCTCCCCTTCCCACCGCCCCCCATGGAGGCGGCAGCGTTGGTTCTCCAACCCAGATGGGACGACCTGCCTCCCACGACGTACGTCCCTCACCCTGCGGGTGTCAGCTCGGCGGGCCCCCTTTCGCGCGGGGTCGTGTCGTCCGGCCGGGACGTCCGGAGCTTGGCGATCAGCAGCTCCCACAGGCCGATGAGGCCGTTCGGGGACAGCAGGACGATCACCAGGAAGATCACGCCGATGAGCGTGTGGAACCGGTCGCCGATGAACCCGACGTCCTGCGCGTAGTTGTTGATGAGGACGAAGACGAGCGCCCCGAGCCACGCACCCTCGATGCGGTACAGCCCGCCGATCACCGCGATCACGAGGACGTCGATCGTCGCGCCGAGCCCGATGCTCGACGGCGAGATCTGGCCGTTCCACCAGGCGAAGAGCACGCCGCCGACGGCGGCCACGAAGCCGCCGAAGCCGAAGGCGAGCGTCCGGTGCAGCGTCACGCTGTAGCCGAGCGAGCTCATCCGCAGCGGGTCGTCGCGGATGCCCTGGAGGGACAGCCCGAACGGCGCGCGCTCGACGTAGCGCAGCAGGACGTACAGCACCAGCGCGACGCCGAAGCAGAGGAAGTACAGGCGGTCGGGATGGGCCGTGCGGCTGAAGAAGTCCGGGATCGGGATGCCGCTGATGCCGCCGAAGCCCGACAGGCTCGTGACCTGGCCGAAGAAGAGGTTCGTGATGACCGAGAAGACGAGCGTGATCATCAGGAAGTAGATCCCGAAGCTGCGGCTGGCGAGCACGCCGAAGACGAGCGCCATGAGCACGGCGACGAGGATCGCGACCACGACGCCCGGCACCGGCGCCCACCCGAGGTTCAGCCCCTTCGAGTTGCCCGTCGTCGTGAGGTTGCCGAGCGCGAAGCCGGCGATGCCGTAGATCGCGAGCTGGCCCAGGGACACCATCCCGCCGTAGGCCGACAGGAAGATGAGGCTCGCCGCCACGATGCCCAGGATGAACATCTGCGTCAGCAGCGTCGCGACCCAGTACTCGCTGAAGATGAGCGGCGCCAGGAGCGCGAGCACGAGGAAGACGAGCCCGATCGCCCGGTTCGGCGTCAGCCCCCTGGCGTTCGCGTTGCTCATGCCGCCCGGCCGAAGAGCCCGAGGGGACGCACGGCGAGCACGATCGCGAGCAGGACGAACGTGAAGATGATCGAGTAGTAGGTGTAGTCGGCGGGCAGGTAGGCGGCCGCGAAGTTCGTCGTCAGACCCAGCAGCAGGGCACCGATCGCGGCGCCCCCCAGGGAGCCCATGCCGCCGATGATGACCACCACGAGCGAGTTCAGGAGCCAGTTGGCGTCGACGCCGGGGGCGAGGCTCGCGAACGAGCCGCCGACGGCGCCGCCCATGCCCGCCAGCGCGGCGCCGACGGCGAAGGCGATCGCGAAGGTGAGCTGGATGTTGACGCCCAGGGCCGAGACCATCTCGCGGTCGTCCACGCCGGCGCGGATCACCATGCCGGTTCGGGTCTTCTTCAGCCAGAGCCACAGAGCGACCCCGATGACGATCCCGATGCCGAGGATGACCAGGCGGGTGAGCGTGTACTGCACGCCGCTCACGTGGAGGTTCACGAACTTGTCGAACGTCCGGGGCCAGGAGATGTCCTGCGCGATGCCGCCGTAGTGGGCGAGCATCTGGTCGGCCAGGATGATCGAGATGGCGATCGTGATGAGCGCCTGGCGCAGCTCCTGGCCCTGGTTCCAGCGCAGGAAGAGCTGCTGCATGAGCAGCCCCACGCCGGCGACGACGGCCGCGCCGGCCAGCAGCGGCACGAACCACTGGGCGAAGCTCACCTGCGCGCTGCTGAGGCCGAAGTCCGAGGCCCCGCCGACCATGTTGCGCTGGAGCTTCAGCGCGATGTAGCCGCCGAACAGGAAGAACGCGCCGTGGGCCATGTTCACCACGCGCATGAGCCCGAAGATGAGCGTGAACCCGCTCGCGACGACGAAGTACAGCGCCGCCGCGGTGACACCGTTGAGCAGCGTGATGTAGAAGTCCTTCGGGTCGCTCACCGCCGGCCCGAACGTCGTCCCCGACGCGATGAACAGGACCCAGATCACCGGGAACGCGACGATGATCCCGAGCAGGACCCGGCCGATCATCCGGAGGGTCCGCAGCACGGATGCATCTGTGATGAGCAAGGCGGCGCGAACCTAACACCCGCCGTCAGCCCGGCGCAAGTATCTATCGATACTCGTCCGCGCGCGGTCGCGGAGCGCCGGTGTACAGCCGCGCGCGGAGCGCCTCGGCGCTCTGCGGACGCTCGTCCCGGACGTGCCGGATGTCGGTCACGACGGAGCGGTCCAGCGTGCTCGCGTCGGGCCAGTTGAGCTCGACGAGGTTGCCGGCCGGGTCGCGGAGGTAGAGCTGCACGGAGCCGTCGTTGAGCTCGCGCACGGTGGGCGCGAAGGTCGCGTCGTCGAGCAGCCCGCGGTCGCGCGCCATGACGTAGGCGGCCTCGAAGTCGTCGACGTCGAGGCCGAGGTGGTGGAACTCCGGCGCGGGCGTCTCGCGCTGGAAGAGGTGCAGCTGCTGGTCGCCGAGGCGCAGCCACTCCACCCGCTGCGCGAAGTCCGGGCTCGGCAGGTGCTCGAGGCCGAGGACGTCGACGTAGAAGCGCAGCGACGCCTCCATGTCGACGGCGTGGACGCTGACGTGGGTGAGGCCGGTCGCCCGCATGGCCCGACGCTAGAGCACCCCGCCGTCGCGCTCCAGGGCGAGCGCCAGCGCGAGCACGGTCGCGACGTCGCGTCCGGCGAGGTGCAGGTCGCCGATCGCGACGGCCGGCCACCCGAGGTAGCTGAACGCGCGGGTGTAGGCCGAGAAGGGCAGGCGGATCTCGAGCTCGTCGACGCCCGCCAGCGGGAGCTCGGCGAGGCCGAGCGTCGGCGACGCGACGACGTCCACGTCCGGCTCGCGCGTCGCGCGCGCCCGCCACGCCTCCAGCGCCGCGCGCGCCCGCCCCACGTCGGCCGGGTCGATCCGCGCGGCCGCCTCGAGCTTCGCCCGGACCGTCGGGCCGTAGTCGTCGCTGCGGCTCGGGTAGGTCGCGGCGTGGACCGCCGCCGCGTCCGCGTAGAAGACCGGCCACGTGTCGGCCTCGGGGACGGGGAGCTCGACGACGCAGACGCGGGCGCCCACTGCGCGCAGGCGCGCGATGACGGCCTCCGCGCGCGGGTCGTCGTCCTCGGCGCCGGGCGCGCCGGTGACGTCCGGGCGGTGCCGCAGCACCCCGACCCGGACGCCACGTGCGCGGGGCGCCGGTGCGGGCGCACCCGTGAGCACCGCGTGGGCGAGCCCGCAGTCGGCGACCGTGCGCGCCATCGGTCCGACGGTGTCGAAGCTCGGCGCCAGCGGGAAGACGCCCTCCACGGAGACCGCGCCGAGCGCCGGCTTGAGGCCGACGACGCCGCAGGCGCCCGCCGGCAGCCGGACGGAGCCGCCGGTGTCCGTGCCCAGCGCGAGGGGCACGAGCCCGGCGGCCAGCGCCGCGGCGTTGCCGCCGCTCGAGCCGCCCGCGATGCGATCCGGGTGCCGCGGGTTGACGACGTCCCCGAAGTGCGGGTTCCGGCCCGCCACGCCCCAGGCGAACTCGTCGGCGTTGGCCTTGCCGACGACGATCGCGCCCTCGGCCTCCAGCGCCGCGACGGCCGGCGCGGTGCGACGCGGGACGTGGTCGGCGAAGATCCTCGACGCGTAGGTCGTCCGCACGCCCGCGGTGTCGATGAGGTCCTTGACGAGCAGCGGCACGCCCGCCAGGCGCCCGGCCACCCCGGCACGCGCCCGGGCCAGGGCCGGCTCGGCGCAGAGCGTGATCACCGCGCGGAGGTCGGCGGCGGCCTCGAGCCGGGTCAGCGCCGCCGCGACGGCCTCCTCGGCACCGAGCGCGCCCGACCCGACCGCTGCGGCGACCTCGGCGGCGGTCACGCGCCGAGCAGGGCGACGGCCTCGACCTCGAGCCGGGCGCCGGGGACGACGAGCCGCGAGACCTCGACGAGCGTGCTCGCCGGGCGCGCGTCGCCGAAGAAGGCCTGCCGCGCCGGGTTGATCCGCGGGCGGTCGTCGATGGCCACCACGAAGACCGTCACCTTGACGACGTCGGCGGCGCGCCCGCCGGCGGCCGCCAGGACGCGGCCGAGCAGCGCGAAGACGTGCTCGGCCTGCGCGGCCACGTCGTCGCCGCCGACGAGGCGGCCCTCCGCGTCGACGGGCACGATGCCCGAGACGAACAGCAGGTCCCCCGCGCGGACGGCGTCGGTGTAGTGGCTGAAGGGCTCCGCGAGCCCGGGGACGCGCAGCTCGGTGCGGCTCACCGCGCCGCCGCCCGGATCTCGGCCAGCGTCTGACGCGGCGTGATCGCCTCGGGGTCGACCCGCAGCTCGAGCAGGGCGGGTCGGCCGGCCGCCAGCGCCCCGTCGAGCGCGGGCGCGAAGTCCTCCGTGCGCTCGACCACGGCGCCGTGCGCGCCGAAGGCGCGGGCGTAGGCGGCGAAGTCGGGGTTGACGAGGTCGGTCCCCACGACCCGCCCGGGGTAGTGGCGCTCCTGGTGCATGCGGATCGTCCCGTACATGCCGTTGTTCACCACGAGCACGATCACGGCCAGCTCCTCCTGGACGGCCGTGGCGAGCTCCTGGCCGGTCATGAGGAAGTCGCCGTCGCCGGCCAGGCACACGACGGTGCGCTCGGGCGCGACGGCCTTCGCCGCGACCGCCGCCGGGAACCCGTAGCCCATCGAGCCGCTGCGCGGCGCGAGCTGGCTCGGGAAGCGCCGGAACGCGTAGAAGCGGTGCGCCCACACGGTGAAGTTCCCGGCGCCGCAGGTGAGGATCGCGTCCGCGTCGAGGCGGTCGCGCAGCACCGCCATGACCTCGGAGACCTGCAGCGCCCCCGGGAGCTCGCGGTGCTCGCGGAGGTTGGCCTCGTACTCGGCCCGCGCCTGCGCGACGAGCTCGCGGCGGCGCTCGGCGCCGGCGGGCGGCGCCAGCGCGCGCGCGGCCGCCGCGAACGCGGGCAGCCCCGAGACGATCGGCAGCTCCGGCTGGTAGACCGCGCCGAGCTCGTCCGGATCGGGGTGGACGTGCACGAGGCGCTGGTGCGGCCGCGGGATGTCGAGCAGCGTCCACCCGTTCGACGGGATGTCCCCGAGGCGCCCGCCGATCGCGAGCAGGACGTCGGCCTCGGCGATGCGCCGCGCCAGCGGCGGGGCCATCGCGATCCCCGCGTGCCCGGCGTAGACCTCGGCGTCGTTGTCGACGTAGTCCTGGCAGCGGAAGGACGCGGCCACCGGCACCCCGGCGGCGCGGGCGAAGGCCACGACGTCCGCGCCGGCCTGCGCCGTCCAGCCGCCCTCGCCGACGATCGCCAGCGGCCGCTCCGCGGCCCCGAGGAGCTCGCGCAGCCGCTCGAGCTCGGCCGCGCCGGGCGCGGCCGACGCCACGGGCGCGCGGACGGCGTCGGGGGCGTCGGTGCGCTCCGTGAGCATGTCCTCCGGCAGCGCGACGACGACCGGCCCCGGTCGCCCGGAGCACGCGACCCAGTACGCCCGCGCGAGGACCTCGGGCAGCCGCCCGGGGTCGTCGACCTGCGTCGCCCACTTCGCGACGGGCCCGAAGACCTGGCGGTAGTCGAGCTCCTGGAAGCCCTCGCGCCCGCTCGTGCCGCGCGCCACCTGCCCGACGAGCAGGAGCATCGGCGTCGAGTCCTGGAAGGCGGTGTGGACGCCGACGCCGGCGTGCGTCGCCCCCGGGCCGCGGGTGACGAGGCAGACCCCGGGACGGCCGGTGAGCTTGCCGTAGGCCTCCGCCATGTTCGCCGCGCCCGCCTCGTGGCGCGTGGCGATGAGCCGCAGCGGGCTGTCGTGCAGGGCGTCGAGGACCGCGAGGTAGCTCTCGCCGGGCACGCCGAAGGCCAGCTCGGTGCCGTGCAGCACGAGCTGGTCGACGAGGACCTG
Organism: uncultured Actinomycetes bacterium; assembly: GCA_963707695.1. GTDB lineage: Bacteria > Actinomycetota > Thermoleophilia > Solirubrobacterales > Solirubrobacteraceae > JAOPZW01. Next base: position 218,389 of record CAVPQY010000004.1, on the reverse strand, counting down.
GCCGCCGGTGCGGCTCACCGCGCGGCCCCGGGGGCGCCCAGCTCGTGCTCCAGGAAGACCGTCGCCCGCTGGGTCTTGGGCTTGTCGGCGTCGGCGGGGTCGACGTAGCGGATCGTCCGCAGCCCCGCGAAGGCGACCGGGAGCAGCAGCACCCGCACGAAGGCCGAGGGCTCCTCGGCCGAGGTGGTCGCCAGGACCGGGTCGGGGCCGCGCTCGAACCACGCCTCCCCCGGCCCGTACCGGTCGACCCGGCCCTCGCTGTCGATCGTGATCCGACCGAAGAGCAGGCGGCGGATCCCCGGACCGGGGTGGGTGTGGCGGTGGGCGACCCCGCCCGGCTCGAAGTCGACGCGGTCGCAGCGCATCAGCCACGCCGTGGACGGGTCGAGGTCGACCGCGTGCGACAGCAGCGCGCCGGGCGCGTCGCCCTCGCCGTCGTCGAGCGTCCAGCGCAGCGCGTCGCCCGCGACCGCGGCCGGCGCGACGTGCGCCTCGTCGGCGGCGAGGTCGTAGAGGACGGTGTCGCCCCCGGTCGCCTCGGCGCCGCCCGGGTGCGCGAACAGGGCGAGCCTCAATGGAAGTACTGGCCGCCGTCGATGACCATGGTCTGGCCCGTGACGAACGCCGACCCCGGGCCGCAGAGGAACACGACGGCGCCGACGACGTCCTCGGGCACCTGGTCGCGCTTGAGCGTCCGGGCCGAGAGCGACACGTCGCGCAGCGCGTCGACGACCTCGGGGTGCTCGCGGACGCCGGCGCTCATCGTGAACCCCGGGGCCACGCAGTTGACGAGCACCTCGTCGGGCCCGAGCTCCTTGGCCAGCGCCTTGGTCAGCGTCACGATGGCGCCCTTGCTGGTGACGTAGTGCAGGAGGAACGGCACGCCCCGGAACGGGGTCCCCGACGAGATGTTCACGATCCGCCCGCCGCCGCGCTCGCGCATCCGCGGGACGACCGCGCGGCAGGTCAGGAACATGCTCAGGACGTTGACGTCCATGACCGTGCGCCACTCGTCGACCGGGATCTCGGTGAACGGCCGCATGGCCAGCGACGCGTAGAGGCCCGCGTTGTTCACGAGGATGTCGATCCCGCCGCAGCGCTCCACCGTCTCGGAGGCCATGCGCCGGGTGTCCTCCTCGCGGGAGACGTCGACCGTCAGGCCCACCCCGCCCTCGAACGCCTCCGCCGCCTCCTCGGCGCCCTTGAGGTCGGCGATGACGATCCGCGCGCCCTCGGCCGCCAGCCCCTCGGCGATCGCGCGGCCGATGCCCTGCGCGCCGCCCGTGACGATCGCGACCTTGCCCGCGAGGGCGCTCATCGCAGCGGGGAGAACGACGTCGGGACCAGGATGCGGTTGCGCTGGGTGTGGATCAGCGGGGTGAGCCGGGTGAGGAAGTCCTTCCACCCCGCGTCGGCCTGCAGCTCCCCGCGCCGGCGGGCGCGCTCCTCGAGCGAGTCGTAGCCCCAGAGCTGCACGATCGAGCTCAGGTCGCCGATGTCGACGGTGAACGCGCCGACGAGGCCGCCCAGGATCCGCTGCTGGATCGCGGTCCCCTCCTCGGCGTAGAGGCGCACGACCTCCGCGAGCTTGCCGGTGTGGACGTGGTACGTCCGCTCCTCCACGATCACCTACAGGCCTCCCATGCACAGGTACTTGACCTCGAGCCACTCGTCGATCCCGTACTTCGACCCCTCGCGGCCGATGCCCGACTCCTTGACGCCGCCGAACGGCGCCACCTCGGTCGAGATGACCCCGGTGTTGATCCCGAGGATCCCGTACTCGAGCCCCTCGGACACGCGCCAGACGCGGGCCATGTCGCGGCTGTAGAAGTAGCTCGACAGGCCGTAGGGCGTGTCGTTGGCCTTGCGCACCGCCTCGTCCTCGGTGGCGAAGCGGCTGATGCCGGCGACGGGCCCGAAGGTCTCCTCGTTGGACATCGCCATCGCGTCGGTGACGCCGAGCAGCACCGAGGGCGCGTAGAACTGGCCGCCGCGCTCGTGCGGCCGGCCGCCGAGCACGAGCTCGGCGCCGCCGTCGAGCGCGTCGGCGACGTGGCGCTGGACCTTCTCGAGCGCGGGCTCGTCGATGAGCGGGCCGACGTTCACGCCGTCGGTGAAGCCGTCCGCGACGACGAGCCGCGCGACGCGGTCCGCGAAGCGCGCGACGAACTCGTCGTGGACGCCGTCCTGGACGAGGATGCGGTTCGCCGAGATGCAGGTCTGGCCCGAGTTGCGGTACTTGCACGTCACCGCGCCGTCGACCGCGGCGTCGAGGTCGGCGTCGTCGAAGACGATGAAGGGGGCGTTGCCGCCGAGCTCGAGCGACACCTTCTTGACCTGGCCCGCGCACTGGGCCATGAGGAGCTTGCCGACCTCGGTGGAGCCGGTGAAGCCGAGCTTGCGCACGAGCGGGTTGCCGGTCATCTCGCGCCCGATGGCCGGCGCGTCCTCCGCGTCGCCGGTGACGATGCTCAGCACGCCGGGCGGCAGCCCCGCCTCCTCGCCGAGGCGCATCACCGCGAGCGCCGTCAGCGGCGTCTGCTCGGCCGGCTTGAGGACCATCGTGCACCCGGCCCCGAGGGCGGGCGCGGCCTTGCGCGTCGGCATCGCCGCCGGGAAGTTCCACGGCGTGATGCCGGCGGTCACGCCGACGGGCTCCTTCGTCACGACGATCCGCCGGTCCGGCGCGTAGGTCGGGATCGTGTCGCCGTAGACGCGCTTGGCCTCCTCGCCGAACCACTCCAGGAAGCTCGCCGCGTAGGCGACCTCGACGCGCGACTCCGCCAGCGGCTTGCCCTGCTCGGCGGTCAGGAGCGCCGCGAGCTCCTCCTGGCGGTCGAGCATGAGGTCGGCCCAGCGGCGCATGACGCGCGCGCGGTCGCGGGCCAGCATCGCCCGCCAGGCCGGCAGGGCGCGGTGCGCGGCCTCGATGGCCCGCCGCGTCTCCGCGGCGCCCATGCGCGGCACCGCGGCGAGCACGGCGCCCGTCGCCGGATCGCGGACGTCGAAGGTCGCGCCGTCGTCGGCGTCGACCCAGCGGCCGTCGATGAACCCCTGGTCCAGCAGGAGGTCGCCGGCGAGCGCGCTCACCCCAAGGCCCTGGTGATCTCCGCGCAGCTGGCCACCTGCGCGACGTTCGTCATCGCGTACTCGAGCGCCGCCCGCTGCCACTCGTCGCCGGTCGTCGAGGTGCCGTCGGAGGCCACGACGACCTCGTAGCCGGCGTCGGCGCCGTGGCGCGCGGTGTGCTCGATCGACATGTTCGTCCAGGCGCCGGTGATGACGAGCTGCTCGACCCCCAGCCCGCGCAGGAGGATGTCGAGCCGGGTCTCGTAGAACCCGTTCATCCGCATCTTCTCGACGACGTGGTCGCCGTCCTTCGGCTCGAGGCCGTCGGCCGGCGCGGCGCCCCAGGTGCCGCGGACCAGCGCGTCGGCCTCCTTGACGCCCTGGAACAGCGGGGCGTTGAGCTTCAGCCCGGCCGCGCCCGGCTCGACGACGTACCAGACGTGGATGACCGGGACGCCGCTTGGCGCGGCACGCGTCGGCGAGCGCCGCGACGTTGGCCACGACGGCCTGGGCCGTGGCGTGCGCCGGGGCGCCCGAGTCGGCGAACGCGCCGCCCTCGATGATGACGTCGTTCTGCAGGTCCTGGATCACGAGCGCCGACCGGGACGGGTCGAGCGCCAGGGCGTCGTTGCTCACGCGTTCACCTCATGTAGGGGAGGCGGTTGCCCGAGACCTTGCACGGCAGGCGGAACATCGACGACGACGCGGCGATGAACAGCCAGCTCCAGTCGGGACCGCCCCAGTTGATGTTGCCCACGGCCTCCGGCACCTCGACGGTGCCCAGGTGCTCGCCCTCGGGGCTGAAGACGCACACCCCGAACGAGCCCGGCGCCTCGCCCGGGCCGGTGACCCAGATGTTGCCGCGCTCGTCGAGCTTCATGCCGTCGACGAGGTCGCCGACGGCCAGGTCGCCCGAGCCGATCCCGTCGGCCACGACGCGCCCCGGGCCGAGCGTGCCGTCGTCGCGGACGTCGAACGCGCGGATGTTCGTGCGCTCGGTGTCGTTGACGTAGAGCACGCGCTCGTCCGCGGTGAAGCACAGGCCGTTGGGCTGGCCGAAGTCGTCGTCGAGCAGCTGCGGGTCGCCGCCCCCCGGCGGGAGGCGGTAGACGCCCTGGAAGCTGAGGTCCTGCTCGCGCTCGATCCCGAAGCCGGGCATGCGCCCGTACGTGGGGTCGGTGAAGTAGATGGCGCCGTCGCTCTTGACGACGACGTCGTTGGGGCTGTTGAGCTCCCGGCCCTCGAAGTGGGTGGCGAGGACCTCGCGGCCCGAGCCCGTCCCGTCGGGATCCATGCGCACGACCGAGCTCGTGACGTGCTCGCACACGATGAGCCGGCCGTCGAGGTCGAACGTCATGCCGTTGCCCTTGTTCGACGGGCTGGCGACCTCGCGCACGGCGCCCTGCTCGTCCCAGCGGCGGCGGACGTCACCGGGCATGTCGCTGAACAGCAGGAAGCCCTCGGGGTTCCACAAGGGACCCTCGGTGAACGTGAACCCGGTGCCGAGCTGCTCGAGCTCGGCGCTCTCGTCGACCAGCTCGAGGAAGGCGTCGGCCTTGACCTGCAGCGTCATCGTGGACCCTCTCTCTCCGTGAATCGGAACCCGCCCACCCACTGCGCGCGAACGTACCAGGCGTCCCGAGGGGTGTCCGCGACCGTCGTCCGCGCGACGGCCCTCATGCCGCGTGCCGCCGTTCGATGCCGCTGAGCAGCCCCGCCAGCTCCTCGAGGCTCGCGAGGTCGTGGCCGGCGACGAAGCGGTCGACCCAGGGCAGCGCCGCGCGCATCCCGCCCGCCAGCGGCTCGTACGCCGCGCTGCCGCGCAGCGGGTTGGCCCAGACGACGGCGTACGCGCCGCGGTGCAGGCGCTGCATCTCGCGCCCGACGAGCGCGTTGTCCTGGCGCTCCCACCCGTCGGAGACGATGAGGACGACCGCGCCGCGGGCCATGGCCCGGCGGCCCCAGACGTCGTTGAAGGTCTTCAGCGACGCGCCGATGCGCGTGCCCGCCGCCCAGTCGACCACGCGGTCGGCGGCGCGCCGCAGCGCCTCCTCGGGGTCGCGCGTGGCGAGCTCGCCGGTGAGCCGCGTGAGGCGGGTGCCGAAGGCGAAGACCTCGACCCCGCGGCCCGAGCGCACGAGCGCGTGGAGGAAGAGCAGCATCGCGCGGCTGTAGGCCTCCATCGAGCCCGAGACGTCGCAGAGCACGACGAGCTTGCGCGGCGCCTCGTGGCGGCGCCGGTAGCGGCGGTGGACGGGGTCGCCGCCGGTGGCCAGCGAGCTGCGCGCCAGGCGGCGCAGGTCCAGCGCCGGGCCGCGCCGGTGCGGGCGCAGCCGCCGCGAGCGCCGGCGCGGGCGCTCGACCTCGAGCTCGGCGATCAGGCGGCGGGCCTGGGCGAGCTCCTCGCCGGTCATCGCCCCGAAGTCCTTGCGCCGCAGGACCTCGTGCGGGCTCGCGCCGATGCTGTCCGGCTCGCCCTCGGCGGTCGCGGCGTCCGCGCCGGGGCGCGCGTCGCGGCGCACGCGCTGCGCGCTGCGCGGCATGCGCCGCGGGTCCTCGCGACGGGGCGGTGCCGCGACCGGGGCGCGGAGGAACCAGGCGCGGAACGCGCGGTCGAACGGCTCGAGCTCCTCGCGCCGCGCCACGAGCGTCGTGCGCAGCGTCCAGTAGACGTCGTCCTGGCGCGTGAGGTCGACGCGGTCGAGGCCGCGCAGGGCGTCGGCGAGGCGCCCGGCGCCGACCTCGATGCCGGCCTCGCGCAGGACCCGGCCGAACGTCACGACCTGCAGGGTCAGGGCCTCGCTCACGGCGCCGGGGCGGCCGCGACGGCGCGGGCCTCGCGGACGAGCTCGACGATCGTGTCGTCGCGGACGGTGTCGAAGTCCTCGCGGTACTTCAGGACCGACCCGAGCGTCTGCTCGACCGTCACCGGATCGAGCTCCTCGCAGCCCAGGACGGCGAGCGCCGAGGCCCAGTCCACCGTCTCCGCGACCCCGGGCGGCTTGGCCAGGTCCAGGACGCGCAGGCTCGCGACGAAGGCCGCCGCCTGCGCCGCCAGGCGCTCCGACACGCCCGGGACCCGCAGGCGCACGATCTCGACCTCGCGCTCGAGCGACGGGTGCGTCACCCAGTGGAAGAGGCAGCGGCGCTTGAGCGCGTCGTGGAGCTCGCGGGTCCGGTTGGAGGTGAGGATCACCGCGGGCCGCCGCGCGGCCCGGATCGTCCCGACCTCGGGGATCGTGATCTGGAAGTCCGAGAGGACCTCCAGGAGGAAGGCCTCGAACTCGTCGTCGGCCCGGTCGATCTCGTCGATGAGCAGGACCACGGGCTCCTCGGACGCGATCGCCTCCAGCAGCGGGCGGCGGATGAGGTACTCCGGGCCGAACAGCTCCTGCTCGGAGACCGTGCCCTCCTGGGCGGCCCGGATGTGCAGGAGCTGGCGGGCGTAGTTCCACTCGTAGACGGCGTGCGCGACGTCGAGGCCCTCGTAGCACTGCAGGCGGATCAGGCGCGCGCCCGACGCGGCCGCCAGCGCCTTCGCGGCCTCGGTCTTCCCCACCCCCGCCTCGCCCTCGAGCAGCAGCGGCTTGCCGATCGCCAGCGAGAGGAACAGCGACGTCGCCAGGCCGCGCTCCGGGAGGTAGGACTGCGCGCGCAGCGCGACCTCGACGTCCTCGATCGACCCGAACTCCATGCGCGCCGCTGCCTCCGTTCTCCGCCACCGGGACCCAAGCAGGCGACAGGTATACACCGCCCGGCCGGTCGCGGACACCGGAGAATCAATAATCCACCGGCGAGCGTCCGCGGCGTGTATAAGGGCCCTCACGCTGATGTCCCCAGCAGGAGGAGAGGACGCATGGCCGTAGCACCCCCGCAGGCGCCCGAGGTCCTGGTGCCGGCGTCGCCCGACGAGGCCGTGGCGGCCTTCGGCGACGGCGGCGACGTCACCGTGTTCGGCGGTGGCACGATCCTGACCGTCGAGCTCGCGCACGGGCGCCTGTCCCCCCGCCGGGCGCTGCTGCTCGAACGGGCCGGCCTGGACGGCGTGCGCGACGACGGCGGCCGGACGACGGTCGGGGCGATGACGCGCGTCGCCGCGCTCGAGTCCGCGCCCGAGCCGCTCGGCACGACCGCCGCCCACGTCGCCGACCGCGAGGTCCGCGCCCAGGCGACCATCGGCGGCAACCTCTGCGCGCCGCCGGGCCGCGAGAGCCCGCGCGGCGACCTGCAGGCCGCGCTCATCGCGCTCGGCGCGCAGGTGCGCTCGGTCGGCGCGGGCGGCGAGCGCACCGAGCCGGTCGAGGACTTCCTCGCGACCGGGACCGAGGGGCGCCTCGTGCTCGAGCTGTCCTACGACGCGCCGCAGGCCGGCGCGACCGCGGCGGTGGGCCGGCCGCACGCGCACGCCTACACGGTCCTGCGGGTCAGCGGCGCGCGCACCGGCGGCGAGCTGCGGCTGGCCGCGTCGGGCGCGACGCCCCGCGCCGTGCGCCTGACCTCGGTCGAGCGGGCGCTGGCCGACGGCGCCGACGTCGAGAGCGCCGCGGCGCGGGCGCTCGACGACGTCGCCCCCGCCGACGACGCCCTCGCCTCGGCCTGGTACCGGCAGCGGACGCTGCCGGTGCTCGTGGCCCGCGTGCTGAACGACCTTCCGACGGAGGAGAGCTGATGAGACTGACGGTCAACGGCGAAGAGCGCGAGCTCGTCTCGCCGCCCCTGACGACGCTGCTGCAGGCGCTGCGCGAGGAGCTCGGCGTCACCAGCACGAAGGCCGGCTGCCAGCAGGGCGGCTGCGGGACCTGCACGGTCCTCGTCGACGGCCGCCCCCGGCGCGCCTGCCTGACGCCGATCGCGATGGTCGAGGGCGCCGCGATCACGACGGTCGAGGGCCTCGGCACGCCGACCGAGCTCGCGCCGGTGCAGGCCGCCTTCGACGAGCACTACGCCGCGCAGTGCGGCTTCTGCACGTCGGGCTTCCTGATGGCGTCGCACGCCCTGATCGAGGACGGCGGCGGGACCACCCGCGAGGAGGTCGTCGAGGCCCTGTCGGGGCACGTCTGCCGCTGCACGGGCTACGTGAAGATCGTCGACGCCGTGACCGCCGCCGCCCGCGGCGACGTCGCGCCGGCGGGACGTCGAACCCGACATGGGACCGCGGGGCGAGGACGCCATCACGATGATCCCCGGGAGCCCGGCATGAAGGCCGTCGGCGCCCGGCTGCCGCGCTACGACGGGGTCGCGCACGTCACCGCGCGCACGCTCTACGTCGACGACGTCCGCGTGCCCGGCACGCTGTGGACGAAGGCGCTGCGCTCCCCGCACGACCACGCGGTCATCACCCATCTCGACGCCTCGAAGGCCGAGGCGCTGCCCGGCGTGCACGCGATCGTGACCGCCGCCGACGTGCCCAAGAACGTGTACGGCCACCTCGAGGCCCTCGGCGTCCCCGCCGACGAGCCGCTGCTCGCCGACGGCGTGGTCCGCTACAAGGGCCAGCCGATCGCCGCCGTGGCGGCCGAGAGCGAGGCCGTCGCGACGGCCGCGCTGGAGGCCATCGACGTGCGCTTCGAGGAGCGCCCCGCGTTCTTCGACCTCCGCAAGGCGTTCGACCCCGACACGCCCGAGATCCACCACTGGGGCCCCGTCTATCCGCACTTCGGCCCGCACAACCACCGCCGGGTCCGCAAGGGCGACCTCGACGCCGCCTTCGATGCCGCGGACACGATCGTCGAGGGCGTCTACCGGCCCCAGGCGATCGAGCACTGCCCCATGGAGACGCAGGTGTCGCTCTCCGTGCCCGAGGCCAACGGCCGGCTGACGATCTACTCCTGCACGCAGGCGATGTACTTCTCCATGGGGGTCGTGGCCGCGCACCTGGAGTGGCCGCTGAACCGGCTCAAGCTCGTCGGCGGCACGGTCGGCGGCGGCTTCGGGGGCAAGGTGGACACGGCCACGGAGACGATCACCGCGATGCTGGCGATCAAGGCCCAGCGGCCGGTGAAGTGGCGCTTCACCCGCGAGGAGGAGTTCCTCGCCTCCTCGACCCGGGCGCCGTGGCACATCGAGATCCAGGACGCCGTCAGCAAGGACGGCTGGATCCTGGGGCGCCGCACGCTCACGCTGCACGACTCCGGGGCCTACGCCCGCTTCTCGCCCTACGGGCTCACGAAGCACGCCTTCCATCACACGGGCGCCTACACGATCCCGGCGGTCCGCTTCGACGGCTTCGTCGTGTTCACGAACCGGGTCCCGACCACGGCCATGCGCGGGTTCGGGGTGACGTCCGTGTCGCTCGCGGTCGAGACGCACCTCAACCGGGTGGCCGACGCCATCGGCGTCGACCCGCTCGAGCTGCGGCTCAAGAACGCCAACCGCGTCGGCGACACGACGGCCAACCGCGTCGTCATGCACGACCCGTCGACGGTCGTCGTGACGCTCGCGGCGGCCGAGCGCGTCGGCTACGAGCTCAGCGCGGACGCCCGTGCCATGACCAGCGACCGGCGCACGGGCGACCTGCTCCCCGAGCACCTCGTCGGCCAGCAGGCGCCGGACGACGCGGACCTCGTCGTCCACAGCGCCACCACGAACGGAGGGGCCCACTGATGGCCAAGCACCGCGGACGCGGGTTCTCGACGATCGAGTACCCGACCGGCATGAACCAGAACGGCGACCCGTCGCAGGCCTGGATCAAGCTCAAGCCCGACGGGCGCGTCGACGTCTTCGCGGGCACGGTCGACATCGGCCAGGGCTCGAAGACGGTCCACACCCAGATCGTGGCCGACGCGCTCGGCGTCCCCTACGACTGGGTGACGATGGACAACTCGAACACCGACTCCTCGGCCGTGTGCACGGGCACGTTCGCCTCGCGCGGCACGTTCATCGGCGGCAACGCCGTGCGCTACGCGGCCGAGAAGGCGCGCGCCCAGATCCTCGACATCGCCTCGAAGGAGCTCGAGATCTCGGCCGACGACCTCGAGATCGTCGACGGCGAGGTGCTGGCCAAGGGCGCGCCGGACCGCAAGATCTCCGTGCCCGACGTCGCGGGGGCCGCGACGTACACCTACGGCGAGCTCATCACGGGCAACGGGACGGCGCTCAAGCCGCTGGCCGAGGTCGACGACGACGACGGATCGGTCACGGCCGAGCCGCACTCGGCGATCTCCTACGCCGCGTGCGTCATCGACGTCGAGGTCGACGACGAGACCGGCGAGGTCACGGTCCTGAAGATGACGCAGGTCTACGACGTGGGCCGCGCGATCAACCCCACGCTCGTCGAGGGGCAGATCGACGGCGGGGCCATGATGGGCCTGGGCCTCGGCCTGCTCGAGGAGGCCTATCCGCGCTACCCGTCGGTCGAGCACCGCGGCGAGCAGTTCGGGGCCTACCTCGCGCCGTCGCTGGAGGACCTGCCCGACATCGACAACGTCATCCTCGAGAACCCCTCCGTCGACGGCCCGTTCGGCGCGAAGGCGATCGGCGAGATGGCGAACAACGCGCAGCCGCCCGCGATCGCCGCGGCGATCCACGACGCCGTGGGCGTGTGGGTCACGGAGATGCCGGCCACGCCGGAGCGGGTGCTCCGCGCGCTCGACGCCCGCGCCGAGCCCCGGCGCGAGGGCAAGCGCGTGATCTTCGACGAGGACATCTCGGTCGCGAAGGTCAGCGCCGACGGCGGGGCGGGCTTCTGGGGCGTGGATGCCTGAGCCCTCCCCGTTCCGCACCTGGAACGGCCGCGAGGCCTTCGAGTTCGTCGACGGCGTGCGCCTGCACGCCATCGGCGGCGACCAGGTCCTGCTCTGCCGGGTGACCTACGAGCCGGGCAAGGAGGTCAGGCGCCACGCCCACGAGCACACCGAGCAGCTCATGGCGGTCGTCGAGGGGACGGTGACGATGACGATCGGGGACGAGACCCGCGAGCTCGGCCCCGGCGACGTCGTGTGCGTCAACCGCGGCGTCGAGCACGAGCTGCACTCGGCGGGCGGGGTGACGTTCTTCGAGGCGCTCGCCCCCGTGCCGCTCGACCACGTGCCCGACCGCGACGCCGACCTCGTGCTGGCCGAGGACGGCGCCACGCACGTCGCGCGCTGACATGGACCCGCTGGCCCGCGACTTCGACGGCCGGACCGCGCTCGTCACGGGCGGCGCCAGCGGGATCGGCGCCGCCGCCGCCGCGCTGCTGCGCGACCGCGGCGCCCGGGTCGCCGCCTTCGACCTCGACCCCTCCGGGGCGCCCGACGGCGTGCTCGGGATCGCGGGCGACGTCACGGAGTCCGGGCAGGCCGACGCCGCCGTGGCCCGCGTCGAGCGCGAGCTCGGCCCCCTCGACGTGCTGGTGTGCTGCGCCGGCGTCGGCGGCGACTCGCTGCACACCGTCGACGTCGGCGACGAGGAGTGGCGCCGGGTCTTCGCGATCAACCTCGACGGCGTCTTCTTCTTCGACCGCGCCGCGGCGCGGGTCGATGGCGCCGCGCGGCTACGGGCGGATCGTGAACGTCGCCTCGATCGCCGGGAAGGAGGGCAACCCGATGGCCGCCGCCTACTCGGCCAGCAAGGCGGCCGTGATCGGCCTCACGAAGTCGGTGGGCAAGGACCTGGCCACGACCGGCGTGCTCGTGAACTGCATCGCCCCGGCGGTCATCGCCACGCCCATCCTCGAGCAGCTCAGCCAGGAGCACGTCGACTACATGGTCGAGCGCATCCCGATGGGCCGCATGGGCCGCCCCGAGGAGGTCGCCGAGCTCATCGCGTTCCTCGCCGGCGACCGCCTCTCGTTCTCGACCGGCGCGACCTACGACATCTCCGGGGGCCGCGCGGTCTTCTAGGCCGGGCCGCGCCTCCCCCGGGCGGAGGCCCCTAGTCGAGCGTCTCGTAGAAGGCCCGCTCGCGGTCCTCCATGAGGCCGAAGAGCTCGCCCGGGCCGATCCGCTGGAAGTGCTCGGTCTGCCCGTGCTCCTCGAAGGCCGCCTTGTCGCGGTACTGCTCGTACATGAGGAAGACGCGCGGGTCCTCGGGGTCGCGGTGGGCGAGGTAGTGGACGTTCCCCGGCTCCTGCGCCGACGCCGTCGCGAGCTCGCGGATCAGCTCCGCCGCGCGCTCCTCCTCGCCCTCGCGGGCGGTCATCCTGGCCACGAGCACGTACGCCATTCAGCTCTCCTTGGTCACCGGGTTGGTCAGCTGGCCGAGGCCCTCGACCTCGACGGTCACCTCGTCGCCGTCCTGCAGCAGCACCTGCGGGTCGCGGAAGACGCCGACGCCGGCCGGCGTGCCGGTGGCGATGAGGTCCCCGGGCACGAGCGTCACCGTGCGCGTGACGTAGGCGATGATCTCGGCGACCGAGAAGACCATGTTCGCGGTCGTGGAGTCCTGGAGCACCTCGCCGTTGACGAGGCAGCGGATCGCGAGCGACCTGCGGGTCGTCGACCTCCTCGCGCGGCACGAGCCGCGGGCCGACCGGGCAGAAGGTGTCCGGCGACTTGCCGCGCGTCCACTGGCCGTCGGCGAACTGCAGGTCGCGCGCGCTGACGTCGTTGACGCAGACGTAGCCGCGGACGTGGTCGAGCGCGTCGCGCTCGGCGACGCGGCGGCCGGTGCGGCCGATGACGACGCCGAGCTCGGCCTCGTAGTCGACCTGGGAGCTCTCGGGCGGCAGGACGATCGGCTCGCCCGGGCCGATGAGCGTGTTCGCCCACTTGGCGAACAGCAGCGGCGCCGTCGGCAGGTCGGAGCCCTGCTCCTCCGCGTGGTCGCGGTAGTTCAGCCCGACGCAGATGATCTTCGGCGGACTATCGATAGGGAGCGCCACGGCCGCAACCTACCCGCGCCGGGCCTCGTCCCCGCAAGGTGCTTGGATGGCATCCATGACGACGCGCCTGCCCCGCCCGCTGCTGCGCGGATGCCGCGGCGGCGTGGTCGCGGCGCACCCGCTCGCGGTCACGGCCGGGGACGACGTCCTGCGCGCCGGCGGCAACGCCGTCGACGCCGCCGTCGCGGCCGCCGCCGCGCTGGCCGTCGTGGCGCCGGACCAGTGCGGGCTGGGCGGCGACGCGCTCCTGCTCGTGCGCGGCCCGACGGCGCGGTGGCCGCCTACGTCGGCGCCGCCGCGGTGCCGCAGCGCCCGATCCTCCCGGTCACGGCCTACGGCCCGGCGAGCGCCGGCGTCCCCGGCGCCGTCGCCGCGTGGTGCGCGGCGCACGAGGCGTCCGGGCCGCCTGCCGCTCGCCGACGTGCTCGGGCCGGCGACCGACCTGGCGCTCACCGGCTTCCCGGTGTCGGACTGGCTGGCGGGGGCGCGCGATCGCCGCGCGGCGCGCCTCGACGACGGCGCGCCCGGCTGGCCGCTGCTGACCGCGCGCCCCGGCGACGTCTGGCGCCAGGGCGCCCTGGCCGAGACGCTCGAGGCCGTCCGTGCGCACGGGGTCGACGGCTTCTACCGCGGGCCGGTGGCGGAGGCGATCGAGGGCGCCGTCACGACCGGCGGCGACGGGATCGACCGCGACGACCTGGCGGCCTACGCGGTGGCCGCGGAGGCGCCCGTCACCGGGACGCACGGCGGCGCCCGCCTGGCGGTCACCCCGCCGCCGTCGCAGGCGGCGCTCGCCCTCCTGGCGCTCGAGGCGCTGCGCGACGCGCCGCCGCCCGGCACGGCGGCGGGCGAGCACGCGGCGATCGAGGCGATCAAGCACGCCTTCGAGCGGCGCGAGCCGACCTGCGGACGGCCGGCGGCGCCGAGCGGGCGCGCGCGACGCCGCTCGCCGCGGCGCCGGCGCGCGCCAGCGACCTGCGCGGCCCGACCGCCGCCGACCACACCGCCGCCGTGACCGCCGCCGACGGCGACGGCCTCGTCGTGTCCATGCTCGTCAGCGTCTTCCACGAGTTCGGCTCCGGCGTGCTCGTGCCCGAGGGCGGCTTCGTCCTGAACAACCGCCTCAGCGGCCTGGTCGGCGCGGACGCGCTGCCGCCCGGCGGCAGCCGCGCGCTGCACACGCTCTCCCCCATGCTGCTCGAGCACGACGTCCACGGCGTCCTCGCCGTGGCGACCCCCGGGGCCGACGGCCAGGTGCAGATCCTCGTGCAGCTCGCGCGCCTGCTCCTCGACGCCGGCGTCCCGGTCGACGAGGCGCTCGACGTCCCGCGCTGGCGCGCCGTGCGCGGCAGCGTCCTGTGCGAGGAGGCCTTCGACGCCGGGCTCGCCGACGGCCTCGCCGCCCTCGGCCACGCCGTCGAGCGCCGTCCCGACGGCCACCCGCTCTTCGGCGCGGCCGCCGTCGCGGGTCTCGACGCCCGGACGGGGACCGTCGTCTGCGGCACCGACCCGCGGCGCGAGGTGTGGGGCGCGGTGCGCTGAGGCTCAGCCGCGCCGGTAGACGGCGTGGCGCAGGCGGCCGACGCCCTCGACGTCGATCTCCACCACGTCGCCGTCCTGCAGCGTGACGTCGTCGGGCGGGACGACGCCCGTGCCCGTCAGCAGGACGGCGCCCGCGGGGTGCGAGAGCTCGCGGAAGAGGTGCTCGACGAGGACGTCGAAGGACCGCGCCATCTCGGCCACCGAGGTCGCGCCCTCGAAGACGGTCGCGCCGGCGCGCTCGATGCGCAGGCTGATCGCCGCGCGCGTGCACGGCGTCGCCGAGGTCGCGGGCGAGGACGATCGTCCCCGACAGGCCGAGCGCGTCGTCGTAGACCTTGGCCTGCGGCAGGTAGAGCGGGTTGGCGCCCTCGATCGAGCGCGACGAGACGTCGTCGGCGGCGAGGTAGCCGACGACCGCGCCGTGGGCGTCGGCGACGAGCGCGAGCTCGGGCTCGGGCACGTCCCACCCGGAGTCGCGGCGGATGCGCAGCGGCGCGCCGGGGACGGGCACGCGGCCGGGCGTCGCCTTGAGGAAGAGCTCGGGCCGCTCGGCGGCGTAGACGCGCTCGTAGGCGTCCGGGGCCACGGACTCCTCGACGCGGGCGGAGGCCGACCGCCGGTACGTCACCCCGCTGGCCCACACCTCCTGCTCGTCGACGGGGGCCAGGAGCGCCGTCGCCCCGTCGCAGCGGCGGACCCGTCCAGGGCGCGGTCGACGGCCGTCGTGCACGTGGTCGACGCCCGGCCGCGAGCAGCTCGGCGAGCGTCGCCCCCACGCCGAAGAGCGTGCCGCCGCGCGCGACCGCGAGCACCGGCGCGCCGTCGACGAGGACGCGCCGCAGGCCGTCGCGGGCGCCGTCCGGAGCCTCGGCGGGCGCCGCCGTCACCGCCGCTCCCTACGCGGCGGTCAGCCCGCCGTCGATGACGAGCGAGCTGCCGGTGACGAAGGCGGCGGCGTCCGAGGCGAGGTAGAGGACCGCGTCGGCGATCTCCTCCGGGGTGCCCAGCCGGCCCATCGGCTGGCGGGCGCGCAGCGCGTCGAGCGACTCGCCGGCGTCGTGGACGAGGCGCTGCACCCAGGGCGAGTCGACGGTGCCGGGGCACACGACGTTGACCCGGACGCCGTCGCCGACGTGGTCGACGGCCAGGGCGCGCGTCAGCGCGATCACGGCGCCCTTCGAGGCGCAGTACGCGGCCCGGTTGCGCAGGCCGACGAGGCCGGCGACCGAGCCGATGTTCACGATCGTCCCGCCGCCGCGGGCGACCATGCCCGGGATCGCGTGCTTGCAGCAGAGGAACGTCCCGCGCGCGTTGACGGCGAAGACGTCCTCCCAGACGTCGCAGCGGCGTGTCGGGCGCCGAGGTCGTGGAGCCGATCCCGGCCACGTTGACGAGGACGTCGAGGTCGCCGGTCGCGGCCCGGACCGCGTCCTCGTCGCGGACGTCGAGCCGCACCCAGCGGACCGCGCTCGCCCAGCTCGGCGGCGACGTCGCGGACGCGGTCGGCGGCGGCGTCGGCGAGCAGGAGCTCCGCGCCCTCCGCGGCGAGGCGGCGCGCGACCGCGGCGCCGATGCCCGAGCCGGCGCCCGTGACGAGCGCGCGCCGGCCGGTGAAGCGCTCCTCGGTCATGCGCCGGGCAACCTACCGCAGCCCCTCCGCCACCAGGACGACGAGCCGGCGCGGTCCGTGGACGCCCTCGACGCGCTGCAGCTCGATGTCCGACGTCGCCGACGGGCCGGAGACGAGGGTGACCGGGCGGCCGTCGTCGACGGCGCCGCGCAGCCGCCGCAGGCCCTCGGGGACGGTCGCGACGACCTGGTCGGCACGGACGACGCAGAGGTGCAGGTCGGGCAGGAGCGAGAGCGCGCGCCGGCCCTGGCCCGGGCCGTGGTCGAGCGCGATCGTCCCGGTCTCGGCGATGGCGACCGCCGCGCCGGTCAGGACGCCGTCGGCGGCGTCGAGCGCGTCGACGCCCAGCGGGGCGGCGGGTCGTCGCCGAGCCACTCGACCCCGTCGACGCGCCAGGCGGCCGGCAGGCCGTCGGGGGCGACGACGCGCCGCGCGCCGTGGCGCGCGCAGGTCTCGGCGATCGCGCGGCGCACGTCCGCGGCACGCCGGGCAGCGCACGACCTCGGCGCGGTAGTCGGCCACCCGCTCGGCGAAGAGCTCGACGCGGGACGGTCCGCCCGGGGCGGGGCCGAGCCGGTAGGCGTCGGGCGCCCCGTCGCCGCCCGGGCCGTCCCAGCGCTCGGGCTCGCCCGGCGGGACGTCGCGCAGCGCGGCGCGGACGCGCGCGAGGACCTCGGCGCGCGCCGCGCTCATGCGCGCCCCCTCCCGCGCTCGCGCTCGGCCCACCAGGCCCGGAACGACTGCGCCGGCGGCGCCGGGAGGTCGCGCACCGTGGTCCAGCCCTTCAGCGGCCCGGGCAGCCGTCGCTCGATGCGGCCGTCGCGCGTCAGCGGCCACGCCCCCAGGCGCGCGGCGGTCTGCGCGGCCTCGAAGCGCCGGCGCGTGAGGAAGATCCGGCCGAGCGCCGCCATCGACCGCCGCTCGGGGTCCAGGCGCCCGTGGCCGGCACCACCCTGGGCGACGACCCGCCGCGCGCAGGTGCACGAGGATCGAGGGGATGTCGATCTTGACCGGGCAGACCTCGTAGCAGGCGCCGCACAGCGTGCTCGCCCACGGGAGGTCCGCGTGCTCGCGCAGGCCGGCGAGCTGCGGCGCGAGGATCGCGCCGATGGGCCCGGGTAGGTCGCGCCGTAGGCGTGGCCGCCCGTGCGCTCGTAGACCGGGCAGACGTTCAGGCACGCGCTGCAGCGGATGCAGTGCAGGGCGTCGCGCCCGACCTCGTCGGCGAGCACGTCGGTGCGCCCGTTGTCGAGCAGGACGAGGTGGAACGCGCCCGGGCCGTCGCCGGGGCGCACGCCCGGTCCACAGCGACGTGTAGGGGTTCATCCGCTCGCCGGTCGAGGACCGCGGCAGCAGCTGCAGCATGACCTCGAGGTCGTCGAGGCGCGGGACGACCTTCTCGATCCCCATGACCGTGACCAGCGTGTCGCGGCAGCGTCGTGCACATGCGCCCGTTGCCCTCGCTCTCGACGACGCAGACCGTCCCGGTCTCGGCCACGGCGAAGTTCGCGCCGCTGACGCCGACCTCGCACGGTGAGGAACTTGCGCGCGCAGGAAGCGCCGCGCGACCGCCGTCGAGCTCCGACGGGTCGGACCCGAGGCCCTCGGCGCCGGGCAGGTGGCGGCGGAAGAGCGCCGCGATCTCCTCGCGGTTGCGGTGGATCGCGGGGACGAGGATGTGCGAGGGACGGTCGTGCGCGAGCTGGTTGATGAGCTCGGCGAGGTCGGTCTCCAGCGCCGCGATGCCGCGGCTCGGCCAGCGCCTCGTTGAGCCCGATCTCGTCGGTGGCCAGCGACTTGACCTTGATGACCTCGTCCGCGCCGGCCGCCCGCACGATCCCGGCCACCGTCGCGTTGGCCTCGCGCCGCGTCCGGGCCCAGTGCACCACGCCGCCGCGCGCGGTCACCGCCCGCTCGAGCGTCCTCGAGGTGCCGGTCGAGGTGGCGCACGGCGTGCGCCTTGATCCGGCGCCCGGCCTCGCGCAGCGCCTGCCAGTCGTCGCGCTCGGCCACGACGGCGGCGCGCTTCTCGCGGATCGTCGTCGTCGCGGTGCGCAGGTTGCGGCGCAGCTGGGCGTCCTCCAGCGCCTCGCGGGCCGCCTCCGGGAACGGGCGCGCGACCTCGGTCATCGCGCGGCCAGGATCTCCGCCACGTGCATGGCGCGGACCCCGCTGCGCTGGCGCGACAGGCCGCCGCCGAGGTGCATGAGGCACGAGTTGTCCGCGGCGCACACGACCTCGGCGCCCGTGTCGAGCGACGGCGCGCAGCTTGTCGGTCAGCATCGCCGCCGAGGTGTCGGCGTTCTTCACCGCGAAGGTCCCGCCGAAGCCGCAGCACGACGCCGCCTCGGGGAGCTCGACGAGGTCGAGCCCGGCGACGCCGCGCAGGAGGCGCAGCGGGCGCGTCGCCGATGCCCAGGGCGCGCAGCGAGTGGCAGGCCGGGTGGTAGGTGACGCGGTGCGGGAAGACCGCGCCGACGTCCTCCACGCCGAGCTCGTCGGCCAGGAACTGGGTCAGCTCGAAGACGCGCGGGCCGAGCGCCTCGACCTCGCGGAGCAGCCCCTCGTCGCCGGCCTCGCGGGCGAGGTGCGCGTACTGCTCGCGCACCATCGCCACGCACGAGCCCGACGGCGAGACGACCGCCTCGGCGTCGCCGAAGACGTCGACGAAGCGCCGCACGAGCGGGAGCGCCTCGCGTCCGTACCCGCTGTTGGCGTGCATCTGGCCGCAGCACGTCTGCTCCGCCGGGAAGCTCACCGAGCACCCGGCGCCCTCGAGCAAGGACACGGTCGCCCGCCCGGTCTGCGGGGTAGAGCGTGTCGTTGAGGCAGGTGATGAAGAGGGCGACGCGCACGGCGGTGCCCGGCAACCTAGTGGCCCGCGGCCGCAGGCGGGACGCGCTTGACACGGCGGGCCGCTGTGGGAGGCTCGGGCCGTCGACGGGTCATCGATAATGAGGAGGAGCGGCATGAGCCGTCCCGTCACGCTGTTCACCGGCCAGTGGGCCGACCTGCCGCTCGACGAGCTGGCCGAGAAGCTGCGGCGGCTGGGGCTTCGACGGGCTCGAGCTCGCCGTGCTGGGGCGATCACTTCGACGTCGCCGAGGCGCTGCGCGACCCCGGCTACGTCGCCGGGCGGCGCGCGAGCTGCTCGAGCGCCACGGGCTCGGCTGCTGGGCGATCGGCAACCACCTCGTCGGCCAGGCCGTGTGCGACCCGATCGACGAGCGCCACCGCGGCGTCCTGCCGCCCGAGGTGTGGGGCGACGGCGATCCGGAGGGCGTGCGCCGGCGCGCGGCCGAGCGGATGAAGGACACCGCCCGGGCGGCCGCGCAGCTCGGCGTCGACGTGGTCACCGGGTTCACCGGCTCGCCGATCTGGCACCTGCTCTACTCCTTCCCGCCGAACGACTTCGACGAGATCGAGCGCGGCTACGAGGACGTTCGCCGAGCGCTGGGGCCCGATCGTCGACGTCTTCGAGGCCGAGGGCGTCCGCTTCGCGCTCGAGGTCCACCCCACCGAGATCGCCTACGACTTCGTCACGACGCGCAAGGCGCTCGACGGCGATCGGCGACCGCCACGGCTTCGGCATCAACTTCGACCCGAGCCACCTCGAGCACCAGTTCCTCGACTCCGCCGCCTTCATCGCCGAGTTCGGCGACCGCATCGATCCACGTGCACGTCAAGGACTCCAAGCGCCGGCTCGACGGGCGCTCGTCGATCCTGGGCGGCCACCTGGACTTCGGCGACGCCCGGGCGCGGCTGGGACTTCGTCTCCCCCGGCCACGGCGACGTCGACTTCGAGGCGATCTTCCGCGCGCTGAACCGGATCGGCTACGAGGGGCCGCTGTCGATCGAGTGGGAGGACTCGGGCATGGACCGCGACTGGGGCGCGCCCGACGCGCTCGCGCTTCGTGCGCCGGACGGACTTCGCGCCGTCGCAGCGTCGCCTTCGACGCCGCGTTCGCGAAGGAGGCCTGACCGTGTCCGACATCGGCTCGGCGCACGAGCCTGGCGCGACGCGGCGGCGGCGACGGACGTCGCGCCGATCGGCGTCGGGATGCTCGGCTACGCCTTCATGGGCAAGGCGCACGCCAACGCCTACAAGACGCTCGCCTACATGACCTGGCCGCCGCCGCTGCGGCCGGAGCTGGTGGCGATCGCCGGGCGCAACGAGGAGGCCGTCGCCGAGGCGGCGCGGCGCTACGGCTTCGCGACGCACGTCACCGACTGGCGCGCGCTGTCGGCGACGACCGGATCGGGCTGTTCGACAACGCCGGGCCGAACAACCTCCACGCCGAGCCGACGATCGCCGCCGCGCGAGGCGGGCAAGCACGTCATCTGCGAGAAGCCGCTCGGCCGCGACGCCGCCGAGTCCCACGAGACCTGGCAGCGCGTGGAGGCCGCCGGCGTCAAGCACATGTGCGCCTTCAACTACCGCTTCGTGCCGGCCGTGCGGCTGGCGCGCGAGATGATCGAGGCCGGCGAGCTCGGCGAGCTCCACCACTTCCGCGGCGCCTACCTGCAGGAGTGGGGCGCCACCGAGCGCCGACGCTCTGGCGCTTCGACAAGGCGGCCGCCGGCTCGGGCGCGCTGGGCGACCTCGGCGCGCACGTGATCGACCTCGCCCGCTACCTCGTCGGCGAGATCGCCTCGGTGTCCGCGCCACACCGCGACCTTCCAGCCGGGCCGCGAGGTCGACGACGCCGTCGAGGCCGCCGTCGCCTTCGAGAACGGCGCGGTGGGGACGATCGAGGCCTCGCGCTTCGCCACCGGCCGCAAGAACGCCCTGCGCTTCGAGATCAACGGCACCAAGGGCTCGCTCGCGTTCGACCTGGAGCGCCTCAACGAGCTGCAGGTCCACCTCGCCGACGCCCGCCCGGCGCGCGGGCGCAGGGCTTCCGCACCGTCCTGGTCTCCGAGCCCGACCACCCCTTCTGGGAGCACTGGTGGCCCCAGGGGCACATGATCGGCTGGGAGCACACCTTCGTGCACGAGCTCCACCACCTGCTCGACCGCGATCCGCGACGACACCGACGTCGCGCCGCACGGCGCGACCTTCGAGGACGGCTACCGCGCCGCCGAGGTCTGCGACGCGATGCTGCGCTCGGCCGAGAGCGGGGGCCGCGAGACCGTCGCCTACCGGCCGGCGACCGCCTAGCGGACGCCGAGCAGGACGTCGACGACGAGCTGGTCGAGGCGCTCGTTGGCGTAGCCGCGGGCCGCGAGGGCGTCGAGTCCGTCGGCCTCCGCCTTCAGCGCGTCCGGCGCGTCCCGGCCGGCCACGGTCGGCCGGCCGAGCTCGACGGTCCCGGCCGCCTCCAGCGCCTCCCGCACCTCGGGGAGGGCGTCGAAGTGCCGGGCGCGCTCGGCCAGCGCGAGGTAGGTCTGCATGCACCCGCGCGCGAAGTCCCAGACGCCGCCGGCGTCCTCGTTGCGGTAGGCGTGCGCGTCGAAGTGCCGCGGCCCGGCGTAGCCGGCGCGCTCGAGCAGCCGGACGAGCAGGAACGCCTCCTTGAGGTCCTCCGCCCCGAACCGGAAGTCCTGGTCGTAGCGCCCGATCCGCTGGGCGTTGAGGTCGATGTGGAAGAGCTTGCCGGCCCACAGCGCCTGCCCGACGCCGTGGACGAAGGACAGCCCGGCCATCGTCTCGTGCGCCACCTCCGGGTTGACGCCGACCATCTCGGGGCGCTGGAGGGTCTCGATGAAGTGCAGCGCGTGTCCGACGGTCGGCAGGAAGATGTCGCCGCGGGGCTCGTTCGGCTTGGGCTCCATCGCGAAGCGCAGGTCGTAGCCCTGCCCGACCACGTAGTCGGCGAGGACGTCGATCGCCTCGCGGTAGCGGTCGAGCGCGTCGCGCGGGTCCTTGGCGATCGACGCCTCCGTGCCCTCGCGGCCGCCCCAGAAGACGTACACCTCCGCGCCGAGCTCGGCGCCGAGGTCGATGGAGCGCATGGCCTTGCCGATCGCGGCGCGCCGGACGGCGCGGTCGTTCGAGGTGAAGGCGCCGTCCTTGAAGGCGGGGTGCCCGAAGAGGTTCGTCGTGGCCATCCCGACGCCCAGCCCCGTCTCCCGCAGCGCGGCGGCGAACCGGGCGACGATCCGGTCGCGCTCGGGGGCGGCGTGCCCCACGGCACGAGGTCGTCGTCGTGCAGGCTCACGCCCCACGCGCCGAGCTCGGCCAGCCGGTGCACCGAGTCGACCGGGTCCACGGGCGCGCGTGTCGGCTCGCCGAACGGGTCGCGCCCGGGGTTGCCGACCGTCCACAGGCCGAAGGTGAACCGGTGCTCGGGCCGGGGCGTCAGCGCGTCGTCGGTCATGGGGCGGTCACGATACGTCGAACGCCAGGGTGGCCTTCACGCCGCGGAAGGCGAACGCGTCCGCGAAGCGGTCGACGGGCACACGCAGCCCGACGAAGGCCTCGAGCGCGCCGGGCCACCGCTCGCGCGCCCGGGCCAGCGCGGCGACCGCCGCCACCCAGTCGTCGCGGTTCGCGTTGACGCTGCCGACCAGCGCCCGGTTGCCGAGGACCGCGTCGACGCCGAGGACGCGGCGCTCGAGGCCCACCTGCCCCGGCCGGGCGTCGAGCCCGAGCAGGCAGGCGACGCCGTTGCGCGCGAGCAGCCCGAGCGTGCCGAGCATGACCTCGGCGTCCCCGGTCGCCTCGAGGACGACGTCGAAGCCGCCGACCTCCTGCGCGAGCGCCTCCGGCGGGGTCTCGGCCACGGAGGCGTAGGTCGCGCCGAGGGCCGCGGCGAGCTCGGCCTTCGGCGTGCCCGCCGCCGCGCGGGCCGCCGTCCAGACCGCGAGCCCGTCCAGCCGCAGCAGGCAGGTCGCGAGCATCCCGATGGCGCCGCTCCCGAGCACGAGCGCGCGCCGCGGAGCCCACGGCTGGCGGTCCCCGACCGCCCGGGCGTGGCGGATCGCCCGCGCGCAGACCGAGGCAGGCTCGGCCAGGACCCCGAGGCGGCCGAGCCCGGCCGGGACCGGCACGAGGTGCGCGGCGGACTCGGCCACGAGCTCGCGCGCGAAGCCGTCCAGACGCGTGATGCCGCGCTCGGCGTAGTCCCCGGTGAAGCAGGCGTCGGGCGACCCCGCGTCGCATGCCGCGCACCGGCCGCACGAGCGGCGCACCGTGGCCGTGACGAGCTGGCCCCGGGAGAGGCCGTGGGCGTCGCGTTCCACGACGCCCAGCAGCTCGTGGCCGAGGACGAGGCGCCGCTCGCCCGGCGGCGCGGCGCCGAACCGGCCCTCCGCGATCTCGCGGTCGGTGCCGCACACGCCGACCTCGAGGGTGCGCACCAGGACCTCGCCCGCGGCCGGGAGGGGGTTCGGCACGGCGACGACCTCGGCGGTGCGGGGCAGGCCGGGCGTCGTGACGAGCGCGAGCACGGTCAGGCCGGCCGCAGCACGGCGCCGTCGGTGGCCGAGCCCACGGCGGCGCGGTAGCGCGCGAAGACGCCGGGCTCGGGGGGCGCGGGTGGCGGCGACCACGCCGCCAGGCGGCCCGCGAGCGCGTCGGCGTCGAGGGCGACGTCGAGCGTCCCCGCGTCGAGGTCGATCGTGATGACGTCGCCGTCGCGGAGCGCGGCGAGGGGACCGCCGCGCGCCGCCTCGGGCGAGACGTGGCCGACCATGAGCCCGCGGGTGGCCCCCGAGAAGCGCCCGTCGGTGACGAGCGCCACGGACTCGCCCAGGCCGGCGCCGACGACCGACGCCGTGACGCTGAGCATCTCCCGCATCCCGGGGCCGCCGGCCGGCCCCTCGTAGCGGATGACGAGCACGTCGCCGGGCCGCGCCGCGCCGGCGCGGACCGCGTCCGCGCAGGCCTCCTCTCCGTCGAAGACGCGGGCCGGGCCGGTCTGGCGGCGCCGCTCTGTCCCCGCGAGCTTCACGAGGCTGCCGTCGGGCGCGAGGCTGCCGCGCAGGCAGAAGAGCGACCCCGCCGCCTTCACCGGCCGGTCCAGCGCCCGGACGACGCGGCCGTCCGGGGCCGGCGCGTCCGCCGTCGCGGTCGCGAGCGTTCCGCCCTGCACCGCCGGGGCGTCGCCGTCGAGGTGGCCGCCCCGCACGAGCTCGGCGATGAGCGCCGCGGTGCCGCCCGCGCGGTGGAGGTCCTCGGCCACGAACCGGCCCGCCGGCGCGAGGTCGGCGATCACGGGCG
This sequence comes from uncultured Actinomycetes bacterium, assembly GCA_963707695.1. GTDB lineage: Bacteria > Actinomycetota > Thermoleophilia > Solirubrobacterales > Solirubrobacteraceae > JAOPZW01. The sequence continues at coordinate 194,182 of CAVPQY010000004.1, read as the reverse complement.
TGCGCGCGGCGACGGCGGCCAGCTGGTCCTGGTCGAGCGCCACGCCGCACTCGCGGGCGATGGCCAGGAGGTGCAGCACGCCGTTCGTCGAGCCGCCGGTCGCGGCGATGCCGGCCATCGCGTTCAGCAAGGCCCGGCGATCGAGGAAGGCGCGCGCCGACGGGCCACCGCGGGCGACCGCGGTCGCCAGGGCGCCCGCGCGGGCCGCCGCGGCGGCCTTCTCTGCGTCGGCGTCGGCGGGGATCAGGCCGTCCCCGATGACGGCGGCTCCCAGGCACTCCAGCGCGACGGCCATCGTGCTCGCCGTGAAGTGCCCGGCGCACGTCCCCGGGCCCGGGCACGCGTCGCGCTCGAGCTCGTCGAGGTCGGCGCGCGACAGGCCGCCGCGCTCGTACGCCCCGACCGCCTCCCACACGTCCTGGATCGTCACCGCCGACCCGCGCCAGCGCCCGGCGCGCATCGGGCCGCTGGCCAGCACGACCGCGGGCTTGTCCAGGCGCCCGAGCGCCATGAGCGCCGCCGGCACCGTCTTGTCGCACCCGACGATGCACACGAGGGCGTCGAAGTCGTGCGCATGGGCCATGAGCTCGATGGAGTCGGCGATGACCTCGCGCGACACGAGCGACGCGCGCATCCCCGGCGTGCCCTGGGACTGGTTGTCGGACACGGCGATGGTGGTGAAGGGGAGCGCCACCCCGCCGGCCGCCGTGACCGCTGCCGCGGCGTGCTCGGCGAGCGCGCGATGGTTGAGGTTGCACGGCATCGTCTGCGTCCAGGACGACGCGATGCCGACGATCGGGCCGTCGAGCCGGGCCGGGTCGATGCCCATGGCCCGGAAGTGCGCGCGGGCCCCGGCGCGCTCGGCGCCCGCCGCGAGCCCCTCGCGCGCCCGGCGGCGCAGGTCCTCCATGCGCAGACCCTAGCCCGCCGCGGGCTCCTCCCGGGCCCGCGCCAGCGCGGCGGTCGCGCCGGCGAGCAGGAGGCGGCTGTCGAAGGACACGCACTGCAGCCGGAAGCCGCGGTGGGCCCAGTCCGCGGACCGGCGCGGGTCGTCGACGTAGATCCCGAGCATGGACGGCCCCTCGTGCTCCGCGGCGACCCGCTCGGCGGCCCTCCGCACCTCGGGGCCGTCGACCTCCCCCGGGCGCCCGAGCGCCTCGGCGAGGTCGTAGGGGCCGACGAAGGCGCCGTCCACGCCGGGCACCCGCGCGATCTCGGCCGAGCGCCGGATGGCCTCCTCCCCCTCGAGTTGGACGACGACGAGGACGGCCGCGTCGGCGGCGTCGCGGTCCGCCGTCGCGACGGCCGACACGAGCGGCGCCACGCCGCGCTCGCCGCGCGGCGCCCGCCGGGCCGCGCGCACGGCGCGCTCGGCCGCCTCCGGCGTCGCGACGTGCGGGACCATGATCGCGTTGGCGCCCGCGTCGAGGACCTTGCCGATGAGCGCCGGCTCGCCGGCCCAGACGCGGACGAGGACCGGCAGGTCGACGGCGCGGGCCTCGGCGATGAGCCCGGGCAGGCCGTCGACCCCGATCGTGGAGTGCTCGAGGTCGAGGACGGCGAAGTCGAACCCCGCGAGCGCCAGCGCGCGGACCGTGACCGGCGTCGGCAGCTCGATGACGAACGTCCCGCGCAGGACCCGCTCGGCGTAGGCCGCCCGCAGCCTGGCGCCCGCGGTCAGCGTCCAGGCCAGGCGCGCCCGCGACGCTGCGGCCGCGGGCGGGGGGGTCGGCGCTCGGCATCGCGCGATTGGACCACGCGGCCGCGGGCCGGGCAACCGCGGCCGGCGGCGGAGCAACACCGGACGGCCGCCGCCGCCACGCGGACGACGCCACGGCGCGCGCTCCGCCAGAGTGCACGGCCATGCCCCCGCGCCTCGTGCTCCACGCCGTCCCGCCGTCGCACCCGTGCATGGCCGTCGACCGGGCGCTGCGCGTCAAGGGCCTGCCCTTCGAGCGCGTCGACCTCACGCCCGGCCGCCACCCCGACGAGATGGAGCGCCTCTACGGCGCCGGGCACCGCACCGTCCCCGGCCTCATGGTCGACGACGAGCCCGTCCACGGCTCGACCGCCATCCTCGAGCGCCTCGAGCTGGTGGCGCCCGACCCGCCGCTGTACCCCGCCGACCGCGCCGGCGCCGTGCGGGAGGCCGAGCGCTGGGGCGACGCCGAGCTCCAGGACCTCGGGCGCCGCCTGCCCTGGGGCGCGCTGCACTTCCGCCCCGAGGCGATGGGGACGTTCGGCGGCGCCGCCCCGCTCGACCCGGCCGGCACCGACGTCGCGATCGCCTACGCGCGCGGCACGTGGCGCTACCACGCGATCACCGCGCAGCGCCTGGCCGACGACCTCGCCGGCCTGCCGGCCAAGGTCGACCACGTCGACGCCCTCGCCGCCGACGGCGTGATCGGCGCCGACGAGCCGACGGCGGCGGACCTCCAGATCGGCGCGACGCTGCGCGTCCTGCTCACCGTGGGCGACCTGCGGCCGCCACTCGAGGACCGCCCGGGCGGCGCCCTGGCCCGGCGCTGGTTCCCCGACTACCCGGGCGACATCCCGGCGGGGGCGTTTCCGGCCGGGTGGGTGCCGGGCCGCGCCCGGGCGGGCCGCGCCGCCTAGTCCCAGGCCGCACGCGCCGCGAGGCCCGCGACCACGCGGGACAGCTGGCCGCCCTGCCAGGCGATCGGCGAGCGGCCCGGCTCCTCGACGACGAGCTCGGCCCCCGGGATCGCCCGGGCGTAGGCCTCGGCGACCGCGAGCGGGTGCCCGGGGTCGGCCTCGTCCCGGTCGCCGACGACCACGGTCGGGACGGCGAGCGCCGCGAGCGCGCCGAGGCCGGGAAAGGGTCGCGAGCGCGGCACGACGCGCAGGGCCTCGGCCACCGCCAGCGGGTGCTCGTGCTGGGCCAGGCGCTGGCGCAGCACGGTCTCGACGGTCGCGCGGAAGGCCGCGGGCACCGCCTCGAGGTCGTAGGCGGCGACGAACCCGTCGACCCCGCCCCGGGCCAGCCCGTCGGCCAGGCGGTCCCAGGCGGCCAGTGCGCCCGGATCCTCCGCCGCCGCCGCCTCGTAGGCGGGCGTCACCACGACCAGGCCGGCGACGCGCTCGGGCCACTCCAGCGCGCAGCGCAGCGCCGTGTGGGCGCCCATCGAGGCGCCGGCCAGGACGACGCGGTCCAGGCCCGCGTCGTCGAGCACCCCGAGGAGGTCCGCCACCAGGTCGGCGTACCCGTAGGCCCCGGGCTCCGGCGCCGGCGCCGAGCGGCCGTGCCCCCGCGCGTCGTAGGCCACGACGCGGTGCCCCGACCGCTCGAGGTGCTTCGAGCCCATGACGACGTAGCGGTGCGTCGCGGTCAGGCCGTGGAGGAGCACGACGGGTCGCCCGTCGCCGGCGCTCACGACGTGGAGGCGGTCGCTGGAAGGCACGGGGACGAGTCCTATCATCGAGCCCATGGCCGTCATCGACGTCAGCGAGGACACGTTCGAGACCGAGGTGATCGAGCGCTCGAAGAGCGTCCCGGTCGTCGTCGACTTCTGGGCCGCGTGGTGCGGCCCCTGCCGGATGCTCACGCCGGTGCTCGAGCAGGCGGCCCAGGCCCGGGGCGACGAGGTCGTGCTGGCCAAGCTCGACACGGACGCGAACCCCGGCATCTCGCAGGCGTTCGGCATCCAGGGCATCCCCGCCGTCAAGGCCTTCAAGGACGGCCAGGTCGTCGACGAGTTCGTCGGGGCGCAGCCGCCGCCCGTGGTCGAGCGCTTCTTCGACGGCCTCGTGCCGTCCGAGGCCGAGCGCCTCGTGGAGCAGGGCGACGAGGGCTCGCTGCGCCGGGCGCTCGAGCTCCAGCCGCAGAACACGGAGGCGGCCGCCGGCCTGGCGGCCCTGCTGCACCGTCGCGGCGAGGAGGACGAGGCGCTGCGGCTCGTCGACGGCCTGCCGGGCTTCCGGCCCGAGGGGCTCGCGGCGCGCATCCGGCTGGAGCGGGCCGACGACGTCGACCTGGCCGACGCGTTCGCGGCGCTCGACGCCGGCGACCGCGACCGGGCGCTGGACCTGCTGCTCGAGGCGCTTCCGACCGCCGGCGACCACCGCGACGACGTGCGCCGCGTCATCGTCGCCGCGCTCGACGACCTCGGCGTCGAGCATCCGCTGGCGCGGGACGCCCGCCGGCGCCTGGCCGCGGCGCTCTACTAGGCGCCGGCGCGCCGCTAGCCGCCGGCCGCGGGGGCCGGCCGGGCCGGCCCCCGGGCGTGGTCGCGCACGAGCGCGGCGGAGCGCTCGGGCTGCTCCCACCAGAACAGGTGCCCGACGTCCTCGAGCAGCTCGAGCCGCGCGCCGGGGATCGCGTCCGCCAGGAGGTGGGCGTTGGCGACCGGCAGCATGCGGTCGGCCGTCCCGTGGACGACGAGCGTCGGGGCGGCGATGTCGCCCAGCCGGGCGCTCGCGTCGTGGGCGACGACGGCCTGCGACTGCAGCACGATGACCGGCACGGCGACCGGCGCCGACGTCGCCATGGCCCGGAAGGCCTCGTAGTGCCCCGACCCCGACGCGAAGCCCGGGGACACGTTGACCTCCCACGTCGCGCGCAGGGCGAGGTCGCGGTCGCCCGACCCCAACGCCCCGAAGAGCCGCCCGGCGTCGTCGGGCGCCATGAGCTGCGCCCGGGGACCGCCCGGGGAGGTGCAGCCCAGGGTCAGGCTCCGCAGGCGATCCGGGTGGCGCAGCGCCAGCTCCTGGGCGACCATCCCGCCCATCGAGATCCCGACCACGTGCACGGCCGCCAGGCCAAGGGCGTCCAGCAGCGCGGCCGTGTCCCCGGCGAGGTCGGCGATCGCGAGCGGCGCGGCGAGGTCGACCGGGTCCGAGCGCCCGACGCCGCGGTGGTCGTAGGCGACGGTCGCGAAGCCGCCCTCGTGCAGCGCCCCGAGGAACGCGTCGCCCCAGCTCAGTCGCGTCCCGCTCATGCCCTGGATGAGCAGGAGCGGCTCGCCCTCCCCCGCCTCGTCGTAGAACAGCCGGCGGCCGTCGAGCTGCGCGTGCGGCATGGCCGCGACCCTACAGCGGGAGGGCCAGCTGCCCGGCCGGCGCCGCCTGCCCCTGCCCGCCGGCCCGGGCCTCCGGCTCGGCGTCGTCGAAGCCCGCGATGCGGACACCGAGCAGGCGGACGGGCCGCGGCGGCGCGTACGCGCGCAGCAGCTCGACCGCGACCTCCGCGACGAGCTCCGCCTCGTCGGTGAAGCCCTCGATCGTCCGTGCGCGCGTCACCGTCGTCCAGTCGTCGAGGCGGACCTTGATGCCGATGGTCCGCCCGCGGCGCCCGCGGTGGCGCAGGCCGCCGGCCACCTCGCCGGCCAGCCGCCGGACTACGCCCTCCAGCACGGCCGCGTCCTCCACGTCGCGGTCGAACGTCGTCTCGCTCGAGCGCGACTTCACCGCGCGCGCGAGCTCGACCTCCGAGCTGTCGTGGAACTGCGCGCGGTGCACGAGATAGGGCCCGGTGCGGCCGCCGAAGCGGGCGCTCAGGACCTCGGGGTCGGCGCGCTGGAGGTCGGCCACCGTCGCGATGCCCATGGAGGCCAGGCGCTCCGCCGTCTTCGGGCCGATCCCCGGGAGGCGGCTCGGCGGTGCCGCGGCGAAGCGCGCGCAGGCCTCCTCGCGGCCCATGGCCACGAAGCCCCCGGGCTTGCCGAGGTCGCTGCAGCACTTCGCGACGAGGCGGTTGGGGCCTACCCCGACCGAGAGCTGCACGCCCGTGCGCGCCTTGACCGCGGCGACGACCTCGCGCAGCACCCGCAGCGGCTTCCCGACGCCGGTGAGGTCGGCGTAGCCCTCGTCGATGCCGACCTGCTGGACGCGCTCGAGGTGGTCGCGGACCGTGGTCCAGACCTCCTGCGAGGTCGCCCGGTAGGCCTCGAAGTCGGGCGGGACGAGGACGGCCTGCGGGCAGAGCCGCCGCGCGCGCGAGGTGGGCATGGCCGAGCCGACCCCGTACCGGCGGGCCTCGTAGGACGCCGTCGTGACGACGGCGCGCGGCCCGGTGCCGGAGACGATGACCGGCTTGCCCCGCAGCTCGGGCCGGCGCAGCAGCTCGACCGTCGCGTAGAAGGCGTCGCAGTCGAGGTGCGCGACGACGCGCTGGGCGGGTGCCGGGCCGGGGGGCACGCGAACAAGCGTACGTCCCCGGCCGGGCGCCACCGCGTCGCTAGCGTGTCACGAGGATCGACCCGACCCCGCCGAAGCCGAGGCGGTCCTTCGTGGCGGCGGTCAGGTCGAACTCGCGGGCGCCGACGTAGGGCCCGCGGTCGATGACCGGCACGCGGATCGAGCGGCGGCCGTGGCGCAGCGTCACCATCGTGCCGCAGGGCAGCGACTTGTTCGCGACGCCGAGCTGGCCCGCGCGGAGCGTGCCGCCGCAGCCCAGCCGCTGGCCGTAGAAGCCGGGGCCGTACCACGACACGAGCGCGGGGCGGAAGACGTTCAGGCGCCCGACGACCTCGCCGGCCGGGGCCAGGGCCCCGGCGCCGTCGACCCGGACCCGGACGGCGGCGCTCAGCGCCTGGCCGAGGCGCGCCTGCAGGCGGAAGGCGCCCTTCGCACCCGTCCGGCCACGGTCGACCGTGCGCCAGCCGTGCGCCGTGCGGTGCTGGAGGGCGACGGCCTGCCCGGCGATCGCGGGCCGCACGACGCCGCGGACGCTCGCGCGCCCCCCGGCGCGGATGTCGAGGCGCCGGCGGCCGGGGACGACGTCGGCGACCACGCGGACGTGCGTGGGCGCGGAGATGACGGGCCCGGCGCCGACGGCGGCGGCCGCCGCCCTCACCGGGGCGCCGGAGGCGGCGGGGGCCGCCACGACGCGCACGTCGGCGGCGCCGCGCAGCGCGGCCCGGACCCGAAAGCGCCCGCCCGCGGTGGTGCGGCCCAGGCCGGCGGTGAGCCAGGCGCGGGATCCGGCCGGGCGCTGCTGGACGACGACGACGCCGCCGGCGCCCACGCCCGCGGCGCGGCCGCGCACGTCCGCGCGCTGGCCGAAGGACAGGGTGCGGTCGGCGACCCGGACGGTCACGCCCTCACCCGCGCGGGCGGCAGGGGCGGCCTGCGCGGCGGGCGCCGCGGCGAGGCTCGTGGTGGCGCACAGGGCGCCGAGCGCCGCAGCCGTGCCGCGGGCGCGCAGGGACAGGGGTCGCATGGACCGGGCCCTCCTCGTGGGTCTCGCGCCTACGGGGTTAGCTGACGGGCTCGCAAGCGACGGCGGCGCGCACCCAGCGCGCCGTCCCGTCGTCCGCTACGGCCTCCGATGAGGCCGATTCGCCCCCGCCGGCGCGCCGCACGTCCGTGCGTCGCTCGCCGGCCTTGGGTCCCCCGCTCACCCGCGCACTGGACGCGGGCGACTCGGCGACAGCAGAACTGACGTTCGTAGCGTAGCAGCGCTCCGGAGCGGCTCCGTGACGGGGCTCACACCGCCGGGCGCGGCACGCCGACGGTCGGCGTGCCCGCCATGACCATCGCCACGAGGGCGCCGGGCGCGATCGCCAGCGGGTCCTCCGGCCGTGCCTCGCGGGCCTCGAGCGCGAGCCGCAGGACGGCGTCGCAGGCGGCGAGCAGGTCGGCCAGCGCGTCGGTGCGCCAGGTGTGGCAGGCCATGCGGGCCAGCTGGAGCGGCTCCGTGGGGTCCGCTCCGCGGAACGCGACCTGGGCCGCCACCGACGCGTACGTCACGACGCGCTCCGCGTCGACCTCGCGCGGGCCGAGCGCTCCGGGGCCGGGCGCGGGGCCGACGTCCAGCGGCTCCTGCCCCATGACCACGCGCTCGAGCTGCCCGCCGGCGATGGCCCGGACGGCGTCGTCGCCGAGCCCGACCGCGGCGGCGCAGCGGCGGAAGATGAAGGCGGCCAGGGCGCCGGCGCCGTAGGGCATGTCGCTCCCGTAGAGGATCCGCCCCGGCGGCACGTGGGCGTAGAGCTGGAGCTGGTCGGCGATGGACCACCACGCCGTGTCGAAGAAGAGGTTCGGCAGCGCGACTGCGTACGGCGGGATCCAGGCCAGGTCGCTGATGCCCGCATGGGCGAGGATGAGCCGCGCCCCCGGGTAGCGCCGCGCGAGGTCCACGACGGCCTCGCCGAGGTGCGGGATGCCCCGCCCCGCGTGGAACAGCACCGGCGCGCGCGCCTCGTGGGCGAGCGCGACGACCTCCTCGACCGCCGGGTGGGGCAGCGTGAAGGCGTCCGAGCGCGGGTGCAGCTTGAACCCCCGCGCCCCCGCGGCCAGGCAGCGCCGCGCCTCGGCCACCGCGTCCCCGGCGTTCGGGCTGACGCGCGCCAGCGGGAGCAGCCGCCCGTCGCTGGCGGCGCACGCGGCCAGCACGGCGTCGTTCGCGGCCGCGTAGCCCGCGGGCTCGTGCATGGCGAAGATCAGCGCCCGGTGGTGGCCGGCGGCGTCGAGCCCGCCCAGGATCTCCCGCGCGGTGGCGCGCCGGCCGTCCGGGTCGTTCTGGCCGAGGTGGGTGTGCGCGTCGAACCAGTCGCCCGGCGTCAGGCCCGCGCGCGCCGCGGTCAGCAGGCGCCCCAGGGCGGGGTCGGCGTCGCTCCCGGTCACCGGCATGCGGCGCCGGAGCCTAGTCGATGCCCCGCGCCCCGCCGCCCCTAGGCGGCGGTGGCGACCGGCGCGACCGTCTCCTCGATCTCGGACCGGAGCTTCGCCAGCCCGAGGCGGATCCGGCTCTTGACCGTCCCGAGGGGGACGCCGGCGCGCCGGGCGATCTGGTCGGCGGTCAGGCCGCCCCAATAGGCCAGGACGACCGCCTCGCGCTGCGGCGCCGGGAGCACGCCGAGGGCCTCGCGCACGGCGCGCCGCTCGCTCTCGCGCTCGACCATCGCGGAGGGGCGCTCCTCGACGCGCGGCTCCTCGTGGGCGACGACGACCTTGAGGCGGTCGCCCGCGCGGCCCGCGGCCTGGCCCTCGCGCCAGAGATCCAGGGCCCGGCTCCGGGCCATGAGGCGAAGGTAGGAGCCGAGCTCGCCGCGGCGGCGATCGAACTTCCGGGGGTCGCGCCAGAGCTTGAGGAAGACGTCCTGCGTGACGTCCTGGGCCTGCGCGGCGTTGCCGAGGATCCGCAGGGCGGCGGCATGGACGCCGCGGTGGTGCTCGTCGTAGGCGCGCCCGAAGGCGGTGGGGTCGCTGAGGTCCATCGGGGCGTGCTCCTGAGGTCGAGAGGGGGCCGGTCGAGCCCGGCACCCACGTGCTTCCCGCTGTGCTCATACCTTACACAACATGTTGAAGGTTGTCCATCGGGCCATTGGGGGGGAGGATCAGGTCATGAGCCACGGCGACCGCCTCACGGGCCTCGATGCGAGCTTCCTGCACCTCGAGACGGGCGGCGCCCACATGCACGTCGCCTCGATCCTCGTGTTCGAGGGCGACGCGCCCCCCTACGACGACGCGGTCGCCGCGATCGAGAGCCGGCTGCACCTCGTCCCCCGCTACCGCCAGCGCCTGGCCTTCGTGCCCCTCGGGCAGGGGCGGCCGGTGTGGGTCGACGACCCCCACTTCAACATCCGCTACCACGTGCGCCACAGCGCCCTGCCGGCCCCGGGCGGCGACGAGGAGCTCGCGGCCCTCGGCGGGCGGCTCTTCGCCCAGCAGCTCGACCGCTCGAAGCCGCTCTGGGAGATGAACATCGTCGAGGGCCTCTCGCCCGACGCGGACGGCTCCCCCCGCTGGGCGATGATCTCGAAGACCCACCACGCGCTCGTCGACGGCGTCTCGGGCGTCGACATCACCTCGATCCTCTTCGACACGAGCCCCGACCCGTCCCCGGTGGCCGCGCCCGTCCGCCTCTGGGAGCCGGCCCCGCCGCCGACGGGCACCCAGCTCCTGGCCGACGCGCTCGTGGAGCGCGTCACCGTGCCGGCCGAGATCGCCCGCGGCGTCCGCGCCGTGCTCCGCGCGCCGCGGCGCGCGGCCCGCCAGCTCGCCGTCCCGGCGATCGGCCTGGGCGCGATGGCCCGCGTCGGCCTCAAGCCGGCGCCGGCGTCGCCGTTCAACGTGCCCATCGGCCCGCACCGCCGCTACGCGTGGGTCGACGCCGACCTCGACGACGTCAAGACGATCAAGAACGCCTTCGGCGGGACGCTCAACGACGCCGTCCTGACCTCCGTGACGCTCGCCACCGGGCGCTGGATGCGCGAGCACGGCCACCCGACCGAGGGCGTCGTCCTGCGGGCCATGGTCCCGGTCTCCATCCGCGCCGACGTCGAGCGCGGCGCCCTGGGCAACCGCGTCGCCGCGATGTGGGCGCCGCTGCCCGTGGGCGTCCAGGACCCGCGCGCCGCCTTCGACGCCATCCACGAGGCGATGGTCCATCTCAAGGGCTCCGGGCAGGCCGTCGGCGCGCAGGCCATCACCCAGCTCGCGGACTTCGCCCCGCCGACGATCCTCTCCCAGGCGGGCCGGCTGCAGACCCGCCAGCGCTTCTTCAACTTCGTCGTCACGAACGTCCCGGGCCCGCAGTTCGAGCTCTTCGCGCTCGGGCGCCGGCTGCGCGCGTTCTACCCGGTCGTCCCGCTCGCGCAGAACACCGCGCTCGGCATCGCGATCATGAGCTACCACGGGCGCCTCGCCTTCGGCCTGCTGGGCGACTACGACGCCATGGAGGACCTCGACGGCCTGCGCGACCACCTCGACGACGCGCTGCGCGACCTCGTGAAGGCCGCGGGCGGCCGCCCGCGCACGGGCGCCCGCGGCGGCGCCGCCCGGCGGCGCGCGCGGCCGGCCACCCCCCGCCGGGCCGCCGCCGTGCCCACGCGGGCCTAGCCCGGCCGCGCGGGACAGCTCGGCCCCACCCACCGGATGCGGCTCGCCCTGGTCCAGATGAACGCGGTCGTCGGCGACCTCGCCGGCAACGAGGCGCTCGTGCGGGCCCGGCTGCAGGAGGCGCGCGCGGCGGGCGCGCAGCTCGTGCTCTTCCCCGAGCTGGCGCTGAGCGGGTACCCGCCCGAGGACCTCCTGCTCAAGGAGCACTTCTTGCGCGACGTGCGCGCGGCGCTGGACCGGGTCGCCGCCGACGTGCACGACGTCGTCGCCGTCGTCGGCTTCCCGGAGCGCTCCGACGACGTCTTCAACAGCGCGGCGGTGCTCGCCGACGGCGCGGTCCGGGCCGTCTACCGCAAGATCCACCTGCCGAACTACGGGGTCTTCGACGAGGTCCGGTACTTCCAGCAGGGCCCCGGCCCGGCGCTCGTCGAGGTCGACGGCGTGAAGGTCGGCCTGACCATCTGCGAGGACATCTGGCAGCCCGGGCCGCCGCTGAGCGACGAGGCCCTGGCCGGCGCCCGCCTCGTCGTGAACATCGACGCGTCGCCCTACCACCGGGGCAAGGGGCACGACCGCGAGCGGATGGTCGCCCAGCGCGCCCGCGACGAGCTGTGCGCGGTGGCCTTCTGCGCGCTCGTCGGCGGCCAGGACGAGCTCGTCTTCGACGGCCACTCGTTCGTCGTCGACCACGACGGCAGGATCATCGCCCGCGCGCCCCAGTTCGAGGAGGCGCTGCTCGTCTGCGACGTCGACACCGACGCCGCCGGGGCGGCCCGGCTGCGCGACACCCGCCGCCGGCGCCCGGCCCGCGTGGCGCAGGCGGCCGTCGACCACCTCGGGTCGCTGCGCACGCCGGCCGCCGGGACGCACGCGGGCGAGGTCGGCGGCCCGGTGGCCGACACGCTGCCGGAGGTCGACGAGGTCTACGCCGCCCTCGTGCTGGGGACGCGCGACTACGCGCGCAAGAACGGCTTCGGGCACGTCGTGCTGGGGCTGTCTGGCGGGATCGACTCGACGCTCGTGGCCCTCGTCGCCGTCGACGCCCTCGGGGCCGAGGCCGTCAGCTGCGTGACGATGCCGTCGCGCTACACGTCCGAGGGCACGCTCACCGACGCCAAGGCGCTGGCGCGCAACCTCGGCGTCGAGCTCCTCGAGCTCCCCATCGCCGCGCCGGTGGCGACCTACGAGGAGCTCCTGCGCGACGCCTTCGCGGGCCGCGGGCCGGACCTGACCGAGGAGAACCTGCAGGCCCGCATCCGCGGGAACCTCCTCATGGCCCTGTCGAACAAGTTCGGCTGGCTCGTGGTCACGACCGGGAACAAGTCGGAGATGTCCGTGGGCTACCGACGCTCTACGGGGACAGCGCGGGCGGGTTCGCGGTGATCAAGGACGTCCCCAAGACGCTCGTCTTCCAGCTCACCCGGGCGCGCGACGAACGCGCGGGCGGCGGGCTCGTCCCGCCCGAGGTCCTCCTCCGGCCGCCGTCGGCCGAGCTGCGCGCCGACCAGAAGGACGAGGACTCGCTGCCGCCCTACCCCGTCCTCGACGCGATCCTGGAGGGCTACGTCGAGCAGGACCTCGGCCGCGAGCAGCTCGTCGCGCGCGGCCTGCCGCCCGAGGACGTCGACCGCGTCATCCGGCTCGTCGACCTGGCCGAGTACAAGCGCCGCCAGCAGCCGCCCGGCATCAAGGTCACCAGCAAGGCCTTCGGCCGCGACCGCCGGGTGCCGATCACGAACCGCTACCGGGGGTGAGCGCGGCGGGCGTCGCCCTGGTCACCGGCGCGGACAACCCGCGGGGCATCGGGCGCGCCACGTGCCGGGAGCTGGCCGTGCGCGGCCACGCGGTCGCCTTCACGCTCCAGGTGCCCGCCGCGCCCGACGACTGCGACGCGCTGGCGGACGAGCTGCGCGCGCTGGGCGCCCCGCAGGCCGCGGGGCTCGCCGTCGACCTGGCCGATCCCGCCGTGGCCGACCCGCTGCTCGACGCGGCCGCCGACGCGCTCGGGTCCGAGGTGGCCGTGGTCGTCAACAACGCGGCGCACGGCACGCGCGACGGCTACGCGGCGCTCGACGCGGCCACGATCGACGCGCACTTCGCGGTCAACGCCCGCGCGCCGATGCTCCTCGCCTGCGCCCTGGCGCGGCGGGGCGCCCGCCGGGGGCGGCCGGGTCGTGAACCTCACCTCGGGCCAGTCGCTGGGGCCGATGCCGTCCGAGCTCGCCTACACGGCCAGCAAGGGCGCGCTGGAGGCGTTCACCCGCCAGCTCGCGGCGGAAGTCGCCCACCTCGCGATCACGGTCAACGCCGTCGGGCCCGGCCCGAACGACACGGGCTGGATCGACGACGCGCTGCGCGCCGAGCTGCTGCCCCGGTTCCCGGCCGGGCGGCTGGGCGAGCCGGAGGACGCCGCCCGCGTCATCGCCTGGCTGTGCTCGCCCGAGGCCGCGTGGGTCACGGGCCAGGTCATCCACGCCGAGGGGGGGTTCCTGCGCGCATGAGCGACAGTACCGACACCGTGGTCCTGCGCGCGGGCGACCTCGAGGCGACCTGGGTGCCCGCCGCCGGGATGGTCGGCGCGTCGCTGCGGCACCGCGGCGAGGAGCTGCTCGGGCAGCGCGGCGGCCTGGCGGCCTACGTCGAGCGCGGCTCGACGTTCGGGATCCCGCTCCTGCACCCATGGGCCAACCGGGTGGGCGCGGACCGCTTCGACGTGGCCGGCCGCGAGGTCCGCCTGCCCCAGCGGGCGGCGCCGGTCCGGCGCGACGAGCACGGGCTCCCGATCCACGGGCTCCTGGCCGCCTCGCCGGCCTGGCGGGTGACCACGGCGGCCGAGCGGGGCGCCGTCACGGCGCGCCTGGAGCTCGGCGGCGACCTCCTGGAGCTCTTCCCCTTCCCGCACGAGCTCGTCGTCGCCGTGGCCCTGGACGAGCGCGGGCTCGAGGTCACGACCTCGGTCGAGGCCGTGCGAGGGAGCGCGGTGCCGGTCGCCTTCGGCTGGCACCCGTACGTCGCTCCGCCCGGGGCCGCCCGCGCGGACTGGGTCCTCGACCTGCCCGCGCGCCGCCACCTGCTCACGGACGCCCCGCGGGCTGCCGACGGGCGCGAGCGAGCCGGCGGGCGCCGAGCAGGCGCGCCTGGGCGAGCGGACCTTCAACGACGACGGCTACGACCAGCTGGCCGCGCCCGTGCTCGCGCTGGAGGGCGGCGGCCGGCGGATCGCGGTCACCCTGGGCGGCGGCTACCGCGTGGCCCAGGTCTTCGCCCCCGCGAACCAGGACCTCGTCGCGCTCGAGCCGATGACCGCCCCGACCGACGCGCTGCGCACGGGCCGCGGGCTGCGCTGGGCCGCCGCCGGGGAGGACTTCACGGCGACGTTCCGCCTCGACGTCGAGGACCTGCCGCGCCCTGAGCCGGCGCGGGGGCGTCCCGGGGCTCAGCGGACGGCGATCGTCATGCGCACCAGGGCGCACAGGCGGTCGGCGTCGTGGGTGGTCTCGACCTCCCACACCCACGTCGTGCGCCCGCGGTGCCGGCGGCGGGCGGTCGCGTGGACCGTCCCCTCGAGGATGGGTCGCAGGTAGCTCGTCTGGTTCGAGAGCCCCTGGGCCGTCTTGCCGTCGGGCCGGACGGCGACCGCGGTGGCCAGGGACGTCATCGACTCGGCCATCGACGCGAAGACCCCGCCGTGCACGAGCCCCATCGGCTGGCGCACGGCGTCCCGGACCTCGACGCGGGCCCGGACGGCTCCGTCGCTGCGCTCGAGCGCCTGAGCCCCGTAGAGGGCGTCGAAGCTGCGCTCGACGGGGATCGCGCGTGAGGGCTGCATGAGGGTCCGGCACCATAGCGGCGCCCCCCGGGTACCCTGAGCCGCCGCATGCCCGGCCTCGACGCCCTGCCCGCCGACCAGCGGCCCAGTAGACCGACGAACGGGCAAAGCCCGACGCCGCGAGCAACTCCGCGATCTCGGGGAGGGTCCAGAGCCGCCAGCGGTAGCTGAAGGCCCGGCGCAGGCGGGAGCCGTCGGGGAACTCAAAATGGATGTGGTTCACGACCCCGTTTTCGATCGGATCCACCCGGACCTGCTCCCAGACGTAGGTGAACCCGCGCAGCCGGCGTCGCTCCGTTTGCGGGCGCCATGACTGCCAGCCCCCATAGGCGTCGAGTACGAGGATGCCGTCCGGGGCCAGCGAGCGCCGCACCGAGGCGAAGTAGGTTCCCAGGTCTCCGCGGGTGCGGAGGACGAAGTAGCTGAAGTTGAGCGCGACCGCGAGATCGAAGCGTCCGGGGCAACGGGCACGGACGTCCTGGCGGAGCAGGCGGATGGCCTCCGCGCGCGCGCCGAGGGGGGCGAGATTGTGCGCCCGCCCCCAGGCGAGCACCTCACGGTCCAGGTCCACCCCGACGGCTCGGCGGTTCGGGTGCGTGACCCACTCGGCCGCGAGCAGGGCGGTGCCGCAGAAGTCCTCTCGCAGCGACCGGGCCGGGCGCCCGATCAGCCGCTCGAAGGTTCGGGCCAGGAAGCGGCACTCCCGCCCCACATCCTGGACCGCCCGCTGATACAGGTCGTGGCGGTCGGCAGTGCGAGCGGTCAGCATGGGTGCAGGGCGCGGCGTGCGCCGCGCTCGGCCCCGAGGGGTGCGGGGAGATCGACCATTCACCGCCAGTTGTGGATGGGTGGGTGTCGAGAAGATGATAGCGTCAGGGCGGAAAGGCGGAAGGGGGTCGTAGGCGCAGGGGCGCAAAGAGCGCAGAGAGCGCAGAGAGCGCAGGGGCGCAGCGGAGGGCAGGGCTAGCAGTGTGTCATCCCGAGCGCAGCGAGGGACCTACGAAGCCGGCATCGACAGCCGCCGCAGTAGGTCCCTCGTCGCTTGCGCTCCTCGGGATGACAACGTAGCCCGGCCGCGCCCCTGCGCCCTCGCGCCCCTCACTCCACCCTGGGCAATGACACCCGAAACTCCGTCCTTCCCGGCTCCGACTCCAGCTCGATCGTCCCCTCGTTCCGGTCCAACAGCCGGCGGACGATGTCGAGGCCGAGGCCGGTGCCTTTGCCGACCGGCTTGGTGGTGAAGAAGGGGTCGAAGATCCGACTTTTCACGTCCCCGGGGATGCCCGGGCCGTTGTCGGTCACCCGCACCACTACCCGCTTCCCCTCGGCCCGGGCCGACACCACGACCCGCCCGTTCTCGCCAACCGCGTCGAGGGCGTTGTCGATCAAATTGGCCCACACCTGGTTGAGCTCCCCGCCGAACCCGCACGCCTGGGGGAGGCCGGCCGGCATGTCCAGCGCCAGCGCCGCCGACTTCTCCCGCGCCTTGGCCCCCATCACGGCCAGGGTGTCGGAGATGCCCTTCGCGACATTCACCGGCTCGGCCGACGGCGCGTGATCCATGTAGGTGAAGCCCTTCACCGCGCTCACCAGCTCGTGCACCCGCGAGGCCGCCCGCTCCACATCTTGCGTCAGCGCCCTGACCATGCACCCGGAGGCCACCCAACGGAGGGCGACGCGGAGCCGGTCGCCGTCGAGCGCGGCCGCGAGCTCGTCGAGCAGCGCGAGGGTCACGTTGGTCTCGCCCAGCGGCCCGGCGAGCGCGTCGTCCAGACCGTGGTCCAGCAGCCAGTCGGTGAGCGCCTCCTCCCGGTCCGAGCGCTCGAGCGGGGAGAACACGCCCGTGGTCGGGCCGTTGGTGCAGACGAAGCGCACCCGCTCGACCGCCATGAGCGCCCGGTCGTCGAGATCGGCCGCGCCCAGCTCGCGGGACGCCTCCTCGGACTCGGCCAACGCGTCGCCGAGGAGCTTGGCGCTCCGGGCGGCCGCCGAGGCCGGGTTGTTCAGCTCGTGCGCCAGGCCGGCCGCCAGCTTGCCGAGCGAGGCCATCTTCTCCGCCTGAAAGTCGCTGGCCTTGAAGGCCTTGGCACGGTCCACCATCACGTGCACCAGCGACCCCGTCACGGTGGGACAGTTGATCGGCAGCGCGGCGAGGTGCTCGCGGGGGACCCGGAAGATCTCGGTTGGCTCCAGGATCACCGAGTTGCCCGGTGCAGCGGCCATCCGGGAGTAGGGGAGCATGCCGGTCGCGTCTCCGGCATACCAGTCGATGGCCTTGCGCCAGGAGCCGCCCTGGTCCAGCATGTGCGCCGCGTGTCCCGAGAGGATGATGTACATCGCCTCGACCGGCTGACCCTTGCGGGCGATCAGGTCGCCGTCCTGATAGCGCTCGAGGGTCCCGTGGGCCATGAGCCACTCCAACTCCGCGCGGGGCGCGTTCCCGAGCGCCTTGTGCGCCGCGAGGCGGGCGATGAGATCGCCGTCGGGTCCCGAATCGGTCATGGGCCTATACCGTCTGCAGGTACTGGTGGACCATGCTCACCGTCGCCGAGCCCTCGCCGACGGCGGCGGCGACCCGCTTGCCCGAGCCATGGCGGGCATCCCCGGCGCAGAAGATACCGGGCACGCTGGTCTCGAACAGGTAGGGGTCGCGCTGGGCGGTCCAGCCGGCCGGGCGGTGGCCGTCGGTCATCAGGTCACGGCCGGTGAGCACGAAGCCCTGGGCGTCGCGCTGCACCAGGTCGCCGCAGAACGCCGTCCGCGGGGCGGCCCCGATGAAGATGAACATGGCGGCCGCCGGCAGCTCCCGCCGCTCGCCGCTGACTCCATCGCACACGGTGACGGCCTCGAGCCGCCCGTTGCCCCGGGCCGAGGCCACGCTGGCGTTCGCCAGCACCTCGATGTTCGGCGCCTCGCGAATGCGCTCCACCAGGTAGCTCGACATGCCAGCGGTCAGATCCGGGCCGCGCACCAGAACGGTGACTTTGCGGGCCTGCCGGGAAAGGAAGAGCGCCCCCTGGCCGCACGAGTTGGCGCCGCCGACCACGATCACGTCGCGCCCGCGATACATGGCGGCCTCGGTGAGTGACGAGCCGTAATAGACCCCGGCGCCCAGGAGCGGGTCGATCCCGTCGGCCTGCAACCGCCGCACCTCCATCCCCGGCGTGATCAGGAGGACGTAGCCGGTCAGCTCCGAACCGTCGCTCAGGATCACCTTACGGTACGGGTCCTCGCGCCGGATCTCGACCACCTCCTGCGGCCTGATGATCTCGGCGCCGAAGCGCCTGGCCTGGCCGTGCGCGCGGAGCGCGAGGTCGCCGCCGGAGATGCCATCCAGAAACCCGAGGTAGTTCTCGATCTTCTTGCTGGTCCCCGCCTGGCCGCCAACGGCGAAACCCTCGACCAGGATGGTCCGCAGCCCCTCCGAGGCGCCGTACACCGCGCCGGCCAGCCCCGCCGGCCCGCCGCCGACCACGATCAGGTCGTAGAACGGCTTCTGCGCCCGGGTCTGCAGCCCGATCTTATCGGCCAGGTCGCGGATGGTGGGCTGCACCAGCGGAGTCCCGTCGGGGAGGAAGACCACCGGGAGGCGCGCCCCGCCGCCGTCCACCGTCGAGAGCATCTCGCGCACGGTGGCATCGTCCTCCGGGTCGAGCCACTGGTAGGGCACCTGGTTGGAGGCGAGGAAGTCCTTCACCGCGTAGCTCGCGGGCGAGAGCGCGGTGCCCGCCACCCTGATCCCGTCGAACGCGGGCCGGGCCCGGGCGTACCACTCGGAGAGCAGGTCCTCGAGCACCGGATAGAGCTTGAGGGTGGGCGGCTCCCACGGCTTGAGGAGGTAGTGGTCGAGGCCGACCTGATTGATCGCGGTGATCGCGGTGTCGGTGTCGGCGTAGGCGGTGAGCAGCACCCGGCGGGCGTCGGGGTAGAGCTTGATCGCTTCGAGCAGGAACTGGGTGCCGCTCATCCCCGGCATCCGCTCGTCCACCAGGAAGAGCGCCACCTGGGCGCCGCGCTGAAGCAGCTCGTGGACGGCCTCGAGGGCCTGGGCGCCGGAGGACGCCTTGACGATGCGGTAGTCCGAGCGGAAGTGCTGCCGGAGGTCCCGCTCGATGGCCTTCAGGACCTCGCGGTCGTCGTCGACGGTGAGCAGAACGGGCTTCAGTGGAACAGCCATGCCGTTGGAGATGGGGTGAACGTTAACGCGCCTTCGACCGGGCGCCAGCGGGGCAATATCTTCCGGCGACTCCATCATCACGGAGGCGTCGATGTGTCACCGTACCCTGCTGGGGCTCGCGCTCATCCTGGGAGGCCCGGCGAACTCCCTGCCCGCTCAAGAGCATGCTCACGGCCACGGCGAGCGCCTGGGCCGGGTGGTCTTTCCGGTCTCCTGCGCGCCCGAGGCCCAGCGCCGCTTCGAGCGGGCCATGGCGGTGCTGCACTCCTTCTGGTGGGAGGAGGGGCCGCACGCCTTCGGGGCGGTGCTGGAAGCCGATTCCACCTGCGCGATGGCCCACTGGGGCCTGGCGCTCAACGCGTGGGGCAATCCCTTCGCCGGCGGCCCCGCCAACGACCTGCTCCGGACCGGCGCGGAGGAGGCCGCCCGGGCGGTCGCGCTGGGGGCGCCGACGGCGCGGGAGCGGGGGTTCATCGCGGCGGCGGCCGCGCTCTACCGGGACTACGAGACGGTGCCCGCGCCGGTGCGCCTGCAGGCCTATTCCGATACGCTGGC
Organism: uncultured Actinomycetes bacterium; assembly: GCA_963707695.1. Lineage (GTDB taxonomy): Bacteria > Actinomycetota > Thermoleophilia > Solirubrobacterales > Solirubrobacteraceae > JAOPZW01. The sequence continues at coordinate 174,818 of CAVPQY010000004.1, read as the reverse complement.
CCGGCTCTATCGCGACGAGCCCAAGGAGCCTGAGGTCGCGCTGTACTACGCGCTGTCGCTCATCGCGACGGCTCCGAAGACCGACACCACCTATGCGAAGCAGAAGCAGGCCGCGGCGATCCTCGACCCGCTCTTCGCCCGCTACCCCGATCACCCGGGGCTGGCCCACTACATCATCCACGCCGACGACTCGCCCGCGCTGGCGCCGCTGGGCCTGACCGCGGCGCGGCGCTACGCCGCGATCGCGCCGGACGCGCCCCACGCGCAGCACATGCCGTCCCACATCTTCGTGCGCCTGGGCCTCTGGGACGAGACAGTCGAATCCAACCGACGCTCGTACGAGGCGGGCGCCCGATCTGCCAAGGCCAAGGGACTCCAAGGCGCCATGTACGAGAACTATCACGCCATGGACTACATGGTCTACGGCTACCTGCAGGAGGGCCGCGATTCGGCCGCGCGGGCGGTGGTGGCGCAGGGCCTCGCGGTGAGCGAGGTGCGGGGGCCCTCGCCGCTGGTGCGGGGGTACAACCGGACGGCGATGGAGGCGCGGGTGCCGCTCGAGCGGGGCGACTGGCGCGCCGCCGAAGAGCTGCCGATACGAATGCCGGAGATTCCCGTGGTCCAGATGCTGGTCCACTACGCGCGCGGCATCGGCGCGGCGCGGGCATCGGAGCCGGGTCGGCTCCAGGACGAAGTGGCCGCGCTGGGAAGCGTCGAGAAGCAGCTTGGCCACTCCGGGCGACGCCTACTGGAGCCGGGTCGCCGGCATCAAGCGGCAGGCGCTGAGCGCCTGGGTACTGCTGGCGTCGGGGGACACCAGCGGCGCGCTGGCGGCGGCCAAGGCGGCGGCCGACTCGGAGGCGGTCACCGAGAAGCACCCCATCACGCCGGGAGAATTGATTCCGGCGCGCGAGCTGGAGGGAGACCTGAACCTTGAGGTGGGCCGTTATCAGGATGCCCGGACAGCCTACCTGACGACGTTGAAGCGGGAGCCGGGGCGGGCCCGCTCGGTATTCGGCGCCGCCCGCGCCGCGGAGCTGGCGGGGGACAAGGCCGCGGCCGCGAAGGGCTACCAGGACTACCTGCGGCTCATGCGGCGCGCGGACGGCGATCGGCGAGAGCTCGAGGTCGCGCGGGCGGGGGCGAAGGCCGGCTAGCGACAGCCTGTGACTTGTATCACGGCAGCGCCCCCGCGCGGGACAGTGGGGAGGAAAGCGTTATCCGGTCTCCCCAGGTCACCTTAAGGTGAGGGGCGAGCTGAGTAGTCACACGGAGATGGCACCGAATCTCCGGTAACAATGCCCCGCGCGAGCGTCTCGTCGCGTTGAACCAAGGTCCACTGTGTCGGCTTCTGCTTCCGTCATAAGTTCAGGTGTAATTCCCGCTGCGCGCCCGTCAAGCGCCCCGTCTCAACGGTCCAGAGCTTTAGAGCTCGCGATGCGGCGGTGGGCGGCACGCGGCGACCCCGGTCGGGGTCGGACCCGGGAGTGACGCAGTCACGACGAGCCACCGGTTGATGGCCGAGCCGAGCTGCCAAGCCTGCAGAAGAGGAGCACCGAGACATGAGAGCCGAAATGATCGAGGTTGTCGAGACCGAGTTGAAGCGGTTTGCCGCGGATCTGAACTTATCCGACGCCCAGAAGACCCAGTTGAAGGCGGCCCTGGAGCACGCACACGAGAAGATCGAGGAGGTTCGCGAGAAGAACCCCAACATCTCGAGGGCCGATGTCGTCGCGAAGCTCAAGGAGAATCGCACTGCCATCCGGGAGCGCGTGGTGAAGTTCCTGAACCCGGAGCAGCTGACGAAGTGGGACGCCGAGGTGACCAAGGCCAAGACGTTCCTGGGCAACCAGATCGACTAACGTCGGTCCCGACCCGTCACCCCGGCGTCCCCACCGCCGGCGGTGGCGGCGCCGCCCCCCAGCACCAGTCCTCGCGCACGCAGAAGCGATCCCCACCAACCGATCGTGGCTATTGCGCCAGCGAGAGCGGATCGATCCCCTTGCTCGCGTCGAAGGAGGAGCCGATCGCCGCCACCACGGCGCGCTTCCGGTCCAGCGCGGCCAGCTCCCGGATCCGGAACACCGCCTCGATCCCGGTGCAGTGCGCGCCGAGCAGATAGCCCAGGTGGGCCGAGCGGAGGCGCGTCGCCGTCCAGGCCAGCGCCGAATCGGGGGCGGCGAAGAGGTGCAGCCCGCCGACGATCGCGTACGCCGGCTCGGCGCCCAGGATCCGCCGGGCGTACTCCACCGTGTTGATGGTCCCCGCGTGCCCGCACCCCGCCACGATCACGAAGCCCTTGTCGGTGTTGATCAGGAGCGCCATGTCCTCGGGAATCGAATCGGTGACGAGGCCGCCGCCGGTCACGATGCTTTCCGGGGCTCCGTAGTAGCGCTCCGGATTGGGCCGGGGGACCGGACCGGTGAGCCAGACGCCGGGGAAGATCTCCTCGGGCTTTCCGTGCACCAGGAAGACGGCGCCGGTCGCCTCCATCGCGGACTTGACCGCGATGGTGGGGTTGGCTTCGTCGTCGCTACCCGGGTGCCGGCGGCTGAGGAAGATCCCTGGCGCCACGTGAATGCGGGACATCGCCGCGGGCGACTGCTTCGACAGCTCCTGCCGGAGCTCGACCAGGCCGCCGGTGTGGTCGCCGTGGTGGTGGCTCAGCACCACGTCGGTGACGTTGGAGAGATCGATGCCCAGGTCGCGGGCGTTGTCGAGCACGGTCTCGGGGTGCATCCCGGTATCGAAGAGGATCCGGTGGCCGTCGGCCTCCACCAGCACGGAGAAGCCCCACTCGCCCATGCCCCGGTCGGCCAGCATGGTGGAGAGGATTGTGATCTTGAGCGAGGCGACCTTGTGGAGCGGAGGGTGGGGCGGAGGTGCAGCTGCCGGGCCGGCGGAGAAGGTCAGCCCGGCAACCATATGGATGAACGAACGGAGCATGCTGCCTCCGTGGGGTGGCAGTGCCTCTTACGGCGTGAACACCATTCCCAACCGTACATGCTGCAGCGGGTACTTGATCTTCCCGCTGAAGCCTTTGCCGCTATCCCTTGGGTCCACTTCCAGCCGGATCGAGCTGATGCCGTAGCCCAGGTCGGCGGCGAACTTCGGAGACAGGAAGTAGCGTCCCGCCAGGTTCGCCTCGACGACGCTGGCATGGAGCCGGTCGATCTTGATCTTGATGCCGCGGAGGTCGCTCTCGACGTACCACCGCTCGCCCAGGAGCCACCGCCCGTACGCGCCGATCGAGGCGGTCGGGCCCAGCAAAGTCTTCTCGCCGGACGAGGTCACCTCCTCGCCACCATTCACGCTGCCGAGGGCATCGATCTCGAACTTGAACGGCAGCAGCCCGATCCCGACGCCCAGCCCCAGCTGACTGCGCTCCGCGGCCTTGAGGGCGAAGCGGTAGGTGAGGAAGGCCTGGTCGGTGCGGAAATTGGTCTTGATATTCGCGCCGACGTCATAGGTGGAATCGTTGAAGATGACCTCGCGGTCGAGCGTCTTCTCGGCGTCGCGCCGCGCGAACTGGTAGCCGAGCTCGAGCTCGTGCTTGTGTCCCGGCCGCCAGCGCACCGATATCCGAGGCTCGAGCCGACTCTTGGAGAGGCCCAGCACATCGGAATCGACGTCGGTGCCCTCGCCGTTCGCCCCGTCCACCCGGATGGTGGAGCCCATGAGGACCATGGCTCCGGACAGATCGATCTGCCACTTGTCGTACAGGTTGCCGATGCTCGACTGGGCCTGAGCCGCGGGCGCCGCACCCAGCGCGACGAGGCCGAACAGCGGGACAAGGGCGAGCCGTCGGATCCGACGATGGGTGGGACAGGAAACACTGTCCGTCATGGCATCCTTCGTGAGAAGGGGATGGATCTGCGGCCCACGAGGCGACAGGTCCGCGCGGGGGAAGCGTCTCGGACTGAATGATCTCAAGGTTACCCGACCAGGGGTCCACGGGCCAGAGCCGGCCGGCCAACTGCCGTGCACCAAGGTCCATCTGCCGAAGAGCGCCTTCCCGGCGTAGGCCCGGCGGAGTCTACACCGTCGCGGCCACCCCGTGCTCCACCCGGGTGCCGAGCACCTCGAGGAACTTGCTCAGCCACGCCGGGTGGGCCGGCCACGCCGGCGCCGTCACCAGGCTGCCGTCGGCGAGCGCCTGGTCGATCGCGATCTCGGTCCAGCTCCCGCCGGCCTGCTTGACCTCCGGGCCGCAAGCCGGATAGCCGGTCACTCGCTTGCCGCGCACCACGCCGGCGGCGGTCAGGATCTGGACCCCGTGGCAGATGGCGGCAACCGGCTTGCCGGCGCCATCGAAGTGGCGGACGATCTCCAGCACCCGCTGGTCCAGCCGGATGTATTCGGGGGCGCGGCCACCCGGGATGACGCAGGGCGTCGTAGTCCGCCTCCCGGATCTCGTCGAACGTGGCGTTCAGGCTGAAGTTGTGCCCGCGCTTCTCGGTGTAGGTCTGATCGCCCTCGAAGTCGTGGACCGCGGTGCGGACCGACTGCCCCTGCCGCTTGCCGGGGCAGACGGCATGCACGGTATGTCCCACCATCTGCAGAGCCTGAAAGGGAACCATGACCTCGTAGTCCTCCACGAAGTCGCCAACCAGCATCAGAATCTTCTTGCTCATCGCGTCCTCCGGCTGGGTCGGTGTTCAGCAAACTATAGGGGTTCGGCGGCGATTTCGTCGAGGGCCCAGGCCGCCCCGGCCTTGTCCCCGTCGTGGACCGCCCCCTAGGTTGCCGCTCTGGGCGGGTGCGCCGGCATGCGGCGGCCTGTCTGTAGTTCGGCACACGCGCAACACGAGGGGGTTCGACATGAGCAAGGTCCTGATGGTTCTCACCTCGCACGATCGGCTCGGCGACACGGGCCATAAGACGGGGTTCTGGCTGGAGGAGTTCGCCGCACCGTACTACATCCTCAAGGACGCCGGGCTCGAGGTCACCCTGGCGTCCCCCAAGGGTGGGCAGCCACCGCTCGATCCCAAGAGCGACGATCCCGCTTCCCAGACCGAGAGCATGCGCCGGTTCAAGGCCGACAAAGAGGCGCAGGCGGCCCTGGCGCGCACCGTCAAGCTGTCGGCGATATCGCCGGGCGACTACGACGGGGTGTTCTACCCCGGTGGCCACGGCCCGCTGTGGGACCTTTCCGAGGACAAGGCTTCGATCGCGCTGATCGAGGCGTTGTATGCCGCCGGCAAGCCGGTGGCGGCGGTCTGCCACGGGCCCGCGGCGTTCCGCCGGGCGAAGGCGCCGGACGGCGCTCCTCTGGTTCGAGGCAAGTCCGTCACCGGCTTCAGCAACAGCGAAGAGGCGGCGGTCAAGCTCACGGACGTGGTGCCGTTCCTGGTGGAGGACATGCTGAAGGAGAACGGCGGGAAGTTCTCCAAGGCCGGCGATTGGCAGCCGTACGCGGTCTCGGACGGCAACCTGGTGACCGGGCAGAACCCGGCGTCATCCGAGGCGGCGGCAAAGGCGTTCGTGGAGCAGCTCGCCGCGGCGGGGACCGGAGCGAGGCAGCGCTGATCGAGCGCCGATGAATCGCGCGCGCCACCTCGCTCTGGTCGTCGGGCCTGCTCGCCTCGACTCTCGCCGGAGGTCGCCGCCCAGGCCGCCGACCAGGCGCGGAGTCGTGGCGCTTCGCGTTCACCCCGTACGCCTGGATCTCCGGTATCAGGGGCACCATCGGAGTGGGCTCGAACACCGGCGAGGTGGACGTTGCCTTCAACGAGGGAGGCGAAGACTTCGATTTCGGCTTCGCAGGCCTGCTGGAAGCCCGGCGCCGCCGCTGGGTGGCCCGAACAGATTTCTTCTACGTCTCCTTCTCGGACGAGCAGGCGACCTCCGCCGGCAGCTCCGTCACCGTGGGCCAGGACGACCTCATGTTGCACCCCGAAGTCGGGTATACGCTGCTCGCCCGCCCTTGGGGTGGCGTGGACGGGCTGGTCGGGGCGCGGTACCTGAGCACGGGCGTGGACCTCAGCGGCCCGAGCGAGGAAGCGTCGGTCGACCGCGGCTGGGTCGACGGCACGGTGGGCGCCAACGTCCGCTACCAGCCCGGATCGCGGTGGCGTCTCGTGGCCAAGGCGGATATTGGCGCGGGCGGCTCCGATTTCGTCTGGCAGCTGTACGGCGGGGGCGGGTACGATCTTGGACGCTGTTGCGCGCTGGTCGGCGCCTGGCGCCTGCTCGATCTCGATTACGACAAGGACAACCTGCTCTATGACGTCCGGCTCAGCGGTCCTACCTTTGGGGTGACCCTGCGCTTCTGAGTTCGTGACGGTCTCCTGTTCACCTCGCGGCCGCTTCATCTGGAGGGCCGTTCGATGAGCTCGTGCCGGGCTGGCGCCGCCCTTCGCCTCACCGCGATCGCGGCTGGACTGCTGGGGCTCGTCCCGGGTGCCGGGGCCGCCCAGGGCCAATCGTCGGAGCTGCCGAGCTGGGCCGACAGCTTCGCGGTAGTGACGCCGGGGGCGAACTACGCCAAGAGCGGCATCTGGACGGTGTTCGCCGGACGGCACTACCGCGACCTCTGGACCATCCCCATCCGTGTACCGGTGCTCAGCCTGCAGCGCTTCGCCGGCGGCCTGACCCCGCTCGCCGCGCATGCGGGGCATCAGACCACGTCGCTCCGCCTGGCCGGGGCGGACGGCAAGCAGTACCAGTTCCGCACCATCAACAAGGACCCCACCGCGCTCCTCGCGCCCGAGCTGCAGGGGAGCGCCTACGCCAGGGCGCTGCAGGACGGGGTGAGCGCGTCGTTTCCGGGCGCGCCGCTGGTGGCCAACCCCCTGCTCAAGTCGGTCGGCGTCCTGGTGGACAACCAGACGCTCGCGCTCATGCCGGACGATCCGGCGCTGGGCGAGTTCCGGAACGAGTGGAAGGGTGTCCTGGGCCTGGTCGAGGAACGCCCGCCCTCGACGTCCGAGGCCACCGACACGACAGGGCCGCGGCGGGTGGTCTCACCTTCGGCGCTCTTCCGCCGGATCGACAAGAGCCCCGACCACCGGGTGGACGCCCGGGCGTTTCTCCGCGCCCGGCTCATGGACATGTTCCTGGGCGATCGCGACCGGCATCGCGACCAGTTCCGCTGGGCGACCTTCGGCGAGAAGCATCCGACGATCTGGCAGCCGATGTCCCGGGACCACGATGAGGCGTTCGTTCAGCTCGACGGACTCTCGCTCGACCTGGCGCGCTTCTACTTCCCGCCGCTCATCACCTTCCGCCCCGAGTACCCCAGCCACGTCAGGCTCAACTGGCATTCGCGGGAGATCGACCGACGTTTCCTGGTGGGGCTGGACCGCGCGACCTGGGACTCTGTCGCGACCGCCCTGCAAGGCGCGCTTACCGACGCGGTTATCGACTCGGCGGTGCGCCGGATGCCGGCGGAGATGTACCCCGTCGGCGGCGAACGGCTCGCGTCGGTGCTCCGGGCCCGGCGCGACGGTCTCGTCGCCGAGGCGTTGAGCTACTACGCCTTTCTCTCCAAGGAGGTCGAGGTCCGGGCCACCGACGCCGCCGAGGTGGCCGAGGTGACCGTGGTGGATGCCCACCATCTCGACCTGTTGCTCCGGGACCGGGACGAGGAGCAACCCTACCTCCATAGGGTGTTCGCCGACAGCGAGACGCGGGAGATCCGGCTCAAGATGTGGGGCGGGGACGACCGGGTGGTCGTCCGCGGTACCGAGCCCTCGGCGATCCGGCTCCGCGTGGTGGGCGGGGCAGGGGACGATGCCCTGGTGGACTCGACCGCGTCCGGCGGAACCCGGTTCTACGACGACCTGGGCAACAACGTCACCGAAGGCAGCCGGCCGATCAGCCTCAATACCAAGCGCTACGACGAGTGGGTGGGGAGCGACACGAACCGCTATCCGCCTCGGGAATGGGGGAGCTGGTCGCGGCCGATCCCCTGGCTCGAGATCAGCAGCGATCTGGGGCTGTTCATCGGGGCCGGGCTGCGCCGAACGACGTACGGGTTCCGCCGGGAGCCGTACGCGTCCGAGGTTCGCCTGCGGGCGGGTTGGGCGACCGGCGCCCAGGCCGGCCGGCTCGACCTCGACGCCGACGTGCATCCGGAGAACGCCGGCCACTTCTGGCGGGTGCACGCGATGGCCTCGGGGCTGGAAACGCTCCGGTTCTACGGTCCGGGAAACGACACCCCGAACGAAGGTTCGAGCGATTTCTTCCGGGTGGACCAGCAGCGCTACGAGCTCCTGCCGGCGGTGGTGGTCCCGGTGGGACAGTTCCAGGTGAGCGTCGGGCCGCTCGTGCGCTACACCAGCACCGGCGACAACACCGGCCGGTTCATCGCGACGCTCAAGGACACCATCACCGGCGGGGAGGACTTCGGCCAGGCCGGCGGCCGCCTCACGCTCGATCTCGACGCACGGGACCGGGACACCCTCCCGCTTCGCAGCCTCCACATTTCCGCCATCGGCGAGGTCAATCCGGCGGTGTGGGACGTAGAGAGCACCTTCGGGTCGGTGCAGGGAGAGGCGGAGGCGATCGTCTCGGCGAACACGCTGGCCGCGCCGACGCTCGCGCTCCGCGTCGGGGCGCGGAAGGTGTGGGGCGAGTTCCCGTTCTTCGAGTCGGCCTTCGTCGGCGGCTCCAAGACTGTGGCGGGATACCACTCGAACCGCTTCGCCGGGGACGCCAGCCTCTATGGCGGGGCGCTGGTCCGGCTGACCGCCGGCGCCGCGCCGCTGGCGCTGCCGGCCATCTGGGGCGTCTTCGGCAACTTCGACCTGGGCCGGGTGTACGTGGCGGGCGACTCGCCGGGCGGCTGGCACACGGGGGGTGGCGGGGGTCTCTGGCTCGGGTTCCTGGACCGGAAGAACAGCGCGTCGCTCGGGATCGCCACCTCCACGGAGGGGACGCTGGTGCAGGCGGGTCTGGTCTTCGGCATCTGAGACCGTCCGATCCCAACTTGCGCCCGGGCGTCCGGCGCTGAATCATCAACGACACCCGCGTCCAAGAGTCCGTTGCCATGCCGAGCCGAGCCGTCCGCTTCACGGGCCTCGAGTTTCCCAATCCCTTCCTGCTCTCCTCGGCGCCGCCCACCGAATCGGAGAGCAACATTCTCCGCGCCTTCGAGGCCGGCTGGGGCGGGGTGGTGACCAAGACGATCGGACTCCATCCGGTGGTCAATGTGGTCGGCGCCCGAGCCAAGTTCCTGCGGACCACTCCCGAGGACTCCTTCGTCTCGATGAAGAAGCGCGCCGGCGCGGCGCTGCACTCGTCGTGGAACTGGGAGCTGCTCTCGGACAAGACGCTCGACTGGTGGCTTCCGCGCATCCGGCGCATCAAGCAGGCCTTTCCCGACCGGATCCTGATCGCCTCCATCATGGCGGGCTCGGGCAACGACAAGGAGCTGCAGCACTGGCAGCTGCTCGCCCGCGAGTGCCAGGCGGCCGGGGCCGACGGGCTGGAGCTCAACTTCTCCTGCCCCCACATGGACCGCCGCGACATGGGCACCAGCATCGGCAAGGACCAGGGGCTCTGCTCGGTGGTCACCGAGGCGGTGAAGGAGGTGGCGACGGTGCCGGTGTGGTGCAAGCTCACGCCGGTCACCGCCGAGATCGAGGTCGAGGCGGCGGCGTGCTTCCGGGGCGGGGCCGACGCGATCGTCTCCTCCAACACCTTCCCGTCGCTGCCGCTGATCGACGCCGACACGCTCGAGTTCGAGATCAACGTGGACGGCCTGGTGTCCATGGGCGGCCTCGGCGGGCCGGCGATCCTCCCGCTCTCGCTGGCCAAGATGGCCCAGCTCACCCGGGCGTTTCCGGACCGGAGCTTCTCTGGAATCGGCGGGATCGCCGAGTGGCCCCAGGCGCTCTGCTACATCCTGCTGGGCTGCGGCACGGTGCAGGTGTGCACCGCCGCCATGCTCGACCAGGCGATCGGCCCCAACGTGATCCAGCGGCTCCTGGCCGGGCTCGACGCCTTTCTCGAGCGCCACGCCGCCGACGGCTGGACCGGCGTCGAGGACTTCCGCGGCCTCCGCCGCGACCGCGTGGTCGCGCAGTCGGAGATCCGCCGCCCGGACGCCGCCGACTACAACGCCGGCTACGAGGTCACCGAGGGCTACGCGGGCGCCGAGGCGTAGCGCGCGGTGACGAGCCGCGGCGAGGACATCACTCGAAGCCCGCTCTGGAATCCCGACCTCGCCCCGACGCCCCCCGAGCGGCGCACCTGGTCCACCTACAACATCGCGGCGCTCTGGATCGGGATGAGCGTGGTGATCACCACCTATACCCTCGCCTCCGGGCTCATGGAGCAGGGGATGAACTGGTGGCAGGCCATGCTCACCATTCTGCTGGGCAACACCGTCGTCCTGGTGCCGATGGTGCTCAACGCCCACGCCGGCACCAAGTACGGCATCTCGTTTCCGGTGCTCTGCCGGGCCAGCTTCGGGGTGCGCGGCGCCAACCTGCCGGCGCTGCTTCGGGCGATCGTGGCGTGCGGCTGGTTCGGGATCCAGACCTGGATCGGCGGGCTGGCGCTGGACGCGCTGCTCCGGGCGGCGTGGCCCGGCTTCGCCGATGTCGCCGGCGACACCGCCATCACCTTCGCCATCTTCTGGCTGATCCAGGTCGGGGTCATCCTCAAGGGGCTGGAGGGGATCAAGCAGCTGGAGAGCTGGTCGGCGCCGCTGCTCCTGGCCGGCGGAGGGATGCTCCTCGTGTGGGCCATCAAGGCCGGCGGCGGCCTGGGGCACCTGTTGCGCCAGTCGGAGCAGCTGCGGGGCGCCGGGTCCCCGTTCTGGGCGCTGTTCCCATCGGCGCTCACCGCGTCGGTCGGGTACTGGGCCACCCTGAGCCTCAACATTCCGGACTTCACCCGCTACGCCCGGAGCCAGCGCTCCCAGATACTGGGCCAGGCGCTGGGCCTCCCGACCACGATGACGGCCTTCGCCTTCATCGGGGTGGTGGTCACCAGCGCCACGATCGTGCTTTTCGGGGAGCCGGTCTGGGACCCGGTCGCGCTGGTCGCCCGGATCGGAGGGACAGGGGTGATCGTGTTCGCAGCGCTGGTGGTGCTCGCGGCGCAGCTCACCACCAACATGGCGGCCAACGTCGTCTCGCCGTCGAACGACTTCTCCAACCTGAGCCCGCGGCGGATCAGCTACGTGACCGGCGGGATCCTGACCGCGGTGATCGGCATCCTGATGATGCCGTGGAAGCTCTACGCCGACGCGGCGGCGTTCATCTTCACCTGGCTGGTCGGGTACTCGAGCCTGATGGGTGCCTTGGGCGGGATCCTGATCGCGGACTACTGGATCGTGCGCCGGCAGCGGCTGGTGGTGGAGGACCTGTTCCTCGAGTCCGGTCGGTACACCTATCGGAACGGGGTCAACTGGCGGGCGGTGGCGGCGTTCGCGATCGCGGTGCTGCCGGTGATTCCGGGGTTCGCGCGGGCCGCCGTCACGCCGGGCGGCACGGTGGTGAACCCCGACTTCTTCGACCGGCTCTACGGGTACGCCTGGTTCGTCACCTTCGGGCTCAGCTTCGGGACCTACCTCATCCTGATGCGGCGGGCCGGGCCGAGCGAGTCGCCTTGATCACCGACATGTAGGGCTGGACCCGGCTCACCCAGCCGTCGATCTCGGCGGGGAAGATGGTTCGGTCCTTCCGGACGATGGTCACCTCGAAGCCGCTGTGTTCGAGGAGTCGCAGGATCTCCGCCTCGTCGCTCTCGGCCGTGCTTCCGGTCCCGTGGAACTCGAGCCCGAGTGCTCTTACTAGATGTAGCCGTGGTTCGATCGACCGCAGCACTTCGGTTTCCATCCCCTCGATGTCCAGCTTGAGGTAGTCTACCGGGCCTGTGATGTAGTCGGCCAGCGGGACCGTCTGCACCACGATCCAGGACTTCGTCCGCTGGGTGCCCCAGTCCTCCTTGAGCGAGTGGGACGACGCCATCGGCGATTCGGCCTTGAACTGGCCATAGAAGCGGGCGGTGCCCCGCTCGGCCGCGAGCGCCACGTTCAGCAGCTCGACGCCCCCGAAGCCATTGGCGGCGACGTTGGCCTGGAGGAGCTCGAAGTTCTGGGGGTCGGGCTCGAAGGCGGTAATGCGCGCCCGGGGGAACCGCCGCTTGAACCAAGCGACGGAGAGGCCGATGTGGCTGCCGCAGTCGAGGATGACGGGGGCGTCGGTGTCGCAGGGGAACTCGTACTCCCCGCCCTCGAAGATCTCGTGGGCGAGGAGGTCGAATTCGGCCTCGTTCCGGTACTGGAAGGTGAGGCCGTCCACCTGGGTGGTGCGGGGGTGCAGACCGGGGTCCTCGCTCGCGTGATCTGACATGGGGCTCCTGGTGGATCGACGGACGGTGGCTCCACGATACACCGGCGGTCGCGCCGGCCAAAGCCGACCCTGCACGAAAGTCCAATGGGGAGCCGGGGGACCGGTCGGCAACGTGAAGGGTGGACTCCGCGCCGGTCTCCCTCGCCGACCCCTTCGACGCCGGCCCCTACGCCCGACTCCAGGCCGCCCTGGGCCGGCGCCGGCTGTGGAGCAGCCGGGCGCCCTACCGCGCCGCGGCGCTGGCGGCGATCGCCTGGGTACCCCTGCTGGTGCTGGCGGCAGTGCAGGGGCTCGCCTGGAACGACCGGCCGCAGGAATCGCTGCTGCTCGACCCCTCGGTGTACGCGCGCTACCTCGTCACCCTCCCAGTCCTCGTCCTGGCCGAGCCGCTCTGCCTGCTGCCGCTGGCGATGATCGCGCGCTACTTCCCCGAAGCCGGGCTGATATCCGAGGCCGACCGGCCGCGGTACGAGTCGCTGGTCGCCTCCGCCCGCTCCTTGCTGGATCACCGCGGCGCCGAAGTCGTCCTGGTGCTGCTGGCATACTTCGCTGCACTCGCGTCCGCCGGCAGCCAGTATCCCGCCAGCGAGTCGAGCTGGGTGGCGCCGATCATCGGGGGCGAGCGCCACGTCTCCCTCGCCGGATGGTGGCGCCTGGTGGTGAGCCAACCGCTTCTCCTCATCCTCTGGGGGGCGTGGCTCTGGCGGATCGCGGTCTGGGCCCGCTTTCTCTGGCAGGTCGCCCGGCTCGATCTGCGGCTGGTGCCGGTGCATCCGGACCTCGCTGGCGGGCTCGGGTTCGTGGCCACCTCGGTGCAGGGGTTCTCGCCCGTCGCGTTCGCGCTGGGCGCCTCGACGGCCGGCGGGATCGCCGAGGGCGTCCTCCTGGAGGGCCATGCGCTGGAAGCCTACCGGTGGGTCCCCGGGATCCTGATCCTGCTGGTACTGGGCCTGTTCGTTGCCCCGATGCTGGTGTTCAGCATGCCGCTGATCCGGGCGCGCGTGCGCGGGGCGTTCGCCTACGGGGAGCTGGCCGAGGCACTGGGCCGGCGGTTCGAGCAGCGCTGGCTCGGCCGGGGACCCGACCTGGACGAGGATGTCCTCGCCGCCCCCGATTTCTCGGCGACCACCGACCTCTATTCGATCGCGGCGAACGTGCGGAACATGCGGCTGGTCCCGTTCGACCTCAGGGGACTGATCCCGCTGCTCGTCGCGGCGCTGCTCCCCTTCGTACCGCTGGTGTTCGCGGTGATCCCGCTGAAGCAAGTGCTCCTGTTCGCCAAGAAGCTGGTTCTCTAGGGCAAGTGGCTGTAGAGCAAGGGTTTATGGCGATGGCGCGGGGCCTCGCGCGCGCTATCCCAAAGTCCAATGTCGATTCCTCCGGCCGCTTCCTATAGTGGCAGACGACCGGGGGTGCCCCTCGGGGTTTTCGCCCGCGGCACAGCCAGGCCGACCGAGCGCCTCGACCACCGAAGTGAGATGGAGCGTCCGTTCTCTCCCGTTCCGCGAGCCCATCATGCCCATCCTCCACGTTGCGATCACCGGCCGCGACCGACGCCACCTGACGGCCCTCGGCCCCAAGCTCCGGGTCGTCGTCGTCGGCTACAAGGAGAGCAAGCGGGGCATCACCGTGGATGCCTACGTCCACTCGGAGAAGGTCGCGTGGCTTCGGAAGCAGGGGTATGGCGTCATCCCCCTGGAGAACGTCGAGCCGCACGACCGGGAGCGGCAGGCCGAAGAGCAGGCCGCGGCCAAGCGGCGGCTCAAGACCGGCCGCTACGGCGACGTGGTCTGGAGCGGCGGCTATCTCACCGCCGACGAAATCGAGCGAGCCATCGAGATCGGCGCCACCAATCACGCCGGCTACTTCGAGCGGATCCCCTTGCCCCATCCGACGTGGGAAGAACGCCGGGTTCATGCCGTTCGGATCGGGCGGGGGAGCGGGAAGCGACGGCCGGCGGTCTGCTTCATCGCGGGGGTGCATGGGCGCGAGTGGGGCGGGCCCGACATCCTGATCTACTTTGCCGTTCGGCTCCTGCGAGCGTACCGGGACGGCAAAGGCTTCAAACTGGGGAAGCATGTTGTTTCCCCGGCGCGGGTGCGCCGCCTGGTCGAGACCATGGACATCGTGCTGCTGCCCCAGGTCAATCCCGACGGGCGGCACTTCAGCATGGCCCGCCACCCGTTCTGGCGGAAGAATCGGCGCCCGGCGCCCCGGGGGAAGGACCACCGATCGATCGGCGTCGACCTGAACCGCAACTTCCCGTTCCTCTGGCGCTTCGACCGCCACTTCGCCCCGAAAACGGTCGAGAGCTCTCACAAGCCCGGCGACTACGAGACCTACGTCGGTCCCCGCGCGGCCTCCGAGCCCGAGACGCGGAACGTGATCTGGCTGCTGGACCGGTTCCCCAACATCCGGTACTACGTGGACCTGCACAGCTACGGCGAGACGATCCTGCACAGCTGGGGGAGCGACGACAACCAGTCCAGGCAGCCGCGGATGAGCTTCCGGAACCCCGGGTACGACGGGGTGCGGGGCCGCATTCACGACGAGGGGTACCGCGAGTACATCCCGGCGGCGGACGAGGAGGAGGCGGTCCGCATGGGCCAGACCATGGCGGCGGCGATCGCGCTGGTGCGAGGAAGGAGGTATCAGGTCAAGCAGTCGGTGGGCCTCTATCCAACCGCCGGCGCGTCGGACGACTACGCCTACAGTCGGCACTTCGCCGAGCCATCCAAAGGCAAATTGATCGCCTACACGATCGAGTGGGGGCGGAGTCGCGCGTCCACCCCGTTCCATCCACCCTATCCGGAGATGCGCCACGTCATGCGAGAGGTGAGCGCCGGACTGCTGGCCCTGTGCCTGCGGGCGCTGGCGAGACACGGGCGGAGCTCCACGAAGAACGGGCGGCCCTCCTCCTAACAACAGCGCCCGGCGTCGGTGCCGGGCGCTCGCTCCTGCGCTACTTCTTCTTCTTTTTCTTCTTCTTCTTCTTCGTCGTCGTCTTGGTAGCCATGGTCCCTGCCCTTGAGTGGAGGGCGGTGCGACTTCCCGGTGGACGCGGACTTCCGTGGGTCCAAGCTACCACGGCCGTGCCCCCGCCGGACCTAGCCGAAAGTGCAGTATGCCCTGCCTCGCCACCCTCCATAGTTGAAGGACCACAATCGGGAGCCGACCATGGGGGACAGCAAGCGCCGCAAGAGCGACGGCAACGGCGGCGGCGTGGCCACGAAGGAGAAGCTCAAGGGCAAGGAGTACGAGGCCGAGCTGGAGCGGCTCCACGTGGAGCTGGTCAAGCTCCAGGAGTGGGTCAAGCACAAGGGCCTCAAGGTCGCCATCGTTTTCGAGGGGCGTGACGGGGCGGGGAAGGGGGGCGCCATCAAGGCGATCACCGAGCGGGTGAGCCCGCGGGTGTTCCGGGTGATCGCCCTGCCGGCCCCGACCGAGCGCGAGAAGAGCCAGATGTACGTGCAGCGCTACCTGCCCCACCTCCCGGCGGCCGGCGAGATCGTGATCTTCGACCGGAGCTGGTACAACCGGGCCGGGGTCGAGCGGGTCATGGAGTTCTGCAGCGAGGCCGAGGTGAAGAAGTTCCTCCGCGCGGTGCCGCTGGTCGAGAAGGCCATCGTGGACTCGGGGATCCATCTCATCAAGTTCTGGCTCGAGGTGAGCCAGGAGGAGCAGACCAGGCGGCTGGAGTCGCGCATCGACGACGGGCGCAAGATCTGGAAGCTCTCCGGCATGGACCTCCTGTCCTACGGCCGCTGGTACGACTACTCCAGGGCCCGGGACGACATGTTCAAGGCCAGCGACACCGACTACGCGCCCTGGACCGTCGTCCCGTCGGACGACAAGCGGCGCGCCCGCCTCAACATCATCGCCCACATCCTGGACACGGTTCCCTACAAGGAAGCGCCCCGCGAGAAGGTGAAGCTCCCGGAGCGGCAGAAGCCGGGCGGCTACAAGGAGCCGGACTACCCCTACAAGTTCATCGAAGAGCAGTACTGAGACCGGCGCCGTCCTCGAACGGCTGCCCCGCCGTTGCGGCCGCGAGTTGCTCCCCCAGGACGCGGCTGGAGGCGCCCGCCGAGGGGTTCACCACGAGGACCGGCGTAGCCGCGCACCGGATCACTTTGTCGGCCACGCTGCCCAGGAACATCCGCTGCACCCCGCCAAGCCCCCGCGTCGCCATCGCGACCAGGTCGCACCGGTGCACCACGGCCGAGCGCAACCGCGCACCCACGCCGTGCGCGCTCTCGATCGTCGCGCTCATGCCCGGCGGAGTATGGAGGTGCCCCACGGACGGCTTCACGGTGACCAGCTCCAGGTTGCGGCCCGTCCGCTCGGCGATCTCGCCGGCGAGCGGGAGGGCGGACTCGCTGAAGGGCGATCCGTCAAGAGGAACGAGGACGCGATGCATCTGGTTGCTCCTGGCTGAGGCCTGGGACCACGCTAGGGGGGTGGCCGTGAAGGGGCCGTGAACCAGAGGCGAGGGCGGCTTCATCGGCCACATGATCGTTCCCGCACGACTCCTTCACGGTTTCTTCAGGAAGGGCGTGCTAGGCTTGCGGTACATCCGGGAGGAATCATGAAGAGTCGTTTCGCCGCCATGACTGCCGGGAGCCTGGTCGTCCTCCTGACGGCAGCGGCTCCGTACGCGACTGCTCAGGACGCATCGCCTGCCTCGCTCGCCGCCCAGGCCGCGGAGTCGAAATGGGTGGTCGACATGGTGCACTCGCAGGTCGATTTCGCGGTCCGGCATCTGGTCGGCCGGGTCCGGGGAACGTTCGAGCGGTGGTACGCCGTCCTGTCGACCCCGTCGGGCGACTGGCGGAACGGGACGGTGACGGTCACGGTGCAGACGGCGAGCCTGAACACGGGAAACGCGTATCGGGATGCCGATCTCCGCTCGGACCGCTTCTTCGCGGTCACGCGCTATCCTACGATGACCTTCGAGGGGACCGGGTTCGTGGTGACCGACAGCGCGCTGACCGTCAACGGCATGCTCACGATCAAAGGGCACACCAAGCGCGTCTCATTGGCCGGCCAATACCGGGGAATCGCGAAGGACACCGAGGGGCACGAGAGGATCGCCTTCGAGGCTACGGGCGCGGTGGATCGGCGGGACTTCGACATCAGCTGGAACGAAAAGGTCGCGGGCACGGAGATGATCGGCGACACCGTCCAGATCACGATCGCGCTCGAGGCAGTGCGGGCGAACTGAGCCCTCGCGCGCTGCTCGAGCGGGACGCCGGCTCGCCGGTTGCCCGGCGGCGCTTCTCTACCTCCGCCTGGGCCAGCGCGATGTGGCTCTTCAGGATGAAGAGCCGCTGGGTGAACATCAGCGGCACCGACAGGTGGCTCGCACGCCGGCTCAGGTCCTCCAGCGCCACGGCGATGTTCTCGAGCGCCGGACCGCGCCCCGCCTCCTCCAGCTCCCCCTCCAGCATCCTGAGCTGCCCGTACAGGCGGTAAATCCGGTGCTCCACGATGTACCCGTAGAGGCCGGGCACCACCCGCAGCAACGGGAACATCACCACCAGCAAGGGGATCAGCAGGATCAGGAACCGCTCGGTCATGCCAGCCAGCCAAAGCGGCAGCGTGCGATAGGCGAAGGGCAGGCCCGACCGGTAGAACTGCCTGGCCTGCTCGCTGAGCGGCAGGTCCACCCCCTCGGCCGCCGGAAAGCGCCCGGCCCGGTGGAAGATCTCGGGGCCACCGTGGATCTCCGAAGCGGCCTGGAGCAGGAGGTAGTGCAGCGCGGGATGGAGGTTCCGGCGGGCCACCAGACTGGCCTCGACCGCGAGCAGGGGGACGTCCTTCGGCGGGATGTTGCGCGCCAGGTCGGCTACGCCGGTGGGCAGCACGACTTTGGTGAGGCTGGGGAAGAGCGCGACGTAGGCGTCGGCGCGGGGATAGCCCAGCAGCACGACCCCGTCGGCCACCAGCAGCTTCCGCACGACCGGCGACCGGAGCGAGGTCAGCATCGCGACCCCGTCCAGCTCTCCCCGCATCAGCGCGTCGGCCGCGCGGGCCGGCGGAAGTCCGAAGAGGCGAAGGCTCGAGTCCTTCACCCCGTTGAGCGCGAGCAGCCGGAGGGCGAGCGGGCGGGTGGCACTCCCTTCGGGCTCGATCGAAAGCCGCTTCCCGGCCAGCGCCCCGGCGGCGCCGACCTGAATCCCGCTCCGGAAGAAGAGCCACAGCGGCTCGACCGAGATCGCGCCGAGCGACACCAGGTCCGGCGACTGCTCCGGGCTGGTGAGTCCGCCCTCGACGAAGGCCACACTGACGCCCGAGCGTGGGTCCCGCAGGCGCTCGAGGTTCTCCACCCCGCCGTGGGTCGGGACCAGACGGACGTCCACCCCCGACCGGCGCAGGACCTCACGGTAGCGCGCGCCGAACTCGGCGAAGGCGCTCCCCGGCGGTCCGGTGGCCATGGTGATGGTGCGGGGCGGGAACGGATTGCCTGCGGTGACCGTGAGCCACACGACTGCCCCCGCCAGCGCCAGCGCGACAATGGCGACCGCCGCTCGGCGGCGCCTGCGGGCAGTGGGGGCTGGCATGGGATCAGGTACCTTCCCCGGGCGCTCGGGCGGACCCGTGAGCGAGCCGGCCGGCCGCGGCCTCGCTCGGTCCCTCCCCCTCGGCCGAACGCAGGTACTCCCGGACCGCGATCTCCAGATTGAAGTGCATCCGCTCGCGCCCGAGCGTCTTCGCCAGCTCCGAGCGCTGCACGACCTCCAGCACTCCCGGAGCTCAGGCCGGCCAGCCATCCGATGACGCCGGTCTCGCGGAGCCGCTGCTCCGCCTCCGCGAAGGCGAGGAGCGCGGAGTACTCGAGATCGAAGACGCCGCTCAGGTCGAGGACCACGACCCTGGGGCTGATACTCGTCCACCAGCCGCCGGATCCGCTCGCCGATTCGCTGCGCGTTGAGGAAGAAGATCCGTCCCTCGGGCCGGACGATCAGCAGGCCCGGGAAGCGTCTCGTCCTCCGGATGCTCCGCCGAGACCGGCCGGAAGACGTTGGTGCCCGGCTTCCGACCCAGCACGTAGACCGGGGGATTCGCCACCTGCTGGGCCAGCGCCACCACGGAGACCACGATCGCGACGAGGATGCCCTGCAGCGTCCCCAGCAGCAGCACGCCCGCGAGGGCGACCACGGCCCAGAGGAACTCGGTCCGGCGCACCGCCAGGATGGACCGAAAGCCCTCGAGCGAGATGAGTCCGACGGAGTAGACGATCACGACCGCCGCCAGGGTGGCCTGGGGCATCAGCCCCATGGGCTTGGCGAGCAGGAGCATCGTGAGCAGGGTCGCGCCTGCCGTGACCAGACGTCGGACAGCTGCGTGCGCGCGCCGGCCTGCCGGTTCACGGCGGTCTGGGACGTGCCGCCGCCGCCGGGCATGCACCCCAGCAGCCCCGCGCCGGCGTTGGCGAGCCCGGTCGCGAGCAGCTCCCGGTTCGGCACCAAGGGCGGCTCCCCGCTCGCCGCGAACGCGCGAGCGGACGCGATCGTCTCGGTGAAGCTCATCAGCGCGATGCCCATGGCCCCGGGCCAGAGCACCGCGAGCAGACTCGGATCCGGCGCCACCAACGTCGGGAGTCCGCGGGGCACCTGGCCGATCGATTCCACGCCCAGCGCCTGCAGGCCGAGGAGGCTCATGGCGGCGATTCCGGCCACCACCGCGACGATCGGCGCAGGGGCTCGGGGAAAGAAGCGTTCGACGCCGAGCAGGATCAGCAGGGTGCCCACACCCACCGCGAGCGTGGGGAAGGAAGTGTGGGGAACCTCCGCCAGCGTGGCGCGGACGTTGTGAAAGAAGGTGCCCTTGTCGATGTGCACGCCGAGCAGCTTGGGGAGCTGGTCGAACACGATGACCAGCCCGATGCCGGCCTTGAACCCGATCAGCACCGGATCGGAGATGAAGTTGGCGACGAAGCCCAGGCGGAGCACCGACGCGAGCACCAGGATGGCGCCGACGAGGAGGGTCAGCGTCGCGGTGGCCTTGAGCAGCGTGGCGGGGTCACCGTCGGGCGCGATCTGGCCCAGCTCGGCCGCGGTCAGGATCGCGATCGTCGTCGTGGTGCTCACGCTGAGGACCCGGGAGGTTCCCAGCACCGCGTAGATCGCCATCGGCACCAGCGCCGTATAGAGCCCGATCTGGACCGGCAGTCCCGCGATGGTGGCGTACGCCATCGCCTTGGGGATCACGACCGCCGCGGCCGTGAGCCCGGCTACCAGGTCCGGCCGGAGCCACTCCTTGGGATACCCGCGGGTCCAGTCGAGCACGACGGCACGACGCGAATCGCTCATGATCTCACTCTGCCGGCCGCAACGGAGCCAGCTCGAAGACGTGATAGTGCCAGGGCCCGACGTCCAGATAGAGGCCGCGAGCGGCCAGCTCGTCGCCGTCCCGCTCGTAGACAGCATCGCCCATCAGATCCTCGAGGCGCCACCGGCGGCCGGCCAGGCCGGGAAAGGGCGGCCGGAGCCAGCATTGGCCCTGGTTCGGCGCGTAGTTCACCGCGACCAGCAGGCGCTGGTCGCCCGCGCCGCTCCAGGCGCCGGCGACGAAGGAGTCCGAGGTCCGGTTGCCCTCCCAGGCGGGTGAGGCGTCCACCAGGTCCCACCGGCCCTGCCGCACCGCAGGCCGGCGGAGCACGCCGAGAAGGCGGCGGTAGAACTGGTCCAGCCGGGGATCCACCGGCTCGTCCGGCGCGCGGACCAGGTGGGGCGACACCCGCTTCTTCCGGCCCTCCAGCTGTCCCTCGTGGATGAAGCGCATCCCGGGCGAGAAGAAGGTGATCACCGCGGCCGCCTCGTGCACGTCCGGGGCAAAGGCGCTCGCCGCGCGCGGCTCGTCGTGGTTCTCCAGAAATCGACTCAGCCGGCTCTGATACTCGAGCCCGGCCCGCAGATGGTCCCGAACCGGCCGGGCGTGGCCCTCGCGCAGCCGGTCGTAGAGCCGCTTGTCGTAGGCGTAGTCGAAGCCCTGCTGCTGCATGGTCCACTCCAGGTCCCAGTAGACCTCGGCCATGAAGCAGAACTCGGGGTACCGCTCCCGCACCCGGCGGGTCGCGGCGGGCCAGAACGGCTCGGCATGGATGCCCCAGGTCCGCTGGAAGACGTCGGGGAGGACCAGCATCGCCATATCGCAGCGGACGCCGTCGCACTGGCCCGCGATCTTCATCAGCTCGCCGAGCATCGCCGCCCGGGTGGCGGGGTTGCCGTAGTTGAGCTGGAAGGTGTCCGGCCAGCCCGGGAAGTAGGGATCCCGGCCGTGCGCGAGGAGCAGATCGCCTCCGTTGCGTCTGACCCAACGGTAGTTCCGCGGCTGCCGGGTCAGCTCGTGCTCCCCGCCGGCAACGTAGTACTCCGGGTGCTCCGCCACCCACGGGTGGTCGAGGCCGGTGTGGTTGGGGACGAAGTCGAGCATCAGGCGGAGGCCGCGGCTCCGGAGCCGCTCGCGCATGCGGGCCAGCGCCGGATCTCCGCCGAGGTCCCGGTGCACCGTGTATCCGGTGATGGCGAACCCCGAGCCGCCGATGTCGGCGTCGCGTCAGGTCCGGGAGGGTATGGCGGAACTCCTCCCGCCACTCGGGGTTGCTGAGGGACTCCTCCCGGCCCGCTTTGCCGGTCTGCCAGACGCTCAGCAGCCAGACCCAGTCGAACCCCATCGCCGCCACGCGATCCAGCTCGGCGTCGGGGATGTCGTCCAGGGTGGCAGCCCGGCCCTGCTTGCGCGAAAGCGCCGTCACCCAGGTCCGGGTGTTGATCTGATAGAGGGCCGGGCAGTCCGGGCGGCCCATCCTAGCCTCGGGTTGCGCTGCCGGCGGCCGCCGGCTCAGCCGCCTGCTCGACCTCCAATGCCACCGCGGCCTTGCCGAGCTCGAGCGCAGTCTCGGGGTTCGTCGTCGCGAAGAAGTGCATGATCCGGGCGACGATCCCGGTCCAGCCGGTCTGATGGCTGGCGCCCAGGCCCGCGCCGTTGTCCCCGTGGAAGTACTCGTAGAACAGGAGGAGGTCGCGCCAGTGCGGGTCCTCCTGGAAGGTCTCCGTGCCGCCGTACACCGGCCGGCGCCCGTCATTTCCGCGCAGGAAGATGCCGGCCAGCCGGCGGCCGATCTCCTCGGCGACCTGGTAGAGATTCATCCGGCGGCCGGAGCCGGTCGGACATTCGATGGTGAAGTCGTCGCCGTAAAAGAGGTAATACTGGAGCAGGCCACGGATGATCAGGCCGTTGACCGGCATCCAGATCGGCCCGCGCCAGTTGGAGTTGCCGCCGAACATCCCGCTGTCCGACTCGGCGGGGAGATAGGACACAACGTGCGCCTGGCCGCCGGCCTGGAACACGTACGGGTGGTCGGCGTGGTACCGGGACAGGGCGCGGATCCCGTAGGGGCTCAGGAACTCGTTCTCGTCCAGCATACGCGTGAGCACCCGGCGGAGCCGCTCCTCGTTGAGCGGGGCGCTCATGCGCCGCCTGGCCTTGCCTTCCTTGGTCGGGTCGTGGATGGATCGCGTCAGCTCGGGACGCGCCTGGAGGAACTGCCGGAGCCGCTGCTCCATCGCCGGGAACTTGCCCCGCATCTCGCCCTCGAAAATGGTCACCGCACAGAGCGGGAGCAGCCCCACCATGGACCGTACCTTGAGCCGCTGGGCGGTGCCGTCGGGCAGGCGCAGCACGTCGTAGAAGAAGCCGTCCTCCTCGTCCCACATGCCGGTGCCGTCCCCGGCGTTCAGCATCGACGAGGTGATCCACAGAGTGTGCTCGATGAACTTCTCGACCATGCTGGCATATGCGGGCCGGGTCAGCGCCAGCTCCACCGCCATCTCGAGCATGTTCTGGGAGAAGAGCGCCATCCAGGCCGTGCCGTCGGCCTGCTCGAGGTAACCTCCGGTGGGCAGCGGCGCGCTCCGGTCGAAGACCCCGATGTTGTCCAGCCCGAGGAAGCCGCCCTCGAAGACGTTGCTCCCGGCGCGGTCCTTCCGGTTGACCCACCAGGTGAAGTTGAGCAGGAGCCGCTGGAAGGAGCGCTCCAGCCATTCGAGGTCGCCCTCCCCGCGACGAGCCTTCTCCAGCCGGTAGGTGAAGATGGTGGCCCAGGCATGCACCGGCGGATTCACGTCGCCGAAATTCCACTCGTAGGCCGGGAGCTGCCCGTTGGGGTGCAGGTAGCGCGACTCCAGCATGAGGTCCAGCTGCGCCTTGCCGAAGTCGGGGTCCACCAGCGTCAGCGCCAGGCAGTGGAACGCCAGGTCCCACGCCGCGTACCAGGGGTATTCCCATTTGTCCGGCATGGAGATGATGTCGGCGTTCTGCATGTGATGCCAGTGCGCGTTCCGGGTCGCCTTGCGGCGGGAGCTGAACGGGCTGTCGCCCCGCTCCTCCAGCCAGCGATCGACGTCGTAGTGGAAGAACTGCTTGGACCAGAGCATGCCGGCGAGCGCCTGGCGCATCACGTTGCGCGCGTCGGCGCTGAGGGACGGTGGAATGACCGACGCGTAGAACTCGTCCGCCTCCTTCCGCCGGGTCGCCAGGAGCGCGTCGAACGTCTTCCCGAACGCCCCGCCGAGGGCGGGGTCCGGCGCCTCGTTGTCAGAGAGCCGAAGCCTGACCGTGGCCGCTCCGCCGCCCTTGATCTCGAGCCGGTAGTGCGCGGCCGCCTTGGTGCCGGTCCGCTCGGGATTCACCGCCCCGGCCTGGCCGTGGACGAGGTAGTTGTGGATTCCGTCCTTGACGTACGGGGTTCGGTTGGGCACCTGCACCAGGCGCGCGATGTTGGTCTCGTTCTCGGTGAACAGCAGCGTCGGCCCGTTCTCGGCGTGCAGGAAGCGCCGGCCCAGCTCCGGATGGGATGCCTCGATCAGGCCGGAACGCACCTGCCGAAGGCCGGGCCGCTCGGCGGCGCTCGGACCCCAGGACCAGGTGTTGCGGAACCAGAGCGTGGGCAGCAGGTGGAGGGTCGCCGTGTCCGGACCCCGATTGTGCACCGTGATGCGGACCAGGATGTCCTCGGGCGAGGCCTTGGCGTACTCCACGACCACGTCGAAGTAGCGGTTCCGGTCGAACACGCCGGTGTCGAGCAGCTCGTACTCCTGCTCGTGCCGGCGCCGGCCCCGGTTGGTCCCCACCAGCTCGTCGTACGGATAGGCCTCGTGGGGATACTTGTAGAGGTACTTCATGTACGAATGGGTCGGCGTGGAGTCGAGGTAGAAGTAGTACTCCTTCACGTCCTCGCCGTGGTTGCCCTCGCTGTTGGTCAGGCCGAAGAGCCGCTCCTTCAGGATGGGGTCCTGGCCGTTCCACAGGGCCACGCCGAAGCAGAGCAGCTGCCGTTCGTCCGAGATCCCCGCGAGACCGTCCTCACCCCACCGGTAGGCCCGGGAGCGGGCCTCGTCGTGGCTGAAGTAGTTCCAGGCGTCTCCGGACTCGCTGTAGTCTTCGCGCACCGTGCCCCACTGGCGCTCGCTGAGGTAGGGTCCCCACTTCTTCCAAGGCTGCTGCTCGCGCGCTTGCTCGAGCCGATCCTGCTCCGCGCTCATGGCGCACTCTCCGAATTCGTTGGGGGTGGCGCCTCCTGGCTGCGCTTCCGCTCCGCCGCGGCCTCCATGGACCGGATGAAGAAGAGGTACAGCGGCACGCTCAGGAGGAGCGCCACCATCGCGTTCACGACGGTCCCGGGATCTCCCCCGATGACCGTCCACAGACAGTAGATCACCGCCGCGATGGCGATCCACTTGTAGAGCTGGAACGTCCGCCGCGGCAGGCCGTGGTCGAAGACGATCTTGACCACCGCCACCGCGGAGTAGATGTAGGGGATTACGATGAGGATTACCGCCAGGTCGATGATCCGGCTGAACTGGCCGGCGATGGTGGGCGACATCGTGGCGAAGAGGACGACGGTCATGAGCACGCCCACGATAATCAGCCCCACGCCCGGCACGCCGTGGCGATTCAGCTTCGCAAACACCCGGGGGAACATCCCGTCGTCGGCGGCCGCCTTGGCCGACTGCCCGACCAGCAGCATCCAGCCGCCCAGCGAGCCGACCGACTTGAGCACGGCACAAGCGGCCACCACGACCAGCCCCGGCGCCCCGATCGCGATCCGGGCCGCCTCGGCGAAGGGGGCGTGGGAGCGGCGGAGCTCTTCGTTGGGCAGCAGGCCCATGATCACGGTCGAGCTCAGCACGTAGACCACGGCGGAGAGCCCCAGGCCCAGCAGGGTGGCCAGGGGGATGTTGCGTTTGGGGTTCTCGATCACCCCCGCCGAGACCGCCGCGCTCTCGATCCCCATATAGGCCCAGAGCGCCATCGACGCCGCCCGGGAGATGGCGTGCGCATCGGAGCCGCCGCTCACGTTCCAGGCGGCGCGGAAGGTGTCGCCGTCGAACCAGATCCAGCCCAGGAATGCGACGGCAAGGATCGGGATCAGCGCCAGGCTCATGGTCCAGGTCTCGAGCGCCCCGACCACCCGCGGACCCAGGATGTTGGCGAAGGTGAGCACCCAGATCACCCCCGCGCTCGCGAAGACGCTGGCGGGCGGCTGGCTGATCGAGGGGAAGAATTCGGCCAGGTACCCCACCGCGGCGATCGCGATCGCGATGTTGCCGATCCAGTTGCCGAACCAGTAGATGTAGTTGGTCTGGAACCCGACGTACGGGCCGAGGAAGTCGCGGGCGTAGGCGTAGGGGCCGCCTTCCTTCGGCTCCAGCTCCCCCAGCTTGGCGAAGACCAGCCCCAGCGCCGCGGCGCCGGCGGTGGCGACGACCCAGCCGAACACGGCGATCCCGCCCACCGAGGCGAGGTTGACGGGAAGCAGGAAGACCCCGGTGCCGATCATGTTGCCGGCCACCAGCATCGTGGCCTGGCTCAGGCCCATCTTCTTCCCGGGAGCGGACATCAGAAGGCCTCGCCGACGGAGAAGTAGAGCAGGCCGCCGTCACGCCCCCAGGCGTAGTCGAGGCGGTTCAGCGCGCCTTCGCGCCCTTCTTCAGGCACTGCACGTAGTACACGCCCTCCCGGTTCTCGACCCCGTGCGTGTCGTGGCCGAAGCCGGGGAAGCGCTCGTCCCACGCGGCGAGCGCGTTCAGATACCCGAGGTACGGACCGTTGGCCGGCCCGGTGGCCTCGCCGGGCATCAGCATCGGGATGCCGGGCGGGTAGGGCACCACGCTGGTGGCCAGGACGCGGTTGGCCAGCTTCTCGAGCGGCACGTGCTCGATGTTGTCGCGCACCAGGTGCTGGTAGGCGGCGCTCGGCGTCATGACCGCGTCGGGCAGGGTGGAGAACGCCTCCGACAGCCAGTGGGTCTGCCGGGTCTCCTTGAGGGTCGCGAACATCCGGTCGGCCAGGTCGCGCAGGCCCGAGCTCGCCGTAGACCTCGGGGTTGTTGGCCGGCAGGTCCGGGAGCACCTCGGCCAGGGACGCGTTGGTGTCGTAGTCCCGCTTGAAGTCGAGCAGGGCGTTGAGCAGTGTCCCCCACTTGCCCTTGGTGATGCCGATGGAGAAGAGGACGAGGATCGTGAAGTCGGTGGTCTTCTCGACCTCGACCCCGCGCCGGTGGAGGTAGGCGGTGACCAGCGTCGCGGGGATCCCCCGCTTGTCGAGCCCGCCCTTGTCGGCGACGCCCGGGGTGATGATGGACACCTTGATCGGGTCCAGCATGCAGTAGCCGTCCTCCAGGTCGCCGAACCCGTGCCACGCCTCGCCCGGGTGCAGAACCCAGGCGTCCGGCTCGGTGGCGAGAAACTCGGGAGAGGCATCGCTGAACGCGACGGCCTTGCCGCCCTTGCGTTCCTTCACCTGATCCGGGTTCCAGGTCTTGAAGAACCACTCGCCCTTGTCCTGGAACTGCTTGTGTACCCGGCCCATGGTCTGCCGGAACGCCACCGCCTCCTCGATGGACTCGGTGGTGAGGGCGACCCCGCCGGGCCCGTCCATCATGGCCGCGGTCATGTCGTTGGAGACGATGATCGTGTAGAGCGGCGAGGTGGACGCCTGCATCATGTACGATTCGTTGAAGCGCGGGTGCGGGATCGGGCTCCGGCCGTCACGGATGTGGAGCAGCGAGGCCTGGGAGAGCGCCGCCAGCAGCTTGTGGGTCGAGTGGGTGGCGAAGATCGTGGGACCGGTGTGGTCCTTGGGGTCTCCGAACATCGCGTGCCGGTCCCGATAGAGCGGGTTGAACCGGGCGTAGGCGTACCACGCCTCGTCGAAGTGGATCCGGTCCACGCTCGGGTCCAGCAGCTCCTGCACCCGTCGCGCGTTGTAGCAGAGGCCGTCGTAGGTCGAGTTGGTGATGATGGCGTGCACCGGCTGGGTGTCGATGCCCTTCGTCACCAGCGGTTGGCCTTGATGGCGGCCTTGAGCGCGGCCGGCTTGAGGCGATCGCCCGGAATGGGGCCGATGATGCCGTAGCGGTTGCGCAGCGGCACCAGGTACTGCGGGATCGCGCCCGACATGACCAGGCTGTGCTCGATCGACTTGTGGCAGTTCCGGTCGCAGAGCGCGATCTGGTCCCGCCCCACCGCGGCCATGAAGATGACCCGGTTCGACATCGACGTGCCGTTGGTGACGCAGTAGCTGCGGTGAGCCCCGAAGACCCGGGCCGCATATTTCTCGTGCTCGCCGATGGGTCCGGTGTGATCCAGCAGCGATCCCAGCGCCCCGACGCTGATGGAGAGGTCGGAGCGGAGCAGGTTCTCCCCGAAGTAGTCGAAGAAGATCCGACCCACGGGGGACTTGAGGAACGCGGTGCCGCCGGTGTGGCCGGGCGTGTGCCAGGAGTACTCGTACTCCTGGCTGAACTTCATGAGTGCCGCGGCGAGGGGCGGAAGCATCACCTCCACGTAGCGCCGGATCGCCGCCGCGACCCGGCCGCCCACGAAGGCCGCCGTGTCCTCCAGGGTCCAGATGTACTCGTCCACCATCTCCATGACGTCCACCGGGATCGAGGACGCCTCGCCCCGCTCGGCCATCAGGAAGATGGGAATCTTGTCGTTGCGTGACCGGACCTGCTTGATCAGGTGCGCGGGCGCTCTCGTGATCGCCCCGGGCAGGGCCGCCGTTCTGGTCGCCCAGCGTCCAGTCCACCAGTATCGCGTGGATGGCCGAGTCCGAGACGACCACCGAGCTGCCGTCCTCGGCCGAGGCGGCCTCCACCACCTCGATCGCCCGGCCCTGCAGCTCCTGCACCAGCGCCCGGGTCGCCCGGCCTTCGGCGGTCGGGGCGGGGAGCTCATCGTCCACCACGAGCGCCCGCCAGCTCAGGCGCTTGATGCTTCGCTGGATCATGTCACTGCCTCCACCAGGTCGGGGCTCACTCCGGCAGCGAATTCCACCGGAAGAAGACTTCGGATTTCTCGTTGGGCTCGCCGAACCACTTCGAGTAGGTGCCCTGATAGCCGGCGGACTCGAACTCCTTGCTCAAGGCTCGGTCCACCAGCAGACGGAAGTCGTCGTCTCCCCGCTGGATCGGCAGGGCCAGCCGCTCGTAGGTGAACTGGCGGTCCAGGACCATCAGGTCGTCGGCCGCCGTGTTGCTCATGACCGCGTCCAGCAGAATCGCCCGCTCGGCGAAGAAGGCGCTCGCCTTTCGCGTCCAGGACGGCCTGGATCCCGGCCTCGTAGCTCGAGGCCGGGGTGAGCGCGAACTCGACCTGGAATTCCCGCCCACGCTGCTTGACCCACTGCTCGGCCGTGGTGCCCGGCGACCGCGGTGAAGACCTGCTCGCGCAGGATGTTGAGCGCGATGGCCTTCCAGGTGGGCGTGTACTGCGTGGCCTCTCCGTTCAGGATGTTGCGGAGGCGCTTGGGGGCGTCGGAGCGCACCACCACGCCGACGCCGCCCGGGAAGATCGGGAGGGAGAAGTCCACCTGCTCTCTGCGGCCCAGCGTGACGGTGACCGCGGCACAGAGGGCGTCGACCTCGTGCTGCTCCACCGCCTGCAGCTGGTTGTCCACCGACACGGGGACCCACTCCACCTTGAGGTCGGCGACTCCCGCCTTGGCTCTTGACCGCTTCGCCCACCGCCTGGCACAGGTCGACCGAATATCCGGCGGGGTTGCCCGAGGCGTCCTTGAAGGAGAAGGGGCGCGCGTCGGTGCGATACCCCAGCTTGAGACTCCCGCTCGACTTGACCCGCTCCAGAGTGGTGGCCGCCGGCTTCGCGGCCGGTGCCGCCTTCTTGGCCTGCCCGAACGCCGCCGGGGCCAGCGCAAGCAGCGCGATCGCGCTGATGCCCGCTACGTATCGCATGGTGCGTCTCCTTGACGTCTGGTCCCTCAGGCCGTTGCCGCCGCGCGCCGGGTCGACCACGAAGCGGTGCGCGATGAATCCCCAGATGATGAAGCCGACCGCCATAACCAGCGTGCCACCCATCACAGCGTCCACGCCCGAGGCGAAGATCGCGTAGGTGCTGTACAGCATCGCCACCAGGGCGACGGCGACGTTCAGGCGGTACCTGCCCTCGTCCACGCCGGCGGTCCGCATCATGAGGGGGAGTGCCGACAGGGCGATGATGTAGGGGATCACGTTGGTGACGACCGCGAGTCCCACCAGGACGCCGAAGGTCTCGCTCAGGCGTGGGAGAAGCGGTGGACAGCGCCAGCAGCGACTGGACCACGCCCATCACGATCATGCCGGTCACCGGCGCGCCCATCCCGTTCAACTTCGAGAAGAAGCTGGGGAACATGCGCTGGTCCGCGGCCGACTTCGCGGTCATGCTGATGGTGAACTGCCAACCCAGGAGCGACCCGAGGCAGGCGAGCACGGCCAGCCCCATCACGATCGAGCCCACGATGGGATTGAACATGTGACTGTAGGCGAGGCCGAACGGGCCGGTGGACTTCGCCAGCTCCTCGTTCGGCACGATGCCCTGGATCACCGCGGTAGACAGGACGTAGATGACCGCGGCTCCGAGGGTGCCGAACATGCAGGCCAGCGGGACGTCCCGCTTCGGGTTCTCCACCGCGGCGGAGTTCTGCGCGGCGGACTCCATCCCGAGGAAGGCCCACAGGGTGAGGGCGATGCTCGAGCCCATCCCTGCGCCCAGGCTCAGCCCGTGGGGGTTCCAGGCCGCCGAGAAGGTGTCGGACTTGAACCAGAGCCATCCCAGGAAGGAGATGAAGCCCACCGGCAGGATGACTCCCCAGACCGTGATGGAGCCGATCTTTCCGGTCACGCTGGGGCCGCCGAAGTTCGCGACCGTCGTGAGCCAGAGGAGGCCGATGACCCCGATGGTGGTCGCCACCGCGGTCGACGACAGCCAGGGGAAGAAGGAGGCCAGGTAGCCGACCGCGGAGATCGCGATGGCCACGTTGCCGATGGCGAGCGAGAGGAAGTACAGGAAGAACACGATGAAGTAGCCCGGCTTCCCGTAGGCATCCTCGGCGTAGGCCGACATGCCGCCTTCGCGCTGGTTGAAGAGCCCGGCCTGCGCGAAACCCCAGGCGATGGCCATCGAGCCGAGCGCCGTCACGATCCACGAGAGCAGGGAAATCGCGCCGACCTGGGCCATGTTGCTGGGGAGCATGATGATGCCGGAGCCCATCATGTTCACCGCGACGATGAACGTGAGCTGCACCACGTTCATCTTCTTGGCCGTGGGGGCCCCTGTGCTCACGGCCCCGGCGCCCAGATCACCGCCGGACCGCGTAGGTGAAGAACTTGATGCGGTCATCGATCCGCTCCTGATAGACGCCCTGGACCTCGTAGTTGAAGCCGGGAAAACGGTTGAACGACTCCTGAAATGCCATGAAGTAGTCGAGCATCGGCTGGGCCCGATCGTCCCACCGCTCACCGGGCACGACGACGCCGATGCCGGGGGGATAGATCAGCGCCAGCGTTGCGGCGATGCGCCCCTTGATCTCCTCCAGCGGGACGTAGTCCACTGCGTTCGCGACCAGGGCCTCGTACGCGTCCTTGGGAGACATCGCGAGCGCGGGGAAGCTCTCGGCGCGGAAGCAGCGCCGCTGCAGCTCCTTGATGTTGGCCGAGCGGTAGAACCCGTGCATCTCGTTGCAGATCCGGCGGAGGGTGTACCCCGCGTACCGGTCTGGATACCTGGCGCTGATGGCCGGGAGGACGGCGTCGAGCGGGGCGTCCTGGTCCCAGAGATTCTTGAACTTGACCAGCTTGGCGAGCAGCGTGTTGAGCTTGCTCTCGTCCTCCGCCGGGGTCATGAGGAACAGGATGCTGTTCAGGTCGCACTTCTCCGGGACGACGTGCTGCTCCCGCAGGTAGTTGGCGACCACCGTGGCCGGTACCCCGAAGTCGAGGTATTCCCCGGTGCCTCGGTCGATGCCGGGCGTCAGCAGCGTGAGCTTGTTCGGGTCGACCATGGTGTAGCCGTCGGCGTAGCCGGCGTACCCGTGCCACGAGGCCTTCGGGTCGAACGTCCAGCACTGCTGCTCCCGCTGGAGCACCTCGGTGGGGAGGTCCTGCCAGGGCATGTCGGTGACGTCCTCGGTGAAGCGCGAGCCCCGGATCGTGACCACGTCGGGCACGAAGGGGTCGAAGAACCACTGCTCCTGCGCCGTCGGGCCGGTGCTCTGGTAGAAACCGCCGAACTCCCGGAACTTCTTCCGCACCTCGATCCCGAGCTGGATGCAGCGGTCCCACATCACCTCGCCGGCCTTGCCCTCGTGCACCTTGGCGTTCACGTCCAGCGACGCGAAGAGCGGATAGAACGGCGAGGTGGAGGCGTGCATCAGGAACGACTCGTTGAAGCGCTTGTGCTCGACGTAGCGACGCTGGCCCCGGATGTGGTCGTCCCGCTTGTGGATCTGCGAGGCCTGCGAGAAGCCCGCCAGCTGCTTGTGGACCGACTGGGTGGAGAACAGCCCCGGCATCTCGGGTCCCAGGCCGGTCAGGCGCATCGGGCTGTGGTCCTCGAACAGCGGGTGGAAGGCGTTGTAGCCGATCCAGGCCTCGTCCCACAGGACGTAGTCGCACAGGTGCCCGATCTTCTCCAGCACCTTGCGGACGTTGTAGACCGTGCCGTCGTAGGTCGCGAGCTGGATGCAGGCCAGGCGGAAGGGCCGCTCCGCCTTATGCCGTTCGCGCTCCCGGACCAGGGGATTGGTCCGGATCCGCTCCCGGAGCGCCGCCTCGTCCCAGGCGTCCCAGTCCACGGCGCCGATCATGCCGAAGGGGTTGCGCGCCGTCGGGAGGAAGACGGGAATCGCGCCCGCCTGGACCAGGGCGCCCTGATGCAGGGACTTGTGGTTGTTGCGGTCGAACAGGACCAGATCGCCACGACGCAGCACCGCCTGCGTGACCACCTTGTTGGAGGTGCTGGTGCCGTTCAGGACGAAGTAGGTCTTGTCGGCGCCGAAGACGCGGGCGGCGTGGCGCTGCGCCAGCGCGGCCGCACCCTCGTGGATCAGGAGGTCGCCCAGGTCCACGTCGGCGTTGCAGAGGTCGTTGCGGAAGATCTGCTCGCCGAAATGCTTGAAGAAGAGCTGCCCCGCGGGTGACTTGCGGTAGAACTGTCCCCCCTGATGGCCGGGGCAGGCGAAGGCGACGTTGGCCTCCGCATCGTACGCGGCGAGTCCTCCGAAGAACGGGGGCAGAAGCCCCATTCCGTAGTTGACCAGGCTCGCCACCACCTGCTTGGCGTAGAACGTCGGGGTCTGCTGGCCCAGATAGATGTAGCCGTCCACCTCGCCGGTGGCGGCCAGGACCGCGACATCGGCGACCCGGTGGGAATCCGCGAGCGCCCAGATCGGGGTCCGGAAGCCGATCGCCCGCACGGCGCGACCCAGATTGCGCGCCGGCTCCCGACGATCACCGTCGATCGAGATGATGTAGGCGCCCACATCCGCGTCCTCGGAGACGTCGCGATCGTAGCGCCCGCTCACTTCGACCTCGAACTTCTCCTCGGCGATGCGATCCAGGAGCTGGCGGGTCTGGGTGTCCTCCCGGTCCACCAGCGCGACCACCTTGAGCAGGCGGTGGAACGGGATCGGGATGCTCGGGCTCTTGACCGAAAACTCGGACAAGGCGAGCCCTCGCGAGCCTGTGTCAGTCACCGGCGAGGCGGCAGCGCTCGCGGGTGACGGCTGCCCCCGCTCGCCCGTGGGCGGGGCGGGGATCGTGGTAGTAGCCACAGTCGCTCCTTCGTGCCTTCGATGCCTAGATCAAACCCCGACCTCTTTGCCATGCGGCACGCGATGCGGCCGGGAAGCACGCCGGGTCTGGGATTCTTCCTGTCGCGCCGCCGGTCGTCTGCTTGTTCCCGGCCGGCGTCAGGCAGTAGATGTGGTAGACCCCGTCCCGCTCCTCGGTGCCCTCGACTTCCTTGGCGAATCCCGGGAACCGGTGGCCGTACTCCTGCAGCGTGCGCAGGTAGGTGAGCCAGGGACCGTCCTCCTCGCCGACGTTCTCTCCCGGCATGACGATCGGAATCCCGGGCGGATAGGGAATCACCCCGACCGCGACGACCCGGCCGGCCATGTCATCGAGCGCGACCTTTTCCGCGTTCCCCGCCATCAGCTGCTGGAAGGCGCGGCGCGGGGTCATCTCCGGCGTCGGGCAGGCCGGCATAGGCCTGGGCCTGCCAGTGCCCCTGCCGGCTGCGCTTCATGTGGGCCCACATCTGGTCGCCCAGGTCCTTGAGCCCCATGCCGGCGTACCGGTCGGGCGCCGCCGCCACGATGTTGGGCAGCACCTGGCTGAGCGGGGCGTTCCGGTCGTAGTCGTTCTTGAAATCCAGCAGCGTGTTGAGCAGCGTCCCCCACTTGCCCTTGGTGATGCCCACGGAGAAGAGGAACAGCACCATGTGGTCGGTGGTGCGCGACGGCACGATCCCGTGACGGCCCAGGTAGGCGGTCACGATGTCGGCGGGGAGGCCCTTCTCGTCGAGCTTGCCGTCCGGCTTCATGCCCGGGCAGACGATGCCGAACTTGATCGGGTCGAGCATGCACCAGTTGTCCGGGATGCCCTCGAAGCCGTGCCAGCTCTCGCCGGGGTGCAGCACCCAGCAGGCGGGGTCGGTCGCCAGCAGCTCCGCCGGCGCCTGGTGGAAGGGGATCCGCTTGCCCGACTTGGGGTCGCGGACCTCCTCGGCGTTCCACGGGGCGAAGAACCAGTCCTTCTTGCCCAGGAACTCCTGGCGGACCCGCGCCACCGCCAGTCGGCAGGCGATCGCCTCGTCGATCACCTCCTGGGTCAGCGCGGTGCCGGCCGGCCCGTCCATCATCGCCGCAGCGACGTCGTTCGAGGCGATCAGGGCGTAGAGCGGGGACGTGCTCGCCTGGGTGCAGTAGGCCTCGTTGAACCGGCCGTGATCGATGGCGCTCCGGCCGTCGCGGATGTGGATGTAGGAGGTCTGCGAGAGCGCCGCCAGCAGCTTGTGGGTCGAATGGGTCGCGAAGACGGTGGGGCCGTCGTCGGGATGATCGCCCGGGTCGCCCCGCATGGCGAAGCGGTCGCGGTACATCGGGTTGAACCGGGCGTAGCCGTACCACGCCTCGTCGAAGTGGATCCGGTCCACGCTCTTCGCCAGCCGGGCCTCCGCGTCCGCCGCGTTGTAGCACATCCCGTCGTAGGTGCAGTTCGTGACCACGGCGTACACCGGCCGCTTGCTGGCCGCCGACTTCGCGAGCGGGTTCGCGGCGATGGCCTTCTTGATCGCGTCGGGCTCGAGCTGCGCCGGCGGAATCGGCCCGATGATGCCGTAGCGGTTCCGGGTCGGCGTCAGGAACACCGCGATCCCGCCCGTCAGCACCAGCCCCTGCTCGATGGACTTGTGGCAGTTGCGGTCGCACAGGGCGATCTCGGCGTCGCCCACGCAGGCCGACATGATGGCCCGGTTGGACCCCGAGGTCCCGTTGAGGACCGAGTAGGAGCGATGGGCGCCGAAGATGCGGGCCGCGTTCCGCTCGCTCTCGCCCACCGGGCCGCTGTGACTCAGCAGCGAGCCCAGCGCGCCCCGCTCGATCCCCATGTCGGTCCGGAAGAGGTTCTCCCCGTAGTAGTCGAAGAACACCCGGCCGACCGGCGACTTGAGGAACGCCACGCCGCCCTGGTGCCCGGGCGCTGCCCAGGAGTACTCCCGCTCCCGGTCGTAGCGGGCCAGCGCCGCGGCGAAGGGCGGCAGCAGCGTCTGGATGTACCGCTCGATCGAGGCCGACACTCGGCCGCCGACGAAGGTCGCCGTGTCCTCGAGCAGCCAGAGGAACTCGTCGGCCAGCGTGGCCACCTCGACGGTGACGTCGGCGGCCCGGCGATCGGCCATCAGGTAGACGGGGACGCTGGCGTTGCGGGCCCGGAGCGCGCGCAGCAGGTCGGTGGCCTGGTCGTGGGAGCGGCGATCGTTGTTGCCGAGGGTCCAATTGACCAGCACGCAGTGGAGGGCGGAGTCCGAGGTGACGGTGGCCGTGCCGTCCTCACAGGAATACGCCTCGACCACTTCGATGCCGCGGGCGCGGAACTCGTCCGCCAGGGCGCGAACCGCCCGCCCCCCGGCCGTGGTCGGGTTGGCGAGCTCGTCGTCCACCATCAGCACGCGCCGCGTCTGGGGACGGGAGACATGGGTGATCATGAGCGCTCCTTCGCACCCTGAGGATCAATAGGAGTAGGTGACATAGATCATGCCGTAGGTGAAGTCGTCGGTCCGGCCGAAGCCCTGTTCCGCCGCCTCCTGCGGATGGGCGAACGCCGCGACGAAGCTCGCGAGGAAGTTGGAGTTGATCTGCCAGTCGGCGTACGCGTCGACCTCGGTCGCGATCGCGTCGGAGGTGACGCCCGGCGCGAAGGTCGCCGGCTGGTCCGCCTTGAACACGTACCCGATGAGTCCCGCGCCGAGCGACTCGCTGGGCGTCACGTGCACCCGCACCTGGTGGGAGATCAGGTTGGAGTTGGAGAGGAAGTACTCCCCGGCGATCTCGCCCTGCCACCAGGAGCCCCAGTCGGAGAAGCCGGGCAGCAGGGGATCGAACGCCTCGTTCTTGGCGGTGGACGGGTCGTCGCCCTCGAAGAAGGCGTACCGGTAGGAGATCTTGGGCTGCCAGCTCATCTTGCTCAGCTGGTAGGCGCCCTGCGCCATCCAGGCGGTCGAGCCGATCAGGTCGCCGTTCTCCTCCCGGGCGAACTCCGCGCCCAGCGAGAGGTCCGGCAGGCGCCGGAACGGCGCGAGGTAGGCCCGCAGGTTGTAGACCGACATTCCGTCACGATCGGGTAACGAATCGGACTGGAAGTTCAGGTAGGTGGCGCCGACGGTGTTGGTCTCGTTGAAGGCGTACTCGTAATTCCCGCCGAACAGCCGGGTACCGGTCTCGCTCTCGGGGACCTCGTCCCGGTCCAGGTAGAAGCCCTCGAAGGTGTGACGCTTCGGTTTGAACCGTGCCACCGTGGCGAACTGCCACGCCTTCCGGGCACCGGACCAGAACCCGCCGCGGGAGCCGCCCTCGCCGCCGCCGTCACAGAGCAGGAAGCCCTTCCCGATCGTGTACTGGGTGCGGCCCACGGTCAGGTCCAGCGCGTTCTCCCCGATGTCGAGCGCGGTGCCCGAGCGCCAGCCGAGGTAGAGGTCCTCGACCTGGAAGGACGACGCCTCGTCGCCGACCAGCGGCGGTGGCGCCGCGTAGGTCCGCTCGCCAACCGCGCTGATGGCGCCGTAGAGCTCGCCCTTGCGGAGGCCGTAGGTGGCCGAGAGTGCCGGCTTCGCGAAGCTCTCGACCCAGTTGTCGCTCAGGTCGCCCGAGGGATCGGGATGCGCGTTGGCGTAGAGGGAGTTGTTGAAGCCGAAGGTGCCGAGGCCGGCGTCGAGGTTGAACTTCCACTGGACCTTTTGGGGCAGGCCGGTGGGCCGTTCCTCAGTCCCGGCGGCCGCAGTGTCCGGCTGCGCCGCCACAGTGTCCTGTGGCACCGCCGTAGTGTCCTGAGCGCTGGCCTGCCCCGCCACCGACAACAGCAGCAGTCCCAGGGCCATCGCACTCAGATGTCTCATCGTTCGACTCCTCGAGCAGACCACCGGCGCGGCTCTGTTCCGGTCTCGGCGGCAGCTCCGCTGTTGTTCAACCAGATGCCGGTTCTCGAGATGGCCTCAGGATACCGGCCGGGTCGGTGGGGGGGACAGTAGACCTTGGTGCAGCGACGATAAGCCCCGGTTAGGACGTACGCGGGGCTCTCCCGAAGGGACCGGGCCAGGGCGCGTGGATGGCCCGGCCGCCTGCCTCAGACCCTCGCCGGGGGCGGCGTCGGGCTGGTGAAAATCGGGAGGATCTCCTTGAGGGCGAGGGTAAGCGGAATCGCGAGCAGCGCCCCCATGGGCCCGAGCACGGCACCCCAGACCAGCAGCGCGATCACGATCAGCAGCGGCGAGAGTCCCAGTCCCGAGCCCATGATCTTCGGCTTGATCACGTTGTCGCCGATGAAGTTGACGACGAAGAAGAGGCCGAAGAGAGCGGCCGCCCGGGCGCCTCCGTGCTCCAGGAGGGTGAGAATCAACGGAGGGATCATCGAGAGCATGAAGCCGAACGGGACGAAGGCGAACAGGAAGCAGATCACCGCCCAGAGCACCGCGCCGTCGGTGCCCATGAGCAGCATGATGGCGAGATCGATCACCGCGATGATGACGCCGATCAGGCCGTTGAGCCCCACGAAGCGCCGGACCAGTCGCATCGCCTGGTCCAGCCGCTGCCCGGACGCTGCCCGGACCCGCATCACCGGCCGAGATGACGGGCATCTCGATGAGGAACAGGACGACCAGCACGATCGCCAGGAGCCCGTACCCCACCAGGCCCAGGGCGGCCCCCAACAGCCCGCCGACCCTGCCCATGATCTTGGCCGGGTCGGGCTTCATCGCCTGGTCCACGGCGATGCCCCGGGCGGCAAGCTTGTCCGTGACGTTGTCGACCAGCCCGCCGAGCGCGGCCTGATAGGTGGGCAGGTTCTCGGACAGCCGGCTGATCGACCGGGTCAGCACCATGATGAGGAGCGCGCCGCCCACCAGCGCGAGGACCGCGGTGAGCGCGATGGCAGCGCCCCGTCCCATCCCCCGCTGAGTGAGGATGACTGTCAGCGGCACCAGCGTGGTCGCCAGCAGGATCGAGAGCAGGATCAGGTTCACGACGCTGGCGGTGGCCTTCATCCCCGCGGCGATGATCACGAGCCCGGCGACCAGCAGCACGGCCCGGAGCAGCGGCGACTGTTCATCGATGTAGGACATAGTGCCTCGCGATGGTCGGACCTCAGGCTCTCACTGCTTCTGCGTCTGCTCCTGCTTCTGCGTCTGCTCCTGCTCCTGCTCCTGCTCCTGCTTCTGCGTCTGCTCCTGCTCCTGCTCCTGCTTCGGCGGCGGGAGCGCCAGCGTATCGGTCACCGGGTCCCACCCGCCACCCAGCGCGCGGTACAGCCGCACGACCGCCACCCGCTGCTCGCGCTGGAGCGACGACTCCTGCAGCTCGGCGTCGAGCTGCTCCCGCTGCGCGTCGAGGAGGTTGAGATAGTTGTCCACGCCGCCCTCGTAGCGCTTCCCGGCGAGCACCACGGACCGGCGGGCCGCCGTGGCGGCGCGCGTCGCCGCGTCGGCCTCCTCGCGCAGGCGCTGCACCGCCACCAGGCCGTCCTCGACCTCCTGGAACGCCGTGAGCACGGTCCGCTCGTACTGGCCGACGGCCGCCTCGGTACGGGCTCGCTCGGCGGCGACCTGCTTGCGATTGCGCCCGGAGTTCAGGATCGGCTGGAACAGATTCGCCGCGATGTTCCAGAAACCTGTCCCGGTCTTGAACAGGTTGCCGAAGTCGTCACTGATGGTTCCACCGGCGGAGGTCAGCGAGATGGTGGGGAACCGTGCCGCGATGGCGGCCCCGATCCGGGCATTGGCGGCGTGCAGCTGCTCTTCCGCCTGCCGCACGTCCGGGCGCCGCTCCAGCAATTGGGACGGCAGGCCCGCCGGAATCACGTTGGGGAACTGTTGCTGGTTGAGCGGCAGCCCGCGAGGAAGGTTGCCCGGCGGGTGTCCCAGCAGCACGCTGAGCTCGTTCTCCTTCTGGCTGCGGAATCGGAGCGTGCGGGCGAGGGTCCCTTCGGCCAAGGCCAGCGCGGTCTCGCCCTGGCTCACGTCCAGCTCGGAGGTGAGCCCGCCCTTGAAGCGGGCCCGGGCCAGATCCAGCGACTGCCGCCGGATGCTGACCTGGGTGTCCGCGATGACCGCCTGGGCATCGAGATCGCGCAGCTCGAGGTAGGCCCGGGCCACCTCGCTCACCACGATCAGGATCACGCCGCGGCGTCCTTCCTCGGTCGCCAGCAGCGCCGCGCGAGCCGATTCGTTCAGCCGCCGCAGCCGGCCCCAGAGGTCCAGCTCCCAGTTCAAGGTGACGCCGAGGAAGCCGAGCTCGTTCGCGGAGACCCCGGTGAGGAGCGAGTCGGCGCCCTCGGAGTGCCCCAGGCGGCCCTGGATGTTGATCTGCGGGTACGCCTCCAGCTTCTGGATGCCCAGCAGCGCGCGGGCCTCGTTCACCCGGGCGAGGGCGATGTGGAGGTCGCGGTTTTCCTTGAGCGCGGTGCGGACCAGGCCTTGAAGCGTGGTGTCCCCCAGCACGCTCCACCACGGCACGTTGGCGAAGGAGGAGTCCCGCAGGGCCTGCGTGGTGTCCCGCCAGGTCTCGGGTACCGGCACGGTCTCCGGCCGCTTGTAGCTGGGCCCGAGCGCGCATCCGGCCAGCAGAAGCCCCAGCGCGATCCCGCGGTAGCCGAGGCGCATACTCAGTGAGCTCCGGCCGATGCCGCCGCGGCGGGCGCGGGCGTCGGAACTACCTTCGCCTCCTTCTTCTTGCCGACGCCGATTCGCTCGACCATGGCGAACAGGCCCGGGATGAGGAACACGCCCACCAGCGTGGCGATCAGCATGCCCCAGAACACGGCGGTGCCCATGCGGGTCTGGGCCCCCGCGCCGGCCCCGCTCGCCAGCACCAGCGGGACCACGCCCATGATGAAGGCGAACGCGGTCATCAGGATCGGGCGGAACCGGAGCCTGGCCGCCTCGAGCGCGGCGTCCTCGACCGACATGCCCGCTTCGTGCTGGCGCCTTGGCGAACTCCACGATCAGGATCGCGTTCTTGGCCGCGAGACCGACCAGCATGATCAAGCCGACCTGCACGAACACGTTGTTGTCGTAGCCCGCGAGCCACACCCCGAAGAAGGCGCCCAGGGCCACGAGCGGGGTCTCCAGCAGCACCGCCCAGGGCAGCTTCCAGCTCTCGTAGAGCGCCGCGAGGAGCAGGAACACGAAGATGATCGCGAGGACGAAGGTCGGCCCCGCCGGCGGGGCCTGCTTCTCCTGGTAGGAGAAGCCGGAGTAGGCGAATCCCATCTCGCGGGGCAGCACCTGGGCCGACACCTCCTCGAGCGCCTTCATCGCCTGGCCGGAGGTGTAGCCGGGTCCCGGACACGCCGGTGATCTCCACCGAGCGGAACAGGTTGAATCGGACGGTGATCTCGGTGCCGGAGGCCGGCTTGACCGTCATGAGCGTGGACAGCGGGATCATCTCTCCCGTGGTCGTGCTGCGGACGTAGAACTGGCCGATGTCCTCGGGCTTCTGCCGGAACGCCGGCTCCGCCTGGACGTACACCCGGTAGAGCCGGCCGAACCGGTTGAAGTCGTTGACGTAGGCGCCGCCCATCGAGGCCGACAAGGTGGCGAACACGTCGTTGATCGGCACTCCGAGGGTCCGCGCCTTCTCCCGGTCCAGGTCCACCGCCACCTGCGGGACCTGCGGGTTGAAGGAGGTGAACAGGTTGGCCAGCTCGGGCCGCTTCCGCGCGGCGTCGAGGAAGGTCTGGGTCTGCTTGCCCGAGCTCGGCCACGCTCATCGTCCCGCTCCGGTCCTGGAGCAGGAAGTTGAAGCCGCCGGCAGCGCCGAAGCCGGGGATGGTGGGGGGACTGAAGGGGAAGATCACCGCGCCGGGGATGTCGGCCAGCGACCGCCGGAGCGTCTGCTGAATGCCGGCGACGTGCAGCGCGTCGGACTTCCGCTCGTCCCACGGCTGCCAGCTTGCAGAAGAACGAGGCGAACTCGGGGCTGAAGGAGTTGGTCAGGATGCCCAGGCCGCCGACGCCGTTGCAGGCGACGATGCCGTCCGTCCGCTTGAGCACGTTCTCGACCTGCTTCACCACGCCTTCGGTGCGCTCCAGCGAGGAGGCGGGCGGAAGCTGGACGTTGACCATGAAGATGCCCATGTCCTCATCGGGCACGAACCCGACGGGCAGCGCCTTGCCGAGCGCGCCGGTCGCGAGCGTGGCCAGCACCACGACGCCGATCGTCGAGCACCGCCTTGCGGCACGAACGGCCTTGTCCATTTGACGTAACCCTTGGTGGTGACGTCGAACACCTGGTTGAACCAGCGGTAGAAGGCGCCGAGTGGCCCGCCGGTCGGCGTGGCCGGCTTGAGGAACATCGCGCACAGCGCCGGCGCCAGGCTCAGCGCCAGGAATGCCGACAGCAGCACCGAGATGGCGATCGTCAGGGCGAACTGCTGGTAGAGCCGTCCGGTGAGGCCGCCCAGCAGCGCCACCGGGACGAACACGGCCGAGAGGATGAGCGCGATCGCCACCACCGGGGCCGACACCTCCTTCATCGCCTGGACGGTGGCATCGTGCGGTGTTTTCCCGTGCTCGATGTGGTGGATCACCGCCTCGACCACCACGATGGCGTCGTCCACCACGATGCCGATGGCCAGCACCAGGCCGAACATCGTCAGCGTGTTGATCGAGAAGCCGAGCAGCGGGAAGAAGATGAGGGTCCCGATCAGCGACACCGGCACGGTGATCAGCGGGATGATCGTGGCCCGGAAGCTCTGGAGGAACACGAACACCACCAGGCTCACCAGGATGAAGGCCTCCACCAGGGTGTGCAGGATCGCCTCGATGCTCGCCTCGACCGCCGGCGTGGTGTCGTAGACGATCTCGTAGGCCATGTCGGTCGGGAAGTACGTGCTCAGCTCATGGAGCGTGTGGTAAATCCCCTCCGCCGACGCGAGCTGGTTGGCGCCCGGCAGCAGGTACACCGTGAGCGACGCGGCCGGCTCCCTCCAGCCACTTGCCGGTGGAGTCCTTCACGATCGCCCGGCCGAACGAGCGGTAGTTCTCGCTGCCCAGCTCGGCCCGGCCCACGTCCTTGATCCGGAGCTCGCGGCCGCCGGAGCGTCTGCTTGAGGATGATGTTCTCGAACTCCTCCGGCGCTCGTCAGCCGGCCGGGGGCCTTCACCGTGTAGGTGAACTCCTGGCCCGGCGGCGACGGTGCCGCGCCGACCTGTCCGGCCGGGGCCTGGAGGTTCTGCTCCTTGATGGCCTGGATGACGTCGGAGGGGGTGAGGCCAAGGGCGGTCAGGCGGTCGGGGCGGAGCCAGACCCGCATGCCGTACTCGGCGCCGCCGTAGAGGTCCACCGTGCGCGATTCCCGGGCACGCGCAGCAGCGCGTCCCGGATGTTGATCATGGCGTAGTTGTTGAGGAACTGCGCGTCCCGGCTCCCCTTGGGCGAGTACAGCGAGATCACCATGAGGATGCTGGGATTGATCTTCTTGACCGTGACGCCCTGCTGGGTCACCTCCTGGGGCAGTCGCGACTGCGCCTGGGAGACCCGGTTCTGGACCAGCACGTTCGCCATGTCGCGGTTCATGCCGACCTGGAACGAGACGTCCAGCAGCATGCGGCCGTCGCTCGTGTTGAGCGACTTCATGTAGATCATGTTGTCCACGCCGTTGACCTGCTGCTCGATCGGCGTGGCGACCGACTGCTCCACCACCTCCGCGGAGGCGCCCTGGTAGGTGCCCTCGACCCGGATGGTGGGCGGCGACAGCTCGGGATACTGCTCGATGGACAGCTTCTGCAGGACGGCCAGGCCGAGCAGGGTGATGACGATGGCCGCGACGATGGCGACGATCGGCCGCCGGATGAAGAAATCAGCCATGCGTTACGCTCCGGCGGTGGTGTCGGGCGCGGGCCTTGGCGGCCGTGGGACGGACCTTGACGCCATCGCGCACCTTCTGCAGTCCCTCCACCACGATCCTTGTCGGCCGGCTCCAGGCCATCGGTGATGACCCAATCGCTGCCGACGCGGTTCCCGGGCTTGATGGCGCGGATCTGGGCGACGCTGTCGTTCCCGACGACGAACACGTTGTAGGTCCCTTGCAGCTCCTGCACCGCCCGCTGCGGGATCAGGATGGCGTTCTTGCGGGTGGTGACGGGGAGCCGGACCCGGCCGAACTGACCAGGCCGGAGGAGCCCGTCCGGGATTGGGGAAGCTGGCCTGCAGGGGCAGCGTGCCGGTCTCGGCGTCCGACTCCCCGTCCGACCACCGTGATTCGGCCCTTGTGCGGGTAGACCGAGCCGTCGGCGAGAACCAGCTCGAGCTCGGGACCCGGGCCGCTGCGCTTGCCGGCCCGCGCCCTGCGTCGCCCGCGCGTAGGCCAGGTACTCGGACTCGGAGATGGTGAAATCGAACCGGACCGGGTCGAGGGACGACACCACGGTGAGCACCGTCGGCTGGGGGCTGCCGACGTACGACCCGACGTCCACCTGGCGGTTGCCGGCCAGACCGGTGATCGGGCTGGTCACCCGGGTATAGCCCAGATCGAGCTCGGCCGACGTGAGCTGCGCCTGGGCGGCGGCCATGCTGGCCCGGCTGGCTTCCTCGGAGGCCACGGCATTGTCGAGATCCTGCTGGCTCACCGCGTTGTCGGCCACCAGCGGCCGGAGCCGGTTGACCTGGATCTCGGCCCGGCTGTGCCGCGCCTTGGCCTCGGCCACGTCGGCCCGGGCCCGCGCGACCGTCGCCTCGAACGGCTTCGGATCGATCACGAAGAGCAGCTGGCCCTTTCGGACCACGGTGCCCTCATCGTAGTTCTGCGGACTGGAGATACCCCGCCACCCGGGCCCGCACCTCCACGTCCTCCCCGCCGCGGATCTCGCCGGTGAATTCGGCCTGCACCGGCGTGTCTTGCACGTCCACCGGCTGGACCACCACCTCCGGTGGCGGAGGCGGCGGAGGCGGCGGCTCCTTGCAGCCGGGGAGAGTGCCGAGGATGAGCAACACGGCTAGGGGCCGGGATTCGGCCACACGCATAAAGCCCCCCAGGAGGCCGAGTTCGGGAGGAATCGGAGCGATCGCTAGGAAGAATGTCCGGCGCCGAGGAGGAGCGCACCTAGGCTTTGGTACACAACGTGGCGGCGGGCCGAGGGGTGTTACCGTTGGCCGCCGAACAGCCAGCCGGCCCGTGCGGAGCGAACCCAGGAACGGTCATGCGGCTCAGGCCATCCCCGAACTGGCTGCTCCTCTTCGTGCCGGTGAGCGTCCTCCTGGAGCACTCGGAGGCCTCGCCGGCCCT
This sequence comes from uncultured Actinomycetes bacterium, assembly GCA_963707695.1. Classification (GTDB taxonomy): domain Bacteria; phylum Actinomycetota; class Thermoleophilia; order Solirubrobacterales; family Solirubrobacteraceae; genus JAOPZW01. Next base: position 130,169 of record CAVPQY010000004.1, on the reverse strand, counting down.
GGTGTTCTTCGCGGCCGCCCTCGCGATCGTGCCCGCCGCCCGCCTGATCGTGCAGGGCACCGAGCACATCGCGGCGCGCACCGGCTCAGCGGTCGGCGGCCTGCTCAACGCCACCTTCGGCAACCTCCCCGAGCTGATCATCGCCACCGTGGCGCTCAGGTCCGGCCTGCTGGAGATGGTCCGCGCCTCGATCATCGGCGCCATCCTGGCCAACCTCCTCATGGCGCTCGGCGTGGCCCTCCTGATTGGCGGGGTGCGCTACCACAACCAGGAGTTCAACGCCCGCGCCGCCCGGGTCTACAGCTCGATGATGCTCCTGGCCGTCATCAGCCTGGCCGGCCCGGGCGCCTTCGAGCGGGTGTTCACCGCCGCCGAGCACCTTCCCCAGGTCCACGCCATCAACGTCCGGCTGGCCGTGATGCTGATGGTGGTGTACGCGCTCTACCTCTATTTCATGCTGGGCACCCACGCGCGACGAGTTCGCCGGTGAAGACGAGGCCGGGCACGGCCACGGTGAGGGGCCCGGCTGGAGCATGACCCGGGCGCTGGGCACGCTGATCGGGGCGTCGGTGCTGGCGGCCTGGATGAGCGAGATCCTGGTCGGCGCCGCCGAGGGCACCGGCGAGGCGCTGGGGATGTCGCAGACCTTCATCGGCATGATCATCGTCGCAATCGTGGGCGGAGCGGCGGAGAGCCTCTCGGCCATCGCCGCCGCGGCCCGGAACAAGCTGGACCTGACGATGGGCGTGGTCTACGGCAGCTGCATCCAGATCGCGCTGTTCGTGGCGCCGGTGCTGGTGCTGGTGAGCCGGCTGATCGCGCCGGAGCCGCTCGACCTCTCGTTCAGCCGGACCGAGCTGGGGGTGCTGCTCCTGGCGGTGCTCATCGGCGGGTCGGTCGGCAACGACGGGAAGGGAAACTGGTTCAAGGGAGTCCAGCTGCTCACGGTGTACGCGACGATCGCCCTCCTCCTCTACTTCGTGCCCGCGTGAACGTCTCCTCCTCCGTCGTCGGGTCCCCTTCGGCGAGACAGGGCGCGGGCCCGGTCCTCTCGCCGGTGGACCGGATCTCCGAGATCCTGTTCGGCCTGATCATGGCGCTCACGTTCACGGGAACCCTGAGCGTCGCCACCGCGGAACGGAGCGAAGTCCGCGAGATGCTGATCGGCGCGCTGGGGTGCAACGTCGCGTGGGGACTGGTGGACGCGGTGATGTTCCTGCTCGCCGCCCTGGCCGAGCGAGGGCGCAACATCGCGATCCTGAGTGAGGTGCGGAAGGCGGCCGACCCGGCGCGGGCGCGGGAGCTGATCCTGGATGCGCTGCCGCCCCTGGTCGCCTCGACCATGCAGCCGGCGGAGGTGGACGTCATCCGGGATCGGCTGGCCCGCCTCCCCGAGCCCGGCAAGCTCTCACTGACCGTCGCCGACTTCCGGATGGCGGTGGCGGTCTTTTTCCTGGTGTTCCTTGCCACCCTGCCGGTCGCGCTGCCGTTCGCCTTCATCCACGAGGCCCACCGGGCGCTCCGGCTCTCCAACGGCATCGCGCTCGCGATGCTCTTCCTCGGCGGGTACTACCTCGGCGGCCACGCCGGTCGGCACCCCTGGGGGAGCGGCCTGCTGATGCTCGCCATCGGGGTGCTGCTGGTGTGGGCCACCATCGCGCTGGGCGGGTGAAGGTCCGCCCGACCGCCTAGTGCGCCTGGGCGTCCACCAGCTTGGGCGCCTTCTCCGCGAAGGAATACCCCTGCTTCGGGCACTTGAGCGCGGGGTTCGTCGGCGCGAACACGCCCGCAGGGTTGGTCTTCCACAGCCAGACGTGCAGGTCGTAATGGTGCAGCCCTTCCGCCATCAGGGGGGTGTGCCCCTCCATCGGGCCCTGGAGCTCCTTGCCGAAGATGGTCGGACGCGTCCCGCCGGCGGCCTGCACCGGCACGAACCACTCGGCGGCCACGAGTCGAAGCTTGTCGCCGTCGGGCTCATAGATCAGCACCTGGGGCTTGGCCGGATCCAGGGTCGGGCCGACCAGCTGCAGGTTGAGGAAGTGGACCCCCATGCCCCCGGGCGCGTACTGCATGGTGCCTTCGTGTCCCCCGGCGGGGTATTCGATGCAGCCTACGGTCGAGAAGTAGCCGTCGTGGACCGCGAGGATCGGGTCCTGGTACTTGTCGAGGGCGGCGCGGACCGGCTCCAGCTCCGGGGAGAGCTTGGGCAGGGCGCTCGTCTGCGCCGAGGAGCTCGGACTAGCGACGGTCAGGAGCGTGATGATCAGGAGGAGGCAGGATCCAAGGGAGCCGACGAGCGGACGGTGCAGAGGGGACGGGCGCATGGGGGCTTCCGCGTGCGGGTGCCCCTGCGGGGGATGCGGCCTGGCGGCCGGCCCCGCGCAGGGTGGACGATGGTGACTGGGACCGCGACTAGGTTGCAGCGCGGTCCCCCGCCCGTCAAGCTGCCAGGCTCTCGTCGAGCAGTCGCACGATGTCGGTCCATCCCTGGCGGTGACCCTCCACCTGACTCGCAGGCAGGCCGCGATGGGTCAGGACCAGCTCCGTTCCCGTGCCCCGCTCGTGGAACTCGATCGTGACCACCGTGGGCCGCTGCTCGGTGTGCTTCGAGATCCAGGTGAACGACAGGCGGGACGGCGGCTCGATGGCGAGGTATTCCCCGGTATGCTCCACACAGCCGTGGGGCGCCCCCTCCATCACGATCCGGAAGCCGCCACCGACCCGCGGGTCCACGGTGACGGTCGCGTGGCTCGTGCCCGCCGGCCGCATCCAGTGCGCCAGGCTCTCCGAGTCCAGCCAGGCCTGGAACACCCGCTCGCGAGGCACGGCCATCTGTCGCCGGACCACGAGCACGGGCGTCGCTTGATCCGTCGCGTTCATCGCCCACCCTCCTCTGGTTGATGGCCGTGCTCCGATCCGGCGCGGCGCTCCTTCCGAAGCAGGAACTCCTCCAGGGCCCCCAGCCGCTGCTCCCAGAACGTCCGGTAGTGCTCCAGCCACATCGTCGCCTCTCGTAACGGCTCCGGATTGAGTCGGAGCCGGTGCTCCCGTCCCAGGACGGTGCGCTCGACCAGGCCGGCCCGTTCCAGGACCTTCACGTGCTTGGAGACCGCGTTGAGCGAAATGGGGAACCGCTCGGCCAAGCTCCCCACGTTGGCCTCCCCCTCGGCCAGGATCCCCAGGATCCCGCGCCGAGTCGGATCTGCAATAGCGCCATAGACTTGGTCGAGCATCTTGTGGCCGCCGGGTCGCAGGGGTTGCATTCAACCTAATGGTTGAATATAATCATTCAACCAACAGGTAGAATGATATTGGGTCCGGCGCCACCGCGCCAGCCCACAACCCCGAAGGAGGACGACATGGCAACCCAGAGCACCATCCAGGCTCACCGCGTGGTCTCGCGCGACCAGTGGATCACCGAGCGCCGGGCGCTCCTGGCCCGGGAAAAGGAGCTCACCCACCTCGCCGACGACGTCAGTCGGCAGCGCCGAGACCTTCCCTGGGTCCGGCTCGAGAAGCCGTACGCGTTCCAGGGCCCCGACGGCGAGATCAGCCTGGCCGACCTCTTTCAGGGGCGCAGCCAGCTCATCGTCTACCACTTCATGTACGGCCCGGACATGAAAGAGGCGTGCCCGAGCTGCTCGTTCGTGGCGGACCACTTCGACGCCACCCTGCCGCACCTCGGGGCTCGGGACGTGGCGCTGGCGGCGGTGTCGCGGGCGCCCTATCCGAAGCTGGAGGCGTTCAAGCGGCGGATGGGGTGGCGCTTCCCCTGGGTCTCGTCCTCCGACACCGACTTCAACTTCGCCTTCGGCGTTTCGTCCACCGAGCAGCAGCGGGAAGCGGGGCGCCAGCTCTACAACTTCGGCACCAGCGAGTTCCTGCTGCCCGAGCGGGAGGGCGCGAGCGTCTTCGCGAAGCAGGAGGGCGAGATCTTCCACACCTACTCGACCTACGGGCGGGGCGTGGAGGCATTGATGGGCACCTACAGCTACCTCGACCTGGTCCCCAAGGGCCGCGACGAGGACTCGCTCGACTTCACGATGCAGTGGGTGCGCTTCCACGATCGCTACGAGGGTTGAGGCCCATGACCGGGATGAGCATGCCGCGGCAGGAGTGGTACCTCGGCCTGCCGGGATACCTCCGGATGTGGATGACGATGATGGTGCCGATGATGCTGCCGTCCCTGGTTCCGATGGTCTCGCGGTATCGTCGGTCCGTGCCGGCGGATGGTCTCCGCCGGCATGGACTCGTGGCCCTGGTCGGCGTGGGCTACTTCGTGATCTGGGCCTGCCTCGGCGTGGTCGTCTATGGCGCCGAGTCGGGCTTCAAGGGGATCGAGCTGGGCCGGGACGTGCCCGTGGGTTGGCTGCCCGGTGCCGCCGGCGTGGTGCTGCTCGCCGCGGGCGCCGCCCAGCTCAGCGGATGGAAGGCGCGGCAGCTCGCCTTCTGCCGGGGTGAGCCGGGTGACGACTGCCACCTTGTCGGCACCGTCCCGGGCGCCTTTCGGCACGGGCTCGGATTGGGCCTCGGCTGCAGTCGTGCCTGCGGCCCGCTGATGCTGGCGCTGCTCGCAACCGGAATGATGGAGCCGCTGCCGATGGCGGCGGCGACGCTCGCGATCACGGCGGAGCGGCTCGCTCCGGCACCGCTCCGGGTCGCCCGGCTGGCCGGCCTGGCGATCCTGATCACCGGGATGGTGACAGTGGCGCGAGGGTAGCCGCGGTCGAGCCGGGGCTCGGTCCCTTGCCTTGGCCAGGGGCAGAGAACCAAGATCCTTGCATGCTTCCTCGCACCCTCACGCTCCTGGCCTGCGTCTTCGCTGCCGTTCCGCGCCACCCCGCCATCGCCCAGACAGCGAGCGACGGCGAGTGGACCATGCCCGCGAAAGACTACGCGTCCAGCAGGTACAGCCGACTGGACCGGATCACTCGTGAGAACGCGACCCGCCTCCGGCCGGTATGGACCTTCTCGACCGGCGTCCTCGCCGGGCACCAGGGGCAGCCGCTGGTAGTCCGGAACACCATGTACGTGGTCACGCCGTGGCCCAACGTCCTCTACGCCTTCGACCTCACCCAGGAAGGCTATCCCCTCAAGTGGAAGTACCGCCCGGACGTCAGCCCGAATGCGATCGGGGAGTCCTGCTGTGACGTGATCAACCGGGGCGCCTTCTACGCCGACGGGAAGATCGTCTACAACCTGCTCGACGGGCACACCGTCGCGGTCGACGCGGCGTCGGGCAAGGAACTGTGGAAGACCCGGATCGCCGACCTCGGCGCGGGCGAGACCACGCCGATGGCGCCTCTCGTGGTCAAGGACCGGGTCCTCGTGGGTCCCTCGGGCGGAGAGTTCGGCATTTACGGATGGGTGAAGGGCCTCGACCTCGAGACCGGCAAGGTGGTCTGGACCGCGCGGAACATCGGGCCCGACGCCGAGGTGCTGGCCCGGCCCGGCACCTTCAAGCCGTTCTACGACAAGGGCGACGAGCTGGCGAAGCGGAGCTGGCCGGACAGCGCATACCGGACCGGGGGCGCGCCGGTCTGGGGCTGGATGTCCTACGATCCCGAGCTCGACCTGGTCTACTATGGGGTGGGGAATCCCGTCACCCTACAACTCGGAGCAGCGGCCGGGCGACAACAAGTGGACCGGGAGCGTGCTGGCGCGGCGCCCCGGCGACGGCGCCCTGGTCTGGGCCTACCAGTTCACCCCGCACGACAATTGGGACTACGACGCCGTCTCCACCATGATCCTGGCCGACGTCAAGATCGGCGGCCGGGTGCGCAAGGCGCTGGTCACCTTCAACAAGAACGGCTTCCAGTACACGCTCGACCGCGCCACCGGTGAGGTGCTCGCCGCGCCGCCCTACGTGCAGGTGACCTGGGCCAGGGGGATCGACCTCAAGACCGGACGCCCGATCCTCGACTCGACCAAGCTCACCGGCGCCTCGAAGGGCAACGTGAAGGACGTCTGTCCCAGCCTCGAGGGCGGGGTGAGCCCGGCGTCGCCGCCGGCGTACTCACCGCGGACGGGGTGGTTCTACACCTCGACCAACAACATGTGCATGGACTTCGCGGCGACCCCGGCCCAGCACGTGCGCGGGACGCCGTACATCGGCGCCGGGACGCCGTATCACGCCGGTCCCGGCGGTCACCTCGGTTCCTTCATGGCCTGGGACGCGAGCACCGGGAAGAAGGTGTGGGAGAACACGGAGCACTTTCCCAACTGGAGCGGAGCATTGGTGACCGCGGGCGATGTCGCCTTCTACGGGACCCTCGACGGCTGGTTCAAGGCGGTGGACGCGAGGACCGGCAAGCTGCTCTCCAAGTTCAAGGTCGGCTCCGGCGTCGTGGGCAATCCGATCACCTACCTCGGCCCCGACGGCAAGCAATACGTCGCGGTCTACGCCGGCATCGGCGGTGACTGGCTCCTGCTCGCCGGCGACGTCAACAGCAACGATCCCGCGGACGTGCGCCCGCCGTCCGACCCGTACAAGGACATCGGTCGCCACACCAGCCAGGGCGGCATCGTGTGGATCTTCGGGCTCGGGGAGTGACCGCCGCGATGCAGGCTCGGGTGTGGCTGCTCGGGCTCCTCGCGGTGCTGGGCTGCAACGAGGGTACCCGAGGAGCGGCGCTCGACCGGCCGGACGCCTTCAGTCTCCAGCGAGGATCGGATCGCGGCCGGCGGTGTGCTGCCCGCCGCGAACGCCCTTGCCGCGCCGCGGCCCGGCAAACCCAACCCCGACGTCGGCGCGAACCTGTTCGGCGCGATGAACTGCGACGGTTGCCACGGCGGCGGCGCGATCGGGTGGGTGGGCCCCAGCCTGGTCGACGGCCGCTGGCGCTACGGCGGTTCGGACGAGGAGATCTTCACCTCGATCTTCTACGGCCGACCCAAGGGGATGCCGGCGTACGGCGGCGTCATGGGGGGCGACGCCGTCTGGGCCGTGGTGGCGTATCTCAAGGCGCAGGCGGTGCCGCCGGTCGTTCCCACGACCTCGTGGCTCCCGGGAGGCAACGCGGCGGCGGAACCACCGGTGCCCGGGCCGTCCGGTCCCGCGTCGGAGGAGAAGGCCTCTCCGTCCGGGGCCGAGCAGGCCAAGGCCCGCGACTCCCAACCGTAAACGCGCCGAGGAGACTCGATCGATGCTGATACGAGGGAGTGTGCCGCTCACCATCCTCGCGCTCCTCGGCGCCGCGTGCCGGCCGGCGCCGCAGCCTCCGGCCGCAGGCGACAACCCCACGCTCGATCTCGTGGGCCAGTGGCGGGCGACGCTGCAGTTCACCAGCGGAGCGTTCGCCCCGGTGAAGGACCTGGAGTTCATGTACGTGTTCAATCCGGGCGGCACCATGACCGAGTCGTCGAACTACGACGCCGCGCCCCCGGTGCCGCCGGCCTACGGAATCTGGCGGAAGGTCGGACCCAGGGAGTTCGAGGCCAAGTACGAGTTCTACGTGACCAAGGCGCCGGCGGCCTTCGCCGAGATCGCCAAGGGGAGCGGGTGGAGTCCGGCGGGACGGGGGGTGTTCGTCGAGCGGATCGCGCTTTCGGAGGACGGCGGCTCGTTCACCTCGACGATCAAGTACGATCAGTACGACACCGCCGGCAAGCCGGCCGAAGGTGGGGGTGAGGCGACCGGACGAGGCACACGACTGACGTTCCAGCGCTGACATACCAAAGGCCCGGGGAAATCTCCCCGGGCCTTTGAGCGTGCAGGAGCTGCCGACGGTCAGAACGTGGCCGCTCGAATCCACGGGGCCGAGGCGATGCTCGCCAGGTTCAGACCGGGCAGCTTGGCCCTCAGGTCGTCCAGGTTCTTGATCTGCTCCTGCAGCAGGAACGACTGGGTCACCAGGACGCCCGGGAAGATGACCTGCTTCTCATGCAGCTGGCCGGCGATCTGGAGGGCCATCGCCCGGGTGACGCCGGCGCCGATTGCTCTCGGGTCGGTGGTGGCCGTCGCCTTCCAGGGACTGTCCTTCTTGGTCATCAGGTCGATGTCGGGGTTGGAGATGTCGATCCCGTACGCGGCGACCTTGGTCCCCAGCTTGTTTTCTTCGATCGCCGTCACGGCGCCCTTGGTGACCTCGTCGTAGGGCGCGAAGACGGCCTTCACCTCCGGGTGCTTCTTGAGCGCGGCACTGGCGAGCTTGGCGTTGTCCTTCGCGACCTCGTGGCTGAACTTGCCGACCGAGAACTTCTGGCTCCACTTGTGCTCGGCCACGAACTGCTTCCACACCGCGTCCCGTCGCTCGAGCGGGGCGATCACCATCGGGTTGACGTAGCCGACGGGCACCCCGTCGCCGATGTCCTTGGCCATCTGGGTGAGGACCAGGGTGGCGAGGCCGACGTCGTTCTGCGCCGTCTCGACCGCCTTGGGGGCACACTCGGCGACCTTGACGTCGTACACCACCACGGCGATGCCGGCATCGGTGGCCTGGTTGATCAGCGGGCAGAGGGTCGGCGAGGTGCCGTGGTCCACGATGATGCCCGCCACGCCGGACCCGATCGCGGTCTTCATGTCGGCCGCCTGCTTGGCATCGTCGGCCTTGGCATCGTAGTGCTGCATGGTGAAGCCGACGGCGTCGGCCTGCTTCCGGGCGCCTTCGGTCCAGAGCTGGAAGTAGTCGCCGGCGCCGCTGTACTGGACCAGGGCGATCTTCACGGGCCCCTTGTCGAACGGCGGGGGTTTCGTGGCGGACTCCGCACTCCCGGCCGGAGGAGCCGAGCCGGGTTGCTCGTTTGGTCGCTCCTTGGAGCAGCCGAGCAGGAAAAGGACGGTGCTCAGTCCGACACTGGACGCTCTATGGATTCTCATGGTGAACCCCCCGTGAGGTCGTGAGGAAGAGCCGCTCGGGCGTCAGCGCACCAGGCCTGGCCGGCGCCGCCGGCCCCGAGCTGAATCAGACCCGGTCGGTCGCCGAGCGGCCTCGAATCCTGCAGCGGCGGCATGGCCGGCCCCAGGTCACGCCCGTCCGGCGATTCCGCCAGGGGCATCGCGCAGGATCACCCGAGCGGCCGAGGCGCTCCCGCAGAGAACGAGCGCGTTTCCGATCTGGCTCAGGATAACCTGGGCGGAGACGATCTCGGCGAGAATCAGGATTAACCCGGTCAGGAGGAGTGCCGCGGAAGGGCCGAGCGCTCCCCGGGAGCGGACCAGCGGCAGAGCGAACATGGCCGTGCCGACGAAGAAGGCAAGCATGGCCGGGCCTACCACCGCAACCATCGGCCCCGAGAGCATGCTCTCGAGCAGGTCGGCGGCCGACGCCGAGTCCGCTCCGTCCAGCACGTACCGGCCGACGAGCATCTCGCAGACGAAGACCGATGCAATAGCGGCCATCCCGATCAGCACCAGGATGCGCGCCACGTAGCCGAGCGCCGGCCGGCGGACGGCCGTGAGACCCGAGAGCGCCAGAAGTCCGGGCACGAAGAGCATCATGCCCAGGAACAGGAGCAGGTGCGCCACATACCAGCGGCCCGCGTGCGTGGCGAGAATGGCGGCCTGCTCGGCGGAGGCCATGCGCTCCTCCGGGTGCAACAGGTCCCCGACGGTCATCAGCAGTGGCCCCGCGACGAGACTGATGGCCGGAACGATCGTGTGGTACGTACGAGGGGGAGACGCGGCGGTCATTCTGCCTGCCTCGTGCAGAGGTCGGATGGCAAGGTAGCACAACAGGCCGGCCGGGCCGAAGCCCTCCCCGCCGCCGGTGCCCCCGACGAGGGCGATGGGCTATCGGGTGAGCAGCCCGGCGTCGAGCACCAGGCTCGCCCCGGTGACGAAGCGGGCGCGATCGGAGGCCAGGTAGAGCACCGCCTGAGCCACGTCTTCCGGCTCGATCCACGGCACCGGCAGCAGGTTGCCCGCCGACCGCTCCGCGATCTGCTGCGGGGTGAGCCCCTCGAGCGCGGCGAGGCCGTCGTTCATCGGCGTGTTCACCCCGGTGGGATGGATGGCGTTCACCCGGATGCCGTGTGGCGCCAGCTCGATGGCCCAGGACTTGGTGAGGCCGGTGAGGCCCCACTTGGACGCGGCGTAGTGGCTCAGGCGCCCCATGCCGCGGAGCCCGGCGACCGACGAGTTGTTGATGATCACGCCGCTCCGCTGGCGGATCATGACCGGGATCACCCGCCGGGCGACGAGCCACGCGCCCTTGAGATTGATGTCGAGCATCGTGTCCCACGCCTCTTCGGTCAGCTCGTGGGCCAGCCCGTAGGCGCAGATTCCGGCGTTGTTGAACAGGATGTCGATCCGGCCGAAGCGGGAGAGCGCGAGTTCCACCGCGGCGTGGATCGCGGCGTCGTCGCGCACGTCGCCCGCGAAGGTCGCGCAGGCGCCACCGGCGGCCGTGCAGTCGGCGGCGAGGCGCTCCAGGTCCGCGGACGTTCCCATGCCGTAGCCGGGGTAGGGGAGCGGCCGCGCGACGTCGAAGGCCAGCACGGCGGCGCCTTCCCCGGCCAGGGCCAGCGCCGACGCGCGCCCCTGCCCGTGCGCCGCGCCGGTCACGAAGGCCACCTTCCCGCTGCATTCACCCATGACGTGCCTCGCTCCCTCGGAACGGCTCGAGATACTCGTCGAGCGGTACCCCCAACGCATTGTTGAAGACGTTGGTGGCCACCATGAGCGCGCCGAACGCGGTGAGAGCGACGATCTGCTCTCGGCTCAGCCGCTCCGCGAGCGGCCGGTACACCTGGTCCGGCACGACGTGCGGTGTGGTGGCGAGGCTCCGCCCGAAGGCAACCACCGCCGATTCCCACTGGTCGAGCACCAGCCGGTCGGGGTCCTCGCCGGATTGCACCAGCACACGGCGGAAGAAGGTCGAGCAGATCAGGCAGTCGGTTTCGCTGGAGACCGCGTGGGCGAACAGCGTGGTGAGCCGCTCGCCCAGGAACGGCTGCACCGTGTCGCGCAGCGGATACCAGGTCATCAGCGCCTCGAACGCCGGCACCGAATGCAGCAGCGTCCGTTTCATGTTGGTGATGCGGGCGACCCGGGTGTGGGCATCGTGCGCGGCCTTCGCGGCCGGCGGCAGGTCGTCGTAGGTGGCGGGAGGCACCCGGGTGCCTTCGACCGTGCTCATGATCGACTCCGGAAACGCGAGAAACCGCAGGTTATCCCCGTCCCGGACCCTGTCAAGGCGACGCGCCGGTTGACTCGCTGCTGACCGCCGATTGACCGGAGCCTCCTAGCGTGGCGTGGAGTCGTCCAGCTCAACGTCAACGCGAGGGGTTCCTGATGCCGAACATCCGAGTGCCGCTCGGCGGCTTCGCCGTCCTGCTTTCGCTGGCTCTGGTGCTCGTTTCCTGCGACGATTCGAGCGGCGGCCCGGCGACGGGCCCCGCACCCGCCGCCGAGGCCGCTCCCGACGCCGTCGTGCTGTCGCAGGGCCGAGAGGTGCTTCGGCTCTACGGCGCGCCGGTCCGGGTGGGCAACGGCCTGGCCCGGACCTATCTCCTGGTGGACCGGACCGATCGGGACCTGCCGCTCGAGCTCGGCGTCAGCCTGACCGACGGCGTCATGGAGGGGTTGCCCGCGGCGGAAGGGCCGTCCGTTCACCCGGGGGCGGTACACGGCCATGAGTCCATGACGGTGTCCCTGCTGGAGCTGCCGCACGGCAACACCACCCCCTACCAATTCGTGCAGCTCAACTGGAATCCCTCGGGCCACGAGCCCACGGCGATCTACGGCCTGCCCCATTTCGACTTTCACTTCTACACCATCTCGAAAGAGGAGCGGGAGGCCATCGTGCCGGCCGATCCCGATTTCGCCGCCAAAGCTGCGAGCCTCCCCTCCGCCGAATTCCGGCCGCCGTTCTATGTCGACAATGCCACGGCGGTGAGCCTCCCGGCGGCGCTGGTGACCGTCCCGCGCATGGGGCTGCACTGGATCGATGTCCGGTCTCCCGAGCTGCAGGCGGCCCTGGGGAATCCGGCGGGCTTCCAGCCGTTCACCAAGACCTACTTCATCGGCTCCTGGGACGGTCGGTTCATCTTCGGCGAGCCGATGATCACCCGCGCCTACCTGCTGGCCGTGCGGGATGGGGCGAGCGACGAGATCATCCCGCTGCCGACCGCCGCCCACGTGGACCCCGCGGGGTTCTATCCCACGGCGTACCGGATCGCCTACGAGCCGCGGTCGCATGAATTCCTGGTCGGCCTGACGCGGCTCGCCCCAGCCAACTGAGCGCGCCGCGTCGAGGTGTCCGGCGTCGTCGGGGGAGCGGCCCCTGCGCCTAGTGCGACCAGGCCGGCGCTCCCTCCGCCGTGCCGTTGGTATGCGTGATGCTGGGTGACGTTCCCGCCGCCGGGACTCATCGTGTAGATCTGCGTCACGCCCGCCCGCCCGGTTGAAGGCGATGCGGCTCCGTCCGGCGACCAGCTCGGCGAGGCATCCGGCGAGGGGCTGCCGGCGACCTTCGCGGTCGCGCCGGTCGCGAGCGTGCGCACGAAGATGTCGGTGTTGAAGATACTCGTCGATCAGCCGGAGTGTACACGGCGAGCTTGGCCCGTCCGTGAGAGCCGGTTGTCGGCGTCACGCCGGTATCACCTCCCGATCACCAGGACCAACTTCCACCTCCACAACGCCTTATCTTCCCCTCGGACCCGTTGCGAACCCCTCCAACCGCCGTACCTTGGAACGTGGCCGACCCCGATCAGCTCACCCGCCTCTCTCGCTGCCCTCGCCGACCGCTACACCCTGGAGCGCGAGCTCGGGCGCGGCGGGATGGCGACCGTCTACCTCGCCGACGATCTCAAGCACCACCGCAAGGTGGCGCTCAAGGTCATCCGGCCGGAGCTGGGCTCGATCCTCGGCGCGGAGCGCTTCGCCCGGGAGATCCGGATCGCCGCCGGGCTCACCCATCCCCACATCCTGCCCCTGTACGACTCGGGCGAGGCCGCCGGCCTCCTCTTCTACGTGATGCCGTACGTTCGGGGGGAAAACCTGCGCCAACGGCTGGCGCGGGAGCGGCAGCTTCCGGTCGAGGACGCCACTCACCGTCATCCGGCAGGTGGCCGCGGCCCTGGAGCACGCCCACGCCCACGGGCTGATCCACCGCGACGTCAAGCCGGAGAACATCCTGCTGCACGAAGGGGTGGCGATGGTGACCGACTTCGGCATCGCTCTGGCGGCCAAGACCGATGCCGACCCGCGGCTGACCGGGACCGGCCTCATGCTGGGCACGCCCCACTACATGAGCCCGGAGCAGGCCTCGGGCGAGCGCGACCTCGACGCCCGGAGCGACGTCTACAGCCTGGGCTGCGTGCTGTACGAGCTGCTCGCGGGAGAGCCGCCGTTCACCGGCCCCACCGCGCAGGCGATCATCGTGAAGCGCTTCACCACCCAGGCCCAGGGGATCCGGCGGATCCGGCCGGCGGTGCCCGCCTCGGTGGAGGCGGCGATTCAGCGGTCCCTGGCCCGCTCGCCGGCCGACCGGTTCCCGACGGCCGCCGCCTTTGCGCAGGCGCTGAGCGCTCCGGCCGCGTCGCGGTCGGCGGCCGCGTCGGTCGCCGTCCTGCCCTTCAGCAATCTCAGCCCTGATCCGGAGAACGAGTTCTTCGCCGACGGGATCACCGAGGACGTGATCGCCCAGCTCTCCAAGATCCGGTCGCTGCGGGTGATCGGGCGCGGGTCGGTGATGCGGTTCAAGCAGCGCGACCGGAGCCTGCGGGAAATCGGTGAGATCCTGGACGTGACCACGCTGCTCGAGGGCAGCGTCCGGCGGGCGGGAACGCGGGTGCGGATCGTCTCCCAGCTGATCGACGTCGAATCGGACCGGCACCTCTGGTCCGAGACCTACGATCGCGAGCTGACCGACATCTTCGCGATCCAGAGCGACGTGGCGCTGCAGATCGCGACCGCGCTCGAGGCCGAGCTGTCCCACGAGGAGCGTCGGGAGATCCGGAAGGAGCCCACCGCGGACGTGGAGGCCTACCAGCTCTACCTCCAGGGACAGCATTGCATCCACCGGTGGACCGGGGAAGGGGTGAAGCTGGGGCTGTCCTATCTGGAGGATGCCGTCGGCCGGGATCCGGCGTACGCCCTGGCTCATGCGGCGCTGGCAAAGGCGTACACCGACATCGGCCTGGGCGTCGTGGGGGAGCTTCCGCCGGACGAGGCCTTTGCCCGCGCCAAGCGCGCGACCGCCCGGGCGCTGGAGCTCGAGCCCCGGCTCGCCGAGGCGCACGCCGCCCTGGGGCACCTCAAGTACGTCTGCGACTACGACTGGGCAGGGGCGGAGGCGGAGCTCAAGCTCGCGATCGAGCTCAACCCCAACAGTGGCGACGTCTACGACATCTACGGCCTGCTGCTCTCGGCGCAGGAACGCTACGACGAGGCGCTCGAGGCCCAGCGCAGGGCCCACGAGCTGGACCCGCTGAAGCACCGCATGGACCTGGTGACTACGTACCTGCGGGCGGGGCGGTATGACGAGGCGCTGCGCGCGGTCACCCGGGTGCTCGCGGTCGAGCCGTACCTGCCCCTGGCCCACGCCACCCTCGGGTGGGTCCACCTGCTGTCGGGGCGAAGCGAGGAAGGGATCGCCGCGCTGCGTCGCGCCGTGGAGCTCTCGCCGGACAACACCCTGTACCGTGGGCAGCTCGGGCCAGGCCTACGCCCGCGTGGGGCAGACCGAGCCGGCACGCCGGATCCTGCGGGAGCTCGAGGAGCTCTCGCAGGTCCGCTATGTCTCACCCTATCACCTGGCCTACGTCTACACCGGCCTGGGCGACTACGAACGGGCGCTCGACTGGCTGGAGCGGGCCTACGGCGAACGGGCCGGCGGCATCTTCGGGATCAAGGGCTCGTTTCTCTTCGCGCCGATCAAGGAGCATCCCCGCTTCCGGGCCCTGCTCGCGAAGCTGAACCTGGCCTGAGCCTGCCCGCGGCCCGGCGGCCGAGCCGATATCGCTACTTCGGGACCGCGACGAAGAGGGCGCCGGTCAGCTTGCCGTCGTCACTGACGAGCGGGGCGTAGTCGGCGTCGTACTTCTTGCCGAACACCGTCACCTCCCCCACGTACGAGTGCTTCCCCGTCAGCGCCTTGTAGGCGGCCGTCTCGTGGTCGAGCTTGGTGTTGGCGGCCGACTTGCCGTCAGCCGTGACCAGCGTCGTCTTGCTGCGGATGAAATCGGTCCCGTCGTACGAGAAGATCGTCGCGTCCAGCTTGTCCGCGGGTTGCACCGCCGCGTGCGAGCGCTCCGCGTACGCCATCGCCAGGAGCACGGCCGCCAGAACCCACACCAGCATCGCACCGATGACCCGACCGGCTCGCCCGGTTACCCCGTGCCGTGTGCGCATACGAGACCTCCCTTGTGAGTGAGGACCGCGAGAACGACGAGGTGCTGAAGGGCGCTCGGCGGTGACGCGCCCGAGCTATGCGGAGGGCGAGGCCCGCAAACGCGGGCGAAGAAGACGTGATCGGAGCCGAGGGCAGGAAGGCTCACATGGCGTTCTTTCCGCATCCAGTATGGATGCCGGCGAACCGGTTGAAGCTGCAGGTCGGGACCGGGGCGGTCAATCCCGTGAACCCTACCGTACAGCCTTCGATAGCCACGTGGAGCGAGTGTGATGATGGTCTTTCAAAGCAGCGCCGTGAGCGCCCCCGTCAGGATCAACGCCCCCGCCCACACCAGGTCGAGGTTGACCCAGGCCCGCCGGAGCACGCCGACGCCGAGCCGCTCGTAGACCAGCACCGCCAGGATCATCGTCACGCCCAGGTAGCCGGCCGTGTGCAGCATGGTGGCCTCGCAGCCCGGCGGGAGCCCGGTGCCCACACCGGCCAGCAGAATGCCCGCGTGGGCCGCGTGACCGGCCGGCGTCCCGCTCGACGGAAGGACCAGAGGCAAGACCATGATCCCGGCCCCGTGCGCCGTGGCCATGAGCAGCGACCAGAGCGCGAGATCGCGCCCACCGACGCGAAAGCCTCCCCGCGGGTGGCCGTGGCGCACCAGGCGGAGCACACCCAGCCCCACCAGCGCGACCGCGACGGCCCAGCGCAGCTCCCGGGCCGGCATGGCGTGCCCCAGGCCCGCCGCCACGGCCACCGCCAGGGCGATCGCCCCGGCATGCCCCAGCGCCAGCGGAGGCAGCGCGCGCCAGAGCGCGCGCCGGCTCCGCTCCTGCAGCCCCAGGGCGACGGCGAAGAGCCAGCCCATCCCCGGGTTGAGTCCGTGCACGGCGCCGAGTCCCACCAGCGCCGCCTCGGCGCCGACGCCGGTCATGCGGCGAAGCAGAACGAGTCGGAGGACGCGTCCCCTCCGGCCAGCTTGACCTGGTGGGGACGAAGCCGGTCGCCGGTCTCCGTCAGGAAGCGCGGATCGAGCGCCATGACGCCGCTCGGGTCCACGTCGATCTTGGCCATCCAGCCCCGGATCCCGTCGGGATAGAACTGCCGATCCCACGGGGTGAACAGCGAGTTGGTCAGGTACACCCGTCGCCCGTCCCGGCTCACTTCGACCATCTGGGGTCCGCCGTTGAGCGGCTGGTCGGGCCGCTTCGGGTGCGCGGTACGCCGCACGATCCCGCCGAGGTGAATCGAGCCCGCGAACACCGGCTTGAAGGGATCGCTCACGTCGTACCGCCGGAGCTCGCCGGTGCCCCAGCAGGACACGTAGAGCCAGCGGTCGTCCAGGGACAGGTTGATGTCGGTCACCAGCGGCGGCACCGCCTTGAAGCCCTGCAGCAGCGGCGGGAGGTCGGCCGGGTCCGCCGGCTCGGCGGGAATGGTGATCACCTTCCGCGCCTTCCACTCCCGCTGGCCGCCGATGCTCTCGGGGTCGAGATACCAGAGCCAGATCGAGGAGCTCAGGTCCTCCAGCGAGATCACCACGCAGGCGAAGCCGTAGGCGCGCCGAGGGTCGCGGGCCGGCCGGAGCTCGAGCACCATCTGGTGCTGGGCGCCGAGGTCGAGCGTCTGGAGATGGCGGCGCTTGCGCAGGTCCCAGACATGGAGCGCGTGGCCGTACTTGCCCGCCAGCAGGAGCTCGGGGTTGACCCCGTCCTTCACCATGTTGGGCGTGCCCCACTCGCTGGTGATCAGAGTGTCCTGCCCGAGGTGCCAGGCGAAGTCGTAGGCCAGATGCTGGGGACCGCGGTCGCGCTCCCAGCGCTCGCGGGGCTCGAAGGTCTGGTGGTCGAGGGTGAAGAGTCCGCCCGGACCGTCGCCGCCGGTGCTGCCGAGGCCGTTCAGATAGATGCCGTCGGGGCCGCAATGCACCGTGTGCGGCGCCGAGTAGCCCACCGTGCGCGCCAGCTCCTCGGGCTCGATCACCTTGACCAGCTCGGGGCGCCGCGGATCGGGGCCGGTGTCGAGCACGTGGATCCGGGACGAGGCGGTGCCGGGCACGATCAGGTAGCGGCGCTCGGCGTGGGCGTTGGAGGCCCAGGGACAGAGGTGCGAGCTGCAGGCGTTCCAGCCCAGGTGGTGGAGCTCGTTGCCCGCGTTGGGGAAGTCCACCCGCTCGACCAGCTCCCCGTAGCTCGGCGAGGTCGGATCGGTGTCAACCACCCCGATGGCATCGCGGGTCACGCCGTCGGTGCCGAGCAGCACGACGTAGGCGAGGGTCTCGGGCGGCGCCCGCATCGCGTCCAGGGCGGTGGGGTAGAACGTGGGATCGGGTGTCCATCGAGTCATCGGGCCTCCTGGGTAGGGGAACACCCAGGGATACGCAGCCGGCGCCCGCCACCGGACATGCGGACCGCCGTATCTTGCCCCCATGGCGCTGGACCTCGACCGGGTCGTCTCCTCCTTTCAGCGGACCTTCGGCACGCTGCCTACCGTGGTCGCGTCCGCCCCTGGGCGGGTCAACCTCATCGGCGAGCATCTGGATTACAACGGCGGCCCGGTGCTCCCCTTCGCCATAGAACGGCGGACCTGGATCGCCGCGGGTGCCGCGACGGGCTACTGGCTCTGGAGCGCCGCCTTGGGCGGGCAACCAGTCCGGCGCGAGCCCGGACCTCGCCGCGGCGACTGGACCGATTACGTCCTGGGGGTGGACCGGGAGCTCCGGGCGCGGCACCAGGCACCGGAGGGGGCGCAGCTGGCTGTGGTGTCCGATCTTCCGGCCGGCGCGGGGCTCTCATCGTCCGCGGCGCTCGCGCTTGCCGCGGCGGCTGCCCTCACCGCGCTGACCGGACGCCGCCTCGATGGCGACGCGGCCGCCGATGCGGCCTACCGCGCCGAGCACGACTACGTCGGAGTGCGTTGTGGCCGCATGGACCAGACGGTCGTGGCCCACGCGACGGCCGGCCGGGCCCTCCTGCTCGAGACCGACACCGGCGCTCGCCGGGAGGTCCCGCTCGGTTTCCGCACCTGGATCCTGTCCACCGGCGTGGACCACTCGCTGGCCGACGGTGGCTACAACGCGCGCCGGGCCGAATGCGAGCGCGCGCTGGAGATCTGCCGCCGGCGCTTTCCGTCGCTGCCGGCGCTCGCCGGACTCGAGCCCGAGGCGCTGTCCGATGTCATGACCGAGCTGCCGCCGCCGCTCGACCGCCGCGTCCGTCACGTGGTCAGCGAGACCGCGCGCACCCGTCGCGCCGCCACCGCGCTGGACCGCGGCGACCTCGCCGAAGTCGGCCGGCTCATGATCGAGGGTCACGAGTCGCTGCGGGATGACTACGAGTGCTCCGTGGCCCAGGCCGACGCACTGGTCGAGGCCGCGCTCGAGCACGGCGCGCTGGGTGCCCGGCTCACCGGAGCGGGATGGGGCGGCTCGGTGATCATGCTCGCGGCGAAGCCAGTCGGCGAGGGTGCCGCCACGGCCGCGAGCGAGCACCTGGCCCGCCGCTTCGGACCGGCTCCCCAGCCCTGGTCCACCGGCGCCTCGGCCGGCATGCGTCTCGACCTCATGCCGTAGGATTCGCGGCCGCCGTCCAACCTTCCCGTTCTCCACGGTGTCTAACCCTCGCATCCTTCCCGTGCGGGGGCTCGTGCTGACACCGCTGCTCGGTATGCTGCTGCTGGTGCAGGCCCAGGTGCCGGGAACCCCGCCGCTCCAGGCCGCCGCGACGGTCCGCGCGACCCGCACCGCCGAACCGCCGGTCCTCGACGGCAGCAGCGCCGACCCCGTCTGGGCCAGCGCCCCGCCGGTGAACCGGTTCCTACGAGGCGAAGCCGAGCGAGGGTGCGGAGCCCAAGTGCCGCACCGAGGCCCGGGTCGCCTTCGACGAGCACAATCTCTACGTCTTCGTCCGCGCCTTCGATCCCCATCCCGACAGCATCGTGAGCCTGCTCAGCCGGAGGGACGACCAGACCGCCTCGGACTACGTGACGGTCATGCTCGATCCCTATCACGACCGCCGCACCGGCTTCGAGTTTTCGGTCAATCCCGCCGGGGTCAAGACCGACTACGCCATCTATAACGACGGCGACGAGGACGTGAACTGGGACGCGGTGTGGGACGTGGCCACCCGGATCGACTCGCTGGGGTGGACCGCGGAGTACCGTATCCCGCTCTCCCAGCTCCACTACTCCTCCAAGGCCGGCGGGACCTTCGGTTTCCTGGTCTGGCGGGTGATCCAGCGCCACACCGCGACCGTCACCTGGCCGCTGTACCGGGTCTCCCACAGCGGCCTGCCTTCCCAGTTCGGCCAGCTCACCGGCCTCACCGGCCTGGCTTCACCGGGACACGCCGAGGTGACGCCGTACGTGGTGACCAAGAGCGTGCCCGATCTGGGCGCGGGCGGGCTGACCCGGGAGAACAAGGTCACCGCGGGCGGCGACCTCAAGTATCGGCCGGCCTCGAATCTGGTGCTCAACGCGACGGTGAATCCCGACTTCGGGCAGGTCGAGGCCGATCCCTCGGAGCTCAACCTGACCGCGTTCGAGACCTTCTTCGACGAGAAGCGGCCCTTCTTCGTGGAGGGCAAGGGTCTGTTCACCTTCACGGTGAACTGCGTGGTCGTGGTGGATTGCAGCACGGGCGAGGGACTCTTCTACTCTCGCCGGATCGGGCGCTATCCCCAGCTGAGCGGGGTGAACGGGGATCCCCCGTCGGCGATCTCGACCCCCATCGTCGGCGCGGCCAAGATGACCGGACGCCTCCCGAACGGCTTCTCGCTCGGCGTGCTCGACGCGGTGACCGATCGGGTCGACGGCGGCGGCGGGACCACGCTCGAGCCGGCCACGAATTACGCGGTGGTGCGGGCCAACCAGGACTTCCACCAGGGCACCGGCAGCGTCGGCTTCATTCTCACCGGCGTCAACCGGTCCCTCGATCCGGCGAGCGCGGCGTACCTGCACCGAAGCGCCTACACCGGCGGGGTGGACGGACGCTGGCGGTTCACCCCGGAGTACGAGGTCTCGAGCTCGTTCGACCTGAGCCGGGTTGCCGGCGACGCCGAGGCGATCGCGCTGACCCAGCAGAATCCGGTTCACCTCTACCAGCGCCCCGACGGCCCGCTGGAGTTCGACTCCACCCGGACCTCGCTCGCCGGCGGCAACGGCGAGCTCCGCTTCGCCAAGGTCGGCGGCCGCCGGCTTCACTTCGAGACCGCCTACCAGTATCGGACACCCGGCTTCGAGATCAACGACGTCGGCTTCCTGCGCCAGGCCGACTTCCAGGCCTGGACCACCTGGGCCGTGCTGCAGTTCTACACCCCCAATCAGGTCTTTCAGCAGCTCCGGTGGAACTTCAACAATTGGGAATACTGGACCGCCGCGGGGCTGCCCACCGAGCGGGCCCTCAATACCAACGTGCACATCCAGTTCACCAATCGATGGTGGCTGCACACTGGTGGGACGGTGGGGCAGCTGGGGACCACCTACTGCGACCGCTGTGCCCGCGGTGGCCCGGCGGTGCGGCAGGATCACTACGTCTCGCCCTGGATCTCCATTCAAGGGGACGACCGTCGTGCGTTGGTGCCGTCGGTGTCGGCCAATTTCAGCTTCGCCGACCAGGGCCGCTCCCAGATGGTCGAGGTGACCCCGCAGCTCGATCTCAAGGTCTCGACCCGCTTCACCACCTCGCTCAGCACGACCCTCAACCGGAACCGGAACGACATCCAGTACTTCGGCACCTTCGCCGATCCGGGCGGCGAGCTGCACTACACCTTCGCCCACCTGGAGCAGCGCACGCTGAGCTTCACCTGGCGGCTGGGCTACACCTTCACCCCCAATACGTCGCTCCAGGTGTACGCCTCCCCCTTCGTCTCCAAGGGGACCTACAGCGACGTGCGGGAGCTCGATGAGCCCCGGGCGGAGGCGTACGACGACCGGTATCGGCCCTACGGCGACCCTGAGGTCGCCGCCGATCCGGGCGGGTTCAACTTCCAGCAGTTCCGGTCCAACGTGGTGTTCCGGTGGGAGTACCGTCCCGGCTCGACGCTGTTCCTGGTCTGGAGCCAGGGGAGGGAGGACACCGCGCCGGTGGAGGGCAACGGATCGTTCCGCGACGACCTCGGCGATCTGTTCGGCCGGCGGGCCAACGACAGCTTCCTGGTGAAGGTGTCCTATTGGCTGGCCAGGTGAAGCCGGCTAGCCCTGGATCCGAGCCGCCATCACCGCCTAGTCGCGCCGGGCGCCCGCCGTCGCCGGCTCGAGCTCCGTCTCCGCGCCCAGCCCGGCCGCCCTCGCGCCGGCCGGTGCACCGGATCGGCGCCGATGGTGCCGACCAGTCCCTGCAGGTACGCCGGCGAGCCGACCCGGTCCAGCTCGGCCCGGGCGTGCTCCAGCCGCCGCCCGATGCCCAGCCGCTCCGCCTCCTCCCGGTGGCCGGCGCGCGCCAGAAACTCGGTCAGGCTCCGCACGTGGCGCTCCCAGAGCGTGACGTCGCGCTGCTGCTTGAGGGTGAGCCGTTCCTGGTACCAGTCGCTCGCCAGCAGCGACTCCCGGGTGAACATCGCGCGGATCTCCGGGTGGTTCGCGTCCCGTCCGTCCACGCTGCCGTAGGCCATGATCCGGATCAGCGCGCGGAGCGGCGGGCAGCAGTCGTCGATGGTGCCGTCGGTGAAGTAGGCCGCGGCGACCCGCTGCTGCGCCTCCACGATGTTGTGCACCCCGTCGGCGAAGACGGCGGGATCCTGCAGCTCGGGACGGAGGATCTCTTCGGTGAACACCGCCGTGGGATTGTCGAACACCCGGCCGAAGTAGGTGTGCACGAATCTGGCCGTGATCCGGTAGCCCAGCCGGCTGGCCAGCACCGTTCGCCCCTCGAAGTCGTAGTCCTCCAGCCGCTCCAGGTGCCCCGCCTCGATCAGCCGCCGAGGGTCGCGCTCGTGGGGGAAGAGCCGGCACCAGACCTCCGGCACCAGCAGGCTGATGTCGTGGTCCACCCGATAGCGCGGCCCGATGAACCCCGCCGCCGAGCTGAACCCGGCGTAGCCGGTGAGCAGCATGGCGACCAGGGCGTTGTTGAGGTCGGCGGTGGCGGCGAGGGCGTTGAACGGCCCCTTGGTGAGCGCGCCCTCGGACCCCGCGCCCGTGGTGCTGGGCGAGGTGCCGGTGAGCGAGCAGACATAGTCCATGAACAGCTCGGGCAGCTCCTGGTAGTGGATCGGCCCGTAGACGCAGAGCGGCCGGACGCCTTCCTCCGGCCGGTTGTTCCGCCGCCCCGAGAGGACGCTGATCACCGGGAAGTGCACCGGCGCGTGGAGCGGCAGGCGGCGGTTGAGCCGGGCGCCCATCTCCGCCACGTAGCGGTCGCGCGGATGCGCCATGTCCGGGCGGAGCTGCAGGTAGCGGGGGTTCTTGGTGGGTCGGCCGTCGATCACCCGTGGGCGCGCCGAGCAGATCGAGAAGCCGCTCGCCGTCGCGCTGCGCGTTCGACGATACGTGGTCCCGCATCGGCGCGGTGAAGGCGTCGTGCAGGGTCACGTCCTCGACGATCTGCTGCATCTCTGGGCGCTGGAGCGGCTCGAAGTTGGAGCAGAAGAGCGCGGGGCCGGCCATGTCCTCCTCGGCCTGGCGATCGAGCCCGGGGTGAATCGCGTCGTCGGGCCGCTGGAACAGCCGGAACTCGCAGTTCTGCGCCAGCTTGAGGCTGGGATGGCCGTCGTACTCGCCCGGGAGGCCCACCAGACGGCGGGCCGGCACCACCACCGCCGCGGTGATGTCGTCCTCCATCTGGACCTTGTCCGCGGCCACGAAGTCCTGCCGCAGCTTGTAGGTCCGCCAGGCGCCGCTCTCCTCCCGGCCGATGCGCAGATAGTTCGCCACCAGCCGGCGCCCCTCGTACTTGAGCTCGTGCCCCGGGGCGCCGTTGATGATGTCTACGCTGAAGTGGCTTCGCCAATCGTCGCCCCACTCCGGGCGGTAGAAGCGCTTGATGACGAACACCAGGGCGCGGACGTGGTTGGGGATGCTCTCCAGCCAGGCGTTCACCTCGGGCGCGAACTCGGCGGGATTCGGGGTCAGCAGCTTGATCACCGAGCCGAGCGAGCGCTCGGGCGAGAAGATCGGCCGCCCGTCGAAGTCCCGCCGGAAGATCGAATCCACCAGCGCCATGTCCTCGTCGAAGCTCCGCACGTGGAACGACCCCGGCAGGATCGCGTCCACCAGGCTCTTGCTGATCTCCGACTTCCCGCCGCCCGACACGGTGCACGGCTTGTGGCAGAACGCTCCCTCCGGCACCGTGCCGACCAGCCGCCAGCTTGGCGCGGCGCGGTGCTTGAGCATCCGCACCTTGTAGCCGCTGGGATGGATATAGATGTGATTGGGCAGGAGCTTGAGATGCTGCTCCTGGCCCCGGTACTGCCACGTCACGTCCTGCCGGGGGAGATCGATCTGCATGTCCTCCGGCATGTAGTGGATCTCGGGGTAGAGCGTATCGGTGGCGTAGCCGGCCTCGTGGAAGGTCGCCCGCTGTCCCAGCAGGCCGATCACCTCGCTCAGGCGGTGGTTCGCGCTCACCACCTTCACCTGCTCGGGCAGGAAGCGGTCGCCCAGGCTCACCGTGGCGAACGCCAGCGCGCCGCCCGCGTGCTCCTCTTCCGCCATCCCGACCAGGTTGGCGCTGTAGCCGATCTGGGTCTTCACTTCCTTCTTGCAGTAGCCGAAGTAGTTGTCGGCCAGGATGGTGACCATCACCCCCTCCATGCCGCGGGAGGTGATCTTGAAGGGACGGCCGCCGTTGTAGGGCTCCGCCTCGTCCTCCCAGCACATTCCGCTCGCGCGCTGGTCGTCGGTCGCGGCCGAGACGTGCGGCAGGCCGAGGTCCTTCTTGCGGAGCCGGACGAGATGCGGCGCCAGGATCACGCAGCCGCTGGTGCCGGTCCAGCCGTCCACGTCGAGACCGGCGTCGTTGGCGGGGAGATTGGGATCCCCCGCGTTTCCGAAGATGCTCTCCACGAAATCGAGGTTGGACACCAGTCCGCCGGGCACGAAGAAGCGCACCTCGTTCCGCTTCTCGGGCGTGACCTTGGGAACCGCGGGGCAGACCAGCGGCCGCAGCAGCAGCGAGACCATCGTCTCCACCGGCTGGGGCCATCCGGCGGCGAACGGCAGCCGAAGCATGCTCGCCGGCGGCCGCAGCGCTTCGGCCAGCAGGCGCAGGTAGGTGGCGAGCGGCACTCGGATCTTGTCCGCCGGGATCGGAAGCCCGCCCTCGGCCACGTGGAAGACCCCCTGCGTGGTGCGGCGGTCGCTCGCGGGGTTGTGCAGCACGCCGTTGTCGAGGCGGTAGCTGGAGACCAGCTCGTTGTGCCAGACGTCGCCGTCGAGCGGCAGCGACAGCTCGCGCGCGAGCCCGTATCGGTCGAGGATCAGCGTGTCGGAGGGCAGCCGGACCCGCTCGGTCGAGCCGGCCGCCGCGACCAGACGGTCGATGTACTGCTGGATCCGGCGGTCGGCGGGGCAGAGGTGCTCGGAGAGCAGCCGGGTCTGCTCCCGGTAGCGGGCGAAGAGGTCCCCGGCGAGATGGAGCGCGTCCTGGTCGCCCAGCTGGGCCGGAATCTGGGCGCCCATCGCGGCCAGCTTGAGCAGGAGCAGACGCACGGCGACCTGCCGCTCGGGAAGGGCGACGGTGCCGTCCGCTTTGAGGCCGACGCTCCGCTCGAGATCCATGGTCACCCCGCTGTCATCCCGAGCTCACCTCGCCGCCTCCTTCCCCAGCCCCCCGCACTTCCCACCCCCCGGCATCTCCGGCTCCCGCTCCCGCATCAGCGATTCGATCTGGTTGATCTCCCGGGGCGCTTCCGAGGAGAGCCAGTCCAGCCCGCGCTCGGTGAGCGCGTAGTCGTCTTCGATCCGGACGCCGAAATTCTTGTACTTCTCGACCGCCGGCCGCAGGCGCTTGAGCATCGCCCGGTTCCCGGGTGTGTCGGGCAGGCTCGCCAGCAGCTCCGGGACTCACGTACAGCCCGGGCTCCACCGTGAAGACGTCGCCCGCGCGGAACATGTGATCGGGGTGGTAGTACTGCGCCGGATCGTGCACCTCGAGACCGATTCCGTGCCCGCCGTAGCCGTGCAGGGCATACAGCCGCACCTGGGAGCAGCCCCCGGGACAGTTCATCCCCGTGGGCGGATCGAACGTGGCATCGGCCGCCTCGATCAGGCCGAGTCGGAGGAGACCCCGGGTCACCACCGCCTTGCCGGAGTCGCTGGCGACCTCGTAGGGGACGCCCGGTTGAATCTGCCGCACGAACGCCTCCTGGGCGTTGCGCACGATCTGGTAGAGCTCGCGCTGCGCGGGGGTGAACCGGCCGTTCACCGGATAGGTGCGCGTCACATCGGCCGAGTAGCCGTCGTAGGCGGTGGCCGCGTCCACCAGCAGCAGCTCGCCGTCCTGCATCACCCGGCTGTCTTCCATGTAATGCAGGATGGTGGCGTTCGGGCCCGAGCCCACGATGCTGCCGTACCCCGGGCGGCTTCCGCCCAAGCGACGGAAGGTGCCCTCCAGCAGGGCCTGGATCTCGTTCTCGCCGCAGCCGGGGGCCGCGCTCCGCATCGCCTCGCGGTGGGCCAACCCGCTGATCTTCGCCGCCTGCCTCAACAGCGCGATCTCCGCCGGACTCTTCTTCTCTCTCAGCCGGGTCACCGGCTCGTCGAGCGAATGGACCACGAGATAGGGGTGATCGGTCCGGAGCCGCGCCAGCCACCGCCATCCGGCGGTGAGGGTGTCGCGCTCGGCGTTCTCGCCGGTCTGCACGTCGGGCACCGTGTAGAAGGGAAGCCCCGACTTGGCCAGCGAGTCGATCGTCGCGGGAAGCTCGGCCAGGTCCCGGCCCACCATTCCGAACCGCTGCGGCATGTCGGCGATGCGGGTGCGGATTCCAACCCAGCGTTCCCGCACCGGGGTCCGGGTGGGAACGAAGACGCTGGCGGACGGCTTCCGGTCGCGCACCACCATGACCAGCACCGCATCCGACTCGTCCAGGCCGGTCAGATAATGAAAGGCCGGGAGCTGGTGGAAGGTGGGCCAGAAGTCGAGCGGCTCCGGCGCACCGAAAGCGACGACGACCCCGGAATCCACGTCGGCCACGACCGCCGCGCGCCGGGCGGCGTAATCCGCGGTGGCGATCTGGGCCACGAGGAGGAGGGGTAGCACGGGCTATCTCCTTGGAGCAGTCGGCGAACGGTGAGTCTCTGTTCCAAGTGTGCAGCCGGGAGCGGGAGGACACAAGCGCGTGTGCCCGCGATTACATCTCGACTCGGGCGGGCGCGAGAATGGCCTCTACGCTTCGGCGGCGGGCGGGCGGGCGTACCGCTTGGCCGAGCGGACCCGTGCCTTGGCAGCCTCGACCTCGCGGTTCTTGGGCGGCGCGTTGGTGACGAGGGTGCCCATGAGCCGGTGCACGGCGGCGGCGACCTCGTCCACCGCCTGGTCGAACGACGCCTGATTGGCGGCCGACGGCTTGGTGAAGCCGCTCACCTTGCGGACGAACTGGAGCGAGGCGTTGCGGACTTCGTCGCTCGTCACCGGCGGCTCGAAGTGGAACAGCGGGCGGATGTTGCGGCACATCGTGGAACTCCCTCCATAGTGTCTTCGGGAATCTTGCCTTAGAGGGGGCAACCCGGAAGGTTTGCTCCGGGTTCCCTTCGACGCGAGGTAGACGTGGCGCCCTTCGACGGCTTTGTCGCCCTACTGCTGATGCTTGCCGCAGCCCTGGCTGGCCTGATGCTGATCCCCTTCGGTCTGCCGGGCCTCTGGCTCATCGTGCTGGCCATCATCGGCTATGGCTGGCTCACCGACTTCCAGACTATGGGCGCCTGGTTCCTCTTCCTGGTGATCGCCCTGGCGCTGGCCGGGGAGCTGATCGAGGCCTGGATCGGGTTCCGCTTCGCCCAGCGCTACGGGGGGTCGCGCCGGGCCGGGTGGGGTGCCCTGATCGGGGGACTGATCGGTGCCCTCGTGGGCGTGCCGCTGCCGGTGGTGGGGTCGGTGATCGGCGGCTTCGTCGGGGCCTTCGTGGGCGCGGCCATCTTCGAGTACACCCGCGCCCGCCACGCCGAGGGTGCGGCCCGCGCCGGCTGGGGCGCGGTGCTCGGCCGCGCGGCCGCGGTGGGGATCAAGATGGGGCTCGGCGTGGTGATCGCCGTGATGGGGGTGGTGGCGGTGATGAGGGGAGGGTAGGGCGCACGGGCGCACAGGCGCACAGGCCACACGCACGGCGCACAGCGAGGCTACAGGCGGCGCAGCGTGTGCTCGAGCCACTGGCCTCTGGGAGCCTGCGACTCCGTGCGCTCCCGTGCGCCCCTGCGCCTGCGCTGCGCCTGTGCGCCCGTGCGCCCGTGACACCCACCGACATCCCAAGTCGTCTTGACAAATTAATCTGTCGGTGTCATCGTATCCCCATGACGACACCTGCCCTCCAGGTCATCCGCCAGCCCGAGTCGGCCGCGGCGGTGCTCGACCCCGTTCGGCAACAGCTCCTCGCCCGTCTCGCCGAGCCCGACTCCGCCGCCGGACTGGCGCGGAAGCTCGGGCTCCCCCGCCAGCGGCTCAACTATCACCTGCGTGCTCTCGAGGACGCCGGCCTGGTCGAGCTGGTGGAGGAGCGCCGCAAGGGCAACTGCTTCGAGCGGGTGGTCCGCGCCACCGCCAGGTCGTTCGTCATCAGCCCCGAAGCGCTCGGCGTGCTCGGCCCTGGCCCGGAGACCGCCGCCGACCGGTTGAGCACCGCGTACCTGGTGGCCGCCGCCGGGCGAGTCATCCGCGACGTCGGTGCGCTCGAGGCGCAGGCCCGCGCCGAAGGCAAGCGCATCGCCACTCTCACCCTCGACGCCGACGTGCGGTTCGCCAACGCGGAGAAACGGGCCGAGTTCGCCCGGGAGCTGACCGACGCCGTCGCCCGTCTCGCCGCCAAGTACCACGACGAGCGCGCGCCCGGTGGGCGCCGCTTCCGGCTGCTCGCGGCGGTACATCCGACGACCACCGAAGGAGCTTCCCATGGAAAAGACCCTGCCCGTTGACCAGCGCCGCGCCTTCGAGATGGCGCTCGACATCGCCGCGACGCCGGACGAGGTGTGGCGCGCGCTCACCCAAGCCGAGGAGCTGGTCCGCTGGTTCCCCATGGAGGCGCGGGTGACGCCCGGGGTCGGCGGCACCATGCTGTGGAACTGGGGTGAGGGACAGGACTGGGAATCGCGGATCGACGTCTGGGAACCCGGCCGCCGGCTGCGCCTGGTGCAGGACGATGCCCGGCCCTACGACACCCAGGGCCGACCCTTGCCGGCCGGCATGTCGGAGCCGGCTCGTATCGCGATGGAGTTCACGCTGGAGACGCACCGCGGCAAGACGCGGCTGCGGCTGGTGCACTCGGGCTTCGGTGAAGGCGCGGCCTGGGACACCGAGATCGAAGGCATCAGCGAAGGATGGCAGGCGGAGCTCCGAAGCCTGCGCCACTACCTCGAGCGCCATCGTGGGCAGGACCGCTATCCGGGGCGCGCGATGCTCAGCACCTCGATGCCTCGAGAGGCCGCGTGGGATCGCCTGCTCGGCCCGGACGGGTTCCTGGTGACCCCGTCCAACCCGAAGGAAGGCGACGCCTACACCGTGACGACTCCGGGCGGCCAGCGCTTCAGCGGCACCGTGCAGCTTCACCTGCCGCGGCAGACGCTCGCCGGCACCGTAGCGGAGCTGGGCGACGGCTGGTTCCGTCTGCTCACCTGGCGCGATGCGACCGGAGCGACCGGGGTCTGGGCCTGGGTCTCGACCTATGGCGATCGGCGAGGAGCGGTGGACCGGTTCAGGGAGGATGCCCGGGCGGCGCTGGAGCGGATGTTCGCGTGACGCTGTCGCTTCGCTCCCTCAGGATGACAGGCGCTACTCGGTCACCCCAGGCCCCTCCGTCCTGATCCTCACCGTCCGCTCCAGCTCGTCCATGTGCTGCAGCACCTTGCGGCGGAGATCGGCGGGCAGATGCGGATGGTCGCGCAGCCACTCGCGGACCACCTGGAGCGCCGAGTCGGTGGTCTGTCCCTGCAGAAACGCCGCGAGCCAGCTCTCCAGGAAGAAGATCCGGCGGTGTGCCTGGATGTAGGGCAGCGAATCCAGCGCGGGTCGGAGCCACGGGAAGGTCAGGCGCTCGTGCTCCAGCGCGTTGAACGGTCCGAGGCTTCCGGTGGCCCATTCCTCGTTGAGGGTAGAGTCCGCGAACCAGCGTACGAAGTACTCGCGCTTGATCTCCGCGCTGGGTCGCCCGGCGCCGGCGATGAACGCCCGCCGCCGTCCATCCGGCGTCGTGTCCCTCCGCTCCTGCTGCGCGTAGCGCGGTTCGGCCGAGGCGGCGCCCAGCTCGAGCAGGCGGGTGACGGCGTTCCAGCGGGTGGGATCGCGGAGCGGCTCCCCGGCCACCGAGTCGGCATCGAGCAGCGAGTCCAGGGCTGCGACGCCGGCGGGTGACGCGGCAAGACCGATGAAGCCGTCGCTGTAGGCCTTGCGCACGCCGTAGGGCAGCGTCCGATCGTCGGCGCCGCTCTGCAGCACACGCTCCACCTCGAGCTGGAGACTGCGCCGCTCCTCGGGCTCGAGGTACGCCTCCACTGCCCGCCCCAGCCGACCGATGAGCACGGGCACGATCTGCTCGTCCCGCTCCCCTGGCAGCTCCTGCAGCACCAGTTGCACGAACCGGTCGGGCGGCATCCGGTACGCGCGCACCTGATCCCAGAGCGCGCCCCACAGCATCGCCCGAAGGAAATTGTCGTCCACCCCGTGGAGCGCGCCCCGCTCCAGCGTGGCGACGCTGGCGCTGTCGAGGAGCAGCAGGAAATAGCCGTAGTCTCCCGCGTTGGCGAACACGAACTCGGGCGCCGGCAGCCCGCGCGCCTTGACGACCTCGGTGACGCTGTCGCGCAGCTCCACCGGGATCCGCACCGGCGGCCGGTCGGCATAGGCCAGCAGTACCTCCGTCCGCTCGGTCCACGGGCGGGTTCCCGACAGCGCGCGGGCCGGCCGCTGCGCCAACGCCAGCCGAGCGATGCGGTCGTTCCGG
The DNA here is from genome assembly GCA_963707695.1 of uncultured Actinomycetes bacterium. GTDB lineage: Bacteria > Actinomycetota > Thermoleophilia > Solirubrobacterales > Solirubrobacteraceae > JAOPZW01. The sequence continues at coordinate 99,802 of CAVPQY010000004.1, read as the reverse complement.
ATCACCAGCCGCTGCTCCACGACCGGCATCCCCGGCCGCAGCATGAAGTCCCGGCCGAACCCATCGAGCGAGCGTCCCGCCGCCGAGCCGACCGCGCCGAGGAGGTCGCGCCAGCCGGCGTTGCCGAACGCGTGGCGGCGGAGGAACCCCTGCACCCCACGCTGAAAGGCGTCGTTCCCCACCAGGTACTCGAGCTGCTTGAGCACCGCCGGGGCCTTGTTGTAGACGATCGCGCCGTAGTTGCTCTTCGCCTGGTCGAGGTTGGCCAGCGTCTGGTACAGCGGCCGGGTGCCCTCGGTGCGGTCCACCCCGTACGCCGAGGGCTTGTTGCCCAGGTAGAAGGTCTTCCACGCGTCGGAGTCGGGCTCGAGGTCGGCCAGGGCCTTCGCCGCCATGAAGGTGGCGAAGCCTTCCTTGAGCCAGAGATCGTCGAACCAGCGCATGGTCACCAGATCGCCGAACCACTGGTGCGCGGCTTCGTGGAGAATCGTGGAGTAGCGCGCGAGCCGGCGGGGCAGGGTGGGGCGCTCGCGGAAGACGAACGCGTCTTCGCTATAGAACACGGCGCCGGGGTGCTCCATCCCGCCGAAGGGGAAGGCCGGCGCGAGCACGAAGTCGAACTTGGCGAATGGATACGCCCGCCCGAAGTACCGCTCCATCCAGCCCAGTGCCCGCCCGTTGAGCGCGATCAGGGTATCGAGGTCGGCTTCCCGCGCGCGGGAGCGTCGCACGTACGCGGTGATGCTCCTGCCCTCCACGCTCGCCTCGGCGCGCGCCCATGGCCCCGCCGCGAACGCGATCAGGTAGGTGCTGATCGGCGGCGTCTCGGCGAAGCGGGTGGTGACGCGGCCGGCCGCGGTGTCGGCGGCGAGCGCCGGCCCGTTCGCCACCACCGACCAGGCGGCGGGCGCGGTGAGCGCCAGACGGACGCGAGCCTTGAGATCGGGCTGGTCGAAGCAGGGGAAGAGCTGGTTCGCGTCGGCGGGGACGAGCAGGGTATAGAGGTACGTGCTTCCGTCGGACGGATCGTCGCTCCGGATGATGCTCGCGCCGCTCGGCGCGATGTCGGCCACGAACTCGATCGCCACCGCGTTCTCGCCCGCGCGGAGGCGGGCCGCGGGCAGAATCAGGTGCCCGTGTCGGAGAGACGGCCGGTCCAGCCCGGCGCCGTTCACCGTCACCTCGCCGAGCCGCCGGCCACGGAAGTCGAGGACGACGTCTCCATGGCCCGAGCGGCGGAACCCGATCGCGACCCGCCCGAGCGCGCTATCCGGGCTCGTGAGGTCGAGCGCCAGATCGTACCGCACGTCGGTGATCGACGCGGCCCGGGCGCGGGCCAGGGCCTCGGAGATTCCCGGGCCGATCGCCGGGATGGAATCCCCCGGGGCGTGGAGCAAGCCGGCAATCAGAAGGAGCGCGGACGAGAGGGATAGCGGCACGCGGTCAATCTATCCGGTGCCGGCTGACATGCCGGCGGGATCGTTCCATATTGCCCGAATGGACGATCGCTACGTGGGACTCGCGATCGGCGTGATCTGGCTCGCCTGGCTGTTCTACTGGTGGCTCTCGGCGCGGGATGTGAAGCGCACCAGCCGGCAGGAGCCTGCCCGCGATCAGCTGACCTACCGCATTCCCCTCGTGCTCGGCATCCTCTGCCTCAGCGCCCCGGGCTGGATTCCTCCGGCGCTGCATCGTCGCTTCGTGCCCCCCGGCGCGCCGGCGCAGGTGGCCGGCCTCGTGCTGCTGGCCGCGGGCCTCGGATTCGCGGTCTGGGCGCGGCGTCATCTCGGCCGCAACTGGAGCGCTTCGGTGGTGGTGAAGGAGGACCATGCCCTGATTCGGAGCGGGCCCTACCGCCGAGTGCGCCATCCGATCTACACCGGCATGCTGCTCGCCTTCCTGGGTACCGCCGTGGCGGTGGGCGAATGGCGTGGGCTGGTCGGGTTCGTGCTGGCGTTCGTCTCCTTCCTGCTCAAGAGCCGGATGGAGGAGGCGCGGATGGCGGAGACCTTTCCCGAGTACGCGGAGTACCGGCGCCACACCGCTTCGCTCATACCCGGGATATACTGAGAAGTGGTGGGGCGGCCGGCCTGCCGTAGGGCCGGCGCAACGGCTCGGGCAGGCCCGAGGCCTGCAGAGTGTAAGCTTCTGTTTATCAAGGACTTCCAGGCGCACCGGCCGGCCGGGCCAGGGCCCGGTTCGTGCATCGGCGCGCCTTCATCATGTTCATGCCTCCTATGCGCGCTCGTCTCCGTCGTGCTCTCTCGCTGGTGCTTCCGGCCGCTCTCGCGGCCGGGGCGATCACCTGTACCGGCGACAATGCCTCCCCCGATCGGCAGACCGGCCCGGACGTGCCGATGCTGGCCGGGGCGCCCACCAGCATCAAGATCAACGTGCAGCCACCCAGTGGGGCGCTCGACCGGGAGGTGTGGATCCCCAGCCGGCAGCCGACGGTCGTGGTGAAGGACGCGAACGGCGTGGTGGTGCCGGGCGTGACGGTCACCGCCTCGATCCTCAGCGGCTCGGGCACCCTGCAGGGCAAGCTCGCCATCACCACGAACGGCGGCGGAACAGCCAAGTTCCTGGACCTGGGGATTGCCGGCACCGGGCCGCACACCCTGCGCTTCAGCACCGGAGGGCCGTCGGTCACCTCGGCCACCGTGACGCTGAGCGCGCTCCCGCCCGAGGCGAGCACCGGCGAGTGGGACGCGCCGGTGGCATGGGACATCGTGCCCCTCCACATGACGCTCCTGCCGACCGGGAAGGTGCTGGCCTGGGGCAAGTACGAGACCGGGACGACCTCGGCCTCGAGCCGCGGCTGTGGAACCCCGCGTCGGGCCCGCCGAACGTGGCGGCGGTGGCGATCGCGGAGCCCGACATGCTCTTCTGCTCGGGCCATGCGCTGATGGCGGACGGGAAGCTCATGGTGTCGGGCGGGCACTACGGCGACGACCGCGGGCTTCGGGTCACCAACATCTTCGATCCGGTGAGCGAGACCTGGGCGTCGGGGCTGCCCAAGATGGCGCTCGGTCGCTGGTACCCTACCGTGACGATGCTGCCCGACGGCAAGATGGTGACCGTGGCCGGGCGGGACTCCGCCTCGCGGGTGGTGACCGTTCCCGAGATCTGGGAAGGCGGCACCTGGGTTCGCCTTCCCGGCGCGAGCTTCACCTTCCCGTACTACCCGCGCGACTTCGTGGACCCCAAGACCGGACGGCTGTTCTACGCCGGCGAGCGAATCCAGGCGCGCTGGCTCGACGTGGACGCGGTGACCGCCAACGGGCGCGGCAAGTGGACCAGCAGCACCGGGCTCAAGCACCTCTGGCCCTTCAATCGCGACTACGGCTCGGCCGTCATGTACGCGACCGGGAAGATCCTGGTGGTGGGCGGCGGAGGATACACCGGGTGGTCCACGCCCGACGCCAGGTCCGCCACGCCCACGGCCACCGCCGAGACGATCGACCTCAATGCGACCGGGCCGGCGTGGAAGAACACCGATCCGATGAACCACCCCCGTCGTCATCTCAACGCGACCATCCTGCCGGACGGCCAGGTGCTGGTGACCGGCGGCACCAGCGGCGGCGGGTTCAACGACCTCGCCGGCGCGGTCCATGCCGCGGAGGTGTGGGATCCGGCGACAGGGCACTGGACCGAGCTCGCCGCCAACAGCGTGGATCGGGTCTACCACTCGGTGTCGCTGCTCCTCCCCGACGCGACGGTCCTGCACGGCGCGAGCGGCGACGCCAACGATCCCAGCCAACAGGCGTACCCGGCGCGGCGGAGCCACGAGATCTTCCGGCCGCCGTACCTCTTCAAGGGCGCCCGGCCGGTGATCACCAGCCTCTCCCAGACCACGATCGGGTACAACCAGGTGCTCACGGTGAACACCAGCTACGCCCAGCAGATCACCCAGGTGCGCTGGATCCGGCTCGGCTCGGTCACCCACGCGTTCGACGCCGGCCAGCGCGCGGACTCGCTGTCCTTCACCAAGACCACCAGCGCGGTGAAGGTGACGGCGCCCTCGGACCCGAAGAAGGCGCCGCCGGGGTACTACCTGCTCTTCATCCTGAATCGCAACGGGGTGCCGTCGGCGGGGCAGATCGTGCGGGTGCACTGACCGTCGAGGGTCTCAGGCCGCCGCACCACCCGCGGCTGCGACCAGCAGGATCGCTCCGCCTACCGCGATCACATCTTCCATGACGGCGACGACGTAGTCCGGTGTCCCCAGCGCCCGCACCAGTCCGGTGCGGGCGCGATAGCCGCCGAACGTCCCGACCACCGCGCCGAGCGCGCCGGCGACGGCGCCCCCGGCGAGCGACCCCCCGGCGCCGGCCGCGAGCGCGCCTCCGGAGAGCGCGCCCGTGAGCAGCCGTGCCACCAATGGACCCGGCGCGGTGCGGTTGGGCGTGGACGGCAGCTTGTCGCCGACGAGCTCGCCCAGGGCGGCCGCGACGAAGAGCCAGGCGGCGACAGCCGAGCCGAGGAAGGCGAGAGGAGTGGGGTCGAGGTCGAGGTAGCCGAGTCGGGCGGCCCAGGCGACGACGGCCGGTGGGGTCATCGAGCGCAACCCGGCGAGGACGCCGAGCGCCAGGGCGAGGAGGAGGAGCATGGCCCCAAGATAGCCTGGCCCGAAGTTGCTCCGACTAGGCGGCCGTACGCGGCGCCTGTTCCAGCGCTAGCCGGGAAAAGAGGGCGATAGGGATGCCGATGAAGAGCATGTGGACCGCGACGCTGAGCGCGACCCAGAACGGGTCCTTCGAGCCGCCCGAAGCCGCGGAGAGGGGGACGACTACGAAGTTCATGATGCCGTACAGCACCAGTCCGTACCCGGCACCGCAGGCCAGCGGGTGCTCCCGGAGGAGCGGCCACCGGCGCGCGACCAGGTAGTAGGTGAGCGACATGCTGGTCGCGATGAAGAAGTGAAGGCCGAGTCCGAGGAGGGCGGTGGGCCAGCCGCCGGCGAAGCTGGCCTTGCCCAGGAGCCCGGCGGCGACCGACTGGAAAATGCGCTGGGCGGTGAGACCCGCTTTCACCGCCCAGAAGAGCCAGGCGTAGCTGATGTCGAGCGCCCCGGCGACCAGACCGCCGGCGAGGACGTAAGCGACCGGAGGGAAGGGACGGGCGGGCACGATGGAGGCGGTCATGGGGGCTCCGGAGCGGGCCTGATGTGGTGCAGGGGACGAGTTTGGGGCCGGGGTCCGCACGGGTGGTGTGTGCCACGGAGGCTGGCAGCAGCTGGTCCGGAGCACGCGTTTCAGGCCGGGACTGGCCGACGTCTTGCCGAATCGCGTTCGCTCGTCATATATGTGACGGCAACGGCGGCCACACGACGTGCGGGTCAGCCATGCACGACACTCCCTCCAAATCCGAGCGCAGCTTCCTCCTGTCGGCGGAGTGCGCCTGTGCGAGCCTCGTGGCGCACGGCGCGCTGCTGCTGGTGGCCCTGGTCTTGAGCGCGGGGGGCCGGCGGCTGCCGGCCGACGAGCGCGAGGCCCGGGTCTTCTTCCTGCTGCCCCCCGACCGTATGCCCAGCAGCACCCATCAGAGCGATCTCATCCAGTGGGGCCGGCTGGGCGGCGACCTGTCGGACGGCAAGGACCTCCTTCGCGCCGGGGTCGGGCGCCAGATCCGCGCCGACGACCACGGCAGCCGGCTGTGGGGCAAGCGCAGCGGGGCGCGTCCGGAGCTCCCCTTCGGCCCCGCCGAGCGCCTGGTGGCCGACAGCGTGTTCAGCGTGCTCGAGGTGGACCGGATGGTCGAGCGGTACGACGGCAGCGCCGCGCCGGCCTATCCCCCGGAGCTGGTCGCGAAGGGGGTGCAGGGGATGGTCCAGGCGATCTACGTGGTGGACACCACCGGGCAGGTGGACACGACCAGCATCGAAGTCGTGACGAGCGATCACCCGCAGTTCACCCGGTCCGTCCGGGAGGCCCTCGACCGGATGCGCTTCCGTCCGGCGGTCCGGGCCGGCCGGCCGGTGCGGCAACGGGTCCAGCAGAAGTTCCGCTTCCAGATCCAACCCACCCCGGAGCTTCCCCCGCCGATCAGCTCGCACAGCTGGTAACCGCCAGCCGATGGGATCGTCGGCGGGGTTCGATCGCCACGGCGGGCCGGGGCGGCGACACGCTCCCCGGGGCTGCAGTGCCCGCCCTCATGTCCAAGCTTGACTACAACATCCGAGGTGGTGTGCTCCCATTTGAGATGCTGATGACATCCGGGTGAGCGGCCCCCGGTAGCCTGTCCATCGAATCGACACCGCGCTCCCACTCAAGCCGGAGGTCCCGATGGACATCGTCGCCCCGACCCGGAGGATCCGCGCCCTCGCGGTCGCCCTCCTCACCCTCGCCGCTCTCGCCTGCGGCGGCGACGGCAATGGCCCCAGCGGGCCGCCGTCCGATCCCTCGGACCCGGCCGATCCGGGCCCCGATCAGACTCCCGACGGCCCGGCCCCGGTAGGCGCGGTCATGTATGCCGTGGACCTCTCCAACAACTTCATCGTCTTCGGAAGCGGCAGCATCGAAACGCCGACCGCGATCATGCGCATCACCGGCGTCCCTATCCTGAAGCGGATCATCGGACTGGCCATCCGCAAGTCGGATCACGCGCTGATCGGCGTGGGCAACGACAGCCGGGTCTACAGCATCGACCCGCTCACCGCCGAGGCGACGCCCATCAGTGACGGGCCGTTCTCGCCCCAGATCGCCAGCTTCTTCGACATCCACTTCGCCATGTCGGTGGAGCCCGACGGCGAGCACATCCGGTTGATCGCCGCCGAGTCGGGTGGCAACTGGTCGATCGACATCAACGACGGCTCGGCGCGCCTCGACCCCAACGCCAGCTACGGCGCCGGCAGTGATCTGGAGGGTGACACGCCCGCGCTCCTGGGGATCGTCTATCCGACCCTGCCCGACAGCGCCAAACAGCCGGGATGGTGCCGCAACCTGGCGTACGGGCTCGATGCCGACGAGGCGATCATCGTGGCCTCGTGCGACCCCGCGACCGGGTACTGGTACCCCGTCGGACTCACGCCGGAGGCGAGCGCCGCGGTTCGGCCGGCGCGGGGCGGAGTGCAGGCGGCGGTCCATGCCCGACCGGCAGCTGGTCCTGGATGATCTCCGCGATCAACTGCTGCGCTGCGGCGAGTTCATGGCGGGGCCGGTCGGCTCGGACAGCGACGGAGAGCAGGAGCCCGCCCAGGACAGCGGCCCATTCTTTCCCCACTATCCGGACACCGAGTTCTACACCTGGCTGGTCAAGGTGGGTGAGCTGCAGAACCGGGCGCACACGGTCAAGCTCATCGATGGGAACAAGTGGGGGCTCTTCCCCGGACCGGTGCTGCCGGACGACCAGTTCGTGCAGAGCACCGTGGAAGCGGTAGACTCGCCCTACAAGGGCATGAAGGCGACCGCGAGCGCCGGGCTGTCCGGGATCCGCCTGCTCGCGCCGAGTCTGGGGGAGGCCGCCAACGACGCCCTGGCCGCCTGCAGGGGAGGGAAATGATCCCGACCTCACCGGGCGGCCTTCCATGGCCGCCCCGGTGAGGGGTGTCACCGCCCCACGGCCCCCGTGGCGGCCACATTGTCTCACGACCGCCGTTGGTAAACGACCCCGGAAGGAGGTGCCCGATGACACGTGCCGCCGCCGCTTGCCTCGCGTTGTTCGCCCTCACCGCCTGCGACAAGCGCAACGATGCCAACAACGACAACACCCCTGAGAGCGGGACGGCGCATTCGGCCGACACCATCGTCACCAAGCGGGAGATGCAGGACACCGCGGTGGTGAACTACGATACGACGGTCAGCACCGACACCGTGCACAAGAAGGGGACCAAGCCGACCGACACCGACACCGTCCACCACTGAGTGATCCGAGTCACAGTCGGAGTGGGTCACGCGCCCCCATGCTGGTTCTCCACAGGGAGGACCAGACGATGCGACGTGATCCCGTGCTTTCGTTCCTGGCCGGCGCCGCGATCGGTGCCGGCCTGATGTTTCTGCTCGACCCCGACCGCGGCACCCGCCGGCGCGCCCTCGCGCGGGACCGGATCCTGAGTGCCGGCCGCCATGCCGGCGACGACCTCGGCGCCCGGGCCCGGCACCTGCGCAACCGGGCGCGCGGGCTCGTGGCCGACGCGCGCTCGCGGATGCAGGCCGATGCCGAGGACGACGATGCCCTCGCCGAGCGGGTCCGCGCCGAGCTGGGGCGGGTCGTCACCCAACCAGGCGGCGTCGTCGTGATGGTGGAGGATGGTGTCGTGACGCTGAGTGGCCAGGTCCCCGCGCGGGAGCGGGAGGATCTGATCGCGATGACCCGGTGGGTGCGGGGCGTCAGGGACCTCGAGGACAGGCTGGAGACGCACGAGCCCAGTGCGGGCACCCCCGCAAACCCGGGCTAGTTCGAACTCGCGATCCACCGCTCGACTTCGGCGCGCAGGTACGGCAGCGGGACCCGCCCGCTGCCGAGCACCTGGTCGTGGAAGGCACGGATGTCGAAACGCTCTCCCAGCCGCCGCTCCGCCTCGGTGCGAAGGCGGATGATCTCCAGCCGCCCGGTCATGTACGCCGTTGCCTGCCCGGGATTGATGATGTAGCGATCGACCTCGGACGTCGCTCCCTCGCGGGAGAGCACCGTGTGCGCCAGCATGTAGTCGATCGCCCGCTCCCGGGACCAGCCGAGCACGTGGAGCCCCGGATCCACCACGAGCCGCGCCGCCCGGAAGGCCGCCGAGCTGAGCCGGCCGAGCTGCGCGAGGTCACCCGAGTACAGTCCCATCTCCTTGGCCAGCTCCTCGGCGTACAGGCCCCACCCTTCGCTGTACCCCGAGTTGCCCAGGATTCGGGTGACCGGGTGCGCGTCGGGGCGCTCCTGGGCGAGAGTGATATCGAGGTGGTGCCCGGGATAGCCCTCGTGAAACGCGATGGCCTCGAGGTCGACCCGCGAGGCGCGCCCGGGGCTGGTGTTGATCCGCCACCGTGCCGGGCGGCTGCCGTCCTGAGCTGCCGGAGTGTAGGAATTGGGGCACCCCGACTTCTCCTCGAACCGGAGGCACGGGTCGAGAACCATCTCCGCCTTCGGCAGCCGGCCGAACCATTGCGGCAGCGCCGCCCTGGCCCGTGCGAGCGCCGCCGTCGCGGTGTCGAGGACCTCCTGGCGGCTGGAGAACTTCATCGCGGGGTCTTCCCGGAGCCGGCGCCAGACGGTGGACATGTCGGCCGTCCCGAACAGTCGCTCCGCGATCGGCCTCGCCTCCGCCTCCAGCCGCTCGATCTGCTCCAGCCCGGTGCGGTGGATCTCCTTGGGATCGAGGTCGAGGGTGGTGAAGCTCCGCACCCGCGCGCGATAGCACTCGGCGCCGTGCGGCATCGCGGCGACTGCCGTCTCCGCCCGCGCCTTGGGCAGGTACTCGGTCCGGAGGTACTCGCGATACTCGGCGAAGGCGGGGTAGACCGCGTCGCGGAGCACGGCCACGACCGAGTCGCGCCAGCCGGGAGTGCTGTCCCGCTCGGCGAGGGCAAGGATGGGTGACTGGTCCGGTGGCGTGGCGACCAGCCCGTCGAGCTGGTCGATCACGTTCTCGACCGCGATCCGCGGTGCCACGTAGCCCTGACGCACGCCCTCGCGCAGGTTGGCGATCTCGACCCGGAGCCAGGGCTGGAAGTTGCGGTAGCGGGCGAGGGCCTTGGCGCGGAGGTCGTCGGTGCCGACCGGCTGACTGGTGGCCAGACGTCCGGGAAGCTGCTGCGGTCCGCCCTGCTGGCTCACGCTCCAGAGCTCGTCCCGGCAGACGCGCCGGCCCACCGCCGATTCGAGCGTGTTCCGGAGGACGGCGTAGGTGATCGCGTCGGACGTGCCGGCGAGCGAGCTCTCGGAAATCGCTCGGAGCCGGGCCAGCCAGCCATCCTCCCGCTCCGTCCAGCGCGCGAGCGCCGCCAGGCTGTTCTCGTTGTAGCGGTCCAGCGCCGCCTCCGGCACGCCGGCGACGAACGCGGAGAGCGGCCGGGTCTCGACGAAGTCGCGGTAATACTCGTCGGCGACGGCGCTCACCGAGCTTGGCGTTGGGGATGGGGCAGGTGGGGCGCTGGTCGAGCAGCCGGCGAGCAGGGCGAACGGGAGGACGCCCGGAAGCCGCTGAAGCAGAGGGTTGGCCATGAAGGGCTAATCAATCACCATGGCTCCGAGGCGGCCAGTGGCGGATCCTACTACCGCCGATGCGGTCGCCGGAGCAATCCTTCGGTACCCTGCCGTTTCAGAGCGGGGACCTCAACGCGGAGGGCTAGGGCACCATGAAACGCACACTCGTTCTGTTCCTTCTCGCGGCGGCCGCGCTCAGCGCCGCCTGCAGCGACGATGGCAACACCGCCCCGGAAGGGCAGGGCCGCCTGCGGATCGTACACGTCTCGCCCGACGCCCCCAATCTGGACGTGGTGCTGGACGGCGATACCGTCGCCAGCGACATCGCGTACCTGGGATCCTCGGACTACCTCGAGCTGTCGGCCGCGGGGCACGTCATGCAGATATCCGAAACGAATACCAGCACCACGCTGATCGACCAGGACGTGACGGTGGCCGATGGCGTCGATTATACGGTGATCGTGGGCGACACGCTGAACGACATCGAGGCGCTGGTGCTGACCGACAACAACGGCACTCCTCCCGCGGGAACGATCCGGGTCCGGGCCGTGCACGGGGCACCGGCCGCGGGGGCGGTGGACATCTACGTGACGGACCCCGGAACGGACCTCACCCTGACCAGTCCGGTCGCAAGCAACGTCGCCTTCGAACAAGCCTTGCCCTACGTCGAGGCGAACGCGGGGACGTACCAGGTGCGCGTCACGCCCACCGGAACCAAGGATGTGATCATCGACAGCGGGGCGCTCACGTTGGAAAACGGGCAGGTCCGGACCGTGATCGCGGTGGAAGCCGCGGGGGGCGGAGAGCCGTTCAACTTCCTGGTGCTGAACGACCTGAACTAGCGCGCGTGGCGGAGCTGCTCAGTTGCCGATGAGGGTTCGATCCCAGCTGTAGCCGAGCACTCGTCCCTCCAAGGACACCCGCCACCAGCCGGCCTTGAGCGAGTCGGCCAGCACGGTGTCGCCCGGGAGGAGGATGGCGACCACGTCCGCATGCACGCTGCGGCGGCTGCGCACCTTGGTCCAGGTCTGGGCGACCCGGATCACCGCTGCACGAGTAGGGGCCGAGTCGGGGACCGTGGCCGTGCCCGCCGCGGAGGCGGTATCGAGCGGGTCGGGTGGCTCCGCGCTTGGCGGCGGTGCGGTCGCTACTTCGTTGTCGTCGAAGGCCTTGCGCGCCAAGGCCAGGGCCGACAGGCCGAGCACGAGGAGCAGCGCCGCGGCCGCGATCAGGAAAACCGGGGGGACGCTCCGGCCGGCTGGGGGCCGGTGAACCGGAACCGCGGGCAGCTCCGCGCCGCATCCGGGGCATCGTGTCGCGATGCTCAGGACGCTCTTGCCGCAGGAGAGACAGTGACGGTCCAGCGGGGGCATAGGTGAAACATGGGGAAGCCGACACCCGACGGCCAGCGGGGCGTATCTTTCCCGGCGTGCCCCGGTCACAGCCCGACCTCCGGCCCGAGGCTCGGTTGGGAGGCATCCACTCGAAGAAGAGGATTCGTGACGGACGACCCCAAGCCGCCCTGGCACAAATCGATCCCCGGTGTGCTCACCGCCGCGACCGGCTTCATCGCCGCGGTGAGCGGCCTGCTTGCCGGGCTCAATCAGCTTGGGGTGTTCCGCCGGGAGCCGCCTCCCTCCGCGGTGGTGGGGATCAGTCCCACGCCGAGCGATAATACCGCCCAGGACACCACGGCCGCCGGCCGGGGTCCTGAGCCGGGACCCGCCGTGGTCGAGCCTCCACCGGGGGCCGTTCGGGCGCCGTCGTCGCCGCCAGCAACCACGCCTGCCGAGCCGCCGACGGCGACCACGCCCGCCGGCACCCGGCTCGCGAAGGGCACCGTGCTCGAGCTCACCGTTCCGGCCCGCACCTGCGCACCGGAGGACGGTCAGCGCCGGTTCACCGCCCGGCTGGCGTCTCCGGTGCGGGCGAGCGGCGCCACTGTCCTGCCGGCAGGGACCACCGCCGTCCTGCATCTCCGCCGCGGCGGCAACCCCGTGGCACCGCGTGCCCGCCTCGACTCGCTGGTGCGCCCCGACCTCGCGGTCGCCGTGCCTACGTCCCAGGTGCAGATCCCGCACGGCTCGGTCAACGGCGTCTGCCTCCGTGCCGACGCGCGGATGCACGCGGTCCTGGGCGCGAGCCTGAGTATCCCACCCCGCTGACGCTCAGGTTCCTTCGGCCCACCAGTCGAGGTGTCGCAATTCAGCGCCTTGGTGTCGCGTTCCGGGCCTTGTGAACCGGTGCACGCTGTACTTTCCTAGGTGCACCGAGCATGTCCACTCTGCCACAACACCGGGTCCGGCCCATGACCGCGTCACCCTTCTCCCGGCTCCGTCTCTGCGCCGCTCTGATGCTGGCGCCGCTGCTCGTCCTTCCCCTCGCCGGGTGCAGCCGGGTCACCCTGATCTCGGCGTACGACGAGCAGATCGACCACTCGTCGAGCGAGCTGCAGCAGCGAATGGACGCCTTCCTCACCATGCTGGCCGACAGGGAGGGGACGCCCGAAGCGTCGTACGAGGCGAACCGGGACTTCTACTCGGACTACGCGGTGGGGATTCGCGCGGTGAAAGTGCGCGCGCTGGCACAGCCCAAGAACTCGATCACCGTGCAGCAGCTGGACCTGATGGGCAACAGTCTGGAGGAGCTGCGGAAGGCGCACAAGGACGCGCCGATCTCGGCCGAAGCGGTGCCGACCTTCCGCGATCTGTTCAACCAGGCGTGGGGTGCCATCATCGCGCTGGAAATGGCCAAGAAACGAGGCGAAGAGCCCGCCACTAAGTAGACCCTAGGGGGAGGACGTATGGCTGAGCTCTCGGTCGCTGACATGGTGAGCGACATGATCAAGGCGGTTAAGGCGTCACTGGGGAAGGATTACTCCAAGGCCAAGGATTTCGCCCGGCCGGAGCTGCAGCGGCTGGCCCGGAGCCTGGTGGACATCGCGAAGCTGGTGGCGACGGACAAGGTGACCAAACAGCAGGCCAAGTCACTGGTCGCCATCCATCAGAACACCACCCGGGTGGTGTTCCTGACCATCGAGGGGCTCGGCATCATCGCGGTGGAGAACGCGCTCAACGCCGCGATCGGCGCCATCCGGAGCACGGTCAACGGCGCGGTGAAGTTCGCCCTGATCTGATCCGCTACCCGGCGCCCATGCGCCTCGTGCGCCCGTGCGACCCACCAATACACCGGCGCGCTCACCGCCAGCAGCACGAGCGACTTCCAGCTGTTCCCCCAGTCCAGCACCAGCGCACCGACCAGGAACGCCGCCGAGCCGATCGCCACCACCGCCGTGGTGACGGGGAACCCGGGCACCCGGAACGGCCGCGGGGTATCCGGCTCCTTCCGCCGGAGCGCGAACACGCTGAGGAACGAGAGCAGGTATCCCACCACATAGAAGAAGGCGCAGAGGGCCAGCACCGTGTCGAAGGTGCCGGTCAGGATGAACCCGCTCACCACCCCGATCGTGGCCCAGTGGGCGACGGTGGGCGTTCCCGCGGGACTCACCGTCTCGAACGCGGGATGGAGCAGGCCGTCCCGGCTCATCGCCAGCAGCACGCGCGGACCCATCAGCGCGCAGGCGTTGATCGCGCTCAGGATGGAGACCACCACCAGGAGCCGGATGACGAGATCGCCCCGGGGGCCGAACAGCGCCTTTCCCGCCGACGCGGCGACGAACGGATCGCCGGCCATGCGCGCGATGCCGAGGACGCGGACGAAGGCGACGTTGAGCAGGAGATAGATCGCGATGACCACGAGGACGCCCAGGACCATGGACCGGGGAATCCCTCGGCCCGGGTTCAGGACCTCCTCGCCGAAGTAGAGCGGGCCGTTCCAGCCATCGTAGGTGTAGATCACCGACTGCAGCCCGAGCACCACCGCGGTGACCATGGCCATCCCGGCCGGGAGCGCAGCGGCCGCGGCGGCCTCATGCGCCGGCGCCGGCAGCAGCAGGCACAGCCCGATCAGCACCCCGAACGCCACCGCCTTGAGCGCGCTCAGGATCTGCTGCGAGAGGTCGCCGATCCGAATCCCGCGCCAGAGCAGCAGCCCGAAGGCGAGCACGATGAGCACGCCGGCGACCGATCGCCTTCCCGACAGCGCGGGCACCAGCGGCTCGAGATACTCGGTGATCACCATCGCGCCGAGCGACATGGCGCCGCAGACGGAGATCCAGTCGGTCCACCCCACCACGAAGCCGGGATACTCGCCCAAGCCTCGTCGCACGATCACGTACTGGCCGCCCGATCGCGTGATCATCGCGCCCGGCTCGGCGAGCGAGAGCGTCGCGAGCAGCGCGTAGCAGCCGCCGACGAGCCAGAGTCCGAGGAAGAGGGCAGGCGAGGGAAGCCGGGCCGCGACTTCACCCGGAGTGCGGAGGATGCCGACCAGGATGGTGTTGCCGACCAGCGCCGCGACGCCGAAGGAGACGCCGAGGACCTGGAGGAGACGGCCGCGCCGCGGCGCGGGCTGGCTTATGGCCGGTGCTGAGGAAGGAAGCGAGGACAGATCAGCGTTGGCCGGGGGCGGTCGGCACCAGCATGGACTCGTGCGCGTACCCGAGCACCTCACCCTCGAGCGCCACGCGGTACCAGCCGCGATCCAGCGAGTCCGCGTAGACGGTGTCGCCTGGCGTGAGCACGGCCTCCAGATCGGCGCTCCGGCTTCTGGCCTTGCGCACGTGGGTCCACGACTTCGCCACCAGGAGCTCGCCCGCGCTTCGAGTCGGCGCGCCCGGCCGGCGAGCGGCTCCGGCACCTTCGCGGCCTCCGAGTGGACGAACCCGACCTCGGACGGCGCGTCGCTCGAATCCGCGGACTGTCGATCGGGGCTCGGTCTTGCTCGCGCTTGTCCCGCCCATGTCGGTCACCGTCAGTACCGCACCCAGGGCGAGCAGCCCGGCCGCGATGCCGGGCGTCCGGAGCCGCATCCGCCCCAATCGGCGCACCGGGGCCATCGCAGGCTCTTCAACAGGCGCCGGGAACTCCCGGTGGCACCGGGGGCATCGGGTGGCGATGCTCAGGGCCCGGGCCCCGCACTCGGTGCACTGCTTGTAGGACTGGCCCATCAGAAGTGTGACGACTCCTGTTGCGCGAGCGGCGCGACGACGCCCTCCGGCCCCGAGCCGGCGGGTGGTAAGTGCCCGGACTTCTGAGAGTTGGATTCCGGGGTATTTGGGGGCGCCCCTGCGAGGGGCAAGTCGGATGCCAGTGGCATCGGCAGGAAGCTGATCAGCCACTCGCTCCGCTGACGACTAACCCAGCCCCGGCACCGCCAGATCCGCGTCCTGCACCACCCGCCGGATGGCAATGGTCAGGGGCACCGCCAGCAGCGTCCCGATCGGCCCCAGCAGGTAGGCCCAGATCATCAGCGAGAGCAGCGCCATGATCGGCGGCACGTCCAGCCCCCGCTGCATCATCCGCGGCTTGACCACGTTGTCCACCACGAAATTGAGGACCAGGAACGCGGCCAGGATGATCACCGCGCGCTGCCACCCCAGCTCCAGCAGCGTGAGAATGACCGGCGGGATCACCGAGAGAATGATCCCCACGTTGGGCACGAAGTTCATGATGAAGGCGAGCACCGCCCATACCAGCGCGAGATCGGTGCCCATCACCAGCATCACCACCCACACCAGCACCGAGAAGCCCAGGCCGGTGAGCGCGGTGAGCAGGAGATACTGCCGAACGTCCCGCGCCACCCGGCCCGCGGTGCCGTCGGGCCGGAAGTTCTGATCCGACAGCCCCCGCTCCGCCAGGAAGAACGCCACGATCAGGATCAGCAGCAGCGCCTGGCTCAGCACCTTGCCCAGACCGGAAAGAAACCCCGCCGCGAGCCCGAGCAGCCGGTTGGGATCCACCAGGTCGAGCGACATGACGCGCTCCGGCTCGATCCCGCGCTCGGCCAGCATCCCCTCGAGCGAATGGCGCAGCGACTCCGCGCGATCCTGGTAGTGCGGGAGCGCCTGCAGCAGCCGCGTGCCCGAGAGCCCGAGGATGCCGAGCATCCCGACCAGCACGCCGGCGAGCAGCAGAGTGGTGACGACGACCGCCAGCGGCTTCGACACGCCCCGGCGCCGCAGCGCGTCGAAGGCCGGCACGACCGTGACGGTGAGCAGCATCGCGAGGAGAATGCTGTTGAGCACCCCGGCCGCCTCGCGAATTCCGGCCGCAATGATGACCAGCGCGGCGGTGCCGAGGAGGAAGCGGTAGCGGCGGTTGGACCGGCGCTCGGGGTCGACGGGAGCAGTCATGGGAGGGATGATACCCTGTTCCGGTGCCTGCCACCCCCGCAGCAAAACACCGCAATCTCTTGCGACATCTTCGGTCCGGGTCGCCTCCGCCGCTGTATTTCAGTGTGACATAACGACATAGACGGGGCACCCGCCTTGCACTCCTCTCCCCGGTCCGGCCCCAGCCTGCCGGCGAGGAGGTCATACGCTTCCCCTGGTCCTGCGCGAGCCGGCCCTCGTTCGCCCCTCCAGGGCCGCCATCTCGGCGGCCGTGGCCGCGCTGTGCCTGCTGGCGTCGCCCGCTCCCGCTCGGGCACAGACCTCCGACTCCACGCTGTCCGCGCGCCGGGCTCAGGCCGAGCGGCTCCGCCGGGAGGAGCGCTTCCCTGAGGCGTTGGCCGCGTACCAGGCAGTCGCTTCCAGCGAAGGCGGTACTCGGGAAGACCGCTTCTGGGTCGCCAAGCTCGAGAGCTGGACCGGGCGGCTCGCCGACGCGGAGGCGGGATTCGTCCAACTGCTCCAGGAACAGCCCGACGACGAGGACAGCCGCCTCGCCCTTGCCGACGTTCGGCGGTGGCGGAGCAGCCCGACGGCCGCCCCGTCGGAGGCGGGGATCGAGTACTACGGCGAGCACGTGGACGGCCAGCCTTCGACGCACGGCGCCACGCTGACGATCGGTGACCGCTCGGGCCGCCTCCATTGGCGCGGGGCGCTGACGGTACAGGACAAGTTCGCCCGGACCGAGAGCCGGGCCGGCGGAGAGATGGCCTTCCGGGCCACGCCGCACTTCGAGCTTCGTGGCCGCGCCCTGGCGGCGCCGCAGGCGGAGATCCTCCCCCGCGGTACCTATGGTGTCGGTGTCGGTGGCACCCTCGGCCGCCTCGTGCTCGGCGCCGACTACGCCTTCTTCGACTATCTCGACGCCAACGTCCACCAGGTCGGCCCCGACGCGGAGCTCTATCTCGGACGGCACTGGCTCGCCGCGGCGCGGTATCGCTATGCCAGTACCTCCTTCTCGGCCGGCGGGCCCGCGGTAGGGAATCACGGCGGCTCGTTCACCCTGGGCTGGCTCTATGGCCCGGCCAACCTGGTGCGCCTCTTCGGTGGCCTCGGCGGCGAGTCGTTCGCGGGCCCCTCGCGCGAGCTCGTGGGCTCGTTCGATGCCCGGACCGTGGGCGTTGCCTGGCGCCACTACATCGACCCGCGACTCGGTCTCGAGCTGGTCTACGCCCGGCAGGATCGGTCCACCGGGCAGCGCCAGGACTCCTGGTCGGTTGGCCTGGTGCAACGATGGTGATCGCACCCGAGGTCGCGCTCCCCGCAGCGGTGTTCGGTCTCGCGGGGCTGCTCCTGGTGGCGCTGCTGCTGGTGAACCGGCTGCACGCCTGCCGTGACGCGCGCCGTTCCGTCCTCGAGAGGCAGGCGAATCTCATGCTGGCGGCGTGGGCCGACGCACGGCATACCCCCCGCGGTCTCGTGCCCTGGTCGAGGCTCTCGGACGCGGAGCAACGAGTGATGCTGACCTACTGGGCCCGCGCGCTTCCGTCGCTCGAGCGCAAGCGAGAGGGCGCCGCACGAGCGGGCCTTCGGCACGCGGGCGTCCTGGAGCCGGTGACGGCCGGCCTCAGCCACCGATCCCCAGCCCGTCGCGCCGAGGCTTGCCGCCTGCTCGGACGGCTGGGCGGAGCCGATGCGGTACGCCAGCTGATCGCGCGGCTCCGCGACCGGGAGCCCGTCGTTCGACGAGAGGCGATCGGCGCCCTGGCCGACCTCCGCGCCGTCGAGGCAGTGGTCGATATGGTCCGCGCCATCGATGCCACCGGCGATTGGGGCAATCTCCTCACCACCATGCGGCTGGTGCGGCTCGGCCCCGGGGCGATCCCGGCACTCGGGGCCTTGCTGGCGTCGGCCAGCTCGCCCGAGACGCTCAAGGCCTCTGCTCCAGGTGAGCGGCCGCCTGGGCGGCGTCGCAGACCCCGACCGGGTGCGCCGGCTCGCCCTCCATCACGACCCCGAGGTGCGGGTCGAAGCGCTGCGCACACTCGGCTCGATCGGGCCGGATGCCGACTCGGTCACCATCTGCCTCGCGGCCATGGATGATCCCGAATGGCCGGTGCGCGCCCTCGCCGCCGCCTCCATCGGCCGTCTCGGCGACCCCGTCGCGGTGCCCCGCCTGGAGCGTGCCATGGGCGACCCGGCCTACTGGGTCCGCCACCATGTGGCCGGCGCGTTGCTCGCTCTCGGCCCCGCCGGGCTCGAGGCCCTGACCCGGGCCCGGGAGCACTCGAACCCCTTCGTGCGCGACATGGCGGCGCAGGCGCTCTGGCTCGGCGCGCCGGAGCGGGCCGCATGAGCGAGCTCCGCGCCTTCTGGCTGCTGGTGACCGGCTTCTTCGTGGTCATCAACACCATCTATCTGATCCAGCTGGTGCTGGCGGTCGTGGCGGTGCGGCGGCGGATGCGCGCGCTCGCACTGGAGGACTACCGCGACATGCGCGAGTCCGGTCTCACACCGCCGATCTCGATCATCGTGCCCGCTTACAACGAGGGGAAGGGCATCGCCGTGTCGGTCCGCTCGCTGCTCGAGCTCAGGTACCCTCGGCTCGAGGTCGTGGTCGTGAACGACGGCTCGACCGACGATACCCTGGAGCAGCTGGGCACCGCGTTCGAGCTGGAGCGCGCGCCGCGGGTCTACTGGCAGCGGATCCGGAGCAAGCCGGTCCTGGGGATCTATCGCAGCCGGACCCATCCCGGGCTCTGGGTGCTGGACAAGGCCAACGGGCGCAAGGCCGACGCCATCAACGCCGGGATCAATCTCGCCTCCGCGCCCTGGGTCTGCGTGATCGACGGCGACAGCGTGATCGAGCGCGATGCGATGTCGGCACTGATGAGCGCGGTCCTTCCTCGATCGGCCGATACGGTGGCGGCCGGTGGGACCGTCCGGATCGCCAACGGCTGCGTGGTGTCGAATGGTGCCGTCACCGTCACCGGGCTTCCCCGGAGCTTCCTCGGCACGGCCCAGGTGCTCGAGTATCTGCGCGCCTTCCTGTTCGGCCGTGTGGCCTGGGGCGAGCTCGGTTCGCTGATGATCGTGTCCGGCGCGTTCGGGGTGTTCCGGAAGGACGTGCTGGTCGAGGTCGGCGGTTTTCGCCACGATACGATCGGCGAGGACATGGATCTGATCGTGCGGATGCATCGGCACATGCGGAGCCGACGGCGGCCGTACCGGGTGGAGTTCGTGCCGGACCCGGTGTGCTGGACCGAGTGTCCTGAGACGGTGACTGGACTTCGGCACCAGCGGGAGCGCTGGCAGCGCGGTTTGGGCGAGACCCTGGCCCACAGCCAGACGATGCTGGCCAACCCGCGCTACGGCCGGATCGGACTCCTCGCCATGCCGTACTTCATGCTGTTCGAGTATCTGGCGCCGATCATGGAAGTGGCGGGCTTCGTCGTCCTGCCGTTCGCCTGGGCGATCGGCCTGCTGGAGCGGGCGCCCTTTCTTCTCTTCCTTGCCGCCTCGGTGGGTTACGGGCTCTGTCTCTCACTGGTGACGCTGCTGCTGGAGGAATGCTCCTTCCGCCGCTACCGGTCTCCGGGGCAGCTGCTGCGCCTGGCCGCCGTGGCGGTCCTGGAGAACTTCGGCCTGCGGCAGCTGGAGAGCTGGTGGCGGCTGGTGGCGCTCATCACCTGGCGCGGCCGTCCCCAGACCTGGCACAGCACCCCTCGGCAGGGATTCCAGACGGCGGCGGCCGGCACCAGCGGCTAGACAGCGGCCCGAGTGCCGCACCCCGTGGGCACGAGGCTCAGTGCAGCGGCATCCAGTCCCAGAGCGCGAATCGACCGGGACCCGTCGTCGCGATGACGAGACACATCGCGACGAACAGCAGCTCGTAGTGCCACCCGTCGTTGTGCGCGCCCCAGAATCCGGTCTTCCAGACGAAGATCTTCTTCTGAACGGCCCCCAGCATGATGAGGATCAGGCCGAGTGCGGCGCAGCGGGGCAGCACCCCGAAGGCCACGCCCAGCCCGCCGGCCACCTCGGCAATGCCGAGAAAGCGGGTGAACCCCGGACTCTGCCCGATGCTCTTGCCCCGGGTGACCGGATCCTTGGCATGGCTCCATCCGCTGGTGACGAAGACGGCGCCGACCAGGAGCCGCATGAAGAGCAGGGCGAGATCCGCGAGCATGTCTCCTCCGCCTCGTGACCGACGTGATCAGGTCTGCCGGAACCGCGCCGACTCGAATTCCTTGGTGAGACTGTGGCGAGTGGTGCGCGGGCAGCAGCATCGCGCCGATGAAGGCGAGGCCGGCCGCGGCCGCCAGATAAAGCGCCGGCGCCAGAGTCATTCCCGTCCGAGCCACCAGCCACGCCGCGACCAACGGCGTCGTCCCGCCCAGCAGCGCCATCCCGATGTTGTAGGCCACCGAGAGGACCGTGCAGCGTACCCGCCAGGGAGCGAGCTCGGCCATGGTCGCCGGCATCACGCCGCCCGCGATCGCGAGCAGCAGTGAGAGTCCGACCCAGCCCGTCACCAGCCCGCCGGTCTGCCCCTGCGCCATGAGCGACATCAGCGGATAGGCCAGCAGGGCGAAGGCACCCGACCCGACCATGAGGACGGGCCGCCGCCCCAGCCGGTCGCTGGCCCAGCCCGCGGCCGGAAGCACGAACAGGTGCGCGGCCATCGCCAGGGTGTTGATCTCGAGCGCGGTCCGGGCGGGCACGCCGATCTGCTGCTCCAGCCAGGTGGCGGTGTAGACGAAGACGGTGTAGAAGCCCACGCTGATCCCGGCGATCAGCGACCACCAGGTGGAGCATCGTGCGCCAGTGGTGCCGGAACGCCTCGCCCGAGAGGCGACTTGGCCGGTGCCTGATGGGGCACCCGCTCCACGTAGTGGCGCCGGATGGCGAGCCCGCCGAGCCCGACGGCGAGACCCACCAGGAACGGAATCCGCCAGCCGTAGGCCATCACCGCCTCCGGCGGCAGCACCCGGTTCACCAGCGCGCCCGCCAGGGAACCGAGAAGCGTCCCCGCGCTCGCGCCCAGCGGGCCCCAGCTTCCCATCCACCCGCGCCGGCCGGGTTGGGAGCCTTCGACCAGGAACACGGCCGAGGCCATGTACTCCCCGCCCACCGCGAGTCCCTGCATCAGCCGGAACAGGAGCAGCAGCACCGGGGCGGCGAGCCCGATCGTCTCGGTACCGGGGAGGAGGCCGATGAAGAACGAGGGGAAGGCCATCGCGAGCACCGACCAGATGAGCGCCTGCTTCCGGCCGAAGCGATCGCCCACCCAGCCGAAGAGTGCCCCGCCCACCGGCCGCATGAGGAACCCGGCGGCGAAGGTGCCGAAGGCGGCGAGGAGTGAAGCGGTGGGGTCGGCGGCGGGAAAGAAGTGCGCCCCGATCTCGCGGGCGAAGAAGCCGAACAGGGCGAAGTCGTACCACTCGAGCACATTGCCGACCACCCCGGCGATGACGCCGCGGCGTACGGCGGTAGGGGTGCGGAATTCCTGGGTGATGACTCCCGGTGGGGTAATCGGGAACCGGCGGAGCGCTCATGGGCCTCGCAGGCAGAGAAGAATCAGAAGGGAACAAGGAACGGGCTACGCTGACACCCCGGATAAGAGTGGCGAACAACGGCGGCTACTGCCGCCGCACCACCCGGGCCACCACGACGGTGATGTTGTCGGTGCCGCCGCCGTCCAGCGCCTCCTGCAGGAGCGTCTCGCAGGCCTGCCGGGCCGAGGTCATGGAGCGCAGGACCTCACGGATCCGGTCGTCGGAGACATGCCGGGTGAGTCCGTCGCTGCAGAGCAGCAGCACGTGGCCCCAGTTCATGTCGAAGCGGGTGACGGTGGGCTGGGTGTGGGAGCCGCCGATCGAGCTGGTGAGGGTGTGCTCCAGACGGGTGCCGGCCACCTGCTCCGGCTTCATGATGCCGAGGTCCACCATCTCCTGGGCCATGGTCTGGTCCCGGGTGATCTGGGTCAGCTCGCCGTCTCGCAGCAGGTAGCAGCGGCTGTCCCCCACCTGCAGCAGGTAGGCCCGGGGCCACACGCTCAGGAACAGGGTAAGCGTCGTCGCCATGCCGCGGTGGTCGGAGTTCTCTTCCGCCAGGCGGCGGAGATCCTCATGGCACTCGCGGGCGCCCTGTCTGAGCGGCTCGGAGAAGTCCTCGCCCTCCTCCGAGCGGTGGTAGCAGCGCAGGCTTCGGCTCACGTACCGGGCGATGCCGGTGAGCGCCACGCGGCTCGCCGTCTCGCCCTTGGCCGCGCCGCCCACCCCATCGGCCACCATGGCCATCGAGGCCAGGCGCTCGCTCTCGGTCCCCAGCACGGCATCGGCCTGCGGAATGCTCGAGCCGCGGACGACGACCTGCCGCCGCAGCGAGCAGAGGAGATAATGGTCCTGATTGTCCCGGCGGACTTTTCCGGGATGGGTTACGCCGTGGGCGTCGATCTCGTCCTCGCGCGGCCGGCGGTCGGTGCCGGCCGGTGCGACGCCCGCCTTGGTGGTAGGCATGGGCACTCCTGTCGGGTGCGGTGCGGATCCCTCAGTATCGGTCCCCGCGCCGCCCACGACAAGGAGGGCCACCGATCTGTCCGCCAACGAATTGCGGGACGCGCTCGCGGGCTCAGGACGGTCCACGCACCTCATCTGCGTTATCTGCGCTCATCTGCGGCTAAGTACGTTGGGGCCGCAGATGAACGCAGATAAACGCAGATGAACGCAAGAAGGACTTGATGTGTGGGCTGATGTCGGACCGACGTGCGCCCCTGCGCCCCTGCGCCCCTGCGCCCCTGCGCCCCTGCGCCCTACTCCCGCCGACAACGCGATCGCCGGATCCACCCGCGCCGCCCGGCGGGCCGGCACCCAGCACGCCACGGTGGCCACCGCGACCAGGATGAGCGGGACCGAGACGAACGTCAGGGTGTCCGCCGGTGGGATCCCGTACAGCTGCTGCTCGATCACCCTCGCGCCGGCGTAGGCGCCGACCAGGCCGAGGCCGGTGCCGAGGGCGACGATCCGGAGCCCGCGGCCGAGCACCAGGCGCACCACCTCGCCCCGGGCGGCGCCGAGCGCCATCCGGATCCCGATCTCCCGGGTCCGCTGCGCCACCACGTACGACATCACCCCGTAGACCCCGATCAGCGCCAGCAGCAGGGCCAGCAGCGCGAAGCCACCGGCCAGGCGCGCGGTGAAGCGGCGTGGTGCGAGGTCGCGGTCGAGCAGCGAGTCCATCGAGCGGATCTTCCAGATCGGCTGGTCGCGGTCCACCGCCCAGATCGCCTGCCGCACCGGCTCCGCCAGCACGTCGGGATCACCGGCGGTGCGGAGCGCCAGGCTGGTGAAGATCCCCGCCGTCTGGGCCTTGGAGAGGTAGAGCTGCGGCTCGTCCTCCCGGCTCAGCGTGAGCTGCTTCACGTTGCCCGCGACGCCGACGACGGTGGCCTGGACTTCCGGCGGGCCCACCACCGTGATCCGCTTCCCCAGCGGCGATTCGCCCGGCCACGCCCGCCGCGCCAGCTCCCGGCTCACGATCGCCACCGCCGGCGCACCCAGCCGGTCGGCCGGGGTGAACTCCCGCCCCATCACCAGCGGGATCTCCATCGTGCCGAAGAACCCGTCGCTCACCGAGTTGACCTGGGCCGTGGGCAGCAGGCTGTCGGGCGTGTTCCGGCCCTCGATCCGGTAGCTCGTCGCCCCCCAGTTGCCGCTCAACGGAATCGCCTCGACCAGGGCCGCCGATTTCACCCCCGGAATTGCGCGGAGCCGCTCCAGCGCCTGCCCGCCGAACTGGGCGACCAGGGTGTCGTTGCCGTACTTCGTCACCGGCAGCCGAAGCTCGGCGGTGAGCAGGTGGTCGGTGGTGAAGCCGACCGGCACCTCCTGCAGCCGTGCGAAGCTCCGGACCAGAAGGCCGGCGCCCACCAGCAGGACGATGCAGAGCGCGAGCTGCACCGCCACGAAGAGTTGGCGGATCCGGTTGCCGCCGCCCAGGTCGGCGCCGCGGCCCTGGAGCGCGTCCGCCAGCTCCCCGCGCGTCCCGTAACGCGCCGGCAGCGCGCCGAAGACGAGCCCCGCGCCCACCGTGATCGCGAGCGAGAAGAGCAGCACCGTCCGATCGAGCCCGACGTCCCCGAACGCGGGCAGTCCCTGCGGCACCGCCGCGACCAGCGCCGAGATCCCCCAGCGGGCGAGCAGCACGCCGAGCGTCCCGCCGATCGCGGCGAGCACCACGCTCTCGGTGAGGAGCTGGCGGACCAGGCGCGCCCGGCCCGCGCCGAGGGCCGCGCGGAGCGACATCTCCCGCCGGCGCGCGGTGGCCCGGGCGAGCTGGAGGTTGGCGATGTTGGCGCACGCGATGCAGAGGATCAGCGCCACGAACCCGAGCAGGATGAGGAGCCCTGGGCGGATGTCCCCCACCAGGAAATCGCGCACCGATTGCTGCTGGACCCCGAGGCCGGCATCGGTCTCCGGATACTCGGCGGCGAGCTCCCTGGCGATCCGCGCCAGGTCGGCGGAGGCCTCCGCCTCGCTCACGCCGGCGCGAATCCGTCCCACGCCGCCGAACGCCGGGTTCTCCCGCGTGACCCAGTTCGGGTTCGGGCCCGATGTCGCCGGCAGCCAGATCTCGGTGGGGCCGAAGGGGTCCTGGAAATCGGCGGCGGTCACGCCGATCACCTGGTGCGGCAGTCCGTTCAGCACCAGCGTCCGGCCCAGCACCCCGGAGTCGGCCCCGAAGCGCGACGCCCAGACTGCATGGGAGAGCACGACGACCCGCGCCCCGGTGCCGGCCGCGGTCTCCTCGTCGCTGAACAACCGCCCCATCAGGGTTCGGGCGCCGAGCAGGCGGAGCAGGTTGGCGGTGACGAAGGTGCCCGAGAGCCGATCGGGGCGATCGCCTCCGGTGAGGTTCACGCTCTGGGTACGGATGACGCCGATGTCGTCGAAGGTGCGGTTCCGAGCGCGGTATTCCAGCAGGTCGGGATAGGAGAGCAGGATCCGCGGCGCGTCGGACATCGTGCCCCAGATCGCGGTGAGCCGCTCGGCGTGCGGGTAGGGCAGGGGCCGGAGCAGCACCGCGCTCACCGCGCTGAAGATCGCGGTGTTGGCGCCGATGGCGAGCACCAGGGTGAGCACGGCCACGGCCGTGAACGCGGGAGCCCGGCGAAGGTGGCGCAGCGCGAGCCGCACGTCCTGCCGCAGCTCGGACAGGTACTCGGCCCGGCGCACGTTGCGCTCGTGTTCCAGGCCGAGCTGGCGGCACCGGGCGCCGACCTGAGTCAGATCGCCGAAGCGGCGCAGCGCCTCGGCCCGGGCCTCCGGCGCGCTCTGCCCCCGCTCGACCAGCTCGCGGGTCACCATCGCGAGGTGGAAGTCGAGCTCCTCGTCCACCTGGTCGGCCACGCTCCGGCGCCAGAACATCGCTCAGCCCGGGAGCAGAATGGGAGACACCGCCTGGACGAACTCGGCGAACCTCCGGGTCTCGGCGAGCGAGCTGCTTCCGCCCTTTGGGCGTGAGCTTGTAGAAGCGGGCCCTCCTCCCCAGCTCGGAGACCCCCCACTCCGCCTCGATCCATCGCTCCCGCTCCATGCGATAGAGGGCGGGGTAGAGCGAGCCCTCCTCCACCTGAATCGCGTCGCTGCTGGAGTCGCTGAGCCACCGGCTGATGGCGTAGCCGTGGCGGGGGCCCCAGCTCAGGGTCTTGAGGATGAGGGCGTCGAGCGTGCCGTGGAGGCGGTCTCGGGTCTGGGCGGCGGCCATGGGTCACACCTAGGTGTCTATGCCTGGCCCAAAGCTGCCGTCGCGGACACCTAGATGTCAAGGTATCGGCGGGACGCAGGGACGCAGGGACGCAGGCGGCGCAGGGACGTAGGGACGTAGGGACTGCTGTCGGGAGATCGTGACAATAGATGTCCCGATCTGCGACGTTCGATCGCTTGCGAGGCGAGCGGCCGAATCGAATATTGGCCGCCCACCTGAGCCGCAGGAGGCGGTCATGGCAGTGAACCCGATTCCCGCAGGACACGGCACCGTCACGCCCAGTCTCATCGTGCAGGGCGCCGCGAAGGCTATCGACTGGTACCGGAAAGCGTTGGGCGCGGAGGAGGTGTCGCGCTTCGAGGGCCCCGACGGGCGTATCATGCACGCCGAGATCAAGATCGGCGACTCGCACATCATGATGGGCGACGAAATGCCGGAACACAACGTCCGGGGCCCCGCCACGCTCGGCGGGACGCCGGTGTCGTTCTTCATCTACAGCCCCAACGTCGATGCGGCCTGGAAGCGGGCCGTGGACGCCGGCGCCAAGGTCGGCCAGCCCCTGGCCGACCAGTTCTGGGGCGACCGCGCTGGCTCACTGACCGATCCGTTCGGCCACCAGTGGTGGCTGGCGCAGCACATCAAGGACATGACCAAGGACGAGCTCCGCAAGGCGGCCGAGCAGGCCTTCTCGCAGCCGGCGTAGCGTCGATCCGGCGAGTCACGACTCGCACTAGTGCCCGCCGCCCGATCCGGGGCGGCGGGCACTTCTGCGCCATATAGCGCTTTCTCCCCCCGATCTCCACATTCCCCCTGGCTACCAGCAAGTCGGAGCCTTGCACCTCCTCGACCAGCTCATCATGGGAGTCGGCGACCGCTACCGGGTCGAGCGCGAGCTCGGCCAGGGCGGCATGGCCGTGGTCTACCTCGCCACCGACCTCAAGCACCATCGCCACGTCGCGCTCAAGGTTCTCAAACCCGAGCTGTCGGTGGCTCTCGGCAGCGATCGGTTCCTCCGCGAGATCCAGATCGCCGCCACGCTGCAGCATCCCCACATCCTCCCGCTCTATGACTCCGGCCAGGTCGTCCTCGGGGGGCACTCCGGCCCCGGCGAAGGAGTGGCGTCGCTCCTGTACTACGTCATGCCCTACGCCGAAGGCGAGTCGCTCCGGCAGCGGCTGGCCCGCGAGGGACAGCTCCCGGTCGACGCCGCGCTTCGGATCGCCCACGAGGTCGGCAGCGCCCTGCAGTACGCCCACGATCATGGCGTCGTCCATCGGGACGTGAAGCCCGAGAACGTCATGCTGACCGCGGGGCAGGCCGTGGTCACCGACTTCGGGATCGCCCGCGCCCTCCATGCCGCGGGCGGCGAGTCGCTCACACTCTCGGGAATGGTCGTCGGCACGCCCCAGTACATGTGCCCGGAGCAGGGTGCCGGAGGCGCGGTGGACGGCCGGAGCGACCAGTACAGCCTGGCGTGCACGCTCTACGAAATGCTGGTCGGCGAGCCGCCCTTTACCGGCCCTTCAGCCCAGGCAGTGCTCGCGCGGCACTCGCTCGACCCGGTGCCCGGCCTGCGGGTGGTTCGCCAGACGGTGCCGCCCGAGGTGGAGGCGGCGATCCTGCGGGCGATGGCCAAGGCGCCCGCCGACCGATTCCCTTCGATCCGGCAGTTCCTCGACGCGCTCGCGCCGTCCCCGGCGACTTCGACCACGACCGCTGCGGCCGCGGTACGTCCGGCGTTGTGGCGGCGGGCGGCGGCGGTGCTGCTCGGCGCGGTGCTGCTGGCCGGTGCCGGCTGGTGGTTCCTGGCCGGCCGGGGCACCGCGCCGGGAGCCCCCAAGGGCCCGCCGGTAACCTCGATCGCCGTCCTCCCCTTTCGAGAGCTCGAGGCCAGCCCGGACAGCTCATATCTCGGCGACGGCATGACCGAAGGGCTCATCGCCGACCTGTCCCAGATCGGCTCGCTCAAGATCATCTCCCGTTCCTCCGGCGCGATGGCCCAGGGCACCGCGCTGCCGCTGGCCGGCCGCGCCAGCGAGCTCGGCGTCCATGCTCTGGTCGAGGGCTCGATCGGACGGGCCGGCGACAGCGTGCGGATCGGCGTGCGGATGGTGCGCGCGGCGGACAGCACACCGCTGCTCGACCGGAGCTGGACCGGCCGCCTCGGTGAGCTCCCCAATCTGCAGCGCGAGATTACCGTCGCGATCACCGGCGCCATCGGCGCGCGGCTCGGGAGCGAGCGCAGCCGCCTGGAGACCCGCCGGGGCGAGGTGGACCAGCGGGCGTACGATGCCTACCTGCGGGGCCGGTTCGAGCTCGAGCGCGGCGAGCTGGAGCAGGCCAAGGCGAGCTTCGAGCAGGCGGGGCGGCTCGCGCCGCAATGGGCGCCGCCGCTGGTCGGTCTGGCGAACTACTACACCACGCTCCCCTTTGCCACCGACGTGGCGCCCGCGGAGGTGCTGCCCCGCGCCCGGGCCGCGCTGGCCGAAGCGCTGGAGCGCGACGAGACGCTGGCCGAGGCCCACGCGGCCAACGCCTACATCCGGGCCTACTATGAGTGGGACTGGCGCGGCGCGGAACGCGAGTTCCGCCGCGCCATCGAGCTCCGGCCCAGCTACGCCGACGCCTACTTCTCCTACAGCCGCTTCCTCGCCTCGCGCCGCCGGCTCGACGAGGCGATCGCCCAGCTCGGGCGAGCGATCGAGCTGGATCCGCTCTCGCTCTCGGTCCAGGCGAACCTCGCGCTCCTCTATTACTTCGCGGGCCGGTACGACGAGGCGGAGACCCGGCTTCGCGCGGTGCTCCGGAGCGACTCCACCGACGTCACGGCCATCTGGGGGCTGGCGCTGGTGGCGGAGCAGGAGGGGCGGCCGCGCGACGCCATCGCGCTGCTGCAGCCGATCAGCGCCGCCAGCAACAACCGGAAGGCCTCGCTCGGCCACGCCTACGCACTGGCGGGGCGGACCGCCGACGCGCGGAAAGTGCTGGCCGAGCTGCAGGCGGCCTCGGCGAAGAGCTACGTGCCGGCCTACTGGTTCGCGCTGGTGAACGTCGGACTCGGTCGGCGCGAGGAGGCACTCCGGGCGCTGGAGCGGGCGTACGAGGAGCGCTCGACCGTGCTCGCCTACCTGCTCATCGACCCCCGGCTCGCGCCGCTGCGCGAGGAGCCGCGTTACGTGGCGCTGGCGCGGCGGCTGAGTGGGGAGTAGTCCTACCGGGGCGTCGGACTAGGGCTTCCGCGCCCGGAACAGCGCCGCATGCGCGCCGAACGACTCCGCCACCCGCCTGGTCTCGGCGCTGGCGCTGTGAGCGAAGTAGTCGTGGCGGCTGAGCACCTCCGCCTCGACCAACCCGGCCTCCCCGAGCCAGGTGAGGTAGCTCTCCGCCGTGGTGGCTCCCACCACACACTCCGCCCAGAGCTCCGGATGCGCCCGGCAGGCGTCCGACGGGAGCGTGCGGACCACGATGTCGGCCACCTGCAGCCGGCCGCCGGATCGCAGCACCCGGCCGATCTCCCGGATCGCCCGAATCTTGTCGGGGACCAGGTTGAGCACGCCGTTGCTGGTGACCACGTCCACGCTGGCATCCGGGAGCGGAATGGTTTCGGCGTTGCCCGCGAGCAGCTCGACGTTCGTGATCCTCGCGGACGCGGCATTCGCCGCCAGCTTCTCCCGCATGGCGTCGGTCAGGTCGAGGCCGATCACCCGTCCGCCCGGTCCCACCAGGGCCGCCGCGATGAGCGCGTCGGTACCCGAACCGGACCCGACGTCCAACACCGTGTCGCCGGGGCGGATCACGGCGGCGGCGAAGGGATAGCCGACGCCGGCGAACGATTCCAGCGCGACGGGCGGAAGGCGATCGAGCTGTCCGGCCGGATAGCCGAAGAGCTCGCAGGCCCGCCGGCCGGTGGGGAAGTGGAACTCGCGCTCGGGCCTCCGCGCAACATCGGTGTACATCCGGCGCACCGCGCCGAAGATCACCTCGCGGTCAAGTGACAGAATCGCGACCATGGCTATCTCCGCTGGGCAAAAGAGCCGAGCAGGCGACGGATGCGGCGGCCGAATTCGGGGGAGACCTCCTCCCGCCCGAGCCGGCCGATCTCGCCTTTGAGCCGTCGCTCGAACTCGGCTCGGGAGAAGCAACCGCGGCACAGCTCCAGATGGCGCTCGAGCTCCTCGTGCTCAGGGAAGTGCAGCTCCCGATCGAGGAACTCGGCGAGCATCCGCAGTGCTTCGTCGCAGGTGATGGGCTGGGGATGACTCATGGCTGGCCCCGTGGCGGTTCGAGGGTCTCGGTGCGAAGGCCGGCGTCGCAGGCGTGCTCCCAGAGCGCCTTCTGCAGCAGCGCCCGCCCGCGCGCCAGCCGGGAGCGGACGGTGCCGACCGGTACGTCGAGCGTGGCGGCGATGTCCGAGTAGGAGAATCCCCGCACGTCGGCCAGAACCACTGCGATCCGAAACGGCTCAGGGAGCGCCTCGATGGCCCGGACCAGGTCCTCGCGGAGCAGCCGGTCGAGGAACTCCTGCTCCGGCGTGCCCCACCAGAGCAGGAACGGCTGGTGCAGCTGCTCGAAGAGGGAGAACTCGACCTGCTCCTCCAGCGCTGTCTCCCGAGGCCGGAGCGCTTCGGCTCGACGCCGACTCAGGAAGACGTTGGTCAGGATCCGGTGCAGCCAGCCGGCGAAGCGCTCACGCTCCCGCAGCGAGGACCGGTGCATCCAGGCTCGGGTGACCGCCTCGGCGGCGAGATCCTCCGCGTCGTCCGGGTTCCCGGTGAGTCGCCGGGCCGTTCCCAGCAGCTCAGGCAACTGGGCGAGCACCGCCCGCTCGAACCAGTCGCGGTCCTCGGCGGTGCTGTCCATCGTCACGGTTTCCGCGTTCTGGGGTCGTCGGCCGGGTTCACGTAGGTGATCTCCCACGGGCCGGTCCCGTGGAGCTGCAGGATCGTCTCACCCTGCGCTTCGGCGAAGTGGCGTGTGCCCGGCTGGAGGGCAGCGAAGGTGCCGGCGGGCAGGGTGGTCATGGCCGAGCCGTCGAATCGCTCCCCCATCCCGACCTTGAACGTTCCCTTGACCACGGTGACGTGCTCGATCCCGCTATGGAAATGCGGCGGAATTCGGTAGTGATCCGGCATCCGCAGACGCATTGTGTACGGTCCCGTCTGGCTCGGGTCGCCTTCCAGCACCGCGAGCTCTGCCCCGGGCGGCAGTGCGGGCGGGGCCGGATTCCAGGCGACCTTGTCCGGCGGGACGACGATAACGTGCGAAGCGCCGGTCGGGGGCGCGCCCTGGGCGGCGGCGACTCCGGCGCTGAGCGTGAGCATAATAACGAGCAGGGATCGCATGGCGTCCTCTGGGCGAATGGTATGGAGTCGCTGGATCGACGGCTCCATATGAATCGACGCCTGCCGCGGGAATTAGTTCCCGCCGGGTGATCCCGAGAGCGGTGAGGTCGTCTCCCGCCGGGCCGGCACGGACGCCGACCGCAGCCCCAGCACGATCACCGCCGCCGCCGCCATACATCCACCCAGAAACATCAAGCCCGGTCCGAACTCCCCGGTGCGCTCCTTGATTTGCCCGATCATATACGGTCCCACGAACCCGCCCACCGCGCCCATCGAATTGATCAGCGCGATGCCGCCGGCCGCCGCCTGCTCCCGCAGGAAGGCGGTCGGCAGCGCCCAGAACGGCCCCAGCCAGCCGAGCACGCCGAACGCGACGAGCGACATCGCCGCCACCAACATCACCGTCCCGTCGGCACGGCTCGTCGCGAGGAATCCCACCGCCCCGGCGACCGCCGGCAGCGCGAGGTGGAGATACCGCTCGCCGCTTCGGTCCGAGCTCCGGCCCACCAGCAGCATCCCGACCGCCGCGACCGCATAGGGGATCGCGGTGATCACCCCCACCTCGAAGTTGCTGAAGGTCCCGCTCGCCTTCACCAGTTGCGGCAGCCAGAGGGCGAAGCCGTACAGCGCCACCAGCAGCAGGAAGTAGCTCAGGCTCAGCCACCAGACTTGCGGATTCCCCAGCGTCCGGCGCAGACTCTCCCCGTGGGAGGGGACGCTGGCGCGCTCGCCTTCAACCTGAACCTCCAGCCACGCCCGCTCCTCCGCCGGGATCCAGCGGGCCTCGCGGGGACGGTTCGGCAGCAGGCGGAGGACGGCGATGCCCACGACGATCGACGGGATTCCCTCGAGCAGGAAGAGCCACTGCCACCCCTGCAACCCCAGCCGGCCGTCCAGGCCGAGCAGCGCCCCGGAGACCGGCCCACCGATCACCCCGCACACCGGGATCGCCGAGAGGAACCAGGCATAGGCTCGGGCCCGCTCGCGGGCGGGATACCAGTGGGTGAGGTAGTAGATGATGCCGGGAAAGAACCCCGCCTCGGCCACGCCGAGCAGGAAGCGCAGGAGGTAAAAGCTCGCGGGGGTACGCACCAGCATCATCGCCGACGCGGCGAGCCCCCAGGTCACCATGATCCGCGCGATCCAGACCCTCGCCCCGATGCGGTACAGCACCAGGTTGCTGGGGACCTCGAACAGGCAGTAGCCGAGGAAGAATATCCCCGCGCCCAGGCCGTAGACCGCGGGCCCGAAGTCGAGGTCGCGGTTCATCTCCAGCGCGGCGAACCCGACGTTCACCCGATCGAGGAAGTTCAGGATATAAAGGAGGAGCAGGAATGGAATCAGCCGGCGGGAGACCCGCGACACGGCCGCGGGGCGAAGGTCAGGGGTGGGGAGGGTCACGCGGCGAATATATAGCAGAACCGACGGACTGGTCCGTCAGGGTACGGCCGCCGCAACCGATCGCACGCCGTCGAATCGCGCGACACAATCGGCTGGTCTCCCTCGTTTGGCGCAGAATCTGCGGCGATCCGGGGTCCGCCCTGCCGGAGGCGCTTTCTATGAGACTTGCCGTCACCGCCCCTGCCTCGGTTCGCCAGCACTCTCGCACTTCGCCGACCCCGACCGTTGGCGCGCAAGGTTCCGCACCACCAATGCCGGAGGCCGCATGAAGTCACGTCGCGAAGCACGGCTCCGTCCCGAACACGCCGGCAAGTATCCCTATATCAGCGTGGGCACATGGCAGACGGCCTCCGTGCTGGCGAAGGACGTGGTCGCCCATACCCTGACCCAGTCCACCGGAGCGTTTATCACGGGGGAGCGGGCGCTGAATCCGGCGCACTTCGAGTTTCGCGGCTGGGATGCCAACGGTCGGTTGAGTCCGGCGACCAGGCGGGGGGACCCCGTGGTAGAACGGAAGCGGTAAGGGCCAGTCTCCGACTGACACGCGCGGCGGGCGGATCAGGACTCGAGCAACCGGATCACCGACCGCATCCGGCGGGCGAAGCTGGCATGCTCCACCTCGTACCGGTGTCGCTCGGACGCTACGTACCGAAGTCCCCCTGACAGTTCGGGCCAAGGCCCGCCTTTCCGCGCCCGGAGTTCCCGCACCCCGCGCCCGTGCGCCCCGGCGCCCCCGATGTATCCCGCGACTGCCCGCGCCTGCAGGTCCATCAGCGGCCATACCCCGCTGTCCGGCTGCAGGTTACCGACGATGAAGAGGTCGTCGTAGGTAGGATGGAAGGTGTGGAGATAGAAGTTTGGCCGGCCGTCGGTGGAGTTGAGATCGCGGGTGTCCAGGAAGGGGAACGTCACCCGATATCCCGTCGCGAAGACGACGAGATCGATCGGCTCCGAGGTGCCGTCCCTGAACACCGCCTCGCGGCCCCGCAGCTCGACCAGGTCCGGCTTGGGTCGCACCTCGCCGCGCCGGATCGCCGGCAGGATCTCCGAGTTCACGATCGGATGGCTCTCCAGGAGTCGGTGGTCCGGCCTCGGCAGCCCGTAGTCTTCCGGCCGGCCGACCACCGTCCTGAGCACTAGATCGTTCAGCCCCCGCCGGACGCCGAGCGGCAGCCGGAGCCGGTGTCCCACCTCACCCACCTGGTCCGTCGGCCGGCCGAAGGCGTACTTGGGAATGAAGTGGTATCCCCGCCGCACGCTCAGGAACGCCCGTTCCGCGTGGCGCCCCGCCTCGACCGCGATGTCGCAGCCTGAGTTCCCCGCGCCTACTACGAGTACCCGCCGGCCCTGAAAAACCTCAGGCGACTTGTACCCGCAGGAGTGCATCGTCATGCCCTCGAACCCACTCGGCACCGTCGGCGTCGCTGGGGACCAATGCACGCCCGAGGCGACGATCACGCCCGTGTACGGCCGCGCCGTTCCGTCGCCCAGCGTCACCCGCCACTCGCCGGGGGCATGTCGCTCGGCTCGCTCGACCGTCTGCCCGAACCGGATATGGTCGTACAACCCGAATGCTTTGGCGTAGGCACGCAGATAGGCCAGCGCCTGCGCGTGGTCGGGATAGTCCGGGTACTCCTTCGGCATCGGGAAGTCGGGGAACTGGGTGAGCGGCTTGGAGGAGATCAGGTGGGCGGAATGGTAGACCGGGCTGTGGGGCAGGGACGCGTCCCAGATCCCGCCCACGTCGCGCTCGCGTTCGATCACTTCGAATGGGATCCCGGCTGCGGCGAGGTGCCGCGCGGCGGCGAGGCCGGCGGCCCCGGCGCCGATCACACAGGTGTCCATGGGGAGAAAACTAACGCTCGTCCGGCGATCAACGCCTCTCCAGCCTTCGGCGGCACGGCGTGCATGCTCCCGTCAGGAGCAACAGCGGGCCAGCCACCTGGTCAGACCGCTGTCGGCGATTCTGCCGGCGCGCTAGCTTTTTGGCAAGCTCGACCACCAGACTTTCGGTTCGGAGGTGACCATGCGCTGCCGAGCGGCCCGGGCTGTCCTCTCTGCCGGTTTCGTGGCGGGAGCGATCGCCTGCTCCCGCGCTACGCCCGCCCCGGAGGCGGCCATGTTGACGGCTGATGAGCAGAGCGCCGGCTGGCGGCTCCTCTTCGACGGTGAGAGTACGGCTGGATGGCGGGGCTTCAAGAGTGCCAGCCTGCCGGCCGGCTGGCAGGTGAAGGACAGCGCGCTCACCCGGGTTGCTGAGGCGGGTGACATCGTCACCGACGAGGTGTTCCGGGACTTCGAGCTCAC
Source organism: uncultured Actinomycetes bacterium (assembly GCA_963707695.1). Classification (GTDB taxonomy): domain Bacteria; phylum Actinomycetota; class Thermoleophilia; order Solirubrobacterales; family Solirubrobacteraceae; genus JAOPZW01. The sequence goes on along the minus strand of CAVPQY010000004.1, from coordinate 64,624 downwards.
GCTGGAATGGAAGGTGGCTGCCGGAGGCAACAGCGGGATCATGTACCGCGTCAGCGAAGCTCCCGAGCTGAAGTATGTCTGGGAGAGCGGGCCCGAGATGCAGGTGCTGGACGACGCTCGTCACCCGGATGGGGCGAAGCCGGAGACTTCCGCGGGGGCCTGTTACGGCCTGTACCCCGCACCGCGGGGGATCGTGCGCCCCGCCGGGGAGTGGAACCAGGTGCGGATCGTGGTCCAGGGAAAGCGGGTCGAGCACTGGCTGAACGGGACCAGGATCGTGCAGTACGAGCTGGGCTCCCCGGACTGGGAAGACCGGGTGCGCAAGAGCAAGTTCGCCAGCATGCCGCGCTACGGCCGCGAGCCAGCCGGACACATCGCCCTGCAGGATCACGGTGACTGGGTGGCCTACCGGAACATCAAGATCAGAGTCCTGGACTCGTCGTCGGGCCAGTGAGCATTCGATCCAGGCTGCGCGGGATGATGTTTCTCCAGTACTTCATCTGGGGTGCCTGGTTCGTGACCCTGGGCACGTACCTGGGTACCACCCGCGGGTTCGACGGCACCCAGATCGGCCTGGCGTACGGCAGCACCGCCGTCGCCGCGATGATCACGCCGTTCTTCGTCGGCATGGTGGCCGATCGCTTCTTCGCCGCCGAGCGGCTCCTGGCGCTGCTGCACCTGATGGGCGCCGCGCTGCTGGCGTACGCCTCCACCATCGAGCGCTTCGGGCTGCTCTATCCGGTGCTGATCGGGTACGCCCTCTGCTACATGCCGACGCTCGCGCTCACCAACTCGATCTCCTTCGACCACGCCGGCGATCCGGCGCGGGAGTTCCCTCGGATCCGGGTGCTGGGAACCATCGGCTGGATCGTGGCCGGGATCGTCGTCGGGAGGCTCGGACTGGAGGCGACGCCGGTGCCGATGCGCATCGCCGCGGGAGCCTCGCTGGCCCTCGCCGCGTACTCGCTGCTGCTTCCCCACACCCCGCCGCACGCGGCGGGGAAGCCGCTGAGCCTGCGCGACGTCCTCGGGCTCGACGCCCTCTCCCTGCTGCGGGACCGGTCGTTCACCGTGTTCGTCATCGGCTCCTTCCTGCTCTGCATCCCGCTGCAGTTCTACTACGCATTCACCAACCTGTTCCTGAACGAGATCGGCCTGCCGGAGCCGGCCAGCAAGATGACGCTGGGGCAGATGTCGGAAGTGGGCTTCATGGTACTGATGCCCTGGTTCCTGGTCCGGCTGGGCGTGCGCGGCATTCTCCTGGTGGGGATGGCAGCGTGGACCGTTCGCTACGTCCTGTTCGCCTACGGCGACGCCGGGAGCCTCGCCTGGATGCTCTACCTGGGCATCCTGCTGCACGGCATCTGCTATGACTTCTTCTTCGTGACCGGGCAGATCTACGTGGATCAGCAGGCGTCCCCCAGGATCCGGGCGGCCGCCCAGGGATTCATCGCGTTCGTGACCCTGGGACTAGGGCTTTTCATCGGGGGCATCGTCTCGGGGCGCGTGGTGGAGGCCTTCACCTCGGGTCACGGCCCGGCGGCGCACCAGTGGCGCGCGATCTGGCTGGTTCCCGCGGCGGGCGCCGCACTGATCCTGGTGGTGTTCGCGGTGCTGTTCCGGCCGGCAGGGCGGGCGGCGGTGGCGCAATCGCTGCCTGTCGGCGCCAGCTGAGCCTAAGGCTTCCACTCCCCCCGCGCGACCGCGGGAACGAACTCGTCCAGCCCGGGAGGCGGAAAGCTCAGCGTTCTCCCCTCCTCGGCGCTCATGTACGAGGCCATCAACAGGCGCACGACCTCGAGTCCGTCGTCGAAGGTCAGCAGCGGCGGCTCAGCTCCCAGAAACGCTCGCACGAAGTGCCGGTCCTCCGCCTCGTAGCCGTACGCGGCGGGCTCGTTCGCGACCACGGGCATGAGTCCCGTCTCCGCGTTCTGCTTCTCCACCAGGTCCTCACCCGACTGGCCCACCACCGCCCGGCTGAAGAACAGCTTGAGCCCGCCCTCCAGCGTGTTCCAGGACATCGAGTACTCCGGCCCCAGCAGCTCCGCGGAGAGCCGGAGACCGGCTCCGACGAAGCTCCAGGAGGTGGTCGCTTCGCCCAACACCCTGGTGCCGTCGGCGTCGGTGAACTCGATCATGACGCTGGCGAAGTCCTCCGCCGGGCTCGCGGCGTAGTCCACCGCGTCGCCCATCGCCCCCGCGAGGCGCTTCACGTACTCCGGCCGGGTCCACTTGAGGCTGGCGATGTGGGCGGTGACCCGCTGGGGCCGGAGGGAGGAGAGCAGCGTCCCGGGCTGGGAGAGGAGATAGCGCACCAGCAGCACCGAGTGGCACATCATGTCGTTCAGCACGCCGCCGCCCTGCAGGCTGCCGCGCCAGAACCACGGCATGTGCGGGCCGCTGTGCTCCTCGGCGGCCCGCGCCAGGTAGGGGCGTCCGGTCAGGCGGGCCCCGCGGGCCCAGATGATGTCGCGTCCATGCACGATCTGGGGCGCGAAGGCCTGGTTCTCCAGGTAGCCGTGCCGTAGCCCCACCCGCTCCACCAGCTCCAGGAGCCGCTTCGCCTCCGCGACGTTTCGGGCCAGCGGCTTCTCGCAGGCCACCCCGATCAGCTCGCCCTGGCCGCGCTCCAATGGCTCCACGATCTGCTCCAGATTCTCCACCCGGGTGTGGTTCGGCCCCGAGATCCAGATGGCATGGACAGCGGGGTCGGTCACCATTTCCGCGATCGACCGGTAGACCTTGGCGGGCCCGACCCCGAGCCGTCGGGCCAGCTCCGCGGCAGACGCGGCATTGGCCTGGTTCGGGCTCCACAGTCCGATGATGTCGGCGTCGCGCACGCCCACGAAGGCCTGCAGGTGGAATCTGGCGTTGAAGCCGCTGCCGATGATGCCGACGCCGAGTCGGGCGGGAGGCTGGGGGGCTGGCATGCTACCGCTCACCATCGTACGTCACACCCAGCTTGGCCAGCGCTTCCGGTGGGCATCCGCTCCATTCCGGCACGACCGCGTTGCCCCGATACTCCAGATCCGCGATCCCGATCTGGCTCGACCAGAACCCCGACGCCGTGAGGTCGCGGAACGCCGTGAAGAACGTGACCCCGTGACTCAGCCCCGGCTTGGCCCGCGCCGGCCAGGCGATGTCGTCGAGCAGCGCCCGGCGCTCCGCGTCGGTAGTCGCGGTGAACCGCCGTCCGAACCGTCGCTCCGATTCGGCGTCGAGCCAGGCCAGCCCGCCCCGCATCCAGAGCTGCTCGTCCTTCCGCTCCAGCATCATGAAGTCCATGAATTCGGGAACTCCCGCATCGGTGGCACCGCCGGAGCGCTCGTCCGGCGGGATGATCAGGTCGGCCAGCATCCTGACGGTCTCCCATTCGGCCGGGGTGAAGAACCCGGGCTGGAACCCCGACCCGGCGGTCTGGAGTCGTTGCAGAAGCCGGGCGCGCTCGGCCGCCGAGGGTGACCAGCGAAGTGCCGCGGCCAAGGGAAGCGCCCCCAGCAGCGCCACGGCGTCGCGCCGGCTCATGTCCGTCATGCCACCGCCCTCCCCCTCACAGGTTGCCCCGCTTGCGCTCGTCGGCGATGTGCTCCGCTGTCCGCCAGGCCAGCGCGAGGATGGTCCACGTGGGGTTCTTGTCGGCCTGAGTCACGAAGGGACCGCCATCCGCCACGAAGAGGTTCTTCACCTCGTGCGCCCCGCAGTATCGATCCAGCACCGAGGTGCGCGGGTCGTTCCCCATCCGGGTGCAGCCGAGCTCGTGGATGATCACCCCTCCGGCGGCGAGGCCGTAGTCTTCGTCCACACCCGGCATTGGGTCCAGGGGCTCACCGCCCATCTCCCGGATGACGGACCGGAAGGTCTCCTGCATGTGTTGCGCCTGGCGCAGCTCGTGGTCGCTCCACTTCCAGTGGAAGCGGAGCGCCGGGATCCCCCATCGGTCCACGATCTCGGGATCGAGATCGCAGTAACACGCCTCGTTGGGAACCATCTCTCCCCGGCCGGCGAGATAGACGCTGGCACCATAGTAGCGGCGATAGTCCTGCTTGAGCCGGCGGCCGTATCCACCGCCGGACGGGTATTTCTCGATGCCTGCCCCGAACCCGTACGCGGGCACGTTGAGCCCGCCGTAGACCTCGATATGGTAGCCCCGGGGGAAGTCCAGCTTCCGGTTGTCGAGCCACCAGGGCATGTAGATGTGGCCCCCGCCGACCCCGTCCTCGTTGTGGGGGATGTGGTCGATGAGCGCGGGGATGAATCCCCCGACCTCGGCCCCCGTGGTGTCGGTGAGGTACTTACCCACGGCTCCGCTCGAGTTGCCCAGTCCGTCGGGAAACAGCGAGGACCTGGAGTTGAGCAGCAGCCGGGCGGATTCGCACGCGCTGGCCGCGAGCACGACCACCCGGGCGCGCACCAGCTCGTCCTGACCATTCGCCTTGCGCACGAACGCGACGCCCGCAGCGCGACCGCTCCGGTCGATGGTCACCTCCCGCGCCATCGCGCCCGTGAGGATCGTGAGCCGGCCCGTCCGTCGTGCCGGGGCGAGGAGCACCCCGGGGCTCGAGAAGTTCGAGTTGGTCCGGCAGCCCCGGTGGCACTGGCCGCAGTAGTGGCAGGCCGGTCTCCCATCGAGCTGCCGGGTCAGCACCGAGAGCCGAGCGGGAATGCAGGCCACTCCCAGCCGGTCGCAGGCCCGCTTGACCAGCAGCTCGTAACAGCGCGGCCTCGGCGGGGGGAGGAACACGCCGTCCGGATCGTTGGGGCGCCCCTCGGGGCTGCCGAAGACGCCGACCAGGCGGTCCACCCGGTCGTAGTACGGCTTCAGGTCGTCGTATCCGATCGGCCAGTCCGTGCCCAAACCATCCAGACTGTACCGGCGAAAGTCGTCCGGCCCGAAGCGGAGCGAGATCCGGCCCCAATGGTTGGTGCGGCCGCCCAGCATCCTGGCGCGCCACCAGTCGAACTCGGTTCCCGGCGCTCGGGTGTAGGGCTCGCCCTCGATCTCCCACCCGCCGACGCAGGCGTCGAACTCCCCGAACGGTCGCTCCGGGATCGCCGCGCCGCGTCGCGGCGACTCGTAGGGCCAGCGGAGCATCGCGCCGTCGGTCGCGTTGTCCCACGGCGCTCCCGCCTCGAGCAGCACGACGTCCGCCCCCGCCCTGGTGAGCACATAGGCAGCCATGCCGCCGCCCGCGCCCGAGCCGACGATGCAGACGTCGTAGACCTTCCGCGGAAGGAGCAACCCTCTCACACCCGGCACACCGCGACGGCTTCGCGCAGGGAAGTGAGGGGATCCCTGGTGGGCGTGAACTCGTGGGCGACGTAGCCCGTGAACCCGGTCTCCGCGATCGCGCGGGCGATGGCGCCGTAGTTGAGCTCCTGCGTCTGGTCCAGCTCGTGGCGGCCGGGCACCCCCGCGGTGTGAAAGTGGGCGATGTGTCCGATGTGCTCCCGGATGGTGCGGATCACGTCGCCTTCCATGATCTGCATGTGATAGATGTCGTAGAGCAGCTTCACCCGGGGCGAGCCCACAGCTTGCATTACCTGCACCCCGAACGCGGTGTGATCCCCCTGGTAATCCGGGTGGTCCACCTTGCTGTTCAGCAGCTCCATGCAGACGGTGACCCGATGCTCCTCCGCGAGCGGTGCGATGGCCCGGAGGCCGGCGACGCAGCTCTCGATCGCGTCCCGGTCGCTCCTGCCCCCGCGGTTGCCGAACATCGCGATGACGTTGGGGACCCCGAAGCGAGCCGCCACCGGAATGGTCGCCTCCAGCTCCCGGAGCAACATCGGGTGGTTCGCCCGGTCGTTGAAGCCGGTCTCGATGAACTGCCGCCGGGCGGTAGGATATCCCATGGAGCAGACCAGGCCGAGCTCGCGCACCACCTCCCAGTCCTCCCGCTGGAGCAGATCGATCCCCTCGATCCCCATCGCCTTGGCGGCCCGGCAGAAGTCGGGCAGGGGGATCTCCTGGAAGGGCCAGCGCGATACCGACTGCTTGAGGCGGGCGACTCCGGTGGCGGTACCGCGAGGTGACACGGCAGCGGCCGGAAAGGCAAGTCCGGCCGCGGCGCCGGCGGCGCTCTGCAAGAGGGCTCGACGCGAGACCGGCGGCACTAGAGCTCCAGCCCCCGCAGGTACGCGTAGCTCGCCCGCGCGAAGGCCAGGGGGTCGGGCGGGTCGTCGTGCTCCACGAAGTAGTGGCGGATCCCTGCCTGCTCGCGCCGAGCGAAGATCCGCCGGAAGTCGATCGTGCCCTGTCCCACGTCCACCATGCGATGTGCCGGAGCTCCGGCCGAGTCCTTCACGTGCACCAGCTCGAACCGGCCAGGATAGCGGGCGAAGTACTCCAGTGGGTCTCGGCCGGCCTTGGTGATCCAGTAGAGATCCAGCTCGAAGGTCACGTGCTCGGGGGTGGTTTCCCGGAGCAGGATGTCGAACGGTGTGGTGTCCCGCGCGCCATCGAGGGGCACGAAGTCCACGTCGTGATTGTGGAACCCGCACCGGATGCCCGCTGCCTTGGCTTCCGTGCCAGCCCGCTCGAACAGCGCGGCGACTCGCTCCATGGCCTGAGGAGTGGCCCGCTCCTCGTCGGGGATGGCGGGAACGATCAAGTAGCGGTGTCCCATGGTCCCGGCAGCCTCGAGCGTCCGGCCCCAATTCTCCCGCAGGTCCGGGAAGGGAACGTGGGCCGAAGGCGCCTCGAGGTGCGTACGCTTGAGCACCGCCGCCACCTGTGCGGGGGTCCGGTCGAAGTACCCCGCGAACTCCACCTCGGCGTAGCCGATCGCGGCTACGCGTGCGAGGGTGCCCTCGAAGTCCTTTGCCATATCGCGCCGGAGCGAGTAGAGCTGGATCCCGATCCGGTCGAGGCGGTCGGACTGGCGGAGGGAGGGGAGGCCCAGCCCCAGCAGCGCGGCGCCGAGCTGCAGGAATCCTCGCCGGTCCAGCGGCGGGCCGGCCTCTAGAGTCCTGCTACAACTCGCCACGCTTCATTTGCTCCACTGCGTACGCCGCAGCCCGGGCGGTGAGGGCCATGTAGGTGATGGATGGATTCTGGCAGCCCGCCGACGTCATGCAGGCGCCGTCGGTGATGAACAGGTTCTTCACGTCGTGGGCCTGACAGTAGCCGTTGAGGACCGAGGTCTTGGGATCGCGACCCATACGGGCCGTTCCCATCTCGTGGATCCCGCTGCCCGGGGGGTTGTGCTCCTCGATCGTGGTGATCTCCGTCGCGCCGGCCGCTTCCATCATCTCGGCGGCCGCGACCGCCATGTCCGCCAGCATCCGCTTTTCGTTCTCGCCCCAGGCCACGTGGATCCGGAGCGCGGGCACCCCCCATTTGTCCTTGAGCGTCGGGTCGAGCTCCACGTAGTTGTCCCGGTTGGGCAGGCATTCGCCGAAGCCGTAGAAGGTGAAGCGCCAGGGTCCCAGGGAGCGCAGCCGTTGCTTGAGCTCGGCCCCGAAGCCCGGCTCCTCCACGCCCCGGTCCCAGCCGGCGCGCCAGCCACCGCCCTGGTACCCGTAGCCCCGAAGGAACTCGGGGTGCGCGCTGCGCACATTGCGAAACCGGGGCACGTAGATCCCGTTCGGCCGCCGTCCGAAGAACTCGTGGTCGTCCATGCCGGCGATCCCGCCGGTCGCGCCTCCCCCCATGATGTGGTCCATCACGTTGCGCCCGACCTCGCCGCTCGAGTTGGCGAGGCCGCTCGGGAAGCTCCGGGTGGGCGAGTTGAGCAGGATCCGCGCCGATTCCAGGGCCGATGCGCAGAGGAAGACGACCCGTCCCCGGAACTCCAGCTGCCGCATCGTCTCCCCGTCCACCACCCTGACGCCCTTCGCCCGGCGGGTCCGCTCGTCGAAGATCACGCTGTGGACCACGCTGTGGGGCCGGATGGTGCAGCGGCCGGTGGCGCGCGCGGCAGGGAGCGTCACGTGGATCGCGTTGAAGTAGGAATACGTGCTGCAGCCCCGCCAGCACGGGCCGCAGTAGTGGCAGGCCGCGCGACCCCGGTGCTCCCGGCTCAGGATCGCGCACCGGCCGATCGTCAGCATCCGCTCGCCGGGGAAGTGGGCCGCGAGCTTGTCGCGCACCACTCGCTCCGCGCAGTTCAGCTCCATCGGCGGGAGAAACTTGCCGTCGGGCAGATGCGCCAGACCCAGCGCCTCTCCGCTCACGCCGATGTAGTCCTCCACATAGTCGTACCACGGGGCGATGTCCGCGTAGCGGATCGGCCAGTCGACGGCGATCCCCTCCTTCGCGTTGGCCTCGAAGTCCAGGTCGCTCAGCCGATACGTCTGCCGGCCCCACATGAGCGACCGCCCGCCGAGGTGACGGCCGCGAATCCAGAGGAACGGCTGGGCGGGATCGAAGCTGTAGGGGTTGTCGACGTCGTCCACGAAGAACTGCTTGGTCTGCTCTTCATACGGGCCGCACTGGCTCTGCATGAACTGGCGCGTGCGCTCGTGAGCGCGGTCGCCCAGCCCGCGGAACTTGAACTCGTAGACCGGCTTGTGCTCGATGTAGTCCACCGCGGGATCGATGAGGCGGCCCGCCTCCAGCACCAGGGTCCGGAGCCCGCGCTCGGCCAGCTCCTTGGCGGCCCAGCCCCCGCTCATGCCCGAGCCCACCACGATCGCGTCGTAGCCGTCGGCCGGCATCTAGGACGAGCCCTTCATCGGGACCCCGGTCGCGATGCAGGGGTCGTAGCGGCCGGGGATGGCGATCCAGTGCAGCTCCCGCTCCAGCCCGACTTTCGAGGTGTAGTAGCCGTAGATGGTGAGGTGCTTGATCTGGGCGAAGAAATGCTCGTCGGTCTTGCTGCCGGTGGCCTGGAGCGACAGCCACTCGGACTCGAGCTCGGAGAGGATCCTCACCTGGTCCGACGCTCCGGCATCGAGGAAGACCCGGCCGATCAGGGCCTGGCTCCGCCGGTCGAGATCGACCAGGCCGGCGAGGAAGCGGGCGCGCTGCTCCTCGGTGTACCACTCGGCCACGATCAGGTCGATGAACTCGCTCACACCGGCCGCTCGGGCGCCGGGGGTGTCGGTCTCCGGGATGATCAGCTCGGCGACAGCGGCGACCGTCTCGTGCTGGTGGGGATCCAGGATCCGGAGGGCCGGGGACTCACTCAGTCGCCGGTGGGTCTCCCGACCCAGGGCGTAAAGCCGCTCGAGCGGGAGATGCGAGAGCGCCGGCACGACCGCCATGCGGCCGAGGATGCCGAGGGCTTGGCGTCGCTGCACTGGGAAGGACTCCGGGGAGATGCAGTGCTAACATGGGATTTCGGTCCGGGAAACGCCAGTCCGACCCCTCGCGTGTGCGAGCCAAACCCTCGACGTTGTCATCGTGACAGTGCCTCGCTCGTGGCCATGCGCGCGACCAGCGGACCGGCGGTCGGCGTCATGGGCGTAGCTCGAATACGGCCGCACGCATTCAGGAGCTTCAGCGGCTGAAGCGCGAAGCCTCTTCCCGAACTCATCGCGCCACCCACAACGCCGCCCGCACCGCGCCGTCCGCGGTCACGCTGGCCCCCGCGATCACACCCAGCTCGTTCAGGTCCCTGGGCTGGCCCTCGTTACCGCCGAGAGTCGGCAGCCGGCGCAGCCCCCGCTCGGGCGTCCACAGGAAGGGGCCGCCGATCTCGTCCGCTTCCCCCACGTGTTCCCCACGACCCAGCGTGAGGCGTTCACGGCCGAGGCCAACGTCTCCGGATCGCCCCCCAGGAGGCCGAGGCTCCGCATCCCCTCGGCCGGGGTCCACAGGAAGGCTTCCTCGCTGCCCTCCCCGGTCTCGGTCACGCCCACCACCTCGCCGGTCTGGCTGATCCCGAAGGCCGCGCTGGAGGCGCCACCCAGCGTGCCGAGGTCTCTCATCCCGCCGGCCGCAGTCCACAGGAAGGCGTGGTCGTCTCCCTCCGCCGTCTGGCTGAACCCCGCCACCTGGCCGGCGTCGTTGATCGCGCGCGCCCGGCTCTCGGCGCCGCCCAGCGTCCCCAGGGCCTGCATCCGGCCGCCCGGGCGCAGGATGAAGCCGCGGACCTCGCCCTTCCGGGTGTCGCTCACGCCGACCACCTCGCCCCGGTTGTTGATGGCGTTGGCCGCGCTGTTCACTCCGCCGAGCGTGCCCAGGCTCCGCATCCCCCCGGCCTCGGTCCAGAGGAACGCGCGGGTGATCGCGGAGCCGGGCTCGATCTCGCTGAAGCCGGCCACTTCGGTCCGGTCGTTGATCCCGCTCGCCCGGCTGTGGGTACCGCCCAGGGTGCCGAGGCTCCGGAGTCCCTGGCCGTCACGCCAGAGGAAGGCGTGCTGCTCGCCGGTGGCGAGGTCGGAGAATCCGACCACCTCGCCCTGCTCGTTGATGCCGGTGGCCGAGCTCGTGTCACCGCCGAGGGTGCCGAGATTGCGGACGGTGAACTGCGGCGCCGCGGCGGCGGCCGGAGCGTCCGGGTGGAGCGGCCCGGTGGTGCGGTCCGAGCCGTCGCACGCCGCCAAGGTCATCAGCGCGAGCCCCGTGAATCCGATGCGCGTCATGGAGCCTCCCCGGCGTGGGTCAATGTCCAGGCCGCCACGGCGCGCCCCAGCGCGAGACCGACGTCGCCGTCGAAGCGGTAGTGAATGCCTCCCAGCACGCGCGACAGCGCCGCTTCGTCCGCCAGACCGTTGAGCCGGTCCGCCTCGCTGGGGAACAGCTGCGGCCAGCACCGCCATCGACGCGCCGGTGATGCAGGCGTGGTTCGAGGGATAGGACGGGAAGTTCGGCAGTGGCACGCTGAGGGTGATCCCCGGGTCCGCCTGCGACGGCCGGATCGTCCAGTAGGTGTACTTGGCGTCGTGGCAGGCGATGAACGCGTCCATGCTCGCCATGCCCACCAGCGCGAGGGTACGCGCCGCCCGCAGCTCGTCGAGATGGAACCGTACGATCAGCTCGTCGGCGACCAGGTAATTGTTGGCGGGGACCACCGCGTACCCGTTCGGCAGCGCCCAGAACTTGGCCAGGGCATCCTGCTCCGGTGTCCGGGTGTCGGAGATCCGGCGTACTTCCGCCAGGGCCGCCTGGAACGCCGCGCTCCCGAACGCCGGCGGCGGGCCGGGGCGGAACTGGTCGGCCGAGGCGAGCAGGAAGGGGCGCATCTCCCGGAGGCGCGGGAAGGCCGGCAGCAATCCCGGGGCGCTGAACCAGCAGCCGGGGCAGACCGGCACGGTCACGCCCACGTTCGACGGAGTGAAGCCGTCCGCCGCGGCGCGCGCGAGCACGTCGGCAGCGACCGCCCGGCCGATCGCCTCACCCGCGGCGAAGTCGGTCCCGACCTCGCCGGGCCAGCGCTCGCCCGACTCCTGCAGGTCGAGCTCGGTCTCGAAGAAGGCGGCGCGAGCGGGGAAGAAGGGTGCGGCGGAAAGCAGCGCCACGGACGCGGCGCCGACCGCGGCGGCGATCGAGGGCTTGCCGCCCCCGTCTCGCGCCGCCTTTGCCTCCCTCGCCGCGGTGTACTGCGCCAGCGAGAGGTAGGTCAGCATCCGCGCGCCGGTGAAGACGTTGAGCGGGCCGGTGCGGGTCTCCTCCCGGGCGATGGCGTTCCAGTGGACGGCCGCCCCAGCCTCCCAGAACTTGACGGCCGACGGCTCGGCCGCAGGTGGGGCGGCGGGCTCGCTGGAGCAGCCGAGCGCGAGGGTGAGCAGCGAGCAGAGGTAGAATCGGCGGATCATGAGAGCCTCCTGTTACGGGACCAGGTGACGAGCGGCTATACTAGACCCGGTCGGTCATGGCCTCGTCATGCTCGCGTCATGACCGCAACTCCCGGCGATGTTCACACTTCGGCTCCTCGGTGGCGCTGCGCTCGACGGTCCCGACGGCCCCGTGACGGGCCGGGCCGCCCTGCGGCAGCGCCTCGCCCTGCTGGCGCTGCTCGCGGTCGAGCACCCCCGCTCGCTCAGCCGCGACCGGCTGGTGGCCTGGCTCTGGCCCGAGAGCGACACCGCCGACGCCCGCCATCTCCTCCGCGAATCGCTCTACATCCTCCGCTCGGCGCTGGGTGACGACGCCGTCCTCGCCGCTGGCGAGGACCTCCGGCTCAACCCCGAGCGGCTGTCCAGCGATCTCTGGGAGTTCGAGTCGGCGATGGCTGGAGAAGAGCTGGAGCGGGCGGTGGGTGCCTACGGCGGAGCCTTCCTCGCCGGGTTCCATCACTCCGGCGCGGAGGAGTTCGCCCACTGGGCCGACGGCGAGCGCGCCCGCCTTGCGCGCCGCTACCGGGAGGCGCTCGAGCGCCTCGCCGACCGGGCGATGGCCGGCGGCAGTCCGCGCCAGGCCATCGAGTGGTGGTCCCGCCTCGCGGCCGAGGACCCCTACAGCTCTCGCGTCGCCCTGCGATACATGGAGGCACTCGACGCCTCGGGCGATCGCGCGGCGGCGCTGCGTCACGCCGCCGCGCACACGGCGTTGCTCCGGGCCGATCTCGACGCGGCGCCGGAGCAGGGAGTCGTGGCCTACGCCGAGCGACTCCGGATCGAGTCGCGGCCCGCGGCTGCTCCGGCCGCTGCCGCAACCGTCGCCCCGGCGGACGAGGCCTATCACTCCGAAGCCGCCGTGGCGGTTCAACCGCCACAGGCCGCGGTCGCTCGCCGACCCCGAAGCCGCCGCTGGCTGCCGGCCGCGGCGCTGCTCCTGATCGTGGTGGTGGGGGTCGGAGTGGCCGGTGGAGTGCTCTCGCGCGCGCACGCACCCGGCACCCGCGCTCTCCTCGCATCGGATCGCCGCCGCGGTCTTCGAGAACCGCACCGGCCGAGCCGACCTCGCCGACCTCGGCCCGCTCGCCGCCGACTGGATCGTCCGGGGGGTACTGGGGACGCCGCTGGTCGACATCCCCGAGCTGGAGGCGGTGTACGTGGGGGCTGGCAGCAGCCATGCCGATCCGCTGGCGGGGGCCCGGCAGGACAGCGCCGGGATGATGGTCCGGGGGAGCTACTGGCTGTCCGGCGACAGCGTCCTCTTTCAGGCCGGGATCGTGGACGTGGCCAGCGGACGAGTGCTCCGCGCCTTCGATCCCGTCGGCGCGCCGCTCGTCCGGCTCACCGCCGCGCTGGAGGCGCTGCGAGACCGCCTCACCGGCGGCCTCGGCCCGCTGGTGAATCCGGTCTCGGTAGATCCCGACATCTCACCGCCGCCGAGTCTACCCGCGTACCGCGAGTTCGTCGCCGGGCTCAAGGAGGAGGACACGGCCGTCGCGGGCCGGCACCTCCGGCGGGCGGCCGAGCTGGACTCGACCTTCGTGGCTCCCCTGATCCAGCTCGCCCTCCGGGCGCTCTGGGCCGATCAGTGCGCCACCAGCGACTCGATCGCGGCGGTGCTCGACGTCCGGCGGGAGCGGCTGGGGGCGTGGGACCGCATCACCATCGACATGATCCGGGCCCGCTGCCGGGGGGACATGGCGGAGGACCTGAGGCTGATGGGGCAGCGCTATCGCGCGTACCCCGGATCGCTGCTGGCCCAAGGAGCCTACGGGGCCAGCCTCCAGCGCGCCGACCAGCCGCGGGCCGCGCTGAGGGTGCTGCAGAACCTCACGCCGCTGCCGCAATGGGAGTCCTGGTACTGGTCCAGCATCGCCGGATGCCGTCACGCGCTGGGCGAGTACGAGGAGGAGCTGGCGACCACCGAGCGCTGGCAGGACTCGGCGGTGGACGAGTGGCACTGGACCCGCGGCCGCGCGCTCGCGGCCCTGGGACGGGAGCGGGAGGTGATGGCCCTGTACCGGACCACGACCGCGCTGTCGGTGGACTCGATCGCGGACGGGCAGCTGAAGGTCGCGACCGAGCTGGCCGCGCACGACCATGCGCGCACGGCGAGGGCGATCGCGGAGAGTCTCCTGGCGCGGCTGGAGGTGGGTCCCGCCGCGGAGTCGAGCCGGGCCGCGAGCATCGCGTGGGCCAACCGGCTGCTCGGCCGGACGGGCGCGGAGCTGGAGGCGCTGGCGCGGGTCGCCCTCGAGGCCACCGACACTGCGGAGGCGCTGGAAGCACGCGTCCGGATCGCGGTGCTTCGGGCCGACACTGTGGAGGCGGCCCAGATCGACGGCGCTCTCGCGGAGCAGAGCGGCCGACCTCTCAGGATGGCGATGGTGCGGGGGAGACTGCTCGTGGCTCGCGCCCGCCTCGCCGCGGGGTTCGGCCGGCGAAACGACGCGGTGGCCTACCTTCAGGAGGCCCGGACCCGGGGGCATATCCCCGGCGGCAGCGCGCTCGCCTTCCACCGAGACCTGCAGCTCCACTCCCTCCGCGGCTATCCCCCGTTCGACGCGCTGCTCCGCCCGGCCAACTGACCGCGGCTAGTGGAACAACACCGCCCCGCCCAGCTGGAGCCTCCAGCGGGCGCCGGCGTCGACTCATTGATCGCGTTGGCTCCGCTGAGCGTAGCCCCAAGGGTCGGGGTCGCAGGTGACCGCCAGCTCGACCTCGAGCGTGTCGCCGGGCATGATCTTGAATCCGAGTGATGAAGCCGGGCTCGGGTCATGAACGATGCAATCCGCCGGGACATGGTCCAGAGAGAAACGATTCCAGTAAGGGTCGCGCCCAGAGGACGTTGCCTCCAGCTCGACGACGAGGCTGCCGCCCGGCTCTAGGAAGCCTAGATTGCTCATCGGACCATCGAGGTCCCAGTAGCCGTAGTGCTGGTGCAGAACGGAGTAGCGGGTCCCTTCTGGTATGGATCCGGTAGTAGGAGCGGTGATCCGCACGATCCCGGTGACGTCCCACGACGGATCGCAGGTGGCCGCGAAGTGCACCTCGACCGTATCCCGCACGACCTCGCCCACGGCCACGCTGATCCGCTGCGCCTCGGTCTGGAGGACGCAATAACTAGGGGTTCGGAGAGAGATGCCGTGCTCGCCAGCCGAAACACCGGCCAGGTAGGACGGTTCGCCGGGGGTGACGACCCAGGTTCTGGCCTCGTCCAGCGCGGCCGTGAAGGCGTCACTCCCGGACGGCCCCGACACATCCACCACGACACTGACCATTCCGCTCGTTGCGGTACACACCACCGCAAACACGACCGGCACCATATCATCCTCTTTGACTGCCACCGTACGGGAGTCGGCGCCGTCGATCGTGCAGTTCGGAGTGAGGCCGATCAGGGCAATGGCGTGGCTTCCGGGGTCGAGTAGCGTTACCAGCATGCCGTTCGAGGCAACGGTTCCCACCTCATGACCATCCACTACCACGCGAAAGCCATCCGGGTCGACCTCCAAGCCAGTTGTCGTGGCCCTGATCTGAGCCGTGGCCGATACTGCCGGCCCGGGGACGTCGGGAGGGCCACCGTCGGGAGGGCCACCGGCATCCTCACAGCTTTGGATCGCGAGCAGCCCGACCAAGGAGACCATCGCGGTCGTTCGCATTCGTGACCTCCCCTGAGTTGACGCAGTCAGAACGGGCAGTTTCCCGGGGAGTCCGCATCGCTCCGCAGCGCAGCACCTGGTGGTACCAGATAGGTCACCAGGTTTTCGGCCACCGCCCCGCTCTCGTTGCGGGCGATGTGTGCGTGTTCACCAAGGTCCAGGTACCCCTCGCCCGCGGTCCGAACGATGGGCCGGCAGTCGGGATCGTCCGACTCGTAGAACGTCATCACCCCCGCCACGACCTGGATGAAGACCGGCCCGGGATGGGTGTGCCACCCGCTCTGGCCGCCAGGCTGGAACACGATGCGCTGCACCGCGAGGTCGAAGGTGGGCTTGGCCTTGACCTCGATTTGCCAATCCCCAGTGATGCGCTTGACCTTGAAGGCTTCTGCACTGGGATCGCCGAAAGCGGTCCGGCCGAGGAGGGTGGATTGGGTCCCCGAGGACGCGGTGAGCTGCGGCTTGGGCGTGCCCGTGGCCATGGAGGGCCCCTGGTCGTCGCACGCTGTGGCCGAAACGACCGTGCCGAGTGCTACCATGAGGACTGCCGTTCGATTCGCCATCTTCGCCTCCCGCCCTGGTGCTGGTGTGTGCGAACTCCTCACGGGCGGGTATACTAGAGGCGATGCGTCGCGGCGGCGTCGCGGCCGCGTCGCGCTCGTCAGGTCCTTGCGATGTTCACACTTCGGCTGCTTGGCAGCGCCTCGATCGACGGCCCGGACGGCCTGGTAGCCGGCCGCGCCGCCCTGCGGCAGCGCATCGCCCTGCTGGCCCTTCTTGCGGTCGAGCATCCCCGCCCGCTCAGCCGGGACAGTCTGCTCGCGTCGCTCTGGCCCGACAGCGGCGCCGACGAAGCCCGCCACCACCTTCGCGACTCGCTCTACATCCTCCGCTCGGCCCTGGGCGACGACTCGGTGCTCGGCACCGGGGATGACCTCCGGCTCAATCCCGACCGGTTGGCCTGCGATCTCTGGGAGTTCGACGCGGCGTTTGCCCGGAACGACCTCAAGAACGCGGTCGCGGTGTACCGCGGCCAGTTCCTCAGCGGGTTCCACCTCTCCGGGGCCGAGGACTTCGAGCGCTGGGCCGACGGCCAGCGTTCCCGCCTGGCCCGGCGCTATGGCCAGGCGCTGGAGCAACTGGCGGAACAGTCAATGGCGGGCGGAGACCCCGTTCGGGCCGTCGAGTGGTGGTCGCGCCTCGCCGGTGAGGATCCCTTCAATTCCCGGATCGCGCTGCGGTACATGCAGGCGCTCGAGGTCGCCGGCGACCGGGCTGGAGCGCTGCGCCACGCGGCCGCTCACTCCGAGCTCTTGCGCACCGAGCTCGATGCGGCCCCGGAGCGCGATGTGCTGGCGCTGGCCGAACGGCTGAGACGGGAATCGCGCGCCACCCAGGCTGCCGTGGCCGCACCGACCGGATCGAGCCCGCCCACGCCGAGCGTGACCGATGCCACGGAGCCGGAGAGAGTCCCCATCCCGCTGGACGCGCCGGCGCCACAGCGTCCCCGGAGGTGGGTGCTCGTGGGTGGGCTGGTCGCACTGATGGCAGGGGTCGGGGTGCTAGGGGGTGCGCTCTGGCGCGGTCGGCCTTCCGGGCTGGTGTCGCGGCGTGTCGCCGCCGCCACCTTCGAGAATCGCACCGGGCAATCGCAGCTGGACGATCTGGGCCCCATGGCCGCCGACTGGATCATCCGCGGCCTGATGGAAGTCCCGCTGGTGGACAGGGCGGAGCTCGAGGCGGTATACCTGGGGCCTCGCGACGCCGGGCGCATCTCCGACCCGCGCTTCCTTGCCCGGCGGGATGGCGCCGCCATTGTGATCCGAGGGATCTACTATCGCTCCGCAGACAGCATTTTGTTCCAGGCAGCTGCCGTGGACGTCGCCAGCGGCCGGACGCTGCGGTCATTCGAACCGGTCGGCGCTCCCCCGGAACGTGTGGTTTCGGCGCTGGAGCAGCTGCGGGAGCGGATCGCGAGCGGTTTGGGTCTGGTGGTCGATGATCTGGAGGGCAACCCGGTCGATCCGGAGCCGAGATCGTTGCCCACCCTCTCGTCCTACCGCGAGTTCGTCGCCGGCCTGCAGGAGCAGGGATCCGGTGACTGGGAGCGGGAGGCCGGGCACTACCGCCGGGCCGCCGAAATGGACTCGAGCTTCGTCGCGCCGCTTATCCAGCTTGCGTTCCGGGCGACCTGGAACGACGAGTGCTCGAACACTGACTCGGTCGCCACCGTACTGGATGCAAGGCGGAACCGGCTCACGGACTGGGATCGCCTGACCATTGACCTCCTGCGCGACCGTTGTCGCGGTGACATGGCGGGTGCGCTGGACCTCCTGGGTCGGCGCTTTCGAGCGTATCCCCGGTCCAAGCCGGCGCAAGTCCAGTACGCGCGTGCTCTTCAGCTTGCCAATCAACCCAATGCCGCGC
This sequence comes from uncultured Actinomycetes bacterium, assembly GCA_963707695.1. GTDB lineage: Bacteria > Actinomycetota > Thermoleophilia > Solirubrobacterales > Solirubrobacteraceae > JAOPZW01. Next base: position 46,814 of record CAVPQY010000004.1, on the reverse strand, counting down.
GGAAGCTCCTGGGCCGCTTGGATCCGGAGCACGACCTTGACTGGATGGTCTCAGACGACGAGGTGGGGTCGAGATATTGGTCGTACTTGGCCGCCTCCTGGCACATGGTGGGTGGGTATCGTGCCGAGCTGGAGATCACGGAGCGCTGGCGCGATTCCACCAGCCCGGAGTGGCAGGTGGCTCGCGGCCGAGCGCTCGCCGCGCTCGGCCGTGAGCGCGAGGTCACGGCTCTCCTGAAGGGAAGCACCACGTCGCCGATCGGGTCGGTCGCGAGCCGTCAGCTGACCATCGCCACCGAGCTCGCGGTGCACGGGCATCCCCGCGCGGCACGGGCACTCGCCGAGAGCATTCTGGCCCGGCTCGAGGCGGATCCTCAGGCCTCGTCGTCCCGGGCGGAGGAGATCGCCTGGGCGAACCGCCTGCTGGGGCGGAGCGACCACGAGCAAGCCGCGCTGGAGCGGATTGCCGGCAGCCATGCCGACACCCTCGCGAAGCTGGAGGCGCGGGCGCGCGTCGCGGTACTGCGTGCCGACACCGCTGGGGCGGACCGGATCGATCGCATGCTGGCCGAGGAGAGCGGCAGGGACCTGAGGAATCCGTGGGTTCGCGGTGCCCAGATCCTCGCCCGGGCTCACATCGCCGCCGGCCTCGGCCGGCGAGCGCAGGCGGTCGCCCTGCTGGAGGAGGCGAGTGCCCGGGGCATGCTTCCCCTCGGCGCCTCGCACGCCTTCCATGCCGATCTGCTGCTCACTCCGCTGCGCGGCTATCCGCCGTTCGACGCGCTGCTCCAGCCGGACGACTGAGGACCAGCACTGGAGAGTCGCGATCCTACTGACGGCTGAACACCACTCGCTCGGTCAAGGACGCCACGTCGGGTCCATAGAATAGGCCCTGCTCCAGCCGGCCAACTGATCCGCGCTAGTGGAACGACAGCGCCCCGCCGAGCTGGAATCGCCAGCGGGCACCGCCGTCGACCTGGCGGTACACGGGGACGAGACGGTATACCCCTCGCCCGTGCGCCTCGTCGTAACCCGTGAGCTGCAGCAGCGGCACCACATGCCCTTCGCCGCCGACCACGACCTGCGTGGGGAGGCCCCACTCGCCGTTCACGAAGTTCAGCACGTTGAACAGGTCGGCCGTGATCTCGAGCTCGCGGCCGGTTGTGAGCGCGAACCGTCGAGCCAGGCGGAGCTGCATGTCGTGCACCCACGGGTTGTGGCAGCTATTACGCTCGAGCAGGCGGCCGCGCTGGCGCTGCAGGCATGGATCGCTCCGGATCAGCGTGTCGAGCCGGGCAAAGGTCGTAGGATCCTCCAGGGTGATGTCGCCCGCATCCTTCGGCACGTAGACCAGGTCGTTGCTGACACCGTCCAGGGGCGAGAACCCGTCGGCGTTGGGGTCGCCCTTGAGCACGTAGCTGTAGGGGGAGCCTGAGGTCGCCGTGTAGACCACCCCCAGCCGCAAGCCCAGCGGGAGGTTTGTGGTGGCCAGCAGATTGATCTTGTGCGCCGTCTCCCACAGCGATGTCCGGACGGTCCTGTGCTCTAGCGAGCCGTCCACCGGGGTCGAGCTCGCGTTGGTGATCGCAAGGTCGGCGTCGGGGCTCATTCGGTCGCGGGCATCGGTATAGGTGTAGGCCACGCTCCACTCGGTATCGTCGGGCCGGTGGCGCTGCAGCTGGCCGGTGAGCGACCAGGAGCGATCACCGCTCCCGTTCCGGAGCTCGAAGGCGCTGCCCACGGAGTCGCTTAGACGGTGCGCCGTGGCCGCTCCGGTCGTTGGATCGAGCGTCCCGTAGAGCACGCGGCCCCCTTCACCCGAAGCCGAGCCGACAGGGCCCACGAGGTTGACGTCCGCGACGTGGAAGGTGTGGACCCCGCCGGTGAAGAGGAGATCGACCGTGCCGACTATCTCGCCGGGAAGGAGGTGATCGGCACCGAGCGCCACCTTCAGGTTCTGGGGGAACCGGAACCCGGGGTCGAAGTAGTTGAACACAGAAGAAGTGGAGGACGGCGTCGGCGTCGTGCAGGCGGAGGGTTGAGCCTCCGGATCGAGGGTGAACGCCGGCGTCTCGTCCCCGAAGCAGAAGATCCTGTGCTGAAGGGCACCGTTGGTACGGTAGACGTTCCGGAACCACTGGAACGCGGGCCGTCCCGCGAAGAGCCCGACCCCGCCGCGAAGCACGGTCGTGCCTCTGCCTCTGGCGCTCCAGCTCACGCCGAGCCTGGGCGACCAGAGCAGGTTCCCGCTGGGCGTCAGCGAGGTGTTGATCCCCAGGGTCTTGAGCGCAGTGGGATTCTGTGCCGGGCTCGTGGGCACGAATGGCACCTCCACCCGAACACCGCCGGTCAACGTGAGCCGCGGCGTGACGCGCCACTGGTCCTGCAGGTAGACCCCGAGCTGGCTGACGTGGAACGCCGCGAGGCTATCCGAGCTGCTCACGTCTCGGGCATAGCCATGCGGGATGCCCTGTTCGAGCGAGTCCAGGCCCCCGAAAAACCATTGTCCCTGGCTGGAGACCCGGGCCTCGTCCACCAGATCGATCAGCTCGTTGTGGGTGCCCAACGTGATCCGATGATTTCCGCTGGTGATCCCGACGTTGTCGGTCAACTCCCAGCTCGTGAATCCGATCTCGGCTCCGTGGCACGCGCTCGTCGCACCCGCCAGCATGTCGCCCTGCTTGATCGAGACGGTCACCTGCGAGAAGTCGGAGCCTGGCAAGCAGCGCCGCCGGTCGTCCACCCGCGCGAGGAGGAGCTCGTTGCTGAGACGGCCCAGCCCGGCGGTCCAGGCCAGCCGGGTGGCGTGAATTGTCTCCGGCGTTTCGCTGCCGAAGGAGGAGAGGGCATACACCCCGGGGTCTCGCGGGCCAGTCTCGTCCACCTGGGTGCCGTGCCCGTAGTCGTGCGACAGCTCGAGCCGACTGTTCACCCCGAGCTGGAGCGTCAGTTTGCCGAAGATGTTCCTGGTCGGCGCGCGAAATTCCCCGGCCGAAAAGGTCCCCGGCTCGACCCCGTACCCGCGCAGCGCCTCCTGAAAACGCACCAGGCTGTCATAGGGAATTCCCGCTTCCTCGCCGGCGGTCATGGGGGTCGGGGCGGGGAACGCCTGCGGTGCCACCTGCCGCCGGGCCGACGCGTCCAGGAAGAAGGCGAGCCGGTCCCGAACGATCGGGGCGCCGATGGTGATCCCCAACTCGCCGTTGGTGTAGGGCGCCAGGCTCGCCTCGTCCGCCGAGAGATCACTGCCCTCCAGGTAGCCGCGGATCGAGCCCTCGACCCGGTTGCTCCCCGACTTGGTCACCGCGTTGATCAATCCCCCCGCGAAACTGCCGTAGCGCACGTCGAACGGTGCGCTCACCACCTGGATCTCTTTCAGCGCCTCGGGTGTGAAGCTGTTGAGTCCCACAGCCCACCCAGGTGTCCCCGCGCCGGAGGCGGCGGAACCGAAGAGGTCGTTGTTGCTGGCGCCGTCGACCTGTATGCTGTTGAGCCGGTCGTGCGTCCCGGCGAAGGAGAACCCGCCGTTGGGGCTGACGGTGACCTGGGGCGAGAGGAGGGCGAGCTCGGGATAGCCTCGGCCGTTGATGGGCAGCCGGGCGATGGTGCTGTCGGTGATGATCCGGGTCGGACCGGTCCGCGCACCCTCCAGTCGGTCCACCTCGGCCACGACTGTGACCTCCTCCAGCTCCAGGGCCGCGATGCTCAACCCGAAATCGAGGGTCAGCCGCTGTCCCAGGGCGAGGAAGATCGAGTCCCGGGCCGCCGGCCGGTAACCCAGCGCGCGAACTTCGATCCGGTACGGGCCGCCGACCGACAGGTACTCGACGAAGTAGTCGCCGCGAGCGTTGGTCGCGGTCTCCCAGCGCTCGCCATTGGAATGGTTGAGGATACGGACGGTGGCCTGCTCGATCGCGATGCTGTCGCGTCCGAGCACCCGGCCGCCGACGGCCGCACCGCGGGAGCCCTGGGCGGCGAGGGGAGACCAGACCCAGACCATGAGGAACAGGATGGTGAATCGGAAGGACGCTGGTTTGGGCACGCTGGCCTCGACCGGAACGCCAATCTACCAATCTGCCGGCCGGCCGGAGGGCGTGCCAGGGTGTCCGGTCGGTCGCTTCCCATGAACGGCTCTTCAAGTCCGGTTCATCGTCGGTTCATCGCCCCCGGGACAATCTGAGGATGAGCCCGAACAGCTTCCCGGGAGGCGTCATGACGACTCGACCTGGCGTTGCGGAGCCCTCTGCGGCAGGGCGTCTGGAACCGGTGCTGGGCGGTGCGCCGCTGCCCGCCGCCTGCCCGGTACCCGGCCAGCACGAGAGGCAGGCCGGCAAGCGGCGGAAACGGGAAGCGAAACTGCGGCGGGACGCGGAGCGGCCGCCCGAAAGCTTCGAGCGCTTCCGGATCCTCTCCGAGCTGGTTGATCAGGGACGCCAGGTGATCGAGCTGGCGGACCACCGGGCCCGCTACGCGCTCGTGGTGATGAGCGTGCTGAACGCGTTCGTGTTCCTGGTCATCTCCCGCTCCCATCTCCTAGGCGAGCTACCGGCGACCTTTCGAACCTGGCTGATCAGCTTCATAGGCCTGTACGGCGTGCTCACGTTCATCTTCGTGTTCTACGCGGTGGATTGCCTGCGGCCGCGGCCGCTCCAGTACGCGGAGGCGCTGGGGGACCGGAGGAGCGGGAGGCAGGGGCCCCTCGGCATTCTCTACTGGGAAGGGATCGCCGGGTATGATCTCGAGGGGTTTCGGCGCGCCTGGAGTGAGGCCCGAATGGAGCAGCTCAACGCTGAGGTCGTGATTATCGCCTACAGCCTCGCGCGGGTCGTTCGGGCCAAGTACCTGGACCTGGGCCGGCTCTACTGGGCTTTGGCTGGGCTGGTGGTACTGGCGTGCGTGCTGCTGGTCGCGTTCACGGTATTCGGGCTCACGGCCTGAAGCACCGCGAGTATTCTCGACGTCGCTAGCCCTAGGCATTTGCGACGCTATTGCCCCCGGGCCTTCAGCTCCTCGGCCCAGTTCTGGATCAGCACCAGCTCGGTCTCGGCCGAGGGCGCCACGCTCCGGATCATGACGAACCGGCGGTCGTCCGGCGCCACGTCATAGGTCGGATAGCCGCCGGCGAAGCTGTAGCTCGCCGCCGGGAACAGCACCTTCTGGCCGCTGAAGGTGAACGTGGCCCCCGGCTGGACCGTCACGGCGACCAGCGCGCGGCTGTCGTCGAGGTAGAACAGCTCCTTGCCGCTGTGGGCCCACATCGGGGTGAAGCCGCCGCTGAGCGAGACCTGCCACTTGGCCGAGCCGACGTCGGGGAACGGCCGCACGTAGACCTCGGGCTTTCCCGATTCGTTGGAGACATAGGCCAGCCACTTGCCGTCGGGAGAGAGCGCGGGGCTGCTCTCCCGAGCCGGCGTGGTGAGCAGAGGGGTGAGCGTCGAGTCGCCCTGCCGGGAGCGCGTAGATGTCCCCGTTCCCTGCCTCGCTCACGACCCGCCGGAGCAGGAGCCAGCGGCCGTCGCGGGATGCCACCGCCTGGCCGAACCCCATCGGGCCCCGATAGAGGATCCGGGGCGTGCCGGTGCCGTCGGCCCGGGTGACCGCGGGGACCCCGCTGCTCTGCGACCCGACCAGGTACAGCACCGAGCGCCCGTCGGCCGCCCAGCTCACCCGGTTGTGAATGCTGTCGCCGAACGTCACCCGGGAGAACGTCCCCGCCGGGAGCTGCTTGACCCAGATGTCCTCGGCCGCGCCGCGGACCAGGCCCGACGGCGAGCGCCTTGCCGTCGGGCGACAGCGACACCGAGTTGAGGATGCCCTGGGGATCCCAGGCCGAGTCCACCGGCGTCGCCGCGCCATCGCGGCTGACCCAGAAGGCCCGCTCCAGCCCGGCCGAGCCGCCCGAGACGTAGACCAGCGTCCCTTCGGCCGAGGTGGCCAGGTTGGACTCGAACCCGCCGGTGCGCATCCCCTCCAGCATGGCCACCGGGGGCCCGGTGAAGGCCAGCTTGTCGGGATCGAAGGGAACGGCGAGGAGCTTGCCGTCGCCGGTGACCACCAGGAGCTGCCCCGGCGCGGCGTACCTGGCGTAGAGCCCGTGCATGAGCGCGTGGGCCTCTCCGCCGGGCAGCTTCATCGCCATGATGTCGTAGTCGGCGGGTGCCTGGCCGGCGTGCCGCAGCCGGAAGATCAGGCCCTTGGCGCCGGGGAGCACGTTGGGGAACTCGGTGCCGATCTCCTTCTTCCCTGGCGCCATCCGATACACCGGCTCCTGGGGCCCGCCGGTGGCCCGGATCCGGGCGAGCCCCGAATCCACCTCGATGTAGACGTAGCCGTCCGAGCCCCAGTCGCCGCCGGACGAGTTGATGCTGTCGCTCAGGGTGATGGCCGGACCGCCGCCCAGAGAGATCACCCGGACCGTCCTGCCGCCGACGAGGAAGCCGAGCGACCGCCCGTCGGGGGAGAAGAAGGGGCTGGTGCCTCCCTCGGTGCCGCCGATCGGCACCGGGCGGAGCTTGTCGTGCTCCCGCAGCCAGATTCGCCCGCCGCCCTCGCCCGGACCGACGTACGCCACCCGCTTCCCGTCCGCGGTGATGGCGACGTTGATGCTGCCGTTGACGCTCGGCTGCAGCGCCTCGCTGGACCGCAGGAAGAGGCTGTAGCGGTTCACCACCGGTGCCGGTCCGGGCCGGAGCCAGCCCCAGAGCGCCGGCCGCGGCCGCGAGCACCAGCGCCCCGGCGAGCGCATAGACCAGTGCGCCTCGTGCGCCCCTGCGCCTGCGCGCCCGGCGCGCCGCCGCCACCGCCGCCGTCACCGCCGTCGACCGGTAGCTCTTGTCCTTCAGCGCCTCGGCGAACTCCGCCGCGCTGGCGAACCGGTCGGCCGGCAGCTTCTCCAGCGCCGTCAGCACCGCCGCCTCCACGTGCGGCGGGATGGTGTGCCGCTGCGGCACCAGCGGCCGGGGGCTCTCGGTCACCACCCGCGCCACCACCGCCTGCGCCGTGCTCCCGGTGAACGGCGGGTCGCCGGTCAGCATCTCGTACAGCACGGCGCCGAGGGCATACACGTCCGAGCGGGCGGTGATCTCCCGCTCGCCCATCGCCTGCTCGGGGCGCATGTAGTGCGGCGTGCCCAGGCTCATCCCGGTCTCGGTCATCCGCGCCCCGCTCGCCTTGCTCGCCGCGAGCGCGATCCCGAAGTCGGCCACCAGCGCCTGGCCGTCGTGCAGCAGGATGTTCTCCGGCTTGATGTCCCGGTGGACCACCCCGTGCCGGTGGGCGTAGTCGAGCGCGGAGGCGACCTCGGTGGTGATCCGCAGCGCGTCGGCCACGGGGAGCTGCTTCTCCCGGGTCATCCGGTCGCGCAGCGTCTCCCCCTCGACGAACGGCATCACGTAGAACAGGTAGCCGTCGGCCTCGCCCGAGTCGAACAGCGGAAGGATGTGGGGGTGCTGCAGGTTGGCGGTGAGCTTGATCTCGGCCAGGAACCGCTCGGCGCCGATGACCGCGGCGAGCTCGGGCCGGAGCACCTTGAGCGCGACCCGCCGGTCGTGCCGGACGTCCTCGGCGAGGTAGACCGTCGCCATCCCGCCGGCGCCGATCTCGCGGTCGAGGCGGTACCGGTCGGACAAGGCCGACTGCAGCCGGCTGAGCAGCTCGGGCATGGACCTGGGCTTGTGGGGGATGGCAGGAAGATGGCGGCGGAACGGGCGTCCCGCCAGCGCGAGCCTCGGAGTCGCTGCCAGCGGCTCGGCTAGCCCTCCTCGCGCCCCTGAATCCGCCGCACCAGCGCCGGCAGGTTCTGCAGCACCACGATCCGCGCCGACGGGCTTCGGCGCACCATCACGAACGTCTTGCCGTCCGGAGAGATGTCGTAGTTGGCGTGCGGGCCGGTGCGCGACGATGTCGCCGATGGAGAAGAGCCGCTCGCGGCGGGTCACCGCGAGCGCCGGCGTCGTCGCGATCGCCGCCGCGACGAGATACGGAGTCGTTCTGCGTGGTCTCCCGATAGTACAGCTCCCGCCCGTCCGGACTCCAGATCGGCTCGCTCCCGCCGTCGAGCGACACCAGCACCTGGTCCCGCTCGCCGGCGAGGTCCCGCACGTACACCTCGTCCCGGCCGGACTGGTCCGACACGAAGGAAATCCAGCGGCCGTCGGGCGAAACGCCGACGTACTGCTCGTTGAACCGGCTGGCCACCAGCGGCTCGAGCGGGACCGCGCCCGCCGTTCCGGATGATGCCGGCATCGAGCTCCGTCGCGGACTGCGCCGAGTCCGCCAGGCCGGGTCGGCGCCGGAGGTTGGTGCCGGTGGTGACCAACCCCGAGCCGTCCCGGAGCCAGAGCGCCGGTGTACGCCAGGGCGGGGGAGTTGCAGCAGCGTGTCGGGCGGCTCGGCGCTGCCCGGGCGCTTGCGCAGCAGGAGCAGGGTCACGCCGCCCACCCGCTGGACCGGCGCGACGTAGGTGAGGAAGCGCCCGTCCGGGGTCCAGGTCGCGTCGTGCCCGTCGCGGTCGAAGGTGGCGCGGGTGAACGTGCCCTGGTCGAGACCGAGGATCCAGACGTTGCGTCCCTCGATCGAGCTGAAATCGAGGGACAGCCGCCGCCCGTCGGGCGAGAACAGCGGGTGGTGGAAGTTCCGCCGCTCACCGGTGACGAGCCGGCTGGCGCCGTGCCGGTCCGCGAAGACCAGCGAGGCCGGCTCCTCCGGGATGTAGGCGACGTTGCCGTTGGGCGCGACGGCGAACTGGGCCACGGCCGGTGCCGGTGATCGCCACGTTGGTGGCGACGGTGACCGGCGGTCCGGTCACCCGCCGGCCGTTGCGGTCGAGCGGCACGGCCTGCATGGTGCCGTTCGCGAGCACGTACACCAGCAGTCCGCGCGTGATCCGCGCCTCGATCACCAGCGTGGCCAGGAGCGACGTCTCGGCTCCGGTCCGCAGGTCCACCAGCAGGATCGGTCCGGCGGAGGTACCGACGCGGGTTCGGGTCACCAGGGCCGTGTGTCCGTCGGCCAGCACCTGGCACAGCCGATACGCCCCGCGGACCCTCGGCACCATGGAGTCGCCCACCACCTCGCCGATGAGGTCGTTCCCGGTGTACCAGAGGTTACCCGTGAGGATCCCAGGCCGCGGCGTCGGTGGGGAGCAGGTTCGACGTGATCAGCTCGAGCGCGCCGCCGTCCAGCGGCACCCGGACCGGCTGGCCGTTCACGCGCCTGGCTGCCGACGACCCAGCGCCCGTCCGGCGACACCAGCGGACTGCCGAACGCGGTCGCTCCCTGGATCGGGGTCCCCGTCTCCGCGTCCAGCGACTGGCGCACCAGCTGCAGATACCCCCTCGGCGCTCACCACCGCGTAGACCACGCCCTGCGCCGTCGGGCAGGCATGCTGAGGTGCCGCTGCGAGCTGCTGGCGCCGCTGCCGCCGAGCCCGGGAACGAGGATGGCGAGCCTCGAGGGTGGCAGCTCGGGGCGCGGGCGGAGCAGCGCCCAGACCGCCAGCGCCGAGGCCACGCCCGCGATGATCCAGCCCGCCCAGGCCAACGACCCCTGCGCCCCTGCGTCTCTGCGCCCCTGCGCCCGCCGCCGGCAGCACGACCGTCGGCACCGAACCGCTCCGCTGCGTCGGCGCGCCCGCCAGCGCGTCCCCGAACTCCTTGGCGGAGCCCCAGCGATCCGCCGGGAGCTTCTGCAGCGCCGTCAGGATCGCGGCCTCGACTCCGGGGATACCGTCGGCCGCTTGGGACGGAGCGGCCGGCGGCTGCTCGGTGAGCACCTTGGCCACGATCGCCTGCGAGTTGGGTCCGGTGAACGGCGGCTCGCCGGCCAGCATCTCGTAGGCCATCGCGCCGAGCGCGTAGACGTCGCTGCGCGGCCCGATCTCGCGCTCGCCCATCGCCTGCTCGGGCGACATGTAGGCCGGCGTGCCGAGCGACATCCCGGTCTGGGTCATCCGGTTCCCGCCGGCCTGGTGCACCGCGAGCGCGATCCCGAAGTCCGCCACCAGCGCCGCCCCGTCCTGCAGCAGGATGTTCTCCGGCTTGATGTCGCGGTGCACCACGCCCTGGCGGTGGGCGTAGTCGAGCGCGGAGGCGACCTCCCGGGCGATCCGGAGCGCGTCCTCGACCGGCAGCTGCCGCTCGCGCTGGAGGCGCGCCCGCAGCGATTCGCCGGTGACGTAGGGCATCACGTAGTACAGCAGGCCGTCGGCTTCGCCCGAGTCGATCAGCCCGAGGATGTGGGGGTGCTGCAGGTTGGCGGTGACCTTGATCTCGCCCAGGAACCGCTCGCCGCCGAGCACGGCCGAGAGCTCGGGGTGGAGGACCTTGATGGCGACCCGGCGGCCGTGCTTGAGGTCCTCGGCGAGATAGACCGTCGCCATGCCGCCCTGGCCGATCTCCCGCTCGAGGCGGTAGCGGTCGGCCAGGGCGCTGGTGAGGCGCGCGGAGGGGGTGGTCAGCGGCAGACTCCCTTCGCTGGGGGGCTCGGGAACGGCCGGTGGGATATCGGGAATGGTGATCAATATGCGGGCGCGGAGGGCACCGGGCCAGCGAGCCGCGTCATCGTGCTGCATTGTCATCCCGAGCGCAGCGAGGGACCTGCTCATCCGAGGCTCGAAGCCCGGACAAGCAGGTCCCTCGCTGCGCTCGGGATGACAGCAGCTCCGGGCTGCTACTGCGCCTGGAGCTCGCCCCCCGTCACGACCGGGTGCATCACCCACCCGCTCGCCGCGTGCCCGAAGCTCTGGGTCACGTCGAAGTCCACCAGCAGGATCTTCTCGGGAACGTCGAGCACCAGCGCGCCGCCCGTCATCTGCACCTTGAGTCCCGACTGGGCATAGCTCGGCGCCTGCAGCGAGCCAGTCGGCCTCTCCGCCGCACGGAGTGCTGTCGTAGCCGTCCGTCGCGTACACCGTGCTCCCGCCGTTTCCATCGTCCACCGCGAGGCACGCGCCGCTGATCTTGAAGCGGAGCTCGTGATAGGTGCCCGACGGGACCTCGACGTCCTGCACCAGCGGAAGGACATCCGTTGCGAGGGTCAGCAGGTCGGTCGTGACCGGCGTGTCGGTCAGCACCTGCACGCCGCCGGAGCCCACCAGGTCCACCTCGGTGATGGTGACGAAGGCGTGCTGCACGTCGCCCGGCGCATCCTTGAGCTGGACGCTGAGGGAGGTGGTGCCGTTCGGACTCTGGCTGTCGCAGCTGGTGAGGGTGGCGAGCCAGGGCGACGACGAGCGCGGCACCGCGGAAGGTGGCGAGAGTTTGCATGGCAGATCTCGGGATGGGGACGCCGGCCTGGTTGCAAGTCCCGGTCCCTGTGGCCGCAGGCCCAGGGAGGTCAGGCTAATCTGCGCCTCCCGGGCCGGTTGCAGCTAGTGAGCGATTTTGCACTCGCCGGCGGCGCATTGCGATCGGCCTTCCATCATTCACGACGCGAGACCTCAGGGGAGCTGGAACAGTCGTTGAGCCGACGCTAGCGCTCGATGCGCGGAGTCCTGTCGCCTACTGCCGAGTCACCGTCACATACCCCCGCACATCGAACATCAGCGTGCTGCCGTTCCGGAGCGCCATCGACCTGAAGTAGAGCGGAATGCTGGCCGACTGCCCGGGATACTGGGTCAGGTCCACCTCGGTCTTCGCGCAGTTCCACTCGTAGAGCTGGTTCTTGCCCACCGGTGCGTAGGAGTCGACGCACGGATCCGGGGTGGCGGACCGGTTGGTCCTGACCTGATCGTCGTCCACCCCGCTCACGTGGATGTGGAGCCGGTCGGCCTTCAGCGCGGTGATCGACACGTCGGAGATCTGGTTCCGGGAGCCATCGTTCCACTGCAGTCCGCCGTCCCCCTCCGCCCCGATGGTTCGGGTGCCGTCCTCGGCCACGAAGGTGAACTGCAAGTCGCCCGCGCCGTCGGTGTCGCCGTCGCTCACCATGGTGATCTCGGTGAAGGTCACCACCGCGCTCTGACCCCAGGTCTTGACCTCGCCGACGTACTGCTGGCGCGGGATGCGGTTGCCGTCACCCGGGACGTCGATGATGTAGTGGTACCGGGTGTCCCGCTCGAGCCCGGTTTGCGAGGCGGTGTACGCGCTGGTGATCGCCTCCGGTTTCTCGTACACGTACATCCTCATCGCCCCGCCCAGGAAGGTCTTGAACCCGGTCCCCGGCTCGTCCACGGGTGAGTTCTTGCTGAGGATCACGCTTGGCCCCGCGCCCATGCGGGTCACGAACCGGATCGCCGCGTTCGCGAGCTGGGTCGAGGCCAGCACGTCCCTGATGCGCTCCCCCGCCTGCCCGATGTTGGAGGTCGTGCTGCCGGCGTTGTCCCTTGTGTCCCCGAACGCGCCGATCCCGGCGAACCCGGCGGTCGTGCTCCGCCCCGGGTCGTAGGGAGCCGCGGGCCCCGGCTCCGCGCGCTGCAGCTCCTGGGGCGCCTCCGACGCCGGATCCGACAGCACGCCGGCCACAACCGCCGGCTTCCAGGCGCGATGGTTGAGCGCCGAGTCGGGATCGGCCAGGCTGACGGTGAAGGTCCAGTAGTGCGTAGTGTCCTGCAGGTACGGCGGGATGGTGTGCGCGTCGGGCCACTGCTCGGCGGCGGTGGGCGAGCGGTCCACCTCACTCCCGGACTGCTGCTGCTTGAGCTGAGCATTCCCCGGAGTGAGGAAGACGATCCGGCCCGGCTCCTCCCGCGCGTCGGTACGGTCGCCCCAGGCGCACTGACCTTTCTCGAGCCCCTCGCCCGCCGGCCCGGCGGGGCTGTAGGCGACCTTGTAGCTGAGCTTCATGGCGACGAGGTTCGGCCCGGCCATGCCCTTCCGAATAAAGGCGAGTCCGGTCCCGCCCCGGCAGCGAAGCTTCTCCCGGCGGAGCGCGGTGGCGTTGGTCTTCTTCGGCTTGTCGCTCGGCGTCGGGTCGGACCGGAACCTGGGGCCGTAGGATCCGTGGCTGATGGAGACGTTGCTCTTGTCATCCACGTAGAACAACCAGTAGTGGCCCGGATCGGACATCCAGGCTGCCATCGATTCGGGGTCCGCCACGAACTCCGACCCGACAGGGTCGAGGTCGAAGTGCACCACGCCCGGCTCGGGCGGGGTGCCGGCGTCGGCCAGGGGGGTCCAGGAGCAGGCGCCGGGCTCGAGCTTATCGTATCCGGGGCCGGCCGGGACCGGGTTTGCCCGGTAGGCCAGCAGCACCGCGACATAGCCCGCGCTGCGGGGGCTCGGCTTCTGCTCGATGGGGATATGCGTCCCCCCGTTGCCCCGGCACACCAGCTGGCGCAAGGCTCCCGGGCGCGGGCGGCGGGGCAGGCGGTCGCGGGTTGCTCGGGCGTGCCGTCGGGGAACAGCGTGCCGGCCGCGCTGGTCCGGCTGCGCGAGGAGGGGGCCTGCGCGTCCGCCGCGGAGACGGCGGCGAGGACCAGGAGAGTGATCCGGCAGAGGAACGATGATGGAGTGAGAGCGCGAGCCATGGCGGCCTCCTGGGCGTCCTGTGTGGCGCATACACCGTACAGGAGGAACGCCCCGGAGGCGCGGAGACTCCCTCAGGAGGCTACGGTCCGAGCCCCATGAACGCCGGGTCCGCTTCCAGCAGTTCCCTCGCTCGCGCTCGCGATGACAAAGGGGTTCCGACCGCCTTGCCACTGCGGCCGACGCGGCCATCTTCTCCCCCATGCCCGCAAACGACCCGCTCGCCGCTCTGGTCCAGCTCTCCAACCGCATCGGCCAGGACCCCCGGCTGGTCCAGCCCGGCGGCGGCAACACCTCCGTCAAGCTCGACGACGCGCTGCTGGTGAAGGGCAGCGGTACCGATCTGCGGACCATCGGGCCCGACGGTTTCACCCGCCTCTCCCTCACCCGGCTCGCATCGCTGGCCGAGGCCGAGTCGATGTCCGACGCGGAGATGATGCGCTTCATGGCCGGGTGCATGCTGGCCGAGGGTCCGGTGCCGAGCGTCGAGACCCCGCTGCATTCGTTGCTGCCGCATCGCGTCATCGTCCATACCCACGACGTCGCCACGATGAGTCTCACCAACGTCCCCGACGCCACGGCTGAGCGGCTGGTGGAGGAGCTGTTCGAGGGGACCATCGTCTACGTCCCCTACAGCCGGCCCGGCTTCCCGCTCGCGCGGGCGGTGGGCCGGATGGTGGGCAGCATCCCGGAGCGCGCGGTCGGCCTCGCGCTGGCGCATCACGGCCTGGTGGTGTGGGGCGATGACGCCGACGAGGCCGAGCGGCGGCTCAGGCAGGTGGTCGCGAAGATCGACGAGCTCATCGCCGCGAGACGGCGGGGCCGACAGCCGCTCGGCGCGGTCCGAACCCCCGCGCCCGCCGCGGAGGAAAGGCGGCGTCTTGCGGAGATCGTTCTGCCCGCGGTGCGTGGCGCACTGGCGCCGGCCGAGCACCCTACCGCCCTACCGTCCTACCGCCATACCGCCCGCATCATCCTCCACTACGACGACGCGCCCGACATCCTCTCCACGCTGGCGGCGGAGCGTATGCCCGAGCTGGCAGGGCGGGGGATGGCGACGCCGGAGCATCTCCTCCGCGCCGGCCGCCTGCCGGTCCGGCTCGAGCTCGACCTCGCCGCGCCGCCCGACGCGCTGGTGGAGCGGGTCCGGAGCCAGATCTCATCGGCGCGACAGGAGTACGAGCAGTACCATCGCCGCCACGCCTCTGACCAGCAGGCCCTGGACGACTGGGCCAAAACGGTCCTCGTCCCCGGTCTCGGGCTCATCACCGCGTTCAGCGACAAGCGGAGCGCCGTGACCGCCAACCTCTGCTACCGGGCTACGCTCGAAGCCATCGCCGGCGCCGAGGCGGTGGACCGGTTCCAGTCGCTGGACGAAGCCGACGTCTTCGAGTTCGAGCACTGGCCGCTGGAGCGCCGCAAGGTGGAGGAGACGCTCGCCCGCGAACTGGCTACGAAGGAGCTGCCCCGGCACGTCGCGGTGGTGATCGGCGGGGGCAGCGGCATCGGCCGGGCGGCGGCACGACGCTTCGCCGAAGAGGGCGCCCACGTCGTGGTGGCCGACCTCGAGGCCGCCGCCGCTGAGGCGGTCGCCGCCGAGCTGGCACCGGCGTTCCCCGGTCGGGTGGTCGGCGTCGCGGCCGACGTACGGAGCGACGCCAGCCTCGACGCACTCTTCCGCCGGGCGGTGCTCGAGTTCGGCGGGCTCGACTGCCTGTTCTACACCGCCGGCCTGCCGCCTCGGTTCGCGCCGGTCACCGAGATCAGGCGGGAGGACCTCCAGCGCCAGCTCGAGGTCCATTACCTCGGCGCGGTGGCGGCGATCGGGCGCGCCGCGACCATCATGCGACGCCAGGCCCTCGGCGGGTCCATCGTCGCGTCGGTGTCGAAGGCGGCGGTGGTGCCGGGCAAGGACGCGGTGGCCTACGGTGGCAGCAAGGCCGCGCTGCTCCAGGCGCTCCGGGTGGCCGCGGTGGAGTTGGGCGGCGACCGGATCCGGGTCAACGCCATCAACGCCGACCAGGTGGATACGCCGCTGTTCCGACGGTTCGTGCAGGAACGCGCCGCGAGCCGACAGATCACCGAGGCGGAGCAGCTCGAGGCCTACCGGAAGCGGAATCTGATGGGAGTGGGATTGATTCCGGCCGAGGCGGTGGCGGACCTGGCCGTGATGCTGGCGGGGGAACGGTTCAAGTTTACGACCGGAGGCTTTGTTACGGTGGACGGGGGGCTGGCGGAGGCATTTCCGCGGTAGCACGCATCTTGTCATCCCGAGCGAAGCGAGGGACCTAGCCGGCGTTCACGGATGGCCGGAGTAGGTCCCTCGCTTCGCTCGGGATACCAGCAACGGTCTCAGTTCACCTTCACCTTGTCCACAATGAAGTGGAACCCATCCTGCCGGATCTGCGAATGCACCACGACGAGGACGTGGTGCCGCTTGCCCGACCGGTCGGTCACCTGGCCGCGGATCCGGAAGCTGCCATTGGCGCGGCCTTTGCCGCCCAGGAAGTTGGAGCCGTTGTCGGTGTAGAGCCCGGTTCCCTGCGCCACCGGCGCGGCGCTGCAGATGTCCTCGGCGGAGTCCGGAAAGAGCAGCATGGGAACCTTCCCGCCGCTCTTGAACCAGGACGACTCGCCGCCATTCGGTCGCTCCACGAAATGATCGAGCGACTCGCCGGATTCGAAGTCGGGGCCGGTGCAGAACTGCGCGACGTTCCGTGCGCTCGCGCCGATCTCGACCAGGAAACCGTCGCCGCGCCAGGTGGCGAAGAACTGGCCGCTCCCGCGGAAGACCATCGCCCCCGGCCCCGGCGGGCTGTTCTCGGTGCGGAGGGATGGCGCCGAGCCGGAGTCGGGCGCGACGGGCGAGCTATCGGTGCCGCAGGCGGCGGCCAAACCGGCCGCCACGATGGTCGCGAGCGTGGGTGCGCGAAACATTGGAATCCTCGAGGAGGAGAAGGACACGTGCTGGGTGATTCCTGCAGTATGTTCCTCGCCCTGCGACTGTCAAGCGAACTTTGGTCCGACCGAAACCCCTGTCATCCCGAGCGAAGTGAGGGAGGTCGCATGGCGAGATCGCTGTCAGCCAGTCGCGCGCTCTTCGGAGGATGGATCATGCATTCCCAGGCACCAACCGTCACGATCCTCGTCGCACTTGCCACCCTCGCCGCGTGCGGCGATCGCGGAGGCGCCGAGGGTCCCTGGGAGTTCAAGGTCGACAGCTCGGCGGGCGCCCATCCCGCGGCATCGCTCCGGTCGGTGGGCCAGGAAGGCCCGCGCGGGGAGCCGCAGAAAACGTCCGTGGTCCTGAGCCTCGACTGCCGGGCCGATCACACCGGGGCCACGATCCTGACCCAGCAGTCGCTGCGCCAGGGCTCCGTCGAGGCCGAGCTGAGGCTGGATGGCGGGCCGGCTCGGCGGATCCCGGGCTTCGCCGGGACGACGGGGACCAGCGGCCAGCTGGTGCTGACGGTCTCCCTCGACTCCGTGCTCGCGCTCCTGTCCGGGCACCAGCGGGCGACCGTGGACTACGAGGATGGCGCGGGCTCGTCCAAGACGACCGCGGTGTTCCCGATCGCCGGGGTCGAGGCGCGGCGCGCCGAGTTCATCGCGGCGTGCGACCGGTCGGGCGGCGATCGCAAGCGTCCGCCCCGCTGAGCTGCGCATCGGGCCTCGCGACGCCAGGCTGGCTCGACTCTTGAGGAAGTCCTCTCCGGGGAGTAGATTTCCCTCTGCGACAGTCGCTCCGACGAGCGGCACCGATTCCAACCAGATGCAAGGGTCCCGGGGATTCGCCGGGACCCTTCGTGTTTGGAACCCGACCATGCGGGGGCGGTATGACCGAGGAACCGGAACTGAACGGGATGTTCGCCCGGATGCTCGGCGTCTGGTATCCCATGGGCTACGTGGTCGCCGCGATCGACGCCCGGGCGGGCGAGACCGCCGTAAACGCCCTCCTCGCCGCCGGCTTCGACGGCGACGGCATTCACTTGCATGACAGCCTGCGGGTGCTGGGAAGTGTCGCGGCGATCTACGGCCAGGGCACCCGGCTGCAGCGTGATGGCGTGGCGTTCACCGGCGCGCTGTCCGAGGAGGGCTTGCTGCGGCAGGAGTATCTCGACGAGGCGGGCGCCGGCGCCTCGCTCATCGCGGTGCGGGCGGTCGCGCCCGCAACAGGTGGACCAGGTGCGGGAGATCCTCACCGCCCGCGGGGCCCGCGGCGTCAGGCTCTATGGGGACGGGTCCGTCACCGCGCTCGCCGAGCCGGTCACGCGATCCACTCAGTGACATCGAGGACTCGTGAACATACTCAAGCCGCCCAAGCGGCCGCCCTCGCCTCGACCCCCGCTCGGGGCCATGCTGCTGTTCGGTGGGAATCTCGGGCTGGTCGTGCTCAACTGGTGGCTCTGGACCCATCGTTGAGCCGAGGGTTCGCCCTCCGCCTCAAGGTTCCGCGTCACCCTTCGCGTCTTCGCCCGGTTCCCGGGACTCGGCGTCGGAACCCTGGTCGACCTGCTGCCGCTCCAGCTTGCGCTGGCGCTTCTCCTCCTTCTTCTTCTCCTTGGTCAGCTCGCGCTGCCGCTTCTCGAAACCGAAGTTGTTCCTCGCCACGGGACCTCTCTCTCCCAGGCCGGAGACGGAAGGCCGGGGCCGGCCAGGCCGTTCGCGGGCATGAGTCAACATAGCGGAGTAGATTACAGGAAGCCTCAGCCGATCCGGTACGGAGGCCTTCTCCCACCTGGCGGTTCCATGTCCGACCCCACTTCGCGCTCCCGCGGTGGCCCCGCAGACCACCGGCTCACCGATCGCGTGATCGCTCGCATCAAGGACGCCCATCGCACGGTCCACGGGCGGGGCCGCCGGCGGCGCACCACCGACACCGACATCCGGGCGCTCCGGCGCGTCTTCCTCGATTTCGGCGAGTCCTACCGCAAGTATCGCCGGCGCACCGGCGAGCCCGTGTCGGCCGAGGTGCGGGACGCCGCCCTGCGGTTCCGGCGGGAGTTGGACCTGGTGTCGCTGGTCTCGGTGGCCGCCTCGCTGGAGCGGCTCGATGGCGATCTGGTCGGCTGATTCGCTTGCGCCCCTTTCGGGGGGCGGGTAGCTTCAGGCCCAAGCCGGAGCGGTCGCGCGTCCGGCAGGCAACGTGATCAGGATGGGGCTGGCGTGTCGCCGGCCCCTTTTTGCTTGGGCGGACGCGCCACCGGCCTTCCCGGAGGGGCCATGGCAGAGATTCAGCTCGGCGAGGGCGACAGCGTGGAACGCGCCCTCAAGGTCCTGCGCCGGAAGCTGGTGAAGGAGGGACTCTTCACCGAGCTCAAGCGGCGGCGGCACTATCTCAAGCCCAGCGCGGCCCGGACCCTCAAGAGCGCCGCCGCGCGCCGGCGCAAGCGGAAGAAGCGGCGGATTCCCGCCTGGTCATACTGAGCGCCGGCCTCGGGGGCGTGGCCCGCCGTTGCCCCCCGGCGTCCAGCGTATCAGCTCGCCCGGCTGTACCCGGAAGAAATCACACAACCGCTCGAGCGTGTCGGCATGCAGCCGGCCGAAGGTCCCCGCGGGCCGCGACATCCGGTACGCGCTGGGATAGCTCAGCCCGGTGCCGCGGCTGAGGGCGTAGGCGGTGATGCCACGCCGCCGCATGATGTGGTACAGGGTGAGACGAACCATGGGGCCTTTCGGGGTGGAAGCCGCGTCGGCTGCGATATGTAGCCTTGCGGTATGTAGCGCTGTAGTATAGCATCCAAGAGCGCCGGAACCTAGAGCGAGCGGCGCGTCGCTCCCCACTCCTATTTCTCCGCCCCACTTCCGGGACCCAGCGATACGAGTGTTCACCTCCGTACCGAGGTGCTCTCTCGTGGTCCTTTCCACCTCGCCTTCCCCCCTCGCGGGCTCGCGCCAGTCCGGCCGCCGCCGCAAAGTCGCCATCCTCGATCTCGTCACCAAGAACACCCGCCGCAGCCTGTACGGGCGGATCATGAACGCCAACTTCGCCAGCATCATGCCCCAGGCCCTGGCGGTGTGGTGCGAAGAGGCGGGACACGAGGTGCATTACGTCTGCTACACCGGCGCGGAGAACCTGCTGACGGAGATCCCCGCCGACGTCGAGCTCCTCTTCATCGGCGCGTTCACCGAGGCGGCGCAGCTCGCCTATGCGCTGAGCAGCCTCTTCCGCCAGCGGGGGGCCGTCACGGTGCTCGGCGGGCCGCATGCCCGCTGCTATCCCGAGGACGCGCAGAGCTATTTCGACTACGTGCTCGGCTTCACCGACCGGCAGGTGCTGCACGAGGTGCTGGAGGAGTGCGCCCCGTCCCGTCCCCTGGGCCGCGCGATCTCGGCCAGCCGCCACCCGCCCGAGCTGCCCGAGCCTGGCGGCGCGCTGGAAGTTCGTGGAGGCGACGCTGGCCAAGTCCACCCGGGCGATCAAGATCGTGCCGATGATCGGCAGCCTGGGCTGCCCCTACACCTGCAGCTTCTGCATCGACTCCACGGTGGACTATCAGCCGCTCGGCTTCGCCCAGTTGAGCGAGGACCTCTCCTTCCTGCTCACCCGGATGCGGAACCCGATCGTCGGCTGGCACGATCCCAACTTCGGGGTGCGGTTCGACGACTACATGAACGCCATCGAGGCGGTGGTGCCGCCCGGGCGGATGCGCCACATCGCCGAGAGCAGCCTCTCGCTGCTGTCCGAGCCGCACCTCGTGCGGCTCCGCCGGAACGGCTTCCAGGCGCTGCTGCCGGGGATCGAGTCGTGGTTCGCCCTGGGGAACAAGTCCAAGACCCGGCACACCGGCATGGAGAAGGTCCGCCAGGTGGCCGACCACGTGAACCTGCTCATGCGCTACGTCCCCTACGTCCAGACCAACTTCGTGCTCGGTCTCGACAGCGACGAGGGGCCGGAGCCGTTCGAGCTCACCAAGAAGTTCATCGACCTGGCGCCCGGCGCCTTTCCGGCGTACTCGCTGCTCTCGGCCTTCGGCCGGGCGGCGCCGATGAACCTGGACTACCAGCGCGCCGGCCGGGTGCTCCCGTTCCCGTTCACCTTCCTCAACAACAACCATGCGATGAACGTGCGGCCGGCTCACTACGCCTGGCCCGAGTTCTACGACCGGCTGGTGGACCTGACCAGCTATTCGTTCAGCTGGCGGGCCATCGGGCGGCGGCTGGCGGCCACCGACGCCGCGATCCCGCGGTGGATGAACGTGGTGCGCGCCGTCTCGTCCGAGGGCTGGGGCCGGATCGCTTATCACACCACCATCCGGGGCCTGATCGACACCGACCCGGGCGTGCGCGGTTTCATGGAGGGGGAGAGCGACCGGCTGCCCGCGTTCTACCAGGACCGGATCCGGCGGGACCTCGGCGCGCTGCACCAGCACCTGCCGGCCGACGCCGTCATGCACGACCCCAACGCGTACCTGAAGAGCCAGGGCGACCCGTCCGTCACCCCGCTCCACGGCACCCGCCGCGGCCGCGCGGCGGCTGTCACCCTGAACGCGCCACTTCCCAATTGAGGAGGCGCCCGTGTCCGCGCCCCGCCTGACTCCGCGATTCGGCCTCAGGGTGCATCACCCGGCCCATGCCCACGGGCCGTCGGTCCATATCTTCCTCCAGCGCATCGTGCGCCACGCCAACGGCATGCTGGCGGTCACCCCCGACTGCGCCTCGCTGGAGGAGATGGAGGGGCAGATCGGCCAGCTCAAGGACGAGCTGGAGGAGATGCTGCGGCAGACCCGGCGGGCGTTCCGGGAGGGTCCGGGGGCGTCCGCCAAGGCGTAAGCGGCTTGCCGGTACCCATCCGGCGAGGTACTTTGATGCCCAATCCGGGCGCGGGGCGCCCGGGCTCAACGTGATCAGGCCGGGGCCGGCGTTGATGCCGGCCCTGTCGAGTTTGCAGGGGTTGCCGTTCCCTGGCGCGTGCCGCGCCGCGGCAGCCGAGCCCAGCGTGGGGGTGGGAGCCACGCTACCCGTAGTCGGCCGTGCGGCACGTCCTCACTCCCGATTACACCAGCACAAGGAGCAGGGAGATATGCGCACGACCGGGACGGTCAAATGGTTCAACGACGCGAAGGGCTTCGGCTTCATCACCCCTTCGGACGGCCAGAAGGACTGCTTCGTCCATCATTCCGCCATCCAGGGGCAGGGCTTCAAGAGCCTGGCCGAGGGTGACAAGGTGGAGTTCGACGTAGTGCAGGGGCAGAAGGGCCCGGCGGCGGAGAACGTGACCAAGCTGTAGCCCGCGCGGCGCGGCGCACGTCGCGCCGGAAGTCGTGGCAGCCGGCCCGTCTTCGGACGAGCCGGCTGCTCGCTTTTGATGGAGCGGCGGGCTACGTTGCGGAGATCTCTCGAACCTCCGCCGGTGGAGGCTCCTCGACCGAAGGCGGCGGCATCATGCCTGGCACCATCCTCCCCTCTGTTCTCGCGGTCCCGTCTTGATCACCCGGTGTGACAGCCTGGAACAGGCCCTCGGCGACATCGAGGCCGATCAGCTCCCCGGCGCCTCGACCGTCGTGGTGAATCTGCTCTGGTGGACGGGACTGTCTACCGCGGAGCAGGAGGCCTACCGGCTGCGCGCCGATCGGTCCCGGGTCGAGCTGATCGCGGACGACGCGATCTCCAGCCACTACGTCGAGGTGCGGGGGTCCGATGATGGGCCGCCGCTGTCGAGTGAGCACCCGGTGTAGGACCCGCCTACCCCCTGAGTGGTCCCCGCCCGTCAGCCTGAGTCGCACCCCGCCGTCCAGTGCCTTGCCTGGCGCCCGACGCCTGCCATCTTCACCCCATGTCCGAGCCAAACCCCCTGAGCGCGCCGGCATCGCCGACCAGGCCAACCGGTCTCGGGGGCCGCGCTCTGCTCGAGCGCGGCCTCGACAGCTCCAGCGGACCGGGCTTCGTGCGGGAGCGGCTGGCCCTCCTCGCCAAGACGCTCTTCCTGGTCTCGTTGGGCTTCTACCTCTTCCTCCTCGCCAGCCTGACCCTCATCGGCGGCGCGCCGTTCGGCGCCGTGGTGCGCGGACCGGTGGCCCTCGGCCACCTCTGCGCCAGCCTGACCATGGGCGTGGTCTGGCTGGTCACCAGCCGAGCCAGGCTGTCGCTGCTGAGCCTGGGCGCGCTCGACGTCCTCGCCTTCACGGTGGCCGGCGTCTTTCTCTCGTTCATGACCGTGGCGGACGAAGGCCAGATTCTCCAGGTTCTCCTGGCCCTGCTGGTCACCGTGATGGTGCGCGCCATCCTGATGCCCTCCCGGCCCGGCCGGACCGCGCTGATCTCGGCCCTGGTCTTCGCCCCGACCGTCGTGGTGTGCATCGCGCGCCATCACCCGACGGCGTTCCTGCCCGGCTTCAGCCCGGGCTACCAGAAGCTCCACATGACCCTCAACACGGTCCTCTGGAGTGTGCTGGGCACCACGTGGCGACGATCGTCTCCCGGGTCCTCTACGGCCTCCGCCGGCAGGTCGCCGAGGCGAGCGAGCTGGGGCAGTACCTGCTGGAGGAGAAGATCGGCGGGGGCGGCATGGGCGAGGTCTGGCGCGCGCGCCACCGGCTGCTGATCCGGCCGGCGGCGATCAAGCTCATCCGCCAGCTGGCGGTGCCGGCGGATGTCCGCCGATCCCGAGCTGCTGGTGCGCCGCTTCGAGCGCGAGGCGCGCGCCACCGCCGCGCTCACGTCACCCCACACCGTGCAGCTCTACGACTTCGGCGTCACCGAGGACGGCCGGCTGTACTACGTGATGGAGCTGCTCGACGGGCTCGACCTCGACACCCTGGTCCGGCAGCACGGGCCGCTGCCGGCGGAGCGGGTGGTCCACCTCCTGCGCCAGGTCTGCGCCGCGCTGCAGGACGCGCACGCGAACGGTCTGGTCCACCGCGACATCAAGCCGGCCAACGTCGTGGTGAGCCGGGCCGGCACGACGTTCGACTTCGTCAAGGTGCTCGACTTCGGGCTGGTCAAGCTCGACAGCGCCCGCGACACCGACCGTGAGCTGGTGAAGCTCAGCACCGACGATAGCTGGAGCGGCACACCGGGGTACATGGCGCCGGAGGTGGTGCTCGGCGCGGCCAACCGACCACCGGGTGGACCTGTACGCGGTGGGGTGTGTCGCCTACTGGCTGCTCACGGGCAAGATGGTCTTCGAGGGGCAGAACGCCGTGCAGGTGATGATGCAGCACGCCCAGGCGGAGCCGCAGCGGCCCTCGGCGCGGATCGGGCGGGCGATGCCGGCGGCGCTCGAGGCGCTGGTGATGGAGTGTCTGGAGAAGGATCCGGCGCGCCGGCCGGCGAGCGCGGAGGTCCTGAGCGAACGATTGGACGCGGTGCCTCTCACATCGGAGTGGAGCGCGGAGCGGGCGGAGGAGTGGTGGGCGATGCACCGGCCGCGGTCGCGAGACGCGCGGCCGGTGGCGGATGTGCTCCTGTCGCACGAAGGCCACGAGCTGCGCATCGGGCCGCGTGTGCGCCCGCTGGGCTGACCTGGGCCCTTGTCATCCTCTGGCGCGCCACCCCCCGCCCGCCTTATCGTGCGATCTCCTATCACGACGACATCATGATCACCGTTCCTCCGATCACCCCGCCGTTCGCCGTGGCGTCGCCCCGTTGAGCGCCGAGAAAGGTTGAAGCTGTGCCCCCCACATACCACGAGGTCTACGACCGCTGGCGCTCGGCGCCCGAGGCCTTCTGGGCCGAGGCCGCGGAGGCCGTGCACTGGTACCGCCGGTGGGACGCGGTGCTGGACGCTTCCCGCGCGCCCTTCTACCGCTGGTTTCCCGGCGCCGAGACCAACAGCTGCTACAACGCCCTCGACCGCCACGTCGAGGGCGGGCGCGCCGATCAGGTCGCCCTGATCTATGACAGCCCCGTCACCTCGACCATCCGGACCTGGACCTACCGCGAGCTGCGCGACGAGGTGGCCCGGTTCGCGGGCGTGCTGGCCGCGAAGGGCGTCGGCCGGGGCGACCGGGTCGTGATCTACATGCCGATGATCCCCGAGACCGTGATCGGCATGCTGGCCTGCGCCCGCATCGGCGCGATCCATTCGGTGGTCTTCGGCGGGTTCGCGTCGGCCGCGCTGGCCAGCCGGCTCACCGACGCGCGGCCCAAGGCCGTCCTGACCGCCTCGTGCGGCATCGAGGTCGATCGGGTGGTTCCCTACAAGCCCATGCTCGACGAGGCGATCGAGCTGGCCGTCGCGACGCCCGACTGCTGTATCGTGCTGCAGCGTCCCGAGGCGAAGGCGACGCTGGTGCCGGGGCGGGACTACGACTGGCACGAGCTCGCCGCCGCCGCCCGGCCAGTGGACTGCGTCCCGGTGCTCGCCACCGATCCGCTCTACATCCTGTACACATCGGGCACCACCGGAAACCCCAAGGGCATCATCCGCGACAACGGCGGGCATCTGGTCGGCCTCACCTGGAGCATGCGGAACGTCTACGGGGTCGAGCCGGGCGAGGTGTACTGGGCGGCCTCCGACGTGGGCTGGGTGGTGGGTCACTCGTACATCGTCTACGGCCCGCTGTTTCACGGGAACACCACGGTGCTGTACGAGGGCAAGCCGGTCGGCACGCCCGACGCGGGCGCGTTCTGGCGGGTTATCGCGCAGCATGGGGTCCGCGCCTTCTTCACCGCCCCGACCGCGTTCCGCGCCATCAAGCGCGACGACCCCGAGGGCGAGCACATCCGCCGCTACGATCTGTCGCAGCTCCGCGCCCTGTTCCTGGCCGGCGAGCGCTGCGACCCGCCGACCCTCGAGTGGGCCGAGCGACAGCTCGGCATTCCGGTGATCGATCACTGGTGGCAGACCGAGACGGCCTGGCCGGTCGGCTGCAACTGCCCGGGGCTGGGACTCGTGCCGGTCAAGCCCGGGTCGTGCGCGCTGCCGGTGCCGGGCTGGGACGTGCGCGTGCTGGACGACCGAGGCAGGGAGGTGGCGGCGGGAGAGCACGGCAACGTCGTGATGAAACTCCCGCTTGCCCCGGGTGCCACGCCGACGCTCTGGAACAACGACCAGGGCTTCCGGAAGACCTACCTCGACGCCTATCCCGGCTACTACCTCACGGCCGACGCCGGCTACAAGGACGAGGACGGCTACCTCTGGATCATGGGCCGCACCGACGACGTGATCAACGTCGCCGGGCACCGGCTCAGCACGGGCCGGATGGAGGAGGTGCTGGCGGCGCACCCGGACGTCGCCGAGTGCGCCGTGGTGGGCGTCGCCGACGCGCTCAAGGGCGAGGTGCCGCTCGGCCTGGTGGTGCTCAAGGCCGGGGCGAGCCGGGACCGGACCGAGCTGGTCGCGGAGCTGGTGGAGCTGGTGCGCCGGCGGATCGGGCCGGTCGCGTCCTTCAAGACGGCGATGGTGGTGAAGCGGCTGCCCAAGACGCGGTCGGGCAAGATCGTTCGGGGTACGGTGAAGAAGATCGCGGACGGCGAACCGTGGACGGTGCCGGCGACGATCGACGATTCCTCGAGCCTCGAGGAGATCTCGGCCGGGTTGTCGGCGATCGGGTACCCGCGGGCGTAGGCCTCCGGGGTGACAGCGGGCAGCTAGCGCTTGGTCCGAGCCCGAAGCTCCGGGCGACGCACCGGCCGCGGGGGCAGCCGGGGCGCCGCTCGCTATTCGTTGTCCGCGAGGGTACCTTCCAATACCCACCTCGCAGTCCGGCACCAGGGGCGGTTCCCTCCACCGAAGGTCGCCACCGTGACTTCACAGGCCATCCTGGCGTACGTCGCCCTGGCGCTCGCCGCCGCGGTGGTCCTCGCGACGTATTCCCTCGCGAGCGCGTGCCGGAAGGAGATCTCCCGCCCATGATGCTGCTCCAGGTCCTGGCGCTCGCGCGACTCGCGAGCCCGCTCGACAGCGCCGTCGTCCGCGACATCGAAGTGGCCCCCGGCGAGACCCTCCGCACCACCAGCATCGGGCGGGGCCAGCCGGTCGTGCTCATCCCCGGCATCTTCGGCGCCGCCTACGGCTACCGCGCCGTCATGGGCCCGCTGGCCGAGCAAGGGTACCGCTGCATCGTGGTCGAGCCGCTCGGCTACGGCTGGTCCTCGCATCCGGGGCGGGCCGACTACTCGTTCGGGGCTCAAACCAGGCGGGTCGAGATGGCCCTGGACAGCCTCGGCGTCACCCGGACGCTCCTGGTGGCCCAGTCCACCGGTGTGTCCATCGCCCTGCGGCTCGCCGTGGCCCGCCCGAGCCAGGTGAGCGGTGTCCTCGCCATCGACGGCGGCCCCGCGGAGAGCCCATCCACGCCGGGCATGCGGAAGGCGTTCAAGCTCGGTGGGTTCGTGGCGAAGCTGGCGATGGACGAGTCGATGCTGCGCTACAAGGTTCGCCGGGAGATCGTGCTCAACTCGGGCGACACCACCTGGGTCACCGACGCCCTGATCCGGCATTACACCGCCGGGCAGGTGGCCGACCTCTCCGGCTCAATCGACGCGTTCCAGCGGATGTCGAAGTCGACGAAGCCCGAGCCGCTGAACCTGCACGAGTTCACCGGCCCGGTCAGGCTGCTCGTCGGTGGGGTCGAGCACCCGTCGGAGGTTCCCGACGAGCAGCGCGAGCTGCTCCGCGACCGGCTCACGGACTTCGCCGCGGACACCATCCCGGGCTCGGGCCAGTTCATCCACGAGGAGCAGCCGGCGGTGGTGGTGCACGCGGTCGAGAAGCTGCAGCAGGCGGCGGGCAAGTAGGATGTCCGCCTGCGTTCAGGACGGCTATCCGATGATTCCGGTACGGGACAACGGACCCGGGGGGTACACCTGGGGCTGCAGCAACCCATGGCATCCCACTCCCCCGGGGCCGTGTCCGGCCTGCGGCAGCAGCAGCCGTCCACACTCGTCGGTCGTCAAGGGCCAGCCGGTGGCGTCCTGCGCCGTCTGTCGGTGCCAGTGGCATCCGCAGAGCTAGCCTGGCGGTAAGGTCTTCCAGGAGGAAGTCATGGACATCATCAGGCTCATCGAGCGAAGCTTTGGGCGGCTGCTGGGACGCGACGTCTCGGGGCGAGTCGATGTCGACAAGGATTCGTCGAAAGCGACGGCCCGGCTCTGCCAATACGGGCACGCGGTATTCGAGGGGAACAACCGGTGCAACTACGGCCACGGGCCCGCCTGAAGGAGCGGGGTGCCGAAGGTGTGCCTTGCCGGCCGCAGTCCCGGGCGCTATATTGCTCGAACATCGGGAGCGCTCGCGCGACCGAACCCAACGTGATCAGGCAGGGCTGGCGTTGACGCCGGCCCTTTTGTTTAGTCGGACGTGAACCGCACTGTCCCACTCCGATCACACCAGCTCTAGGAGCGGGAACAATGCGTACCACCGGCACAGTCAAATGGTTCAACGACGCGAAGGGCTTTGGTTTCATCACGCCTGAGGACGGTCAGAAGGACTGCTTCGTCCATCATTCGGCGATTCAGGGCGAGGGCTTCAAGAGCCTCGCGGAAGGCGACCGGGTCGAGTTCGACGTCGTGGCAGGTCAGAAGGGCCCGGCCGCGGAGAACGTGGCCAAGCTCGCCCAGTAGTAATGCAGGTGCGGCGCGAGCCGCATGACGGATGCTTGCGGCCGGCTCGTCCTCGGATGAGTCGGCCGCATCATCGTTGGGCCCCTGGCCCGACGCCTGCAGCGGGACCTCGACCAGCTGCCCGTGCAGGATCGAGCCCCGGCTGCGCTCGCGATTCGGCGACAGCGTTTCTCCGATAATCCCTCGCCGGCGACAGCGAGGCCGGCGCATTACACCAGTTCAAGAGCCCGGTCAGTCGCCGGGCCTCATCCCACGTGCCGGTCATGATGACCATATCCCCCCGCTGCACCAGAGGGATCACCGGGAGCCCGCCCCGCCCGGGACCCTCGAGCCACCGTGCCCCGACGGTCCACGGTCCACCCTCGACGGGCAGATCGACACCTTGCCCCCGCAACTGGTCTACCACCGAATGGAGAAACCGGGCCGCGTCCCGCTCGCCGGTATCATGCTGATGCTGGTGCTCCACCAGGCGGCGTAGCGAGGGGAGCACGAGGTCCTGATATTGGGCCAGCATCATACGAGCCTCGCCTGTTACGGCATTCCGGTACTAGTACATCCCACCCATGCCGCCGCCCGGCGGCCCCGCGAGCGCCGGCTTCGCTTCCGGCCTCTCCACCACCACGCACTCGGTGGTGAGCAGCAGCCCTGCGATGGAGGCCGCGTTCTGCAACGCCGTGCGGGTGACCTTGGTCGGGTCGATCACGCCCGCCTTCACCAGGTCCTCGTAGGTGTCGGTCAGGGCGTTGTACCCGAAGTTCCTGTCCTTGGACGCCCTCACCTTGGCGACGACGATCGAGCCTTCCGCGCCCGCGTTCTGGGCGATCAGTCGGATCGGCTCCTCCAGCGCGCGCCGTACGATGTCCACGCCGGTCTTCTCGTCCTCGCTGCCCCGGATCCTGTCGAGCGCGGACTGCGCCCGGATAAGGGCGACGCCCCCGCCCGGCACGATGCCCTCCTCGACCGCGGCGCGGGTCGCGTGGAGCGCGTCCTCGACCCGGGCCTTCTTCTCCTTCATCTCGGTCTCGGTGGCCGCGCCGACGTTGATGATCGCCACGCCGCCGGAGAGCTTGGCCAACCGCTCCTGCAACTTCTCCCGATCGTAGTCCGAGGTGCTCTTCTCGATCGCCGCCTTGATCGCGTTGATCCGGCCCTGGATGTCGTCGGGCTTGCCCTTGCCGTCCACGATGGTGGTGTCGTCCTTGTCGATCACGACCCGCTTGGCGCGACCCAGGTCGGTGAGGGCGACGTTCTCGAGCTTGAAGCCGACCTCCTCGCTGATCACCTGCCCGCCGGTGAGCGCCGCGATGTCACCCAGGATCTCCTTCCGGCGGTCACCGAAGCCCGGCGCCTTGACGGCGGCGACCTTCAGGGTGCCGCGGAGCTTGTTCACGACCAGCGTGGCCAGCGCCTCGCCGTCGACATCCTCGGCGATGACGAGGAGAGGCTTCCCGCCCTGTACCACCTTCTCGAGGATGGGGAGGAGCTCCTTCATCGAGGAGATCTTCTTGTCGTGGATGAGCAGATAGGCATCCTCCAGGACGGTCTCCATCTTCTCCGGATCGGTCACGAAGTAGGGCGAGAGGTAACCGCGGTCGAACTGGGTCCCGTCCACCGTCTCCAGCGTGGTCTCGAGGCCCTTGGCCTCTTCCACGGTGATGACCCCGTCCTTGCCCACCTTCTCCATCGCCTCGGCGATCAGGTTGCCGATCTCCCTGTCGTTGTTGGCGGAGATGGTGCCGACCTGGGCGATCTCCTTCTTGCCGGCCGAGGGGACGCTCAGCTTCCTGAGGTCCTCGACGACCGCCTCGACCGCCTTGTCGATGCCCCGCTTCAACTCCATCGGGTTGGCGCCGGCGGTGACGTTCTTGAGGCCCTCGCGGAAGAGCGCCTGGGCCAGCACGGTGGCCGTGGTGGTGCCGTCGCCGGCGAGGTCGGAGGTCTTGGTGGCGACCTCCTTCACCATCTGTGCACCCATGTTCTCGACCGGATCGGACAGCTCGACCTCCTTGGCGACCGTCACGCCGTCCTTGGTGATGGTCGGGGAGCCGAACTTCTTGTCGATGACGACGTTCCGGCCCTTGGGACCGAGCGTGATCTTGACCGCCTCGGCCAGGGCATCCACCCCACGCTTGAGCCGGGCGCGGGCGTCGACACTGAACTGCAGTTCCTTCGCTGACATATGAGTTCACTCCTCCGGAGGTGGCCGCCTCAACCGATCTTGGCCAGAATGTCGGACATCTTGACGATGATCAGTTCATCATCGCCCGCCTGATAGGGCGTTCCGCTGTACTTGCCGTACAAGACCTGATCGCCCGGCTTGACCTCCATCGGGATCCGCTCGCCCTTTTCGATCCGGCCCGGGCCGACGGCGAGAACCTCGCCCTGGGTGGGCTTCTCCTTGGCGGTATCCGGGATGTACAGCGGGCCGCGCATGGACTCCGCCTCCTCCGCCGGCAGGATCACCGCGCGGTCCTCGAGGGGATGGATCTTGATTTTGGGTCTGGCTTTGGTCGCAGTGGACATTGGTACCTCGGAGGTGGATCAGGGGCTTGCCTGCCCCGAACGGTCTGCGCAGCGCGGAAACAGGGGTGGCTCATGCCACCCCCACGTACCGGTCCGGCTTAGACCTTCGAGGCGATGTCGTGAAAGGTCGAGTTGCCGACCTCGTACGCCTGCACTTCTGGCGTGCCTTCGACCAGCGCCGTCAACCCCTTGAGCACCTGGGGATACGTGTCGCGGCCGTACTGTTCCGCGTTCTCCTTGCGATCCCACAAGCTGATGGCGACCGCTTCCCGACCGCCCTCGGCGAGGAACGTGATCTCGTCCTTGAAGCCGCTCTGCTTGCGCAGCAGGGGCAGGATGTCCTTCTCGAACTTCTGGGTGAACTCACTGACGCTATTGGGCTTGAGATGGATCGAGACGTTGCGTGCGTACATATCGAACTCCTTGGTGCGTCGAAGACTAGAGGGGCTTAACCAATGTGCTTTAGAGATGTTCATGTTACCGTGATTTACTATACTTGTCAAGTGAAGCACGTTTATTGACCACAGTGGAGGACGTGATTAACTTTCGTCAGTTAACACGCCCGGCTCATCTTGGAGGACATCCCCTTGGATGTGTCGTTCCTGATACGGCAGCGGTTGGAGGAATTCGGCCTGGGGCAGCGCGAGCTCGCGCGAGCCGCACAGGTGACCGAGTCCTACATTTCGCAGCTCCTGACCCGGAAGAAGGCGCCCCCCGCTCCGAACCGTACCGACATCTATGACAAGATGGACCGGTTCCTGAAGCTGCCGAGCGGTGAGCTGGCGCGGTTGGCGGCGGTGGAGCGGAGGGCGGAACTGAAGCGAGAGCTGGGGGAAGAGCCCGCGCCCTTGTTCCGGGAAGTCCGCGAGCTGATCCTCCGCAAGTGTCATCCCGACAGGCACCGGCACGTCCGCGCGATCTTCGAGGCGCAGCCATTCGGCGAGCTGGAGAGGCTGGTCACCCAACGGCTGCTGGACGTGCTCGCAGGCGTGGCCAAGGAAGAGCTGGGCAACGAGTACTGGCTCCGCATGGTCGCGGACCTCGGCGGCCGAAGCTTCGAGGAGATGCGCGTCCTCGTGCTCGAGTTCCTGGATACGGACATCTTCCATCTGTCCCGGGAGCACTGCGTCGCGTTTCTGGATCCGATGATCGAATCCTGGGACATCGACCTCGCGACCTTCGCGCTCGAGATCGCGCTCAATCCCAGGGTCGCCGCCGCGCACGTGAAGCGATTCGAGTTCGTCGAGCGGACAACCCGGCCATTCGGGCGGCGAAGACCCCGGGCTCACCGAGTTCCTTCGGGATCCCACGCTCAGCGCCACCGTGACCGAGGAAGAGATTGCGTTTCTCAGGCGGCTGAGGTTCAACGGCAAGCGGCCGACGCCGCTCTATTACTACCGCGAGCTGCAGAGTCTCAGGGACCCGCTGCATTTTCGCGTGCCGTAAAGATCAGCGCCTACATGGGGGGCGACTCATCCCTCCCTTCGGCCGGCAACTCTGCTAGGATCCAAGCACCTACCCAAGGGGGGTTTTCATGGCCGACCGAGTTCGCAGGGTCAATTATGCCTACCTGATGGTTCCCAGCCGCCCGGGACAGGGGGCGCGGATTACCGATGAGCTGCGAGAAGCCGGAGTGAACCTCGTGGCCTTTACCGCGTTTCCGACCCGAGGGGGAAAGGGACAGGTCGATCTGATCGCCGAGGACCTGGGTCCGATCCGCCGAATCGCCCGGAAGAACGGGTGGCGGCTGAGCGACGCCAAGAAGGGATTTCTGGTCCAGGGCGACGACCGGGTGGGCGCGGTCCACAATCACCTGAAGCGGCTCGCGGAGCGGAAGATCAATGTCACGGCGGTCGATGCGGTGACCGCCGGCAAGGGACGCTACGGCATGCTCCTCTGGGTCAGGCCGAAGGACTACGCCCGAGCCGCCGCGGCACTCAAAGCCAGGTAATCCATCCACCTCACACCTCGGACCGACCCATGAGGCTCTCGCTTGTTGTTCTCGCGCTCGCCACCTGCCTGCTCGCCCCGGCCGCTGCAGCGCAGTCCACCCCCGTCTCCGATGCCTTCCGCAAGGGCGAGGAGCGCGCCTCGCGCCATCTGGTCGCCGCGGCGGAGGAGATGCCGGCCGACAAATACGGCTACAAGCCGACGCCGGCGCAGATGAGCTTCGCGGACGTGATCGCGCACCTGGCGGAGGGGAACGACTTCCTCTGCGGCCAGATCAGCGGCGCGGCGGCACCCAAGCGCGCCGAAGTGAAGCCGGGGGCGGGGAAGGACAAGCAGGTGGCCCGGCTCAAGGAGACCTTCGACTTCTGCGCCTCGGCGCTCGCCAAGGTGAACGACTCGGACCTGGGCGGCAAGGTGAAGCTGTTCGGCCCCAGCGACTTCACCCGGGTGGAGGCGATGTTCATCACGGTGGACGACTGGGCCGACCACTACAGCCAGCTCGCCAACTACCTCCGGCTCAACGGGCGGGTGCCGCCGACGGCGAAGGAGAAGGAGGAGTAGCTCGCCGGCATCTGCTGGCCCTTCGTATCGCCGCACGGTATCGTAAAGCGTGCCCCACCGGATGACGCGCTGAGCGATCCGATCGCCCGACTCGCGGCCGGCCTCGAGGGCCGGGTGGACGGCGCGCGGGTCCGGCTGGCGGGGAGATGACGCCTCGCACGTTGCATCCCGCAGACGCTACTTTCCGCCCTTCCCCTCGAGTCCGTCCAGCCAGTGCAGCGCCACGATCAGCTCGCTCTCCTGCGCCGACTCTCCTTCCCGCAGCATCACGAACCGGCGGTCGTCCCCTGTCACCAGGAACGAAGGCACCGGCCCGAGGCGCAGGAACGGCGACGCCGAGAACAGCACCCGCTGCTCGCCCACGCTGAAGGTCGCGCCTGGCCGGATGTCGGCGGTTACCATCTCGTTCTTGCCGTTGATGTAGTAGAGCTGGCGGCCGCTCCGGCTCCAGGCCGGCTGGCTCCCGCCCGCGGTCGAGACCTGCCACTTGGCCGAGCTGGTCTCGGGGAACGGCCGCACGTAGATCTCCGCCGTCCCGGATTCGTCCGACGAGTAGGCCAGCCAGCGCTCGTCCGGCGACAGCGCCGGGAACCTGCTGTCCGCCGTGCCGCTCACCAGCGGCACCGCGGTCGTGTCGCCCTGGCGCACGCCGAAGATGCCGACCGCGGTCGTGGCCCCCGCGCTGCGAAGAATCAGCCACCGCCGCTCGCGGGCCGGCACGATCTGTCCCCAGTCGATGTTGCCACGGAACACCAGGCTTGCGTTCCCGGTGCCGTCCGCGCGGTGCTCGTAGACCGGCCCCACGCCGGACCCCGCCCGGTCCAGGATGTAGAGCAGCGAGCGGCCGTCCGGCGCCCAGACCGGCCGGGTGCTGCCGGTGTCGCTGAAGGTGATCCGGGAGAACGGGCCGGCGGGCAGCGCCTTGACCCAGATGTCCGACTTCCCGTTGCGTGAGAGCGCCACCGCGAGCGTCTTCTCGTCGGGCGACAGGGCCATGGCGTCGATGGTGCCCTGCGGATCCCAGCCGGGATCCACCAGGGTGGCCCCGCCTTCGCGCGTCACCCACACCACCCGCCGCGCCCCGATGGCGCCTCCGGTGGTGTACACCAGCGTGCCGCTCGGCGAGATCGCCAGGTCTACGCTGAATCCGCCGGCCCGCACGCCGACGCCCTCCAGCAGCGCGATCGGCGGCCCGGTGAGCTCGAGCTTGGCCGCATTGAACGGAAGGGCGATGAGCTTCCCCTCGGCGGTGACCACGAGCAGGTGCCCGCTCGGCGCATAACGTGCGAACACCCCGCGGGTCAGGAGCTTGGGGGAGCCGCCCGGCACCTTCATCGCGGCGA
Source organism: uncultured Actinomycetes bacterium (assembly GCA_963707695.1). GTDB lineage: Bacteria > Actinomycetota > Thermoleophilia > Solirubrobacterales > Solirubrobacteraceae > JAOPZW01. The sequence goes on along the minus strand of CAVPQY010000004.1, from coordinate 12,467 downwards.
TCTGGAAGTCGGTCTGGCCCTTGCCGCCATAGCGCAGCCGGTAGAGGAGACCGCCGCCCGGCAGTGCGTTGAGGAACTCGGCGCCGATCTCGTGGCGCTCCGCCGACACCGTGTACACCGGCTCGACCTGAGCCGCCGGTGGGCCGCACCCGGACGATCCCGGCCCCGCCCTCGACGTAGATCCACCCGTCGTCGCTCCAGTCGGCGCTGGTCGTGTTGGCGGTGTCGATCAGGGTGACCGTCGGCGTGCCGTCGAGCGACGCCACCCGCAGCGTGTTGCCGCTCTTGATGAAGCCCACCTTCCGGCCGTCGGGCGAGAAGAACGGGCTGTAGCCCCCCTCGGTCCCCGCGATGGGGGCGGAGGTGAGCTGGTCGAGCCGCCGGAGCCAGAGCTGGCTCGAGCCCTGCCCCGGGCCCGTGAAGACGAGCATGCGTCCATCGGGCGAGATCGCGATCCGCCCGCCGCCGCCCGTCGACGGCGGCTGCAGCTCCTCGCTCTTGCGCAGCGCCACGCTGAACTGCGTCAGCGGCTCGCGCGCGCACCGGCCGGAGCCAGCCCCAGAGCGCCGCAGCCGCGAGCACCAACCCCCGCCGGCACCCAGACCCCTGCGCCCCTGCGTCCCTGCGCCTTCGCGCCCGGCGGCGCCGCCGCCGGTACCACCGCCGTCGTCGCGTAGCTCTTGTCCCGGAGCGCCGCGGCGAAATCGGCGGCGGAGGCGAACCGGTCCGCCGGCAGCTTCTCGAGCGCCGTGAGCGCGGCGGCCTCGACGTGCGCCGGGATGGTGTGCCGCTGGGCATGGAGCGGTCGCGGCGACTCGGTCACCACCCGGGCCACCACGGCCTGCGCGGTGGCCCCGGTGAAGGGCGGCTCCCCGGTCAGCATCTCGTAGAGCACGGCGCCGAGGGCGTAGACGTCGGAGCGGGCGGTGATCTCCCGCTCGCCCATCGCCTGCTCGGGCGACATGTAGTGCGGCGTGCCCAGCGACATCCCGGTCTCGGTCATCCGGGCGCCGCTCGCCTTGCTCGCGGCGAGCGCGATGCCGAAATCGGCGACCAGCGCCGAGCCGTCGTGGAGCAGGATGTTCTCGGGCTTGATGTCGCGGTGGACCACCCCATGGCGGTGCGCGTAGTCCAGCGCGCCCGCCACCTCCTCGGCGATCCTGATCGCGTCCGGCACCGGGAGCTGCTTCTCCCGGGTGAGCCGGTCGCGCAGCGTCTCGCCCTCGACGTAGGGCATGACGTAGAAGAGCGGAGCCGTCCGCCTCCCCGGAGTCGAACAGCGGCAGGATGTGCGGATGCTGCAGGTTGGCCGTGAGCTGGATCTCGGCCAGGAACCGCTCGGCCCCGATCACCGCGGCGAGCTCGGGGCGAAGCACCTTCAGGGCGACCCGCCGGGCATGGCGGATGTCCTGGGCCAGGTAGACCGTGGCCATGCCGCCGGCGCCGATCTCCCGCTCGATCCGGTAGCGGTCGGACAGGGCGAGCTGGAGGCGGTTTTGCGTCTCGGGCATGGGGGCGGCTTGTCGGTTGGGGATGGGCTGAAGATGCGTCCGGAGCGGCGGATTAGCTAGCGGGCACTCAGGCCCGGCGGTTTACCGTCTCGGCTCGCTCGTCAGCCGGGCCAGCCCCTGCTTCGCCTCCGTGACGTACGGCTGAAGCTCGGGATCGGCGTGCCGCCACACGTCGGCCACGTACTGGTAGCCGCGAACGGCCTTATCCCGCTCGCCCAGCCTCTCCGCGACTCGCGCCCGCTCCAACGCCCAGATCACTGCGCTCGGCACGGTCAGATCGACGAGCCAGCGGTCCAGCAGCGCCGCCGCCTTACGGTCGTCCCCTCCCGAGGCGAGCAACTGGCCCAGGGTCATGCGCTGCTGGTAGCAGAGGGAACACAGGGAGTCCGGCAGGGCCTCCAGCCGGCGTACCGCCGTGGCGGTGTCGTGCCGCAGGAGCGCCAGGTAGGCCCGGGCCGCGTCCGCGGTGTACCGCGCGATCCCGCGGTCAACCTCGAGCGGCGCAGCGCGGGCGAACGAATCGGTACGACGCTCGATGGCCTTGATGGTGGCGCTGTCGCGCCGGGCAGCCCACCACGGCAGGGTGGTCGCCACGCCCACCAGCCGGTTGCCCTCCGCGATGCGGTGGAAGAGACGCACCGCCGTATCCGGCAGGTCCTTCGCGACCAGGCCGGTTTCCACCAGGTGGACCGGGAGCGCCTCCGGGTTCTGGTAGATGATTCGCACCGCCTCCCGCACGTGCCCGCGAAAGAGCAGGGCACCGCCGAGCCTCATCTGGCGGTCCGCCGGGCCCAGCCAGGCGGCGTCGCCCGGGGGAGCGGCCGCCAGGGCTCGGCTCAGCGCGACGACCGTCTCGGCCGAGTCCGGCACCTGGGCCAGGGCTGAGCCCGGCGTCGCGGAGCGCCTGCGGTGAGGCCTGCCGGATGAGACGCGCGGCTTCCGCGGGCGTGGCACTTCGTCCGATGAGCTGGTCGGCCAGACGGATCCCGCCGACCGATGCGTCGGTCGGCTGGAGGGCCAGGTATCGCGTGGCGTACCGGTGGCCGACCTCGGGTCCGCCCAGCCAGAAGCCCAGCGCGACCGCGTGGATGTAGGACGGCGCGAAGGCGGAATCCTGCCGGATGGCGCGGTCGAACGCCTCCAGCGCCTCCGCCGGCGTATGCCCGACCGGAAAGCCCCAGTGGAAGCGGGCCTCGCCGAGGACGTACCAGGACTCCGCGTCGTCGGGATACCGGCGGGTAAGCTCCTCCGCCAGCGCGTGGAGCCGGCGCACCGCCGACCAGCGCCAGCGCGGAACCGTGGCGTTCACTTCGGCCAGCACCGAATCGGCGGTGAGGAGGAGGCTGTCCCGCGGGGCCAGCCCATGAGTAAGCGCCCCCGCCCGCATCGCTCGCGCCAGGTAAACGGAGTCGTCCGAAGAGTGCTGCCACCCCAGCACCTTGCCCGACCGCCAGAGCGCGAGCGCGAAATTGCTGTCGAGGGATATCGCCTGGCCGTAGGCGGCGAGCGCCGAGTCCCAGGAGGCGCGCCGGTACCACTGCTCGCCCCGCAGGAATGCCTTGAGCGCGGGCAGGGAGGTCGACCCCATGGCGGTGGCCCGGAACACCTCGATCCGTCGGGTGCGTCCGAGCTCGCGCAGCAGCCGAACCGTGAGCGAGTCGGCCAGCCGGTCCATCCGGTCGGCCGCGTCGCGCAGCTCGATCTCGGCCAGAAGGCGTCCGCCGGCGACGTCGAGCGCGGTGACCGTGAGCCGGGCGGAGTCGGGCCCGGCGCCGATCAGCGTGCCGAACACCACCAGCCCCGCCCCCGTACGCCGGCCCAGCTCGCCGGCGGAGGGCGGGTCGGCCCGGCCGCTCCAGCGGCGGATCACCGTCGTGGACGGCACCGTGCGGATCGGCCCCGCGCCATCGAGGTTGCGCGAGAGCACGTCCACCAGCCCCTCCCGCCAGAGAGCGAGCCGCTGGTCCGGAACGTCGAAGGGGGCGATCGCGACCAGGTCGTCGTCGAGCGGGGCGGCGTCGCGCGGACGTCCCAGAACCAGCCAGCCGACCAGCGCGGCGGCGAGCGCGGCGCCGACGGCCGCCAGCGCGGCGGGCCGCACGCGCCGGGTCCGCCCGGGGGCGGCCGCGGCCGGTGGGGCGCCGACCGCCTCGATCGCCTGCAGCATCTCCGCCGCGCTCTGCCAGCGGTCGGCCGGCCGCTTCTCCAGGCACCGCATCACCAGCGCCGCCAGCGCGGGTGGCACGCCGAGCCGGAGCTGCGCCAGCGGCGTCGGCGTCTGGGTGAGGTGGGCCGCGACCACCGCCTGCGCCGTCGGCGCGGTGAACGGAGGCCGGCCCGAGAGCAGCTCGTACCCGAGCGCGCCCAGCGCGTAGATGTCGGCCCGATGGTCGGTGTGAGGGTCGGCGGCCGCCTGCTCCGGCGCCATGTAGGTCGGCGTGCCGAGCGCGAGCCCGGTGCTGGTGAGCGACGACCGGCGCGATTGGTCCAGCGCCTTGGCGACGCCGAAGTCGGTCACCAGCGCGTGGCCGTCGGACAGCAGCACGTTGCCGGGCTTGATGTCCCGGTGCACCACGCCGTGGCGGTGGGCGTAGCTCAGCGCGTCCGCCACGTCGCGCAGGATCCGGGTGGCCTCGCCCACCGGCAGCTCGCCGTCGCGCGCGAGCCGGGCCTGGAGCGACTCGCCCTCCACCAGGGGCATGGTGAAGAACAGGAGGTCGGCGGCCTCGCCGGCGGCGAGCAGCGGCACGATATGGGGGTGCTGGAGCGAGGCGGCGAGCTGAATCTCGCGACGGAACCGGTCCGCGCTGAGACTGGCCGCGAGCTCCGGCGGGAGCACCTTGATCACGACCTGGCGGCCGAGGCTCGACTCGGTGGCGACGAACACCCGGCTCATCGCCCCGCCCCTGAGCTCCCGTTCGAGCTGGTAGCGCCCGGCCAGCGCCGTCCGCAGGCGAGCGAGCGTGTCGGACAGGACGACCTCGGGAAGGCTGTACTCCAGGCTAACCCTCCGTGCAGCGGCCGACCAGTGGAAGGGGGGCGGGAGGGCGGAGGGGGAGGAGATCATCATCGCCAAGTCCGGCCGCCCGCGGGCCCGGCTCGTCCCGCTGGAGGACACCCGGGGCCTGCGGGTCCCCGGCCGAGGCAAAGGCAAGTGGCGCGTCGGGAGGAACTTCGACAGGCCGCTGCCGGATGCGGTGGTCCGCGATTTCGACGGTTCCGGGTGAATCTCCTCCTGAACCTGATGGGTGTGGGGCTGATCCCGGCGGAGGCGGTGGCGGACCTGGCGGTGATGCTGGCGGGGGAGCGGTTCCGGTTCACCACCGGAGGGTTTCTGACGGTGGATGGGGGACTGGCGGAGGGGTTTCCGCGGTGACCCTTGCGTTCCTCAGCGGGCCCCCGCCGTCTGGCTAGCCGCTCCACCGCGCCGCATCTTAGGGCACCCTCACCAGTAGCCATCCGTGCCCAGACTGATCGCGACCTCCGCGCTCGCCCTCGCGCTCCCCCTGCTGTGCCCCGGGGCGCTCCGGGCGCAGTCCATTGTGATCACCGGCGCCACGCTCCTGGACGGTACCGGCGCCGCCCCCGTCTCTGATGCGGCGGTTGTGGTGCGAGACGGCCGCATCACCTGCGCCGGTCCGCATCCGAGCTGTCCCGTCCCGAAGGGCGCCCGACGCATCGACGCACGCGGCACCTGGCTCATCCCCGGCCTCATCGACGCGCATGTGCACTTCAGCCAGACCGGCTGGTTCGATGGTCGGCCGGACGCCGCCGATCTGCGGGAGCGCCATCCCTACGCCGAGGTCGTCGCCGGGCTCGAGGCTCACCCCGAGCGCTTCTTCCGCAGCTATCTCTGCAGTGGGGTCACCTCGGTGTACGACGTCGGCGGCTATCCCTGGACCTGGGCGATGCGCGACCGGTACACCGACGATCCAGCGGCGCCCAGAATCGCCGCGGCGGGCCCGCTTCTGACCACCATCGACCACTGGCTCAACCTTCCGGGGCAACGGCAGTTCGTTTACATGGCGAACGACTCCGTGGTGCGCGACGCGGTGCGCGCGAACGCGGCGTTCAAGTCCGACGGAGTCAAGATCTGGTATGTCTTGCCTCCCCAGCCGCCCGACACCGCGCGGGCCCAGGCGTTGGTTCGCACCGCCGCCGACGAGGCGCACCGGCTCGGCCTTCGCCTGCTCGTGCATGCCACAGGTCTCTGGGAAGCGAAGGACGCGCTTCGGGCCGGCGCGGACGTGTTGGTCCACAGCGTCTTCGAGCAGCCGGTGGACAACGAGTTCATCGAGCTGGCCCGGTCACGCAAGGCCATCTACATCACGACGCTCATGGCGGGCGAGGGATACATCGTCGCGGGACAGGGGAAGGTGGACGGGCATCTTTATCCGCTCGCCTGTGCGGATTCCGCCTCACGCGCACTGGCCGCGTCGGGGCCGGTCCAGGGGCAGCGCGGGCCGGCGTGGTGGACGGACACCGCGGCGATTCGGAAGATCGATCAGGAAGTGGCCACGGGGCAGGCAAACACCAAGCGCGTTCACGACGGCGGGATCACCGTCGCGGTCGGCACCGACGCCGGCAATCCCGGCTCACTGCACGGTCCCTCCATCTACCGGGAGCTGGTGCTGTTGAGCGAGGCGGGCATCCCACCGATGGACCTGCTGGCTGCGGTCACGCTCAATGGCGCCCGCGCGATGGGCCGTGAGCACGACGTCGGGACGGTCACTCCGGGGAAGGTCGCCGACCTCGTGGCGCTCGACGCAAATCCCCTGGCCGACCCGCGCAACTACCAGCGCGTGCGCTGGGTGATGAAGGGTGGAGTGCTGGTCCCTCGGCCCCGCTGACTCCGCGGCCTCGAGGCTGATCAGGTTCGGCTCCCCTCGGAGCGAGTCGAACCCCTCCGCTACCTCTCGGCGACCCTCGCTCGCCTCCGCTTCCGAACCGGCTCGATCCGATACGCGCACCGCCGTGCTCCTGCCAGGATGTGCTCCACCCGCTCCACCGCCACCTCCGGCCCCAGCACCTCGCGGAACAGCGCCAGCTCGGAGCGGCAGAAGCCCTGGCACACCCGCGCCGCCGCGCAGATCGGACAGTGGTTCTCGACCAGCAGCCATCCCCCCTTCTCCTCCCGCACCTCCGCCATGTATCCCTCGCGCGACCGGATCTTCCCCAGCCGCCGCACCCGCTCCCGCAGGCTTCGGGCTCCCGCCAGCGCTTCCCGGTAGACCCGTCGCTGCTCCTCCTCCCGCGCCCCGATGATCCGGTCGAGCGCGGGCGCACCGAGGGTCCGCTCGATCGAGCGGATGAGCTGCACCGTGAGCTCGGGATGGGTGTCCGGGAAGCGACCCTGCGCCCGGTCGGTGAGCGACCACCGCTGCCTCGGCCGGCCCACCGTTCCGCTCTCCCGCTCCCCCCGCACCAGGCCGTCCGCCTCCAGCCGCGCCATCTGCTGGCGCGTCGCCTCCCCGCTCACGCCGAGCACCACGGCCAGCTCGGCGGTGGACAAGGGGCCCCGGGTCTTGAGGACGTGGAGGATCCGGTCGGCGGGGAGGACGGCCGGAGCGGGAACGGGGGTCGGAGTCATGCCCGGAATCTAATATTCCAAGCGCGTGCTTGCGTAATGGCGGGCCTCTTCTATTATCCAAAGAGAAGCTTGGATAATTCAGCTGTGAGGTTGCCATGTCCGCCGTACCACTCCGTCAGCTCCCGCATCAACCCGAAGCTCGTCCCGGCCCGCTCGCGGGCCGAGGTCTCGTCGTCACCGGCGGCACCTCGGGCCTCGGACTCGCCCTGGTTCGCGGCGCCTACGCCCGCGGCGCCCGGGTGGGCTTCGTCGCCCGCAGCGCCGACCGGGTGCACGCGCTCGCCCGCGAGCTCCCCGGCACGGTCGGCGTCGTCGGCGACGTGGCCGACAAGACCGCCATCCACCCCATCGCCCTCCAGCTCACCGCCCGGCTCGGCGGGGTGGACGTCCTGGTGAACAACGCGTCCAGCCTCGGGCCCGTCCCCCTCGCCCCGCTGGCCGATACCGAGTGCGAGGAGCTGGAGCTGGCGCTCGCCACCAACCTGGTCGGCCCGTTCCGCGTCACCCGCGCCCTCCTCGGCGCCCTCGCCGGCGCCGCCCGGCATCACGGCCGCGCCCTGGTGCTCAACGTCTCCAGCGACGCCGCGGTCCAGCCCTACCCCGGCTGGGGCGCCTACGGCGCGAGCAAGGCCGCGCTCCGACACCTGAGCGCCATCTGGGACCTCGAGCTCGCCGAGCTCGGCATCCGGGTCCTGTCGCTCGACCCCGGCGACATGGACACGCCGCTCCACGCGCTCGCGCTCCCCGACGCCGATCCCGCGACCCTGCGCCGCCCCGAGGCCGCGGCCGAGGAGCTGCTGGGGATCGTCGAGCGGGAGCTGGCAGCATGATCGCCACGGCGAGAGCGCCCGCCACGGGCCGCGGCGCCGCGAGGCTGCTGGTCGTGGACGGCGACGGCCGGATCGCCGACCGCCGGCGCGACGACCTCCCCGACCTGCTCCGGCCCGGCGACCTGCTGGTCGCCAACGACGCCGCGACGATCCCGGCGAGCCTTCAGGGGATTCACCAGCGGACCGGGAGCGCGGTCGAGGTGCGGCTCGCCGGCCGCCCCTCGCTCCGCGCCGACGACATCCACCGCTTCACCGCTCTCCTCTTCGGTGCCGGCGACTGGCACACCCCCACCGAGCATCGCGCACCGCCGCCGCCGCTCCTCCCCGGTGACCGACTCCGCCTCGGCCCCCTGCACGCGACGGTCACCCGACTGCTCGATCACCCCCGGTTGGCCGAGCTGGACTTCGCCGGCGACGCGGGCGCGGTGTGGGCCGGCATCGCCGCCCATGGCCGCCCGATCCAGTACGCCCACGTGCCGACTCCGCTCGCGCTGTGGGACGTGTGGACCGCGCTCGCGGCCTGGCCGGTGGCCTTCGAGCCGCCCTCCGCGGGATTCGCACTCCGATGGGCTACCTTCGCCCGGCTCCGGCCCCGCGGAATCGGCTTCGCGACGCTGACCCACGCGGCCGGGATCTCCTCCACCGGAGACGCGGCGCTCGACGCGAGGCTCCCCTTCGACGAGCCGTACTGCATCCCGGTCGCCACCGCGCGGGCGGTGCGGCGCATCGGGCGAGCGGGAGGACGGGTGATCGCGGTGGGCACCACGGTGGCCCGCGCGCTGGAGCACGCGGCGGGCGGGAAGGGCGTCGTCCGGGCCGGAGGGGGGCTCGCCACCGGCCGGATCGGCGCCGGCACCCCGCTCCGGGTGGTGGACGGGATCCTCACCGGCGTGCACCAGCCGGGGACGTCCCACTACGAGCTGCTGCGCGCGTTCGCCGGCGGCGAGACCCTGGCGCGCATGTCACGAGCGCTGGAGGACCGAGCCTACCGGGCACACGAGTTCGGCGACTCGGTCCTCCTGCTCCGATCGGGTCGGGCAGCGATGCCCGACTAGGCGGGAACCCCGACCGGCAGCACCCGAGGCTGGACCAGACGCTTGTAGTCCCGGTACATCATCTGGATCACCTCGGTGGTCGAGCCCGCGTTGAACGCGATGTCCTCGTCCTCGGTCAGCTCCTCGGCGACGTACGTGGTAAGCCCGAAGAGGTTACCGAATGGGGGCATGGCGCCCAGCTCGCACCCCGGGAAGAGCTCGGCCAGCTCCTCCTCCCGCGCCAGCTCCACGATGAACGCGCCGGTCGTCTCCAGCAGCCGGACCACGTCCACCCGGCTCGAGGCCGGCAGCACCACCAGCGCCGGCTCCCCGTCCACCTTCATGACCACCGTCTTGGCCATCTCCTTCCCCGGGATGTGCGCGGCGGCGGCGACCGCCTGGGCGCTCCCGGCGTAGGGATGCTGGATCACGGCGTAGCCCACCCGCTCGCGATCGAGATAGGTCTTCAGCGCCTGCAGGATCATCGCATCGCTCCTGAGGGAGGTGCTCCAGCATATGGCAGGCGGGGTGAGGCCGGGATGAAGGGTGGGTGAGGGGACGTTCAGGTTGATCGGGAGCGGGATCCCGGCGCTCACCGATTCGCCGCCGCCACCGCCGCCCGCATCTGGTCCACCCAGCGAGGCACCACCCGCAGATAGCCGACGCTCGTCTCCGCCGGTCCCTGCACGTAGATGATGCCGCCGTCGCGCGAGGGCCGGTTGGACCAGCCCGAGGTGTCGGAGAACCGCGGATCCTGCGCCCACAGCGTGCCCGGGCCGGCCGGCTCCCCGGTGCGGGGATCGAGCTTCACCAGGTACCACGAGATCCCCAACCGGTAGAGCAGCGTGCCGTCGGCCAGCCAGAGCGGCTCGACTCCTTCGGTGGCCACCTGCCACCGCCGGCCGGGTGCCGGGTAGGTCGTCACCACGATCCGGGTCTCCCCGCCCGTCTGATATGAGATCAGTCTCCCGTCGGGCGAGACCGAGGCGAACCGCGCGTCCTTCAGCAGCTCCGTCGCCTCCGGCTTGGCCGCCGTCGGATCGAGACGAAACACCCGCACCTTGTCCCACTGCTGCAGCAGCAGGTCGTCGGCGGCATGGAAGTCCACCACGTCCAGGAGGTCGTCCACCGCGTCGCCGGCCAGCAGCGTATCGGCCGCCTGGCCGGCGCCCGGCTCGGCGGCGAGGATCGCCCACCGGGTCGAGTCCCGCACCGAGACCGCGAACCGGTCGCCGGCCGGGCCCCACAGCGGATGGCGGACGTAGTCCGCGTGGAACCAGGTCTGCTGCTGGCCGTCGCGGAGATCGTACACCCTGAGCTCCGGCCCGGCGGGCGTCATGACCGACGCCGCGAGCCAGCGGCGGTCGCGGCTCAGGTCGAAGCGCTGGAACGCGGCCGGAGGAAGGTTGAGCGGCTCCGGTTGGCCGCCCCGCACGAAGCCGGACGATCCGCCCCATCCTCTGGTCGTGGCCCGGGGCGTAGAGCAGCGCACCGTCCGCGGCGATATCGAAGTGGGTCTCGCCCAGGCCCTCGCGCCGGATCCCCCGCGCCAGCGCGACCGAGCGGCCGACCAGGCTCGTCGCCGGATCGTAGGGCGCGGCACGCAGGTCGCCGTCCGGTCCGGTGTAGACCAGGTAGCGGTCCGTGACCACGCGGGCGCCGGCCCCGTGGAGCATAGGGTCCGGGCCGTCCGTCCGGTCCCCGCACCCGGACCTCGCGCACCCGGGCCCCGGTGGCCGGGTCCACCAGGAACACGATGTCGTTGTAGTTGCACAGCAGCAGTCGCTGGGCCCGGACCCAGGAGCCGGAGGTGCAGCGGCTGATCGACCTGGTTCGACCCTGCTGCGTCCCGGCCTCGGGATCGAGCAGGGCATAGCCGTATCCGTCCTGGTGCACCGCGAGCAGCGTGTCGGGAGAGAGCCACTCGAGCCACAATCCCGCCTGTCCTTGCATGAGCCGGCGCGGCTCGCCGCCCGCGAGCGGGACGACCATGGGGTCGCTCCCGGCGTAATAGGCCACCTGCCGCTCGTCGGGAGAGATCCGGGGTGCCTCGGCGCCTAGGGTGCCGGGAATCGGGCGCGCGGCGGCGTCCCGGAGGCTACGGTACCACAGCATGGTGGATCCACCGGATGGGGCCGCGTACACCGCGAACGCGCCGGATGGAGCCACGGAGAGGTTCCGGCGCGCGGTGCCGAACGCCCTGGATGTGGAGCTCGGCCCGAAGATCATCGGGGCGCTGTCCGGGAGGGCCGCGTCGTAGACCGCGGGGCCCGATGCGGCCCGGCCGGCGCGCCCCGCCCGGAACCCGAGGGCCGCGGCGGCGATGCCGAGCAGGGCGACCAGCGCCGGTGCCGCCCAGCGGCGGCCCCGGCGGGCGGCCGGCGCGGGCAGGCGGACGGTTGCCGCCCCGGTCGGGTCGGCGGTGAGCGCCGCGGCGAAGCTCGCGGCCGACGGCCAGCGGTCGGCCGGGAGCCGCTCGAGCGCCCGGTGCACCGCGGCGGCCAGCCCGGGCGGCACGGTCCGCCGCAGGGTGGTCACCGGCTCCGGCGTGCCGGTCAGCACCTTCGCCACGATCGCCTGGGCGGTGGGTCCGGTGAACGGCGGCTCGCCGGTGAGCATCTCGTACAGCACGCAGCCGAGGGCGTAGACGTCGGCTGCGGGCGGTGATGTCGCGCTCGCCCATCGCCTGCTCGGGGCTCATGTAGTGCGGCGTGCCGAGCGACATCCCGGTCTCGGTCATCCGGCTGCCGGCCTTGCTCGGCGGCGAGCGCGATGCCGAAGTCGGCCACCAGGGCGCGACCGTCGTGCAGCAGGACGTTCTCCGGCTTGATGTCGCGGTGGATCACGCCGTGGCGGTGGGCGTAGTCGAGCGCGTCGGCCACCTCGCGCGCGATCCGGACGGCGTCGTCCACCGGGAGCTGCTTCTCCCGGTCGAGCCGGTCGCGCAGCGTCTCGCCCTCGATGAACGGCATGACGTAGTAGAGGAACCCGTCCGCCTCGCCCGAATCGAACAGCGGCAGGATGTGCGGATGCTGCAGGTTGGCGGTGAGTCTTGATCTCGGCCAGGAACCGCTCGGCGCCGATGACCGCCGCGAGCTCGGGGCGCAGCACCTTGAGCGCGACCTTGCGGTCGTGCCGCAGGTCGTGCGGCCAGGTACACCGTGGCCATCCCGCCTTCGCCGAGCTCGCGCTTCGATGCGGTAGCGACCGGCGAGGGCGGGATGGAGCCGGCTCAGGAGCTCGGGCATGTCACCCCGATGTGATGGGATGCCGTAAGATGAACGACGGAAGGAGGTCTGGCCAGCGGAGGGCCCCTGGGAGTTCAAGGCCGACAGCGGCGCGGGCGCCCGGCCCCGCGGCATGGCTCCGCTCGGTGGGGAAGGAAGGCCCGCGCGGCGAACCGCAGAAGGTCTCCGCCGTCCTGAGCCTCGACTGTCGGGCCGATCACACCGGCGCCACGATCCTCACCGAGCAGCCGCTGCGCCAGGGCTCCGTCGAGGTC